>OZ241182.1:1637500-4018607 GCA_965199595.1 Acetobacteraceae bacterium
CGTAACGACTTCCCCACTGTCTCCGGTATGGGCTCAGCGAAATTGAATTCCCCGTGAAGATGCGGGGTACCCGCGGTCAGACGGAAAGACCCTATGAACCTTTACTGCAGCTTTACAGTGGTATTAGAAGCGGACTGTGTAGGATAGGCGGGAGGCTATGAACCGTGGGCGCCAGCCTGCGTGGAGCCATCCTTGAAATACCGCCCTGTTTGCTTCTGATATCTAACCGCGTCCAGTCAGCCTGGACCGGGACCCTGTATGGTGGGCAGTTTGACTGGGGCGGTCGCCTCCCAAAGTGTAACGGAGGCGCGCGATGGTGGGCTCAGGCCGGTCGGACATCGGCTGCTGAGTGCAATGGCATAAGCCCGCCTGACTGCGAGACCGACAGGTCGAGCAGAGACGAAAGTCGGCCATAGTGATCCGGTGGTCCCGCGTGGAAGGGCCATCGCTCAACGGATAAAAGGTACTCTAGGGATAACAGGCTGATCTCCCCCAAGAGTCCACATCGACGGGGAGGTTTGGCACCTCGATGTCGGCTCATCACATCCTGGGGCTGGAGCAGGTCCCAAGGGTTCGGCTGTTCGCCGATTAAAGTGGTACGTGAGCTGGGTTTAGAACGTCGTGAGACAGTTCGGTCCCTATCTGCCGTGGGTGAAGGAGACTTGAGAGGAGCTGTCCCTAGTACGAGAGGACCGGGATGGACGCACCTCTGGTGCACCGGTTGTCGCGCCAGCGGCACAGCCGGGTAGCTATGTGCGGAACGGATAACCGCTGAAAGCATCTAAGCGGGAAACCGACCTCGAAACCAGGTCTCCCCGAGGGCCGTGATAGACCATCACGTCGATAGGCCAGGTGTGGAAGCGCAGCAATGCGTGAAGCTGACTGGTCCTAATCGCCCGATCGGCTCAAACAAACACCATCATGTGCAGCAGCAATCAACACGCTTCGCACACACACAAACACACACAGCCCGCCCATCACCAGAACCAACCACACACGCCGCCCAAAGCCGTTTGGCTCGGACGACCTGGTGGCCATGGCGGAGTGACTGCACCCGATCCCATCCCGAACTCGGACGTGAAAACCTCCAGCGCCCATGATACTGCACCTCAAGGTGCGGGAAAGTCGGTCGCCGCCAGGTCCTCCAAGCCAAATACCACCCAAAACTACCAACGCGGGGTGGAGCAGCCCGGTAGCTCGTCAGGCTCATAACCTGAAGGTCACAGGTTCAAATCCTGTCCCCGCAACCAACCTGATTTGCACTCCCAATGACCGAACGGCGGCGCTCGAAAGAGCGCCGCCGTTGCCGTTTGGAGCTCGAAGGGCTGTAGCCGTGGGTAAGCGTCTTCTGCTGGCTGCCTGGACGTGAGTTTGGTGTTGAAGTCCGCTCTCGCGCTTTAGCGTAGGGGTAAGGGCGATGCCGGACGGTGTGGCTGGGTTTGAGGTGATTAGCGTGGTGCGCCGTCGCCGGAAGTGGTCGTCGGAGCAGAAGCTTGCGTTGGTTGAGGAGATGGGGCGGCCCGGCTCGTCGCTGGCGGCGGTGGCGGACCGGCATGGGGTGAGCCGGAGCTTGCTGTTCGACTGGCGGCGGCAGCTGCGGGAGGGCACGATGCCGGGGATCAGCCACGCCTTGCCGGAGAGTCCGGGGGCGAAGTTCGCGCCGGTGCGGCTGGTCGAGGGGATCTCACCGACGCCGACGGTCTCCCGCCCGTCTCGTCCGAGTGGGCGAGCGGTGCCCGTGATCGAGTTGGCGCTGCGCAATGGCCGGGTGCTGCGGGTCGCCGAGACGATCGCGCCCGAGACGCTGGGTCGGCTCGCGGCGGCGCTGGACGCGTAGTGCTCGCCCCGCCCGCGGGCCTGCGTATCCATCTCGCCCTGGGCAGCACGGACATGCGGCGCGGGTTCGACGGCCTCTCGGCGCAGGTGCAGCAGGTGCTGCGCGAGGACCCGTTCTCCGGCCACCTGTTCCTGTTCCGCGGCAAGCGCGGCGACCTGGTCAAGGCGCTGTGGTGGGATGGGCAGGGCATGTGCCTGTTCTCCAAGCGCCTGGAGCAGGGCCGGTTCCTGTGGCCGACGCTGGCGCGCGACGGCACGGTGACGCTGACCCCGGCGCAGCTTGCCATGCTGCTGGAGGGCCTGGACTGGCGCACGCCGCGGCCGGCCTGGCGGCCCGAGATCGCCGTGTAGGCTGCATTTCCGGTTGCCCCGACGCGGCGGCCCGGGCGAGACTCGCGCATGTCGCGGCCCATCGACATCGCCGATCTCCCGGACGACGTGACCGCCCTGCGTGGCGTGATCGGCACGCTGCTGGCCGACCTGTCGGCCGAGCGGGCGGCGCGTCAGCGGGCGGAGGCCGGGCTGCGCGACAAGGCGCTGGAGGCCGAGCACCTGCGCGCGCAGCTGGCCCGGCTGCGGCGCATGCAGTTCGGCCAGTCCTCCGAGCGCCTGCGGAACCAGATCGCGCAGCTCGAACTGGCGTTGGAGGAGCTGGAGGCGGAGCCCGCCGAGGCCGAGGCCGCCGGAACCGGCGCCCTGGATGGACCGGCGATCAATGGACCCACCCGTCGTGGCCGCAAGCCGCTGCCCGATCACTTGCCGCGCCGGGATGTGGAGCACCGTCCGGCCGAGTGCGCCTGCACCCGTTGCGGCGGCACCCTGCGCCAGGTCGGCACCGACGTGACCGAGGTGCTGGAGTATGTGCCGGGCCGGTTCGAGGTGGTCCGCCACGTCCGCCCGGCCTACTCCTGCCGCAGCTGCGAGGCGATGTGCCAGGCCCCCATGCCGAGCCTGCCCATCGTGCGCGGCCGCCCCGGCCCGGGGCTGCTGGCCCATGTGCTGGTGTCGAAATACGCCGACCACCTGCCGCTGTATCGGCAGAGCGAGATCTACGCCCGGGACGGTGTCGAGCTGGACCGGGCCACCATGGCCGCCTGGGTCGGCAAGGCCGCGTCGCTGATGCGTCCCCTGCTCGATGCGCTGGCACGGCACGTGATGGCGGCCGAGCGGCTGCATGCGGACGACACGCCGGTGCCGGTGCTGGCCCCCGGGGCCGGGCGGACCAAGACCGGCCGATTGTGGGTCTATGCGCGCGACGACCGACCGTTCGCCGGAACCGCCCCGCCCGCGGTGCTGTACCGCTACACGCCGGACCGCCGCGGCGAACACCCTCGGGCGCATCTGGCCGGGTTCCGTGGCATTCTCCAGGCGGATGGCTATGCCGGGTTCACCGGGCTCTACCAGGCGGGAGGTGTCCAGGAGGCGGCCTGTTGGGCACACGCCCGGCGCAAGCTGCATGAGGTGTATGAGGCCGCGAAGTCGCCGCTGGCCCATGAGGCGCTGACCCGCATCGCCGCCCTTTACGCCATCGAGCGCGACATCCGTGGCCGCCCGCCTGCCGAGCGGCAGCAGGCGCGCGAGACCAGGTCCACTCCGCTGATGCGGGAGCTGCACGAGTGGTTCACAGCCACGCTGCGCCGCATCCCCGGCAAGGGCGCTCTGGCAGTGGCGATCCGCTACAGCCTGTCCCGCTGGGATGCGCTTACCCTGCCGCTGCGGGACGGGCGGGCCTGCCTGGACAACAATGGCGCCGAGCGCGCGATCCGTCCGGTGGCGCTGGGGCGCAAGAACTACCTGTTCGCCGGATCGGACAGCGGGGGCGAGCGGGCCGCCGCGATCTACAGCCTGATCACCACGGCCAAGCTGAACGGCCGCGATCCCGAGGCGTATCTGCGCACCGTGCTGACCCGCATCGCCGACCACCCGGTGAACCGGGTTGCGGAGCTGCTGCCGTGGGCGTTGAACGCTTGATGGCGATCGACCCGGTCACGCGACTCGAAGACCTCGATGAGCGTCTCTCCGCCCTCCCGGGCGAGCCCATGTTGGCGAGCACGCTGGACGGGTTCGTGGCCGGGCTCCTCGTCTGCCCCACGCTGATCCTGCCCGGCGAATGGCTGCCGGAGGTCTGGAGCGCCAACGCGGCCACCGACCCGGAGCCGGTGTTCGAGACCGAGCAGCAGGCCAAGGACGTCACCAGGCTCATCATGGCGCACTACAATGCCGTATCGCGTGCGTTGCACGCCGGGCGCGGCCGCTACGAGGTGGTCTACGATGTCGACACCCGGAACGACGACACGATGTGGGAGATCTGGATCGAAGGGTTCGCCCGGGCCATTGCGCTGCGGCCATCGAGCTGGGACAGCATGGCCGCAGCCGACCGAGGCACCCGTGCGGCCCTGGCGGGCTTGAAGGCGCTGATCGAGATCGCCGACGGAACCAGCAGCCAGGCCAAGACGGAGATCGACGAGCTGACCAGGATGGCGCCCGACCTGATCCCCACCTGGGTCGATGACCTCCACGCCTGGCGGGTCGCGCAGCCCCATGCAGCTACGGGCAGATCAAGCATGCCGGGCGGCAGCAAAGTCGGCCGCAACGAGCTTTGCCCGTGTGGATCAGGGCGAAAATACAAGAAGTGCTGCGGCGCAAACTGACTCTCACGTCACAACCGGTGCCGAGCAGCAGAACGCCGTAGTCACCACATGACGCTTACAGCCGTGGAGGGTCAGGCCCGGGATCACCGACAGTTCACCGCGGCGCTGATCGCGGGCGCACTATGCTGACAATCACGATCGGCCGAAGCTGATCATGATGGTTCGGAACAACCGTGACCTGAACCGGGTGATCCGGGAGGAGCGGGTGCGGCTCGGCTCCGGCAAGACCGAGAGCACGCAGTCCATCCCCGGCTTTCCCTACGCCGGGCATGCGGAGCTGCTGGGACTGAGGGGAATCTTCTGCAACGGCCTCGGCAAGGTGGGCAGCGCGTGGGACGAGGCGCTGGCGGCGGACCGTCCGGTGATCCTGGAGTTTTGCACCGATCCCAACGTGCCGCCGCTGCCGCCGCATATCACGTTGGAGGACGCCGTGAACGTCGTGATCATGATCCCGTCGGAGCCCGAGCTGGGCAGCGTGCTGAAGAACCCGGCCAAGGAACTGCTCTCAACCTTCCTGCCAGGCTGAATCCGATGCATCAGGCTCCCATCGGTACCGTTCAGGCCCGCGCCTACACCGTGCCGACCGATGCGCCGGAGGCCGACGGCACCTTCGCCTGGACCGAGACCACGCTGGTCGTGGTAACGGTTGCAGGCGGCGGCGCCACCGGCCTCGGCTACACCTACAGTCCGGGCAGCGTGACCGGGCTGGTGACCGGTAAGCTGGCGGCTGCGATCGCTGGCCAGGACGCCTTTGACGTGCCGCTCTGCCATCGGCTGATGGTCGATGCCGTGCGCAACATGGGCCGTTCCGGCCTGGCGGCGACGGCCATCTCCGCTGTCGATGCCGCGCTGTGGGATCTCAAGGCCAAGCTGCTCGGCCTTCCCCTCGCCGCGCTGCTGGGCCGGGCACGGGCGGCAGTGCCTATCTACGGCAGCGGTGGCTTCACCTCCTACGACGACGCGCAGCTCACGTCCCAACTCGGTGGCTGGGTTGAACGCGACGGGTGCCGCATGGTCAAGATGAAGGTCGGCAGCCATCCGGACGACGACCCGCGCCGCGTGCGCATGGCCAAGGGCGCGATTGGCGATGCGGCCCTTTTCGTGGACGCGAACGGCGCGTGTTCCGTCAAGGAAGCCCTCCGCCTCGCCGCCACCTTTGCGGCCGAGTGCGGCGTCGCCTGGTTCGAGGAGCCGGTTTCCTCCGACGACCTCGATGGTCTCACGCAGGTCCGCGAAGGCGCCCCTCCCTGCATGGACATCGCCGCCGGCGAGTACGCCTTCAACACGGACGACGCCCGCCACCTGCTGGAACGCCGCGCCGTCGACGTGCTGCAATGCGATGCGTCGCGCTGCCTCGGCATCACCGGCTTCCTCGCCGTCGGCGCGCTGTGCGATGCCCACCACCTCGACCTGTCGGGCCACTGCGCCCCGGCGCTGCACGTCCACGCTGCCTGCGCCGTGTCGCGGCTGCGTCACCTGGAATGGTTCCACGACCATGTCCGCATCGAGCACATGCTGTTCGACGGCGCCCCGGTCCCGAAGAACGGCGCCATCGAGCCCGACATGACCCGGCCCGGTCTCGGCCTTGCCTTCAAGCACCAGGACGCGGAGCGCTTTGCCGTATGACCCGCCTTCCCACGCCGCCGCGACGGCCTTGCCGCCGCCCATGCGCCTCTCCCCCGGCTTGATGCCGCTGCTGCCCAGCCCTGCGGTGGACGGACCGGCGCGGTGAAGTCGGCCCGGCGGCTCAACCGCGCCGCCGGCACCATCGCCACTCCCGTGCTGATCGACAGCGCGATGGAGCACGACCGCGCTGCCTTCAGCAACAAGGCGCTGTACACCCCCATCGCCGTGTCCGCGCTGTCCATCTCCGCATCGTTTCCACGGCCACAACGACCGCTCCCCTGCATCCCACCGCTTGCGCGACGCCGTGTACGCCCGGCCGGGGCCACAGGTGTCGCTGGGACCGCCTTCCATTTCTACAACGTCACCAAGCGGCCCGGCACCGTTCCCACCGTGGCCGGCCTGCCCGTGGGCCGCGTGGTGTCCGCGCTCACCGGGGCCGGCCTTCTGGGCACCACGGCTGAGGTCGGACTGCTCCACTTTCGGGGCGTCTTCCACAACCCGGCCATGCTGCCACCCGTCACCGGCGTCAGGACCGGCATCAGGCAACCAGATCGATCGCCAGCAGGTGCTTCGTCGCAGCCATGAACAGGCGCTTGCCGTCGGCTCCGCCAAAGCAGAGGTTGGACACGGTCTGCGTCGTCGGGATGAAGCCCAGCCGCTCCCGTTCCGCCGACCAGACATGCACACCGTCGGCCGCGGAGGTCCAGACCCAGCCGCGCCGGTCGATCGCGAAGCCGTCGGGGTAGCCGTGGTCGGTGTGGCAGAAGAAGCGCCGGTTCGACAGGCTGCCGTCCTCGGCCACGTCGAAGGCGATGATCTCGTGCGTGGTGCCGCTGCCCGCGTTCGGGATCTCGTTCAGCGACAGTGCCGTATCGGACACATAGAGCACCCGGCCATCCGGTGAGAAGCCCACGCCGTTCGGCTGCTCGAAATCGGCGGCGCGGCGCAGTGCGCCCGAGCGGGGGTCGAAGCGGTAAACGCTGCGGTGATCGAGTTCCGGCTCGGCGATGCTGCCCTGGTTGGGCATCAGGAGGCCGAAGGTCGGATCGGCGAACCAGATCGCACCGTCCGGCGCCACCGTGAGGTCGTTTGGCGCGTTCAGGCGCCTGCCCTCGAAGTGGGTGACGATCGGCTCCGGCTGCGCGCCGGGCTCGGCGGAACGGCTGATGCAACGGCGGCCGTGCTCGCAATGCACCAGGCGGCCCTCGGCATCGAGCGCATTGCCATTCATGAAGAAGGTGCCGTCCAGCACCGTTTCCACCCGCCCATCGGGGTGGAGCGACAGCAGGCGGCGGTTCGGCACGTCGGACCAGTAGAGGATGCCGCGCTTTCCGTCCCAGACCGGGCCCTCGGCATGAAGGGTGCCCTCGTGCAGCACCAGGAGCGGCGCATCTGCGGGGAGCACGGCGAGGAGGCGCGGATCGTCGACCTGCACGCCCGGGAAGTTTTTCGCCAGTTCGGGCGGGCCCGCACGGCGCAGCAGCGTTCCCAGGCTCAGATCGTCGGACATGGTGTTCTCCTGCGAACGGTGGGTTGGTCAGACGCTAAAGACGCCGCGATCCCCGCCGTTCCCACTGCGCCAACCGCCTCAAGGGGAGGTGAGTTCGAGTGCGCACCCCTGGGCAGGAAACCGCAACCCGCTTGCCTATGAGTCAGAAGCTCGCCGTCCCTCCGCGTGCGTTCACTCTCGATACGGCCGAAAGCGACCAGACCCGGAATCGCCAGTGCCGGCTTCGACACTGCGACAACGCTGGCCTTGCGGCGCTCCTGCCGGTCATGCCCGGTTTCGAGCTCCGCCATGGCAACGCCGGACAACGGGCAGCCGGCGACGCGATGTGCCGGTTGCGGCGTCGCGTCCGTCGGTGGCAACCGGACGGTGCCTTGCCGGTCGTCGGATTTGACGCGCCTGCCAGACAGCATCGAGGTTTTCTGCGACTGGCCGCTGGCAACAGAGACCTGGATGTGGGCGTAGCGCGTTGCCGACGTGGTCCAACTGCTTGGGCGCGCGTTTGAACCCATGGCGGCCTGAACCATCCAGCGGCCGAGCACGTCAGCTCGCGATCTGATCGACCTGCGCCAGGATCAGCCTGGCAGCCGCGCTCGCCGCCATCGGGCGACCGAGCAGGTATCCCTGGACGGTCGCGACACCCTCACTGCGCAGCAGCCGAAGCTGACCTTCGGTCTCTATTCCCTCCGCCGTTGCCCCGATTCCCAGCGCGCGCGCCATGTCGATGATCCCGCGGACGAATGCCAGACTGCGCGGGTCGGTTTCAATCTCGGCCGTGAAGCTGCGGTCGATCTTCAGGCCGTCGAAGGCGTAGTCACGAAGATAGGCGATCGAGGCGTGTCCAACCCCGAAATCGTCAAGAATAATGTGCACGCCGAGTTCTCGAAGCGCCGTCAGAGTCGTGCGCACCCGATCCGGATCGCTGAGCATGACGGTTTCGGTGACCTCCAGCTTCAGCTGGGACGGCGCGAGCTTGTGCCGGGTCAAGGCCGCGTGCACGTCGCCAACCAGGTCGCCGGCGAGGAAGTTGGCCGCCGAGAGGTTGGAGGAGATCTGCAGGTGCCCAGGCCACCCGGCCGCGAGACGGCAGGCCTGATCCAGCACCCAGCGATCGAGCTGCACGATGAGACCGGTTGCTTCCGCGTCGGGGATGAACTCGGACGGCAGCATGACCTGGCCATCTGAACCCGGCCAGCGCACGAGCGCCTCGAAGCCGGCCAGTTGACCGGTCATTCCGTGAAAAATCGGCTGCAGCGCCAGCGCGAAGGGTTCATGGCCCGGCGGCAGGAGCGCGTCGCGCAACATCTCCCGGATCTTGTGGCGCCCAACCGGTGCAGGTCGGTTGCAGGCCGTATCAGGCGTGGCGAACTCGGTGGAGCCACGCCCCGCGCGCTTCGCCCCGTACAGGGCGGCATCGGCCCGACGGATCAGCGTCTCGGGATCGCTGCCATCGAGCGGGCACAGGGCGATGCCGACCGATGTCCGCAGCGGGACGCTTTGCTGATCGATCAGGAACGGTTCGGCCAGGGCGGCGTGAACGCGGGCAGCGATGCCTTGCAGGTCCGCGCGGCCTTGCACGTCCTCGACCAGGATGCAGAACTCGTCGCCGCCGAACCGGCTGACGGTGGTGCCGACCGGCGACAGCCGGCGTAGCCGGTGGGCCACCTCCCGCAAGGCGGCATCGCCGCCACCGTGCCCGAACAGGTCGTTGATGGCCTTGAAGCAATCCAGGTCCAGGAACAGCAGCCCTACGCTGAGTGCGGGCCTATGCCGGCGCCGGGCCAGGGCGTCGTGCATTCGCTGGTCGAAGCCGGCCCGGTTCTCGAGCCCGGTGAGCGGGTCGGTCACTGCCAGGCCTCGCAACTCCTGGACCGAGGCGTGCAGCTTCAGGGCGCTGCCGACGCCGATGGCCAGTTGCCGAAGCTGATCGAGCATACCGTCGCTCACTTCGCGCGGTTCCCGGTCGATCACGCAGAGCGTCCCTAGAGCATGGCCGCTTGGTCCGATGATCGGGGCACCGGCGTAGAATCGCAGGCCAAGCTCGCCGACGACGAGCGGGTTGTCGACGAAGCGTGGGTCTTGCGTCGCGTCGGGTATGCAGAGTGTCTCGGCCGGGTTCAGGATGGCGTGCGCGCAGAACGAGGCGTCGCGGGTCGTCTCCGTCACGTCCAGCCCGACGCTGGCCTTGAACCATTGCCGGTCCTTCTCGACCAGGGAGACGGCTGCGATCGGCGCGGAGAACAGGGTCCTGGCCAGGGCAGGGAAGATGTCGAACTCGGACGTGGGTTCGGTCCCGAGGATGCCGAGCGCGATCAGCGCCGCCAGACGCTCGTTCTCGTTCTCGGATTGTGGGGCTGCCGACATCAAATTCCTTCAGATCAGGGCGATCGTTCCAGTCATCCGATTCGATTACAGGATAATCGTAAACGAAACATTGACCATTGCGGAATCGGGGTCGGCGCTACCTGACACCCTGGGCCTTGCGCACCTCGTCCAGCACCGCCTGGTGCGTCGCCAGGATACGCCGGAGGGTGGGCTTTCCCTTGTCGCTCGCCTCGGAGATGCCCTCGTGCATGTCCTCGATCCCGGTCATCATCTGCTCGGCGAGGCCGGAGAGCCGGTCCTGCAGCTGCTCGTCGTCGTCCTGCAACTCGGCCTTCCAGAGTGTCACGACGCGGCACAGTTCGTTGGCGGCGCGGTTGGGGGGGACGCCCGCCTGGAGGAGCTTGATGAGGGGTGCGAGATCGGCGGTCGGGGAACGGGCCATGGCGCTCAAGGTAGATGCGTGGACCGGCTGTGGCTAGACAATGGCGGATGCGCGGGGAGGGGCGCGCGGGGAGAGGCGGGCGGGATCACCCGCCTGGCGCGGGGCTTCTTTGCCAGGCGACGGCGTCCACGGCTACCACGCCCTCGCCCTCCCGGCGCAGGATCAGCGGATTGATCTCGCATTCGGCCACGCCGGGCTGCAATGCGAGGGTGGAGAGTGCGGCCAGGGCCCGGGCCAGGGCGGCGAGGTCGGCCCGGGGACGGCCGCGGAAGCCGCGCAGCAGGGCGAAGGCCCTGATCTCCGCGACCATCGCTTCGGCGGTGTGGCGGTCGATGGGGGCGAGGCGCAGGCTGCGGTCCTGGTCGATCTCCGTCTCGGTGCCGCCGGCCGCCAGCAGGATGACGGGGCCGATGACGGGATCGACGCGGTAGCCGATCAGGGCCTCGCCCAGGCCGCGCTCCATGTGCTGCACCATGATGCGGGCGGCCGGGTCGGCGAAGGCGTGGCGGATCTGCGCCGCCGCCGCGGCCACGGCGGCGGCGTCCGGCACGTTCAGGACCACGCCGCCGCGGTCGCTCTTATGGGCCACCTGGTCGGACAGCAGCTTGACCGCGACCGGGAAGGCGACCGGGACGGCGGCCGGGACGGCGGGCGGGACGGCGGCATCGGGCGGCATGGCGCCGTGCCACTCGGCGGCGGCGGCGGTGGGGATGCCGAGGCCGCGCACCAGGTCGTAGGCTTCCAGTTCATCGACCTGGTGGGCCGGGCCATGCGGCTGGGCCGGTGTGCCGGCGGGGGCCCGGGGGGTGCGGCGGGCGAAGGCGGCGGCGATGGCGTCACCGCAGGCCTCGGGGGTGCGGAAGGCCGGGACGCCGGCGAGCGCCAATGTGTGCAGCGCCTCCATGGCCTCCGGGACCAGGAAGGCGGCGAGGCGGCCATCACCTGCCGCGCAGTCCAGCACCGGGCGCACCGCGAGCTCCGGCTGGAAGCGGGCGGAGGAGCCGACGACGGCGAGCACCAGGTCGTAGCCCGGGTCGGCCAGCATGGCCTCGAGCCCGGCGCGCATGACCGGGTACTGAACCCCGGCCAGCGTCAGGTCCAGGATGCGGCCGGACCCGGCCTCGATGCCTGCGGCGGCCAGGCGCGCCACGGTGGCCGGGCCAGGGCCGCGCACCTCCACGCCGCGGATTCCGAGCTGGTCCACCACCATCGCCGCGCCGCCGCCGGTGGTGGTGACCACGCCCACGACCGGCGGTGCCGCGCGGGCGGCGCGGATCGGCAGGCGGCGCAGCAGGCTGGCGCTCTCGAGCAGCGCCTCCAGCGTTTCCACACGGGCGATGCCGCAGTCCCGCAGGAAGGCGTCGGCCAGGTCGTCGGCCCCGGCCAGGGCGCCGGTGTGCGACCGGGTGAGCTCCGCCGCCGCTGCGGAGCGGCCGAGCTTGTAGGCGACCACCGGCTTGCCGCGCGCCGCCGCGCCGCGGGCGAAGGCGGCGATGGAGGCGGCGTCGCGGATGGTTTCGAGGAACAGCAGGAAGGCGGTCACGTCGGGGTCGTCCAGTGCCGCGGCACAGATCTCGCCGACTCCGAGGTCCGCTTCGGCGCCCACCGAGACCAGGCTGGCGAAGCCGATGCCGCGGGTCTTGCCGCGGGAGGCCAGGGCGCCGATCATGCTGCCGCTCTGCGAGGCCACGAACAGGCCGCCGCGCGGCAGCTCCGGTTCCGCGAAGGCGGCGTTTGCGGTCAGCACCAGGTTGTGGTGCAGGTTGACGAACCCGAGGGAGCTGGGGCCGAGCAGCCGGGTGCCGCTGCCCTGCACCAGTGCGCGCATCCGGGCCTCCTTCGCGGCGCCCTCGGGCCCGGTTTCCGAGAAGCCGCCCGCCAGCACGGTGACGGTGGGGATGCCGAGGCGCACGCAGTCCGCGACCGCGTCGATGGCGGGGTCGGTGGGGAGGAGGATGAAGGCGTGGTCCGGCCGGGCGGGCAGGGCATCGAGGCTGGGCCAGGCCTGCTCGCCCAGCACGGCCGGGCGGCGCGCCACCGGGTAGATGGTGCCGCCGTAGCCGCCGGCCCGCATGTAGCGCAGGGGGCGGGAGGCGGTTTTTGCCGGGTCATCGGAGGCGCCCACGAGTGCGACGCTGCCCGGGGCGAGCAGGGTGCCCACCGGCTCAGGCCCCGGCCGTTGCCGTTGCCGGGCGGGGCGGGCGCTGGGAGAAGCGGCGTTCGAACACCTCCTCGGCCAGGCGGTTCTTCATCATCTCGATGGAGCCGCCGGCGATCATCCAGCCCCGGCAGCGGCGCATGCAGTATTCCACCAGCGCCTCCTCGCTGAAGCCGGTGCCGCCCATGATCTGGATCGACTCGTTGGCGGCGTCGAACCCGGCCTGGTTGCAGGCGAGCTTTGCCAGCGTGGTCTCGTAGGGGGAGGGCAGGCCGCGGTCGGCGTTGACGGCGGCGCGATAGAGCAGCAGCCGGGCGGCCTCCAGCTTCAGCGCCATGTCGGCGAACTTCCATTGCAGGCCCTGGAACTCGCACAGGGCGCGGCCGAACTGCCTGCGGGTGATGGCGTGTTCGCGGGCGCGCTCGAAGGCGTAGGTGCCCACGGCCAGGCTGCGTGCGGTATTGCCGATGCGTTCGGCGTTGAAGGCGCCGATCTGTTTCCGGAAGCCGCCGGGCCCGAGGAGGAGGTTGCTGCGGGGCACCCGGCAGCCCTCGAGATAGAGCGTGCTCCATTCCTCGCCGTTGAGGAAGCGCGACGGGGTGCCGACGGTGAAGCCGGGGGTGCCGCGCTCGATCAGCATGGAGCCGATCCCCTCCAGACCCGGCCCGAAGCGGAGGTAGATCAGGTACAGCGAGGCCTCCGCGCTGTGGGTGCCGAACACCTTGCTGCCATCGACGATGTAGTGCTCGCCCTCCAGCCGGGCGGTGGTCCGCAGCTCCGTCGCGGCAGAGCCGGCATCGGGTTCGCTCATGCCGAGCGAGATGGCGTTGCGGCCGGCCAGCAGGTCCGGCAGGAAGCGGGCCTTCTGCTCGGCCGTGCCGTATTCGGCGAAGGTGCGGATCGGCCCGAAATTGCCGGCCTGGATCACGTCGGCGGAGCGTGGGCAGGCGGCGGCGACCTGTTCGATGGCGATCACCGCATCCATCAGCGTGCCGCCCTGGCCGCCATCCGCCTGCGGGATGGTGATGCCGAGCAGGCCCTGCGCGGCGGCCATCTGCGCGACATCGAACGGGAACCGCGGATCGTGCGCCCGGGCCAGGGCACCCGGGGCCAGCCGGTCCTGGGCCCAGCGCCGGACGGAGTCGGCGAATTGCACCTGGTCGTTGGTGAAGTTGAAATCCACGGCGTGCTGTCCCCAGCCTTGCGGCACGAATACGAAGCGGCAGTGGTGCCCGGCGGCCTCTCGACCCGCAACTTCATAGATGACATGGTGGCATGAGGTTTCCTCATGGTCAGGCCCTGTCGTGACGGATGTTCAACCGCCGCTGAATGCGCTGCGCAGCTTCGTCGCGGTGGGCCGTCTCGGCAGCTTCACGGCGGCGGCGGTGTTCCTGCGGGTGACGCAATCCGCGGTGAGCCGGCAGGTGGCGGTGCTGGAGGACTTCATCGGCCAGCGCCTGTTCGTCCGCAGCGGCGGGGGCACGGTGCTGACCCCGGCCGGGCAACGGCTGTGGGACGGGACTGCGCCCGCGTTCAGCCAGATCCAGCAGGCGACGGCCGCGGCCCGGGACAGCAGCCGGCAGGAGCCGCTGCGGCTGCGGGTGTATGCGACGTTTGCCGTGAAGTGGCTGCTGCACCGCCTGCCGGGCTTCACCGCCCTGCACCCGGCGATCGACGTGCAGCTCAGCACCACGGCGGCGCCGGTGGACTTCGAGCGGGACGCGGTGGACCTGGCCATCCAGTTCGGTGACGGCACCTGGTCCGGCCTGGAGAGCCGGTTCCTGCTGCCAGACATCATCCAGCCGGTGTGCAACCCGCGGATCGCGGCGGAAGCGGAGGCGGGGGATGTGGGCGTGATGCTCCGGCGGCACCGGCTGCTGCATTCGCACTACCGGCGGCGGGACTGGGGGGACTGGCTTGCGGCGACGGGCCATGCGGCGGTTCAGCAGTCAGGGACCGAGTTCCCGAGTTCGGTGCTGACGCTGCAGGCGGCGATCGACGGGCTGGGGATCGCGATCGGCCAGATGTCGCTGCTGGTGGACGACCTCGCGTCCGGGCGGCTGGTGACGCTGTTCGGCCTGCCGGTGCGGCGGCCGCTCGGCCATTTCGTGGTCTGGCCCATGGACCGGCCGCTGGGGGCGAAGAGCCGGGCCTTCATGGAGTGGGTGCGACGGGAGGCGAGCCGCGCTGGGGTCCATGAGCCGCCTTAGGCCCATGATCTGGTGCATGCCCGGCGCGGGTGTGCGCCGGGCATGGGCCAATCCGTGTGTTGCGGGTCAGCGCCGGGCGACGATCTCCACCCGGCGGTTGGCGGGGTCGCGGGGGTTGTAGGGGTCCAGCAGCTGCAGCGGGCCGAAGCCTTGCGGGCGCATCCGCTCCAGCGGCACGCCGCGGCTGGCGAGGTACTGCACCACGGCGTTCGCCCGCAGCGAGGAGAGCGCCACGTTGTAGCCGAAGCGGCCGATGACGTCGGTGTGGCCGTTGATCTCGAAGACCAGGCCGGCGAGCTGCGGGTCGTTGAGCGCGATGGCGGTGTTGTCGAGGGCGGGGTAGGCCTGGGGCTGGATGCGGTAGCTGTCGAAGTCGAAGGTGACGGAGCTGATGATGCGCCGGTCGGCATAGGCACCGGCCGGGCCGTAGCCCTGGCCGGGCGCGCATCCGGCGACGGCGGCGGCCAGGACCAGGCTGGTCAGCATGGCGCGGAGCAGGCGCATGGGCCGGGGCAGCGGCTGGTGGTCAGCGCGGGGCGAGGGCATCGACGATCTCTCTCGGGCTGGGGGTGCGGCCGCGCATGTCGGTGGCGGCGCCGCGGGGTTCGCGCAGGCCGAGGCGGCGTTCGGTGCCGGCGCGGTCGGGCGGGGCCGCGTCGCGCAGGTCGCGTGTCTGCGGGTCCAGCGGCAGGGTGCGCGCGAGGCTCTCGGCATCGGGGTTGGTGCCGCCCTGGGACGGGGTCTGGCTCATGCGGGGACCGGGCGGCGGTGCCGGGCGCTGGACCGGGGGGCGGGACGGCTGCGGCACCATGGCGGGTGCGGCGGGGGTGACGGGCAGCAGCGGGCCCGAGTTCTTTTGCGCCACGGCCCCGGCGGCGAGGCCGACGGAGCCCGCGAGGACGAGCGCCGCGAACAGGCCGGCGCGGCGGCGAGGGGTGATTGCAGGCGGGTCCGAGACTGACACAGGCGCTCCATCCAGATCGATGGATGCAGCCTGGCAAAGGATCAGCGCGGCAGCAAGCCTCGGTTTGGCAACGATGCACGGCAGCTTGCGCCGATGCCCAAGCCTGGCGATACTCACGGCGAAGTGAAAGCGAAAGTCGGCTCCCGCGATGGCTCCAAGATTCATTGGCAAGACTTCGCTGACCGGCCTGTATCCGGTGTTCCACGCCGGCCGCCCCGTGCTGGACCAGTTCACCGCGCTTCAGCAACGGCTTCGGGATGCGGCGCCGGATGTGGCCTCGCTGTTCGCGGAGCCGGTGGTCACCTGGCCGGCTGCGGGGCCGGGGCCGGGGGCGGAGGCGGGGCTGGGGGCGGGGGCGCCTGGCAGCGTATCCTGGTATTCGGAGGCGGCCGGGACGGCTGAACCGCTCGCCGCCCTGTCGCCGCATCACCGGGAGATGGTGGTGGAGCGGTTGCGCCGGGCCATCGGGCAGCTGCAGCCGTTGATGGCGGAGGCGGGGTTCGGGCCGCTGCTGCATGCGGCCCTGTCGCTGGGGGCGCAGGACGCGGGGCCGGAGGGCGGGGTGGTGAGCGTGGGTGGTGCGCCCGTGCTGATGGGCTGGGGGTTGTCGGCGGACCCGGCCGGGATGGCGGCGACGGCGTGGATGCAGCAGTTCGCGCCCGTTTCGCCGGTTGCTGCCCAGGCTGCTCCCGTGCGGATGGCGAGCGCGGGTCCGGGCGGCGGGCCGGCTGCGGCGGCGCCGGGGGCGCCGGGGGTGCGCTCCACCTGGAACTGGGCGCTGGTGCCTGCCGCGACCGTGGTGGCGGTGGTGTTCCTGGGGTTGGGCCTGTGGGCCGGGATCGGTGCCGTGTCGTCTCGCGTGGCGCAGCGGCCTTCCACCGTGGGGCTGCTGGACGAGCAGGCGACCAGGGACGCGACCGAGCGCCAGCGCCAGCAGAACGCCGCGCTGGAGCAGGAGATCGAGGCGCGCAAGCGGCTGCTCGCCGGCAACGTGTGCAGCATCGACCCGGCGCAGATGCCGCGCCTGGGGCCGGACCGCGCCGCCGCCGTGCCGCCCGGGGCCGTGGTGCCGCCGCCCGGGGCGCAGGCGTTCCAGGGCAGCCTGGCGGATCTGCTGACCCAGGCGGTGGTGCTGATCATCGCGCCCGCGGCCGGGCCGGATGGCGGTGTCTCGACCGGCACCGGGTTCTTCGTGGCGCCCGACCTGATCGTCACCAACCGGCATGTGATCGAGGGTGCGAACCCGGCCGAGATCGTGGTGACCAGCCGCAAGCTGGCGCGCACCACGCCGGCGCGGATCGTGGCGCAGTCGCCGAACTCCGAGATCGGGTCGCTGGATGTGGCGCTGCTGCGGGTGGAGGCGGCGCCGGGCATCCAGCCGCTGTCGTTCAGCCCGACGGTGGCGCCGCTGGACCAGGTGATCGCGGCCGGGTTCCCGGGGCTGCTGCTGGAGGCGGACGAGGCGTTCGACCGGTTGCGGCACGGGGACACGGCGGCGGTGCCGGAGGTGATCCTGACCGATGGGCGGGTGAACGCGATCCAGTCCGCGGCCTCGGGGCTCAAGATCATTCCGCACAGCGCGGCGGTTTCGGGCGGGAACAGCGGGGGGCCGCTGACGGATGCCTGTGGGCGCGTGGTGGGGGTCAACACGTTCATCACGGCGAACCGGCAGCAGGTGGTGCATGCGAACTACGCGCAGAAGGCCGATGGGGTGGTGGCGTTCCTGAAGGAGAACGGGGTTGCGGTGACGGAGCTGACCGCGCCGTGCGTCCCGAGCGCGCCGCCTGTCGTCGTGCCGCCTGCCGTCGTGCCGCCTGGGGTGGTGCCGCCTGGGGTCGTGCCGCCTGGGGGGGGCAACCCGGCCACGCCGCCTGCGCCTGCCGCGCTGCCTGCCGCGCCGCCTGCCGCGCGCTGAGCCGGGGGGATGGCCAGCCTGCGCATCGCCACCACGCGGACCCAGGACCTGCAGCCGCTGGCGGGCTCCGGCCAGGCCGGGGTCGCGGCCTGGGGCACGCTGCATGCCCTGCTGACGCGGGAGCTGTCTGCCGCCCATGCCGCCGTGCTGGCGGAGCCGATGGTGAACGAGGCGCAGGGCACCATCGACTGGTATGCCGAGGGGGAGGGGGCGGGGGCCCGGCTGATCGATCTGCCGGAGCCGGTGCGGGCCCGGGTGCAGGCCCGGCTGGACCAGCTGGCCGGCGAGATCGGGGCGCTGGCCACGCGGCTGCAGACCAGCCGCACCGAGGCGGACCGGCTGCTGTCGGTGGCGCTGGAGCAGGCGCTGCGGCTGCCGGGGCCGGAGTTCGTGCATGTGCGCGGGGAGCGGCCGGTGCTGGTCGGCTGGGCGCATGTGCGGAGCAACCAGCGCGCGGGCGAGGCGGCGCTGACCGGGCAGGCGTGGCGGGCTGGCGGTGGCGCGGGGGCGGCGGGCCGGGCCGGGCCTGGTTCGGCGGGCGTGGCGGCGGGTGGCATGCCGGCGGTTCCGCGCGGCGGCATGGTGATCCTGCCGGCCCCGGCCTCGCCGTTCGGCGTTCAGGCGCGGCCCGGCGTGTGGCGGTGGGCCGGCGTGGTGGCGGCTGCGGTGCTGGGTGCCGTGGTGTTCGGGGTGCTGCTGCGGGACCCGTTTGCCTGGTTCAGCATCCCGGTGCCGCAATGCCGGCTTGAGCCCGGCCAGCTCGGGCTGGGGCAGGGATTGCAGGAGGCTGTCGCGCGCGAGACCGTGCTGCGGACCGAGCTGGCGCGGCTGACCGCCGATGCCGGGCGGCGGCGATTGCTGTGCCCGCCGGTGCAGCCTGCGGTGCAGCCCGTGCCGCCGCCGCCGGCCGCGAGCACCGATGCGCGCCGGGCGGAGCGGCAGGGCGGCCGCAGCGGCAAGCTGCAGGTGATCCTGGCCTGGGACGACGTGAACGACCTTGATCTGCAGGTGATCTGCCCGGGGGGCGGCAACATCAACTTCATCCGGCGGCAGGATTGCGGGGGGATGCTGGACGTCGATGCGAACGGCGACGTGAATGGCCTGACGTCCACGCCGGTGGAGAACGTGTATTTCAATGCGCCGGCACCGGGGACGTATCGCGTGATCGTCGATCCGTATGGGATGCGGTCGCAGCCGAGTTCGCCGTATCGGGTGACGGTGCGGCGGGAGGGGCGGCCGGACCAGGTGGTGAATGGCGTGGCGCAGAACGGGCAGCGCAACCGGGTGGCGCTGGAGTTCACGGTGGAGGCGCCGCCATGATCCGGCTGCTGGACGGCAGCGCCGGGCTGCGCGCCATCCTGCCGGCGGAGCGGGATGCCGTGGGGTGGCATGCGGCGGTGTCGGCGGAGATCGCTGCGGGGCTGTCGCCGGCGCATGCGGCGCTGCTGGCGCGGCCGCAGCCTGAGGGCAAGGCGCTGGCCTGGTTCGCCGAGGGCAGCGCGGCGGTGCGGTATGCCGACCTGCCGGAGCCGGACCGGCGCGCGCTGGATGCGGCGCTGGGGTCCATCCTGTCGGACATACGCCGCCTGGCCGAGCGGGGGACGGCTCCGGCCGTGCGTGCCGCCTGGCCCGGGCTGCGCGAGATCCCGGACATGGGGCATGTGTTCGCGGTGGATGGGCGGCCGGTGCTGGCCGGGTGGGGGCACCTGGCGGCGCAGGACCCGGTGGGCGCCTCCACGCGGCTGGCCCGGCTGGATGATGGGGTTGCGTGGCGGGCTGATCCGGCGCGGCCCTGGCTGCCCTATGCCGCGACGCTGGCGTTGCTGGCGGTGCTGGGGCTGGCGGCCGGGCTGTTGTTGCCGCGGGTGGCGGGGTGGCTGGCGCCGGTGCCGGCGGCGTGTTCGGTCGTGCCGGGTCAGCTGGAGGCGATGCGGCGGCAGGCGGCGGAGGACAGCCGGGGGGCGGAGCTGCGGACGCTGCTGGCGACGCTGACGGATGCGGTGGGGCGCAGGCAGCTGCAATGCCCGGTGCCGATGGCTGCGGCTCCGGCTCCGGCCCCGGCCCCGGCCCCGGCGGTGCCAGCGCCGCCGCCGCCGCCGCGGGCGGATCTGCCGCAGGAGAAGTGGGACGAGCGCGACCTCTCCATGCTGGAGGGGTGCTGGACGCTGGCGAGCAGCATGATGGTCTCGAACGACAACACCGGGCAGAGCTCGCCGATCGCCAGCTGGCGGCAGTGTTTCGACGGGCATGGGGCCGGGCGGCAGACGATGGTGCTGCGCGACGGGCGGCGCTGCGAGGGGCCGCTGGGGGCGGTGTTCACGCCGGAGAGCCTGCTTCGGGTGTCGGAGCCCTCGGCCTGCCGCGGCACCGTCGCCATCACGCCCACCGTGCGCACATGCCGCCGCACCAGCGATACGGAGGCGGTCTGTGAGGGCCGTGACATGAGCGGTGCGCGCGGCGGTGTGCTGTATACCGGGCGGTTCCGCCGATGACCCCACACCAGTTGCAGGACGTTGCATGCCGCCGCTGATCACCCTCATCCCGAATAGCGGCGTCCAGTTCTGGGACATCGACCTGGACATGGAGGCCCTGCCGCGCCAGGCCCGCACCTTCTGGGAGGAGCCGCTGGCGGATCAGGGTGCGGGCGCGCTGGCGGTGAAGCTGCACGAGCTGGTGCAGGATGCCGAGACCGGGCAGATGGTGGACCGCCTCACGCGCGATGTGCCGCCCGTGGAGGAGACCTATCCGATCAGCGCCCGCCACGCGCTCGACCTGCATCTCGGCCGCTGGGTGCCGCTGCCGTATTTCATGCTGCTGTCGCGCAGCGGCGCCGGGGCGGAGGTGCATGACGCCGGGCCCTCCAACTGGGCGCGTGCGCGCCTGGCGCTGCACCCGGCCCCGGGGCCGGGCCGCACGCACCGGCTGACGCTGGCGTTCGACACGGCGCTGCTGCCGCGGGAGGCCGCTGGGCCGTATGTGGCGCCGGGTCCGGATGACAGCGCGCGGTCGCAGGAGTTCGTGTTCGTCGCGGACCCGGCGGCCAATGCGTGGTTCCTGAACGAGGCGTGGGTCGGCACCTGGTTGCGCGAGATGCTGGTGGAGATGCTGACCGCGGCGCGCAACGGCCGGGCGCTGCGGC
Organism: Acetobacteraceae bacterium; assembly: GCA_965199595.1. Classification (GTDB taxonomy): domain Bacteria; phylum Pseudomonadota; class Alphaproteobacteria; order Acetobacterales; family Acetobacteraceae; genus JBBROS01. Next base: position 1,658,274 of record OZ241182.1, read on the forward strand.
CGGAGGACCTTGCACGCGGGTGCGAGCATTATGCGCGGTATCAGGTGATGCTCGGGCTGCTGGCGGCGACGGACCTGCTGCCGCGGGTGCAGCTGGTGGATGTGGTCTCCGCCAGCCTGGGCTATGTGCCGGTGGCGGTGGACCTGGTGCTGGACCTGGGCAATGCGCGGACCTGCGGGATACTGATCGAGGAGCATCCGGGGCAGGGGATGAACCTTTCGGACAGCTTCCCGCTGGCGCTGCGGGACCTGTCGCGGGCGGAGTGCTGGCATTCCGAGCCGTTCGACAGCCGGGTGGAGTTCGCCCGGGCGCGGTTCGGGCGTGATGCGGTGAGCCGGCAGTCGGGCCGGGCCGCGGCGTTCGCGTGGCCCAGCCCGGTGCGGGTGGGGCCGGAGGCGACGCGGCTGAGCGGGGCGCGGCTGGGCAATGAGAGCTCCACCGGGCTTTCGTCGCCCAAGCGGTATCTGTGGGACACGCGCCCGGCCTCCCAGGGGTGGCGGTTCAATGCGCGGGGCGATGCGGATGCGAAGACCGACCCGCCGGTGAGCGGCGCGTTCATGGCGCTGCTGTCGGAGGATGGCAGCGTGCTGCGGCAGCGGCGGGGGCAGCCGGCGGTGCGGGCGCGGTTCAGCCGCAGCAGCGTGTTCACCCTGATGCTGACCGAGATCCTGCTGCAGGCGGTGGGGCAGATGAACGCGCCGGGCACGCGGGCGCAGCGGCGGGATGCGGACAAGCCGCGGCAGCTGCGTTCGTTGCTGCTGACCATGCCGCCCGGGATGCCGGTGGCCGAGCAGCACATCCTGCGGGCGCGGGCGCAGGGGGCGGTGCTGCTGGCCTGGGACATGATGGGTTGGACCGGCGTGCTGCCGGCGCCGCGGGTGGTGGCGAACCTGGACGAGGCGACGGCCACGCAGATCGTCTGGCTGCACAACGAGGTGACGGAGCGGCTGCAGGGCGATGCGGGCGCGCTGATGGAGCTGGTGGGCCGGGTCCGGCCGGAGGTCTCGGAGACGCCGAGCCTGCGGATCGCGAGCATCGACATCGGCGGGGGAACCACGGACCTGACGATCTCCACCTATGCGTTGCAGGGGGTGGAGGCGATCGTGCCGCGGCAGGAGTTCCGCGAGAGCTTCAAGCTGGCGGGGGATGACGTGCTGGAGCGGGTGATCACCGCGGTGGCGCTGCCGGCGTTTGCCGGGGCGCTGCGGGCGGCGGGGGTGGGGGATGCGCGGGCGTTGCTGAACCGGACGCTGGGGCAGGACCAGGGCGGGCAGTCCGAGCCCGAGCGGCACCGGCGGCGGCAGTTCGTCTCGCTGGTGCTGGAGCCGCTCGGGATCGCCATGCTGCGGGCCTATGAGGGTGTGCAGGGGCGCATGGTGGGGGAGGTGCTGGCGGGCACCGTGGCCGAGGCGCTTGGTGGCGTGGTGCCGGCGGCGGCGGCTTATCTGGAGGCTGCGGCGGAGGCTGCGGGCGCGGCCGTGGGGCCCGGGGGGTTCCGGGTGGGGGACGTGGTGCTGTCCGTCACCACGCAGCAGGTCGAGCCGGTGGTGGCTGGCGTGCTGGGGCCGGTGCTGGCGGATCTGTGCGAGGTGGTGTGGGCCTATGACTGCGACGTGCTGCTGCTTTCGGGGCGGCCTTCGCGGCTGCGGGCGGTGGGGGACATCGTGCTGGCCAAGGCGCCGGTGCCGCCGCACCGGATCATCGGGATGCACCGGTATCGCGTGGGCGACAAGTATCCGTTCCGGGATGCCGCGAACCGGATCGACGATCCCAAGACCACCGTGGCGGTGGGGGCGGCGCTGTGCGTGCAGGCGGAGGGGCGGCTGCGCAACTTCATGCTGCGGACCGGCAAGCTGACCATGCGCTCCACCGCGCGGTATATCGGGCGGATGGACAATAACGGGCAGATCCGGGAGGAGAACGTGCTGTTGCGCAACCTGGACCTGGATGGGCCGCCGGCCACCGGGGTGTCGTTCCGGATGCCGTTCCAGACCGCGACGCAGCTGGGGTTCCGGCAGCTGCCGCTGGCGCGCTGGACGGCCACGCCGCTTTACATGATGGAGTTTGCCAACCCCGACGATGCCAGCCGCATGGAGCTGCCGCTGACCGTGACGGTGGCCCGGCGCGACGAGATCGACCCCGATGCGCCCGAGGCCGAGATGCAGCGCGAGACCTTCGTGATCGACGAGGTGGAGGATGCCTCCGGCGCCAGCCAGCGCACCGGGGACGTGCGGCTGCGCCTGCAGACCATCGATGACGGGGACGGCTACTGGCGGGACACCGGGCGGATGATGATCCCATGAGCGACCTGGTGCTGAAGGCGGCGGAGGTGGCGGCGGTGGCGCGCGCCGGGGCGGCCTGGCTGGAGGGCAACAAGGTGCGGCTGACCGAGGACCCGGCGGCGCTGGCGCGGGACTTCCGGGGCTATGGGCGCCGGGCCGCGCGGCTGCGGGTGGCGGCGGAGCGGCCGATGTGCGTCGCGGTGTTCGGGGCCTCGCAGGCGGGCAAGAGCTACCTGGTCTCCTCGCTGGCGACCCGGCCCGGGCAGCCGCTGATGGCGGTGTATGGGGCGCAGCGGCTGAACTTCCTGCAGGAGCTGAACCCGCAGGGCGGCAAGGAGAGCACCGGCCTCGTGTCGCGCTTCACGCTGCGGCCCGCCGCCGCACCGGTGGATGCGCCGGTGCCGCTGCGGCTGATGTCGCAGATCGACGTCGTCAAGATCCTGACCAACGCCTACCGCGAGGACTTCAAGGTGCGGGATGCCGTGCTGCCGGACGGGGCGGCGGTGGCGGCGCTGTTCGACCGTTTGGCGGCGCAGGCCGGGGCGGGGCCGACCGGCGGGCTGGGCGTCGATGACATCGAGGAGCTGCGCGAGTATTTCGAGCGCGAGCTGGGGCCGCATCCGCTGGTGCAGGCGCTGGGGCCCGCCTATTGGGCGCGGGCGGCGGAGATCATCCCGCGGCTGGCGCCGGAGTGGCGGCACGAGGCGTTCGCGCCGCTGTGGAACCACACCGCCGCCTTCAGCGAGCTGGCCCGGCAGCTCATCGCCGCGCTCGCAGCGCTGGGGTTCCCGGATATCGCCTTCTGCGGCATGGATGCGCTGCAGCCGCGGGAGACGAGCGTGCTGGATGCGGACATGGTGTTCGGGCTCGATGTCTCGGGCGTGGGCGCGGGGGCGGGCGTGGGCGTGGGCGGGCCGGCGACGCTGCGGCTGGTTGCGGCAAGCGGGGCCAGTGCCGGCATCGGCCGGGCGCTGGCGGCGGCGCTGATCGCGGAGATCACGGTGCCGCTGGAGGCGAAGCCGTGGGACTTCTTTGGCCATACCGACCTGCTGGACTTCCCCGGGGCGCGGACGCGGGAGGAGATCAGCGATCCCGACGGCTTCCTGGCCCAGCCCGGGCGGCTGGGGCGCGTGTTCCTGCGCGGCAAGGTCGCCTACCTGTTCCAGCGCTACAATGCGGAGCAGGAGATCACCGCCATGCTGCTGTGCGTCGGGCCGTCGAACCAGGACGTGCAGACGCTGCCGAACATGATCGACCGCTGGATCGGCCAGACCATCGGGGCCACGCCCGAGGCGCGGGCCGGGCAGCGCAACAGCCTGTTCCTGGTGCTGACCAAGTTCGACGGCGAGTTCGAGGACAAGGCGGGGGAGGACGTGGCGAGCGGGCAGCGGTGGACGGCGCGGCTGCAGGCCTCGCTGCTGGATTTCTTCGGCAAGGCGCATGGGTGGCCGCAGGCGTGGGCGCCGGGCCGGGCGTTCGACAACACGTTCTGGCTGCGGAGCACCGCCATCGGGTTCGGTGCCGTGATGGACTATGCGGAGGGGCGCGAGCTGGGGGTGGGGCCGCGGGCCGGGGCGGCGGTGGCGGTGCGGCGCGAGGCTTACCTGTCGAACGACCTGGTGCGGCGGCATTTCGCTGATCCGGCGGGGGCCTGGGCGGCCGGGCTGGCGCCGAACGATGGCGGCATCGTGCTGCTGGCGGACCGGCTGGCGGCGGTGTGCGACCCGCAGACCAAGGCCAACCAGGTGGCCGCCCGGGTGGCGGAGCTGGCGGCGGACATGGCGCACCGGCTGCGGCCGTACTACCGCACCGACGACACCGCGGCGGCGCTGGTGCGGGCGAAGAAGGAGGCGCGCGGGGTGGCCCGGGCGCTGCTGGCCTGTGCGCAGGCGCAGATGTTCGGGCCGCTGCTGCGCGAGATGCAGGTGACGGCGGACCTGGTCGGCTCCGTGTACTGGGATCTGCAGTCCGGGCCCGAGGACGGGCCGGTGCCGATCGGCACTGTCGGGTCCGGCCGGGATTACCGCAGCGCGCTGGGCGGGCTGCTGGACGATGACGACGAGGTGGCCGTGGCGGCGGCGCCCGAGGTGCGGGACCGGTTCGACCGCTTCGCCGACCTGGCGCTGGCGGAGTGGAACCGCCGGCTGCTGGCGCTGGTGGACGATCCGGCGATGCCCACCGTGTTCATGCTGCCGCGGGCGCAGGCGGCGACGCTGGTGAACGAGGTGATGACCGCGGCCCGGCGGCTGAAGCTGCGCGACCGCATCGCCCACGACCTGCGCACCCGCGCGAGCTTCCAGCATCGCAACCCCGGGGCGGCGCAGAAGCCGATCATGCTGGTGGAGGCGGGCATCAACGGCTTCGTCCACATGCTGGATTTCGACCGGGTGCCGCTGGACCGGCGGCCGCGGCCGAATGGCAGCGAGCGCGCCGTGTTCACCCCGCGGCCGCCGCTGGTGGGGCAGCCGGTGCTGGCGGAGACGCCGGCGGCCTACGACTACGCCTTCCATGTGGACTGGATCTTCGCCGCCGCCCGCATGTTCGAGGACAACGTGCATGACCCGGCGGCCTCCGGGCTGGATTTGGCGGCCAATGCGGCGCTGGGCGCCCTGCTCGCCCGGCTGGAGCCGGCATGACGGTGCGGGTCGAGCCGGACCCCGCCTTTGCCGCCGGGCATGCGCGGATGGTGGTGCCGGGCGGGGCGGCGGGGCTGGGGGGGCCGGGGCTCCGCATTCAGCGGGACGAGGACTGGGGGGACGACAAGCTGGGGCCGCAGGGGTGGCAGAGCACGGAGGCGGTGCTGGTGCCGGACCGGGCCGAGGCGCGCGGGGCGGACCTGGTGCTGCACCTGGGCTGGGCCGTGTGCCAGTATCTGGAGGCCGGGCCGTATTCGGTCTGGGTGCCTGGTGCCGGGGTGGAGGGGGTGACGGTGGCCTGGCCGGACATCACGCCGCTGCATGGCGGCACGGTTTCGATGTTCGCCGTGGGGCAGGCGGCGGAGACGGTCCGGTGGTGCCGGTGGCGGCGTTGCCGGACGTGGTGCCGCGCGCGGGTGCGGGATCCGGTGCGGGATCGGGGCGGATGCTGGCGGTGCTGGGTCTGCTGGTGCTGCTCGCGGCGGGGGGTGGTGGGGCCTGGTGGATGTATGGCCGGGCCAAGCCGGTGGCGGAGGCGCCGGCCGCGCCCGCCGTTGAGGCTGCTGCGACGCCGCCTGTGGCTCCTCCGCCGGTAATTCCTCCGCCCGTTCCCACGCCCGCCACCCCACCGCCAGTGGCGCCCGAGCCGGCAGTTGCGCCTGCTGCTCCGCCCGCGTGGGCGGGCTGGGCGGGCTGGGCGGGCTGGGCGGGCTGGCGGTGCCCGCGGTGCTGGCCCAGGCGCCGAACCCCGCGGCCATTGCCGCCGAGGGGCAGCGGCGGCTCGACTCCGACCGCAGGGATGACGGGCTGCTGCTGCTGGAATCCGCCTCGGATCGCGGCGACCCCACGGCCGCCGCTGCCCTGGCCCGGCTGTATGACCCCGTGCTGTTCCGGCCGGGAGGGCCCATCCCGCGGGCCGACCCGCGCCAGGCTGCGCGCTATTACCGGGATGCGGCGCGGGCCGGGGCGGATGTGGCGGCGGCGCGGGATGCGCTGCGCCAGGAGCTTGAGCGGCGGTCCCGCGGCGGTGACCTGGGCGCCGGGCTGAGCTTGAAGGATTTCTGGCCATGATGATCCGTCTGCTGGTTGTGCTGTTGCTGGCCGCGGGGGCTGTTCGGGCGCAGACGCCGGCGCGCGCACCCTTGCTGATGCAGGGGAAGCAGTCGCTGTATCAGCGGGTGATCGTGCGGCCCGGGGCAACCTTGTCCGCCGCGGCGGATGGGGTGGGCGCGCGGCCGGTGCCGGGGTTCACGGTGTTCTATGTGTACGGCCGCCCGGCTGGGGACCGGATCGAGGTCGGGCGCAGCGCGGATGGGCGGGTGGAGGGCTGGATCGCGGCGGACAAGGCGATCGACTGGAAGCACACCATGATCGCCGCCTTCACCAACCCCGCCGGGCGGCAGCCGGTGCTGTTCCTGAAAAGCGAGCTGGATGAGCGGACGCTGATGCTGGATGGGCAGGCCGGGCAGCGGGCCGAGGCGCTGCGGACCGCGGCCACCGCAACGGGAGGCGACCCGGGACCGGTGCTCGCGGTGGAGCCGGGCAATGCCGTGGACTTCGCCCGGCAGTTCTACCTGATGCCCATCCTCTCGGCCCAGCGGATCGAGCGGGAGTTCGGTCCGCCGCTGCGGCTGCTGGAGGTGATCTCCGCGCCCGCCGAGCCGCCCCGGGCAGTGGCGACGCCGCCCGCGCCGTTCAGGGCCGGCGTGGTGTTCGTGCTCGACACCACCATCAGCATGCAGCCGTATATCGACCGCACGCGGGAGGCGATCCGCGGCATCATCGCCAGCATCGGCAACACGCCGCTGCGCGACAGCTTCCGCTTCGGCCTGGTGGCCTACCGCGACAGCCTGGCCGACAGCCCGGGGCTGGAATACGCCACCCGGGTCTATGCCAAACCGGACTTCGCGCAGCCGCCCGACGCCATCAACACGCAGGTGGCCGCCGCGCGGGAGAGCCCGGCCAGTTCAGTCGGGTTCGACGAGGATCCGCTGGGCGGTATCAAGGCGGCGATGGACGAGATCGACTGGGCCAGCCTGGGCGGGCGCTACATCGTGCTCATCACCGATGCCGGGGCGCGCACCGCGTCGCATCCGCACAGCCTGACGCATCTGAACGTGGCGGAGATCCGCGAGCTGGCGAAGGCGAAGGGCATCGCGGTGTTCGCCATCCACCTGCTGACGCCCGAAGGCCGGGCGCGGCGCGATCATGAGCCGGCGGCGGCGCAGTATCGGGAGCTGACGCAGTTCGGCTCGGCGGGGCAGCTGTATTTCCCGGTGGCGAACGGCGCGCCGGATGCGTTCGCCCGCACGGTGCAGTCCTTGAGCCGGGCGCTGCTGGACCAGGTGGGCGAGGCGGCCGGGCGGGCCGCACCTGCGGCACCGGCCGCGGACCCGGCGATCACCCGTGCGGTGCAGGCGGTGGGCGAGGCCATGCGGCTGAACTACCTGGGCCGGGCGGCGCAGACGCAGGCGCCGGATGTGGTGCGCAGCTGGACCACGGACCGCGACCTGAAGGACCCGGCGATCGCCAGCCTGGACGTGCGGGTGCTGCTGACGCGCAACCAGCTCTCGGACCTGGCGAGCAGCCTGCAGACGATCCTGCAGGCCGGGCTGGCGGGGCGGACGGAGCCGCGGACCTTCTTCACGCAGCTGCGCTCCACCTTTGCCGCGGCGGCGCGGGACCCGCAGCGGATCGCCACCGCCCGCACCATCGGCAACCTGCTGGGCGAGTACCTGGATGACCTGCCGTACCAGTCCGAGATCATGGACATCAACGAGGCCGACTGGATCGCGATGGGCGCCATCGCGCAGCGCACGGTGCTGAACAGCGTGGAGGCGAAGCTGCGGCTGTATCAGGAGTTCCAGTCCAACACGGACCTCTGGGTGGACCTGTCGGGCACGCGCGCGGCCGGGGAGGCGCTGTATCCGGTGCCGATCGAAGCGCTGCCCTGACGGGGCTTCTGCTCGACGTGCAGGGCGTGAGCCGCCGGGTGGGGGCGGGGGCGGGCGGGTTCGGCCTGACGGTGGAGCGGTTTGCCGTGGCGGCGGGGGCGCGCGTTGCGGTGGTGGGGCCGTCCGGGTGCGGCAAGAGCACGCTGCTGGGGTTGCTGGCACTGGCGTTGCGGCCGGATGATGGCGTGGTGCTGGACCTGGCAGGGGACGGATGCGCTGGCGCTGTGGCGGGCGGGGCGGGCGGATGCGCTGGCCGATCTGCGGGCGCGGCATGTGGGGTTCGTGCCGCAGACCGGGGCGCTGCTGCCGTTCCTGACGCTGCGGCAGAACATCGCGTTGCCGCAGGCCATCGCCGGGCGGCCGGACCCGGTGCGGTTGCAGGCGCTGGCGGAGCGGCTGGAGATTGCCGGGATCCTGGACCGGTTGCCGGCCGCGACCTCGGTGGGGCAGCGGCAGCGGGCCGCCATTGCGCGCGCGCTGGCGCATCGGCCGGGGCTGGTGCTGGCGGATGAGCCGACCGCCTCCGTCCATCCGACGCAGGCTGACGCGATCCTTGGCCTGCTGTCGGAGCTGGCGGCGGCGGAGGGCGTGGCCCTGGTGATCGCCACGCATGACCTGGTGCGGGCCGAGGCGGCGGGGTTTGCGCTGGTGCCCTGCCTCATGGTGCCGGGGGCCATGGTGCCGGGGGCGGCGGCCACGCGGGTGGCGTGGCCGGGATGAACCGGGGGTTGATCGCGGCCCGGCTGGCGCTGGCGGACCTGGTGGCGGAGCGGCTGCTGGCGCTGTGCTCGGTGCTGGCGCTGGCGGCGGTGCTGGCGCCGCTGCTGATCCTGGCCGGGCTGCGCGCCGGGGTGGTGCAGGGGCTGCGGGAGGTGCTGCTGCAGGACCCGCGCATCCGCGAGGTGACGACCGCGGCCAACCGCACCTTCGACGCGGCGCTGCTGCGGCGGCTGGCGGCGCGGCCCGATGTCGGGTTCCTGGCGCCCCGCACCCGCACCCTTGCCGCCAGCCTGTTGCTGGAGCGGGCGGAGGCGCCGGGGGCGGGCGTGCGGGTGGAGCTGATCCCTTCGCTGCCCGGTGATCCGCTGCTGGCCCGGGCGCCGGACCGGGCGGACCGGATCGTGCTGAGCGCCGGGGCGGCGGCGCGGCTGGGTGTGCACGCGGGTGATGCATTGGTGGGGCGGCTGGGGCGCATCCGCAACGGGCAGCGGGACAGCGTGGCGCTGGCGCTGATGGTGATGGACGTGGCGGCACCGGGGGCGTTTGCGCGGGATGCGGCCTTCGTGGCGCTGCCGCTGGCTGTTCTGGTGGAGGATTTCCAGGATGGGCTGGTGGAGGCGCCGGCGGCGGGGTTGAGCGACCTGGTGATGCCGGAGCGGGCGGCGTTTGCCGGGTTCCGGCTGTATGCGCGGCGGCTGGATGAGGTGCCGGGACTGGATGCGGCGCTGCGGGCGGAGGGGATCGAGGTGGTGTCACGCGCGGGGGATGTGGCGGGGCTGCTGCAGGTGGACCGCAACCTGGGGCTGCTGTTCGGGCTGGTGGCGGGGCTGGGGGGCGGCGGGTTCCTGGTGTCGATGGGGGCCGGGCTGTGGGCGAACGTGGAGCGGAAGCGGCAGGCCTTGGCGCAGCTGCGGTTCCTGGGGCTGCATGCGGCGTCGCTGCTGCTGGTGCCGGTGGTGCAGGCGGCGAGTGTGGCGGTGTGCGGGGCTGCGGCCGCCTGTGTTGCGGCGCTGGGGGTGGCGGGGTTGATCAACCGGGTGTTTGCCGGGCAGTTGCCGCTGGACCGGCCGTTGTGCCTGCTGGTGCCGGGCACGATGCTGGTTGCGGTGGTGGTGACGCTGGCGGGGGCGCTGCTGGTGGCCGCCGCTGCCGGGGTGCGGGCCGCGCGGGTGGAACCTTGGGAGGGAGTGAACACGCCATGAGGCTGCGCCGCATCGTGATGGTTGGTCTGCTGTTTGCCAGCTCCGCCCGGGCGGCGGACCCGGCGTGGGACGCCCGCTGGTCCAATCCGCAGCCGGCGGCGGACGACCTGGTGCTGCCGATGCCGTGCGGCGGGGCCATGGTGTTCCGGCCGGTGGACGTGCCTTCGGCCGCGGGACCGCTGGATGACCGGGCGTTCATCGCGGGGCAGGCGGGGACGGAGCTGGATTACAGCGAGTATGTGCGGAGCGCGTTCCTGGCGGCGCCGTTCCCGATCCCGGGTGGGCAGGGGCGGCGGTTCTACCTCGGCAAGTATGCGGTGACGCGGGACCAGTTTGCGGCGCTGTCGGGGCACTGCCCCACGCCGGGGCCGGCGGGGCGGGTGGCGCAGACGCGGGTTTCGTATGCGGATGCGGCGGCGTTTGCGGCGCGGTGGAGCACCTGGTTGCTCAAGAACGCACGTGGCGCGTTGCCGCGCCGGGGGGATGTGGCGAGCTTCGTGCGGCTGCCGACGGAGGATGAGTGGGAGTTCGCGGCACGGGGCGGGGTGCGGGTTTCGGAGGAGGAGTTCCTGGCGCCGACGCCGCCGATGCCGGAGGGGCCGGAGCGTTATATCCTGGCCGGGAGCCGGGCGGCGGGGGGGCAGGTGGGCCAGGTGGGGCAGCGGCTGGCGAACCCGCTGGGGCTGTATGACATGCTGGGCAATGCGGGGCAGATGATGCTGGACCCGTATCGGATGAACCGCGTGGGCCGGGCGCATGGGCAGGCGGGGGGGATTGCGGTGCGGGGCGGGAACTACACCGCCTCCACGCCCGGCGCGCTGCACACCGCGATGCGCGACGAGATCCCGCCGTTCGATGCCGCGACCGGGGAGGCGACCACGCTGCCGACCATGGGGTTCCGGCTGGCGCTCTCCGCCCCCACGGTGGGCGACCTGCCGGAGGTGGAGCGGGCGCGGGCCGAGTTCGCGGAGCTGAGCGGCGCCCGGCAGCAGGCGGCGGACGACCCGCGCGCCACCATCGCCGCGCTGCGGGAACAGACGGCGGATGACACGCTGCGGCAGGGGCTGGACCGGCTATCGGCGCAGCTCGCCAGCGCGCAGCGGGAGCGGATGGATGCGGCCACCGTGGCGCTGGTGGCGCAGCTGGAGGCCGGGGTGCTGCTGGGACAGAGCGTGTGGGACTTCACCAACCGGGCGCGCATCCAGACGGAGCTGCTGCGCGACCTGACCCGGCCCGAGGACCAGCAGTTCGCGCGCGACGCCGCCGCCCGCAACCTGTCGCAGGCCGATGCCTCGATGGACGGCTACATGCGGCTGCTGCGGCAGATCGCCACCGGGCCGGCGCGGCAGGCGATCGGGGCGCAGATCGGGGTGTTGCGGCAGGAGGCCTCGGCGCGGGCGCAGCTGACGATGCTGCCGTTCCTGCCGATGCTGGAACGGCACGCGACGGCGCTGGCAACCGGGCAGGCGCTGCCGCGGGACACGGCCAAGGCGCAGCTGGTGGCGCTGAGCCGGGCCGAGGTGATGGGGCCGTCGCGGCGTTGAGGGGCGGGGGTGGGATGGCCGGGCCGGGCCCGGCCATTCCTGTCAGATCGCGGAGAGGCTTTCCATGAGGCGGCGGTGCTGCTCCTCGTAGGCGCGGATCTGGTCTGGCGTGGCGCCGCCGGCCAGCCCGTTGCGCTGTTGCTGGATGCTGGCGAGTTCCGCCTGGGCCTGGTTCAGGCGCGCCGCGTCGAGCGTGCCGTTGCGGCGGGCGGCGGCCAGGCGGGCGCGGAGGTCGGCGGTCTGGCGGTCGGAGGCGGAGAGGCGCTGGCGGGCCTGGTCGCGGCTGAGCAGGGCCTGGTTGGCGCGCGAGCCTTCGTTCAGCGCATCGGCCCGGCTTTGCAGCGCCACCGCGTTCTGCTGGGCCAGGGTGGAGCGCTGGTACTGGTTGCGGACGCCGTAGCTGCCGGAGGCCTCGCAGCCGATGCCGCTGAAGAACCCGGCCTGTGACGGGTCGCACGCCTGCGGGGAGCAGGCGGCGAGGCCGAGCAGGGCGCCACCGATGAATGCGAGGCCGAGTACCGCCGCCTTCATGCGTCCGCCCCGGCCAGCAGGCGGCTCATGCGGGCCGCGGTCCGCTCCTGCTGCTGCCCGGCGGCGTCGATGTTGTTGGCCAGGCCGCTCATGGTGCCGCGGTCCGCGGCGGGGGCCACGCGGGCGTCCTGCCGCAGGGCCACGGCCTGCTTGCGGGCGTCGGCCGCCTGGGTGTTCATGATGTTGGCATCGGCCTGGTACTTCGCCATCCCGGCGCGGTATTGCGCCTGGGTGATCTGGCGCGAGCGGACCTGGGCGCGCAGGCGGCTGGCATCGGCCTCGGCCTGGTCCGCGACCTGCTGGGAGGCGGCGGCGGACTTCTGGTAGGCGTCGGCGTCCGCGGTGGCCTGCTGGATGGCGTCGTTGAACTGCGCCTCCGTGCTGGAGCGGTTCAGGTTGTTGCGCGCGACCATGTAGCCGGCGCCGGCCCCCAGCGCGCCGCCTGCCGTGGCGCCGATGAGCGCTGCCTGGCCGCGGTTGCGTCCGCCCAGCGCGAGGCCGGCGATGCCGCCCAGCACGGCGCCGGCGACGGCACCTTCGCCCACCGTCTGGTTGAAGCGCTGGTTGGATTGCCGCAGCTGGTTCTGGGCCGGGCTGAGGCTGGGGTCGTAGGCGGAATTGCCCGCGCAGCCGGCGAGGAGCATGCCGCAGGCCAGGACGAGCGCGGTGGCCCGGAGGCGGGCGCGCGGGAAGATGGCGCGTGGGAGGCTGGCGCGTGGCAAGCTGGAGAGCATCAACGTTTCCTTATCGTTCCCGAGGGACGATATCACCACGAGAACGGTGCACAACCCGGTTAATCCGGTGGAAGATCGGAGCATGGCCGGAGATGTTGCAGGGGAGGGCGGGCGCGTTGCTACCGGCAGGCGCCGGGGCTCCGGGTGGGCATGGCGGTCCACCGGGGCCTACCGCTCGGCGGGCGGGGCGGCTATGAGAGCGGGGTCGCCTGTTCCGCGCTCGGGCGGCCCGGCACGTCAGGCGCAAGCGGGAGCCTTCAGTGACCAATGATGCGGCGGAGCCGGGTGCCGGCGCGCGAACGCTGGTGGTGATCCTGAACTTCAACGGCATCGATGACACGATCGCCTGCCTGGAGAGCCTGCAGCGCCAGACCTTCCGGGATTTCGTGGTGCAGGTCATCGACAACGCCTCCCGCGCCGATGACCTGGACCGCATCCGGCAGCGCTTCCCCGACGTTCTGGTGGTGGCGCTGCCGCAGAACCTGGGCTGGGCGGGCGGCAATAATGTCGGGCTGCGTCATGCCGTGGAGCACGGGTTCCGGCATGTCTGTCTGTTGAACAACGACACGGTGCTGGCGCCGGGCGCCCTGGGCTTCCTGACCGCTGCGGCCACCGCCATCGATGGGCCGTGCCTGCTGCATCCGGCGATCGCCTATTTCGACGAGCCGACGCGGTGGCAGCTCGACCCCGGGCCGCGGGCGGGGGGATCGGCCTTTGCCACGGATCTGGACATCGTCGAGCTGTCCTATGCCTATGGGGCTTGCCTGATGGTGCCGGTTGCGGTGGTTCGGCAGGTTGGGCTGCTGGATGAGCGGTTCTTCCTGCAGCTGGAGGAGACCGATTACTTCCGCCGGGCGCAGGCGTTCGGGATCCGGAGCTTCTGCGTTCGGGATGCCACGATGCTGCACCGGGAGTCCGCGAGTTTCGGTGGGCAGATCACCGAGAACAAGACGTACTACCAGGTGCGCAACACGCTGTTGCTGGCGGAGAAGCACACGCCGGGGGTGACCGGGTTCCTGCGGGCGGTGCGTGGGCTGCTATGGTCGCTGCATCACCAGGCGCAGGTCGTGGCGGGGGTGCGGGGCTGGCCGGGCCTGCTGCGCTGGCTGTGTTCGTCTGACCGGCTGGCGCGGGCGGCGCGCCAGGGTGGGCTTGACTACATCCGCCGCCGCTTCGGCCGCCGCCCGGCCGGGCGCAATGCAGGATCATCACGCTGACCGACGTCACCGAGACCACCGACACGCCCGAGGCATCGCTGCTGGTCAAGACCATCGGGGGCGCCGGCTGGGTGGTCGGGTTCCGCATGCTGACCCGGATCCTCGGGATCATCAGCACGCTTATCCTGGCCCGGCTGCTCGGCCCCAGCGATTTCGGCCTGGTGGCGCTGGCGAGCGGCTTCACCCAGACCATCGACGCCGTGACCAACCTCAGCGTGCACGAGGCGCTGATCAAGGAGCGCGAGCCGCCGCGCGCGATGTATGACACGGCCTTCACCATGGGCCTGATCCGCGGCGTGCTGACCGGCGGGGCCATCGCGGCCACGGCGGTTCCGGTGGCGGAGTTCTTCCATGAGCCGCGCCTGGCCGCCGTGCTGTTCGCGCTGGCGGCCTCGAACCTGATCGGCGCGCTCGAGAACGTGGCGACCGCGGATTTCATGCGGACCTTCGCGTTCCACAAGGAGTTCCAGCTCTGGACCATCCCGCGGGTGGTGCAGGTGTTCGGCACCATCGTGTTCGCGTTCCTGTGGCCCACCTACTGGGCGCTGGTGTTCGGGATCGTCACCGGGCGGCTGCTGCGCACCGGGCTCAGCTATTCGATGTATCCCTACATGCCGCGTTTGACCCTTTCGGCCTGGCGTCAGATCACGGGGTTCACCACCTGGTCCTGGGCGATCTACATGATCGTCATCCTGCGGGAGCGGGTGGATACGGTGCTGATCGGCCGGCTGTTCTCGCCGGCGCAGGTGGGCATCTACGCGCTGGGCGGCGAGATCGCGACGCTGCCGACGGCGGAGCTGGTGGACCCGCTGTGCCGGGCCTGCTTCCCGAGCTTCTCGCAGCTGCGCCATGACGGGTTGAGCGTGGCAGACACCTACCTCCGGCTGCTGGCGGCCTCGGCGCTCATCGTGCTGCCGATCGGCGTCGGGATTGCCGCCGTGGCCGATCCGCTGGTCAGGCTGGCGTTCGGGCCGAACTGGGTCGAGGCGATCCCGATGATCCAGATCCTGGGGGTGACGGCGACGCTGGGCGTGGTCGGCAGCCTGAGCGGCACGGTGTTCAGCGCGCATGGCATGCTGCGGACAACCTTCGGCATCACGCTGACGGCGACGCTGCTGCGGGGGGTGCTGCTGCTGGTGTTCCTGCCGGGGGGCACGCTGGTGACGGCGGCGATCGTCGTGGCCTGTGTCGTGTCGATGGAGCAGGCGGCCTACATCACCATCACGATGCGGCGGTTCGGGATCAGGCTCGGCGGCCTGGTCCGGGCGGTGATGCGCAGCGTGTTCGCGGCCGGGGTGATGGCGGGGTGCCTGGCGTGGCTGGGGCTGGGCTTCGTTGCCACCACATCGGATTTCGTGGCGCATCTGGCGGTGGATGCGCTGGTGGGGTCCGCGATCTATGGGATGGTGCTGGCGGGGGCGTGGCTGGCCGGCGGGCGGCCGGATGGGCCGGAGAGGGACCTGGTTCGGGTGCTTGGCCGGATCGGCCGCTATGTCCGGCGGCGCGTTTCGGGGGGAGGGGCGGCAGCGCGGTAGCGGGTGCGGCCTTCCTCTTCAGAACATTCGGGCCGCCTGCTGTCTCGGCGAAAAGCTGAACCAGCCAGCCCGGGTCCTTGCGCAGGTGGCGGACAAGCGCCAGGGCCTCTCCGAAGCTCTGCCAGAACACCACCAGCGGCAGGTTGATCGCAAGCTTGGCCGAGGCGCCCGCGCCCAGGGGCCCCATGTGCTCGACCTTGCGGCACAGCTTGTCGAGTACCGGGGGGGCGCTCCAGGTCGGCTGCCTCGCCTCCGGCGAGCCCCAGCAGCTGACCGGGCCGGGTCGATCGTGCCGCCCACCGGGCACTCGATGAACGCCCCGCCCGCCTGCCGCACCTGTTCGCCCAGGGTCTGCTGCGTCCCGGGCCGGACAGTGCTCATGTCGATGAACAGCCGGCCCGACGCTGCCGTGATCAGTCCATCAGGACCAAGGTAGACCTCCTGCAGCGCCGTCGCGTCGAACAGCATGGACACGATCACTTCGGCCTGCCCGGCCAGCGCCCGGAGTGTGTCCGCGATCGGCAAGCCGCTCGTGGCGGCCCTGTCGCGGGATCGGTTCCAGACCACAACCTCCTCTCCGGTTTCGAGCAGCCGCGCCGCAATCGCAGCGCCCATCTCCCCAACCCCGCGACGCCGACGCGCATGATCGCCTCCTTCGTCGCGCTGTTCAGATGCCTTGACCGCCGGATACTTCGATGCGCTGTGCGTTCACCCAGCCGTTGTCGTCCCCGAGCAGGCTCGCGATCATCGGGCCGACATCATCTGGCAGCCCGGCGCGGCCGAGCGCTGTCATGTCAGCAAACAGCTTGTTGATCTCCAGATTGTCGCGCACCCCGCCGCCGCCGAAATCGGTTTCGATCGCGCCCGGCGCTACCGTGTTCACCCTGATGCCGCGTGCGCCCAGCTCCTTGGCCATGTAGCGGGTTCAGCACCTCGACTGCGCCCTTCACCGCCGCAGAGGCGGCGTAGCCTGGAAAGCGAACCCGGGTCAGGCCGGAGGACAGGTTTACGATGCGGCCACCATCCGCGATCAGCGGCAGCAGCGTCTGAGTAAGGACGTAAACGCCCTTGAAGTGGACGTTGCACAGCTCGTCGAACTTCGCCTCGGTTGTCTGATCCAGCATCGCATAGGTTCCGTGCCCGGCGTTGTTCACCAGGTAATCGAACGTGTCCCGCTTCCAATTGTTCCGAAGCGTCGTCCGGAGTTGGCTGGTGAACGCGGGGAAACCAGGGACACGGCCCGTGTCGAGCTGGAGGGCAACAGCCTTGCGGGTCACGTAGGTCAAGTCTGCCCCCTCCGCCACCATTCCACGTGCTTCGCACGTGGAACCTTGGGTGGCTCCGCCCAGAGCTGGGTGGGGCGGTCGGGCACGATATCCTTGGCCAGGTCAGGGTAGATCGGGCCGCCATGGTCGCTGTCCGTCGTCACCACGAAACGGCGTCGTCGCCTGGGCTGCAGGCCATGCTCACGCATCAGGCGCCGGAGCTTCTTGGCGTTCACCACCACGCCCTCGTGCCGCAACGCCGCTCCGATCCGGCGGTAGCCGTGGCACTCGAACTCGTCGCAGATCGCGCCGATCCGGCTCAGGAGAGCTTCGGCATCCAGCGGAATGGCTGCCGTGCCGTAGAAGGTCGATCGAGAAGCCTCATCAGCTCACACCCCCGGGCAACGGAGACATCGCGGGGCCGGTGATGACGGAGGTAGTCGCGGTTCTCGGCCGGGGAGCATGCTTTAAAGCCCCCTTTAGCAGCTCGAGCTCCAATGCCTGCCGACCCACCATCCGTTCCAGGGCTGCGATCCTGGCTTCATATTCCTGGATCAGATCCGCTGCCTGCGCGTCCTCGTCGAAAGCTCCAGCCTCGAACTTGGCAGTCCAGATCCGGATCAACTGACGCGAGATGTCGTGCCGGTTGGCCAAGGCGTGCAGGGTTTCACCTGCGATGAACTCTCCGACCACCTGCCGCTTGAACGCGGCGCTCTGTGAACGATGCCGTGCCATGACTTCCATCCTCCGGAAGCCCAGCCAGAGGGGTCAATCCATTTCGCTCAATCTGTCCACTCGCAGGGGCGCACTCCAAAGTGCCGGGAACTTTGAAATTTGGCCGGCCGGCTGTCAGCAGGCTGGCGCAGATCTTAGGCTGCCTTCGTGACCGAAGGACGTGCGGCGTCTTCCATCTCTCGCCGCAGCGCCAGGACATCGAGATCACGCTCGATTTCGACATCGGCGAAGCTCACGATCTGATCCTTGGCGACAGCACGCTTGAGTCTTACGTTGTGCGCCAGCCCAATTGGCAGCCCGCCCATGGCCAGGCTGCGCGTCGCCGGAATGGCGTTGGCCCACACGGCGAAGCCGCCTTCGCCGTCGAGCATCTCGCCGGGCTTGAGGTCCCGCTTGGCAGTGGCAACAGCATCGCCTCTGAAGCTCTTGGAGGTTCCGGTTGGCTCGTTGCGTAAAACAGCCGATAAGACGCTAACACTGGTTTCCAGGCCGATCAAGTGAAACGGGCGCCACATCGAGGCATACCAGCCTGACGGATCCGTCAGCAGACCATATTGCTTGAAGCAAGCGCGCGAATATTCGTTATTTGCTTTGAACGTCACGAATACACCATAGCGAATGTTGTTGAATACCTCGCGACCGTCCGGCTCCTGGCTTGCGGCGATGTCCACGAGGCCGCTGCGGGCCAGGCGTCCGCCATCCTCCTGCGGGCGAAACACGCGCGCGAGATCCGTCAAACCGGCAGGCGGAAAACCAAGGCCATCGTCCGGACAGTCCAAACCGGTGCCGTTAGCGACCGCGGCCATCTCAATCGCGGCTTTGGTGCCGTCAGTGAACGAGTTGTACATCTTTGGATTGAAATCGCCCTTGGCGACCTCCTCCTCGGACCAGCCGAAGAAGCCCCAGACGGTGTCGGGCGTCGAGTAGCGGTAGCGCGGTTCGAAGTTCATACCCTTTCCGGCCGAGGTCAGCTCGAATCCGCAGGAGCGAGCCCAATCGACCAACTCGCAGATCAGCGCGGGCTGATCGCCATAGGCCATGCTGTAGACGAGGCCCTTGGCACGGGCCTTCTCGGCGAGCAAAGGGCCGCACAGGACGTCGGCTTCGACGTTGACCATAACGACGTGCTTGTTGCCTTCGATCGCGGCCATGGCGTGCCGCACGCCGGCGAGCGGGTGGCCGGTCGCCTCGATGATGCAATCAATCTCGCCGGAAGCTGCCAAGGCCATCGCGTCGTCCGTGACGCAGGTGCCGCCGGTACGGGCGGCCTCGCCGAGAGATTTGGCAGCAAAGCGCTCGGCCGGCCAGCCGACGCGGTCCAACGAGGCGCGGGCCTTGCCGACGTCGAGATCGGCGACACCGACGACGTGAAAACCCTTGATCCATTGCGCTTGGGCCAGCACCATCGAGCCGAATTTGCCGGCACCGATGAGGCCGACGCGTATGGGCCGACCACCCTCGGCGCGCTCAAGAAGCATGCTTGAAAGGTTCATAGCGTTTCTCCCGAGCGCCGTTGGTGCGCTGTTGCTAACGGAACGCTATCGACCGCGACGCTAAAGAACAAATGAAAATAAGTGGTGGATGCGTTAGCAGAGCTTACGTATTGGCTTGCCAGGCTTTGACCTCGGTTCGTAGCCAATCGAGGAAGTTGTTGACTTTTGGCTGCCGCAAATGGCCGGTCGGACAGACGATCCACTGTGTCGCCAACATGATCTTCGGTGGGTCGCGCACGGGGCAGGTCAGTGTTCCATCACGCACCTCGCGCCAGGTCATAAGGTCGCTTTCGAGCGCGATACCCATTCCGTTCGTGGCGGCATCGATCGCCATATGCGTGCGGTCGAACAGCACCCGGGACCAGTGCCTAGCCGGGTTGACGGCAGCGGCGGCAAACCAGGCCTGCCATTGGACCTGAGACTTGACGGAGTGGATGAGACGATGCGCAGGCAGGTCCGCGGCATCCAGGCTTTCCGGCGTGAATAATGTAGGGGAACAGACAGGGAGAAACTGCTCTTGCGCGAGCGGTTCGGTGAAAAGGCCCGGCCAATTGCCTTGGCCGTGACGAATGTCGAGATCGATGTTTTCGGTCAGAAAATTGGTCTGTTCGCTAGTGCCGTCGATACGTACTTCGAGAGATGGAAAAGCTCGGAGAAAGCCGCCGAGCCGCGGGAGCAACCACTTTGTGGCCAGGCTCGGGCTAGAACGGATGGTGAGGGTAGTGACCGACCGCTGACCACGGATGGCGCGAGTGGCCTCGCCGATCTGACCAACGGCACCGCCAATCATCTGAAAATAGCGCTCACCGGCTTCGGTTAGCATGACGGACCGGCCCGAGCGGACAGTCAGGCTGACGCCAAGCTGGAGTTCGAGCGAGTGCAGTTGCTGGCTGATGGCCGACGGCGTGACGCTCAGTGAGGCGGCGGCCCGTGTGATGCTTCCGAGTTCAGCGACCGCATGGAAAACGCTGATGGCACGGAGTGGAATGATCATCGCTTGATGATGTAGCTGAGCTAATGTTTCCGCAAGTTCAGCTAGGTTGCGCTTCAGAGACGGGTTCTCCTACGTTAGTAGAGCCAGGGACATAGAATGCCCGGCCGGCTTAAGGCCCCGTCCAATCGGGGCGATCGGGGAAGCGGCTTCGGCCATCGGACTATTCCGACGATCGCGGGACGACGGCCTCGAGGCGACATGTAGCCGGAGGACTGTCATGACAACGATTTCGCCCGTAAACCCCATCGCGCTCAGTCGGCGGCGCCTGCTGACCGCAGCCAGCTTGTTGCCATTGGTGTCGATCCATGGTCGCCCCGCACAAGCCGCCGAGTTCAGCTACAAACTGGCGACCGGTCAGTCGCTGACCCAGCCGATCAACGCGCGCCTCGAGCAAGCGACCAAACGGATCCAGGAAAGTTCCGGTGGACGACTGGAGATCCGGTTCTTCCCGGCAAGCCAACTCGGCTCTGATACAGACTTGCTGACCCAGGTGCGCAGTGGCGGAATCGATTTCCTAAACCTGGCCGGGTCGGTCATTTCGACGGTGGCGCCGGCGGCAGCGATCACCAATGTCGGGTTTGCGTTTTCGAATTACGCGCAGGTCTGGCACGGAATGGATGGCGAACTTGGCACGTTCGTGCGTGCGCAAATCGAGAAAGCGGGGGTGCTTGTCGTCGCCAAGGCGTCCGATAACGGGTTTCGACAGATCACGTCATCGGCCAAGCCGATCGGCACGCCGGGCGATCTGTCCGGTTATCGCATCCGCGTGCCGGTATCGCCGATCTTCACCTCGCTGTTCAAATCGCTCGGCGCGAACCCGACCTCGATCAACTTCAATGAGTTGTATACGGCACTGCAGACACATCTGGTCGATGGGCAGGAAAACGGACTAGTCGCGATCGATTCGGGCAAGTTGTTCGAGGTCCAGAAATACCTGTCCGAGACGAACCACATCTGGGACCCGTTCTGGGTCATGGCGAACCGCCGGTCCTTCACCAAGCTGCCGGATGACCTGCAGCAACTAGTACGACACGAATTCGACCGCGCATCGATGGAGCAGCGTGACGACGTCGTGAAGCTGAACGACACGCTGCAGGCGCAGTTGACGGCTAAGGGATTGATCTTCTCGGCCGCCGATAAGCCCGCTTTCCGGTCGGCGCTGGCGCAGTCCGGCTTCTACAAGGAATGGCAGCAAAAGTTCGGCCCGGACGCATGGTCCGCCCTACAGGCTGTCGTCGGCAGCTTGGCGTGAGCGCCCTCGTCGGCGCCGAGGCCGGGTCGATGCCCACCCCGGCGCTGGCGAGCCGTTTCGAGCGCGTCTTGCGCGCCGCCGTCGAGGTTCCGGCCTGCGCTTTGGTCGTGGCGGAGGTCGCGCTGCTTTTCGCGGGGATCGTGGCGCGCACGGTGTTCCAGTCGCCGCTGATCTGGAGCGACGAACTAGCATCGATCCTCTTCTTGTGGCTCGCGATGCTGGGAAGCGTCGTGGCGATCCAACGAGGCGAGCACATGCGGCTTACCTTCGTGGTCAGCGCGTTGCCGCCACGAGCACGGATGTGGTGCGAGGTGCTGGCCATCGGTGCGGTGGCGGTGTTCCTGGCACTGCTGCTGCCGTCGGCGCTGGACTACATGGACGATCAGGCAATGGTCGAAACGCCGGCACTCGGCTGGTCCGGCACAGTGCGGGCGATGGCGATGCCGGTCGGCTGCGGACTAGCCCTCATCAGCGCCCTCGCGCGGCTGGCGCGACAGCATCCGCGGGACATTGCCGGCGTCGTGTTGGTGGTCGCAATCGTGGCCGGAGTGCTCTATCTGAGCCAGGGTGCGTTCGCCGCGATCGGCAACTGGGCGCTGATGGTGTTCTTCGTCGGTTTGCTCGGGGCGGCGGTGCTGGCGGGGGTGCCGATCGCGTTCAGCTTCGCGCTGTCGACCAGCGCCTATCTGCTCACGACCACCTCGACGCCACTGACCATCGTGGTCGGACGCATGGAGGAAGGCATGAGCGGCCTCATTCTGCTCGCCGTGCCACTTTTCGTGTTGCTGGGCCAATTGGTCGAGGCGACGGGAATGGCGCGCGTGATGGTCGCGTTCCTTGCGTCGTTGCTCGGCCATGTGCGGGCGGGCATGTCATATGTCCTACTCGGCGCCATGCTGCTGGTATCGGGCATCTCAGGCTCGAAGACGGCCGACATGGCCGCGATTGCCCCGGTGCTGTTCCCAGAAATGCGCAAGCGCGGCATGAAGGACGGTGAGCTGCTGTCACTGCTGGCGGCGTCGGGCGCGATGAGTGAGACGATCCCGCCATCGATCGTTCTGATCGCAATCGCTTCCGTGACAGGCGTGTCGATCGCAGCCTTGTTCACGGCGGGTATTCTCCCGGCCATCGTGTTGGCATTGGTGCTGGCGCTGGTGGCTCGGCATCGGGCCGGATCGGAGAACGAGACGTTGCCACCGCGGGCGCCGCCCCGGATCGTGGTGCGCAGTCTAATCGTCGCTCTTCCGGCGCTGTTGCTGCCCTTCCTAATTCGCTCGGCCGTCGTCGAGGGTGTCGCCACGGCGACGGAGGTGTCGACGATCGGCATCGCGTTCTCACTGGTGCTTGGCCTACTGATCTATCGCGGCGGGTTGAGTTGGAATAAGGCGCTGCCGATGTTGACGCGGACGGCGTCACTGTCCGGCGCGATCCTGTTCATCGTCGGTGCGGCGAGCGCGATGGCGTGGGCATTGACGCAATCCGGTTTCTCGCACGACCTGGCGACGGCGATGGCCGGGGTGCCCGGCGGCCGGGTCGGCTTCATGTTGGTGTCGATCGCAGCATTTACGGTGCTGGGCAGTTTGCTCGAGGGTATCCCGGCGATCGTTCTGTTCGGGCCGCTACTTTTCCCAGTTGCCCGACAGTTCGGCGTCAACGACGTTCATTATAGCATGGTGGTAATCCTTGCGATGGGATGGGATTATTCGCACCACCGTTCGGACTTTGTTATTATGCAGCTTGCATTATTGGTGACATCGCACCTGAGGCAGGCATGCGGCGAATCTGGATTTATCTGGCTTGGCTCATGGTTGGATTGATAGCGATCGCCTTTGTTCCCTGGATCTCGACAGTGTTTCTTTAGGGGCTTCTAAGACAGGTTCCGCGGCACAGGTTTCTTTCAACCTTTAATGTCCATCCGAGATCATCTTGAGTGTTTGAGGCTGGTTGTGGTTTGGTACGTCCAGATGTGTCTGGACAGGTCTGTGGATGTGGACTGCTGAGAACCGAGGCCGCTATGACCGGAGCAGGTTGCGCTACCCCACGGACCTGACGGATGCCGAGTGGGCGCTGGTGGAACGACTGATCCCGCCCGCCAAGCGAGGCGGAAACAAGCGCACGGCCAACATGCGTGCCGTGGTGGATGGCCTCATGTACATCCTGGGCACGGGCTGCCAATGGGCGGCAATCCCCAAGGATCTGGCCCCGCGCAGCACGGTGGATCTGGCCCCGCGCAGCACGGTGCACGACTACTTCAGCCTTTGGACCTGGGACGGCACGCTGACGCGCCTGCACCATGCGCTCTACGTCCAGTGCCGTGAGCAGGCGGGGCGCGAGGCCAGCCCCACTATGGGCATCATCGACAGCCAGAGCGTGAAGAGCGCGGAAAAAGGGGGCGCTCGGATCGACACGGCTACGACGCCGGAAAGAAGATCAAGGGCAAGAAGCGCCACGTCCTCGTCGACACGCAAGGCCTGCTGATGCACGCGGTGGTGCACGCCGCCGATGTGCAGGACAGGGATGGCGGCGTGCTGGTGATGGCGACCCTGTTCGGGCTGTCTCCGTTCCTGCTCAAGTTCTACGCCGACAGCGGCTACGCCGGCCCGAAGTTCCAGGCCGGCCTTGCCCGAGCATGCCGCCAGGTTGACGTCGAGATCGTCAGGCGCTCGGACGCAGCCGCAGGCAAGTTCGTGGTGCTGCCGAAGCGTTGGATCGTGGAGCGCACCATCGCCTGGTTGAACCGATGCCGCCGCCTGGCCAAGGACTGGGAGCGCCTGAACCACAACGCCCTTGCGTTTCTGAAATGGGAGTCGGTCCGCTTCATGCTGCGGAAGCTATGTCGAACAACACCATGATCCCGGATAGATACTGAGTTCTGGTATGATGTCTGCTTCCCCGGTTGGTGCACGCTGAAACCGACTGTCCGGTTCCGGTCAGTTCGGGCCTCCTTGTTAAATGAGCCGCGTCTGGAGGTCACGTATGTCAATTATAACTGAGTAAGGTGTCCACAACATCGTTGATTAGTTGACGCGCGTTAGAGTTTGTCGCGACGATAGCATTTTCAGGCCCGCTACCGCGCATCGACTTGCCTTCGTCCGTTAGGCGACGGAAGTCGCACACAGTCATACCGCGGGTTAGTGTCCCCTCCAGTTCAACGCCGACATTGCAGTAGCGGTAGGTCAGCATGTCGTCTCGAACGTATGGGATGATAGCGCAAACGTCGTGCATCGGGGCAATGTCGAGACCAAAATACTGGATCTGCTTGGCACGATAGAACGCGAGGAGATCGCCGATCGGCTTGGCGACCCGGCCGCCGGCGCGAAGCTTGGCGATGTCTGCCTCATCGGTGCCGGTGCGTGACGTGACGTCGTAACCGACCATGCGCATCGGCGCTCCGCACGCGTACATGATGGCCGAGGCTTCCGGGTCCGCCCAGCAATTAAACTCGGCCACCGGTGTGATGTTCCCAAGCCCGCCGGAGCCGCCCATTACGGTGATCTCTTTCAACCAACCCGCCAAAGCGGGCTCCTTTTGCAGCGCCTTGGCGACGTTGGTGGCTGGACCGATGACAGCGAGGACGAGCTCGCCCTTGTGCTGCCGTGCCATGTCGATGATGAAATCGACCGCGTGCTGCTCGACCGGCGCACGGTCGGGCTCCGGCAGATCGGCGCCGTCCAACCCAGTTTTCCCATGTGCGTTCGGCGGCTCCGCCCGTGGACCCGCCAAGGGGTTGGCCGAGCCTTTGGCGAGCGGGATGTCTAGCCCTGCCAGCGTCAGCACGGAAAGAGCGTTTCGGGTCACATTCTCTAGCGTGTTGTTGCCATGGCAGGTGGAGATGCCAACCAGGTCCAGGTGTTTGGCTGCATAGAGGATGGCGACTGCGTCATCGTGTCCGGGATCGCAATCGATGAGGATCTTGGGGCGCGCCATGCTGCTCTCTCTTGCGTGTTGGACTGCGAGTGGCCCCGCGGTATAGGGCCTGAGAGAAAGCAACAATGCCGGGCGCGTCAAGCCGGCGGAGGCGGAGGCGGAGATGCGGATCACGCGACGTGCGGCAATAGTGAGCGGACTGGCGGCGATAACGGCGGGTCGTGCCCATGCCGCCGTGCAACTGAAGGCCACTTGGAACGGCTGGCCGGAGAGCCAGGTCAAGCCGCTGTTTGACGCCTTTAACGCCACGACGCCGGACGTGTCGGCGAGCTACGAGCTCATCCCGTTCTCCGATCTGTTCCAGACGCTGGAGATCCGCCTGGGCGCCCGCACCCCGGAGCCTGATATCTACTCCTGCGACAGTCCGCTGACGGCGAGCTATGCGGTGCGCAGCCAAGCCATGAGCCTCGACGACGTGCTGGACAAATCGCAGTTCTCCGACGCGGCGGTGACGGCCGCGAGTTGGCGCGGCAAAATGTTCTCGGCCCCGTTTTCTACTTCCTCACAACTCCTGTTCTATAACCGCGCCTTCTTCAAGGAGGCTGGAATAGAGCCGCCGGCCGCCGACGTAGCCCAGCGCTGGACGTGGGAGCAGGTTGTCGAAGCAGGGCGCAGGATGGCCCGGCCGGCGGAGAATCGTTGGGGTTTGATCATCGAGCAGGCCGAGCGGCCCTATCAGTTGTTGCCGTTCGGCCAGTCCCTTGGCGGCGTGGCGCTCAGCCCCGATGGTCTGAAGGCGTCCGGCTATCTCGACGACCGGGCCTTCGTCCAGGCGTTCACCTTCGTGCAACGCTTCTACACGGATTGGAAGATCGCGCCTCCCGGCGTGTTCGACAACAACGTGACACCCGACCTCTTCGGCTCGGGCAGGATCGGCATGTTCTTGGGTGGCACGTTCAACCTCGACCTATTTCGGACGAAGTACAAGGATCTCGATTGGGGCGTTGCGCCACATCCCTATTTCGCTGGAGGCAAGCCGGTGACGCCAACGGGGGCTTGGCATATCGGTGCCAATCCGCGGACGCGGAACAAGGCCGAGGTAGCGAAGTTCCTGCAGTTCATGACCTCGTCCGACACACAATTGGAGTGGTTCAAGCTTCGCCCGTATGTGCCCGTTCGCAAGGACGTCTGGGACCGGTTGCCCCAGGTATTCGCCACGCCGACTTGGAAGATCATCCGGTTTGAAATCGACAACACGGCGGTGCCCCGCCCGGCCACGCCGGGCTGGCGGGAATACGAGGACCTGCTGCGGCAGACGCTGCGCGACATGCAGACCGGGGGCGACGTCAAGACGATGCTGACGGAGACCGCGGCCAAGATCGATCGGGCGCTCGTGAAATACAAAGGAGCCTGATCATTTGAAGACCTCGGCGTGGGTGCCCTTCGCGTTTCTCGCGCCCGCGTTGGCCGGGTTGCTTCTGTTCCGCTTCGCTCCGATCGTTCTGTCCCTCGTGGGCGGGCTATATAGTACCGGGCTCACGGGCGAGACGGCGTTCAGTGGGCTCGGCAACTATCAAGGCCTGGCTGACGACCCCGCGTTCTGGCGCAGCATCCATGTCACGCTGCTGTTCAACATCATCATCAATCCGCTCCAGGTCGTGCTGGCATTCCTGCTCGCGCTGCTGATGGTCCGGCCGGGCCGTGGTATCGGCTTCATGCGTACGGCAGTCTTGCTGCCGATCACCGTGTCGATCGCGTTGACATCGGTGTTGTGGAACTTGCTGCTCGATCCGGGAGTAGGGCCGGTGAACGGGTTGCTGCGCAGCATGGGCCTACCGGCCCAGCCGTTCTTCCGAAGCGAGGGACAGGCCTTGCCCTCGCTGATTGCCATCTGCACCTGGCGTGGCGTCGGTTACTGGATGCTGTTCATGCTGGGAGGCCTGGGGGCGATCCCGCAGGAAGTGAACGAGGCGGCGATGATCGACGGTGCCGGCTGGTGGCGCCGGCTGATCCACGTGACGATGCCCCTAATGCGCCGGACCTTCGGCTTCGTGCTGGTGGCCGATACCGCCGCGAATTTCCTGTTGTTTGCGCCGGTCTACATCATCACCACTGGTGGCCCGAACGGCAGCACCTCGCTGTTGATGTACGAGGCCTATCGTGCGGCGTTCAGCTTGCTTGATGACGGACGCTCCCTGGCGATCTCCACGGTCATCCTACTGATCGTCGGAACTGTCGCCGTCTTGGAGTTGCGGCTATTCCGAGCGGAGGAAGGCGTTTGAAGGTGCTGCGCTACGCCACGATGATCGCCTTGGCGACGCTGGCGTTGCTCCCGCTGTACTGGTTGCTCATCTCCTCCATTCGCCCGGCCGCAGACATATTCCGCTACGGCGGCCATTTCTCCTGGCTCACGCTTTTCCCATCGCAGCTCACGCTGGAAAACTATGCTGAGTTGACACAGGGCGACTTCCCGCGGGCGCTCGGCAATTCGATGTTCGTGTCGCTGACGACGGTGGCGGCGGCGGTGCTGGTCAACTCTATGGCCGGGTTCGCCTTCGCGGTGTTTCGTTTTCCTGGCCGGAACGCTCTGTTCGTACTGGTGCTGGCCAGCTTTATGATGCCGTTCGAGTCGATCGTCATGCCGCTCTACACGCTGATCCGGTTTCTTGGGTGGACCGATACATACGCCGCCTTGATCCTTCCGGAGGTAGCTAGCGGGCTCTCGATCTTCCTGTTCCGGCAATTCTTCGCAGCCGTGCCCAAGGAACTGTACGAGGCAGGCTGGATCGATGGCGCAACTTGGTGGCAGGTCTATTGGCGCCTCGTCATGCCGCTAGCGGGACCCACAATCGCGACCGCTGCGCTGATGCAGTTCGTGCAACAATGGGACGCATTTTTCTGGCCCGTCGTCGCGGCGAGCTCACCGGACAAGGTGATGATCCAGGTGGCGATCGCCCGGCATGCAAACCTGGAAACCGCGAACTGGGGCGGGCTGTTCGCCTCCGCCTCGGTATCCGTGCTGGTCGCGGCGCTGCCTTTCCTAATGCTGCAACGCTTTTACGTTCGAACGATGATGCACTCGGGCGGCAAATGACCATACAGCAGCATGAAATGCCGATCCAATCCAGCCAAGGCACTGGAGTGTGCCCCTGCGGGTGGACAGATTGGGCGATCTGAATTGACCCCCCCTTGCTGGGATTCCGAAAGCTTCAGGGTGTCCACCAAGCCGGGTCAATCCCAATTCCAAACTTCAGCCGGGCTAGGCCATTCACGCAAGCCAGGGCAGCTTGAACTGGGCCGTTTGTGGACGGTCCGGTCTGGAGCAAGGAGGCTGAGAAAGCGGACGCAAGTTGCTTGCTTACAGCTTGGTTGATCATTCCATGCCGTTGACGGTCAGCGTTCCAGGCTGGCGGGAGCTCTCGATACGGTAGAGCGCAAGCGCATTGTCTCGGAACAACGCCTGCTTTGCATGTGCATCCACATGTTGCGTGAGGCGCTTGAAGGCGTTCCAAACCGTTCCGTAGGCGTAGGAACCCTTGTCGACGGGGAAATTGCTTTCGAACAAACAGCGCACGGTGCCGAACGCCTCGATGCAGGTCTCGACATAGGGGCGCCAGGTGTCTGCCAGTTGCACCGAGCCCGGCGGAGTTGTGCCTAGCTCGAAACCGAAGCCGTTAATCCGCATGCCAAGGCCGCCGAGCTTCACGTGGACATTTGGGCAGGTGGCCAGGTCCCGGACACTGGCAGCCCACTGATGGAACACCTCCTCCCGCCGCCCGGCATACCGTCCCGCACCAAGGATGCCGCCGCAGTGGTTCAGCACAATTACCGTGTCCGGGAAGGCGCGGGCCAGGGCGGTGAGTTCCGGCAGCTGCGGATGGAACAGCCAGGCTTCGAACATGAGGCCGAACGGCGCCAGCCGAGCGAAGCCGGTGCGGAACGCCGCATCGGCCAGCAGGCCCGGCGGCCCGGCGCTGAGCGGGTTCAGCAGGCTCGCATCCGCGTCCCAGCTCACGATGTGGCGGATGCCGCGGAAGCGGCCGCGGCCTGCTTCCACGTGGGCGAGCAGCACGTCGTGCACCGCATCGCCCAGGCGCAAATCGGCGTGGCCCACGATCGCCGCGCAGGGCTGAACGCCCGAGGCAGCAGCGGCCCCGCATTCGGCGAGACCGGCGACAAACTCGGTTTCGCCCACCGGGCGCAGGGCGGCCGGGCCTTTGTTGCGGTACATGGTCTGGCACTGCATGAAGCCGGTGCCGACGACCCGGTGGCCGGAATCCCGGATATCGGCCAACAACTCGGGCAGCAGATAGCGCCAGCCCGGGCGGTCCCAAAGGTGGTGGTGCGCGTCGAAGATCGGCAGCTCCGGGTCCAGCGCGTCCTCCCGCACCTGCGCGAGCCAGTCCGGGCGGACCGGGAGGTAGTTGCTCCCGGCCATCATGGAGCGTCCGAACCGAAGCCGTACAGCTCGGCCGGGTTGTCCACCAGGATGCGGTCGCGCATCGCCGTGTCGCCGGCCCAGTCACTGAGCAGGGCGAGCAGTTCCGCGTCGTCCATCCCATCGGGTTCGGTGACGTGGGGCCAGTCGCTGCCCCAGACGAGCCGCTCCGGGGCGGCACGCACGAAGGCGCGGGCGATGCGGGTGGCGTCGGCGTAGCCGGGTGTACCGGTTCCCGTGTTCAGATAGGCGCCGGCCAGCTTCACCCAGGCGCGGCCGGCGTCCAGCAGCCCGGCGATTACTGCGAAGGCCGGGTGATTCGGTCCCTGCCGGGGCGGCAGGCGACCCATGTGGTCGAACACGATCGGGCAGGGCAGGCGGTGCAGCAGGGTTGCGTGCTCGGCAATCTGATCGCCCATCATGTGGATCTGGGCGTGCCAGCCCAAGGGTGCGATGCGGGCGGCAAGCGGTTCGAGCCAGTCCAGCCGGGCCACGGCGTCATTCGGGTTCCACAGGCTGAAGCGCAGGCCGCGTATGCCGCCGTGATGCAGCCGCTCCAGCTCAGCGTCTGGAACGTCGAGCGGCAGGACGCCGATGCCGCGGGCACCGGGCCCGAGTGCGGCGACGGCGGCGAGGATGGCGGCGTGGTTCGTGCCGTGCACCTTGGCCTGCACCAGCACGGCGCGGGACAGGCCGAGGGTGGCCTGCACGGCGCGATAGCGGGGCAGCGCCGTGGCCTCGGCCTCTGGGATGACGTGAAGATGGGCGTCGCAGGCGCCGGGGGGCAGCTTGGGCATGGCGCTCACCACAGGCCGAGCCAGCGCCAGTACGGCAGGCCAACCGCGAGGTGAACGAGGAGGCTCATGACGGCGAGCGTGGCGCCCAGCCGCCACCAGGTGCCCTGCGGCACAAAGCCGGGGCCGAACAGCACCGGGCCCAGCGCGCCGCCGTAATGCGTCATTGCGGCGCCGTAGTTGGTGGCGAAGGCGAGCAGGAACACGGTGGGGTACACCGGCGCCTGTGCCACCAGCGCCAGGGTGAACAGCACCGGCATCATGGCAGTGACGAAGGCGGCCAGCGACGCGAAGGCGTAGTGCAGCACCAAGTTGAACACGGTGAGCGCCACCATGACGAACAGCGCGTCATGCCCGGTCAGCGGCAGGGCGCCGGCCAGCACCTTGGCCATCCACTCGAAGAACTTGGCCCGCGCCAGCCCGTCGGCGAAGCCGATGATCCCGGCGTACCAAACGAAGGTGGACCAGGCCGCCTGGTTCGCCACCAGGCTTTCCCAGCGCACCACCCGAAACAGCAGGCAGGCGGCGACCAGGGCGATGGCGACGGGCGCGGCATCGATCTTCGTCCAGCTTCCAGTGGCCCAGAGCGCGATGGCGGAGACGAACAGCACTGCCAGCACCGCCTCCCGCCGCGACACCGGGCCCAGTTCCGCCAGGCCGGCGGCGGACACCGCCTTGTTGTCGAAGTGCTTCAACTCCGGCGGGTAAAGCCGGTGCACGACCCAGGGCAGCAGCGCCAGGCAGATCAAACCCGGCACCGCCGCCGCCTTGAACCAGAGCAGGAAGTCGATCTGCGTGCCCAGGATCGACTTCGCAAAGGTGGTGGCCAGGACGTTGGTGGAGATGGCGGTGATAAAGATGTAGCCGGTGGTGAGACTGACTGAGTACAGCAGCACCGCAAGATAGGCGCCGAGTCGGCGGGAGGTCGCGCCCGGCGTGGAACCGAGCGAGGCGGCGATGGAGCGCATGATTGGAAACACGATCCCGCCCGTGCGCGCGGTGTTGGACGGCGTGGCCGGCGCCAGCACCAGGTCCGTTAGCGCCGCGACGTAGCCGAGACCCAGGGTGGACCCGCCCGTGCGCGCCAGCAGCAGGAAGGCGATGCGGCGGCCGAGCCCGGTCTCGCTGATGGCGGTGCCGATCATGAAGGCGGAGAACACCAGCCAGGCCACCGGGCTGGCGAAGCCGGACAGCACGGTGGCGGTGTTGCCGAAGGCCATGGACGACACGGCGATGACGCACAGCAGCACCGCGGCCTCTGGCAGCGGCCGCAGGATGAAGCCCAGGATGGCGCCCACGTACATGGCGAACAACTGCCAGGCCTGCGGCGTCAGCCCCGCCGGCACCGGGCTGAGCAGGATCAGCAGCGGTACGGCGACGCAGGCGGCGGTGCGCCATGCCAGCGAGCCCGGCGGGAGGGAGGTCGCCGGGGCCGCCCCCGGTTTCACGTCAACGCTCATCGCACGGTCCTTCCTGGTGCCGAACTGGTATTGGCTTCTTTTCAGGCGGAGGGTGTCACCACCCCATCGCCGCGCAAAGCCTCGAACTCGGCATCGTCCACCCCAATCTCGGCCAGCAGCGCCCGGCTGTGCTCGCCCAACCTGGGCGCGGGCGTGCGTATGGAGCCCGGCGTGTCCGACATGCGTGGCACCACGTGGTGCATGGGCAGCTGGCCCATGTCCGGGTCCGGGTAGTCGGCGATCAGCTCCCGCTCGATCACGTGCGGGTCCGCCATCAGCTGCGGCGTCTCGTAGATCGGGCCGATCGTCACCTCCGCTTTCTCAAAGAAGCTGACGTTCTCCGCCTGGGTGCGTTCGGCGATGAAGGCACCGATGATGGCGTCCAGCTCCGCCGAATGCCGCAGCCGGTCGGCGTTGGTGCGGAAGCGCGGGTCGTCCGCCAGCTCCGCCCGGCCGATGGCGCCAAACAGCCGCATCGCCATTTTCTGGATGGAGGCGGACAGGCTGACGTACAACCCGTCCTTGCAGCGGTAGGCGTTGCGCGGCGCCGAGTTGGTCGAACGGCTGCCGGTGCGTGGCTTCACGGTGCCGGTCAGCCGGTAGTTCGCCGCCTGCGGACTGAGAATTGCGAACAGCGGGTCCAGCAGCGGCAAGTCGATCACCTGGCCCCGCCCGGTCCGTTCCGCATCCCGCAGGGCGATGGTGGCGGCGGACACGCCGTACAGCCCGGCCACGCCGTCCGCCAGGTACATGGGCGGCAGCACCGGCTCCCGGTCCGCGAAGCCGTTTATGGCCGCGAAGCCGCTCATGCCCTCGATGATGGTGCCGAAGCCAGGCCGCTGGGCGTAGGGGCCGTCTTGACCCCAGCCGGAGATACGGATCACCACCAGGGCCGGGTTGATGGCCAGCAGCGCGTCCGGCCCCAATCCCATGGCTTCCAGCACGCCGGGCCGGAAGCTTTCGATCAGCAGCTGGGCCGAGGGCACGAGGCGGCGGATGATGTCGGCGGCGCGGGGGTCGCGCAGGTTCATCGCCAGGCTCTTCTTGTTGCGCGAGTACACCTTCCAGTGCGTTTCGACCCCTGCCGTCTTCCAGGCGCGCAGCGTGTCGCCTTCCGGCGGCTCCACCTTGATCACCTCCGCCCCGAAATCGCCCAGCACCTGGGTCAGCACGTTGCCGGCGAACAGGCGGGACAGGTCCAGCACGCGCACCCCGTCCAGCGGCCCGGTGCGGCCGGGCTCGTAGTCGCGCCGGTGCAGCTCCGTCATCGCTCGGATCCCGCCGCGCCGGCCTCGGCCAACGCGAGGATCGCCCGGGCGCCGGCCACAAAGGGAGCGTCCACCATGCGCCCGTCCACCATGTAGGCGCCAATCCCCTTTGCCTCGGCCTCTGCTGCGGCGTCCAGCACGCGGCGGGCGTGCTCGACCTCCGCCGGACGGGGCAGGAAGCTCTCGTTGGCGATGGCGATCTGGGTGGGGTGGATGCAGCTCTTGCCGGCGAAGCCGTGGCGCCGGGCCGCCTCGCACTCGGCGCGGTAGCCGTCGGGGTCGCGCACGGCGGCGAAGGCGCCGTCATAGGCGGCAACGCCCGCTTCGGCCGCGGCCAGGCGCACGGCGAGGCGGATGTGTGCCAGCGCGGCCGGGTCGGCGCGGCTGATGCCAAGCGGCTCCAACAGGTCGGCGTAGCCGATCTGCAGGCCGCTGACCCGGGGATGGGCCGTGGCCAGCAGCGCGGCGATCCGCAGGCTTTTCGCGGTCTCGATGTTCACCAGCAGGCGAACGTGCGGGACATCGAGGCGGTCCAAGGCCTCGGCGGCCGCCACGACCGCCGCCGGGTCCTCGACCATCGGCAGGTTGATCATGTGCAGCGCTGGACTGGCCACCGCTTCGAGGTCGGGCGTGAAGTGTTCGGTGCCCACTGCGTTCACCCGCACCACGATCGCGGGCCGCATGCTGTGGGGCGGCGCGCGCAGGAAGGCGGCCAGGTTGTCCCGCGCCTCCGCCTTACGCCCGGGTGCCACCGCGTCCTCCAAATCGAAGGACAGGGCGTCGGCGGCGGATGCGGCGGCTTTCGCGAACAGCTCGGGGCGGGAGCCCGGCACGAACAGCTTGGAGCGCATGAGCATGGATCAGAGCACCTTGAAGTGGGCCATGGCGACCACGGCGGCGGTCACGGTGATGGCGCCGCCGCTGCGGGTGGCCACCTGGGCGGAGGGCATCAGCGCCATGCGTTCCGCCGCGGTCAGGATCATCACGTCGCTCGTGCCACCCAGGCCAGCCATGACGACCTGCGCAGGCACGTCCAGCTCTTCCTGGATGCATACAACCATGCCCGCCTGCTCAAGGCGTTGCGCGGCCTCACCCCCTACGAGTTCGTTTGCCAAACCTGGACCAGAGAACCAAACCGGTTCAGGATCAACCCGTCACACCATGCCCCGGGACTGAACACCTAGACTCCGGCCAGCTCAGCGATGATCTCGCGGCCCTTTTTCGCGAAGTAATGCTTGCTGAAGCGGCTGCTGCCGATGAAGTGGTAGAACTTCGCCCGCCCTTCGAGACCGGCCTGCGGGTAGGTCGCGTACTCCGGGAACGGTAGGATCCTGATGTCCGGCGCGTTGGCGGCAACGAAGTTCGATCCTGATTGCTCGGTGCCCCAATCCCGCCAGCGCGGCCCCAGCGAGCGCTTCATTTGCTCGTGGAACCACTCCAGCGATTGCAGCGACGCACCGCCCTTGGCGAATCCAACGAAGCCAGACGAGGCCCGGACGTATTTCAGCCGGTCGGCATCGGGCCAGCCGGCGAAGCATCGCTCCAACACGATGCCAACATAGTCCGAGTTGATCTGGTTGGCATCTTGGGAGATTTCCGCCAGTGACTTGATGCTCCAGCCGTTGTCGGCGTAGGCGAACGCCACGTTGGCCTCGACGCAGTGGACGACCTCGTCGATGTCGCTTCCAGTGACAAGGGTGTCACAGTCGAGCTGGATAATGTACTCCTGCTCGGAGCAGCGCACGACATGAACCAGGCGCTCCCACGTCCCGCCACGCTGGCACGGCGATGGGTCGATGTCTTCCAAGATGACGAACTGCAAGCCTGGGAAATGCTGTTCCAGTATGGCGCGGCTTGCGGCCGGGGTATCCCGGTCGATGATCGCGACCAGCTTGCCCCTGCCAAGCTTACGGTAGAACGCTTTCATCGAAAGAAGGTACATCAGGATGTCTGGCTTGGCGACCATACTCACGATGCTCCATGGGGCATCAACGACCGGCATGGGCGGCGTGTTGATCACCTCGCGGATTTGCCACTCGAATACTTGCCGCAGCACCCGCTTTTTAGCGTTGTACAACATTTGAACTATAATCCTTATTGCGTTTCTTACTGCGAAATATGTCCGAAGCCGCTATGTGCTCAGGATGGGGGGCTTCAGGCTCAAAGCCCGTTTTGAAAGTGGCTGTGGTTCGAGCCTGACGGTGTGACCAGGCCGGTTGTTGCGGCGTTCCAGGTGGTTTGCTTGTTGTGGAGCATGCCGTGTGGACGCCTGAAGATCGTGCGTTGGTTGGAGATTACGGGGCTGGCCTGGCGCTGACGGACGACCAGTGGCGACTGTTGCAGCCACTGGTCCCGCCTGCCAAGCCCGGAGGCCGCCCGCGCACGATCGAAATGCGGCGCATGCTGGACAGCCTGTTCTACCTGCTGCGCACCGGCTGCCAATGGCGACAACTGCCGCCACCACCCGCCTTCCTGCCGTGGACGACCGTGTATGGCTACTTCCGTGCCTTCCTGGACGCGGGCGTATGGGAGTCCATGCGC
This sequence comes from Acetobacteraceae bacterium, assembly GCA_965199595.1. GTDB lineage: Bacteria > Pseudomonadota > Alphaproteobacteria > Acetobacterales > Acetobacteraceae > JBBROS01. The sequence goes on from OZ241182.1 coordinate 1,693,736, forward strand.
CATCACCTCGTGGTCATGCTGCGCGAGGGTGCAGGCCGGGAGCCAAGCCCCACAGCCACAGTGATCGACAGCCAAAGCGTGAAGACCACGGAAGCCGGCGGCCCGCGCGGCTACGACGCGGCCAAGAAAGTGACGGGGCGCAAGCGGCACATCGCCGTGGACACGCAAGGGCTGCTGCTGGGCGTCGTCGTGCATGCCGCCTCCGTCCAGGACGCGGACGGCATGGCTAGCCTGCTCAGGCGCGTCAAGCCGCTGTATTGCTGGCTGCGTGCCGTGTTCGCCGACGGCGGCTACAACCGCGTGCCGGCAATCCTGGCTTGCTTCCTGCTCGGGCTCGTCCTGCTGATCATCAGCCGTCCACGGGGCGCAAAAGGCTTTGTGCTTCTACCGCGCCGATGGGTGGTGGAACGCACGTTCGGCTGGCTCGGACGCTGGCGTCGGCTGTCAAAAGACTACGAGCGCCTGCCGAAGGTGTCCGAGGCCATGGTCACCCTCGCCATGATCCGTCTCATGCTCAACCGCGCCGTCAGACCAAACCGTCTGCGACTGCCCGCCCCGTGACTTTTAAAACGGGCTTTCAGGCTGCGGCCCCATCGTCGGGAGGGAAGTTCGACCAACTGGTAGGTCAGAACCGAAACAGCAGCAACGGCCATGCCGGTCACGACGATGCGCACCGCCATCGGCAGGCTTGCTCCAGAGGCCGACGGCCATAGACGGTTGATGCCTTGGATGATGATCCAATGCGTCAGGTAAATCGAAAACGAAATGTCACCGAGGAACACCGCAGCCCTCGACGAGAGCGTCCGTTGGATCACCGTTCCATCCTGCGCAGCCGCAAGGATGACCATCGGCATTGCCATGACCCCCAACGCATCGGCGTTCGGCAGTGCGGCACCGAAGCCGAGCATGGCAAGCGCAGCCATGCTTGCCGTGCCGCTGATCCGCCAGCCCTGCATGAAGGCACAATAAAGAAAGCAACCGGCTGACATCTCACATGCCATCCGAACCATGCCAGGCGTTCCTGTCGCTCCCAGTGACCATTGCCCGCGCAATGCCATCACAGCAATAAAAAGGATCAGGATGCCATAGCAGGCCGTAAGGGCCATTTTCTTGCCAATGGCGCATCGCCCCAAAAAGAAGAACACCGGCATGGCCAAGTACCCACCCCATTCTGCGCTGAGAGACCACGCCGGAGTGTTCCAGCAGGTCGGGAGCCAGATCGCCCAGTTCTGGAGCAGCAACACGCTGGCGATGAACGCGCCGAGACCAAATCGTTGATCGCTCGAGGGGTATGAGCCGGCAAAACCTGGCCATAGCAGGACGGGCAAAAGGACCAATCCTAACGTAAAAAGATGAAGCGGAAGAATGCGCGCGAGCCTCGCACGAATGAACCGATGATAGTTTTGCCAAGTCCAACCGACTTGATTACGATACGCATGCGACGGCACGAAACCGCTAAGCAGAAAGAAAAGGTCGACCCCCAAATATCCAGAACTGATGACAGGCATATTGATCGGCAGAATTGAATGATAGCAGAACACCCAAACCGCGCCGACACCTCGGATACCCGTCAAGCCCGCGAAATGATGAGGCCTGGGGTTGCCGCCAACATCTGATATCATAATCCGTAACTGTACATCTTAGTGCTCACCTATGCGCTGAAGTTCTGCTTGAGCGCAGGTCGCACCGTCGCGCTCAAAGACATTTCGCGCGCCTTGAGGCCTTTGCCGTGGTGGATGAGCACGCTGCCGGAGCGATCGCTCATGATGATGCCGGTTGCCCGTAATGCCGCGACCTCGCCGATGCTTAGCCCATAGCGCTTGGCCAAGCCGCCGCTCTTGTCTTTCGATGCCTGGAACTCGGCTCGAGGTTGCAGCGTCATTCGAGCTGAGCCATGAAGGTTGCGTGCCATAACCATCCTCTGATTCTCGCGTCAGGATAGCATCTTAGCACCCTGGAACCGAACACCTAACCCATTGTAGTTGGCCTGCTGCCGGCCGCGGCGATGCCTATCGCGCAACCAACCGCAGCCCCCACGTCAACGGCAGGGCGAGGACGCAGAGCATCGCCATGGCCCAGAACGCCGGTGCCCCCAGCCAGCCATACAGCGCGCCGGAGCCGAGTGTGACCGCGGTGCCGGTGATGCCAAGGGCCACGGTGGCATAGAACGCCTGGGCCGTGGCGGCCATGGATGGCGGCACGATGCGGCCGATCACCGTGACGCAGGTGAGGTGGGTCAGCGCGAAGGTCAGGCCGTGCAGCGGCTCCACCAGCGCCATCACGGGAAACGACGCCGTCGAGGCAGCGGCACCCCACCGCACGGCCCCGGCACCAGCCGCCAGGGCCAGCGCGCCGGCCGGCCCGGCGCGGCGGAGCAGGGCCGGGCCCGCTACCACGAACACCAGGACCTCCGACAGCACCGACAGCGACCACAGCACGCTGGCGGCAGCCGACGTCATCCCGGCCTCCCGCCAGCGGATGACCTCGAACCCGTCGTGCATGGCATGGCTGCCGCCGATCAGTGCTGCGATGCCCATCAGCAGATTAAAACCCGGAATACGCACAAGGACCGCGAGCACGGCCCAGATGCCCGGCTCCGCGCGGCGGATCGCGCGGTGCGGGGCCGGCAGGCTCAGGGCAAGTGCCGCCGCGGTCGCGAGCAGGGCGGCGTTCAACACGATGATGACCGCCAATCCCCAGCGCTCGACGGCCTGGCCCGACAGCAGGACGGCGACCACGAAGGCCGCCGAGCCGGCACCCCGCACCCAGCCATAGCGGAACCGTCCGTCGGCCTGCTCCGCCTGCACGGCCAAGGCGTCGGCAACCGGCGTGATGGGTGCCAGCACCGCCGCATGGCCGACGCTGACGGCGGTGAGCAGCAGCAATCCTTGTGCCGGGCCATAGAAGAGGGCGAGCAGGGCAGCAGCGGCGGTGAACCCGGCGAGCACCAGGTGCCCCCGCCCCGCACGGTCCGCCCAGCGGCCGCCCAGCGGGCCCGTGACCAGGCGGATCGCGGTGCCTGAAGCCAGCGCGATGCCGAGGTCGGCTGAGGACAGGCCCTGCTGCTGCAGCAGCGCCGGCAGGAACGGGGAGGCCACACCGAAGGCCGCGAACACCGTAGCGTAGAAGGCGAGGAAGCGCGGGAACGGTGGGATGGTCCTCATGAGAGGGCAACGGGATGTCGGCGGGATTGTTGCCTCGACGATTACGCGGTTCGGCCCTCATGGCTTGCGGACCAGTGACAAAGTCAAGCCGGACGCACGTTCCAGGGGTAAGGCGCCACACCCTGGAGCACGCCGGTGATGCTCTTGCTGTAGGCGGTCTTGGGATAGCTGATCCCGAGCGGAATGGTTGCGACCTCGCTCATCGCCAGGCGCGACAGCTCGGAGGTGATCCGCTTCTGCGCTGCCGGGTCGGGCGCGCTGAGCCAGTCCTGGGTGAGTTCCTCCGCCTTCGGGCTCGTCCACCAGCCGAACCAGCCCGCGGCACCCTGCCCCCTGACGAGAGGAGAGGTCGCGGGCGTCGCGTAGCCGCCGGCCGAGCCGTAGGTGCAGAACACGCTCCAGCCGCCCTTGTCCACAGACTCGCGGTTGGTCCGGCGCTGTATCACGCTGCCCCAGTCCATCGCCTGCAGGTCCACGTTGAACCCGATCTTCTGCAGCAGGTCAGCCGTGACTTGGCACAGGGGGCTCACTGCCGGGTAGTCGGTCGGGCTGAGCACGACGACCCGCTGGCCCGAATAGGCGCTCGCCTTCAGCGCGGCCCGGGCGGCCCCGAGATCGTTGCGCATCAGCACGCCGCCGTCGTCCGTCTCATAGGGCGTGCCACACGGGAACTCGCTGAGGCAGGTCCGCCAGGCCGAGGCGTCGTCACCGAAGGTCGCGCGCATGGTGTCATCCTGGTTCACGCCCAGGAGGACCGCGCGCCGGATCGCGACATCGTTGAAGGGCGCCTGCAGGTGATTGAGCCGCATGAGCGACATGTTGCCCTGGGGGTTGGCCACGGCGAGCGTGATGTCCCGATTGCGCGAGAGCGAGGGCACGGGTTATATATGCTCGGGAATGATTGGCATGAGGTCTGGGCAGACGACTTCATCTGGATGGGCCCGTTCTGTCCACAGCAATTCTATCCTGCGGGACAGGACAGAGCTGTCTATCTCCTCTACAAGAATGTGAATCGGGATGTCGTTCTATAGTGGTCTCGACCCGAGACCTCGAGCCGGGCATCCGGTTCGAACAGGCTGGTTCGAGCTGGATGCCCTGCCGGCCTACGCGACTGTCCAGGCTGGCATCCTGGCGCTCTCCGCTCGCAGGTCTGGGCTGACCCCTGGGCCCTGCGGCCGCCAGCGGACGCGCGCGACCGATGACGTGAACCAGACCAGCGCCGCAGCGCCACCCGAGGATCGCTGCGGTGATCCGGCAGAGCTTGAATAATGGCCGCGCGATCGGACATCGTGGCCATGGACAATCCTCTTCCTCGCCCCCTGGCTGAGTCAGACCTGGGTCTGCCGGCCGGCGCCTTCCGCAAGGCCGACACCTCGCCCGACCCGGCGTTCTACCGGCAGCCCCGCCTGGTCACCCATATCGACGATGCTGCCATCGCCGCCGTGACGGCCCTGTATCGCGACATGCTGCCGGCGGGCGGCGATCTCATCGATCTGATGAGCAGCTGGGTCAGTCACCTGCCGCCAGAGGCCGAGTACCGCAGCGTCACGGGCCATGGCATGAACCAGGTGGAGCTCGCCGCCAACCCGCGGCTGAACGCCCGTCTCGTGCAGGATCTCAACGCCGATCCGGCGCTGCCCTTCCGCAGCCTGGCGTTCGATGCGGCGATGATATGCGTGTCCGTGCAATACCTCGAACATCCGGTCGCAGTCTTCCGGGAGGTGCGGCGCGTGTTGCGGCCAGCCGCCGCTTTCATCGTCACCTTCTCGAACCGCTGCTTCCCGAGCAAGGCCGTCGCCATCTGGCAGGCGCTGGACGGTGCCGACCAGCAACGACTGGTGGCGGCCTACATGTCGGCGGCAGGGTTCGGCGCGATCGAGGTCCGATCCACCGTGCCGCGTCGCGGCGACCCGCTATGGGCTGTGATCGGATACGTTCCCCCGGCCGAAGCTGTTGAAGGATAGCGATTGATGAACACCCGCACCTGCCTGCTGGTCCTGCTGCCGCTGGTCAGCTCATGCGCCGCGATGCAGGCCAACACCCAGGGTCCGACCCAGCCCCAATCCACATCCGGCCCGTGCAGCGTGAAGCCGTTCTTTCTGCTGGGCTTCCGTTCTGTCCCGGCACAGATGAGCATCGCCAACACCGGGCAGGCCTGCACCTTCACCCTCATCAACCCGGCACTCAACGTCGTCATCGACGCCGCCCTGCTGACCCAACGCCCGGACCATGGCGCCGCAACGGCGAACCTGGTCGGCGGCGCGCGGCAGGTGGCGGTGTCCTACACGCCCCGACCGGGCTACCAGGGTGCGGACAAGTTCAGCGTGACGCTCGAACCCGGTGCAGTGGGCATCACCGTTCATGTGGCAGTCACCCCCGGTCGTTGAGTCCCCGGTGCGGCGTGCAGGGTGCGGCGTGCAGGGTGCGGCGTGCGGGGTGCGACCGGGCGCCCGTGACCGGGTCTCAGCTGCCGCCCAGGCTTGCCGCCTGTTCGACGAAGTAATCGGTCCACCGCTCGGGCCGGGTGCGCACCGTGCCGATCCGCGCGAGGAAGTCGGCAAAGATCATGGTGCCGGCCGGGCGGGTCTCGAACACCATGTCGGGCTGTTTGAGCAGGGCGATCAGCTCGGCTTCGTCCATGTGGTCGCGGGAGAGTTCGAGGTAGTCCCGCGCCGCCGCCGCCGGGTCATTTCTGATGGCGGCCACGGCCTCGGCCGACGCGTCGATCAATGCCTGCACCATCACCGGCTCCCGTGCGACGTAGCGCGTGGTGGCGTAGTTGATGGAGGTGCTGAGGTTCGAACCCAGGATCTCCGCGGAGGTGGTGACCGCGTGGGCGCCGGGCACGTCCTTCAGCTCGCGCGCGATGAAGGGCGGCGAGGTGAAGTGGCTCGTCACCTCATGCAGCGGATTGCGCATGGCGATGTAGCCGTCGGCATGGCCCATCTGCACCGTGTTGGCATTAAAGTGGCGCCAGTTCTCCGGCCCATACAGCTTCTCCGCCGCGATCTGCAGCAGGACCGCCTGCGTCGACACCAGCACGGTCGGCAGGGCGATGCGGTCGGACGGCCTGTAATCGGTCAGCTTGCGCAGCCGGTCCTCGCGCGAGATGAGCGTGGTCGGCAGCGATGAGTTCGCGACGATCCCCTTGACCCCGCCCTTGGTGCGGTCCCACAGCAGCAGCAGGTTGCCGGGGCCCGCGTTCACCACGTCGATGTTCCCGGCAAGCATGGCATCCGTGGCGTTGCCGCCACCCGGAAAGTCGGTCCATTCGGCGCGGGCATCGGGCAGGCCCAGCCGTGCCGCGTGCCGCTCCACCAGCCCGCGCTTCTGCATGACATAGGTGGGCAGGAAGTTGATCCCCTGGATGCGTCCGGTCCTGATCAGATGCGGGCTCTGTGCGCCGCCGATCGACGGCATGGCAAGGCCTGCCGAGAACCCGGTTGCCACCAGCAGGCTGCGTCTCGTCAACATCGTTCGTTCCCTCGAGCTTATTGTCGGCCACGCGGGCCGGCATCCCGCAAGCCTATCCGATCGGAGGCGCGTGGATGCAGCTAATCCTTGCCGATGTTCCAGTAGGCGACCACTGGCGAGTTGAGGACGCCCGTGAGGTTGCTGCGGTAGGCAATGGGCTGGGTGGCCTGGCCCAGCAGGCGATAGGGGTTCACGACGGCCAGGCGGCGTTGCAGCTGCACCAGGATCGCGGGCCGGTCCGGCGCCGCCGCATTGGTATAGCGCACCCGCAGCGCCTCCACCTCGGCATCGCACGGCCAGCCCGCCAGGTTGCTGCGGTCGCATGGCATATAGGCGAAGATGTTGGTGTTCGGGCTCCATGCGAGCACGCCGGGTTCGCCGCTGACATAGATGTTCCAGCCGCCGGCGTCAGGCGCGGCCTGGTTGGCGCTGCGGCTGACCACGGAGCCCCAGTCGCTCCACTCCATCTGCACGTTCAGCCCGGCCTTGCGCATCGCATCCGCCGCCACCTCCGCCATCGGTCCCATGTACGAGATGTCCCGCGTCGCCGGCATCCGGATCGGCTCGCCCTTGTAGCCGGCCTCGGCCAGGAGTTGCCGAGCACGCACCAGGTTAGGGCCGAAATCCTCCGCGCCCGCCTCCGTGCCGTTCGGCGAGCCGCAGACGAAGAAGGAGTTGCACTTCTGGTAGAAGGCCGGGTCGCCGTAGCCGCCGGCCATCTCGTCATCCTGGTCGATGATGTAGGCCAGGGCCAACCGGGCGCGCGGGTCGTTGAAGGGCGGATACAGCGAGTTGGGCCGCAGCACGGCCTGTCCGGCCAGCTCGGACAGCACCTGGAGCCTGACGTCCCTGTTCCGGCGCAGCAGCGGCAGCAGGTCGTAGGAGGGGCGCTCCAGCAGATCGACCTCCCCGGCCTGCAGCGCGCTGGCGGCCGTGGCCTGGTCGGGCTGCACCAGGAACTCCACGCGGTCCACCTTCACCACACGCCCCCCGGCCAGCCCGTCCGGCGGCTCGTCGCGCGGCACGTAGTCGGGGTTGCGGTCATACACCACGCGGGCGCCGCTGACCCGCAGCTCCGTGTTGAACCTGAAGGGGCCGGAGCCGATCACGGAGGTGGCGGGCTTGCCGGGCTCGGGGATGTCGCGGGCGCGCATGATGATGGCGAAGTGCGAGGGCGCGGCGGCCAGCGTGTCCAGCAGGCCCGGCACCGGGGCCGAGAGCGTCCACTCGAAGGTCTTGCCGTCCACCGCGGTCATCGCCGTCGTCACCGCCGCGACCTTCTTCGCCATGGCGTCGATGGTCATCCAGCGGCGCAGCGACGCGATGACGTCCGCGGTGGTGACGGGCGAGCCGTCGTGGAACCTCAAGCCGTCGCGCAGGGTGAAGCGCCAGGTCAGCCCGTCCGGCGACGTGGTCCATTCCTTCGCCATCTGCGGCCTGGCCTGCAGCCTGCTGTCCCAGGCGAACAGGCTCTCCCACACCATGGTGCCGTGGATGGTGGAGATCCAGGCGGTGGTGAACAGCGGGTCCGTCACCACCACATCGGCTTGCGGCACGACGCGCAGCACCTTCAGCGGGGCCTGCGCCCAGGCCGGAATGGCTGCCAGGGTGGCCAGGCCAGCCAGCAGAGTGGTTTTGAAGCGAATCATGGGGCGGGCTCCTGGATGGCCGGGACGGGGGCATGGAAGGCGGCCGGGTCCACCCGGCCCAGCTCCTCGAGCAGCATCACCCAGGCGCGCAGGCCGAGCGGGATGGAGGAGAGGCGGAAGAACTCGTTGGGCGCGTGCACGTCCTCGTCCGGCAGGCCGAAGGCGAACATCAGCGTGTCGATGCCCAGCAGCGACTTGAACAACGCGGTGATCGGCACTGTCGCCGCCAGGCGCACCGGCACCGGCCTGCGGCCCAGCAGCCGTTCCAGCACCACGCTGCCCGCCCGCACCAGCGGGTGCGTGGGCGAGAGGCTGGACGCTGGTGACCCGGCGCCGCGCCCCTCGAACGCCAGCCGCACGCCGGGCGGGCAGCGCGCCACCAGGTGCGCCTGCACCATCGCCCGGGCCTGCTCGGGGTCCTGACCCGCCACCAGGCGCATGGTCAGCTTGGCCCGCGCCTCCCGCGGGATCACGGTCTTGGCGCCCGCACCGGTGTAGCCGCCCCACATGCCGTTCACGTCGATGGCGGGGCGCAGCGTCAGCCGTTCGCGCAGGGTGTAGCCGGGCTCGCCCAGGGGCGCGGCGCCGACCTCGGCACAGAACGCGGCCTCGTCCACCGGAAAGGCCGCCGTGTCGTGCCGGGCCGAGTTGGTGGGTGGCGCCACGCTGTCGAGGTAGCCCGTGACGGCGATCCGCCCCTCCTCGTCATGCAGGCTCGCCACCAGCTTCGCCATCTCGTGCAGCGCGTTGCGAACGGCGCCGCCGTACCTGCCGGAGTGCAGGTCCTTGGCGGCGGTGGTCAGCTTGAACTCGAACCCGGTGTTGCCGCGGGCGCCGACGTTGATCGTGGGGATCGTGGCACTGGCCCGGCCGCCATCCGCCGACAGCATGGCATCGGCCCGCAGCAGATTGCCGTAACGTGCCACGATGGGGGGCAGGCTGGGGCTGCCGACCTCCTCCTCGCCTTCCAGGAACAGCTTGACGTTGACCGGGCAGCCGCCGGTCTGCTGCAGGTAGGCGGCCACGGCGGCGATGGCGATGACGGAGGAACCCTTGTCATCCGAGGCGCCGCGGCCGAACAGGCAGCCGTCGCGCTCCGTGGGCTCGAAGGGCGGGCTGATCCACTCCTCCAGCGGATCCGGCGGCTGCACGTCATAATGCCCGTAGATCAGCAGGGTGGGCCTGCCCGGCGCACCGCTCCAGCTGCCATACAGGGCGGGATGGCCGCCGCCATCGAGCTGCCGCACCTCCTGCAGCCCCATCTCGCGGAACCAGTCCAGCAGATAGGTGCGGGTCGCCTGCATGCCGGGTTCATAGGCCGGGTCGGTGCTGACGCTGGGCAGGCGGATCAGGTCCTCCAGCCGGGCCCGGACGGCCTCCGCCTGGCTGGCCAGGGTATCCGCGACGGTGTTCACAACGGTATCGCTCATGCCGCGGCCCTCATGCGGTCCGCCATCCGTTCGGCGATCGCCACGGTGGTGAGATGCGTGTTGGCGCGCGGCACCTCCGGCATCACGGAGGCGTCGATCACGCGCAGCCCGGTGCAGCCGATCACCCGGCATTCCGGGTCCACCACGCTGCGGGCATCATCGGCGGCCCCCATGCGGCAGGTGCCGCTGGCGTGCTGGGCGTCGCCGCATTCCGCGAACAGCCATTCATCCATCTCCGCCTCGCTCAGCGCCTCGTCCATGGAGCGCCCGGTCAGGCCGTATTCGGCGCGATGGGCCACCGCCGCCACGCCATCCGCCAGGCAGATCTCACGCAGCCGCCGCACGCCGTCGCGCATGCGCACCAGGTCGCGCTCATCGGTCAGCATGCGTTCCTTGACGGCCGGGTCGATGGTGGGGTCCGGGGTGGTGATGCGGACATGGCCCTGGCTGAACGCCTGGTACACGGAGACGGCGATGCGCCCGCGCGACGAGTCCGGACCGTTTTTGGACAATGCGGCACCCGCCAGGTTGCCGGCGATCATGATCATGTCGTTCTCGCCCGCACCCCCCAGGCCGGAGCCGTAGCGCAGGCAGCAATTGGTGTGGCGGTGCATCAGCGTATCCACCCGCGCCGTGTCGCGCAGGTGCAGCAGGGCACCCATGATCGGGTGGTCCAGCAGGTTCTCGCCCACCGGCAGCGCGGCGCGGACCGGGATGCCCAGCCGCTCCAGCAGCGCCGCCGGGCCGATGCCGGAGCGCTGCAGGATGGCGGGCGAGTGGATGGCCCCGGCGCACAGGATCACCTCGCGCTGCGCCCGCGGCGTGTGCCGACGGCCGCCGGCCGTCACGCGCACGCCGCTGGCATGCGGGCGGTTGCCCTCCAGCACGATGCCATCGACCAGGGCATGGCCGACGATGTGGAGGTTGGCCCGGTTGCGCGCAGGTTCCAGGTACCCATCATTGGTCGAGACCCGGCGCCCGGCGACCGAGTTGATGGCATAGGGCGAGGCGCCGGTGCCCTCGGGTGCATTGTGGTCCTCGCACCAGCCATATCCCAGCGCCAGCGCCGCGTCCCGCAGCGCCCGGTCCACGTTGCCCCAGTCCGCGATGGGGGCGCGATACACCGGGATGGGGCCGCTGCTGCCGTGATACGGCGCGTCCGGGAAGTTGCGGTCGGTCTCGAGCTTGCGGAAATACGGCAGCATCGCGTCCCAGCCCCAGGCGGTGCAGCCCTGGGCCTCCCAGCGGTCCAGGTCGTCCGGCATGGCGCGGATGGCGATCTGCCCGTTGATGGTGGAGCTGCCGCCCATGGCCCGGCCGCGCCACAGCAGCCGGGGCTCCTGCGCTTCCGTGCGCCGGGCCATCAGCTGCGGCCAGCGGAAGTCGTCGTCGCCGATGGCGCGCATGGGGTTGGGGATCTGGATGTGCTCCGGCGTGTCCGCGGTGCGGAGGTCCTGGCCGGCTTCGAGCAGCAGCACGCGGTGGGCCGGGTTCTCGCTCAGCCGGGCGGCGAGGGTGGCGCCGGCGGAACCGCCGCCGATGATGATGGTGTCGTACTCGGTCTCGATCATCCGGACCTGCCCGCTGGTTGCAGCACGAGAGTGTCGGTTGGCCGCCTGTCTGTGAAGCCCTGCACCACGTCCTGCGGGGTTGGCGCGAGCAGCCGGCCGTTCCAGGTCTGGCAGATTGCTACCGGGGGCGAAACCAGTCTAGGCTTTCGGCAAAGGGGGCGGCACTGCTCCCAGCGTCACGGGAGCCGTCCATGAAGACCCTTCTACTCGCGTCCTGCGCCATGCTTGCCGCGGCCTCGGCCTTTGCCGCGGACCCGATCAAGATCGCCGTCATCTCGGAGAACTCGGCCATCTCCGGCATCGCGATCCCCAACGCGGCGCAGGTCGCGGCCGACGAGATCAACGCCAAGGGCGGGGTGGACGGCCGACCGATCGAGCTTGTGCTGTATGACGATCACAATTCGGCCGCCGATGCGGTGCGCGCCTTCCAGCGCGCCTCCAGCCAGGACCACGCGGTCGCCGTGATCGCCAGCTACACCAGCGAGGTGGCGCTGGCGCTGGAACCCTGGGCCGGGCGGCTCAAGCTGCCGTTCATCACTCCGGGTGCCGCGAGCGACGAGTTGGGCAAGCGCATCCACGGCGACTACGAGCACCTGAAATACGCCTTCCACGGCTATCTCGCCTCCGCCTTCCTGGCGCAGTCCGTGTGCGACGCCGCCAAGGACCTGCTGGTGGACCAGCTGCACATGAAGACGGCCGTGATCTTCAGCGAGGACGCCGCCTGGACCACGCCGCTCGATGCCGGCTACAAGGCCTGCCTGCCCAAGATCGGCATCCAGGTGGTCGACCACATCCGCGTCAATCCGGACACCACGGACTTCACGCCGATCTTCAACCGGATCGAGGCCAAGAAGCCCGATGTGATGATCACCGGCATCAGCCACGTGGGGGTGCAGCCCACGGTGCAATGGGCGAACCAGCAGGTGCCGATCCCGATGTTCGGCATCTCCTCCCAGGCGACCAGCAGCACCTTCTGGAAGGACACCAACGGCCAGGCGGAGGGTGTGGTGATGCAGCTCATCGCCTCGGACGCGGTCGCCACCACGGCCAAGACCCTGCCGTTCGCGCAGGCCTACACCAAGCGGTTCGGGGTGACGCCGGCCTACACCGGCTACACCACCTATGACGAGGTCTATATCATCGCGGATGCCATCCACCGGGCCGGCAGCACCGACCCCGACAAGATGGTGGCGGCGCTGGAGACCACCGACTGGCAGGGCACGGTCGGCCGCATGCGGTTCTTCGGCAAGGATGACCCCTTCACCCATGCGCTGATCTACGGGAAGGATGGGGTGAGCGGCCTGGTGGTGCAATGGCACGAAGGCAAGCAGGTGCCGGTCTGGCCGTTGAACCTGGCGGGGGTGCAGAAGATGACCTTCCCGGCTTTCGTAAAGGTCGGCACGGCCGCGAAGTAGCATGGCGGCCCCCCCACGGAGCCGGGCGGCACCATGACGCTGGCGCTGCAGATCCTCATCGACGGCTTCGCCATCAGCGCGCTGTATGCGCTGGGCGCCACCGGCTTCACCCTGATGTTCGGCGTCTCGGGCGTGCTGAACCTGGCGCATGGCGGCACCATGCTGGTGGCCGCCGTCGTCGCCTGGTGGGTGGCGGACCAGGCCGGGGCCTATGGCGGCGCGCTCGCCGGGCTGCTGGCCGGGGTCGCCTGCGCGTTTGTCACCTACCTCATGATCGTCCGGCCCATCGGGCGCAGCCGGGCCATCCCGCCGGAGGAGAAGGAGATCTTCGTGCTCACCGGCACGCTGCTGTGGGGCATCATGATCCAGGAGGCGGTGGCCTATTTCGCCACCACCAGCCCGCACACGGTGCGCCCGCTGATCGCCGGGGTGGTGAACCTGGCCGGTGTCCGCACACCGACGAACGAGCTGCTCACCGCCGCCATCTGCTGGATCGCGATCGGCGTGCTCTGGCTGCTGATCAACCGCACACAGACCGGCAAGGCGCTGCTCGCCGCCTCCATCAACCCGCGGGCGCTGACCCTGCTGGGCTATGAGCTGTCGCAGATCCACCTGCTGGTCTGGGCCATCTATGGCGTGCTGGCCGGGGTGGCGGGCGTGCTGCTGGGCGCCTTCCTCGGCGTCAGCTCGGAGAATGCCGGCACCCTGACGGCCAGTGCCTTCTCCATCGTGGTGCTGGGCGGGCTGGGCAGCGTGTCCGGCTCCCTGCTCGCCGCCTATGCGGTCGGCTACCTCGAGACGCTCACGGCCTACCTGATCAGCCCGTCCTGGCGCACCATCCCCTCGCTGCTGCTGCTGATCGCCGTGGTGTACGTGCGGCCGCAGGGCCTGCTGGGGCGCCGCTAGTGGCCCGTCCCCGCCCGTCGCCGCCGCATCACCGTCCGGCGGCAGGACGCTAGGTGCGGCTCGTGCTCGCCTGCCTGGTCGTGCTCGCCCTGCTGGCCGGGCTGCCCCTGGTGGTCTCGGCCTATATCCTCGGCCTGCTGACCCTGGCCTACTATTTCGGCGTGTTCGCCATGTCGTGGGACCTACTGTTCGGCTTCGCGGGCGAGGTGAACTTCGGCCCCACCTTCCTGATCGGCATCGGCGCCTATGGGGCCGGGCTGCTCAACAGCCAGGCCGGCTGGCCGGTGCCGGCCTGCGTCGCGGGCGGGGCGGTGCTCGCGGTGCTGGGCGGCGTGCTGCTGGCCCTGCCGGCGCTGCGGCTGCGCGGCCCCTATTTCGGCCTGGTCACCCTGGTCGCGGTGCTGCTGCTGACCCAGGCGGTCACCATCGGCGCGCACTGGACCGGCGGCGAGATCGGCCTGTCGCTGCCCGACGTGCTGTCGATCGACGACAGCACCAACTACTGGATCGCGCTCGGCTTCATGGGCGTGTCCGGCCTGTGCCTGCTGCTGCTGTCGCGCTCCCCGGTCGGGCTGATCCTGCAGGCCTGCGGCCAGGACCCGGTCGAGGCCGCCGCCCTGGGCTTCAACGTGGGCAAGCACAAGCTGGCGGCCTTCTGCGTCAGCGCCCTGTTCAGCGGCCTGTCCGGCGCGATGCTGGTATTCTACTTCGGCACTGTCTCGCCGGGCACCGTGATCGACATTGCGGTGGGTGTGCAGGTCATCATCGCCGCGGTGCTGGGCGGCCGGCGCACCATCATCGGTGCCGCGATCGGCGCCGTGTTCCTGATCGTCGCCGGTGAGCTGCTGCGGCCGTTGGGCCAGCTCTCCACCTTCGTGGTCTCGGCCGTGGCCCTCGGCGTCATCCTGTTCTTCCCCGACGGCCTGCTCGGCTACGTGCTGCACCGGCCAGGCCGCGCGGACGCCACCCGGCCATGAGCCTGCTGCGCGTCGAGGGACTGACCAAGCGCTATGGCGGCCTGGTCGCGGTCAACGACATGACGTTCTCCATCGCCGCGGGCGAGATCCTGGGCCTCATCGGGCCCAACGGTTCCGGCAAGTCCACCTGCATGAAGCTGGTGATGGGGATCGAGCGGCCCAATGCCGGGGCGGTGTTCATCGATGGCGTGCCGGTGGCCGGGCAGCCCGCGCACCGCATCGCGCGCTGCGGCGTCGGGCTCGTGTTCCAGCACTCCCGCCCACTGCACCGGCAGACCGTGCTCGAGAACATCCTGCTGGCCCTGCTGCCGGACAGCCTGCTGCGCCTCGCGGCCCAGCACGGCCTGCGGGACCGGGCGGCCGCCATCGCCGAGCGCTGCGGCCTCGGCGCCGTGCTGCACCGGCGGCCCGGCACCCTGCCATTCGCCGACCTGCGCCGCATGGAGCTGGCCAAGGCCATCGCGCGCGACCCGAAGGTGGTGCTGGTCGATGAGCCATTCGCCGGGCTGACTGCGGGCGAGGTCGCCGACTTCTCCGCCCTGATCGCCGGGTTCCGGGCCGAGGGCCGCGCGGTGCTGCTGGTCGACCACAACGTGAAGGGGGTGGCGGCGCTGGTTGACCGCGTGCTGGCGATGTACCTGGGCGAGCGTGTCACCGAGGGCACGGCGGCGGCGGTCATGGCACATCCGCGGGTGCGCGAGGTGTATCTGGGCTCCGGCACCATGGCCGGCTCCGCCCGCGCACCTCAGGTGTCGCGGGACGCCAAGCCCTTGCTGACGATCGAGGATGTCAGCGTGCTGTATGGCAAGGCGCAGGCGCTGGAGCGCGTGTCGCTGCAGGTGCCGGAAGGCGGCTGCGTCTCCGTGGTGGGCCTGAACGGTGCCGGCAAGACCACGCTGTTCAATGCGATCTCCGGTCTGGTGCCATATACCGGCCGCATCAGCTTTGCCGGCGAGTCGCTGGCTGGCCGCACCGCCGGGCAGGTGGCGCGGGGCGGCGTGGTGCAGTGCCCGGAAAGCCGCGAGCTGTTCGGCGACATGTCCGTGCGGGAGAACCTCGACCTCGGCGGCGCCCGCCTCCCGCCGGACGAGCGCAGGACGCAGCTCGACTGGCTGTTCGACCTGTTCCCGATCCTGCAGGCCCGGCAGAAGCAGCGCGCCGCCACCCTGTCCGGCGGCGAGCAGCAGATGCTGGCGATCGCCCGGGCGCTGATGATGCGGCCCAGGCTCCTCATCCTCGACGAGCCGACGCTGGGCCTGGCCCCGGTGATCCTCCAGCAGATCTCGCGGGCGATCGAGGTGCTGCGGACCACCACCCCCATCACCATCCTGCTGGGCGAGCAGAACGTCACCTTCGCGCTGCCGCACGCCGACTGGGTCTATGTGCTGGAAAACGCCCGCATCGGCTGGAATGGCCCGGCTGACCGCTTCGCCCAGGAGGCCGGGGCAGGGCTCCTGTAGGCCAGGGTTCGGTCGGATGGGGAAGGGTCTGGCCGCGTTCAGCGCGGGGCGCGATGCGGCACGTCTTCCTCGCTCCGGCGGTCATACAGCTGGCGGGACTGCTCGACCGTCCCACGATGCTCGATCGCCCACTGGCCCAGGGCTTCAACCGGCTCCCGCAGCGAACGGCCGAGTTCGGTGAGGGCGTAGCTGACCTTGGGCGGGATGCTCGGGTGGAAGGTGCGTTCCACGAGGCCGTCGCGCTCCAGTCCGCGAAGCGTCAAGGTCAGCATACGCTGCGAGATGCCGTTCACCAGCCGCTTCAACTCGTTGAAACGGATCGTCTCATCGGCGAGCGACATGACGACCAGCACGCTCCATTTTTCGCCGATCCGCGCGAGGATGCCGTTGACCGCGGTGCACCGGGCCGTCGTGTGACCGCCGGGTGAGGCCAGCGGGTCGGCTGTGCGGGTGGTGACATCGGTGTGCCCGGGTTCCATGGATGTGCCTTCTTGCGAGCGGGAGAGCGGTGCCTCATCTAGCCCTGGTTACGGATCGGCACCACGTCCGTGACCATAGAAGGAATCGACCCCATGAACATCCTGCACATCGATGCAAGCGCCAGCGACGCCGCGGCGTCCCATTCACGCCGCCTTTCGGCGGAGCTGGTGGACCGGCTGAAGGGGGCCAACCCGGGCGCCTCGGTCATCTACCGCGACGTGGTGGCCGATCGCCTTCCGCATGTAGACATGACCATCCGCCAGGCCTGGATGCCCGAGGGCCAGAAGGACGCCGCGCTCACGGCGACGATGAACCGGTCCAAGGAACTGGTCGATGAGCTCAAGGCCGCCGATATCCTGGTCATCGGTTCGCCGATGTACAACTTCTCGGTTCCCTCGACCCTGAAGGCGTGGATCGACCATGTTTCGATCGCCGGGCAGACGTTCAAGTACACCGCGAGCGGAGCCGAGGGCCAGCTGAAGGGCAAGGCCTACCTGGTGCTGTCATCCGGTGGCGTCTATTCGCAGGGGCCGTTCGCGGTCAACGAGCACCTCGCGACCTATCTCAAGGCGATCCTGGGCTTCCTGGGCATCAGCGACGTCGAGGTGGTGCGCGCCGAGGGCATTGCCTATGGACCCGAGCAGGACGCGGCCGCGATGGCCGCAGCCCGGACGCAGATCGGGACGCTCGCCGCAGCATAGGTCCGCGGCTGGACAGGCACCGCGTTGGTTACGGTGCCTGTCAACCACGCTCGTTCCTGCTCCCCGCCGCCGCGCCTTAACCTTATCTTAGGGTGCGGGTCACATCCTGGGCGCCTGTCCGGATGGAAATGAACATGCTCTTCAATCACGGCGCTCGGGCCAAGCAAGTTCGCGACCGATATCACGACGGATATGCAGCGCCGGACCAGGTTCGCCCTGCTGTCCCTCGTTGTCGACGAAACCGAGAGCAGCGTCGTCATTACGGATGTGGACGGCCTGATCGAATACGTCAATCCCGGGTTCAGCCGCCTGACCGGCTATTCAATGGAGGAGGTCCTTGGCAGAAAGCCCGGCAAGCTGGTGCAGGGCCCTCATACCGATCCGGACACGATCGCCCGTATTCAGGCCAACCTGCGCGATGGCAAGCCGTGCTATGAGGAGATCCTCAACTATACCAAATCGGGAGAGCCCTACTGGATCTCCCTCTCAATCAATCCGATCCGCGATCCCCACGGCGGGGTCGTACGCTTCGTGTCGGTGCAGGCGAACATCACCGAAACAAAGCAGAGGGTCACCGACGCCCGGGCGAGACTGGATGCGATCGAGCGATCCACCGTCGTCGTCGAGTGGGACCCTCATGGCGCGATGGTCAGCGTCAACGACCTTGGGCTCCAGCTTCTCCGCCTGACGTCTGACCGGATCGCCGGGCAGTTCGACGAGCGAGATCAGCGACCTGGTCACCGACACGCGGAGCCAGATCGAAGTGCTGCTGGCCGCGGTGTGAATTGCCACCCAACCGGTTCATCACCGCACGAGCGAGGTCAAAGGCAGCTCAGCCCGCCGTCCACCGGAAGGCAGACACCGTTTATGTATCGGGCCTCATCCGAGGCAAGGAACAGTGCCGCGTGCGCGACGTCCCAGGCGGTGCCCATGCGCGCCGTCGGGCTGCGGGCATGGCGTGCGGCCACCATGGCCTCCTGATCTCCATAGCTGCCGGCGATCTGGCTGTAGATCAGCGGCGTATCGATCAAGCCGGGCATGACCACGTTGGCGCGAACACCCTGTCTCGCGTACTGGATCGCCAGGGCGCGCGTGAACTGGTTCAAGCCGGCCTTGCTCGCGTAGTAGGAGAAGTAGGGGTATTCAGTGACAACCTCGGCGGCGATCGAGGAGATGTTCACGATTGCACCGCGGCCTTGCTTGAGCATCACCGGCAGCACATGCTTGCAAGCGAGAAAGGCGCTGGTGAGGTTCACGTCCAGCGCGCGGCGCCAGCTTTCTTCGCTGGCCTCGATCGGGTCGCCCATGCTGGTGATGCCGACGTTGTTGTGCAGCACGTCGAGCTGCCCGTACGCTGTCAGCGTCTGGCGAACGACGCTGGCCAGCGCCTCCGAACTGGTGACATCCGCCACACAGGCGATGGCTTGCCCGCCTTCACCTCGGATGATATCCCGGGTCTCCTCGGCCGCTTCCGCCCGCACATCGACTGCGACCACGCGGGCGCCTTCCCGGGCGTAGAGCACAGCTGCTGCCTTGCCATTGCCCCAGCCCGGCCCGGACGACCCGGCGCCCAGCACCAGGACCACCCGATCCACCATGCGTCGCCTGCCGCCGTCGGCGCGCGGATCACTTACTGCATCCATTGGTCAGGAACCTTTCAAGTCAAGGTCAGGATGAGCTCATGCCGACCGGCACCGAGATCATCGCCTCGCGCAGGTGCACCGCGGGGCTCTCGATCCGGGTCGCTGCCGCCGGGCCGGGCTGCCGTACCAGCCGGGGGGAACCGAGATCCGCCATCAAGCGACAGTCTCGGCGATGAACCAACTGCGCAAGTCCGCCCTGCGTCCGCGACCAGGCCGGTCGAGGCCGGACCCGCGCAAGTTCGAGTGGGCGGCGGCGCCATCCGCCTTCCTCGCTACGCAATCAGTTCCGGCTTCACGTCATCAAGGCAGCCGCGCGCCTGCAGCTCCTCGCGCACCATCTTCTTGGTGATCTTGCCATAGGCGGACCTCGGCAGCTCCTCCCAGAACACGACCCGCTTCGGCATCTTGTAGCGCGCGACCTTGTCCTCGAGCCAGCTCAGCAGGCTCGCCTCCTCCAGCGCCACGCCGGGCCGGCGGACACAGACGGCGATGCCGGCCTCGCCCCAGGTGCGGTCGGGAACGCCGACGATCGCAACCTCGGCCAAGGCCGGGTGGGTCAACAGCTTCTCCTCGATCTCGCGCGGATACACGTTGGAGCCGCCGGAGATGTACATGTCGGAGGCGCGGCCGGTGATGAACAGGTAGCCCGCGCTGTCCAGGTGGCCCAGGTCGCCGGTGCGGAACCAGCCGTCCCGAAACGCCTTCGCGTTGGCCTCCGGGTTGTTGTAGTACCCGGCGAACACGGCCGGACCGCAGACGCAGATCTCTCCCGTCTCGCCCGCTTTCAGTTCAGTCCCGGTGTCGTCCTGGATCTGCACCTGCATGCCGGTCCGCTCGAACCCGCAGGTGCCGATCCGGACGCCGGGCCCGTCCTCGGCGGCGTGCTCGGCGGGGGGCAGCACGGTGATGTTGCCGGTCACCTCGCCAAGCCCGAAATACTGCACGAGCACCGGGCCCAGCTTGGACAGGGCGAACTTCTGGTCCTCGCGATACATCGGCGCGCCGGCGTAGATCACGTAGCGCAGCGAGGAGTGATCGAACCGATCGACGGCGTCACTCTCTGTCAACAGCTTCACGATCGTCGGCACGGTGAACATGTTGGTCACGCGCCAACGTTCGACGAGGCGCCAGGTCTCGGCGGCGTCGAACCGGTCGCCGGCCGGCATGATCGTGCGAACGCCGTGTGCCACCTGCGTCAGTTGATGCACCCCGGCGCCGTGCGACAGCGGCGCCAGCAGGAGCGACGCATCGTTGTGCGTGGTCGCGGGCATCAGGTCGCACAGGTGGTTGGTGATCACGAAGGCCATGTGCCCGTGGGTGAGCACCCCCGCCTTCGGCCGCCCGGTGGTGCCGGAGGTGAAGAAGAACCAGCAGGGATCGTCGTACTCGACGTCAGCGGCCGCGACGGCCGCGCCGGCGTGCTGCTCCACCAGCCCATCGTAGCTCCGGCCCCAGGGCGCGTCCCCGATCGACACGACCAGCCGCAGGTCCGGCACTTCGGCCAGCACGGCGGCGGCGTGCTCGGGGAAGCCGGCCTCGCAGATCAGCGCGCTGGCCCCGCTGGCCGAACCCAGGTAGGCGACCTCCGATGGCGATTGGCGGAAGTTGGCCGGTGCCCACACCGCACCCAGGCGGAAGCAGGCGAACATGCTCTCGAACATCTGGTTGCCGTTGCGCGACTGCACCAGCACACGGTCGCCCTTGCCGATGCCGTTGGCCATCATCGCCGCGACCATCGCATCGACCCGGCGGTCCATCTCCGCCCAGGTCCAAGACAGCGCGCCCCAGATCAGGGCCGGCTCATCGGCATGCCGCCGGGCGTTTTGCCGCAGGACGTGCGACAGGTTCATCACCCGGCGGCTGCACGGCACGACGCCGCCCCTTGGTGCCACGGGCGCGATGCTCAATGCGCGCGCCCCGGGATGGACACGGGATTGGCACACGATGCGCTTCCTGTTTCCGGCACGGCGTTTTCCCGTTGTGCGGACGGACAATGCGACCAGCCGACGATGCAAGCCTCGCTCACGGGATCATCTCCTCCATCCTATGGACCGGTGCCGGCCGGGCCGGCGCGCGGCTGCCCGGCCCGCGTGCGGCAACCGTCCAGCATGTGCACGCCGATATTTCGTGTTTACACGCAAAAATTGGCTGCCTAGGTTGAGTGCTGTCAAGAAAATAAGGTCAGCGCCACGTATCGGCAACAGTGTGGACAGCCACAAGGTGCGATGGCGACCTAGGGAGAGCAGAACGATGACGTCGATCCGACGCCGGATATTGCTGACGGGTGCCGCGGCTCTACCGCTGGCCGGTGTGGGGCACGCGGCCAGGGCTGCCGAGTTCAACTACAAGTTCGCCACCAACCTGCCGATCACGCATCCCATGAACCTCCGTATCGCGGCCGCGATCAAACGCATCCAGGCCCAGACGAACGGGCAGCTGGACATCGGGCTGTTTCCCAACAGCCAGCTCGGCACGGATCCGGACATGCTGAGCCAGGTCCGGTCCGGCGCGATCCAGTTCTTCACCCTGTCTGGCCTGATCCTTTCCACCTTGGTTCCGCTGGCGGCGGTCAACGGTGTCGGCTTCGCGTTCAAGAACACCGATCAAGCGCTGGCCGCCATGGACGGCAAGCTGGGTGAGCTGGTGCGGGCCGAGATCGAGAAGCGCGGCCTGATGGCATTCCCGCACATGTTCGACAGCGGCTTCCGCCAGATCACCTCCAGCGTGAAGCCGATCCAGACACCCAACGACCTGAAGGCCATGAAGATCCGGGTGCCGCCCGCGGCGCTATGGACCTCCATGTTCTCGTCCTTCGGTGCGTCGCCGACCACGATCAGCTTCAACGAGACCTATTCGGCGCTGCAGACCAAGGTCGCCGATGCGCAGGAAAACCCGCTCTCCGTGATCGAGACCGCCAAGCTCTACGAGGTCCAGAGCTACTGCTCCATGACCAACCACATGTGGGACGGCTTCTGGCTGCTGACCAACAAGCGCGCGTTCTCGGCACTTCCCCAGGCGACGCAGGACGTGGTGGCCAAGGAGTTCGCCCAGGCGGTGGCCGAGGCGCGGGTCGATGTCGCCAAGCTGAATGCCGACCTTCGGGCACAGCTTGCCGGGCGCGGGCTCAAGTTCAACGACCCGGACCCGGTCGCCTTCCGGGACGTGCTTCGTCAGACCGGCTTCTATAGCGAGTGGAAGAAGCGCTTCGGCGACCAGGCCTGGAGCACATTGGAGGGCTACGTCGGCCCCTTGTCGTGACGGCAGGGCAACCGGCCGCCATTCCGCACCCGCACACGCGGCCCGGGGCCGCGCCCGCCATCGTCCGCAATGCGGAGCGATGGCTGGTGCGGCTGATCGAGGCCGCCGCAGCCCTGATCGTGCTGGCCGAGATCGTCATCCTGAGCGCCGGCGTGCTGTTCCGCTTCGTGCTGCACCGCCCGCTCGTATGGTCGGATGAACTCGCCTCCTTCCTGTTCCTGTGGCTCGCCATGCTGGGCTCGGTCATCGCCCTGCACCGCCAGCAGCACATGCGGCTCACCGCGGTCCTCGGCCTGGTGTCACCGCGGGCGCAGGCGGTTCTGCAGGCGCTGGCGCTGGGCGCGGCGGTCCTGTTCCTGCTGCTGATCCTGCCGCATGCCACCGACTACGCCGCCGACCAGTGGTGGATCGAGACACCGGCGCTGGGCTGGACGGACATGGCGCGGACCGGCGCCCTGCCGGCCGGGTTCGGCATCATGGCGCTGCTCTGCGCGCTGCAGCTCGCGCGCCTGCCGTGGCGCGACGTGGCGATCGCGGTCTTGGTGCTGCTTGCGCTCGGTGTCCTGATGTATGCCGGCGGCCCGGCGCTGCGGGCCATGGGCAACTGGAACCTGGTCGTGTTCTTCGTAGGGCTGCTGATGCTCTGCGTGCTGTCCGGCGTGCCGATCGGGTTCTCGTTCGGCCTGGCGACCTTCGCCTATCTCGCCACCACGACCTCCGTGCCGCTCTCCGTCGTGGTCAGCCGCATGGATGAGGGCATGAGTTCGCTGATCCTGCTGGCCGTGCCGCTGTTCGTGCTGCTCGGCGCACTGATCGAGATGACGGGCATGGCGGCGGCCATGGTGGGCTTCCTGGTGGCGCTGCTCGGCCATGTCCGCGGCGGCCTCAACTTCGTGCTGCTGGGCGCGATGTACCTGATCTCCGGGATCTCCGGCTCCAAGGCGGCCGACATGGCCGCGGTGGCACCCGTGCTGTTCCCGGAGATGAAGCGCCGCGGCATCAACGAGGGCGAGATGGTGTCGCTGCTCTCCGCATCGGGGGCGATGAGCGAGACGATTCCGCCCTCCATCGTGCTGATCGCGATCGGGTCCACCACGGGCGTGTCCATCGCGGCGCTGTTCACCGGCGGCCTGGTGCCGGCCCTGGTGCTGGCCCTCGCGCTGGCTGCCATCGCCTGGCACCGTTCGCGCGACGTGCCGGCGGCAACGGGCGGCCGGGCTTCGCTGCGCACCATCGGCGCCACGCTGCTGATCGCGCTGCCGGCGCTGATCCTGCCGGTCGTGATCCGCGCCTTCGTGATCGAGGGCGTCACCACCGCGACGGAGGTCTCGACCATCGGGATCGCCTACAGCGTGATGGCCGGGCTGCTGGTCTATCGGCAGTTCGACTGGCGGCGGGTGTATCCGATCCTGGTGGAGACCGCATCGCTCTCGGGCGCGATCCTGTTCATCATCGGCGCCGCCACCTGCATGGCTTGGGCGCTCACGCAGTCCGGCTTCTCCCACGGCCTGGCCAGCGCGATGGAGGCGATCCCCGGGGGGTCCTTCGGGTTCCTCGCCGTCTCCATCGTCGCCTTCATCGTGCTTGGCAGCGTCCTCGAGGGTATTCCGGCGATTGTGCTGTTCGGACCCTTGCTGTTCCCCATTGCGCGCGCGGTTGGCATCCACGAGGTCCATTATGCCATGGTGGCGGTGCTGGCGATGGGCCTGGGCCTGTTCGCGCCGCCCTTCGGGGTGGGCTATTATGCGGCATGCGCCATCGGCCGGGTCAGTCCGGATGCGGGGATGCGCCGCATCTGGCCGTATCTCGGTGCCCTGCTCGCCGGGCTGGTCCTCGTGGCCGCCATACCCTGGCTCTCCACGGGCTTCCTGTGAGGGACATCACCATGCGCTTGCAGGACAAGGTTGCCATCGTCACCGGGGGGCTGTCCGGCATCGGCGCCGCCATCGCGCAACGCTTCGCGGCCGAGGGCGCGCGGGTCGTCGCCGCCGACCTGGCCACGGATGCGACCAGCCTCGCCGAGGACGGGATCGCCCCGTTCCGGACCGACGTCTCCGACCCGGCCAGTGTCGAGCACCTGGTCGCTGCGGTGGTGGCGAAGCACGGGAGGCTCGATTGCCTGGTGAACTCCGCCGGCATCGGCGCGGACGTGCCGTTCCTGGACACCACGCTGGCGCAGTTCGACCGGATCATCGCCATCAACCTGCGTGGCACCTTCATCGTCGGCCAGTGCGCCGCCCGGGCCATGCGGGATTGCGGCGGCGGTGCCATCCTCAACATCGCCAGCGTCTCCGGCATGGTCGGCAATGTCGGCCGCTCCGCCTATGGCGCCTCCAAGGGCGGTGTCGTCCTGCTCAGCAAGGTCATGGCGGTGGACCTGGCCGCCTATGGCATCCGGGTGAACGTGCTGGCCCCGGGCCCGGTCGCCACCCCGCTGACGGACGAGATCCATACGCCGGCGGTGCGCGAGCAGTGGCACGAGCGGACCATCCTGCGCCGCTACGGCCGTCCCGACGAGATGGCCGGCGCTGCCGTGTTCCTCTGCTCGGAGGATGCGAGCTACGTGACCGGTCACGTCCTGGCGGCCGATGGCGGCTTCGTCTCGTCGGGCCTCACCGTCCGTCCTACCTCGCCGGCCGGCCGGGAGTAGCCGTGCGCACCCAGGTCGCGATCATCGGCGGCGGCCCGGCCGGGCTCATGCTCGGCCACCTGCTGACGCGGGACGGCATCGACAACGTGGTGATCGAGCGGCAGTCCCCGGAGTACGTGCTGGGCCGCATCCGCGCCGGCGTGCTGGAGCAGGGCACGGTGGACCTGCTGGAAGAAAGCGGCGCCGGGGCAAGGATGCAGGCGGAGGGCCTGCCGCATGACGGCTTCACCCTGTCCTTCGACGGCGACCCGCTGCGCATCGACCTCAAGGTGCTCACGGGGCGGTCCGTGATGGTCTATGGCCAGACCGAGGTGACGCGCGACCTGATGGCGTTGCGCACGGCACCGACGGTGTACGAGGCAAACGACGTGGCGCTGGAGGGGCTGGACGGCAGCCCCACGGTGCACTTCACCCGGAACGGGGAGCGGCAGACGCTGGACTGCGACGTCATCGCCGGCTGCGACGGCTTCCACGGCGTGTCGCGCGCCAGCATCCCGGCGGACCGGCTGCGGCTGTTCGAGCGGGTGTATCCCTTCGGCTGGCTCGGCGTGCTGGTGGACCAGCCCCCGGCAGCGCACGAGCTGGTCTATGCCCACCACGCGCGCGGCTTCGCCCTGTGCTCCATGCGCTCCGCCACCCGCAGCCGCTACTACCTGCAATGCTCCATGGACGAGAAGCTGGAGGACTGGCCCGACGACCGCTTCTACGCCGAGCTGGCCCGGCGCATCCCGGCGGAGGTCGCCGCCGCATTGCAGCCGGGTCCGTCCATCGAGAAGTCCATCGCGCCGCTGCGCTCCTTCGTGGCGGAGCCGCTGCGCTTCGGCCGCCTGTTCCTGGCCGGCGACTCCGCGCACATCGTGCCGCCCACCGGGGCCAAGGGGCTGAACCTCGCCATGTCCGACGTGCGCCTGCTGCACGAGGCGTTCCGTACGCGGTTCCGCGGCGGCTCCGATGCCGGGATCGACGCCTACTCGGCCCGCGTGCTGGACCGGATCTGGCGCACGGAGCGGTTCTCCTGGTCCATGACCGCGCTGCTGCACACCTTCCCGGAGGCGGACGCCTTCACCCGCCGCCTCCAGCGCGCCGAGTTCGACGCGCTGGTTTCGTCCGAGAAGCTGCAGACGGTGATGGCGGAGAACTACACCGGTCTGGTGAGCTGACCCGGCCGGAGCCGGACCGTCTCATGGTGCCCTGCAACGTCGATCCCGGTGACGATGGTTGCCACGGCCTGCCGCAGGCCGCATCACCCTGCCGGACGCGCCGGGATGGGGCTTGCGCCCTGATCCCGGCGGACTGCGGCGCTATCGGGTCCTCTGACGGTCACTGCACGTCCATCCAGGCCGCAAGCGGCCATCACGCACCGGGCCAGCCAATCATGATGATGGATCCAGCCGGCTGGACGAGATCGCTGCGGCACCTCCGCATCGAGCAGCTGCCCAAGCCGCTCCTCTGCGTCCCCCTGGTTGCGCAGTGGCTTTGGCTGTCGATCCGGTATCGCAGCCTGACCCTGCCCTCCAGCCTCAACCCCGGGATCGAGACGGGAGGGCTGGCCGGGGAGTCGAAATCCGATTGCCTGGCCCAGATCGGCGGGGCGTTCGCGCCGTGGGTGGCCGCTTGGTGCCGCGTGCGGCCCGGCGAGGATGCCGCCGCAATGCGCCTTGCCGCCGGGCTGGAGTTCCCGTTGATCGCCAAGCCCGATATCGGCTGGTGCGGCTACGGCGTGCGGCGGGTGGAGGATGACGCGGCCCTGCGAGCCTATGCGGCAGGCGTGCCCGCAGGGGCGACGTTCATGCTGCAGCGGCTGATCGAAGCTCCGAACGAGGTCGGGCTGCTGTACGTCCGCCAACCCGGCGCCGCGCAGGGCGACCTGGTGGCCATGACGCAGCGGCATCCGCCCACGGTCACCGGCGACGGACGGCGGAGCGTGGCCGCGCTGATCGAGGCGGACCCGCGTTGCCGTGCTCATGCGGCCGGCTACCTCTCGTCATTGGGCAAGGCAGCGCTTCGATCCATACCGGAGCCCGGCGAGGTCGTGGCGCTGACGGCCATCGCCTCCCTGCGGGTTGGCGCCTGTTACCGGGATGTCTCGGCCCGGATCACGCCGCAGCTGGCGCGGCAGGTCACCGCCATCGCCGAGTCGATGGGCAGGTTCCACTACGGGCGTTTCGACGCGCGCTTCGCCACGATGACAGACCTGGTGGACGGGCGGTTCAGCATCATCGAGGTCAATGGAGCCGGGTCCGAGGCCATCCAGTTCTGGGATCCGTCGCTCTCTCTCGCGGCAGCCTTTCGGGGGGTGTTTGCCAAGCAGCGTCAGATCTTCCAGTGGGGCGACGCGATGCGCCGGGCGGGGCATAAGCCTGCTGGACCGCTGCGGCTCGCACGGGCATGGCTGCACCAACAGAGCAGGCTGCGGCGGTTCCCTCCGTCCGGCTAGATACAAAGGGCTGCGAGATCATGGCGACGCTAACGTTTTGTGGAGAACAAGTCAGTGTCCCTGCGTGCTCGGCGTGATGCGCTGGCCCGGCTGACGGTGCAGGCTGTGTGCCGGGCATTCGGCCCATGAGGATCGCCTGCATCGGCGAGTGCATGGTCGAACTGCAGGAGCAGCCGGATGGGCAGTTCCGCCGAGCTTATGGCGGCGACACGCTCAACACGGCCGTCTATCTGGCGCGGCTGGGGGCGGCGGTCGACTACGTGACGGCGCTGGGCGATGACGCCTGGAGCGCCGAGATGCTGGCGGATTGGCAGGCGGAGGGGATCGGCACCGGCCTGGTGCAGCGCATCCCCGGTGCGTTGCCGGGCCTGTATGTGATCCAGACGGACGCGCAGGGGGAGCGGCGCTTCCTGCACTGGCGTGACAGCGCCGCTGCCCGCCGCCTGTTCGACCACATGGAGGCCACGGCGCTGGACGCCTTCGATGTGCTGTATCTGTCGGGGATCACGCTGTCGATCTACGACGAGGCGGCGCGGGCGGCCCTGCTGCGGGCCATCGACGGCGCCCGCGCGCGCGGCGCCCGGGTGGTGTTCGACACGAACTTCCGGCCGCGCGGCTGGCCGGACCTGGTTCGGGCGCGGTCGCTGTATGCGGCGGTGTTCGCCCGGGCCAGCATCGTGCTCGCCTCCACCGACGACCTGGACATGCTGTACGGCGCCGCGGGGACCGCCATCCTGTTGCAGCATTCCGCGGGCGCCGAAGTCGTGCTGAAATCGCCCGAGCCGCTGTCGCGCGTCTATGCCGGCGGTGACCCGGTGGTGGTGCGGCCGGCCCCGGTCGCGCGGGTGCTGGACACGACGGCGGCCGGTGACAGTTTTGCCGCCGGGTATCTCGCGGCCCGGCTGCGCGGACTGGGGCCGGTGTCGGCGGCGCGGGCAGGGCATCATCTGGCGGGCCGGGTCGTGGGGCATCCTGGCGCGCTCATCCCACGCGCGGCCATGCCGCCCAGTTTCGAGGAACCTTCGTCATGAGCAACCACGCCGAACAACTCGCGGTCCTGCTGGCGCACGGCCGGGTCATTCCGGTGATCACCATCGACCGGCTGGAGGATGCGGTGCCGCTGGCGCGCGCCCTGGTCGAGGGCGGGGTGCATCTGCTGGAGATCACCCTGCGCACCGTGCACGGGCTTGCGGCGGCCGAGGCCATCATGCGCGCGGTGCCGGACGCGATCGTGGGGATCGGCACGGTGCTGACCCCGCAGGACCTGGTGCGGGCCGTTTCCGCCGGCGTGCGGTTCGCCCTCAGCCCCGGCGCCACGCCCGCGCTGCTGGAGGCCGCGGCCGAGGCGCCGATCCCGTTCCTGCCGGGCATCGCCACCGCATCGGAGCTGATGGCGGCGCTGCAGCACGGGTTCAGCGTGGCCAAGTTCTTCCCGGCGAGCAGTTCTGGCGGCATCCCGGGGCTGCGGGCCATGGCCGGTCCGTTTCCCGCCGCCCGGTTCTGCCCCACCGGCGGCATCTCCGCAGCCAATGCGGCGGAGTGGCTGGCGGAGCCGAACGTCGTGGCCGTGGGCGGATCGTGGCTCACACCGGCGGCCGATGTGGCGGCGGGGCGGTGGGACCTGATCCGCGCGAGGGCAACCCTCACACGCGGCCTTGCCGGCTGACATGCGCGGCCTGAACGCACGCCGTCTTCAGCGGCGGGAGAAGTCCGGCAACCGGCGTTCGGCCATCGCCCTGACACCCTCCCTGAAGTCGGCGGTCTCGAAATGCTGCTGCTGCTCGGTGAGTTCATGGTCGGTGATCGCGGCCACCGCATCGGCCAGGCCGCGGCGCAGCGTGCGGCGGGTGGAGGTGACGGCGATGGGCGCGGACTGCGCGATCTCCCGCGCAAGGCCCAGCGCGGCCTCGCGCAGCTCCGCCTGCGGCACCAGCACGTCCACCAGGCCGATCGCATGCGCCTCCTCGCCGCCGATGCGCCGGCCGGTGTAGAACAGCAGCGCCGCCTTCTGCTCGCCCACCACGCGCGGCAGGGTGATGCTCAGGCCGAACCCGGGATGGAACCCCAGCCGGTTGAAGTTGGCGGTGAACCGGGAATCGGCCGAGGCGACGCGGAAGTCGGCGACCAGCGACAGGCCGAGCCCGCCGCCCACCGCGGCACCCTGCACCGCCGCCACCACCGGCGTCTCGCAGCGGAACAGCCGCACCGCCTGCTGATACAGGTGGCCGCCATCCCGCGAGCCGACCGTGTCCCGCGCCGGGCTGGAGAAGTCGGCGCCGGCGCAGAAGTTGCGGCCCTCCGCACAGAGCAGGATGGCGCGAATGGCGGGGTCGGCGTCGAACCGCTCGAACGCCTCGGCCAGCGCGCCGATCAGCGCCATGTCGAAGTAGTTGTTCGGCGCCCGGCAGATCTCGGCGATGCCGACATGCCCCGCCGCGCTCACCCGCACATCGCCGATCCGCATGGGGCTTTCCATCGTGCCGCTCATCGCAGGCCGAGCCCCCGGGCGATGATGCCGCGCAGGATCTCCCGGGTGCCGCCGCGCAGGGAGAAGGACGGCGCCGTCATCACCAGGTGCGCCAGCACGGCGTTCAGCGACGAGTTGCCGGGTTGCTCGGAGGGCTCAGCATCGACCAGCAATCGCACCACTTCAACCGTCTCCTGTTCCAGCACGTTGCCGAGGTCCTTGACGAGGGAGGCCTGCAGCGCCGGGTCCTCGCCCGCCTGCAGCATTCCGGCGACGGAGCGGGAGAGATGCCGCAGCGCCAGGATGTGCGAGGTGAGCCGCCCGAGCACCACCGCGGCCCGGTCCGGCGCATCCGGTCCCAGCGCGCGCACCGCCTCGGTCAGCAGCGCGAAGGAGGACAGGAAGCGGTCGGGGCCGGAGCGCTCGAAGGCCAGCTCCGCCGTCACCTGGGTCCAGCCGGCGCCCTGCTGGCCCAGCAGCGCGTCCTGCGGCAGCAGCAGGTCCTGCAGGATCACCTCGTTGAAATGGTGGCCGCCGCGCATGTCGATGATCGGCCGCACCGTCATGCCGCCCTGCTGCGCCTGCTTCATGTCCACCAGGAACTGGCTCGACCCGGCATGGCGGTCATCCGACTTCCCATCCGTCCGGCAGAACAGGATCATGTAGTCGGCGACATGGGCGGAGGAGGTCCACACCTTCTGGCCGTTCACCAGCCAGCCGCCCTGCACGGGCTGCGCCCTGGTGCGAGCCGCCGCAAGGTCGGACCCGGAATCCGGTTCGCTCATGCCGATGCAGAACGAGCACTCGCCGGCGGCGATGCGCGGCAGGATGGCCCGGCGCTGCGCCTCCGTGCCGTTGCGCAGGATGTTGGGGCCGCTCTGCCGCTCCGCCACCCAGTGGTGGCCCACCGGTGCGCCCGCGGCCAGCAGCTCCTCCAGCACCACGTAGCGCTCCAGCGCGGAGCGTTCCTGGCCGCCGTACTGCCTGGGCCAGGTCATCCCCAGCCAGCCACGCGCGCCCAGGATGCGGCTGAACGTGGCGTCGTGCCCGCTCCAGGACTGCGCGCGCTCCTGTGGGCTGCGGTCCCGCAGCGCGTCCGACAGGAAGCCGCGGATCTCGTGCCGGAGCGCCTCCGCCGCGTCGGTGGTTCTGGGTGGGGTGGCGAAGGCGAGTGCCTGCATCGTCCTATCCTCCGGCGGGTTCGGCTGGCAACAGCACCAGCAGGGCATCGGCCACCGTGCAGCCCTGGCCGCGGGCGTGCACGATGACTGGGTTCAGCTCGAGTTCGGAGATGCGGTCGCATCCCGCCAGCGCCAGGCGCGAGACCAGGGACACCAGCCGGGCCAGTGCGGCGAGGTCGGCGGGCGGGGCGCCGCGGAAGCCCTCCAGCAAGGGGGCGCTGCGCAGGCCGCGGAGCAGCGCCTCGGCTTCGGCCTCGCTGACCGGCGCGAGGGCATAGGCGACGTCGCGGAACAGCTCGGTGGTCACGCCGCCGGCACCCACCGTCACCACCGGGCCGAAAGTGGGGTCGCGCACCACGCCAAGGATCATCTCCACGCCCTTCGCGGCCATGGGCTCCAGCAGCACGCCGTCCGCGGCGGCACCGGGGACATGCCGGGCGGCGGCGTGCAGGATGTCGTCGAACGCAGCCTCCAGCGCCGCCATGTCAGGAATGCCGAGGCGGACGCCGCCGGCCTCCGTCTTGTGCGGAATGGCGGCGGACTGGATTTTGGCGGCCAGGGGAAAGCCCAGCGATGCGGCCGCCGCAGCAAGCCCCTCCCGCGTGGCGACCAGCCGGCCGGGCGCGATCGGCACGCCGCACCCGGCCAGCAGCGCCTTGGCCGCGTATTCCGTCAGCGTGCCGGACCTGGCCAGCCCCTCGTGCACCGCTGCCGGCAACGCCAGCGGCGGCGGCGCCTCGTGATGCACCATCCGGCCGCGGTCACGCAGCGCGGCGGCGGCTTGGGCCAGCAGCGCCATGGACGGGCAGATCACCGCCCCGGCCTCCGCCAGCACGGCGCGGCCGAGCGGGGAGGGCAGGGTGTAGCTGTAGAAC
This sequence comes from Acetobacteraceae bacterium, assembly GCA_965199595.1. Lineage (GTDB taxonomy): Bacteria > Pseudomonadota > Alphaproteobacteria > Acetobacterales > Acetobacteraceae > JBBROS01. Next base: position 1,725,474 of record OZ241182.1, read on the forward strand.
AGCACGGGCTTGCGCCGCTGCCCCAGCAGCCCGGCCAGCGTGGAAGCGTCCAGCGAGACGCGGGCCGGGTTGGCGAGGGTGGTGACCACGGCGACGATGTCGATGGCCGGGTCATCCAGCAGCAGCGCCACGGTGCGCAGCGTGCCGCCGCCCTGGGCGCCGCCGGCGGTCAGGTCCACCGGGTTGCGTGCGGCGCCGTAGGACGGGATGTTGGCGCGGATCGCCGCCTGGGTCGCGGGCCCCAGCTCCGGCAGCGACAGCCCGGCGGCGTCCAGCAGGTCCGCCGACCAGGCGCCGGCCCCGCCCGAGATGGTGACCACGCCCACCCGGCCGCCCGCCGCGGGCGGGTTCGCGGCCAATGCGGCGGCCAGGCACAGCGCCTCGTCCAGCTCGGCCGCGACCACGATGCCATGACGGGCGAACATGGCGTCGTATCCGGCATTCCAGCCCGCCATGCTGGCGGTGTGGGAGGCGGCGGCGATCCTGCCGGCATCGGAGCGGCCGGCCTTGATGGCGACGATGAACTTGCCGGCATCCCGTGCCGCGCGGGCCGCGGCGATGAAGCCGGCAGGGTCGCGCACGCTTTCCAGGAACAGCAGGATGCCGGCCGTGTCCGGGTCCTGCACCAGGTGCGCCATGATGTCGGCGGCGGTGAGGTCCGCCTCGTTGCCGGTGCTGACCACGCTGCTGAACGACAGGCCGAGCGCGCGGCCGCGGTTGTAGAGCGCGAAGCCCATGCCGCCGCTCTGCGCGACGATGCCGATGCGGGTGTGCAGCGCGGTGGGTGCGGTGTCGGCGTCGCGGTCCACCGCCGGGCTGAAGGTGGCGCTGACGCGGGCGACCTCGTTGTGGAAACCCTCGGCGTTCGGGCCCAGGATGCGCATGCCGGTGCGCCGGGCCAGGGCGCCGACCTGCTGCTGCAGGTCCGGCGGCGCCGCGTCGTCCTCCGCGAAGCCGGAGGAGATCACCACGGCGTTGCGCACGCCGGCGGCCGCGCAGTCCTCCAGCACCGGCAGCACGCCGCCGGCCGGGATGGCGATCAGCGCCAGGTCGATCGGCGTGTCACCGGCCGCCGCCACATCGGGCACGCAGGCCAGGCCGTCGATCTCGGTGTAGGACGGGTTGACCGGCACGATGCGCCCGGGGAACCCGTTCCTCCGCAACAGCCCCAGCAGCTGCCCGCGGATGCGGTGCGGGTCGGGCGAGGCCCCGATGATCGCCACCGAGGCGGGTGACAGCAGGGTGTCGAGCGGCGGCATCAGGCCACGCTTGTCAGCAACGGCCACAGCCCCTCCGCCCCGGCGCGCAGGGCGGCGCGTCCCACCATGGCGTTCCACTCCGCCTCGTTGCCGAACTCGTCGCGCCAGGACCACAGGCGCCGGGTCGCGTGGTGCAGCTCGTATTCCTGGGTGAAGCCGATGGCGCCGTGCGACTGGTGCGCCAGCCCGGCGGCGATGCTGGCCGCCTCGCCGGCCCGTGCCTTCGCGGCGGCGATGGTCAGCACCGGCAGCCTGCCGGTCCGCAGCCCTTCATCTAGCGCCTCCGTGGCCATGTCGGCCGCGGCGATGGCGGCGGCGGACTGCCCGGCCATGATCGCCAGGTTGTGCTGGATCGCCTGGAACTTGCCGATCGGCCTGCCGAACTGCACCCGCGTCTGCACGTAGGCCACGGTGACGGACAGCGCGCGGGAGAGCGCGCCGGCGAGCTGCACGGTGCGCAGCGCGGCCCCGGCGCCGCGCAGGGCCTCCGCCGTCATCGGGGCCGGGGCAACGGCCTCGGGCGGGAGCACCAGGTCGAACCGCACGGTGTCACGCGGCTCGCCGGCGAGGTTCACGTCCCGCGCGGTGACGAGGCCGGCGGCGGGCACGCTGGCCAGCATGGCGCCGCCGGGTGCCTCGGCCAGCGCCACCAGCGCCGCGGCGTCGCGCGCCCACGGCAGACGGGCGGCGGTGCCCGCCAGCCGCCAGCCACCGCCATCCCGCGTAAGGGTCAGGGTGTCGGCCTTGCGCACCGGGGCCAGCGTCAGGATGCCCACCGGCACCGGCAGCCCGGCCTTCGCCAGCAGCCACCCGGCCAGCATGGTCTCGGCCAGCGGCAGCGGGGCGTTGAAAGCGGCGGAGACCTGCAGGATCCGCATCGCCTCGGTGACGGTCGCGCCGAAGCCGCCGGCCTCCTCGGGCAGCAATGCCGCGGTGAAGCCCGCGGCGGCCACCTCCTCCCACAGCGCCTGCGGGAATGTGCCTTCGTCGGCGCCTTGCAGCAGCGCCTTGTCGATATGTCCGCTGAACAGACGCTCGGCGCTGTCGGCAAGCTGGTCGCTCATGCGGGTTCCTTGGCGGTGCGGGGTGCCGCGGCGGGGCGCGCTGCATCCCGCTGCGCGCCGGTCCAGCCCAGCAGGCTTGCGGCGTCGCTCTGCGCGACGGGGGGGAGGAGCCGCTTGCCGCCATCCACGGCGATGCGCTCGCCAGTGGCCCGGCCCAGCCCGGTGCCGCCCCCGGTGACCAGCACGCGGCGGCCGGCCAGCAGGTCAGGCGCGACCATCGCGCTCCCCCAGGGCGGGTGCGGCGCTGCGCATGGCCGGCCGCGCGCCATCGAAGCTGAGCGGGAACCCGATCGTCGGGATGTCCAGGCCCGGCACCGTCTGCAACATGCCGAGCGCCCGCACCTGCGGGTCATCCAGCAGCGAGGCGATGTCGTTGATCGGGGCGAAGGGCACGCCCGCGGCGTTGAACAGCGCCGACCAGTGGGCTGAGGGCCGGGTCCGCATCACCGCGGCGATGGCGGCGATCACCTCGGCCTTGTGCGCGACCCGCCCGGCATTGTCGGCATACCGGGGATCGGCGGCCCATTCGGGGTGGCCCAGCACATGCGCCAGCTTCGCGAACAGCCGGTCGTTCGCCGCCGCCACCACCAGCTCGCGGTCCGCGGTCGGCAGCGCCTCGAACACCACCAGCTTCGGGTTGCCGGTGCGGTCGCGGGCCGGGATGCTGCCCGATTTCGCGAATGCGGCGAAGGGCACCGCCATCCAGCCGAGCGCGGTCTCCAGCAGGGAGGCGTCCACCACGGCACCCTCGCCGGTCGTGTGCCGGCGGAACAGCGCCGCCACGCAGCCCAGCGCCGCCCAGAGGCCGGAGCCGAGATCCAGCACCTGCACCCCCACGCGCGACGGCGGGCCGTCCGCACACCCGTTCAGGCCGAACAGCCCGCTGAACGCCTGCACCATGGGCTCGTATCCAGGGTCCAGCCGCATGGGCCCGACCGCGCCGAAGGCCCAGAGCGAGCAGTACACCAGCCGCGGGTGCCGGGCCCGCAGCGTTGCGGCGTCGAACCCCAGCGCATCCAGCGAGCCCGGCCGGAGGTTCTGCACCAGCACGTCGGCCCCGGCGATCAGCTCGTGCAGCACCGCCTGGTCCTCGGGCTGCTTCAGGTCGAGGGTGATGGTGCGCTTGTTGCGGTTGACGGTCTGGAAGGCGGTGGCGGCGCCGGCGGTGAAGGGCGGGCCCCAGCCGCGCGCGTCGTCACCGCCGGGCCGCTCGACCTTCAGCACGTCGGCGCCCAGCGTGGCCAGGATCTCCGCGGCGTAGGGGCCGCTGAGGTTCTGCGCCACCTCGATCACCTTGATACCTTCGAGTGGCAGCATCAAACCCCCAATCCGAAATACGCGCGGCGCAAGCCGTCATCCGCCCGCATCGCGTCCGGCGTGCCGCCAAAGGCGATGCGGCCGCCCTCCACGGTGAACACGCGGTCACCCAGCTCCAGGAACTTGGCGTTCTGCTCCGCCACCAGCATGGACACGCCCTGGGACCGGCACTGCGCCAGCGAGGCCAGCACGGTGGTGACCAGCAGCGGCGACAGCCCGGCGGAGGGCTCGTCCATCACCAGCAGCTTCGGCTCGGCCGCCAGCGCCTTGGCGACGCCGAGCATCTTGCGCTGCCCGCCGGAGAGCCCGCCCGCGGCCTGCCGCCGCTTCTCGACCAGGATGGGGAACAGCGCATAGAGCTGGGCACGGCGGCGCCGGGCCACGGCGCGGTCGACGAACAGGGCGCCGAGGCCGATGTTCTCCTCGACGGTCATGTCCGGGAACACGCCGAGTTCCGACATGTAGCTGATGCCCGCGCGCACCCGCCCCCGCGGCGAAAGCCGGGTGATGTCGGCGCCGGCGAACCGCATGGTGCCGCCCCGGGCCGGCAGCAGCCCGACCAGGCATTTCAGCAGCGTGGTCTTGCCGGCGCCGTTCGGGCCCAGCAGCACCACCGTCTCATTGGCCCGCACATCCAGGTCCACGCCCCACAGCACCTGGATGGAGCCATAGCCCGTCTCCAGGCCGGCGAGTTCCAGCAGGCTCATGCCGCCACCGTCACGGCGGGCCGCACCGGGTCGGTCTGGCCCAGGAACACCTCGATCACCTGGGGGTTGCGCACCGCATCCCGCAGGCCGCCGCCGAAGATGGCCCGGCCCGCATTCATCACCACCACCCGATGCGTGATGCGGTCGATGAACGGCATCAGGTGCTCCACCACCACCAGGCCCATGCCGCTCTCCGCCAGGGCCCGCAGCCGCGTGGCGACCCGTTCCAGTTCGGTGGGGTTGAAGCCGCAGGCCAGCTCGTCCACCAGCAGCAGCCGGGGCCGGGTGGCAAGCGCCCGGGCCAGGTCCAGCATCTTCTGCTGCACGCTGGTCAGCTCGCCGGCCCGGCGCCGGGCGGTGGCGCCGCCCAGCTCCACGCTGTCCAGCACGGCATCGAGATCGGCCGGGCCTTCGGGACCGTAGGCGGCCACCTCCAGGTTCTGCCGCACGCTGAGGCTGGCGAAGGGCTTGGGCACCTGGAAGGTGCGGTTGATGCCGCGCGCCGCGCGCCGGTGGGCGGGCAGCGCGGTGACGGCGTCCCCGCCCAGCAGCACGGCACCGGCATCGGCGGGCAGCAGGCCGCTGACCACGTTGATGAAGGTGGTCTTGCCCGAGCCGTTCGGCCCGATCAGACCGACGATCTCGCCGGGCGCCACGCTCAGATCGACGCCGTCCAGCGCCTTGAAGCCGCCGAAGCGCTTCACGATCCCGGTGGCCTGCAGCAGGAGATCAGCCACCCGGCACCGCCTGTTCGCGCCCCGGGCGGCGCCAGAGGCGGGGGATGGCCGCGAGCCCCTGCGGGAAGAACAGCACCAGCAGCATGATGAGCAGCCCGAAGGCCAGCTGGAAATACTGCGGCGCCGACACGCCGATCAGGTTGTAGAACCCATAGAGCAGCACGACGCCCAGCACCGGACCCACCAGAGTGCCGGCCCCGCCGAACAGGGTGAACACGATGGCGAAGATGCTGAAGTTGAGGTCGAACACCGCCTCCGGGAAGAAGGTGGAGGCCTGCCAGGCGAACACCGCGCCGATGCTGCCGGCCGCCAGTGCGGCAGCGAGCCAAACCACCAGGCGGCCCTGCACGATGTTGATCCCGGCCATGGCGGCGGCCACCGGGTTGTCCCGCGCCGCCTGCAGCTGCAGGCCGAAGCGGGAGTGCCGCAGCCAGGCCACCAGCGCCATGGTGAGCGCGAGGATGCCCAGGGCCAGGCCATAGGTGAGGTGCGGAGAATAGGGCGTGTCCAGCCGCACGCCGTAGGGTCCGCCGGTGGCGGGTTCGAGGTTGGGGTTGCCGACCAGGTGCAGCAGCGCCTCGGAGGCGGCGAGGCTGGCCAGGCCGAAATAGGCGCCCTGCAGCCGCAGCAGCGGGCTGAGCAGCAGGCCCACCAGCAAGGCCGCGGCCCCGCCGCCCGCCACGGCGGCCACTGGCGGCACCCCGGCCAGCTTCACCAGCATGGCAAAGCCATAGGCCCCGGCACCGAAGAACCCGACATAGCCGAAGGGCAGATAGCCGCAGAAGCCGTAGGTCAGGTTCAGCCCTTGCGCCAGCACCATGAACACCACGAAGTTCAGCAGCAGCAGGCCGTTGTCATAGGCGAAGGGCAGCAGGGCGAACACCAGCACCAGCGGCGCCACCACCGCCAGGAGCTCGCCCCCGAAGCTGCGCACGTCAGGCATGCCGCACCTGCCGGCCCAGCAGCCCCGTGGGCCGCACCAGCAGCACGCCGATCAGCACCAGGTTCGGCAGCAGGTCGGCGAACGAGCTGAGATAGGTCTGCATCAGCATCAGCGACACACCGTAGATCGTGCCGCCCAGCACGGTGCCGAGCGGGTTGCCCAGCGAGCCGATGATGATGACGGCAAACGAGGTGAGGTCCAGCGGGATGCCCATCGACGGGGTGAACGACCCGAGCATGAAGGGCGCGAACACGCCGGCCACCGCGGCGAGCCCGGCGCCGACCCCGAAGGCGATGGCGGAGATGCGGTGGATGTCGATCCCGATTGCCAGCGCCTCCTCCCGCTGCGCCATGATCGCGCGGGTCTGCCGCCCCAACCTGGTGCGGTAGAGGTAGAGATAGACACCCGCCAGCATCAGCACCGAGACCCCGGCGGCATAGACCCAGGCAAACGGCACCGTCTGCCCCAGCAGCGGCACCGGGCCGCCGCCCAGCAGCCGGCTGGGGATGGACCGCTCCGTGTTGCCGAACAGCATGGAAACCGCAGCCTCGATCACCTGCGACAGCCCGAAGAACAGGATCAGTGACAGCATCTCCGGCTCCTTGGAGCGGAACAGCCGTGGGATCAGCAGGTAGTACACCGGGACGGCCAGCACGAAGAAGGCGGCGAAGCTGATGCCGATCACGGCCGGCACCGGCAGCCCCAGCCCACGCAGCAGCCAGAAGGCAGAGAAGGCGCCCAGCATGATGAAGTCGCCATGCGCCAGGTTCACGATGCGCATGACGCCGAACACCAGGTTCATGCCCACGCCGACCAGGGCGAAATACAGCCCGAAGATCAAGCCGGTCGCGAGCGCATAGGCCAGCATGCCTCAGGGTGCCGGGTAGATCGGCTTGGCAGTGGCGAGATCGGCCGGCCATACGATGTTGAAGCCGAGCGCCTTGTCGATGGTGCTGGCCGGGGTGATGCCCGGCGTCGTCACCGGCACGATCTGGCCCAGCGGCAGGATCTCACCGCTCTGCGAGCCATCGGCCTCGAGCAGGAATGGCCCGGCCAGGGTCTGCAGCTTGCCCGACAGGGTGAATACCGCGCGCCGCAGCTCCAGCTGGTCCAGGCTCTCCGCCTCGGCCAGCGCCTTCTCGATCACCAGCCCGGTCTGGTATCCCGCCACCGCGTTCAGCCCGAACTCCACGCCCGGCAGCTTGCGGGTCTCGACCCAGTGCTCGAAGGCTTCCTTGAAGTGGTCGCGGTCCAGGCCGTAATTGACCTTGAACTCATAGACCGCCGGGCTGGCGAGGGCGAAGCTGTGGGTCAGCACGTCCGCCACCCCGTTGCTGCGCATCAGCGACATCTCGGTCAGGCCATAGCTGGTGAACAGGAACTTGAACTTGGTGTCGTTGTCCTGCATCGCGTGCAGGAAGGCGATCTCGTTGGCGGGATAGCCGAACTCCAGCAGCGCGTCGGGCCTTGCCGCGGCCACGTTGTTGACCAGCAGGGTATAGTCCGTGGTGTTGACGGGCACGCCGCGGTCGAACACCAGCTTCAGCCCCGGCACCGCCTGCACCGCCTTGCGCACCGCGGCGGCCTGGAATGCCGTGTAGTCCGCGGTGGTGTAGAGCAGCGCCACGCTCTTGATGCCCAGCGCGGGCATCTGCGACACGAAATCCGCGATCGACTTGGGGTAACGGTCCGTCGCGGCCAGGCCCAGCAGGACGATGTACTTGTTGTCGGGCGTGAAGAAGTTGGGGCTGCTTCCCGTCACGTCCCACAGCAGCTGCTTGTTGTCCCGCGCGACCGGCACCGCGGATGCGGTCATCACCGAGGTGCTGTCGGAAAGCAGGATGTCCACCTTGTCGCGGGTGATCAGCTGGTTGGTCAGGTTGCCGGCCAGCGACGGGGAGCTCTGGTCGTCATAGGAGATCAGCCGCACCGGGATCTTCTTGCCGAAGCCCTTGACGAACACGCCGCCGCCCTTGTTGATCCCGTCCGCCCACCACTCCATCGCGGTGTGCAGCGGCACGGAGGCGCTGGAAAGCTGCCCCGACCCGGCATACAGCGTGCCGATCTTGATCTCGGACGGCGCCTCCGCCGCGACGGCGGCAGCGGTGGACAGCAGCACACACGCGGCAGCGCGCAACCAGGTAGCGATCGCCATTCGTCTCTCCCTTCGATGGGCCTTTGCGGCCCTTGGCTTCAGGTTACGCCGATCGCGCGCGGCGGCACCAGCGACATGCCCGGTTCGCCTTCGTTTTCACCATTATGAAGATCACGCTGGGACAGGCCCTCCACGATCTCCCGCAGCTTCCGCGCGATGCGGCCATGCATGGCCGTCAGCTCCGGCACGCTGCCCGCCGCCCCCAGCGCGCACCACCGTCCGCCGACCGGGTGCGGCACCGGCATGGCGATCATGCCGACGCCGCGATGGAAGGTGTGGCGCGAGAAGGCGTGCCCGGCCCGGCGCACCTGGGCGATGATCCCGTGCAGCGCCTCGGCCGAGACGTGCAGCGCCGGGTCATGCTCCTTCGCGTTGACCCGGCGGCGCAGGCGCTCGATCTCGGCATCGTCGCGCAGGCTCAGCAGCGCCCAGCCCATGCCGCAGCGGGTGAGCGGCCGGATGGCGCCGGCGCGCAGGCGGTATGCCACGGGCCGCACCGCCTGCACGACGGTGAGATACTGGGCATGGATGTCGCTCTGCACGCCCAGCCCGACGGTGCCGCCGGTCAGCGCCCCCAGCGCCTCCAGCGCCTCCATGATCGGGCCATCGCGCCACACGGCGTCGTTCAGCCGGGTGCCCAGCGTGGTGATGCGGGCCGTCAGCGTGTAGCCCATCGTGTCGCGGTCGTAGTTGAGGTAGCCGAGCACCACCAGGCTTTTGAGCACCCCGCTGGCGCTGGAGAGCGGGTAGCCAAGCGCCGCCACCACCTCCTTCAGCCGCACCGGGCGGTCGCTGGCGTCCAGGTAGTCCAGCACCTCGAAGGTGCGCCGGATGGTCCGGTTGGCCTGCTCGGCCAAGGTCAGGCGGTCCGCAGCGGGATGGCGCCGGGCACCGCGGACCCGGTCCATAGCGCGTTCAGCAGCAGGGCCGGGTCGCCGGCCATGGCGGGGGCGGCCAGCTCCAGGAACTTGGCCGACAGCTCGTCATCCGAGAGCGGGTCGTCCGGGTCGCCCTTGCGGGTCGGCTGGAAGTGCTCGAGCACGCGGCCATCCTGCAGTGAGACGGTGACGCGGGCCGGACGGCGACGCGGGTAGGCGCAGGCCAGGTCCGGGGCGAGACTGACGGAGACGCGCTGCATCAGCGCGTGGAGCGCCGGGTCGGCCCGGTTCGCCGCGGTGAAGGCGGCAAGGCGCACGCCGCCCAGGCGGAGCATCGCGGCGACGCAGTATTGCACGCTGAACCGGGTCTCCGTCTCCGTTCGCGCACCTGGGCGGTCGCAGACGTCCTTGGTGGCGCCATAGCCGGCGACGTGGATATGGCTGATCTCCTCGGCAGCGAAGGGGTGTCGGGCCCGGAGCGCGTTCAGCGCGTCGAGCGCCGGGAAGATGTGGCCGCAGCAGCCGTGGTTCTTGATGGTGATGGCGGCGATGGCGAAGTCTTCGCCCAGACCGGCCAGGGCCTGGTCCCACTTGCCGGTGTCCTCGCTGGTGGCGGCGGCGAAGCCGGCCGGGCCATGCAGCACGTCGAGCGCGCCCGTGACCCCGGCCTGCGCCGCCAGCGCCGCCAGCACGCCGGCATCGGCCGCGTGCCCGGCGTGCATCGGCTTGCTCATGCCGTCGCCGCGGAACGCCTGCTGCAGCCCGCCCGCCATCGTCGCGGCCGTGGCGAGCGCATGCGCGATGCCGCTGGCGTCGCATCCCAGCAGCACGGCCGCGGCGGTGGCGGCGCCGAAGGTGCCGACGGTGCCGGTGGTGTGCCACATCCGGTAATGGCTGGGTTGCACCGCCATGCCGATGCGGCACGACACCTCGTAACCCGCGGCCACGGCGCGCAGCAGCGTCGCCAGGTCGGCCCCGCGGTCCTGAGCGATGGCCAGGGCCGCGGCGATGGTGGGGCTGCCGGGGTGGTAGCCGGAGTCCCGGTGGATGTCGTCGAACTCGACGGTATGGCTGGCGATGCCGTTCAGCAGGGCGGCGTGGCGCACCGCGCCGGCCTGCCCGTCGGCGTAACATACGGCCCGGCCCGCGCCGCGCCCGGCTGCCAGGGCGGCTGCGAGCAGGGTGGCGGGCGGCTGCCGGGCGCCGGGCAGGGTGGTCGCCACCCAGTCGATCAGCGCCCGGCGCGCATGATGCTCCAGCCCTGCCGGAAGCGCCCGGGCGGACCAGGCGGCCGCGTGGGCCGCGAGGCGGAGCAGGGGGTTGTCCACCGCGCTCAGCCGCCGGCAGCGGGGCGGGGCACGGTCTGCCTCTGCGCATCGATGACGTTGAGATCCATGGATGGAGGTCTCCTGGCAGACGACACTCTTGCGCCGGGGTCGCGGCACCACAACTTCGCAGACCGCATGGCAACATGAGATTTCCTCATGCGGCCGGCGTTTTGCGTGTCCGGCAGGCTGCGTGGTCCGGGCGGCTGCGCACCGAACGCGCGCCTGATGCTGCTGCAAAGATCAAGCTGGATTCAGTCGCGCCCAGCAGCCACATTGGATGTACGCCGGGCATCCTCCTGCGCTGGGATTGAAACCTGATGAGCGAAGCCCTGACAGCGCCTCACACGCCCCGCACCGGCCGGCGGCTGCATCCCTGGCCGGTCCGGGTGATGCACTGGACAAATGCCGTCGTCATGCTGGTGATGATCACCTCGGGCTGGGGGATCTATGACGACGACCCCATCATCAAGGGCTTCCAGTTCGGCTCCACGCTGCGCCTCGGTGAATGGGCGGCGTGGAGCCTCAACTGGCATTTCGCGGGCATGTGGCTGCTGGCGATCAACGGACTGGCCTATCTGGTGTATGGGCTGGTCACCGGCCGGCTGCGCGAGCGCATGTTGCCGATCCGGTTCAGCGAGATCATCGAAACCGTGCGCGACACGCTTCGCCTCAGGATCCAGCACGAGGACCTGACCATCTACAATGCGGTGCAGAAGGTGCTGTATATCGTGGTGATCCTGGCGGGCATCGCGCAGGTCGTCACCGGCCTGGCGATCTGGAAGCCGGTGCAGTTCTCGGGGCTGGTCTCGCTGCTCGGCGGGTTCCAGTCGGCGCGCATCATCCACTTCGGCGGCATGGCGGTGATCGTCGGCTTCCTGGTCGTCCATGTGCTGCTGTCGCTGCTCGTTCCGCAGACCCTCTGGGCGATGCTGGCCGGCGGCCCCCGCCTTGGCCCGGCCCGCGCCCTGGCCCGAACGGACACGGCAAACCGGTGATCGAGTGATGAACTCCCTGTTCCGCCCCAGCCGGGTCCCGACCCCCGCGATCCTCGATGACCACCGGCCGCTGATACGCTCGCTGGAACGCCGCGGCCTGATCCGCGGCAGCCTCTCCCTGGGTGCGCTCACCATGCTGACCGGGTGCGACGTGACCCGGCCCAAAGCCGTCGAGACCGCGCTGCTCGCGATCTCGCGCCTGAATGACGGCGTACAGGCGCTGCTGTTCGACCCCACCCGGCTGGCGCCGACCTACCCGGCCTCGATGGTGCTGAAGCCTGCGAAGTTCAACGCCTATTACGACGTGGTGGACGTGAAACCGGTGAACGGGACCGACTGGCGCCTCGAGCTGTCCGGGAAGATCGCCGAGAAGCGGGCCTGGACCCTGCCGGAGCTCGCAGCCCTGCCGCAGCGCGACATGGTGATCCGGCACATCTGCGTGGAAGGCTGGGACTACATCGGCCAGTGGTCCGGCGTGCCGCTTCGCACCTTCCTTGAACGGGTGGGTGCTGATCTCCGGGCCAAGTACGTCGTGTTCAAGACCGCAGACGACTACCCGAGCATCATCGACATGGCGACCGCGCTGCACCCGCAGACGCTGCTCGCGACGCGCTATGCCGATGAGACACTGGCGGACCCGTTCGGCTATCCGCTGCGCCTGCGCATGTCCACCAAGCTGGGCTACAAGAACCCGAAATGGGTGACGGCCATCGAGGTGACCGACACGTATTCGCCGGGCTATTGGGAGAAGCTCGGCTTTCCCTGGTTCGCGGGGATCTGAGCGATGGGCGATCATTCCTCGCTTCGGATGGCGGGATGCTGCCTGCTGCTCCTGGTCACGTTCTGCGGCATGGCGCCGGCGCAGAGCCTGGTGCCCGGCGGGATGCCGCCGCCGCCCGGGATGAGCCTCGCGGACTCCGCCGCGATGCGGTTTCCCCAGCCCGTCCGGGTCGGCGACCTGCTGCATCGGGACGTGCTGGAGCCGGTGGCAAGCCAGCGTGTCCTCGGGACGGTGGCGCAGGTCGTCCGTGGCCGCGACGGGACGCTGGCGGTGGTGATCGACTACGGCGGTTTCCTGGGGTTCGGCGCGCGTCCGATCGCCGTCCCGGTCGATGCCATGGTGCTGGTGGGGCAGGTCATGTCGGTCGTGGCCTACACGCCGAAGCAGCTGCAGGCGTTTCCCACCTTTGCGGCCGGCGAAGCCACACCCGTGCCGCCGGACAGCGTGATCAAGGTCGGTCTCGCAAAGCCGTCGCACTGACACCGGGCCGGCGTGGACGGCATCGCTTCCGGGTGGCACCACGGACTGCCGGACCAGGAGCACGCATGACGCCCGCGACCCTCAAGCCGCCGCCTGGCCTCGATGCCCTCAACGCTATGCCAGAGCCGGACTTCATGGCGCTGCTTGGCGACCTGTTCGAGCATTCGCCCTGGGTGATGCAGGCCGCGATCGCGCATCGGCCATTCGCGACGGCGCAGAGGCTGCACGACACCGCGATGACCGTGGTGCGGGCGGCGGGCCGGGAGGCCCAGGTCTCGCTGTTCCGCGCGCACCCGGAGCTGGCCGGTTCGGAGGTGGCGCGGGGGTCGCTGACACCGGAGTCCGGTGGGGAGCAGGGGCGGCTCGGCTTCGACCGCCTGAGCCCGGCCGATCACGCCGGGCTGGCCGCCCTCAATGCCGAATACACCGCCCGCTTCGGCTTCCCCTGCATCGTCGCGCTGGTGCGGCACGCGACGCGGGACAGCGTGATCGCCACGATGCGGCAGCGGGTGAACAGCAGCGAAGCCGCCGAGGTCGAGGCCAACCTGGTGGCGATCGGCCATATCACGGCGGCCCGGCTGGCCGCGCGGCTGGGCAGGCACGCATGATGAACGGTGCCGCGGCTGCTGGCCCGAAATGGGGGCCCCTTGCGCGTCACCGACTTGCCTGCCGAACGCAACGGCGCGAACATCGGTGAAAATCGGGGGACGCGTCATGCTGCCATCCATCGACCGCCGCAGCTGGCTTGCCGGGGCGGTGGCCCTGTCAGCCGCCGGGCCAGCGGCTGCGCAGACGGTCCGGCCCAATATCATCTTCATCATGGCCGACGATCTCGGCTATGCCGATGTCGGGTGCTACGGGCGGCCGGACATCAAGACGCCGCATATCGACGCCATCGCCGCGCGGGGTGTCCGTCTGCTGCAGGGCTATGCGAACTCCGCCGTGTGTTCCGCGACCCGCACCGGCCTCATCACCGGACGCTACCAATACCGCCTGCCGGTCGGGCTGGAGGAGCCCATCTCGCTCAACCGCGACGTGGGGCTGCCGCCGGACCATCCCACCCTGCCGTCGCTGCTGAAGAAGGCCGGCTACGACACCGCGCTGGTGGGCAAGTGGCACCTGGGCAGGCTGCCGAAATACGGGCCCCTGCAGAGCGGCTACGACCATTTCTGGGGCTATCGCGGCGGGGCGGTGGACTATTACCGCCACTTCGGCACGGATGGGAAAGAGGACCTGTGGGACGGCGACACCCCGGTGCAGCAGGCCGGCTACATGACGGAGCTGCTGGGCGACCGCGCCGTGGCGCAGGTGGAGGCGTTCGCCAGGGCTCGCGCGCCCTTCCTGCTCAGCCTGCACTTCTCCGCCCCGCACTGGCCCTGGGAGGCGCCCGGCGACACCGCGGAATCCGACCGCATGACCGGGCCCACGCTGCGTCACTTCGATGGCGGCGACCAGGCGACCTATCGCCGCATGGTGGAAGCGATGGACACGCAGATCGGCCGGGTCCTGGCCAGCGTGGAGGCGCAGGGCCTGACGCGGGACACCATCGTGGTGTTCACCAGCGACAATGGCGGCGAGCGCTTCGCCGACACCTGGCCCTTCACCGGCATCAAGACCGAGTTGCTGGAAGGCGGGTTGCGCATCCCCGCCATCATCACCTGGCCCGCAAAGCTGCCGCAGGGCGTCACCTCGGACCAGGTGGGCATCAGCATGGACTGGATGCCCACCCTGCTGGCCGCCGCCGGCACCGCGCCCGATGCGGCCTATCCCTCCGATGGCGTGAACCTGCTGCCCATCCTGACCGGAACGGCCCCGCTCCAGCAACGCTCGCTGTTCTGGCGCTACAAGGCCAATGCGCAGCGCGCCGCCCGGGTGGGCGACTTCAAGTTCCTGAAGCTCCGCCAGAACACCTTCCTGTTCAACGTGGTGGCCGACCCGCTGGAGCGGGCCAACCTGAAGGCGCGCCTGCCGGATGTGTATGCGAGGCTGGAGGCGGAGTGGCTGCGGTGGAACGGCTCCATGCTGCCGGAGATCGATGCGAGCTTCACCGAGGGCTACACGGGCGAGCAGCTCGCCGACCATTTCGGCGTGGATGCGGTGTCGCGGAAGGCGGACAACCCGTGACGCGACAGCGTTGCGCGGATGCCGGTTATTTTCCCGGCACCGCGACAACGCTCCGGACCGTTGCCACCGCCGGGGCGCCTATCGCTGGCGCCGCATTGCCCCAGCTGTTGCGCAGGTAGGTGACGACAGCGGCGATCTGCTCGTTCGACAGGCGCCACCCGAAGGAGGGCATGGCGGGGGCGGTGGGCGCCGCCGGCGTGGACACCACCTGCGCCCCGGTGATGATCACGCGGATGGTGCTGCCCGGGTCCGTCTGCCGCACGGAGGCGGCACCGGCCAGGGCGGGGAACAGGTTGGCCACGCCCATCCCGTTGCGGGCGTGGCAGGCGGAGCAGTTATCGGCATAGACCGCCTCGCCGCTGGTCATCTGCGCGTTGCTGGCCGGCAGGGCGGCTGGCGGCGTGGGCCCGGCGGCGCCGCGCTCCTTCAGGTAGGTTGCCATGGCACGCAGGTCCGGCGTGGTCATCTTCGAGGTGGAGACCGCGACCACCTCGCCCATCGGGCCAGCCGCGGCGGCATGCAGCGTGCGCCCCGTCTGCAGATACTGAACGATATCCTCCACCGACCAGGTGCCGAGCCCGGCCTGCATGTCGTTGGTGAGGTTGGGGGCGACCCAGTTCTGGATCGAGTTGCCTTGCAGGTGCAGGCTGTCCTTGGGGCCGCCCAGCAGGTTCATCGGGGTGTGGCAGGCGCCGCAATGGCCCAACCCTTCCACCAGGTAGGCGCCGCGGTTGAATTCGTCGGAACGCCTGGGGTCCGGCTGGAACACGCCCGGGGTGAAGTTCACGGCATTCCAGGCCAGCATCGAGGTCCGCATGCTGAACGGCCAGGGCAGGGTGTTGCGGTCCACCGGGTTGCTGACCGGCTCCACGCTGCGCAGGAAGGCATACAGCGCGTCGCTGTCGTCGCGGGTGATCCTGGTGTAATAGTTGTAGGGGAAGGCGGGGTAGAGATGCCCGTCCGTCACGCTGCGCCCGTCATGCAGCGCGTGCCAGAAATCCTCGGCACTCCAGCGGCCCAGCCCGGTGTCGCGGTCCGGCGTCAGGTTGGCGGCGTTGATGTTGCCGAACGGCGTCTCGATGGCGCGTCCGCCGGCCAGCGGGCCCTTGGCGCTGGCATGGCACGCCTGGCAGTCCCCGGCAATCGCCAGGTAGCGCCCCTGCTCCGCCTGCACGTAGTTGTCCAACCCGGCGTGGGCCGTGCCGATGCCCAGCAGCAGCCACAATCCTGGCCCCAACGCGGCGAGCCCGGCCCGCACCCTGCCGGGCATCGCAGCGCCACCAGCGGCGCTTCGGATTTCAGATACTGGGTCTTGATGGCCTCCAGGGTCCAGTAGCACAGCGCGCCGACCGTGCCGGTCGGGTTGTAGCCGGCGTTCTGCGGGAAGGACGAGGCGCCGGTGACGAACACGTTGGGCACGTCCCAGCTCTGGCCGTAGCGGTTCAGCGCGCTGGTCTTCGGGTCGGTGCCGACCACCGCGCCCCCGGTGTTGTGCGTGGTCTGGTAGGGCACCACCGTGTAGGGCACCCGCAGGTTGTTGCTGCTGACCTGCTTGGCGCCCATTGCCCGGATGATCTCGTCGGAGCGCTGCACCATGAAGCGGGCCATCTTCTGCTCGTTCGGGTGATAGTCGAAGGTCATGCGCAGCAATGGCCGGCCGAGCGGGTCCTTGTAGGTGGGGTCGAGGTCCAGGTAGCTGTCGCGGTAGCTCATCACGCTGCCCTGCGCGGCGACGTTGGTGGTGCTGTTGTAGGTCTCGTGCACCGCACGCTTCCACTTCGCCCCCCAGCCCGGCGTGCCCGGCGGCACCGGATGATACGAGATCGGCCGGCCGTTGGTGTAGGCGTTGGTCATGCTGGCCCCGCCCACGAAGCCGTGCGGCCCGTGGTCGAAGTTGTCGCTGTTGAAGTCGTCCAGCGCCGCGCCCAGCGAGCCCGCGCCGGCGAAGGGATTGAAATTCACCCCGGGACCGAAGTGCCCCACCGACCCGGCGCCCACCTGGTAGGCGTAGTTGCGGCCCACGACGCCTTCGCCAGAGGCCGGGTCATAGGGTTTGCCGATGCCGGAGAGCAGCAAGAGGCGCACGTTGAAGAAGCTGAAGGCGCAGAGCAGCACGATGTCCGCCGGCTGCTCCCACTCGTTGCGCTCGCTGTCGACGAAGGTGACTCCCGTGGCGCGCTTGCCATCGGCCGAGAGGTTGACCTTCGTCACCTCCGAATCCGTGCGAGCCTCGAAGTTGGTGTGGCGCATCAGGGCCGGCAGCACGCAGGTCTGCGGGCTGGCCTTGGAGTAGTTCGCGCAGCCGAACCATTCGCAGAACCCGCAATAGGTGCAGGGCGCCATGCGCACGCC
Organism: Acetobacteraceae bacterium; assembly: GCA_965199595.1. Classification (GTDB taxonomy): domain Bacteria; phylum Pseudomonadota; class Alphaproteobacteria; order Acetobacterales; family Acetobacteraceae; genus JBBROS01. The sequence goes on from OZ241182.1 coordinate 1,742,594, forward strand.
ATAGGGGTTGGTGTAGGCCTCCGAGAGGTTGCCGGAGGGGCGGGGGAAGGGGTGCAGGCCCAGTTCGGCCGCCGCCTTGGTGAACAGGCTCTGCGAGTAGCCCTGCTTCATCGGCGGTGTAGGATAGTGGTCGGACCGCTCCCCCTCGAACGGGTTGCCGCCGGGCTGGATTTTTCCTTGCACGTTGCCGGCCTGGCCGGAGATGCCCAGCACCTTCTCGAACCGGTCGTAGTGCGGCTCCAGCTCGGCGTAGGACATCGGCCAGTCCTGGATGAAGTTGTTCTCCGGCATGATCCCGGCGCCGTAACGCTCCGTCATATGGGACTTGATGCGGAAGTCGTCGGGCAGGAAGCGCCAGGTCTGGCCGTTCCAGTGCATGCCCCCGCCGCCCACGCCGTTGGGCGGCAGGAAGCTGCCGAACTGGCGGATCGGCAGCGCCGTCTGGTCCAGCTTGTTGCGCATCGTCAGGGTCTCCTGCTTCGGCCGCAGGAACATCTCCTTCCGGATGGCGTAGCGCAGCTCGTCGGGCGCGGTGGTGATGTTGAAGTCCGATGCGGTGTCCCGCCACGGCCCCCGTTCGATCGCCACCACGTCGAGCCCGGCCCGCGCCAGCTCCAGCGCCATGATCGATCCGGTCCAGCCGAGGCCGACGATGACGACATCCTTCTTCGGCAGGCGCCGGGTCATCGTGCGGCTTCCTTGGTGCTGCGGCCTGTAGGGCCGACGATGCTGCGGCCCATGAGGCCGACCGGCGGCATCGTGTAGGGCTTGTTCGGGTTGGCGATCACGTCGCGGTAGTCGTAGCGGACGCCGGGGAAGCCCACGAGCTTCCAGCCGCACATGTCCTTGTTGCCGCCATAGATGGGATCGGCGAAATAGCCCTCGACGACGTTGGCCTGCACCTGGTTGAAGAATGCCTTGCCGCCCGCGATCTTGATGTCGCCCTTCTCCAGCCCGGTCAGCACGCGGTCCTGCTCGGCGGGGTCAAGCTGGTGCAGCAGCCGGCCGGCGAAGGTCTGTTTCGTGTAGGCCGCCAGCGCCGCCAGCCCGTCGCGATACCGGCGTGCGGGTGCGATCGGGGATTGGATGCCGAAGTTCGGTGCGGCATCGGGCACGAAGGGCGGCTCCATGTAGAGCCAGGCGCTGCTGCCGTAGGGGCCCATCAGCTGGCGGTCGATGAACACGGCGCATCCGGCGTCCTTGCCGCCCGGGCCCAGGTCGTCGGTCGGGATCAGCCGCTCGGCGATCGCCTCCACCACCGCAGCCTCGTCGACGGTGAAGAACTGCCACGGACCCGGCACCACGGCCGCGGGCGGATAGGCCTCGTTCGGGTCCCAGGGCAGGGCGCCGGAGATCACCCGCGCCTGTGCGGGCTGTCCGGCCACCGTGGCGGTGCCGATTGCCGCCGTGGTGGCAAGCAGCTGCCGCCGGGTCGGGTTCTGCATCGGACACTCTCCTCGGGACGCGGTCGGGAGCAACGTTTCCTCGTCCCGTGAAGATTGTCACGCAGATTTCTCTATGCCGGCACCGCGGGCGACGCTGCCGGGCTGGCCTGTGTGGACGTGATCCGGCTACTCCGCCACAACAGCGCACGCCGCGGCCGACCGGCCAGCCACCGCGCCGAGTGCCACGGCGGAGAGAAGGCCATTGCCGGACAGGTAGCCCGAGGCGACCCGGCCGGACACGCCGCATGCAGCCCCCCCGGCCGCGAACAGGTTGGCGAACGGCTGGCCCGCTTCGTCCAGCACCCGGCCCACCCCATCCACCGCCAGCCCGCCCTGGGTGTGGAACAGCGCGCCAGTGACCCGCACGGCGCAGTAGGGCGGCTGCAACGCCGGCACGCCCGCGAAGCTCCGGCCATGCCGGTCCGTGCTGCCGTCCCGCGTGTGCGCCTCGGCCTCCCGCACGGACCCGGCCAGCGCCTCGCCCGGCACCTTCATCGCGGTGGCGAGCGTGACCAGGTCCGGGGCGCACAGAATGACGCCGGCCGCTTCGGCATTCCGGAAATCCTCGAACTGGCGCGCGATGGCGGCGATGCGGCTGTCGAACACCGTCCAGGCGATGCCGCCGGGCTGGCGCAGCACGGCGGCGGCCTGCTCGGAATAGCCGTGCGCCTCGTCCGAGAAGCGTTCGCCCGCCGTGTTCACCTGGATGCCGCCCTCGGTGATGCTGGCCCAGGTGATCAGGATGCCGGCGGGGTGCGCGACGGAGCCGTGGCCCTGGTGCCCCGAGAGGTGCCGGGTGGCGGCGCCCAGCGCCTCGCCCCAGAGCAGCGCCTCGCCCTGGTTGCCGGGATGGCCGAAATAGAGGGCGTCCGACAGGTCCGGCACGTGCCGGGCCACCAGGCCGCGGTTGCCGCCATAGCCGTTGCAGGCGAGCACCAGGGCGTCGCAGCCGATGCGCTCCACCGTCCCGTCCGGCCGGGCATAGGCCACGCCGGCGATGCGGCGGGCCGCCGTGGTATAGAGCGTGGTGACCTGGGCATCGCACAGCACGTCGGTCCCGGCCCCGGTGGCGGCGTGCGTCAGCCGGTCCATCAGCTCGGCGCCGGAGCGGGTGGGCAGGCCGTGCATGCGGCGGGCGGAGTGGCCGGGATAGTTGAAGTCCTCAATCACCGAGAAGGCCAGGCCGTGCGTATCGGCGAGCCATTCCAGCACCGCGCCGCACTGCCGGGTGAGGGCCTCGACGAGCGCCGGGTCGGGCTCGTTCCGCGCCTTGGCCATGATGTCGGCGGCAAAGCGCTCCGGGCTGTCCTCGATGCCGGCGGCGCGCTGCCACCGCGTGCCCGCGGCGGGCACCAGCCCGGCGGAGAGCGCCGTCGAGCCGCGGGGCAGGGGATCGCGCTCCAGCACCAGCACCGCGGCCCCTGCGGCCTGGGCACTCAGGGCGGCGACCAGGCCAGCCGCCCCGGCACCGATGATGATGACCGGGACATGCGCCTCGAACGCGATGCCGGCCGCGGGTTCGACGCTCATGCCAGCTCCCCCAGCACGGTGGCGATGTCCGCCACGCGGCAGACCGGGCGCAGCGCGTCGATGGCGGTGCGGTGCACGGACCCGGTGAAGGCGGCGCAGCCATCCTCCAGCACCGTCACGTCGAAGTCGCGCACATGCGCCTCCCGCACGGTGGAGGCGACGCCGCCATTGGTGACGATGCCGCAGGCGAGCAGCCGGGTGATGCCGCAGCGGCGCAGCACCCATTCCAGCCGGCTCATGTAGAAGGCGGAATAGGCCACCTTCTCGACGGAGAGATCGGCGGGCTGCAGCAGGTCCACCATCTGATGGCCCCAGGCGCCGGGGCAGAAATCACCCTTTCGCAGGAAGGGGCGCAGCGTCAGCAGGTGCGGCGAGATCAGCGGCTCGCCGCCGCGGCCCGGCACAAGCGTGAACTGCGTCTGCACCACCCAGCCGCCGCCCCGGCGCAGGCGGTCGGCCAGCGGCTTCAGCCGGGCAGGCAGGGCGGCGATGCCCGGCGTGCCCAGGCCGGCGCGGCCATAGGCGCCGTCCGGATGCACGAAGTCGTTCTGCAGGTCACACACCAGCAGCGCGGTGGCGCCGAGGGAGGCCACGGCACTCATGCGCGCGTCACGATCACGTTGCCCAGATGGTCCACGCGGGCGACCAGGCCGGGGTCGATCACCGTGGTGGCGTCCGGCTGCTCCAGGATGGCGGGCCCGGGGATCTCGGCCCCCACCGGCAGCGCCAGGCGGTCATGCACCGTGGCGGTGTGCCAGCCGCCGAACCACACCGGCCGCGTCCCCCGGTCCGCGGCTGCCATCGAGGCCGCGGCATCCGGCGCCAGGGCGGAGAGGTCGAAGTGCGGCCGGCGGCCGATGGCGGCGGTGCGCAGGTTCACCAGGCGCACGCCCACGCCCGGCAGCACGCGGCCGAACTGCGCGTGATAGGCCCGCTCGAACGCCTCGCGGAGCAAGGCGGCGGTCACGCCGGTGCTGCCGTTCCGCACGGTGAGCGGCAGCGGCACCGCGACGGTATGGGTCTGCCCGGCATAGTGCATATCAGCCTCGAACACCGTGGTGATCCCGTCCATCGCCAGCCCGGCCGCCTCCACCACGCCGCGGGCGGTTGCGGCCTCGGCCACCAGGCGGCGGTCGAGGCCCGCGACGTCCACCCCCTCCAGCGCCAGGTTCACCGTCTGCACCTGGTCGTGCCGGATGTCGGCGATGATGCAGCCCAGCGCGGAGGTGACGCCGGGGAAGCGCGGCACCAGCGCCGCCTTCATGCCGACATCGCGGATCAGCGCGCCCACGTGCAGCGCGCCGCCGCCGCCGAACGGCACGGCGGCGAAGCGCTGCGGGTCATGCCCGCGCTCGATGGAGACCAGCCGGATCGCCCCGGCCATGCGGGCGTTGGCGACGCGGATGATGGCCTCCGCCGCCGCCTCCGCGCCCAGGCCGAGCCTGGTGCCGACATGGTCCAGGATCGCGGTGCGGGCGGCGGCCACGTCGAGCCGGGCCAGCGCGCCGCCGATCGGCCGTTCGGCGTTGATGCGGCCCAGCACGACGTTGGCGTCGGTCAGGGTGGGGCGCGTGCCGCCCTGGCCGTAGCTGACCGGCCCGGGGCGTGATCCCGCGCTTTCCGGGCCCACCTGCAGCAGCCCCCCGGCATCCACCGCCGCGATGGAGCCGCCGCCGGCGCCGATGGTGGTGATCTCGATCATCGGCGTGCGGATCACCAGGCCGAACTCGATGGTGGCCTGCGCCGCCAGCGACACGCCGCCGCCCACCACCAGCGACACGTCGAAGGAGGTGCCGCCCAGATCCCCGGTGATGACATCGGGGTATCCCGCCGCCGCCGCGATGGCTGCCGCGGCGATCACGCCCGCCGCCGGGCCGGAGAGGGCGGTGCGGACCGGCAGGCGGCGCGCGGTGGCGGTGGACATGACGCCGCCGTTGGACTGCACGATGTGGAACTGCCCGGCAAATCCCTCCGCCGCCAGCGCCTGGTCCAGCTTGCCCAGGTAGCTGCCGACCACGGGCTGCAGATAGGCGTTGAGCGCGGTGGTCGAGGTGCGCTCGAACTCCCGGATCTCCGGCAGGATCTGGCTGGAGCAGGCGAGGTTGCCGTTGGGCCAAACCGCCTCGGCCGCCGCCAGCGCCGCCATCTCGTTGGCCGGGTTGGCGTAGGCGTTGATGAAGACGATGGCCAGCGCCTCGGCGCCGTGTTCGAGCAGGTGCCGGGCCAGGGCCTGCACGGCGGCCGGATCGACGGCCTGGCGGATGCTGCCATCGGCCAGGGTGCGCTCATCCACCTCCAGCCGCATGTCGCGGTCCACCACGGGCACGAAGTCGCCCCATAGGCCCCAGGTCTGCCGCCGGTCGCGCCGCCGCATCTCCAGCACGTCGCGGAATCCGGCGGTGGTGATCAGGCCCACGCGCGCGCCCTTGCGCTCCAGCAGCGCGTTGGTGCCCACGGTGGTGCCGTGCACGATGGAGCCGAGCGCCGACACCGCGCCGAAGGTCTTGAGGCCGCGCAGGAAGCCCACGGCCTCGTCGCCGCGGTTGGAAGGCACCTTGGCGGTGCGGAAGGCGCCCTCGGTGTCGTCGTAGAGGAACATGTCGGTGAAGGTGCCGCCGACATCCACGCCCACCACGCGGCTCATGCTGCGTCACCGCCGACGTAGCCGAACCGTTGGTCGCGTTTCGCGGCCGCGGCGTCGCGCCCGTCCGGCAGGCCCCAGCCGCCGCCGCCCGGGGTTTCCAGCCGCACCCGGCGCCCGGCCCGCACCGAGACGCCCGTCACCTTGGAGACCAGCTCCGGGCTGCGCGCGCCGTCATCGGACTGCCAGGTGAACCGGTTGCGCGCACCCGAGCCGCCGCCTCGCACGCCGAAGGGTCCCACGGTGCCGCGCTCGCCCAGCAGCGACACCTCGGCATCGGTCAGCACCTCGATCTCATAGACGGCGCCCAGCCCGCCGCGATGCGTGCCGGTGCCGCCGGAATCCGGGCGCAGCGCCCATTGGGTGAACAGCACGGGATAGGCGGCTTCCAGGATCTCCACGGGCGGGATGGTGGCGGTGGAGATGGGGTTGTTGGCGTGGCTGAGCCCGTCCGATTCCGGGTTGCCGCCCATGCCGCCGCCGAAGAAGCTGAACATCACCCAGCGCGAGCCATCGGCGCGGTGCCCGGCCAGGGACAGCGCGTTGATGGTGCCGAAGGGGGCGGCGGTGGCGCGGGCCGGGTCGGCTTCGGCCAGGGCGCCGAGCACGACGCCGATCAGCCGCAGGATCGTCTCGGTGTAGCCCGCCATCGGCCGTGGCGGCCCGGCGGCCAGCAGCGTGCTGTCCGGCACGACGAAGCTGATCGGGCGCAGGCACCCGGCATTGGCCGGCACGGCGGTGAACACGTGCTTCAGCGCCACGTAGCAGGCGGCGATGGTGGTGGCGTAGGAGATGTTGACGGGCCCCTGGGTGGGCGGCGAGGACCGGGAGAAGTCCATCACCATGGTGTCGCCCCGGATGGTGAGGTCGAGCGCCACGGTGAGCGTGGCCGCGGTGATGCCGTCATTGTCCAGCACGTCCTCGAAGGCGTACTGCCCGTCCGGCAGGTCGCTTATGGCGGCGCGCATCATCGCCTCCGCCCGGTTGGAGAAGGCGACGAAGGCCTCCGCCACCACGGCGTCGCCATACTCGTCCAGCAGCCCGTGCAGCCGGCGCTCGCCCAGGTCCAGCGCGCCGAGCTGACCGTTCAGGTCGCCCCAGTTCGAGGTGGGCACGCGGGAGTTCGCCGCCAGGATGTCCAGCAGGTCGTTGTTCATCCGCCCGGCGGCGATCAGCTTCACCGGCGGGATGCGCATGCCCTCCTGGAAGCTTTCGGTGGCGCGTGGGTTGTAGCCGCCGGGCACGTTGCCGCCGATGTCCAGCCAGTGCCCGGCCGATGCCATCCAGCAGAACAGCGCACCATCGCGGAACACCGGGCGCACCAGGCGGAAATCGTTGAGATGGGTGCCGCCGGCATAGGGGTCGTTGAACAGGAAGGTGTCGTGGGGCTCGAGGCCACCGTCGCGGCCGACCTTGTCGATCACCGCCTTCACGGCAAAGGCCATGGCGCCGACGAAGATCGGCAGGCCCGAGGCCCCCTGCACCAGCGTGTCGCCGGTCTCGGCATGATACAGGCCGTGGCAGGCGTCCTTGGCCTCGGCGATGATCGGGTTGAAGGCGGCGCGATACAGCGTCGCGTCCATCTCGTCGGCGATCTGGGTCAGGCGGCCGTCGAGGATGGCGAGGGTGACGGGGTCGATCACCGGCCGGGCTCCTCGTAGGTCGCGCCCAGGGCCAGCATCTCCGGCGTGCCGATCAGCGCGTTCAGCTGGGTGAAGTCGAACATGCGGCCGGCGAAGGGCAGGTTGCTGCCGTGCTCGGCCAGCGAGGCGTAGTAGCCCTGTGCCGTGCGGGCCAGGGCGCGCACGATGCCGCCGGGGAAGATGACGAGCCGGAAGCCCAGCGCCGCCAGCTCCGCCTGGGGCAGGGGCGGCGTGTCGCCGCCATCGACGATGTTGGCCATCAGCGGGCACAGGCCGCGCAGCGCCGCCGTCACCTCCGCCAGCTGGCCGCGGCTCTGCGGCGCCTCCACGAACAGGATGTCGGCCCCGGCCTCCGCATAACGCCGGGCACGCTCGATGGCGGGGGCCAGGCCCTCCACCGCCACCGCGTCGGTGCGGGCGATGATCAGCGTGTCCTCGCTGGCCCGGGCGTCCAGCGCCGCGCGCACCTTGCCGACCATCTCCGCGGTGGGGATCAGCGACTTGTCGCGCAGGTGGCCGCAGCGCTTCGGCATGGTCTGGTCCTCCAGCTGGATCGCCGTGGCCCCGGCCCGCTCGAACACCCGCACGGTGCGCTGCACGTTCAGCGCGTTGCCGTAGCCGTTATCGGCATCGACGATCAGCGGCGTGGGCACCCGGTCGCGCAGCAGGGCGACGGTTTCGGCCACCTCGTTCATCGACACCAGCCCGATATCCGGCCGCCCCAGCCGGGTGTAGGCGATGGCGGCACCGGACACGTACAGCGCCCTGAACCCGGCCGCTGCGGCAAGCGAGGCGGTGAGCGCGTCATAGACGCCGGGAGCGACGAGCAGCCCGTTCCGCAGATGGTCACGCAAGGTTGGGGTCATGCTCACAATCCGAGATAGGTGCGTTTCAGTTCGGGATCGTCCCGCAGCGTGGCGGCCGGGCCGGACAGCACGCACAGCCCGTTTTCCAGCACGTAGCCGCGGTCTGCGAGGTCGAGCGACTGCACCACGTTCTGCTCGACCAGCATGATCGCCAGCCCATCGGCCCGCAGGCGCGCAATGAGGGTGAACATCTCCTCGACCAGCAGCGGCGACAGGCCCAGCGAGGGTTCGTCCAGGATCAGCAGGCGCGGTTCCGCCATCATGCCGCGGCCGATGGCCAGCATCTGCTGCTCGCCGCCCGAGAGGGTGCCGGCGCTCTGGCGGGCGCGCTCCCGCAGGCGCGGGAAGGTCTCCAGCACGCGCTCCAGGTTCGCGGCCCGGCGCGGGCGGCCGCGGCGGTAGCTGCCGAGCACCAGGTTGTCGCGCACCGACATGTCGGGGAACACCCGCCGCCCCTCCGGCACATGCACCAGCCCGGCGGCGACGATCTGCGAGGCCGGCAGCCGTTCCGTGCGCTGGCCGCCGAACCGGATCTCACCGGCGCGCACCGGCACGATGCCGGAGAGCGCCTTGTTCAGCGTGGTCTTGCCAACGCCGTTGGAACCCAGCACCGCGACGATCTCGCCGGGATGCACCACGAGGTCGATGCCGCGCAGCACCTCCGTCGCGCCATAGCCGGCACGCAGCGCGCTGACGGCGAGCAGCGGTTCAGCCGAGCGGGCTTCAATCATGCGCGGCCATCCGCGCGGCGGCGCCGGCGCCGAGATAGGCCTCGATGACAGCCGGGTCGGCACAGACCTCGCGCGGCGGGCCGGCGGCGGTCATGCGGCCCTGCGCCAGCACATGGACGTGGGAACAGAGCTGCATCACCGCCTGCATGACGTGCTCGATCATCAGGATGGTGATGCCGTCCGCCGCGAGACCCCGCAGCACCGGCAGCATGGCGGCGATCTCGGAGGGGTTGAGCCCGGCCAGCACCTCGTCCAGCAGCAACAGCTGCGGCTCGGTGGCCAGGGCGCGGGCCAGCTCCAGCCGCTTGCGCCCCGCCACGGTCAGGGCGGCGGCGGGCTTGTCCAGCTCCGCCTCCAGCCCGACCCGGATGGCGACGGCGGTGGCGCGGTCCAGCGCCGCCGCCCGGGGGCCGTGGCGCAGGTGCGCGCCCACGGCGATGTTCTCCCGCACCGAGAGCCCGGCGAAGGGCTGCACGATCTGGAAGGTGCGGACGATCCCGCGCCGGGCCCGCAGGTGCGCGGCCTCCCCGGTCACGTCCGCGCCATTGAACGTCACGCGGCCGGTGCTGGGCCGGGTGAAGCCGGCGATGATGGTGAACAGCGTGGTCTTGCCGGCGCCGTTGGGCCCGATCAGCCCGGTGATGCTGCCGCGCTGCACGTCCAGCGAGGCCTCGGCCACCGCCAGCAGCCCGCCGAAGCGCTTGCTGACACCCTCGACGCGGAGCAGGGGCGCACTCATCGCCGCCTGCCCACCAGGCCGCCGGGCATGAAGGCGATGGCGGCGACCAGCAGCAGGCCGAACAGCACCTGGTCCAGCCCCGCGACGGCGCCGGGCACCAGGCGAGTGGCCTGCCCCAGCGCCTCCAGCGCCAGGCCGCCCAGCACCGGGCCCAGCACGGTGCCGACGCCGCCCACCACCGGGGCCAGCAGGGCGGCCACCGAGACGCCGGTGCCGTAGGCGATGCTTGAATCGATATACAAGTAGTATTGCAGATACAGCACGCCCGCCGCCGCGGTGATCCCGGCCGACAGGACCATGGCCCGCAGCTTCACCGCGAAGGCGTCGATCCCCAGGGCCCGCGCCGCCTCCTCGTTCTCCCGCACCGCCGCGAGCTGGGCGCCGAAGCGGGAGCGGATGATGAGGCGGGTGAGCAGCAGCGCGCCGGCCACGCAGGCGAGGGCCACGTAGAAGAAGGTGGTGCGGCTGGCGAACTGGAAGTTGCCGGGCCGGGCATCGAGCCGCACCAGCAGGCCCGAGGCCCCACCCGTGATCGGCGCGGCGTTGACCAGGATGCGGAACACCTCGGCAAACGCCAGCGTGACCAGCGCGAAGTAGGAGCCGCGCAGCCCGGCGCGGAACACCATGGCACCGATGGCTCCGCCTGCCGCCGCCCCGGCGGCGATGCCGGCGCAGGCAGCGGCCCAGGCATTGACGCCGTAGCGCAGTTGCAGCACGGCGCTGACATAGGCGCCGGTGCCGTAGAAGGCGGCATGGCCGAAGGAGAGCTGCCCGGCCAGCCCGCCCAGGATGTTCCAGCCCTGCGCCGCAAGGATGACGATGAAGGCGCCGGCAAAGAAGTTCACCACGGTGTTGGCAGGGAACAGCAGCGGCACCGCGGCCAGCGCCGCCAGCAGCGCCGCCATCAGCCAGCCTCTCACGCCCGTGTGCCTCATGCGCGGGCCCCGAACAACCCGGCGGGCCGCAGCAGCAGCACCAGGATGAACAGCACGAAGATTCCCACCTGGCCCAGGCTGTCACCCAGGAACAGCCCGCTCAGGCTCTCCACCACACCGATCAGCAGCCCGCCGATCAGCGCGCCCGGAATGGAGCCCATGCCGCCCAGCACCACGATGGTGAAGGCCACCAGCACGAAGGCCTCGCCGGAGCGCGGGTTCACCGTGTAGCTCGGCATCAGCAGCCCGGCCGCCACCGCCAGGCAGGCGCAGCCGATGCCGAAGGTGACGGCGAACACATGCGGCACGTCGATGCCCACCAGGCGCGCACCCAGATCCTCCTTCGCCACCGCACGGATGGCCCGCCCGGTGTCGGTCCGCGCCAGCACCGCCCACAGCAGCCCGGCCACCAGCACCGAGACCGCGAAGCCGATCAGCCGCGGCTGCGACAGCAGCATGGGGCCCACCGCCACCACGTCGAATGGGTCGTTGCCGTCCAATGACCGCGTGTCCGCGCCAAAGGCCACCTGCAGCCCGTTCTGGATGGCGATGGCCAGGCCCAGCGTGACCAGCAGCACGTTGCTGTCCCGCCCGCCGCTGGCCGGGCCGATGACGAAGCGCTGCAGCGCGTAGCCCAGGGCGAAGAAGCCGGGCACCAGCGGCAGCATCGCCAGATAGGGGCTGATGCCGAGCAGCGTGCCCAGGCCCCACACCACGAACATGGCGCAGGTGAGCAGCGCGCCATGGGCGAAGTTGATGATGTGCAGCACGCCGTAGATCAACGTGAGGCCGAGCGCGACCAGGGCATAGACCCCCCCGGTCAGCAGCCCGTTGGCGACTGCCTCGGCGATGATGGACGGCGCGTACATAAGGGCCGGGTCAGGTGACGGGGAACACCGGCTTGGCATCGGCGAAGCTGTCCGGGAAGATCACCTTGATGGCGCCGCCCTGCACCTGGGTGTTCACCGGGGTGGCGCCCTGGTTCTGCCCGCCGACGAATTTGGTTGGTCCGTAGGGCATGATGTGCCCGGCGAAGGTCGAGGCGGCCAGCGCCGCCGTCAGCTTGGCGCGGTCCGCCGTGCCGGCACGGCTGAGCGCATCGGCCACCAGCAGCACGCAGGAGTAGTTCAGCATCACGTTGTAGGCGAAGGTCTTGCCCATGCCGTCGACCTTCTGCTTCAGCGCCGTGGTCTTGGGATTGCGCGGGTCCGCCCAATGATTGCAGTCCATCAGGTTCTCGGCGATGGCCGGAAACTCCTTGACGAAGCGGTAGTTGGAGGCCGCCCCGTTCAGCACGCCATAGATCCCCTTCGGCTTGATCCGCTGCTGCTGCAGCGTGCGGGCCAGGAGCACGAACTCGGCATAGTAGTCCGACGGCAGGATCAGGTCCGGCGCGAGTGAGCGGATGCGGAGCGCGATGTTGCTCATGTCGCGGGCCGGGGTGGGGTGGGCGATGGTGTCCAGGATCTCGAAGCCGCGCTTGGGCAGCTCGGTCTGCATCAGCTTGGCCAGGCCGCTGCCGAACAGCCCGTCCTCATGCACCAGCACCACCGTCCTGGCCGGCTTGCCCGCCGCGTCGTTCAGCAGGACCAGGTTGTCGAGCGCCACCGACGTCACCTTGCCGAAGCCCGGCGCGAAGCGGAACGTGTTGGTGAGGCCGCGCGAGACGATGCTGTCGGAGACGCCGACATCGACGACATAGGGCAGGTCGTAGCGCGAGGCGGCCTGGCTGGCGGCGAGGCAGATGGGGCTGGCGAAGCCGCCGACCACCGCACAGACGCCCTCGGACTGCATCCGCTCCACCTCCTGGGTGCCCGCATCCGGCATGGAGCGGGCGTCGCCGAACACCATCTCCAGCTTGGCGCCGCCCATGCCGCCGATCCCGCCTGCCGCGTTGATCTCGTCGATGGCGATCTGCGCGCCCAGCCGCCCGAGTTCGCCATCCTGTGCCAGCGCGCCGGTCACGGGCTGCAGGATGCCGAGCTTCACGGCGGCGGGCTGCGCGCGCGGCAGGGTGGGGGCGGCCAGGCTCATGGATGCGGTGGCGGTGCCGGCGAGCACCGTGCGTCGGGTGAGGGAGATCATGGCAGGCCTGGCCCTTCTGTGCGGGACGCCGGGGTGGCGACGACCGGGGTGGCGGCGATCGGCCGCGTCATGCCGCGCCGGACCTTGGCGGGATCGCCAAGTTGTCCACATTATGGAACATCTCGTTTGCGTCAATCCGGGTTTTGCCGTCAAGTCCGGTTCGCAGCGGGAAAGGAGACGGCGCATGGCCGCAGGCACGATGTTCGACAAGGTCTGGAACCGCCACGTCGTCGCCGACCTGGGCGAGGGCTGGTCCCTGCTGCACATCGACCGCCACCTGCTGCACGACCTCTCGGGCGGCCGGGCCCTGACCGACGTGCTGGAGCGTGGCCTTGCCGTGCGCAACCCGGAACTGGCCTTCGCCACGCCGGACCACGCCGTTTCCAGCGCGCCGGACCGCGAGCACTCGGGTTTCGTGCCGGGCGAGCGGCTGCGTGCCAGCCTGCGGCGGCAGGCGGCGGCGACCGGCATCCGCTTCTTCGACCTGGGGCAGGACGGGCAGGGTATCGTGCATGTGATGGGGCCGGAGCTGGGCATCGTGCTGCCCGGCGTCACGCTGATCTGCGGTGACAGCCATACCTGCACCAATGGCGGGCTGGGCGCCCTGGCCTTCGGCGTCGGCTCCTCCGAACTGACCCATGCGCTGGCAACCCAGACCCTGCGGCAACGGCGGCCCAGGCGGATGCGCGTGCGCTTCGAGGGGCGGCCCGGCCCCGGCGTCACGCCCAAGGACCTGGTGCTGCACCTGATCGGCCGCCTGGGTGCCGCCGCCGGCACCGGCCATGCCGTGGAATATGCCGGCGAGGCGGTGCGCGCGCTGGGCATCGAGGGCCGCATGACGATCTGCAACCTGTCGATCGAGCTGGGCGCCAAGATCGGCATGGTGGCGCCGGACGACACGACGTTCCAGTATATCGCCGGCCGCCGCTTCGCCCCCGCAGGCACGCTGTTCGACCAGGCCGTGGCCTATTGGCGCACCCTGCCGACCGACGAGGCGGCGGTGTTCGACCGCGAAGTGGTGGTGGATGCCGCCGCCGTGCCGCCCACCATCACCTGGGGCACCAGCCCCGAGCACGCCATCGCCATCGACCAGCCGGTGCCGGACCCCAGGAACGCCGCCGACCCGGCGCAGCGCGCGGCCTGGCTGGCGGCGCTGGAGTACATGGACCTGGTGCCGGGCCAGCGCCTGGTGGGCACCAAGGTGGACTGGGTGTTCATCGGCTCCTGCACCAACAGCCGCCTGTCGGACCTCCGGGACGCCGCTGCCGTGGTGCGCGGCGGGCATGTGGCCCCGGGTGTCACCGCCTGGGTGGTGCCGGGCTCGGAGCGGGTGAAGCGCGATGCGGAGGCGGAGGGGCTGGACCGGGTGTTCGTCGAGGCCGGGTTCGGCTGGCGGGAGCCGGGGTGCAGCATGTGCGTGGCGGCCAATGGGGAACGGGTGCCGCCGGGCCAGCGCTCCGTCTCCACGTCCAACCGCAACTTCGTGGGGCGCCAGGGTCCGGGCGCGCGCACGCACCTGGCCTCGCCTGCCATGGCCGCGGCCGCGGCGCTCAGCGGTGCGCTGGTCGATGTGCGGCGGATGGGCTGACGATGCAGCGCTTCACCGTCCTGACCGGCGTCGCCGCCCCGCTGCTGCGCGACAACGTTGATACTGACATCATCATCCGCGTGGAGCGCCTGACCGGGACCACGCGGGAGAGCATGGGGGCGGTTGCCTTCGAGAGCTGGCGGTTCCTGCCGGATGGCACGGAGGACCCGGCCTTCCCGCTGAACCAGCCGGCGTTCCGCGGCGCGCCCATCCTGCTGGCCGGGTCCAACTTCGGCTGCGGCTCCTCACGCGAGGGTGCGGTGTGGGCGATGATGGGCATGGGGCTGCGCTGCGTGATCGCGGAGAGCTTCGGCGACATCTTCTTCAACAACTGCTTCCAGAACGGCATGCTGCCCATCCGCCTGCCCGGCGAGACCGTGCGGCGGCTGGCGAAGCAGTGCAGCGCCGGCAATGCCTGCCTCACGGTGGATCTGGAGCGGCAGGTGGTGGTGGCCGCGGATGGCGAGGCGATCGGGTTTGCCGTGGAGCCGATGCGGCGGACGGCGCTGCTGGAAGGGCTGGACGAGATCGGCCTCACCCTGAAGCACGCGGAGGCGATCCTGGCCTATCAGGCGGCGGACCGCATCAGCCAGCCGTGGGTCTGGTCGCCCACCCGGTTCTGAGCCGTGGCCGACATCCGGGGCCGCGCAGCGTCAGGGGCGGCATCAGCCCCGGGCGGGATGGCGCCGGGCGGGATGGCGCCGGGCGGGATGGCGCTTGGCGGGCGCGGCAGTGTGCCGATGCCGCTGTATCACCGCATCTACCTGGTGCTGCGCCAGCAGATCGCCGAGGGCCACTGGGCCGCGGACGAGGCCATGCCCGGCGAGCACGAGCTGGCGAGCGCCTTCGGCGTGGCCCGCATCACCGTGCGCCGCGCGCTGGACCGGCTGGAAAAGGAGAAGCTGATCACCCGCCGGCGCGGCAGCGGCACCTTCGCCCAACCCGGCGGCGACATCGCTCCCATGCGGCAGAACCTGGGCGGCCTGCTGGAGAACCTGCTGATCATGGGGCTGAAGACCACCGTGCGCGTGCTGGACTTCAGCTATACCAGCGCACCCGCCGACGTGGCCGCCGCGCTGGAGGTGCCGCCGCGAACCCCCGTGCAGAAGGCCGTCCGGGTGCGCTGCCATCAGGGGGTGCCCTTCTCCTTCCTGACCACCTGGGTGCCGGAGGACGTGGGCCGCCACTACCGCAGCGCCGACCTGGCCCGGCGCCCGCTGCTCGCGTTGCTGGAAGAAGCCGGGTACGCCGTGTCGCGGGCCGACCAGGTGATCTCCGCCAAGGTCGCGGACGCCGCCGTGGCGCGGGCGTTGGAGGTGGAGGTGGGCGCCGCCCTGCTCTATGTGCGGCGGCAGGTGCGGGACCCGGCGGAGCGCGTCGTCGAATACATCCAGGCGCTGTACCGGCCGGACCTGTATGAATACCAGATGACCATGCGCCGGGTGTCGCGCTCGGGGAAGTCCTTGTGGTCCGCGGAGGCGGAGGCCCCGGCCGAACAGGGCTGAGGAGCCTCAAGCCTCGGCGCCATCGAAACGCTGAGCGGGCTGGGGGCCCGGGTCCGCTCCGGCAGGTGGAGGCCTGCGGAGCGGACGGACGATTTCAGCCTACCGGACGGGTGGAGCCCTGGTCGGCAGGCGCCGGGTCAAAGGCTGGCGAGGGCAGCGTTCAGGGTCTCGCTGGGCCGCATGGCTGCCGCGGTCTTTGCGGTATCGGGCAGGTAGTAGCCGCCGGTATCCATCGGCTTGCCCTGTGCGGCGATCAGCTCGGCGGTGATCTTGGCCTCCTGGGCCGCCAGCGCATCGGCCAGCGGCTTGAAGCGTGCCGCCAGGCCCGAGCTGTTGTCGCGCGCCGCCAGGGCCTGGGCCCAGTAGAGCGCCAGGTAGAAATGGGTGCCGCGGTTATCAAGCTCGCCCACCTTGCGCGCCGGCGAGCGGTTGAATTCGAGGATCTTGCCATTGGCCTCGTCGAGCGTCTCGGCCAGCACCTGCACGTCCGCGTTGTGCTGGGTCTGGGCCAGGTGCTCGAGCGAGGCGCCCAGCGCCAGGAACTCGCCGAGCGAGTCCCAGCGCAGGTAGCCCTCCTGCTGGAACTGCTCCACGTGTTTCGGGGCGGAGCCGCCGGCACCCGTCTCGAACAGTCCGCCGCCCGAGAGCAGCGGCACGATCGAGAGCATCTTGGCCGAGGTGCCCAGCTCCATGATCGGGAACAGGTCGGTGAGATAGTCGCGCAGCACGTTCCCGGTGACGGAGATCGTGTCCTTGCCGTCGCGGATGCGGTCGAGCGACAGCTTCATCGCCTCGACCGGCGGCAGGATGCGGATGTCGAGCCCGCTGGTGTCCTGCTCCTTGAGGTAGGCCTCGACCTTGGCAATCACCTCCGCGTCATGCGCGCGCTGGCTGTCGAGCCAGAACACCGCGGGCGTGTTGGACAGCCGGGCCCGGCGGACACCGAGCTTCACCCAGTCCTGGATCGGCTCGTCCTTGACCTGGCACATGCGGAAGATATCGCCGGTCTCGGCCGGCAGCGACAGCAGCACCGTGCCATCCTCGGCAACGACCCGGACCGTGCCGTCCATCGGAAGCTCGAAGGTCTTGTCATGCGAGCCGTACTCTTCGGCCTGCTGCGCCATCAGGCCGACGTTCGGCACCGAGCCCATGGTCTTCGGGTCGAAGGCGCCATGCGCCTTGCAGTCCTCGATCACGGCCTGATACAGCCGCGAATAGCTGCGGTCCGGGATGGCCGCGATCACGTCGTGCAGCTTGCCGTCGGGGCCCCACATCTGGCCGGATTCGCGGATCATCGCCGGCATCGATGCATCGACGATCACGTCGCTGGGCACGTGCAGGTTGGTGATGCCGCGCTCGGAGTTGACCATGGCGAGCGGCGGGCGCCTGGCATAGACGGCGGCGATGTCCGCCTTGATGGCGGCGCGCTCGGCCTCCGGCAGGGTCTCGACCCGCGTCAGCATGTCCGCGACGCCGTTGTTCGGGTTGACCCCCAGGCGCGCCAGGGTGGCGGCATGCTTCTCGAACACGTCGGCGAAATAGACCGAGACGGCGTGGCCGAAGATGATGGGATCGGAGATCTTCATCATGGTCGTCTTCACGTGCAGGGAGAACAGCACGCCCTCCTGCTTCGCCGCGTCGATCTGCGCGGCGAGGAAGGCGCGCAGCGCCTTGCGGCTCATCGCCGAGGCATCGATGATCTCACCGGCCTTCAGCGCCGTCCTGGCCTTCAGCACCGTCGTGGCGCCGTCGGTCCCCACCAGCTCGATCCGGGCGCTGGTGGCGGCCTTGACCGTGGTGGCGACCTCGGACCCGTAGAAGTCATGCCCGGGCATGAACGCCACGTGCGTTTTCGAGTTGGCGCTCCAGGCGCCCATCTTGTGCGGGTTGTTCCGTGCGAACTGCTTCACCGCCCCCGCGGCCCGGCGGTCCGAGTTGCCTTCGCGCAGCACCGGGTTCACGGCGCTGCCCAGCACCTTGCCATAGCGGGCGCGCAGCTCCTTGTCCGCCGGGTTCGCGTCGCTGTCGGGGTAGTCCGGCACGTCGTAGCCCTTGGCCTGCAACTCCTTGATCGCGGCCTTGAGCTGCGGGATCGAGGCCGAGATGTTGGGCAGCTTGATGATGTTGGCATCGGATTGCAGCGTGAGCTTGCCGAGTTCCGACAGCTCGTCCGCCCCGCGCTGCTCCGGCGTCAGCTTCTCCGGGAAGTTGGCGATGATGCGCCCGGTCAGCGAGATGTCCTTCAGCCTGATCGCCACGCCGGCCGTGCCGACGAAGGCCTCGACGATGGGGAGAAGGGAGAATGTCGCGAGGCCCGGCGCTTCGTCGACCTTCGTCCATACGATTTCAAGAGCTGACATGCGCTGACCTCTGCAAGCGGTTCTGCTGCCGCTGAGTTGGTTTGAACGATAACGGCCGGTCTTGTCGCATCTGCGGGTGGGAAGGACAATCGCCGGGCCTGAAATCACAGGTTCAGCCGGGTTGGGCGGCGGCGCGGCGGGCGGTGACGAACTGGTTCTCGGGCCGGGGCAGGCCCAGGTTCTCCCGCAGGGTGGTGCCCGCATACTCCCGCCGCAGCAGCCCCCGGTTCCGCAGGATCGGCGCCACGCCATCCGCGAACAGCCGCAGCTGACCCGGCTGCGCCTCGACCAGCATGAAGCCGTCGCAGGCCCCACCCTCGAGCCACTCCTGCATCTCGTCGGCGATCTCCTCGGCGGTGCCCACGAAATGGTCCTTGGGGAACCCGAAGCGCATCACGAACTGCCGGACCGTGAGGGAGTCCTCGCGCGCGGCCCGCAGCATGTGCGTCATGTCCCCCTTGAACCCCTCCGCGACGCGCTCGATCGCCTGCAGCGGGAAGGGGTCGTCCAGGCCATAGGGCCGCAGGTCGAAGCCGTGGAACGAGCCGCTGAGATACCTGATGGCGCCCTCGATCCCGATCGTCTCGCGCCGGGCCGCCTGCGCGGCCTGGGCTGCCGCGCGCGTGGGGGCGATCAGTGGAGCGCAGGAGGGCAGGATCGCGACCGATCCGGGGTCGCGGCCATAGGCGGCGGCGCGGGCCTTCAGCTTGCGGTAGAACTCCTGGTTCGCACCCAGGCCGTAGCCGCCCGGGGTGAACACGCAGTCGATGAAGCGGGCCGCGAAGTCGATGCCCTCGTCGGACGCCGTGGCCGAGAACACGATGGGCCGCCCCTGCCGCGACCGGTGCAGGTTGAGCGGCCCCTTCGACTCGAAATACTTGCCCTTGTGGTTCAGCGCATGGAGCTTCTCCGGCAGCAGGAACACGCCGCGCCCCTTGTCCTGCGGCAGGGCGTCGTCCTCGAAGCTGTCCCACAGCCCGGTGACGACGCGGTAGGCTTCCTCCCCGATCTCGTAGCGCTCCTGGTGGGACACCGCCTGGAAGCGGCCATAATTGTCGGAGGAACCCTTGGGGTCGGTCGTGACCAGGTTCCACCCGGCGCGGCCGTCGCTGATGTGGTCGAGCGACAGGATCGAGCGGGCGATGTTGAACGGCTCGCAGAAGGTGGTCGACATGGTGCCGATCAGCCCGATATGCGTCGTCACGGCGGCGATGGCGGCCAGCAGGGTTGTCGCCTCGAACCGGTCCAGCCGATGCGGAGGCGAGACCTCGTCGGCCCACAGCGTGTCGGCGACGAAGAAGAAGTCTGCCTTGAACTCCTCGGCGATCAGCGCCTGTTCCTTGTGCTTCTGGAAGTTGGTGCCGGGGTAGGGCGGCATCCCCGGGTCCAGCCAGTCTGACCCGGTGCGGCCGGCGCCCTCCGGCATCAGGCCGAGTTTCATGTAGCCGTTCATCATCATCCCCTGGGCTGTTGCACCGAACGGACGGTGCAACCGGTTGCTGACCGAAGCGTCCCGAATGCCGCCGCGGCGGCCGAGAGCCTGCGCCCGTTCTGCAGGATCCCGACCAGGCCCGGTCCGGGTGCGAACGTCATCGGCAGCCCGGCCTTCGCCACTGCCGCAACCGGCACCTGGCACCTGGCACGATGCCGGCGGGCGGCGAGTGTATGGAGGCGCTTCATGCCGGCTGCAGTCTGGGCACCCGCCCATCCGGACGCAAGCACCCCCCGCTCAGGCGGAAGCCGTTGATCTCGAGCACGGGCTCTGCCTAGCATCACCCGGCCAAGCGGCGCCACAGGCCGCAGGCAGGGAGGCCATGAATGACCGATCCACACGACCACGCGCAGCCATCACCGGACGGAGGCGCGCGAGCACCGGGACTGGGGCGCCGCCTGGTGCTGGCAGCCGGCGCAGCGACGGCGGCCATGCCAGCCTTCCGGCCCGCCCGCGCCGCCGGCCCGGTGGACCTCTCGATCATCGACGTCGCGGGCAACCTGCAGCTCACCAAAGCGGGCATCGAACGCTTCCGCACCGGCAATCCGGGCCTGGTGTCCCGCATCACCTACTCGCAGGCGCCATCGCCGGAGCTGCCGGGCAAGCTGAAGGCGCAGCAGGCGGCGAACCGCGTGGACATCGACCTGGTGCTGACCGGTCCCGGCGCGCTCTCCGATGGCGTGACGCAGGGCCTGTGGGAGGAGATGCTGCCGCGCCACGCCGCGTCCCTCCCAAAGCTTGAGGCGTTGTTCACCCCCGGCGCCCGCATGATGCAGGAGAACTTCGGCCGCGGGCAGGGGATCGCCGTCGCCTATTCGCCCTCCGGCCCCCTGTTCGAATACGCACCCGCCCGCGTGAAGGACGTGCCGAAGACCGCGGCCGACCTGCTGGCCTGGGTGCGTGCGCACCCGAACCGATTCACCTATGCCCGCCCCTACAACTCCGGCCCGGGCTGGACCTGGTTGCAGGGCCTTCCGTACATCCTCGGCGACGCCGACCCGCGCGACCCCATCAAGGGCTGGGACAAGAGCTGGGCCTATCTGCAGGCGATGGGCGAGCACATCGACTATTATCCCAGCGGCACCGCGGCGATGATGAAGGAGCTGGCGGAGGAGACGCGGGACGTCGTCGTCTCCACCTGCGGCTGGGACATCAACCCGCGCGTGCTGGGCGTGGTGCCGAAGGACACCGAGGTGTTCATGCTGGACGGCACCCGCTGGCTGCCGGACACGCAGTTCATGTGCGTGCCCAAGGGCGTGTCGGCGGAGAAGCTCCCGGTGCTGCTGCAGCTGATGTCGTTCATGCTGATGCCGGAGCAGCAGGCCGGCACCTATGACCGCGGGTATTTCTACCCCGGTCCGGTCACCGACGTGCCGCTATCCGCCGCGCCGCCCGAGAGCCAGGCGGTGGTGCGGGACTACGGGCGGCCGCAGTATGCGCGCTGGATCGCCGAGCGCCCTGTGGAGACGCCGCTCACGCCGGACCGGCTGGTGATGGCGTTCCGCCGCTGGGACGAGCAGATCGGCTCGAAACGCACCAAGTGAGCCGGGTGGCCGGGCGGTTCGTCGCCATCGGGCTCGATCACCGCCACATCTGGGACCTGGTCGCCGGGCTGCTCGCCGCCGGGTCGGAGTGTGCCGGCTGGTGGCCCGGCACGTCGGACCCCGGTGTGGTCGCCGGGTTCCGCAGGCGCTTCCCGGACCTGCCGGAGGTGGCGGACCAGGCGGCGCTGCTGGAGGATCGCACCGCCGGGCTCATGGTGTGCGCCGCCGTGCCGGCGGACCGCGCCGGCCTCGCCATCGCCGCCATGCGCCACGGCAAGGACGTGCTGATGGACAAGCCCGGCGTCACCACGGCGGCGGACCTGGTCCTGCTGCAGCAGGCGGTGGCGGAGACCGGGCGGATCTTCTCCATCTGCTTTTCCGAGCGGTTCCTGGTGCCCGCAACCGGCGTGGCGCTGCGGCTGGTGCGGGAGGGGGCGATCGGGCGCGTGGTGCAGACCGCTGGCTTCGGGCCGCACCGGCTGAACCGCGACATGCGGCCGCCGTGGTTCTTCGACCCCGCCCGCTACGGCGGCATCCTGGCCGATATCGGCTCCCACCAGATCGACCAGTTCCTGGCCTTCACCGGCTCTACCGATACGCGGATCGTGGCGAGCACGGTGGGCGTGTTCGACGATCCGCGGCAGGCGGACTTCGAGAACTTCGGGGAGGTGCTGCTGCGGAGCGACCGGGCCTGCGGCTATTGCCGGGTCGACTGGTTCACGCCGGATGGGCTGCCGAGCTGGGGCGACGGGCGGCTGACCATCACCGGCACCGAAGGCAGCATCGAGTTGCGCAAGTATGTCGACATCGAGGGCCGCCCCGGCACCAACCACCTGTTCCTCGCCGGCCGCGCGGGAACCCGGCACATCGACTGCGCCGCCGAGCCCGTGACCTATTTCCGTGATCTGCTGGCGGATGTGCGGGACCGCACCGCAACGGCGATGAGCCAGGCGCATGTCTGGACCGTGTGCCGCCTGGCGCTGGCGGCGCAGGCGGGGGCGGAGCGCGTGCGGCTGCCGGGTGGATTGCCATTGGACGCACCGGCATGAGCCGCCTGCGCGTCGGCATGATCGGGCTGGGGCCCGGTGCGGAACCGCATGCCAAGAGCCTGCACGACCTGGCTGGCCGGGTGGAGGTGGTGGCCGCGGCGAGCCGGACCGAGGCGGCCTGCCGCGCGTTCCACGACCGCTTCGGCTTCCCGGTCACTACGGATATCGACAGCGTGATCGCCGATCCGTCCATCGCGGCCATGCTGGTGCTGACCCCGCCGGCCGCGCATGCCGCGGTGGCGGAGCGGTGCCTGGCCGCGGGCAAGCATGTGCTGGTGGAGAAGCCGCTGGAGCTGAGTGTGGCGCGCGGGGCGGCGCTGGTGGCGGCCGGGCGTGCCGCCGGGCTCCGGCTGGGCGTGGTGCTGCAGCACCGGTTCCGCCACGGCAGCCTGCGCCTGCGCCAGGCGCTGGCGGGCGATGAACTCGGCAGCGTGATGGCGGCGGGGCTGGTGGTGCCGTGGTGGCGGCCGCAACGCTACTACGACGAGCCCGGCCGCGGGACCCTGGCGCGCGACGGCGGCGGCGTGCTGCTGACCCAGGCGATCCATACGCTGGACCTGTTCCGTTCGCTGGTGGGCGTATCACGCGTGATGGTGGCGCAGGCCGTGACCACCGCGGCGCACCGGATGGAGACGGAGGACTACGCCGCGGCCCTGCTGCGCCTGGGCAACGGCGCCCCGGGCACGCTGATGGCGACCACCGCCGCCTATCCGGGCGCGCCGGAGCGCATCGAGGTCTGGGGGTCCAGGGGCTCTGCGGTGCTGCTGGGTGGGTCGTTGCAGCTGAGCTGGATCGGGGGCGGCACCGAGACGCTCGCGGCCGAGGGCGGCACCGGCGGCGGGGCGAACATCATGGACTTCCCCAACGACGCGCACCGGGCGGTGCTGGCAGATTTCCTGGATGCCGTGGAGACCGGCCGTGATCCGCTGGTTACGGGGGAGGAGGCGCTCGCCAGCCAGATGCTGGTGGATGAGATCCTGGCCATGGCGCGGCCGCGGTAAGCCCGTGACGGAGTGAGCCGCGCCGAGCATGGATGGGGCGAGCCCGCCCATGTCGCTGCTTATGTCGCCGCCTATGTCGCCGGGCCATGTCGCTGCCGGTGCGGCCGTGCTGGCCGGTGTGTTCCGGCGGCTCGCCCTCTCGCCTGCGGCGATCCCCGCACGCCCGGATGCTCTCAATGGGGTGTGCAGGCTCCGCTGACATGGGCGACCTGGCGCATGGCGGCGCCCGCGAGCACGGCACCGGTTTCAACCCGCAGCCCGGCATGGTGCAGGGCGTCCACCGTCCATGCGTTGCAGGTGTATGCGAGCGAGTAGCCCGGCGTGGCGGCGAAGAAGCGCCCCCCGGTGCCGTCATCGCCTGCCGCTGGAACAAGGGCGCCGGATGGGGTGTGGACGAAGGAGGCGTTGAGGAAGCCCTGGAGTTCCGACCACTCGGCAGGGCTCAGCGGCAGCCGGGCCATCGGGCTCGTGTAGAGGTTCTGCGGCTCGTCGCGCAGCGGGATGACGCGGATGCTGGCGGGTCCGGGAATGGTGCCGGCGGCGAAGTCCAGCAGGCCAGGGTTCCGGAGCGTGAAGAAGGTCGTCTTGCCGAAGCCGAAGGAGAAGGTGCGCGCCGCCGGGAACAGGGTGCGGAACCGGCCGAGCGCGCCATCGAGCTGGCCGGCGGGAACGATGATCTCGGTGTGGAACCCGTAATCGACGATCCAGGCGCGGAGGTCCGGCACCGCGGTTTCGCAGGGCGGGAGAACCGCCGGGCTGCAGGCGGTGAGCAGCAGGGCGGCGGCGAGGGCCGGAGGGCGATGGTTCACGTCCGGCAGGATAGCACGGCGCGGCTGGCTGGAGACCTCAGCCGGCGGTCATGCGCCGTCCTCGCGGTCTTCGACTGCGGAGGGCAGGCCGCCGAACACCCGCGTCATCGGCGTGCCGCTGATGCCATGCGCCAGGACGGAGGCGCCGATCGCCAGGCTGATGAAGGGCCACAGGGCGGCAGAACCGGTCTCGTCCTGGATCAGCATGGCATAGAACAGCGCCGCCGCGCCGATGGGCCCGAACCAGCCGGCGAACAGCGCGCTGCGGACATCGCGGTTCCACGGGAGCCAGCGGCGCAGCAGCAGCCAGGCCGGCATGCGGCGCAGCAGCAGCACCGCGGCGGCGAAGGCCGCGGCAGCCCAGCCCAGCCCGGTCCAGGCGGCCCAGGGGATGGCGGCGCCGAACAGGATCATCACCGGCAGGTCGAAGAACCGGGCCAGCGCCTCGCTGAACCGCTCATGGTGTTCCTCCACGTTGAACTGGCGGTGGCTGTTGTTCAGCACCGCGCCGGCCACGAAGGCGGCCAGCACCTCATCCCCGCCCAGCAGCCGCACGCCGGCCGTGGTGGCCAGGGCCATGGAGATGGTGACCGTCAGCAGCGAGGCGCCTTCCGCATCCGGCCGGTTGCGCGCCCATTCCATGATCCTCGCCGTCAGCCAGCCGATGCCGGCGCCCACCACGACCGCGCCCAGGATCTCCCACAGCACCACGTGCAGCAGCCATTCGGACCAGGCCTGGGCCGGAGGATGCATCATGAACGCGATCGGGAGCATCACCAGCGGCAGGGCCAGGCCGTCATTGATGGCGCTCTCCGCCGTCATGCCGTCCCGCAGCAGCCCCGGCACGGCGCGCTGGGCGAGGCGGCCGGTGAGGATGGGGGCGGAGAGCACCGGGTCCGTGGGCGCGATGGCGGCGCCCAGCAGCAACGCCGGCAGCAGCGGCAGGCCCAGCAGCACGGCGGCGCAGGCGGCCCCGGTCAGCCACATCAGCACCATGCCCGGCCCGAGCGCGACCGCCAGCCCCCGCCAGTTCCGCCGCAGCCAGAAGGCCGGCAGGCGCATGGCCGACCCCGTGACCGCGATGGCCAGGGTGAACCGCGCCGCCTCCCGCAGGATCTCGGCATCCAGGGTGCTGGCCGCCGGGTCCAGGTGGAGCAGCCCGGCGCCCAGCGGGCCCAGCGCGATCCCGGCCAGCACACAGGCCAGCGGCTCCGACACCCAGAGCAGCTGGTTGACGATGCCGGACGTCGCCCCGAGCAGGACCAGCAGACTGAATGTGCAGAAGACGAGCAGCCAGATTTCGTGAGTCATGCCCGCACCTGGCATCCCTGCGCCCGATCTGCAACACATGTTCGACCTGTTCGCCTTGACGCGCGCGGAACGCCTGGTGCCGTGACTATGCAGGCGGGCCGGGGAACCAGTTGCCATGGAAGCCCGGCGGCACCCGGTGCGGCAGGTGCACGCGGGCCACGGGTGGCTGCTCGAAGCGCCGGGCGTCGAGCACCACCAGGTCCGTCGTGTCCGCGGCGCGGTCGATGACGAGGCCGAGCAGCCAGCCCTCATCCTCGCCCGCATCGGCCCGGGCGGGGACGAACACGAACTCGCCGGGCACGCGGCCCTCGCCGAACTCGTGCACCTGGTGCGTTCCGGCGTGCAGGTCGTGCTTGTACATGCGGGTGGCGCCGGTGAGCTGCGGATCAGCGTCCGGCGGCACGGACACGGTGTAGAGGTGCCGGTACGGCTGGCCGGTGCGGCGCTCGTCGATGCGCGGGAACTCCTGCGGCGCGGGGTCGATCACCCGCCGCGCGACCTGCCGGGTGGCGGGGTCGATGGTCCATCGCTCCAGCCGGCCCAGCGCATCCAGCCCGTTCGCATCCGAGGCGAACATGGTGTCGTAGGCGATGACGTCGAGCACGACCCCGCCGCCTGGCGCATCGAAGGCGTTGGCGATGTGAAACACGAAGCAGGGGTCGATGGGGCACCAGATGATGCCGGCTGGGTCACCCTCGCGCGGCAGCAGGCCGATGCGGGCGGGATGGGCCGGGTTCCAGCGAAACGGGAACACGTGCCCGGCGAGGACGGCGCGCATGGAGAACGTCACCGGCAGGTCCAGCACCACCACGAAGCGGGCGGTGAAGGCGGAATCGTGGATGCAGGGGCCGTGGCGCACCGGGATGGGCACGTCGCGCACCACGCGCCCGGCCGGCGACACCACCACGTGCCGCACCACATCCCACACGCGGCCGTCATAGGCGATGGCGTGGTGCTCCCCGGTGAGGGGATCGCGATGCGGGTGCCCGGAAAAGGCGCCGTTCAGCGTGCCGTCAAAGGGGTTGTAGCGCTGGGTCTCGAGGTCGGGCGAGACCTCGACCGGGTAGCTGCCGGCCTCCACCACCACGAAGATGCGGTCGCCGATCGCGGTTATGTTGGTGTTCACCGTGTCGTTGGCGCCCTGCCGCGGCCCGGGGGCGGCGGTGCGGCCGGAGGCGGCGGCCATCAGGCGGGAGCGGACCCAGCGGTTGCGGTACTGCGGCGCCGGGTTCTCTCCCAGGGTGAGGCCATGGATCATGCCATCGCCCAGGAACCAGTGGTGGCCCAGGGCTTCGGGGCGCACCGGGTTGGCGCCCATCTTGAGGTAGCGGCCGCGCAGCCCCGCCGGCAGAGAGCCGGTCACGGCGAGTCCGTCGAGCGTCAACTCCGCCGGCATGGGCGCGTGCACGCCGACGGCATAGGGTGACGGCACCTTCGGCATCCGCCGCCGGTTCCATGACGCTATGCCCTCGACCACCCGCTCCGCGACCGAGCGGATGGCGGCTTCAAACTGAGACATCCGGTGCACCTCCGGAGCTTATCTGGTGCCGCACCGTCATCCGTCACCGGGCGGCGCGCATCCTGCGAGCCAGCCTGGGCCGGACCGGGCGGCCGCAGCCGCCCGGTCCGGCTTTCACCCTCACCCGAACAGGTTGGCCGGAAAGCTGCCCGTGCCCTGCAGGATGATCCGCGTGTTGTCCGACAGCGTGATCGTCGTGCTGGGCGGGGCCGTGGCCGAGCCCGCCGAGACGACCGCGCCGGCCGTGGCCCTCGCCGCCTCGTTGGCGTCGTAGCCGCCCAGGACGAGCTTGTCGGTCCCGGCCTTGAAGCCGATGATCGACTCGGTGCCGCCGGCCTGACCCTTCACGAAGGCGAACAGGTCCTGCCCGGTGCCCGCAACCACGGTGGCGGACCCGCTGCCGGCGAACACCACGCTCTGCCCGGCGCCGAGGCCGACCAGGGTGTTGCCGGATCCGGTGTAGAAGGTGTCGTTGCCGCTGGACAGCGCGCCCTGCAGCGTCTCGTTGCCCGACCCGGCCCGCAGCACGGTGCCCGCGCTGCCCACGGCGAACAGCACGTCACCCGAGCCGCCGCCGAACAGCGTGGTTGCTGCCATGCCGCCCACCAGGGTGTTGTTGCCGCCGGCGCCGCCGCTGAAGAAGCCGCCGCCCTGGCCTGCGAACAGCGCCCCGTTGCCGCCGGCTCCGCCGATCACCGTGCTGCTGCCGGTGCCGCCGATGAAGGTGGTGGGCCCGGTGCCGCCGAACACCATGGCGCCGGTGCCGCGCACGCCCACCAGGTTCGACCCGGTGCCGCCCACGACCGTGCTGCCCTGGTTGGCGAAGGTGGTCGCCGCACCGCTGCCGGTGAACTCGATCCCGCCCGTGGCCACGCTGGTCAGCATCGTGCCGCTGCTGCCGATGATGGTGTCCGCCCCACGCCCGACGACCACCGCCGCCCCGCTGCCGAGCCCCACCACCGTGCGGCCCGAGGTCGCGCTGAACACCGTGGCGGTGCCGGCGCCGGTGGCCACCACGTCCCGCGCCCCGGCGCCCACCACCAGGTTTGATCCGCCCTGGGCGTAGTATGCGCTGGAGCCGGTTCCGCCCAGCAGGGTGCTGCCCGCCGTGCTGCCCACCAGCACGTCCGCACCGCCGTCGCCCAGCAGCAGGGTGCGTGCCGCGGTGCCGCCGGACAGCGTGTCGCCGCCCGTGCCTGCCGCGACCGCGTCACCCGCCGCCAGCGCGGTGATGGCGGAGCCGAGGGCGCTGGTGTTGCGCAGCTGGGTGGTCACGGCGGTGTTGGTGTCCGTGACGCTCGCGGTGAAGCCGGCGACCGGGGCGCTGCCCTTGGCGGGGGACAGCGTGACACCGGCCAAGGCTGCGTTCACCTGCGCCAGCGTGCCGGAGACGGTGTAGGTGGCGCCGTCCGCCCCCAGCGTGCCGATGCCGAGATTGCTGTAGGTGCCCGCCACGAGAGGCCGGGTCGCGGCGACGATGGTGATGTTGCCGGTGGTGTCGGCGCTGGTGACCACAAGCGGCAGGAAGGGGTGGGTGGACGTGTCGATCTGCAGCACGCCCGGCGGGTTCACCGCGCTTCCGGCCAGGTTCGCCGGATTTCCGGCGGCATCGGTCAGGGAACCGCCGTTGAGGTTGAGGCCGCTGACCGTGAGATCGGGCGTGTCGTCGCCCGGGGCGGGTGTGTAGGTGAACACCAGGCCGGTGGGGGTGGAGGCGCCGGGCACATAGGTGGCGGTGCCGCCATTGCCGAGCGAGAGTGTGGGCGGCCCGCCGGTGGAGGTCACGGGTTCGCTGGTGCCGACCGTGATGGTGATGGGCGTGCCGGCCGGGATGGGCCCGGTGGAGGGGGAGGTGGTCACGCCGGTGATGGTGGGCGGCGTGGTGTCGATGGTCAGGCCGCCACCGCCCGCCCCACCGCCCGCGCCACCGCCCAGCGTGCCGAGCGCGCCGGCGAGGTTGGCCGGGTTGCCCGCCGGGTCCGTGATGGTGGCGCCGTTCAGGTTCGCGGCCGTCACGGCCAGGCCGGCGGCGTTCTGCCCGGGTGTGACCGTGGTGGTGAACACCAGGGCGGTGGGGGTGGAGGCGGCGGGGTTGTAGGTCGCGGTGCCGCCGTCGTTCAGCGTGAGGGTCGGCGTGCCGCCCGCGACGGCCACCGGCTCGCTGGTGTTGAGGGTGATCGCCACGGACTGCCCGGCCCCGATGCTGCCCGAGGCGGGGTTGGTGGTCACGCTGCCGATGGTGGGCACGGTGCCGTCGATCTGCAGGATGCCTGGCGGGTTGATGACGGCTGGCGCGAGGTTGAGCGCATTGCCGCCCGCATCGGCGATGGTGGCGCCGTTCAGGTTCGCGGCGGTGACGGCCAGGTCCGCCGCGTTCTGCCCGGCGGCGACCGTGGTGGTGAACAGCAGCGCCGTGGGCGTGGAGCCGGCGGCGCTGTAGGTGGCCACGCCGCCGTCGTTCAGGCTGAGCGTCGGGGTGCCGTTGGCGACTGTCACCGGCTCGCTGGTGCCGATGGTGATGGTCGCCGTGCCGCCGATGCCGAGATCCGCCGTGGCGGGGGTGGCGAGCACGGCGACGATCTGCGGTGCGGTGGTGTCCACGGCCAGCACGCCGGGCGGGTTGGTGATGGCACCGCCGAGGTTGGCCGGGTTGCCCGCCGGGTCGGTGATGGTGGCCCCGTTGGGGTTGATCGCGGTGATGGTGAGGTCGGGCGTGGTCTGCCCGGCTGCTATGGTGGTGGTGAACACCAGGTTGGTGGGCGTGGAGGCGCCGGGGTCGTAGGTCGCGACGCCGCCATCGTTGAGGGAGAGGGTGGGTGTGCCGCCCGTGACCGTCACCGGCTCCGTGGTGCCGACATTGATGGCGACCGTGCTGCCCGGCCCGACCGTGCCGGCGCCCGGGGTGGTGGTGACGCCCGAGACGGTGGGTGCCGCGGTATCGACGGCGAGCACGCCGGCCGGGTTGGTGACGGCACCGGTCAGCACGGCGGGGTTGCCCGCCAGGTCGGCGATGGTGGCGCCGTTCGGGTTGAGTGCCGTGACGGTGAGGTCCGGCGTGTTCTGCCCGGGGGTAACCGTGGTGTTGAACACGAGGGCCGTGGGGGTGGAGGCGGCCGGGTTGTAGGTCGCGGTGCCGCCATCGCTGAGGCTCAGCGTGGGTGTGCCGCCCGTGACCGTGACCGGCTCGCTGGTGCCGATCGTGATCGCCACCGTCTGCCCCGCGCCCAGCGCCCCCGAGCCCGGCAGCGTGGTCACGCCCGCAACCGTGGGTGCAATGGTGTCGACCTGCAGGATCCCGGCGGGGTTGGCTGCGGCGCCGGTGAGGTCCGCGGCCACGCCGAGGCCGTTGGTGATGGTGGCGCCGTTCAGGTTGGCGGCGGTGACGGCGAGGTCGGGCGTGTTCTCTCCGGCTGCCACGGCATAGGTGAAGGCCAGCATGGAGGGCGTGGACGCCGCCGGGTTGTAGATGGCGGTGCCGCCATCGTTCAGCGACAGGGTGGGGGTGCCCCCGGCGACGGTCACCGGAACGCTGGTTGCGAGCATCAGGGTCGCGGTCTGGCCCAGGCCGAGATCCGCGGTCGCGGGTGCGGCGGTGACAGTGGTGATGGTGGTGGGGAAGCTGACGAGGGTGCCGCCCGTGCTGTCGGGGCTGAGCTGGAAGCTGGCGGCGGTGTATTCACCCGTGAGCAGCGGCAACGTGCCGATGGCACCGCCGCCGGCATCGCGCAGGGTAAGGATGCCGCCGGTGCCGTTGCCCGGTGCATCGGCATAGGTGAAGCCCGCCGCAAGCTGGCTCACATCAATGGCGCTGCCGGGCGCGAAGCCCGCGATGCCGTTCAGCAACGAGAGGTCCACCGCGCCGCCCAGCCCGAGCACGCTGTTGGCGCCGTTGAACGTGACGGTGCTGCCGACCGCGACATTCAGGGTGCTCGCGAGGTTCAGCCGCCCGCCTGCGCCGATGTTGAACGCAAGCAGCGCCGAGACCCCGGCGAGGCCATTCACCGTGACCGTCGCATTGCTGATGTTGATGGTGTCGAGCACGCCCACCCCGGCGATCTGCCCGAGCGTGACGTCGATGGGCGCGGCGGCCGTGCCGGTCACGTTGAGAGTGCCGAAGCCGAGAAAGGACACTATATCGGTTTCGCTCGACGTGATCGTCTGAGTTCCACCCAATCCAACGGTGACGAGGGGCATCTTCCATCCTTTGCAGCTGACGCGGGATGGTACACTGAAACGAACCAGGCTCTGTCCACGACGCCAAACTTCGTTACTTACCAACCGATGCGGTGCAGCAAGACGCAACTTGTCAGAGGGCCAGGTCAATCTTCATTATTGCCGGTTAATGATCGTTAAATTTACGGCGCCGTGCCCATGAATCCGGTCGTTCACGGCTAATCACATATTCGTGGGCTGACCCGTATCCGCCGCTCGTCGCCTGGTACAGGCCTGGCGGTCCATGGCCGGTGCCTGTTCGCTCGACCAGGAGCGACCGGGTGTCGGCCGAAGCGCGGCACCGCGCATTCGCGGTGCGGATGGCCGAGCTGAATCGATGGCCGCCGTTCTTCGGAGTGCAGGTTTCCACACCATATGCCGGGCATGAAACATGAGCCTGAGACGCCTCCCGCACGGGTGCGGGTCATCGACCTGGAGACCACCGGCGACAGTTTCGCCAACGGCGGCGTGGTGGAGGTCGGCTGGCAGGACGTTGTTCAAGGGGAGGGCGGCGTCTGGGCGCTGCAGGGTGGACCGGGGTCGATGCTGGTGCACCCGGGCTGCCCGATCTCCGCGGCGACCTCGGCCATACATCACATCGTCGATGAGGACGTGGCCGGGGCGGAGAGCTGGACCAGGGTGGCGCCCGGCGTGTTGCAGCAGCCCGGAACCCTGGCCCTGGCGGCCCACCGGGCGGCGTTCGAGACGCGGTGGTGCCTGCCGCAGCTGAGCGGCCGGGCCAGGTGGATCTGCACCTACAAGTGCGCGCTGCGGCTGTGGCCGGAGGCGCCGTCCCATTCCAACCAGGGGCTGCGCTACTGGCGGCGGCCTTCGGGCCTGGACCGCGAGACCGGGCTGCCGGCGCATCGGGCGGGGCCGGACGCCTATGTGACGGCGCATCACCTGCGAGACATGCTGGCGCTGGCGAGCGTGACGCAGCTGCTGGCCTGGTCGGACCTGCCGGCCCTGCTGGTGCGGGTGCCCATCGGCCCGCTGCGCGGACGGCGCTGGGAGACGCTGGACCAGGTGCAGCTGGACCGTGTGCTGGCCGGCGAGTTCGGCCAGAACCAGGACCTGATCTTCACCGCGAAAACGGAGCAGGCCCGGCGCGGCGACGGCAAACGGCCGCCCGGCCAGCTACCCCTCGGTCTATAGGCCGGCTCACGCGCCGGGCGGGTGCCGGGCGGTCCACGGCTGTGCCGCCTCCAGCACGCCTCCCAGCCGCAGCAGGTCCGGCTCCGCGCCCCAGCGGCCCACCAGCTGCACCGCGGTGGGCAGGCCCGCGTCGTCGAACCCGTTGGGCACCGTCAGCGCCGGATGGCCGGTGAGGTTGAACGGATAGACGTAGCTGCTCCAGCCCTGCCGCGAGATGCCGCAGCGTTCGCCGTCGACCTCCACCTCGTCATGCGCGGCGTCGAAGTCCGCGGGCAGGGCGGTGCGGGTGAGGGTGGGGGTGAGCAGCACGTCGAACTGCCCGAACAGCGCCTGGATCGCGCGGAACAGGCGCGTGCGGGCAAACTGCCCCTCACGGAACTCGGTGAGGCTGAAGCCGTCGCCCCGCTCCATGTAGGCGAGCAGCGCCGGGTCCATCCTGTCGCGCCATTGTGCCAGGTGGCGGCGTTGCGTCACGGCGTAGTTGGCCTGGTACATTACCCGGCCCGGCAGCTCCATCCAGTCCACGCCGGCGCCGGCCGCATCCGCCACCGCGCCGAGCTGCTCGAGCACCGCCACCGAGGCGCGCAGGTTGGCCGCCATCTCGCGCTGCACCTTGCGGTTGGCCGCACGCTCGATCACGCCCACGCGCAACCCGTGCAGCCCATGCCCGGCCAGCCCCGGCGACAGCGGCTGGTCCTTGGCCTGCAGCGACCACGGGTCGGCCGCATCCGGTCCGGTCAGCACCGCGCGCATCGCGGCCACGTCCGCCACCGTGCGCGCCATCGGCCCGGCGTAGGTGTAGTTGCCGAAGCTATCCGCCCCCTGCTGCCACGGGATGGAGCCCAGCGTCGGCTTCAGGCCAACGATGCCGCAGCACGCCGCCGGGATGCGGATGGACCCGGCGCCATCCATGCCGAGCGCGAGCGGCCCCGCCCCGGACGCCACCGCCACCGCCGCCCCGCCGCTGGACCCGCCGGAGGTGCGGGCGGGGTCCCACGGGTTGCGCGTGGTGCCGAAGGAGGGGCCGTCCGTGATGCCCTTGTGCCCGAACTCCGGCAGGGTGGTCTTGGCGAACACGATGGCGCCGGCCGCGCGCAGCCGGGCCACGGTCACGTCGTCGGCGGTTGCCGGGGCCGCATCCGCGAAGATGGCGGAGCCGAAGGTGGTGCGCACGCCGCGCACGTCCACCTGGTCCTTGATGCTGACCGGCACGCCGTGCAGCGGCCCCAGCTTCGCGCCGGTTCTCACCGCGGTCTCCGCTGCCCGCGCTGCCGCCATCGCCTCGGCATCGAGCATGATGACAAAGGGGTTCAGCCGGGCCTGCACCCGATGGGCCTGCTCCAGCACGGCCTGCATCAGCGTGACTGGTGACAAGGCGCCGGTGCGGATCAGGGCCGCCGCCCGGGTGGCGGAGAGGAACGGCAGGTCGTCGGTATCGGACAAGGTCTGGATCCTTCCTCGAACAATTGCGCGCGTAAAATGATTGTCGCAGCCGGGATTGCGGTTAGCATCGGTCGGTGTAGGGCCGCGATCAAGCAGGTCCACGGATGCGGAGGCCTGCATGACGTCCATCACGGCATCACGGCGCGACGTTCTGGCGGCTTCGGCCGGGGTCGCCACGCTCGCCGCCACGCTGTCAGCCACGCTGGCAGCCCTGGGCGGCCGCCCGGCCTTCGCCGCGGACCGGCCATTGACCGTCATGCTGGAATCCGAGCCGGTGATCCTCGACCCGCATGTGACCACCGCCGCGGTGTCCCGCACCTTCGGCTACCATGTGTTCGACATGCTGTATGGGGCGGACGCCGCCGGGCAGATCCATCCGCAGATGGTGGAGGCGCATACGGTGAGCGCGGACGGCCTGGCGTGGCGCTTCACGCTGCGCCCGGGCCTTGCGTTCCACGACGGCGCGCCCGTCACTGCCGCGGACTGCGTGGCCTCGCTGCGACGCTGGGCGGCGAAGGATGCGCTGGGACGGATGTTGCTCGCCGCCGGTGCCGCAATGACGGCGGAGGACGCGCGGCGGTTCACCATCGCGCTGAGAACCCCGTTCCCGCTGATGCTGAACGTGCTGGGCAAGCCCAATGCGCCGCTGCCGGTGATGATGCCCGCCCGGGTGGTCGAGGCGGCTGGCGAGGGGCGGATCAAGGAGGTCATCGGCTCCGGCCCCTTCCGCTTCGTGGCGGAGCGCTGGCGGGCCGGCGACACCATGACGCTCGCCAAGTTCGACGGCTACGTGCCCCGCGCCGAGCCCGCGGACTTCCTGTCGGGCGGCAAGGACGTGCATGTGCCGGAGGTGGTGATCCGCGTCATCGGCGACGACGCGACCGGGGCCAACGCGCTGGTGGCCGGCGAGATCGACTACATGCAGTACCTGCCGTTCGACCTGTTCCCGATGCTCGCGAAGGCGCCGGGGGTGAAGCTGATGACGCTGAAGGGCCTCGACATGTTCCAGGGCAACTTCCGCGTCAACGCCGCCACCGGCCCGTTCAGTGACCCGGCGGTGCGCGCCGTGCTGTGGAAGCTGGTGGACCAGAAGGAGACGCTGGAGGCCGCCGGCATCGGCCCCGACATGCGGCTGGACCGCTGCCCCGACTTCTTCATGTGCGGTGCGCCGCTGGCGACGGAGGCCGGGTCCGAGGGTGCGCGGTTCGACCTGGCCGGGGCCAGGGCGGCGCTGGGGCGCACCGGCTACAAGGGTGAACCGGTGGTGATGCTGCAGGTGTCCGGCTCCATCTCGCAGGCGGCGGGGAGCCTGCTGTCGCAGCATATGCGGCAGGCCGGGTTCACGGTGGACGAGCAGGTGATGGACTGGGGCACGGTGCTGCAGCGGCGCGGGCGGAAGGAGGGCTGGAGCGTGTTCCCCGTCTATTCCAACGGCATCGAGATGGCCTCGCCGCTCACGCATTTCTACGTCTCGAACAACTGCGCGGACTATCCGGGCTGGAGCTGCAGCGCCACCACCACGGGCCTGCTCGCGCAGTTCGCCGCCGCCACGGACGATGCCGCGCGCCGGCGCATCGCGGTGGCGATCCAGGAGGACGCGTATCGCACGACGCCGAACGTCATGTGGGGTCAGTTCTCCCGGCCGGCCGGGTATCGCGCCCGGCTGCAGAACCTGGTGCAGTCCTCGTTCCCCATCTTCTGGGGCGTCCGGCTGGCGACCGCCTGATGCTGGAGGCCGCGACCCTCCAGGCCGCGCTGCCGGATACGCGCGGACCGCAAGCCCTGCCGGGCCTGGCCGCCGACGTGCGCGTGATCCGCGATGAATGGGGCATCCCGCATATCCGCGCGGGCAGCAGCGGGGATGCGCATTTCGCCCTGGGCTTCGTGCACGCGCAGGACCGGCTGTTCCAGATGGAGCTGGCCCGGCGCCGCGCCCTGGGCCGGGCCGCGGAGTGGCTGGGGCCGGAGGCCGCGGCCAGCGACGCGCTGTGCCGCCGCCTGGGCATGGAGGCCGCCTGCCGCCGGGATCACGCGGCGCTCGGCCCCGCGGCGCAGGCCATGCTGGCGCAGTATGCCGCCGGGGTGAACGCCTTTCTCGGCAGCGGTGCGCCATTGCCGGTGGAGTACGGCCTGCTCGGCGCCACGCCGGAGGGCTGGGAGCCCTGGCACTGCATCGCGGTGATGCGCCGTCTCGGCCTGCTGATGGGGTCCGTGTGGTTCAAGCTGGCGCGCATCCTGGCCCTGCCGATCGTGGGCCCGGAGAACGCCGCCAGGCTGCGCTACGATGATGGCGGGGTGGAGCTGCTGACCCTACCGACCGGCACCACCGGCGCGCGCATGGCGGCCGATCTCACCGCGCTGCGGCCGGCGATCGAGGCGCTGCTTTCCGCCATGGGGCCCGACGAGACCGGCGGCGGCAGCAACAACTGGGCGGTGGGCCCGGCCCGCAGCGCCACCGGCCGACCCATCCTGGCCGGCGACCCGCACCGGGTGTTCGAGGTGCCGGGCCTGTACGCGCAGCATCATCTGGCCTGCGACGAATGGGATGTCATCGGGCTGACCGTGCCCGGGGTGCCGGCGTTCCCGCACTTCATGCACAACGGCCAGGTGGCCTGCTGCGTCACCCATGCCTTCGTCGATATCCACGACCTGTTCCTGGAACGCTTCGACGAGACCGGCGGCGCCGCGCTGTTCCAGGGCGCATGGGAGACGGTGCGCCGCCGGACGGAGATCATCGCCGTGCGCGGCGCGCCCGACCGCAGCATCACCGTGACCGAGACCCGGCACGGCCCCGTCATCGCCGGCGACCCGGCATCCGGCTCCGCGCTGGTGCTGCGGTCCGTGCAGTTCGCCGACACCGACCTGTCGTTCGATTGCCTGCCCCGGATGCTGGTGGCCGACAGCGTGCCGGCGCTGTTCGCGGCGACGCATGGCTGGGGGCTCATCGACCACAACCTGGTGGCGGGCGACGTGGCGGGGCGGATCGGCCACCGCGTGCGCGCCCGGGTGCCGCGCCGGCCGCGCGCCAATGGCTGGTTCGCGGTGCCGGGCTGGACGGGGGAGGGCGATTGGGACGGCTACATCCCGCAATCCGAGATGCCCGAGGTGATCGACCCGGCCGCCGGCACCATCGTCACGGCCAACAACCGCGTGGTTGCGGATGGCGAGCCCTATCTGTGCACGGACTGCCACCCGCCCTACCGGGCCGCCCGGATCACGGCGCTGCTCGAGGCCTTGCCGCGGTTCGGGGTGGCGGATGCCGCGGCGATCCATGCGGACGTGCTGTCACCCAACGCACCGTTGTTTCAGGCCCGGCTGCGCGCGCTGCCGCGGCCGGCCGATGCTGGGGCGGCGGCGGTGCTGGACGGGTTGCTGGCGTGGGACGGGCGCATGGATGCGGCTTCGGTCCCGGCCGGGCGCTACAACGTGCTGCGCCGGGCCATGACGGGGATTTTCGCGCGGCGCTCCGGGCTGGATGAGATGGCGTCACATTCCTGGGCTGCGGTGCCGCCGGGGGTTTCGCCGGTTGGCAACCTGTGGTGGGTGCTGCCCACCCTGTTGCGGAACGATGATGCCGCGATGCTGGATGGCTGGGGCTGGGACGACGTGCTGCAGGCGGCCCTGGTGGAGGTCGCGGCCGCACCGGCCCTGCCGTGGGGCGAGATGCACCGGCCGGTGTTCCAGCACCCGCTCTCGCCCGCCTTCCCGGACGCGGCGCCTGTGCTCGACCTGCCATCCATGCCGCTGGGCGGTGATGGCGACACGGTGATGGCGGTCGGGCTTGTACCCGCGGCGGGTCCGGCAGCGACCTATGGCGCGCTGTGTCGCTACGTGTTCGATACCGGCGGCTGGGAGAACAGCCGCTGGGCGGTGTTCCACGGCGCCTCCGGCCAGGCCGGCAGCCCGCATCGCACCGACCAGGCCGCCGAGTGGGCCGCCTGCCGCATGGTGCCGATGCGCTACA
This sequence comes from Acetobacteraceae bacterium, assembly GCA_965199595.1. Classification (GTDB taxonomy): domain Bacteria; phylum Pseudomonadota; class Alphaproteobacteria; order Acetobacterales; family Acetobacteraceae; genus JBBROS01. Next base: position 1,780,161 of record OZ241182.1, read on the forward strand.
GCTGGCCCGGCATCGAGGCCGCGGCGACCGCAACCCAGGTGCTTCGGCCCGTGCAGCGGTAGGACGGCACGCAGTCTCAGTTGATGCTGAGCAGCTCCACGTCGAACATCAGCGTCGCGTTCGGCGGGATCACCCCGCCAGCGCCGCGCGCGCCATAGCCGAGTGCGGGCGGGATGATGAGGGTGCGCTTGCCGCCGACATGCATGGTGGCGACGCCCTGATCCCACCCCTGGATCACCATGGACGTGCCCAGCCTGAAGCTGAACGGGGCACCGCGGTCACGCGAGCTGTCGAACTTGGCGCCCTTGACGCCCTGATTGTACAGCCACCCCGTGTAGTGCACGTTCACCGTCTGCCCGGCCCGCGGCTCCGGCCCGGTGCCCACGACCTCGTCATGGATCTGCAGACCGGAGGGCAGGGTCACGGTGCCGGCATCGGGGGCCGCGGCAGCCAAGGGTGCGGTAAAGCTCAATGTTGCAGCGAGGGGCAGGACGAAGCGGCGCATAAAGTGAGCCTTCCTTGATGGAGCGACAGAGATAGCGGGACCAGGTGGCGGCGAACAGGGTGCGGTTCTGACCAGTGGCCGCCCTGGCCATGGCGATGACGAGCTATGGCCGCCAAGCGCCAAAGGGTTGGACAGCGGTGCGGCGCCCCATATGCAGGAGCATGTCGAACCTGATCGTCTGGCACGATGGCGCCTGTCCGCTCTGCCGCCGGGAGATCGCCGTGATGCGCTGGCTGGACCGGCGTGGCGCCATCCGGTTCGTGGACGCGGCCGCGGCGCAGGACGAGGCCTGCCCGATTGATCGCGCGGAGCTGCTCCGGCGCTTCCATGCCAGCGAGGATGGCGTGCTGCTCTCCGGCGCCGCGGCCTTTGCGGCGATGTGGCGGGCGATCCCGCTGTTGCGCCCGCTCGGCCTCATGGTCCGGCTGCCGGGCGTGCTGCCGGTGCTGGAGGTGACCTACCGCGCCTTTCTCCGGTTCCGCCCGCGGCTGCAGCGCCTGGTCGCGCGGAGCCGGCCGGCATGAGGCCGCAACCGGAGCCGGCGGGGCCGGGCCAGGAGAGCGTCTGGGCCTATCCACGGCCGGCGGTCGCCCAGCCCAGCCCGGCGCGAGTGGTGATCGAGCATGCCGGGCGGATCGTCGCCGACACGCGGGCCAGCATCCGTACGCTCGAGACCAGCCATCCGCCCAGCTACTACATTCCGCCCGAGGCGATTGCACCCGGGATGATGCGCCGGGCGCAAGGCACCTCGCTGTGTGAATGGAAGGGTGCTGCGATCTATTGGGACGTGGTGATCGGCAATCTCGTGCTGCCCAGGGTGGGCTGGAGCTATCCGCACCCGAGCCCTGCCTTCGGGTTGCTGCGAGACCACGTTGCGTTCTATGCCGGCCCGTTCGATGTCTGCAGCGTCGATGGGGAAGCCGTGGTGCCGCAACCCGGCCTGTTCTACGGCGGCTGGATCACCAGCGCGCTGGTGGGTCCGTTCAAGGGCGGCCCTGGAAGCCAGGGCTGGTGAGGCCCTAGGCACCGGGATCCTGGTCTGAGCGGGCCTGGCGGGCGTTGCCGGGTCCGGACGGGATCTACCGCGCTTCGGTCATGATCTTGCGGCTGGTGCCGGCACGACGCAGCGCGCGCGGCCCGTGGCTTGCTTCGGTTCACGACAGGGTGCGGCGGGATTTGGCGCTGCGCGTGGTTCTGCCGGATCTATGGGCAACCAAAAATAATACTTAACGAGATGTTAAGCTACTCGGGTTGCAAAGCGCGCAGCATGATCGCACTCGTAAATAGTTAAAACATGTATAACGGCGCGATTTATTGTTTTGTATCCGATTTCGCATATCTCGGATACATTGATCTTGCTGCGGTGCCGTTGGGCTAACGGCGTCCGCAAAGTGCGTCTCTTAATCTGTATTGGCGATGTCAAGGTTCGCGTGCCCCGCACAGTCATGGAGCAAGTCGTGTTGTCCGATTCCAGCAGTTGGCTGAGGCCGCACGGCCGCTCGGGGCTGGACGTCATGGCCGTCCGTTCAGCGGCGGCGGCCAGGCCGGTCAGCCGGTTCCTGGCGTTCGGTCTCGGTGCGCTCGCAACGGCTTGCCTGCTGCTGGGTGCGCTGATCCCGACGGATGTTTCGGTCGAGGCTTATCTTGCCGTCGTCTGTTGCGTCAGCCTCCTCCTGCTGGCCTGCAAGCCGCGGACCGGGCTGCTGCGGGGGCTGACGCTGACCATCTGCATGGTGCTGACGCTGCGCTACTTCGCCTGGCGGTTCTCGGACACGCTGGTGTATTTCGACCCGTTGAGCATGGTCGCCGGCGTCTGCCTGTTGATGGCCGAGCTCTACAGCCTGGCGATGACGTTGCTTGGCCTGTTCGCGAACGCGGTCCCCATCACCCGGACGCTCGATCCGCTGCCACTCGATGCGTCGGACCCGATGGTGGACGTGGTGATCCCCTCCTATAACGAGGAGGCCGATCTCCTCGCGGTCACGCTCTGCGCGGCGACGCAGATCCAATACCCGGCGGGCCGGCTGCGGGTTCATCTGCTGGACGACGGCGGCACCGATGCCAAGTGCGCGGACCGCGATCCGGTGAAGGCGCAGGCGGCGCGGGCCCGCCGGGTCACGCTGCAGGCGCTGTGCGCGAAGTTCGGCGCCACCTATCGCACGCGGCTGATCAACGACCACGCGAAGGCGGGCAACATCAACTTCGCCCTGCCGCGGCTTGAGGGTGAACTGGTGCTCATCCTGGATGCCGACCACGTGCCGACCGCGGATATCCTGGCGCGGACCGTTCCGTTCTATCGGCACGACCCCAAGCTGTTCCTGGTGCAGACGCCGCACTTCTTCATGAACCCGGACACGATCGAGAAGAACCTCGACCTGTTCCTGAAGATGCCCGGCGAGAACGAGATGTTCCATCGTGCGATCCAGAGCGGGCTGGATTTCTGGAACGCCACGGTGTTCGTCGGCTCGGCGGCGGTGCTGCATCGCGGCCGGCTGCTGGAGGTCGGCGGCATCGCGACGAACACGATCACCGAGGATGCGGAGACCGCCCTGGCCCTGCACGCCCGCGGCTACAACAGCGCCTGTGTGGCCCGGCCCATGGTGGCCGGCCTGGCGCCGGAAACCTTCACCGGCATGGTGGTGCAGCGCGTGCGCTGGGCGCAGGGCATGTTGCAGATCCTGCTGCTGCAGAACCCGATCGGCCGACCTGGTCTCACGCTCCCGCAGCGGCTCGGCTACCTCAACAGCACCTTCTACTGGCTGTTTCCCTTCGCGCGCGTGGTGTTTCTCGGCGCCCCGGTGGCCTACCTGATCTTTGGGCTGAAGATCTATGCGGCGAGCGTGCCGGGAATCCTGGTGTTCGCGATCCCGCACATCCATGGATCGTTCGTATCCAGTTCCATGCTGTTCAAGCGGTTTCGCTGGCCCATGGTCTCGCACGTGTATGAGACCCTGCTGGGGATGCTGATGCTGCGGCCGCTGGTCGCGACCCTGCGCAGCCCGCGCGCGCCGGACTTCAAGGTGACGCCGAAGGGCGAGCAGCTGGACAGCGACTTCATTTCACCCCTGGTAAAGCCGTTCTACCTGATCTTCGCGGTCATCCTGGCCGCGCTGCCGATCGGGCTGGTGCGGGTGCTGGAGGATGGTGAGCATCGCTATCTGCTGTTGATCACGCTGGGCTGGGAGATCTTCAACCTCCTGGTGATGACCGCGGCACTGGGCGCCTTGTTCGAGCGCAAGCAGCGCCGCACCGCGCCGCGCCTGGACTCTGACCTGGCAGCCATTCTGACGGACGGGGTCGACGCCATGCCGGGTCGGCTGATCAACCTGTCGATCGGCGGCGCCAGCTTCGTCCCGGCGGCCGGCAGCCAGTGGGCGCCGAGCCGGGGCAAGCGCCTGAGCCTGCGCGTCACTGCGCCGCACGAGGCTGAGCCTGTGCAGCTTGCGGTCGAGGTGCGGTCGCATCGGAACGGGTCCGAGGGCCTGTTCTTTGCCGAGAGCGAGGCGGAGTTCCGCAAGATCGTCTCGCTGGTGCATGGCGATAGCGGCCGATGGGTCTCGTTGTGGGAGCGGGAGTCGCGGAGCAGCGGCGCGTTCGCGGCCTTCCTGATGATGACCAGGACCGGCCTGCGCGCCCTTGGAGCGCACATCCCGTTTTTGTTTCGTCAGCTGTTCAACCAGTTGGCGGCCCTGCGTGGCTTGCCGCGGGACACCAACCTTCTGGAGAGTGCCGATACCCCTTCCAACTCATAATCCCATCCCCGGGCGGCCGCGGGCCGGTTTGCGCCAGTTCCGGGTGGCGGCAACGCTGGGGGTGTCGCTGCTGGCCATGGCCTCGGTGCCTACCCCTGCCTGCGCGGCTGACCCGGTTGCAACGTTGTCGGCGCCGGGCCCTGCGCGGCTGGCCATGGAATGGACGGAGCGTTTGGCTGACCTCAATCCGGTGCCGGGTCCGATCACGCTGCGGGGGGACCGCGGCGAGTTCGAGCTGTTCTTCAACGTGTCGGCGCGGATCGACCCGGTTGGCGGCCGGCTGCACCTGGAGCTGTCGAACTCCCAGGCCCTGCTGCCGGGACGGTCCCAGCTTGTGGTACGGCTGAACGATGTGGTGGTCGCGCAGGTTGCCCTGAAGCCGGATGCGCCGTTGTCCAGCCTGGATATCGATCTGCCGGTGGAGTTGGTGCGGGGTGGCGCCAACCGGCTGAACTTCGTCGCGGCCCAGCATTACACCAATGAATGCGAGTACCCCGCTGCAGCTGAGTTGTGGTCGCAGATCGACACGACCCGCTCTCGCCTGTCGTTCAGGGGCCGGCCGTTGGATACCGCTCCTGTGCTCTCTGACCTGCAGGACCTGATCGGCCCGGGCTTCTTCGGCGGCCGCGACTTCACGGTCATGACGCCCGGCGCCGACGGGGCGCTGCCCGACGCCGCGATCGCGACCGGCGGGATCCTGGCACAGGCGTTGGCGCTGCGCCTGCGCTACCAGCCGGCTGTGCTCGCGTTCGCCGATGCGCGCAGCGACGGGGGCACCGGGCCCGGGCTTCACCTCGCCCTCCCGCCCACCGCCATTCCGGCATCCCGCTTGCCTGCAGGCGCCTCCACCGTCCGCGGCGCGGCGGACATCGTGCTGTTCGGAACGCTGGATGCGCTGCGGCCGATGCTGGGCTCGGACATCGCGGCCGCGGTCACGGGCGGCTTCATCGGCATCTATGCCCTGCCGAGCGATGCCAGCCGCCTGGTGGTGGTGGTCTCGGGCCGGGACGAGGCCGAGCTGGCGCGGGCGGCGGCGGCGTTCGGCATCACCAGCTTCCCGTTCGTGGACGCGCCGCAGCAGACGGTGGACGACCTGGTCGCTCGGCCGCGGGACAGCTTCTTCAGCACCAACGCCGTGAAGGAAGGCGCCAAGACCACCTTTGCCGAAATGGGGCTCAAGACAGCCACCATACGGGGAGTCGCTGGCCGCGTCGGCATGGATGCTGTGCTGCCGCCCGATCTTTACGTTGCGGACAGCTCTGAGGTGGAGCTTTCGCTCGACTACGCCTATGGCGCCGGGCTGCGGTCGGACTCCGTGATGAACATGTTCATCAACGGGGAGTTCCAGCAGGCGATCGCGCTCCCGGACCGCGATGGCGCCGTGCTCCGACGCTACAGCGTGCGCGTGCCGGCCCGGAAGCTGCTGCCGGGCAAGAACCGCATCGAGTTCGAGGCGGTGATGACGCCGCTGATCTCCGGGGCCTGCGTGGTCTCGGAGACGCGGAACATGATCCTCACGCTCTCGGACACCTCCACCATAGCGCTGACCCAGGGCTCCCACTACGCCGCGCAGCCGGACCTGCACCTGTTCGCCGCCACAGGCTTCCCCTACGCCGGCAGCCCGGGCTTCGACATGGCTGTTGCGGCGCGCGACCCGGCCACCGTCACCGCGGCATGGATGCTTTCGGCGCGCCTGGCCCAGGTCGCGGGCCGGGTGCTGACCGAGGCGAATTTCGTGGTCGGCGCGCCCGCAGCCGGGCGGCACGCGATCCTGGTCGGCGCAGCGCCGGACCTGCCGCCCGCAATGGCCGCCGCGCTGCCGGTCCAGCTGGGGCCGAAGGGCTCGCTCCCCTATGCGAGTTCTGCCCCGGCGCCGGACGCAGCGCTCTCCAACTGGCAGATGGTGTCTGGTCTGCTCGGCTTGACGCAGGCGAGTGCCGCAAGGCCTCCGTCGGCCCCGCCATCGCGGCTGGGGGGCAGCGGTCCGCTGGGCCGCAATGGGCTGGTGATGGCCGCACAAGCCCCCGGCGGCGGGAGCTTCACCTTGACAGCGGTGACTGCTGCCACGCCGGAAGCCCTGCGCGCCGCGGTTGTCGCTCTGGTTCGGCCGCAGGTTTGGCCGGGCATGGAGAACGATGTCGCGGTGTGGCGCCCGGCCGCGGCCGGGAGCGATGTGCCGCCGGCCATGAACACCGAGCGGGTCGGGCCGACCTATCACTTGGGCTCGTTCCGATCACTGGGGGCTCTGCGGTATCTGGTGGGCGAATATCCCTGGGTCTGGATCGGCGCGCTGGCGGCTTCGGTGCTGCTGCTGGTTGGCACGTTGCGGCTGTTCCTCGTGGTGCGGATGCGCCGGGTTCATCCCAGCAGCACGGAGGGTGTTTCGTAATGGCACCCGCGGGACGGGTATCGTGGTCCTCAACATGAGGCCAGGCTTCACACGGGTCTGGCTGGCTGGCGTGCTGCTGGCAGCGGTGCCGGCGGGGACGCGCGCGGCCGACGTCGTGCAGGCGCCGCAGCGCAACGTGACGGCCGAGACGCTGCCGCAGGGTGCGGCACCAGCGCCCGGCATGCCGGATGAGCGGCCGCTCTGGCGCCTGTTGTCCACCGGGGAGGACGCGGCCCTGCAGCAGCGGATCGCCCGGTTGCGGAGCGCCTACCCGGACTGGCAGCCGCCACCCCGCCTGCTGGCGCTGCTGGACCGGCGCGGCGACGAAATCGCTTTGACCGAAGCAAAGACCCGGCGCGACTGGGCCGGCGTGCGTCGGCTGGCTGTGGCGCAGCCGGATCTGGCCAGCTGCACCCGTCCGGATGAGGCGGCCATCGTCGCTGCCGCGCCAGGTGCGCCGTCCAGCCTGGCGGCGATCTATGCGAGTTGCACGAACGATGCCGCGCGGGCGGCCCTGCTGGGTGCGGTGCTGGACCGGTTCGGGCTCGCCGCCGCAGCCCCGGTCCTGGGAGGGAGGGAGGACAACCAGGTCCCGCCCGCCATCCAGGCTCGTCTGGCGGCTGCCCGCACCGACCAGGCGTTCCAGCGCCTTGGCCGGGCGCTGGCCGAGGGTTCGCCGGACAGTCTGGTGCAGGGCGCCGCACTGCGCGCAGCCATCGAGGCGCGGCAGGATGGCGCCACCGCCAGCGCCCTGGGCTGGGCCGCGCTCAAGGCCGGCAACCCGCGTGGGGCGCTCACCTGGTTCGAACTCGGCCGGAGCCTTGACCCGGCACAGCCGGCCGCCGGGCTGGGGCGCGCCTATACCGCGCTGGGTGAGGCGGATGCCGCGCGCGCGGCCCTGGCCGCGGCACCGGGCCCGGAGAGCGCCGCCTTGTCGGCAGAGATCGACCGGGCGCTAATCGACCAGGACTATCGGCGCGGCGCCTATCAGGAGGTCGTCGCGCGCGCGGCATCCTTGGCAGACCCGCCGATCCTGCTGGGGTGGAGCCTGTTCCGGCTGGCTCGCTTCAACGACGCGGCTGCCGCGTTTGAGCGCCGGTATCGCGCGCACCGGGAACGGGCCGCGGCCGAGGGCCTGCTCGCCAGCCTGATGAAGGCCGGCAGGCCCGCAGCGGCGGAGTCGGCCGCGGCGCGCCTGGGGGGTGCGGTGCGGGTGGCCTGGCAGGCGGATGGCCGCATCCGCGGTGACGATGCCGGCCTGCTGGCCCTCCAACCGCTGCGCGCCGCGCTGGCCCGGCACGACGATGCCGCCGCCGCAACACTCGGCGCCGGGCTGGAGGCCAGCATGGTGGCGCGGCAGGAGTATGGGCTGCTGACGGCGCTGGGCTGGGCCGCCTTTGCGCGCGACGATTTCACGGCCGCGGCGCATTGGTTCGCGCTCGGCGCTGGCGCACCCACACCGGCCGGACGCGACGATGCCGACTATGGCGCGGTGCTGACCCGATACCGGCAGGGCGATGCAGCGGGCGCGGAAGCGGCAGCGGCAGCCCACGCGCAGGAGGGCCGCTGGGGCAAGCTGCGTCTGGATGCGCTGATGCTGCGCGCCAACCTGTTGAACGAGGCAAGTCCCGATGACCCGGCCGCCGCCGAAGCCGCGCGGACTGCGCTTCGTCTCGACCCTGATCGCCGAGATGCCGCCATGCTGCTGGCCTGGGGGGACGTGCGGGCCGGCCGCTCCGCCGAGGCGGCTGCCATCTTCGAACGGCTGTATCGGGCTCAGCCCGATGCGGCCGCGGCGTCCGGCCTGGTCAACGCCCCGGCCGCGCCGGAAACGTTGCAGGCGTTGATCGCAGCCCAGGGCGGCCCGCTGATCGCGGCGGTGCAGCGCAGGTCGGCGCAGGATGCCTTTGGGCGCAAGGCGTTCCTGGCCGCCGCCCGGATCGACCCGGGGCTGAGCCCGGCGCTCGTCAACATCAATGCACCGCAGTTCGGGCTGAGCACGACCTATCGCGACAAGAGCGGCGGGTCGGGGACCAGCCGGCTCAGCTCCCTTGCGCAGGATGTCACGGCCAGCCTGGTGGATGGGGTGGACCGCTACACCATCCGGCTGCATGTGCTGGAGCTGAATGCCGGGTCCGCCGTGCCAGCGCCCGCGAGTGCTGTGGCGCGCATGACGACGCGGCTCACGGGTGTGGAGCCGGTGGCGAGTTGGGAGCGTCAGGCGATGGCGTTGCCGTTGCTCTCGCCTTTCGCCGAGATCGGCCTGACGCCGCTGAACGGCGTGGTGGGGCCGACGGTGCAGGGGCTGGCGGGCGTTGGGCTGCAGGCCGGGCCTGGCAATGTGCGGGGCGTGGCATACCGTCAGTCGGTCACGGAATCGATCCTGTCGTTCACGGGCGTGACGGACCCGCGCAGCGGACGCCGCATCGGCCGGGTGACGGAAACGGGTGCGCGGATCGAGGGCTATGTGCAGCTGGCGCCGCGCTGGGGGGTGTATGGGCAGACATCATTGGGGCTGCGCGACGGCGTGGGCGTGCGCTCCAACCTGCATGCCGCCAGTGCTGCCAGCCTGTCCTACGACCTGCATCCGGCAGCGTTGGACTATCTGACGGTCGGACCGTCCTACCAGTATTCGGCGTTCCAGCGGGATCTCAGCGGCTTCACGCCGGGGCAGGGGGGTTATTACAGCCCAGCCTGGTCCCAGACGCTGGGCGGGGTGGTGCGGCTGCAGACGAAGGAGGCGGCGGACGCGATGCTGCGCGCCGCCGTGTTCACGGGGTATCAGCTCGCACGGTCCGATGGCGCCGCCACTGGCGGCGGGAGGCGGGCGGCACCCAGCCGGCAGGATGGGTTCAACGCGACGGGCGAGGTGCTGGCGGCCTATCGCCTGTCGGAGCGTTGGGTGGCTGGCGGCATGGTGCGGTTCCAGGTGAGCCCGCAGTACACCGACCTCTATGCCGGCCTGGCGCTGACCTACAGCCTGGGCGACCGCGCCAAGCTGCTCAGCGCGGACCTGCCGCGGTTCGACGTGCGGTGATCTCGCGGCGGGCGACGCGGGCGAGCAGGCACAGGGCGGCGGTATAATAATCCATATCGGGCGCGGTGCCGGGGATGGGTGCATCCTCGCCGGCCGCCAGCTGCATCGCCGCCGCCATGCCAGGCCCGGCGGCATATCCGGCTGCGGCGCCGGATTGCAGGTCCACCCAGGCGGGCGGCGGGCTGCCATGCCGCCACCAGCTGGCCACCGACCCGAGCACCGGCGAGTCGATGCCCGCCCAGGCGAGATACAGGGGCACGCGCACCGCGTCGTAGCCGAACTGCGGCTTCTGGTCCGGCGCGAGGGCGACGCTGCCGTCCGGCGCCACCAGCGCCCAGTCCGGCGGCAGCTGCCACGCTCCGAAGCGCGCACGGCCCAGCAGCGTGATGCCGTCTTCCCGCAGCCGGGCCCAGGCCGGGTCCGGCAGCAGGTGGGCGAGTTCATCGAGGGCGAAGAAGGCGTAGTAGGACGGGTTGACGATCAGCCCCTCCGCGCGGCTGAAGCCGTCCGCGCCGGGCGCCAGCAGCGTCAGGCCGCCCAGAGGCCGCACCAGCAATGCCAGGACGCTACGCGCGATGGCGGTGGCGCGGGCGCGCAGCTCGGGGCGGTTCCAGCGCTGGGCGGCGCGGACCAGGGCAGCGGCGATGAACAGGTCGCCGTCGGTGGCGTTGTTCGGGTCGTTGGTCTTGTTGGCGGCCCGGGGTTGGTAGCGCCAGATGTGCAGCGCGTCGTTCGGCCGGGCCAGGGTGCGGCGGGTCCAGGTGTCGATGCGTTCGAAGGCTTCGCGGTCGCCGAAGGTGGTGGCGAACAGCATGCCCCAGCCCTGGCCCTCGGTATGGGAGGCGTCGGCGTTGCCGGTGTCGGTCACGCGGCCATCGGCGGTGAGGAAGCGGGCCTTGAAGGCGCCCCAGCTGGCGTCGTCGTCATCCACGCTGTCCGCCATGGCATCGCTGGCCCGGCCGAGAGTTGCGGCGGCCGGGCCAATCAGCAGGGTGCGGCGGCGGAACGGCATTGACCCCAGCATGATACGACCCCGAAGTGCGGCGACCCTCGCCGGCACGCCTGGCCATGATGCTGCAGTTTGCCGGACCTGTCAGCCGGCTCCAAATCCTCATGCGGCGATCCAGCGTCGGGGCCGGTTGCGACACGAGGTGTTCGGCGACGGGCGGCAGCGGGTTTCGGGCGGCGCTGACGATCCCGCAGACGCTGCCGAGGCTCGGCCAGCGTTCTGTGACCAAGCAGGCACGCCGCCGGCCCAAGTCGAGGGCACCATCACCGATGAGGTGCGGCGCGCCCGGGCACGTCTGCCGACCGGTGCGGGCCAGACGAATTGTTCGTAATGTGGCGAGGAGATCCCGGAGGCAAGGCGGCGTGCGGTGCCCGGGACGCGAAGCTGCGTCGTCTGTCAGTCCGCGCGCGATCAGCGCCCTGCGAGCATCGGGTTCAACCGGCGGGGCAGCAAGGACAGCCAGCTGAAGTGAGCACGATGCCCGAAGCCGTGTTCCGGCAGCGTGGAAGGCCGGGCTGTAAGGGGCGTGTGGTTCGCCTGCCGCCGGCAGCGCCGCCAAATTCGCGTGGCCCGGCCGTGGAAGCGGGTTAGATAGCCGGACCCGCGACCACGCCACCCCAGCCAATGGATTGCAGACCCATGCCGATCATGTTCTGGCCCGTTCCGGTCATTGCCATCGTCTTTGTGCTGGCCGGGCTGGCGGTGATGGCGCTGGTCGCGGTGCTGTCCATCCGGTTCTCCCCCTGCCGCGGGAATGCCGTGGCCCAAGGGATCGCCTACGAAACGGCCAAGCTGGTGGGCGGTCTGGTCGGCCTCGTGCTGATCTTCACCCTGACGCAGGGCATGAACTACTACCGCGAGGCGGAGGTCGCGGTCTCGAAGGAGGCGGGCGACTTCCTGCAGCTCGACCACTCGCTCGCAGGGATCTCGCCGGCGGCCGGGGCGCCGGCGCGGCTGCGGCTGCAGGACTACCTGCGTTCCGTCATCGAGCAGGAGTGGCCGGCGATGCGGCACTTCGAAGACAGCCAGGCGACGGACCTGCTGCTGGAGAAGCTGCAGGCGGCGGTGAACACGGTGTTCGCCACCGACCCCTCCGGCGCCACGCTGCTGAGCGTGCAGCGGAACCTCAACGATCTGGAGGATGACCGCACCCGGCGGCTGGGCGCGGCCGACAGCAGCCTTCCGGTTCCGCTGTGGGGGACGATCGGGGCGCTGTTCGCGCTGCTGGCTGCCTCGCTGTTCTTCCTGGACCCGGCCGGTTTCCCGTTCCGCAGCTTTGCACTCTATGTCGCCTGCCTCACCCTCGTCTCGGCGTTGCTGTTCGTGGTGGACGGCCCGTATCGCGGGGAGTTCAGCGTAAGCCCGCAGCTTCTGGTCCGCAGCCTCAACCGCATGGCGGCGACCTAAGCAGACGCATCATCTTTTCGCAGGATGCAAGGGCGTTCCGCGAGATGATGCTCAGGCGGGACCGGTGGGCGGCAGCGCCGCGCCATGGATGCCGTTCTTGCGCCGCCTGCAAGGTGCATCGATAACTTGGCTGATGCAGATGCCGCCTCTCGAACCCTTCACCGTCCTGGTTGTCTCGGCCCTGGTCATCGGCTTCTCGGGTGCCGTGCTGATCCTGGCGCGCGGGCGCGACCGCAGCGCGCTGCCGCTGGCGCTGTGGGGCGCGGCCATGCTGGCGGGTGCTGCCGGCATGGCGCTGCTGACGCTTGTGCCGTTCATCGACTGGCCGGCCCGGATGATGGGCAATGTGGCGATCCTGGCCGGGCTGGCCCTGTCATGGACCGGAGCGCGGATCTTTGCCGGGCGACGCTTCCGGCCGGTGCTGGCGTGCGGCGGGGCTGGGGCCTGGCTGGTGGTGTTCGTGGCATCGCTGGGCCGTGCCGAATACGTCGCCACGCTGTTCGGGTTCCTGCTGGGCCCCGGCTATGTCCTCGCGACCGCCGCCGAGCTGTGGCGCGGCCGTGCCGAGCACCTGCCGAGCCGGATGGTGGCCGTGGCGGCGCTGGTGGTGCATGCCGCGGTGTATCTGGTGCTGGCCGCTTCCAGCGTCCTGTTGCCGGTGGTGGTGACATCGGAGCCGCTGTTCATCGCACTGGTCCTCGAGGCACTGCTCCACACCACCGGGATGGCCTTCCTGTTCCTCGCGCTGATGAAGGAGCGCGCGGAGCTGCGGTCCACCATGCATCTCCGCAGCCTGGCGTTGCGGGATGGGCTCACCGGTCTGGGCAACCGGCGCCATTTCGACGAGCTGCTGGGGCGTGAATACCAGGCGGCCATGCGGACGCGCAGTCCGCTGGCACTGCTGATGATCGACGTCGATCATTTCAAGGCGTTCAACGACACGTATGGCCACCTGGCCGGCGATGAGAGCCTCAAGGCCGTGGCGGCGGCGATGAAGGCCGCCGTGCTGCGGGGCGGCGACATGCTCGTGCGCTATGGCGGCGAGGAGTTCGTGGTGCTGTTGCCGCAGACCACGCTGGCGGGCGGCCTCGCCGTCGCGGAGGCGGTCCGGACCCGGGTCGAGCAACTCCGGGTGAGGCACAGCCGCAGCGCGCATGGGGCGGTGACCGTGAGCATCGGCGTCGCCGCGATCATCCCGCACCCCGGCGATCGGCACCCGCGCAACCTCATGGAAGCGGCGGACCGCGCCCTGTATCAGGCGAAGCTTGCCGGGCGGAACCAGTGCCAGGGGATCGACATGCAGGCCGGCAGTGAAGCCTAGGCATCATCCCGCGGGATGCCCTTGCATTCCGTGAAAAAAGATGATGCGTCTTCAAAGAGTCCTAGGCAGACTTCCGTGGCACAAGCCACGAAAGTCTGCCCAGGCGTGGCGCTGGTCAATCGGCAGCTCGATGCGGGCCGTTATCATCGGCCGCTACAATCGAAACATATGCATAGGAAATACCAAGTTATGCTCAGACGATCGAGACACCTGACGGCTTGCTGCGTCCTGGCGCTGTTGGTCTCGGCGACAGCGGCATCAGCAGAGTGCGTCGGCTACGCCGGACCTGGGGGGCCGTGCTCGATGGGACCAGGTGGCGGATTATCGATGGGTCCAGGCGGCGGCTTGTCGATGGGGCCGGGCGGTGGCTTGTCGATGGGGCCGGGCGGTGGTCTGTCCATGGGCCCTGGCGGCGGCCTGTCGATGGGACCAGGCGGCGGTCTGTCCATGGGCCCTGGTGGTGGCCTGTCGATGGGACCGGGCGGTGGTCTGTCCATGGGTCCTGGCGGCGGCCTGTCGATGGGACCAGGTGGCGGCTTGTCGAATGGCCCAAGTCACTGGCGTCGCGTTCCCAACCAGAACGAATAGCCGGAACCCTGCCTGATGGCGGGCCCGCCACGGCCTGGATCAGAGCCGTCGGCCACCGCCTCACAGGTCGCGGAGGATCGACGGGATTGCCGTTTTGACCTGGAAGTAGCCGCGGGTGGCGCGCGGCCAGGTGCGCTCGTCCCAGCTGCGCCGCACTTGCACGCAGCCTTCGGGCAGGGCCGCGGCGGAGGGGCCGGCCGGGGCGTAGGCGGTGATGACGGGCAGGTCGCCGGCCCAGCCTTCTTCGGCCGGTTTGGCCGGGCAGTCGAAACAGGCGGCGGCGCGGGCCAGGCCATCGGCCAGCGCCTGGTCATCGGCGTGGCGCACGAGCGCCGCCGCGCCGGGTGCATGGGCCGGGAGGATCGCGACGGCCGAGACCCGCGCCGGGTCGAGCGGCAGGGTTTCGGGGCAGAGGTCGTCGAGATGCAGCAGCAGCGCCACGTCGCCCTTCGGGAGAGGTGCGGTTCTGGGCAGCGGGAGGGTGGGGGCGTGCAGCTCCTCCTCCAACGGCACCGGGTTCTCGTTCAGGCCGGTGGGGGAGAAGCGGCCGCCGGTGTAGCGGCGGATGTTCTCCGCGCGCGCGGCATAGGCCTTGCCGCGGGTATGCAGGCCGGCGACCCAGCGCCAGGAGAGGGTGTTGCTGGCCGGGTCGCCGTCGATGAGGTGGCGGAGGAAGAAGTCGGCGCCCAGCGACCAGGGCAGCCGCAGCGTGAAGATCCAGATGGAGGCAAACCACATGCGGCTGTGATTGTGCAGCCAGCCGGTCTCCACCAGTTCCTGCGCCCAGTCGTCGAACCCGTCGATCCCCGTGTGGCCCGCCACCGCATCCGCGAACACCCGGCGCAGGCCGGACTGCGCCGCGAGGCGGTCACGGTCTCGCACCAGAAGGTGCTGGTAGTTGGTCCAGATCGCCGGGTGGGTTTCGAGGTGCCCCTTGAAGTAGGTGCGCCAGAACACCTCCTCGACGAACTTGCCGGCCTTGTCTGCACCATGCGCGCCGAGGGCGGCGGCGACCACCTCCGGCTCCGTCAGCAGGCGGCGGCGCAGATAGGGCGAGAGCGCCGTGGTGGTCGGCACCTGGTCTGGCCCGTGGTCGGTGTTGCGGCCGGCAGCATAGGTGGCCCCGAGCTGCGGGACCAGTGCCTCCAGCTTTGCCAGCCCGGCGGCGCGTGTCAGCACGAAGTCCCGGCTCATGCCCGGCCCGGCATCTCACCCGCCGCCACCAGCGCCCGCGCGATCGAGGCGGTGCGGCGGGCCTGGTGGCGAGCTGCATCCAGATCCTCCGGCCGCGGCGGGCTATTCTCCGCACCCACGATGGCGGAGGCGCCATAGGGCGAACCGGCCTCCAGCATGGCCTCGTCCGTATAGCCCGTCGGCACGATCACCATGCCGAGATGGGCCATGGGGGCATAGAGTGACAGCGTGACGATCTCGGTGCCGCCGTGGGGCCAGGACGCGGTGGCGAAGGCGCCGCCGACCTTGCCGGCCAGCGCACCCTTCTTCCACTGCGCGCCAAGCTGGTCGAAAAACGCCTTCAGCTCCGTTGCCATGGCGCCGAAGTAGCAGGGTGTGCCGAACAGGATGGCGTCGGCCCACTCCGCGTCTTCCGCGGTGGGGGCTTCGTAGAGCGCATTCTGGCGCCTGGCATTGTCGAGCCAGCCCTCGGCCTTCGCCATCACCGCTTCATCCACCACCTCCCGTGCCCGGCGCAGGCGGACCGTCACGCCATCCGCCCGGGCGGCCTCCGCCGCAGCCTTGGCCAGGGTCTCGGTGGCGCCGGAGCGGGAGTAGAACACGATCAGCAGTCGGGTGGCGTCGGGCAAAGGGGGCATCCATGACAGGGTTGGCGCCATAGATGATGCGCTTGCCGGGTTCGGTAAGGCATGGTGCAGCTCGGCTTGCGTGTAGGGCGGAATGATCGCGCTGAACCGGCCATGGCGGGTCCTGCCGCTGGCCCTGGGGTTCGACCAATGGCCTTCCGTGCTGTGCGTGGGGGATGGACGCGTGGTGGTCCGGCTTGCGGACGGGACGGTGACCCGGGCCGATTGCGGCACCGCGCGGATGGGGAGCCCGAAATATCCGGCACCGCCGGCAAGCCCGCCGCACCGCCCAGCGAGACCCAGGCGTTCCTGCGCCAGGTGCAGATGGAAGTTTCAGCGGCGCTTGGGGGGCTTGCAGCCGGACCCAGACGGGGTGGCGCTTACGCGCGGGGCGTGAACATCACCGTCTGAGGGCCTGAAATCAGAGTTGGCGGAGGGGATGAGATTCGAACTCACGGTAGGGCTTGACACCCTACGCCGGTTTAGCAAACCGGTGCCTTCAGCCACTCGGCCACCCCTCCGCATAGATAGGGTTTGCAATCCACACCGTTTGCCCGGCCCTTCTAGCGGGCCCGGAGACTGCGGTCAAACGGCCTCAGCTGAGGGCGACGGTGAAGCCCTTGTGGGTGCCGGGCCGGGCCATCATCGTGTTGTACCAGCGCTGCACGTTCGGGTAGTCGGCCAGATCGACCTTGTGCCGCTCGTGGCGCCAGGCCCAGCCGATGATGGCGAAATCGGCGACCGAGATGGCGCCGGCGACGAAGGGCACGGTGGCCAGGCGGCGGTCCAGCACGCCGTAGAGGCGGTTGGTTTCCTTCATGTAGCGATTGAGGCCATAGGTGCGGTCCGCCTCGTTCACCGTCAGGAAATGGTGCACCTGGCCCGGCATCGGTCCGAAACCACCCATCTGCCACATCAGCCATTCCAGCACCGGCACCCGCTCGCGCAGATCAGCCGGCAGGAACTGGCCGGTCTTTTCGCCGAGATACAGCAGGATAGCGCCCGACTCGAAGATGGAGATGGGGGTTCCGCCGGGTCCGTCGGGGTCCACCAGGGCGGGGATGCGGTTGTTCGGGCTGATTGCCAGGAAGTCGGGCTTGAACTGCTGGTCCTTCGTGATGTCGACCACCTTGACCGTATAGGGCAGGCCCATCTCCTCCAGCGCGACGCTGATCTTGCGACCGTTTGGGGTGTTCCAGGTATGCAGCTCGATCATCATGGCCTCCGGCTTGGGTTGCGGAGGCTATGCCCGGGGCTGCGGGGCGGCAAGCAGCGGTGTGGCGTCGGAGCTGCGCGAGCGAGGCAACTCCGGGCGGCGGCGCTTTCTGGGTGGCGCGCGGCAGGCCGCCTCACAGCACCGCGAACCAGACCAGGGCGCCATACAGCGCCGCCGTCAGCGCGAGCACCAGGTAGGGGCTGGACCACCGCAGCATGAAAGCGGTGGTCGCCCCCGCCGTGGCGAGCTGCAGCAAGCCAGCCCCATCGGCCAGCATCACCCGAAGCCCGCCCGCGAAGATCAGCCCGATCGCCACCGGACGCAGGCCGCTCTCGATCGCCCGGCGCAGCGGCGCCTGCCCGCCCCGGTGCCACCACAGCCCGGCGCCATACAGCAGCAGCGAGGAGGGCACATACAGTGACAGCGCCGCCACCAGCGCGCCCAGAAACCCCGCGGCCTTCCAGCCCACCAGCGCGGCGACCAGCGAGCCCGGGCCAGGCGCGGCGCGCGAGATGGCGAACAGGTCCACGAACTCCCGCGCGCTCATCCAGCCATGCACATCGACGGCCTGGCGCTGCATCTCGGCAAAGATCGCGGTGCCGCCGCCGATGGAAACGAAGGAGAGCGGGACGAAGACAAACGCGATGGCAAACAGCCGGCCCAGTTCACCCATTGCGGGCACGCCAGCTCAGCCACACGCTCAACGGCCCGAGCGTGAACACCACCGGCAGCATGGGCCATTGCAGCACGCCGACGGTGACGAACACGGCACCGGCCACAAGGAATGGAAGCAGCCCTCGCATGCGCAGGCTGGAGCGGATGCCCATGACGAGCGTCATGCCCACGCCCGCCGCCGCCATGCCGGAGAGCACGGACTGTATCCCGTGCAGGCCCGAGATGGCGCCATAGCCCGCGGCCAGCGCCAGGATGAGCAGGAATGGCGGGAACAGGATGCCGAACCCGGCCACGGTGAACCCCGGGCCACCCCGCAGCGTCTGCCCGATGAACAGCGCCAGGTTCACAGCATTGGGACCCGGCATCACCTGCGTCAGCGCGACGCCGGCCATGAACTGCTCCTCGGACATCCAGGCCCGGCGGCGAACCACCTCCTGATGGATCCAGCCCGAGAGGCCACCGCCGAAGCTGGTCATCCCCAGCCTGGAGAAAACACCCAGCAGGTCCCCAAGCGTGACCGTGTGGGTCAGTTCACCGCGGGTCTGATCCACGTCGCGACCTCCAGAAGCCCCTGGTCGCCTGGCCGGCGGCCGATCAGCAGATAGACTTGCGACATGCCATTCGGCCCCGCACGGCCCGGAATGGTGGCGCAGAAGACGTTGAACACGGCGCTGCCGGTCTCGGCAAGGCCGGCGGGCACTCCCCCGGGGGGCGGCGGGGGCGGATAGCAGGTCGAACGTGGCGTGGCTGCCGGGCTTGTGCATTTTCATCACCAGCCTGTGCTTCAGCATGGTAAGCGATGGCCCGAGGCCGGCGACGGACGTGCGCGCCCGGCCGCCCCTGCCACTGTTAAGGATGAGCCATGCCCCGTTATCTCGTGACCGGCGGGGCCGGTTATGTTGGAAGTCACCTGGTCGCCCTGCTGCTGGAGCGGGGGGCGGCCGTGACCGTGCTCGACAACCTGCGCACCGGGCACCGGGCGGCGGTGCTGCCGGGCGCACGGCTGGTCACGCGGGATATTGCCGCACTGCCGGCGCTGGATGCGGTGCTGGCGGAGGGGCCGTGGAACGCCGTGTTCCACTTCGCGGCGCTGTCGCTGGTGGGGGAGAGCATGCGGGACCCGCTGCGTTACCTCGCAGACAATGCGGGGGATGGGATGCGGCTGATCCAGGCCTGCGTCCGCCACCAGGTGCCCCGGTTTATCCTGAGTTCCACGGCGGCGGTGTTCGGGGAGCCGGAGACCGTGCCGATCCCGGAGGAGGCGCGGTTCGCCCCCACCTCGCCCTATGGCGACGCCAAGCTGATGCTGGAGCGGGCGCTGTTCTGGGCCGGGCAGGCGCATGGCCTGCGCAGCGCCGTGCTGCGATACTTCAACGCCGCGGGGGCTGATCCGGCGGGGCGCCTGGGCGAGCACCATGATCCCGAGACCCACCTCATCCCGCTTGCGATCGACGCGGCGCTGGGCCGCCGGCCGCCGCTTACGGTGTTTGGCACCGACTATCCCACACCCGATGGAACCTGCATCCGCGACTACGTGCATGTAACCGACCTGGCCGACGCGCACCTGCTCGCGCTGAACCAGCTTGATGGCGGCAGCGTGACGTTCAACCTGGGCAATGGTGAAGGCCACTCGGTGCGGGAGGTGCTGGACTCCGTCGCCCGGGTGCTGGGTCGCCCGGTCCCGGTTGAGAACGGCGCGCGGCGGGCCGGTGACCCGGCGGTTCTCGTCGCGTCCTCCGCCCGGATCCGTGCCGCGGGATGGACACCTCGCTTTGCCGCCCTGGACGAGATCGTGCGGACCGCGGCGGCCTGGCGGCAGGCGCATCCCGGCGGCTACGGTGCGCTATCGTAGCGGCTTCAAGGCTCAGCGCTCGGCGAAGTCCAGACGGGTGCGGGACAGGTTGGGGTTGTAGAACGGGTCGTTGGCAACGATGTGGCTCCACCGCCGCCGGAACAGGGCCACCTCGTCCGGGTTCGCGCTGTTGCGCACGGCGGACTTGCTCTCGAAGTGATAGGCTTCGGAGTAGGGCGTATAGACCAGGCGATACCCGTGCTGGCCCATGCGGAGGCAGAGATCGACGTCGTTGTAGTCGATGGCGAGCTTGGTGTCCCATGGCCCGATCTCATCGAGAACGCTGCGCCGGGTCGCCAGGCAGGCGGCGGTGAGGGCGGAGTAGTTGCGGATCAGGTGGGTGTAGCCGTTGTAGCCGACCATGTCCCCGGGGAAGCCGTGATAAACGTGGGCGGACCCGTCATTGACTCCCAGCACGGTGCCGACATGCTGGATGGTGCCGTCATCGTGCAGCAGCTTGCCGCAGCAGGCGCCGACATCCGGCAGCTGGGAATACTCCACCATCGCCGAGAGCCATTCCTCGTTGATGACCTCGATGTCGTCGTTCATCAGCACCAGGTTCTCGGTATTGGTGCAGGCGATGGAGAAGTTCGCCTTGTCCGAGAAGTTGAAGGTGAGGCCGGGGCGTTCGTAATGGTGCATGATCACGCCGTTATCGAGCATCCACTCGGCCTGTGCCGTCTTTGTGTTGCAGTCATCGACCACCATGATCTTGTAGCGGACGCCCTTGGTCTTCTCGATGATCGATTTGACCAGGTTCTCCACCATCACGAACCGCTCACGGCCGGGCAGCGTGATCTCGGTGTTGTGGGTCAGGATGCACAGCGTCACCACCGGGTCGCCGATGATGGTGTGCCGCACCCGGTAGTGCCCGGTGAGGATGCCGCGCTCGGCACGCGCCCGGCCGGGGCCATACTTTTCCGCCACATGGTCCGTCAGCACGCGCAGCCCGGCGTCGATCGCGTCCGGCTTGGCCATGATCTCGCTGGAGGCGGAGCCCGGGATCATCCGCCAGTGATAGAGGATCTTCGGGATATGGGTGATCGCCTTGGTCCGCCGGCTTAGCCGTAGCATCAGGTCCCAGTCCTGGGCACCGCTGTATTCCTTGCGGAAGCCGCCGATCTCGAGGAACAGCGAGGTGCGGACGGTGACCGGGTGCAGCGTGTACATCACGCTTTCCAGGTGCTCCGGAGACCAGTCCGGCTTGAAGTAGCTGTCCGTGCGGCGGCCATTGCTGTCGAGCTTGTCCTCGTCGGAATACAGCACGTCGATCGTTGGATCGCGGACGACGTGGCTGGCGATCTCCTGCAGGGCATCGGTGGTCAGCACGTCGTCATTGTCCAGCATCACGACATAGCTGCCCGTTGCCATCGTGACGGCGCCGTTCGAGGCACCGGAGATGCCTTCGTTGACCGCAAGCCGCATGACGCGGATGCGGGGGTCGATGCCACGAACGGTCTCCAGCGCCTTGATGGTGCCCGGGCTGGTGCTGGCGTCGTCGCACAGGCACAGCTCCCAGTGCGGGTAGGTCTGGTTGCGCACAGAGTCGATGCACGCCAACAGGTATTCGGGCGCCACGTTGTAAACCGGCACGATGACGCTGAGGGTGGGGCGGGCGGCGATCTGCCGGGGATCGCTCAGCAGCGAGAGACCTCCCGGCGGCAGTGCGATGGTGGCGGACTTGCCGAGCAGGCTCAGGAAAGCCGGGATCGGCGCCTGCAGGCCCAGCGCCGCGATGTGCCCGGCGATCGCTGTGCCGAGCTTGGCCAGGGAGAAGCCGGCGCGGATGGTTTCGGCGCCGCGGCGCCCGATCTCGGCGGCATGTCCCGGGTCGGCGACGACGCGCTGCATCTGCTGCTGGAGGGAGACCGGGTCCGGCTCGGCCCAGAGATAGCCGGGAAAGTAGGGGCCGGAGGCGCTCTCCACCGGGCAGAGGCTGGCGGCGATGGGGAAGCTGTTCTCGGCCGTGGTGAAGGCGGTGTTGCCGGAGTAGTCGGTGGCGATCACCGGTTTGCCGGTCAGCATGAACTCGGCGATGTTCAGCCCGAAGCCCTCGGAGCGGTGGGCGGAGACCAGGCAGTCGCAACAGGCCTGCAGGCCGCGCATCTCGTCATTGGTCAGCATCTCGCTGCGCACGAGGATGTTCGGCACGTGCCGGGTGCGAGCGAGCAGGCGGCGCACCTCGTTCACGTAGTGCCGGCCCGAGTGGAACTTCATCACCAGGAACACGTCGGTGCGGTCGGCGAAGGCGGCGAGGAAGGCGTCGATCACGGCTTCCGGGTTCTTGCGGACCAGAGAGCTGCCGACGTCGAAGGCGATCAGGAACAGGAAGCCATCCGGCAGGTTAAAGCTCTGACGCGAGAAGGCGGAGGTGTCCACCTCGGTGACCGCGTAGTTGATGGTATGGACCGGCACCGGCGCGATGGCGCGGATGGCGGCAGCGGTGTAGTCGCTGGGGGCCCAGACCTCGTCGATGTCCTGGAACGCCAGATACCAGTCCGGCCGCAGCACGTTCAGCTCCCAGGCCCAGGTCGCGATGTTGTAGGCGTCGTCCAGCCAGCCTTCCGGGAAGATGCGGATGAAGCGTTCGAGGCTGTCGGCATTCACCTGCAGCAGGTTGATCCGGTAGGGCGGACGCTCCAGCAGGTCGCGCGAGGCGACGCGCGCATGCCCGCGGGAGGTGTCGACATTCACCAGGTGGACCGGGATGCCGGCCTCGATCAGCGCCTGTGCGTTGCCGCGGGCCACCGTGCCGAGGCCGCTCTGGGCGCTGAAGGGTGCGAAGATGTTGATGCCGAACGGGCGTTCCATCAGCCGGAACGGGTGAGTCTTGCGCGGCGCCTTCAACGAGGTCAGCGTAGCGGAGCGGGATTCGAAGCGGCCGTGGTTGATCCAGTGGTCCAGCGCACCGGCCGGGTTGCCGTGCAGGCCGTTGGCGACATCCGGGTTGGCAGCCAGGTACTCACGGGCGTCGAAGCGGTCCAGCTCCCCCTGGGTCGGCGGCGGTTGCAGGTCACGCGCCGGGGCGCCGTAGTAGATGTCGGACGTGATGGTCGGGCGGGCACCGCTGCGCTCCTCCGCCTTGCCGTAATTCACCCAGTGCCAGAAGGCGGACCGGGTGATGCCGGCCTCGACGCTTGCCTTCACGTCCGGGTTCACGGTCAGGTAGATCTCGGCGGAAAATCCAGCGGGCGGCACCTCCTCGACTGAGTCGGGCTCCGTGCCGATGCTCGTAACCGCGGCGGGGCTGCCGGCGTCGTCCATCGCCGCCTTCGGGTCGGTGGTCACGGTCTTCCTGGGTCCCGGCTTCGTCTTCACCTTCATCGGTCGTCCGGTCCCATGTCTGAACGATGTCCTTCGATCTGGTTGTCTGGTCGGACCGACAGAAAGCCCAGGCGCGATCCCGCCATCGCCTTCCATTAAGGCCAGCCGCTTAGCCGATGGTTAATCGACCGCCCATTTTTGATGACGGTATACGAGTTTCTCGAATTGAGGGCGAGATGTCCCCGCATCACCCGGTTTCGAACCAGGCGCCTGACGGCGCCATTCCAGGAACCGGCCCAGCACCTCCCGCGTGACGAGGGCAAGTTGCTCGCCCTTTATATCCGCAATGGCGCGGTAGCCGACGCCGTGCAGTTCATGCGAATCGGCGGGCTCACCCAGGACAGAGCGCGCCGCGACCACCAGGAACCGGGCGTTGAACCGGATCGGCGACACGGGCGGGGTGATGGCCCGGCACAGATACTCCAGCTGATCGAGCCGCGGTGGCGTGCCCAGGCTCACGCCGGTCTCCTCACGGAGTTCACGGGCGGCGCAGAGGGCGATGGCGCGGGCGAGGCGGGGCTGGGCGCGCCGGGTCAGCAGGGCCATGACATCCGGCCGCGGTTCGCTGCCGGCGGCTGCGGCGGCGTCCTCGGGGTCCACGGCGCCGCCGGGGAACACCAGGTGGTCGGGCATGAAGCGATGGCCCTTGCCGCGGATGCCCATCAGCACCTCGGGCCCGTCCGGCCCTTCGCGCACCACCAGCAGGCTGGCGGCGTGCCGGGCGAACACGGCGCGGGGCCTTGGCGGGGATGGCGGAGGCTCGTTCGGTTCATTCATGCATCTGTCCGTGGCCGGCAGGGGTAGTGAGAGAGCCGGGGCGGCAACCTGGACCGCTGCCGCCCCAGGTGAACGAACGTGCAGACGAGCTTGTAATCGTGGAGAAAACGCTCATGAACATCCGTTTCCGTAGCGCTCTGATGGCGCTGACGCTTCTCACGGCGCCCGTGGCCCTCACCCCGGCGATGGCCCAGGTGACGGTTGGTGGCGCGCCGATGTATGCCAATAAGGACATCGTCGACAACGCCGTCAATTCAAAAGACCACACCACGCTGGTGGCGGCGGTGAAGGCGGCCGGGTTGGTCGATACGCTGAAGTCCAAGGGCCCGTTCACGGTGTTCGCGCCGACCAACGAGGCCTTCGCCCTGCTGCCGGCCGGCACGGTCGATACGCTGCTGAAGCCCGAGAACAAGGCGATGCTGGTGAAGGTGCTGACCTTCCACGTGGTGCCGGGCACGCATGACGCCGCCGGGATTGCCAAGGCCATCAAGGACGGCAATGGCAAGGCCACCATGAAGACGGTCGAGGGCGAGAACCTCACCTTCACCATGATCGGTTCGGTGATCGTGGTCTCGGACAGCAAGGGCACCATGTCCCACGTGACCATCCCGGACGTGAAGCAGAGCAACGGCGTGATCCATGTCGTCGACAAGGTGCTGCTGCCGGGCTGAACGACACGGGGCCGGGACGGGCGCGATGCCCGCCCCGGCTGGGTCCTGAAGGGGCTGACTTGCCTAACTCTCCATGGACGGGCAATAGACTCAGGCACAACGAGACGAACGCCGTGAGCCAAAGTCCGCCGCAACACGATGAGGTTGCCATGCTTTTGGCACGATGCGGCCAGGCCGACGGCGACGCGTTCCGGCGGCTCTATGACTCCCAGTCCTCATTGCTCTACGCCGTCGCCATGCGCATCACGCGCGACGCCGCCCTTGCCTCCGATGCGGTGCACGACGCCATGCTCCAGGTGTGGCGCAACGCTGCGCGCTTCGACCCGGCACGCGGCACCCCCCGCGCCTGGCTGGCCAGCCTGGTGCGTTATCGTGCGCTCGATGCCATCAGCCGGACCAGGCGGGAAGTGCTTGGCGCCGAGGTGCCGGAGCAGGTGGACCCCGACCCGCTGGCGCTGGACCGGCTTCAGAGCAGCCGGG
Organism: Acetobacteraceae bacterium; assembly: GCA_965199595.1. GTDB lineage: Bacteria > Pseudomonadota > Alphaproteobacteria > Acetobacterales > Acetobacteraceae > JBBROS01. The sequence continues at coordinate 1,804,984 of OZ241182.1, forward strand.
AGAGCGAGGCGCTGCACCGGTGCCTTGAAGCCGTCGCCCCGGAACGCCGCAGCCTGGTGATCCTCGCCTTCGTCGAAGGGCTCACGCACAACGAGGTGGCCGAGCGGGTGCGACAACCCCTCGGCACCGTGAAGTCGGCCATCCGGCGCACCCTGGTCGGGCTGCGCGCCTGCCTGGGCGGAGAGCCGTCATGACCGACCTCGTCATCAAGCCCGGTCCCGAGGACCTCGATCTGCGGGCTGCCGAATATGCGCTCGGCGTGCTGGACCCGGCCGAGGCGCGGGCGCTCGAGGCCCTGTCCTTCGAGAACCCAATGCTGGCGACCAGCATCGCCGATTGGGAAGCGCGGTTGGGGCCCCTGGTCGAGGTGTTGACGCCTTTGCCCCCGCCAGCCGTGCTGTGGCAGCGGCTTGCCCTCGCCACCGGCATCGAGAGCGTGATCCAGCCGGCGGCACGGCGGGGAACGGGGTGGCGCGGCGCCGGGCTGTGGCGGGCGACGACGGCGGGTGCGCTGGCGGTGGCGGCCGGCCTGGCTTTCCTGCTGTACACGGCGCCGGTGCAGACCAATCCGCTGATCGCGGCGCTGGTGCCCAGCGGCGTGCAGGGCGCCACCTTCCTGGTGCGCGTGGGGCCGGACGGGAAAGCGAGCGTGGCCGCGGTGGGCGACCCGGCGGTGCCGCAGGGCCGCTCGCTCGAGCTCTGGGCGCTGAAGGCGGGCGTGCCGGTCAGCATCGGGCTGCTGCCCAGTGCCGGGCGCGGCCAGCTGACCATCGACCAGCCGGCCGACACCCAGTTGCTGGTCACGCAGGAGGCCGCCGGCGGCTCGCGCACTAAGCAGCCGACCCTGCCGGTGATCTATGCGGGCAAGCTCACCGGGATCTGACGGTTCAGGACGTGCCCAGCACGACCACGCCGGCCAGGATCATGGCGAGGCCGGCCATGCGCTGAGGGCCGATGGGTTCGTGGAACACGAAATGGCCGATCATCGCCACCGCGATATACGACATCGCGGTGGCGGGCAGCGCAATCGAGAGCGGGATGCCGCGCAGCGCGACCATGTACAGCAGGGCGGAGCCGCCGTAGCAGCCGAGGCCCAGAATGGTGCGCAGGTCCATCAACTGCTGCACGAAGGTGCCGGCGCCCGAGCCGCCCTTGAGCAGCGCCTGGCCGAACACCGCGGCGACCATCGCGCCGGCTAAAAAAATCCAGTACATCCGCTCTTCCCACCAGCTGCGCCCGCTATAGAGGCGCGGCCCAGACCACGCCAGGGGGGTTTGGCCCTTGACGACCAGCCGCCAAGCCATCATCTCCCGGTAATCCGGACCTGCCAGGTCCATTTACGGTGATCCGATGCTCAGGCTGTCGAAACTGACCGACTACGCTGTGGTCGTTCTGGTCCGGCTTTCCCAGGTGGAAGGCTGCCAGACATCGCCCAGCATCGCCGGCATGACGGGGCTGCCGGAACCTACGGTGGCGAAGGTGCTGAAGGCGCTGGCATCGGCCGGGCTGGTGCGCAGCCAGCGCGGTGCCCGGGGCGGTTACGTGCTGGCCCGGCCGTTGACCGGGATCGCTGTGGCCGATGTGGTGACGGCGATCGACGGGCCGATCGCTCTGACCGCCTGTGTCGAAGGTGGCGCCGGAGACTGTGTTTCGGAAGGACTCTGCCCCGTCCGCGGCCGGTGGGATCCTGTGAACGACGCGGTGATGCGGGCGCTGCGCCTGATGAACCTCGCCGAGATGACTGCTACCCCCTTGCGGCCGCATCCGCGCGCCGCCGCACATCCAGCTGAATAGGTTCGCGCATGGCCGCCGTCGCCGAAACCCTCGACACCGTCCAGACCCTTACGGACAACGGCTACAAGTTCGGGTTCGAGACCAAAATCGAGATGGACATCGCCCCCAAGGGCCTGTCCGAAGACACGATCCGCATGATCTCCGCCAAGAAGGAGGAGCCGGCGTGGCTGCTCGAGTGGCGGCTGTCCGCCTATCAGGCGTGGCTGGGGATGGAGGAGCCGAACTGGGCCAAGGTCGGGTATCCCAAGATCGACTTCCAGGACATCCACTACTATGCGGCGCCAAAGCGTGCGGCGCCGAAGAGCCTCGACGAGGTCGATCCCGAGCTGCTGGCGATGTATGAGAAGCTGGGCATCCCGTTGAAGGAGCGTGCGATCCTTGCCGGGGTGGAGGGCGCCGAGGCGTTGCCGGATGAGGCGCGGCCGATTGCCATCGACGCGGTGTTCGACAGCGTTTCGGTGGCGACCACCTTCAAGTCCACCTTGCAGAAGGCGGGGGTGATCTTCTGCCCGATCAGCGAGGCGGTGCGTGAGCATCCGGAGCTGGTGCGCAAGTATCTGGGCACGGTGGTGCCGGTGTCCGACAACTACTTCAGCGCGCTGAACAGTGCGGTGTTCACCGATGGCAGCTTTGTCTACATCCCCAAGGGCGTGCGCTGCCCGATGGAGCTGAGCACCTATTTCCGCATCAACGCCAAGAACACGGGGCAGTTCGAGCGCACGCTGATCGTGGCCGATGAGGGCAGCTACGTCAGCTACCTGGAAGGCTGCACCGCGCCGCAGCGCGACGAGAACCAGCTGCATGCCGCGGTGGTCGAGCTGGTGACGTTCGACGACGCGCAGATCAAGTACAGCACGGTGCAGAACTGGTTTCCCGGCGATGCCAACGGCAAGGGCGGCATCTACAACTTCGTCACCAAGCGCGCGGCCTGCCGTGGCGCGCGCAGCAAGGTGAGCTGGACGCAGGTGGAGACCGGGTCGGCGATCACCTGGAAGTATCCGAGCTGCATCCTGCAGGGCGAGGGTTCTGTGGGGGAGTTCTACTCCGTGGCGCTGACCAACAACCGCCAGCAGGCCGATACCGGCACCAAGATGATCCACATCGGCAAGAACACGCGCAGCACCATCGTCAGCAAGGGGATCAGCGCCGGGAAGTCCGACAATACCTATCGCGGCCTGGTGCGGGTCCTGCCCAAGGCCTCGGGCGCCCGGAACTTCACCCAGTGCGACAGCCTGCTGATCGGCGACCAGTGCGGGGCGCACACCGTGCCCTATATCGAGAGCCGCAACCCGACGGCGAAGATCGAGCACGAGGCGACCACGTCCAAGATCGCCGATGACCAGCTGTTCTACTGCCGCAGCCGCGGGCTTTCCGAGGAGGACGCGGTGGGCCTGATCGTCAACGGCTTCTGCAAGGACGTGTTGAAGGAGCTGCCCATGGAATTCGCGGTGGAGGCACAGAAGCTGCTCGCCGTGTCGCTTGAAGGATCGGTTGGATAATGCTGCAGATCAGTTCACTCGCCGCCGAGATCCAGGTCAGCGAGATCGAGACCAAGCCGATCCTGAAGGGGATCGACCTTGAGGTGCCTGCGGGCCAGGTGCATGCGATCATGGGGCCGAACGGCTCCGGCAAGAGCACGCTCGGCTACGTGCTGGCGGGCAATGAGGGCTATACCGTGACCGGCGGGACCGTGACCTTCGACGGCCGGAACCTGCTGGAGATGGAACCGGAGGAGCGCGCGGCCGCCGGGTTGTTTTTGGCGTTCCAGGCGCCGGTCGAGCTGCCGGGTGTGAACAACGCAAACTTCCTGCGCACGGCGCTCAACGCCATTCGTCGCGCGCGTGGCGAGGCGGAGCTGGATGCCGTGGCGTTCCTGCGCCTCGCCCGGGCCGAGGGCAAGCGGCTGCACTTCCCCGATGACATGCTGAAGCGCAACGTCAATGTCGGGTTCAGCGGTGGCGAGAAGAAGCGCAACGAGGTGCTGCAGATGGCGATCCTGCGGCCCAAGCTGGCGGTGCTGGACGAGACCGATAGCGGGCTCGACATCGATGCGCTGCGGATCGTTGCCGATGGCGTGAATGCGTTGCGCGGACCGGAGTTCTCGGCGCTGGTGATCACGCATCACCAGCGGCTGCTGGACCATCTGGTGCCGGACCGCGTGCACGTGCTGAGCCAGGGTCGGATCATCCGGTCCGGCGGGCCGGAGCTGGCGCGGGAGCTGGAGGCCAACGGCTACGCGCAGGTGGTGGCGGCGGCGGCATGAACCAGCTCGTGGCAAACGGCGCGGAGGCCTTCCTCGCGCGCTACCGCGGCCTGCGCGACCGGCTGCCCGGCGACAACGCGCGGCGGGACACGGCGGCGGCCGCATTCGCCGCGGCCGGGCTGCCGAGCCGCCGTGACGAGGCCTGGCACTACACCAGCCTGCGCAGCCTGGGCGAGACGAGCTTCCAGGAGCCGCTGACCGAGGTGTCCTCGGCGCCCGTTCTCGGCACCGTGCCGGACCTGCCGCGGCTGGTGCTGATCGATGGCCGCTACCAGCCCGGCCTCTCGACCGTGCCGGACAGCATCACCGTCACCAGCTTCGGTGAGCAGCCCGGCTTCGGCAAGGCGCCCGACGCGCTGCCTATGGTGGCGCTGAACACCATGCTGGCCGAGGATGGCGTGCAGCTGCATGTCGCCGCCGGGGTGGATGCCGGAACCATCATGCTGCTGACCATCGCACCGGATGGGCACCGGCCCATCGACTTCCACCCCCGCCACAGCATCCATCTGGAGGCCGGCGCCAGGCTTGCGGTTCTGGAGATCGCGCGCGGGCAGGGAACGTACCTGCACAACGCCGTCACCGAGGTCTCGGTCGCGGCGGATGCGGTGCTGTCGCATGTGCGGTTGCAGGACGAGGCGACCGAGGCGGTGCACGTCAACACGACGCTCGCCGAGATCGCCGAGCGTGGCACCTATGACGCATTCGTGCTGACGCTGGGCGCGCGGCTGGCGCGGACCGAGGTGCATGCCACATTGGCCGGGCCAAACGGGGCGGTGCACCTGAACGGGGCGCAGCTGCTCACCGGGGTGCAGCACGCGGACATCACCACCGTGGTGCGGCACGCGGCACCGGGCTGCTCCTCCAACCAGACTGTGAAGAACGTGCTGAGCGGACGGTCGCGCGGGGTGTTCCAGGGCAAGATCGAAGTGGATCGGATTGCGCAGAAGACCGATGGCTACCAGATGAACCAGGCGCTGCTGCTGTCACCCACCGCCGAGATCGACTGCAAGCCGCAGCTCGAGATCTATGCGGATGACGTGAAGTGCAGCCACGGCGCCACGGTGGGCGAGCTGGATGCCGACCAGCTATTCTATCTGCGCAGCCGCGGTGTGCCGGCGGCGGAGGCCCAGGCCATCCTGGTGCGTGCCTTCCTGATCGAGGCGATGGACAACATCAAGGACGAGACCGTCCGCGACCTGCTGGAGCAGGCCATCGAGGGCTGGTGGGAGCGTCACCCCGCATGAACATGATCTCCGACATCCGCCCGGCCTTCGACGTGGAGGCGGTCCGGGCTCAGTTCCCGATCCTGTCGCAGACGGTGCGCGGCAAGAAGCTGGTGTTCCTGGACAGCGCCGCCAGCGCGCAGAAGCCGCGTGCCGTGATCGACGCGATGGTGAACGCCATGGAGACGCAGTATGCCAACGTGCATCGCGGTCTCCACTGGATGAGCGAGCGCACTACGGATGCCTATGAAGGCACGCGCGATGTGATCGCCCGGTTGCTGAACGCGCGCTCCCGCGAGGAGATCGTGTTCACCAAGAACGCCACCGAGGCGTTCAACCTAGTCGCGCACAGCTACGGCCGCGGCGTGCTGAAGCCCGGCCAGGCCGTGGTGATCTCCGCCATGGAGCATCACGCGAACCTGGTGCCGTGGCAGATGCTGCGGGACGCACATGGCATCGAGCTGCGGGTCGCCGACATCACCGACGCCGGCGAGTTGGACATGGCTTCGCTGGAGGCGCTGCTCCTCGACGGCAAGGTCGGCCTGGTGGCCATCACCCATATGAGCAACGTGCTCGGCACCGTGACGCCGGTGGCGCGCATTGCGGCGCTGGCTCACCAGTATGGCGCCAAGGTGCTGTTCGACGGCAGCCAGGCCGTTGTGCATCGCGCCGTGGACGTGCAGGCGATGGATGCCGACTTCTACATCTGGACCGGCCACAAGCTGTATGGCCCCACCGGCATCGGCGTGCTCTGGGCCCGGCACGAGATCCTGGACTCCATGCCCCCGTTCATGGGTGGCGGCGACATGATCGGCAGCGTCAGCTTCGAGCATAGCAGCTGGGCGGAGGTGCCGCACAAGTTCGAGGCCGGGACGCCGATGATCCTGGAGGCCATCGGCCTGCGCACCGCGATCGAATGGGTCGAGGCGATCGGGTTCGATGCCATCGCGGCGCATGAGGCGGGGCTGGTCGAGCATGCGATGGCGCGGCTGGGGTCGGTGCCGGGTCTGCGGGTGCTGGGGCAGGCGCAGGACCGCGGCGGTGTGTTCAGCTTCACGCTCGACGGCGTGCACGCGCATGACGTGGCGACCCTGCTGGACCGCGAGGGGATCGCGGTGCGGGCCGGCAACCACTGCGCGGAGCCGCTGATGCGGCGCCTGGGCGTGGACAGCACGGCGCGCGCCAGCTTCGGCATCTACACCACCCGGGCGGAGATCGACGCGCTGGCCGACACGCTGGTGAAGGTGCGCGAGTTCTTCGCCTAGATGTTCGACGATGTCCGCGATCTCTACAGCGACGCGATCCGGGCCCATGGCCGGGCACCAGGTCATGCCGTGCGGCCTGCGGGGTTTGACCGCAGTGCCCGCGGGGACAACCCGATGTGCGGCGACCGGGTGACCGTGTTCGTGCGGCGGGTGGATGCGGGCGTGGAGGAGGCCGGGTTCGAGGCACGCGGGTGCGAGCTGGTGACGGCGAGCGCCGATCTGATGTGTGAGGCCGTGGCCGGGCTGGATGCGAAGCTGGTGCGTGACCTGGCTGGGCAGGTTGAGGCGATGGCGCGCTCGGGCCATGTGCCGGACTGGGCTTCGATGGGGTGCGCGCACTGTGCGGCGCTCGATGCGCTGCAGCCGCTGTCGGCGGTGCACGAGTTTCCATCGCGGCTGCGCTGCGTGACGTTGCCGTGGACGACGCTGGTGGCGGCGCTGGACGGGGATGGTTCCATGGTTTCGGGAGATGCCAAATGAACGACATGACAAGCTGGACGCCCGATGGGGAAGCGGCGGGTGCGGCGACCCCGGCCAAACCGGATGAGGACCAGGTCCTGGCGGCCATCGCGACGGTCTATGACCCCGAGATCCCGGTGAACATCTATGAACTCGGGCTGATCTATACGGTCGAGATCGGGGATGACGACGCGGTGAAGGTGGAGATGACGCTCACCGCCCCCGGGTGCCCGAGCGCGCAGGAGCTGCCGGTGATGGTGCATGACGCCATCATGGCCGTGCCGGGCGTGACCGCGTGCCATGTCGATACGGTGTGGGATCCGCCGTGGGACCCAAGCCGCATGTCGGACGATGCGCGCCTGTCCTTGAACATGTTCTGAAGGAGGCTTCCATGAGCGCCACCCAAACCGCCGCGAAGCCGCGCCGCGCCCTGCCGCCGCTGATGCGCCTGACCGAGACTGCGGCCACCCGGCTGGCCAGCCTGTATGCCAAGGGGCAGCAGGGCATGCTGCTGCGGATCAGCGTCAACACCAAGGGCTGCTCGGGCCTGTCCTATGTCATGGACTGGGTCGAGGCTGCCGGGCCCGGCGACGAGGTTGTGGTCGATCACGGGCTCACCGTGCTGGTGGACCGCAAGGCCAGCCTGTTCCTGATCGGCAGCGAGATGGACTACAAGGTCGAGGCGCTGACCAGCGGGTTCACGTTCAGCAACCCGAACGAGAAGGGCCGCTGCGGCTGCGGGGAGAGCTTCCACGTCTGAACCCTAGCGGCTGCCGGTCAGGCTGACTCCTCCTGGGTTGCAACCGGGTGCTCAGGCCCGGCCCGGCACCCAAACCCGGCCATCGAACAGCCGCCGCGCCGTGCGATAGAACGACCCGGCGCGTGCTACCCAAGCGCCGCCCTCCTGCGCCACGTCCGCGCCGACGGTGAGTACGCCGGATGGCATGCCCAGACGCACCGGACCCTCGCCGGATGCGGCGGGGGACAGGCATTCCGCCACCACGCTGCCGGTCATCCGCGCCGCCACAGCCGTGCACAGCGAGATGGTGAGCGGCAGGGCGCGATGCGGCTGGCCGTTGCTGATCACCCTGGCGATCAGGTCGATATCACTGCCGTTCACGACATCACCGGACAGGGTCGGGCTGTTTTCCGGCGGGCGGACGAGGGCGACGAAGGGCACGATGGTGATGCGCCGGGCGGCCTCGATATCCGGCGCGATGCCCATGCGCACGGATGCCTCGACGCGAATGGCGTCCAGCAGGGCCAGCAGGTCCGGCCGCGCCTCGATCTGGTCCGGCAGCTCGTGCCCGGTCATCCCCACGTCCCGCGCGCGGACGAACACGGCGGCATTGGCGGCGTCCACCATGCTCACCTCGATCGTGCCGAGGCCCGGCACGTCCAGCGTGTCAACCAGGTTGCCGGTGGGCAGCAGCGTCCCGGTCGTGGCGCCGCCGGGCTGCACGAAGTCCAGCCGGATGGGGGCACCTGTGCCGGAGACGCCGGGGATCACCAGGTCGCCGTCATAGCGGGCCATGCCATCCTCGGTGGGGAAGGTGCCGTGGATGATCTTGTTGGTGTTGGTGTTGAAGATGCGCACCGTGGCGCTGTCACCGCCCGAGTTGGACAGGAGGGGGCGCACGAGCCCCTCGTCCAGCGCGAAGGGCCCGACCGCCGAGCTCATGTTGCCGCAATTGCCTTTGTACTGAACCGCGGAGTCTTTCACCAGAACCTGGCAGAAGGTGTAGTCCACGTCCGCATCCGCCCGCTCGGAGGGGCCGATGATGCAGACCTTCGACACGGAGGACACGCCGCCGCCCATGCCGTCCAGCTGGCGGCCATACGGATCGGGGCTGCCCATCGCGCCGGTGAACAGCGGGGCCCAGTCCTCGCGGTTCGGCGGGAGGTCCCGCGTGTGGAGCATCAGCGCCTTGCTGGTGCCGCCGCGCATGAACACGGCGGGGATCGCTTGCTGCTTCATGGTGTCTCCTCCAGTTGGCGTACCTTGGCGGCGCCCGCGGCTTTCAGGTGGGCGGCCAGCAGCCGCGATGCTGCCGCCGGGTCGTTCCGTTCGAGTTGCACCAGGATGCCCACGTGCTCCTCGCACTGGCGGCCCACCCGGGCACGGTCCTCGCTCATGCGGTATTCCAGCAGCCGGCGCAGGCCGTTCTGCCGCACCACCAGCTGCGCGACGAAGCGGTTGCCGGAAAGCCGGGCCAACGCCTCGTGGAACAGGGCATTGGCCTGGAACAGCTCCACGCGGCCCGCGGTGCGGTAGGCCCCGGCGGCGAGCGCCTCCTGCTGCCGCCGCAGCCGCGCCAGCACCGCCGCATCCGCCCGGTAGCCCGGCATGCGCAGGGCCGCCGGCTCCACCGCCAGCCGCAGGGCATAGCTTTCCGCGCAGGACGCGGCGCCGTCGATCATGGGCAGGAAGGTCCAGCCCTTGCCGGCGCGCTGCTCCATCCAGCCTTCTTCCGCCGCCCGGGCCAGCACGCGCCGGGTCCGCTCCCGCGTCCAGCCGTAGCGGCGCATGGCGTCCGCCTCCGCGAGCACGCTGCCCAGCGCGCCGGCCAGCCGGTCCCGCGCGAACTGCAGATAGCCCTGGTCCTCGTGCGGCGCCTCTTCGCCATCCTGCGCCAATGCGGCCGCATCCACCGCCAGGAACAGCCCGCGCCGGGGCGGCCGGGGCGTCACCACCCCTTGCCGAGCCAACACCGCGAGGGCGCCGCGAACCGGCGAGCGTGAGATCTGCAACACGGCTTCCAGCGACTGCTCCGTCAGATGATGCCCGGCCCGCCAGCCTTCGGCGCGGATGTGGTCCAGCACGCGATGCGCCAGGCGGGTGTGGAGCGTGCTCATGCCCTGTTGTATTACAGTCCATCCTGATACAAAAGCCCCAGGCATCAAGGAGCCCGCCCATGGCCATCCAGACCCTCACCGTCGGTCCCCGCACAGTGCGCTACGTGTCCGTGGCCGACGTGCCCGGCGTGGACCATCTGCCCTTCTCGCTCCGCATCCTGCTGGAGAACCTGCTGCGGCAGGCGGCGGTGCACGGGGCGGACACGGCGGCCGAGGTGGAGGCGCTGATGGCCCGGCGGGTGGACGCCGGCGTCACCTTCTTCCCCGCCCGCGTGTTCGGGCAGGACATCCTCGGCCTCGTCATGCTGCTGGACATGGCGGCGATGCGCGACGGGGTGGAGCGGGCGGGCGGCGACCCCGCGCAGGTCAGCCCCAAGGTCGCGGTGGACGTCATCATCGACCATTCGCTGCAGGTGGACAGCTGGGCCAATCCCGATGCGGCGCGCATCAACCTGGCCCGCGAGTATGAGCGCAACGGTGAGCGCTTCGCCTTCCTGCGCTGGTGCGCGAGCAGCTTCGACGGCGTGCGCGTGGTGCCGCCGGGGAAGGGCATCATGCACCAGCTGCACATCGAGAACATCGGCCGCGTGGTCTGGACGGATGGCGACCTGGCCTACCCCGACAGCTGCGTCGGCACGGACAGCCACACGCCGATGATCAACGGGCTGGGGGTGCTGGGCTGGGGCGTCGGCGGCATCGAGGCGGAGGCGGTGATGGTCGGCAAGCCCGTCGCCATCGCCCTGCCGCAGGTGGTGGGCGTGGAGGTCACGGGCCAGCTCGCGGACGGCGTGCTGCCCACCGACCTGGTGCTGCTGATCACCCGCACGCTGCGGGACCTGGGCGTGGTGGGCAAGTTCGTGGAGTTCTTCGGTCCTGGCTGCGACAGCCTCTCGCTGGGCGACCGCGGCATGATTGCCAACATGGCCCCGGAATACGGCGCGACCGCCATCTTCTTCCCCGTGGACCGGCTGACGCTCGACTACCTGCACATGACGGGCCGCCCGGAGGAGGAGATCGCCCTGGTGGAAGCCTATTGCCGCGCCCAGAAGCTGTGGCGGGACAGCAGCACCCCTGCGCCGACCTTCGACACCGTGCTGACCATCGACCTTCCCTCCATCCGCCCCGCGATCGCCGGGCCACGCAACCCGGAGGACTGGCTGGACCTGGCGGACGCCGCCGCCGCGTTCCACACGCACCACCAGGAGATTGCCGGCCGCCCGGTGGACCCGGCCCGTGCCGTGCCCGTCGCCGGAACCGGATACGCCCTGCACGACGGCGACGTGGTGATCGCGGCCATCACGTCCTGCACCAACACGGCGAACGCGGCGAACATGATGGCGGCCGGTCTGGTGGCGCAGAAGGCGGTGGCGCGCGGCCTGCGGAGCAAGCCGTGGGTCAAGACGTCGCTGGTGCCCGGCAGCCAGGTGACGGCGTCCGTGCTGGAGAAGGCAGGGCTGCAGGGTGCACTGGACACGCTGGGCTTCCACATCGCGGGCTTCGGCTGCACCACGTGCAACGGGGGGTCGGGGCCGTTGCCGGACCCGGTGGTGGACGCGATCGAGAGCGAGAAGCTGGTCACCACCGCCGTGCTGTCCGGCAACCGCAACTTCGAGGGGCGGATCCACCCCAACGTGCGCGCCGCCTATCTCGCCTCGCCGGCGCTGGTGGTGGCCTATGCGCTGGCGGGCAGCCTGCTCAAGGACATAACGCGGGAGCCGCTGGGCACCGACCCGGCGGGCCAGGCCGTGTTCCTGCGCGACATCTGGCCCACCGCGGCCGAAATCGCCGCCGCGGCGGAGGGTGCGTACACGCGCGAGCTGTTCCAGGAACGCTATGCCGGCCTGTATGACGGCGGCGAGCCTTGGGACGCCCTGGCCGGGGAGCCCTCCGCCCGCTTCGCCTGGGACGAGGAGAGCACCTATATCCGCCGGCCGCCCTATTTCGACGACCTGCAGCGCGAAGTGCCTGCGGTGCGGGACCTGGCCGGCCTGCGTCCGCTGGTGATCCTGGGCGACAGCGTCACCACCGATCACATATCGCCGTCCGGCGCCATCAGCCTGGGCACGCCGGCGGCGGACTTCCTGCTGGGCAAGGGCGTGCAGCGGAGCGACTTCAACAACTACACGACGCGCCGGGCCAACCACCAGGTCGCGGTGCGCGCCACCTTCGCCAACATCCGCCTGCGCAACCGCATGGTGCCCGGCGTGGAGGGCGGCATGACGAAGGTGATGCCCGAAGGCACGGTGATGCGCGTCTATGAGGCGGCGGAGCAGTATGCCGGGCGCGGCACCGGCCTGGTGGTGGTGGCCGGCCGCAACTATGGCTGCGGCTCCTCCCGCGACTGGGCGGCCAAGGGCGTGGCGCTGCTGGGCGTGAAGGCGGTGATCGCCGAGAGCTTCGAGCGCATCCATCGTACCAACCTGGTCGGCATGGGCGTGCTGCCGCTGCAGTTCCCGGCCGGTACCACGGCCGAGACCCTGCGGCTTGATGGCACGGAGGTGTTCGACATCGCCGGGCTTGAAACCGGTCTCGGCGTCCGGTCCAGCGTCACCTGCACAATCCGCCGGGCCGATGGCACGACGGAGACGGTGATGCTCGTGGTCCGGCTGGACACGGGGGAGGACGTTGAATACTGGCGCCACGGCGGCATTCTGCCCCGGGTCTGGCGGTCCTACGTCACGGGGCGCGACACCAGCCAGCCCGGCGGCCTCAAGCCCCTTGCTGAAGAACCCGGCGGCCCCACCCGCGAGCTGCCGGACGCGCTGCCGGCCAGTGATGTGCCGAGTGAGATGCAGGGTGCCAGCCTCGGCTGAACCGTGAAGCCGGGGCGGTTGCGTCACCTGGTGGCGGTATCGCGCAACCAAGGCTGAACCGGCAGGTCGCTGTTGCGCCGTGCGGGGCTCGTTCATTCCTGGCCCTGGAGATCGTCGGCAGACCGCCGCCCCAGCCGCGGCGCCGGCGACGCTTAGGGTTGCGCCAGGTAGCGGGCGATGTCGCTCAACGCGCCGACGGAGACCGGCAAGGCGAGCAGCAGGAACGAGATGATGATCACCAGCGCAGTCACCACGTTGTCGTTGGACCGTGGCGGCTTTGCGGGCTCCGGCTCAGTGGGAAATCCGGCGGCGTCAAATGGCATCGGCGAACCTCGGAATGACTGCTGCTGGCTTGGGGCGGCCTCGGGGCGTCGCCGGTTCGCGCTCCTGTATGCGGTCTGGTGCGTCCAAAATCCAGGGGTACGGGATCGGGATCGGAGAACCTGCCGGCATTATCCTCTTCCTGGAGGATGGCGCCACGGCCGCCAGCCTCATGCGGGACCGCTTTCGCCGGGCACAAGGGAAAGTGGCCGGTGCATCGCTCCGGCCACTTTCCCTCATCGTGAACCGAGGCCCTATTTGGGCGAGAGCACCATGATCATCTGACGGTTCTCCATCCGCGGCATCTGCTCCACCTTGGTGGTCAGCTCCAGCTCGGCCCGGATCCGTTCCAGCACCTTGATCCCGATATCCTGGTGCGCCATCTCGCGCCCACGGAACCGCAGCGTGACCTTCACCTTGTCGCCCTCGTCGATAAAGGTCTTCATCGCACGCATTTTGACCTGGTAGTCATTCTCGTCGATGTTCGGGCGGACCTTGATCTCCTTGATCTCGATCACCCGCTGCCGCTTCTTGGCCTCGTTCTTCTTCTTCTGCGACTCGTACTTGAACTTGCCGTAGTCGAGGATCTTGCAGACCGGCGGATCAGCGTTAGGGCTGATCTCGAGCAGGTCGAGGCCCACGGAATAGGCGCGCAACAGCGCATCGCGCGCGGTCATGACACCCTGCATCTCGCCCTCGGCGTCAATGAGGCGGACCTGCGGCACGCGGATATCTTCATTCACGCGCGGCCCGTCGCGGGACGGCGCTGAATTGGGCATTGGACCTCGGGCTATCGAACTCTCCTGTGACTGTTGGACGGACGCTAGTCTTGGACCCGCTTCGATGCGGTTTCAAGACGCTTCAAATCGGGTGCCAGCGCCTCCTGCGCAAGACGCGCGATCGCATCATCGAATGACAGCACCTCTTGCGCCTCCGAACCGAGCCGGCGCAAGGCCACGGTACGCTGCTCAGCCTCCCGCCGGCCCACCACCAGCAGCAGCGGCACATGCGCCAGGCTGTGCTCGCGCACTTTGGCGTTGATCTTCTCGTTGCGGATGTCGGCCCGCACCGCCAGCCCGCGGGCACGCAGCGCGAAGGCCACCTCCTCCGCATAGGCCCCGGCATCCGACACGATGGACGCCACCACCGCCTGCACCGGCGCCAGCCAGAGCGGGAAGCGCCCGGCATATTGCTCGATCAGGATGCCAAGGAACCGCTCGAACGATCCCAGGATGGCCCGGTGCAGCATCACCGGCCGCTGGCGGCTGCTGTCCTCGGCGATATAGGTCGCGTCCAGCCGCTCCGGCAGCACGAAGTCCACCTGCAGCGTGCCGCACTGCCAGTCCCGCCCGATGGCGTCGCGCAGCACGAACTCCAGCTTCGGGCCATAGAACGCGCCCTCGCCGGGGTTCAGCTCATACGCGACGCCGGCGATGCCGCAGGCGTCCTTCAACGCCGTCTCCGCCTTGTCCCACACCTCGTCCGACCCGGCCCGGTTCTCCGGCCGGTCCGAGAACTTCACGCGGAAGCTGGTGAAGCCGAAATCCTCATAGACGCTGGACAGCAGCGCCACGAAGCGCACGGTCTCGGAGGCGATCTGGTCCTCGGTGCAGAAGATGTGCGCGTCGTCCTGCGTGAAGGCGCGCACGCGCATGATGCCGTGCAGCGCGCCGCTGGGCTCATAGCGGTGGCAGGCGCCGAACTCCGCCATGCGCAGCGGCAGCTCCCGGTAGGAGCGCAGGCGGTCGCGGAAGATCAGCACGTGGCAGGGGCAGTTCATCGGCTTCAGGGCGAGAGTGGTGTCCTCCTCCTCCACGCGGGCGATGAACATGTTCTGCTTGTAGTTGTCCCAGTGGCCGCTCGCCTCCCACAGCCTGCGGTCCACCAGTTGCGGGGTCTTGACCTCCTGGTAGCCGGCTTCGTCCAGCCGGCGGCGCATGTAGTCCTCGGCGGTGCGATACAGCTTCCAGCCCTTGGGGTGCCAGAACACGCTGCCGGTGGCTTCCTCCTGGATATGGAACAGGTCCATGTCCTTCCCGATCCGCCGGTGGTCGCGCCGCTCGGCTTCCTCCAGCTGAAGCAGGTGGGCGTCCAGCTCCTTCTGGTCGCGCCAGGCGGTGCCGTAGATGCGGCTGAGCATGGCGTTGCGGTGATCGCCGCGCCAGTAGGCCCCGGCGACCTTCATCAGCTTGAAGGCGGTGCCGACATTGCCGGTGCCGGGCATGTGCGGGCCGCGGCAGAGGTCGATCCAGTCGCCCTGCTTGTACAAGGTGATCACCTGGTCGGCGCCGAGGTCGCGGATCAGTTCGGCCTTGTAGGCCTCGCCACGCGCCTCGAAGAAGGCGATGGCCTCGGCACGGTCCCATTCCTGGCGCTCGAAGGCGGCATTGCGGGCGATGATCTCGCGCATCCTGGCCTCGATCCCGGCGAAGTCCGCGGGGGTGAAGGCCTCGTCGCGGGCGAAGTCGTAGTAGAAGCCGTTGTCGATCGGCGGCCCGATGGTCACCTGCGTGCCGGGGTAGAGCGCCTGCACCGCCTCGGCCAGCACATGCGCCGTGTCGTGCCGGATCAGCTCCAGCGCCTCGGGGTCCTTGCGGGTGATGAAGCGGATGTTGGCGTCGTGGTCGATCACGCGGGCCAGGTCCAGCGTCTGCCCGTCCACCTGCATCGCCAGGGCGGCGCGGGCCAGGCCGGGCCCGATGGCGGCCGCCACGTCGGTCCCGGTGACCGGCGCGTCGAAGCGGCGGATCGAGCCGTCGGGCAGCGTGATGGCGGGCAAGGGCGTTATCCTTGTTTGAAGTGCGGGGCGCTGAAATGCGGGGCAAACCTATGGGCCTCCGGCAGCGCGGCGGCAACCCTTGCCACCGTAAGGTCCGACAGGTCCGTCACGCGCAGCACGGCCATCCCGCCGCCATGTGGGCCGCGGGGTGCGGTGAGGGCCGGGTCGCTGGCGCCGGAGAACAGCACCAGGCCGGGGCAGCCCATGGCGGCGGCCAGGTGCATGGGCCCGGTGTCGTTCCCCACTGCCAGCGCCGCCCCCGCCGCGAGCCCGGCCAGGGCGGCGAGGCTGGTCTGTCCGGTGAGGTCGATGGCGGCGGGGCAGGCGGCCTGGATCATGCGCGCCAGGGGCGTCTCCGCCCTGGTGCCGACGACAGCGACGCCCAGCCCGCTTGCGTGCAACAGGGCTGCCAGCGCGCCGAACCGATCCGCGGGCCAGCGTTTGGCCGGGCGGTGCGGGGCGGCGCCGGGCACCAGCATGGCGTAGGGCGCCGGCATTCCTGCCGCACCCGTCAGCCAGCCAAGGTCGGCTGGCACGCCGGGGGGCACCCCCGCCATGGCGAGCTGCTCGCGTTGCCGATCGATCGTGTGCATCGCGTCCCGCGCCGGGTTGGCGTGCGGCAGGCTGGCACCGCGGGCGATGCCGGACCAGGCCGGCCGGCCGGCGAGACTGAAGTAGCGGGACGACCGCCCCGAAGTCTGCAGGTCATAGACGAGGTCGAACCCACGCAGGGCCCGGCGCAGCGCCAGCACCCCCGCGACATCCCACCAGGCCGGCCTACGGTCTGTCACCACCCGGTCGAACCACGGCGCCCCGCTCAGCAGCCCGCCGAAGGGCGCCGTGGTCAGCAGCGTGATCTCCGCCGCCGGATGATGCGCCCGGATGTCGGCGAAGGGCTGGAACGCCAGCACCACGTCACCCAGCGCGCCCAGCTTGATGACCAGTATCCTCAAAGCAGCTCGCGATACACGTCCAGCGTCGCGGCCTGCATCCCGGCCGTCGTGTACTGCGCCAGCACGCTGGCCCGCGCCCTGGCGCCCAGCGCCGCCCGGTTCTCCTCGGTCATGCCCAGGGCCACGTCCAGCACCGCCGCCAATGCGCCGGCATCGCCGGGCGGGACCAGCCAGCCGGTTACCAGATCCTCGACCGTCTCCGCGGCGCCGCCATGGTTGGTCGCCACCACGGCAAGGCCCATCGCCTGCGCCTCGATCACCGCGCGGCCGAAGCCCTCCGGCTCCGTGGAGGCGGAGACCGCGACCGTGGCCAGCATCAGCGCGGCGGGCATGTCGTCGCAATGGCCCACCAGGCGCACCCGATCGGCGACCCCCAGCCGGTGCGCCAGCGCCTCCAGCTCCTGCGCATAGCCCGGCCGGCCATCGCCCAGCAGCACGCAGATGGCCCGCTTGTCCTGCAGCCGTGCCATCGCCGCCAGCAGCACGGTCTGGCCCTTCCAGCGGGAGAGGCGGGCCGGCAGCATCACCACCGGCGCGTCGTCCGGCAGGCGCCAGGTGCGCACCAGGCGGGCAAGGCGGTCGCCGGGCACGCGGGCCGGGTCGAAGATGGTGGGGTCCACGCCGCGCGGGATGATGCGGACGATGGCGGGGTCCGTGCCGTGCCGGGCCACCAGGTGGTTGGCCACCCAGCGGCTGATGGCGATGACCCGGTCGCCGCGCGCCATCACCGAGTTGTAGAGCCGTTTGCCCGGGCCGCCGTCGTTATAGACGCCGTGATAGGTGGTGACGAACGGCACCCCGGTGCGCCGCGCCGCCCGCAGCGCGGACCAGGCGGGGCCGCGGGAGCGGGCATGCACGATGGACACCTGGTCCGCACGGATCAGCCGCGCCAGCCGTCCGGCGTTGCGCCAGATCGCCAGCGGCCCCTTGCCGGCCAGCGGCAACGTGATGTGCCGGCCCCCGGCGCGCTCGACGGACGGCACCAGCCGCCCCCCGGCGCTCGCCACCAGCGCGGTGCCGCCCGACCCGGCGATCGCCTGCGCCATCTCCACCGTGCCGCGCTCCACGCCCCCGGCCTCCAGCCGTGGCAGCACTTGCAGGATGGTGGCGCCGGGTGGGAGAGGATCCATCGCGGCGCTATACCGGGGCAGGGGGCGACATGGAAGCATCAGCCGAATCAGCGAAGATCGACCGGGGCGACGGCCTGCACCTGGCCTATGTCCATACGGCGGGTGCGGGACCCACCGTGGTGTTCCTGCCAGGCTTCCGCAGCGACATGCAGGGCAGCAAGGCCGTGCATGTGGAGGCCTGGTGCCGCGCCCGGGGCCGGCCGTGCCTGCGCCTCGATTACGCCGGGCATGGCGCCAGCGATGGGGTGTTCACCGACGGCACCATTGGCAGCTGGACCCGGGATGCGCTGCATGCGATCGATCACGCGACGCAGGGGCCGCTGATCCTGGTCGGGAGCAGCATGGGCGGCTGGATCGCGCTGCTGATCGCGCTCGCGCGGCCGAGGCGCATGGCCGGGCTGATCGGGATCGCCGCAGCGCCGGACTTCACCGAGGCGCTGATGTGGGAGTCGATGATGCCCGCCGAGCGCGCCACCCTGCAAGGCGACGGTGTCCTGCTCATCCCCAGCCAGTATGGCGAGCCCACGCCCGTGACGCTGCGGCTGATCGAGGAGGGGCGCCACCACCTGCTCATGCACGCACCCATTGGGATCACCGCGCCAGTCCGACTGCTGCACGGGCAGCGGGACCCGGACGTGCCGTGGGAGACGGCGTTGCGGGTTGCTGCGCGCCTGACCGGGGATGACGTGCAGGTGACGCTGATCAAGGATGGGGACCACCGCCTGTCGCGGCCGCAGGATCTGCTGGCACTGGAGCGGCTGCTGACTGATCTATTGCCGCCGGGTTGACCGAATAACGCCGCGCGACTGCGCCAAAACTGCCACAATTTTTGGGCAAATGCGTCGCCCATGAAGGAAGCCCTCCGCGACGCTGCCCTCCTCGCTCGCGCCGCCGGAGATCCGGGCGGCGCGGTGCGGGCCTGGCGCGCGATGCTGGTTGAGGCGCCGGATGACTGGCGGATTGCGCTGGAGCTGAAGCGGGACCTGAAGGCCGGGCACCATTATCCCGACAGCGACCCGCGGTTCCGCCGGGCCGCCCGCTCCCTGCCGGACGATGCCTGGCTGGAGCACTACGCCGGCCTGTATGCGTTCCATGGATCGGACCTCGCCGCCATCGATGCCCGCGCCTGGGCGTTGCTGGCTCGGCGGCCGGACGAGGCGCGGCTCTGGGCCATCCGCGGCGATGTCGCCCGGCAGCGCCGCGACTGGCCCGGTGCCGCCAAGGCCTTCGCCACCGCGCTCCGGCTCGATCCCGGTCTGCCGGAGATCGCGGAGCGGGCGGCGGATGCGCGCCTCTATGCCCGCCTGGCCGCGGCGGCCTGGAGCGACGGCGGTTTGAGCTACGAGATCGCCGTGCTGAACCTCGACCGGAACCCGGAGCGCCTGACGGAGATCGACCGGCACTTCGCCAACAGCGCCGCCATGCGCCATCGCCAGCCCGGCATCGAGGGTTCTCGCCTCTCGACCGCCGCGGTGCAGCGCCTGACCGGCGACCGCGACGCGCCCCGCGGCACGCTGGGCTGCTTCCTCAGCCACGCCGCGGCCTGGGAGGCGCTGCTCGCCAGCGATGCGCCGTGCCTGCTGGTCATCGAGGACGACGTGATCCCGCTGCTGGACCTGCCGGACACGCTCGGCAGCTTCGGGTTGCCGGAAGGCTGGGAGCTGGTGTTCGTCAACGACCGGATGACGCCGCGCCGGAACGCCGATGCCGCGCACGGCTTCACCGCGACGCCGCTATCCACCGTGATGCGCCGCTTCCACCCCGAGGCCAATGCCCCGGGCGGCGACGGCTACCTGATCACCCGCGGCGCCGCAGCCAAGCTGCTGGACTGGACCGCCCGGGATGGCTTCGCGCATGATGTCGACTGGCGCCTGCTCGCCTATGCCCTGAGCGGCCCCGCCATTGCCGCGATGCCGACGCACAGCCTGGCCCGGCGGGCGCTCGACCGGCTGAGCGCCCAGATACCGCGCACCGGCCGCCTCGATGCCTATGTGCTGCATCCCGCGCTGATCCGGACCGTGGGCGTGAGCAGCGACCGGGAGGACGTGAACCGGGGCGAGTGACGGCGCCCTTTACGCCCAGGCCACCCGGCACCATCCTTCCCGCAAGGGAAGGGGCGCGCCAATGCCGGAGAAGGTGGAGTGTGTGGTCATCGGCGCGGGTGTGGTGGGGCTCGCCACCGCGCGCGCCCTGGCGCTGGCGGGGCGGGAGGTTTGGCTGCTGGAGTCCGGACCGGGCATCGGCGGCGGGGTCAGCTCCCGCAACTCCGAGGTGATCCACGCCGGCATCTACTACCCGACGGGCAGCCTGAAGGCGCGCTTCTGCGTGGACGGCAAGGCGATGCTCTACGACTACTGCGGTGAGCGCGGCATCCCGCACAAGCGGCTCGGCAAGCTCATCGTCGCCAGCGACGAGGCCGAGGTCGCAACGCTCGGCGCCATCCGGGCCAAGGCGGCGCAGAACGGCGTCGATGACCTGGTCGTGCTGACCCAGGCCGAGATCGGCGAGATGGAGCCCGCGCTGCGGGTGGCCGGTGCGCTGTTCTCGCCCAGCACCGGCATCATCGACAGCCACGCGCTGATGCTCTCGCTGCAGGGTGACATCGAGAATGCCGGCGGGGCCGTGGTGGTGCACGCCCCGGTGCTGGGCGGTGCGGTGCAGCCCGGCGGCGCCGTCCTGTTGCAGATCGGCGGCGCCGAACCGATGGAGCTGGAATGCGAGGTGCTGGTGAACGCCGTGGGCCTGCATGCGCCGGACCTGGCGCGCACCATTGCCGGCATCCCGCCCACCACCATCCCGCAGTCGCATCTGTGCAAGGGCAGCTATTACGCGCTGCAGGGCCGCGCGCCCTTCACCCACCTGGTTTATCCCGTGCCGGAAAAGGCCGGTCTCGGCGTCCACCTCACCATCGACCTTGGCGGGCAGGCGCGGTTCGGGCCTGACGTGGAATGGACCACGACCGAGAACTACGATGTGGATATCTCGCGCGCGGCCGGGTTCTATGCCGCGATTAGGCGCTATTGGCCCGGCCTGCCGGATGAGGCGCTGGCGCCGGGCTATGCCGGGATCCGCCCCAAGATCTCCGGCCCCACGGACCCGGCCGCGGACTTCCTGGTCTCCGGCCCGGCGGAACACGGGATCGGCGGACTGGTGAACCTGTTCGGGATCGAGAGCCCCGGCCTCACCGCGTCGCTGGCGATCGGCGCTCATGTCGCGGCGATCATCAACCGCTCCAACGCGGCGTAGGACCACGGGCAGCAGAAGGGCGGCACCCTCTCGGATGCCGCCCCGGCTTAGGCCCGCTTCAGTCGTAGATCACGCGATGTCGTAGCGATCGGCGTCCATCACCTTGTTCCAGGCCAAGACGAAGTCCTTGACGAACTTGGTCTGCGCCTTGGGAGACCCATAGACCTCGGCCAGCGCCCGCATCTGCGAGTGCGACCCGAAGATCAGGTCGACGCGGGTGGCGGACCACTTCACCTCCTTGGTGCGGCGGTCCCGGCCCTCATAGGCGTTGTCCGTCCCGGTCGGCATCCACTCCAGGCCCATATCGAGCAGGTTGACGAAGAAGTCGTTCGTCAGCTTGCCCGGGCGCTGCGTGAACACGCCGTGCTTGGAGTCGTTGGTGTTGGTGCCCAGCACCCGCAGGCCGCCGACGAGCACGGTCATCTCCGGACCCGAAAGGCGCAGCAGCTCCGCACGGTCCACCAGCGCCTCTTCCGGGGCCATGAACTGGTTGCGCTCATAGTGGTTGCGGAACGCATCCGACGTCGGCTCCAGCGGCGCGAACGACTCGGCGTCGGTCTGTTCCTGCGACGCATCCATGCGGCCCGGCGTGAACGGAACCTTGATCTCGGTCCCTGCCTCCTTCGCGGCCTGCTCGATCGCGGCGGCACCGCCGAGAACGATCAGGTCGGCCAGGGAGACCTTCATGCCGCCCGCGGCCGAAGCGTTGAACGCGGTCTGCACCGCCTCCAGCTTCTGCAGCACGGCCGCCAGCTCGGGCGGGTTGTTCACCGGCCAGTCCTTCTGCGGCGACAGGCGGATGCGGGCGCCGTTGGCACCGCCCCGCTTGTCGGAGAAGCGGAAGGTCGAGGCCGAGGCCCAGGCGGTGCTGACCAGCTGCGCCACCGTGAGGCCGCTGGCGAGCAGCTTGCCCTTCAGCGCCGCAATCTCCGCCTCGCCGATCACGGGGTGATCGACGGCCGGGATGCGGTCCTGCCAGATCAGCGGCTCCTGCGGCACGAGCGGCCCGAGATATCGCTGCACCGGACCCATGTCGCGGTGGGTGAGCTTGAACCAGGCGCGGGCGAAGGCGTCGGCGAACTGGTCGGGGTTCTCGTGGAAGCGGCGCGAGATCTTCTCGTAGGCCGGGTCCGCGATCATCGCGAGGTCCGAGGTCAGCATGGTGGGGAGATGCTTCTTCGACGGGTCGAAGGCGTCCGGGATGGTCGCTTCGGCGTTCTTGGCCTGCCACTGCAGGGCGCCGGCCGGGCTCTTGGTCAGCTCCCACTCATACTTGAACAGGTGCTCGAAATAGTCGTTGCTCCACTGGGTCGGCGTCGTGGTCCAGGTGACTTCGGGGCCGCCGGTGATGGCGTCCTTGCCGTGTCCGGTGCCGTGCTTGCTGCGCCAGCCGAGGCCCTGGTCCTCGATGACGCTGCCCTCGGGCTCCGCGCCCACGAAGGACGGGTCACCGGCGCCGTGCGTCTTGCCGAAGGTGTGTCCGCCGGCGATCAGCGCCACGGTCTCCTCGTCGTTCATCGCCATGCGGGCAAAGGTCGCGCGGATGTCGTGGGCCGAGCCCAGCGCGTCCGGCTTTCCGTTCGGTCCTTCCGGGTTGACGTAGATCAGGCCCATCTGCACGGCGCCAAGGTTGTCCTGCAGCTGACGCTCGCCGCTATAGCGCTCATCGCCCAACCAGGTGCCCTCGGGTCCCCAGAACAGCTCCTCCGGCTCCCACGTGTCGGCCCGGCCGCCGGCGAAGCCGAAGGTCTTGAAGCCCATGGACTCCAGGGCGACGTTGCCGGCCAGCACGTAGAGGTCGGCCCAGGACAGGTTGTCGCCGTACTTCTGCTTGACCGGCCACAGCAGGCGGCGCGCCTTGTCGAGGTTCGCGTTGTCCGGCCAGCTGTTCAGCGGGGCGAAGCGCTGCTGCCCGCCGCCGGCGCCGCCCCGGCCGTCCATGGTGCGATAGGTGCCGGCGCTGTGCCAGGCCAGACGCACGAACAGGCCGCCGTAATGGCCGAAATCCGCCGGCCACCAGTCCTGCGAATCCGTCATCAGGGCGTGCAGGTCCTGGATCACCGCGTGGAGGTCCAGCTCCTTGAAGGCCTCGGCGTAGTCGAACGCCTCGCCCATCGGGTTGGCACGCGGCGAGTGCTGCGACAAGGTGGCGAGGCTGAGGTGATCCGGCCACCAGTCGCGGTTGGTGCGCCGGCTGGTCCGTGTCTTGGCGTCGCCGCCATGTGCCACCGGGCATCCGCCGGACGCTGGCTTGTCGGTCATCCCATCCATCGTGTCTCTCCCAATGCTTGGCCGACGCGCCATTGCGGCCACGTCCCCGCCTCAATCGACTGGCGCCACGATAGGCGCTTCCGGCCGTGCAGGGAAATTGATTGTCGTGTCGCGCGCGATCGATTGAAGCGATCAAGCCGCCGCGTCAGATCTCGTGGACCGTGTCCGGCAGGTTGGCCCGGAGCAGGTCCGCGAGCAGGCGGAAGTCCTCGGTGCGCGGATGGCGGCGGCGCCACACCAGGCCGATGCGGCGGCCCACCCCGCTTTCCAGCGGGCGCGTGATGACGGCGCGGGACCGTGCCTCCGTGCAGGCCATGGCGGGGAGCAGCGTGCTGCCCAGCCCGGTCGCGACCATCTGGAAGATGGTTTCGAGGCTGGTGGCCTGGAAATCCTCCTCGGCCCCACCCTCCGCGTTCTCTCGGCCCGTGGCCCGGGTGGTGCCGCAGATCGCCAGCGCCTGGTCGCGGAGGCAGTGGCCTTCGGTGAGCAGCAGCAGGCGGCAGCGGAGCAGTTCCTCCTCCCGCACCGGGCCGCTGTTGCCGGGCTTGCGGCCCACGGCTGCGCCTTTCGGCTCCACGAACCAGAATGGCTCGTCGAACAGCGGCAGGGTGTCCAGGCGGTCGTCGTGCACCGGCAGGGCGAGGAGTGCGGCATCGAGATGGTGCGAGCCGATGCGCTCCAGCAGCAGTGCCGTGAGGTCTTCCCGCACCGTCAGCCGCAGCTTCGGATATGTGTTCCGCAGCGCCGGCACCAGCCAGGGCAGCAGGTAGGGGCCGAGCGTCGGGATCACGCCCAGGCTGAACCGGCCGGTGAGGGGGCCGGCGATGCTCTGCCCGACGCTGCCGATCGCTTCCACGTCCGCCAGCACCTGCCGGGCCCGGGCCGCGATCTCGGTGCCGATGGCGGTGGTGCTGACCGACTGGGTGGTGCGCTCGAACAGCCGCACGCCCAGCTGCGCCTCCAGCTTCCTGATCTGCGTGCTGAGCGTGGACTGCCCGATATGGCAGGCGGCGGCGGCCCGGCCGAAATGCCGGTGATCCGCCAGCGCCACCACATAGCGCAGGTCCTGCAGGGTCATGCGGGAGGGGTTGCGGGGAGGATCAGCCGGTCTCGCCCACCAGGCCGGCAGCCTCGATGCCGGCCACCGCCGCGGTCTCGTCGTTGTCCGACGTGTCGCCGCTGATGCCGACCGCGCCCAGCAGGGCGCCCGCCGCGTCCCGCAGCAGCACGCCGCCCGGCACCGGGATCATCGCGCCGCCGGCGACATGGCTCACGGCGGCGACGAAGTAGGCCTGCTCCACCGCACGCTTGGCGATGGCGCGCGAGCCCATGCCCAGCGTGAGTGCGCCATAGGCCTTGCCGTGCGCGATCTCGGCGCGCTTCAGGCTGGTGCCGTCCTCGGCCGCCAGCGCCTTGTAGGCGCCACGGGCGTCCAGCACCGCGACCACCAGCGGCTTGAAGGAGTGCGCGCGCGCCGCGGTGAGCGCGCCGGTGACGATGGCCTGGGCCTGGGAGAGCGTGAGATCGGGCATGGTGGCTCCTGAACGGGAATGCCCTCTCATGGTCCAGCCCGGCCTGTGCGGCAAGTCGCGCCCGGTCGGTCCAGCGGATCTGTCCAGCGGAGACGCGTTGACAGCGGGGCGGAGCAGGCGAACAGTCCGCCCATGTACAACAGCCTCCATGTCGACAGACTGATCGAGCTCTGGCTGCTGGAGGATGTCGGCCACGGCGACCTCACCGCCACGCTGATGGTGGACGCCGCGGCCGAGGCCACCTTCAACGTCAATGCCCGCGAGGCCATGGTGGTCGCGGGGATCGATGTGATGACGGCCGTGTTCCGCAAGTGGGAGCCGCGCATCACCGTCACCATCCATCGCCCGGACGGCACCCGCGTGCCTGCCAACACCCCGCTCGCCCGCATCCATGGCCCGGCGCAGGGCATCCTCACCGCCGAACGCACCGCGCTCAACATCCTGCAGCGCATGAGCGGCATCGCGACCGAGACCGCGCGGTACGTGGCGGAGATGGGCACCACCACGGCGCGGCTGGTCGATACCCGCAAGACAACGCCGGGCCTGCGCATGCTGGAGAAGCATGCGGTGCTGTGCGGCGGTGCCAGCAGCCACCGGCTGGGGCTGGATAGCGGCGTCATGCTGAAGGACAACCACATCGCCGTCTGTGGCAGCATCGGCGCCGCCGTGGCGCGGGCCCGTGCCGCGGTGCCGGTCCTGACCCGCATCGAGGTGGAGTGCGACCGGCTGGACCAGGTGGACGAGGCGCTCGCCGCCGGGGCGGACGTCATCATGCTGGACAACATGACTCTGGACGCGATGCGGGAGGCGGTGGCGCGGGTGGCGGGCCGGGTGCCGCTGGAGGCATCCGGGGGTGTGCGGTTCGAGCGCATCCGCGCCATCGCCGAGACCGGGGTGGACTACATCTCCTGCGGCCGGCTCACCCAGTCCAGCCACGCCGTCGATATCGGGTTGGACGAACCATGATGCGGCGTCGCACGCTGCTGGCCACCGCGGCCATGGCACTGCTGCCCGTCGCGGCGCGGGCGGAGGAGATCAGCGTCACGCAGTATGGCGCCAGCCTGTATGGGCTGCCCTTCACCGTGGCGCAGGCCCTGGGTGCCTTTGACAAGGCCGGCATCCACATCACCGGCTTCATGGGCTCCGGCGGCGGCGGCACCACGGTGCGCAACCTGTTCGCCAGCGAGACGCCGTATGGCGAGGTTGCAGTGGGCGCCGCCCTGGCCGCGGCGGCGGGCGGGCTGCCGGTCAGGATCGTGAACGTGGGTACCCGCAGCGTGGCGGAGGCGTCGCTGGTGACGATGCCGGGTTCGCCGGTGCAGGCGTTGAACGACATGGTGGGCAAGAAGGTGGCGCTGACCTCGCCCAAGGGGGTCAGCGAAATGCTGTTCCTGCTGGCGATGCGCA
This sequence comes from Acetobacteraceae bacterium, assembly GCA_965199595.1. Classification (GTDB taxonomy): domain Bacteria; phylum Pseudomonadota; class Alphaproteobacteria; order Acetobacterales; family Acetobacteraceae; genus JBBROS01. Next base: position 1,831,296 of record OZ241182.1, read on the forward strand.
CCGCCGGGCTGGACCCGGCCAGTGTCACACGGGTGTATTCCGGCGGCTACGGCCCCAGCCTGACGCTGCTGGAGCAGGGCGCGGTGAGTGCGGCCGCGCTGATCGAGCCGCTGTCCATCCAGCGCGGCGAGCGTTACCGGACCTTGCTGGCCTACAAGAGCGTGCTGCCGCCCATGACCACCTCGGTCGGCATCACGTCGCCCGCCTATGCCGCTGCCCAGCCCGGCCGGCTTCGCGCCATCATCGCGGCGCGGCGCGTTGGCGTGCGCGCCATCTATGCGGACCCGGCCGCCGCCGCCGCCATCATGGCCCCGGCCTATGATCTGCGTCCCGAGATCGCGACCATCGCCGTCGACAACATGATCGGGCCGCGCATGTGGAGCGAAGGCGGCTTCGACCAGGTGGAGTTCAACCGCATGATCGAGGCGCTCACCCTGATCGGCCAGACCGCGCCGCCGGACTGGCAGACGCTGATCGACCGCTCCTTCCTGCCCGTGGACCTGCAGAAATAGCGGCCGCGGGCGCGCGGCGGCGTGGATGATCGTCCTTCTGCGCACCCTTTTGATCGCTGCCCTCGTCGCCCTGCTTGAACTCGCCTGCCGCCTCGGCTGGATCGCGCCCACCGCCGTCATCCCGCCCAGCGCCATGGCAGCGGCGCTCTGGACCGTGCTGCGGGCCGGCACCGCCACGGCGGACGTTGCGGCCACCGCGTTCCGTGTCTTCGCCGCAGCGGCCCTGGCAGCCGGGGCGGGGCTGCTGATCGGCCTGGTGCTGCACACGGCACCCCGGCTGCGCGCCGCGATGGAGCCGGTGCTGGCGAGCTGGAACGCGATCCCGACCGTGATGTTCTATCCCGTGCTGCTGGTGCTGTTCGGCGTGGGGTCCGGCGCCATCATCGCCATCGCCGTCATCCTGGCGGTGGTCGCCATGGTCGCGGCGACGCTGGCCGGGCTGGACCGGGTGCCGCCGGTGCTGCTGCGCACCGCCCGCGTGCTGCGGCTTGGCCCGGCGCAGACGGTGCTGCGCGTGCGCCTGCCCAGCGCCGCGCCCTATCTGTTCACAGGGTTGAAGCTGGTGGTGTCCTACGCCTTCATCGGCGTGATCGCTGCGGAGTTCATCCTGTCCGGCTCCGGCCTCGGCTATGCCATCGCCAACGCCTACAACAACTTCGACAATCGGACGATGTATGCGCTGATGCTGCTGATCGTGCTGACCGTGACCGTGGTCAACGGCGTGCTGCAGGCGGTGGACAACCGGCTGCGGGCCCGCGTGGCGCGATGAGGCGGTTCGACCCGGTGCTGGTGCTGCTGGCGGCCTTGGCCCTGTGGCAAGGGCTGTTCTGGTTCACCGGCGAGATCACGCTGGCCTCGCCCGCCGAGACGCTGCGGCGGTTGACGGCGCTTGCGGTGCGCCCGGGCTTCTGGGCGGAGGCGGGCAGCACCGCCGGGGCGTTCGCGGCGGCGGCCGTGATCTCGGTGGCGGGCGGCATCCTGCTCGGGTGCGTCCTCGGGCTGGCGCGGCTGGCGGGCCGGGTGCTGGAGCCGGTGCTGGCCTCGTTCTACGCGCTGCCGAAGGTGACGCTGTATCCCGTGGTGCTGCTGCTGTTCGGCCTCGGCGCCTCGGCCAAAATCGCCTTCGGCATCATGCACGGGCTGATCCCGCTGGTGCTGATCACCATGAACGCGGTGCTGCAGGTGCGCCCGGTGTATCTGCGCACCGCCCGCGCGCTGCGGCTCAGCCGGGTCGATGTGGTGCGGGACGTGGTGTGGCCCGCAATCCGGCCGGAGGTGCTGGGCGGCGTGCGGGTCTGCGTGCCGCTGGTGCTGCTGGGGGTGCTGATCGGCGAGATGTTCGCCAGCCGCCGCGGGCTGGGGGCGCTGGCGATGCGCGCGATGGAGACCAACGATACAGCCACCGTGCTGGCCATCGCCGTGCTGCTGAGCGCCGTGGCGCTGGGGATCAACGCGGGGCTGACGCGCGCTGCAGCCGGTCGTTGATCGCGAGGCCCAGCCCGGCGTCCGGGATGGTCATGGCCGCGATGCCGCGCAGCCCGAGCCGCAGCCCCTCCTCGTCCAGCCAGCGCAGCCCGGCGAACAGCCGCGCCGCCGCCTCCACCGGATCGCACGAGGCGCTGAGCTGGAACGACAGCGGGGCCGCCGGGGCATTGCCGAAGGCCAGCAGCGCCTCCTCCGCCGCGACTTCGGTGGCGTGCAGCCGCAGCGGCAGGCGGGGCGCGTAGTGCGACACCAGCAGACCGGGGGAGCGGAGGTTGCGCGTCTGCTCCGCTGCCGCCGGGGTGATGCCGCGGCCGATGGGCCCGATCAGCGCCTCGATCGCCTCCAGCGGAACGCCGCCGGGGCGCAGCAGGCAGGGCGCGCCGGCGGCGAGGTCGATCACCGTGCTCTCCAGCCCCACCGCACAGGGCCCGCTGTCCAGCACCGCTGCGATGCGCCCCTCCAGCCCCGCGAGCACATGCGCGGCCGTGGTGGGCGAGACCGAGCCCGAGCGGTTTGCCGAGGGCGCCGCGACCGGGCTGCCCACGGCCCGCAGCAGCGCCTGTGCATCGGGGTGCGCCGGCACCCGCACCGCCAACGTCTCCAGCCCGGCGCCGGCCAGCAGCGCCACCGGGCAGGTGACCCGGCGCGGCAGCACCATCGTCAGCGGACCCGGCCAGAACGCCGCGGCCAGGATGCGGGCGGCATCGCCGGGTTCCACATGCGCGAAGGCGGCCTCGGCATCGGGGTAGTGGCAGATCAGCGGGTTGAAGTGCGGCCGGCCCTTGGCGTCGAACACGGCGGCGACGGCGCTGGGGCGGGTGGCGTCCGCACCCAGGCCGTAAACGGTTTCGGTGCCGAAGGCGACCAGATGGCCTTCCAGCAGCAGGGCGGCGGCGCGGGCGATGCCAGCCGGGCCGGGCCGGAGATGGAGGGTCATGCACCCAGGCAGAGGAAGGGCGGGTTCTCCCAGGCGGGTTTGCCGTAGCCCAGCGGTGTCATGTCCATGCGGCACAGCCGGCCGCCCGCGGCTTCCAGCACCGCCTGGGGCGCCGCGGTGTCCCACTCCATGGTGCGGCCGAAGCGGGGGTAGAGGTCGCCGGCGCCCTCGGCGATGCGCACCATCTTGAGGGCCGAGCCGATCTTGGTGATGTGGCCGACGTGGCGGTTTTTCAGGAACTCGTCGAGGCGTGGGTCATCCGCGTAGGATCGGCTGGCATAGACGTGCAGCCCGCTATCCGGCGCCTGCCGCACCCGGATCGGGCGCTGGCCTGCCGCATCACGCTTCCAGGCGAGCGGCTGCGCGCCCGTCCTGCCCGCGAAGACCTCGCCGAAGGCCGGCACGCCCACTGCGCCCAGCACCGGCTGCCCATCACGGATCAGCCCGATGTTGACGGTGAACTCGTCGCGCAGCGCCGCGAACTCCCTTGTGCCGTCCAGCGGATCGACCAGCCAGTATTCCCGCCCGGTGGCGTGGACGTGCCCGGCCTCGATCTCCTCCTCGGCGATCACCGGGATATGAGGTGCTGCGGCGCGCAGGCCCTCGAGGATCAGCAGCTCGGCCGCGTGGTCCGCCTCCGTCACCGGGCTGTTGTCGCTTTTTCGCAGCGTGTCGAAACCGCGGGCGCGAATGGCCAGGATCACCTGGCCGGCGCGCTCCGCCAGGTCTGCGGCCAGGTCCAGCAAGGCATTGTCATCCATGGCACCCGGTTTAACGGAGCCAGGCGTACTAGCCAAGCGGAAGCGCGCTGCTACAGTCCGCTGCCTGAATCAAGGATCATCCATGCTCGATATCGAATTCCTGTCGGCCGCGATCCCGGATGGCGGCGCGCTCGGCCTGTTGCTGCTCGAGGGCCAGGGACTGACCGGGCTCGGCAGCCAGCTTGACGAGAGCTGCGGCGGGGCGCTCACCCGGGCGATTGCGGCGGCGGAGTTCAAGGGCAAGAAGGGGCAGACCTGCATGGTGCTGGCCCCTGGCGCCGGGTTGACGCGCGTGGTGCTGGTGGGCGTGGGCAAGCCCGAGGACCACACGCTGCGCAGCATGGAGGAAGCCGGCGGCACGGCGGCGGCGGCGCTGGCGCGGGAGGCGCGGGCGGCCCTGGCGATCGACGGGATGCCGGCGGATCACGCCGCCCACGCGGCGCTGGGTGCGATGCTGCGGAGCTACCGCTTCGACCGCTACCGCACCAAGGAGGCGGCCGACGCCAAGCCGAAGCTGGCCAAGCTTCAGGTGCTGTCCGATGACCCCGAGGCGGCGCACCAGGCGTTCCGCGGGCCGCTCGCCATCGCGCACGGCACCGAACTCAGCCGCGACCTGATCACCGAACCGCCCAACGTGCTGAACCCGGCCGAGATGGCTGAACGCTGCCGCGCCCTGGGCAAGCTCGGCATCGAGGTCGACGTGCTGGGCCCGGCCGAGCTGGAGGAACAGGGCTGGGGCGCGCTGCTGTGCACCGCGCAGGGCAGCGCCAACGAGCCGCGCGTGGTGGTGATGCGCTGGATGGGCGGCACGGAGGGCGAGCGGCCGGTGTGCTTCGTGGGCAAGGGCGTGACGTTCGACACCGGCGGCATCAGCATCAAGCCCGCCGCCGGCATGGGCGACATGAAGTGGGACATGGCGGGCGCCGGCGCCGTTGTGGGCCTGATGGCGACGCTGGCCGGGCGCAAGGCACGCGCCAACGTGGTGGGCCTGGTCGGGCTGACGGAGAACATGCCCAGCGGCACCGCCACCCGCCCGGGCGACGTGGTGACCAGCCTTTCCGGCCAGACCATCGAGGTGCTGAACACCGATGCCGAGGGCCGGCTGCTGCTGGCCGACGTGATCTGGTACGCGCAGGACCGGTTCGACCCGGTGCTGACGGTGAACATGGCGACGCTGACCGGCGCGATCATCGTGGCGCTGGGGCATGAATATGCCGGGATGTTCAGCAATGACGAGGCGCTGTCCGCCAGGCTGCTGGCCGCGGGCACCAGCACGGGCGAGGCGGTGTGGCGGATGCCGCTGGGCGAGACCTACGACAAGCTGATCCGCAGCGACATCGCCGACATGAAGAACATCGGCGGCCGGCCCGGCGGCGCCATCGTGGCCGCGCAGTTCATCCAGCGCTTCGTTCGCGGCCCCTGGGCGCACCTGGACATCGCCGGCATGGCCTGGAGCACCAAGGACACCGCGACCATCCCGAAGGGCGCCACCGCGTTCGGCCTGCGATTGCTCGACCGGCTGGTGGCCGACCACTACGAGTCGAAGTAGCGCCCTTGCTGGCCATGACCGAACATCTGGAGCCGCGGTTCCGCCGCCGCAGCAAGGCGGAGACCCGGGCCGTGCCGGTGCGGCAGGATGCGGTGCCGCCGAAGCCGGGCCGGGCGGCGCGGGCCGGGTTCGGGGCGCGGGCGGGGCAGGTGGCGGAGGTGCTGACCCGGTCGCACCGCCTGCTGCTGGTGCGCTGCGGTGCTGACCTGGAAGCGGCGGGGGCGCTCGCCGTCGCGCGCCTGCCGCTGGTGGGGCATCTGGCGATCGACGCGCGGAGCTGGGACGCAGACGACGCGGCGCGGTTCGCGGCGGGAGCCGTGCTGCGGGCCTGGCGGTTCGACCGGTTGCTCACCCGGCCTGACCCCGACCGGCCGGTGCTGCGCCGGCTCGATGTGCTGGTGGATGACCCGAAGGCCGCGCGCCGCGCCTGGGCCGCGCTGCACCCCGGTGTCAGTGGCGCCCTGTTCGCGCGGGACCTGGTGGTGGAGCCAGGCAACGTGCTGACCCCCGCCACTCTCGTGGACCGTTTGCGCGCGCTGGAGCAGCACGGCATCGGGGTCGAGGTGATGGACGTGGCGCAACTGCGGGCCGAGGGGTTCGGCGGCCTGCTGGCGGTGGGTGGCGGCAGCGCGAACCCGCCCTGCCTGGTCGTGCTCCGCTGGCCCGGCACCCTGCGCGCCGCCCCGGTGATGTTCGTCGGCAAGGGCATCACCTTCGACACCGGCGGCGTCTGCATCAAGCCGGCGCAGGACATGTGGGCGATGCGGGCGGACATGGCGGGGGCGGCTGCCTGTGCCGGGGCGATGCTGGCCTTGGCGCTGCGGGGGTCAGCCTCGCCTGCGCTGGCGGTGCTGCCGCTGGCGGAGAACATGACGGGCGCGACCAGCTACCGGCCCGGCGACGTGCTGCACCTGTATTCCGGCACCACGGTGGAGGTGGTGGACACCGATGCCGAGGGCCGGCTGGTGCTGGCCGACGCGCTCGCCTGGGGCGTGGCGACGCAGCGGCCCCAGGCGGTGATCGACCTGGCGACGCTGACGGGCAGCATCATCACCGCGCTGGGGCATGACCGCGCCGGGCTGTTCGCCACCAGCGACGTGCTGGCCGGGCACCTTGCCTCCGCCGGGGCCGCGGTGGATGAGCGCACCTGGCGCATGCCGCTCTCCGCCGCCTATGGGGAGGCGCTGGAGAGCGACATCGCCGACATCCGGCACTGCGTGGATGGGCGGATGCAGCCCGATGCCTGCCACGCCGCGCAGTTCCTGCGGGGCTTCGTGGGTGACGTGCCCTGGGTGCACCTGGACATCGCGGGGGTGGAGAGCCACGAGACGGCAAGCGACCGCGCCGCCGCCGGACCGACCGGCTGGGGCGTGCGGCTGCTGGACCGGCTGGTGCAGGAGCGGTTCGAGGACCCGGCGCGGCAGAGCGCGCCCGACCCAGAGTAGGAGACAACCCGATGCAGGTCGCGCTGTTCAACCTGATGTCGCAGAACCGGGCCGACGAGACCCCGGCCGAGATCCTGCGCATGACCGTCGAGAAGGTGCGGCTGGCCGAGCAGATGGGGTTCGACGCCACCTGGTTCGCCGAGCACCATTTCACCAGCCATTCCGTCTGCCCCTCGCCGCTGCTGATGGCCGCGCATTGCGCCGCCGTCACGACAAGGCTGCTGCTGGGCCCCGCCGTGGTTGTGCTGCCGCTGCACCATCCGCTGCGGGTGGTGCAGGAGTTCGGGATGCTGCAGGCGCTGACCGGGGGCCGGATGCTGCTGGGCCTCGGCACCGGCCACCAGCCGCACGAGTTCCACACCTACGGCATTCCGATGGGCGAGCGGACGGCGATGCTGGCAGAGGGGTGGGACATCCTGGAGCAGGGGCTGGTGACGGGCCGTGTCGGTTATCAGGGGCAGCACTACCGGGTGCCGGATGCGCCGATCGCGGCGTTCCCGGGTGCCATGCCGCCGCTGTTCCTGGCGGGGGGTGAACCTGCGCTCCTGCAACGGGCAGCGCGGGCAGGGGGGTCGCTGTTTATCAGCCAGGGGCACCGCCGGGCCGTGGCGGCGCTGCCGATGCGGGCGAAGCTGCTGGCGGCGCTGCGGGCCGGCGGTCTGCCCGAGAGTGCCCTGAAGCTCGCGATCCAGCGCTACGTCTTCGTCACCGATGACCCGGCGGAAGCGCGGCAGGCGGCGCACGGCATGCTGCGCTTCATCCGCACCACGCTCTCGCTGCGTGACCAGGTGCCGCTGCGGGACGGCGCGTTCATGCGGTCCGTGCCGTTCGAGGGGGAGCCGGACGTGGAGTGGCTGCTGCAGAACGCGCCGATCGGCTCGGCCCAGCAGGTGATCGACCGGCTGGGCGAGGATCTGGAGCAGCTCGCGCCGACGCATTGGAGCCTGTACATGGGCTTCAGCGGCCTGCCGGCCCCGCGCGTGCTGGCAGCCCTGGAGCGGTTCGGCGCCCGGGTGCTGCCGGCATTGCGCGCGCTGGCGCCCGTGGAGCGCCGGCTGGCCTCGTAGCTAAACGGTGAAGGCGGTGCGGCCCTCGCCCTGGCCATAGGCCACGAAGTGCAGCAGCGGGTCGAGGCCGGCAGCCTTCACGTCCGCATAGGCGGTCAGGTATCGGGTGGTGCTGAACACGGCGGAGGGGTCGCGGCCCTCCTTCCAGCCGAAGTTCTCGTAGTGCAGCAGCGGGTCGATGTGCGCCGCCGCGACGTCGGGATTGTGGCTCAGGTAGTAGCTGGTGCTGAACCAGGCGTTGGGGTTCAGCCCCTTCTGCCATCCGGTCGCGTCGTAGCTGGCGGCGGCCTGCTGGGCGGCGGCGATGCCGGTGGGCAGCAGGGTGGCGCCGAGCTGCCTGTCGTAGAAGGCTGCGTTCACCAGCGGGTCGGCCGGGGCGGCGGGGCCGGTCAGGGCGGCGAGGCGGCCTTCCGCCTGCCCGTTGGTGATGTAGTGCAGCAGCGGATTGATGCCGGCGGCTCTCACGTCCGGATTTGCCGCCAGGTATTTGGCGTCCGAGAACAGCAGGCTCGGCTCGCGGCCTTCCGACCAGCCGCTTTGCAGGAAGTGCAGCAGCGGGTTGACGCCGGCGGCCTGCACGTCGGGGTTCTGGGTGAGATAGTAGCTGTCGTCGAAGAAGGCGTCCGGGCTGCGGCCTTCCCTGAAGCCGAACTGCTCGTAGTGCATGAGCGGGTTCAGCCCGGCGGCCTTCACGTCCGGGTTCTGGTTCAGGTAGAAGCTGGTGCTGAACAGCGCCGAGGGGTCACGGCCCTCCTTCCAGCCCATCGTCATGTAATGGGTGTAGGGGTCGACCCCGGCGGCGCGGACATCAGGGTTCCGGGCCAGGTAGAAGGCGGCGTCGAACAGCGGGTCCGTCACCGGCGGCGGCTTCGGCCCCACCGTGACGGTCGTGGTGCTGCTGGCCGCGTCCGTCACCGTGCTGAAGGCGCTCTGGCTGTAGTCGCCCAGCAGCGTCATGCTCATGCCGCCGGCCGACAGGGTGCCGATGCTGGGGCCGGTCGCGACATAGGCGGCCGTGGCGCTGGTGCCGGAGAGTACCAGGCGATTGCCCGCCGCAAAGCCGGTCAGGGTGGGCACCAGGGACAGCGGAAAGGCCGGCGTATCCACCCGCAGCTGCGCGCCCGCGCCCTGGAAGCTGTAGCTGCCATGCAGGTTCTGCACCCATAGCGTCGCCCCGGCGCCGATCTGCGACACGCCCGGGAACCCGGCTCCCTGCGTCCCGATCAGCCGCAGCGTGCCGCCCGCGGCCTGGATGGTGCCCAGGTTGTCGATCGTGTTGGCGTTGATGGTGCCGTAGCCGCTCAGCAGGCTACCCACGTCAAGCTCCAGCGTGCCGGAGCCGCCCACGGCATACCCGCGGCCACCCACCTCCAGCACCGTGGACGCACCGGCGACGGTGATGAGCCCGCCGGCCAGGTCCAGCGACCCGGTCACGGCCAGGCTGGTGCCGGCCTGCAGCGTGGTGGTGGCGCTGCCGCCCGAGAGCCGGCCCACGACATAGGCCCCGGCGAGCGTGGGCGAGCCGACCAGGTTCAGGCTGGCGGCGGTGCCACCGCCCATGACGGTCGCGGCGGCGTTGATGGTGACGCTGTCCGCGGCGCCCGGGGCCAGCGCCGCGGAGCCGCCGCGGAGGGCCTTCCAGTTGCCGGGGGTGGACCAGGCCGCGTTGACATCGCCGGTCCATGTATAGGTGCTGGGCTGCACCGCGCCGAAGGTGTTGGTGGTGAGGTCTTAGACGCCGTTGGTGAAGTCCAGCAGTTCCACGGCGGCGTACTGCTGCACGCCGGCGCCGGCCGAGAGGTAGCGGAAGGTGCCGGTGCCGCCGATGATGGTGGACTGGGCGGAATAGGTGAGGCCGGTGACGACGGTGTCCAGGCCGGGTCCGCCGTTGACGCTGATCGGGGTGCCGTTGGCGTAGATGATGTCGTCGCCCTCGCCGCCCGAGATCGCGTCGTTGCCGCCGTTGCTGTAGAACACGTCGTCCCCGCCGCTGCCGAACATCAGCTGGGCGGCAGCGGTGCCGATCTCGGTGAGGGATTCGGTGGGCGGGTTCCAGGTTTCGGCAAAGGGGTGGGCCGCGCCGGACCTTGTGCCGTAGAGCGCCTGGATCGCGGCGATGTCGAGTGGTCCCAGGGTGGCGGAGCGCAGGCCGGCATAGGCCATCACGGTCTGGCTGCCATTATCCAGCGCGGGGTCCAGCGTGTTGCCCGGGGTGTCGAACGGGTGCTTCAGGCCGAGCGCGTGCCCGATCTCGTGGATGGCGACATGGGCGAAGTCGGTGGAGTAGGCCGGGTTGGTCTGGTAGCTGGTGTCGAAATAGACGTCGCCGCCCTGGGTGAGGAAGTTGCCGTAGATCTGCGGGTTGCCGCTGGCGTCCAGCAGGTTGCCGGTGCTCGGATAGTTGCCCAGCCCGGCCTCGCCGGTTTGGCCCATGGTGGAGAGGTTGTACACCCCGAACGTCAGGTCACCGGGAGTCGCGGTGGTTTCATAGAAGGTGATGCCGCTCACGGCCGCCCATTGCGCCAGGGCGGCGCGCACGGTGGTCTTTTCTGCGTCGTTCAGCGGGGTGAAGCTCGCGGCGGCGGCGGCGTTGCTGGACTGCAGATAGGACGTGGCGGTGCTGGAAAACGAGTAGGTCAGCACCACGGCCTGTCCGGCGGGGCCGCCGGTCCAGCTGCTGCCCGAGATCAGGGCGGTGTAATCCGTCACGACCGACATGCACGCCTCGCGGAAATGTGAGTTCTACTTACTCACAGCCCCGGCGCGCGCCAACTGGTTTGTTGCGCAGTCATGCCGCGACATGACCAAAGATCAGGCGCAGCAGCAGGAACAGCAATCCGCCGGCCAGGAAGCCGACCAGTGTGCCGTTCACGCGGACGAACTGCAGGTCCCGCCCCACGCGCAACTCCAGCTTGTCGGTGATCGTCGCGGTGTCCCAGCTTGCCACCACGTCGGCGATGAAGTCCGAGAGCTGGCTCTGTGCGCTGGGCAGCAGCGTGGTGATGACGCCCTCGGCCGCCTGCTGCAGCCTGGTGCGGGCGTGGGTGTCCTCGGCCAGGAAGGTGCCGAGGTTGCCCAGCGCGCCCTCGATGACCGCGAAGGTGCGGCCGTTCGGGCGGGCGGCATCGGCCTCGATCGCCAGGCGCAGGCGGGACCAGACGTCCCACAGCCAGCCCTGCACCGTGGCGTGGGCGGCCACGCGGCGGATGGCGGCGCCGATCTCGGCAGCACGGGCCGGGTCGTGCTCCATGCGGTCGATCTCGTGGCGCACCCATTCGTCGAAGGCGGCGCGCAGGCTGCTGCTCTCGGGATCGACGCGGTCCAGCTCCTCCCGCAGCGTGGCGAGCACGCGGTTCGCGACCTGCGCGCCGATGGCCCAGCCGACCAGGCGGCCGCCCTGGCTGCGCACCTTGTCCTCGATGAACTGGTGCAGCTGCTCCTGCCGGTTGTCCATCAGGCTGCGCAGCTCGGTCATCAGGAAGGTGACGACCTCCTGGTGCCGCCCGCCTTCCACCAGGCCCCGCAGCGCGCGGGCCACCACCACGCCGGCCCCGGCGCCGCCGAGCAGGCGGGGGGCCAGCCGGGCCATGGTGCGCCGGGCCCGACCGTCCTCGATGGTGGCGAGCAGGCGCGGCAGCATCTCGGCCAGGGCCCGGGCGGCGGGCCTGGCGGCCTCCGGGTCCTGCAGGAAGCGGGCGATGATCGCCGAGATGTCGAGGCGCCCCAGCACGCGGCTGACCTCGGCCGGCGTGATCACGTGGCCGGCCACGAAGCGGCCCAGCGCGCGGCCCAGCCGGGCCTTCTGCTGCGGGATGATGGCGGTGTGCGGGATGGGCAGGCCGAGCGGGTGGCGGAACAGCGCCGTGACGGCGAACCAGTCCGCGATGCCGCCGACCAGACCGGCCTTGGCGCTGGCCTGCACCAGGTCCGCCCAGAAGCCCGGCGGCAGCGCGTAGCCGACGCCGACCAGGCCGGCCATGATGACGAGGAGGCCGGTGGCGAAGGCCTTGTGCCGGGCCAGGTCGCGGCGGAGGTCTTGGTCGGGATCGGTGAGCATGAAGATAGCCTTAGCATGTCCGGCGTGGCTTCGCAGGCGGAGCGGCGCGGGCTAGGCTCGTGGTAACGAGGGAGACGCGACCATGATCCGACGCCTGGCCGAAGAGGCTCGCCTGTCCGGCGCCGTGGTGCATGCCGGCACCGTGTATCTGGCGGGCCAGGTGGCCGACGACGCAACGCTGGATGCGGAAGGTCAGACGGCCGACATCCTGCGCCAGATCGACGCGCTGCTGGCCGAGGCCGGTACCAGCAAGCAGTACCTGCTGAGCGTGCAGATCTTCCTGCGCGACCTCGCGGACTTCCCCGGTCTGAACCGCGCCTGGGATGCCTGGCTCGACCCGCGCGCCAAGCCGGCCCGCGCCACGGTCGAGGCACGGCTGGCCAACCCGGCCTGGCGGGTGGAGATCACCGGGATCGCCGCCCTGCCGCCGGTGTATCCGCGCCCGGCCCAGGCCAATGAGAGCCAGTTCGCATGATCCGCCACGCCGCCCCGCTGCTGTTGATGATGCTGGCCGCCGTTCCCGTGGCCGCACAGGCGCAAAGCCAGAAATGGGTGACCAGCTGGGCCGCTTCGGTGCAGGGCCCCTATCCCTCGGGCAATGCCTCCGCCCAGCCCGAGCTGCGCTTCGCCCTGCCCTCGCAGGAGACGGGGGCGAAGGACCAGACCTTCCGCCTGGTGCTGAAGCCCGGCCTGTGGGGGCACACCATGCGGCTGCGCTTCAGCAACGCCTTCGGCCAGAAGCCGGTGACGTTCGACGGTGCGTTCCTGGGGATGCACACCAGCGGCGCGGCGCTGATGCCGGGCTCCAACCGCCCGATCACCTTTGCCGGCAAGAAAGCCGTGACCATCGCGCCGGGCGGCCAGGTGTGGTCCGACGCGGTGACGCTGCCCTGGGTCAGCAACGCGCAGGCGCCGGAGCTGATGGGCCGCAAGGTGGCGGTCAGCTTCCACGTCGCGAGCGAGACCGGGCCGCCGACCTGGCACGCGAAGGCGATGCAGACCAGCTACATCACCGCACAGGGCGCCGGTGCCCTGGGGGAGCTGGAGGATGAGAGCGCGTTCCCGAGCAGCACCACCAGCTGGTTCTTCCTGGACGCGCTGGACGTGCAGGCCCCGGCCGAGACCCGCGTGGTGGTCTGCCTCGGCGACAGCATCACCGACGGCACCGCCTCCACCCTGAATGGCGATGACCGCTGGCCGGATGTGCTGGCCCAGCGCCTGCGGGGCGCGGGCAGCGCCTATGCGGTGGTGAATGCCGGCATCGGCGGCAACCAGGTGATCGGGCCGGCGGAGTATGGACCCACCAAGCCGTTCCCCGGGGGGCCCTCGGCGCTGTCCCGGCTGGACCGGGACGTGCTGGGGCTCTCGGGGGTCACGCATGTGATCTGGCTGGAGGGCATCAACGATCTCAGCATCAACGGCAATGCGACGGCGAACCAGGTGATGGCCGGGTTGAAGGAGGGCGTGACCCGGCTGCGCGCCAAGCTGCCCGGCGTGCGGGTGATCGGCGCGACGCTCACCAGCATCGTCGGCACCACCAGCCCGGCGCATCTGCCGCCCGAGGTGGAGCAGAAACGGCGGGCGCTGAACGCGATGATCCGCGAGAGCAAGGGCGTGTTCGACGGCGTGATCGACTTCGACCGTGCCACCGCCGACACCGCCAGCGGCGCGATGCGGCCGGAGTTCATCCCCGGCAGCACCACCGGCGGCAACGGCGACGGGCTGCACCCGAACCGGGCCGGCTACCTGGCCATGGGCAACGCCATCGACCTGCGGCTGCTGACCGCGCCTGCCAGCCGGCCGGCCCGTGCCCCGCGCGCGGCGCCGCGCCCGGCGGCGGAGGGCGGCTAACGCGCCATGAGCTACACCGATGTGATCGGCCGCAGCCAGGCCAGCGAGGACGAGGTCTCGCCGCGGCTGGTCCGTGGGCTGGCAGCGACACTGGCCGTTCCGGTGCCCGCCGTGCTGCCGCCGCTATGGCACTGGATGCTGTTCCAGGACTGGGTGCCGCAGGACGGGCTGGGGCCGGACGGGCACCCGAGGCGGGGCGGGTTCCTGCCGCCCGTGCACGACCTGCCGCGGCGCATGTGGGCCGGCGGGCGGCTCAGCTTCCATGCGCCGCTGCGGCCCGGCGATGCGGTGCGCCGCACCAGCGTGATCGAGAACGTGATGGAGAAGACCGGCGGCAGCGGCCGGCTGGTGTTCGTTACCGTGGCGCATCGCATCGAGGGGCCGGCCGGCCTCGCGATCGAGGAGCGGCAGGACATCGTCTATCGCGGCGCCGAGGGGGCGGCGGTGAAGCCCGCCGCCGCAGCCCCGGCCGCCCCGGCGGGTGCGTTGCGGCACCTGGTGACGCCCGACCCGGTGCTGCTGTTCCGCTACTCCGCGCTGACCGGGAACGGACACCGTATCCATTACGACATGGACTACGTGCGGCAGGAGGAAGGCTATCCCGGGCTGATCGTGCATGGCCCCTTGCAGGCGACCTGGTTGGCCCGGCTGTTATCGGACCGGACGCTGCGCAGCTTCGCGTTCCGCGGCCAACGGCCGGCGTTTCACGGGACACCGCTCACGCTTGAGGGCTGGGCGGCTGGCGATGGCTGGTCGTTGCGCACGCTCGATGGATCGGGCGCCGTGTGCATGGCGGCGGAGGCGACGCTTGCCTAGCTGGGCGGCGGCATGAGCTTCCTCACCGAACCGGAGCCCTTGCGCGGGGTGCCGGAGGTGGTGGCGCCCGGCATCCGTCGCGTGGTGGCGCCGAACCCGAGCCAGATGACGTACTGGGGCACCAACACCTATCTCATCGATGCGCCCGGCGGCGTGCTGATCCTCGATCCCGGCCCGGATGACGCCAGCCATGTGGCCGCCGTGCTGGCCGCAGCCCGGGCGCCGGTGCTGGGCATCCTGCAAAGCCACACGCACCACGACCACCTGGGTGCCACGGCGGCGGTGAAGCAAGCGACCGGCGCGCCCGTTCATGGCTGGCATCGCCCCGGCGTGCCGCATTTCAAGCCGGATGTGCGGTTGCAGAACCTGGATCGGGTGGGGGCCTGGCAGGCGCTGCATACGCCGGGCCATGCGTCGGACCATCTGTGCTTTGCCGGACCAGGGGGGGTGTTGTTCAGCGCGGACCATGTGATGGGCTGGTCCAGCAGCATCGTATCGCCGCCGGATGGCAGCATGCCGGCCTACTTCGCCAGCCTGGAGCGGCTGCTACTGCGGCAGGAGACGCTGTATCTGCCGGGTCATGGACCGCCGCTGACCACGCCGCACGCCTTCACGCAAGACCTGCTGCGGCACCGGCAGATGCGGGAGGCGCAGATCCTGGCGGCACTCGGCGACGAGCCGCAGACGACGCGGGCGCTGATGGAGCGGCTGTACTCCCAGATCGATCCCACGCTCCAGCGTGCGGCGGAGCGCAACGTGGTAGCACATCTGGATAAGCTGTCCGGCGAGGGGCGGGCGGTGTTGCGCGATGATGGCTGGGTGGCGGCCTGAACGAGCCGCCGGACAGCTTGGGCTTCAGAACGTTGGGCGGGGCCGGTGCCAATGAGGGGGTCGGCGCCATGCGCGCCCTCGTTGCGCCAGGCGAGGCATGATTCAGCCGGCCGGCCGGCCGTATTGCATCACATCGCGCAAGTCTGTGTGATGCGTCACGATCGGGGCCGTTCAGTTCGGCGCGAACGGCATCCGCAGGTTGAAGCCCACCCCCGGCTTGACCCGGCGCTCCTGCTCGCTGGTGGCGGTGGAGCCCTTGGAGAAGCCGTCGCCGCGATAGGTGTCGTTGCGGTTGAACAGGCTGGGGCGCACGCTTGGCTCGTTGCTGGCCCGCGGCGCCGGCACGTCATCCAGGTCTCGGTTCGGCAGCGGCGCGGGCTGGAACCCGACGGGCGGCGGCACGGCGGGCGGCCGTGGCGGAACGGGTGTCAGCGGGTTCGAGGGGACCTGCAGCGTGATCCCCTGCTGCGGCCCCGCGGCCATCAACGGAAGCAGCAGCACGAACAGCAGAATGCGCCTCATCACGCGACCTCCGCCAAACGATTGACACCACGCGGGTCCGACGCCGGGTTCGTGTCCGGCACGCCGGGCGGCGCGTCACCAAGGGCGCGCCAAGCCTTCAGTGCCCAGACGACGGTGGGGAAGGCGATCTCATTCCATGGAATGTCGGCCCAGGAAAACAGCGCCACCTCCAGGCTCTCCGGCCCGGCGGCGAAGCGCGGCTCCCCGTCGAAACGGGCGCGATGGATCAACTGCACCTGGCCGATGCGGGCGATGCTGTAGACGGCGAGCAGCCCGTCCAGCACGATCCGCGCCTCGGCCTCCTCCCAGACTTCCCGCATCGCGCCTTCGCCCACGGTCTCGTCCAGCTCCATGTAGCCGGCCGGCAACGTCCAGAACCCGCGCCGCGGCTCGATGGCCCGGCGGCACAGCAGCACCTGCTCGCCATGCGCCACCACGGCCCCGGTGACGATCCTGGGGTTCCGGTAATCGACGAATCCACACTCCGTGCACACGGCACGCTCAAGCGTGTCCCCCTCGGGGATGCTGCGGACGAAGCTCGGCATTCGATAATCCTGCGGCAGGGGGCGCTCGGGTTCAAGCGGTGCGGGCGGCTTCCAGGCCAAGTTCACGCTGCATTGACTCGCGCATGAGGAATTTCTGCATCTTTCCGGTCACGGTCATCGGGAACTCGTCGACGAAGCGCACGTAGCGCGGCACCTTCTGGTGGGCGATCCTGCCGCGGCAATAGGCCCGGATGTCCTCCTCGCTGACCACCGCCTCGGCGCGCAGCTTCACCCAGGCGCAAAGCTCCTCGCCATAGCGCGGGTCCGGCACGCCGAACACCTGCACGTCCTGGATGGCGGGGTGGCCATACAGGAACTCCTCCACCTCCCGCGGATAGACGTTCTCGCCACCGCGGATCACCACGTCCTTGATGCGCCCCACGATGTTGCAGAAGCCGTCCGCGTCGATCACGGCCAGGTCGCCGGTGTGCATCCAGCGGGCGGCGTCGATGACGGTGGCGGTGCGCGCCGGGTCCGCCCAGTAGCCGAGCATCACGCTGTAGCCGCGGGTGCACAGCTCGCCGGAGGTGCCGCGCGGCACGATGGCGCCCTCCGCGTCGACGATTTTCACCTCGAGATGCGGATGGATGCGCCCCACGGTGCTGACCCGGCGCTCCAGCGGATCATCGGCGGAGCTTTGGAAGCTGACCGGGCTGGTCTCCGTCATGCCGTAGCAGATGGTGATCTCGCGCAGGTGCATGCGCTCCACAGCGCGCTTCATTACCTCGATGGGGCAGGGGGAGCCCGCCATGATGCCGGTGCGCAGGCTGCCGAGGTCGAAGCGGGCGAACTCCGGGTGGTCCATCTCCGCGATGAACATGGTGGGCACGCCGTGCAGACCGGTGCAGCGCTCCTCCGCCACGGTTTCCAGCACCGCCAGCGGATCGAACCCCTCGCCGGGATACACCATGGTGGCGCCGTGGGTGGTGCAGGCCAGGTTGCCCAGCACCATGCCGAAGCAGTGATACAGCGGCACCGGGATGCACAGCCTGTCCGCCTCGCTCAGCCGCATGGCCCGGCCGATGAACAGCCCGTTGTTCAGGATGTTGTGGTGGGTGAGCGTCGCGCCTTTCGGTGCCCCGGTGGTGCCGGAGGTGAACTGGATGTTGATGGGGTCGTCGAACTGCAGCAGCGGCTGCAGCCGGGCCAGCTCCGCCCGGTGTTCGGCGCCGGCCAGGCCGGAGACGGCGGCAAAGGGGATGGTGCCCGGGCTCGCTTGGGGGCTCTCGCCGCCGATCTGGATCACCAGGCGCAACGCCGGCAGCCGGGCCGCGTGCAGGGCGCCCGGGGTGCAGCCGGCCAGCTCCGGCAGCAGCTCGTTCAGCATGCCCATGTAGTCGCTGGTCTTGAACCGCGTGGCCGAGACCAGCGCCTTGCAGCCCACCATGGACAGCGCGAACTCCAGCTCCGTCACGCGATAGGATGGGTTGATGTTGACCAGGATGATCCCGGCCTTGGCGGTGGCGAACTGCGTCACCACCCACTCGGCGTTGTTCAAGGACCAGATGCCGAGGCGGTCCCCCTTGGTCAGCCCCAACGCCAGCAGCCCGGCGGCGAAGGCCTCGGCACGCTCCACCAGCTCGCGGTAGGTCCAGCGCACCGCCTGGCTGCGGACGATCAGCGCCAGGGTCTCGGGCACGCGGGCGGCGGTGCGGTCGAGGTTCTGGCCCAGCGTCTCACCCAGCAGCGGAATGTCGACGGCGCCGTGCACGTAACTTGGAAGCGTGGTCATCCGCGGTTTCCACCCCTATTATTGGAGGGAAGACAAAAGGAAACGCCTCATGTCCGCAAGCCTCGCAAACCGGCCGCCGGCGCTGAACTTCGATCTGGGTGAAACCGCGGACATGCTGCGGGACAGCGTGGCGGGCTTTGCCGCCGCCGAGATCGCCCCGCGCGCCGCCGCCATCGACCATGACAACGATTTCCCGGCGGACCTCTGGGCGAAGATGGGCGCGCTGGGCGTGCTGGGCGTGACGGTGGAGGAGGAGTATGGCGGCGCCGGCATGGGCTACCTGGAACATTGCGTGGCGATGGAGGAGATCAGCCGCGCCTCCGCCAGCGTGGGCCTCTCGTATGGCGCGCACAGCAACCTGTGCGTGAACCAGATCCGCAAGAACGGCACGGAGGCGCAGAAGCGCCGCTACCTGCCGGGGCTGATCGCCGGCACCGCGGTGGGGGCGCTGGCGATGAGCGAGTCGGGTGCCGGGTCGGACGTGGTGTCGATGCGGCTGCGGGCGGACAGGCGCGGTGACCGCTACGTGCTGAACGGCACCAAGATGTGGATCACCAACGGGCCGGAGGCGGACACGCTGGTGGTCTATGCCAAGACCGACCCGGCGGCCGGGCCACGCGGGATCACGGCGTTCCTGATCGAGCGCGGGTTTGCCGGGTTCCGTTGCGCGCAGAAGCTCGACAAGCTGGGCATGCGCGGCAGCAACACCGGGGAGCTGGTGTTCGAGGACGTGGAGGTGCCGGAGGAGAACGTGCTGGGTGGGCTGGGGCGCGGCGTGAACGTGCTGATGTCCGGGCTGGATTACGAGCGCGCGGTGCTGGCGGCCGGGCCCATCGGGATTATGCAGGCCTGCATGGACGTGGTGGTGCCCTACATCCACGAGCGCAGGCAGTTCGGCCAGGCGATCGGCGAGTTCCAGCTGATGCAGGGCAAGATCGCCGACATGTACGTGACGCTGAACGCCACCAAGGCCTACGTCTATGCCGTGGCCAAGGCGTGCGACCGCGGCGAGACCAACCGCAAGGATGCGGCGGGCGCCATCCTGTACGCCGCCGAACGGGCGACGTGGATGGCGCTGGAGGCGATCCAGGTGCTGGGCGGGAACGGCTACACCAACGACTACCCGACGGGACGGCTGTTGCGGGATGCCAAGCTGTATGAGATCGGGGCGGGGACCAGCGAGATCCGGCGGATGCTGATCGGGCGTGAGCTGTTCAAGGAAACGGCGTGACCCGATGATTGACCGCCTGATCGTCGCCCTGGACGTCCCCAGCGTCGAGGAGGCCCGCGCCCTCGTCGCCCGGCTGGGCGACAGCGTGCGGTTCTACAAGGTGGGGATGTGGCTGTTCTTCGATCGCGCCGTGCACGCCCTGATCGACGAGCTGATCGCCGCAGGCAAGCAGGTGTTCCTCGACTACAAGATGTACGACATTCCCGAGACCGTCCGCCGTGGCGTGGCGGCTGTGGCGTCCCGCGGGGTGCGGATCGTCACGGTGCATGGCGACCCCGAGATCGTGGCCGCGGCGGCGGAGGGCGCCGGGGGCACGGACCTGCTGGTGTTCGCCATCACCGTGCTGACCAGCCAGGATGACGCGGCGCTGCGGGCCATGGGCTATGACAAGACCGTGCCGGAGCTGGTGGCCCTGCGCGCCCGCACCGCGGCTCAGGCCGGCGCGCGCGGGCTGATCGCCTCCGCCGCCGATGACCCGGCGGCGCTGCGCCGTCTCGCAGGGCCCGAGTTGCTGGTGGCAACCCCCGGCATCCGGCTGGCGGGCAGCGACGCCCAGGACCAGAAGCGCGTCGCGACGCCGGACGTCGCCATCGCGGGTGGCGCCGACTACCTGGTGGTCGGCCGGCCGATCACCCGTGCGGCGGACCCGGCGGCCGTGGCCCGGCAGGTGGTGGCGCTGATGACGGAGGGGGCCGTCCGTTGCGGCTGAAGCTCGCCGCCGGGCTGGGCCTCGCGCTGCTTGCCGGCAGCTTGGCACAGGCGGCGCCGCCCGACCCGGTCCGGCAGTGCCTGGAGGCGCCGGGGCGGATCGGGTTCGACGAGGCGCCGGATGAGACGGCGCGGTGCGTCGTGCTGTCCTTCGGTCCGGTCGTTGGCAGTCGGCCGCCGCTGGTGGCGCAGATCCAGGCGTATGTGCTGCCGGGTGAGGCGACCCCGGCAGCGGGCGAACCCGCTGATACGCTGCTGACCCATGCACAGGGGATCGTGCTGCTGCAACCCGGCCGGGCTGGCATGGTGGGGGGCTGGTCCGGCGCGGAGGCGGTGATCAGCGCGCCGGCCGTGGTGCAGACACGGCAAGGCCCGATCCTGGTGGTGAAGATCGGTGCGAGCATCAGCATGCACCCGACGGATGACCTGGTGTTCCGCGCAGAAGGTGGTGTGTGGCGGCGGATGGGCGCGGCTTGGCAGGGCGGGATCAAAGCCTACCCCGCGACCACGCAGCAGCACGGGTCCGTCATGGACTGGCCGAGGCTGCGGGCCTTCGGCGCCTTCTGGAAACCCGGTGATCCCGGCTGCTGCCCGACCGGCGGCAGCTACGTGGCTCGGCTGCGGCTCGATGGCAGTCATATCCGTCTGGCCTCGGTCCACCGCTCGCGCGGCATGCTGCCGTTCCCCTGAGACGCCGGTTCAGCGCGCCGGGACGACTGGCCCGAACGTCACCCGGCCGCGCGCGTAGCTCAGCCAGACCCGGCGCTGCACGATGGCGTCGAGCCCCAGCAGCATGTCGCCGCGGTCCAGCTGCAGGGCGGAGACGCTGACCGGGGTCTCGACTGCGGGCACGTCGCCGATCGCGAGCCGCACCCGCGTATGGCCGATCGCGCGGCGTTCGCCATCCACGCCTTCCGCGACGTTGGCCGAGACGGGGGCCTGCACGCCCAGGCGCCTTGCCGTGGCGTCGCTGAGGATGGTGGCGCGGGTGCCGGTGTCCAGCAATGCCAGCAGCGGCTGTCCATTGACCAGCACCGGAACGAAGGGCTCGCCGCGCGGCGTCACCTCCAGCGGCAACACAGCGCCGCGAAACGGCGGCTCGCATTCCGAGGGAAGGTACAGCGTGAGCCGCCCGGCCGGAACATCGATGTCGAGGTCGAAGGCGGAGAGCAGGGATGCGCCGAGCAGCCCGGCCAGCGGCGGTTGCAGCCGGAAATCGACCGGCAGCGGCGCCACCGGGGCCAGCTGGTCCGGCATCGGGGTATCGCCCAGACGCAGGCCCGGCAGCAGCACCACCCGCGCCTCCCGGCTGCCGCCGGTGCCGAACATCGGGACCATGCCGCGGAGCGGCAGCGCCAGGGATGCAGCCGCCTCGGGCGTGACCAGCATCCCCTGTGCCCCGGTGTCGAGCAGCAACGTGACAGAGCGGCCGGCAATAACCGCCGGCACGATGGGGTAGCCCTCGATCAGCCGCAACGGAACCGCGGCGGCAAGGGTGCGGGAGCAGGCCAGGGCCGGGCCTGCCAGGAACGGCAGGGCCAGCGTGGCCCGCCGGGTGAGGCGCGGGTTCAGAGCATCCGACTCAGGATCAGCTTCTGGATGTCCGAGGTGCCCTCGTAGATCTGGCACACCCGCACGTCGCGGGAGATGCGCTCCACCGGGTAGTCGGCGAGGTAGCCGTAGCCGCCCAGGGTCTGAATGGCGATGGAGCAGATGCGCTCCGCGGCCTCGCTGGCGAACAGCTTGGCCATCGCGGCGGCTTCCAGCGCCGGCTCGCCTGCGTCCTTCAGCCGGGCGGCACGGAGGGTAAGCTCGCGCGCGGCGGAGAGCTGCGTCTTGGCCTCCACCAGGCGAAAGGCGACGGCCTGGTGCTCGATGATCGGCTTGGTGAACTGCCGGCGCTCCTTGGCATAGGCGATGGCGTAGTCCAGGGCGGCCCGCGCCATGCCGACGCTCTGCGCCGCGATGCCGATGCGCCCGCTCTCCAGCGTGCTGAGCGCGATCTTGAGCCCCTCGCCCTCCGCGCCGATGCGCTGCTCGTCCGGAATCTCCAGATCGTCAAAGCTGAGCGCACAGCTGTCAGAGGCCTTCTGCCCCAGCTTGTGCTCCACGCGGGCCACCTTGAAACCAGGCGTGTCATTGGCGACGATGAAGGCGCTGATGCCTTTCTTGCCAGCCGCCGGGTCGGTGACGGCGAACAGGATGGTGGTCTGACCGATGCTGGCGTTGCTGATGAACTGCTTGGAGCCGTTCACCACGTAGCCGCTGTTGCTGCGAACCGCCCGCGTGCGGATGCCGGCCGCGTCGGACCCGGCGCCGCTCTCCGTGAGTGCGAAGCTCGCCACCGCCTGGCCGCTCGCCATCGGGCGCAGCCAGCGCTCCTTCTGCTCGGGGCTGCCGAACTTCTCCAGGATTTCACAGGTGGGCGCGTTGTGCACGCTCACCAGGGTGCTGACGGAGCCGTCGCCGGCCGCAAGCTCCTCGATCACCTGGGCATAGGCCTCGTACGGGATCTCGCTGCCGCCCCAGTCGCTGCTGTTGGTGGCACCGAGGAAACCCATCTCACCCAGCGCCGCGACGATCTCCGGCTCGATCCGGCCGGCGGCTTCGCGGGCGCTGGCGGTTGGCGCCAGGCGATCCTGGGCGAAGCGGCGGGCGGTCTCGACAATCAAGGCGTTCGGGTCGGTATGATCCAACATGATGACGCTCCCTTTGCAGCCGATATAGGGCTAGTCCGCCGCCTCTGCCAGCGGCACCGCATCAAGTTGCGCGAGCAGGGCCAGGCGCCGGGGCACTGCATCGGCCATGCTCGCGGCCTTCACCGGGCCAAACCCGCGCACGTCCATCGGCTGCGTGGCGAGCGCGATGGCTGTCGGAAGCGTGTCCGGCCGCAGCCGGGGCAGCAGGGCGTCGATGTCGCGCTCGTACTGCCGGGCGAAGGCGCGCTCCTGCCGCCGCTCGTGCTGCCAGCCGAACACATCCAGCGGCGTGCCGCGCAGGGCCTTGCCGTGACGCAGGGCGCGGAACAGCGGCAGGGCGATGCGGCCGGAGATGGCGATCTTGCGGCGGCGGCCGGTGGCCGGGTCGGTGCCGCTGATCAGCGGCGGTGCCATGTGGAACACCGGATTCTGGCCATAGGCGGCGGCGGCGTGCAGGCGGGCAACCTCGTATTCGTCCTTGATGGCCAGGACGCGGAACAGCCCCTCCGCCACCGCCCGGGTCAGCGCACCGGCGGCACCGGCGAGCGCGGTCTCCCGCGTGGACGTGGCCTCGACCAGGCGGCGATAGCGCCGGGCCAGGCGGCCGCCCTGGTAGTGGACCAGTTCGGCGGCCCGGCGCTCGATCAGGCTGGCGAGATCATCGGGCAGGGCGGCCTGGTCGGCGAGGATCTCCTCGGCCAGTCCCGGCTGCGCCACCAGAAGGCGGCCCCAGAGGAACGCCCGCTCGTTCAGCGCGACGGCGGTCCCGTTCAGCTTGATGGCCGCCAGCAGCGCCGGCTGCCCCAGCGGCACCAGGCCGAGCTGCCAGGCCATGCCCAGCAGCAGGGTGTTGGCGGCCTGTGCCGTACCGAACAGCCGCTCCGCCACCTGGCTGGCGCGCAGGTAACGCGAGCGCTCCCGGTCCGTGTGCCGCTCCAGCGCCCGGCGGTGCAGCCCGGCATCCACCCGCAGGTCGCGGTCCCGCAGGAACCCGGCCCCGGCCGCGAGATCCAGGTTGCCGACCACGCCGGCGCCGGACCCGCACTTGCCCAGCACGTCGGGGTCGGCCGCCACGGCCAGGTCGGCGCCCAGCAGCAGGTTCGCCTCGCCGGTGGGGATGCGCACCACGTCCAGCCCGCCGGCAGGGGCGATCTGCACGTGGCTGACCACCGCACCGTTCTTCTGCGCCAGGCCCGTGAAGTCCAGCGTGCTGACCGCCAGCCCCTCCAGGTGCGCCGCCATGGCGACAATGCCGCCGCAGGTGACGATGCCGCCGCCGCCGATGCCGGCGAACAGGCCGCGCCACGGCGCGGCGAGCGCGGGAACGGCGGGGAGGGGGAGCCCGGCCGCAAGAGCGGCCTCCCGCGCCTGCCATTCGGCGGCGTGGTCGATCTCGGGGGCCGGGCCGCTGGTGGTGACGAAGCTGGGGCAGAAGCCCTTGAGGCACGAGAGGTCGGTGTTGCAGCTGGTCGGGCTGACCCGGCGCTTGCGGCCATATTCCGTCGCCACCGGCTCGATGGCGATGCAGTTGGACTGCACGGTGCAGTCCCCGCAATTCTCGCAGACGCGGGTGTTGATGGAGACGGTGGTCTGCGCCTCCGCCATGCGGCCCCGCTTGCGGCGGCGGCGCTTCTCGGTGGCGCAGACCTGGTCGTAGATGATGGCGCTGACGCCCTCGTGCTCGCGCATGCGCCGCTGCACGGCATCCAGCTCGGCGCGGGGGTGGCGCAGGGTGCCGGGGGGCAGGTCGGCGGCGGGAGGCAGGCGGGCCGGGTCATCGGCGACGACGGCGAGCAGGCCGACGCCTTCCGCGTGCAGCTGCTGGGCCATGCGGACCACGGTGATGCTGCCCTCGGCGGGCTGGCCGCCCGTCATGGCGACGGCATCGTTGTAGAGCAGCTTGTAGGTGATGCGGGACCGCGCGGCGACGGCCTGGCGGATGGCGAGCAGGCCGGAGTGCTGATAGGTGCCGTCGCCCATGTTGGCGAACATGTGCGGCAGGTCCACGAAGTGTTCGAGGCCGACCCAGGGCACGCCCTCGCCACCCATGTGGCTGAACGTCCTGGTGGTGTCGCTGGTGCCCATCGCCATGATGTGGCAGCCGATGCCGGCCATCGCGTGGCTGCCCTCCGGCAGCACGGTGCTGGAGTTGTGCGGGCAGCCGGCGCAGAACATGGGGCCGCGCACCAGCACCCCGGCCTCCCGCGGCGCCGCGGTGCAGGATGGCGTCTCCACGGGAATGCCGAAGCCCGGCAGCATTCGCGCCAGCGCCGCCATCAGCAGCTCCGGCGAAAGCTCCAGCACGTCGGGCAGCAGCGGGGCGCCGTAATGGTCGCGCTTGCCGAGGATGGCGGGGCGGTCGGGGATGTCATACAGCGCATCCCGGAGCTGCATCTCGACCAGGGAGCGCTTCTCCTCCACGACCAGCAGCGCGCGCTTGCCCCGGGCGAAGGCAGAAAGGCCCTGCGGCTCGATGGGCCAGGCCAGCGCGACCTTGTACACGGCGATGGCGGGGTGGTCGGCCAGGCCCAGGCGGCGCAGGGCGTGCATGACGTCGTGGTGCGCCTTGCCGATGGTGACGATGCCGATCTCGGCGGTGCCGGTGCCCAGCGTGCGGCGGTCCAGGCGGTTGGCACGCACCCAGGCGTGCATGGCAGGAAGGCGCTCCTGCAACAGCCGGCGCTCCAGCTCGCGCCGCTCCGCGGGCCAGGGCAGATGCGGGTCCAGGTTCAGCCCATGTGGCGGCAGGACAAGGCCCGGCGTGGTGAAGGTCCGTGTGGTGTGAACGGTGGCGAGGCCGTGCTGCTCGGCCGTCTCGGCGATGGTCTTGAGGCCTACCCACAGGCCGCAGTAACGCGACAGGGCGAGCCCGGCCAGGCCGAGGTCCAGGATATCCTGCACATCCGCCGGCACCAGCACCGGGATCATCAACGACTGGAAGATGCCGTCCGTCTGGTGCGGGAACACCGAGCTGTGGGCCGCGTGGTCGTCGCCGCTGACGGCCAGCACGCCGCCCAGCCGTGAGGTGCCGATGGCGTTGGCGCAGCGGAGCGCGTCGGCGCTGCGGTCCACGCCGGGTCCCTTGCCGTACCACATGCCGAACACGCCATCGACGCGCTTGCCGGGGAAGGTGTCGATCTGCTGGCTGCCCCAGAGCATGGTGGCGGCCAGGTCCTCGTTCAGCCCGGGCTGGAAGCGGACGCCGGCGGCGGTGAGCAGCTTCTCGCGCCGCCACAGCTCCAGGTCCATGCCGCCGAGCGGTGAACCGCGATAGCCGGAGACCAGGCCCCCGGTGTTCAACCCGGCCTCCCGGTCCAGCCGGGCCTGTTCCAGCAGCACCCGAACCAGCGCCTGGGTGCCGGAGAGCAGCACCGGCTGATCCAGCACGGTGTAGCGGCTTTCCAGCGTATGGGTCTCAAGCGGCGCGACGATACCAACGTCCATGGCGGCAACCTCCAGCACGACAGGGCACTCTAGCGCAGAAACGGGTGGCTTGTGTTGCCAGAGTTACGGTAGGGTCGCCGGATAATTGGTAGGATCGGCTAATATTGCAATGCACAATAACCGATCCTTGCGCGTGATCCATGCGTCTTGACCGGATCGACCACGCCATCCTGGACCACCTGCAACGCGACGGCCGCGCCACCAGTGGCGAGCTGGGCGATGTTGCGGGCCTGTCGCCCAGCCCGGCCCATCGCCGGCAGCGCCTGCTGGAGGAGAGCGGCATCATCCGCGGCTATGTGGCGCTGCTGGACCAGGACCGGGTGGGGCTCTCGGTCAACGTGTTCGTCTCGGTGCGGCTCTCGGCGCAGACCGAGGACCACCTGGCCGCCTTCGAGCAGGCGGTGGCGGAGCTGCCGGAGGTGATGGAGTGCTATGTGATGTCCGGTGCCAGCGACTACCTGTTGCGGGTCGTGGCGCCGGACCTTGGCGCCTACGAGGAGTTCCTGCGCACCCGGCTCACCCGCATCGCCGGGGTGCGTGGGGTGGAGAGCGCCTTTGCGCTGAAGCGGGTGGCCTACCGCACCAACCTGCCGCTGCGGCGCGCCAGGTGAACGGGGCGTGCTGATGCTCGTCTACAGGGCTCGCTGATGCTCGAAGCATTCCTCATGGCCTTCCCGGCGCTGTTCAGCATCGTGAACCCCATCACCGGCGCCTTCATCTTCCGGGAAGCCACGGCGGATCGCACCCATGCCGAGCGGGTCGGGCTGGCCCGGCGCGTCGGCTGCTATTCGCTGATCGTCATGCTGGTGGCGCTGGGGGCCGGGTCCTATGTGCTGGCGGCGTTCGGCATCAGCATCGCGGCGCTGCGGATTGCCGGCGGGCTGGTGCTGGCGCTGTTCGCCTGGGAGCTGCTGGGCGCACCGGAGAAGCGGGAGGGGCGGAAGCAGCAGGAGGCCGCCGGCGCCGGGGGCGGCCCGCAGGAGGATGTGGCGTTCTTCCCGCTGACCATGCCGTTCACCACGGGGCCGGGCACCATATCGGTCGCGGTGGCGCTGGGGGCCGGGCACCCGCCGGCGGGCATCGCCGGGTTCTTCGCGGGCGTGGCGCTGGCGGCGGCGCTGCTCGCGCTGGTGGTGTTCGCGCTGTATGCCCACGCGGACCGCCTGTCCGACGTGCTGGGCCGCAACGGCAGCCGCACGGTGACGCGGCTCTCGGCCTTCCTGCTGTTCTGCATCGGCATCCAGCTGCTGATCAACGGCACGGTCGCGGTGCTGGAGCCGCTGCTGGCGCGCTAGTGGTCCAAACCTGACGCTCGGGTCCCGAGCGTCAGGGCCATTTGGCCCAACACTAGTACATCAGCCGCGTGTCCAGCACGTTGCGCATCTCCGAATGCCGGCCATCGAGCCAGCAGCGCAGGTTGTGGACGAAGATTTCGGTGATGCGCGCATTCTCCCGCCGCACCGTGCTGGCGCTGTGCGGGCTGATCAGCACGTTGGGCAGGGACCAGAGCGGGCTGTCCACCGGAAGCGGCTCCGGGTCCGTCACGTCCAGCCCGGCAAACGACACCTGGCCAGACCGCAGCGCCTCCACCAGTGCCTCGTGATCCACCGTGGTGCCGCGGCCGATATTCACGAACATCGCGCCGGGCTTCAGGGCGGCGAAGGCGGCGGCGTTCAGCATGCCGCGGGTCTCCGGCGTGTTCGGCACCGTCATGACCACGGCATCCCCCATGGCGAGTGCCAGATGCAGCTCGGAGACCGGCATGATGCTGTCGAACACGGCGCCGTGGGCTCGGGCACGGGCCGGGTCGCGGGCGACGGCGATCACGTGCATGTCCATGGCGTGGGCGATGCGCGCGCAGCCGCGAGCCAGGTCCCCGGCGCCGATCAGCACCAGGGTGCGCCCGGCCAGGTCCTCGCCGCAGGTGCGCTCCCACCGGCGGGCCTGCTGCTCGGCCCGCATGTGCTCCAGCCCGCGCAGGTGGCTGAGCAGCGCCAGGAAGGTCCATTCCGCCAGCGGCCCGGCATGCACGCCGCGCGCCGTGGTCACCAGGATGCCCAGCTTGTCGAGGCCCAGGCGCGATACCGCCGGGCCGACGCCGGTGCTGGTGGTCTGAATCCAGGCGAGCTGGGAGAGGAAGGGCATGTCCTCCGCGGCCGGCAGGTCGAACAGGATGCTGGCCTTGCTCAGCATGGACTGCCAGCGGGCCTGCTGCTCCGGGGTGCGTTCGAAGGGGTGGCCGTCATGGTCGTTCTGGTAGCGCGGCGTGGGCAGCAGCGCCTTGTCGTGCAGCACCTGCAGCCGCTCCGGCGCCAGGGCGCGCAGATGGGCGACGTAGTCGTCCTCCAGCGGTGAGGCGATCAGCAGTGTTCTGGCGGTGTTCGGCATGGCGCAGGCGACCATGCGGGCGTAATGCGGTCAATGATTGTTGTAGCGTTCGGAGTCGATACGACGGGCCGGGCCAGTGGCGGACGGGGCGAGGATGGAGGCAGGAATGCGGGTTGCGGTGCTGGGGGCCGGGTCGGTCGGGCTGGGAACGGCGGCGATGCTGGTGCAGCGGGGGCACGATGTCGCGCTGTGGGGCCGCTCGCTGCCCGCCGGGCCGGGGATGCTGGAGGGTGCGGGTGCGGTGGCCGGGTCGCATCCCGTGCTGGCAGCTGCGGATGTGGAGGATGCCGTGCGCGGCGCGGCCGCGGTGGTGCTGACGGTGCCGGGCTTCGGGCACAGGGCGGTGATCGATTCGATGGCGCCGCACCTGGTGCCGGGCCAGGTGGTGGTGATCAACTCGCACTGCTCGTTCAGCGGGCTGTATCTGGCGCGCCAGGTGGCCGCCATGAAGGCGGGGGGCGTGCAGGTGGCAGCCTGGGGCACAACGGTGGTGACGGGGCGGCGCATTGGGCCGCTGGCGGTGAACGTGTCCAATATCCGCGCCAAGGTGGATGTCGCCGGGCTGCCGGCCGCCTATGGCCCGGCGGCCGCCGCGCTGTGCACCCGACTGTTTGGTGATCGCTTCGTGCTGCGGGAGGACCTGGTGGCGATTTCGCTCAGCAACCTCAATCCGCAGAACCACCTGGCGATGGCGCTGTGCAACCTCACGCGGATCGAGCGGGGCGAGGACTGGCCCAACTACTGGGGCGTGACCCCGGCAGTGGGGCGGCTGATGGAGGCGCTGGACCTGGAGCGGCTCGCGGTGGCGGCGGCCTATGGCGTGACGGTGCGCACCATCTTCGACCACTTCGCGCTGTCATTCGACGCAGCCCGCGCCTCCATCGGCGAGATGGCGGCCGAGGTGCAGGCGCGGGGCAATGGGCCGCTGGGGCCGAAGTCGCTGGATACGCGGTACATCACCGAGGACGTGCCGTTCGGCCTGGTGCCAACCGAGATGCTGGCCCGGGCAGCCGGGGTGAAGGTGCCGCTTCATTCCGGAGGCATCGACATGATGGGCGCATTGATGGGCCGGGATTTCCGCAACGAGAACGACTTGCTGCCGGCGCTGCGGCTCGCGGGCGCGGACGTTGCGGCCATTCGTGCCGCCGTCACAGCGGCGGCGGGCTAGGGAACGACTCCCAGCCGCCGCCCAGGGCCTTATAGAGCGCAACCAGGTTCGTGGAGACGGTGGCCGTGCTGTCGGCCTGCTGCTGCTCGGCGGCCAGCACGCTGCGCTGCGCCGTGAGCACCTCCAGGAAATCGGAGAGGCCCTGGCGGAAGCGGGCGGTGGCGAGGCCGAGGGCGCGCCGGGCCTGCCCGACCTGGGCCACCAGGCGGTCGCGCCGCTCCTGTTCGGCGCGGAAGGCGATCAGGGCGTTGTCCACATCGTGGAAGGCGGCCAGCACCACGCGCTGGTAGTTGATGGCGGCTTCCTGCTGCTGGGCCTTGCGCAGTTCCAGCGTGCGGCGAAGGCGGCCCCCCTCGAAGATCGGGATCGACAGGCTTGGGCCGATACCGAACGTGCGGCTGCTGAGGCTGCCGACGTCCTTGAACTGCGTCGCTTGCAGCGCGAAGGATCCGGAGAGGGTGATCTTCGGGAAGAAATCCGCCTCCGCCTGGCCGATATCCGCGGTGGCGGCGTGCAGCTGCGCCTCGGCCTGGCGGATGTCGGGGCGGCGGCGCACCAGCTCGGATGGCACGCCGACCGGCACGCGGGGCGGCACGGGCGGCACCGGCGTCGGCGGCGACAGCTCGGCCGACAGCGCGCCGGGCGGGGCGCCGAGCAGCAGCGAGATGGCATTGACGGCCTGCGCCTCGGATTGCTGCAGTTGCGGCAGGGTCGCGGCGGTGGATTCCTGCTGGGCGCGGGCATTGGCGACGTCGAGGTCGGTCGCGAGGCCACCGCGGGCGCGTTCCTCGGTGATGTGGACGCTTTCCGCGGCGGTGGCGAGGTTGGAGCGGGTGATGCGGATCAGCTCCTGCGTGCCGCGCAGCTGCACGTAGTCGCGGGCCAGCTCGGAGAGGCTGGTGACCAGGGTCTGGCGCCTGGCTTCGGTCGAGGCATCGACGCTGGCATCCGCACTCTCGACAGCCCGGCGGACCCGGCCCCACAGGTCCAGCTCCCAGCTGGCATCGAAGCCACCCTGGAACAGGTCGAAGGCCGGGATCTTGGAAGAGTTGGCAAAGCCGCCCTGGATGCCGCCCAGCCCGTTATTCCCGGCAGCGGCGGTGCCGGTGCCGCCTGCTGCACCCCCGGCTCCGCCGCCAATGAGGCTGATGGCGCCCTTGTTGCTCGGCTTCTCGCGCGTGTAGCTGGCGTTGCCGTTCACCATCGGGAACAGGTCAGCCGCGGTGATGCCGCGCTGGGCCCGCGCCTCGGCCAGGCGCAGGGCGGCGGTGCGGACATCCAGGTTGGCGCCCGCGACCCGGCGCATCAGCCCGGTCAGCACCGGGTCGTTGAACACGGCCCACCAATCGGGGTCGACGGGCTCCGCAACCGGCAGGCTCGCCAGGCTCGGCGCCGCCGCTGGCGTGGCACGGAACCAGCTGGCGGGCGACCAGGGGCTGGGCTGCTCGAAGTTCGGCCCGACGGTGCAGGCGGGAAGCAGGACGGTCAGCAGCAAGGCGGAGACAGCCCGGCCGGGCAGGTCAGTGGCCACCAGCGGGGGCTCCCTTGGGGATGTTCGGCAGGAAGAAGGCCAGCGGCACGATCGCCAGGGCCACGAAGGTGAGGATGGTGAAGACGTCGAGATAGCTGAGGATCGAGGCCTGCCGCTGCACCGCCGCGGCGATGGGCCCGAGCGGGACGCCGAAGCCATAGCCGTTGTAGGGCGTGACGTGCTCGGCCAGGCGGGCGTGATGGAACTGCCCGCGCCAGGCCAGCGCCGTGGTGACGATGGAGACGCCGAACGAGCCGCCGAGATTGCGCATCAGGTTGATGATGGCGCTCGCATCGTTGTTCTGCGCTGGCGGCACACCCTGGAACTGCACCGCGGAGAGCGGGATGAAGATGAACGGCATCCAGATCACCTGGATCACGCGCGACAGCGAGATGTTGTAGAACGACGCGTTCAGGTTGAGGCCCGAGGAGTAGTGCAGCGCCCCCGCCGTGCCGCACATGGCCATGACGATCAGGTATTTCGGCTGCACCAGCCGCCCGGTGATCAACCCGGCCATGGGCATGAAGAACAAGGTGATGGCGCCGCCCGCACCCAGCGTCAGGCCGGCGGTGGTTGCGTTGTAGCCCAGCAGCTCCTGCGTCAGCTGCGGCAGCAGCTGCGTGGTGGAGACGATCATGAAGCCGAAGGCGAACATCACCACGTTGCTGATGGCGAAGGCCGGGACCTTCAGCAGGCGCAGGTTCACGATGGGCTGGTCCACCCATAGCTCCCAGATGACCAGCGAGATCAGCGACACGCCGCTGGCGAGCGCGAAACCGGTGATGAAGGTGGAGCTGAAGCCATCGTCGCGCTCGAACCGGTCCAGCACCACCTGCAGGCAGCCGAAGCCGATGGCGACCAGGATGAAGCCGACGTAGTCGACCTTCACGCCCCTGGCGATCCGCTCCTCACGTTCCTTCACGACCAGCGGCGAGTCATGCACGAACATCCAGGTGAGCACGAGCGAGATGAGGCCGACCGGCAGGTTGATCAGGAACACCCAGTGCCAGGAGAACGTGTCGGTCAGGTAGCCGCCCAGCACCGGGCCGATGGCCGGCGCCGTCACCACGGTGAAACCATACAGCGAGAAGGCCAGCGCCCGCTGCTTGGGCGTGAAGCTGTCGGCGAAGATCGATTGTTCGGTCGGTGCCAGCCCGCCGCCGCCAATGCCCTGGAACACCCGGAACAGCAGCATCATCGGCAAGGACGTGGCCAGGCCGCACGCGACGGAGGACACCGTGAACAGCGCCACGCAGCCCATGTAGAACCGTTTGCGGCCAAGGACGTTCGAGAGCCAGCCGCTGATCGGCAGTATGATGGCGTTGCTCACCAGGTAGCTGGTGATGATGTAGGTGCTCTCGTCCTGCCCCGCCGCCAGCGAGCCTGCGATGTGCCGCAGCGCGACGTTGGCGATGGTGGTGTCCAGCACCTCCATGAAGGTGGCGATGGACACGACCACCGCCAGCAGCCAGGGCGAGTTCGGCCCGGCGGCGGACCGCGGAAGCTCCGGATTTTCGGCCATTCAGCGAACGGTGACGCGCGGAGAAACCGACAGGCCGGGTGCGAGGCGGCATCCCTCGGGCTTGCGGTCGAACACGATCTTCACCGGCACGCGCTGCACCACCTTCACGTAGTTGCCGGTGGCGTTCTCCGCCGGAAGGCTGCTGAACACGGCGCCGGTGCCCGACTGGAAGCTCTGGACATGCGCTTCGATGTCCGAATCGGGGCATGCATCCACCTCGACGCGAACGGCCTGGCCGACCTTCATGGCGGCAAGCTGGGTCTCCTTGAAGTTCGCCGTGACCCAGACATCGTCCGGCACGATGGCGAGCAGGGCCTGGCCGGGGTTGGCATAATTGCCGAGTTCGGCGGTGCGCCGGGTCACGCGGCCGTCCTGGGGTGCCTTGATGGTGGTGTAGGCGAGTTGCAGCTCGGCGTTGGCGATGTTGGCGTCGGCGGCCTGCAGGTTGGCGTCGCTGGCCTCGATCATGGCTTTCTGCGCCTCGACCTGCGCGCGGGCGCCCTGCACGGCCTGCTTGCTGGCATCCAGGCGGGCGGCGGCCGACTTGGTCTGCGCGGAGGTGGTGTCCAGCTGTTGCCGGGTGATGGCCTTGGGGTCGATCGAGCGATAGCGGTTGAGATCGGTCTGCTGCTGCACCAGGTCCGCTTCGGCCACCCGCACCTGCGCCATGGCCTGGTCCACGTTGGCCTGCTGCTGCAGCAGCCCGGCCTTCGCCTGGTCCACCTGTGCTGCCGCCTGCGCCCGCTGGGACTGGGCGGTGGCGAGCTTCACCTGGTAGTCCCGCGGGTCGATCTGCAGCAGCGGCGCATCCTTCTTGACCATCTGGTTGTCCTCGATGGCCAGGCTGACGATGCGGCCAGCGACCTGTGCCGAGACCTGCGACATGTGGCCGTCGATGAACGCGTCGTCGGTGTTTTCGTAATGCCGGGCGTGCAGCCAGTACAGCACGCCGGCGATGATCAGCACGGCGAGGATGCTCAGGCCGATCAGCCAGTACAGCGCCTTCTTCCACCGCGGCATCGGCGGCTTGGTGGCCTTGTCCTTGCCGTCTACCTTGCCCTTGTCGTCGGAGTTGTCCTCGTCAGCATCCCTCGGCTTCTTGTCCGCAGGCGCGTCGCGCTGCACCGGCTGGTCGGCGCGGGCATGGGCCTGGCCGAGCTGTGCCGGGGCGATGTCTCCGGGCAGGGTGGCCGAATATCCCCAGCTCTGCCCGGGTTGCGGGCGAACACGTCGGTAGCGGGACCGGAGGTCACCGTCCATATCGAGCAATCCAGCATGAAGCGGGCCGAGATAGGCCGCGCCGGACGGTGCTTACGACAAGAACGAACGATCGTTCCAGAGATTTCTGCACGACCCGGCTTGCTGCACGGATTTGTGAGCGCGTGCCAGAGCCGGGCCCGTCAGGCTCAGGTGAGCATCGGCGTGAACCCGGGGTTCCGCTTCGGCGAGGTCCGAAGTTTCGGCGATGTCAGGTCGACGGCACCTTGGTGAGGTGGCGGATGGCCAGCATGGCTCGACGCGGCGATCAGGGGTCGGCGAGTTCGACCATCAGCGGCACGTGGTCCGAAGGCTGCTCCATGGCACGCTCGTTGCGGTCGGGCGTGGCGCTGAGCAGGCGCTCGGCCAGGCCAGGCGAGAGCAGCGCATGATCGATCCGCAACCCGGCATCGCGGCGGAAGGCACCGGCCTGATAGTCCCAGAAGGTCCACACCTTGCCGTTCGGCTTCAGGGCGCGCACCGCATCGGTCATGCCGTGCCACAGCATGGTGCGGTAGGCGGCGCGGGTTTCCGGGCGCACCGCCGCGTCGCTGGGCGAGAGGGTGCCGGGGAAGTAGTCCTCGTCGGTCGGCGCCACGTTGTAGTCGCCGGCGAAGATGCAAGGAGTGTCGTCATCCAGCAACGTGCGGGCGCGGTCCGCCAGCAGGTGCAGCCAGTTCAGCTTGTAGGCGTAGCCGGCATCGCCGCCGGAATTGCCGTTGGGCAGATACAGGTTGCCGATGCTGATGCCCTTGGCCATCACCTCGATGTACCGCGCCTGGGCGTCATCGGGCGGCAGGCCGGGCAGGGCGCGATGGGTCACGGTCACCGGGATACGCGCGAGGACCGCGACACCGTTATAGCTCTTCTGGCCGACGACATGCGCGGTGTAGCCGGGGAAGGCGAGACCGGGAAACTGCGGCTCCTCGCACTTGATCTCCTGCAGCAGCAGCAGGTCCGGCTGGTTGCGCTCCAGCCAGTTGGCGACGTGGCGCTCCCGCTGGCGAATGGAGTTGACGTTCCAGGTGGCGATCTTCACCCGCGGTGTCAGTCCACCGAGAAGCTGGTTCCGCATCCGCAGGCGGAGGTGGCGTTCGGGTTCTTGATGGTGAAGTGGGCGCCCATGAGTGCGTCCGTGTAGTCCAGCATGGAGCCGCCGAGCAGGTCCATGCTGGCCGGGTCGACCAGCACGCGGGCGGCGCCCTGTTCCACCACCAGGTCGTCGGGCTGGGCGGTCTCGTCCAGCTCGAACTTGTACTGGAACCCGCTGCACCCCCCGGCCAGCACGGCGACGCGCAGGGCGGCCGGGTGCGGTTGGGCGGAAACGATCTCGGCCACGCGTGCGGCGGCCCGGTCGGAGACGGTGAAGCTGCTCATGCCGCATACATAGCGTGCCCGGTGCCGGGATTGAAGGGCGACATCGATGGGCGACATTGATTAGCGACAGCGGGGGGAGGGCGCGCTACATGCCCGGCATGGACCACGCCCCCTATGCCGTGCGGCCCGAAACGTCGCGCGGGCGGCTGTTTCCGGAGCCGGACTCGCCGGATCGCGGCCCCTGGCAGCGCGACCGGGACCGGGTGATCCACAGCAGCGCCTTCCGCAAGCTGCAGTATAAGACCCAGGTGTTCGTGAACCATGAGGGTGACTATTACCGCACCCGGCTAACCCACAGCCTGGAGGTGTCGCAGGTCGCCCGCTCCATTGCCCGGCAGCTGCGGCTGGACGAGGACCTCACGGAGGCCTTGGCCTTGGCGCATGATCTGGGCCATCCGCCCTTCGGCCATGCGGGCGAGGTGGCGTTGAACGTCAAGACCAAGCCCTATGGCGGCTTCGACCACAACGCGCAGAGCCTGCGCATCGTCACCCGGCTCGAGAGCCGTTACGCCGATTTCGACGGGCTGAACCTGACCTGGGAGACGCTGGAAGGGCTGGCCAAGCATAATGGCCCGTTGCTGGATCCGCCGGCCTATATCGCCGAGTATGACGCGCTGCACGGCCTGGAGCTTGGAACCTATGCTTCGATGGAGGCGCAGGTGGCGGCCATGTCGGACGATATCGCGTATCACAGCCACGACCTGGATGACGGGATGCGGGCCGGGCTGTTCGTGCCGGAGGACATCGCGCATCTGCCGGTGGTGGGTGCGGCGCTGCAGCAGGCGCGCCGGGCCAGCTTCGACATGCCGCCGCCCCGGCTGCGGCACGAGACGATCCGGCGGGTGATCCACGCCTTCGCCACGGACCTGGTGGCGGAGACCACGCGGCGGGTGGCCGAAGCGGCGCCGGACAGCGCCGATGCGGTGCGCCGGGCCAGCCAGGCGATGGTGGCCTACAGCCCGGCGATGGCGGAGGCCAACCGCGCCATCAAGGCCTTCCTGCGCACCCGCATGTACCGGCACTGGCGGGTGAACCGCATGACGGCGAAGGCGCAGCGGGTGACGGAGACCCTGTTTCAGCTGCTGCACGAGGACACGACGATGCTGCCGGATGGCTGGCGCGCCATGGCCGGGCAGGGCGACCCGGCCCATGCCGCGCTGATCGTGACCGACTACGTGGCCGGCATGACGGACCGGTTCGCGCTGGAGGAGTGGCGGCGGCTCACCGACCCCGGGTATCGCGGCTGACCCTTCCGGTAAAGTCGGCAACATGCTTCTAAGCCACGACAGCGGCGCCGAGGAACAGCGATGACCGACAACATCTATACGCGCGTGCGCGATGCCGTGCTCCATGCCCTGGGCGAGATCGTCCCCGGCCTGCCGCCCGAGGTCGCGGCGCGCGTGGAAGTCACCCCGGCGCGGGACCCGGCGCATGGCGACATGGCCACCAACGCCGCGATGGTCAGCGCCAAGGCCGCGCGGATGCCGCCCGCCAGGATCGCCCAGGCGCTGGCGGCGGCTTTGGCGGAAGGCCCGGATGTGCTGGCGGCGGAGCCCGCGGGGCCGGGCTTCGTGAACCTGCATCTGCGGCCCGGGGCGGTGCGTGCCGTGCTCCCCGTGGTGCTGCGGGCGGGCGCGGCATTTGGCGCCAGCAGCGTGGGCGCGGGCCGGCCGGTGAACGTCGAATACGTGTCAGCCAACCCCACCGGCCCCATGCACATCGGCCATTGCCGGGGTGCCGTGGTGGGCGATGCGCTGGCGAACCTGATGGCGAAGGCCGGATTCTCGGTAACAAAGGAATACTACATCAACGACGCCGGCGCGCAGGTGCAGGCGCTCGGCTGGGCGGCCTACTGGCGATACCTGCAAAGCGTCGGCACGTCATTGACCGAGGAGGGGTACGCCGCCCAGGTGCCCGGCGGGCTGCAATACCGGGGCGACTACCTGGTGCCGGTCGGCGAGGCCCTGTTCGCCACCCACGGCGCGGCCCTGGCCGGGCCCGGCGGCACCGTGGCGGACCCGGCCCTGTGGCTCGACACCGTGCGCGACACCGCCGTGGCCATGATGATGGAG
The DNA here is from genome assembly GCA_965199595.1 of Acetobacteraceae bacterium. Taxonomy (GTDB): domain Bacteria; phylum Pseudomonadota; class Alphaproteobacteria; order Acetobacterales; family Acetobacteraceae; genus JBBROS01. The sequence continues at coordinate 1,868,803 of OZ241182.1, forward strand.
AGCATCCGCACCGACCTGGCCGCGCTCGGCGTGGTGCCCGACGTGTTCACCTCCGAGCGCGCCCTGGTGGAGCGCGGCGGCGTGGATGCGGTGATCGACCGGCTGGCGGCGCAGGACCTGATCTACGAGGGCGTGCTGGAGCCGCCGAAAGGGAAGGTGCCGGAGGACTGGGAGCCCCGTGAGCAGACGCTGTTCCGCGCCACCCGCTTCGGCGACGACGTGGACCGGCCGCTGCGCAAGTCCGATGGATCCAACACCTATTTCGCCAACGACATCGCCTATCACGCCGACAAGATGGACCGCTGCGCCGGGCTGATGATCGACGTGTGGGGCGCGGACCACGGCGGCTACGTGTCGCGCATGAAGTCCGCCGTGAAGGCTCTGGCCGGGACCGGGGAGCAGCGGCTGGAGGTGGTGCTGTGCCAGATCGTGCATGTGCTGCGCGACGGCCAGCCGGTGCGGATGAGCAAGCGGGCCGGCACCTACGTGACGCTGGCGGACCTGCTGGAGTGGGTCGGGCGCGACGCCGTTCGCTTCACCATGCTGACCCGCAAGTCCGATGCGCAGATGGAGTTCGACCTGGACGCCGTGGTGGCGCAGACGCGCGAGAACCCGGTGTTCTACGTGCAGTATGCCCATGCGCGCTGCCGCTCCGTGCTGCGCGGAGCGCTGGCGGCCGGGCATGACGCGGCGCCCGCTGCCCTGGCCGGGGCGGCGCTGGACAGCCTTGGAAGTCCGGCGGAGATGGCGATGATCAAGCGCCTTGCCGCCTGGCCGCGCACGGTGGAAGGGGCGGCGCTGGCGCAGGAGCCGCACCGGATCGCGTATTTTCTCTATGAGTTGGCGGGCGACTTTAATATGCTGTGGCAAAGCGGGAACACCGACGCGACCCTACGCTTCCTGCAAGCCGACCGTCCATCCGAGACCCTGGCCCGGCTTGCCCTGGTCGAGGCCACCGCCACCGTCATCCGCTCGGGCCTTGCCATACTTGGGGTCGAGCCCGTCGAGGAGATGCGCTGAACCGTGCCAGACGATCTGCAGATCCCGGTCCCCGGCTCCTTCCAGGGGCGCAGCGCCCCCATCTCGAGCAGCTATCGCCCGCGCCGGGCCAGCGGCGACCATGCGCGCCTGATGACCCTCGGCGCCGTCGGGCTGGGCGGGCTGCTGCTGCTCGGCACGGTCGGCTGGGCGGTCATGGGCCGCAAGCCGGCGGAGGTGCCGTTGATCGAGGCCGATGCCCGGCCGATCCGGGTGAAGCCGGAGAATGCCGGCGGGCAGCAGTTCGCCGGGGCGGATGAGCAGGTGATGGGCGGTCAGAGCACCGGGGCGGAGCGCATGGCGCCCGCCGCCGAGGTTCCGGCGCCCCAGGCCCTGCGCGCACAGATGCAGCCGGCGCAGGCTCCGGCGGCTCCGGCACCGGTTGCCGTGGACCCGTCAGCGCCGGTGATCGCAGCCGCTCCCGGTGTCGCCGGGCCGGGCGCGTCGCCGTTGCCAGACACCCCGCTTCGTGGGCAACCCGTTGCACGGACGGCGGCTGTCGTGCCGAAACCCGCAACGCCGGGCTCTGCCGTGGCTGGCGCGACGATGGTGCAATTGGCTGCCCTCGAGTCGGAGGCGGCAGCGCAGGCGGAGTGGAGCAAGCTCTCCAAGCGGCTGCCCGACCTGCTGGGCTCCCGCCGGCTGGTGGTGCAGAAGACCGAGCGTGACGGCAAGCCGATGTGGCGCGTGCGCACCGGCGGCTTCTCCGACGTGGCGGAGGCGACCAGCTTCTGCGGCAAGATGCGCGCCAAGGGGGCCAGCTGCACCATCGCCAGCTTCTGACATGGTGGGATGTTGGCTGGCTGCGACTATATTGACCGTGACATGACCCACCACCCGTCCCTCGCCGCATGAAGGCCGCCATCATCGGGCTCGAGGGTCAGGAGCTGACCCGCGACGAGATCATGCTGTTCGAGGCGATGCCGCCCGCCGGTGTGATCCTGTTCGGCCGCAACATCGGCGGCACCCTGCCGCTGGCCCGGCTGATCGGCGACCTGCGCGAGGTGCTGCCGCCCGAATGCGCGTTGCTGGTGGACCAGGAGGGCGGGCGCGTGGCCCGGCTGCGCCCGCCGGACTGGCTTGAGCATCCCTCCGCCGGGCAGATCGGCGCGTTGTATGAGGCGAGCCCGGAGGCCGGGATGCGGCTCGCCTGGCTGACCGGGGCGCTGATCGGCATCGACTGCATGGATGCCGGGTTCGACGTGGTGTGTGCCCCGGTGCTGGATGTGCTGGCGCCCGGCACCACGCCGGCCATCGGCGACCGTGCCTTCGGCGCCGATGCGGGCCAGGTGATCGCCCTGACCCAGGCGGTGGCGGATGGGCTGCTTTCGGCCGGGGTCCAGCCGGTGGGCAAGCACGCGCCGGGGCATGGCAAGGCCCGGGTGGACAGCCACACGCACCTGCCGCGCGTGGGCGCGGGGGAGGACCTTGGCCCGGACATCGCCGTGTTCTCCGCCCTGGCGGCGCTGCCGTGGATGATGACGGCGCACATCGTGTATGACGCGCTGGACCCCACCCAGCTCGCCACGCTGTCGCCGATCGTGGTGGAGGGCGTGATCCGTGGGGCCATCGGGTTCGATGGCGTGCTGGTGTCGGACGACCTCGGCATGGGTGCGATGTCCGGCGCGATCGGCGACCGGGTGCGCGGCGCGCTGGCGGCGGGATGCGACCTGGCGATGCACTGCTCCGGCATGAAGGGCCCGACCAGCGCCGTGCTGATGGCGGCGCCCGAGGTCTCGCCCCGGACCGCGGCGCGGCTGGCGGCCGGGCGGGGGCTGGCCGAGCGGTGCCGGCTGCAGCTCGACCGGGCCGCGCTGCTGCGGGACCGGGCGGAGCTGATGCCGCAGATGGTGTCCGCCTGATGGACATGCTGCTGCAGATCGCGCTCGCCGCCCTGCCGGTGATCATGGCGATCACCTTGCACGAGGCGGCGCATGGCTACGCCGCCCTGGCGCTGGGCGACGACACCGCCAGGCAGATGGGCCGGCTGTCGCTGAACCCGGTGCGTCACATCGACCGCGTCGGCACCATCCTGCTGCCCGGGGCGCTGATCCTGATCCAGCTGTTGACTGTCGGGCGCATCATGTTCGTGTTCGGCTGGGCCAAGCCGGTGCCGGTCTCGGCCTGGAGGTTCAGCAACCCGCGGCGCGGCATGGCGCTGGTGGCGGCCGCCGGGCCAGCCGCCAATTTCGTGCTCGCCTGGCTGGCGGCATTGGCGCTGCATGGGCTCGATCTGCTGCCGGAACATGCCGCGGACATCGTCGAGGCGCTGTTGACCACCTTCATCCTCGCGAACCTGGTGCTCGGCCTGTTCAACCTGTTGCCGATCCCGCCGCTGGATGGCGGGCGCATCGCTGTCGGCATCCTGCCGTTGCGTCTGGCCGAGGCCTGGGCGCGGATGGAGCGGGCGGGCATCGCCGTCGTGCTGCTGGTGGTGTTCCTGATGCCGCGGCTGCTCGCGGAGTTCGGCATCCAGTTCGACCCCGTGGGCTCCGGGCTGAACCGGATCCTGCCCTGGGCCTTCAACCTGGTGTACCGGCTGGCGGGGCTGGATGCCTGACGCGGACCCGGACCTCGTCCTGCATCTGGACGGGTTCGACGGGCCGATGGACCTGTTGCTGGATCTGGCGCGCGGGCAGAAGGTCGATCTGGCGCGCATCTCCATCCTGTCGCTGGTCGAGCAGTACCTGGGCATCGTCGAGGGCGCCCGGCGCGTGCGGCTGGAGCTTGCCGGGGACTGGCTGGTGATGGCCGCGTGGCTGACCTGGTTGAAATCCCGCCTGCTGCTGCCGCCCGGCACCGAGGCGGCGGCGGAGGGCGAGGAAGCGGCCGGGATGCTGGAGGGGCGGCTGGATGCGCTGGCGCAGATCCAGGCGGGCGCCCGTTGGCTCGGTGCCCGGCCGCAACTGGGGCACGACGTGTTTGCGCGGGGCGAGAGCGAGCGGCTGGTGCTGCTGGACCGCTCCGGCCTTTCGGCGGACCTGCCTGGCTTGATGCGCGGCTACATGGCGGCGGTGCGGCGTGGCGCGAGCCAGCGCGGATATGCGCCGCGCCACACCGCGTTCTGGACCATGGCGGAGGCGCTGGCCCGGCTGTCACGCATGCTGAACCAGGTGCCAGGCTGGACGGCGCTGGAGGACTTCATGCCCGGCCTTGCCGAGGACCCGGTGCAGCGCCGGGCCGCCATGGCGAGCACGCTGCTCGCCGGGCTCGAGCTGGCGCGGGACGGCCGGGCCGACCTGCGGCAGGAGGCGGCGTTCGGGCCGATCCTGGTGCGGGGCGCCGTGCATGCGTGACGCGACCCGGCTGGTGGAGGCGCTGATCTTCGCCAGCGCGGACCCGGTTTCCACCGCCGCGATCGCGCGCCTGCTGCCGGACGAAGCGGATGCCGAGACGGTGCTGGCGGAAGTGCAGGCGCGCTATGCCGGCCGTGGCGTGGAGCTGGTGGCGGTGGCCGGCGCCTGGCAGTTCCGCACCGCGCCGGACCTGGTGCCGCGGCTGACCCGCGTGGTGCAGCAGCCCCGGCGCCTGCCGCGTGTGGCGATGGAGGTGCTGGCGGTGATCGCCTACCACCAGCCCACCACCCGCGCCGAGATCGAGCAGGTGCGCGGCGCCACGCTGGGCCAGGCGACGATGGATGCGCTGCTGGAGGCCGGGCTGATCGAGCCGAAGGGGCGCAAGGAGGTGCCGGGCCGCCCGACGCTGTGGGCCACCACGTCACAGTTCCTGGTGCAGTTCGGCCTGCGCTCGCTGCGGGACCTGCCGCGGCGGGAGGACCTGCTGGTCGAGGTGCCGACCGGTGTTGCGGTCGACGGGGCGGACCAGCCGGCGCTACAGTTCACGCAGTTGCAGGAGCCCTCGCCATGACCGACACCATCGATGCCATCCGCCCCGACCACGAGGCGCTGACTGCCATTCGCCGCGACATCCATGCCCATCCGGAGCTGGGGCTGGAGGAGCATCGGACCGCCGAGCTGGTGGCGGCGAAGCTGGAGTCGTGGGGCATCGAGGTGCACCGGGGCGTCGGCAAGACAGGCGTGGTCGGCGTGCTGCGCAACGGCAGCGGCAACCGGGCCATCGGCCTGCGGGCGGACATGGACGCGCTGCCGTTGAGCGAGATGACCGGGCTGCCCTGGGCCAGCACCGTGCCGGGCAAGATGCACGCCTGCGGGCATGACGGGCACACCACCATGCTGCTGGGCGCCGCCAAGTACCTTGCCGAGACCCGGAAGTTCAGCGGCACCGTGCACTTCATCTTCCAGCCCGGCGAGGAGGGCTGCGGCGGCGCGCTGGCCATGCTGGAGGACAAGCTGTTCGAGCGGTTCCCGTGCGACACCATCTACGGCATGCACAACCGCACCGGCATGGATGTCGGCAGCTTTGCGGTGCGGTCCGGTCCCGCCATGGCCGGCGGCGCCTTCTTCGACATCACCGTGGGCGGCAAGGGCAGCCATGGCGCGCGGCCGGAGCAGAGCATCGACCCGGTGCTGACCGCCTGCCACATCGCCACGGCGCTGCAATCCATCGTCTCCCGCAACCTCAGCCCGCGTGACCCGGCTGTGGTCAGCGTCACCAAGGTCGTCGGCGGTGACGCCTATAACGTCATTCCGCAGACCGCGACCCTGTCCGGCACCGCGCGCTTCTTCGACCGCCGGGTGGGCGACGAGATCGAGTCCGCGATGCGGCGCATGGTGGCGGGTGTGGCGGCCGGGTTCGGGGCCACGGCGACGCTGGATTGGCGGCTGATCTTCGCGCCGACCATCAACGCGGCCGAGCCGACCGCAGCGGTGGAGGCGGCGGTGAACGCTCTGGGTGCGCCGCTATTCACCAACAAGCCGCCGGTGATGGGCAGCGAGGACTTCGCGTTCATGCTGGAAAAGGTGCCCGGCGCCTACCTGAACGTCGGCAACGGGCCGGGCTTCTCACCGCATCACCCCGAGTATGCGTTCGAGGATGCGGCGATCCCGTTCGGGGCCGGGCTGTATGCCAAGCTGATCGAGATGGGCCTGCCTGTCGACGCCTGAGCCCAGGGCGCTGGTTCAACGCCAGCGCCGCCTCCGGAGGCTTAAAAGCGGTGCGGTGTGCCGATCTCGCGGGCCAGGCCGGGCTCCAGCTGCTCGAAGCTGATACCGCTGAACGTGTCCTGCGGCCTGGCGGCCACGCCCGCGCGCAGCCTGGACTTCAGCCGGTCGAGCTGCAACGAAAGTGCCTGGCCGAGGTCGGTCGAAGGTGCGCCGCCGCGGCCGGAAAATCCTGCCTGTTCAGAAATTGCCATCGTCCTGCTCCTTGTTCGCCTGGTGGGGCCAGGCATCGCGGGTCAGGGCGCTTCCTCATTCGTATTGCAGTGCAACATAAACCCTGCAGAGGCGATTTCAAGGTTCATGCTGCAATGCACCAAAGCGGGAGCGGCTACTCCCTGCTTACCATCTCCGCCACGGTGCGGTCGCTGCTCAGCGGCTTCACCACCAGGCCTTTCCGGGCCGCCCAGATGTTCTGGTAGTGATACAGCGGCATGATGCCCACGTCGTCGGCCACCAGCATGGCGGCGTGTTGCAGGATCTCGGCGCGTTTCTTGTCATCGAAGGCGCTGGTGGAGTCGTTCAGGTCCTGGTCCACTGCCGGGTTGCTGTAATGGCCCCAGTTGGAGACGCCCTGACCGCGGGCCGCGTCCTGTGTGGCGATGATGTTCAGCAGCGCATAGCTCGCCTCGCCGGTGCCGTTGCCCCAGGCGATCATGGTCATGGCGAACTCGCCCTTGTTGACGCGGCTGGAATAGACGGTCCAGGTCAGCGTCTCCAGCGTGGTCTTGACGCCGATGCGGCTCCACATCTGCGCCACCGCCTGGGCCGTCTCGCTGCCGGCGACGTAGCGGTCCACAGGCACGTGCATCACCAGGTTGAAGCCGTTGGGGTACCCGGCCTCGGTCAGCAGCTTCTTGGCGGCCTCGGAGTCGAACTCCGTCATCTTGACCGCCGGGTTGTAGCCGAAGGTGCCGGCCGGCATCCACTGGCTGGCGGCGTTCGCGGTGCCCTGCAGCAGGCGCTCGGCGAGGGCAGGGCGGTTGATCGCCATGTTCAGTGCCCGGCGCACGCGCAGATCGGCCAGCGGGTTCACCTCGAGCGGCTTGCCATCCGCCCCGGTGACGTAGCGGTTCGGACCCGGCGTGAAGCCCGGCTGCAGCACCATCACGCGCAGCCCGGGATAGGCGAAGACGCGAACATTCGGGTTCTCCTTCAGCTTGGCGACGTCGGCGACCGAGACCTTGTCGATCACGTCCACGTCGCCCGCCAGAAGTGCTGCGCTGCGGGCGGCAGGGTTGCCGACATAGCGGTAGTCCACGCTGGGCCAGATGCTCTTCGTGCCCCAGTACTCGTCGTTGCGCCGCATCATCACCCGGCTGCCCGGCGTGTAGGACACGAAGCGGAACGGCCCGGTGCCCACCAGCGCCTTGCCGGTGTTGTAGTCCTCGCTGGTGGCGCCCTGGCCCACGTGGCGGCTGACGATGTGCACCGAGGCGAGGTTCAGCGGAAGGTTCGGGTTCGGCTCCTTCGTGGTGAAGCGGATCGCGTAGGGGCCGGTCACCTCCATCTTGTCGATGGTGCGGAGATAGCCGGCGAAGCTCGCGACGCTGCCGGGCACGTTGGGAGCACGCTGATAGCTGAACAGCACGTCATCCGCGGTCAGCTCGACGCCGTCATGCCACTTGACGCCCTGCCGGATCTTGAACTCCCAGGTGAGCGGGCCGGTGGACACCCAGCTTTCCGCCAGGCCCGGCTGCAGGGCGTTGTCGTTGTTGTTCACCAGCAGGTCGAAGAAGAACATGTCGACGGAGCGGTCGCCGGCATTGTTGTTCAGCTGCGGATCCAGCGAGGAGACCGGGTCCGCGAAGGCGATGCGCAACGGGTTCGGTGCCGGAGCCTGCGCCTGGGCCTGGGCCTGGCCCACCGGCAGGGAGACCAGCATCGCCAGCAGGGCGGTGCGGAAGGGTGTCAGCAGCGGCGTCATGGGTGCATCCCCGGTTTGTCCTGTTGCGGCCATCGGTATAGCGCGCAGTGCATACCGGCAAGAGCGGCAGCCGGCTCAGCCAGCACGGCAGCATGACACGGGCCGCCAGAGGGCACATGATCAGGCGAAACCGCTTCGGAGCCTCTCGATGACCGCCCTCTGGCGCCTCTCCGCCACCGACCTTGCCGCGCAGATCCGCAGCCGTGCCGTCTCGGCCCGGGAGGCGGCGGAGGCGGCGCTGTCCCGGCTGGACGCGGTCAATCCGCAGCTGAACGCCGTCGTCGCGCATGACCCGGCTGCCGTGCGTGCCCGTGCCGACGCCATCGACGCCGCCATTGGCCGGGGCGAGGATGCCGGCGCGCTGGCAGGCGTGCCGATCACCGTGAAGGTCAATGCGGACCAGGCCGGCTTCGCCACCACCAACGGTCTGGTGCAGCAGAAGGATCTGATCGCCAGCGCCAACAACCCGTTGGTCGACAACCTGGAACGCGCCGGCGCCGTCATCCTCGGCCGCACCAACACCCCGGCCTTCTCGCTGCGCTGGTTCACCACCAACCTGGTGCACGGCGATACCAGCAACCCGCGCGACCGCAGCCTTACGCCCGGCGGTTCCTCCGGCGGTGCCGCCAGCGCGGTCGCGGCTGGCATCGGGCACCTGGCGCATGGCACCGACATCGGCGGCTCCATCCGCTACCCCGCCTATGCCTGCGGCGTGCATGGGCTGCGGCCCAGCCTGGGGCGCGTCCCGGCGTGGAACAGCAGCGCACCCGAGCGTGCCATCGGGCCGCAGCTGATGGCGGTGTCGGGTCCGCTCGCGCGCACCATCGCGGATTTGCGGGCCGGGCTGGAGGCCATGATGGTGGGCGATGCGCGCGACCCCTGGTGGGTGCCGGTGCCGCTGCTGGGTCCACCGGTGGCGAAGCGGGTGGCGCTGTGCCTGCGGCCGGACGGCATGGCCATCGTGCCCGAAGTCGAGGCGGCGCTGCTGGATGCGGCGCGGCGGCTGGAGGCGGCGGGCTATGTGGTGGACCAGGTGGACCAGGTGCCGGACTTTCGCGAGGCGACGCAGCTGCAGATGAAGCTGTGGCTGGGCGATGGCTGGGCCGGGTTCCGCGCTGCCGTGGAGAGGGAGGGTGATCCCGGGGCGCTGGCGGTGATGGAGGGCGTGCGCGCCATGGCGGAGTTGCTGCCGCCGGACGTGATCGCCACCACACTGGTGCGCCGCAACACCATCACGCGGGACTGGACGCGCTTCCTGGCCGAAACGCCGCTGCTGCTGGTGCCGGTCTCCGGCGAGCTGCCCTTCCCCGATGGGCTGGACAGGCAGGGCGATGCGGCGTGGGCCCGGATTCTGGAGGCACAATTGATACAGACCGGCCTGCCGCTGATGGGCCTGCCGGGCCTGGTGGTCAGCACCGGGATGGTGGGCACGGTCCCGGTCGGCGTCCAGCTGATCGGCCAGCGCTACCGCGAGGACCTGATGCTGGACGCCGGCGCCGCGATCGAGGCGGGCGGCGTGCCGCCGATGCCGGCCGAACTATAGCTCTATCGGCGGCCGGACAGCAGCGCGAGCAGCCCGGCCGCGAGCACGAAGGCGCGCGGCAGGGCCAGCCTGGCGTCCCCGTGCCGCAGCTCGCTGACCATCACCGCGGTGGAGACGCCGGTCACCAGGGCGCCGCCGAGCCGCCGCGTCGAGCCTGGGATCATCAGCACGCCGCCCGCGGTCTCCGCCAGGGCAGCGGCCTGCATGGCCTGGTCGGACCAGCCGAGATGGCGGAACATGGCGGCATAGCCGCGGTTGCCGATCAGCTTGTCGCCGCCCGCCACCGCGATGGCCCCGCCGAACAACGCCAGTATTGTCTTCATGGATCGTCCTCCTGCCGCCATCAACGCGGCCGGGGAGCCTGCGTTCGTTACGATGCCAGGCGCACCACGGCGTCCAGCAGCACCTGCGCGCCGGCCGCCAGCTGCTCGGCAGAGGTGTACTCCGCCGCGTTGTGGCTGATGCCGCCGCGGCTCGGCACGAAGATCATGGCGCTGGGGCACAGTGCAGCCACCAGCACGCTGTCATGCCCGGCAGCGGCCAGGGCATCCCGCGTGGAGAGCTGCCGGGCCTCCGCCACCTCCCGCAGCAACGCGCCCAGCCCGGCGTCGAAGTGCACGGGGCCGAAGCGTGCGTAGGGGTCGATCGCCACGGTGACGTCGCGGCGGGTGGCGATGGCGTGCAACCCGGCCAGCAACGCCTGCTCCATGGCGGCGGCGCCGGCCTCGTCGCGGTGGCGCACATCCATGTGCAGCCGGGTCAGGCTGGGCACGGCGCCACGGGCGTTGGGCTCGTTCTGGATCCAGGCTGCGGAGGAGCGGCCGCCGGGTTCCGCGTGCTGGCCGACGCGCTCCGCCGCCAGGATCATCTCGGCGGCCGCGGCCAGGCTGTCCCGGCGGTCGGGCATCGCGGTGGCGCCGACATGGCTGGGCCGGCCCGTGACGGTGACGCGGAAATAGCGCGCCTGCATGGTGCCGGTGACGATGCCGATCGCCGCGCCCCCGGCCTCCAGCATCGGCCCCTGTTCGATGTGCGGCTCCAGCCAGCAGGCCCAGTCGCGCGGGGCTGGGGGTGAGAGGCCGACCTGGCCGCTCTCGACCAGCGCCTCCGCCACGCTGATGCCGTCATCGTCCATGACCGCCAGCGCCTGTTCCAGCGTCATGTCCCCGGCATGCACGCGGCTGCCCATCATGGCGGGTGCGAAGCGGGTGCCCTCCTCGTTGGTCCAGACCACCAGCTCCAGCGGCGCCGCCAGGGGTATGCCGTGCAGCGCCCGCATCACCTCCAGCCCGGCCAGCACGCCGAACACGCCGTCGAACCGTCCGCCGGTCGGCACGGTGTCCAGGTGGCTGCCGAAGGCCACGGCGGGGCGGTGGGCGGTGCCGGGCCGGCGCAGGAACAGGTTGCCGATGCCGTCGCGATGCAGCTTCAGCCCCAGCGGCTCCGCCCAGTGCAGCACCAGGTTGCGCGCCTCGGCCTCGGCTGCGGAGAGGGCGGGGCGGTTGCTGCCGCCGTCCGGGGTGGCGCCGATGCGGGCGATGTCCATGTGCGACTGCCACAGCCGGTCGCGGTCGATGCCGGGGCCTAGTCCTGTATCGGATGATGGCACGCGTATCCCCCTGCACCATTGCTCGTCCAAACCGGATACTCGACCCGGCAAACCTCTGTCGCGCGCTCGCATCGTGGGTGGAAGTGGCACCCGGATGGCGGATTCGCCGCCGAAGGGATCTCGCCGACGACCCGGGGCAGCACGCCGCGCCGGGTGGGGTCCGGAATGGGCGATGCGTCGCGCAGCACGCGCGTGTAGGGATGGCGCGGGCGGGCGAACACCTCCGCGACCGTGCCCTGCTCCACGATCCGGCCCAGGTACATCACCGCGACCCGGCTGCAGAACCAGCGCACCACCGCCAGGTCGTGGCTGACGAACACGAAGGCCAGGCCGCGCCGGGTCTGCAGGTCCCGCAGCAGCATCAGCACCTGGGCCTGCACCGATACGTCCAGCGCGGACACCGGCTCGTCCGCCACCACCAGTTCGGGGCGCAGCGCCAGGGCGCGGGCGATGCCGATGCGCTGCCGCTGACCGCCGCTGAAGGCGTGGGGGTGGCGGCTGGCCGCGGCAGCGGGCAGGCCGACCTCCTCCAGCAGCGCGCCGGCCTGGGCCAGGGCATCCGCACCGCGGGCGAGGCCATGGACGCGGAGGGGTTCGGCCAGGGTCTGGCCGATGGTGCGGGCCGGGTTCAGCGAGGAGTAGGGGTCCTGGAACACGATCTGCATGCGCCGGCGCAGGGCCTGGAGCGCCGGGCCACGCGCCGCCAGCATGTCCTGCCCGGCGAACCGCACGCGGCCGCCATCGGGTTCGACCAGCCGCATCAGCGCGCGGGCGGCGGTGCTCTTGCCGCAACCGCTCTCGCCCACCAGGCCGAACGCCTCCCCGGCCCGAACGTGGAACGTCACGCCATCCACGGCGCGGACCGTGGTGGTGACGGCGCGGGGGAAGCCCCTGGTCTGGGTGAAGTGCTTCACCAGGCCCTCGACTTCGAGGATCATTGGCTGAGCTTCGGGTCGGTGGCGTCGCGCAGGCCGTCGCCCACCATGTTCAGCCCGAGCACCAGCAGCAGGATGGCCAGCCCCGGGAAGATGCTGAGCCAGGAGGCGTCGAGGATGTTCTCGAACCCGTCCCGCATCATGCCGCCCCAGGTGGGGGTGGGGGGCGAGACGCCGAGGCCGATGAATGAGAGGCTCGCCTCGGTGCGCACCGCCGTCGCCATCCACAGGGAGCCCATGACCAGGATCTCGGAGAGGATGTTGGGCAGGATGTGCACGAACAGGATGCGGGCATGGCTGAAGCCCAGCGAGCGCCCGGCCTCGACATAGGCGCGCTCCTTCAGGCTCAGCACCGGGGCGCGGGCGATGCGGGCGAAGGGGGCGACGGCGGTGAGCGCGATGGCGAAGACGAGGTTCTGGATGTCCGGGCCCAGCAGCGCCACGACGATCAGCCCGAGGATCAGGCTGGGGAAGCTCAGCAGCACGTCCATCACCTGCATCACGATCAGGTCGGTGCGGCCGCCGACATAGCCCGCGACCATGCCGATGGCGCCACCCACGAAGATGGCGGCGGCGATGGAGGAGACGGCCACCACCAGGCTGATGCGCGCCCCCCACAGGATGCGCGACAGCACGTCCCGCCCATAGGCGTCGGTGCCGAACAGGAACTCCCGGGAGGGTGGGGACAGGCGTTCCAGGATGTTCTGGTCCAGCGGATCATAGGGCGCGATCCAGGGGGCGAGCACCGCGCCTGCGACGATCAGCAGGCAGAGCAGGGCGCCGATGCTGGTGATGGGATAGGCGAGGATGCGCCTCATGCGCGCTTCACGGCGCCGGTCATGCGCGTTTCACACGGGGGTCGATGAAGCCGTAGGTAAGGTCCGTGATGAGGTTTACCAGCACGATCAGGAAGCAGTAGATCACCATCAGTCCTTGCAGCATCGTGTAGTCCCGCTGGTTCAGCGCGCCGACGATGATCTTGCCCAGACCCGGGCGGTTGAACACGATCTCGGTCAGCACCGAATTGCCCAGCAGGATGCCGACATACAGGCCCACCACCGTCACCACCGGCATCGCTGCATTCCGCAGCCCGTGCCGCCACACGATGGTGCGGCCCGGCACGCCCTTGGCCCGCGCCGTCCGCATGTAGTCCTCCCCCAGCACCTGCAGCATGGAGGAGCGGGTGACGCGCGTGATGTAGGCCGCCATCACCAGCCCCAGCGTCGTCGCCGGCAGCACCAGCTTGGTCAGGCGGTCCACCGGGTCCATCAGGTTGGCATTGCCGATCACCGGGAAGATGCGCCAGTGCAGCGCGAAGGCCAGCAGCAGGAAGATGCCGGAGACGAACACCGGGAAGCTGAGCCCGACGAGGCTGAGCAGGCGGGCGGCGACGTCGATCCAGCGGTTGCGGTGCCGGGCCGCGGCCACCCCGGCCGGCACGCCGATGGCGACGCCGATCACCATGGCGGCCAGGGTGAGGTCGATGGTGTGGGGCAGCACCGCCGCCACATCGGTGACGATGGGGCGGCCCGTCACCATGGAGTTGCCGAAGTCGCCGACCAGCGAGTGGCTGAGGAACTCGACGTACTGGGTCAGCAGCGGCCGGTCCACGCCCAGCCTGGTGCGCAGGGCGGCGACGGCGTCCGGCGTGGCGCGGTCGCCGAGGATGGCGATGGCCGGGTCCCCGGGGACGACGCGGACCAGCAGGAACACGAGCGTCAGCACGGCGATCAGCGTGGGGATGGCGGCGAGCAGGCGGCGGACGACGTAGAGGATCATGGGGCGCCGTCGTCGTAGGGCGGCTTGAACCAGCGGCGCTTCAGGTCCGCCAGCTGCGGCACGTCCAGCCGCAGCGCCTCGGCCGGCACCACCGCATCCATGCCGCAGAGCGGGCACAGCGCCGTCTGGTCCTCGTCGGTCCAGGCGATCACCTGGTCGGCCCGGAACAGGCCCAGGCAGTGGAAGCAGCCGCAGCCGCCGGAGAGCGCGCGGCGGTTGCGGATCGCCGCGCGTTGGGCCGTCACCTGCATGGCGTCGGTCATGTCATCCATGCAGGGTGATCGGCTCGTTGGCGCCGTTCCAGCCGGTGAAGCGGGCGGCGGCGAAGGGGGCGAGGTCGAAGGCCGGGTTCGTCCCGGTCGCGAGCCCGGCGAGAATGCGCCCGGTGACGGGACCGAGCCCGAAGCCGTGCCCCGAGAAGCCCATCCCCACCACCACGTTCGCCAGACCCCGCGCATGGTCCAGCACCGGCAGCGCATCCGGCGTCAGGTCGATCAACCCGGCCCACACCGCCTCGATCGGCGCATCGGCGAAGGCGGGCACCACCGCGCCGAAGGTCTGCACCACCAGGCCCAGCGCCTCGGCCGGCGGATGCACCGCAGGGCGCACGCCGCCTACAACAACTCCGGTAAAGGGCCGGGCGCCGCTGGTCACGCGGAAGCAGCCATCCGCCTGCTGCCGGCCGGCACAATCGGCGTTCGCCACCCCGATCACCTGCCGCAGCACCGGCTTCAGCGGCACGGAGCGCATGGCGGCCACCAGCTGCACCTCGATCGGCATCGCGGCGCCCAGCGGGGCCAGCAGCTCGTTGCCCAGCACCCCGGCGGTGACGATCACCTGGTCGCAGGCGATGCGCCCCCGATCCGTCCGCACCGCCACGGCCCGGCCGCCCCCGGTCTCGATCGCCTGCACCCGCTCGCCGAACCGCGTCGCCACCCCGGCGCGCACCCCGGCCTCGACAAAGGCATTGACGGTGGCAGCCGGGTCGGCGTGGCCGTCCGTTGCGCAGTGGCAGGCCGCCAGCACATCGGGGCTGACGGCGGGCGCCGCCGCCTGCACCGCGTCGCCGCGCAGCAGCACCACGTCGAGGCCGGCGGCCGCCTGGTCCCGCACCAGCTGCTCGATCACCGGCACCTCGGCCGCGGTGCGGGCCAGGCGGAGATTGCCCTCCTGCCGATACCGCACATCGGCGCCCAGCCGTTCGCCGAGCGTTTCCCACTGCCGCACCGCGGCCCGGATCAGCGGCAGCTCCGCCGGGTGCCGCCCGGATTGCCGCACGCCGGCGAGGGTCCAGCCGGAGGCCATGGCCGCCGGGCCCCAACGGTCCAGCAGCACGACGGAGAGCCCGGCCTCCGCCAGCTCCAGCGCGGTGGCGGCACCGCTGATCCCGGCGCCGATGACGACCGCGTCGGCCGTGACGGTGCTCACTTGAAGTGCGTCGCCTCGGTCAGCAGCGGGCCGAGCGACAGCGAGCCGTCGAGCTTGTAGCCGTAGTCCAGAGTGTCATGATGCGCGAACACCAGCAGCGTCTCGAACATCGGCACGGCGCACACCGCGGCAATGATCTTGCGCTGCGCGGTGTGCCACAGGGCGATCTGCTTGGCGGCGTCAGGCTCGGTGCGGGCTTCGTCGATCTCCTTGTCGGCGACGTTGCAATGGCTGAAGTTGGTCACCGCGGTCGGCGTCTTGACGATGCTGCGGCTGTGGAAGAACTGGGTCAGATAGGTGTCGGCGATCGGGAAGCGCGCCGCCGAGTAGTACACCAGCGGGCTCAGGTCCTGGCGGATCTGTGCATGGAAGGTGGCGTGCTCGACCACCTGGATATCAAGGTTGATGCCGGCCCGCTTCAGCTGCGCCTGGAACACCTGCATCGCCGTCAGCATCTCCGGCAGCTGGCTCTGGATCACCTTCACCGTCAGGCCGTTGGGATAGCCGGCCTCGGTCAGCAGCGCCTTGGCCTTGGCGATGTCCGGACCCAGCAGACCGTTATCCGCGGTGAAGCCGAGATAGCCGCGCGGCACCACGCTCTGCGCCTCCCGGCTCACATCGGCACCGCGCCAGCGCACCAGCTCGGGCCGGTTCACCGCCATCGCCACCGCCTGGCGCACGCGGATGTCGTCGAAGGGCTTGGATGTGGTGTTCAGGTACAGCTCCGCCTCCTCGGCGGGCTCGAAGATGTCCAGCACGGTGTGCGGCAGCTGGCGGGTGCGGTTGACCCAGGTCTGGTCGGCGCGGCCGTAGTTGAGGTCCAGCTCGCCGGCCTGGAAGGCAAGGTCGCGCGAGGCGTCGCTCGGGATGAACTTGTAGCTGACCTTGGCGATCTGGGGCTTGCCGCGGAAATAATGCTCGTTGGCCACCAGCTCCAGCGACTGGTTCGGCGTCAGGCTGCTGAACGCGAAGGGTCCGGTGCCGATCGGTGCGCGCTGGAAGCCGTCGCCGAGCTTTTCCACGGCCTTCCTGCTGACGATGTAGCCCTGGCTGTAGTTCACCACTTTGCCCAACAGGCTCGGCACCACCTCCTTCAGCGTGATCCTGACGGTGTAGGGGTCCAGCGCCTCCACCGTCTCGAAGGCGGCAAGCTCACCGGCGAAGGCCGAGGTCTTGGCGTCGGCGGCCTTCTTCAGGCTGAACACCACGTCATCCGCGGTCATCTCGCCATAGCCGCCATGGAACATCACGCTGTGGCGCAGGTGGAAGGTCCAGGTCTTCTTGTCGGCGCTGCTCTCCCAGCGTTCGGCCAGGTCGGGCTCGATGCGGGCCGGGTCCATGCTGCCGGGCGGGAAGCGCACCAGGGCGTTGAACATCCAGCCGACCGGGATGCGGTCGATGGTGCTGACGGCGAAATGCGGGTCGAGCCGGCCAGCATCCTGCGCCGCGATCCCCACGGTCAGCGTGGTCTTGGGCTGGGCGATGGCAGGCACGCTGAGCAGCAGCGAGGCGGCCAACAGGGCGGCGCGGAACATGGCTATCTCCTGACGAATGCGTGATCGTGCCGCAACGCCGGCGGGAATGCCACCCTTGACCTCAGATCACGTTCTCCAGCCGGCAGTTCACCAGCAACTCGGCGACCACGGCGGTGTTCGGCAGCCGCATCAGCATCTCCACCATGGCCGCGAGATCGCCGGGCTTGGACATCTCGGCGCGGGGGAACTGGGCCGCCATCGTCATGTCGGTCTCGACGAAGCCGGGGCATAGCGCGGTGGCACGGACCCCGTGCTCCCACCCCTCGCGGCGCAGCGCGTGGGTCAGCGCCACCACGGCGAACTTGCTGATGGCGTAACCGGCATTGGGGTTCGCGACCCGCTTGCCGCTGAGCGAGGCGACGTTGACGATGCGTCCGGCGCCGCAGGCCTTCAGATGCGGCAGCGCCAGGCGGGACAGCCGCAGCGGACCCTTCACGTTGATCGCCCAGAGCTGGTCCAGCGCGCTCTCATCCGCATCCGTCACCGCGAAGCGGGGGTTGATGCCGGCGGCGTTCACCAGCCCGTGCAGCGCGCCGAACCGGGCGGTGGTGGCGTCCACCCAGGCGCTCGCACTGTCCACGCTCTCCGCCTCATAACGCTGCACCATCAGCCGGTCCGACGGCACCAGGCCGCGCGCCTCCCGCACTCCGGCGCTGACCCGGAAGCCCGCCGCCAGCAGCCGCTCCACCGTGGCCCGGCCGATGCCGCGCGCAGCACCCGACACCATCACCACCCGATCCGCCGCCTCAAGCATGAACCGCCTCCCGCAGCACGCCCGTCGCGACGTGGCACCGCGCCAGATGACCCGGCGCCGCTTCCGCCAGCACCTGCGGCTGCTCGCACCCGGGCCGGGCCAGGGCGCAGCGTGGCTGAAACCGGCATCCCGGCGGCATGGCATCCAGCGGCGGCACCCGGCCTGTGATGGCCACCAGCGCCTGCTCGTCCTGGTCCATGCGCGGGATCGCGGCGAACAGCGAGCGGGTGTACGGGTGCGCCGGGCGCGCGAACATGGCCATCACCCCGGCCTGCTCGACGATCTGGCCCGCATACATCACCGCCACCCGGTCCGCGATCTGCGCCACCACGCCCAGGTTGTGGGTGATGAACAGCATCGCCATGCCGTGCCGGGCCTTCAGGTCCGCCAGCAGGCCAAGCACCTGGGCCTGGATGGTCACGTCCAGCGCCGTGGTCGGCTCGTCGGCCAGCAGCAGGGCGGGCTCGCAGGCCAGAGCGAGCGCGATCATCACCCGCTGCCGCATCCCGCCGCTGAACTGGTGCGGGTAGTCGTTGAAGCGTGCGGCGGCGGAGGGGATCTTCACTTCCTCCAGCACCGCCAGCGCCGCCTGGCTGGCCGCGGCCCTGGACAGGCCGCGATGGATGCGCAGGCTCTCCGCGACCTGCGCCCCGATGGTCATCACCGGGTTCAGGCTGGTCATCGGCTCCTGGAAGATCATCGCCATGCGGTTGCCGCGCAACTGCTCCAGCCGCCGTTCGGGCAGGCCCACCAGGTCCTCACCGTCCAGCACGATGGCCCCGCCGCCGATGCGCCCGGCCGGGCTGGGCACCAGGCCCATGATGGAAAGGGCGGTCATGCTCTTGCCGCAGCCGCTCTCCCCCACCAGCGCCAGGGTCTCGCCGGTATGCAGCTGCAGCGAGATGCCGTCGATCGCCGCGTGCCAGTCCCCGGCCAGGCGGAACTCGGTGCGGAGATTCCTGACATCGAGAACGGGGGCAGGGCTCATGGGCTGGCCGATGGCGCAGGGTTGCGGGACGCGATGGGTGCCGGTTGCGTGTCCATGGCGCGTCCTTGTGCTGCGGAGGTGGGTCTAGGCGTGGACGGACGGCATCTCGATGTCGATCTCGAGCGTGTTCACCTCGGCCCCGCGGTCCATCTTCACCACGACCTTGTCGCGGTCGATCTGCATGTGCCGGGCGATCACCGCCAGGATCTCCTCCTGCAGCACGGCCACCAGCTGGTTGTGGGAGCCGCCGACCTTCTCATGCTTCAGCAGCATCTGAAGGCGCTCGCGGGCCACCGGGGCCGTGTTCTTCCTGCCGAACAGACTGCCGAAGAAGCTCATGCCACCCTCCGGCCGAACAGTTTGCCCAGCAGGCTCCGCTTCTCGCCGGGCACGCTCATTTCCAGCGTCTCGCCCTCCAGGCGGCGGGCCGCGTCCATATAGGCGCGGGCCGGGGCGCTGCTGGGGTCGGCGAGCGTCACCGGGCTGCCGATGTTGCTGGCCTTCAGCACGTCCTGGCTTTCCGGGATGATGCCCAGCAGCGGGATGCTGAGGATCTCGAGCACGTCCTCGACCTTCAGCATGTCGCCCCGGGCGGCGCGGGCCGGGTCATAGCGGGTGAGCAGCAGGTGCTTGTCGATGCGCTCCCCGGTCTTGGCCCTGGCCGTGGTGCTGTCCAGCATGCCGATGATGCGGTCGCTGTCGCGCACGCTGCTCACCTCGGGGTTGGTCACCACCACGGCGGTGTCCGCATGGTGCATGGCCAGCTGTGCGCCGCGCTCGATGCCGGCCGGGCTGTCGCAGATCACCCAGTCGAACATGGCGCGCAGCTCGTCCATCACGCGGGCCACGCCCTCGGAGGTCAGCGCGTCCTTGTCCCGGGTCTGGCTGGCGGGCAGCAGGTGCAGGGTTTCCAGCCGCTTGTCGCGGATCAGCGCCTGGCTCAGCTTGGCGTCGCCCTGGGTCACGTTGATCAGGTCATACACGACCCGGCGCTCCGCCCCCATGATCAGGTCCAGGTTGCGCAGGCCGACATCGAAGTCCACCACCACGACCTTCTTGCCGGTGCTGGCCAGGGCTGCCCCCAGCGCCGCGGTGGACGTGGTCTTGCCGACGCCACCCTTGCCGGACGTCACGACCAGGACTTTCGCTGCCATCACCCTAATTCCTCACGTTCAATCCAGCGCCGCCACACGCAATTCTTCGCCCTCGAGCCAGGCCTGCACGGCACGACCCTGTAATTTCGGGTCCAACTCGTCTGCGGTCTTATACACGCCATCGATGGCCAGAAGCTCGGCCTGCAGCCTGCTGCAGAATATCCGCGGCCGCGTCCCGTTCGGTCCCGGGCCCAGCAGCCCGGCGATGGCCCGGCCCCGCAACGCGCCATACACATGGATCGACCCGCCCGCGATCACCTCGGAGCCGGATGCCACGCTGCCCACGATCGTCACATCGCCGGCCGTATGGGTCACACTCTGACCGGAACGAACCGGATGGTCCAGCACCAGGGTCGAAGGCTCGATCTGCCGGGCCGGCTCGCTGGCGGCGGCGGGGGGCGTGACAGGGGTGCCCTGCGGCTCGTTCTCCCCCAGCAGCGCCGCGTTGCGCCCGCCGGCCATGACGGGCGGCAGCTCCCTGGCCAACCCGCCCAGCGTGTGCGGCACGCTGCCGTCGATGCCGATCACCCGGATGCCGCGCTCCGCCAGCGCCTGAACCAGTGGCGGTATCTCCGGCTCGGACCCGGCGAGCAGCGACACGTCCAGCAGCACCGGCCGGCCCTCGAACACCTTGGGCGAGCGCGCCACCTGCTCGTCCAGCTGTGCCACCCAGGCAGCGAGCGGCAGGTCCGGCGTCAGCACGACGGACATGAAGGACTTGCCGCGCAGACGGAGAAAGGAATGGGGAGTTTTGGCAGTGGTGACCATGCTTCGGGCGTACTCCGCCGGGCCGCGCTGCGTCAATGGATTGGCGCTGCGGGCCGCGCGAATAGCGGGCCGGGGTGCTCGCCGGCCGGTCGAAGGTGCTGACGATGGCAAGCGTCATGGCGCCGGGCCGCGCACGACCTCGACCAGGTCATCCGGCCGCAACCAGGTGCGGAACGCCGCCTGGATCTCCGCCGCCGTCATGGTGCGGTAACGCTCCGCCGCGATGCGGGTCGCGTCCAGCGGCTGGCCGAGATCCGACAACCGCAGATACAGCCCGGCGATGCCCGCGATGCTGGCCTGGGACATCGGCAGCTGCCGCAGGATCTGCGCCTTGGCCCGGCCCAGCTCGGCGTCCGAGATCGGCGTGGTCTGCATCGTGCGGATGTTGCGCACCGCCAGCTCGCGCGCTGGCGCCACCTTGTCCGGGTCGGCGCCGAAGGAGATGGTGTAGCGCCCGCGCGACCGGGTCCAGTCCATGCCGCTGCTGACGGAATACACATAGCCGGTGCGCACCCGCAGGTCGTGGTACAGGCGCGACGAAAAGCCGCCGCCCAGCACCACGTTGCCCAGCAGCAGCGGATAGCGCGCCGGGTCCAGCACTCCCATCGGCAGGGTCTGCGCCAGCGTGACCTGGTCCTGCAGGGCACCCGGGTCCGGCACGCGCTTCGTGGCGGCGGCGTTGGGTCCGATGGCGGCGAGGTCGGGCGCCGCGGGCTCGGCCGGGTTCTGCCAGGCGCCGAACTGGGCCTCCACCACGCGCCGGGCCTCCTCGGGCGTCACGTCACCCACCACCACGATCGTGGTGCGGTCCGGCCGCACGGTGCGGGCGTAATAGGCGAGCACGTCGGCGCGGCTGAGCCTGGCGAGGGTTTCCGGTGTGGGCTGGCGCAGGCTCGGGTCGTCGGCCGGGACCAGCGCCTGCTCCAGCGCGCGGTCCGTGAGATAGCCGGGGGAGCCGACGATGCCGGCGCGCGCCTGCACCAGCTGACGCCGGGCCACGGCCAAGGCATCGGCGGGAAAGGCCGGGTGCAGCTCGTTCTCCGCCAGCAGGGCCATGCCGCGCTCGAACTCCGGGGTGAGCACCTTCAGCCCGAAGCCCATGCCGGCGCTGGCCTGGGCGGTGATGTCGTCCAGCGCCTTCTGGAACGCCAGGCGGTCGCGCTGTTCCGTGCCGTAGCCGAACAGCCGCTCCATCAGGGCCGCCACGCCCTCCTGGCCCGGCGGTTCCGCGGTTTCGCTCGTGTTCCGCACCCGGCCGGCCACGGTGATGGTGTGGCTCACGTGTTCGGGCTGCACGATCAGCCGCAGGCCGTTCGGCAGGGTGGTGACGGTGGGGGTGGTGCCGGTATCGGCTGCCACGAAATCCTTCAGGGCGGAGGCTGCCCAGTCCGGCAGCGCCACGTCATGGTTCGCCGGCGCCGCGAAGGTCTCGGTGCCGGTGAAGCCCGGTGCCGTCGGCTGCGGCGCGCCGGGCCCGGGGGTGAGGATGACCGGGATGGCGCCGGCCGGGTCCAGCACCAGCCTGGCCACGCGCTGCACATCGGCCAGCGTCACCGCGGCATAGGCGGCGGCGACGTCGTCCGGTGACTGCGCGCCCTGGGTGGCCAGGGTGCGGACCCAGAGGCGCGCGAGACCGGCGATGCTGTCGGTGGCGAAGGCGAGCTGGGCCAGTTCGGCGCGCTTGGCGGCTTCCACCAGCTCCGGGTCGATGTTGCCCGCAGCGGCCTGGGCCAGCACCTGCCGCAGGTCATCGAGCAGCGGTGCCGGGTCGGTTCCGGCCGGGAACAGCGCGGTGGCCATGCCCATCCCCGCCTCGGGCATCGCCTGGTAGTTGAAGAAGGCGGCCACCGCCTTGCCGGCGGGCACCAGGCCATACAGGGCGCCCCGGTTGCTGCCGAGCACGTCGCCCAGGATGTCCGCCGCCGCGAAGTCCGCGGCGCGCAGGCCGGGCATCCGCATGGCGAGCGCCGCGGTGCCGTAGGGCTGGCTGGTGGGCATGGCGATGGTGGTGGGGCGCAGCGGCGGCAGCGTGACACTCGCATGCGCCGGCACGTCCCGCGACCTCACGTCGGCGAAGATGCTGGTGGCCTGGGCGATGACCTGGGCCGGGTCGACATTGCCGGCGATCACCAGGATGGCGTTGTTCGGGGCATACCACTGGTCATAGAAGCGGCGGAGCAGGGCGGCGTCGGTGCGGTCGAACGACGGCCGGGTGCCCAGCGCGGTGTTCTCGTACGGTGACCCGGCGAACAGCGCCGCCTGCACCGCCGCATACATCCGATAGGCCGGGTTCGAGAGGTTGCGCGACACCTCCTGCTCGATGGCGCCGCGCTCCTGCTGCCAGTCCGCCTCGGTGATCGAGGCGCCCCGCATGCGCGATGCCTCGATCCGCAGCACCAGCGGCAGGTCCGTGGCGGGCACAGTATAGGTGTACTGGGTGACGGTCTCGGCGGTGCTGGCATTATAGACGCCGCCCAGCAGGCCGCTGAGCTCGAACAGCTGCTCGCGGTCCAGGCCGGCGGCGCCGCGGAACATCATGTGCTCCAGGGCGTGGGCCGTGCCGGGAAAACCCTCCGGTGCATCGTTGGAGCCGACGAGATAGGCCAGTTGTGTGGAGACGACAGGCGCCAGGGCATCGGGGATGATGACGATGCGGAGGCCATTCGGCAGCGTGGCGCGGACCGCGGTGCCGGCCTGGCTGGTGCGGATGGGGGTGGCTGGCGATGCCGCCGGTTGTGCGAACACCGGCGGGGCAAGGGGCGCGGTGAGGCTGAGGGCGACGGCGAAGGAGGCGATCAGTCGCATCGGGGCGGCTCCGGGGCAGGGACGGCGGAGCCTAGCGGCCGCGGCCCCGCCCGTCACCTGACCGGCGCACCGACCTGACGGACGCAGCGTCTATTCGGCGGCGACGCCGTGCTGGATTGCGGTGCTGATGGCCGGCCGCCGGGTCGGGCCGGTGCGAGGGCCAGGATGGCCCAGGCCATGAAGGCGCGGATCAGGGTGTCGCCCGTGGTCATGAAGACCTTGGCTTCACCGGAGTCGATCGCCTTCTTCACGAGGTCGGCTGGCGCCAGAAAGGACTTGCGGGAACTACTCCGTATGAGGGCGGGTGGGGCCGGGCGAACGGTCGAGGCTGCGGCGTTGCAGCGGATGCCTGTCGCCAGTCGCGCGGGCCACGCACGTGCCATGCCAGCCTGGCACGCCGGAGGCGGTGGTGGCCGCGGACCCGCAACCCCTGTAACCTCCGGCAAAACCCCGGGAGCCGACGACCATGGACAGCCGCCACCCCGAGACCCTGGCCCTGCACGCCGGATGGCGCCGCGACCCGGCGACCAACGCCGTCGCGGTGCCGATCTACCAGACGACCAGCTACCAGTTCGATGACAGCGCCCATGCCGCCCGGCTGTTCGGGTTGCAGGAGCTGGGCAACATCTATACCCGCATCATGAACCCCACGACCGACGTGCTGGAGAAGCGCCTCGCCGCGCTGGAGGGCGGGGTCGGTGCCGTGGCAGTGGCGTCCGGACAGGCGGCGACGGCGCTGGCGGTGCAGAACCTGGTCGTCGCCGGGGACAACGTCGTCTCCGCCAAGGCGCTGTATGGCGGCACCTACAACCTGTTCGCCAACACGTTCCGCGACATGGGCATCGAGGTGCGCTTCGTGGATGGCGCCGACCCCGAGGCCTTCGCCCGCGCCACGGATGAGCGCACCCGTGCCTATTACGCGGAAACGCTGCCCAACCCGAAGCTGGAGGTGTTCCCGATCGGCGAGGTCGCCGCCATCGGCCGCCGCTTCGGCATCCCCCTGATCATGGACAACACCGCCGCGCCGCTGCTGGTGCGGCCCTTCGACCATGGCGCGGCGGTGGTGATGCACTCCACCACCAAGTACATCGGCGGCCACGGCAACAGCATCGGCGGCATCGTCATCGATGGCGGGAACTTCGACTGGTCCGCCCACCCGGCCCGGCAGCCGGCGCTGCACCGGCCGGATCCCAGCTACCACGGCGCCGTCTGGGTGGAGGCGGCCAGGCCGATGGGGCCGATCGCCTATATCCTGAAGCTGCGCGTCACCCTGCTGCGCGACCTCGGGCCGTCGCAGAGCCCGTTCAACGCCTTCCTCACGCTCCAGGGCCTGGAGACGCTGCCGCTGCGCATGCGGGAGCACAGCCGCAACGCCGACGCGGTCGCGGCCTTCCTGGCCGGCCGGCCGGAGGTGGCGCGGGTGATCCATCCGGCGCACCACACCGGGCCGGCCGCCGAACGCACCCGCCACTACATGCAGCAGGGCCATGGCGGCCTGCTGGGGTTCGAGCTGAAGGGCGGGGCGGAGGCGGGCCGGGCCTTCATCGACCGGCTGCAGATGGTGTATCACGTGGCCAACATCGGCGACTCCCGCACCCTGGCGATCCACCCCGCCAGCACCACGCACAGCCAGCTGGCGGCGGAGGAGCAGATGGCCACCGGCGTCAGTCCGGGCTACGTGCGCCTCTCGGTCGGCATCGAGCATATCGACGACATCCTGGCGGACCTCGGCCAGGCGCTCGACGCCGCCTGAATGGAGCCGGTGCAAACCAGGCCAGCCGTGCAACGCATCGTCGTCATGGGACCGCCGGGCAGCGGCAAGTCCACGCTGGCCCGGCGGCTCGGCGCGATATACGGGCTGCCGGTGTTTCACCTGGACCAGATCTACTTCCAGCCTGGCTGGGTCGAGACCCCGGCCGATGCCTTCCGGGCCGAAGTGACGCGGCTCGCGCAGCAGCCCGCGTGGGTGATCGACGGCAACTACACCGCAACGATCGGTTGCCGGTTCGCAGCGGCTGATGCCGTGATCTACCTGGATGTGCCCAACCGGGTTGCCATGCGGCGCATCCTGTGGCGCATCCTCTCAAGCTACGGCCGGGTGCGACAAGACGCGGCTCCTGGCTGTCCCGAGCGGCTGGACCTGGCATTCATCCGGTTTGCCTGGACTTGGAACCGCATCCGGCGGCAGCGCAACCTTGCCCTGGTTGCGAAGTTCGCAGGGCGCAGGATCATTACAGCAGGCCTGTCAGATGAGGCGGTCACGCGCCTCCTCGGCAGCCGCGAAGCCGTGGATCATTCGACGGGGCGCAGGATGCGGCTGCGGTCGGCGGACCAGTAGAGCACACCGGCCCGGCCGATCAGGTTCGCCCGCGGCACCTGGCCCAGCTGGCGCGGGAAGCGGCTGTCGGCGCTGTTGTCCCGGTTGTCGCCCATGACGAACATGTGGTCCGCGGCCACCGTCACCTCCGGCATGGTGTTGGCGGGCCCGGAGCTGGTCTGCTTCAGCACGGGATAGGAGCGCCCGCCCGGCAGCGTCTCGACCCCGCGCTGGCTGAGCACCCGGATCTCGTGGTCCACCGCCAGCATCTGCCCGTCCGGCCGCAGGGTCAGCGGGGTGCCGTTCAGCACCACGGTGCCGTCCTGCATGGCGATGCGGTCGCCGGGCAGGCCGATGAGGCGCTTCACGTAGTCGATGTCGGGGTTGCTCGGCAGCGAGAAGACGATGACGTCGCCCCGCCGCAGCGCCTCGAACGGCACCGCGGTGGAGACCAGCATGTAGTCACCCACTTCCAGCGCCGGGATCATGGAGCCGGACGGGATGGAGAAGGAGCGCCACTCATAGGACTGCACCGCGAAGGTGGAGAGGCCGACGGCGACGATGGCGGCGAACCAGGTGGACCTGAACCAGCGGGGCCGCGGCCGGGCCAGCGCCGTGCGGGTGCGGCGCACCGCGTCGATGATGACGATGAGGGTGAGCAGCAGCGATAGGCCGCCGATGCCCAGGAACACGACGACCGTGCAGGGGGTGGGTGCCAACCAGGTGGTGAAGTGCTGCATGCCGACGGACCAGACCAGGTTCGTGGCCAGCAGCAGCGCGCCCAGCCCCCAGACCCGGGCGTAGATGTGACCGAGACCGGGGAGCAGGGAGAGGATGGCGGTCCAGACGATGCGGAACCGCAGGGCCGTCACACGCTTGGTTGCCGCGTCCATTCAGCCTCTCGCCCGGTTCGAGGGTTGAAGCACGCGCGCGCTGGGAATGGTAGCCGGAGGCGTGCCAGTCGGCTGTCAGACGCCGGGCCACTCGTTCACGCAGACGACGCGCCAGCCCTCGGCCGCGCGCTCAAGCCGGGTCAGCGAGATGTTGTGGATGGAGAAGTGCAGCGCCCGGTCGGCCCCCACCTGCAGCGCATGGGCCACTGCGGCGCGGATGGCACCGCCATGGCTCACCAGCACCACGTCGTGCCCGTCATGCTCCGCGGCCAGCGCGTCCATGGCCTGGCCCACGCGGATCACCACATCCTCCATGCTCTCGCCACCCGGCGGCCGTTCCTGCGCCGCGAGCGGCCAGAACGGGTGCGCGGCCATGGCGAGGCGGGGCGGCAGCTCGGCGTGCGGCAGGCCCTGATAGGCGCCGAGGTTCTGCTCGATCAGGCCCGGCACCACCTGCAGCTCCTGCGCGGGATATCCGGCGGCGAAGATGGCCTCCGCGGTGCGGCGGGTGCGGCTGAGCGGGGTGCAGGCCCAGATGGCGGGGCGCGGCAGGTGGGCGGCGAGCGATTTATACTGCGGCCTCTGCGCCACCAGCGTGTCGGGGCACAGCGAGACATCCTGGATGCCATAGAGCCGCGCCCGCTCGTTCTCGGACACCAGGGCGTGCCGGATCAGCCAGAAGCATGTGTTCATCGCGTCATTCACCCAGGTTCAACAAGGCGCCCCGCTGCCGCGCCCGGCGGAACTGCCAGGCGAACAGCACGGCGGCGGCCAGCATCCACAGCACGTTCAGGCCCGCCGCCGCCGCCAAGTGGTCCCACCGCACCCCACCGGCCAAGGCCGCGCGCATCCCCTCGAACACATGGGTGGAGGGCAGGGCGAGGGCGATGGGCCGGATCGCGGCCGGCAGCACGGAGACGGGATAGAACACGGCCGACAGCGGGGCCAGGCCGAAGGTGACGGACCAGGCCAGCATCTCGGCACCCAGCCCGTGCCGCAGGATGAGGCTGACGACGCCGAAGGCGATCCACCAGCCCATCACCATCAGGTTCAGGAAGAACAGCACGAGCACCGGGCCCATGGCGAACAGGTCGAACGAGTACAGCACCCAGGCCAGCAGCGCCGCCGGCAGCACGCCGAACAGGGTCCGCAGCACCGAGACCACGACCTGCGCCGCCAGCAGCTCCCACGGGCGGATCGGGCTGACGAACAGGTGGCCCAGGTTGCGCGACCACAGCTCCTCCAGGAAGGTGATCGCCACCCCCATCTGGCTGCGCAGCGTGACCTCCCACAACAGCACCCCGCCCAGCAGCGCGCCGCCGGCGATGGCGGCCGGGGAGCCGCCGCGGCCGACCAGGTAGCTGGTGGTGAAGCCCCAGATGCACATCTGCAGCGTGGGCCAGTAGATCAGCTCCAGCATCCGCGGCCAGGATGCCCGATACAGGCAGAGGTGGCGATACACCACGCCCCAGATGCGCCGGGTGCTCATGCGCCCCTCATGCGGCAACCCGGCCCCGGGCGATGTCCAGGAACACCTGCTCCAGGTCCTCCCGCCCATACTTCGCCAGCAGCGCGGCCGGCGTGCCCTGGTCCACGACCCGGCCCTGCTTCAGCATCAGCACGCTGCCGCACAGCCGCTCCACCTCCGCCATGTTGTGGCTGGCGAGCAGGATCGCGCAGCCGCTCTCCGCCTGGTAGCGCTCCAACCAGGTGCGGACCATGTCGCCGGTATCGGGGTCGAGGCTCGCGGTGGGTTCGTCCAGCAGCAGCAGGTCCGGGCGGTTGATCAGCGACTTGGCCAGCGCCACGCGGGTCTTCTGCCCGGCCGAGAGGTTGCCGGCCGGGCGGTCCAGCAGGCCGTGCAGGTCCAGCTGGTCCGCCAGTTCGGCGATGCGGTCGTCCAGGCGGCGCACCGTGTAGAGATGGCCATAGACCCGCAGGTTCTCCCGCACGCTCAGCTTGCCAGGGAGGGCGATGTAGGGGGAGGAGAAGTTGGTGCGGGCGAGGGCGGCGTAGCGGTGCCGGGCCATGTCGTGGCCGAGGACGTGGATGGAGCCGGTGCTGGGCAGCAGCAGGCCGAGCAGCATGGCGATGGTGGTGGTCTTGCCGGCCCCGTTGCCGCCCAGCAGCCCCAGCGTGGCGCCGCGGGCAAGGGTGAACGACAGGCCATCGACGGCCACCACCTCGTCGTACCGCTTGACCAGCCGCTCGGCGCGGATGGCGTCCTGGTCGCCCGCCGGGATCGTCACGAGGCGGCCGGCACGCCCTTGCTCGTGCTGTATTCGAAGTGCAGGGCGGTATCCGGATGCACGATGGGGTGGATGGCGTGCGCGGCCATCGCGGCCTCGCTGAACCCCTGCAGGATCAGTTTCAGCTTGCCGTCATAGGTCGCCACGTCGCCGATGGCGAAGATGCCGGGGGTGGACGTCTCGCAGGTCGCGGCAATGACGCGGATATGGCTGTGCTGCAGGTCCAGGCCCCAGGCGGCGATAGGCCCCAGGTCCATGGACAGGCCGAAGAACGGCAGCAGCACGTCGGCCTCGATCAGCCGGGTCGCACCTTCCATGGTGGCGACCTCGACGGCGTGCAGCGCCCCGCCGTCGCCGTGCAGCGCGTGCAGCTGGTAGGGGATCACCATCTCGATCTCGCCCCGTGCCGCCGCCGCGTCCAGCTGCGCCGCCGTCTCGGGGGCGGCGCGGAACTTGGGGCGGCGGTGGATGACGGAGACCTTGGCCGCGACGTCCTTCAACGACAGCGCCCAGTCCACCGCCGAGTCGCCGCCGCCCGCGATCACCACGCGCCTGCCGCGGAAGTCCTCGCGCCGCCGCACCAGGTACTGCACCGCCCCGCTATCCTCGAACGCCGCCAGACCGGCCAGCGGCGGCCGGTTCGGCCCGAACGCCCCGGCGCCGGCCGCCAGCAGCACGGCCTTGCAGCGGATGGTGTCGCCGCGGTCCGTGGTCAGCGTGAAGCCGCCCACCGCGCCGTCCAGCCCATCGACCCGGCGGCCCAGCAGCCGCCTTACCGCGAACGGCGCGATCTGCCGCTCGAGCCCATGGATCAGGTCCCCGGCCGCGATCGCGGGGTGCGCCGGGATGTCGTAGATCGGCTTTTCCGGATACAGCGCCGAGCACTGCCCGCCCACCTCGGCCAGCGCATCCAGCAAGCAGCATTGCAGCTTGAGCATCGAACACTCGAAGGCGGCGAACAGCCCCGCGGGGCCCGCGCCGATGATGGCGACGTCAGTCTCGATATGCTCCGGCATGGCCGTTACTTAGCGGCTTTCCCGCAGGCGGCAAGACGTCGGCGGCACGGCCTGGGCCCCGCACGAGTTGGCCCGCCCCGCGCGCTGGTGCATCCTGCTGCCATGCCCGCCCCCCTGCATGTCCCCCTGCACGCTGCTCCACGCCGCATCGACCTGCCCGACCTCGCCGCCACCGAGGCGCTGGGCCGGCGCCTCGCGCGCCTGCTGCGTCCCGGCGACACCATCCTGCTCGACGGCCCGCTCGGCGCCGGCAAGAGCGCGCTGGCCCGCGCCCTGCTCCGCGCGCTGACCAACGACCCGGCGCTCGAGGTGCCCAGCCCGACCTATACGCTGGTGCAGGCCTATGACACGCCGATCGGCCTGGTGCAGCACTTCGACCTCTGGCGGCTGGAGGGCAGCGCGGACCTGGTGGAGCTGGGCTGGGACGAGGCCGACGCCGCCCTGGTGGAATGGCCGGACCGGCTGGGGGCGCTGCGTCCGCCGGATGCGCTCGGCGTCGTGCTGGCGCCAGGGGAGGGGGATGCGCGCCGGGCCATGCTGACGGGCTGGGGGGATCGCCCCGGCTGGGAGGATACCCTGTGAACCTGTTCACCATTCCGCCCGGCGTGCCGTTCCTGGATGCGCTGGCCCGCTGGTGGCTGTCGCGCACCGATGACCCGCTGCGGCAATCCGAGGGCATGATCCTGCTGCCCACCCGCCGGGCCGCGCGCGCCTTGACCGACGCCTTCCTTGCCGCCGCCGAGGGCCGCCCGATCCTGCTGCCCCGCATCGCCGCCGTGGGCGCGCTGGATGAGGCGCCGCTGGCCCTGGCCGGCGCGCTGGAGCTGCCGCCCGCCGTGCCGGAGGCGGAGCGGCTGGCCGCACTCACCCGGCTCGTGATGGCGCTGGAGGGCCGGTTCGGCGCCCCTGCCACCGCCGACCGCGCCTGGCTGCTGGCCGTGGAACTGGCCCGGCTGCTGGACGAGGCGCACCGCGAGGGCGTGGCGCTGGACCGGGTGCTGCCCGGCCTGGTGGAAGAGGGATATGCGGAACACTGGGCCGACACGCTGCATTTCCTGCAGATCGTCACCGCGCACTGGCCGGCCTGGTTGCGGGACCGCGGCATGATCGACCCGGCCGCCCGCGGCGTGCAGCTGCTGGGGCGCCAGGCGGAGCTGTGGCGGGATGCGCCGCCAGCCGGGCCCATCGTGGTTGCGGGCACCTCGGGCGGCATCCGCGCGCTGGCCGGGCTGATGGCGGTGGTGGCGCGGCTGCCGGAGGGGCGGGTGGTGCTGCCGGGCCTGGACCTGGCGATGCCCGATGAGGTCTGGGCGCAGCTGGAGGACAGCCACCCGCAGGCCGGGTTGCGTGCGCTGCTGGCCGATATGGGCGCCACCCGCGGCGACGTGGCCGCGTGGCCGGATGCGCCGGCACCGCCGCGCGCCGCGACCATCTGGCAATCGCTGCTGCCCGCCAAGGCGCTGTCCGCCTGGCGCCTGCCCGCCACCCCGGACATCGCCGGGCTGGAGCGGCTGGAGGCTGCGGACCAGCAGGAGGAGGCGGTGGCGATCGCCCTGGTGCTGCGCCAGGCGCTGGAGACGGCCGGGGCGCAGGCGGCGCTGGTCACGCCCGACCGCGTGCTGGCCGCCCGGGTGGCGGCTGAGTTGAACCGCTTCGGCATCGTGGTGGATGACAGCGCCGGGGAGCCGCTGGGCGAGACCCCGCCCGGCGCCTTCCTGCGCCTGCTGGTGCAGGCGGTGGCGCAGGGCCTGTCGCCGGTCGCGCTGCTGGGTGTGCTGAAGCACCCGGTGGCCGCGTTGGGCCTCCGCCCCGCGGAGTGCCGCGGTCTGGCCCGGCTGCTGGAGCGCACCTGCCTGCGCGGCCCGGCGCCTGCGCCCGGCATTGCCGGGCTGCGCGCCATCCCCGCTGTTCAAAACAATCAGCAGCTGCCGGCCTTCCTCGACCGCATCGAGGCGCGGTTCGGCCCGCTGCTCCGCATCGCCGCCGCCGGGGAGGTGGACCCGGCCGCCGGGCTGCGCGCCCTGATCGAGGCGGCGGAGGCGGTGGCGGAGACCGCGGACCAGCCCGGCGCCGCCCGGCTCTGGGCGCTGGAGGAGGGCGAGGCGCTGGCCCGGCACCTGGCCGCGCTGCTGGAGGCGCTGCCGATGCTGCCGAAACAGCCGGTCGGCACATTGCACGGCCTGCTGGATTCCAGCTTCCAGGGTTCCGTGGTGCGGTCGCGCCGGGCGCTGCGCGGGCGGGATGCCGATGAGCATCCGCGGGTGGCGATCCTCGGGCTGCTGGAGGCGCGGCTGCAATCCTTCGACGTGGTGGTGCTGGGCAGCCTGGCGGAAGCCGTGTGGCCGCCCGCCGCCGACCCCGGCCCCTGGATGAGCCGGCCGATGCGCAAGGCCGCCGGCCTTGCCTCGCCGGAAACGGGGGTGGGGCAGATGGCGCACGACTTCGCGCTGCTGGCCTGTGCGGCGCCGCATGTCGTGCTGTCCTGCCCGCGCCGGCGCGATGGCGCGCCCACCGTGCCGGCCCGCTGGCTGGTGCGGCTGGAGGCCTATCTGCAGGGGCATGGCCTGAGCCTGCCGCACTCGCCCGCCGCAGACTGGGCCCGGCAGCTGGACCAGCCCGGCCGCGAGCCCACCCCGGTGCGTCCGCCGCGCCCGTGCCCGCCGCTGGCCGTGCGCCCCCGCCGCCTGAGCGTCACCGAGGTCGAGACCTGGTTGCGTGACCCCTACGGCATCTACGCCCGGCACGTGCTGAAGCTGCGCGCGCTGGACCCGCTGGAGCAGGGGGTGGAGAACGCCGACTTCGGCAATGTCGTGCACCATGCCATCGCGGAGTGGGTCGGCAAGCTCCCCCACACCTATCCCACCGATGCCGCCGCGCGGTTGCAGGCCGAGATGGATGCGGCGCTGACCGATCGTGCGCTGCGCCCCGCGCTGGTCGCCTGGTGGCGGCCGCGCCTGGCGCGCATCGCCGCCTGGGTCGCGGACCAGGAACGTACTCGCCGCAACGGCCGCCCGAACCAGGTGCTGCGGGTGGAGGTGGTTGGGGACTGGACGGTGCCGTCGCCGGGCCAGCCGTTCCGCCTGGTGGCGCGGGCGGACCGGATCGAGATGCGGCCCGATGGGCGGCTCTCCATCATGGACTACAAGACCGGTGTGGTGCCGGCGGCGCGCGACGTGGCGTCTGGCCACGCTCCGCAGCTGCCGCTGGAGGCTGCGATGGTGGCGGCGGGCGCGTTCGGGCCGGAGCTGCGCGGGGTCGCCGCCGAACTCACCTATTGGCGGCTGACCGGCGGCTATGTGCCGGGCGAGTCCACCGTGCTGTTCAAGGGCGACCCGGAGGCCACCGCCAGCCAGGCCGCGGAGGCCGGGGCGGCGCTGGTGCAGCTGGTGCAGCAGTTCGACGACCCGGCCCAGGCCTACCTCTCCCAGCCCCACCCCGGCGCCGCCCCCCGCTTCACCGACTATGCCCAGCTGGCCCGCGTCGGCGAATGGGCGGCGGCGGAGGACGAGGCATGAACCACATCTCGGGCGACACCCGCCTGCGCGCCATCCGCGAGCAGTCCAGCGCCTCGGACCCCGCCGTTTCCGCCTTCGTGGAGGCGTCGGCCGGGTCGGGCAAGACCAAGCTGCTGACCGACCGGATGCTGCGCCTGATGCTGGGCGGCTCGCATCCCGGGCGCATCCAGTGCCTCACCTTCACCAAGGCCGCCGCGGCGGAGATGGCGCTGCGGCTGCAGCACAAGCTCGGCGACTGGGTGACGCTCGCGGATGCGGCGCTGGATGCGGCGCTGGAGGAGCTGGAGGTCGAGCCCGGCCCCGAGGTGCGGGTCACCGCCCGCGCCCTGTTCGCCGAAGTGCTGGACCTGCCGGGCGGCATGCGCATCGGCACCATCCATGCCTTCTGCCAGAGCCTGCTGCGCCGCTTTCCGCTGGAAGCCGAGATCTCTCCGCACTTCCAGCTGGTGGAGGAGGTGGAGGCGGAGGCCGAGATGCGCTTCGCCCGCGACGCCGTGCTGGAACGCGCCGACCCGGCTTCCATCGCGGCCGTCGCCGGGTTGCTGCGGGCCGACGACTTCGCCAAGCTGATCCATGTGATGCAGGCCCAGCGCGCACGCCTGACGCCGCTGCTCGCCCTGCCGGAACCGATGCGGGAGGCCGCGGTGCGCCGGGCCGCGAAGCTGGCCGCGGCCTCCGACGCGGCGCTGCTGGAAGGCGCGGCCACATGGTCCGGGATCGACGCGGTGCGGGATGCGCTGACCACGGCGCAGGCGCATGGCTCGGCGGTGGTTCGGGAGAAGGCGCTGGCCATGCTGGGCTGGCTCGGCCTCTCCCCGGCGCTGCGCCAGGCGCACTGGGATGACTGGCTGGAGCATCTGCACACCGGGGCCGGCAAGCCGCGGGCGTTGAGCGCCTTCGCCGCCGACCGGCTGCACAAGCTGCACCCCGAGATCCGCGAGGCGATGGCGGCGGAGCAGGAGCGGGTCTGGTTCATCGAGGATTCCCGCCGGGCGCTGCGCTGCGCCGACGCCAGCATCGCGCTGCTGCGCCTCGCCGCCCCGGCGCTCGCGGCCTATGAGCAGCAGAAGCAGCGGGCGGGGCTGCTGGACTACGGCGACCTGATCGGGCGCACCGAACGCCTGCTGCAAGACCCCGGGGCGGCCTGGGTGCTGTACAAGCTCGATGGCGGCATCGACCATCTGCTGCTGGACGAGGTGCAGGACACCGCACCGGAACAGTGGCGCATCGCGCACCGGTTGACCGAGGAGTTCTTCGCCGGGCTGGGCGCGCGGGAGCACGATGCGGTGCGCACCTTCTTTGCGGTGGGGGACCCGAAGCAGAGCATCTACTCCTTCCAGGGTGCCGATCCGGCCGAGTTCCTCCGCTCCCGCGAGCAGATGGCCGTGCGCGTGGGTGCCTCGGACCAGGTCTGGCGCAACGTGACGCTGGATGTGTCGTTCCGCTCCACCGCTCCGGTGCTGGCGCTGGTGGATGCGGTGTTCCGCGATCCGATCGCCGCGGATGGCGTGGTGACGGGCGATCCGCTGCGGCATTTCCCCGACCGTGCCGGGGCCGCGGGCCGGGTGGAGCTGTGGCCCTTGGCCCCACCACCGGATCCGGTGGTGCCTGCGCCCTGGACCGTGCCGCGCGAGAACACGGGCCTGGTCTCCGCCCCGCAGATGCTGGCGGACGCGGTGGCGGAGTCGATCCGGCGCGAGCTGGCGGCCGGGGTTCGGCTCGAAAGCCAGGACCGGCTGCTGGCCGCCGGGGACATCCTCATCCTGGTGCGCCGCCGCGGCGCCTTTGCCAACGCGCTGGTGCGGGCGCTGAAGGCGCGGGACGTGCCGGTGGCGGGCCTCGACCGCCTGGCGCTGACCGAGCAGATCGCGGTGCAGGACGTGCTCGCCGCCTGCGACGCGGTGCTGTTGCCGCAGGACTGCCTGGCCGTCGCCAACGTGCTGACAAGCCCGCTGGGCGGCCTGACCGATGACAGCCTGATGCGCCTTTGCCTCGGCCGCCCCGGCCGGCTGTGGGATGCACTGCGGGAACGGGCCGGGGAGCAGGCGGACTGGGGGGCGGCCTGGCTGTTCCTCGCCACGCTGGCGGAGCGGGCCGACTATGTGTCGCCGCATGCGTTGCTGGCCGAGGCGCTGGGGCCGCTGGGCGGCCGTGCGCGGCTGCTGGCCAGGCTGGGGGCGGAGGCGGCGGAGCCGATCGATGAGCTGCTGAACGCGGCGCTGGCCTATACGCGGCTGCATCCGCCGGGCTTGCAGGGCTTCGTGCACTGGCTGCGGCGGTCGGGCGCGGAGGTGAAGCGGGAGGCGGGCGGCGCCGGGTCCGCGGTGCGGGTGATGACGGCGCATGGGGCAAAGGGATTGCAGGCGCCGCTGGTGATCCTGCCCGACACCACCGGCTTGCCGCCGGAGAACGAGCCGCTGTCCTGGGGCAATGACCGCGGCATGGAGGTGCCGCTCTGGGCGCCGCGCAAGGAGCTGGTATGCGCCGCCGTGCAGCAGGCGCGCGGTGCGGCCGGTGCCTTGCGGATGCGGGAGTACAACCGCCTGCTGTATGTGGCGCTGACCCGGGCCGAGGACCGGCTGATCGTATGCGGCTGGAAGCCCCGGCGGGACCTGCCGGAGACCAGCTGGTATGCCATGGTGCAGCGGGGGTTCTCGGCGCTGGACGGCGTGGAAACGCGGCCGTTCGAGGGCCCCTGGCCCGGCGACACCCTCGCGGTCAGCACCCGGCAGATCGACCCGGCCAGGCATCGGCCCGGCGCCTCCGCCGCGCTGCACCAGGCCTTGCCGGTCTGGGCCGGGCAGCCCGGGGACTGGCGGACCAGGCCGGCGCCCGAGGAGCCGCCGCTGCCCAGGCCGCTCGCGCCCAGCCGGCCCAGCGGCGCGGCGTTCGGCCCGGTGCCGCCCGCGACCTCACCCTTGCTGATCACCCCCGGACCGGCCTTCGCGCGGGGCATCGCGGCGCATGCCCTGTTGCAGCATCTGCCCGAAGTGCCGGGCGTCGAGCGGCGTGCGGCGGCGGCGGCGTTCCTGGCCCGCACCGGTCTGGATGCGGCGGACCAGGCGTCGCTGCTGAACCAGGTGCTCGCCGTGCTGGCGCATCCCGACCTGGCGCTGCTGTTCGGGCCCGGCGGGCGGGCGGAGCAGCCGCTTTCGGGCCTGGTCGGCGGGCGTGTCGTTTCGGGCGTGGTGGACCGGCTGGTGGTGCTGCCGGATCGGGTGATGCTGGCGGATTTCAAGACGGGCCGGGCCGGGCCGGGGAGCGCGGGCGAGACGCCGGTGCGCTACCTGCGTCAGATCGCCGCCTATCGTGCGGTGCTGCGGGGAGTGTTCCCGGATCGCCCGGTGACCTGCGCGCTGGTCTGGACCGAGGATGCCGCCGTCACCGTGCTGCCGGATGGGCTGCTGGACCAGCACGCGCCCGGTGCGGGTTGAAGCGCCTGGTGGCGGTGCCCAACTGTTCAACAGATCATCGAAGGACCATGCCGTGAGCGAGAACACCGTTGCCGTGAGTGATGCAAGCTTCGACGCCCAGGTGCTGAAGGCGCCGGGTCCGGTGCTGGTCGATTTCTGGGCGGAGTGGTGTGGCCCCTGCAAGATGATCGGGCCGGCGCTGGAGGAGATCGCCGCCGAGATGAAGGGCGAGCTGACCATCGCGAAGGTGGACATCGACGCGAACCCGATGTCGCCGAGCACCTACGGCGTGCGCGGCATCCCGACCATGATCCTGTTCAAGGACGGCAAGCCCGTGGCGACCAAGGTCGGTGCCCTGCCCAAGAGCGCGCTCAAGGACTGGGTCACGACCGCCCTGGCCTGAACCGGCAGGGATGCCTTGCATGATGCAAGGCGTCCCCTGCTCCTTACTGCTGCGGGTGGCGTGCGACGCTGCGGCGGCGGAGCGCTGCAATGCCGGTCAGTCCGACCAGCACCAGCGCCCAGGTGCCCGGCTCCGGCGCCGCCACCAGCGAGACGCCATCGAGCAGCGAGAAGGGCGGCTGACCGCCCGGGGTGCCAACAGCCAGGAATGATAGCGTCTGTGTCGTCGCCGTGGCGGCGAACAGCATCGTCGCCTGGGTCCAGGGCGTGAAACCCTTGCTGGGCGTCGTGACCACGTTGGTCGACCTGGTGGCATTGCCGAAGCCGACGCTCCAGGCCTCGGTGGTCGCGCCGCTGTACCCGGTCTGCTGTGCCGCGGCCCAGTAGAAGCTCAGCAGGTAGTTGGTCCCGATGGTCAGGCCGCTGATGACCTGGGTCAGCGCGCCCTGCTGGTAGGCACCGTCATCGGCGATGAAGTTGCCGCCCGTTGGGCTGTTCAGGTTCGCATTGCCGCCGGTGCCGCCATTGCTGGAGGTGTAGAGCGAGAGGCTGCCGCTTGACCCGTTGGCGGTCGAGGTATTGGCGAAGAACAGGAAGTTGTAGCCGTTGGTGGCGTTGCTCCAGCCCGTGATGGTGTTCGGGTTGGTCGTGGTCACGCCGTTCGTCGTCGTGCTGGTTGCGAAGCCGACCTGGTTCGACCCTGTCATGGTGGTCGTCTCGAAGTTGCCGTTGGTGATCAGGTCGACGCCTGCGAGGGCCGGGCCAGAGATCACGCACAGCGCCAGGGAGGCACGGACCAGGCTGCTCAGATTACTTGACGACATACCAGTACGCTCCCACGCGATCCGACATTGAACCTGGTGCTCGATGTAACGGATTCGCGTGAGTCGCATGTGTCTGGAACTGTCGGGAAAGGTTGGCCCGTGGTCAGGCGGCCCGTTGTTCAGGCGGCCCGCTTCAGCAGCCCCTGTGCCACCACCGCCTCGGCGATCTGCACCGCGTTCAGCGCGGCACCCTTGCGCAGGTTGTCGGACACGCACCAGAACTGCAGCCCGTGCTCCACCGTCGGGTCCTTGCGGATGCGGCTGACATAGGTCGCGTCCTCGCCCACGCAGTCGATCGGCGTCGTGTAGCCGCCATCGTCGCGCGTGTCCTGCACCACCACGCCCGGGGCGTCGCGCAGCACCTGGCGCGCATCGGCCACCGTCACCGGATTGTGGAACTCGACCGTGATCGCCTCGGAATGGCCGATGAACACCGGCACCCGCACGCAGGTCGCGGCCACCGCGATGTCGCCGTCGAGGATCTTCCTGGTCTCGACCACCATCTTCCACTCCTCCTTGGTCGATCCGTCCTCCATGAACTTGTCGATGTGCGGGATGCAGTTGAAGGCGATCTGCTTGGTGAACTCCTGCGCCTTCACCGGGTCGTTCACGTACATGGCGCGGGACTGCGACCACAGCTCGTCCATCCCGTCCTTCCCGGCGCCGGAGACGGACTGGTAGGTGGCGACCACCACCCGCTTGATGCGGAACCGGTCGTGCAGCGGCTTCAGCGCGACCACCATCTGGATGGTCGAGCAGTTCGGGTTCGCGATGATGCCCCGGCGGATGCGCTGCAGCGCCTGCGGGTTCACCTCCGGCACCACCAGCGGCACGTCATGCTCCATGCGGAAGTGGCTGGTGTTGTCGATCACCAGGCACCCGGCCGCGGCGGCCTTCGGCGCATATTCGGCCGAGATGGCAGCGCCGGGGCTGAACAGCCCGATGTCCCATCCCTTGAAGTCGAAGGTCTCCAGGTTCTTGACCTTGAGCACCTGGTTCTCGCCGAAGCTGATCTCCTGTCCGGCCGAGCGGGCGCTGGCCAGCGCGGCGATCTCGCCGACCGGGAAGTTTCGCTCGGCCAAAGTCTTGAGGATTTCGCGCCCGACAGCACCCGTGGCACCGACAACCGCGACCCTGTAACCCGCCATGCCACCACTCCATCGTTTCATGCGCAGGACAGCGCAGGGGCGGCCCTTACAGGAGTATGGACCGCGCCGACAAGCGCCATCGCGGTGCTGTCGGCGCTGGGGCTGCTGCCGGCCTGGACGCACGGCCGCGTCACGCTGCTGGGGAATGCCGCGCGCGGATGTATCCCGTGGGCAGCAACGGCGCGAGCCAGGCCATCCCGGACGGTGCGGCGCTGGCCCGGGACCTGGGCCGAGCGGCTGGGGATCGTGCGGGGCTATGCGACGACGGCCGGGTTCGCGGCGGGCTGAGGCGGGTTCAGCCCGCTGCTTCGGGCCGGGTCGCGCGCGCCCGGCTCAGCCGCCCGGGCCGGGCCAGGCCGAGGCTCTCGCGGAAGGTCTGTCCCTCATACTCCGTGTGGAACAGGCCCCGCCGCTGCAGCTCCGGCACCAGCGTCTCCAGCATTTCGAAGCAGGGGGCCGGCAGGTAGGGCGGCATCAGGTTCCACCCGTCGCAGGCGCGGCTTTCGAACCAGTCCTGCATCTGGTCCGCCACCGTCGCCGCCGTTCCCACCACGATATTGTGCCCGGAGGCGCCGGCCATCAGCTTGTAGAGCTGCCGGATGGTGAGGCCCTTCTCCCGCGCCATGGTCAGCATCGCCTGGCCGATCGACTTCACCCCGTTCATCTCCCCCGAGAGGTCCGGCATCGGGTCATCGATGTCATAGGCCGAGAGATCGCCGAACGAGGCCCGCAGCATGGGCCGGCCCAGCCCCTCGCTGACCAGGTCCTGCATCTGCGCGAAGGTGTCCTCGGCCTCCCCCTGCGTGCGCCCCAGCACCGGAAGGATGCCGGGCATCACCAGCATGCTGTCGGGGTCCCGGCCTGCCGCGACGGCGTGCTGCTTCACGCTGGCGTAGAAGGCCAGCGCCGCCGCCTTGTTGTTCTGTGCGGTGTAGATCAGGTCCGCCACCCGGGCGCCCAGGCCCTGGCCCGGTCCGGACGACCCGGCCTGCGCCAGCACCGGGTAGCCCTGGACCGGCCGCGACACGTTCAGCGGGCCGCGCACCCGGAAGCTCTCGCCCTCGTGGCGCAGCATGTGCAGCCGGGCCGGGTCGAAATAGCGGCCGCTCTGCTTGTCGCGGATGAAGGCGCCGTCCTCCCACTCGTCCCACAGGCCCATTACCACGTCGACGAACTCCTCGGCCCGGCGGTAGCGCAGCCCATGTTCCAGGTGCCGGTCCTGCCCGAAGTTGTAGGCCTCCTGCTCGCTCCAGGAGGTGACGATGTTCCAGCCCGCGCGCCCCTCGCTGATGTGGTCGAGCGAGGCGAACTTGCGGGCGATGTGATAGGGCTCGTTGTAGGTGGTGGAGGCGGAGGCGACGAAGCCCAGATGCTCGGTGACGGCGCTCAGCGCGCCGATCAGCGTCAGCGGTTCGAACACATCGACCCGGCCCACGTAGCTCAGCTCGTCCTCGTTGTGCGCCGATGAGCGCACGGCGATGCCGTCTGCCCAGAACATGAAGTGGATGCGGGCGGCCTCCGCGGCCCGGGCGATGCGCTTCCACAGCCGGATGTCGAGGGCATCGGGTTCCGCCGCGGGCATCCGCCAGCCGGCGGCATGGGCGCCGTTGGCCACGATGTTGAGGCCGAGCTTCATCTGTCCACGCGCCGTCATCACCACCTCGCTGCCGGCGGGCACGCTATGGCTCGTTGCAGTGCTGGGCAAGCATCCCGCGGTGATGCATGCTGATGGCATGCAACCGCTGCCGCCCAGCCTGTATGCCGCCACCGCCCGCCCCGCCGCCGGCACCCCGCCGTTGCAGGGGGACATCACGGCGCCGGTGGCGATCGTCGGCGCGGGGTTCGCCGGGCTTTCGACGGCGCTGCATCTGGCGGAGCGGGGCGTGCGGGCCGTGGTGATCGATGCGGCCGAGCCGGGCTGGGGCGCCTCCGGCCGCAATGGCGGTCACGTCAATCCCGGTCTGAAGCAAGACCCGGCCGCCGTGCTCGCCCGCTTCGGCGCGGAGCGCGGCGGGCGGCTGCTCGACTTCGCCTATGGTGCGCCCGACACCACCTTCGACCTGATCCGCCGCCACCAGATCCAGTGTGATGCCCGGCAGAACGGCACGCTGCGCGCCGCCCGCACCGAGGCCCGCGCAAAGGTGGTGCGGCAGGCGGCGGCCGAATGCCTTGCACGCGGAATGCCGGTGCAGCTGCTGGATGCGGCGGGCGCTGCGCAGGCGACCGGCGGCGAAGGCTATGTCTGTGCCATGCTGGACCCGCGTGGCGGCGATGTGCAGCCGCTGGACTACGCCCGCGGCCTGGCCCGCGCCGCGATCCAGGCGGGTGCCATCGTGCATGGGGGAACGACGGCGCTCTCGCTTGAACGGGCGGGCGAGGGCTGGCGGCTGGTCACTTCCGGCGGCACGATCCGCGCCGAC
The DNA here is from genome assembly GCA_965199595.1 of Acetobacteraceae bacterium. Taxonomy (GTDB): domain Bacteria; phylum Pseudomonadota; class Alphaproteobacteria; order Acetobacterales; family Acetobacteraceae; genus JBBROS01. The sequence continues at coordinate 1,910,341 of OZ241182.1, forward strand.
AGGGTGCTGCTCGCCACCAATGGCTACACCGGCGACCTGTGGCCGGGCCTCCGCCAGACCATCGTGCCCGTGTTCAGCAGCATCGTGGCCAGCGTGCCCCTGCCGCTGGCGGCACGCGACGCGATCCTGCCGGGTCGCAGCGTGCTCTGGGAGAATGGGCGTGTCACGGTGTACTGCCGCATCGACAGCGCCGGGCGGATGGTGCTCGGCGGACGCGGTCCGCAGCGTGACCTGGTGGGTGGGCCGGACGCCTTGGCGTATCTGATCCGGTTGGGCGAGGCACGCTGGCCCGCGTTGCGTGGCGTCGAGTGGGCGCACGCCTGGAACGGGCAGCTGGCGGTGACGCCCGACCACTGGCCGCATCTGCATGAGCTTGCGCCGGGTCTGCTGACCTATCTTGGCTGCAACGGGCGTGGCGTGGCCCTGGCCACCGCGATGGGTGCGGAACTGGCCCGGTATCTGACCGGCGAGGCGCCGGTACTGCTGCCCAGCCCGTTGCGACCGATCCGCATGCATCGGTTCTGGCGCCTGGGCGTGAACGCCGCCGTGGTGAAGGGGCGGGTTCTGGACAACTTGGGTTTGTGACTTGCCGGGCTGCATCGGCCGTCCGATATGCAGGTGAATTCCAAAGGGGCAGCGCATGCAGGACCTCTTCCGTTGACAGAAATCCTGGAGTTCCGGCCGCGGCGCGATGACACGCTCTGGGCAGTCGTGGCCTCCATCGGCCGCGCCACGCGGGTTGCGGAGATCTTCCCCAACCGCGAGCGGGCGCTGGCGGACCGGGCATGGCGCGAGCAACAGATCCGGGCTTATTCCGCCTTGTTCCTATCCTGCCGGCAGCCGGCGCCACGCTACAGCGTGGCGCCGATCCGGCGGGAGGAGCTGCCGCGCGCCTGGAAGCCGCTGCCCGCACTCGGTTTCCTGCGCGGACAGTTCATGTGACTGACGGCGAGGCAAGCGTCCGCTTGTCTCAGGCGGTCAGTGCCAGGCTTTTCCCCTCGGTGTAGGCGATCATCAGGCTGAGGGCGGCGTTCACCCGGGCGAAGGTCGCGGGATCCTGATGGACGGCAATGCTCAGCTTGCTAACTGCCGGAGCTGACTGGCGTCCATCCGCTCGGAACGCCGGTTCTCGCAGCCCTGCTCGCTGCTGCGCATGGCATTGAGGAAGTGATCCACTTCGTCCCGCAGAGTGGTCGAGAGGTGACTCACATTGTTGGCCGTGCTCTGCACCGTCTCGCTTGTCACGCCGGACCGCTCCGCCATGCCCGACACATCCAGCATTGCCCGCGTCGCGTTGCTCGTGGCCTGCGCGACGCTCTGCACCTGCGTGGCGATCTCGCGGGTGGCGGAGCCTTGCTGCTCCATCGCCGCGGCAATGGTGGTCGCGACCCGGTCGACCCGGCCGATCGCATCCACCACCCCGCGCATCGCGCCAGCCGCTTCGCCGGTTGCGGTCTGGATCGTGGCGATTTGGGTGCGGATCTGCAGCGTCGCCGCCGCGGTCTGGGTCGCCAGCTGCTTCACCTCGCTCGCCACGACGGCGAAGCCCTTGCCGGCCTCTCCGGCCCTTGCTGCCTCGATGGTCGCGTTCAGGGCCAGCAGGTTGGTCTGGCTCGCGATACCGGTGATCAAGGCGACCACCTGGTCAATCTGGCTCGCGGCGTCGCTCAGCCCGTGTACGGTCCGGTCGGTCTGCCGGGCCTGGCCGACGGCGTCCCGCGCGGCCTGGGTGGCTTCGCCCACCTGGCGCGAAATCTCGGAAACGCTGTAGTTCAGCTCCTCCGCGGCAGCGGCCACCATGGAGAGGTTCTGCGAGGACGCCTGCGCCTCGGCCACGGTCGCCACCATGCTGCGATGGGCCTGGCCGGCCGAGTCGACCATCTCGGTCGCGGCTTCATGCACGCTGCCGGCGGATCGCCCAAGCCCCACCAGCACGCCCGAGACGGAGGTGCCGAAGCCCTGCGTCAGCTGCTCCATCGCTTCCTGACGACGGTCCTTGACGCCGCGTTCCCTGGTGATGTCGTCCTGCAGCGTGCGCGCCTGCTCCGCCTTCGTCCGCAGCTGCTCCACCGCGCGGCCGATCTCGCCCAGCTGGTCTGTGCGGGCCAGGCAGGGCACGGCCACGCTCAGGTGACCATCGGCGATGCTGTGCACCGCGGCGGCCAGCACCGCAAGCGGGCGGATCGTCAGGCGCAGCATGAACCAGCCGCAGCTTCCCACCATGGCGATGACGGCCAGCCCCGCAACCAGGCTGTTCCAGAACATCGTGCTGACGATGCCGTTGAGGTCCGCCACGGGTACGCCCACGAACTGGACGCCGATCTGCCGGCCGGTGACGTCCTTCAGGGGCTCGTACATCGCCAGGTATTCCTGACCCAGGATGCTGGCGGGGCCGCGATAGGTTTCGCCGCGCAGGATGACCGCGTCGTATGGCAGGCCGGGCGCGAGCCTGGTGCCCACCGCGCGGTTGCCGGACCGATCCTTGACGTTGGTCGCGACCCGCCTGTCGCCGACGAAGATCGTCGCGAACCCTTTGGTGATCCGCCCGATCTCATCCATGGTCTCGTTCAGGTCGAGCGGCTTGCCATCCGCCAGCAGACCGCCATCCTCGGCGACCCGCCAGTTGTTGCCGCCTGACCGAAGCTCCCGCTTCATCACCGACATGCTGGTGTCCAGCCGAGCAAGCCCGAGCTGCAGCGATATGTCCTGGAACACGTGCAACGTCCAGCCCTGCACCACGACCACCGCGATGGTGACCGCCAGCAACGATGCGGTCAGGAGCCGGGGCACGATGCCGACGCGATCGCGCAGTGCAACTGGAAGGCTCGACATGATGGTGCTCGCTCGACTGACCTCCGGCAAGGATCACACCGAACCGTAAACAATTTGCTTACGGGGCGGGAGCTTTGCGGCGGGTGCACAACCAATGCCGGAGCCGCGCGTTCAGGCCGGACCCTGAGCAGGAGTTGTCCGTGCCCTACGTGACCACGAAAGACGACACGCGGTTGTTCTACAACGATTGGGGCACCGGCTCCCCGATCGTGCTGGTGCATGGCTGGCCGCTGAACTCCGACATGTGGGAGTACAATGCCAGGGTCCTGGCGGCCGCCGGCCATCGGGTGATCGCCTATGATCGCCGCGGGTTCGGACGATCCGACCAGCCCTGGGCCGGCTATGACTACGACACCCTGGCCTCGGACCTGGCCGCCGTTCTCGAGCATCTCGACGTGACCGGCGCCACGCTGATCGGGTTCTCGATGGGCGGCGGCGAGGTCGTGCGCTACCTGGCGAAGCATGGCGACGCCCGAGTGGCCAAGCTGGTGCTCGCCGCCTCGGTCGTGCCGTATCTGCTGAAGATGCCCGACAACCCCGAGGGCGTCGAAAAGTCGGTGTTCGACGGCATGGTCGATGGATTGACCAAGGATCGGCCGGGCTTTCTGGCGCCGTTCGGCAAGGTTTTTTTCGGGGCCGGGTTGCTGAACTTCTCGGTGTCGAGCGAATTGGTGCAGTGGGCGGGCAGCCTGGCGCTGCAGGGCTCGCCGAAGGCCACGCTGGACTGCGTGCGTTCCTTCTCCGAAACCGATTTCCGCGCCGATTGCGCCGCCGTGAAGGTGCCGACGCTGATCATCCATGGCGATGCCGACCAGACCGTGCCGCTCGACGCCTCCAGCAAGCGGGCAGCAACCATGATCGCGGGGGCGAAGCTGATCGTCTATCCGGGCGCGCCGCACGCCCTGGTGCTGACGGAAGCCGAGCGCTTCAACGCCGACGTGCTGCACTTCATCGGCTAGGAGGCCCGGGCGGTCGCGAGCTTCAGCTCCGCATCCGCCAGGGCTGCCGCCACCTGGTGGTCATGCGTGATCAGCATGACCGCCAGCCCCTCGGAGTCGGCCAGGCCGCGCAGCAGCGTCAGCGCCTCCATCTGCACCGGCGGGTCCAGGCGTGATCCCGGCTCGTCCGCGACCAGGCAGGCCGGCCGCATCGCCAGCACCCGGGCCAGGGCGACACGCTGCGCTTCACCCCCGCTCACCGCATCGATGCTGCGGCCGAGCAGGGACGGGTTGATCTGCAGCCGGTCCAGCAGGCCTGGCACGCGGGACCGGATGGCCGCGCCGTCCGCGAGGTGCCGCAGGTCCGCCAGGCAGTCCCGCAGGGTGCGGCCCGGCGGGAACACCGCGGTGGGGTCCTGGTGCATCTTCTGGAACCGCGGCCGCAACCGCCGCATGTGCCCGGCGTCCAGCGTGCGGCCGAACCAGCTCAACCGTCCGGCGCGCGGCCGGGACAGCCCGAGCACGGTGTCGCCCAGCGTCGTCTTGCCGCTGCCGCTCGGCCCCAGGATCGCCAGCATCCGTCCCGCGCCCAGCACCAGGTCCAGCGGCCCGGCGACCGGGCTGGCATGGCCGATCACCAGCTGTTCCGCCTGCGCCACATCCCGCGCACCGGCCAGGCGGGGGCGGGTGGGCCACAGCGCCGGGTCGGCGGCGACACAGGCGCGCAGGAAGGCGGACCCGGGCGCGGCCAGGAGGGCTGCCGCCGGGCCATGTTCCACGATGCGGCCGTCTTCCAGCACCGCGAGATCATCGTCCAGCGCGCGCGCCACCGCCAGGTCGTGCGTGATCACCAGCAGCGTGCGGCCGGCGGCACGCAGGCCGATCAGCACGGCGATCAACGCGTCCCGGCGTTCATCGTCCAGCCCGGTGGTCGGCTCGTCCAGCACCAGCAGCGGTGCGGCGGTGCGGGCCAGCAGCGCCACCAGAAGCCGTTGCGCCATGCCGCCGGACAAGGCTGCGGGGCGTTGCCGGGCCGCGGCGGCGTCGATGCCGAAGCCAGCCAGCCAGCCGGTCGCGGCAGCGCGGCCGAGGCGCGGCGGGGCGAGGGCCACCTGGTCCATGGCCCGCAAGGAGGCCGAAAGCGCCTGACCGGGCTCCTGCGGCAGGACGCAGCTCTCGCCCCAGCGGCGCCGCAGCCCGGCCTGGTCCGCGGCCAGGTGGGTCCAGCGCCCCAGCCGGATGCTTCCGGCGGCGGCCATGCACTCCGGCAGCAACCCGGCGATGGCCTGCGCCACCAGGCTCTTGCCGCCGCCCGAGGCGCCGACCAGGCAGAGGCTGCGGCCGGGCTCGATGCGCAGCGACACGTCGCGCAGCACCGGCGCGCCGTCATGGCGGATGGCGAGCTGGTCGAGCACGAGGCTCATGGCGGGGCCGGGGTCATGGCCGGTCCGCCCAGGCTTCGCCGACCAGCGTCGCGGCCAGGGTGGCGAGCGTGAGGGCGATGGCGGGCGCGATCAGTGCGGCCGGGCTTTCGTGCAGGTAGGGCAGGGCGTCGGCGACCATGGCACCCCATTCCGGCCGGGGCGGCGCCAGGCCGACGCCGATGAAGCCGAGCGCGGACACGGACAGCACGTTGGTGCCGACGCTCAGCGCCGCCATCGAGCCGATCACCTGCCGCACCGGCGGCCAGGCGTGGTGGCGCAAGCGATAGACGGTGCCGAAGCCGAGCAGGCGGCTGGCCTCCGCGGCGGGCGAGGCCAGCCCGGCATGTGCCAGCGGATAGGTGGCGCGCGCGAAGGCGGGCCAGCGGGCGATGGCGAGGCCCAGCAGCACGGTGCCGACCCCGCCGCCGAACACAGCCGCCGCCAGCAGCACCGTCAGCAGGGCCGGGACCGCGAAGGCCAGGTCCGCCAGCGCCAGGAACACCCGGCCCAGCCGCGGAAACCCGGCGGCCCCCAGCCCGGCCAGGGTCCCGAGTCCGGCAGTCAGCACCGAAGCCGCGACCGCCACGCCCAGCGACAACGGCGCCGCCGCGACCAGGCGTGCAAACACGCTGCGGCCCAGATGGTCGGCGCCCAGCCACAGCGCCGGGCCCGGCGGCTCGAAGGCAGCATCCAGCGACTGCGCCAGCGGATCGGTGTGCAGCAGCCAGGGGCCGATCAGCGCCACCAGCGCCAGCGTCGCGGCAAGGACCAGGCCGACGCGGGGCACGGGGCGGGCGTGGTCATGGCTCATCGCGGCACCAGCACGGCCCGCAGCGCATCGGCCAAGGCGGTGGCGAGGGCCAGCAGCAGCACGAAGGCGATGGCTGCCCCCATCACCACCGGCAGGTCGCGGCCCAGCACGGCGCGCACCAGCAGCGTGCCGACGCCATCCAGGTTGAACACCAGCTCGATGGTGACGAAGCCCTCCACCAGCTGCATGGCCAGCACCGGGAGATAGGCGATGAGCGGCAGCAGCGCCGGCCGGGCTTGAACATATAGCGCCACCCGCCAGGCCGGCACGCCGCGCATGCGGGCAAACCGCGCGTCCGGCGCGGCTGCCACGGCTGCCACGCCGTGTCGCACCACCCGCATCAGCCCCGGCAGCAGGGCCAGCGCCAGGGTCAGCACCGGCAGCAACCGGCCGTTCGGCAGCAGCAGGCGCCATTGCACCGCCAGCAACGCCACCAGCAACGTGCCCAGTACGAAGCTGGGCGTGGAGGCGAGCAGGGCCGCGGTGATTGCCGAGACCCTGTCCACCAGCCGCCCGGCCCGCGCCCCCGCCCAGATGCCGAGCGGCAGCGACGCCAGCAGCGCCGCCGCGGCCGCCATCGCCCCCACCGTCAGCGTCAGGCGCAGCCGCGGCAGCAGCTCCGCCAGCACCGGCTGCCCGGTCAGCAGCGAGCGGCCGGCGTCGCCGTGCAGCAGCCGGCTCATCCAGCGGCCGTACTGCGTCAGCAGCGGCGCATCCAGCCCGGCCAGCGCCCGCATCGCGGCGATGCCGCCGGCGCCCAGGCGGTCATCGCCATAGCGCGCGGCGGCGGCATGCAGCGCGAGATCGCCGGGCAGGGCATGCAGCGCCGCGAAGCAGACGGTTGCCACCAGCCCGGCCAGCAGCAGGCCCTGGCCGATGCGCGCGGTCGCGGCGGCTACAAGGCCCATCGCAGGCCGGCGATGCCATAGCGCTGCTCGAACGGGTCCAGCACCACGCTCCTGCTGTCCAGCCGGGACCCGGCGGCGGCGTTGTGCTCGAACCAGCTGACCGGGATCACGGGCAAATCCCGCTGCAGCACCGCAACGATCCGCCGCCGCAACGCGGCCCGCGGCGCATCCTCGAACGTGCCGACATAGGAGGCGGCCAGCGCCCGGATCTCGGTGTTGTCATAGCCCGGCGAGGCCCAGATCGGCGGTCGCGCACTGGCGAAGTCCGGCAGGATGGTGCCGATCGGGTCCGGCACGTTGACGTAGGTGCGGGCCAGTGCGGCCATCTGCAGCGTGCCCGCGCGCACCGCGGCGGGCTGGGCGGCGGAGGGTCCGACCTGCAGCGTGGCCTGCATCCCTACGGCCAGCCATTGCGCCTGCAGCGCCTCCGCCAGCACCGGCAGCTCCGGCCGGTTGGCCGGCACCAGCACGGTGGCCGCGAGGCGGGCGCCGTCCTTGGCGCGGATGCCGTCGGGGCCGGGGTGCCAGCCGGCCTGGTCGAGCAGGGCGCGGGCCTGTGCCGGGTCGTAGGTGAGGGGAGGCAGGGTGTCGTCGTGCCACTGGGCGAGGATCGGCGGCAACAGCTGGGTGGCCTGCCCGGCCGGGTCCCGCAGGATGGCGCGGGCGATGCCGCCGCGGTTGATGGCGAGGGAGAGCGCCCGCCGCACCTGCACGTCGCTGAACTGCGGCAGGCCGAGGTTCATCGCCACCATGCGAACGCGCGGAATGGTGGTGCGCAGGATGGTGGCACGGTTCGCGGACTGGATGCGCTCGGCCGCCTGCGGCAACAGGGTGAAGGTGAGGTCGGCGGCCCCGCTCTCCACCAGGTTGGCGCGGGCCTCGCCCAGCATGGCGCCGGTGTACTGGAAGGCGCGGATCGCCGGACCGGGCCCGTAGGCCTCGGCCTCGATCTGCTGCGCGCCCTTCAGCGCGGTCACGCGGTAGGGGCCGGTGGCCACGGGGCGCACCACCTCATCCCCGGAATATGCGGAGGGGGCCAGCACGACCCCGGCGTAATCCGTGAGAAAGGCGGGCAGGGGCGCGAAGGGCGTGCGGGTGCGGATCAGCAGCGTGCGCGCATCGGCCGGCTCCAGCGCGGCGAGCGGCACGGTGGCGAGGGTCTCCGCCTTGTCCCACACCCGGCGCAACCCGGCAGCCACCGCATCTGCCGTGACGGGGGTGCCGTCGTGGAACAGGGCGTCGCGCAGGGTGAAACGCCAGGTCAGCTGATCAGGATCGACCGCCCATCGCGCCGCCAGGCCGGGCACCAGCGTGCCATCCGTCGCCACCTCCACCAGCGTCTCGGCGATGCCCAGGCGGCGGATGACGTAGCCGGTCTCGATCGGGTCCGGGGTGTCGTAGGTCCAAGGGGACACGATGCGCAACACACCCGGCTGGGCCAGGGCCGGGCGGGCGAGCAGGAGGGCTGGGGTGGCCAGAAGCAGGCGACGTGAGACGGTCATGACGTCCTGTTATGTTATAACGTGTGATTAAGCAATGGCGTGAAAGAAGCCGCCGCTGATCCGGCCGCGCACCCCGCCCGCCGGACCGATCCGGGCGCCTTGCCCGTCATGGAGGGTGGCGAGGGGCTGGTCGATGCCGGGCTCCAGCACTTGCGCGTAGTGGAACTCGTGCCCGCGCAGCGCTGTGCCGGCGGGGCCGAGCGCGGAGGCGGCGAGCGTGTCGGCGCGGCGATATCCCAGCGTCATGCGGCGGGTGGCGAAGCTGGTGGCGTGGCTCAGCAGCCCGGCCATGGCGTGGCGCGCGCCGGCCGCGTCCACCAGCCCGGTGCCGAGCGCCATGTAGCCGCCGCACTCGCCATGCACCGGTCCGGCAAAGGCGCGCAGCCCCGCCATGAAACGCTGCGCCGCCGCCAGCGCCCCGGCGTGCAGCTCGGGGTAGCCGCCCGGCAGCCAGCAGGCGTCGCATTCCGGCGGCGGCGGCTCGTCCGCGAGCGGCGCGAAGGGCACGATCTCCGCCCCCGCGTCGCGCCAGCCGGCGAGCACGTGCGGGTAGATGAAGCTGAAGGCGGCATCCCGCGCCAGGGCGATCCGCTGGCCCGGCGGCGGCAGCGCGATCGCGTGGCCTGGCGCGACGTCCAGCAGGCCAGCCCCGGCGATGATGGCGTCCAGGTCCAGGCAAGACTCCGCCATATCCGCCAGCGCGGCGAGACGCGCCTCGAGGTCCGCATGTTCACCCGCCTGCACGAGGCCGAGGTGCCGTTCGGGCAGCGTGAGGGAAGGGTCCCGCGGGATGGCGCCCAGCACCGGCAGGCCCAGCGCCGCCAGGGCCGCGGTCACGCCCGTCCGGTGCCGCTCGCTGCCGACGCGGTTCAGGATCACGCCGCCCACCCGCACGCCGTCGCGGTAGCGGTCCATGCCCAGCGCCACTGCCGCTGCCGTCTGCGACTGGCCGGACACGTCCAGCACCAGCAGCACCGGCAGGCCGAAGCGCGCCGCGAGGTCCGCCGAGGCGCCGCTGCGGCCGGGTTCTGCGGCCACGCCATCGAACAGGCCCATGGCGCTTTCCACCATCAGGACGCCCGGGCCGGCGACCAGGTGGTCGAGCAGCGCGGGCGGCATGGCCCAGCTGTCCAGGTTGGTGCCCGGCAGGCCGGAGGCGGCGGCGTGGAAGGCCGGGTCGATGTAGTCGGGCCCGGACTTCGCGGTGCGCACGGCGATGCCCCGGCGGCGCAGGGCGGCGACCAGGCCGAGCGTGACCGTGGTCTTGCCGCTGCCGGAGCGGGGGGCGGCGAGCAGCCAGCCCTTTGGCGCCGTCATGGGCCTGCCCTATATGCAGGGGTGTGGTGGACCCGACGAACCTGCGGCGCGGCTGGACGACCGGGGCCTGCGCCGCCGCGGCGGCCAAGGCGGCCTATGCCGCGCTGCTGACCGGCGCCTTTCCGGACCCGGTGGAGATCCCGCTGCCGCGCGGCGGCCGCACCGCCTTCGCCCTGGCCCAGACCGCGCTGGCGCCCGGCACCGCCTTCGCCGCGATCGTGAAGGATGCGGGCGATGATCCCGATGTCACGCACGGAGCGCTGATCGAGGTGCGGGTCACGCTGCATGGAGCCGGGTCCGGTGCGGGGCTGCGGTTCCGGGCCGGGCCGGGCGTCGGCATGGTCACGCGGCCCGGCTTGCCGCTGCCGGTGGGGGAGCCCGCCATCAACCCGGGGCCGCGCGCCATGATCCTCGCGGCAATGGCCGAGGTGCGGGGCACGCCGGATGCCGTGGTCGAGATCGGCGTGGCCGATGGCGTGCGGCTGGCGGAGCGCACGCTGAACGGGCGGCTGGGCATCGTGGGCGGCCTGTCGATCCTGGGCACCACCGGCGTCGTGGTGCCGTATTCCTGCGCCGCATGGATCGACACCATCCACCGCGGCATCGACGTGGCGCGGGCCATGGGCGTGCCGCATGTCGCCGGCACCACCGGCAGCACGTCCGAGGCCGCGATCGCCGCGTTGCACGGGTTGCCCGAGGTGGCGCTGCTGGAAATGGGGGATTTCGCGGGCGGGCTGCTGAAGTACCTCCGCAGCCACCCGGTGCCGCGCATCAGCATCGCCGGCGGGGTGGCGAAGATGACGAAGCTGGCGCAGGGGCGGCTGGACCTGCACTCCAGGCGCGGCAGCGCGGACATGGCGGCGCTGGCGGGCTGGGCCCCTGCGGCGCTGCAGCCCGGCATCGCGGCGGCGAACACGGTCGCGGAGGCCTTCCTGCTCTGGCCCGGCCTGGGCGACGTGGTGGCGGCACAGGCCTGGCGCGCCGCCGCCGCCGTGCTGGCCGGGAGCGGGATGGAGCTGGAGATCGTGCTGTTCGACCGCGAGTCCCAGTTGCGGGGCCGCGCCGGTTTCAAGGCGGTGTGAGGCGGGCTTCATCGGAACTGCCGCGGGTAATCCGGGCTGTACAGCGCGCTCTCCGCGCCCTCCTGGCTGAGCGCCCGCCCGACCAGGATCAGCGCCGTGCGACCGGCCGGGGCCGCGGCGAACAGCGCGGCGATGGTGCCCAGCGTGCCGCGCACCATCCGCTGCTCGGGCCAGCTGGCGCGCACCACCACGGCCGCCGGGCAGTCCTCGCCCAGGATCGGCAGCAGCCGCGTCACCACCTCGCCCAGCTGCGGGATCGCCAGATGGATCGCCAGCGTGGCCCCGGTGGCGGCGTAGGTCTCCAGATGCTCGGCCGCCGGCATCGCGCTGGCCCGGCCCGGCAGCCGCGTCAGCACCACCGTCTGCGCCACGGTCGGCACCGTGAGTTCCGCCCCCAGCATGGCGGCGGCGGCGGCAAAGGCCGGCACCCCGGGGGTGAGCGTATAGGCGATGCCGCGCGCCCGCAGCCGACGCACCTGCTCGGCCACCGCGCTGTAGATCGAGAGGTCGCCGGAGTGCAGCCGGGTCACGTCCTGCCCGGCCGACTCCGCACGGACGAACTCGGCCTCGATCTGGTCCAGCGACAGCGGGGCGGTGTCGATCAGCCGCGCCCCGGCCGGGCAATGCGCCAGCAGCGCGCGCGGCACCACGGACCCGGCGTAGAGGCACACCGGGCACGCCGCCAGCAGGTCCCGCCCGCGCAGCGTGATGAGGTCCGCGGCACCGGGTCCGGCGCCGATGAAGTGCACGGTCATGGTGTGCCCGCCACGGCGCAGGTCGCCTCGCCACCGCCGATCCGCGGGAGCAGCAGCGGCAGGCCCGCCACGGCCAGCGCCGCTGCCTCGGCAATGGAGGCGACGCCGGTGGCCCGCAGCACGGTCCCGGACTGCGTCACGCAATGCGCTTGCGCGCCGGCCAGCCCGGCCGCATCCACGAAGTGCACGCGCAGGCCGAGTGCGGCGGCGGCACCGTGCAGGCCGGGTTCATCCTGCTTGATGCCGGGCGCGGCCAGGGCCTCGATGCGCAGGCCCAGCGCATCCGCGGCCTGTTCCACCAGGGCCACGATGCGTTCGGCCGGGCACCCGCGGCGGCATCCGATCCCAGCAACGATCATTCGCGTGTCACCCGCCACTGCGTGACGGTCATGGCGGGGCGGAATGCTGCCATGCCGCCGACCTGGTCCAGCCGTTCCAGCCCGATGCGCAGCAGGGTGCCGCCCCATCGCGCCTGCGCCGCCAGCAGCGCCGCCTCGGTGGGCAGGGCGATGGCGTTGGCCACCAGCCGCCCGCCGGGGCGCAGGGCCGCCCAGGCCGCGGGGATCACGCCCTCGCGGTGTGCCCCGCCCCCGAGGAACACCGCGTCGGGCGGCGGCAGCCCGGCCAGCGCCTGGGGTGCGCTGCCCTCCAGCACCTGCAGCCCGGGCACGCCCAAGGCCGCCGCGTTGCGCCGAGCCCGCGCCGCCCGCTCCGGCCGGGCCTCGATGCCGATGGCGCGGCAGCCGGTGTGCAGCCGCATCCATTCGATGCCGACCGAGCCCGACCCGGCGCCGACATCCCACAGCAGCGCCCCGGGGGTGGGCGCCAGGGCGGCGAGGGTGATGGCGCGCACCTCGCTCTTGGTGATCTGCCCGTCATGCTCGAAGGCATCGTCGCTCAACGGCGTCAGCGGCCGGCCAGGGCCGGACAGGGTGAGCGCCACCATGTTCAGCGGCGCGATGTCGTCGAACGCCGGGTCGAGCCGGATGCGCTCCTGCGGGCCGCCGAGGTTCTCCAGCACGTGCATCGTGGCGGCGGCAAACCCTTGCGCGTCGAGCAGCAGACGTATGGCGGCGGGTGTCGAGGCATCGGCGCACAGCACCAGCATCCGCGCGCCATCGTGCAGATGTGATGCCAGCGCCTCCACCGGCCGGCCGCAGCAGGAGAGGCAGGCCACGTCCTGCACCGCCCAGCCCAGCCGCGCTGCCGCCAGGGCGAAGGCCGAGGGGGCAGGGATGATGCGGGTCTCCGCCACATCGACATGGCGCAGCAGCATGGAGCCGACGCCGAACCACAGCGGATCACCGGAGGCCAGCACCACGACGGGCGAGCCGCGCCGGGCCAGGATGCCTGGGATGGCGCCGGCCATGGGGCTGGGCCAGGGCCGGGCCTCACCGCGGATCAGCGGGGCGGCGAGCGACAGGTGCCGGGCGCCGCCGAGCACCAGCCGGGCGGCGGAGACCAGGGACCCGGCTTCGGGGGACAGGGCGCCATCCTCGTTGATGCCGAGGATGGCGAGCCAGGGCGCCGTCATGCTCTAACCCCCGCATGACACCGGGCATGAACATCCTGATCCTGGGCGGCACCACGGAGGCCTCGGCGCTGGCCCGGGCGCTGGAGCACGAGGCCGGCTGGTCCGCCACGCTGTCCCTGGCCGGGCGCACGCGCACGCCGGTGCTGCCCGCCATCGCGGTGCGCCGCGGCGGGTTCGGCGGGGTGGCGGGGCTGGCCGCGCATCTGCGGGAGCACCGCATCGCCGCGCTGGTGGATGCGACCCACCCCTTTGCCCGCCAGATGCATCGCCATGCCGCCCTGGCCGCGGCGGAGGCCGGGGTGCCGCGCCTCGCCGTGCTGCGGCCCGCCTGGTGCGCCGTGCCGGGGGACCGCTGGACCGAGGTGGAGAGCATGGAGGCCGCCGTGGAGGCGCTGGGCCGCGACAGGCGCCGCGTGTTCCTCACCGTGGGACAGCAGGAGCTGCTGCCGTTCCGCGCCGCGCCCTGGCACGACTACCTGATCCGCAGCGTCGAGCCGCCCGACCCGGCCGCCCTGCCGCCCCGCGCCCGCTGCATCGCCGCCCGCGGCCCGTTCTCCGCGACGGACGAGCGCCGCCTGCTGCAAGCGGAGCGGATCGAGGTGCTGGTCACCAAGAACTCGGGCGGCACCGCCACCGCGGCCAAGCTGGAGGCTGCGCGCGACCTGGGCCTCACCGTGGTGCTGGTGGCCCGGCCCGAGCCGCCGCCGCCGCCCACCGTGCCCGACACAGCCGGCGCGCTGCGCTGGCTGCGGCATCAGGCGGCGCTCCGCGGCGTGTAGAGCCAGCGGCCCACCTGGCGCGTGGCCGTGGAGCCGATCAGCACCAGCGTGCGCATGTCCGCCAGCGCCGGGTCGGCTTCGGCCAGGGTGGTGATGGTGATGCGCTCATCCGGGCGGGTGACGGCGGTGGCGAAGGCGATGGGCGTGGTGGGCGGCAGGATGGGGCGCAATTCGTCCAGCGCGGCACCGAGCTGCCAGGGTCGGGCGCGGGAGGTGGGGTTGTACAGCGCGATGACGAAGCCGGTCCCGGCCGCGGCACGCAGCCGGGCCAGCACCAGCGGCCAGGGCTTGAGGTTGTCGGACAGCGAGAGCGCGCAGAAGTCGTGCCCCAGCGGCGCCCCCAGCCGCGCGGCGGCGGCGAACATGGCGGAGATGCCCGGCAGCACCTGCACCTCCAGCCCCAGCCAGGCCGCCGGCCCGGCCTCCATCGCCTCGAACACCGCGCTGGCCATCGCGAACACGCCGGGGTCGCCGCCCGAGATCACGGCGACCTGTTCGCCCGCCGCCGCCAGCTCCAGCGCGTGGCGGGCGCGGTCCAGCTCCACGCGGTTGTCGCTGCCGTGGCGCACCTGGCCAGGGCGGGGCGGCACGCGGTCGATGTAGGGGCCGTAGCCCACCAGGTGCGTCGCCTGCTCCAGCGCGGCGGCGGTCTGCGGGGTGATGAGCGCCGGGTCGCCGGGGCCGATGCCCAGGATGCTCAGCATCAGCGCACGCCCTGCCGGCCCGGCACCAGCACCAGCGAGAAATACGGGGCCGTCGCGCCCGCCTGCGCCATGGGCACCATGCGTTCATCCGCCATGGTGCCGCGCTCCACCAGCATGGCGCGGCCGGTCAGCCCGGCCTGGTCCAGCGCGGTGCGGATCTTTCCCAGGTTGCTGCCGACCTTCATGATGACGGCGGCATCGCCGTCCTGCAGCCGCCGGGTCATCTCGTCGCCGGGCATGGTGCCGGGCAGCACGGTGAGGATGTCGTCACCGTGGGTCATCGGCATCCGCGCCTGGCTCCAGCAGCCGCTCATGGCGGTGATCCCGGGTGTGATGGCGGTGGGGAAGCGGGCGGTCAGGCGGTCGAACAGGTACATGGCGGAGCCGTAGAAGAACGGGTCGCCCTCGCACAGCAGCGCCACGTCCTGCCCGGCCGCCAGGCGCCCGGCGAGGGTGTTGGCGGACTGGGTGTAGAAGCCGGTCAGCGCGGGTTCGTAGCGGGGATCATCGACCGGGATCTCGGTGGTGTAGGGGTACTCGAAGCGCAGCCGTTCGGCGGCGGGCGGGATATGCGCGTCGGCAATGCGGTGGGCGTGGCCGGTGCGGCCGCGTTTCGCGAAGTAGGCGATGACCGGCACGCTGCCCAGCAGGCGCGCGGCGCGAAGGGTCAGCAGCTCGGGGTCGCCGGGCCCGGTGCCGACGACGTGCAGGGTGCCGCTCATGGGATGCTATTCAACGTCGTTCGCGAGGGCATTGACGGCGGCGACGGCCATGGCGCTGCCGCCGCGGCGGCCATCCACCACCATCCACGGGACCGGGGAGCCCTCGGCCAGCGCCTGCTTCGACTCCGCGGCGCCGACGAAGCCGACCGGCGCGCCGATGATCGCGGCCGGCGGCGGGGCGCCCGCGTCCAGCAGGTCCAGCAGGTGGAACAGCGCCGTGGGGGCGTTGCCGATCACCACCAGCGCGCCGCGCATCCGCTCGCCCCACAGCTCCAGCGCCGCGGCGGAGCGGGTGTTGCCGATGCGCAGCGCCATGGGCGGGGTGGCCGGGTCGTCCAGCGTGCACAGCACCGCATTGTCCGCGGGCAGGCGGGGGCGGGTGATGCCGTGCGCGACCATCTTGGCATCGCAGAGGATCGGCGCGCCGGCCCGCAGCGCCGCCTGCGCCGCCGGCCCGAAGGCGGGATGGAAGCGGATGAACGGCGCCACCTCCGGCAGGCCGCAGGCGTGCACGATGCGCACGACGATGCGGGCTTCCACGGCGGAACGGCCCACCAGGTCGGTCTCGGCACGGATGGTGGCGAAGGACTGACGGTAGATGGCGGCGCCGTCGCGCTCGTACTCACGGGGAAGGGGGCGGGTCATCGGATGGCTGCCTCGAAGCTCAGTCCGGTGGCGACGGGCGGGTCGGCGGCCCGGCCGTGGCGCACCACGTTGTACAGACCGTCCTGTCCCACCAGCGTCAGTGCCGCGGGGCCGGGGTGGGCGCAACCCTTGCTGCACCCGGAGACATGGACGGGAAGGCTGGGGCGCAGCCGGGCGGCGTCCGCGCGCGTGGGCACCGTGCCGCGCAGGCAGCCGGCCGAGCCGATGCAGGCAGTGACGAGCAGGCGCGGGTCCGCCGGGTCCGTGATCCAGCCTGGCCCGGCCTGGTGCGGAATGTCGGTGCCCAGCGGCACGCGGCCCAGCAGGAGGGCGCGCCAGGGGCTGACGCGGATGTCGGTGCCGTGCCGGGCCGCGAGGTCCGCCAGATGGTGCAGCATGGCCGCGTCGAGCTGGGCGAATGGTGGGGCGAGCCCGAAGGCCATGTGGAGAGGGCCTGCCGCGCGCACCTGGTTCGGCACCTGGTATGGCAATGCCCCGACCGGCACGGCCGTCTCGTTGTGCGACGCCTGGCCAACCCGGCCATCCGCACCCACCACCAGGTCTGCCGCTACCGGCCGCCCTGAGAGCACGCCGCCGCCATCGACCGCCACGGCGAACTTGGCGGGCAACCCGGCCAGCCGTGGATCCCTTGCAAAGGCTTGCTCCAGCGCCAGGACGATCGCCTCGGTCCGGCAGTCGATCGCCGGGTCATCCCCCAGCAGGGGCGGCGCCAGCAGCGGACCGGGGCTGGGCAGCGACACCATCTGCATGGCCGCGGCGAACGGCGTGACGCTCTCCTCGCGCAGCCCGCGCAGCTGCAGGTTGCCGCGTTGCGTCAGCTCGATCGCGCCATTGCCGTAGGCATCCGCCGCGTCGGCCAGCGCATGCGCCTGATGCGGCGTCAGGCGCGCACGGCGGGGCTGCACGCGCACCAGCAGGCCGTCGCCGGACAGCATCGGGCGGTCCAGAGTGGGGCACCATCCGCGCTTCAGGCTCATTCCATGGACCCGATGCTGTTGCGGCGCGCGTGCCACAGCCCGGCCTGCCGCACCGCCTCGAACCGCGCCGTCATGTCCGCATGGGCCGCTGGGTTGTTGTCGCGCAGGAAGCCGCCCACGGTGTCCGAGCCCAGCGTCGCCGCGTGCAGCAGGTCGAACTGCGTGTCGAACCGCTGCGGCAGGCTGCGCGCAAAGGCCTCCAGCGCCGCCAGCGGCCGGGCGATCTCCGCGGCGCCGCGGAAGCCGTGCCGCATCTGGCCCTCGATCCAGGCCGGGTTGGCGGCCCGGCCGCGCACCACGCGCGCCACCTCCTCCGCCACGGTGCGCGCCATCGGTGCCCCGGGGCGGGACGTGTCCAGGTGATACAGCGCCGGGGTGCCGCCGAGGTGCGCCGCCGCCTGTGCGAAACCGCCCTCATGCGCGGCGAAGTCCGGGCTGTCGAGCAGGTCGATCTCGGCATGGTCCTGCGTGTGCACGAAGCCGTCCGCCGCGGCCACGCGGGCAGCGAGGCCGGCCGGATCCGCCGCGCCGTCCCGGTCCCGGCCATAGGCCCCGGCGGAGGCGGCGAGCCAGGCCTCGCCGCTGCCGTCGCCCGCGCCATATTGCCCGGCGGGCGCGCCGTACACGCGGGTCAGGGCCCGTTCGGGGAATGGCCCGGCTTCGGCCAGCGGGTTCCAGTCCGCGGCCTCGTCCCGCCCCGCCACCGCCCGCACCAGCGCGTCGAACAGCGCCACCTGGGCCGCGAAGGCGTCGCGGAACATGCCGGAGATGCGCAGCGTCACGTCGATGCGCGGCCGGTCCAGCACCGCCAGCGGCAGCACCTCGAACCCCGAGACGCGGGCCGAGCCTTCGTCCCACACCGGGCGGGCGCCCAGCAGCACGAAGGCGAGCGCCAGGTCCTCGCCGCCGGTGCGCATGCTGGCGCTGGCCCACAGGTCCAGCACCAGGCTGCGTGGCCACTCGCCGTGCTCCTGCTGGTGGCGCCGCAGCAGCGCCGCCGCGGCCTTCTCGGCCAGCATGATGGCGGAGCGGGTGGGCACCTGGCGCGGGTCGATGGTGCTGAGGTTGCGGCCGGTCGGCAGCACGTCGGCGCGGCCGCGGGTGGGGGCGCCGGCGGGGCCGGGCTGCACGAAGCGGCCGTCGAGCGCCGTCAGCAGCGCCCGGCGTTCGGCGGCGGGGGAGGCGTCCAGCGCCGTGGTGCTGCCCGGGCCGGTGCTGGCGAGGATGGCGCCGCGGCCGGGCGGCGCCTCCCCGAACACATGCAGGCCGTCGCGCAGCTGCAGGTCCTTCACGTCGCACAGGTAGGCGTCGAGCCGGGCGAGGGCCTCGTCGTCGGGCAGGTCGCGGGCCGCGCCGCTCTCGGCCAGCACCCCGGCGGCGTCCGCCTGCTCGAGGATCGCGGCGCGCAGCAGGGCGCTGCGGCGGCGGTCGAGGCCTTCGGCCGCGGCGTATTCGTCGATCAGGCGTTCGAGGTCACGCGCCGGGCCGTGCGCGGCGGCGGTGCCGATGGGCGGAGTAAGGTGGCCGATGGTGACGGCGCCCAGGCGGCGCTTGGCGGCGGCGGCCTCCCCGGGGTTGTTGACGATGAAGGGGTACACCACCGGCAGCCCGCCGAGCAGGGCGCGGGGCAAGCACGTGGCGGACAGCGAGGCGGCCTTGCCCGGCAGCCACTCCAGGCTGCCATGAGCGCCCAGCTGCACCATGACGTGCACGTCGAGCCCTTGGCGCAGCCAGAGATGGAAGGCGACGAAGGCGTGGCGCGGCGCCAGGTCCGCATCGTGGTAGCCGGCCTTGCGGTCGCTGGCGCTGCCGCGGTCCGGTTGCAGGGCCAGCAGGGCGTGGCCGGCGTGGCGATGGCGGAGGGTGAAATGGCCGGCTTGCACGGTGGGGTCCTGGTCGGCGGGGCCCCAGGCGGCGGTGACGGCGGCTTGCACGGGCTCGGGCAGGGTGGCGAACAGGCGCCGGTATTCGGCGACGGCAAGGAAGGGGCGGGGGGCGTCGTGGCAGAGCGCCTGCACGAGCGCGTCCTGGGCGGGAGCGGTGATGCCGTACTGTTCGGTCTCCAGCAGGCGCAGCATGGCGGCGAGGCTGGCGAAGGTGTCGAGGCCCACGGCATGGCCCTGCTGGCCGCCGATGCCGGGATAGTCGGAGAGCACGATGGCCAGGCGGCGGCCGGGCCGGGGCGTGGCCGCGAGCCTGGCCCAGCCGGCCGCGCGGTCCGCGGCCAGGGCCACGCCCTCCGGGTCCGGCGCATGGATGATGCGGGTGTATTGCAGGGCGGGGTGCGCGGCGGCTTCCGTCTTGAAGGAGATCGCGCCGGTGAGCAGCCGGCCGTCCAGCTCCGGCAGCACGACCTGCATGGCGAGGTCGGTCGCGGAGAGGCCGCGGCTGGACGCTGCCCAGGCGGCGCGGGCAGCGCCGGACAGCACCACCTGCAGCACCGGCACGCCGGGGGCGTCGAGCGGCGAGGCGTCGTCCTGCCGGGCGGAGAAGGCGGTGGCGTTGAGGACGATGGCGGGTGCCATCTCCCGCAGGGTGGCGGCGACCCATGCGGCGGTGGGTGGGGATTTCAGGCTGTCGACGTAGAGGGCGCGCGGGGTGAAGCCGCGCTCCGCCAGGGCGGCGGCCAGGGCTTCGATGGGGGCGGTGTCGGCGGAGAGCAGGTGGGAGCGGTACAGGATTATGGCGGCTGTTAAAGCCGGCGTTCGGTTTGCGTCCTGTTGCAGCGGCAGCTGCATCAGGCCGTGGGCGGGGACGGGTTCGGCCCGGCGTTCCGGTTTCGGTGACAGGCCGGCGAGGTGCGACGCCCACTCCAGAGCCAGCCGCATGTTCGTGCCGCCGCCGGCGCGGAAGCAGGCGTCCAGTGCTGACCAGGCCTCAAGCGGCACTGTGGACAGCTCGCGCAACCGGGTGTCGTCCGCGGCATCGCCTGGCAGCAGGGCGAGGGCGATGCTTCGCTCCCGGCACAGCGCCGCCAGTTCCTCGACGCCATAGCGCCAGTAGTCGAGGCCGCCCAGCAGGCGCACCATCACGCATCCGGCATGGCCGGCGACCTGTTCCAGATACAGGTCCACGCTCAACGGGTGGCGCAGCCGGGCCAGGCTGGCGAGGCGCAGGGCGGGACCATCATCGGTCCAGGCCGCGGCCAGCGCGCCGAGGTCGGCGTCGGAAAAGGAGAGCGCCACCAGCGGGGCCGGGGTCTGCCCCAGCTCCTGTGCCGGAGCATCCTCGTCCAGGCTGCGGACCTCGCGAACGAGCAGGTGCATGTTACGCGGCCGTGATGCCGGCTTCGATCGAAGCGCGGTCGAGGCCGGTCTGGCCGATCACCACCACGTGCCCGGCCCGCGCCTCGCCCGGCTTCCAGGCGCGGTCGAAGGACTGGCTGAAGCGGTTGCCGACGCCCTGGATCGCCAGGCGCATCGGCTTGCCCGCCACGGCGGCAAAGCCCTTCATGCGCAGCACGCGGTGCGCCTCGGCCACCTCCCGCAGGCGGGCGACCAGCGCATCGGGTGACGCGGTTTCCGGCAGCGGCACCACGAAGCTCTCGAAGTCATCGTGCTCGTGCTCGCCATCCTCGGCGTCGTGGTGCGAGGGGCGGGCGGCAAGGTCCGACTCGGAGGCCGATTGGAGGCCGAGCAGCACGGCCGGGTCCAGCCTGCCGTGCTGGGCCGGGACCACCTGAACCGCGCGGGGCAGGGCGGCGGCGATGCTGGCCTGGAGTTGCGCCAGGGCTGCGGGGTCCAGCAGGTCGGTCTTGTTCAGGATCACCATGTCGGCGCAGGCGAGCTGGTCCTCGTAGACTTCGGCGAGCGGGTTGTCGTGGTCGAGCCCGGGGTCGGCGGCGCCTTGCCGGGCCACGTCCTCGGGGTCATCGGCGAAGCGGCCGGCGGCCACGGCGGGCCCGTCCACCACGGTGATCACGCCATCCACGGTGACGCGGTCGCGGATGCCGGGCCAGCCGAACGCCTTGAGCAGGGGCTTGGGGAGGGCGAGGCCGGAGGTCTCGATCACGATGTGGTCGGGCGGGTTGGGGCGGTCGAGCAGGGCCTGCATGGCGGGCAGGAACTCGTCGGCCACGGTGCAGCAGAGGCAGCCATTGGCCAGCTCGACGATATCCGCCTCCTCGCACTCCGGAATGCCGCAGCCGCGGAGCAGGTCGGCATCGACCCCGATGGCGCCGAACTCGTTGACGATCAGCGCCAGGCGGCGGCCGCCGGCGTTCTCGACCATGTGGCGCAGCAGGGTGGTCTTGCCGGCGCCCAGGAAGCCGGTGATGACCGTGACGGGCAGCTTGGCCGTCGCGCCCGTGACGGGCAGCTTGGCCGTCGCGCCCGTGACGGGCAGCTTGGTCATGCGGCATCTCCAACCAGATCGGGCATGCGGCCCAGGATGATGCGGGCGAGCGAGGCCGGGCGGCGGGACGGCAGCACGGTGCCGGTCGGGTGTTCGGCATAGGTGGCGGCATAGGTCACCACGTCCGCCACCATGGCCTGGTCCAGCCGGCCCAGCAGATAGGTCCATTTGCCCGGTGCGGAGATCGCCGCGGCGCAGCCATTGTCGCAGCTGCTCAGGCACTTGACCGGCAGGACGCGTAGCTCAGCCGGTGCGGCGGCGGCCAGGGCGTCGAACAGGCGCTGGCCCCGGACGGGCTGGCCCTCCACGAGCGGTTCGCCGGCGCGGCAGGTGGTGCAGACATGAAGATTGGGCATGGACAGGGTTCCCAGGCAGGCAGCCACGGGATGCACTTCGCCCCCGGGCCCCCGCCCGCGGGACGCTGCGCCGGGCCATGGGCCACGCCGCACCGCCGCCGCCAGGGCACCCCGCCTGGCGTCGCGTTCCGAAACGGCCATGCGTGGCCGTCGATGGCAGGTCTCCTGGCTTACGGATCCGGCTTGCGGGACGATGGCCCCGCAACCCACGTCCCCTGCCTGCCTTCCCAGGCGCCCGAGACGGGCGGTCCAGTGGCGTGCGGCAGGGGCCTCACCGCTTACAGTTGCGGGGACAGCGCCGGTGTCGCACCGGCTTCCCTATTAACCTTCCGCTCGGCCCCGTCGCCACCAGGCCACGTCACCGCTAGGAAGGACCATCGCCGTGCAGTATGTCCCGGTTCATCGTGGCAGGCAACCAAATCACCTTCGTGCTGGGCGGCGCGCGGTCCGGCAAGAGCCGGCATGCGGAGGCGCTGCTGATGCAGGCCGGGCCGCCGTGGTGCTATGTCGCGACCGGGCAGGCCTTCGATGACGAGATGCGGCAGCGAATCTTGGCGCATCAGGCCGTGCGGGCGGAAGGCTGGATCACGGTGGAGGCACCGCTCGACCTCGACAGCGCGCTGCAGACCCCGATGCCGGTGCTGGTGGACTGCCTGACGCTCTGGCTCACCAACCTGGTGCTGGGCGAACACGACATCGGCATCGCCACCGACCGGCTGATGGACGCGCTGGACGGGCGCACGGCGCCGACGGTCCTGGTGTCGAACGAGGTGGGGCTCGGCATCGTGCCGGACAACGCGCTGTCCCGCCGGTTCCGCGACGCGGCCGGGGTGCTGCACCAGATCGTCGCCGCGCGGGCGGACCGGGTGGTGCTGGTGGTGGCTGGCCTCCCCATGCAGGTGAAATGATGGACGACACGGACGAGAACGGGCGCCACGCCGCCAGGATGGCGAAGCGCAAGGCGGTGCAGGACGCGGAGGTCGCCTCCAAGACCATCGAGAAAGGCCTGCTCATGGTCCATACCGGGCCCGGCAAGGGCAAGAGCACCGCCGCCTTCGGCCTGCTGCTGCGCATGGTGGGGCGCGGCCGGCCCTGCGGCGTGGTGCAGTTCATCAAGGGGGCCTGGTCCACCGGGGAGCGCGCGGCGCTGGCGCGGTTCGATGACCTGGTGGACTGGCACACCATGGGCGAGGGCTTCACCTGGGACACGCAGGACAAGGGGCGCGACATCGCCGCGGCGCGCGCCGCCTGGGGCAAGGCGCTGGAGCTGATGGCCCGGCCCGGCCTCGGCCTGCTGGTGCTCGACGAGCTGAACATCGCGCTGCGCTACGACTACCTGGACGAGGCCGAGGTGCTGGCCGGCCTGGCGGCGCGCCCGCCGGGGCTGCACGTGGTGGTGACGGGGCGCAACGCGCGCCCGGCGCTGATCTCGGCGGCGGACCTGGTGACGGAGATGGTGGCGGTGAAGCATCACTTCGCGGCCGGGGTGCGGGCGCAGGAGGGGGTGGAGTTCTGAAGTGCAGGTCATTGCACGGCGAACCCTGATCGAGTTCTGGACGACCCATTCACGGGCGAAAGTGTCGCTGCAGGAGTGGTATGCTGCCGTGAGCGCCGGGCAGTGGGCGGGGCCGGCTGACGTGCGTGCGCGGTTCGGTTCGGTCGATTTCATTGGAGACAATCGGGTGATCTTCGATATTGGCGGCAATCGCTATCGGGTGGTCGCTCGGATCAGCTACAAATATCGCGCCGTGCAGGTGAAGTTCATCGGCACGCATGCGGAATACGATAAGATCGATCCGGAGACGGTGGGATGAACATGGATATTCGGCCTTTGGTGGCCGAGAGCGATCTGGATTGGGCTTTGGCAGAGGTAGATCGGTATTTTGTTCAGGAGCCGGCGCCAGAGTCGATGGAAGCTGCTCGGTTTCAGGTGCTACTTGCGCTTATCGAAACCTACGAGAGCAAACATTGGCCGATCGGTCCTGTGGGATCTATCCAGCCCGTACAAGTGGCCGGCCGTTACAAGGTGCATCCCAGTCAGCGGGCTCCATTTCGACAGCTGACACGTCATCGCGCCGCGTGAGCCCGCCCGCGCCCTGATGCTGCAGGGCACCGGGTCGTCGGTCGGGAAGTCGCTGCTGGTGGCGGGGCTGTGCCGGGCTTTCAGCAATCGCGGGCTGCGGGTGCGGCCGTTCAAGCCGCAGAACATGAGCAACAACGCCGCCGTGACCGCAGATGGCGGCGAGATCGGGCGGGCGCAGGCGCTGCAGGCGCGGGCCTGTGGGGTGCCGCCCAGCGTGCACATGAACCCGGTGCTGCTGAAGCCGCAGAGCGAGACGGGATCGCAGGTGGTGGTGCAGGGCCGGGTCCGCGGGTCGGCGCGGGCGCGGGACTACCAGGCGATGAAGCCGGGGCTGATGGCCGATGTGCTGGATAGTTTCGGCCGCATGCAGGCAGAGGCGGACCTCGTGATGGTGGAGGGTGCGGGCAGCGCCTCGGAGGTCAACCTGCGGCAGGGCGACATCGCCAACATGGGGTTCGCCCGTGCCACCGGAACGCCCGTGGTGGTTGTGGGGGATATCGACCGCGGCGGGGTGATCGCCAGCCTGGTGGGCACGCACGCGGTGATCGATCCGCTGGATGCAGCCCTGGTGTGCGGCTTCGTGGTCAACCGGATGCGGGGCGACCCCAGCCTGTTCGATGCCGGCATGGCGCAGATCGCCGCCCGCACCGGCTGGCCCGCATTGGGCCTGGTGCCGCATTTCGAACGGGCGTCGCTGCTGCCGGCGGAGGATGCGGCGGACCTGGTGGCGCAGGCCACACTCCCCGGTGCGGCCCGGCGCATTGCGGTGCCGCTCCTGCCGATGATCGCCAATTTCGATGATCTCGACCCCTTGGCGCAGGAGCCCGGCCTCGACCTGTTGCTGGTCCGGCCCGGCACGCCGCTGCCGGTGTGCGACCTGGTGCTGCTGCCGGGATCCAAGAGCACGATCGCCGACCTGGTTGCGTTCCGGGCCGCGGGATGGGAGGGCGACCTGGTGGCGCATCACCGCCGCGGCGGCCGGGTGCTGGGCATCTGCGGCGGCTATCAGATGCTGGGCCGCAGCGTGGCGGACCCGGCCGGGATCGAGGGGCCGGCCGGGAGCGTCGCGGGGCTGGGGCTGCTCGACGTCACGACGGTGCTCTCGGGCGAGAAGCGGCTGGAGGCGGTGCAAGGGGCCGGTTTCAACGGCTACGCGATGCACATGGGTCGCACCGAGGGGCCGGACACGGCACGGCCATTTCTACAGCTGCCTGATCGGCCAGATGGCGCCACCAGCGCAGACGGCCTGGTCAGCGGCACCTATCTGCACGGCCTGTTCCAGCACGATGGATACCGCGCCGGCTGGCTTGCCGCCCTCGGCGCCGCCCCGTCCGCGCACCGGCATGAAACCCTGGTGGAGGCGACGCTCGATGCCCTGGCGGCGCATCTGGAGCGGCACATGGACCTCGACCACCTGCTCAGCCTTGCGCGATGACTGCCAGACCGGCGATGACCACCCATTGGATGACACAGGCAACGCGGTAGAGCCGCAGGGCGCGCCCGATATCCGCTGCCGTCGCCCCGGCCCGCCCATTGCCCATCCAGCCATCCGTCGACAGCACCCCATGGTAGGCGCGTGGCCCGGCAATACGCAGGCCCAGCGCGCCCGCCATCGCCGCCTCCGGCCAGCCGGCGCTGGGGGAGCGGTGGTGCCGGGCATCACGCCAGACCGCCCGCCAGGCCGGGCCAGCGGCGGCACCCGGCAGCAGCAGGGCGGCCAGCAGCAACCACAGGGCGGAGAGGCGGGAGGGCACCAGGTTCAGCCAGTCGTCGAGCCGGGCGGAGGCCCAGCCGAAGCGCTCGTGCCGCGGCGTGCGATGGCCGATCATGCTGTCCAGCGTGTTCACCGCCTTGTAGGCGGCCATGCCCGGCAGGCCGAACAGCGCGCCCCAGAAGGCCGGCGCCACGATGCCGTCGGAGAAGTTCTCCGCCAGGCTTTCGATGGCGGCGCGCGCCACGCCGGCCTCGTCCAGCTGGTCCGGGTCGCGCCCGACGATCTGCGCCACCGCCAGCCGCCCCTCCGGCAGCCCGGCCCGCAGCGCCCCGGCCACGGCCGCCACATGGTCGTGCAGGCTGCGCTGCGCCGGCAGGGTGCTGGCCAGCATGGCGAGGGCGATGAAGCCCCAGACGCCGTGCAGTGAAATAGAGAGCAATGCCGTGGGCGCGATGGTGATGGCGAGCACGCCGGCCAAGGTCAGCACACCGGCCCGCCGGGTTCGCGGCAAGCGCGCATCGAGCCGGGCGATCACGGCGCCGATCCACACGACGGGGTGGCGGATGCGCCGGAACAGGGCGTCCGGGTATCCCGTCGCGGCCTCGATCAGCAGGGCGGCGGCGGTGAGGGCGAGCGTGACTATCTCGGCCGGGCGAGCGCGAGGCCCAGCCCGGCGGCCATCAGCAGCCCGCCGCTGAGACGTTGCCGCAGCCGGCCATGCCCGGCGATCAGCTGCCGGGCATGGGCGGCGGCAAGCGCCCAGAGCGCGTCGATGAGGATGGCGACTAGCAGGAAGGTGGCGCACATGGTCCAGATCTGCGGCGCCATGGCCCGGTCCGGCGCGATGAACTGCGGAAAGAACGCGCCGTAGAACAGCATCGTCTTGGGGTTGGTGAGGCTGACGGCGAAGGCGCGCAGCATCAGGCCGCGGGCGGACCTCGGTTCGGCCCCGACGCCGCCCAGGTTCACAGGGCGCGCGCGCCAGGTGTGCAGGCCGAGATAGAGCAGGTAGGCGACCCCGGCCCAGCGCACCCACTGGAACATCACGCCGATGACGGCCAGCGACTTCGCCAGGCCGAAGCCCACGAAGCCCATGTGCAGCAGCACCGCGGCGCTGGTGCCGGCCACGGTGAGCAGGCCATAGCGCGCGCCATAGGCCACGCTGTTCGCGACGATCAGCGCGACGTTCGGCCCGGGCGTCAGGATCAGCAGCGCGGTGGCGAGGACGAAGAGCGGATAGTAGTTGGGCACCACCCTCAGTCCACGATGGCGGCGTAGGTCAGCACCCGCAGCTCCCGCCGGATGGGGTAGGTGCTGCTGGGGGTGAGCTGGGCGAACAGCACGACGGCCATGTCCTCCGCCGGATCGACCCAGAAGGCGGTGCTGGCGGCGCCGCCCCAGGCGCATTCGCCGGGGGTGCCGAGGATCTGCGCGGCGGCCGGGTCGAGCATGACGGAGAAGCCGAGGCCGAAGCCGATGCCTGTGTAGGTGCTCTCGCTGAACCGCGCCTGGCCCATCGCCGCCATGTCGCCGCCCAGGTGGTTCGACATCATCAGCGCCACGGTCTTGCGCCCCAGCAGCCGCACGCCCTCCAGCGCGCCGCCGCCCAGCAGGAAGCGGCAGAAGCGCATGTAGTCGCCGATGGTGCCGACCAGGCCGCCGCCGCCGGAGGCGAGGCGCGTGGTGCGGAAGCGGCTGGTGGCCGGGTCATCCAGCAGGGTGGCCCGGCCGTCCTCGCCCCTCGCATAGTTGGCGGCGAAGCGTGGCAGCTGCGCCTCCGTCACCGCGAACCCGGTCTCCGTCATGCCCAGGGGCCGCAGCACGCGCTCGGTGAGGAAGCTGCCGAAGTCCTGCCCGGAATGCACGGCGACCAGGTGGCCGATCACGTCGGTGGCGACGCTGTAGTTCCAGCGGGTGCCGGGCTGGAACAGCAGCGGCAGCCTGGCGAGGCGGCCCACCACCTCCGCCAGCGTGGCATCGGCAGTCTGGAAATCGACTCCGGTGTCGCGATACAGCGCGTCGATCGGAGTGGCGTGGTGGAAGCCGTAGGTGAGGCCCGAGGTATGGGTCAGCAGGTCGCGATAGGTGATGGCACGCTCGGCCGGAACCGTGGTGTCGCCGTGCACCACCTGCATCGCGGCGAATTCCGGCAGCACGGCGCTGATCGGGTCGTCCAGCTGGAAGCGGCCTTCCTCGTAGAGCATCATCAGCGCCACCGAGGTCAGCGGCTTGGTCATGGAATAGATCCGCACCACCGTGTCCGCTGCCATCGGCAGGCCGCGTTCGCGGTCCGCCAGGCCCGCCGCGCCGGAGAACACGGTGCGGCCGCGGCGATGCACCATGGCGCTCATGCCGGCGAGCCGGCCGCTGTCGATCCAGGATTGCATCCACGGGCCGATGCGGGCCAGGCGGGCGGGGTCAAGGCCTGCCGTGTCAAGGCTGTGGGTGTTGGCGCTTTCGGTCATGCCGCATGCTTGCCGGGGTGCCCCGGGTCAGGTCAACCTGTGGATGGGTAAAACAGGGAAATGCCATGATCCACGTCGTCGCCATCATCACCGCCCAGCCGGGCCAGCGCGAGGCCGTGCTCGAGCGGTTCCGCGCCAACATGCCGGCGGTGCATGCCGAGGAGGGCTGCATCGAGTACGCCCCGGCCATCGACATGCCGGGCGCGGGCGCCGTTCAGACCAGGCTCGGAGCGGACAGCTTCGCGGTGATCGAGAAGTGGAGTTCGGCGGAAACGCTGGCGGCCCACGGCGCCTCCGCGCACATGGCGGCCTATGCCGCGAGCGTGAAGCCGATGCTGGCGAGCCGGGTCATTCACGTGCTCAGCCCGGTCTGACCGCGACTGGTCAGCGGACAGCAGCTATCGCCAGAACGAAGTGCAGCCTTGATGCTGCATTTCGTGGCGGGGCCTGGCATTGTTGTGCAGACTTGCAATTACGCGCCAGATAAGGGAGACAATCGCCACTCCGGATATTCTGGCGTGGTCGATCCGATCTGAACTCCAGTCCGAAAACGAGAACTGATGGCCGACACAGGCAATCGCGCGCCGCCGGCGCCCACCGATGCACAATCCGCCGAAGCGAAGATGCGTCGCGCGCTGGGGCTGCATGGCACCGGAAGCGGCAAGGGGGCGGCGCACACGCCGCAGCAGCGGCCCGAGCAGGCCCGGCAACGTCATCGCTTCGTGCAGGATGGCGGGGTTCCGGTCACGGTGCTCAACCATCGCGCGGATGACAGCAGCGCCCTGAAGGAGCGCATCACCGAGTTGGAGCGGCAACTGGAGACCGAGCGGGCGCAGCACGCCGGCACCCGCCGTGCCTTGCAGGAGTCGCAGTCCGCCGTGCAGGCGCTGGAGACGCGCCGGGTTCATGCGGATCTGGCGCACCAGGATGCGCTGACGCAGGAGCGCCGGGCGCTGGTGACGGCGCAGCAGGCGCTGAACGCCGCCTTGGCCGATGCGGCCCAGGCGTCATCCCGTCGCAGCCGTGCCGCGGCGCCTGCCGTGGCCGCTTCGGCCCCGGCCGACATGGCGGCCGGGGCATCCGAGGCGAGTGCCGCATCGGAGCCGGGTGACGAAGCTGCGCCGGTTCAGGTTGACGGCGATGTGACCGCCGCTGCGCCGAAGAAGCGTGGGCGGCCACGGACCCGGCCACTGCCCGAGCCGAAGCCGGTTCGCTGGTGGACACCGAGCTTCCGCGCCAAGACCAAGGCCTGATCCGGCGGCATGGCGGTGCTGCGGGCCGTCCGCCTTCCGCACGGCGCCGACCTGCCGTTGCCCTGCTATGCCACCGCTGGTTCCGCGGGCATGGATCTTCTCGCAGCCATTGATCAGCCCATGGTTCTCGGGCCCATGCAGCGTGCTCTGGTGCCGACAGGGCTGGCGGTTGCGCTGCCGCCGGGGCATGAGCTGCAGTTGCGACCCCGATCCGGCCTTGCGCTGCGCCATGGCATCACGCTTCTGAATGCGCCGGCGACCATCGATGAGGATTTCCGTGGCGAATTGCAGGTGATCGTCATCAACCTGAGCACGGACCGGTTCCACATCACCCGCGGCATGCGGATCGCCCAGGCGGTGCTGGCACCCGTCACGCGCTTCACCTGGCAGATTGTTGATGCGCTGGACGAGACAGGACGCGGTGATCAGGGATTCGGCAGTACTGGCGCCGACTAGACGCTCAGCAGGTCGATTCGATACTGTCCGGTGCTGGTGCTGGACTGCACTTGCCAGGCTTCCGCGGCAATAAAGCTGTCTGCAGCCTCGTCGCCGGTGGCGCCCGCGCCGGTATCGCCCAGCCAGTTCACCAGCACGATGCTCCCGCCCGGCTGCAGGCTGGCAACGGACTTCCCGGCTGCCTGTGCCAGGCCGGCGGCACCCAGATAGTACAGCACCTCGGAAAACACGATCAGGTCGAACTGGCCCGGCGGCCACTCATCGGGCACCGCCATCCGGCTGAACGCCATGTTCGGCTGGTCCGCACACCGGCCCCTGGCCTGGTCGATCGCGGCCTGAACCACGTCGAGGCCGAGGATGGTGTCGCAGCGTGTGGCCAACTGCCGGGTCAGCACGCCGATGCTGCAGCCGACCTCCAGGCCGCGGGTAAAGCGCCGGGCGGGCAGGGCGGCGAGGGTCGCCGCGTATTTGTCGCGCTCATAGTCGCTGCTGGCGAAGCGCCAAGGGTCGGGGTCGGCCGCATACATCTGCTCGAAGTGGCGCGGGTCGGTTGGCAGGTTCGTCATGCGGTGTTGAACGCGGCAGGAGGGCGGCCGGTGCTGAACCCCGCGCAGAAATCAGCAGCGGACACCGCGTCCCGCTTCCCGGTCAATGCCATGGCCAAACGGAGTTGTCGCGCTCGCGGGCTATCTCTGCCGGATGCGCATACAACCCGGGCGAATTCGTGGGCTCGGCGGCGATGCGCGGGACCGGCGCAGGGCATCGGGCTATGGGGCAACCCGAGCAGAGCATGACCAACGCCACGGTCGGTTGCGCTACCCTGGCGGGGAGCATGTGATCGAGGTCGGGCCTGATGCGCGGGTGGTCGGCCTGGTCGAGGGTGATCGCACCCTTTTGGTGCCGGGCGCCGCCGTGTCCATCCGTGCCACGCAGGCGGCGGATGGCGGGCTGACCGCGTTATCCGTGTCGGCGGAGCGGAATGGCGTGAAGCCGCTGCCGCAGGTTATCCCCAGAGGATCAGCATGGCCTTGAACAAGCCGGTGCAGCCCAGCGAGCATGTGGCAACGGCCGCTGCCATGTGGCACAAGGTGCGTGCGGTCGCTCGTGGGCGGCGTGGTGCCGCTGGCAGCAGGAAGCCCGGCGCGTCATACAGCGCAACCCGCATCCGGGCGGATTTCGAAGCCGGGCTGCGCATCAGGCTGATCAGTTCTGGGCTGGCATTTTCGATCCGCCCGGCCCGGCGCCGTTCGGTTCCGGCGAAGGTTGCCGCGGCTGGGATGGAAGCGGGACAGGCAGCGACTTCCGGGCGGGTGTCGACTAGATAATGGGACATCAGGACCTCCTTGGGTGCGACGTCCAATTTAATGGATAATGGTTAACGAGATGTGTGCAAGCCCGCCGATGCAGGCGAAACAGGGATGACTTCGTCGCGATTTTCAGCGATGAAGCAGGCACGCGCCCATGATGTGTGGAGTTCCTGATGCCCGATGGCGCCGTGTCATGCCACCGTTCCGACCTGCGCCGGATCGGCTCGCACCCCGACCACTGGTATCCGCTCGCCTGGTCAACCGAGCTGAAGCCCGGCAAGGCGCTCGCCACCCGGTTCGCCGGTGACCCGATCGTGCTGATCCGCAGCAAGGACGGCCTGGTGTTCGCGCTGGAGGATCGGTGCGCCCACCGCCAGGTGCCGCTGTCGTCCGGCATCGTGGACGGCTGCGCGATTCGCTGCGGCTACCACGGCTGGGCTTATGACAGCAGCGGCAAGTGTACGGACGTGCCGTATCTCGGCAAGGGGCACCTGCCGAACGGCGTGCGCGCCTACCCGTGCCGGGAGGCCGAAGGGTTGGTGTTCGTGTTCCCCGGGGATCCCGCGCTGGCCGCGACCGTGCCGTTCCCGGCGCTCGGCTCCGTCGCCAACCCCGATTACAAGACCCGGCGCTTCGGGCGCGAGATCGGCTGCCACTACACCTTCATGCACGAGAACCTGATGGACATGAACCATCAGTTCCTGCACCGCGAGAACATGGGCAAGATCAAGCCCCGCTACCTGGGCCGCCGCATGGGCGATGACTGGATGGAGGTGGACTACACCTTTGCCCGCGAGGGTGGCGGCATGTCGTTGGGCGAGCGGGTGATCTTCGGCAGCGAACGCTCCGGCGGCTGGTCCAACAACCGCGACAAGATGACGATCCGCACGGACTACCCGTATCAGGGCCTCAAGATATGGGCCGGGTCGGAGCAGCCGGTGATGGACCTGTTCATCGTCTATGTGCCGGTGGACAAGGAGCAGCGCATCAACCGGACCTTCGGCCTGCTCTCCGTGCGCCGTCCGCGCATCCCGGGGCTGATCGAGGCGGTGTGGCCGCTGCTGGTGTTCTTCACCGAACGTATTTTCGCCGAGGACCGCGGCATCGTGGAAATGGAGCAGGCGGCCCATGACCGGCAGGGGACCGACCTGAACCAGGAGGTGTTTCCGCCGATCCAGGACCTGCGAAGCCTGCTGCGCGCCTGCGGGACACCGGCCGCCTAGTATGTGGCCGCGATTGCCGGGCCGGGATGGCGCCGCTATGACCCACGGGATGTAACGTTCCGGGGATCGGGAATGCGCCGCCGTCCGTTCGTCCTGCTCACCTGCGCCATGATGGGCGCGGTCGCCGCACGGCCCGCCACGGCGCAGGCGCAGGGTGTCACCGTCATGGCGGCCTCGAGCCTGACGGACGCGATGAAGGAACTGGGGGCGCTCTGGGCGGCCAAGGGGCACCCGCTGCCGCGCTTCTCCTACGGCGCTTCCTCCGCGCTGGCCCGGCAGATCGAGCAGGGTGCGCCCGCCGATATCTTCGCCTCCGCCGACGAGCCCTGGGCCGATTACCTGCAGCAGCGTGATCTTCTGGTCTCGAAGTCCCGCACCAGCCCGCTGGGCAACACGCTCGTGCTGATCGCGCCCGCAGAGCCCGCGTCGGCTCCCATCGCCATCGGCCCAGGGGTCGATCTGCTGACCCGGCTGGGTGCGACCGGGCGGCTGGTGACGGGCGACCCGGCCAGTGTGCCGGTGGGGAAGTATGCCGAGGCCTCGCTGCGGGCGCTGGGCGTGTGGGATGCCGTGGCGCCCCGCATCGCGCGGGCGGAGAACGTGCGGGCCGCCCTGCTGCTGGTCGAGCGGGGCGAGGCGCCGCTGGGGATCGTCTATGCGACGGATGCCGCTGCCTCCAAGGCTGTGCGCGTCATCGGCACCTTTCCCGCAGCCTCGCACCCCCCGATCAGCTACCCCTTCGCGCTGACCCGGCATGGCGACACGCCCGAGGCCCACGCCCTGCTCGCCTTCCTGGTCGGGCCGGAGGCGGCGCCGGTGTATCGCCGCCTGGGCTTCTCCGTGAAGGAGTGACCCTGCCCGACTGGCTCAGCCCGGGCGCCTGGCCGGCGGTCTGGCTCAGCCCGGCCGAATGGCAGGCGGTGCGGCTGAGCCTTTCGGTGGCGGGGCGCAGCGTGCTGTTCGGGCTGCCGGTCGCGGTGCTGGTCGCCTACGCGCTGTCGCGCGGGCGGTTCGCCGGGCGGTGGCTGCTGGACGCGCTCGTGCATCTGCCGCTGGTGATGCCGCCGGTGGTGATCGGCTGGGGGCTGCTGCTGCTGTTCGGGGTGCGCGGGCCGCTGGGTTCGCTGCTGCAGGACTGGTTCGGGGTAAGGCTGGTGTTCACCAGTGCCGGCGCCGCGCTGGCCACCGCGGTGATGGCGTTTCCGTTGATGGTGCGTGCGATCCGGCTATCGCTGGAGTCGGTGGATCCGGGGCTGGAGGCGGCGGCGCGCACGCTGGGGGCCGGGCCGCTGGACCGGTTCGTCACCGTGACGCTGCCGCTGATGGCGCCCGGCGTGCTGGCGGGGGCGGTGGTGGCCTTCGCCGCCGGGCTGGGGGAGTTCGGCGCGGTGATCACCTTCGTCTCGAACATCGAGGGCCAGACTCAGACCCTGCCGCTGGCGATCTACGCCGCGACCCAGGTGCCGGGCGGCGAGGCCACCGCGGCAAAGCTGTCCGCCGTGTCGTTCGTGCTGGCGATCGGGTTGCTGCTGCTGTCCGAGGTGATCGCCCGGCGCATGCACCGGCTGCTCGGCTGATGCTGGAGGTCTCGGCCCGGCACGCCTTCCCCGCTTTCACCCTCGATGCCGGGTTCATGGCGCCCCCGGGGGTGACGGCGCTGTTCGGCGCCTCCGGGTCCGGCAAGAGCACGCTGCTGGCGATCGTGGCCGGTTTGTTGCGGCCGGATGTGGGGCGCGTGGTGCTGGAGGGGGCGGTGCTGCTGGACACCACGAACGGCATCGATGTGCGGGCGGAACGGCGGCGGTGCGGGATGGTGTTCCAGGAGGCGCGGCTGCTGCCGCATCTCTCGGTGGCCAGCAACCTGCGCTACGGAATGCGGCGGGCGCCGCGTGGCGCCGCCGGGCCATCCTTCGCGGAGGTGGTGGACCTGCTCGGCATCATGCCGCTGCTGGCCCGGCGGCCGCGCCTGCTCTCCGGCGGCGAGCGCCAGCGGGTGGCGATCGGCCGCGCCCTGCTCTCGCGCCCGCGCCTGCTGCTGATGGACGAGCCGCTGGCCGCACTCGATGCGCCGCGCAAGGCCGAGATCCTGCCCTACCTCGAACGGCTGCGCGACGTGTCCGCCCTGCCGGTGCTCTATGTCACCCACGCACTGGACGAGGTGGACCGCCTGGCAGACACGCTGGTGCTGCTGCAGGGCGGCCGGGTGCAGGCCGCCGGGCCGGTGGATGCGCTGATGGCGCGCACGGACCTGCCGGTGCTCAGCGGGCGGCGGGATGCCGGCGTGGTGCTGTCCTGCATCGTGGCCGGACATGATGGAGAGCGTGGGCTCAGCCGGCTGACGTTCCCCGGCGGTGTGTTCCAGGTGCCGCTGCGGCCGGAGTCGCTTGGCACCCGGCTGCGGGTGCGTCTGCGGGCCCGCGACGTGGCGGTGGCGACGGAGCGGCCGGGCGGGATCAGCACGCACAACATCATGGAGGCGACCGTCTCTGCCATCGATGCGGCCGGGCCCTACGAGGCGTTCGTCAGCCTGCGCGTCGGCCCCTCCGTGCTGCTGGCCCGGCTGACGCGGGATGCCGTGGCGCGGCTGGCGCTGGTCCCCGGACGCACGGCCTTCGCGCTGGTGAAATCGACGGCGTTCGATCACGCCTGACGGTGGTCGTTCGCCTCAGTCGCGGCCGGACCGTCGATCCCGCAGGCGCTCGATCAGCGAGTCGAGCTGGTCGAGGGTGCGGAAGGTGATGTGCATCGAGCCGCCGCTGCCGCTGCCGGCCTGGATGCGGACCTGCAGGCCGACCATGAGGCTCAGCTGCCGTTCCAGCGCCACGCGCTCCACGTCCTCCACCGGGGGCGGGGCGGGGGCGGCGGTCTTGCGGCTGGTCAGCGCCTCGGCCTGGCGGACGTTGAGGCCGCGGGCGATGATCTGCCGGGCTGCGGCCTCGGGCTCCGGGTGCAGCAGCAGGGCGCGGGCGTGGCCGGCGCTGAGTTCGCCGCCGCTGACCTGGGCGCGCACCGCGTCCGGCAGGTTCAGCAGGCGCACGGTGTTGGCGATGTGGCTGCGGGACTTGCCGACCAGGTTGCCGAGATGGTCCTGCGTCAGGCCGTACTCGTCCTGCAGTCGGCGGTAGCCCTGGGCTTCCTCGATCGGGTCCAGGTCCTGCCGCTGCAGGTTCTCCACCAGCGCGGCGGCCATGGCCTGGGTGTCGTCCAGCGCACGGACCAGCACCGGCACCTCGTGCAGCCCGGCGGCCTGCGAGGCGCGCCAGCGGCGTTCGCCGGCGATGATCTGGTATTGGCCCGGCTCGTCCGGATGGGGCCTGGCGAGGATCGGCTGCAGCACGCCCTGCTGCTGGATGGAGGCGGTGAGTTCCGCCAGCGCCTCCGCGTCCATGCTGGTGCGCGGCTGGAACGGTCCGGGGGCGAGCGCCGTGACGGGCAGGGTGCTGCGGTCGGCCCGCGGCGCCGAGGGCGGCACGGCGGCGACGGCCTCGCCCAGCAGGGCGGCCAGGCCGCGGCCGAGCCTCGGGCTGGCCTTGGCATTGGCGCCGCTCATGCGGCGCGCGCCGGGCGCCCGCGTTCGCGCCGGATCACCTCGGCGGCCAGCCGGATATAGGCCTGCGCACCCGGGGAGCGCACGTCGTAGAGCATCACGGGCTTGCCGTGGCTCGGCGCCTCCGAGACCCGCACGTTGCGCGGGATGGCGGTCTCATAGACCGTGTCCCCGAACACGGAGCGCACATCGGCGGCGACCAGGTCGGAGAGGTTGTTGCGGCGGTCGAACATGGTCAGCACGATGCCTTGCAGCTCCAGCGCCGGGTTGAGGTTGCGGCGGACGCGCTCGATGGTTTGCACGAGCTGGCTGATTCCTTCCAGCGCGAAGAACTCGCATTGCAGCGGCACCAGCACGGCATCGGCCGCCACCAGGCCATTCAGCGTGAGCAGGCCGAGGCTGGGCGGACAGTCGATCAGCACCGTGGTGCCCGGCGGCGCGGCGGCCAGCGCGTCCTTCAGGCGGAACTCGCGCCGGGGCGCGCTGGCCAGCTCGATCTCCATGCCGGCCAGGTCGCTGCCGGCGGGCAGCAGCGTGAGGCCGGGGATGCCGGTCCCGATCGGGGTCAGCGCCGCGTCGCCGCTGAGCACCGCGTAGGTGCCGGGGCTGCGGCGGGCGCGTTCGATGCCGAGGCCGGTGGAGGCGTTGCCCTGCGGATCGAGGTCGATCAGCAGCACCGGCACGCCCGCGGCGGCCAGGGCGGTGGCAAGGTTGATGGCGGTCGTGGTCTTGCCCACGCCGCCCTTCTGGTTGGCGATGGCGAGGACGCGGGTGCGGCTCGGGCCCGATGCTCGGGGCATCGGGGGGTCAGACAGGGGTTTGGACATGGGCAGGCACTTTAGCAGGGTCCTTGCGGGCCGGGTTGCGGAAGACGAGCACCGGGCTGTCGGCCGGGCCCTCGGTCCTGAGGTCGAAGGTCCAGCCGGCGCGGGCGGCCTCCAGTTCGGCGGCGGCGCGGGCGCCCTTTGGGAACAGCATGGTGCCGCCGGCCGCCAGCAGCGGGGCGGCCAGGGCCAGCAGCCCCGGCAGCGGCGCCAGGGCGCGGGCGGTGACCAGCGGCGCCGGGTTCAGGGTGCAGGCCTCGATGCGGATCGTGTGCACCTGCACCGGCGCCCGGGTCAGCCGCGCCGCCTCCATCAGGAAGGCGCACTTGCGGCGGTCCGACTCGACGAGGTCGAACGGGATGCCGGTGGCGATCGCCAGCACCAGGCCCGGCAGGCCGCCGCCGGACCCGAGATCGATGCCACGGCTGGTCCCGGGCGGAATAAGCGGCAGCAGGCGCAGGCTGTCCTGCACGTGCCGGGTCCAGATGCTGGCCTGGTCGGCGGTGGAGATGAGGTTGATGCGCCGGGTCCAGGTGGCGAGCAGGTCCGCATAGGCGCGCAGCCGGTCTTCCACGCCGGGCTGCAGCAGCGGGGGCACGACTCCGGTGGCGGGCTTCGGGGCAGGCATGCGGCCCGCGTAGCATGGGCGGCGCGCCGTAGCCATTCGGGCCCGCTGACCAGTGACGGCCGACGTGACGTGCCATAGATGCCTGTGACCGGAGCCTGCCATCGGGGCTTGCCATCGGGGCCGGGCCTTGACACACCGGGCCGCGAAGGTTGCCATTCGTCCATCATCGCCCCGGAGCCCCGTTGCCGCAGCTCAGTTTCCGCACCTCCCTGTTCGACACCCTGACGCTGACCGAGGAGGACGGCGCCATCGTTGCCCTGGACTGGGGGTGGGGCCGGGACCAGGACGAGACGCCGCTGCTGCTGCGGGCGCGGGCGCAGCTGGAGGAGTATCTGGATGGCGGGCGGTCCAGCTTCGACCTGCCGCTGGCGCCGTTCGGCACGGCGTATCGGCGCCGGGTCTGGGCAGCGCTGTGTGAGATCCCGTACGGCACGACGCAGACCTATGCCCAGATCGCGGGCGTGGCCGGGGGCGGCAGCCGCTCCGTGGGCGGGGCGAACGGCGCCAACCCGATCCCGATCCTGATCCCGTGCCACCGTGTGGTGGCGGCGAACGGCATCGGCGGCTATTCCGGGCATGAGGGGCTGGAGACCAAACGGCGCCTCCTGTGGCTAGAGACACAATCCGCTCCGGCGGCTGGAGGATTCTTCGATGTCTAAGGCAATCCGCATCCACGCCCAGGGCGGCCCCGAAGTGATGCGCTGGGAGGACGTGCCGACCCCCGAGCCCGGCCCGGCCGAGGCGCTGGTGCACCACACCGCCGTGGGCCTCAACTACATCGACGTCTATTTCCGCAACGGGCTCTACAAGATCCCGACCTTGCCGGCGACGCTGGGCATGGAGGCGGCGGGCGTGGTCACCGCCATCGGATCCGACGTGCACGGCGTGGCGGTGGGGGACCGCGTGGCCTACGCGACCGGCCCGATCGGCGCCTATGCGACGGACCGCGTCATCTCCGCCGACCGCCTGGTGAAGATCCCGGACGGGGTGGAGGACAAGACTGCCGCCGCCATGATGCTGCAGGGCATGACGGCGCAGTATCTGCTGCGCACCACCTATCGGGTGAAGCCCGGCGACACCATCCTGGTGCATGCCGCGGCCGGCGGCGTGGGGCTGATCCTGTGCCAATGGGCCAAGCACCTGGGCGCCACCGTCATCGGCATCGTCAGCACCCAGGCCAAGGCGGAGATGGCGCGCGAGCATGGCGCCGCACACGTGGTGATCGGGTACGAGGGTCTGCCGGCCGAGGTGAGGCGTATCACCGGCGGGGCGATGGTGCCGGTGGTGTATGACAGCGTGGGTCGCGACACCTTCAACACCAGCCTGGACTGCCTGGCGCCGTTGGGCCTGATGGTCACCTACGGCAACTCCTCGGGCGCCGTGCCGCCGGTTGATCTCGGCGCGCTGTCCGCCAAGGGCAGCCTGTTTGTGACCCGGCCCACCCTGGCCACCTACACCGCGAAGTCCGCCGACCTGGCCGCCTCCGCGGCCGAGCTGTTCGAGGTGGTGAAATCAGGTGCGGTCCAGATCCGGGTGAACCAGACCTTCCCGCTGCGCGAGGCCGCTGCCGCCCACATCGCGCTGGAGGCCCGGCAGACCACGGGGAGCACCGTGCTGCTGCCCTGATGGCCGATGTGCCGATCATCGCCGGGGCCGGGGCCGGGGCCGGGGCCGGGCCAGGCGTCGTGGAAGACCCGCCGCGGCCGGACCCCTCGCGCACGCGGCTGATCGCGCTGATCGTCGCCACCGCGCTGTTCATGCAGAACCTGGACGGCACCGTGGTCGCGACCGCGCTGCCCACCATGGCACGGGCCTTCAATGCCGATCCGCTGCACATGAACGTGGCGCTCACCGCCTATCTGCTCAGCCTGGCGGTGTTCATCCCGGTCAGCGGCTGGATGGCGGACCGCTATGGGGCGCGTTCGGTGTTCCGCGCCGCGATCGGGGTGTTCACCATCGGCTCCGTGCTGTGCGGCATGGCGCACAGCCTGTCGTTCCTGGTGGCGGCGCGGGTGATCCAGGGGATCGGCGGGGCCATGATGGTGCCGGTGGGCCGGCTGCTGCTGTTGCGCAGCGTGGCAAAGAGCGAGCTGGTGGCCGCGATGGCCTGGTTGACCACGCCGGCGCTGATCGGGCCCGTGGTGGGGCCGCCACTGGGCGGGTTCCTGGTGGAGTATGCCAACTGGCGCTGGATCTTCGACATCAACGTGCCGATCGGCCTGCTCGGCATGGCGCTGGTGACGCTGTTCGTGCCGGATGTGCGGGAGCCGGCGCCGGGGCGGCTGGATGGCATGGGGCTGGTGCTCTCGGGCCTGGCGCTGGCGTGCCTGATGATCGGGTTCGAGACGGCCGGGCGTGGTGTGCTGGCCGCTCCGGCGGTGGCCGGGTTGCTGGCCGCCGGGCTGGTGGCGGCGGTGCTGTACCTGATCCATTCGCGGCGGGTGGTGGCGGCCGGCACGGCGCCGCTGCTGGACCTGACGCTGATGCGGATCCCGACGTTCGCGGTGAGTGTGACAGCCGGGTCGTTGTTCCGGATCGGGGTGGGGGCGATCCCGTTCCTGCTGCCGCTGATGCTGCAGCTTGGGTTCGGGCTCAGCCCGGTGG
Organism: Acetobacteraceae bacterium; assembly: GCA_965199595.1. Taxonomy (GTDB): domain Bacteria; phylum Pseudomonadota; class Alphaproteobacteria; order Acetobacterales; family Acetobacteraceae; genus JBBROS01. The sequence continues at coordinate 1,950,105 of OZ241182.1, forward strand.
AGAGCGGCATGATCACCTTCGCCAGCGCCGTGGGCGCCATCGCCATGAAGCCGGCGGCGCAATATGCGCTGCGCACCTTCGGGTTCCGCATGACGCTGGGCTGGAACGGGATGGCCGGGGCGGCGATGCTGGCGATGATGGGCTGGTTCCGCCCCGGCTGGCCGATGCCGGTGCTGTATGCCGCGCTGATCGCCGGCGGGTTCCTGCGCTCGCTGCAGTTCACCGCCTACAACACCATCGCCTATGCCGATATCCCGCGGGAACGGATGAGTGCCGCCACCAGCCTGTATTCGACGCTGCAGCAGCTGTCCTTGACACTCGGGATCACGGTGGGGGCGGCGGCCCTGCAGTTTGCGACGGTGATGACCGGGCGTGCGGGTCCGTCGCTCGACGACTTCACCGTGGCGTTCATGACCGTGGCGCTGTTCAGCCTGGCGGCGGCGCCCTTCGCGTTCCGGCTGCCGGATGCGGCGGGTGCGGAAATGAGCGGCCATCGGGGCAGCCGCTGATGCCCGCGGCCAAGGTTCACGCCCCGCCCCGGCTGCGCAAGACACCGCCGATGACCCGGGTGCAGGTGCGTGCGTTCCTGGAAGCCCTCGCCACCGCCTACCCCGACGCCGCCAGCGAGCTGGACTTCACCGACGCCTTCACGCTGCTGGTCGCGGTGGTGCTGTCGGCGCAGACCACGGACAAGGCGGTCAACAAGGCCGGCCGCACCCTGTTCGCCGCGGCCCCGGACCCGGCTTCCATGGTGGCCCTGGGCGCCGAGGGCATCGGGCGGCATATCCGCAGCATCGGGCTCTGGCAGGGCAAGGCGAAGAACGTGGCGGCGCTGGCGGCCTTGCTGCTGGAACGCCATGGCGGCGTGGTGCCGGCCGACCGGGCGGCGCTGGAGGCCCTGCCGGGCGTGGGCCGCAAGACGGCGAACGTGGTGCTGAACGTGGCCTTCGGGCAGGACACCATGGCCGTCGACACCCATGTGTTCCGCCTGGGCAACCGCACCGGCATCGCGCCGGGCACCACCGTGCGGGCGGTGGAGGACGGGCTGGTGGCGCGCATCCCGCCGGAGCTGCTGCGGCCCGCGCACCACTGGCTGATCCTGCATGGGCGCTACGTGTGCAAGGCACGCAAGCCGGAGTGCTGGCGCTGCGTGGCGGTGGCGTCATGCCGGTTTCCGCACAAGGTGCTGATTGCCCATGACGCACTATCTATGGAGGCCTCAGAGCCGCCATGACTATAGTTCGAAGATCAGACATGCTACTCGCAGTGCTCGTTGAATTAGCGTTACAGAGCGCATTGGGTTTGATGGCATTGTTGCTTACGAAAAGAGGGTGTGCGTCATGAAGGCCTTGATTGCGATGCTGCCGCTGCTGCAATGCCCGAGAACCGGTACGTCGCTATCGGTCGCTGACGGTAAACTCGTATCGGAAACCGGAGAAGAATATCCAATAATCAACGGGAAGCCAATTCTGGTCAGGCAAGTCCAGGATTTCCATGTGACGCCGCCCTCAGCAGCATTCATATCAAAAAATACGATGGAATATGAACCTCCTCGATCAGTTCCCTCGGATGCGATTTGCCTTCACTTAGGCTCAGGTGACGTTCCATCCACCGATCCACGTGTGATATCGATGGACATACTTCCGACCGCGAACACGGATATTGTAGCGGAAGCGGAATACTTGCCGTTCAAAACGCAGTCGATTGACTACATCGAATCAGGTGCGGTCTTTGAGCATGTGTTCAGTCCACTAGGTGCCGCCGCAGAAGTAAGGCGTGTCCTCAAGGATGGCGGAGAAATGTTTATTGATACCGCATTTCTGCAAGGATATCACGGTTTTCCCAGCCATTACTTCAATATGACGCCTCAGGCGGTTGAGACGTTCATCTGCGATGATTTTGTGCTGGAAGACTCGTACGTTCCCCCGGGGGCCATGCCAACTCACGCCCTTGTCACCCAGATCGATCGATTTCTCGAGTTATTGCCGCGTGAGGAGAGAGAGGCGTTAGAGGGTTCCACCCTTCGTGCGGCGGTGGAGCAAATAAGGCAGAGCAGGATTCGAAGCAGCGGTCTGGCTGGACTGATTTCTGAATACGGCCACCGTTCTCTCGCCGCCAGCTTCGCGATACGGGCTCGTAAGCCAAAGATGTATGACGTGAGGCGTTCCGCTCAGACATCATCTCCGGCCGATCGTGCCGCTTACTACGCCGCGCGTGTGGGCGTAATCCAGCGGCATCACGAAATTGAACTCTATCGTCGGCTCACAAGCGAGCAGGGCAAGGCCGCGCCGACCTGTCCGATCCCTAGCCTAAGTGGGATTCTTAACACGCTCAAGGTCATGGAACCTCTCGAACCCGGCGCATTTGTCGAAGCAACAAAACGCCTGCGGGAGTGGGATCGTAATCTCACTGCAATCCGCGACGAAACCATTACGGCTTATCTAACTACCTAATGACAAAGTCTGGTTAAGGACAGCGCTCGGCAGGAATCTTTATAGTTCGTGCTATGTCGTATTCACCCAAGGCATGCCCGCCGCCGGACTCGAACCGGCAAATCCTCACGGACGTCGGATTTTAAGTCCGCTGCGTCTACCATTCCGCCAGGCGGGCACCCTGTGGCTTTAGCAACCCTGGCCACGATGTCCAGGGCCGGTTTCCAGGCGACATCGTCCGCCCGGCCCTGGGCGTGATATACAGGTTCCACCCGCCCGCGCCCAGGAACGAACCTGCCATGCCCAACCGGCTTCTGTGCCCCATCGTGTCAGGTCTCCTGGTCCTTGCAATGCCCGCCCTGGCACAAAGGCCGGGTGCCCGGAACGGGTTTGACGATCAGCCGCAGACGTCGGGCAAGACCGCCTATGCCGGGCCGCAATACCCGGGCAAGCCGCCGGCCCTAAGCGAGGGCGGCGGCCGGGCGTCGCCGTTTGCCGATGCGCCCCGGGTCAACCCCGAGGTCCCCGGGGATGGGGCGCGTGCTGCCTCCAGCGGCACCGGGTTTCTGGCGGCGCCGGGCCGGGTGGTCACGAACAACCATGTGGTGGAGGGCTGCGCGCGGGTGGTGCTGCGCAATGCGGGGAACCTCCGCCTGCGCGGCCGGGTGCTCGCGGTGGACACCCAGCGCGACCTGGCGCTGCTTGCCGTACCGGAGGATTTCGGGCCAGCCCTGGCGTTCCGTGATGCACCGGCTGTCCGACGAGGTGATTCCGTGGTGACGTTCGGCTTCCCGCTGACCGGTCTGCTCTCCTCCGGGCCGTCGCTCACCGCAGGCGACATCAGCGCGCTGTCGGGGCTGCGGGACAATCCCCGCAACTTCACCATCACCGCGCCCGTGCAGCCCGGCAATTCCGGCGGGCCGCTGCTGGACAGCCAGGGCAGCGTGATCGGGGTGGTGGTCACCAAGCTGAACGCGGCGCGGGTGGCGCAGATGACCGGTGGCGACATTCCGCAGAACGTCAACTTTGCTGTCAAAGGCACTGAGGTTCTTGGATTCCTGCGCACGAACAATGTCCGGCCGCGCACGGCGGCCAGCACGGGGCCGGACCTGCGCAACTCCGATGTGGGGGATATCGCCAATCCCTCCACCGTGTTCATCGAGTGCTACAAATAGGCGCCATGTGCCGCCGCTGAATGGCCGGGCGCCCGGCAACCAGCCGAAGCGCGGGGCGGCGCGTCCGCTGGCGCTACCCAGCCGCCGGGGCATCCCGGCCTATCCCCCGGCGCCGGGCCGGCCCGTGCGGCGGCGTCGGCTGCTGTGGCGCTTGGTGCGGGTCCTGATCATCGTGGCGGTCTGGCTCGGGCTGGCCGGTGGGGCCGGGCTGCTGTGGCTGGCGCGGGACCTGCCGCGGCCCGAGACGGCGCTGGACGCCGCCCGCCGCCCCGGGCTGAGCCTGCTCGACCGCAACGGCACACCCTTCGCGAGTTTCGGCGACGTGGTCGGGGAGCCCTTGCGCCTGACCGACCTGCCGAAGGCGCTGCCGGCCGCTGCGGTGGCGGTGGAGGACCGGCGGTTCTGGTCGCACCACGGCATCGACCTGATCGGGATCGCGCGCGCCGGCTGGGTCAACCTGCGCGCGGGCCGGCTGGTGCAGGGCGGCTCGACGCTCACGCAGCAGGTGGCCAAGAACCTGTTCCTCACCAACGCCCGCACGCTGCGGCGCAAGGTGCAGGAGCTGATGCTGACCATCTGGCTGGAGCGCACCTTCACCAAGGCGGAGATCCTGGAGATCTGGCTGAACCGCGTCTATCTCGGCTCCGGCGCCTGGGGCATGGATGCGGCGGCGCGCATGTATTTCGGTGTCTCGGCCCGGAAGCTGAACGTGTGGCAATGCGCCGTGCTGGCCGGGCTGCCGCGCGCGCCCTCCCGCTTCAACCCGCGCACCGACCCGGCGGCGGCGGCGGCCCGCGGGCGGGAGGTGCTGCGCGCGATGGCGGAGACCGGGGTGATTACGCCGGCGGAGGCGGAGGCGGCTTCGGGCCAGATTGCCTTCGCGCCCCGCCCCGCCACCGCCGGGTGGTTCGCCGACTGGATCGCCGATGGCTCGCAGGCGATCATTCCCGCCAATGCCGACGCCACGCTGCGCACCAGCCTGGACCCGCGGCTGCAGGGCGTGGCGGAAACCCGGCTGGCGGCACTGCTGGATGGCCCCGGGGCCGCAGCCGGCGTGCACCAGGGCGCCATCGTGGTGATGGACGCCGGCACCGGCCTGGTGCGCGCGATGGTGGGCGGGCGCGACTATCGCAGCAGCCCCTACAACCGCGCCGTCGTCGCCCGCCGGCAGCCCGGCTCGGCGTTCAAGCCGGTGGTGTGGCTCACCGCGCTCGAGCATGGACTGAGCCCCGACGACACGGTGCTGGACGCGCCGATCCGCATCGGCACCTGGGCGCCGCAGAACTTCGACCTCACCTTCCACGGCGACGTGACGCTGGAGGATGCGCTGGCGCAATCGCTGAACACCGCCAGCATCCGCCTGGTCCAGCAGTCCGGCGGGCCGCGCGCCGTGATCGCCATGGCCCGGCGCCTCGGCATCGCCGGTCCGCTGCCGGATGACCTCTCCCTGGCGCTGGGGACCGGGGAGGTGGGGCTGCTCGAACTCGCCTCCGCCTATGCCACCATCTTCAACGGGGGCCGGCTGGTGACGGCGCAGGGCGTGGAAAGCGCGGTGGCGGACCGCCGGTCCAGCCCCATCGCCCGGCCGCCCATGGACCGGGTGCTGGATGCGGACCGTGCGGCGGAGATGATCCGCATGCTGGCCGCGGTGGTGAAGCGCGGCAGCGGCAAGGCGGCGGCGATCGCCGGGCGCTTCGTGGCGGGCAAGACCGGCACCACGCAGGACTTCAAGGACGCCTGGTTCATGGGTGAGGTGGGCAGCACGGTGGTGGGTGTCTGGCTCGGCAATGATGACGGCCGCCCCATGAAGGGTGTCACTGGCAGCGGCCTGCCGGCCCGGCTGTTCCGCGAGGTGGCGGCCGAGGTGCGATAGGTGGCGGCCGCGCCTCGGACGCACGGGCCGAATGGGTGTATGACCCTCCGCATGATCGCCGCCATCCCGCTTGAGCTTGTCCCGGAAATCGGGTCGACGTCCGAGACCCTGAAGCAGAGGGCGGCGGCGGGCGGCGGCGAGGCCGCGCTGCTGGCCACCGTGCAGACGGCGGGGCGCGGGCGGCTGGGGCGCAGCTGGTCCTCGCCCGCGGGCAACCTGCATGTGTCGGTGCTGCTCTGGCCGGGGGTGCCGGTCATGCCGGGTCACTGGTCGCTGCTGGCGGCGGTGGCGCTGGCGGCGTGCGTGGCGGAGGGCGCGGCGCTGGCAACCGGCCGGCTGCGGCTGAAGTGGCCGAACGACCTGATGCTGGATGGCGGCAAGCTGGCCGGCATCCTGCTGGACAGCGGCGGCACGCCGCCCTGGCTGGTGATCGGCTTCGGCATGAACCTGGTTGCGGCACCGGCCGGGCTGGGGCGCGCCGTGGCCTGCCTCGGGGACCACCAGGTGCCGCCCACGCCGGAGGCGATGGCGCGTCGGCTGCTCGGCCGTCTGGCCGCGTGGCGGGTGCGGTATGAGGCCGAGGGGTTCGCCCCGGTGCGGGCTGCCTGGCTGGACCTCGGGCCGGAACCGGGAGACCCGATCCGGGTGGGTGCGACGGAGGGCCGGTTCCAGGGCCTTGGACCCGATGGCGCCCTGTTGCTGGATGTGGCGGGCGAGACCCGCAGCATCGTCTCGGGGGAGGTGCAATGATCGCGCGCCGCGCTCTGCTGGGCGCCGCCGCGGCCGGACTTGCGCGGCCCGCGATCGGGCAGCCGCGCCGGGTCGTGCGGCTGGCGGTGCTGTCCTCGTTCAGCGGTGAGTATGCCGATGGCGCCGGCGAGGGCTCCGTGATCGCGGCGCGGCTGGCGGCGGAGGACGTGCAGCGCGCGCTGTCGCCGGGCTTCACGGTGGAGGTGGTCCAGGGCGACATGCTGGACAAGCCGGATGTGGGCGCCGGGCTGGCGCGCGCCTGGTTCGACCGGGATGCGGTGGATGCCGTGGTGGACGTGCCGAACTCCGCCGTGGCGATGGCGGTGGCGACGGTGGCGCGGGAGCGGAACCGGGTGGCGCTGCTGTCCGGTCCCGGCCTTGCCGCCATCAGCGGGGCGCAATGCGGGCCGAACCACGTGCAATGGACCTATGACACGCGGGCGCTGGCGACGGTGACGGGCCGGGCGGTGGTGGCGGAGGGCGGCGACAGCTGGTTCTTCATCACCGCGGATTACAGCTTCGGCCGCGGGCTGGAGGCGGATACCGCGCGCGTGGTGGCGGAGCAGGGCGGGCGCGTGCTGGGCGGCGTCACCTTCCCGTTCCCGAACACGACGGATTTCTCCTCGTTCCTGGTGCAGGCGCAGTCCAGCGGGGCGCGGGTGCTGGGGCTTGCCTGCACCGGCAACAACTTCAGCAACGTGGTGAAGCAGGCGGCGGAGTTCGGGATCGGGCGCGCACGGGAGGGCCGGCCGGGCCAGCGCCTGGCGAGCCTGCTGTGCCTGTTGACCAACGTGCATGCGATCGGCCTGGCGGATGCGCAGGGGCTGCTGCTGGCGAGCCCGTTCTACTGGGATCTCGATGACGGCACCCGCGCCTTCACCCGGCGCTTCGCCCCGTTGTTCCGCGGCAACCACCCGACCATGGTGCAGGCCGGCGCCTATTCCGCGGTGACGCACTACCTGAAGGCGCTGGCCTCGCTGCCGGCGGCGGCGCAGGCGGATGGCGCGGCCGTGGTGGCGCGCATCAAGGATCTGCCGGCGGAGGATGCGCTGTTCGGACGCAGCACGGTGCGCGCCAATGGCAGCGTGGCGCACGACATGCACCTGTTCCAGGTGAAGGCGCCGGGCGAGAGTGCCGGGCCGTGGGACTATTACCGGAAGCTGCGGACGGTGCCGGCGGCGGAGGCGTTCGGGCCACCCGCCGCGGCTTGCACGCTGCTCTAGACGCTTGCGCCACGCCAGGTCTGCGCTAGTCTCGTCCCGTAACGCCCGGCGAATGGGCGGACCGGGAGAGACGGGATGCGGTTTTCGGGAATGGTGCTGGCGGCATTGGCGCTCGCATGCGGCACAGCGCAGGCCGGGGAGACGCTGGACGGCATCAAGGCGCGCGGTGTGCTGCGGGTGGGCAGCACCGGCGACTACAAGCCGTTCACCTTCCGCCGGGCCGATGGCAGCTTCTACGGCGCCGATATCGACATGGCGCAGCGCCTGGCGGCGCACATGGGAGTCCGCCTGGAGATCGTGCCGACGGTCTGGGCCAGCCTGAGCGACGACTTCAAGGCCAGGAAGTTCGACATCGCGATGGGCGGCATCACCGTGCTGCCGGCCCGGGCTGCGATCGGCAGCTTCTCCACCGTCACCTACGTGGACGGCAAGCGGCCGGTGGCCCGGTGCGCGGACAAGGGGCGCTATACGAGCATCGCCGCGATCGACCGGCCGGAGGTGCGGGTGGTGGTGAACCCGGGGGCCGCCAACGAGCAGTTCGCCCGGGCCAATCTGAGCCACGCGCAGATCACGGTGCACAAGGACAATGCGACGGTGTTCGACGAGATCGTCGCCAACCGGGCGGACGTGATGGTGACGGACGGGATCGAGGCGGACCACCAGGCCATCGTGCACAAGGAGCTGTGCCCGACCGACGTGGCGGCGCCGTTCACGCGCCTGGAGAAGGCCTACTGGATGCCGAACGACCCGGAGTTGCTGGCCGTCGTCAACACCTGGCTGGCCGACGAGCAGGCCAGCGGCGCCTGGGGCCGCACCCTGGAGGCGGCGCAGCGTCAGCCCTGAGGCGGCACCATTACGTGGTCCAGCGCTGCACCGCCGCCTGGCCTTCGGCAGTGAGGGCATAGACACCACGGCTGCGCCGCTCGAACCAGCCATAGACGTTGCGATACAGGATGGCGGTGGCGCGCGGGCTCTCCGTCACTAGGTCCCGCGTGGGGAGTGGCCCGGCCTGCAGACGTGCCGCGCAGGCCAGTGCCTCCTGCCGGTAGGCCGTGAGGATCGGGACGCCGCGGGTGCCGCCGGGGGAGGGGTCACCGCGGCGCTTGCCGTGTTCGGTGAGCAGGGCCTTGCGGCGGCGCAGATTGGCGCGCGGCCTGTAGGGTGCCGGCTCGGCCAGCACCTCCACGTCGCCGCGCGCCGCATGCACGGCGAGCAGGCCGAAGCCCAGCAGCCGGCACAGCTTGCGGGCCCGGCTGTCGCGGTCGCGGCCCTTGCGCGTGGCTGGCACGGCCAGCCAGACCTCGTCCGCACAGGCGAGCCGTTCGACGCCTTGCAGGATGAGGTCGAGGGTGAGGCCGAGCTTGAGTTCCGTGATGACGAGGAAGGGGGGCTCGCCGGGCCGGGTGGCAACGATGTCGCAGCCGCCGATCTCGCCCTTGGCTTCAAAGCCGCGGCTGGCGAGGAAGCATTTGACGGCGGGGTAGAGGCTGGTCTCGGCCATGGGGTCGGTCGGAGCAGGCGAGACGTTCGCCTGCTCCGGGCCGGCTCAGGCGGAGTAGTACATCTCGAACTCGACCGGGTGCGGCGTGTGCTCGAAGCGATAGACCTCGGACCACTTCAGCTCGATGTAGCTTTCAATCTGCTCGGTGCTGAACACGTCGCCGGCCAGCAGGAAGTCGTGGTCGGCGGCGAGGGCGCCGAGGGCTTCACGCAGGCTGCCGCAGACGGTCGGGATGCCCTTCAGCTCCTCAGGCGGCAGGTCATACAGGTCCTTGTCCATGGCTTCGCCCGGGTGGATCTTGTTCTTCACGCCATCGAGGCCCGCCATCAGCAGGGCGGAGTAGGCGAGGTAGGGGTTCGCCATGGCGTCGGGGAAGCGCACCTCGACCCGCTTGGCCTTCGGGCTGGTGGTGTAGGGGATGCGGCAGGAGGCGGAGCGGTTGCGGGCCGAGTAGGCCAGCAGCACGGGAGCCTCGAAGCCCGGGATCAGGCGCTTGTAGCTGTTGGTGGTCGGGTTGGTGAAGGCGTTGCAGGCCTTGGCGTGCTTGATGATGCCGCCGATGAAGTAGAGGCACATCTCGCTGAGGTCGGCATAGCCGTTGCCGGCGAAGGAGGGCTTGCCGTCCTTCCAGATGCTCAGGTGGGTGTGCATGCCGCTGCCGTTGTCGCCATAGATCGGCTTGGGCATGAAGGTGGCGGTCTTGCCGTAGCTATGGGCCACGTTGTGGACGCAGTACTTGTAGATCTGCATCTGGTCGGCCATGGTCAGCAGGCTGCCGAACTTGGTGCCCAGCTCGTGCTGGCTCTGCGCCACCTCGTGGTGGTGCTTCTCGATCGGCAGGCCCATCTCGCCCATGCTGCTCAGCATCTCGGCGCGCAGGTCGCTCTCGCTGTCCACCGGCGGGACGGGGAAGTAGCCGCCCTTGACGCCCGGGCGGTGGCCCATGTTGCCCTCGGGGTATTCCTTCATGCTGGCGTCCGGGCCTTCGACGCTTTCGATCTTGTATGTGCCGTAGTTCGGGCCCGTCCCGAAGCGGATGCTGTCGAAGATGAAGAACTCGGCCTCGGCACCGCACATCACGGTGTCACCGATGCCGCTGGTGGCGACATAGGCGGCGGCCTTCTTGGCGGTGCTGCGCGGGTCGCGGGCGTAGGGCTGACCGGTGCTGGGCTCGTAGATGTCGCAGAACAGGATCAGGCTCGGCTTGGCGGCGAAGGGATCCATGACGGCGGTCGAGGCGTCCGGCATCAGGATCATGTCGCTTTCGTTGATCGCCTTCCAGCCGGCGATCGAGGATCCGTCGAACATGATCCCGTCCCGGAAGGCGTCTTCGCCCATGGTGGAGACATGCTGCGCGGTGTGCTGCCACTTGCCGCGCGGGTCGGTGAAGCGCAGGTCGACGTATTCGACGCTGTTCTCGTTGATCAGTTCCAGAACCTTGGCGACGGCGTCCTCGGTGTTCTCGCTCATCCTATCCTCGTCCTTTTGATCAAGCCGTAGGCACGGCCTGGTGGCAGTGGTGCAACAACGTTGTTCGTGGTGGTCCGGCAGTTGTCAATCGGCGCGCGCCGCGGTGGCCGACTTGGTCAGATCGCGTCCTGGCCGCGTTCGCCGGTGCGGATGCGGACCACCTCCTCGATTTCGCTGATGAAGATCTTTCCGTCGCCGATGCGCCCGGTGCGTGCGGCGTTGGTGATGGCCTCCACCGCGCGTTCCACCACGTCATCCTCGCAAACGACCTCGATCTTCACCTTGGGCAGGAAATCCACGACGTATTCGGCCCCGCGATACAGCTCGGTATGGCCCTTCTGGCGGCCGAAGCCCTTGGCCTCCAGCACCGTGATCCCTTGCAGGCCGACTTCGTGCAGCGCCTCCTTCACTTCATCCAGTTTGAACGGCTTGATGACCGCCTCGATCTTCTTCATTCGTGTCGCGCGCCGGGTCTGCCGGCGTCCTCCCCTGGTCGGTGGTCCGGCCATGACACAGGGCCGGTTCGTCCGAACGCCAGGGTTGCATGCGGCGTGCCACGGGGCAAATTGCCTGGTCTGTTGAACCTGGCGGCTGGATTGCCCATAGTCGCGGACCCCCGCCCTGCTGCTGTCCTGGAGTGTGCCGCGTTGAAGCCTGTGAACAGCCTGCTGAGTGCCGTCGGCACCACCATCTTCACCGTGATGTCGGCGCTGGCGACCAGGCACCAGGCCATCAACCTCGGCCAGGGCTTCCCCGACACCGATGGCCCGGCCGATGTCATCGCCGCGGCCAGCGCCGCCCTGCACGACGGCCGCAACCAGTACCCGCCGCTGACCGGCGTGCCGGAACTGCGCCACGCCGTCGCCGCCGCGAACCGGCGCTTCTATGGCATCGAGGCCGATCCGGACACCGAGGTGGTCGTCACCTCCGGCGCCACCGAGGCGATCACCGCCAGCCTGATGGCGCTGCTCGACCCCGGCGACGAGGTGGTTGTCATCGAGCCGCTGTATGACACCTACCTGCCCACCATCCGCCTGCTGGGCGCGGTGCCGCGGATCGTGCGCCTCACGCCGCCGAAATGGGAGCTGCCGCGCGCGGAGCTGGCCGCCGCCTTCGGGCCGCGCACCAAGGCGATCCTGCTCAACACGCCGATGAACCCCACCGGCAAGGTGTTCACACTGGCCGAGCTGGCGTTCATCGCCGACCTCTGCACCAAGCACGACGCCTATGCCGTGTGCGACGAGGTGTATGAGCACCTGACGTATGACGGCTGGAGGCATGTGCCGCTGATGAGCCTGCCGGGGCTGCGGGAACGGTGCCTGCGCATCAGCAGCGCCGGCAAGACCTTCGGCATGACGGGATGGAAGGTCGGCTATGTCACGGCGCCGAAGGCGCTGGCCGCGGTGGTGGCGAAGGCGCACCAGAACCTGACCTTCACCACGCCGCCCAACCTGCAGCGGGCGGTGGCGGTGGGGCTGGCCAAGGACGACGCGTATTTCGCCGGGCTGGCGACCGACCTGGCGGCGAAGCGGGACCGGCTTTCCGACGGTCTCGCAGGTCTGGGGTTCACGATGCTGCCGGCGATGGGGAGCTATTTCGTCACCGCGGACTTCTCGCCGCTGGGGTTTGCCGGCGACGACGTTGCGTTCTGCACCCACATCACCGAGGCAGCGGGCGTCACCGCCATTCCGGTCAGCGCCTTCTATGAGGGCCCGGCGCCCCGGCACTATGCGCGGTTCGCCTTCTGCAAGCGGCCCGAGGTGCTGGACGAGGCGATCGGCCGCCTGGCGAGCTGGGCGGAGGGCCGGCGCGGCGGAATGGAGCGGGCGCAGAAAGATGTGGGGTAGGGCGTTGACGTTGGACCCGGCCTGGTTCTAAACCCCCGCCTGCTGATGTGGCGGACGTAGCTCAGTTGGTAGAGCGCCAGGTTGTGGTCTTGGATGTCGCGGGTTCGAGACCCGTCGTTCGCCCCAGCATCTTCCTATAGCCGAGTCGGGAGGCTGGCGCCTCCCTTCCCGTCAGACGGTTCAGGCTTCGGCGGTGGTCTCGGCGGCGTGGCTCAGGGCTTCGCCCAGCGCCTGGATCTTCTCCGCGCCCTTGCCCTCGGTCTTCTTGGCGATGGCGACCGTCTCCTTGCCCAGCTTGGCCACCAGCTTGCGGATGGCGTCACCGTTCAGCTTGTCGGCATGCAGGTGCTTCTTCAGCGACTCCAGGTCCTTGACGATGGCCTTGGCGGCCGGGCTGTCGAGCTTCTCGAGGGTGGCTTCCCAGCCCTCGATGTTCTTGGTCGCGGCGGCGACGGTGAAGCCCTTAACGCCCTCGGCGATGTGCTTGATGGTCGAATCGAACTGCGGCATGGAAGGCTCCTGGCTCACGGTGCCGCGAAAGTGCGGCACCCACTGATCTCGTCTGTTCAGCTTTTGGCAGCTTGTCCCGGCTGCGGGCTTTGCAAGATCGCCGTGTGCGGCACCGGGCCGTTTGCATGTGGCACAGACCGTGCTTCAATCCCGTGAAATTGACCCGGAGTTCATCCATGAAGCGTCGCACGGCCCTGCTGCTGGCCCTGATGTGTTCCACCGCGGCGGTTCCCGCACGCGCGGCGGACGACATCGTCATCGGCGCCATCTATCCGCTGACCGGGAATGCGGCACAGATCGGGGCGGATGCCCGCGCGGCGATCGATACCATGCTCGAGATCATCAACGGCACGCATGCGCCGGTGCCGATGCTGATGGGCAAGGGCGGCGGGCTGGACCGGCTGGGCGGCGCCAAGATCCGCGTGGTGTATGCGGACCATCAGAACGATCCGCAGAAGGCCCGGGCGGAGGCGGAGCGGCTGATCACGCAGGACCACGTGGTCGCCGTGGTCGGCAGCTACACCAGTGCCACCGCGGCAACCATCAGCCAGGTCGCGGAACGCTACGAGGTGCCATACATCTCGATGGACAATTCCTCGCCCACGCTGAACAAGCGCGGCCTCAAGTGGTTCTTCCGCACCAGCCCGCACGACGAGATGTTCACCGAGGCGATGTTCGGCTTCTTCAAGGAGATCGGCGCCAAGACCGGGCACCCCGTGAAGTCCGTGGCGCTGTTCTATGAGGACAGCATCTTCGGCAGCGACAGCAGCGGCGTGCAGCGCAAGCTGGCGGCCGAAGCCAAGATCAACGTGGTGGCGGACATCAAGTATCGCGCCAATTCGCCGTCGCTCTCGGCCGAGGCGCAGCGCCTGAAGGCCGCGAATGCCGATGTGATCATGCCGAGCAGCTACACCTCGGACGCGATCCTGTTGCTGCGCAGCATGGCCGAGATCGGCTACAAGCCGCCGGCGATCATGGCGCAGGCGGCGGGCTTTCAGGAGCAGGCGTTCCTGACCGCGGCCGGCCCCCTGGCGGAGGGGGTGTTCAGCCGCTCCTCCTTCGCGCTGGACGCCACCAAGAGCCGTCCGGCGATCACGCCGGTGAACGATGCCTTCAAGGCGAAGTCCGGCAAGGACCTGAACGACAACACCTCGCGCCAGGTGGTTGCGGTGCAGACCCTGGCGGATGCGATCAACCGGGCCGGGTCGGCCAAGCCGGACGATATCCGCAAGGCGCTGGTCGCCACGAACATCCCGGGCGACCAGACCATCATGCCGTGGGCCGGCGTGAAGTTCGACGCGACCGGGCAGAACATCGAGGCGACCCCGGTGATCCAGCAGGTGTTCGGCGGCACCTATGTCACGGTGTTCCCGGCGGCGGTGGCGGTGCGGGAACCCGTGTGGAACGTGGGCAAGACGGGGGCACAATGACCATTCTGAGCCGCCGCGGCATGGCTGCCGCCGCCCTCCTTCCCGCCGCCCTGCCTGCCGTGTTTGGCGGCAGCGCCCAGGCACAAACTCCGGTCGCGCCACCCGGCACCGGGGAGAGCACCTTCGAGCGCGTGACCCGCACCAAGACACTGCGCATCGCCGCGCTCCCCGGGGAGCTGCCGTATTTCTCCAAGGATCTTGCGACCGGCGAGTGGAAGGGTGCGGCGATCGAGTTCGCCAAGGACATCGCCAAGGTGTTCGACGCCAGGCTGGAGTATATCGAGAGCACCTACGCCGGGTCGGTGCTGGACCTGCAATCCAACAAGATCGACCTGGCCTTCGCGCTTGGGCCGACTCCGCAGCGGGCGCTCTCCATCGGGTTCACCCGCCCGTTCTTCGTGCACCCCTATGGCTGTCTCGCCAAGCAGGGTTTTGCGCCCAAGACCTGGTCGGACATCAACAAGCCCGAGATCCGCATCGTCTGCGACCTCGGCTCCCTGCACGAGACGGCGGCCCGGCGCTACGCCCCCAAGGCGCAGATCACGGCGCTCAAGACCCGCGACGAGGCGACGCTCGCCTTCCAGTCCGGCAAGGCCGACGTGCTGATCCTGGCGGCCATGCTGGGGTTGAGCACCATTGCGCGCAACCGCAGCCTGGGGCCGTATCATCTGCTGACCGGGCCGCTGGTGGCACTACCCAGCGACTTCGGGGTTCGCCGCGAGCCGGATACGCGCTTTGTCGACGTGGTGAACGCCTGGATCGACTATAACCGCGGCGTGGGCCAGATCCGCGACTGGCTGCTGGCCGGGCTGGCGCTGAACGGGGTCACGCCCGATGACGTGCCGCCGGAGGTAACGTTCTGAGCGGGACGACGCGGCGCGCAGCCTAGCATGGCCTATGAGTGGAGCTTCGGGTTCCTGTTGCGCTACACCCACCTGTTCTGGGTGGGTATCGGCTATACCCTCGCCTATACCGTCGGCACGGTGCTGCTGGGCCTGGTCATCGGGCTTCTGCTCGGCCTGGCCCGGCTGTCGAGGTCCCGCCTGGTGAACGCGCCGCTCATCGGCTTCATCGAGATCTTCCGCTGCACGCCGCTGCTGGTGCAGCTGGTCTGGGTGTACTACGCGTTGCCGGTGATCCTGCAGGTCTGGATCCCAGGCTTGCAGATTCCGGCGCCGGTCGCGGCGACGATGGTGCTGTCGCTCTACACCGGCGCCTTCTACGCCGAGATCTTCCGGGGCGGCATCCTGTCGATCGAGCCGGGGCAGTGGGATGCGGCGCGCGCGCTCGGTCTGCGCCGCTGGCCCATGATGCGGGTGATCATCCTGCCGCAGGCGGTGCGGCGGATGGTGCCGCCGTTCATGAACCAGTCGATCATCCAGCTGAAGAACACCTCGCTGGTGAGCACCATCGCGGTGCCGGACCTGCTATACCAAGGCACGCTGATCACGGCGGACACCTACCGGCCGCTGGAGACCTATACCGCGATCGCCGTGATCTACTTCATCCTGCTGTTCCCGGCGACGCGGCTGGTTCAATGGTATGAGCAGCGCCTGGCCGCGGCTCGTTAGATATTCGTCATGATCGGCGGGAACTCTGCTCGCGTTTCGGCGATCACACCTAATCGTCGTCAGGAGCACACACGATGCTTAAATGGGCCCTCATCTTCTTCATCATCTCCGTCGTCGCCGGCCTGTTCGGCTTCACCGGGATCTCGGCCGCGACCGCGGGCGTCGCCAAGATCCTGTTCTACATCGCCATCGTGATCTTCCTGATCTTCCTCGTACTCGCCTTGTTTGCAGGCAAAGCCATTCTCTGACGACGAGGCCCCGGGGTGAAAACCCCGGGGCTTCATGGTTCTGCAGGCTTGATCATCGGCATCCACACGGAGTTGCGAAGGTGATCGCCAGGCCCTGGTCCAGCGATATGGGTGCGACCCCAAGCCTGGAGCGCATCGGACCGATGTCGAACGCCTTGTCTTCCAACAGCCGCCGGATCTCGTCCGGCCGGATGCGCGGCAGCCCCGGCAGCCTGGAGAGTGGCGCCGCAAGTCGTAGCAAAACGCCTGGCACCGGCAGGATCCGCGGTGGTGCCAACCCGGCCGCCCGTGCAACGGCACGAACGAACTCGGCGTAGGAAACGGGGGAGGGGCCTGCGACGACGATGGTCTCTGGAGCACGCCATTCCATGCCGATCGCGGCCAGCACGGCACGCGTGAGGTCCGATTGATGGATCGGCTGCACCATGGCCCGGCCGCCATCCGGCAACGGCACGAACGGCAGGCGCCGCAACAGGGCCGCCAGACGCTGCACGTTGTCCTCGCCTTCGGCGCCGTAGATCATCGTGGGATGCAGCAATACTCCGGCACGGCCTGAGGCGAGAAACGCCGCCTCTCCGGCAAGCACGCCGTTGCCGTGCGAATCCGGCCAACGAGTGAACTTCCGTGTGCTGCCAAGGAAGACGAAACGCGCCGTTGCGGGAGCCGCGGCCAGGATGGCAGGGATGTGCCGGGCATGGGCGCAGGAGACGAGGATGCGTGCGTCGCCCAGAGCCTCGGGGAGACCCTGCCCGTCCAGATCGGCAACACGGGGCACGCCATCTCCGGTCCAGCGCCCCGGGTTGCGCACCACCGGGATCACGCGGGACCCCAGGGCGCGGCTGAGTGCGGCACCCGACCGTCCGGTGGCGCCGATGACGTGGACTGGCGTGGTCTCATCCGAGGTCTGCATGGCGTTCTACTAGCACGGTTCTCGACCATGCCCGGACAATGGTATCATACTACCACATACCAAATCCGTTGACGCAGCGGGGCTTTCCGGGCATACGCCGCACATAGTTGACGTTCGGGAACCACAGATGAAGACCACGATTTCACTCAAGCCGCGCGAGGTCAGCAAGGCTTGGACCGTGATCGATGCAGACGGGCTGGTACTGGGCCGCCTGGCTTCGATCATCGCGCAGCGCCTTCGCGGCAAGCACAAGGCCCAGTTCACCCCGCATGTGGATTGCGGCGACAACATCATCGTCGTGAATGCGGAGAAGGTGAAGCTGACCGGCAAGAAGCTGGACCAGTCGATCTTCTACAAGCACACCGGCTTCCCGGGCGGCATCAAGGGCCGCTCCATGCGGAACCGGCTGGAAGGCGAGCACCCCGAGCGGGTGGTCGAGAAGGCCGTCGAGCGCATGATCACGCGTGGCCCGCTGCAGCGCGAGCAGATGCGTCACCTGCATGTGTACAAGGGTCCCGCCCACCCGCATGACGGCCAGCAGCCGCAGGCGCTGGACGTTGCCGCCATGAACCCGAAGAACAAGAGGGCCTGAGACCGTGTCCGACACCCAGACCCGCACCCTCGCCGACCTGAAGGACCTGGCGGTCGCCAGCGCCGTCGCGAGCCCCGATGTCACCCCGCTGCGTGACCCGAAGCGCGATGCGCAGGGCCGCAGCTATGCCACCGGCCGCCGCAAGAACGCCGTGGCCCGCGTGTGGATCAAGCCCGGCAAGGGCGACATCACCGTGAACGGCAAGAAGGTCGTGACCTACTTCGCCCGCCCGGTGCTGCGCATGATCCTGACCCAGCCCTTCCTGGTCACGGACCGGCACAACCAGTTCGACGTGGTCTGCACCACCAATGGCGGCGGCCTCAGCGGCCAGGCCGGCGCCGTGCGTCACGGCATCAGCCGCGCGCTGACGCATTACGAGCCGGAGCTGCGCCCGGTGCTGAAGCTTGCCGGCTTCCTCACCCGCGACAGCCGCGTCGTCGAGCGCAAGAAGTACGGCCGCGCCAAGGCCCGACGCAGCTTCCAGTTCAGCAAGCGCTGACCGCCATCCCACCCGGGATGTTCTGCATGGAGGGCGGTCCGCAGGGACCGCCCTTTTTGCTATGTGTTGCACGGTAGGAACGGAGACTCCGATGGCCAAGGCAGTGTTCATCGACGGTGAGGCAGGAACCACGGGTCTGGGCATCCGCGAGCGTCTCGCCAATGTGGCCGATGTGCGCGTGCTCAGCATCGACCCGGCCCGTCGCAAGGACCCGGATGCGCGCCGGGCCATGATGGACGAGGCTGACCTGGTCGTGCTCTGCCTGCCGGATGGGCCGGCCAAGGAGAGCGCCGCCCTGGCCGCAAGCCTCGGGGACCGCGCCCCGAAGCTGCTGGACGCCAGCACCGCGCACCGCACCGATCCGGATTGGGCCTATGGCTTCCCGGAGCTGGCGCCGGGGCAGGCGGCGCGTGTCGCGGCATCGGGCCGGGTGTCCAACCCTGGATGCTACCCGACCGGCGCCATCGCCCTGCTGCGGCCGCTGCTCGAGGCCGGGCTGATCCCGCGGGACTATCCCATCACCGTGAATGCGGTCAGCGGCTATTCCGGCGGCGGCCGCGCCATGGTCGAGGCGCATGAGGCCGAGGGCGGCCCGGCCTTCGAGCTGTATGCGCTCTCGCTCGAGCACAAGCATGTGCCCGAATTGCAGCGCTACACCGGCCTGACCCGGCGCCCGATCTTCGTGCCCTCCGTCGCGCATGCGCGGCAGGGCATGCTGGTCAGCGTGCCGTTGCACCTCGATCTGCTGCCGGGCCAGGTGCGGGTCGAGCAGCTTCATGCCGCTCTGGCGGACTGGTATGCGGGCGCAACCAAGGTGCGTGTGCTGCCGACCGCGGCGGGCGGCTCGCTGGAGCTTACTGCGCTGAACGGCAGCGATGCGATGGAGCTGCGGGTGTTCGGCCATGCCAGCCACGGCCATGCCGTGCTGGTGGCGCGGTTGGACAACCTGGGCAAGGGCGCGTCCGGCGCTGCGGTGCAGAACATGCGGCTGATGCTGGGTCTCGATCATGCTGTTTGAGTGTGGCGGCCTGCTGCCGAGGATCGACGAGGGCGCCTGGGTGGCGCCGACCGCGGTCATCATCGGCGACGTATGGCTGGGCGCGGGAAGCACCGTGTGGTTCGGCGCCGTGCTGCGCGGTGACACCAACCGGATCAGGATCGGGCAGCGCAGCAACATCCAGGACGGCACGGTGGTCCATGTGAACGCCGGCGCCGAATGGGCCTGCACCATCGGCGACGATGTGACGGTAGGCCACGCCTGCATCATCCACGCTTGCACCTTGCAGGACCGGTCGTTCGTCGGCATGGGCGCCACGGTGCTGGATGGCGCCGTGGTCGAGAGCGGCGCGATGCTGGCTGCGGGTGGCTTGCTGGCGCCGGGCAAGCGTATTCCGGCGGGTGAGTTGTGGGCCGGTGCGCCGGCGCGGAAGATGCGCGACATTCCACCGGCGGACCGGGTGAAGCTCGATGCGACCACGGCGCACTACGTGGTGAATGGACAGCGCTATCGCGATGGTTTGAAGCGTATCGATTGAGCGGGCCTCGCATCAATCCCCATCTGCACCGGGTGGAGAACCCGAGATGAAACCATTGCTGCTTGCCGTGACGCTGGGCTTGGCCGCCTGCGGCCCCCTGGTCCCGTTCGTGCCGGATCAGGCACAGCTTCCGGCCGGCGCGCTGGGCGGCGGGCTTGATCCTGACGTGAGCGCGGTGAACCTGGCGCAATATGCCTTTGCCGATGCCAGCCGCACCTATGGCAGACCGGTGGAGGCGGCACGGGCCTGTGCCGCCATGCTGTATATCGCCGGTGCCCTGTACACGAGCCCGCGCTGGGCCAACATCTCGGTGCTGACCAAGGAGCAGTTGCTGCAGGGGCGGCAGGAGGTGCGTGACGCCTTGGGCGTGGCGCCCTCCGCACCGGCCCAGCAGGCGGTGGATGGCCTGGTCGCAGCCGGGAATGCCCTGGCGGCCGGAGACCGGGCAGCCGCGGTGAACGCGCTCAGCACCCCAACCTTCCCGGCGGGCGGTGAGGCGGTGCTGGCCCGGTTGTCCAACATGCCGTATCTGCGCATGGCCAATGTCAGCACCATGCGCGCCGCCAACCAGCTGTTCGACAGCAATGGCGAGGATCGCTTTTAGCCGGACCAGCCATGGCGGTGCGCCGCTGCGGCCGCTATCCTGGCTGCCATGAGCGATCTCCACCGCCGGCCGATTGCGGCCCGGCAGACTGGTTGGGCCCAGCGCCTTGCGGCCTGGCTCGTTGCGCGGCGTGCTTCGGCCAACGGCATCTCCGTAGCGGGCATGGTGGCTGGCGTGTTGGCCGGGCTGTGCCTGTTGCTGACGGTCCAGTTCGGCGGGCAGGCCCGGGGGCTCTGGCTGGCGGCTGCGGTGCTGATTCAGCTGCGGCTGCTGGCGAACCTGCTGGATGGCATGGTGGCGATCGGGCGGAATGTCGCGTCGGCGACCGGGGAGCTGTTCAACGAGATCCCTGATCGCGTGTCGGACACGGCGGTGCTGGCCGGGCTGGGTTGGGCGGCGGGGCAGCCGGCGCTGGGGTTTGCCGCGTGTCTGGCGGCGATGGCGACGGCCTATGTCCGCGCGGTGGGCAAGGGGCTGGGGCGGGTGAGCGATTTTGCCGGGCCGATGGCGAAGCAGCAGCGCATGGCATTGGTGACAGCCTTGTGCGTGGTGTGCGCCGTGTTGCCGCATCGGCTGACAGCGGCCTGGCCCGGCCTGGTGCTCTGGGCGATCCTCGTCCTGGCCGGCTTCACGGCGTTGCGCCGCCTTTGGCGGCTGGCCCGGGACCTCCGCGCATGAGTGTCGCCTTTGCCCATCCGGTCAGCCGCTTCATCGTGCTGGCAGCAATCGGCGTTCTGGTTCTGGCAGCGGCGGTGATCAGCGCCTTGTCCGCAACCGGGCTTGTCGGGCCCTCGCTGCGGAAGGAGCTTTGGACCCGGACCGCGGCCTGGGCGGTGCTGCTGCCGTTGATGCTCGGGCCGGTGCTGCTGGGGCGGGCCTGGACCATTGGCGCGGTCACGCTGCTCGGGCTGCTGTGCCTGCGGGAATATGACCGCGCGACCGGGCTGTTCCGCCAGCCGGTGATGACCGCCTCCGTCGCCCTGGCCATCCTGGCGGTGAACGCGGCGGCGCTGGACCATTGGTATGGGCTGTTCATGGCGTTGATCCCGCTCTCGGTCGGGGTGCTGTCGATCATTTCCATCCCGACGGACCGGCCGCAGGGCTACATCCAGCGCACCGGACTGGGCATCATCGCCTTCATGCTGTTCGGCTCCGGTCTGGCGCATCTGGGCTTCATGGCCAACGACCTGAACTACCGCCCGATCGTGCTGATGCTGCTGACGACGGTGGCGATCAACGACGTGTTCGCCTTCACCTTCGGCAAGCTGCTGGGGGGGCCGAAGCTGTTGCCGGCCACCAGCCCGAACAAGACGATTGCCGGGGCCGCCTGCGCGCTCGTCTGCACCTCGGTGGTCGTTGCTCTCATCGCCGGTGCGATCTTCAAGGGGACGGCGCTGGATGGCTGGGTGCGGCTGCTGGGGCTCGGCTTCATCGTCAGCCTGGCGGGGCAGGCCGGAGACCTCATGCTGTCCAGCATCAAGCGGGACCTTGGCATCAAGGACATGGGGGTGGTCATCCCCGGGCATGGCGGCTGGCTGGACCGCTTCAACTCGCTGCTGCTGGTGGCGCCCGCGGCGTTTCACTACATCGGTTATTATGTCGGCTTCGGGCTCGATCAGCCGACCCGGGTATTCACGGGATGACCGACTGGCAGTTCCGCCCCGCGCGCGACCATGGGCTCTCG
The DNA here is from genome assembly GCA_965199595.1 of Acetobacteraceae bacterium. GTDB lineage: Bacteria > Pseudomonadota > Alphaproteobacteria > Acetobacterales > Acetobacteraceae > JBBROS01. The sequence continues at coordinate 1,971,959 of OZ241182.1, forward strand.
ACCGGTGACCGGTTGCGGAGCATGGGGCGGGAGCGCGGGCTGGGCGGCCTGGTGCTCGGGGCCGCATGGCGCGGGCTGGTGCGGATGTATCTCCGCCTGATGCACGGCTTCCGGGTCGAAGGAAGGGAGCTGCTGCCGAAGCCGCCCTTCGTCGTGGTGGCGAACCATTCGAGCCACCTGGATGCGCTGAGCGTCGCCGCGGCGCTGCCGCGCGCGATGTCGGGGCAGGCCTATGCGCTGGCGGCGGGGGATACGTTCTTCACGTCACTTGCCGGGTCGGCGTTTGCGGCCTATGCGGTGAATGCGCTGCCGGTCTGGCGGAAGCGGACCACGGCGCGCGACCTGGACGGCATGCGCCAGCGCCTGATGGAGGATGGTGCCGTGCTGATCCTGTTTCCGGAGGGCACCCGGTCCCGCACCGGCGACATGGCGCGGTTCCAGCCCGGCATCGGCGCCCTGGTGGCCGGGCGGGACGTGCCCGTGGTGCCCTGCCATCTCGATGGCGCCTTCGCGTGCTGGCCCGCAACCCGGCGCCTGCCACGGCCCGGGCCCCTGCGGCTGGTGTTCGGCGCGCCGCTGACGTTCGCGGATACGCCAGCCACCCGGGCCGGCATGGCGCATGTGGCGCAGGAGAGCGAGGCCGCAGTCCGCAGCCTCGCCCCATCAGTCACTTCGTGACGGCGCGCGTCGTCTTGGTCTTGCGGTCCCAGTAGAGGGTCACCGTCTCGATGCTGCAGAGGTTCAGGTTCTTCCACTCCGCGGTGTCGCCATCATTGTATTTCACCTGCAGGTCCCAGTTGCAGACATTGGCCGGGGCGTTGAAGGTGATGTCGACCGAGGCGTCCTCGGCCAGCGCATCCTTGCCCATGATGTCGCTGCCCCAGTTCCTGCTGCTCACCTGGCTCACATAGACTTCGTCGATCTGGTAGCCCGTCTTGTTGACCAGCTTGAAATCCTGCTCGCCGGCAAAGGCCGATCCCGCCGCGAGGCTGCAGGACAGACCAGCCGCGATCACCAAGTTACGCATTCGAACCCTCCAAGGATGACAGGAATGTCACGATCGGGTTTCTATACGAAAGGCGGACGAACGCCAGGCCGTTGAGCGGGCTGTTCAGAGTCCAATCAGATCGCCTTCACCGCGACATACCGGCCCGGCGCCTTCTCGATCGGGACCAGACGGCCATCGCCGGGCACCCGTGCGGGCACCTGTTCGTTGTCCAGCGCGGTCACCCAGCGCTGCCAGTCCGGCCACCAACTGCCGGACATCTCGGTGGCACCCTCCAACCAGGTTTCGGGCGTCGCGGGCAGGGCCGTGTTGGTCCAGTAGCTGTACTTGCCACCCTCGGGCGGATTGACCACGCCGGCGATATGGCCGCTGGCCGCGAGGACGAAGCGGTTGTCGCCGCCCAGCAGCTGGGTGCCGCGATAGGTGCTGCGCCAGGGGGCGATGTGGTCCTCGCGGGTGGACAGGAAATACGCCGGCACCTTGACCCGGCTGAGGTCGATCGGCTCATGGTCGAGCGTGATGCCGCCGGGCTGGCACAGCAGGTTCTGTTGATACATGTGCCGAAGATAGAAGCTGTGCATCGCCGCCGGCATGCGGGTGCTGTCGCTGTTCCAGTACAGCAGGTCGAACGGGAAGGGCTCATTGCCGAGCAGGTAGTTGCTGACCACGAAGGACCAGATCAGGTCGTTGGCGCGCAGCATGTTGAAGGTGGTGGACATCTCGGAGCCTTCGAGGAAGCCTCGCTTGTCCATCTTCTCCTCCATCGCCTTGATCTGCTCCTCGTCGATGAACACGCCGAGTTCCCCGGCCTCGCCGAAGTCCGTCATGGTGACGAAGAAGGTGGCGGACTTGATGCGGTCGTCGTCCTTGGCGGCCATGTAGGCGAGGGTGCTGGCCAGCAGCGTGCCGCCCAGGCAGTAGCCGACCGCGTTCACCTCGCGTTCCCCGGTCGCCTGCTCGATGGCGTTCAGGGCCGCGAGGTAGCCCTCCGTCATGTAGTCCTCGAACCGCTTGTCCGACAGCGTGGCGTCCGGGTTGACCCAGCTGATCATGAACACGGTATGCCCCTGGGACACCGCCCAGCGCACCAGGCTGTTCTTGGGGCGCAGGTCCAGGATGTAGAACTTGTTGATCCAGGGCGGGGCGATCAGCAGCGGACGCTTCAGCACCGTCTCGGTGGTGGGCGCATACTGGATCAGCTGCATCAGCTCGTTCTCGAACACCACCTGGCCGTCCGAGATGGCGATGTTCTCGCCCATCTTGAATGCATCGGTGTCCGTCATCTTGATGGAAAGCTTGCCGCGGCCGCGCTCCAGGTCGGACAGCAGGTTGTTGAGGCCGCGCAGCAGGTTCTCGCCGCCGGTCTCCGCGGTCTTGCGCAGGACCTCGGGGTTGGTCAGCAGGAAGTTGCTGGGGCTCATCGCATCGATGAACTGGCGGGAGTAGAAGTCCACCTTCTGCGCCGTCCTGGCGTCCAGCCCGTCCACGTGGCCCACCACGTCCTGCACGTAGCGGGCACTGAGCAGGTAGGACTGCTTGATGAAGTCGAAGACCTCGCTTTCCTTCCAGGCATCGTCCTTGAAGCGGCGATCCTTGGGGTCGGACTGGATCACCGGTTCGCTCTCCACGCCCCACATGCGCCGCGTGGTGTTCTGCCAGAGCGTCATGTAGTCCTGCCAGAAGCCGATCTGGGCCTGGACCATCTTGGCCGGGTCTTTCATCAGCTGCGTGGTCATTTCCATGAACGCATTGCCGATGTTGAAGGGGTCGATCTCCGGCGCCTCGTGCGATTGGCGGTTCAGCCAGTCGGTGACCAGGCGTTGCGAGCGTTCGGCAATGCTGGCCATGGAGCGGCCGAGCACGGCCGGGTCGACGGTCTTGAACCCGGCGATGTCCTTGCCTGACCTGGGGCTCCCCTTGGAGCCGTTGCCCGACGTCTTCCCGTTATCTGCCATCGCGTCCTGTTCCTTTCCGCCGGAAACGCCGCCATGTCGGCCCGTCCTGAAAGTCTGCGGCGAATGATGTCGCTCGGGCGCAAACTGTTCTAGGTAGGGCGGCGAAGCGGGGCGGGTCCGACTGATGGGGATGATTGTTAAGATACAAGGTAGGTGGGCGAGGGGACTGCGGCAAGCAGCGCTGGCCGCGCTGCTGCTATCGGCCACGGGCTGCGGCGGGGTGGAGCGGTTCTACGCCAGCAAGCTTCCGCTCGATACGCCGATCGACTGGTGGCACCAGCTGCAGGGCGGGACGATTGCCGAGGAACGGCCGCCGCCGCCGGGCGTCACCGAGCCGTATCCGAACCTCGGCCAGATCCCGCCCAAGCCGGTGCCGACGGACGCCGCCACGCGGGCCGGGCTTTCGGCCCGGCTTGCCTCCGAACGCAACCGCATGGAGCGAGCCGCGGAGCGCGACCCGATCCTGGCGCCCGCACCGGCGGCGCCCCGCACCGCGGCGGCTGCCGCGCCGGCCGTGCCGGATGAGCCACCCCCCATGGCGCGGATCGAGGCTGCCAGCGCCGCACCATTGCCGCGTGCAGCGCCCGCCCCCGTAGCGGCCCCGGCCCCTGCCGCCATCCAGCAGGCCGCCTCGGACAAGCCGCTTCGGCCCGGCGCCGTTCAGCCGCCCGGCGAACCGATCGTGAGCGGCCCGGTGCCCGCCCTGCCGACCGCGCCGCCGCCGCTGCCCAGCCTGCCGGGCATCCCGGCCGCGGCCGCGGCGGCGGCCGGGCCGAGGGTGGGGCCGCAGGCGATGGTGGAGTTCCTGCCGGGCTCCGCCGTGTTGCGGCCGGAGTCCGATGCGGCGCTGCATGCGCTGGCGGACCAGCGGTTCGGCGGCCAGGTGGCGGTGCTGGGCGGCGGTGATGCCGGGTCCGCGGCGCCGGACGTGCAGGCGGCGGCCCTGCCGCTGGCCTGGCGGCGGGCCCGGGCGATCGCGGCCGCGCTGACCACCGCGGGCGTGCCCGCCTCTGCCATGCGCGTGGATGCGGCGGCGCTGGGTCGCGGCGGCATTGCCCGTCTGGTAGACTGAACCCAGATCCTCAATCCCTCGAACACCACGTGACCCGCATGAGCCAGGAATTCCACCGCATCCGCCGGATGCCGCCCTATGTGTTCGCCGAGGTGAACAGCGCCAAGGCGCGTGCCCGCACCGAGGGCGAGGATATCATCGACCTCGGCATGGGCAACCCCGATGGCGGCACCCCGGCGCATATCGTGGCGAAGCTGGTAGAGGCGGTGCAGGACCCGCGCACGCATCGCTACAGCACCAGCAAGGGCATCCCCGGTCTGCGCCGCGCCCTGGCCGGGTACTACGAGCGCCGGTTCGGTGTGAAGCTGGACGCAGAGACCGAGGTGGTGGCCACCCTGGGCAGCAAGGAGGGCCTGGCGAACCTGGCCGCCGCCATCACCAGCCCGGGCGACACCATCCTGGTGCCGAACCCCAGCTATCCCATTCACCAGTTCGGCTTCATCATCGCCGGTGCCAGCGTGCGCTCGATCCCGGCGACGCCGGATGGCGCGATGCTGGAGGCGTTGGACCGCGCGGTGCGGCACAGCGTGCCGAAGCCCACGGCGCTGATCGTGAACTTTCCCAGCAACCCCACGGCCTATCTGGCGGACCTCGGTTTCTACAAGGAGATCGTGGCGTTCTGCCGCAGGCACGAGATCTACATCCTGAGTGACCTCGCCTATGCCGAGATCTATTTCGGGGATGCCCCGCCGCCCTCCATCCTGCAGGTGCCCGGCGCGATGGACATCTCGGTGGAGTTCACCAGCCTGTCCAAGACCTATTCCATGCCCGGCTGGCGCATGGGATTCGCGGCCGGCAACGCCCGGCTGATCGGGGCGCTCACCCGCATGAAGTCCTATCTGGACTACGGCGCCTTCACCCCCATCCAGGTCGCGGCCACCGCGGCGCTGAACGGCCCGCAGGACTGCGTGGCGGAGATGCGTGCCCTGTACAAGGAACGGCGCGACGTGCTGGTGAGCGGGCTGGTGCAGGCCGGCTGGGCGATGCCGAGCCCCGAGGGTTCCATGTTCGCCTGGGCGCCGATCCCGGAGAGATATGCGCATCTGGGCAGCGTGGAGTTCAGCAAGCTGCTGCTGTCCCGCGCCAAGGTCGCGGTCGCGCCAGGCATCGGCTTCGGCGAGTATGGCGACGGGCATGTGCGGATTGCGCTGGTGGAGAACACGCAGCGGCTGCGCCAGGCGGTGCGGAACATCCGCGCCTTCCTGCACACCGACAGCAACGTGGCGGCGGCGTGATGGATCAGCTCTCCCTGCACCCGGATGCGGCGGCTGCGGATTTCGCCGGGCCATTGCGGGTGGGCGTGGCCGGGCTCGGGACCGTGGGTGCCGGCGTGCTCAAGCTGCTGAACGACAATGCGGCCCTGGTGGCGGCGCGGGCCGGGCGCTCCATCACGGTCACGGCGGTGTCTGCCCGGGATCGCGGGCGGGATCGTGGCGTCGCGCTGGAAGGCCTGAACTGGCACGAGAACGCGCTCTCCCTGGCCGAGGACCCGGCGGTGGACGTGGTCGTCGAGCTGATCGGCGGCAGCGACGGCCCGGCGCGCGACCTGGTCGAAGCCGCATTGGCCGCCGGCAAACCCGTGGTGACGGCGAACAAGGCGCTGCTCGCGGTGCACGGCGCCGCCCTGTCGGTGCTGGCGGAGCAGGCTGGCGTGCCGCTGCTGTTCGAAGCCACGGCGGCGGGCGGCATTCCGGTCATCAAGGCGCTGCGCGAGGGCCTGGCGGGCAACCAAATCGACCGCATCGCCGGAATCCTGAACGGCACCTGCAACTACATTCTGACCACGATGCGCGAGCAGAGGCGAGGCTTCCACGAGGTGCTCGCCGACGCGCAGCGCCTTGGGTATGCCGAGAGCGACCCGAGCTTCGACGTCGATGGCATCGATGCCGCGCACAAGCTCTCCATCCTCGCCGCCCTGGCGTTCAACCGGCCGGTGGACTTCCCGGCCGTGCACGTGGAGGGCATCCGCGGCGTCTCGGCCGTGGACATCGCGCTGGCCGAGGAGCTGGGCTACCGCATCAAGCTGCTGGGCATCGCGCGCCGCACTCCGGAGGGCATCGAGAGCCGGGTGCATCCCTGCATGGTGCCGGTCTCCGCCCCCATCGCGCGCGTGGACGGCGTGTTCAACGCCGTGGTGGCCGAGGGCGATTTCTGCGGCCGCGTGATGCTGGAAGGCCGTGGCGCCGGCGCCGGGCCCACGGCGAGCGCGGTGGTGGCGGACCTGGTGGATGTGGCGCGCGGGCGGAACACGCCGGTGTGGGGGGCCGCGGCCTCCACGCTGTCGCACCTGCCGGCGGTGCCGATGTCGGCGCATGTCGGCTGCTACTATCTTCGCATCGAGGTGCTGGACCGCCCCGGCGTGATCGCCGATGTGACCGCCGCCCTGCGCGACTCCGGGGTGAGCCTGGAGAGCATGCTGCAGCGCGGCCGTGCCCCCGGCGAGGCCGTGCCCGTGGTGCTGGTGACGCACGAGACCAACGAGGCGGCCATGCGCGCCGCCCTGGCCACCATCGCGGCGCTGGACGCCGTGGTGGAGCCGCCAAGCCTGATCCGCATTGAACCAGCCTGAGGACCCCTGCCATGACCCGACCCGAAATCGGCAACGACCGCAACCTCGCCCTCGACCTGGTGCGGGTGAGCGAGGCCGGCGCCCTGGCCGCCTCCCGCTGGATGGGCCGCGGCAACAAGAACGAGGCCGATGGCGCCGCGGTGGAGGGCATGCGCCGGGCCTTCGACAGCGTGCCGATCGCCGGGACCGTGGTGATCGGCGAGGGCGAGATGGATGAGGCACCCATGCTGTTCATCGGCGAGCAGGTCGGCGCCGGCGGCCCGGCCATGGACATCGCCGTGGACCCGCTGGAGGGCACCAGCATCACCGCCAAGGGTGGGCCGAACGCCCTGGCCGTGGTGGCGCTGGCCGAACGCGGCAACTTCCTGCATGCGCCGGACATCTACATGGACAAGATCGCGGTGGGCGGCGGGCTGCCGGACAACGTGGTGGACCTGGATGCCTCCGTTTCCGAGAACCTGCGCAACCTGGCGCGGGCCAAGGGCAAGGACATCGGCGACATCGTGGTGTGCATGCTGGAGCGCGAGCGCCACGAGGAGATGCTCGCCAAGTGCCGCGAGGCCGGCGCCCGCATCATGCTGCTGGGCGATGGCGACGTGGCGGGCGTGATCGCCGCGGCCATGCCGGATGGCGGCGTGGACATCTACATGGGCAGCGGCGGCGCCCCCGAGGGCGTGCTGGCCGCGGCGGCGCTGCGCTGCATCGGCGGGCAGATGCAGGGGCGGCTGATGTACGAGGACGAGGCGCAGATCGCCCGGGCGCGCGACATGGGCATCCTGGACCCGCAGCACAAATACGCCGTGCAGGAGATGGCCAGGGGTGACGTGATGTTCGCCGCCACCGGCGTCACCTCCGGCGCCATGCTGAAGGGCGTGCGGCGCTACCAGGGCGGGGCGTTCACCCATTCCATGGTGATGCGCAGCAAGTCCGGCACCGTGCGCTACATCGAGGCGCACCACAACTTCGATACCAAGACTTGGCAGCCGGAGTAGGCGAACCCGCCCTCGGCGTTTCGGCAAGCCTGACCGGACGGCGCTGGCTGCTGCGCGGCGCCGAGGACCGGGTGGCCCTGGGGATCTCCCAGCGGCTGAACCTGCCGGAGGTGGTAGGCCGGCTTCTGGCCGCGCGCGGCATCGACCTGGACGGCGCCGCGCACTTCCTGGCGCCGACCCTGCGCGCGCTGCTGCCGGACCCCTCGGTGTTCATGGACATGGACATTGCGGCCGAGCGGCTGGCCCATGCGGTGCGCGGGTCCGAGACCGTGGGCGTGTTCGGCGATTACGACGTGGACGGCGCCTGCTCAGCCGCCGTCATCACCCGGTTGCTGCGCACCCTCGGCTGCACCGTGCTGACCCATGTGCCGGACCGCATGGTGGAGGGCTACGGCCCCAATGGCCCGGCGCTGCTCAACCTGGTCGCGCAGGGCGCCACCCTCATCGTCTGCGTGGATTGCGGCACCGCGGCCGCCTCGGCGCTGGCGGCGGTGCAGGGGCGGGCGGATGTGGTGGTGCTGGACCATCACGTCGCGGAAGGGCCGCCGCCGCCCGTGCTGGCGACGGTGAACCCGAACCGGCTGGATTGCACCAGCGGCCACGGCTCGCTCTGCGCCGCCGCCGTGGCGTTTCTCACCGCCGTGGCCGTCATGCGGGCCTTGCGCCGGGGCGGCTGGTTCGCGGCCCGGCCCGAGCCCGACCTGATGGGCCTGCTGGATCTCGTGGCGCTGGCGACGGTGTGCGACGTGATGCCGCTGACCGGGCTGAACCGCGCCCTGGTGGTGCAGGGGCTTCGCGTCATGGGTCGCCGCGACCGCCTGGGCATCGCCGCGCTGCTGGACGCGGCCACGGCGACCGGTTTGCCCAATGCGATGACCTGCGGCTTCGCCCTGGGGCCGCGCATCAATGCGGCTGGGCGGATCAGCGACGCCGGGTTGGGGCTTCGGCTGCTGCTGACCGAGGACCCGGTGGAGGCGCAGCGCATCGCGTTGCTGCTGGACGCCACCAACCGCGAGCGGCGCGAGGTGGAGGCTGGCATGATGCAGGGCGCCATGGAGCAGGCCGCCGCGCTGGACGGGGCCGGGCATGCGGCGCTGCTGGTGGTGGGGGAGGGGTGGCACCCCGGCGTGGTCGGCATCGTGGCGGGGCGCATCAAGGAGCGGTTCAACCGGCCAAGCCTGGCCGGTGCGGTGATCGGCGGCGTGGTGAAGGGCAGCGCGCGCTCCGTGCCGGGCATGGACCTGGGCCGCGCGGTGATGGCGGCGCGCAGCATGGGGCTGCTGCTGACGGGCGGCGGCCACGCGATGGCAGCCGGGTTCAGCCTGGCTGTGGATGATGTGCCGCGGTTCCAGGCGTTCCTCGACGAGCGCCTGGCCCATGCCAAGGCGCTGCCCCGTGCCGCCGATCTGACGGTCGAGGGCACGCTCGCCGTGCCGGGCGCGACCGTGGAACTGGCGGAACACCTGCAACGGCTGGCGCCCTATGGCCATGGCAACGAGGAGCCGGTGTTCGTGCTGCCGCGGGCCCGGGTGGTGCGGTCCGACCGGATCGGCAAGGACGGCGCCACCGTGCGCGCCACGGTGGAAGGCGAAGGCGGCACGCGGCTCAAGACCATGCTGTTCCGTGCCGGCGAGGGCCCGCTGGCGCTGTCCCTGCTGGAGCGCGGCGGCACGCTGCACCTGGCCGGGCACCTGCGCGCCGAAGCCTGGAATGGAGCCGTGACCCCGACTTTCTTCGTGGCGGACGCCGCACCGGCTTGACCGCACCATCCCCGGCAGGCTACGCGGTGCGCGGCCTGTCCCGTTCGTCTAGAGGCCTAGGACACGGCCCTTTCAAGGCTGTAACACGGGTTCGAATCCCGTACGGGGCACCATTGGAATTGCTGAGATTGTTGCCCCTCCCGCGAAGCGTGCCTGGGCATTGGTAGTTTCCTGGCAACGAAACCAGACGCCGGCTTCTCCACAACCGAGCTGCCGATAATGCATTGCGCCGCTTTGCCGGTGGTGCCGGAGTAGCGGTTCATATTGGTCCCTCGTGATCCGGTCCAGGATGCGGTTCGGAACCGAGATGAGGCCGGCGCGCGCGGCTGCAGAAGCCAGAACCCGGGGACCATGATGGGGTGACCGGCGCGTATTCGTCTGCTCCGCACCGGAACACCTACTCCCCGAGTGAAGTATTGCGGTCACGCGGGATGATCTGGCGGCCCGATCCTCAAGAACGAGCGACTTCTGGAACAGGACGCGGCCGGGTTCGAGCAAGTGCCCCGGCCACGGCGATGCTCCCGCACGTCATGGAAACTTAGGCACAGATGCGTGGCCGCAAGCTGCGGTGTCAGGCCACCCCCGTCGGCAGCGTTCTGCCGGCGAAGAATGCATCCAGGTTGTCGATCATCAGGTCGCCCATGGCCCGGCGCGTCTCGTGCGTGCCGCTGGCGATGTGCGGCGTCACGATGACGTTCTCCATCGCCAGCAGCGCGGCGGGCACGTTCGGCTCGTCCTCGAACACGTCCAGCGCCGCCCCGCCCAGCCGCCCGTCCCGCAGCGCCTGGACCAGTGCCGACTCATCCACGATGGAGCCGCGCGCCACGTTGACCAGCACGCCGTTGGGGCCCAGCGCATCGAATACCGCTGTGCCGATCAGCTTGCGGGTGCTGCCGGAGGCGGCGGCGCAGACGATCAGGATGTCGCAGGCGCCGGCCAGGGCCACGGCATCGGGAAAGTAGGCGAGGGATTGTTCGTGCTGCGCGACATCCGAATAGCTGATCGCTTCGGTGAACCCGGCCAGCCGCCTGGCCACCGCGCGGCCGATGCGGCCCAGGCCGAAGATGCCGACGCGCTTGCCGCTGAGCTTGCGGGCGAGGGGCATCTCGCCGCCGGGCCACTTGCCGGCCTGCACATGGGCATGGGCGTGGGGCAGGCGGCGGAGCAACGAAAGGGTGAGCCCGATCGCCAGGTCCGCCACGTCGTCGGTCAGCACGTCGGGGGTGTTGGACACGCGGACGCCGCGGCTGCGGGCCAGGTCCAGGTCCACCTTGTCGTAGCCGACGCCGTTGATGCCGACGATTTTCAGGTTCGGCAGCGCCGTCATCAGGGCGGGGGGGATGCCGAGATGGCCGCCGGTGACGACGCCCTCCACCTGGGTGCCGTGTGCCGCGAGCCAGGCGGCGTCAACCTCGGGCAGGGTGGCGTGGAGGATGGTGTAGCCCGCTTCGAGCCTGGCCTGGGCCTCGGGGTGCAGGGTCGCGATCTGCAGGAGTGTCGGCATCGGAGGTTCCTTGCTTTGTTATTGATGTCAGACGACGCTGGTCATGCCGCCATCGACGTAAAGGATCTGGCCATTGACGAAGCTGGAGGCGGCGGAGGCCAGGAACACCACGGCGCCCCCCAGCTCCTCAACCCGGCCCCAGCGCCCGGCCGGGGTGCGCTTGCACAGCCAGTCGGAAAAGCCTGGATCATCGACCAGGGCCTGGTTCATCGGCGTGGCGAAATAGCCGGGGCCGATGCCGTTCACCTGGATGCCGTGCCGGGCCCATTCGGCGCACATGCCCTTGGTCAGCATTTTCACGGCACCCTTGCTGGCGGCGTAGGGGGCGATGGAGGGGCGGCCCAGCTCGCTCTGCACCGAGCAGATGTTGATGATCTTGCCCTGCCGGCGCGCGATCATGCCGCGAGCGACGGCCTGGGCGACGTAGAACACGCTATCCAGGTTGGTGCGCATCAGCTCGTGCCAGGTCTCGGCCGCGAAGTCCTCCAGCGCGCCGCGGCGCTGAATGCCGGCGTTGTTGACCAGGATGTCGACGGGCCCGTGATCCCGCTCCAGCGCGGCGATGCCGGCGGTGACGGCTGCGGGCTCCGTCACGTCGAAGGCGGCCAGCTCGACCGCGAGCCCGGCGCCGCGGAGGCTGGCGGCCGCCTGCTCCAGCTTGCCGCTGTCCCGGCCGTTCAGCACCACCGTGGCGCCGGCCTGGCCGAGCGCCTGCGACAGCGCGTAGCCGATGCCCTGGCTTGAGCCGGTGACGAGGGCCCGCCGTCCTTCGAGGTTGAACATCTCCATCGACTGTCTCCCGCGCCGCAAACCTGTTGACGATCGGTTACTGGCAACGCATCCCTGCCGCAACACGCCCCGGGTCGCAAGCCGATGCGCCCGCCGCGAGACCATGGGAGGCCTTCATGAAAGCCGTCGTCATCCACGCCCCGCACGATCTGCGCTTCGATGAGTGGGAGGACAGCGCCGGCACGACACCCGGGCCGAACCAGGTGCAGGTGCGCATCGGCGCCGGCGGCATCTGCGGGTCCGACCTGCATTACTATCACCAGGGCGGCTTCGGCACGATCCGCATCCAGCACCCGATGGTGCTGGGCCACGAGATCGCCGGCACCGTGATGGCGGTGGGTGCCGGCGTGGACCACGTGGTGGCCGGCGACACGGTGGCGGTCAGTCCCTCGGCGCCGTGCGGGCATTGCAGGTATTGCCAGGCGGGGATGCAGAACCACTGCCTGGACATGCGGTTCTATGGCAGCGCCATGCGCAACCCGCATGTGCATGGCGGCTTTCGCGAGCAGCTGATCTGCCGTGCCGACCAGGCGCACAAGCTGCGGCCCGGCACCGCGCTGACCGAGGCGGCGTTCGCCGAACCGCTCGCCGTGTGCCTGCATGCCGCGAAGCAGGCCGGGCCGCTGCAGGGCAGGCGGGTGCTCGTCTCCGGCTGCGGCCCGATCGGCGCGCTCAGCGTGCTCGTGGCTCGGCATGCCGGGGCGCGCGAGGTGGTGGTGACCGACCTGCTGGACGAGCCGCTCGCCCTGGCCATGCAGATTGGTGCCGACCATGTGATCAACATGCGCAGCACGCCCGATGGGCTGGCGCCCTACGGCGTCGACAAGGGCACGTTCGACGTGGTGTTCGAGGCGTCCGGCGCGCCGCAGGGGATTGCCGCCGCCATCGCCGCCGCCCGGCCCGGAGCGACCATCGTGCAGGTGGGCATCGGCGGTGCGGAGACGCCCATCCCGCTGAACCTGGTGGTCTCGAAGGAGCTGAACCTGCGCGGCACCTTCCGTTTTCACGAGGAATTTGCCTGGGCGGTGGACTTCATCGGGCGCCGGCAGGTCGACGTGCGGCCGCTGCTGAGCGGAGTGATGCCGGCCGCCGAGGCGAAGGCGGCGTTCGACCTGGCCTCGGACCGCAAGCAGGCGATGAAGGTGATGCTGGCTTTCTAGAACGACGCAAGGGTTGTGCCAGAGCCTTGCCTCAGGTTGACGCGCCAGGCCCGGATGCGGCAGAAGCAGCGGCAACGCCAATGGTGGCGATCGATGCTGATTGCAGTCGGCGTCCGGCGCTGACGGGTTCGCCGGATTTGTTGATCTCCTCTTCTTGGCTGAGCGCCGGGCCAAGGTTGCACCTGGCCCAGGCGCGGACTTGTTTTTCCGGGTGCGTCGATCAATTCAAGTCTGCCGGATCGAAGCGGCTGCCGGGCCTTGCCCGATGCAGCATCCCTCACGATGTCTGATGCCAGCGCTGCATCGCACATCGTTCCTTGCACGTAGTTGGAGGTGCGCACTCATGGTCAAGCGTCGAAAAGAAGAAGACATCGCCGGTGTGCTCGAGTTCAAGGGCCGCAGCAGCGAGGATCCCGAGGTGATCGCCTGGCTCGCTGAGCACAAGGCATCCAAGGGCGGCAAGATCCGCGTGAGCCAGGGCGGCACCGGCGTGCGGGTGATGTTCAGCGAGAAGGCCGACATGGCATCGTGGAGCGCCCGGGCGGAGCAGGCGGCGCCCGTCAAGAAGCCCTCCACCTAGGCGGAGGGTGGGGCTGCCTTCATCGCGGCCAGGCTCTCGGGCCGCAGCAGGGACCACAGCCGGGCGGTGACGGCACCGAATCCCGGCTGTTCCGCCAACCGGCTGTCGCGGTCACGCGGCCATCCGGTTTCGATGATCTCCAGGAACCGGCCAGGCCGCGCGCTCATCACGCCGACGCGGTCTGACAGCAGGTTGGCCTCGTCCAGCGAGTGGGTGATGAGCACGATGGTGGCACCGGTGCTGCGCCAGAGCCGCAGCAACTCGTCACCCATCAACAGCCGGGTCTGCTGGTCCAGGGCGCCGAAGGGCTCATCCAGGATCACCAGCCGGGGCTCCAGCACCAGGGTGCGCGCGATGCACACGCGTTGCCGCATGCCGCCCGACAGCTGCGCCGGATAGGCCGCGGCGAAGTCCGACAGGCCGACCAGCTGCAAGGCCGCCCGCACGTGCCGTTCTGTTTCGGCGGCTGGACCGCCGCGGTGACGCAGGCCGAAGGCGACGTTGTCGGCCACGGTGAGCCAGGCAAAGGACGCGTCCTCCTGGAACACGATGCCGAGGCCGTCCGGCACCTCGCCATGGACCGGACGCCCTTCGAACATCACGGAGCCCTGGGTCGGCGAGGCCAGCCCCGATGCGATGTCCAGCAAGGTGGATTTGCCGCAGCCGGAAGGGCCGACGACGCTGAAGAACTCGCCGCGCCGCAACTCCAGGTCAAGCGGACCCATTGCATGCAGCGATCCCTGCTTGCCGCGCGCCGGGAATATCCGGGTCACGCCGCGAAGGGAGAGATGGATATCGCCGGTCAGGTGTCGATTGCCTTTCGGGCCATCGCCAGCGCCCCGGCGCGAGACCCGGCGGCGCCCACGAAGCGGCGCAGATGCACGAACACCGCATCCGGCACGCCGGTCTGTTCCGCCAGCGCCTCGGCCGGCAGCCCGGCCCAGGCCTCGGGCAGGGGCAGGCGCTGCTCGAAGGAGCCGGGTTCGGGCGGCATGGTGTCCAGCATCCAGTTGCCGTTAGAGGCCGGGGAGATGGTGAACACCACCGGCAGCCCGTGCGAGAACACGACGTTCTTCCAAGGCATGCCGCGGTCCAGCACCAGGATGCGCGGGTCGTCACCGGCCTGGTGCGCCGCCAGCACGATGGCTTCTGCCGCCATGCGCGCGCGCAGCCCCTCGACCCGGCGGCGCAGCACGGATGTCACCAGGTCGGCAGCTTCCAGGAAGGCGGCGTCCCCGGCGGTGGCACCGCTGCCGGCCGGGTCATCCCAGGTGGGGTTCAGGTCGCCCACCAGCGAGGCGAGGCCGAGGGTGTCGCGGCGAACGGGTCCGTCCGCCGCGACTCCGTTGTCGATCTCGTCGATTCGCCGCACGATGGTCTCGTCGATATCCGCGGCGATGACTGCGGCAAAGCCCTCGCTGCCGCTGGAGCGCAGCAGGGCCGCCGCCGCGCGCTCCCCATAGACCTGCCAGACCAGGCCGGCGGAGGAAAATGGGGTGCCATCCGGCCGCATGGGGGCGCCGCGCTGGTGGTGGTCGAAGCGCTGGGCGGCGGCGTCGAACACGAAGCCGACATCCCAGACGATGGTGCCGCTCTGAATCAGCTCCGGCTTGCGGGTGCGGCGCAGCACGTGGTCCTCGCCCGGCATATGCAGGCCGAGGGCGAGGCGCAGCACGGCGTAGGCGAACACCTCGTCGCAGTGGAACTTGCCGCTATGGGTGACGAGGATCGGCTGGGCGAGCGTCATGGTCGTGGTCCGATGTAGGTTTGATGCGGCGTGGCCGGGTGCTGCTGGAGCCTACACGAGCCGCAAAAGCCGGGCCAGTTCGGGGTGCCGTATCGGGTGCTCTTGCGCGGAAGGCGGCGTGGTGGTCAGAAAGCGCGGCACTGAACCGGATCAAGTCCCATGAACGACACCTCCAAGCCCGTCCGCACCGCAGACTCCCGCAGCATCGCCCGCCCGAAGGTTCCGGCGTTCGCACGGTATGAAGGCACCTCGGTGTGGCGCAGCGACCGCAAGCGCGTGAAGGCCTATGCGATGCACAAGGCCGCCCTCGCCAAGACGTCCGAGACCGCGGGCGCCTGACGCCCGCGCTGCCGGCCCGGCGGATCATCCGCGGGCCGGCAGGCCACGACCGCACCTTTGGCAGCACCGGCATGACGCCTTGCGGGACGGGCGGCAGCCGCCGAAGCTGCTGTCCGGCCATGACCCGGCCCGAACGAAGGAGCGCGCATGACTGACGGTGCATTGTCACGGTTCAAGATCATCGACCTGACGCGGGTGCGGGCCGGGCCGACCTGTGTGCGGCAGTTCGCCGACCATGGGGCGCAGGTGATCAAGGTCGAATCGCCCGCCGCAGATGGTGGATTGGGTGGACCCCGGCTGGGGCCGGATTTCCAGAACCTGCACCGCAACAAGCGCTGCATCACGCTCGATCTGAAGGCGCCGCAGGGGAAGGCGGTGCTGATGGACCTGCTGCGGGACGCCGACGTGGTGGTGGAGAACTTTCGCCCGGACGTGAAGGACCGGCTGGGCATCTCCTATGCCGATGTCGCGCCGATCAACCCGCGGATCGTCTATGCCAGCATCTCCGGCTTCGGCGAGGACGGTCCCTATCGGATGCGGCCCGGCTTCGACCAGATCGCCCAGGGCATGGGCGGCATCATGTCCGTGACCGGCAAGCCGGGGGAGGGGCCGATGCGGGCTGGAATCCCGATTGCCGACCTGACCGCCGGGTTGTTCGCAGCGCAGGGGATCATGACGGCGCTGCTGGAGCGGGAGGTCAGCGGGGAGGGGCAATGGGTGCAGGTGAGCCTGCTGGCCGCGCAGATCGCGATGATGGACTTTCAGGCCGCGCGTTTCCTGATGGATGGCGACGTGCCGCAGCAGGCGGGCAATGATCACCCGACCAGCATCCCGACCGGCGTGTTCGCGACCAGCGACGGCTATGTGAACATCGCCGCGGCGGGCGACTTGATCTGGCGACGCCTCGCGCATGCGCTGGGCCTGGATGCCCTGGTGACGGACCCGCTCTATGTGGATGGCAAGGCGCGTTCGGGCAACCGGCACAGCCTGAACGCTGCGATCGAGGCCGTGACGCGCACCCGCAGCTCGGCCGACTGGGTGGAGGCGTTCGAGCAGGCAGAGGTGCCGTGCGGGCCGATCTATGCGATGGACCAGGTGTTCGCGGACCCGCAGGTGCAGCACCTGGAGATGGCGCAGACGGTCACGCATCCGGAGCTTGGTGACATCCAGATCGTCGGGCAGGCGGTCAAGCTGAGCCGCACGCCCGCCGCGCTGACCACGGCGACGGCCGCCCTGGGCGAGCACACGGACCAGGTGCTGATGGAACTGGGCCGCAGCCCGGCCGAGATCGCGGCGCTGCATGCCGCAGGGATCGTATGATGGCGGACATGGGGGCAAAGCCGCAGCAGGTTGGCCCCGACCTGATCTATACCGCCGAGGACGGGATCGCGCGGATCGTGTTCAACCGGCCCCAGGCGCGCAACGCCATGCTGTTCGGCATGTATGAGCGGCTGGCGGAGATCTGTGCGGAGATCAATACCGACCCGGCGATCCGCGTGCTGGTCCTGACCGGGATGGGCGACAAGGCGTTCGCCTCAGGCACCGACATCTCGCAGTTCCGCGCCTTCAAGGAGGCGAAGGATGCCCTGGACTACGAGGCGCGCATCGACCGGGTGCTGGGCGCGCTGGAGGCGGTGCGGGTGCCGACCATCGCGGCGATTGGTGGGGCCTGCACCGGCGGCGGGGCCGGGATGGCTGCGGCCTGTGACCTGCGGATTGCGGCGACCAACGCACGGTTTGGATTTCCGGTGGCAAGAACGCTCGGCAACTGCCTGAGCATGAACAACTATGCCAGGCTTTATGCTCTGCTCGGCCCGGCACGATCCAAGGAGATGGTCTTCACCGCCAGGCTGATCGAAGCTGAGGAGGCGCTCGCGATCGGGCTGGTGAGCGAGGTGCTGCCCGATCACGACGCGCTGCATGCCCGCGCCATCGAGTTGGCCAGGCTGGTCGCCAGCCATGCGCCGTTGACGCTTCGGGCCACCAAGGAGGCATTCCGGCGCATCAAGGACCGGAGCCTGGCGGACGGGGACGCCGACAAGGACCTGATCCTGTCGTGCTATCTGAGTGAGGACTTCCAAGAAGGGATGGACGCCTTCCTAACCAAGCGAAAGCCGGTGTGGAAAGGACGTTGATAGCCGAGAGAACACGCCAGCCCGGTTGGGCATCGCCGGGCTGGCAAAGGCACTAGTCTTGCTTCGGCGCGACGCCCGCCAGCTTCTCGGCCAGCTTGCTTGCATACTTGTCGCTTTTATAGATGTCGGCGACGATGCTTTTAAGTTGCGCCGCGTCGTCTTCCTTCGCCAGCGTCTTGGCATAGGCGGCTGCAGCGCCGAAGCCGGCCATACCATAATGCGACATGCGCTGGTACTGGGAGATGATCACTACGTCCAGAAGCTCGCCATTCTCCGGCGCCTCCTTGGTGACGTGCTTCACGGCTTCCTTGCAGAGCCCCTCCATGCCCTTGCAATGCTCCGGCTCCAACTCGTCGACACCCGCGATCAACGCCTTCAGGATCTCAGTATGCTTGGTGATCCCGGTTCCGGACTCTTCGAGCATGGCCTTCAGCTTCGCGTCATGCGCCTTGCCGGCCATGGTCTTGACCACCTTGGCCATCTGGTCGTTGGCCGACCAAAGGTCCTTCATCTCGTCGGCATAGACGTCCGTGAGGCTCTCGGGTGCTGACATCGTCTGTTCTCCTGCGTTCGCGGGCACAACGGGTCATGCACGCAAGCGTTGCCTCTGCCGTGGGATCATCACGGCGTTGTGCCGCGCAGCGCTCGGACCTGGCGACCCACGAACACACTCGGGCAGCCGCCTGATCACACGTCTGGCGATCTCTCCGCGGGCTTGCTACGCGTGCGCCAGAACTGGAGACATGCCATGCCCATGAACAAGACGAACGTCGAGCTGGATGCCAACGAGGTCGCCCTGATCGTCGGCGAGGAAGATGGTTCGATGACGGTCCGGGTGGTCCCGGCCACCGAGCTTGATGAGCAGGCCGGCGAGGTGCCGGAGCCCTATGAGATCGCCGTGGCATTGGCGATGCGGCTGCTGAACGACCCGGATTTCCACGATGACGTGCTTGAATGGTATGAGAGCCAGGACGACGATGACGTCGAGGGCGATGAGGAAGAGGGTGAGGACGATGCCGAACCCCTGCCTGGCGAGAAGCCGCTGAAGGACGCCTGATCCAGCGATGCAATATCTCTCCACCCGCGGCACCGCCCCGGCGCGTGATTTCGGCGGCGTTCTCCTGGCCGGGCTGGCCGAGGATGGCGGGTTGTACATGCCCGAGACCTGGCCGCATCTCTCGCCGGCGGACCTGCGTGCGATGCGCGGCCTGCCCTATGCGGAGCTGGCGGCGCGGGTGATGCAGCCCTTTGTGGGCGATACCATCCCGGCGGCCACGCTGCTGGAGATGTGTCGCAGCGCCTATGCCGGGTTCACCAGCCCGGCTGTGGTGCCGCTGGTGCAGCTGGAGAGCAGCCTGTTCTCGCTCGAGCTGTTCCACGGCCCGACCTTGGCGTTCAAGGATATGGCCATGCAGCTGCTGGGGCGCATGTTCGATCATGTGCTGGGGCAGGGGGGGCGCCGGGTCACAATCGTGGGGGCCACTTCGGGTGATACCGGGTCGGCCGCCATTGAGGCCTGCAGGGACCGCAAGAACCTGGATGTGGTGATCCTGCATCCAGCCGGGCGCACCAGCGAGGTGCAGCGGCGGCAGATGACCACGGTGGCCGCCGGGAACATCGCGAATATTGCGGTGGATGGCACCTTCGATGACTGTCAGGACCTCGTGAAGGCCATGTTCGCCGATGCGCCGTTCCGCGAGGCCATGCACCTTTCCGCCGTGAACAGCATCAATTGGGCGCGGGTGGCGGCGCAGATCCCTTATTACGTTGCCGCTGCCGTGGCCCTGGGCAGCCCGGACCGGGAGGTCGCGTTCAGCGTGCCGACCGGCAACTTCGGCAACGTGATGGCTGCCTGGGCGGCCAGACGCATGGGCGTCCCGATCTCCCGACTCGTGGTCGGGTCCAACCGGAACGACATCCTGACCCGGTTCCTCGGCAGCAACGACATGTCGATCCAGAATGTGGAGCCCAGCCTGTCGCCCAGCATGGATATCCAGGTGAGCAGCAATTTCGAGCGCCTGCTGTTCGAACTTCTGGACCGTGACCCGGCTGCCACCACCGCCACCATGCAACGCTTCCGCGCCACCGGGACCATGAATGTGCCGGAAGCCGCCTGGCATCGCGCCCGCACCCTGTTCCAGGGCTTCCGCCTCGATGACGCCGGCACCACCGCCGAGATCCGTCGCCTGTATGCCCAGGGCTACCTCGCGGACCCGCACACGGCCATCGGCGTCGCGGCCGCCCGGGCGCATCCCTGCGGTCATGCCCCGATGATCGCCGCGGCAACCGCGCACCCGGCGAAGTTCCCCGAGGCGATGTTGGCCGCAACTGGCCACACCCCCCCTCTGCCACCGCACCTTGCCGACCTATATGAGCGTGAGGAACGCTTCACCACGGCGCCGAACAGCCTCGGCGCGGTCGAGGCGCAGGTTCGCGCCTTCAGTCTGAGGAATGCCGCATGACGGATACCGTCCAGGTTACCACGCTGCCATCTGGCCTTCGCATCGTTACAGAGTCCATGGACCGGGTCGAGACCGTGTCGTTCGGCGCCTATGTCGCCACCGGCACCCGCAACGAGACCGAGGCCGAGACTGGCGCCTCCCATTTCTTGGAACACATGGCGTTCAAGGGCACGGAGCGCCGCACCTCGGCGGAGATCGCCGAGGAGGTGGAGAACGTCGGCGGCCACATCAACGCCTACACGGCGCGGGAGCAGACCGCCTATTACGTCAAGCTGCTCAAGGAAGACCTGGCGCTGGGTGCCGACATCATCGGCGACATCCTGACCCACAGCACCTTCGCCGCCGAGGAGCTGGAGCGCGAGCGCGGCGTGATCCTGCAGGAGATCGGCCAGGCCAACGACACGCCCGACGACATCATCTTCGACAAGTTCCAGGAAACCGCCTTCCCGGACCAGCCGATGGGCCGCCCAACCCTTGGCTTTGAGCCCGGCATCAAGGCCATGACCCGCGAGCAGCTGACCGCCTACATGACCCGGCAGTACGCCGGCGGCAACACCGTCATCGCCGCCGCCGGCAACTTGCAGCACGCCGATGTCGTGGACCTGGTCAAGCAGCACTTCGTCGACCTGCCCACGCCCATGCCCGCCAGATTCGAGCCAGCCGCGTATCGCGGCGGCGAATATCGTGAAGCGCGTGAACTGGACCAGGTGCACATCGTGCTTGGCTTCCCCTCCGTTCCCTATGGCGACCCCGACTACTATGCTGCCCTGCTGCTGAGCACGCTGCTGGGCGGCGGCATGTCCTCCCGGCTGTTCCAGGAGATCCGTGAGAAGCGCGGGCTGGTCTATTCCATCTACTCCTTCGCATCCCCATTCCTTGATTCCGGGCTGTTTGGAATCTACGCCGGAACTGGTGAACAGGAGGCTAAGGAGCTGGTGCCGGTGACGCTCGAGGAGCTGCGGAAGGTGCAAAGCAGCGTCACGCCGGGGGAGTTGCATCGTGCCCGAGCCCAGGTGAAGGCCAGCCTGCTGATGTCCCTTGAAAGCACTGGCAGCCGCTGTGAGCAGCTCGCGCGGCAGTTGCAGGTGTTTGGCCGTATCCTGCCAACCAGCGAATCGGTGGCTCGGCTCAACGCGGTCGATATCGAGGGTGTGCAGCGCGCCGCCCGCCGTATCTTCCGCGCGCCGCCGACCCTGGCCGCCATCGGCCCGGCCGATCTGGTGCCTGGCCTACCGAGCATCATCGATCGCCTCGCCGCATGAGCGGCGAGGCCTTGCTGGCGAGCCTGCTCGCTGAGGCACGCAGCGCGGGGGCGGACGCCGCCGACGCCGTGCTGGTCTCCAGCACCTCCATCAGCGTGCAGCGGCGTATGGGGCGCACCGAGCAGTTGGAACGGTCGGAGGCACGTGACCTTGGGCTGCGCGTGTTCGTGGGACAGCGGCAGGCCATCGTATCCTCGACCACCGCCGACGCGGGCGGCTTTGCGACGCTGGCGCAGCGCGCGGTGGCGATGGCGCGGATCGTGCCGGAGGATCCCTTTGCCGGGCTCGCCGGGGAGATGGAGGCGCCGAGTCATCCGCCGCTTGATACCGAAGATGCGCAGGAGCCGAGTGTGGAGGCTCTGGTCGCTCGTGCAAGCAATGCCGAGGAGGCCGCCCTGGCCATAGCCGGCATCACCAACAGCGAGGGTGCCGACGCGGGCTATTCCCGCACGGAGGTCTCGCTCGCGACCAGCGCCGGATTCAGCGGTTCCTACGCGCGCACCAGCCACTCCGTGTCCGCGACTGCGTTGGCCGGTTCCGGCACTGGTATGCAGCGGGATTACGACTATTCATCCGCTGTTTATCTGTCGGACCTCGAAGATGCCGCCGGCCTGGGCCGGGCCGCCGCTGAACGTGCCCTCGCCCGGCTCAATCCGGTCCGGCCGAAAACGGCGATGCTGCCCGTGGTGTTCGCGCCGCGTGTGGCGAGCAGCCTGCTGGGCCACCTGATGGGTGCGGTGAATGGGTCCTCCATCGTTCGCGGCACCAGCTTTCTCAAGGAAAGCCTGGGCAAGCGCATCTTCGCGCCCGGCATCATCGTGCAAGACGATCCGCGCCGGGTGCGAGGGATGCGCTCGCGGCCGTTCGACGCCGAGGGTGTTCCAACCGCCGCGCGCAACATCATCGAGGATGGGGTGCTGACCACCTGGCTGCTGGACAGCCGGAGCGCCCGGCAACTCGGCATGCGATCCACCGGGCATGCCGGGCGCGGCACCGGCAGTCCACCGTCACCGGGGCCCAGCAACCTGTGCCTTATGCCTGGCGCAGTGAGTCCCGAAGATCTCATGAGCGACATCGTCGAGGGTTTGTATGTCAGCGAACTCATGGGCGGCGGGGCCAACGGCATCACCGGAGACTACAGCCGAGGGGCGGCCGGTTTCATGATCCGTAACGGAAAGCTGGCGGAAGCGGTGTCGGAAATCACGATTGCGGGTTCGATCCTGGCGATGTTCCTGAACATGGTTCCCGCAAATGACCTGAAGCTTCGCCGAGGCACCGACTCGCCCACCGTGAGGATTGAAGGCCTGACGATGGCGGGAGCCTGATGCGCGAACGCCTGCGCTCCTCATCCAGCGCAGGCGTTCAAGCCCTGACTCAGGCTGCGATTTGAGCGCCCTGGCGACGCTCGGCAACCTGAGTCTTCATTGCCTTCTGCAGCTTCTCGAATGCACGAACCTCGATCTGCCGCACCCGTTCGCGTGAGATATTGTATTGTTGCGACAAATCCTCGAGCGTCGTCGGATTATCCTGCAGACGCCGCTCGATCAGGATGTGACGCTCCCGCTCATTCAGGGTCTTCAACGCTCCAGATAGCAGCGCCTTGCGTCCGCTCAACTCCTGCTGATCGGCCAGGACCGTCTCCTGGCTTTCGGAGTCGTCCACCAGCCAGTCCTGCCATTCGCCTTCGCTGTCGCTGCGAACCGGCGCGTTGAGGCTGTTATCCGGCGCGGCGAGGCGGCGGTTCATGCTCACAACGTCCTGCTCCGGCACGGCCAGCACCTTGGCGATCTTGGCAACCTGCTCCGGCTGAAGATCACCATCCTCAATCGCCTGCATCTGGCCCTTCAGCCGGCGCAGGTTGAAGAACAGCTTCTTCTGCGCAGCGGTGGTGCCCATCTTCACCAGCGACCAGCTATGCAGGATGTACTCCTGGATCGCGGCGCGAATCCACCACATGGCGTAGGTTGCCAGGCGGAATCCACGATCCGGATCAAAGCGCTTCACCGCCTGCATCATGCCGACATTGCCTTCGCTGATCAGCTCGCCAACCGGCAAGCCATAGCCGCGATACCCCATCGCGATCTTCGCCACGAGACGCAGATGCGAGGTCACCAGCTTATGGGCGGCGCCCTGGTCTTCGCTGTCCCGCCACCGGCGTGAGAGCTCCAGCTCCTCTTCCGGAGCCAGCATCGGGAACTTGCGGATTTCCTGCAAGTAGCGGGAAAGATTACCCTCTGGGGCGACATTCACGATTGTAGCAGCCATATCTAAGGCCCTCTCGCGTCAGGGTGACGAACGCTCTGTGTCCTATACGGCTCATTCGAGCATTTAGTTGCGGCACACCTTGAAACAGGCGCGAACTCGTCCATCACGTCCCGGCGACCGCCCCGAAGCAACCTGTCACCAGACTGGACCCGGCCCGCACGCCCGCGGACCGATGCACGGTTTATACCGGACCGCATTAGTCCTGTCAACGATGCAACCGCTACCGTTGCCACGTCTCGAGCGCATCGATCAGTCCTCTCATGTCCAGCGGCATCGGCCGATCGAACACTAGCGGCGCCCCGGTTTCCGGATGGTTAAAACCGAGCCGCGCCGCGTGCAGCGCCTGACGCGGAAAATCGAGCAACCGGTCCCGCAGGGCGGGCGGCAGCGCCTTGGCTGTGGCTGGCACGCGGCGGAGATAGACGGGGTCGCCCACCAGCGGGTGACCGATGCTGGTCAGATGGACGCGGATCTGATGGGTGCGGCCGGTGGCCAGCTTGCATTCCACGAGGCTTGCGGCTGGCAACCAGGTCTGCCGGGTCACGTAGCCGGTGCGGGCCACCTTACCGTTCCGGGTCACCACGGCCATCCGCTTGCGATCACGTGGGTCGCGCCCGATATCGCCTTCTATCGCGCCGGCGGGCGGGAAAGGGCAGCCCCAGACAAGCGCGATATACAGCCGATCGATGGTCCGGGCCGCGAAGTCGGCCGAGAGGGTTGCGAGCGCGTGTTCCGTCTTCGCTACCACCATGATGCCGGACGTGTCCTTGTCCAGGCGATGCACGATGCCCGGCCGCCGCTCGCCCCCGATGCCGGGGAGCGTGTCGCCGCAGTGCGCCAGCAGGGCGTTCACCAGCGTGCCGTCCTCGTTGCCCGGGGCCGGATGCACGACGAGTCCGGCCGGCTTGTCCAGCACGATCAGATGAGAATCCTCGTACAGGATGTCAAACGGGATCGCCTGGGCAACCGGCCGGGCTGGTGCCGGGGCAGGGGGGTGAACCCGATATCTTGACCCGGCCCGCACCCCTTGCGCCGGGTCCCGCAGCACCACATCGTCGCGTAACACGTTCCCGGCCTGCATCAAGGACTTGACGCGGGAGCGGGAGACCGTGCCGATGGCATCGGCCAGAAAGCGATCGGTTCGCTGTCCGACAGTGTCCGCGGCAGCGACGATGTCGAAGGGCGCTGGCTCGGACGGCGCCGGATCAGTTTCCAAGGGGATAGCGAGTGCGGGCGTTGAAGGCGGCGGTGGTGATCATGGGAGTCCTGATCGTGGCGGGCGTGGTGGGGCTCGGGGTCGCGCTGACGCAGCGATTGTCGGGCCAAGCGGGCACGAACGCCAGCGTGGTGCTCGATGAGCCGGTGGGCAGCCGGATCGTTGGTGCGTCGGTATCGCCGGATCGCATGGCGGTGCAGGTGCAGGGCGGCGGTCCGGACCGGGTGGTGATGGTGGATACGAAGGCGGGCCGGGTGCTGGGCCGGGTCAGTCTGGCACGCTGATGGCGCACAAGAAGCCGAACCTGCCGGAGAAGATCTGCGCCGCCTGCGGGCGGCCGTTCGCCTGGCGCAAGAAGTGGGCGGCGAACTGGGAGGAGGTCCGGTTCTGTTCGGATGCGTGCCGAAGCGGGCGCAGGGCGGCGGCGATTTCAGCGTCGTCGAAAACGGGCGCTTGATCTCTGACGGGGACTGGCCTATTCAGCCGCCTCCGGCTGCAGACCTACGCTGCCGGCGACGCGGTCCTGTTCGTCTAGAGGCCTAGGACACCGCCCTCTCACGGCGGTAACAGGGGTTCGAATCCCCTACGGGACGCCACGTCTTCTCGTTTTGACATCATCCGTCTGGTTGCCGGTGCGAACTGGCTGGCTGTGGCTGCGTTGGGCTTTGCCACCCGGGTATGACGACGATGGCGACAAGGGGAGGGCGGATGGCGGAACGCGTTGGTTCGGTGATCCGGCACGGCGGCGATATGTCTGCCGCTCGCCGCAGCTTTCCTTTTGCGCCAGAGCCGTTTCTCGATCTTTCCACTGGCATAAACCCAGTCCCCTATCCATACGATCCGCCGCCGCAGCAAGCTTACACACTGCTGCCGGAGGCTGACTCGCTTTGGCAACTGCAGGTCGCAGCGGCTCGCGCCTATGGCGTGTCCGACCCCGAGTGCGTGGTTGCGGCGCCAGGTACCCAGCTGTTGATCAGCCTTCTGCCACGCCTGATGCCGCAGGCTGCCGTGGCTGTGCTGGGTCCGACCTATGCTGAACATGCGGAGGCCTGGCGCGACTCCGGTTCGGTCGTGCATCGGGTCGGGAGCTTGGATGAACTGGCGGAGCAAGGGGCCGCGGTGCTCTGCCAGCCGAACAATCCCGATGGACAGCGCCATCCGCCTGACGCGCTGCTCCATCTCGCGGCCCGGTTGCGGCTGCTTGTGGTTGACGAGGCCTTCGCCGACTTCGAACCCGGGTTCAGTGTGGCATCGGCGGTGGCACAGACGCCTGGGCTGGTCGTGCTCCGGTCCTTCGGCAAGACGTATGGGCTGGCAGGCCTGCGTCTTGGCTTCGCGCTCATGGCACCTGGCCCGGCTGCGACACTCCGCCGGGCACTCGGTCCCTGGGCGGTCAGCGGGCCCGCCATTTCAATCGGACGGCAGGCGTTGGCGGACCAGGCATGGCTGCAGCGATCCGCAGAGCGGTTGCGGGGCGATGTGGCTTGGCTGGACGCACAGCTTCAACAGGCCGGATGTCGCGTGATCGGCGGCACGCTGCTGTTCCGCCTGGTCAGGACAGCCGATGCTGCTCGCCGGGCTGAACGGCTTGGGCACGCGGGTGTGATCGTCCGCACCTTTTCCGACGATCCGGAGCTGATCCGTTTTGGTCTTCCAGCGCCAGGTGCGCAGGGGCGGCTTGAGGACGCTCTGCATATATAAACAATTTGGTAGTGTTTTCCGTCTAGAGAGGCGGATATTCGGGTGATTGAAACCTTGATCGACCAAGGTTGACCGGTGCTGGGTTGCAAGAAATCGGACAGCCACATGCCAATGCGAGACCAGGCGATGAGCCAATTGGAGGCTGCGACCGTGGTCGGACCGGTGCCGGCCGCCCGTAAGCTGCCTCGATGGAGCCGGTTGTCTGCTGCCGGTCGTCGCCTGGTGCTGGCGGGTTTCTGCGTGATGATCGTGGCGGGCGCAGCGCTCGGGCTGATGTTCTGGCAGCTGCATACGGATGCCTTGTCCGAGGTGCGGAACAATGTTCGCACCCTTGGTCTTGCGATCGCGGAACAGACGGCACGGTCAGTCCAGGCAGGGCAGCTGGTGCTTGAGGATTTGCAGCGGCAGATCGCGGAGCAGAAGCCGACCTCGATCGAGGAGTTCAAGCAGCAGGCGTCCAGCGAAGCGATTTTCCGGTTCCTGAAAGATCGTGCCGACTTCCTGCCGCAGGTCGATGCGTTCACGATCATCGCGGCCGATGGCAAGCTGGTGAACTTCTCGCGCAAGTGGCCGCCACCGCCGACCGATCTTTCAGATCGGGATTATCTTGCCTACTTCCGCACGCATGACAGCCAGGTTTCATTTGTCAGCGCACCCGTGCAGAGCCGGGGCACGGGGGGATGGACGACCTATATCGTGCGCCGGGTCAACAGCCCCAACGGCGAGTTCATCGGTATGGTGCTGGCCGCGATGGATCTCAACTATTTCCAGAACTTCTACCACGCACTGACGGACCAGGCCCCCACCACCGTCACCCTGCTGCGGCAGGATGGAACGGTGCTGATCAGCTACCCGCCAGCCGCCGAAATCGGGGCGGTGTGGCCGGCGGACTCGCGTTGGCACCAGATTGCCGCCGATGGCGTGCCGGACGTGTTCGAGACCAAGGGAGATCTAACGCCTGGCGACCGGATAGTCTCAGTGCACCCTCTCAGGGACTACTCGCTGGTCATCAACGTCAGCATCTCCGAGATGTTCGCACTGGCGGACTGGAGGCGGATCGCTCTCGTCACAGGGTTTTGTGCAGCACTGGCGATTGCAGGCGGAGCGATCCTGATCCGTGCCCAGCTCATCCACTTTGAGAAGCTGACGCGCTCCGAGCGTCTGCTGGCCGACCGGAACACGACTTTGGAGAACACGGAGCGCACGCTTCGCCAGCAGACGATCCAGCTCTCCGCCGGTCGCGCCAAGATGGCGGAGCAGTCCGCAACGCTGAGCGCGGCCTTGCGGCATATGAACCAGGGCATTCTCATGGTGGACAGCACCGGCCGAGTGGTGGTGTGCAACGAACGCGCGGCCACGATGCTCGACCTCCCGTCCGAATTGATCGCGTCTCAGCCCCAGTTTGACGCACTGGTCGAACACCAGAGGGAGAAAGGTGAATTCATCGACCCGTCCTCCAGCATCCGTGCGGGCAATTTTGCGAACGCATTGACCGGGATGCCGCTCTATGAGCGGGTCCGGCCGAACGGCGACGTGCTCGAAGTGCAAACCGTTCTAACGCAGGATGGCGGGATGGTGCGGACCTATACCGACATCACCGAACGCCGAAAGTCTGAACGCCAGGTCCAGTTCATGGCGCATCACGACGCGCTCACCGGCCTCCATAATCGGACCGCGTTCCATGAGGAGTTCGACATCCTCGTCGCGGCCGCGGCCCGGCGGCAGAACGGCTTGGCCGTGTTTTACATCGACCTCGATGGCTTCAAGGCCATCAACGACACATACGGCCATGCCTTGGGCGATCGTCTACTCTCGGCCGTGGCCCTCCGGCTGCGTGCCGCGGTGCGTGAGACGGACATCGTGGCACGGATGGGCGGAGACGAGTTCGCCATCATCCAGCCCTTCACCAGCGCGACCCGCAACGTGGCTGAGCTGGCCGAGCGGATGCTTCTTTCAGTCGGCCAACCCTTCCGCTTTGAAGACACGCATTGCTCGGTCGGTCTGTCGATCGGCGTGGCCCTGTTCCCGGAGCATTCCACCCAACCGGCCGAACTGCTGCATCACGCTGATACCGCCCTCTATCGCGCCAAGGCTGGGGGTAAGCGGATGTTCTGCGTCTTCGACCCGGCGATCGACGCCGGCCGTGCCTCGGTGTCGTCGCTTGAAGACGATCTGGCGCAGGCCCTGAACGATAACCAGTTCCACCTCGTGTACCAGCCGATCGTCGATGCGGGCACCCTGGCTGTCATACGGTTCGAGGCGCTGTTGCGGTGGACCCACCCCACGCTTGGCCTCGTCCAGCCCGACTCGTTCATCCCATTGATCGAGCGGTCCGGTCTGATTGGCCCGATCGGCCTTTGGGTGCTCGAGACCGCCTGCAAGGCTGCCATGAGTTGGCCGCCGGAGGTGGGCGTCTCCGTCAATCTCTCTCCAGTCCAGTTCCAACAGGCAAATCTGGCCGACCAGGTTGAGCAGGTGCTGCTCCGCATCGGCCTGCCGGCCCGGCAGCTCAACCTGGAGATCACCGAAGGCGTCCTGCTCAGCAACTCCGGCCCGGTCACCGAGGCGATGACCCGCCTTCGCCAGCTTGGCGTTCGTTTCAGCCTCGATGACTTCGGAACCGCTTATGCAGGCCTGACCTATTTGCGGCAGTTCGCATTCGACGTTCTGAAGATCGACAGATCGTTCATCCAGGAGGCTGGCCGTAGCCCAGAAGGCCGAGGGATCCTCGGTGCCATTCAGGCGCTAGGCAATGCCTGCAACCTCCAGGTGGTCGCTGAAGGTGTGGAAACCGAGGCCGAACTGGCGATCGTTCGCGATCTGCGGTGCGATCAGGTCCAGGGCTACCTCATCGGGCGGCCTAGCATTACCGCACGGCTGGAGGATATGGACGGGGTGATCGCATCGACCCGGCAGCCGCGCCTCAGCTTGGTTCCGCGTGCATAGCGCCCCGGTTCATGGACCATCAATCCAATGTCAGTGATAATTTTCGACAGACAAGATGAGCAAGGGGAAGATCATGCAGCGAAATATGGCACCCCAGGCCCTCGCATTGCTGCGGATAACAACGGCGCTGGTCTTTCTGCAGCATGGATTGCAGAAGATGATCGGCTTTCCGATCCCGCCGATTCCAAGCTATCAGCATTTTTCACTGGCCGGGCTCGCCGGCTTGCTGGAAGTGGTGGCAACGCCGTTTCTGCTGGTTGGTCTCTGGACACGGCCTTGGAGCTTCCTGCTCAGCGGGCTGATGGCCTTTGCGTATTCCATGGGTCATGCCAAGTCAGGCTTCTTCCCCCTCGCGAATGGCGGGGATGTCGCCGTGCTGTGTTGCTTCGTCTTTCTATACCTGGCTGCGGCCGGCGGCGGTGCCTGGAGCCTCGATTCGCACTGGAGCCGGCGCAACTCGACGGCCTGCCACAGCACGGGCGGCGGGTCTTCAGCGGCTTAGATCAGAGGTCATAATGCAGAACGTGAAGGCCGGCATTCCAGTCCGATAGGTAGATGGTGCCATCCGGCTGCACGTTCACATCGCAGGTTTGTGGCGCCAGGGCATTGCCGGGCCTTGGGTCCAGAATGCGGGTGGGCGGGGGCGCCACGAACCGGTCGATCTCGCGCGGGCTGTAAGGGTCCTTGATGTCGAAAATCCGCAGCCCGGCATTGTGATACGTCGCGAAGATGATCTGCTCGCTCTGGAACGTCTCGGGCCGGTTCTCATGCAGGTTGTGCGGACCGAAGTTCTCGCCGGGGCGGCAGAAGTCCTGCTCGCCGGGCGTGGGCAGGGTGGCGATCGAGACCGGGTTCCTCGCGTCCCTGACATCATACAGCCAAGTGTAGCTGAGCCCCTTCGAGCAGGCGAACCCGTTGGATTCGTCAAGCACAACTGCCAAGCCGCGGCCCGGCAGCGGCAGCGGCGTATGCGTGCCACCGGGGTAGGGCGGTGCCGTGTTCACGTGCGAGAGCAGGCTGGGCCTGGTCGGGTCCGTCAGGTCGAGGATCGTGAAGCCACCGTCCCGCCACGCCGCATACCCGCGGTTCCCGGCGACGATCATGTGATGCAATGCGACCCGCTGGTTGGTCCAGCCCGGCGTCTCCCCACCCGCACGCCACATGCCGGGAAGCCAGTATCGCCCGACCATCTCAGGCTTGCTTGGCTCCTGCACGTCCACCACCATCAGCATGTGATCGGTGAACCCCTCCAGCTGGGCAGAGACATAGGCATAGCGGCCGCCCGCATACCAGAGCCGGTTGATGCCGATGCCGGGCATCTCCAGGAACGCGATCTCACGCGGCTCGGCGGGACTGGTGATGTCGTAGATCCGCAACCCCGCAGCGAACTCACCCACGCCCTTCACGTTCCCGGCAAACGAGTTCTGGTAATAGCTGAGACCCGGATTGTACTTCTGCAACGTCGGGATGTTGGCACCGTTTGCCACCAGCAGCAGATCGCCGTTGGTTTGCAGATGATGCGAGCGTGTATTCGGGCCGTTGCTGATGAAGTTCACCGGCTTCGGCTGCGATGGATTGGAGACATCCATCACGGTAAAGCCGTTGCTGAACATGTGGCCGACGAACAGGTGCTTCCGGCTCACCATCAGCTGCACGCCATCGGGCCGGCCGCCCTGGTCGCTATAGGCGAGGTGGCGCAACCGGGTGCCTGGCCCGCTGCCGGTGCTCTGCGCCCTGGAACCGCCGGGCCATGCAGAGATGGCCGCGAGCGAACCGAACGACGCAAGTTGAGTTCGGCGGGTCAGAAGCACGGTCGTTGTCCCTCGACAAGGCTGCTGCACCGTAAGCAGATACGGGCCTGGTCACAAGACAGCCGACCTGGCCCGCCCGCATTCTCTCCGATGTCCGTGAAAATGTCTCAGAACCGTTGTGAGATCCCCGTGTAGAGCTGAAGGTTGGGTGCATTGCGGTTCAGCCCGATGTTTGATCCGATATCCAGCTGCAACGTCGGCGTCACCGCATAGGCGAGGGCGGCATCGAAGGTGTAGATCGGCGGGGAGCGGCTGTCGGTGCCCAGCGTGGAATACAGCTCGGCGAAGGCCGTGAGCTTCGTCCCGATCGGATGCGACAGGTTGATCAACTGCGTGAAGTTGAAATGGTGCCCGGCATCGTTCGCGTTCTTCAGCACATCGACCTCCGGCACCACCAGCAGCGTGAACTGCCACGGCAGCGGATAGCTGATAGGCGCGATCACGCCGCCCTCCGTGTGACCGTTGCCGATGCCGCGGGCGGCGGTGGGGAACTTCACATAGGGGATCAGCGCCACGGCCGGGCCACCCTCGTTGCCGAACAGGTTCACCTTGGTGCGCAGCAGCAGGTCACCCGAGCCACGGTAGTCCTGCAGCCGCACGCCGGTGCCGGGCACGCTCGTGTTCTGGATATTGTAGCCGGTGTACTGCACCTGCAGCTCGACGCGGTTGGTGAGCCCGAGCTTCAGAACCGGGTCGGCAAAGGTGTAGAGCCGGGTCGAGACGCCGCCGACGTTCGAGTGGGTGTAGCTGAAGATGTCCGTCTCATACTGCACGCGCCCGGCATCGACCGTGATCGGCGAGAAACCCTTGGTGGGACGGTCCGTGTTGAAGCCGCGGAGATCCTTGTCCGGAGTCGGGTTGAACAGTGTGAAGCCGCTCTTGTCCACCACCGGGTCGCTCTGCGCCCAGGCGGGTGAGGTGATCATCGTGGACAGCACGGCCAGTCGGGCAAGCCGCAGCGTTGTCCGGGGCATCGGTGGGAGCATAGAGGGAGCCTTCAGGTTGAGCATGGCCCGGTCGCTAACCCTGGATGCCATAAAGATTCGATAAGAGTGTTCGCCGCCCAGCCGATTTTTACGGGTTCTTTATGTCTGGGCCCTAAAATCCCGAGCGAATCTTTATGCACTGAACGAGCAGTCTGCGGTCCTCGACTGGAGCATATGAACTTGATCGACCTTATCGTTGTTGTGCTCGGCACCGGCGGGATCCTGCTGATGGCGTTCTACGCCGTGCTGTGTGATCGGATCTGACGCCATGTTCGACCTGATCCTTGGAGCGGCCGTCTCCGCTGGCCTGTTGGTTTACCTCGTATGGGCGCTGGTGCGCCCCGAAGATTTCTAGGAAGCGCGGTTCATGACGCTCATCGGCTGGGCGCAGATCGCGCTCCTCCTTACTCTGGTGTTCCTCGCGGCGGTGCCGCTGGGCCACTACATCGCCGCAGTCCTGCAAGGCGGCCGCACCCTGTTCAGCCCCGTGCTCGCCCCGGTCGAGCGCGGCTTCTACCGCCTTGCCGGCGTCGACCCGGCGGTTCAGATGGGATGGCGCGGCTATGCCGCCGCCCTCATCGTGCTCAGCGCCGTCCACTTCCTGGTGCTCTACGCCATCCTGCGGCTGCAGCAGTACCTGCCGCTAAACCCGGCCGGGCAGGATGCGATGTCGCCCCAGCTGGCCTTCAACACCGCCATCAGCTTCGTCACGAACACCAACTGGCAGGCGTATGGCGGCGAGACAGCCCTGTCCTACGGCACGCAGATGTGGGGCCTCACGGTCCATAACTTCCTTTCGGCCGCCACCGGCATCGCGGCGGCGGCCGTCGTGGCGCGCGCCTTCGCCGGCGGCGGGCTCAAGACGCTCGGCAACTTCTGGGTCGATCTCACGCGCGTCACCCTCTACGTGCTGCTGCCGATCGTGATCGTCTGCACGGTGGTGCTCATCGCCACGGGCGTGCCGCAGACCTTGGCGGGCACCGTGGATGCCACCACGCTGGACGGCGCCAAGCAGTCCATCGCCCTGGGGCCGGTGGCGTTCCAGGAGGCCATCAAGCTGCTGGGCACCAACGGCGGCGGCTTCTTCAACGCGAACTCCGCCCACCCCTTCGAGAACCCGACCGCACTGTCCAACCTGCTCGAGACCTGGTGCGAGATCGTCATCCCCTTCTCCCTCGCCGTCATGTTCGGCGTGATCGTGAAGGACAAGCGCCAGGGTTTCGCCCTGATGTGGACCATGGGCATCCTGATGGTCGCCTTCGTCATCTGCTGCTACGCCGCGGAGGCGCCTGGCAATCCGCTGCTTACGGCACTCGGCATCGATCCCTCGATGGGCAACATGGAGGGCAAGGAGGTGCGGTTCGGCACCGCCATGTCGTCGCTGTTCGCCGTCACCACCAGCGCCACCTCCGACGGTGCCGTGATCGCCATGCACGACAGCTTCACGCCGCTGGGCGGGATGGTGCCGATGTTCCTGATCCAGCTGGGTGAGGTCGTGCCCGGCGGTGTGGGGTCGGGCCTGTACGGGATCATCGTGTTCGCGTTGCTGGCGGTGTTCGTCGCCGGGCTGATGGTGGGGCGGACGCCGGAGTACCTCGGCAAGAAGGTGCAGGCGCGGGAGATCAAGCTGGCGATGCTGGCGGTGCTGATCCTGCCGCTGTGCATCCTCTCGGGCACTGCGCTGTGCCTGGTGCTGCCGTCCGGGGTGGCGTCGCTGTCCAATGCCGGGCCGCATGGCCTTTCGGAGATGCTGTACGCCTTCACCTCCGCCACCGGCAACAACGGCAGCGCCTTCGCCGGCCTGTCGGCGGACACCCCGCTGCTGGACTATGCCCTTGGCACCTGCATGCTGCTGGGCCGGTTCGCGTTCATGATCCCGGTGCTGGCGATCGCCGGGTCGTTGGCGGCGAAGCCCAAGCTGGGTGAGAGCGCCGGCACCTTCCCGACGCACGGGCCGCTGTTCATCGGCCTGCTGATCGGCGTGATCCTCATCATGGGCGGGCTGCAGTTCCTGCCTGCCCTCAGCCTCGGGCCGTTGGCGGAGCACTTCGCGATGCTCGCCGGCAAGACCTTCTAGGAATCGATCGACATGACCGCCTCTGCAAACGCCGCCACAAACGCCGACAGCATCGCGCTGTTCGACCGCGGCATCCTGGCCCGCGCCAGCCGCGATGCCTTCGTCAAGCTCAACCCCATGCAGCTCATCCGCAATCCCGTCATCTTCGTCACCGAGGTCGTCTCGATCCTGGTGACGGTGCTGGCCGTCCGCAACCTGGTGGCGCGGGAGCCCGCCGCCTTCGCCGTCAGCATCGCGGTGTGGCTCTGGCTGACCGTGCTGTTCGCCACCTTTGCCGAGGCGGTGGCGGAGGGGCGGGGCCGGGCCCGGGCCGAAAGCCTGCGCCGCGCCCGCAGCGACGCCATGGCGAAGGTGCTGACCAGCGCCGCCGACCGCACCAGGTGGAAGGAGGTCCCGGCCGCCGACCTCCGCAAGGGCACGCTGGTGCTGGTGCAGACCAACGACCTGGTGCCCTCCGACGGCGAGATCGTCGAGGGCGTCGCCAGCGTCAATGAGAGCGCCATCACCGGCGAGAGCGCCCCGGTGATCCGCGAGGCCGGCGGCGACCGCAGCGCCGTGACGGGCGGCACCCAGGTGGTGTCGGACTGGCTGGTCGTGCGCATCACCGCGGAGCCCGGCAGCACCTTCATCGACCGCATGATCGCGCTGGTCGAAGGCGCCGAGCGCCGCAAGACGCCGAACGAGATCGCGCTCAACATCCTGCTCGCCGGCCTCACCATCATCTTCCTGATCGCGGTGGTGACGCTGGTGGGCTTTGCCAGCTACTCCGGCACCACGCTCAGCGTGCCGGTGCTGGTGGCGCTGTTCGTGACGCTGATCCCCACCACCATCGGCGGCCTGCTCTCGGCCATCGGCATCGCGGGCATGGACCGGCTGATCCGCTTCAACGTCGTCGCGACCTCGGGCCGCGCGGTGGAGGCGGCGGGCGACGTGGACACGCTGCTGCTGGACAAGACCGGCACCATCACCTTCGGCAACCGCGCCGCCGCCGGGCTGCATCCGGTGCCGGGCGTGGACGAGCGGACATTGGCCGAGGCGGCGATGCTGGCCTCCCTGGGTGACGACACGCCGGAGGGGCGCTCCATCCTGTCCTACGTGCGGGACCGGCACGGGCTCTCTGCCGAGCGGAAGGATGATGCCGTCATCGTGCCGTTCAGCGCCAACACCCGGGTCAGCGGCCTCGACTCCGGCGGCCAGAGCTGGCGCAAGGGAGCGGTGGACAGCGTGCTCGCCCTCTCCAACACCGCGGCGCCAGCTGCCTTCACAGCAGCGGTGGATCGCGTGTCCCGCGCCGGCAGCACCCCGCTGGGCGTGGTGCGCGACGGGCAGCTGATGGGCGTCGTCGAGCTGAAGGACATCGTGAAGCCCGGCATCCGCGAGCGCTTCGCCGCCCTGCGCTCCATGGGCATCCGCACCGTGATGATCACCGGCGACAACAAGGTGACGGCCGCGGCCATCGCCGGGGAGGCGGGGGTCGACGACTTCCTGGCGCAGGCCACCCCGCAGGACAAGCTGGACTACATCCGCCGCATCCAGGCCGAAGGGCGCCTGGTGGCCATGTGCGGGGACGGCACCAACGACGCCCCGGCGCTCGCCCAGGCCGATGTGGGCGTGGCGATGCAGACCGGCACCCAGGCGGCGCGCGAAGCCGGCAACATGGTGGACCTGGACAGCGACCCCACGAAGCTGATCGAGGTCGTGGAGATCGGCAAGCAGCTGCTGATCACCCGTGGCTCGCTGACCACCTTCAGCATCGCCAACGATGTGTCCAAATACTTCGCCATCCTGCCCGCGATCTTCGCCGCCACCTATCCGGAGCTGGGGGCGCTGAACATCATGCACCTCACCAGTCCGCAGACGGCGATCCTCTCGGCGGTGATCTTCAATGCACTGATCATCGTCGCCCTGGTGCCGCTGGCGCTCCGCGGCGTGGCCTTCACCCCCATCGGCGCCGCCGCCCTGCTGCGCCGCAACCTGCTGATCTACGGTCTCGGTGGCCTGGTGGCGCCGTTCGTCGGCATCAAGCTCATCGACCTGCTTCTGACCCTGTTCGGAGTCCGCTGATATGAACCACCTCCGCCCCGCGATCATGCTGGTCGTGCTGTTCACCCTGTTGACCGGCATCGCCCTGCCGCTCGGCTTCGTGGGCCTGGCCGGGGCCGTGATGCCGTTCCAGGCCGGCGGCTCCCTTGTTGTCCGGGACGGCAAGGTCGTGGGTTCGGCGCTGATCGGGCAGAACTGGACCGGCGACAAATACCTGCAGGGCCGGCCCTCCGCCACCACGGCGCCCGACCCGGCAGATGCCAGCAAGACGGTACCCGCCCCCTACAACGCCGCCAGCTCCGGCGCCTCGAACGCCGGGCCGACCTCGAAAGGGCTGATCGAACGCGTCACCGCCGATGTCGCCAAGATGGGCGGCAGCCCGGTGCCCGGCGATGCGCTCACCACCTCGGCCTCGGGGCTCGATCCGCACATCTCTCCCGCCTTCGCAGCGCTGCAGGTGGCTCGCATCGCCAAGGCGCGCGGGCTGACGGTGGCCCAGGTGCAAGCCGCGGTGGACGCAGGCACGGAGGGGCGGCTGCTCGGCCTGATCGGCGAGCCCCGCGTGAACGTGCTGGCGGTCAACCTGGCGTTGGATGCCCATAGCTGACCCGCATCGTGTAAACCATGCCGATGGATGAACGCCGGCGCGACCCCGATGCCCTGATTGCCGACGCGGCGGCGGAGGGGCGGGGCCGTCTCAAGATCTTCCTTGGGGCGGCTCCCGGCGTCGGCAAGACCTGGGAGATGCTGGCGGCGGCGCACCACCGCCGGGCCAACGGGATTGACGTGTTGGTTGGCGTGGTGGAGACGCATGGCCGGGCCGGCACCGAGGCGCAGATCGGCGACCTGCCGGTGCTGCCCCGCAAGGCCATGCCGTATCGCGGACAGATGCTGGAGGAGTTCGACCTCGAAGCCGCGCTGCTGGCCCGGCCCGGCCTGCTGCTGGTGGACGAGCTGGCGCACACCAACGCCGCCGGCAGCCGCCACGCCAAGCGATGGGAGGACGTGCGGGACCTGCTGGATGCCGGCATCGACGTCTGGGCCACGCTCAACGTGCAGCATCTGGAGAGCCTGAACGACGACGTGGCGCGCATCACCGGCGTGCGCGTCACCGAAACCTTGCCCGACAAGGTGCTCGAGATGGCGGAGGAGATCGAACTGATCGACCTGACGCCCGCCGAACTGCAGGCCCGGTTGCGCGACGGCCGCATCTACCGGCCCGATGTCGCTGGCCGGGCGCTGGAGGGCTTCTTCCGCACCGGCAACCTGGCGGCGTTGCGCGAGATCGCCATGCGGCGCGCGGCGGAGCACGTGGATGGCGATGTGCGCCTGTATATGCGCCGCCACGCCATCAGCGGTCCCTGGCCGGCCAATGACCGGGTGCTGGCGCTGATCGGCGACGCGGTGACGGCCGGCACGGTGCTGCGGCAGGCCAAGCGGCTGGCCGACGCGCTTCATGCGCCCTGGGTGGCGCTGCACATCGAGCGCGGATCGAACCCCATGCCGCTGGTTGCGCCGCTGGAGCTGGCGGCGCAGCTGGGGGCGGAGCTGGATGTGCGCGCCGGTGGTGACCTGGTTCGGGCGGTGCTCGACGCCGCCGCGGGACACAACGCAACCCACGTGGTCATGGGCCGCAACCCGGCGGCACGCTGGCGCATGCCGGGCCGCCGGTCGCTGACCGGGGAGCTGCTGCGTCAGGCCCCCAACCTCGCCTTGCACGTGGTGCCGGCTGCCGGTGCGGTGCCCCGCAAAGCCGCTGTGCCCCGGCCCGCATTCCTGCACTGGGCGGCGGCGGCCGCGCTGGTTGCTGCCGTCACCGGGGCGGCCATCCTTGCCGACGACATCGTGCCGCCACGGGCGCTGGGCATGGTGTACCTCGCCTGCGTCGTGCTGGCCGGCAGCCTGGCCGGCTTGTGGATCGCGCTGTTCACCGCCGCGGTGGCGTTCCTGGCCTGGGATTTCTTCCTCCTGCCGCCTATATACCAGC
Organism: Acetobacteraceae bacterium; assembly: GCA_965199595.1. GTDB lineage: Bacteria > Pseudomonadota > Alphaproteobacteria > Acetobacterales > Acetobacteraceae > JBBROS01. The sequence continues at coordinate 2,010,323 of OZ241182.1, forward strand.
TCACCATCGCCAGCGTGGAAGATTGGGTCGCGCTGGGCGTGTTCGCCGCCGTGGCCTGCATCAGCGGCAGCCTGGCAAGCCGCGTGCGCACGCAGGCGCGGGCCGGGCAGGCGCGCATCGATGGCCTGCGCCGCATCTCCCGCTTCAGCCGCCGCCTGGGCGTGCCGACCACCGAGGCGGACCTGGTGGCTGAGATCGCTCGCGAGGCGGCGGGCATTCTCGGCGAAAGCGTGGTCCTGGGCGGCACCGGCGAGGATCTGTCCATCCGCGCCGCGGACCCGGCGCCGGGCACGCTGGACGAAGGCAGCTGGGCCGCAGCGCGCTGGGCCGCCTCCCGCGACGAAGCGACCGGCCGCGGCACGACAACGCTGCCCTCCGCCCTCTGGCGCTTCCTGCCGATGCGCACGGTGCGCGGCCAACAGGGCGTGGTGGGGGTACGCGCCGTTCAGGACCGGCCGCTGGACGAGCCGACGCTGCAGACGCTCACGGCCTTGGCGGACCAGGCCGCGGTGGCGCTGGAGCGCGTCTCGCTGGCCAATACCGCCGCTCGGTCGGCGGCGATGGATGAAACGCAGAAGCTGCGGACCGCCCTGCTCAACTCGCTGAGCCACGATCTGCGCACCCCGCTCACCAGCATCCGCGGCGCGGCGGAAACCTTGCAGCTGAGCGGACTCGACCTCAAACCCGAACAGCGGCGGGATCTGCTGGACAGCATCGGGGAGGACACGGCGCGCATGACGCGGTTCCTCTCCAACATCATGGACCTGACCCGGCTGGAGAGCGGAGCCATCCACCCCAGCCTGGTTGCCGTCGATCTGGCGGAACTGGTGGATGCCGCGATCACGCGCGTGCCCGGGCTGGACGCGGTGGCGATCGGGCTACCGGCGGATCTGCCGGCCGGGCGGGCGGACCCGGTGCTGCTGGAACAGGTGCTGGTGAACCTGCTCGACAACGCGCACCGGTATGCGCCATCGGGGTCGTTGGTCCGGGTGTCGGCCCGGGCGGCAGCGCGGTTGATCACGCTGGAGATTGCCGATGAGGGCGTGGGCATCCCGCCCGACGACCTGCCGCATGTGTTCGACAGCTTCTACAGGGCGCGCCGCGGCGATCGGGAGGCGCCCGGCACCGGCCTGGGACTCGCGATTGCCCGCGGCCTGATGGAGGCGATGGGTGGTGGCGTGAGCGCCGTCAGTCCGCGCCCCGATGCGCCGCGCGATGGCTCGCCCGGCACGCTGATCACGCTCAGGCTGCCGGCCGCATGATCCGTACTCGCATCCTGGTGATTGACGACGAGCCGCAGATCCACCGCTTCCTCAAGCCCGCGCTCGAGGCGTCCGGCTACGCGGTCGAACGTGCTGATACCGCGGCGGAGGGGTTGCGCCAGATTGCCGCGCGGCCCCCGGCGGTGATCCTGCTGGACCTCGGACTGCCGGACATGGATGGCCAGGAGGTGTTGACCCGGTTGCGCGCGGGCAGCGCGGTGCCGATCATCGTTCTCTCCGCCCGGGATCAGGAAGCGGAGAAGGTGCGCGCGCTTGATCACGGCGCCGATGACTATGTTGAAAAGCCGTTTGGCGTGACCGAGCTGCTCGCCCGCATCCGCACGGCGTTGCGGCACGCGCGACCTGGTGATGGCCGGGTTGCCGAGTACTTCAGTGCCGGGGCACTCGTGGTCGACATGGTGCGCAGGCTGGTGACGGTGGCGGGCGAGGCGGTGCATCTCAGCCCGCGCGAATATTCCCTGCTGGTTTTGCTGGCCAGGGATGTCGGCCGCGTGGTGACGCATCGGCAGTTGCTGGAGGGGGTATGGGGCCCGGCACATGCGCAGGATGTCCAGTACCTGCGGGTCTATGTCGGCCACCTCCGTACGAAGCTCGGATTGGCTGCCGTTCTGCTGACCACGGAACCCGGTGTGGGATACCGGCTGCTAGATGTGCAAGGATAGAGGATATGAAAACAAGCTGCCCCGCGCCTGATGGCGCGAGGCAAGGCAGTTCGGCGAAACTCAATCAGTTCAGCGTGCGGCGGCCGGCGATCATGTGGTAGATCCAGAGCACGACAATGGCGCCGATCACGGCAACGATCATGCTGTAGAGGTTGAAGCCCGTAACCGGGGCGGCGCCGAACGTCTGGAACAGGAAACCACCTACGAACGCGCCGACAATGCCGAGCACGATATCGAGAATGGCGCCCTGACCGGAGCCTGCATAGATCTTGCTGGCGATGAAGCCCGCAATGAGCCCGAGAACCAGCCAGCCAATAATGGACATAGGAGCCCCCCGAGGATTGAATGATGGCCGATGCCGCCATCGGCATGAGTCAAAGCATGTGGTGCGAACCGGCACCCGGTGTCACGGGCCGGCCTTGAGGGCCGGCCCGTGTAAGGTGCCTACGGGCGGGCAGGGGTTGTCCCGGCCGGCGGGTTGGTGCCGGTCGTGTTGGTGCCCAGCGTTCGGTCCATGGCGCGGGTCGCCGCGGTGCCGGGCGGGTTGCCGGTGGTGCCATCGATGTTGCGGGCCGGGGTGTGTGCCGTGGGCGCCGTGGTGGCCGGCCCCATCGTGGTCGGAGCCATCGTGCTCGGGCCCGTGCCGGTCGAAGCGGGCGTCGCGCCGCCCGGGCTCATGTTGCCCTTGTAGTCGAGCCAGACTGGAACGCTGGCGCCGTCCCGCATGCCGGTGCCGCGCCACACGCCCATATTATCCTTGTGCAGGCCCGTGACCTGCTGGAAGCCGTTACGCTCGAGGCGGCGACGTGCTTCACCTTCGCTGAACGAATTACGGCCGCGTGCTGGCTGCGGCGCGTTCGCGGAGGTGGTGGCGACCGCCTGGTTGCGGTCACCGGCAGCGGCGGCGGCGCCGGTGTTCCGGTCGACCACACCCGTTCCGGGCGTGACGCCGGTGTTCGGGTTCACGCCGGACATCGGCGCGACCGAGGTGGCGCCCGGTACGGTGTTGCCGGGGGTCGGCCGGGTCGGCGCGGCTCCCTGGGCGAAGGCGGTGCCCGCCAGAAGGGTGGCGGCAAGGGCGAGGGCGGTTGTCTTCATCTTGATAGTCCTTGTTCGTCGTGTGCGGACAGTGAACAGGCCAGCGTGGCCCAGATTGATTATTGGATCGGTATGGCCGATTTGTGGCCGGCTGACGGTGCTGACTGAATGGAATTGAGGTTGGTGAACCTGTTGTGTCTCAGGCCGTCAGAACTTGCTTGGAGAGACGGCACGTGCTGTCCAGTCTGCAAGGGCGCTCCGTGGCGGCTTGTGAGACCGATAAACATCCGGCGAACGGAAAAGTGGCATGGAGAACCACACACGTTCGCGTGTGCGCCAGTTGACGGCTGGCGCCGCTCCGCCACCCGGATTGCGTGGGATCATGACTCGCGCGGGTCCTCGATCGTGATCTCGGCCTGTTCCCGGCGCAGGACCGCGTGGATCGTCTCCACCGCCGTGGTTTCGGTTTTCACGATCACCAACTCCTCATACGTGCGGACCGCTGTGGAGAGATCCAGCCGCTCCTCCTGCTCCGACACCTCGAAGTGCCAGGCCAGGAACGGGTCGAGCCCGGGGGCAGCGTGATGCACGACGACGACCCTGTCGTGTACCTCCTCGTGTTCAGACACGAGAGGCGCCGGATCCGGCGCCTGCCGGGTGCGCGCAACCTGCCGTAGCGGGTCCAGCAGCGCGTCCGTCATGGCGCCGCATCGTCGTTGGCAGGCGCCAGATGCTCGACCACGGCACGCTGGCGGCGTAGCGGCACCAGCCGCTCCACCGGATCGACCGCATGCACCACGCGGATGTGCAGCTCCTCCGTCACCACCAGGCGCTTCTCCAGCACCATCATCTCCTCGACGATCGGCACGATCAGCACCTCACCCTCCATGCGGGTCTGCGGCATCGCCTCGCCGGGCGCCAGGCGACGGCCGGACGGCACGCGATCCACCTCGACCCGGCGGCTCCGCAACGTTTCGCGCACCTGGTGCTGCTCCACGTCCGTCAGCACGGACACGCGGACCCGGCTCGTCTCCACCGTCCGCTTGCCCACCCGCAGCACTTCCTCCATCAGCGACAACGTCTCGGTCTCGCTGACAGGCACGGATGACCGCCCGTCCTGGTCGGGGTGGCTGGGCGGTAGGGACATGGGGAACTCCGTACGATGCGGGTCGTGGCGGGCTGTCAACTCCGGGGCCGCCCGAGCGTTCCTTGACGACGAACAACAATGGCGGAGTGCCAGATGACACGCATTGCAGAAGCAGCCAACGAACAGATCCAGGGCTTGCGGGAACACATGCAACGGCTGAGCCGGAGCGGCGGTGCGTCCGCGGGCAGGAGCGGCGCCGGGTTCGGGACACTGGCCGGCCTGAACTACGCCGCCCTGCTGACCGAGGTGCTGCCGATGGTGACGCCGTTCACCGATCGTCTGCTGGCCCGGTTCCGCAAGCCCGAGGTCGTCGTTGTGGATGCGCCTGCCGCCACGGTGGTGCGCCGGCCTTCCATGTTCGGCCTGAAGCGCATGGCGGTTCTGGGGACCGTGCTGGCCGTCGCCGGCCTGGCCTATGGGTTCAGCAGCGGCAAGCTGCGGGTCGGCGTTCCGGCGCGCCGGGCCTAGCGCTCGTCTGCAGCAGGCTCAGGGCGCGGTGTCCCAGGTGAGGATCTGGAACAGCCCCCCGGCCTTGCGCTGCCCCAGCTTCACCACGCTGTGCCGGGCGAAGCGGGCGCCCCCGGCTGTGGTGGCGCGGGCGGTGATCGCGATCACGGTCTCGTCCGGTGCGGCCGGTGCCTCGGCCACGCCTCCTGCCGCCTCAAGGATCGCCTGACGCACCAGCGGGGCCGCGGCGAGCGGATTGGGTTGCCCGTCATGGAACAGCGTCAGATAGGGTGTGAGCCGGGCCAGCAGGCCGGGCGTCATGCCCAGCACCAGGCCGAGTTCCTCGATGGTCTGGAACGGCGCGTGCGGCGGCCCGGCGCTGCGGCCCGCCGCCCGGTAGGCGTCCGCCTTGCTGCCAACCCGCTGCGCATCGACGAAGCGCCAATCCGCGATGGCCGAGGCGATGCTCGCGGCCCGGCCCGTCTCCACGCCAGCGGCATGCAGCAGCGCCGCCAGCAGCTCCGGCGGGGCGATGTTCAGGTTCACCTTCCCCGCCTCGTTGTCGATCTGGAGAGCGATGGTCGTTCCGGCTGACCGCAGCTGGCGCACCACGCCATCGGCCGGCCAGTGCCGGGCCGAGCTGTCGAGCGCATGGAACACTGCCTCATAGACGGCGCCGTCGGCGGCGGCCTCGGCGACCGCCGAGTCACGGATGTTGCGGGCGAGCTGCGCTTCACCCCGGCCTGCCGCCGCAAGCTGCGTGACGAGCATGGAGAGCAGCGCCACGGTCCACAGCACGATCAGCAACGCGAAGCCACGTTCCCGAACGCGATATGGGAAGCGGCTCACCGCTCCAGCTGCAGCGACCGCCGGACGGGACGGTTCGGATCGTTGCGGCCGGAGGTGCGGCTGAACTGCAGCTCGGTCGGCACCACGGCGGCGTTGATCAGCTGGTCGCGCAGGTCCTCGGTCAGGGACCGCGCCTCCCGCTGGTCATGCACGACATGCGGGGTGATCAGCACCAGCAGCTCCGTGCGGGCCCGGATGTTATCCTGCGTGCCGGCGAACAGGCCGAGCAGCGGGATGTCCTTCAGCCATGGGATCCCGCTGTTGCCGCGCGAGGAACTGTCGCGGATCAGCCCGGCCAGACCCACCGTCTGCCCATCCTGCACCACGATGCGGGAGGTGACGTTGCGTTCGAGGAAGGTCGGGCTGTCGATGCCGGAGGCCCGGGGCGACGTGGTATCGACGTCGCTGACCTCCTGATAGATGTCGAGCGTCACCAGCCCGCCGCTGTTCACCCGCGGCGTCACCTGCATGATGACGCCGGTGGGCTGGTAGTTCACCTGGTTCACGATGGTGGCGTTGGACACGAGCGTGCTCTGCGAGCTGCTGGTGAGGTACGGTACCAGGCTGCCGACCTGGAGCCGGGCCGGCTGCTTGTCCAGCACCAGCAGCTGCGGGGAGGACAGCACCTGCACCTTCGTCACCGCCTGCAACGCCGAGATGGCAAACGGCGCGCCGCCCACGCCGCCGCCGCCGATGATGAAGCCTGGCAGCGTCGTGCCGATCGCGGCCCGGGCCAGGCTGGTGGTGAGCGGGTTCACCGTCGCGTTGCTGAGCGCGCCGTTGATGCCGCCGCCGCTGAAGAAGAACTGCGTGCCGTACTGCAGTTGATCGTTCAGCGTCACCTCGGCGATGGTGGCGTCGATGCGGACCTGCAGCGGCAGCACGTCCATCTTCCGCAGCATCGCCTCCACCGTCTCCTGCTCGCGCTGGGTGGAGTAGATCAGCACCGCGTTGTTCTGCGGGTTGGGGATGATGCGCAGCGCGTTGGTATCGACCGGCATGGTGCCGCCCGTGGGGTCCAGCCCGCCCAGCAGCGGGTTGGCGGAGGCGGGCGGTGCGCCAGGGGCCGGACCGGCGCCACCCTGGTTCAGCCCCGGGGCGGATGCGCCGCCCGAACCGGCGCCAACCGTGACGTTCGCGTTGGTGCCGCCGCCGATGCCACCGCTGCCCAGGCCGCTGCCGCCCCCCGCACCGCCACTGCCGCCGCCGCCCCGGCCGGGTGCGGAGGCGGTCTGGAAGCCGGCGCCGGGCGCGAGCTGTCCGCCGCCGCCGGCCTGCGCGGTCACGGCGCCCGGGGTGAAGGCCTGTTGCAGCATCGAGGCGATGTCGCCGGGATGGCTGTTCTGCAGGTAGTACACGTGCCAGCTTCGCACCGTCTCCCGCCGGTTGCGCTCGAACAGCGCATAGACCCGGCGCGCATCGGCGATGTAGCGCGGCTGGCTGGACACCAGCAGCACCGCATTGATGCGCGCCATCGGCACCACGCGGATCTGCCCGGCCAGGGCGCCGCCGCCCTGCGCGCGGAACGCGTCCTGCAGCGCGGATGCGAAGTCCTTGGCGTCGCCGCCGGTGGAGGGTAGCAGCGCGTAGGACTGCCCGGCCAGCAGATCGGTATCGAAGGCCTGGATGAGGCCAAGCAGGGTGGCGCGGACCGCCGGGTCTCCGCTGATGAGCAGGGCGTTGCGGGCCGGGTCGGGCGTGATGCGGGCGCCGGTGGCGACGAAGGGCTGCAGCACCCGCGCCAGCTCCTCGGCCCCGGCGAAGCGCAGCGGCACCACGGCGGCGCCGGAGACGGCCTCGCTGCCCGCCAGCGCGGTGCCGGGCGGCCCGCCCGCGGCTGCGGCGGCGCCGGGAGCGGCGCCGGCAGCGACGCGATACAGCCCGTCCGACTGCAGCAGCGTGGCGCCGACCTGGGCCAGCAGCGTCTGTAAAATGGGCAGCAGCTGCGACTGCGACACCATGGTGGCGGTATGCAGCGTGACGGTGCCGCGCACCGCCGGGTCGATGGTGTAGTTGACGCGGAGCTGGGTGCCGAGGATCTGCGCCACCACCTCGCGAACGTCGGTATCGGCGAAGTCGAGCGAGATGTCGCCGGGGCCGGGTGCGGCGCCGGGGGGGCGTGCGCCCTGGAACGTCTGGCCCGGTCCATAGGCGAACTGCGCCGCGGGGGCGCGCTCCGTGCTGCCGATGTTGGCCGTGGGCGGCACTACACCGTTCACCGGTGTGCCGAGCGCGCGCACCACTGCAACGGAGGGCTCCGGCTGCACGCACCCGCCGAGGCTGCCGAGGACGACGAGCGCGCTGGCCTGGAGCAGGCGCCGCTTCATCGCGGAGCCGCGCCGGGGGCGGGCGGCGTCTGTCCCTGACGGAGCAGGTCGAGGATCGAGGGCTGCACCGGGGCAGCGGCGGCATCCCTGGTCGGCGCGCCGTCGAACAGCGGGCGCAGCACGTGGGCGCCGTCGGGCCCGGTCACGGTGGCCTGGCCGGCGCCGATCGATTGCACGACATAGGCGCCGATGCGCCCGCCTTCCGCCACCGTCACCGCCTTGCCGCCCGCGCTGCCGGCGAAGATCACGCTGCGGCCCCGGCTGCTCACCACGATCGCGGAGAGCCGCGGCAGGGCGGCGGGGCCATTCACGGCTGCAGCGACGGTGGCGGCGGGGCGGCGGCTGGCGTTGAACAGGGGCCGGGCCAGGATGCGATCGACCTGGGCCTGGATCTCCGTATCCGCAGCGGCGGCGGCGCGTGCCGTCCCGGTCGTCGCAGGAATGGGGGCTGTGGGGGGCAGCGGGTGATCCTCCGGGGGTGTCGCCTGATAGTCGATAAGCAGAACGCCAACAAGAACGGTCAGCAGCCCGGCTATTCCCGCCAGGACAAGCCGCCTCATGGTGTCGCCGCCGGTGCGGTGCCGGCGCGGAAGGCCAGCACGGTGAACCCGGCTTCCAGCGGCTGGTCTACGGTCGCACCGGCCAGGCGGATGCCGTGCAGCTGCAGGTCATCGACCAGCATGCGTGGCGAGGCCTGCTCCAGCAGCCGCAACAGCTGGATCAGCGCCGGCCAGGATGCCCGTAACGCAACGTGCAGCCCGATCTGCCGATAGGCGCCGGCCTGCACCCCGGGAATTGTCTCGGCGCTGCTGAGCGGGGCGCCCGCCCGGCCCGCCATCTCCTGCACCCGCTCCTGCAACGCGGCGGCGGCCACGGCGTCGGTGGCACCCTCCAGCAGGGTGGCGGCAGCCGGGCCGGCGGGCCCGCCCGCCGCGGCGGCGCGCTGCAGGTCCGGCAGGCTGGCGGCGATGCGGGCCATCCGGGCGGCGAGCATCTGCCGCTGCTCCAGCAGCGCCGCCCGCTCGTTCTGCCAGGCCAGCACCGGTGCGGCCAGCCCCACCCAAAGCGCAGCCCCGACCAGCAGCAGCAGCGCCAGCGCGAGGACCCGGCCGGCCAACCCGGTGGTGAACCGATCGCGCATCGCTAGGGCACGATCTCGGCACGCAGGGCGAACAGGTCCGTGCGCCCCTCGTTGACGCGTGTGACCGGCGCGGTGAAATCGGGGTTCCGCAGCAGCGGGTCTGCCGAGAGCGCGCCGATCAGCCGGGCCGCCGCGGCGGATTGCCCGGCCAGCGTCAGCTTGCCGTCGCGCAGCGTGAGATCGGTAAGGTTGGTGTCGTCCGGCAGCACGTCGGTCACGGCGGCCAGCACGGCCAGCGTCTCACCCAGCCGCAGCCGCGCGGCGGCGATCACGTCCACCCCGGCGGAGGCTGCGGCGATGCGCCGCCGGGCTGCCTCGGCGACATCCACGCGGGGGCGCAGGGCGGCGATCTCGGCCTCCACCCGGCTGCTGTCGCGGGCCTGCAGCGCGAAGGGCGTGGCGATGACGGCCAGGGCGAGGGCGGCGCACAGCCCGGCGAGCCCCTGGTCGATGCGCCGCGCCGCCATGCTTCGGCCCGGCCGCTCGCCGCGCATGTCGATCCGCACCGGGCCGGGTTCGGCTTCGAGCGTCGTCGGGACGATGCCGGCCTCCGCCAGCGCCGAGAGCAGCGGCTGCAGCCCGGCCCGCGGCACCAGCGACAGCTGCACGTGCAGCTTGCCGCGCGCCCGGTCCCGCTGCTTCACGGTGCAGGTCCAGAACAGCTCGGCGGCGGCAAACGGGGTCAGGCGGTCGATCTCGTAGGCCACCACCTGCGCCATCTGCCGCTCGGCCGCCAGGGGCAGCACCAGGTCCCGGCCCAGCACGGCGCTTGCCGGCAGCAGCAGCACCACCCGCGCGGCGCGCAGCAGGGCGGCGGGCGGTCGCGGGCTGCCGGGCTTGAGGTCGAAGGTGCCCAGCGTCTGCATGCGGCCCTGCCGGCCCCGGCGGGTGGCGAGCGTCACGCGATTCGGGTGCCCCGGCACCGGCGCCACCAGCAGCGCGGCCTGCCCGGCGCGGTCGCGGCCCGAGAGGCGCTGCGGCACCATGTCGAGCAGCGTTCCCGTCCACCAGGTGAAGAATTCGGTCAGCATGTCACCAGTCCTACGGACAACGCGGCGGCAGATAAAGCGGCATCAGTCGAGCCGGGTCCGCACCGGGCTGGCGACGATATCCGCCCAATGCCTGACATCGCCCGGCGGAAACAGCACGCGGAAGCGGATCATCGCGGGCGGCGTCGCCTCGCTCCAGTGGTCGGTCCAGGCGCTGCCGCCGGGGGGCCAATAGGCGACATCGAGCCGCTGGATGCCGCGCAACAGCTCCGCTTCCTGCGGCGGGGGCGCGGGCGCCAGGCGTTGCGCGTGCAGATGCGGGCTCCAGCGCAGCACCAGGCGCGTGCCATCCACCCCCACCGCCATGTCCGCCTCATGGGTGGCCAGCGCCGCGGTTTGTGGAAGTTGCGAGGTGAAGGCGAGGCCGTGGGCGGTGCCGGTGACGGCGAGGCCCGGGTCGAGCCGGGTGACGAGGCTGCGGAGGGTGCGGTCCACGGCGTCCAGCTCGCTGCGGGCCTCGATGTCGCGGCCCTGCCGGGTCCAGGCGCGCAGGCCGAAATCGACGCCCTGGCCGAGACCGAGGATCAGGAAGCCGAACACCGCCAGCGCCACCAGCACCTCCAGCAGCGTGAACCCGGCCTCTCCCGACGATGTGGCGGTCATGGCGCAGGCGGAGGCGGCGCGGTGTCCACCACCTGGCTGTCCAGCCGCACCTCGCGCGGGCCGTCGCTGCGCCAGGTGATCCAGACCGTCACGGCGTAGAGTGCGGCCCGCGGCCCGCGCGCGACCTGCGCCGCATCGCCGCGCGCCACCGGGGCGGTGGCGACCTGAACGATGCGGGTGCGCCAGCGATAGGGGCCGCCATCCGCACCCTGTTGTTCCCCCGCGATCACCGGCGCGCCGTGCCCGATGGTGGCCAGGCGGGAGCGGGCGCGTGACACCGCCTCCTGCACCTGGCCCGAAACGCGGGAGGACAGCAGGCTGCCGAGCGTGCCCTGATACAGCGTGCCCAGCGCCAGGGCCGCGATCACCAGCGCCACCAGCACCTCCAGCAGCGTGAAGCCCCGATCATCCCTCATGGCTCATCGCGCATCGATGGACCGCAGCGGTGACAGGCTGACCCGGCCCGTCAACCAGGCCACGTCCACCTCGATGCTGCGCCCGCCCTGCGCCAGCCCGATGCGGCCGCCGGAGGAGCTGCCGTCCGGCGCGAAGCTGATGCCCGAGCTGCTGCCGCCGCCCGGCGCCACCGAGACCAGGCTGATGGCGAAGCTGTCCGGCAGGCGCCGCACCGCACCGCCATCCACCGCGAAGGCATGGCCCGGCACGTCCATGCGGAACACCGTCGCCTGGTTGGTGGCGATGGCGCGCGACCGGGCCAGGCGCAGGGTGCGGCTGATCTCCCCCCCGGCGGCGCGCAGGTCCAGCGTGGCGCTGCGCACTGGCCCGCGCTGCAGCACGATGCCGGCGACGAGCCCGAGCAGCAGCACCACGATCAGCACCTCGAGCAGGGTGAATCCGGCGTCCGGTCTAGTTCGCGAGATCATTGAGGCTCAGCATCGCCAGCAGCAGCGAGGACACGATGCCGGCGATCACCCCGCCCATGATGATGGTGATCGCCGGCACCAGCAGCGAGACCAGGCGCTGCACGCCGATGCGTGCGCGCTCCTCGTGGATCTCCGCCGCCCGCAGCGCCATGGGCCCGAGCTGCGCGCTCTCCTCGCCCAGCCGCAGCAGATGGATGGTGCGGAGCGGGAAGATGCCGGACTCGCCCAAGGGCCGGGCCAGCCCGGCGCCGCCGCGGGCGCTGATGGTGGCCTGGTCCACCGCCGCCACGCCCGCCTGGTTGGCGATGGCGTCGCGCACGATGCCGAGTGCTGCGATCAGCGGCACGCCGTTGACCATCAGCGTGCCCAGCGTGCGGGTGAAGCGCGCCGCCAGCGTCTCGCGCGCCAGGGGGCCGAGGATGGGCAGACGCAGCATGAAGCGGTCCTTCAGCAGGCGCGGGCCGGGCTGGCGCAGCACCTGGCGCAACCCGAGGCCGAGCAGCGCCAGCACCAGCAGCGCGTAGAGTCCATAGCCCGCCACGAAATCACCGCTGGCGATCAGCAGCGCGGTGGAGCGGGGCAGGGCGGCGCCGTTCTGCTCGAACAGCGGCACGAACTGCGGCAGCACCGTGGTCAACAGCAGCGTCACCGAACCGATCGCCGCCAGCACCAGCAGCGAGGGATAGATCAGCGCCGAGGTGATGGTGGAGGCCAGCACGCGCTGCCGCTCCAGCAGCACCGCCAGCCGCTCCAGCGTGGCGGCCAGGTTGCCGCCGGCCTCGCCGGCCCGCACCATGCCGACATACAGCCGCGAGAAGCTGCCGGGGAACCGCCCCAGCGCCACCGCGAGCGCGCCGCCATCGCGCACGATATCGCGCAGCTGGTCCACAACGCCGCGCACCCGGGGGCTGGGCGCGGTCTCCACCAGGAAACGCAGGGCGCGGTCCAGGTCCTGCCCGGCCCCCAGCATGATCGACAGCTCGCGCGTGAACTCCGCCACCTCCTGCGCCCGCATGCCGCCGCCGCCGAACTCCTGGTTCAGCAGCCCGGCCAGCGAGAACCCGGCCGTCAGCGGCCCCCCGCTTAGCAGATTGGCGCTCATCGGCATGTGCCCCTGCCGCTGCAGCCGGGCGATGACCTCGGCCTCAGAGGCAGCGTCCATGGTGCCGCGGGTCAGCTGACCCGCCGGGTCGATGGATTGGTAGCGGAAGGCGGGCATGGCTCAGCCGTCCGCACGCACGGCTTCATCGCCCTCGGCGCGGATGCTCCGCACGACCTCCTCGATGGTGGTGGTGCCGGACAGCGCGGCGTCCAGCCCGGCATCGAACATGCTCACCATGCCCTGCGCCACCGCCTCCCGTTCGATATCCGCCGGGTTGGCGCGGGCGTAGATCAGGCGCTCGATCTCGGCATTGGGCTGCAGGAACTCGGCGATGGCCTGGCGCCCGCGGAAGCCGGAGTTGCGGCAGTGCTCGCAGCCCACGGGCTGCCACAGCCGCACCGGCCCGCCCCGCCGCTCCAGCCCGAAGCGGTGCACCAGCTCGGCCGGCGGGTCGATCTCGCGCCGGCAATGGTCGCACAGGCGGCGCACCAGGCGCTGCGCCAGCACGCCGCGCAGCACGGAGGTCATCAGGTAGTCCTCGAGACCCATGTCGCGCAGCCGGGTGATGGTGGCGGCGGCGGAGTTCGTGTGCAGGGTGGACAGCACCAGGTGCCCGGTCAGCGCCGCCTGCACCGCGATCTGCGCCGTCTCCAAATCGCGGATCTCACCCACCATGATGACGTCGGGGTCCTGCCGCAGGATGGAGCGCAGCAGGGCGGCGAAGTTGAGACCGATCTGCGGCTTCACCTGGATCTGGTTCACCCCGTCGAGCTGATACTCGATCGGGTCCTCCACGGTGATGATCTTGCGGGTGACGGCGTTCAGCGCCATCAGCCCGGTGTAGAGCGTCGTGGTCTTGCCGCTGCCGGTGGGTCCGGTGACCAGCACGATGCCGTTGGGCAAGTCGAGCGCCGTGGTCAGCCGGGTCACCACGGCGGGGGCGAGGCCGAGGCGGGCGTAGTCGAACACCACCGTGCTGCGGTCCAGCACGCGAAGCACCACGGTCTCGCCGTGCTGGGACGGCACGGTGGAGACGCGGAAGTCGATCTCGGTGCCGCGCACCGCCAGCTTGATGCGGCCATCCTGCGGCAGCCGGCGCTCGGCGATGTCGAGCCGGGCCATGATCTTGATACGGGAGATGACGGCGGCGGTCAGGTTCGCGGAGGGGCTCTCCATCTCGTGCAGCACGCCGTCGTAGCGGTAGCGGATGCGCAGGCGGTCCGGGAAGGGCTCCAGATGCACGTCCGAAGCCTGGGTCTCCACGGCGCGGGCGATGACCTGGTTGACCAGGCGGATGATCGGGGCCTCGCTGGCCAGGTCCTTCAGGCGTTCGGCATCGTAGTCCAGCGGTTCCGCGGCCTTGTCGTCGTGATCGGCCTCGCCGTCCGAGGCGCTGGGATAGAGGCGGTCGAAGGCGGCATCCAGCTCGATCGGCACCGCCACCTCCAGCCGCACGGCGTGCCCGGTGGCGGCGGTGACGGCGGCGGGAACGAACGGATCGAGCGGGTCCGCCGTCGCCAGCACCAGCACCTCACCCTCCATGGCGACCGGCATCGCCCGCGCCTGGCGCAGGAAGCGGGCGGCCAGCCGTTCCGCGAACAGCGGCACCTCCGGGTATCGCGCCGGCGCGGCGAGCGGGATGGCGAGCAGCGCGGCCAGCGCCTGCGCCAGGCCACGCTCCGTCACCATACCAAGCTGGATCAGCACCACCTCCAGCCGCTGCCCGCTCTCCTCCGCAACCCGGCGCGCCCGCTCCATGCTGCGGGCATCGCACTGCCCCTGCTCCACCAGCAGCGCCGTCAGCTGCGGCAGGGCATCAAGGGTGAGCGCCTGGTTCATCTCAGCACCATGCTTGCATCCCGGCTGGCAAACACGCTAGCCGAGGCCGAGGGTTGCGCAGGAGCACGCCGTGCCGGACTGGCTGCCCACACAGACCCTGGTGACGCTGCTGGTGCTCGCGCCTGTCGTCGGCAGCTTCCTCGGCGTCCTGGTGCGCCGCCTGCCCGCAGGCCGCTCCGTGGTGGTCGGCCGCTCGGCCTGCGAGGCATGCGGACATCCGCTGGGCGTGGCCGAGCTGGTGCCGCTGGCGAGCTTCGTGTGGCTGCGAGGACGCTGCCGGGCCTGCCGCGCACGCATCCATTGGATGCACCCGGCGATCGAGCTGGCGAGCCTTGCCGTCGTGCTGATCGTCGCAGCCGTGGTGGGGCAGGCGGATGGACCGCTGGTGGCGGGCTGCCTGCTGGGCTGGACGTTGCTGGCGCTTGCCTGGATCGACGCCGGATACCTCGTGCTCCCGGATGTGCTCACCCTGCCGCTGGTGCTGCTGGGCTTGGGTGCGACATTGGTGCTGGACCCCGATGACCTGGCCGGACATGCCGCGGCGGCTGTGCTGGGCTATGGCAGCTTCGCGCTGGTTGCCGCCTGGTACCGCTGGCGCCGGGGGCGGGACGGCATGGGCATGGGCGATGCGAAGCTGATGGCTGCGGCGGGGGCCTGGGTGGGTGTGCCGGGTCTCGCGCCGGTGATGCTGGGTGGCGCACTGCTGGGGCTTGCCTTCGCCGGAGTGCAGCGGCTGCGGGGCCGCGTTATGGGCGTCGGCACCAGGATACCATTCGGCCCCAGCCTCGCTGCAGCGCTCTGGCTGGAGTGGCTTCTCCTGGCCAGGCCATAGGCGCTCTAGTTGCAAATCTGTCCGCTCGTCTCGGTGCCCGCTTGACCATTCGGGCCCAGCGAGCACAGGTCATACTCCCGGCCGGTGCGGCTGGACGGCATGCGATAGACGTAGGGGTGGTTCCAGGCATCCACCGGCAGCTTGTCACCCTTCACGTAGGGGCCGGTCCAGTTGCCGCCAGCGGTGGGCCGGGTCACCAGGGCCTGCAGCCCCTGCTCCGTGGTCGGGTAGCTGCCGGCATCGAGCTTGTACATGTCCAGCACCGCGCCCAGCGATTCGATTGATTGCCTGGCGATCGAGGTTCTGGCACCTCCAAGCTGCCGCAACACGGCAGGCGCCACGAGACCGATCAACAGGCCCAGGATGGCGATGACAACGAGGACTTCGAGCAACGTGAACCCGGCCTGCCGGACCGCTCGCCCGGCAGGCTGCTGATGGCCGTGCCGTTCGTCGCCTGTATGGCGCTGGTCGCTTCGCTGTATCAATTACCGCCTCGTGTGCTGCCGGCCATTCAGAAGGTCGAAGGTGGGGCGCCCGGGCTGGTGAGCCAGAACGCCAACGGGTCAGAGGATTACGGGGTGATGCAGGTCAACTCACTGTGGCTACCGTCCCTTGCAGCCTACACCGGACTGCCCCGCGCGGAAGTGCGGCAGCGTCTCATCGACCGGCCCTGCTTCAACATTGCGGCCGGCGGGCTGATCCTGCGGACCTACCTTGACGAGACCGGCGGAGACCTGATGCGAGCGATCGGCAACTACCACTCGCACACGGAAACGAGGAACAGGCTGTATCAGCTCAAAGTCATGCAGTCAGCAGCCAAGCTGTTCGGCGGCGCGGTTCCGAACTGAAGCGGCGGCCGGGAAATGATCCCCGGCCGCTTTCAGTCAGGAGTTGATGGCGCCGTTCAAGCCCTGCGGGAAGAACAGGCCCTTGAACGACCCGGCGCTGCCGTACACGATGTTCAGCACCTGGCGGGTATTGCGGCGGAACGCCAGGGCATTCGCGTCGGTGGGCGCAAAGTTGTTGTTGGAGCCGGGAACGATGATCGGCACATCCTCCTGCGCACCCTGCACACCGGCGGCGGACAGGGCGCCACGGACCGCGCTGATGCGGCCGAAGGCTGCGCCGGCGCCGTTCATGGCCAGCAGCGTGCGGATGGCGCCCGCATGGTAGGCCTCGACCGCAAGGATGCCAGCCGCAGCCTCGACGTAGTCCGGGTTGCCGATGTAGCGGGCCGCGCCGGCATAGGCTGTCACGCCAACGTCCTCAAAGATCGACGCGCCGAGCAGGAAGCTCACGTCATCGGCGTAAGGGTTGAAGATCTGCCCCGGGTTCACGAGACCTGCCGTCTGCGCCAGAACGCTGAACGCGTTGGTGGGGCCGACGCCCACGTCGATGAACGGGATCGCCACGGCGGCGCTGCCGAGCACGGAACGGATGAACTTGACGTGGGTCATCTCGTCCACCGCGATCTTCTGCGCGTACTGCTGGATGCTGCTGCTCTTGAACGGCACCAGCTCACCGCGGCCCGTGGTCCCCTGCACGCCGACGCCGGTGCGGAGGTTGGCGGGCAGGCCCTGGCCAGTGGTGGCGTAGAGGTAGAACTCGGCCTCGACGTATTCCAGGTTCAGCGCGAAGTTGAAGATGTCGACGTCCGAGGCGCCCACGCCCTGGTTTGCGGCCTTTGCGGGCGTCGCAGCGGTCAACACGCCGCTGGCGGCAAGGGCTGCGGCGCCCAGCCCGAAGCTGGCGCGGCGGAGCGCCCGGCGGCGATCCATCTCCATCATCTTGCCGAGCTGTGCGTCGGCGTCGTTCTCGGGAATGTTGATGTTAGCCATGTGCGGCACTTCCTCAATGTTGATACTGAATGCGCCGGCTGCTGCCGATGGAAGTCCTGGCGAAACCGTCACACTGTGAGGGTAACTCTGGCCACGCTGAACGGATGCACCAGTCTCGCGTGAATTATCGTGAGACCTGTCACGGATGCGTGTTGCACGGACCGTTCGGTATAGGCGTCAACGAGTTGCGTTCGGGGCCGCCGCATAGCCGGGTCGTCAGTCCGCTCCCATCCTGCCATGCTGCGGTGCGGAGCGCGCGGCTGCCGGGCGCGGACGGAGAGCCGATGAACGACTTGCCCCTAATCTCCAGAACCCTGCTGCCCGGCGCTCGCGTCATTGCCGCGGCTGCGGAGCACCAGCCGGAGGCACCCGTCGCGCTGCTGGTCGTCCTGACCGTCGCCGTGGGTGTGCTGGTGGCGAACCTGTATTACGCGCAGCCGCTGCTGATTGAGATCGGGCAGGAGCTGCATATCTCCTCGGGGCTTGCCGGGTCGATCGTGAGCGTGGCGCAGGTGGGGTATGGCACCGGCCTGTTCTTCCTGGTCCCGGTGGCGGACCTGGTGGAGAACAAGCGGCTGGTGCTGACCATGATGGGGCTCACGGTTGCCGGGCTGGTGGCGCTGGCGACCTCCGGCAGCACGATCGCGTTCTTCATCGCCTCCTTCCTGATCGGCGTCTGTGCCACGGCGGCGCAGGTGCTGCTGCCCTTCGTGGCCTTCCTGGTGCCGGAGGCGCGGCGCGGCCGCGTGGTGGGCAACGTCATGGCCGGGGTGCTGACCGGCATCATGCTGGCCCGCCCGGCCTCGCTGTTCATCGCCGGCAGCTTCGGCTGGCGCGCCGTGTTCTGGGCCTCGGCCTGCATCGTCGGCACCATGGCGCTGCTGCTGGCCCGCATGATGCCGACGGCCCGGCCCGCCAGCGGGATGCACTACGGGCGGATCATCTCCTCCATGGTGCGCCTGCCCGCGCAGATGCCGCCGCTGTGCTGGCGCTCAGCCTATGGCGCACTCATGTTCGGCGCGTTCAACATGTTCTGGACCGCGGCCCCGATGATGCTGGCGGACCGGTTCGGCCTGGGGCAGCACGAGGTCGGGCTGTTCGCGCTCGCTGGGGCTGGCGGCGCGCTGGCGGCACCGCTGGCAGGGCGGATGGCGGACCGGGGGCTCGAGACCCTGGCGACCGCCGGGGCGATGGTGGTGCTGGGGCTGGCGTTCCTCGGCACGGGCTGGGCGGTCGCGGGCGTGGCGCTGGCCTCGCTGGTGGTGGCGACCATCGTGCTGGACGCCTCGGTGCAGGTGAACCAGGTGGTCAGCCGCCGCACGGTGTTCGGCACGTCGCCGGAGATCCGGGGCCGGGTCAACGCGCTCTATATGACCAGCATGTTCATCGGCGGTGCCCTGGGTTCGCTCGCGGGCACCGTGAC
Source organism: Acetobacteraceae bacterium (assembly GCA_965199595.1). Lineage (GTDB taxonomy): Bacteria > Pseudomonadota > Alphaproteobacteria > Acetobacterales > Acetobacteraceae > JBBROS01. The sequence goes on from OZ241182.1 coordinate 2,028,787, forward strand.
CTATCATTGGGGCGGCTGGCCGATGACGGCGGGGGTCGGGGTGCTTATCGCCGTGGTGGCGTTCGCGCTGCTCGCGATCGAGGTGCGCGGCGACTGGCGGCGGGCCTCATAGGGCCAGGGTCTCCGCATAGTCGGCCAGGCTGGCGCCGCTGAAGCCCGCAAGGCCGACATCCTGCAACAGGGCGCACCCGGCCGCATCGCCTGACAGGCCGAGAAGCTCGGTCCGCAGGCGCGTGACATCCCCGGCCGCCATGCCGGCGGCGCCCACCAGCGGCGGGCTCGGCTGGCCCGGCGTGTGGCCCACCACGCGCAACCGACCCGCCAGCGCGGCATCGTGACGGCAGAGCAGCGCCCAGACCAGGCTGTCCAGCGCCGCGACGCTGGCCCGGCCCTCCGCCACGGCGGCCGCGGCGGCCTGGTGCGGCCCGAACGGGCCCACCTCCGCCGCATACCAGCCGCCGAGACCCGCTAGATGCGCCTGCGGCATGTTCCAGCCGGAGTGCGAGCCGCGGGCGTTGAAGGCGAAGCTGTGGCCGAAGGTCTCCTCCAACCGCTGGAACGGGGACGCGGCGGCGACGACGAACACCGAATGGTAGCGCGCCGCAGCCTGCCCGGCCGGGATCGGGGCGGCGATCACCGGCCGCCGCCCCTCGTTCTCCTTCGCCAGCGGCCAGCCGCACATGAAGGCGCAGCCGAGCGCCGGGTTCTGCCACAGGCTGTCCAGCGTGGCGGGGTGCGGGTGACCAATGATCTCCAGCGGCACGCCGGAGCCCTGGATGACGCGGCCAAGCAGGCGGCGCCAGGCCGCGGTGGCGCCGGGCGCCACGTTGTACATGCGGGTGCTGGCGATGCGCATCAGCTGGGCAGGGAGAGCAAGTCCAGCCCCTGTTCCCGCGCGCAGGCGATGGCGTCGGGGTAGCCGGCATCGGCGTGGCGCATGACGCCGGTGGCCGGGTCGTTCCACAGCACGCGCTCCAGGCGGCGTGCCGCATCCGCCGTGCCGTCCGCCACGATCACCATGCCGGCGTGCTGGCTGAACCCCATGCCCACGCCGCCGCCGTGATGCAGGCTGACCCAGGTCGCGCCCGAGGCGGTGTTCAGCAGCGCGTTCAGCAGCGGCCAGTCGGACACGGCATCCGACCCGTCCATCATCGCCTCCGTCTCGCGGTTCGGGCTGGCGACGGAGCCGCTGTCCAGGTGGTCGCGGCCGATCACGATGGGCGCGCTGACCTCGCCGCTGGCCACCATCTCGTTGAACGCCAGGCCCAGCCGGTGGCGGTCGCCCAGCCCCACCCAGCAGATCCGCGCCGGCAGCCCCTGGAAGCGGATCTTCTCCCGCGCCATGTCGAGCCAGCGGTGCAGCGCCAGGTTGTCCGGCAGCAGCTCCTTCACCTTGGCATCCGTCCTGTAGATGTCCTCGGGGTCGCCCGACAGCGCCACCCAGCGGAACGGTCCGATGCCCCGGCAGAACAGCGGCCGGATATAGGCCGGCACGAAGCCCGGGAAATCGAAGGCGTCCGCCACCCCTTCCTCCAGCGCCATCTGGCGGATGTTGTTGCCGTAATCCACCGTGGGCACGCCCATGCGGTGAAAGGCCAGCATGGCGCGCACCTGGTCCGCCATGGAGTGCTTGGCCGCCAGGGTCACGCCCGCCGCATCCGCCTCGCGCCGCCGCTCCCACTCCGCCACCGTCCAGCCGCGCGGCAGGTAGCCGTTGACCGGGTCGTGGGCCGAGGTCTGGTCCGTCACGCAATCCGGCCGCACGCCGCGCGCCACCAGCTCCGGGAACAGGTCCGCGGCATTGCCCAGCAGCGCCACGGAGATCGGTTTCCGCTCGGCGCAGGCGCGCTGCATCATCGCCAGCGCCTCGTCCAGGTCGCGGGCCTGCACATCCACATAGCCGCTGGCCAGCCGCATCTCGATCCGGCTCGGCTGGCACTCGATGGCGAGGCAGGAGGCCCCCGCCATCACCGCCGCCAGCGGCTGCGCCCCGCCCATGCCGCCCAGCCCGGCCGTCAGGATCCAGCGCCCGGCCAGGCTGCCGCCGTAGTGCTGCCGGCCCATCTCCACGAAGGTCTCGTAGGTGCCCTGCACGATGCCCTGGCTGCCGATGTAGATCCACGACCCGGCCGTCATCTGGCCGTACATCATCAGCCCCTTGCGATCGAGTTCGTTGAAATGCTCCCAGGTGGCCCAGCGCGGCACCAGGTTCGAGTTCGCGATCAGCACGCGCGGCGCGTCCGTGTGGGTGCGGAACACGCCCACCGGCTTGCCCGACTGCACCAGCAGCGTCTCGTCCGGCTCCAGGCGGCGCAGGGCGGCGGTGATGCGGTCGAACGCCTCCCAGCTCCGGGCGGCCCGGCCGATGCCGCCATACACCACGAGGTCACCCGGACGCTCCGCCACCTCGGGGTCCAGGTTGTTCATCAGCATGCGCAGCGGCGCTTCGGTCAGCCAGGACTTGGCGGTGAGCACCGGGCCGCGGTCGGCACGGACGATGCGGCTGTTGGGCCGGGTCATGGGCAATCCCCTGGTGAGGCCCGCGAGTGTCGCGCGGGGGCCGCGGCAGGGCAAGCGAGGCCGCAACGCCCTTGACCTTCCCACGGTGGCAACCCTCATCTGCGGTCCAGTGCCACACGCCGGAGCATGATCATGAGCGCCACCCAGGGTTCGACCTTCAAGGTCGAGGATATGAGCTGCAAGCATTGCGTCGGCTTGATTGACGCCGCGCTGAGCGCCGGACTGCCCGGCATCGCCCACACCATCGACCTCGCCCGCCACGAAGTCACCGTGGCCGGAGACCCGGCTGCCGCCGAGGCCATCATCCGCGACGCCGGGTATAAGCCGGTTCTGATCGGAGCCTGAGCCATGGACGCCCGGGACCGTCTGGCGCCGTCGCCCCCGCCCGATCTGAGCATTGATCTCAGCATCGGGGGCATGACCTGCGCCTCCTGCGTGCGCCGGGTCGAGAAGGCGCTGGCCGGTGTCCCGGGCGTGAGCGGCGTCGCGGTGAACCTGGCGACGGAGCGGGCGCGCATCACCACCTCGGGCACGGCGGACATGGCGGCCCTGCTCGGGGCGGTGACGCGCGTGGGGTTCGAGGGTGCGGCCATCGAGGCGACCGCGCCACCGGCACGGCACGGCGCCGGGCGGGAGCTGTTTCACCTGGTGGCCGCGGCAATGCTCTCCGCGCCGCTGCTGGCCGGCATGGCGGCGCATCCGTTCGGGCTGGACCTGGTGTTGCCGGGCTGGGTGCAGTTCGCGCTCGCCACGCCGGTGCAGTTCTGGCTGGGCGCCCGGTTCTACGTCGCCGGGTGGAAGGCGGCGCGCGCGCTGTCCGGCAACATGGACCTGCTGGTGGCGCTGGGCACCTCCGCGGCCTGGGGTTTGAGTGTCTGGATGCTGCTGTTCGGGCATCCCGGGGCCCACGACGCGGCGCCGCTCTACTTCGAGAGCTCGGCGCTGATCGTCACCTTCATCCTGCTGGGCAAGTGGCTGGAGGGCCGGGCCAAGCGCGGCACCGTCGCGGCGCTGCGCGCGCTGATGGCGCTGCGGCCGGACACGGCGTGCGTGCGCCGGGGGGGCCAGGATGCGGTGGTGCCGATCGAGGCGCTGCGCCATGGCGACCTGGTCGTTGTGAAACCAGGTGAGCGCATCCCGGCCGATGGCGTGGTGGATCAGGGCGGCGGCAGCGTGGATGAGGCCATGCTGACCGGCGAGAGCCTGCCGGTGGACAAGGAACCCGGCGGCCACGTCGTTGCGGGCTCCATCAATCTCGACGGGCTGCTCGTGGTCCGGGTCATGGCACTGGGCGCCGAGACGACGCTGTCCCGCATCGTTCGCATGGTGGAGGGCGCGCAGGCCTCCAAGGCGCCGATCCAGCGCATGGCGGACCGGGTGAGCGCCGTGTTCGTGCCGGTGGTGCTGGGCCTGGCGCTGCTCACCGCCATCGCCTGGTGGCTGCACTCGGGCGACGTGACGGCGGCGATCCTGAACGCCGTGTCGGTGCTGGTGATCGCCTGCCCCTGCGCCCTGGGCCTCGCCACGCCCACCGCCATCATGGTCGGCACCGGCGCCGCGGCCCGGCACGGCATCCTGATCAAGGACGCCGAAGCCCTGGAGCGCGCCCATGCCATCGGCATGGTGGTGTTCGACAAGACCGGCACGCTGACCGAGGGGCGTCCGGTGGTGACGGACGTGGTCGCCGCGGACCGCGCCACCGCCCTGCGCCTGGCCAGCACCCTGCAGCAGCACAGCGAGCATCCGCTGGCGCTGGCCGTCCGCACCCTGGCGCAAGCCGAAGGCGTGGTGCCGCCCGAGGCCGTGGCGTTCCGCAGCCTGATCGGGCGTGGCGTCTCCGGCGTGGTCGATGGACAGGCGCTGGTGCTCGGCAACGCCCGGCTGATGCTGGAATCCGGCGTCCCGATGCAGGCATGGGCCGCGCGGGCCGCAGCCTTGCAGGCCGGCGGGCGCACCGTGTCGTGGCTCGCCCCGGCCGGCGGGGCACCGCTGGCGCTGCTGGCCTTCGGCGACACGGTGAAGCCGGCGGCAGCGGCGGCCATCGCCGGGCTGCACGCCATGGGGGTACGCAGCGCCATGCTGACCGGCGACAGCGAGGGCGCGGCGCAGGCGGTGGCGGGGCCGCTGGGGCTGGACCAGGTGTGGGCCGGGGTGCTGCCGGGCGACAAGGCAGCCCGGGTGCAGCAGTTGCGGGCGGAAGGCATGGTGGTGGCCATGGTCGGCGACGGCATCAACGATGCCCCGGCCCTGGCCGCGGCGGATATCGGCATCGCCATGGCGACCGGGACCGACGTGGCCATGGAGACCGCCGGCATCGCCCTGCTGCGCGGTGACCCGGCCCTGGTCGCCGGCGCCATCGATGTCTCGCGCCAGACCTACCGCAAGATCCGCCAGGGCCTGTTCTGGGCCTTCGCCTACAACCTGGTCGGCATCCCGCTCGCCATGTGCGGCCTGCTGAGCCCCATGGTCGCGGGCGGCGCCATGGCGCTCAGCAGCGTGAGCGTGGTGGCCAATGCGCTGCTGCTGCGCCGCTGGCGGCCCGCTGCACCGGCACCGCGATGAACATCGGCGAGGTCGCGCGGGCCTCCGGCGTCTCGGCGAAGATGGTGCGCTACTATGAGAGCACCGGCCTGATCGGCCCGGCGCCGCGCACCGAGGCCGGGTATCGCGTCTATTCGCAGGCGGACATGCACCTGCTGCAGTTCATCCGCCGGGCCCGGGACTTCGGGCTGCCGATGGACCGGGTGAAGCAGCTGGTGGAGCTGTGGCGCGACGGCAACCGCGCCAGCCGGGACGTGAAGGCCCTGGCCCTGCAGCACGTCGCGGCGCTGCGGGGCAAGGTGGCCGAGCTCTCCGCCATGGCGGATGCGCTGCAGCACCTGGCCGATTGCTGCCAGGGCGATAGCCGGCCCGACTGCCCAATCCTGAAAGACCTCGCCGCCGGTCCCGCGCCAGCAAGCCATGCCCCGCCGGCACAAGGCTTCCACCAGCCGCTTAAAGCTCGAGCGCCCTGACCTTCACCCGGATCAGCGCCGCCAGCAGCGCCAGCGTCGGCATCGGCACGCCCGTCATGGCGGCGAGTTGCAGCGGCACTTCGTAAAGGGCGTTCACCTCCATCGGGCGCCGGGCCATCAGGTCCTGCAGGATGCTGGGGCGGTGTCCCAGCGTCATGTTGATCTTGAGGAAGGCCTCGAAGTCCACCTTGGACTGGCAGCCCAGGGCGGCGATGAGCGCCTGCGCCTCGGCCACCACTCGGCGGGAGGTGTCGATCAGCACTGCCTCCTCATGCGTGGCGCGCACCGGGGTTTCCGTCAGCACGCACATCGGCCCGGCGCTCAGGTTGAAGGCGATCTTCTCCCAGATCCGGTCGCGGATGCGGGTCTCCACCACCACCGGCAGGTCCGCAGCCCTGAACGCTTCCGCCAGCGCGGTGATCCCGGGGGTGGTGACGCCGTCGATGGCGCCCAGCACCGTGGCGCGGGCCTTGGGGTTCAGCACCCGCACCACGCCGGGCTGCGGCACGGAGCTGGCGGGCCAAGCGATGCCGCCCACCGTGTGCCGGCCGACGGCGTTCCAGATCACGTCATCGGGGTCCAGCAGCGGCAGCCGGTGGCCGTCCAGCGCGCCGCCATGGCCGTGGAAATACCACCAGGGCACGCCGTTGGTGAGGAACGCCACCGAGGTGTCATGGCCCAGCAGCGGCGCCATCATCTTCGCCGCCGCCGGCAGGCCCGGCGCCTTCACCGCCACCAGCACCGCGTCCTGCTCGCCCAGCTCGGCCGGTTCGGCGCTGGCGCGGACCTTCACGTTGAAGGTCTCGCCGGTGGCCTCCACCGTCAGCCCGTGTTCGCGGATCGCCTGCAGCTGCGCGCCGCGCGCCACCACGCACACCTCGGCGCCGGAGCGGGCCAGGTACCCGCCGATGAAGCCGCCGATGGCGCCGGCCCCGAAGATGCAAATCCGCACGGTGATCCTCCTCGAACGATGTCCGCCTTCGTCTTTACAGCGGATTGCCAAAGTACCAACCCACCCCGCGCTTTACGGGGTGCGCCAGCAGGCTGATGATGCCGGGATGCCCGACCTTCCGACCACCGCCGCACCGTTCACCTGCGAGAAGCAGCCCGCCACCGCCTCGCGCGGGATGGTGGTGGCGAACCACCCGCTGGCCTCGGGCGCCGGGTCGCAGATGCTGCTGGCGGGGGGCAATGCGGTGGATGCCGCCATCGCCGCACTGTTCGCGCTGACGGTGGTGGAGCCGATGATGGTCGGCATCCTGGGCGGCGGTGTCGCGCATCTGCGGCTGGCGGATGGGCGGCACGTGGTGCTGGATGGGCTGTCCACCGCGCCGCTGCGATCGGCGCCGGATATGTTCGAGCCATTGTCCGACGAGATCGGCCAGGCGCGTGTCACGCGGGACCGTGCCAACGAGGTGGGCGCGCGGGCCATGGCGGTGCCGGCGGCGCTGGCCGGGTGGTGCCATGCCCTGGCGCAGTATGGCACCATGTCGCTGGAGGAGGTGCTGGCCCCCGCGATCCAGCTGGCCGGGCGTGGCTTCACCGTCACCAACTACCTGTCGGGCTGCATCGCGGACACGGCGGCGGACCTGGTGCGCGACCCCGGGATGGCAGCACTGTTCCTGCCGGGCGGCACGCCGCTGCAGGCTGGTGACCACCTGGTGCGCCGCGACTATGCCGAAACGCTGCGGCTGATCGCAGCCCATGGCCCGGCGGCGCTGTACAACGGCCCGCTCGGCGCGGCGCTCACGGCGTACATGGCGGCACAGGGCGGGCTGATCGACCAGGCGGACCTCGACGCCGTGCGGGTGATCGAGCGCGAGCCGATCCGCGGCCAATACCGCGGTTTCGAGATCCTCGGTCCGCCGCCGCCCTCCTCCTCCGGCGTGCATATCGTGCAGATGCTGAACGTGCTGGAGGGCTTCGATATCGGGGCACTCGGCTTCGGCACGCCCGAGACGGTGCACCTGATGGCCGAAGCCATGAAGATCGCCTTCGCCGACCGCGCCGTCGCCACCGCGGACCCGGCCTTCGTCAGCGTTCCGGTCGAGCGCCTGACCAGCAAGGAATACGCCGCGGAACGCCGGGCCCGGCTGGACCCCGGGCGGGCGCAGGCGTGGAGCAGCGGCCTGGCCGGCACCGAGTCGCCCAACACCACGCACGTCACGGTAGCGGACGCCCGAGGTAACGTGGTCTGCACCACCCAGACCATCAACGGCCGCTTCGGCGCCTGCGCGATGATCCCCGCTACCGGCATGCTCGCCAACAACTACATGTTCAACTTCGACCCGCATCCCGGCCGCGCCCTCTCCATCGAGCCCGGCAAGCGCGTGTTCACCTCCATGGCGCCGATGATGGCGCTGCGCGACGGAAAGATCGCCTTTGCGCTGGGGCTGCCGGGCGGGCTGCGCATCTTTCCCTCCGCCTTGCAGGCCATCGTCAACCTGGTTGACCACGGCATGAGCGTGCAGGGCGCGGTGGAAGCGCCGCGCATCTGGACCGAGGGCGGCGTGCTGGAGGTGGAGCGCACCTTTCCCGAAGCCCTGGCGGCGGCACTCACCGCCCGCGGCCACCAGGTGCTGCAGGTGCCGCGCGTGGCGGGTGGCATGAACGCCATCGTCTTCAATGATGATGGCACCATGACCGGTGCGGCCTGCTGGCGTGCGGATGGCACGCCGGTCGGGATCTCGGGCGGGCTGGCGCGGGCCGGAGTCAGCTTCACGATCGCATGACCGGCCGCTACGGCCTCGGGCTCCGCGGCGACGTTGCCACCGGATGCACGACTGTGAATGCTCGAAGCAATCCGGAGGGATGGGCCATGCCGCAGCCATTGCACGAGAACCACCGCAGGGCAGGGCCACGCTGATGCTGGCCTCGCACCGCAACCTGTTCGAGGTGCCGCGCGACGTCGCCTATTTCAACAACGGGTCCTTCACGCCCCTGCCGCGCGCGGTGCGGCAGGCGGGGGAGGCGGGGGTGGCAACCAAAAGCGCGCCCTGGCTGATGGACCCGGCGGTGATCCGGCAGCAGGCGGAGGCGGTGCGCGCCGCCGCGGCCGGGTTCATCGGGGCGCAGGCTTCGGACATCGCGATCGTGCCCTCGGCCGCCTATGGAGTCGCCACCGCGGCGGCCAACCTTCAAATCGAGCGCGGCACCCGCATCCTGCTCATCGCCGGGGAGTATCCCTCGCAGACGCTGGAGTGGGCGCGGCTGGCCGAAGCGCGCGGCGCGGTGCTGGACGTGGTGGCCCGGCCTGCCGATGGCGACTGGACCACGGCGCTGCTGCACCGCATCGGGCAGCCGGGCCTGCCGCCGGTGGGGGTCGCGGCGCTGACGCCGCTGGTCTGGACCGATGGCAGCCTGATCGACCTGGAGCGGCTGGCGGTACCGTTGCGGGGGCAAGGCGCCGCGATCGTGGTGGATGCGACCCAGGCGGTGGGAGTTCTGCCGGTGGATGTCGGGCGGCTCGATGCGGACTACCTGGTGTTCCCGACCTACAAATGGCTGCTCGGCCCCTACACGCTGGCGTTCCTGTATGTGGCGCCACGGCACCAGACCGGCACGCCGCTGGAGCAGCATTCAGACAACCGCGCCATGGGCGGCGCGCCATTCGACGGCACGCTGCCGCCGCTGCTGCCTACAGCCCGGCGTTTCGACATGGGGCAGCGGTTCAACCCCGTGAGCCTGCCCATGGCGCTGGCCGGCATGGCGCTGCTGCACGGCTGGGGCCAGGCACCGCTGGCCGAGCGGCTGCGCGCCACCACGGACCGGCTGGCGACCGCGGCGGAGGCGCTCGGCCTGGTGGCGGTGCCTCGGCGGTTCCGCCCGCCGCATCTGCTGGGGCTCGGCGTGCCGGACGGGCGGGTTGCGGCGCTGGTGGCCGGGTTGGCGGCGGCTGGCGTTCATGTGGCGGAGCGGGGCGGCCAACTGCGCATCGGTGCGCACATCTATAATGATGAGGAGGACGTGGACCGGTTCACGGCGGCGCTGGACCGGGTTCTGGCGGGCTAGGCAGGAACAGGTGCGCCGGGCCGTTGACTGAGATCCGCACGAGGCTGCCGGGCTCGAAGGCCGTCATGCTCGGCTGGCGGAGCAGCAGCGGGGCATCCAGACCCGGCGCGAGGAGGCGGATGGCATAGGTGCACATCGCACCAGCGAAATCGGCTTCGAGCACCTCGCCGGTTCCGGCCTCCCCGGGGTTCGCGGCCGGATGCAGGCTGAGCTGTTCCGGGCGCAGCATGATGGTGGCGGGGCCGGCGGGTCGCGCAGGATCGACCGGCACCGCACCCAGGGCACAGCGCGCGATGCCGGCATCCACCTGCGCCGGCAGGATCAGCGCCTCGCCCAGGAAGGTGGCGACGCCCTGGTCCACTGGCCGCGCATACAGCGCCCGCGGGGTGCCGACCTGCACCAGCCGGCCGCCGCGCATCACGGCGACCTGGTCGGCGAAGGACAGCGCCTCCGCCTGGTCGTGCGTCACCAGCACCGCGGTGATGCCGGCCTGCCGCAGCACGTCGGAGACCGCCTTGCGGGTGCTGGCGCGCAACGCGGTGTCCAGCGCGGAGAAGGGCTCGTCGAGCAGCATCAGGCGGGGCTGCCGGGCCATGGCGCGGGCCAGGGCGACGCGCTGCTGCTGGCCGCCAGAGAGCTGGTCGGGGCGGCGCGCGGCCAGGGCCGGGTCCAGCTCCACCAGGCGCATCAGGTCGGCAATCCGCCCCGCGCGGCGGTCCCCGTGGCGCGGCAGGCCGAAGCCGATATTGTCGGCCACCGAGAGGTGCGGGAACAGGGCCCCGTCCTGCGCCACCACGCCCACGCCGCGGCGATGGGCCGGCATGGCCGCCGGGCCATGGGCCAGCAGGTCGCCGCCCAGGGTGATGCGTCCGGCATCCGGCGCCTCGAATCCCGCCACCATGCGCAGCAGCGTGGTCTTGCCGGAACCGGAGGCGCCGACGATGGCCGTGCGCGTCCCCGGCTCCACACCCAGCCCCACCTCGTCCAGTGCCGTGACCCGGCCGTAGCGCTTGGTCACGGATTGCAGCACCAGGAAGGTCATCGCCCCGCCATCCGCTTGGACTGCGTGTGCAGCAACCAGGTGAGCGGCAGCGAGAACAGCACCATGATGACGGCGTAGGGTGCGGCCGCGGCGTAGTCGATCTCGGAGCTGTAGGCCCAGAACATGGTCGCCAGCGTCTGCGTGCCGTTGGGCGCCAGCATCATGGTGGCGGTGAGTTCGTTGGTGATGCCGAGCGAGACCAGCGCCAGACCCGCCGCGGCTCCGGGCGCGGCAAGCCGGATCGTGGTGGCCCACAGCGCGCGCAGCGGCGGGCGGCCGAGGCAGGCTGCGGCCTGCTCCAGCTCCACCGGCGCCTGCGCGATGCCGCCGCGCACGCTGAGCATGGCCCGCGGCAGGAACAGCAGCGCATAGGCGATCAGGATGGTGGCGACGCTCTGGTAGATGGGCAGCGCCACCCGCACGGTGACGGTGACGAGCGCGAGCGCCACCACCACCCCGGGCAGCGAGCCGACGATGTAGTTCTCACCCTCCAGCAGCCGCTGCAGCCGGCCCGGCGCCCGGATCGACAGCCAGGCCATCGGGATGGAGACCAGCGTGGTCAGCAGGCCGCCCAGCAGCGCCAGCGCCACGGTCTGCCCGAGTGCCGGGCCGATCTCCTCGAGCTTCCACACCGTGGAGCCGCCCGCGATCAGCCAGCGGCCGAGGGTCACGCAGGGCACGCCGAGCGATACCGCGGCCACCAGCGCCGGCACCAGCAGCAGCGGCAGCCGGGCGCGGCCCAGGGGCTGGCGGGCGACCAGGCGCGCCGCACCGCTGCCGACCCTGGCGTAGCGGGCGGAGCCGCGCGCCGCGGACTCCAGCAGCAGCAACGCCAGGCAGCACACCACCAGCACCCCGGCCAGCATGTTCGCCGCCGGACCATTATAGGCGGACTGGAACTGGTCCACGATCGCGGTGGTGAAGGTGTCGAACCGGATCATGCCATACAGGCCGTATTCGCCCAGCAGGTGCAGCCCGATCAGCAGCGACCCGCCGCACAGCGCCAGCCGAAGCTGCGGCAGCACGACGCGCAGGAACACGCGGGCGGGCGGATAGCCGAGCGCGGCGGCGGCATCCTCGAGCGCCGGGTCCAGCCGTCGCATGGCGGCGGCGATCGGCAGATAGAGGAAGGCGAAATAGGCGATGACGGAGATCAGCACGCCCGCCGGCAGCCCGTTCAGGCCCGGCGCCACCGTGACCCAGGCATAGCTGTGCACGAAGGCCGGTATGGCGAGCGGCGCCACCGCGAGCCACGACCACAGCCGCACCCCGGGCAGGTCGCTGCGCTCCGTCAGCCAGGCGAGGGCCAGGGCCAGGGCGATGCACAGCGGCACCGTGAGGCCGACCAGCAGCACCGTGTTGACCAGCAGCTCCCCCACGCGGGGGCGGAACACCAGGGCGGCGACCGTGGGCCACCCGGTGTTGATGGTGACCAGCACCACGAACCCGAGCGGCACCAGCGCCAGCAGCGAGACCACGAGCGCGCCGATGGAGATCGCCGCACTCGTGGTCTTCTGCGTCGGATAGGCCTGGGGGACGCCCCGGGCCCGTATGGTCGGGGCGTTTTCGTTCACTGGGCCTGTCGCGTGAGGGGTCTGGGCTGGTTAGAGCAGGCCAGCCTGGGTCATGAGGTCGGTGACCTTCTTGCTGTTCAGCTTGGCCGGGTCAATCGTGGGCGCCTGCAGGTCGGCCAGCGGCACCAGCGCCGGGTTGGACGCCGCACCCTTGCCCACGGCGTATTCGTAGGAGTCGCCGGTGCGCAGGATATCCTGGCCGCCCTTGCCGGCAATCCACTTCACGAAGGCGATCGCCTTCTCCTTCTGCTTGCTGCTGGCCAGCACGCCGCCGCCGGAGATGCTGACGAAGGCGCCGGGGTCCTCGTGGCGGAAGTAGTGCAGGGCGACGTTGCCGCTGTTCTCACCGGTCTTCGCGCGGTCCCCGGTGAAATAGTAGTGATAGATGATCCCACCCTCGATCTGCCCGGCGTTGATCGCCTTCATCACCACGCCGTTGCCGCGATAGGGTACGGCGTTGGCCTTCATGGCCTTCAGCCACGCCAGCGTCGGCGCTTCGCCCTTCAGCTCCAGCATGGCGCTGACGATGGCCTGGAAGTCGGCGCCGGAGGGGGAGGCGGCCCAGCGGCCCTTCCAGGCCGGGGCGGCAAGATCCATGATCGAGGCCGGCAGCTGCGCCTCGGTCAGCTTGGTCTTGTTGTACGCGAACACCGTGCTGCGGGCAGCGATGCCCACCCAGTGGCCGCTGGCGGGGCGGTAGGCCGGGTCCACCTCGTTCAGCACCGCATCCGGCAGCGGCGCGAACAGCCCGGCGCCGTCCACCAGCGCCATGGCCGGCGAGTTCTCGGTAAGGAACACATCGGCCGGGGAGGCGGCGTCCTCCTGGACGATCTGGTTGCCCAGCTCGGTGTCGCTGCCGTCGCGCAGCGTCAGCTTGATGCCGGTCTCCTTGGTGAAGGCCTCGGCCCAGGCCTTGGTCAGGCTCACATGCTGGGCGTTGTAGACCACCAGCGGGGCATCCGCGGTCTGGGCTGCTGCCGGCTGTAGCGAGACCGGGGCGGCGAGCAAGGACGCCAGGCCGAGGGCGCTGGCCAGGATCGAGCGGCGGACTGTCATGAGAACCTCACGCGGTGGGGGGAGCGGCGGTCGCGTCGCCGGATTATCACCGGCCGGCAGCGCCGCGCAATTGCGTCTCATTATTATCTAGCATCTCGGCGAGGTCTGGCGCAAGAGAGCCGGGGCAGCCTCATCGGCGCCGGCCTGTTCGCATCGGTCTGGCTTCGCGGTATCCTATAGCTCTGGTGCAGCAGGACGGAGCCCATGAGACATTTCATCCCGGCCTGGCTGCGACTCCGATGACCTGCGTCGTCATCGGGGCGGGCGGCACCATCGGCCGGGCGCTGGCCGTGGCGCTGGAGCAGGGCGGGGCGCGAGTGCTGCGGCTGGGCCGGGCCACGCAGCCGGCGCTGGACCTGCTGGACGAAGCCAGCATCGCCGCGGCGGCCGAGGCGGCCGGGCAGGGGCTGCACCTGGTGATCGACGCCACCGGGTTCCTGCACGGGGACGGCATGGTGCCGGAGAAGAAGCTATCCCAGCTCGACCCGGCGCACCTGGCCCACAACTTCGCCATCAACGTCATCGGACCTGCTTTGATCATGAAGCATTTCCTGCCCCGGCTGACCCGGCACGAGCGGGCGGTGTTCGCCACGCTCTCCGCCCGGGTGGGGAGCATCGGCGATAATCGCGCAGGCGGCTGGTACGGCTACCGAGCGGCCAAGGCGGCGCTCAACCAGCTGGTGCGGACGGCGGCGATCGAGCTGAGCCGGACCCATCGCGAGTCGATCTGCGTGGCGCTGCATCCGGGGACGGTGGCCTCCGGGCTGTCGGACCCCTTCACGAAATCGGGACTCGAAATTCAGACCTCCGACGTCGCTGCAGCTCGGCTGATTAAGGTGCTGGCATCGTTGACGCCGGCTGAGACAGGCCGGTTTTTCGACCATCACGGGGCGCCGATTCCATACTAGACCTGTGGCAGATTTGCCCGGCCTCACCTCCCGGCCAGATACTAGATGTTGACGCGCCTGGTCGCCGGAACGCAATATACGCCCACAAGCCAGCCCAACCGCTGTGTCGCAGCGCCTTGAAATCAGGGACATCAGGCAGCGCGTTGGAAGCGGCTGACCCGCCACCGGCGGCGTCAGCAACATGTGGAATGTCACCGGGCGAACGGCCCAGGTGGGTGGTCCGACAGCGGGGTGGCGCAAGCCCCGGTGCTGGCCTGTGCCCGTCTGTGCCCTCGTTCCCAGCAGATGGATCGAACGCGATGTCAGTGAGCCTCAAAACCGTCGATGGTGCCTTCTCCCCGGCGAACAGTCCTGTCTCGCAGCCCAAGGCGGGAGAACCGGGGTTCCAGGTGATCCGCCGCAACGGCAGCGTGGCTTCGTTCGACGCATCGAAGATCCTGGTGGCGCTGACCAAGGCATTCCTCGCCGTGGAAGGCGGTGCCGCCGTCGCCTCGCGCCGGGTGCATGACCAGGTGGCCGAACTCACCGAGCAGATCGTCGGCAGCCTGACCCGGCGCGCCGATGCCGGTCGCACCTTCCACATCGAGGACGTGCAGGACCAGGTCGAGCTGGCCCTGATGCGCGGCGAGCACCACAAGGTGGCCCGCGCCTACGTGCTGTATCGCGCCGAACGCGCCAAGGAGCGGGCGAGCAAGCTGGCCAGCGCCGCGCCGGCCGCCGCCGCGGCCCCCACGCTGCGCATGAAGAAGGCGGACGGCTCCTTCGTGCCGGTGGACCTGGTGCGCCTGGCCACCGTCGTGCGCGAGGCCTGTGACGGCCTGGCCGACGTGGCCGCCGCGCCGATTCTCGCCGAGGCGCAGCGCAACCTTTACGACGGCATCTCGGCCGACGAGCTGGCGCTCGCGCCGATCCTGGCGACGCGCACGCTGATCGAGACCGAGCCGAACTACTCCAAGGTCAGCGCGCGGCTGTTGCTGGACAAGATGCGGGCCGAGGCGCTGGGCTGCGTTGCCGGCCGCCCGGACCAGGCGACCCAGGCCGAGATGGCCGGGCGCTATGGCGAGTATTTCCACGCCTATATCGAGACCGGCATCCGCACCGAGCGGCTGGACCCCGAGCTGTCCCGCTTCGACCTGCCGCGCCTGGCCGCGGCACTGAAGCCCGAGCGTGACCTGCAGTTCGACTACCTCGGGCTGCAGACCCTCTATGACCGCTACTTCCTGCACGAGGGCGGCACCCGGTTCGAGCTGCCGCAGGCCTTCTTCATGCGCGTGGCCATGGGGCTGAGCCTGCGCGAGATCGACCGCGAGGACCGGGCCATCGAGTTCTACGGCCTGCTCTCCTCCTTCGACTTCATGGCCTCCACCCCCACCCTGTTCAACGCCGGCACCCAGCGGGCGCAGCTGTCCTCGTGCTTCCTGACCACGGTGGCCGATGACCTGGACGGCATCTTCAAGGCGGTGAAGGACAATGCGCTGCTCGCCAAGTACTCCGGCGGGCTGGGCAATGACTGGACCCGGGTGCGCGGCCTGGGCGCCCACATCAAGGGCACCAACGGCGAAAGCCAGGGCGTCGTGCCGTTCCTGAAGGTCGCCAACGACACCGCCATCGCGGTGAACCAGGGCGGCAAGCGCAAGGGCGCGGTCTGCGCCTATCTGGAGACCTGGCACATCGACATCGAGGAGTTCCTCGACCTTCGCAAGAACACCGGCGACGAGCGCCGCCGCACCCACGACATGAACACCGCCAACTGGGTGCCGGACCTGTTCATGCAACGCCTGTTCGAGGACGGCGCCTGGACCCTGTTCTCACCCGACGAGACGCCGGACCTGCACGACCTCTATGGCCCCGAGTTCCGCACCGCCTATGAGGCGCACGAGGCCCGGGCGGCGCGCGGGGAGGTGAAGGTGTTCAAGCAGGTGCGCGCCACCGAGCTGTGGCGCCGCATGCTGACCATGATCTTCGAGACCGGGCACCCCTGGGTGACGTTCAAGGACCCCTGCAACATCCGCTCGCCGCAGCGGCACGTGGGCGTGGTTCACTCGTCCAACCTGTGCACCGAGATCACGCTCAACACCTCGAACGACGAGGTCGCGGTGTGCAATCTCGGCTCCGTGAACCTCGCGGCGCATGTGACGCCCGAGGGGCTGGACCAGGCCCGGCTGTCCCGCACGGTGCAGACCGCCATGCGGATGCTGGACAACGTGATCGACATCAACTTCTACACCATCCCCGAGGCGCGGCGGTCCAACCTCAAGCACCGTCCGGTCGGGCTCGGCATCATGGGCTTCCAGGACGCGCTGCAGACGTTGCGTATCGCCTATGCTTCGGACGCCGCGGTGAAGTTTGCCGATGAAAGCATGGAGGTGATCAGCTTCAACGCCATCGAGGCCTCGGTGAACCTCGCGGCGGAGCGTGGGGCCTATCCGAGCTTTGCCGGGTCGCTGTGGTCGCGGGGCGTGCTGCCGATCGACTCCGTGGTGCTGCTGGAGGACGCGCGGGGCGGGCTTGACCTGGACCGCTCCGTGTCGCTCGACTGGAGCACGCTGCGGGAGCGGGTCAGGACGGTGGGGATGCGCAACTCCAACACCATGGCAATCGCGCCGACCGCAACCATCTCCAATATCTGCGGCGTGTCGCAGTCGATCGAGCCGGCGTATCAGAACCTCTATGTCAAGTCCAACATGTCCGGCGATTTCACCGTCGTGAACGCGGCCCTGGTGCGGGACCTCAAGGCGCGTGGGCTGTGGGACGAGGTAATGGTGTCCGACCTCAAGTATTTCGACGGCGGCGTGGCCGAGATCGGGCGCATCCCGGACGACCTGAAGGCGCTGTATGCGACGGCGTTCGAGATCGACTCCGCCTGGCTGATCGAGGCCGCGGCGCGGCGGCAGAAGTGGATCGATCAGGCCCAGTCGCTCAACCTCTATATCGCCAACCCCTCGGGCAAGAAGCTGGATGCGCTGTATCGCCTCGCCTGGCAGCGTGGGCTGAAAACCACCTATTATCTGCGTTCACGCTCCGCCTCCCATGTGGAGAAGTCCACGGTGAAGAAGACGGACGGCAAGCTGAACGCCGTCTCGGTAGCGCCCGCCCCGGCCTTGAAGGTGGTGCCGGCTTCTGAGCCGCAGATGGAAGGCCAAGCCTGGGGCCAGGCCTGCTCGATCGACGACCCGACCTGCGAAGCCTGCCAGTAATCGACCAGACAGAGAGTTGGAGAACACCATGACGATGCTCGACTGGTCCGATAGCGAGACCGACACCACCGTGACGACCTCTTTCGAGGGTACCGCCCCCGTCAGCACCGCTGGCCGGGTCTCGGTGGACGAGAAGGCGATGATCAACTGCCGGGCCGACGTGAACCAGCTGCTGCCGCTGAAGTATCGCTGGGCGTGGGACAAGTACCTCGCCGCCTGCAACAACCACTGGATGCCGACCGAGGTCTCGATGCAGGCCGACATCGCGTTGTGGAAGTCGCGCGACGGGCTGACGGAGGATGAGCGCCGGGCCATCAAGCGCAACCTGGGGTTCTTCGCGGCCTCCGAGAGCCTGGTCGCCAACAACATCGTGCTGGCGATCTACCGGCACCTGACCAACCCCGAATGCCGCCAGTACCTGCTGCGTCAGGCCTTCGAGGAGGCGGTGCACACGCACACCTTCCAGTACATCGTGGAGAGCCTGGGTCTCGATGAGGGCGAGCTGTTCAACATGTATCGCGAGGTGCCGTCCATCACCGCCAAGGCCGCCTGGGCGCTGAAGTTCACCCAGACGCTGGACGACCCCACCTTCCAGACCGGCACGCCCGAGGCGGACCAGGCGCTGCTGCGCGCGCTGATCGCGTTCTACGTGATCTTCGAGGGCATGTGGTTCTACACCGGCTTCGCGCAGATCCTGTCGCTGGGCCGGCGCAACAAGATGGTGGGGATCGCCGAGCAGTACCAGTACATCCTGCGCGACGAGAGCCTGCACCTGAACTTCGGCATCGACGTGATCAACTCGATCAAGGCCGAGAACCCGCAGCTGTGGACGCCCGCCTTCCAGGAGGAGGTGAGCGGCATGGTGCGCCAGGCCGCCGAGCTGGAGGCCGCCTATGGCCGCGACACCATGCCGCGCGGCTTCCTGGGGCTGAACGCGGCGCTGTGCGAGGAATACATGCACTTCATCGCCAACCGCCGATGTGCCCAGATCGGGCTGCAGCCGGTGTTCGGCGAGGCGACCAACCCGTTCCCGTGGATGTCCGAGGCCATGGACCTCAAGAAGGAGAAGAACTTCTTCGAGAGCCGGGTGATCGAATACCAGAACGGCGGCGCTCTCACCTGGGAGTAGCGGCCTGGCCCGGCATGGAACGTCGTGCCGGGCCTTCTGTCATGCAGCCAGGAACGCTGCGGCGGTGCGCAGGCTGAGCGCCATGATGGTAAGTGCGGGATTGGCGGGCATGGCGCTCGGGAACACCAAATTATCGCAGATGAACAGGCGTGCTCCCAGCCCCGACCTGGTCCGTCCAGTCCTCCCGGCTGCCATGCTGCAGCCAGGCCACCCCTGCGGCGCGGCTGGCACGCAGCACGCCGGTCACCACCATCTCGTTCACGGCGGGATCGAGCGGGGCGCCGATGTTGCCGTCGGTATAGACCTGCGCCTGCTGGTTGCACTCGGCTGGACTGAGTAGCCTGGCCGGTCCGCGGCATCGCCGAACCCGGGAAGGGGCGGCGGCGAAGCGCACCGCGCCGGCCGCGTTCAGCCCGGCGATACGGCCCAGCGCAGCAGCCACCACCAGGTTCACCGCCGTCATGCCGGCGACCCCCAGCAGAATGGTGCGCGGCTCCGTCAGCCCCGGCCCCAGCTGCGCCTCCATGCCGACCGACATGAAGAAGAGGCCGAGCAGCAGGCCCTCGAACGGCTCGATATCCGCCTGCAGCTCGTGCCGGTATTCGGAGCCGGAGAGCAGCACCCCGGCGAGGAACGCGCCCAGCGACATGGACAGGCCAGCCTGGTCCGCCACGAAGGCGGTGATGACCACGATCAGCAGGGCGGTGCCGGTGAACACCTCCGGCATGCGGGCGCCGCCGATGGCGCGGAACACCACCGGCACCAGGAAACGGCCGGCGAGCAGGATGCCGCCTACCGCTCCCACCGCCTGCAGCACCGCGCGCCACGGCACCGCATGCGAACCCGCCACCGCACCAGGGCCACCAGCGGGATGAAGGCGAGGTCCTGGAACAGCAGCACGGCGAAGGCGTGGCGCCCGGCCGGGCTGGCCAGCAGCTTCCGATCCGCCAGCATGGGCAACACGATGGCGGTGGAGGAGAGGGCGAGACCCAGGCCGATGACGACAGCGCCGGGCCAGGCGAGGCCGACCAGATGCACGGCCAGCGCGATGCCCGCGGCGCTGACCACCACCTGCGCCGCACCCAGGCCGAACACCGTGCGCCGCATCACCCACAGCCGCTCCGGCCGCACCTCCAGCCCGATCAGGAACAGCAGCATGACCACGCCGAGTTCCGAGACCTGGGCGATCTGCCCGACATCGGTGACCAGGCGCAGCCCCAATGGCCCGATGACGGCCCCGGCCACCAGGTAGCCCAGCACGCTGCCGAAGCCGAGGCGGCGGGAGATCGGCACCGCGATCACGCTGGCGAGCAACAGGGCGACGAGCGTGGTGATCATGCGGTAGCGTCGCGGCCGGGTCACCGGAGCGCAAGGGCCGTCTGTGCAGCCACGGCTTTTCACGCTGCGCCGCCATCGCCTATACAACGGTGTGGCGCACGAACCCCAAAGCCTGCTCGACATCTCCGGCCTCACGGTCCAGTTCCCGGGCGATCGCGGGCCGTTCACGGCCGTCAGCGGCCTGGACCTGAGCATCGTGGAGGGGGAGACCCTGGCCGTGGTGGGCGAGTCCGGGTCCGGCAAGTCGGTCACCGCGCTCGCGATCACCCGGCTGCTCGACTATTCCGGCGGGCGGATCACCGCGGGGTGCATCGGGTTCCGCGACCGCGCCGGGCAGCTGCGGGACCTGGTGCAGGAAACCCCGGCCGCCATGCGCCGCCTGCGCGGGCCCGAGATCGCCATGGTGTTCCAGGAGCCGATGACCTCGCTGAACCCGGTGCTGCGCATCGGCGAGCAGATCGCGGAGGCGGTGCAGCAGCACCAGGGCCTCGGCCGCGGCGCCGCCATGGCGGAGGCGCAGCGGCTGCTGGACCGGGTGCGCATCGCCGAGTCCGCGCGGCAGCTGACGCGCTACCCGTTCCAGCTCTCGGGCGGGATGCGGCAGCGGGTGATGATCGCGATGGCGCTGTCCTGCCGCCCGCGCCTGCTGATCGCCGATGAGCCGACCACGGCGCTGGACGTGACGGTGCAGGCGCAGGTGCTGCGGCTGATGCGCAGCCTGCAAGCCGAGATGGGCATGGCACTGCTGTTCATCACCCACGACATGGGCGTGGTGGCGGAGATCGCCGACCGCGTGGTGGTGATGCGGCGCGGCGAGGTGGTGGAGGCCGGTGCCGTCACCGACATTTTCGAAAACCCGCAGCAGCCTTACACGCGGACCCTGCTGGCCGCCGTGCCGGTGCTCGGCGCGCTTTCGGGCCAGGACCTGCCATCGCCGTTCCCGGCCGCACCCGGCGACGGGCTGGTCACGCAGGACACGGTGCAGCACGCCGCCGCCCCGGTGTTGAGCGTGAAGGACATGGTCACCCGGTTCGACGTGCGGCGCGGCGCGCTGGGCCGGCTGGCGGGGCGCATCCATGCCGTGGAGCATGTGAGCCTCGAGATCCAGCCTGGCGAGACGCTGGGGCTGGTGGGCGAATCCGGCTGCGGCAAGTCCTCCATGGGCCGCAGCATCATCCGGCTGGAACAGCCGCAGGAAGGTCAGATCCGCTTCGACGGCGCGGACGTGACCCGGCTCGACGGCCGCAACGAGCCGGCGCTTCGCCGCGGCGTGCAGTATATCTTCCAGGACCCCTTCGCCTCGCTGGACCCGCGGCTCACGGTCGGCTTCTCCATCGCCGAGCCGATCCGCACCCACGCGCTGATGGCCGGTCGGGCGGTGGAGGCGCGGGTGGCGGAGCTGCTGACGCAGGTGGGTCTGCCGCCAAGCCATATCAGCCGGTACCCGCATGAATTGTCGGGCGGGCAGCGGCAGCGCGTGTGCATCGCCCGCGCGCTGGCCAGCGAGCCGCGGCTGATCATCGCGGACGAGGCGGTGGCGGCGCTGGACGTGTCGATCCGGGCGCAGGTGGTGAACCTGCTGATGGAGCTGCAGCGCAGCCGGGGCCTGGCCTATCTGTTCATCAGCCACGACATGGCGGTGGTGGAGCGCGTGGCGCACCGGGTGGCGGTCATGTATCTGGGACAGATCGTGGAGATCGGGCCGCGCCGGGCCGTAATGTCGGACCCGCAGCACGCCTACACCCGCCGCCTGCTGGCCGCCGTGCCGGTGCCGGACCCGCGGCGGCGGCTGGACGAGACCAGGCTGGACGACAGCGAGATCCCGTCCGCCCTGCGCCGCCCGGACCAACCCCCAACCGTGGCGCCGCTGGTTCAGGTCGGGCCGCGGCATTTCGTCGCCCGCCACAGCGTGGGCGGAATCTACTAGAAAGAAGGAGTTGCCCTGATGCGTGAACCCAACCTCTCCCGCCGCTTCCTGCTTGGCACCACAGCCACCCTGGCGCTCACCGCCGCCCTGCCTGCCATGCTGGCGCCCACCCCGGCCCAGGCCGCGAACCTCACGGACCTTACGGTCGGCGTGCCCACCAACCTCACGGGCCTCGACCCGGCGGATGTCAACGACACGCTGTCGCAATCCGCCTGCAAGCTGATGTTGCAGGGGCTGTACGGCTTCGACAAGGACATGAAGCTGGTCCCGGTGCTGGCCGAGAGCTACACCGCCAATGACGGCGCCACCGAGTTCACCTTCAAGCTGCGCACCGGCATCGCCTTCCACGACGGCACGCCATTCAACGCCGAGGCGGTGCGCGCCAACTTCCTGCGCGTGCTGGACCCGGCCAACCACCTGAAGCGCACCAGCCTGTATTCCATGATCGACCAGGTGCTCGCCACCGATCCCACCACCGTCACCTTCAAGCTCAAGACGCCGTTCGGTGCCTTCGTGCCCACCATCGCCCACCCGGCCGGCATGCTGGTCAGCCCGGCGGCGATCCAGAAGTTCGGCAAGGAGATCACCCGCAACCCCGTCGGTACCGGCCCCTTCAAGTTCGTCAGCTGGAGTGCGGACACGCTGAAGGTCACGAAGAACGACCAGTACTGGAGGCCGGGCTGGCCCAAGCTGAACACCGTCACCTTCCGCAGCGTGCCGGAGAACGGCGCCCGCATCGCCATGCTGCAGACCGGTGAGGCGCAGTTCATCTATCCGATGCCGCCCGAGATGATCAAAGCGGTGCAGGCCAATGCGGACATCACGCTGATCGACGCGCCCTCAATCATCGAGCGGTACGTGGCGCTGAACGTGACGAAGAAGCCGTTCGACGACCTGCGGGTGCGCCAGGCGCTGAACTACGCCGTGGACAAGGTCGCATACGGCAAGATCGTCTGGTCGGGCTATGAGGATCTGCCGGACTCGCCCATCCCGCCGAAGCTCGGCTTCTACGTGAAGCAGGGCAACTGGCCGCAGGACGTGGCGAAGGCGAAGGCGCTGCTGGCCGAAGCCGGGTATCCCAACGGCTTCGAGACCGAGGTATGGGCCAACACCACCACCATCCAGGTGCGCACCATGCAGTTCCTGCAGCAGCAGATGGCGGCCATCGGCGTGAAGCTGACGGTGACGCCGCTGGAAGCCGGGTTGCTGGACCAGAAGATCTGGTCCGTGCAGAAGCCCGAGGACAGCCAGCTGAAGATGTACACCGGCGCCTGGTCTTCCTCCACCGGCGATGCCGACTGGGGCCTGCGTCCGCTGTTCTGGGGCCAGGGCTTCCCGCCCAAGCTCTACAATGTCGGCTACTACCACAACCCGGAGCTTGACCAGACACTGGAAGCGGCGCTGGCCACCGCGGACAGCAGCAAGCGCGCCGGGCTGTATGCCACGGCGCAGTCGCTGATCTGGAAGGATGCGCCCTGGATCTTCCTGGGCGTGGACCACATCCTGGCGGCACACTCCAAGAAGCTCTCGGGCGTGTATCAGATCCCGGATGGCGGCCTGCTGATCGACGAAGGCTCGTTCACGGCCTGATCCATGTTCGGCTACTTCCTGCGCCGGTTGGCCGGCACCGTCCCTGTCCTGGTGGCGGTGTCGATCTTCGTCTTCGGCTTCGTGCACCTGCTGCCCGGCGACCCGGCGCGGCTCGTGGCAGGCGCCGATGCCTCGATGCAGGATGTGGAGAGCGTGCGGCAGTCACTCGGGCTCGACCAGCCCCTGTGGCGCCAGTACGTGCGCTATGTCGATCAGATGGTGCATGGCGAACTCGGCCGTTCCAGCCGCACCAAGCAGACGGTCGCGACCGAGATCGGCGACCGCTTCATGCCGACGCTGTGGCTCACAATCGTCGCCATGGCGTGGTCGACGGTGGTAGGCGCGGCGATCGGCGTCATGTCCGGCGTGCGGCGCGGCAGGTGGGTGGACCAGGCGGGGATGGTGCTGGCGGTGTCCGGCATCTCCTTCCCGGCCTTCTGGCTGGGGCTGCTGCTGATCGACGTGTTCGCGGTACGGCTGCGTCTGCTGCCCAGCGGCGGCTACGGCACCTGGCAGCATTTCGTGCTGCCGGCCTTCACGCTGGGCCTGGGCGTCGCTGCGGTGCTGGCGCGCTTCACCCGCTCCGCCTTCGTGGAGGTGGCGTCCGAGGACTACGTGCGGACGGCGCGGGCCAAGGGGTTGCCGGAGCGCCGGGTCATCGGCACGCATACGCTGCGGAATGCGCTGATCCCGGTGATCACCATGACCGGGCTGCAGTTCGGCTTCCTGCTGGGCGGCGCCGTGGTGGTCGAGACCGTGTTCTCCTGGCCCGGTCTGGGCCGGCTGCTGGTGGATAGCGTCTCCTATCGCGACTATCCGGTGATCCAGGCCGAGATCATGCTGTTCTCGCTGGAGTTCATCCTGATCAACCTGGCTGTCGACCTGCTGTATGCCGCGGTGAACCCGGAGATCCGGCTGCAATGAGCCCCGCTGCAATGACTGACGTGACAATCCCGCAACGCATCGATTCTCCGCTGGCGGAGTTCTGGCGCCGGTTCCGCCGCAAGCGGCTGGCGCTGTTCGCCGGGCTGGTGATCGTCCTGATCGTGCTCGCCGCACTCTGCGCGCCCTTCGTCGCCCCGTATGACCCGGCGGCGCCCGACTACGACAACGTCCTCACCGGCCCCTCCGCCGCACATTGGTTCGGCACGGATTCCTACGGGCGCGACCTGCTCAGCCGCATCATCTGGGGCGCGCAGATCTCGCTTTCGGTGGGGTTCATCTCCGTGGTGGTGGGCGGCGTGGCCGGCGTGACGCTTGGCCTGGTCAGCGGCTTCTTCGGCGGCTGGGTGGACAGCGCGATCATGCGGCTGTGCGACGTGCTGCTGGCCTTCCCGGGGCTGGTGCTGGCGATCGGCGTGGTGGCGGTGCTGGGGCCGGGGGTGTCGAACGTCATCTGGGCGACGGCGGTGTTCAGCGTGCCGGTGTTCGCGCGCCTGGTGCGCGGTGACACGCTGGCGCTGAAGCGCAGCGTCTATGTGCAGGCGGCGCGTTCCATCGGCGTGTCGCGGTTCCGGCAGATGTTCACGCATATCCTGCCGGGCACGCTGCCCGGGGTGATCGTCAACGTTTCGCTGCGGCTGGGCAACAACATCCTGGTGGCGGCCAGCCTGTCGTTCCTGGGCCTGGGCGCACAGCCGCCCAGCCCGGAATGGGGCGCCATGCTGGCGGATGGCCGAAGTTACCTTGGCGTTGCGGATCAGTTGACGCTGTTCCCCGGGCTGGCGATCTTCGTGGTCGTGCTGGCCTTCAACATCCTGGGCGACGGTCTGCGCGACGCCCTCAACCAGAAGCTGCGATGATGAACTTCTCCCTCGCGATCCACGGCGGCGCCGGCACCATCCCGCGCGACATGATGACGCCGGAGGCGGAGGCGCTGCACCACGCCGGGCTGCGCACCGCGCTGCTGGCCGGCCACGCCGAGTTGGCGGCGGGCGGCCCGGCGGTCGATGCGGTGACGCGGGCGGTCATGGCGCTGGAGGATGACGCGCAGTTCAACGCCGGGCACGGCGCGGTGTTCACCTCGGACGGGATGATGGAGATGGACGCGGCGATCATGGACGGGCGCGACCGGGCCGCCGGCGCCGTCAGCGGCATCATGGGGCCGCGCAACCCGATCCTTGCGGCCCGCGCCGTGATGGAGCACTCGGATGCGGTGCTGCTGGGCGGGGCCGGGGCGATGGCGTTCTGCCGCGCGCAGGGCCTGGTGTTCGAGGACGCCGCCTATTTCCACACCGAGCGCCGGTTCAATGCATTGCAGACCGAACTGGCCCGGCGGCGGGCCCGGGCCCCCGATCACCGCAGCGATGCGGACCGGCATGGCACGGTGGGCGCCGTCGCCCGGGACGCCGCGGGCAACCTGGCGGCAGCGACATCGACCGGCGGGATGACGGGCAAGCGGCCGGGCCGCATCGGCGATGCTCCGGTGTTCGGCGCCGGCACCTGGGCGGAGAACGGCGCCTGCGCCATCTCCGCCACGGGACACGGCGAGTTCTTCATCCGCTATGGGGTGGCGCACGAGATCGCGGCAAGGATGCGGTTGGCAGGGCAGAGCCTGGACGAAGCAGCGGCAGCGGTGGTGGCGGAGCTGCACGCCGTGGGCGGTGGAGGCGGGCTGATCGCGGTAGATGCTGCGGGCCGGGTTGCGCTGCCGTTCAACTCGCAGGGGATGTATCGCGGGATGATCGGCGCGGATGGCGTGGCGCATACCGGGATCTATGCCGGCGCACTCACCGCCTGAACCGGAGGGCGGCCGGGCGCCTGCACCCAGCCGCCCGACAGGCTACTCGTTCTCTTCGAAGCTCACGGCAACGTCGGCGTTGGCGGACAGGCGGACGGTGCCGTCCTCGATCTCGGCCACCAGACCGGTCGATATGTAGTGGTGCTTCTCGTCGCCTGAATCGGCCTTGGTGAGCTTGATGCGGTCGCCCTGGACGTGGTCCACGGTGCCGACATGCACACCATCGGCGCCGATGACCTTGGCGTGTTCCTTGATCTGGCTGAGGTCGGGCATGGTGAGATCCTTGTGCTGTGTGCGGTCATAACACCTGCCACAGCCTCAAGGTTGCCGACGGGATTACCGGGCCGCGCATCAGGGGAGCATATCGCGCACCGGTGACGGCACCGCCGGCGCGCAGCCTGGTGAACAGCGCCAGCTTCTCGGCTAACAGCGTCGGGTGGTCTTCCCGCTCGCAGCCGGCCAGGGAAAGCCGTTGGTGAACGAGCCGCGGCCCAGGATCACCTCGGCCCGGCCATCGGGGACGGCGTTCAGCGTGGAGACGCGCTGGAACACCCGAACCGGGTCATCGGAACTGACCACCGTCACCGCCGATCCCAGCCGGATGCGTGTGGTGCGCCCGGCTATGGCCGCCGACGCCGATGAAATCGACGCCCATGTGGACCGAGCCCTGAGGCGCTGGCTTGGCGCGTCAGGGCACGGCCGGGCGGTCAGAGGTATTTGTCGGTGTAGGTGGCGGCGACGTCGATATTGGCGGCGGCGACAGCCGGGTCGAAGCTGGAGAGCATGCGCTTCACGGTTTCGGCCATGGCGGGCTGGATGCGCCCATTGTGCTGGAACGCATCGCGGTTGCGGGTGAAGGCGCTGGCACAGACGTTCATGCCGACCGAGCACATGCCGGCCTGCAGGGAGTTGATGGCCTGCTCGGGCGTCGCGGTCTTCAGGAAGGTTACCGCTTCGAGGATGGCGGCGGCGGACCCGCGCACCGCGGCCTCGTTCTTGGGCAGCCAGGCGGCGTCGGCATACAGGCAGCCGCTGGCATAGGGTCCGCCGAAGATCGCCTGGGTGCCGGCGCTGTCCCGCGCATCGGCCAGGATCTTGATCTCGCCGCGGGCTTCCAGGTCCGCGATGATGGGGTCGAACAGGCTCAGCCCATCCACCTCGCCGCGCTCGAAGGCGCTCATGGCGGTTTGTGTGGTGCCGACGCCGATCGCCGCAACATCGGTGGGCTTCAGGCCGGCCTTGGCCAGCAGCTGCATGACGAACAGGTGCGTCGCGGAACCCGGGGCGGAGACGCCGATCTTGCGGCCCTTGAGGTCCGCCGGGGTCTTGATGGTGTCGGCCAACGCCTTGCGGACGCCGAGCACCAGGCCGCTGTTCTGTGCCTGCAGCACGAAGGCGGTCAGCTTGGCGTTCTTCGCGGCCATCAGGATGGTGTGTTCGTAGTAGCCGCAGGCGACATCCGAGCTGCCGCCCAGCACGGCCTGCATGGCGCGGGCGCCACCCGGGAACTGCGCGATCTCGGCCTCGACGCCGTGCTTGGCAAAAAGGTTCTGCCCGACGGCGACGAAGAACGGCATGTAGCCGTAAAGCGCGATGCCGCCGCCGGCAAAGCGCACCTTGGCGCGGGACTGCGCGAGGGCAGGGCGGGCCAGTGGTGCCGCCAGGGTGGCCAGCAGGGTGGTGCGACGGGTCAGCATGGGTCGTGTCCTCCGATTGAATTCAGTTGTCCCGAGGCGTATCCGCCCTCGGTTGCCACACCAGCAGGCGGCGCTCCACCAGCCCGACGCAGCCATCCAGCAACAGGGCGCAGGCCGTGAGCACCACGATGCCGGCGAACACCGTGTCCACATCGAACATGCCCTCGGCCTGCAGGATGAGATAGCCCACGCCCGCCGCGCTGCCGAGATATTCCGCGATGACGGCGCCCACGAAGGCCATGCCGACCGAGACGTGCAGCGAGCTGAACACCCAGCTGAGCGCAGCCGGCAGATACACCTGGCGCACCAGCTGCTGCCGGGAGGCGCCCAGCATGCGCGCGCCGTTCAGCACGGTGGGGCTCACCTCGCGCACACCCTGCAGCACGTTGAAGAACACGATGAAGAACACCAGCGTGAAGCCCAGCGCCACCTTGCTGCCCATTCCCAGCCCGAACCACATGGCGAAGATCGGCGCCAGGATCACCCGCGGCATGGCATTCGCCGCGTTGATGAACGGCGACAGCACCGCCTGCATCCGCGGACTAAGCCCCAGCCAAAGCCCGGCCGAGATGCCGCCCACCGTGCCTGACGCAAAGGCCATCAGCGTCTCCGCGATGGTGACGCCCAGATGCGGCCAGATCTCCCCGGTGGCGAACCAGGTCCAGATCACCGCGGCGATCTTCACCGGCCGCCCGAAGAACAGCGGCGGCAGCAGGCCGGTGCTGGTGCCGACCTGCCATAACACGAGCAATGCCGCCGCAATGCCCAGGCGGCCCAGCGCGATCATGCCGCGCGCGCGCCCTGGTAGGCCTTGACCACCTCATCCCGCAGCACCGCCCAGATCTCCTCCTGCAATGCCTGGAACGCCGGCGTCATGCGGATCTCGGCCACGTCACGCGGGCGCGGCAGGTCGATCACGAACTCGGCGATCGGCCGCGTGCCCGGCCCGGCGGACAGCACCACCACCCGGTCGCTCAGGCTGATCGCCTCCTCCAGGTCGTGCGTGATGAACAGCACGGACTTGCGGTTGGCCTGCCAGATGGCGAGCAGCTCGTTCTCCATCATCAGCCGCGTCTGCACGTCCAGCGCGCTGAACGGCTCGTCCATCAGCAGGATCGGCGGGTCCAGCACCAGGGTCTGGGCCAGCTGGGCGCGCTTGCGCATGCCGCCGCTCATCTGGTGCGGGTATTTGGCGCCATGCCCGGCGAGGCCGACGCGGGCGAGCCAGTCATCAGCCTGCCGCCGGGCCAGGGCGCGGGACGCGCCGGCGAACTCCGGCCCGGCGGCCACGTTGTCCCGGGCGGAGCGCCAGGGCATCAGGCTCTCGGTCTGGAACAGGTAGCCGGCCTTGCGGTTCAGCCCGGTGAGCGGCTGGCCCTGGACCTTCACCGTGCCGCGCGTCGGCGCCAGCAGCCCGGCCGCGAGGTTCAGCAAAGTGCTCTTGCCACAGCCGGTAGGCCCGACGACGGAGACGAACTCACCTTCGGCCACGTGCAGAGTCGTGTCGGCCACCGCGGTGTAGGCCGCACCACGCCGGCCGGCGAAGACGACCTCAACGTTCTCCAGTCTCAACGCCATGCCGGTCCCCTAAGGCTGCCTTACGGCTTCAGGCCGGTATAGGGCGGCGCGCGGCCAGAGCAAGCAGGTTGTTAAGCCTGCCACGAAACCGCCGGAGGTCTGCCATATTGCGTCCTTGATGTGGATCGATAAGACGGGTGTGCGGCAGGATGGTCCAGGCCGCAGGAGAATGTCGATGAAGCGCGCAGTTCTGGCCTTGCTGCTTCTGGGAGCAGCCACCGCCGCCCAGGCCCAGCCGTTCCGCCCGGGCCCGCCCGGCCCACCGCCCGGCTACGGTCAGGACTTCTGGCGCGAGCACCGCGATGGGCAGGAGGACTGGCGCCGCCGGGCCGAGTTCCGCGAGGCCGAGCATCGCCGCTGGGAATGGCGCCGCGCCCATTGCGTGCGCGACTACCGCGGCCAGGAATACTGCCGCTGAACCTCGCCGCCCGCTCGCATTGACCTTGGCCCTGCCCGGACTGAACCGGGCTGGGCACGGCTGTGAAGGGCGGTAGTCGTAGGTTGAGCCTAGGCCCGCCGCGCTGGTGCCGGTGAAGCTGGGACCCGGGGTGCCGGACATGCTTACCACAGCCCGCTTCAGGCCTTGCTTCCAGCAAGGGAGGCTTGCGGCGCGCACGGCTGACATTCATCCGCAGGCTTTCCTTCGTTCGGCCCGGCTGCTCCAATGGCGCGTTGCGTGAACGGGAGGCTGGGTTTGGATCAGACTGACGGCTTGGAGCCAGCGCGCCGCCGTTGGGTGATGGGATGCGCGCTGCTGGGCGTGGTGCTCGCCGGGCTTGACAGCGCCATTGCCAACATCGCGCTGCCCACCATTGCGCGCGATCTGGCTGCGACGGATGCCGCGACGATCTGGGTGGTGAACAGCTACCAGCTCGCCGTCACCATCTGCCTGCTGCCCGCCGCGACGCTTGGCGAGTCCATGGGATTGAAGCGGGTATATGGCTTCGGCCTGGCGCTGTTCACCGTCGCCTCGCTGGCCTGCGCGCTGTCGCCGACCCTGCCGATCCTCGTGATGTCGCGCCTGCTGCAGGGCGTCGGCGGCGCCTGCATGGCGGCCTTGGGCGGCGCGCTCGTGCGGGCCATCTATCCGCGCGCGCAGCTGGGGCAGGGCTTTGCCGTGATCGCCCTGGCGGTCGCGCTGTCCGCGGCGCTCGGGCCGACCCTGGCGGCGCTGATCCTGTCGATCGCGCATTGGCCTTGGCTGTTCCTGGTCAATGTGCCTCTCGGGTTGGTCGCGGTGCCGCTGTTCATGGCCGTGACACCGGCGGGTGAACGACGGCATCGCCCGTTCGACTGGGCGGGCGCGGCGTTGAATGCCGCGACGTTCGGCTTGATCGTGACCGGAGTGGACGGGCTGGGCGGCGATTCCCGGGGCCTTGCCCTTGCGGAACTGGCGGCCGGCGCCGTGTTCTGCGCGTTGCTGATCCGGCAGCAGGCCCGGCGCACCGCGCCGATGTTGCCGCTGGACCTGCTGCGGATCCGCCTGTTCGCGCTCTCGATGGGCACTTCGGTCTGCTCGTATTCCGCGCAGATCCTGGCCTATGTGTCGCTGCCCTTCCTGTTCCAGGTTGTCATGCACCGCAGTGCCGTGGCGACCGGGCTGCTGGTGACACCCTGGCCGTTGCTGGTGGCGGTTGCGGCGCCGATCGCCGGGCAGCTTTCGGGCCGGTATCCCGCAGCCGTGCTCGGCAGCATCGGGCTGGCGGTGCTGACCTGCGGACTGATGCTGCTCGCGACAATGCCGGCGGTGCCGCAGGACTGGGACGTGGCCTGGCGCATGGGCATTTGCGGGATTGGGTTCGGATTCTACCAGACTCCGAACAACATCACGCTGATGACTGCCGGGCCACCGCAGCGGAGCGGTGCCGCGAGCGGCATGGTTGCCGTGGCGCGGACCGTTGGCTGGTCGTTGGGCTCCGCCATCGTGGCGTTGATCTTCGGCTTGCGGGGCGGACAGGGTGCTGGGGCGTGCCTCTATGTCGCCGCGGGGTTTGCCGCGGTGGGTGCTGTCGTCAGCGTCTCGCGCACTGGGGCCGCGCCCAAGGCGGCGCTCTGATGGTGCGGATCTGACGGAAAGAACCGTCAGATCCGCACCAATAGCTTCACTGGTGGGCCAAATGGCCCTGACGCTCGGGATTGAGGCTTCAGGTCTGGACCACTGGGCTGTCGCCCTCGGGTCACCAGGACAGGTGGTCGTGGAACATCCACTGCAGGCCAACACCGCACAGCCACAGTGCGCAGCCCAGGAAAGGCTCGCCGGGTGTGTCCTTCCGCGCCTGCCGAGCAGGCAGGATGATGTAGGAGATGCCGGTGAACGCCACGCCCAGGATGATGGTTGAGACAAGCCAGGAGAACCAGCCAAGCACCGGGACCGCGGCGATGATCGGCTGCAGCCAGTCCGACATCCGGTCGTAGGCCAGGCCGCTGGCGACGACGGCTGGCACGTACCAGGTCCATTCCCACCACCGCATGCGTGGAATGATCATTCCCGGCGTCACGGTGAAGCGACCGATCTGCAGCGAGTGGCGGGAAAGGTGGATGGTCATGCGGCTTTGCTGATAGCGCAGTTGCGGCGTGTCGTCAGTCCGCTCCCGCGCCAGACCTCCCGCGCAGCCGAGGGGTCGTCAGCCGCCTCTGCTGAGGCGGTCCGGTCGCGCTCCCGCGGCCAGCAAGCCCTCCGACCGGCGCCGCCGGGCGGCGCCGACGCCAATCAACCCAGCTCCGAGCAGCGCCAGCGTGGCCGGTTCCGGAACCGACAGTGATGCAGGCGGAACCGCCAAGGTTGCAGAGGAACTGTAGGGAGAATCGCCCGTGCTGTTGAAGCTGATCGTCAGGCTTGCCGGAGTATCGGTGTCGTTGATGAACGGGTCGTTCGCCGTGCCGAGCAGATAGAGCGAGCCGCTGGTGGTGATGCCAGGATTGTCGATGAAGCTGCGGGTCAGCACGCTGGAGGCCGTGAAGCTGAAGCTGCCACCCTGCCCATCACTGAACACATACAGGTTGTTCAGGACCTCGGCGACAGTCGTCCCAACGGTTTCTGAAAAGATGATGGTGCCGTTCAGCGTCCCGACACCCCCGGCGGCAGATTTGAAGCCGCCAGACGCCGAGATTTCGTATGTCGCTCCATTCTTCACGGTGAAGGTAGCGAGGTTGGAGGAAAGATCCAGAATCGGATTGAACTGGAACGAAGTTGACACGGTCCCATCCGCGATCGGCACCGCGTGAGCTTGGCTCACGGCGACGACGAGAGACAGGGCGAGGGATGCGGCAGCCAGGGATTTTTTCATGCGCCAATCCTATGCGGCGCAACTTACCAGTTGGTTAACATCGAACCGATTCGCTTCATCGACCTACCATCCTCCGGAACCTCCGCACAGCAGGCGGCGATGCTGTACCCACGTCACCGAATTGGTGAAGCTGATCCGCCGTGAAGGCCGGCGTAAGAGTCGCAAGGTTCGAATCCAACGGCTGTCGGCGAAGCTGTCCGCGGCAGTGATCTCCATCCGGATCTCGGGATAGATTGCAGCCTTATCGACCATCTTGCCCGCGACGGTATTCCCCATGTCCCGTTCTTCCCGCTGGGCGGCTTCAAGCCGCTGCAGTCCTCGGCCCTGACCGCGGTGGCGAGGCAGCTGGGCGCTACGCCCATGCAGGCGGCGCTCGCCTGGCTTCTGCGGCGGTCACCCAACATCCTCCTGCTTCCGGGAACCTCGTCCGTGGCGCACCTGCGGGAGAACCTTGCCGCGGCCGAACTCCATCTGCCGGAAGACGTGATGCCGGTACTGGAGCAGATTGCAACACACGCGGCAGCCTAGGCCGCCGTGGCGGTGACTGTGGCTGGCCCGGGCACGGACGCGCGGGCTGCTTGAGGCGTAACGACACCTCGTCCGACCCGGTGGCCTCGGGTGGGTCGTCCATTCGGCTGGCAGATCATCGCGGCCGAGAGTAGACCGATCGCCGGGCTTCGGTGGCGATATGGTGTTGCTGCGCGGGGCGCTTGATCAAGCACCGCCTGCTCCTGGAGCATCCTACCATGACAGTCATGACGCGATGACATCCACCTCCACCCCAGCCGCCCCCGGCGGCGAGCGGGCGGCGATCTCCGTCCAGGGCCTCACCAAGGTCTATGCGTCCGGCTTCAAGGCGCTCGATGGCATCGACCTCGACATTCGGCCGGGCGAGATCTTCGCACTCCTCGGCCCGAATGGGGCCGGCAAGACGACGCTGATCAGCATCATCTGCGGCATCGTCACCGCCAGCAGCGGCACGGTCCTGGCTGATGGGCACGACATCGTCCGCCACTACAAGGCCGCCCGGCGGTCGATCGGCCTGGTGCCGCAGGAGCTGAGCACCGACGCCTTCGAGACCGTCCAGGCCACCGTCCGCTTCAGCCGCGGGCTGTTCGGCAAGGCGGCCAACCCGGCCATCATCGAGAAGATCCTGCGCGACCTGTCACTATGGGACAAGCGGGACAGCAAGATCATCACGCTGTCCGGCGGCATGAAGCGTCGGGTGATGATCGCCAAGGCGCTGTCGCACGAGCCGCGCATCCTGTTCCTGGATGAGCCGACGGCCGGCGTGGATGTCGAACTGCGGCGTGACATGTGGGCGATGGTGCGGAGCCTGCGGGACAGCGGCGTGACGATCATCCTCACCACACACTACATCGAGGAGGCGGAGGAGATGGCGGACCGGGTCGGCGTCATCAGCAAGGGCCGGCTGATCCTGGTAGAGGACAAGGCGGCATTGATGCGCAAGCTTGGCAAGAGCCAGCTGACGCTCGCGGTGCAGCCGAAACTTGACCAGCTTCCCCCCGAGCTGGACGCCGGGCCGCTCGCGCTGTCTGACGACGGCACCACCCTGATCTATACCTACGACGCGAAGGGGGACGACACCGGGATCGCCGCCCTGATGCGACAGCTCGATAGGCTCGGCATCGGCGTCACCGGGCTCCAGACCCGGCAAAGCTCGCTCGAGGACATCTTCGTCAGCCTGGTGCACAATACGCCATGAACCTCTACGCAGTGCGCGCAATCTACATGTTCGAGATGAACCGGATGTTTCGGACGCTGCTGCAGAGCGTGGTGTCGCCGGTGATCTCCACGGTGCTCTACTTCGTCGTGTTCGGCTCGGCGATGGGCTCGCACATGGGGGAGGTCGGCGGGCAGAGCTATGGCGCCTTCATCGTGCCGGGCCTGGTCATGCTGTCGCTGCTGACGCAGAGCATCAGCAACGCCTCGTTCGGGATCTACTTCCCCAAGTTCGTCGGCACCATCTATGAACTGCTCTCCGCTCCGGTGTCCTCGGCCGAGATCGTGATCGGCTACGTGGGTGCGGCGGCCAGCAAGTCGTTTCTGCTGGGCCTGATCATTCTGGCGACGGCGCGGCTGTTCGTGCCCTTCGACATCGTGCATCCGGTCTGGATGGTGGCCTTCCTGGTGCTGATCGCCGTCACGTTCAGCCTGTTCGGCTTCATCATCGGCATCTGGGCCGACAGCTTCGAGAAGCTGAACCTGGTGCCCTTGCTGATCGTGACGCCGCTGACATTCCTGGGTGGCAGCTTCTACGCGATCAGCATGTTGCCGCGGGCCTGGCAGATCGTCACGATGTTCAACCCGGTCGTGTATCTGATCAGCAGCTTCCGCTGGAGCTTCTTCGGGGTATCGGACATCAGCGTGACCACCAGCCTGGGCATGACCTTGATGTTCTTGGCAATGTGCCTTGCTGGCGTTTGGTGGATCTTCAAGACGGGCTACCGGCTGAAGCGTTGAGGCGGGATGCTCCGGGCACGCGATCCCCGGGGGCACTCGAACTTGCGACATTGGTTCGTGTCCACGAGTGTGCGGCACACTCAGCCGTCACCCGGACCGCCGTTTGCAGGAACGGTTCATCCCGGCGAGTGCGGGCAACAGCCAGGCGTTCAAGGCATCGCACTCCGGGCGGAGCCCAGGCTCAGAGGGCGGTCCCGCGCAGCACGTCGCGCGGAGGCCGGGTCAGCGGGCCTTGTTCCTTCCTGACGTCGGGGCCTGGGTTCATGCCGAGATCGATGCCGTTGCACCCGGCGACCGCCAGCAGAACCAGGATCAGCATGCCGACGGTCAGCTTCATTCGTTTGTCCTCAAGCAGTGTGGCCCGCGCACCGCAGCCTACGTCATAGCACACGGCTCAGACAGGCGCCGGAGCGACCCCGATCTCCTCCGTCATATCTGCAACGAAGCGCCCCATCCGGTGATGCCGCAGTTTGGCAAGCCGGGCTCCGGCGTCCGTCCGGAATCCCGCGGCCAGGTGCAGCAGCTTGGTCTGGAAATGATCCAGCGCGAACCGGGCGTCGTCATGCGGGCGGTGCCGGGCCTGCGGGTCTTCGGTATCGTAGAGGGCGCTGCCCATGCGGCCTGCCGTATAGAAGCAGCGGGCGACGCCCAGGGCGCCCAGCGCGTCCAGCCGGTCGGCATCCTGGAGGATGCGCGCCTCGAGCGTGGTGGGCGGGATGCCGGCCGAGAAGCTGTGCGCCTCGATGGCATGGGACACGCCCTTGATCCGGGGGGGTGGCCAGCCCAGCGCGGTGAGGACCTCCGTGGCGCGCAGGGCTGCCAGGCTGGAGGCCTGGGCCCGGCGCGGGGAGTTCTTCTCGACGGCAACGCAGTCGTGCAGCAGACATGCCGCGGCCAGCTGCTCGAGGTCGCCGCCCTCCTCCGCCCAGATGGACCGGATGTTCGCCCAGACGCGCAGCAGATGCGCCAGGTCGTGCGAGCCGTCGCCGACATCGGGCAGCGCCGGCAGCAGGCGCGCGGCCAACGTCGCGTGCGGGGCGAAGGCGGCGCTTGGGCAGGAGATGGTCATGGGGCGGCGGCTCCTGGCAAGGCATGAACTTGGCTCAACGGTTCAGAACATAACACGAACATCAGGCGTGTCGAGTGGAATGCCGGCCTGCTCGCAGTCAGGCGACGTAGTAGCGCAGCACCACCATGGCCGGGACCACGACAACGCCGATGCAGGCCAAGGCCGCGATCGGCAAGGTGAGCGCGAGCCGAAGGCGGCAGTTGGCCGTACCGCTTGTCGCGCAAGCCGGGGTCGCCAAGGCCGCGATGGCAAGGATCGGGATGAAATAGCGCCCTTGCGTGCCCTCGATCACGGGCGAACCCACGGTCGTCCAGGAGAGGTATTGCAGGATCAGCACCGCCCACACGGCGGCGCCGGCGCCGCACAGCACCGCAAGGCTGGCCAGCGCCGTGGAGAACGCTGCATGTGGCCGGGCCGGTCGGTGGGGCAGCAACACCGCTGTCGCGGCCAGCGCCCCGGCGATCACCCAGGCCGCATACAGCCATCGGGGCATGAACAGGTCCAGCGAAGCCAGGATGCCGATCGTGGACAGCGCGAAGTCGATCTTGTGGGTGGCGAGGGTGCTCCATGGCAGCGTGACCAGCCGGGCCGGGTCCGCGAGCAGCACGCGGAGCTGAGCCGCCATGTCGGTGGCGTGCAGGAGGAGGGTGGGGTCGCCGGGCCAGAGGGGGCCGGGCGTGTAGGCCGGGCGCCAGAACGGCACGACGGCGACGGCGGCGGCGAGGGCGGACCAGGCGAGCGCGGGCACGCAGGCCAGCGCAAAGCCGGCCGCATGGCGCAGCCGCCACGCCCCGCCATCCAGCGGCACCAGCGCCGCCAGGGTCAGCGGCAGATAGGCCGGCTTCGCAAGGGCAACGGCCGCCAGGGCCGCGACGCCGCCCCAGTAGAAGCGGCCGCCCCGCGGCAGCATGGCGGCGGCCAGCACGGCGGCGGCGATCAGCAGTCCGTCCTGGTTCACCGCGGCATCGAGCTGCACCGACATCGGCAGCAGCAGCAGCGCGAACAGGAACGGCCTGGTGCGGCCCGCGAGCCGCAGGGCCCAGGCCCCGACCAGAATGCAGGCCAGCGCGTTCATCAGCCTGGCAACGAACACCGCCGCCGCCGGCGGCCCGGCTATGCCGCCGAGCGCAAGGCCGATCGCGGCGGGACCATAGAACAACGGCGCATAGCTCGCGGTGTTGGATGCATCCACCTCGCCGGTCTCCCCGCTCCAGGGTGCGCCGTAGGTGCGGCGGAGCGTGGCACGCTCGATCAGCTTGTTCGGAGCCTGCTGCATGGAGGGGAGGTGAAACAGCGGGGCGAGGTAGCCCCGATTGATGGTCACGACCCCGAGGCGGACCGGCGTATGGTCGATCGGGTGCAGCTCGTCGATGCGGTGCCCGATCAGCTCGCCCCGCAGCAGCGACGCGGCGCGGGCGATATGTGCGGCTTCGTCCGGCGGTTCGCCCAGCGGC
Organism: Acetobacteraceae bacterium; assembly: GCA_965199595.1. GTDB lineage: Bacteria > Pseudomonadota > Alphaproteobacteria > Acetobacterales > Acetobacteraceae > JBBROS01. The sequence goes on from OZ241182.1 coordinate 2,066,402, forward strand.
ATCAGCAGGACGAGCAGCAGCACGAGGGGCAGGGCGGTGAACAGATACAGACGGGACCAGGACATGGCTGGGACGTAGCACTTCCGGCCGCATCCGGGGCTGGTTCGCTAGTCGAGCAGATCCGGCTCCCCGCGCACGATCCGGTCCCAGAGCGGCAGGAGGCCAAGCCAGGCGCCGACCTCGGCGCGGGCGCGGGACGCGGTGTCCTTCATCGGCGCGGCGGGGATGATGGGCTGCCCGGCGGCGAGGGCCGTGAGCTGGCCATGGGCGGTGGTGGGGTCCAGCACGCGGCCGAAGGCGGACCAGACCTTGGCGTGGAAGGCGTGGGCGATGCCGACAATGCCGGGCCGGGCGCGCTGGAAGGCGTCGTGGTAGGGAACGCCGGTGATATTGATCATGCCCTCGCCCTCGACGATCTCGCCGGAGGGAGCGACGAGCACCAGGTCCGAGGCGCGGATAGCGGCGAAGGACATGCCGAGCGGGTTGTATCAGAAGCGCTCGGTCAGGATCGGGTCGCGCGCCGTGAAGTGCCCGGCCAACCCGACCTCGAACCCATGCCGGGAGAACAGGCGGAACGCGGCGGCCCGGCGCTGGCGACGATGCAGGCGCTCGGCCGCCGGGGGCAGCGGCGCCGGCAGCTCGTCGTAGGTGGTGTTGGCGGTGGCGGTGAGGCCGATTCGGCTGGTGATGACGGCGAGGGCGGGCAGCAGGGTCAGCGGATCCCAGCGCTTGGCCTGCGGGTCGCGGGCGAGCAGCGCCGGGTTTGGCTCACGGATGCCCACGCTGTCGTTCATGAACAGGGTGTCGAAGCAGCCGGCCTCCAGCTTCTGGCCAGGCGGGCGTAGAAGGCGAAGCTGCCGAGCTGTCCGGTGTCCACTTCCGGCAGGAAGGCGCCGAGGTGGAGAGGTTTCGTCAAGCGCCGTCGTGGCGGAGGTGGCAGGCGACGGCGTGGCCGTTGGCGCCGGCGACCAGGGCCGGGACGTCCACGGAACAGCGCGGCACCGCGATGGGGCAGCGGGTGTGGAAGTGGCAGCCCGGCGGTGGGTTGATGGGGTTCGGCACGTCCCCCTTCAGCGCCACGCGCCGGCGTTTGGCCCGGGGATCCGGGATCGGCACGGCGGAGAGCAGCGCCTCGGTATAGGGATGGCGCGGGTTGTCGTAGAGGTCCCGCGCGGTGGCGATCTCGACCACCCGGCCGAGATACATGACGCCGACGCGGTCGCTGATGTGCTCCACGACGGAGAGGTCGTGGGCGATGAACAGATAGGCGAGGCCGAGCTGCTCCTGCAGGTCCTCCAGCAGGTTGATCACCTGGGCCTGGATCGAGACATCAAGGGCGGAGACGGGTTCGTCGCAGATGATCAGCCTTGGCTGCACCGCCAGCGCCCGGGCGATGCCGATGCGCTGGCGCTGGCCGCCGGAGAACTCGTGGGCGAAGCGGCCCAGGTGGTCGGCGCGCAGGCCCACCATCTCCAGCAGGCGCACCACCTGGTCGGTCAGGTCCTGCCGGTTCCTGGCCAGACCGTGGATCACCAGCGCCTCGCCGATGATGCCGCGGATGGTGTGGCGTGGGTTCAGCGAGGCGAAGGGGTCCTGGAAGATGATCTGCATGCGGCGGCGCAGGGCACGGAGGTCTTCGCCCTGCAGCCGGGTCACGTCGCGGCCCTCGAAGTGGATCTCGCCATAAGTCGGCTCGATCAGGCGCATGATGCAGCGGCCGGTGGTGGACTTGCCGCAGCCGGATTCGCCGACCAGGCCCAGGGTCTCGCCGGGCGCGATGTCGAAGCTGACACCGTCCACCGCGTGCACCTTGTCGATAACGCGGGCGAGGATGCCGCCGCGGATGGCGTAGTGCTTCTTCACGCCGCGGACGGAGAGCAGGGGGGCCACGGGCTCAGGCATGGATGCAGGCCGCCTTGTGTTCGGGTGCGACCAGCCGCAGCGCCGGCTCGGCCTCGTGGCAAGCCGGGGTGACGAACTGGCAGCGGTTCGAGAAGCGGCAACCCGGCGGCAGATCCAGCAGGTTGGGCACGCTGCCGGGGATCTGCTCCAGCCGGGTGCGGCCGGTCGCCTTGGCGTCCACGCGCGGGATCGAGCGGATCAGCCCCTGGGTGTAGGGGTGGCGGGGGTTGGCGAACAGCTCGTCCACCGAGGCCTCCTCGACCACGACGCCGGCATACATCACCACCACGCGCTGCGCGTTCTCCGCCACCACGCCCATCGCATGAGTTATCAGCATGATGGCCATGCCGAAGCGTTCCTTCATGTCCGCGAGCAGTTCGAGGATCTGCGCCTGGATGGTCACGTCCAGCGCCGTGGTGGGCTCGTCGGCGATCAGCAGCTTCGGCTTGCAGGCCAGCGCCATGGCGATCATCACCCGCTGGCGCATGCCGCCGGAGAACTGGTGCGGGTAGTCGCGGACCCGGCGCTCCGGCGTGGGGATCTGCACCAGGCGCAGCATCTCCACCGCCGCGTCCATGGCGTCGCGGCGGGACAGGTCCTCATGCGCGCGCAGCGCCTCGGTGATCTGCGCGCCCACGGTATAGACCGGGTTCAGCGAGGTCATGGGTTCCTGGAACACCATGCCGATCTCGCGGGCGCGGATGCGGTCCATCTCGCGGGCGCCAAGCGGGACCAGGTCGCGGCCCAGCCAACGGATCTCGCCCGCGGCGAAGCGGCCCGGCGGCATGTCGATCAGCTTGAGGATGCTGCGCGCCGTCACCGTCTTGCCGGACCCGGATTCACCCACCACCGCGAGGGTCTCGCCCTGGTTGATGGTCAGGCTCACGCCATCCACGGCGCGGATCGTGCCGTCATCCGTGTTGAACCACGTCTTCAGGCCGCGGATGTCGAGGAGGGGTTCCTCCATCTAGACCACACGCCGCGCGTCGAAGGCGTCGCGCAGGCCGTCGCCGATGAAGTTGATGGACAGCACGGTGAGGAAGATGGCGCCGCCGGGGAACAGCGCCCAGTGCGGGGCGGAATCCAGCTGGTCCTTGGCGCTGAACAGGATGCGGCCCCAGGTGGGGATGTCGGGCGGGAAGCCCAGCCCAAGGAAGGACAGGGTGCTTTCCGCGATGATCGCGGTGGCGACCTCCACCGTGCCGGCGACGATCACCGGGCCCATGGCGTTCGGCAGGATATGCCGCACCACGAGGCGCAGGCGGGAGGCGCCGAGGGCGCGGGCGGCCTCGACGAACTCCTTTTCCCGCAGGGAGAGGAACTGGGCGCGGACCAGCCGGGCCACGGGCATCCAGCGCAGGCCGCCGATGATCAGCACGATCAGCACGAACAACCCGGCCTCCAGCCCCATCGCCTGGGTCAGCGCATTGCGGAACAGGTACAGGATCAGCAGCAGCAGCGGCAGCTGGGGCAGGGAGAGGAACAGGTCCGTGAGCCACATCATGGTCGCGTCGAGCCGCCCGCTCGCCATGCCGGAAATGGCGCCGACCAGGATGCCGACGACCACGGCCACCACCATGGCGGCGACGCCCACGGCCAGGGAGATGCGGCCGCCATAGATCATGCGGGCCAGCAGGTCCTGGCCCAGGTCGTCGGTGCCGAAGGGGTGTTCCAGCGAGGGCCGGGCCAACTGGGCGGAGAAGTCGATCTCGTCGATCGGCACGCGCCACAGGAATGGGCCGAGCGCGATCGCGAGCACCAGGAAAAGCAGTACGACGAGGCTGACCACCGCAAGCCGGTGCCTGCGGAAGCGGCGCCAGGCCTCCTGCGCCGGGGACACGGGCCGGCGCGGCACGGCCAGGATGGGCGGCGCGCCGACGAGCGCCGGTTCAGCGGAAGGCGATACGGGGATCGAGCCAGCCATACAGGATATCCGCAATCAGGTTGAAGAGGATGACCAGCCCGGCGAACACGAAGGTCACGCCCATCACCACCGGGGTGTCATTGGTGAGGATGGAGTCGATCAGCAGGGAGCCGATGCCGGGGACGCGGAAGATCTGTTCGGTGATGATGGCGCCGCCGAACACGACGGGCAGCTGCAGCGCCACCAGCGTCACCACCGGGATCAGCGCGTTGCGGACCACGTGGCGCATCAGCACGCGGCGCTGGCCGATGCCCTTGGAGCGGGCGGTGGTGACGTAGTCCAGCTTGATCACGTCCATGACGGAGGAGCGGACGAAGCGCACCAGGGAGGCGCCCTGGAACAGGCCCAGCACGGTGATGGGCATGATGGACTGGCGGAACTCCTCCCACCACCATTGCAGCCCGCTGGCGCTGAGGTCGGTGCGATACACGAAGGGCAGCCAGTTGAGCTGGATGCTGAACACCAGGATCAGCAGGAGCCCGGTGAAGAAGGTGGGCAGCGAGAAGCCGATGAAGGCGATGGTGTTGGCCACCTGGTCGAACAGGGAGTAGGGCCGGGCCGCCGCCAGCACGCCGACGGGCAGGGCCACGGCGATCGCCAGCAGCTGGGCGGCGCCGATGACCGCGATGGTGACGGGCAGGCGTTGCAGGATGAGCGTGTCGACGTTGATGCGGCTGATGAAGGAGAAGCCCCAGTCCCCGCGCACCATGGCGAACAGCCAGTAGAGGTAACGCTGCCAGATCGGGTCGTCGAGACCGTACTTGGCCCGCAGCGCCGCCGCCACCGAGGCAGGCACGTTCGGGTTGCTGACCAGCTCGCCGAACGGGTCGCCCGGGGCGAGGGCGAGCACGAGATACAGGATGAGGCTGATCCCCAGCAGGCTGGGGATCGCCAGCAGCAGCCGGCGGAGCAGGGCGGCGCGCGACACGGCTGTGGCTCAGGCGTCCTTGTACCAGTTGGCGAAGTCCCAGATGTAGCTGTCGAAGCCGCTCACCTCGCATTGCAGCTTGTTCACCACGCCGGCGACGGACGGGCGGATGACGATGGGGATGACCACGACCTGCTTGATGACCATGTCGTTGAGCTGGATGAAGAGCGCGGCCCGCGCCATGGGGTCCAGGGCGGCGATGGCCTTGGCATACAACGCGTCGTATTCCGGGCTCTGCCAGCGGGTGATATTGCGGCCCTGCCACTTATTGGCCTTCTGCGATGCCTCCGTGGAGAGGAACAGCTGCATCCAGACGCCGGGGTCCGGCAGGAGGGGGCCGGTCGTGTACATCTGCAGGTCGGCATAGAAATGCGGATAGGTGTCGGGGTTGGCCACGTCCGACGAGAAGAAGACGGAGGCGATCACCGATTTCAGCTCGACCTCGATGCCCGCCTTCCTGAATGCCTGCTTTATGATCTGCTGGGTCTTCTGGCGCGGGCCGTTGGTGCTGGTCTGGAACAGCCATTTCAGCTGCTTGCCGTCCTTGGCCCGGATGCCGTCGGGACCCGGCTTGTAGCCGGCCTTGTCCAGCACCGCGATCGCCTTTTCGACGCTGAACTCGGTCCTGGTGTTCGGCGAGTTGAAGCGGGCCGGGTTGAACAGGATGTTCGAGGTGAGCGGCCCGCCGCGGCCGTAGATGAACTTGTGGACCGACTCGCGGTCGATCAGCAGCGAGACGGCTTCGCGAACCGCCGGGTCGGACAGGGTCGGGTGCCTGGTCTTCAGGCTGGACCGCTCGCCATCGACCTCCACGTTCGGATCGGTGCTGTTGATCTGGATGAACTCTTGGTTGCCGCCGAGTGTCACGCGGACCTTGCCTTTGCCGCTGCTCTCCAGCCGGGTGAGCACCTCGTCCTCGACCTGCAGGTTCCAGGCAAAATCGTATTCGCCGGTCTGCAGCACCGCGCGGGCGGCCGAAGTGGCGTCCCCGCCGCCCTTCATCTCGACGGCATCGAAGAACGGCCGGTTGGCCATGTGGTAGTCGGGGTTGCGGGTGCCGGAGACGAGGTCGCCGGGGCGGAACTCCTTGAAGATGTAGGGGCCGGTGCCGACGGGCTTCAGGTTGTTGGGCGCATCGCGGGACTTGTCGCCGGAATAGGCCTCGAACAGGTGCTTGGGGATGATCTGGCCGTACGGGCCCACGAAGGCGTCGGCCCAGAAGCCCATCGGCTGCTCGGAGATGATCTTGACGGTGAACTGGTCCACCTTCTCGACCTTGATGCTGTTGTAGGTGCCGGTGGTGACGGTCGCGGTGGCGGGGTTGCTGGAATAGGCCCAGTTGAACACCACGTCATCGGCGGTGAAGGGCGTGCCATCGTGCCACTTCACGTTCTGCTTCAGCTTCCAGATCACCCATTTGCCATCGGGCGACAGGCCGCCATTGTCGATGCTGGGCAGTTCGGCGGCCAGGATGGCGCGCAGCTCGCCCTGGGAGTCCCAGCCGGCCAACGGTTCGTAGAACAGGCGGGAGCCGTCCTGGTCCTTGGTGCCGGTCGCGAAATGCGGGTTGAGCAGCGTGGGGCCCTGCCACCACAGCAGCTTCAACGTGCCGCCGCCCCCGGCCTTGGTGGGCTTGTAGGCGGGTGCCGTCTGGGCATAGGCGACGCCGCCCAGGGCCAGCAGCTGCGTTGCCATGGGTGCTGTCAGCCCCAGGCCGATCATTCGGTTGACGAAGCCGCGGCGGGAGAGCCGGCCCTGCTTCACGCGGTTGATCGTGGCCTTGAGGTCCTGTTCGTCCATGCGTGAGGCTCCGGTCGATAACGGCTGGACTTGGACCATAGCAACTCCGATGTCATCGGCAACGTACATCGCAATTGGCAACGTACAGCGCAAACCGGCCCGCCCATGCTATCAGGCGGCGATGCTCCGCATTACGCTTCTGACACTCTGTTTCGGCCTCGTCTCCATCGGGGCCTGGGCCGCGCCGGGCCTGTGCCCCGAGCATTTTGCCGGGGGCCGGTTGCCGGTTCTGGTCAACGCCAGGCTGACCGCGCTGACGCAGCCGCTCTGTTTCCAGGCATTCGCCGTGCTGCATTCGGGCGTGACCCGGACGCCGCTCTATTCCGCCGAGCACCTGACGCGCGAGGGCCTGCGGTCCGCGCGCGAGACCCCGCGCCAGGGGGAGTTCCATGCGGAGCCGCAGGTCCCGGCCGATCAGCGGGCGGAGCTGTCGGACTATGCCCGCAGCGGCTACGACCGTGGCCATCTGGCACCCAGCGGCGACATGCCCGACGCGGAGGCGCAGCAGGAAAGCTTCAGCCTCGCGAACATGGTGCCGCAGGATTCCAAGCTGAACCGTGGGCTGTGGGGAGGCATCGAGAGCGCCGTGCGCAGCTACGCGACCCGGCGCGGCACCCTGTTCGTGGTCACCGGCCCAGCCTTCGTCGGCGGTCAGCTGGCCAGCACCGGGGGGGTGATCGTGCCCACCGCCGTCTGGAAGGCCGTGCTCGACCCGGCCCGTGGCACCGCCGCGGCCTATGTCGCCCAGAACGATGACGGCGGCGCGTGGCAGGTGATGAGCATGGCCCAGCTCGCGAGCCTCACCGGGATCGAGGTGTTCCCGGGCCTGCCGCCGCAGTCGCGCAGCCGGGCCATGCGCCTGCCGAACCCCACGCCGCACCGCGGCCGATCCGCGAACCCCCGCGCAGGAGGACTGTTTTGAGCAAGCCCGCGATCACCCCCTTTGCCGATGATGCCGCCAGCGTGACGATCGCCGGTCTTACGGTGGAGAACGGCGCCGCCGCCATCGCCGTGTATGGCCAGACCGAGCTGACGCGCGACAAGGCGGGGCTCGCCAACGCACAGGCCCTGCTCGATTTCGCGCTGGCCGTGGTCCAGGTGCTGAAGGCGGACCCGGCGCTGCCGGCGAAGATCGCGCCGCCCAAGCCGGCCGGCACGGTGAAAAACCCGTTCAGCTGAACAGTTCGGCCCAGCTGGCGAGCATGGTCCGCTGGTCATAGGCCGTTTCCGCGCGCTGGCGGTTGGCGGCGCCCAGGCGCTGCCGCAGCCCGGCATCGCCCATCAGCCGCCGCAGCGCATCGGCCAGCGCCGCAGCATCGGGCGGGACCACGAAGGCACGCTGCTCCGGGGGCAGCATGGTGGCGATGTCGCCGACGTCCGTGCTGGCGACCGGAAGCCCCGCCGCCATCGCCTCCAGCAGCGAAATCGGCATCTGTTCGGTGTCCGAGGACATGGCGAAGGCGTCGAGGGAGCGCAGCAGCGGCGCCGGGTCCGCCTGGTGCCCGGCCCAGTGCACGCGTGCGCCGATGCCGAGTTCGCCGGCCAGGGCGTGCAGCCGCTCGCGGTCCGGGCCGTCGCCGATGATCAGCAGGCGGCCCGGCACATCCTGCGCGAAGGCCCGCAGCAGCCGCCCGATGTTCTTCTCGGCCCGCAGGGCGGCGACGGTGCCGAGCAGCGGGCCTTCGCCGGATGTGGCCTGCATGGGGCCGGGGTCGAAGCGGGCGAGGTCGATGCCGTTCGGCACGTAGCGGAGCCGGGCCGGGTTCAGGCGCCAGATGTCGGTGGCGATGGCGCGCAACGTGAGGGACGGCACGACCACGGTGCGCCCGGCCAGGAACACCCGGCGCATCCACACCCGGCGCGGCAGTTGCCGGGTGCGTTCCTCGGGGCCGAAGCCGTCCTCGATATGGACGTGCGGAACCACCTGGTGCCGGTTGGCGATGGCCCAGTCCATGGTGCCCCAGTTGCTGGTGAGCAGCTTGGCCGGACGTATCGCCCGCAGCACGCCGCGCAGCTGGCGGATGGTGCCCAGCGTGTCGCGCTGGTTGATGCTGATGGCGGGGAAGCTGACATCGAGTCCGGGGTCGAGCCGTTCGCGGCAGGCGTGGTTGCCGTCCATGGCAATGATGGCGTGACGCCAGCGCGGGCCGAAATGATTGACGATGGTGGCAAACCGGGCCTGCACCCCACCCACCGCGAAGGAGGGGAAGGCGTGCAGCAGCAGAGGCGCCTGATCGCCGGAGGTCTTCGACACGCCTGCCACTCCAACCGGTTGCATCCGCGGACTTGAACGGGCCCCGGCTTCGTATGATGCTACCGGATCAGCGGGACTGCCGGAAGCGGCGCGTCTGGCGTTCAAGGTTGGCCTTCGAGGGAGAGCATCCATGTGCGGCCTGGCCGGCATTTACGACCCCGCGGGCGGCCCCGTCGATCGCGGGCTGCTGGGGCGCATGACCACGGCGCTGTCGCATCGCGGCCCCGATGGCGACGGCTTCCACGTGGAGCCCGGCATCGGCTTCGGCCATCGCCGGCTCTCGATCGTGGATGTGGCCGGCGGGCACCAGCCGATGTTCAACGAGGACCACTCGGTGGTCATCACCTTCAACGGCGAGATCTACAACTTCCCGGAGCTGCGCCCGAAGCTGCAGGCCCTGGGCCACGTGTTCCGCAACCGCTGCGACACGGAGGCGATCATCCACGCCTGGGAGAGCTGGGGGCCGGACTGCCTGCAGCACCTGCACGGCATGTTCAGCTTCGTGCTGTGGGATCGCGACCGGCAGACACTGTTCATGGCGCGCGACCGGCTGGGCGAGAAGCCGCTGTACTATGCCCGGCGGCCCGACGGCAGCATGGTGTTCGGGTCCGAGATGGCGGCGCTGAACCCGGTGCCGGACCTGCCGCGGCAGATCTCGGCGGCGGCGGTCGATGATTTCTTCGCCTTCGGCTACGTGCCGGACCCGCATACGATCTATGATGGCATCCACAAGCTGGCCGCCGGGCACTACCTGCTGTTGCGCCCCGGCAGCCATGCGGCCCCGCGCCGCTACTGGTCCGCCCCCACCACGGCCCGCCCGATGGCCGAGGCGGAGGCGCTGACCGCGATGCGCGCCGGGCTGGCGGCAGCCACCAGCCAGTGCCTGATGGCCGATGTGCCGCTGGGCGCCTTCCTGTCGGGCGGGGTGGACAGCAGCGCGGTGGTGGCGACCACCGCCGGGCTGCGGACGGAGCCGCTGGAGACCTTCACCATCGGCTTTCCCGGTGCCGACGACGAGACGCCGTTGGCCCGGCTGGTGGCGCAGCGCTACGGCGCCGTGCAGCATCTGGGCCAGGCGGCGCCCGACTACCTGGACGCCGTGCGCGCCCAGGCGCGGATCTTCGGCGAGCCGTTCGGCGACAGCTCCGCAGTGCCGACCGAGGCGGTTTGCGCCCTGGCGCGCAAGCACGTGACGGTCGCGATGTCGGGCGACGGCGGGGACGAGGTGTTCGCGGGCTATCGGCGCTATCGCTGGCACCAGATGGCAGAGGCGGTGCGGTCCTACGTGCCGGCCCCGTTGCGTCGCGGCCTGCTGGGGCAGCTTGCGGCGGCCTATCCGAAGATGGACTGGGCGCCGCGCTGGCTGCGGGCCAAGCACACGCTCACCGAAATCAGCCTCGACAGCGCGCTGGGCTATTACCGCACCATGGTGAAGGTGCACCACGACCAGCGGCGCGGCCTGTTCTCCACAACCCTGCGCGCCCAGCTGGATGGCCACGACCCGGCCAGCCGTGTGGTCGACCTGATGCAGGCCAGCGATGAGGGCGACAGCCTGTTGCAGGCCCAGTACGTCGACGTGAACACCTACCTGCCGGGCGACATCCTGACCAAGGTGGACCGGACCAGCATGGCGCATTCGCTGGAGGTGCGGGCGCCGTTCCTGGACCATCGGCTGGTGGCCTGGGGCATGGCGCTGCCCGCCGGGCTGAAGCTGCGGGGGCAGGAGGGCAAGTATGTGCTCAAGAAGGCCATGGAGCCGCTGCTGCCGAACGACATCCTCTATCGGCGGAAGCAGGGGTTCGCTACTTCGCTGGCCCAGCTGTTCCGGCGCGAGGCGGGGCGGCTGCGCGAACGGCTGCTGCGGGGACCGATGCTGGACAGCGGCCTGTTCGACAGCGGCGCGGTCGCCGCGATGATCGACCGGCACGAGGACGGCCGGTCCGATCACTCCGGACCGCTCTGGCTGCTGTTGGCGTTCGAGGGCTTTCTGATGGCCCAAACCGTACCGGCTTCGGAACGTGCCATCGAATAGCCTTACATCGCCATCGCGAAATGAACCTTGCATGATGCCGCATTCGTGATACTCACGAACCGACATCAGGCGAGGCCAGACCGCCGGTCTGGACTGGTGCAACGGCCAAGGCCTCGCGGACGAAAAGGACGCGTCGATGACTGTAGCGCAGCCAGCGGGGCTTCAGGGTTGGCCCGAGACCGGCGAGGGCCGGACCGATGCACCGCGTGACCGGTTCCGCGCCAACCTGTCGCGGATTATGGCGGAACGCGGCATCACCCAGGCTGCCCTGGCCCGTACGATGGGCGTGTCCCGGGTCGCCGTCCATGCCTGGATCTGGGGCACCTGCTTTCCCGAGACCTCCCGGTTGCTGAAGCTGGCGCAGGCCCTCGACGTGCAGATCGGCACCCTGATGGAGGGCGGGGCGGGTTCGGCTGCCAAAGCCGGCAGCAGCAGCGACGAGGCAATGCTGCTGGACGCCTTCCGCAAGCTGCCGAAAACCGCACGTATGACGGTTCTGGCTGATGTGTTCGAGCTGTCGGCGCAACTCTCGGCGATGACGCCCGCTGCTTCGGCTACGGTCGAGATCGCTTCGTGAGACGAAGCCCGGCGCCTATGCGCCCGGGATCACCGCGCCTTTGAAGGTCGCCAGCACCCAGTCCTTCACCGCAGGCTCCGCATAGGCGCCGGCGAGCTGCCTGGCCCAGGGCTTGGCCTCGTCGCCCTGGCGCACCACGACCAGGCAGCAGTACTGGCGGATGAGCGCCGTGTCGGGCTTCTCCACGATCAGGCTGTCGTGCAGCGGGTCCAGCCCAGCGGCCACGGCGTAGTTGCCGGTGATCGCCCCGGCATCCACGTCGGGCAGGGACTGGGCGATCTGTGCCGCGTCCAGCTCCATGACCCGGAGATCCTTGGGATTGGTCAGGATATCGGCGACGGAGGACTTGAAGTCACCGCCGTTGCGAAGCGTGATCAGCCCGGCCTGTGCCAGCAGCACCAGCGCGCGGCCGCCATTGGTCGGGTCGTTCGGAATGGCGACGCGGGCGCCGCGCGGCAGGTCCGCCGCGGTTTTCACCTTGGAGGCGAACACCGCCATCGCCGTCATCACCGTTCGCCCCACGGGCGCCAGCCTGTAGCCGCGATCCCTGATCTGCTGATCCAGGAACGGCTGGTGCTGATAGGTGTTGGCATCAATGTCGCCGCCGGCCAGCGCAGCATTGGGCTGGATGAAGTCGGAGAACTCCGTCACCTTCATCACCAGGCCCTGCGGCGCCAGGATCCCCTGCACCCGCTCCAGCACCTGGGCATGCACCCCGGCCGTGACGCCCACCCGCAGCGGCCTGGCGGTGGTGCCCGCGTCCTGCGCCCGGGCTGCATGGATGAACGGGGCGGCGAGCGGGGCGGCGAGTAGCAGGCGGCGGGACAGCATGGTGATCCTCAGGTCATCGGTGGGAGACCCGGCGCACCACGAGGTCCCCGAGCGTCTGCAATCCCTGCACGACGACGATCAGCAGGACAACCACCACCAGCATCACCTCAGGCATGAACCGCTGATAGCCGAAGCGGATGCCGAGATCGCCCAGGCCGCCGCCGCCCACGGCCCCGGCCATGGCCGAGAAGCCCACCAGCGACACCAGCGTGACGGTGATGGCGGCAACCAGGCCAGGGGCGGCCTCCGGCACCAGCACCTTGGCGATGATCTGTCCGCGCGTGGCGCCCATCGCCTGCGCCGCCTCGATCAGCCCTGAATCCACCTCGCGCAGCGCCGTTTCGAACAGCCGGGCGATGAAGGCCGTTGCGGCGATCGAGAGCGGCACCGCGGCCGCCATGGTGCCGATGGAAGTGCCGGCGAGCAGGCGGGTGAACGGCACGACCGCCACCATGAGGATGATGAACGGCACCGACCGGACCGCGTTGATCACCATGCCGAGCGGGCGGTTCATCCATGGATTGGCAGCGATATGGCCGGAGCCGGTGACCAGCAGCAGCAAGGCCAGCGGCAGCCCGAGCACGATGGATATGCCCGCGGCGATGCCCACCATGGCGGCGGTCTGCCAGAAGGCCTCGATCAGCAGCGTCTGCAGCATAGGCGTCAACATGGCGCCATGATGGACTGCGGCGGCGATGGCACCAAGCGCATGTTGTTGCCGATGGGTGGGCCAATGTGGCACACCCGGCCGCATGTTGAACCGACGCACCGCGCTGCTTGGCGCCGCCGCCCTCCCGCTCGTCCTGCCGCCGGCCGGGCCAGCCCTCGCCCAGGACTCGTTCGCCGCCTTCGTGGCCGGTGTGAAGGCCGAGGCACGGCGCGGCGGCATCGGCGACGAGACCCTGACCTCGGCCTTTGCCGGGGTGTCGCCGAACCAGCGCGTCATCGAGCTGGACCGCCGCCAACCGGAATCCAGCATGAGCTGGGCCGAGTTCCGCGCCAAGATCCTGCCGGCGGAGAAGCTTCGGCTGGCGCGGGAGAGCTATGGGCGCGAGCAGGCCCTGCTTTCGCAGGTCGAGGCGCGGTTTGGGGTGGACGCCCACATCATCATCGGCATCTGGGGCGCCGAGACCCGCTTTGGCGCCATCCGCGGCAACTACAACCTGGTCGAGGCGCTCTCGACCCTGGCCTGGGAAGGACGGCGGGGGGCCTATTTCCGCAAGGAGCTGTTGAACGTGCTCCGGATCCTCCAGGCAGGCGATGTGACGCCCGCGAAGGCGACCGGCAGCTGGGCCGGGGCCATGGGCCAGCCGCAGTTCATGCCCAGCTCGTTCCTCACCTATGCCGTGGACTTCGATGGCGACGGCCGGCGCGACATCTGGGAGAGCAAGCCCGACGTGTTCGGCTCCATCGCCAACTATCTGGCCAAGAGCGGGTGGCGGGCCGGAGAGCCCTGGGGCCAGCCGGTCAGGATCCCGCCGGGCTTCAATGTGGCCGGTGCGAACCGCGACGCCCGCCGCAGCCTGGGGGAATGGATGCGCGAGGGCGTGACCCGCGCCGATGGGCGTCCCTTCGGCCGCAGCGACGTGATAGGGGCTGTGCTGGTGCCGGACCACGTGCCCGGCGGCGACGCCTTCATCGTGTATCAGAACTTCAACGCCATCCGACGCTACAACCCGTCGGACTTCTATGCGCTGACCGTGGGCCTGCTGGCCGACGCGAGCGCGTGAACGCCTGGCGCGCCACGGCCGGCCTGCTGCTGGCTCTGACCGCGCTGGGCTGCACCAGGCGGGTGCCGACGCCAGCGGGCCCGGTGCATTACGTGGTGGGCAGCGGCTACCAGGCGGGCGGCACCTGGTTTTACCCACGCGAGGATTTCCGCTATGACGCGACCGGGCTGGCGAGCGTTCTGCCGGACCGCAGCGGGGTGACGGCGGATGGCGAGGCGCTGGACGCCACCGCCATGACGGCCGCGCACCAGACATTGCAGCTTCCGGCCATCGCGCGGGTGACGAACCTGAACACCGGGGCACAGGTGCTGCTGCGCATCAACGACCGCGGGCCAGCGACGCCGTCCCGGGTGATCGGGCTGTCCCGCCGCAGTGCCGCGCTGCTGGGGATCTCAGGCGTCGGGCGCGTGCGGGTGCAGGTTGATGAGGGCATAAGCCAGGCGCTGCGTGAACAGCTGAATGGTGGGCCCAGGGTCCCCGTGACGGCTGCACCACGCGGGCAGGTGACCTCGGAGGCCCTGGCACCCCCCAGCGGCACGACCGCCTCTGGCCGGGTGCGGAGCGCGAGCGCCGCCCAGGCCGCCACGATGGACACAGTGACGGAGGCGGACAGGGTGCCGGACCGTCTGCCGGAGACGGTGCAGCAGGGGGTGGCCGCGCCGGGTCAGCTGATGATCCGTGCCGGGTCGTTCAGCCAGATGCAGTATGCCGCGCGCGTGGAAGCCCGGCTTGCGCGGATCGGCGCCCGGATCGGGCGGGAGCGCGACGGCCGGTCGGAGCGGTATGATGTCCAGGCCGGGCCATTTCCCACGGTGGCCGCGGCTGATGCGGCGCTGGACCAGGCGCTGCGTGCCGGCGTATCCGATGCGCGCATCGTCGTCGAATAACGGAGTCGAGCCGTGTTGAACCGTCGTTTGCTTCTGGCCGCCCCACTCCTGCCCGTTGCCGCCGTGCCGCTCAGTGCACCCGCGCTTGCCCAGGCTAGGCCACGTGTTGCCAGCCGCCGGGTGCCGCCAGCGCCGCCGCCGACCGGCAGCCCGGCAACCACGCCGCTCGGCCCGCTCGACACCGCGGCCAAGTGGGCGATCGTGCTGGACTTCAACACGGGCGCCACGCTGCTGGACAAGGAGGCGGATACCCCGATGCCGCCCTCCTCCATGACCAAGCTGATGACGGCCTACATCGTCTATTCCATGCTGAAGTCCGGCCGTCTGCAGCTGACCCAGGAGCTGCCGGTCAGCGAGAAGGCCTGGCGCATGCAAGGTTCCAAGATGTTCGTGCCGTTGAACGGCACGGTGAAGGTGGAGGACCTGATCCGCGGCATGATCGTGCAGTCCGGCAATGACGCGTGCATCGTGCTGGCCGAAGGGATTGCCGGGTCCGAGGAGCAGTTCGTCGAGCTGATGAACGCCCGAGCGAAAGAGATGGGGCTGCAGGCCGCCAACTTCCGGAACTGCACCGGCTGGCCGGATCCGGAGCAGCGGATGTCCTGCCGCGACATCGCCACCGTTGCCCGGCGCTTGATCACGGACTTCCCGGAGTACTATCGCTACGACAGCGAGAAATCGTTCAAATACAATAATATCTCCCAAGATAATCGCAACACGCTGGTGCAGAAGGGCATCGCGGATGGTCTCAAGACCGGCCATACCGATGCCGGCGGGTATGGACTGGTGGCGAGTGCACAGCGCAGCGGGCGCCGGGTGATTGTGGTTGTGAACGGCTGCACCTCCATGCACCAGCGCGGCGAGGAGGGCGAACGGCTGCTGGAGTGGAGCTTCCGCGAATTCGAGAACGTGACGCTGTTCACCGCCGGTGACACGGTGGACAACGCAAAGGTGTGGCTTGGCAGCAGCGCGATCGTGCCTCTGGTGGGCGGCCGCGACCTGGTGCTGACCATGCCGCGGCAGTGGCGCCGCAGCGCGAAGATCTCGGTGGAATACCCGAGCCCAATTCCTGCGCCGATCAGCCGGGGTGATGTGGTGGGTAAGCTGATGGTGTCGGGTCAGGGGGTGCCGTCCATGGACGTGCCCTTGCTGGCTGGGGCGGACGTGACACGGCTTGGCTTGCCGGGCCGGGCCATCGCGGTCGTGTCGCGCTACGTCACCGGGTCCTGACCACCTGTTCATCACGCTGGAAGGCGGCGAGGGCGCCGGGAAGAGCACCCAGGCGCGTTTGTTGGCAGCGGCCCTGGCGGAGGCAGGCCGAGCCGTTCTGCTGACGCGCGAGCCTGGCGGGGCGCCGGGCTCGGAGGCATTGCGGGCGATGCTGCTGGGCGGCATTCACCGCTGGTCACCAGCCGCGGAAACCCATCTGCATTTCGCGGCACGGGCGGAGCACCTGGCCTGCACGATATTGCCTGCCCTGGACGCTGGGCTGACGGTGGTGTGCGACCGCTTTGCCGATAGCACCTTGGCCTATCAGGGATATGGGCTTGGTGCGGAGCGGCCTCTCATCCTGGAGCTGACGCGCCTCCTGCCGCGCCGGCCGGACCTGACACTCGTGCTGACGGTGAGCCCGACACGAGCGGCGGAACGGATCGCAGCCCGGCGCCAGCCGCTCGATCACTACGAAACCATGGACGCCGCCTTTCATGCCCGTGTCGCGGCAGGGTTTGCCGAGATCGCCCATACCGAGCCGCAGCGCTGCCGCGTGATCGATGCGGATCGGGGCATCGCGGCTGTGCACGCCTCGATCATGACGGTAGTTGCATGTTAGCGCCGCGTGAGAACCCTATGATGTTTGGACATAATGCCGCACAGGGCGCGTTTGCGGACGGCTTGAGGGCGGGGCGTCTGCATCACGCATGGCTGCTCACCGGATCGCCCGGCGTGGGGAAGGCGAGCCTCGCATTTCGCATGGCCCGGCAGTTGCTCTCACCCGACGCCGATCCGAACGACCCGGCCAACCCCGTGTTCCGGCGGATCGCCCATGGCAGCCATGCCGACGTCCTGACCATCGAACGCGAGACGGATCAGAAGACGAAGAAGTTGAGGCGCGAGGTTGCCGTCGACCAGGTGCGTGATGTCGCCGGTTTCCTGCACCTCACCCCGGCTGAAGGCGGCTGGCGTGTGGTGGTGGTGGACGGTGTCGAAACCCTGAACCGGAATGCCGCGAATGCCTTGCTGAAGGTTCTGGAGGAGCCGCCCCGGCGCGCGATCCTGCTGATGACGGCTGATGCGCCAGGCCGGCTGCTGCCGACCATCCGCAGTCGCTGTCGGCAACTTCGGCTCGACGGCTTGGCGCCGCCGGAGATGCACGACGCGCTGCAGGTCCTGCTGCCGGACCTTGATGAGGATACCCGGTCTGCGTTGATGGTGTTGGGGGATGGATCACCGGGCCGGGCGGTAGCCTTGGCCAGCGAGGGTGCCGTGGTGCTGTCCGGAATGGTGCGCGACGTGCTGGCGACGCCGTCGCTTCCCGTGAGCCGAATGTATGAGGTGGCCGAGCGCGTGACGCGGACCGAGGGTGGGTTCGAGACCTTCATGGCACTGCTGCAGGCCGGGGTGGCAGACGCGGTGCGCGGGGCGGCCCGGTCTGGGGCTGCCGCCCTTGTGCGCCGGCCTCTGGCGGAATGGGGTGAAGTGTGGCACGCGCTGGGACACCTGCAGAATGAAACCGAGCGGTTCAACCTGGATCGGCGCACCGCCGTAGTCTCTGGGTTGCAGCTGCTGACGAAAGCCGAACAGCTACAATGAAACCAACCTACTATATCACGACGCCCATCTACTACGTGAACGGCGCTCCCCATATCGGCCATGCGAACACCTCGGTTGCCGCCGATGCGCTGGCCCGATGGAAACGGCTTGACGGCTATGACGTGCTGTTCCTGACCGGGACTGACGAGCATGGGCAGAAGGTGGAGAAGGCAGCGGCGGATGCCGGGGTGGGGCCGCAGGCCTTTGTGGACGCCGTCTCCGGGCAGTTCCGTGCCATGGGGTCGCTGATGAACCTGTCAAACGACCAGTTCATCCGCACCACCGAGCCGCGGCATCATGCTGCCTGCCAGGCGCTCTGGAGCCGGTTGCAGGAACGGGGGGAAATCTATCTCGGTGAATATGCCGGCTGGTATGCCGTGCGTGACGAGGCGTTCTATGCCGAGGACGAACTCGCAACCCGGGCAGATGGCATTCGTGTGTCCACGGCGACGGGCGCGCCCGTCGAATGGGTGACGGAGCCGTCGTATTTCTTCCGGCTGTCCGCCTGGCAGGACCGGCTGCTCGCCCTGTATGAGGCGGTGCCGGACACCGTCATGCCGCAGGCGCGGCGCAACGAGATCATCAGCTTCGTGCGCAGCGGCCTCAACGACCTCTCGATCAGCCGCACCAGCTTCCGTTGGGGCGTGCCGGTCCCTGGTGATCCGGCGCACGTGATGTACGTGTGGCTGGACGCCCTGGCCAACTACCTGACTGCAGTAGGATATCCGGATGAGAACGCCGAATTGTGGCGGTTCTGGCCTGCCGACCTGCACCTGGTCGGCAAGGACATCGTCCGCTTCCACACCGTATTCTGGCCGGCATTCCTCATGGCCGCCGGGCTCGAGCCGCCAAAGGCTGTATTCTCAACGGGTTGGTGGACGGTGCGTGGCGAGAAGATGAGCAAGTCGATTGGCAACGTCATCTCGCCGGACGAGCTTGTGGCCAAGTACGGCGTCGATCCCG
The DNA here is from genome assembly GCA_965199595.1 of Acetobacteraceae bacterium. GTDB lineage: Bacteria > Pseudomonadota > Alphaproteobacteria > Acetobacterales > Acetobacteraceae > JBBROS01. The sequence goes on from OZ241182.1 coordinate 2,085,041, forward strand.
TTCGGTTCTTCCTGTTGCGCGAAGTGCCGTTCGGGAATGATGCAGATTTCAACGACGCAGCTTTGATACGTCGCATGAACAGTGAGTTGGCGAATGATCTTGGCAACCTCGCGCAGCGTACGCTGTCTCAGGTCGCCAAGAACCTTGGCGGCATCCTACCTACGCCGGCGACCCCCAGGGAGGCGGATCGTGCGCTGCTCGATGCCGCAGCCGCGTTGCCGGACGCGCTTCGGGACATGATGAACCGGCAGGCGTTAAGCGAGGCGATCGAAGAGGTGTGGAAGGTGATCCGGGCGGCCAACGCCTATATCGACCACCAGGCGCCCTGGGCTCTTCGCAAGACTGACCCGGTGCGCATGGCCGACGTTCTCCGCATTCTTGTGGACGTGATCCGCGCCGTCGCGACCGTGTTGCAGCCGGTGATGCCGGACAGCATGGCGCGCATGCTGGACCAGTTGGCCGTGCCGAACGAAGCCCGGGACCTGGCAGCCTTGTCGGTGCCGCTGCCCGCCGGGTTGACGTTGCCGCCGCCATCCGGCGTGTTCCCGCGGTATGTCGAGCCTGTGGCGTGATGCTGATCGACTCGCACTGTCATCTTGACATGTTTCCGGAGGAGGAGCGCGCGGACCTTGTCGCGCGAGCCGTCGCAGCCGGTGTGATGGAGATGGTGACGATCGGCACGCGGCTGGGACAATCGCGCCAGCTCATCGAGCTTGCATCGAAGTTCCGGAACGTCTGGTGCACGGTGGGCGTGCATCCTCATAATGCGGGGGAGGGGCCGCCATGCGACCCTATGGCACTGGCAGCCCTGACGCGGCACGAGAAGGTCATCGGGCTGGGTGAGAGCGGGCTCGACTATTTCTACGACAAGGCGCCGCACGCCGCGCAGCAGGCCTCGTTCCGCGCGCACGTCCGGGCGGCGCAGATCTCGGGCCTGCCGCTGGTTATCCATGCCCGCAACGCTGACGAAGATATTGCGCGAATGCTGAAAGATGAATGGGATGCGGGTGGGCCGTTCAAGTTCCTGCTGCATTGTTTCAGCTCTGGCCGAGCCTTGGCCGAGGTCGCCTTGGCACTGGGAGGCAGCCTCAGTTTCTCGGGCATCCTGACCTTCCCCAAAAGCCAGGAGATTCGTGACATCGCTGGCGATGCGCCGGCAGACCGTATCCTCGTGGAAACTGACGCTCCCTATCTGGCACCCGCCCCGTTTCGTGGGAAGCGCAATGAACCGTCCTATGCCGCTGCGACCGCAAAGGTGCTGGCCGGGGTTCGTGGCCTGTCTCCCGATGAGCTTGCGGAGCTCACCACGGCGAACTTCCGTCGCCTGTTCTCAAAGGCGGCCTGATGCCGCGCGTCACCATGCTCGGCTGCGGCGGTTCGGCCGGCGTGCCGCAGATCGGCGGTGCCGACGGCCGCGGCGACTGGGGCGCCTGTGACCCGGCAGAGCCCCGCAACCGGCGCACCCGCTCCAGCATCGTGATTGAACAAGGCGGCCGCCGGCTGCTGATCGACGCATCACCGGACCTCCGCCAGCAGCTTATTGCCTGTGGCATCGCGTCGGTCGATGGCATTCTGTTTACCCACGCCCATGCCGACCATGTGTTTGGCATCGATGAGATCCGGATCCTCAATCGTGTGATCGGCCGCCCGCTGGACACCTATGCGACAGAGCGGACGCTGGGCGAGCTGAACCTGCGGTTCGACTATGCCTTCCGGCCATGGCAACCGCCCACGTTCTTCCGGCCGGTGCTGGTGCCGCACACGGTGCACCCGGGGGAGACGATTTCGGCAGGCGGGATCACCCTCGAGCTGTTCGAGCAGGACCACGGGTTCATGCCGACTCTGGGCCTGCGCGCCGGCGGCTTCGGCTACTCGACAGACGTGGTTCGCATGGACGAGGCGGCGCTGCGCACGTTGGAAGGCGTGGACACCTGGGTGGTCGACTGCTTTCAGCGCAATGGACACAACACGCACGCCAACCTGAACCAGGTGCTGGCCTGGGCCGAACGGATCAAGCCGCGGCGCACCGTGCTGACCCATATGGGACACGACCTGGATTGGAGCTGGCTCATCGGACGGCTGCCGCCGGGGTTTGAGCCCGGCGCGGATGGACTTGTGCTGGATGTGCCCGACTGATGACCGACAATACTTTCCATAATTCCCATTATCGGACTGATGCGCCAGACGGCAGATCTCCGGAGGCCGAGCTGTCTCGCCTGCTCGACGTCATGGCTCAACTCCGCGATCCCGCAACGGGTTGCCCGTGGGACCAGGTTCAGACATTTGAAACGATTGCGCCCTACACCATCGAGGAAGCCTACGAAGTGGCCGACGCCATCGCTCGGCGCGATATGGCGCAGCTGCCGGATGAACTCGGCGATCTGCTGTTTCAGATCGTCTATCATGCGCGCATGGCGGAAGAAGCCGGGCTGTTCGGGTTTGGCGAGATTGCGCGGGTGATCACCGACAAGATGATACGCAGGCATCCCCAGGTCTTCCCTGGAACTGCGGGACCGCGGTCTGCCGATTGGGAAAGCGGCAAGCGCGCCGAGCGTCAGTCACGGTCCGAACATCGGGTGCTGGACGGGATTTCCGCAAACTTGCCGAGCCTCACGCAGGCACTCAAGATTACGGCCCGGGTGGGCCGGATTGGGTTTGACTGGCCTGACGCTGAGTCGGTGATCCTCAAGCTTGAGGAAGAGATCGCCGAGGTGCGTGCGGAGCTCGCGGATCGGAACCCTGTCCGGCTGGCAGACGAGGTTGGAGATGTGTTGTTTGTGGTAGCCAATCTGGCCCGCAAGCTGGGCCTCGATCCCGAGCGCTGCCTTCGTGATGCCAACGCCAAGTTCACATGTCGTTTCAACGCCGTGGAGGAGGCTTTGGCGAGTCGCGGGCTTACCCCGGCGGATGCGTCCTTGCCCGAGATGGAAGCCGAATGGATCGAAGTCAAGGCGCGGGAATGCCGGTAGGCTCGCCTTTCAGACGGGATCGGGCGAGGCGCTCACTCGTTCCGTTCGAAGCGAGCCTTGTTCGCGGGCAACAACCGAATGGTCAGCCGGGTCCCCTCCTCCGCGTCCACACGGTCCAGAACCTCGCCATGCTGATACAGCCAGGCAATCCTCGCCCCCTCCATCGGGGAAATCAGATAGGTCGCCACGACCATCCCGGCCGAGATACGCGCATCGATGGCACGTGCCAGGCCGTCCAGGCCCTCGCCGGTGATGGCAGACACCGCAACGCAGTTCTCGCGCGGCGTGATCTGAGCCGTGCCACCCAGGAGGTCGGCCTTGTTCAGCACCTCGATGGTGCGGGTGCGCCAGGCCTCGTCCAGCGTGCCGTCGCGAACCATGCCGTCCAGCACCTGGATCACGTCGTTCCGCTGCGACGTCGTATCCGGATGCGCGACGTCGCGGACATGCAGGATCACGTCGGCTTCAGCCACCTCCTCCAGCGTGGCACGGAATGCCTCCACGAGTTCCGTCGGCAGGTCACTGATGAACCCCACCGTGTCCGACAGGATGATCCGACGGTTTGACGGCAGGTCGAGCCCGCGCATCGTCGGGTCCAGCGTCGCGAACAGCTGGTCCTCGGCGTGCACGGCGGACCCGGTCATGGCATTGAACAGGGTGGACTTCCCGGCATTGGTGTAGCCGACCAGCGCCACGATGGGATACGGCACCCGGCTGCGGGCGCTCCGATGCAGGCCGCGGGTGCGGCGCACCTGCTCCAGCTCCTTCTTCAGCCGCACGATCCGGTCGCCGATCAGCCGGCGGTCGGCCTCGATCTGGGTTTCACCAGGGCCACCCAGGAAGCCGAAGCCGCCGCGCTGCCGCTCAAGGTGGGTCCAGGACCGAACCAGCCGGCTGCGCTGGTATTCGAGGTGCGCCAGTTCAACCTGCAACGCACCCTCCTTGGTCTTGGCGCGCTCACCAAAGATGTCCAGGATCAGCCCGGTGCGGTCGATCACCTTGCAGTCCCACTCGCGCTCCAGGTTGCGCTGCTGCACCGGGCTCAGCTGCGCGTCGACCACGGCCACGCTAACAGCCCCGGCCCTGATCGCCTCTCCCACGTACGCCGCCTGCCCCTCCCCGATCAGCGTCGAGGAGCGCCGGGCGCGGAGCGGGATGATCGCCGTGTGCACCGCGACGAGCCCGATGGACGACGCCAGCCCCACGGCCTCGGCCAGCTGCGCCTCCGCCGCGCGCGAGGCGTCCTGCCGCCCTGGTTTCTCCCATGGCAGGACGATCGCGGCGCGGGTGGGTGCGCCACCGATATTACGCGACTGGGTCAGTCGCTGCCTCCTGGCTCACCGGCACCTCCACCTTGGTGGGATCGAACAACTGAATCGGCGCGCCTGGCATCACCGTGCTGATCGCGTGCTTGTAGACCAACTGGGTGTGCCCATCCCGGCGCAGCAGCACCGAGAAGTTGTCGAACCAGGTGATGATGCCCTGCAGCTTGACGCCGTTGACCAGGAATACGGTCACCGGGGTCTTGGCCTTGCGGACGTGGTTCAGGAACACGTCCTGAACGTTCTGGGCTTTTTCGGCCACGTATCGTGTCCTTTGTTGTCCAGCCCGGGTTGATCCCCGTTGCCGGAAGGTTATCCCGCCTCCAACGGACGGCATGTCATGTCTAGCGAATGGCGTGCCAGGGGCAAGCGGACCCTGCTATGCAGCGCCGCGGTCCTCGGAATTCACTCCGAGCTGCTTCAGCTTCCGGTGCAGTGCGCTCCGCTCCATGCCCACAAACCCGGCAGTGCGGCTGATGTTGCCGCCGAACCGCATGAGCTGGGCCTGAAGGTACTGCGTCTCGAACAAGTCCCGCGCATCCCGCAGCGGCAAGGCCATCAGATCCGCCGAGGGATCTGACCCGAGCAGCGCCGGTGCCCCATGGCTGATCTCGACCGGGAGCATCTCGGCCCGGATCACATCCGCCTGGGTGCCGGGCGCCATGATGAGCAGCCAGTCCATCAGGTTGCGCAACTGGCGCACATTGCCCGGCCAGTCATAGGCCTGCAACGCCGTCAACGCGTCGGTCGAGAGTTCGCGGCCTGGAATCCCGGACGTCTCCGCCGACCGTTCCAGGAAATGCCGCGCGAGGTCGGGCACATCCTCGCGCCGCTCCCGCAGCGACGGCATCTTGATGGGCACGACGGCAAGCCGGTAATACAGGTCCTCTCGGAACCGGCCGGAGGCGATCTCGCCTTGAAGGTCGCGGTTGGTGGTGGCAAGCACCCGCACATCGACCTTCACACGCTGGGACCCGCCCACGCGCTCGAACGTCTGGTCCTGCAAGGCGCGGACGATCTTGCCTTGCGTCTCCAGCGGCATGTCCGACACCTCGTCCAGCAGCAGCGTGCCGCCATGCGCGCGTTCCAGCACGCCGGCCCGGCGCGGTGACACGGTTGTGTCCGCCCCGGCCTCGATGCCGAACAGCTCCTCCTCGAACCGTGCCGGGTTCAGGGTCGCGCAGTTCAGCGCCACGAACGGCCCCTCGGCCCTGCGGGAACGCTCATGCACCATGCGCGCCGCCACTTCCTTGCCGGAGCCGGCTGGTCCGCTGATCAGCACGCGGGAGCCGGTGGGCGCCACCCGCTCCACGGCGCCGCGCAGCCCGACGATGGCCGGGCTGTTGCCGGTCAGCTCCGAGTCGAAGCCCGCGCGCAGGCGCAGCTCGGCGTTCTCCCGCGACAGCCGCGCCGCCTCCAGGGCCCGGCGCACGATCAGGATCAGGCGGTCGGACTTGAACGGCTTTTCAATGAAGTCATAGGCGCCATGCTGGATCGCCGTGACAGCGGTCTCGATGGTGCCATGGCCCGAGATCATGACCACCGGGACATGCGGCTCCTCGTTGTGGATCACCTGCAGGATCCCGAGCCCGTCGAGCTTCGAGCCTTGCAGCCACACGTCGAGGATGACCAGCGAAGGCCGCCGCATGCGGAAGGCGGCAACCGCGGCATCGCTGTCGCCCGCCTGACGCACCGCGTAGCCTTCGTCTTCCAGCACGCCCTCGATCAGCATCCTGATATCGGGCTCGTCGTCGACGATGAGGATTTCCTGCGCCATTGGGTCCTGATTAAGCCTCTATCAGGCCGGGCACAATCAGGGGCAGCGCCAAGGTCGCCACGGCCCCGGGTCCATCGGCACGGTCATCCAGCTCCAGCTGTCCCCCATGGTCCTCCATGATCTTCTTCACGATCGCGAGGCCAAGGCCGGTGCCCTTCACCTTGTGGGTCACATAGGGCTCCGTAAGCCGCGCCCGATCCGCCTGCGGCAGGCCGATCCCGTCATCGGCAACCTGCACCAGCACCATGCCGTTCTCCACGGCCACGCGGATGCCGATGCGCCCCACCGGCTCAGTCGGGCTGCGGCTGCGCATCGCCACCGCGTCGGCGGCGTTCTGCAACAGGTTGGTAAGCGCCTGCCCGATCAGCCGGCGGTCGCACTCCGCCCGCGGGCCGCGCTCCGGGATTTCGGTGGTCCACTCGATCTCCGGCCGGGCGGCGCGTTGCAGGATCAGCGCCTCCCGTGCGACCCGGCCCACATCCTCGGGGCGCATCACCGGTTGCGGCATCCGGGCGAAGGCGGAGAACTCGTCCACCATGCGCCCGATATCGCCCACATGCCGCACGATCGTATCGGCTAGCTGGGCGAAGGTTTCGGGATCCGAACTGATCTCCCGCGTGAAGCGCCGCTTCAGCCGCTCGGCGCTGAGCATAATCGGGGTGAGCGGGTTCTTGATCTCGTGGGCGATGCGCCGGGCCACGTCGGCCCAGGCGGCCTTGCGCTGGGCGGACTGCAACTCGGTGATGTCGTCGAAGGTCACCACATAGCCACCCAGGCGCCCGCCGCGATAATCCGAGCCGATGCGGACCAGCAGGTTCCGCCGCCGCTGGTTCGGCCCAGACTCGACCTCCGCCGTGCGCGGCCGTTCCGGGCTGGCGGCCACCGCGGCGAGCAGCGCGGCGAATTCCGGCACCGCCTCAGCCAGGCCATGACCGATAAACGACACCAGGTCCATGCCAAGCAATTCACTGGCCGCGCTGTTCGGCAGCTCGATGTGCCCCTCGGCATCCAGCCCGATCACCCCGGCGGACACCCCCGCCAGCACGGTCTCGGTGAACCGCCGCCGCTCATCGATCTGGCTGTAGGCATCCATCAGCTCGGTCCGCTGTGCGCCAAGCTGGCCCGTCATGCGGTTGAAGGCGCGCGACAGGCCGGCCACCTCGTCCTGGCTGTTGATCTCGGGCACCCGCACGCCCAGGTCTCCGGCGCGCACCCGCTCCGCCGCCAGGATCAGCCGGCCGATCGGCCGCGCGATCTGGTTCGCCAGCACCAACCCGAGCAGCACCGCCGCCGACAGCACCAGCAAGGCGACCAGGGCGAAGATCAGCGCAAAGGTGACCTGCAGCCCGGACCGGTTCTCATCCAGCCGACGGTACTCCGCCACCGCCTGTTCGGTACGGGACATATGGCCCAGGATCTCCGGATCGACGTCCCGCTCGATCAGCAGCATCAGCGCCGGCGTCGCGTTCAGCTGCACCACCGCCCGGACCCGGTTGCCGTCCGGGCTGGCGATCACCGCGACCTCGCCGCTGCGGGCAAGTTCCGTGGCCTCCGCCGGGGCCGGCTCCACCCCGTAGCCGGACATGGCCCCTACCCCGGCCACCACCTGGTTGGTGACCGGTTCATAGATGATGGCGGCGTTCAGCCCCTTCAGCGCCGTCTGCGTCTGCAGGATCTGCCCGAATGCCACGGGATCATTGGCCAGCACCTGTCCAGCCCGGGACAGGGCGTCCGCCATCTGCAAGGCATCGGCGCGGATGTTGTTGCGGTGCTCCTCCAGATAACCCTGCGACGCCTCCAGCCCCTCATTCAACGCGGTGCGAACGCGGTCGTTGAACCAGGCCTGGATGCCCAGGTTGAAGAACACCGTCGCGAACACCGCCACCACGATGGTGGGCGTGACGGCCACGACGCTGAACAGCACCACCAGCCGCACATGCAGCCGTGACCCGGCCGAGCCCCGCCGCCGCTCCATCCATACCCGCGTCACCCGCCCGGCCAGCACCGCGCCCAGCAGCAGCAGCACCACCAGGTTGGACAGCACCATGCCAAAGATCAGGTTCGGCCGCGCCGACAGCTCGATGCCGCCCGACAATGCGACGAAGGTGCCGACACCCAGCGCCAGCGCGATGGCCGCCAGCACCAGCGTCATCACCTTGCCCAGCAGCAAGCCGGACACCCGGCGCCGCCAGGATGACCTGCCACCCGGGCGCTGCAACGCGCGCCGGTCGATGCCGACGTTCAAGCGCCCGGCCTAGCCGATGCCGCGCACCACCGGGATGTCGAGATCCCGGATCTTCTTGCGCAGCGTGTTTCGGTTCAGCCCCAGCATGGCGGCGGCCTTGATCTGGTTGCCGCGGGTGGCGCTCAGCGTCATCTGGATCAACGGACGCTCCACCTCGGCAATCACCTGGTCGTAGATGTCCCGCATCGGCATCCCGTCCCGCGAGGCCGCGAGGAACTGCCGGATGTGCCGCTCCACCGCCTGCGCCAACGGCTCGGGCGCGCCGCTCACGGGCGTGGCTTCGGCGCCCATGCCTGAATCCGCCAGCTCCGCGTGGATGACTTCCTCGGTGATCGTCTCCTGTGGATACAGTGCGGCGAGCCGGCGCATGAGGTTCTCCAGCTCGCGGACATTGCCGGGCCAGCGGTGCTGGCGCATGCGGTCGATGGCGGAGGTGTCGAGCGTTTTCGCGGTCAGGCCGGTTTCGCGGGCCTTTTCGAGGAAGTGCCGGGCCAGGACCGGGATGTCCTCCAGCCGCTCCCGCAGCGGCGGCAGGCGAATCGGCACCACGTTGAGACGGTAGAACAGGTCCTCCCGGAACTGCCCGTTGCGGATGGCCTGGCGCAGATCGCGGTGCGTGGCAGCGACGATGCGGACATTGGCCCGGATCGGCTGGCGGCCGCCGACGGTGGTGAACTCGCCTTCCTGCAGCACGCGCAACAGCCGGGTCTGCGCCTCGGCCGGCATGTCGCCGATCTCATCCAGGAACAGCGTGCCGCCGGCGGCCTGCTCGAAGCGGCCCAGGGCGCGGTTCATGGCCCCGGTGAAGGCGCCGCGCTCATGGCCGAACAGCTCGCTCTCGATCAACTCGCGCGGGATGGCGGCCATGTTGATGGCGACGAAGGGCCCGGTGCGGCGGCGCCCATAATCATGCAGCGCCCGGGCCACCAGCTCCTTGCCGGTGCCGCTCTCGCCATTGACCATGACGGTCAGGTCCGTCGTCGTCAGCCGGGCGATGCTGCGGTAGATCTCCTGCATCGCCACGCTCCGGCCGATCAGCGGCAGGCGCTCCTCGGCATCGCGCGGCTCCGGCGCGGGGGTGTCCGAGGCCGGGGCCGGGGCGGCCAGCGCACGGCCCACGACGGCCAGCAACTCCTTGAGGTCAAACGGCTTCGGCAGGTACTCGAAGGCGCCGCGCTGGGCTGCCTTCACCGCGGTCATCAGCGTGGATTGCGCGCTCATCACCACCACGCGCAGCTCGGGGCGCACCCGCCTGATGCGCGGGATCAGGTCCAGGCCGTTCTCGTCCGGCATCACCACGTCGGTGATCACCAGGTCCCCTTCCCCATCCTCCACCCAGCGCCACAGCGTCGCGGCGTTGCCGGTGCAGCGCACCTGGTAGCCGGAGCGTCCGAGTGCCTGGGTCAGCACGGTGCGGATGGAACGGTCGTCGTCGGCGACCAGAACGGTGGGCGGAGTCATGGGATCACTTTCACGAGGCGTCGGCCTCAGCCTCGGTCATCACCGGCAGGCACAGGCGGAACTCGGTGCGTCCGGGGCGGCTGTCCACCTCGATCAGGCCGTCATGGTCGCCCACGATCTTGGCGACCAAGGCAAGCCCCAGGCCGCTGCCGGCTGGCTTGCTGCTGACGAAGGGCTCGAACAGGTACTGCCGGATATCCTCGTTGATGCCGGGCCCGTTATCCCGCACCGTCACAACCAGCGGCAGGTGCTGCCGCTGCGGGCTGCCGGGCACCGCGAGCCGCAGTCCATGCTGATATGCCGTGGTCAGGGTGATCTCACCACCGCCGCGTTCCATCATGTTCTGATCGGATTCAATGGACTCGGCGGCGTTCTTCACCAAATTGAGCAGCACCTGCACCAGCTGGTCCCGGTTGGCCCAGGCTGGCGGCAGGGAGGGGTCGTAGGTCTCGGTAAGGCGGATCTGCCGGGCCACGCCCGTCTGCGCCAGGCGCCGCACGTGCTCCAGCACGCGATGGATGTTCACCGGCCGGCGCTCGATCGGCTGCTCGTCGAACACCTCCATGCGGTCCACCAGATCGCGGATGCGGTCCGCCTCATCGCGGATCAGCACCGTCAGCTCGCGGTCCGCATCGCTGACGCTGGCCTCAAGCAGCTGGGCCGCACCGCGAATGCCGGAGAGCGGGTTCTTGACCTCGTGCGCCAGGATCGCCGACATGCCGGTGACACTGCGCGCCGCGCCGCGAAACGCCATCTTGCGGTCGAAGGTGCGGATGGCGGAGGCATCCTGCAGCGTCAGCAGCAGCTGACCCGGCTCCTCCGTCACGGGTGCGACGTGCACGGTGATGCCGCGCTTGCGCAGCCGGGGGCTCTCCAGCGTCACGTCGTAGTCGGTCATGGTGGTGCCATGCGTCCGTGCCGCCTGCAGCAGGGAGAACAGCGGATGGTCCGCCGGCAGCAGCGCACCGAGGGTCATCTGCCCCAGCTGCAGCATGGAAAGTCCGAGGAACTCCTCCGCCGCCTGGTTGGCGTAGCGAAACTGGTTCAAGGGATCGAGCAGGATGGTCGGCACCGGCAGCGCACCCAGCAGCGCCATGCCATCGAGCGCCGGCGGCCGGTGCAGACGCTCCACGATGGCGAGCCGGCCCCGGGCCAGAGCGCCCTTCATGCGGCGATCTGCTCAGTCGACCGTGTCGCCCCGGCTGCGATCAGCGGGTCATAGAAGCCGTCGATCAGCGCCCGGACGCCATCGGCAGTCGGGATATGGTTCATCGCGGCGCGGAACTCGGCTGACCCATAGAGCCCGCGCGAATACCAGGAGACGTGCTTGCGGGCGACGCGCACCCCGGCCGCCTCTCCGCAATGCACCAGCATCGCTTCGTAGTGCTCGCACAGGATCTGCTTCTGCGCGGCGAGGCCAGGCTCGGCCTGCCTCTGCCCCGTGGTCAGGAACGCCGCGACCTGCGCCGGGAACCATGGACGGCCATAGCAGCCGCGGCCGATCATCACGCCATCCGCCCCGGACTGAACCAGCGCCGCCAAGGCATCATCCTCGGTCAGGATGTCGCCGTTCGCGATGACCGGGATGCCGACTGCCGCCTTAACGGACGCGATGAAGCGCCAGTCCGCGGTGCCGGTGTAGAACTGCTGCCGGGTGCGCCCATGCACCGTCACCATCTGGATGCCGCACTGCTCGGCGATCCGCGCGAGGTTCGGTGCATTCAGGTTCGCGTGGTCCCACCCCATGCGCATCTTCAGCGTCACCGGCACCGGCACCGCCTTCACGGTGGCTTCCAGCAGCCGTGCCGCCAGGATCTCGTCCCGCATCAGCGCCGACCCGGCGGCCTGTCCCACCGCCACCTTCTTCACCGGGCAGCCGAAATTGATATCGACCAGGTTGGCCCCATGCGCCACGGCAATGCGAGCAGCCTCCGCCATGGCCGCGGGCTCGCACCCGGCAAGCTGCACCGCCGCCGGGCCGCCGCTGCCATCCACCTCCGCCATGCGCAGCGTGGTGCGGTTCTCGCGCACCATGGCCCAGGAGGCGATCATCTCCGACACCACCAGCCCGGCGCCATGGCGCTTCGCCAACCGCCGGAACGGCAGGTCGGTCACGCCCGACATCGGTGCCAGGATCACCGGCATCTCCAGCCGCACAGCCGCTGGGCCCGTGCCCAGGACAACCGGACGGAGACGCCTCTCTGGTTCATTGCTCATGATTTGGGCAGTTTTACCGGATGGCGCGCGTGCGTGCAACGTTCCGTGTCATGCGCCGGCAAAGCGGCGAATGCTTCACACCGGGTTGACGCTGGCCGGGTGCGGCCGCATTGCTGCGCCCATGCGTCTCGCTGCCCTCCTCGTCGCCGCCGGCTCCGGAACCCGTTTCGGGCCGGGCCATCCGAAGCAGTTCGTCACCCTCGCGGGCAAGCCGGTGCTCCGATGGGCCGCCGAGGCCCTGGCGCAGCAGGTCGACCTGGTGCAGCCCGTGGGAGACCCGGCCCTGCTCACCCCCGTGCTGGCCGGCCTCGTTGGCGTCGCCACGCCGGTGCCGGGCGGCAGCACACGCCAGGAGAGCGTGCGGCTGGGCCTCAAGGCACTGGCGGCCGTCGCGCCGGACATCGTGCTGGTGCATGACGCCGCCCGGCCGATGATCCCCGCGGGCACCATCGCCGCCCTGCTGGCCGCGCTGGAAACAGCGCCCGGTGCCATACCCGCCATGCCGGTGGCCGACACCCTGAAACGCGCCACCAACGGCGTGATCGCAACCACGGTGCCGCGGGACGGCCTGTTCCGCGCCCAAACCCCGCAGGCCTTCCGCTTCGATCTCCTGCTGGCCCTGCACCGCGCCGCCGCCCCGGGCGCCACGGATGATGCCGCCCTGCTTGAAGCCGCGGGCCATGCCGTGGCGCTGGTGCCGGGCTCCGACGACAATATCAAGCTGACCTACCCGGAGGATCTGGTGCGACTGGAACGTGTCGTCTCGCCCACCCTGTTCCCCCGCACCGGCACTGGGTTCGACGTGCATGTGCTCGTGGAAGGGCGGCCGCTCATCATCTGCGGCATCACCGTGCCGCACGAGAAGGGCCTGGCCGGGCATTCGGACGCGGATGTGGGCATCCATGCGTTGTGTGACGCCATATACGGAGCCTTGGCCGAGGGCGACATCGGGCGGCATTTCCCTCCCAGCGAAGCGACCTGGAAGGATGCCGACAGCGCCCGGTTCCTACGCCATGCCGCCGAGCGCATCGCGGCCCGCGGCGGACGGTTGAGCAATGTGGACGTGACGCTGATCTGCGAGCGCCCGAAGATCACCCCCTACGCCCCGGCCATGATCGCGCGCCTGGCAGAGCTGCTGGGCGTCGAGATTGGCCGGGTCTCCGTCAAGGCGACGACGACGGAGCGGCTGGGCTTTCCCGGACGCGGCGAGGGCATTGCGGCCCAGGCCGTGGCGACGGTGCTGCTGCCCGACTGATCCCCCCGATCAGGCCGCCGGTTTGTTCGGCACATAGGCCGTGGCGACGGTGTTGCCGAACACCCCGGGATAAAATCGTGAGCCGTCCAGCATGGCGTCCGCCGGCAGGATGGGGCTGACGGCCAGCGCGCGGTCCAGCCAGGCCTGCACGAAAGGCGTGTAGAGCACGCGCTGACCGGCCGTGGCCGCTGCCATCGCCACCTGTCCCACCAGGTGGCGCAGGGCGGAGGCCTGGTCCGGCGCCGCCTCCAGCGCCTGTTGCAGCAAGGCCGGCCGCACGAAGAAGCAGACGGAGGGCACGGCGTCGCAGGTGCGCTGGCACCAGCCCATGCCGTGATAGCCGGAGTCCGACTGGGCCCGCCCATACTCCGGCGCACCGGCCGCGCCGCCGAACCCGGCATAGCCCCCCCGCCAAGCCACCCGCCCATCGGGCAGCAGCACCTGCCCCCCCACCGCGCCGACGTCAGCCCCGATGGCGAACATGCCAAGCCCCTCGGTCAGGCAGTTCCGGCTCAGACGCTCGACCGCGGCATCCACGACGACGACGATGCGATCCTGCTCAGCCGCTTCACCAGCGGCCTCGGCCAACGTCGCGCACCATCTGACGCCCGCATCCGCCCAGAGCGCCCGCTTCACCTCCGGCAACATCGCCTCAAGGTCGCAGTTGCCATCCGCGCCGCCGACCACCATGACGACGCACTCCGCGGGCCGGGGAACGCTCGCGACATCACCGAGCAGCCGCATCGTGCGCCCCGGCAGGTCCGACGCCATCACCAGCAGCATGGAGCGCGGCACCGTCTCCGGCAGCGGCTTCAGGCGCCAGATGCCGTTATGCGGGAACAGCTCGTTCTGTACGACCTCGAACCACGCATCGGCCCCGGTCAGTTGCAGATCCTGCTGCAGCACATGCTTCTGGCTGTCGATCGTATACGGCTTCGTGCCGGTCGCCATGGAGGCGGTGGAGCCCTGGTGGATGCGCCAGTGATACAGCACCTCCGGCACATGCTCGATGCGCGCATGGCCGCGCTTGAGGCGAAGCAGCGTGTCCCAGTCATGGCACCAGGCGGCCGCCAGGTCCGTGTAGGCGCCGACTTCGGCGGCTGCGGACCGCTTCACCGCGCAGACGTGGCAGACGTAGCAGATGTTCGAGAACAGCACCGGATCCCAGTCCGGCTTCAGGAACGGCGAATGGGTGTCGCCGCTCTCGGTGCCCTTATCCTCGTCGGAATAGACGACGTCCGGCCCGCTGGTGCGCTCGATGGCCGTCGCGAGCACGTGCAGGCAGTCGAGGGTGAGGAAGTCGTCCGCGTCGATCGGCACCACGTAGTCACCCGTGGCCGCCCGGAAGGCCGCGCCATAGCCCGCCATGATTCCCTGGTTCGTTGCCAGCCGGATGAATTGCACGCGGGGGTCCGTTTGGATCTCCGCAAGCCACTCCAGCGTCTCCGGCAGCGTGGAGCCGTCATCGACAATGACCCACTCCCAGTTGTCATAGGTCTGGCGCGCAATCGTTTCGGCCAGGGCACGCATCTGGTCTTTCTTGTTCTGGAACACGCTCATGATAAACGAGAAGCGCACGGTGCGAGCGGTCGTGAGACCGGCCTGGCGGCGGATGATGCGGTCGAGCAGCCAGGCGCGGTAGCTGGGCGGGGCCGGACGCGCCGGGTCACGCAGTTCGAAGAAGGGCGATTGCTGCGAGAAGGTCGGGTTCCAGAACGGATCGCGCAACCCGGGATGCGAGAGCGCGAGGAGTTGCAGTTCCCAGAAATGCGTCCCGGCCTTTGACAGCGACTCGAAATGGAACAGCGTCACATCGGGGTTGAACACGATCCGCAGGCCCTGGGCCTGCACGTTCAGGCAGAGGTCGACGTCGTTGTAGTTCACTGCCAGGCGCGGCGAGAACCCGCCGCATCGGAAGTACACGTCACGGCGAAAGAACATGCAGGCGCCGCTGACCGCCAGCACGTTGTGCATCACCCGCAGCCGCTCCGCCGGCCCGGCCGTGAGCCGGTGTTCGCCGATCATCGCATGGGTCGGCCCCTCCGCGGACCACACCACGCCCGCATGCTGCAAGGTGCCGTTGGCATAGAGCAGGCGCCCGCCGACGATCCCGACGCCTGCGAACATCCGGCCCAGCATGGAACGGATGATGTCGGGTGACTCGGCCTGCATGTCGTCGTTCAGCAGCAGGACATGATCCCCGGCCGCCTCGCGCACGCCAAGGTTGATCTTGTCGGAGAGGTTGAACGGCGTGCCGGTGTAATGCACGAAGCGCACATGGGGGTAGTTGCCAAGGTGCAGCAGGGTGCTGGGCGTAAGATCGCCGTTGTGCACCACGACGATCTCATAATTCGAATAGCTTTCTGACCGATGCAGCGACTGGATGCAGTTCACCACCAGGTCGATCTCGGTGCCGCCGATCACGCCCGTGCGGCCCGCCGTTGGGATCACGATGCTGACCAGCGGTTCCCCCGGCGGCGGGTCCAGCACCACGGTCCAGTGCCCGGCGCCGTGCCCGGGCCGCACGCTGCCGGGCTGCCCGCGGCGCACCAGGGCGCTCTCGATGGCACGGCGCTGCAGCCCCAGGACGCCGGGCTTGGCCCCGATCGACCCGGCGGTGGAGGCCGGCGACATGCGCCATAGATACAGCGGCAGCGGCACATGCACGACGCGCCGCGCGATCTCGGACACGCGGAGCGCGAGGTCGTAATCCTGCGTGCCGTCGAACACGGAGCGGAACCCGCCGACCTGGTCGATCACGCTGCGCCGATAGGCAGTCAGGTGGCCGATATACATGGTGGACAGCAGCAACTCGGGCGACCAGCCCGGCTTCGGAGTCAGCGAGGTGAGGCGTCCGTCTTCGGTCAGCTTGCCTTCATCCGTATAGACGACATCGACATCGGCCGCAGAGCGAAACGCCGCAGCGACGTGCAGCAGGGCATCGGGCGCGAGAATGTCGTCGTGGTCCAGAAGGGCGACAAACTCTCCATCGGTCTCCCGCAGGGCCGTGTTCGACGTGGCGGAGATCCCGCCATTGCCCGCGGCGAACACGGCCTTGATCCGCGGATCGCGGCGTGCCGCTGCAACCAGCACCTCCTGCACATGCGGCAGCGTGGATGCGTCGTCCGACAGGCAGAGCTGCCAGTTCGGATAGGTCTGCGCACAGACAGACTCGAGGCATTCCAGCAGGGCCGGCAGATCGGTGTTGTACACCGGCACGATGACCGAGATCAGCGGCTGCGGCCCATCCTCGGGCCCAGGCGGCGTGCGCAGCGCCATGGCCCGGCTCAGGTGCGTCTGCTCGGCGGCGGCCCAGTCCGCACCAGCCCAGCGGCGGCCCTCCGCGGCTCCATACAGCAGGAAATGCGAGTAGCCGCTCGGCTGGAGACCGACGCCGATATAGGGCGCGAGATCGGAGTTGTGCCGCAGATAGACGTTTTCGACCCACCCTGCGATCCGGGGACGGAGCCCGCGCAGATCCTCTGCTACGCCGTTGGTGACCCAGTGGCGAAGACCAGGTTGGGGCCGCCCATCATCTGCAACATCGACATTGGTGGCGCGATAGATGGCCTCAGCGAAGGCCGGGCTGGCGCCAAGCGCGGGCGGGGCGCGTCGTACCGGCAGATCCAGCAACGGCGCCACATCGGCCGGGTTCACCAGGCGCCCCTCGGTGCGGCCCAGCTTCAGGAAGTGGAACAGCCCGTTCGGCAGGTGGCGGGCCCTGACCACCTCAAGCACGTCCGGGTTGCGGCCCAGGTAGACGAGTTCGTTGAAGCTGGCGTTCGGGCTGCGGAACTCGTTGATCCCCAGCAGCAGGAAGTGCTGATAGCCGCACCGCCAGTGCCCGGCGTCGATCGCAAGCAGCACGTCGGGATAGGTCTGACGATAGAACGATTCGCTGAACCACGGAGTCGGTTCGAGCGCCTGGTCCACGCCGATGGTCAGATAGTGTTTGAGACTTGCGGCGGCACCGCGGCTGCGCGGCGGCAGTTTTTGCGCTGCGGCATAGGCATCCGCATCGAACACCAGCCCCGCGGACCCGGCGTCTGCACCGAACGCGAGCAATGCCTGGACATTCGCGGACTGCTCAGCACCGGCCCTGTCGTCCACAGCGGAGCGCCACGCGACGAATGTCTGCAGCAATGTATCCAAGACACTCATCATTCGCCTCTTTCGTCCGCGGTGTGACCGCCGGGGGTTCATACCGAAGTGAAACGCCAGGCGCGTTCGCAGCACAACCATTGCAGAACGGCGGCAAGCTCATTGGGACACCGGGAGAGGCCGGGTGACAGTGCATCGGCGCTGAGGCCGGCCTGGTCGGAGCGGCCGGATTCGAACCGACGACCCT
Organism: Acetobacteraceae bacterium; assembly: GCA_965199595.1. Taxonomy (GTDB): domain Bacteria; phylum Pseudomonadota; class Alphaproteobacteria; order Acetobacterales; family Acetobacteraceae; genus JBBROS01. The sequence continues at coordinate 2,102,635 of OZ241182.1, forward strand.
CAGTCCCCCAGACTGATGCGCTACCAGACTGCGCTACGCTCCGACCGTTCGTGCGGTGTAGCAGGACCCGCTTTGCGCTGCAATCGGCGGTGTCACGAACAGCCGGAGGCTTTACGGCAGCAGCCGACGCAGGGCGACGAGTTCATCCAGCGCTTCCGCCAGCAGGGCACGCATTTCATCGGCGTGCCCCGGATCGGCTGGCGCGGGCGGCACCTCGATGAGCTGGGCCTCCGCCTCGGGCGGCAGGCTGGCCCTCTCCGCCTCGGCCGCCGCGCGCTCGGCCGCCGGGGCCGGCGGGATATCATCAGACAACATGCCGCCGCCTTCACGAAGCAGACGCTGCACGCCCTTGATGGTGTAGCCTTGAATATACAGGAGATCCGAAACCCGGCGGAGCAGCTGGATGTCATCCGGACGATAATACCGCCGTCCACCGCCCCGCTTCAGCGGCTTCACCTGCGGGAACTTCGTCTCCCAGAACCGCAGCACGTGCTGCGGAATATGCAACTCGTCAGCGACTTCGCTGATGGTGCGAAAGGCATTCGGCGCCTTCTTGGAGCGAGCACGCGCCCCGGCGGACAGATCATCTTCGGGGATCAAGTCCGGTGCCTCGCTCATTCGTCATCCGTGGCCGGAATCGCGAGCCCGTTGACCTGGGCTTTCAGCACCTGGCTGGGACGAAACGTCAGCACGCGCCGCGGCAGGATCGGCACCTCAACCCCGGTTTTGGGGTTGCGGCCGATCCGACGTCCCTTCTGCCGGACCGAGAAGGTGCCGAACCCGCTCACCTTCACCGACTCGCCGGCTTCCAGGGCCGTCGACATCCGCTCCAGAACCGTTTCCAGAAGCTCCGCCGAATCGTTCCGGGACAGTCCGACCTGGGAATAGATCGTCTCGGCCAGTTGGGCGCGTGTCACCGTTGTCATGGCGTCAGGCTAAGCAGCCGCCTGATGAGGGTCAAGCAAACCGCTTGATCTGAAACAACTTCTCCAGCACTGTTGCTCTAGAGAGACAGCGTGTCCCGGCGGCCATCACATGCGAACGAGTGCAGAACCCCAGGTCATGCCGCCGCCCAGCGCTTCCATCAGCACCAGGTCGCCACGCTTGATGCGTCCATCGCCGTAAGCCTCCGCCAAAGCCAGCGGGATCGAGGCAGCCGAGGTGTTCGCATGGCGGTCCACCGTGATCACCACCCGTTCCGCCGCAAGGCCGAGCTTCTTGCCCATCGCCTCGATGATCCGCCGATTCGCCTGGTGCGGCACCAGCCAGTCCACATCGGCATGCACCAGCCCATTGGCGCGCAGCGCCTCATCCACCGCGGCCGCCAGCTTGCTCACGGCGTGGCGGAACACCTCCCGCCCATTCATCACCAGGTGGCCCGGCCTGTCCGTGCGCCCCACCGCACCATCCACATACAACAGGTCGCCCAGCGAGCCCTGCGCATGCAGGTGCGTGGACAGCACGCCGCGCTCCTCATCGCTGCTTGCCCGCAGGAACACCGCGCCGGCCCCATCACCGAACAGCACGCAAGTGCCGCGGTCCGACCAGTTCAGGATGCGCGAATAGACCTCAGACCCGATCACCAGAACGCCCCGCACCTGGCCGCTGCGGATCATCCCGTCCGCTATCGAGAGCGCATAGACGAAGCCACTGCAGGCGGCTGAGATATCGAACCCGAAGCCCTGCTCGATCTCCAGCGCCGCCTGAACCCGCAGCGCGGTGGCGGGGAACGCCTGGTCCGGTGTGCTGGTCGCGAGAATGACGGCGTCGACATCGCCGGGCCCGCCACCAGCATCGGCCAGTGCGCGCCGGGCCGCCTCAGTGCCCATGGAGGCGCAGGTCTCGTGCGGGCCAACCAGGTGCCGCTGCTTGATGCCGGTGCGTTCCTGGATCCAGGCGTCCGAGGTGTCCACGCGGGCGGACAGCTCCTCGTTCGTCACCACCCGCTCCGGCAGGTAGGCGCCGATCCCGGCCAGCACCGCGCGCGGCATGGTCAAGCCGAGGCCACCAGGCCGGGCGTGTCCAGCCGGTCGATCTGCGCCATGCCCATGCGGATTTTCTCGTTGAAACCGTGCGTCACCATGTCCATCGCCACATCCACCGCATGCGCGAAGCCTTCCGCATCGGTGCCGCCATGCGACTTCACCACCACGCCGTTCAGCCCCAGGAACACCGCCCCGTTGTAGCGGCGAGGGTCAAGCCAGAGGCGCAGCCGGTCGAGGCCGGGCCGGGCCAGCAGGTAGGCGATCTTGCCGAGCAGGCTGCCGCGGAAGATCTGGCGCAGCAGGTCGCCCACCAGCTTGAATGCCCCCTCTCCGGTCTTCAGGGCGACGTTTCCGGTGAAGCCGTCCGTCACCACCACATCGACCGTGCCGGCCGTGATGTCGTGCCCTTCGACGAACCCGTGGAAGTTCGCTGCGACGTGACTCGCCTTCAGCACCTCGGCAGCCTGGCGCACCCGCTCAACGCCCTTCAGCTCCTCGGAGCCGACATTGAGCAGCCCGAGGGTCGGAGAAGGCAGACCCAGCACGGTGCGGGCGAACACGTCGCCCATGATGGCGAATTCAACCAGGTTGCGGGCGTCGCACTGCACGTTGGCGCCGAGGTCCAGGATCACGACGTCACCTCTGGCCGAAGGACCGATGCCCGCCATGGCCGGCCGATCGATCCCCGGAAGTGTCTTGACGACGATCTTTGCCAGCGCGAGCAGCGCTCCGGTATTGCCGGCCGACACCACCCCGCTGGCCTCGCCGGACGACACCGCGTCGATCGCGATGCGCATGGACGAGTCGCGCAGCCGCAGTGCGGCGGTGGGCTTCATCTCGCTGGTCACGATGGCGCCGGCATGCCGCACCGTGCAGGCCGCCTCGACCCGCTTGCGTCTCGCCAGAAGCGGCCGCAGCCGAGCCTCGTCACCCACCAGCAGAAAGCGCGCCTGTGGGTGCCGCTCGGCGGAGAGGTCAAGTCCGTCAATGACGATCTCGGGCGCACCGTCGCCACCCATCGCATCGATCGCCAGAGTATAGGGTTCGCTCAAATGCTGCCTCGATCCTTACGCCCGCCACACCCCGAACCGGGGGACGGGCGTCCAGGTCATGCGGCCAATCAGATGCGGACGACGCCCCGAAGCTCCCCGGCCTTGATCACCTCACGGCCATTATAATGGCCGCAATGGCTGCACACATGATGCGGGCGCTTCAGCTCACCGCAATTGGAGCAGTCGGCATGCGCCTGGGTCGGCAGCGCATCGTGCGAGCGGCGCATGCCCCGGCGGGATGGCGAGGTCTTCTTCTTTGGAACGGCCATGGAATGTGCCCCTCAAGGCTATCTAACGTGCGCAACCCCGGCGGGTCACGCCGTGGTCGCGAAGGTGGATGCAAGGCGCGCCGTCTAGCAGAGCAACGCCGCGGCTGCAAGCAAGCCGGGGCCGGCCCCGCCTCAATCACGCTTGCGCAGCCGCACCAGATCGGCGAACGGCGTGTCCGAGGTGTCCTCGGCAGCCGAGTCGAGCACGGCATCGGGGTGGCGCGGATAGGGGTCCAGCGACAGGGCCAGCTGTTCCGCCGCGGCCTCGCCGAAGTCGATCGTGTCGCCTTCATAGGGCAGCTCGTCCGGCGATTCGGGGTCCTCGTCGTCGCGCTCCTTGCCGGATGGCACGAACCGAAGCTCGAAGGTCTCGTCGATGGTCTGCGCCACCGGCTCCAGCGACACCACGCAGGCCTGGGTGACAGAGGCCCGCATCTCGCCCGTGGCCACCACGATGTCCCCACGCCGGCGCAACGTGAAGCGGCACCAGAGCGACGCAACGCCCAGGATCTGCATCCGCCGTGCCAGGGCGACACATTCGGCGGGCGATGCCTCCACCGTCAATGCCGCGGGCAGCCGGTCCACCCGGGCGGTGCGGGAGATCTCGGGCGTCACGCCATCACCGTCTCGGCCTCGGAGAACCGCCACTCGCCCCGAATGAACGACCCGATCGGCGCATGCGCCAGCGCCAGGCGTGCGCGCACCATGATGCCGGCCAGCGCCGCCGCGGCTCCGGCAGGGGCCTGGCCGCGCCAGACGTTGCGCGACAGGCCGTCCAGCAACTGGCTCTCATCCTCGGCCTGGAATGCCTCCTCATAGGCCTTGGACCGGCCGTGGAAGGCCTCCCACATCTCCTTGTTGCGCTTGGCCACCGCCATGTCGCCCACGCCCATCTCGCGCAGGTTGAAGTCCATGTCCGCGAACATCGCGTCGAACACTCCCTGTGCGATGGCCGGGCCCGGCGGCGCAGCGGCGCGCAGGCGGTCGATCAGGAGGAACACGTGCAGACCGACCAGGTCGAACCGCCCGTCCAGCGTGTCCGGTACCCGCAGCTCGGTGTAGAAATAGGGCGCGCGGGCCGCCCGCACCGCCTCGGTATAAAGCGTATAGCTCGCACGCTCGTGCGTCTTACGCCGGAACAGCCCCAGCATCCCTCATCCTTTCGCGGCATCCGCGTTCTCAACGCATTTGACTTTGGGTCACGCGCGTGACAACCCACGCCGAACATAGGCGCCGGGCCGGCCCATGCAATCCGCACGGCCGCTCCGGCCTTCCAGATCGTCGATCGAACCGGGGACATCACGCCGTGCGACCCTGCATCCCTGCCCTGCTCCTGCTGCTCAGTGCCCTGCCGGCCTGCAGCGTGGTCGAGACACCCCGCACCTTCCGCGGCAACAAGGTGGATGCCGATCAGCTCAAGGAGCTGGTGCCCGGCACGTCAACAAAGGCAGACGTCACCAGCCTGATCGGCTCGCCCACCACGCGGGCCACCTTCGACGACAACCGCTGGATCTATATCAGCGAGACCACGGGCACCCGCGTGGGCCGCACCCCCGGCATCCTGGCGCAGGAAGTGACGGTGCTGAACTTCGACCAGGGCGGCGTGCTGCGCACCATCCGCAAGCTGGGCCAGGACGACAGCCGCGACGTGACGGTGGTCAGCCGGGCCACGCCTTCGCCGGGCAGCGAGGCAAGCTTCATGCAGCAGCTGCTGGGCAATGTCGGGCGCTTCACCACCGGCCCGACCGGCGGCGGCTCCGGCGGCTCCGGCGGCTCCACCGGGGTGGGCAGCAGCGGTGCCCAGGGCAGCAGCGCACAGGGCCTCTAACCCGGCGGCAGGCCACCCTGACGGGTGGCCGCCTCCCCTATTTCGGCGCGACGCCGAATTTGCCGCCACGCATCTCAAGCACGATCACGCCTTCGGTGCTGGCCGGGTCGCGGCCCGCGGTGAAGGTGAAGGGTCCCATGACGCCGTCATGCTTGGTCTTGAGCAGCGCATCGCGGATCTTTTCCGGTTCCGCCGCCCCGGCGCGGTCGATGGCTTCCGCCACGATGTGCATGCAGTCATAGGCCTGCGCCGCGAACTGGTCCGGGTCACGCGAGTACTTGGCGCGAAACGCCTTCACGAAAGCCTCACTGGTCGCCTCGGGCTTGCCGATGAACCAGGGGCTGCCGACGATCAGCCCATCCGACGCGGCACCAGCGATCTCCCCGAGCTTGGGCGAGTTGCTGCCATTGCCGCCGATGAACAGCGTTTCCTTGCCGAACCCCAGCTGCCGCGCCTGCAGCATCACGCCCGACACCGGCTCCACCAGCGCCGAGATACCGATCGCGTCGGGCTTCAGCGCCTTGATCTTGGTCAGTTGCGCGCTGAAATCGGTGTCCTTGCCCGAAAACGCCTCGATCGCCACGATGTTCAGCCCGGCCTTCTCCGCCGCCGACTTCATCGTGTCGAAGCCCGATTTGCTGAACGCGTCGTCGTTCGCATACATCAGCGCGATGGACTTCACGCCCCGGGCCTTGGCCGCGGCGAGCGTCACCGGGATCACGTCGCTCTCCGGCAGGCTGGTGCGGAACACGTAAGGCCCGATCTCGGTGATGCCGGTGGCCGTCGTGCTCGTGCCGATGATCGGGATCTTGCGCTCGTTCACCACCGGCCCGACCGCAAACATCTCGTTCGACAGGGTCGGCCCGATGATGGTGACCACCTTGTCACGCCCGATCAGCTTGCGGGCCGCGTTGATCGCCTGGTCCTTGTTGGCGGCGCTGTCCTCGATCGTCAGCTGGATCTTCCGGCCGCCCAGCACGCCCTTCTGGTTGATCTCGTCCAGCGCCAGCTCCAGCCCGGCCTTGATGGCGGTGCCATAGGCGGCGTTCGGCCCGCTCAGGATCTCGATGGCGCCCACCTGCACCGGGCCCGAGGCCTGGGCGAACGCGGGGGCGATGGCGCCGTGTGAAAGGCTGGCGAGCAGAGTGGCGGCAAGCATGGTGCGGCGGAACATGGGCGATCCCCTCCAGGATAGTTTGCGCGGGACCGTATCGGAAACGGCGCACAGATCAAGCCGAGGCTTGTCGGCGCCGGGCCGTGGCGGGATGGTGCGGCCATGAAGCTTCGTGTCGCCACCTGGAACATCAACTCGCTGCGCCTGCGGATGCCGCTGCTGCGCCACCTCGTGGACGCGCTGGACCCCGATGTCATCTGCCTGCAGGAGACCAAGGTGCCGGACGACCTGTTCCCCGGCGATGGCCCCCCAGCCCTGGGCTACCCTCACATCGCCCGGCGCGGCATGAAGGGGTATAACGGCGTCGCCATCCTCTCCCGCCTGCCGATCGAACCCGACGATCTGGCGCCGGACTGGTGTGACAAGGGTGATTGCCGCCACATCGCCGTGCGCCTGCAGGCCCCCACCGGCCCGGTGGAGCTGCACGACTTCTATGTCCCGGCCGGCGGCGACGTGGCGGACACCGCTTTGAACCCCAAGTTCGCCCATAAGCTGCAGTTCATCACCCAGGCCACCCGGTGGTTCGCGGCGCGCCGGGCGGAGCGCTGCATCCTGGTCGGCGACCTGAACATCGCGCCGCTTGAGCAGGACGTGTGGAGCCACAAGCAGCTGGTGAAGGTGGTCAGCCACACTCCGGTCGAGGTGGCGCACATGCGGGCCTGGATGGATGCCGGGTTCGTGGACGCGATGCGGCATTTCGTGCCCGCGGACCAGAAGCTCTATACGTGGTGGTCCTATCGCAACCAGGACTGGAAGCTCGCCAATCGAGGCCGCAGGCTGGACCACGTCTGGGTCTCGCCAGACCTGGTGGCGAACCTGCGGGGCATGCAGGTTCTCACCGAGGCCCGCGACTGGGAACGCAGCTCAGACCACGTTCCCGTCTGCGTGGAGCTGGAGGTCTAGGCGGTCACGAGCGTCCCCACGCCGCCCTCGCGGAACAGCTCCAGCAGACAGGCGTGCGGCATCCGCCCATCAAGGATCACGGCACCCTTGACCCCCGACTTCACCGCCGCGACGCAGTTCTCCACCTTCGGGATCATCCCGCCGGAGATCATGCCGCGGGCGACCCCGGCTTCCACGTCGGCGATGGTCATGGCCGGGATCAGCACCTTGTCTTCGTCCAGCACCCCGGCCACGTCGGTCAGCATCAGCAGGCGCCGGGCACCGAGCGCGCCGGCCACCGCGCCCGCCACCGTATCGGCATTGATGTTGTAGGTCTGTCCGTCCGCCCCCACCCCCACCGGGGCGATCACCGGGATCAACCCGGCCCCGGTCAGCGCGTGGATGACCCGCACGTCCACATGCTCCGGCTCACCGACGAAGCCCAAGTCCAGCTCGCGCTCGATGTGGCTGTCAGGGTCCCGCACCGTCCGCTGCAGCTTGCGGGCGCGGATCAGCCCGCCATCCTTGCCGCAGATGCCCACCGCCAGGGCGCCTGCCTGGTTGATCAGCTGCGCCACATGCTTGTTCACGGTCCCGGCCAGAACCATCTCGACCACCTCGACCATCGCCTTGTCGGTGATGCGCAGGCCATCGACGAAGCTGGACTGGATCGCCAGCCGCTGCAGCATGGCATTGATCTGCGGTCCGCCGCCATGCACCACAACCGGGTTCACGCCCACCTGCTTCAGCAACGCGATGTCCCGCCCGAACTTCTCGGCCAGGTGCTCGTCGCCCATGGCGTGTCCGCCATACTTGATCACGACCGTGACGCCGGCGTAGCGGCGCAGGAACGGCAGCGCCTGCACCAGGATGTCCGCCTGCTCTCCTGCGGCCAGGAGCTGTTCCGGGGTCAAGGCCATGTGCGTCAATCCTACCGTGGTCCGTTTGCGTAGCGGCGCCCGGCGGCCCTGGTCAAGCCGGCCTGGTCAAGCGGGCGTCGGCTCCGCGAGCCCGGCCAGCGCCGCCCGCAGCGCGTCGATCCCATGCCCGGCATCGCTGCTGGTGGCCAGGACCAGCGGATAGGCCGCGGGGTGCTTGAGGCTGAGCGCCTCGATCTCCGCGGTCTTGCGCGCCAGGGCGCCGGGCTTCACCGCATCGGTCTTGGTCAGCACCAGCTGATAGGTCACCGCAGCGCTGTCCAGCAGGTCCATGACCGCATGGTCGGACGCCTTCAGCTCGATGCGCGCATCCAGCAGCAGGATCACCCGCTGCAGGGTGGGCCGGCCGCGCAGATACTCGAACATCAGGTCCTGCCAGTCCGCCTTGATCTCCTTGGCGGCCTGCGCATAGCCATAGCCCGGCATGTCCACCAGCGTCAGCCGGTCGCCCAAGTTGAAGAAGTTCAACTGCCGGGTCCGCCCCGGGGTGTTGGAGGCACGGGCCAGAGCGCGGCGCCCGGTGAGTGCATTGATCAGGCTGCTCTTGCCGACGTTGGACCGCCCGGCGAACGCCACCTCCGGCAGGCCGGGTCCCGGCAACTGGTCCAGCCGCTGCGACGCATAGAAGAACTCGCACCCGGCCGCGAACAGCAGCCGGCCGAGCTCGAGCTGTTCCGGGGTCGGGGCTAGGAGCGAACCGTCGCCGGGGTTGAGGTGGTGCGGCGCATGATCGTCCATTGTTGTGCAATCGTGAGGAGGTTGTTCCAGCTCCAGTAGATGACCAGGCCGGCCGGGAAGCTGGAAAGCATGAAGGTGAAGATGATGGGCATGAACTGGAACAGCTTGGCCTGCACCGGGTCGGGCGGCGCCGGGTTCAGCTTCTGCTGCAGGAACATCGTGATGCCCATGATGATGGGCCAGACGCCGAGATGCAGGAAGTGCGAGTACTGCGCCGGGTCAACGGGGATCAGCCCGAACAGGTTGAACACGTTGGTCGGGTCCACCGCCGAGAGATCGTGGATCCAGCCGAAGAAGGGCGCGTGCCGCATCTCGATGGTGACGAAGATGACCTTGTAAAGCGAGAAGAACACCGGGATCTGCACCACCATCGGCAGGCAGCCGCTGGCCGGGTTCACGCCGGAGGTCTTGTAGATCTGCATGATCTCGGACTGCATCTTCTGCGGCTCGTCCTTCAGCCGCGCCCGCACTTCCTGGATCTTCGGGTTGAGCTGCTTCATGCGGCTCATGGACTTGTAGGACTTGTTGGCCAGCGGGAAGAACAGCGCCTTGGCGAACACCGTGAAGATCAGGATCGCCACGCCGAAGTTGCCGGTGAGGTGATACAGCCAATCCAGCGCGTAGAAGATGGGCTTGGTCAGCCAGTAGAACCAGCCGAAATCCACCGCCTTGTCGAAGTGCGGCAGGCCGAGCGACTTCTCGTAGCTGTCCAGCAGCGTCACCACCTTGGCGCCGGCGAACAGCCGGGTGGTGGAGGAGGCGGTGGCGCCAGCGGCAATGGTCGTGGCATCGGGCGTGACGAAGTCCACCTGATAGCGGTCCGCGCCGTTATCCGTGACGTGCCGGAACGCGGCCTGCACCGGGGTGGACTGATCGGGGATCAACGCGGTCAGCCAGTACTTGTCGGTGATACCCGCCCAGCCGCCGGTGGTCGCCATTTCCAGGGACGCACCACCGGAATGCTTCTCGGCCTCGCTCTTGGCCTTGTCGTAGGTCTGTTCCTGCAGGGTGCCGCCCAATACACCCAACAGGCCTTCATGCAGGATGTAATAGCCCGCCGTGACCGGCTTGTAGTCGCGGCGTATGCGGGACCACGGATGCACCTTGACCTCGGCGGTCCCGGTATTCTGGACGGTCTGCTCGGCGGTGAACAGGTAGTTGTCGTCAACGCTCAGCTTGATGCGGAACACCTGACCGCCGCCATTATCCCAGCTCAGCGTGACCGGCGTCGCCTGGGTCAACTGGGCTCCTTCGGCAGTCCACACCACGTCCGGGCCCGGCACCTTCACGGTGCCATCCGCCGTCCAGCCGAACTGGACGTAGTAAGGCTGCGGGTCGACGCGCGGCTCCAGCAGACGGACCAGCGGGCTGCTGCGCTCCACCTGCTCGTGGTAGTCGCGCAGCACGAGGTCGTCCAACCGGGCGCCGGCCAGGTTGATGCTGCCCTGAACGCGCGGGGCATTGATCTTGAGCCGGGGCACGTTACGCTGCTCCGTGGGCGGAGCGATGGCGACTGGCTGGCTACCGGGGGCGGCCGGGTTGCCCGTCGGCCGGACCGTCTCGGTCGTCGGCGTGTTCTTGTTGGCGACGGCCGGATCTGGCTGCGGCCGCTTGGGCAGCAGCAGCTGGAAGCCGAGCAGGATCGCGATCGAAATGGCGATCGCGGTGAAAAGACGCTTCTGGTCCATCAGGAAATCATCGCCTTCGAGCTGCAGCGGCATGAACCGCGACCGGGCACGGGATCAAACCCGCCCTCGGTCCAGGGATTGCACCGGAATACGCGGATAGTCGCGAGGCCGGTGCCGCGAACCGGGCCGTGGGTACGCAGGGCCTCGATGGCGTAGTGGCTGCAGCTTGGCTCGAACCGGCAATGCGCGCCGATGAACGGCCGCAGCGTCCACTGATAAACCCGCACCAGCAACACTACGGCCTCTGCCGCATAGCGCGACACTACCGTGCGCCCAGCTTGACCATGGCGCGCTGCAAATCCTCGACCAGAAGGGCAAAGCGTCGGCCGCGTGTCCCGTCGCGCCCGATCAGCACCATGTCGACACCAGGTGCATCAGCCTCGCCGAGCACGACCTGGGCTGCCGCGCGCAGACGGCGTTTGGTGCGGTTGCGGACCACGGCATTCCCCACCTTCTTCGTAACCGTGAAGCCGAGCCGGGCCGGGTCTTGATCGCCGCGGGCCAATACCTGGAGCACGAGGCCCGGCGCCGGGGTTTTCCGGCCCTTGCTCGCAACCCGCAGGAACTCGGCCCGGCGCTTCAGTCGTGTCGGTGCAGCAGGCGCCATCGAAGCGGGCGCCACGGGCTGACTAGGCCGACAGCTTCTTGCGGCCCTTGGCACGCCGGTTGGCCAGGACCTTGCGGCCACCGACAGTCTCCATACGGGCGCGGAAGCCATGGCGGCGCTTGCGGACCAGCTTCGAGGGTTGGTAAGTGCGCTTCAATGTGGTGTCTCCGGGTTGTGCGCGGCGCATGGCCGCGGCCGGGCCATTAAGGGTCCGGGGCAGGCGCGGCTTATAGGCGGGCCGGAGGGGGCGCGTCAATCGAAGCCGCCGCCGGGAACCCTGGTTCCGGCAATTTGTTTCCATTGGAGCGACTTGCAAGGAGTTTTGATGATCAACGGCCCCGGACGCCTGGCGATTCTCGCCGCTGTGCTGGCCTTCGGTGCAGTCGGCGCAACCATCGGGCTGACAGGACTCGGGGTGCCGTTCATCGTGGCCGCCCTGGTCGCAGCCGTCGCGGCGGGCCTGGTGCAGTTCGCAGCCCTGCGCGGCCAGCCGGAACCGGACCGCTCGGCCGAGATCGCGCTGACCGCCAGCATGGAGTCGTATCGCGCCGCCACCGCGGCGCTGCGCCATGACCTGCGCGGGGTGATGTCTCCGGCACTGATGATGTCGGACCGCCTGCTGAACCACGCCGACCCGGCTGTTCAGCGCGCCGGGCAGGCCGTCGTGCGCTCCATCGAGCGTGCCACGACGCTGCTATCGGCCCACCGCGAGACCCTGACGGCGGAACAGCCGTCCACGCCGCAGCAGTTGCCCTAGCGGCACGCTACTCCTCGGACGTCGTGAACTCGGTGTCCCGGTGCACATGGACCGACATCAGCAACCCGAAGCCAAACATCACCGTCAGCATCGCCGACCCGCCATGCGAGACCAGCGGCAGGGGCACGCCGCCCACCGGGATGGCGCCCATCACCATGGCGATGTTGACAAACACATACATGAAGAAGTTTGTGGCAATCCCCAGGGCCAGCAACCGCCCATACTGGTGCCGGCAGCGCAGCCCGATGGCGATGCCGCCGGTCACGATGGTGCCGAGCAGCGTCAGCAGCGCCAGGCCACCCACCAGGCCGAACTCCTCCGCCAGCATGGTGAAGATGAAGTCGGTCTGCTTCTCCGGCAGGAAGTTGAGGTGCCCCTGCGTCCCCTGCAGGAACCCCTTGCCCCATAACCCCCCGGAGCCCAGCGCGATCTTGGACTGGATGATGTTGTAGCCCGCACCCAGCGGATCGCTCTCCGGGTTCATGAAGGTCGTGATGCGGGCGCGCTGGTAGTCATGCAGGTGGCTGAAGGCGAACTGCGCCGCGAACGGGATCGGGATCACCACCAAGGCCAGCTTCCACCAGCGGATACCTGCTGCAAGAAACACCGCGCCGCCGACGATCGCCGTGATCACCGCCGTGCCCAGGTTGGGCTCCTTCAGGATCAGCCCGACCGGAACCAGCACCATGATGGCGGGCGGGACCAGGAACAGCGGATTGCCCATCTTCTCCCAGCTCGCCTTGTGGAACCAGGCTGCAAGCGCCATGACCAGCCCGATCTTGGCGAGTTCGCTCGGCTGTATCTGCAGGCCGCCCAGATCGATCCAGCGCTGAGCGCCCTTGCCCACATGCCCCATCCGCAGCACCAGCACCAGCAGCGCGACGGAGGCGCCATAGACCACGTAGGAGAGCTTCGCGATCAGCCGGATATCGACCAGCGCCATGCAGATCATCATCACCAGACCGGCGCAGAAGCGAAGGATGTGCTTGGTCGCATAGGGGTCCGGGCTGCCCCCGGCGGCAGAATACAGCGCAACGTAGCCCACCCCGGCCAGCAGACACAGCAGCAGCACATAGGACCAGCTGATCTGCCACAGCTTGGTGGCCAGCCCGAACGAGGGCTCGGCCCGGATCAGGCGGCGGGCTGTGATCATGCTGCGGTCCTGATCTACGTCCGGGTGGCGACGCGGGCGCCCGGCTGCTCGGTGTGGTTGGCCGGGTCGCGCGTCAGCACGTCCGCCATGATGTCGCGGCCGAGTGGCGCCGCCGCCGCCGCGCCGGCATTGCCGTGCTCCACCACGACCGCAACGGCATAGCGCGGCGCGTCATACGGCGCGTAGCACACGAACAGCGCGTGGGGCCGGAACTCCCAAGGCAGGTTCTCCGACTTGAACCCGCGCTCCCGCTGCTCCCGGCTGACCCGGCGCACCTGCGTGGACCCGGTCTTGCCCGCCATCTGGATCCCCGGCAGCGGCAGCCGGGCGCCGGGCGCGGTACCGCCGGCTTCGTTCACCACAGCCCACATACCGTCCCGCAGCAGATGCAGGTTGCGCTCCGGCAGGTTCATGCTCGGCCAATCCTCGGCCTTCGAGCCCGGTTGCAGGACGCCGTTCAGCGTGCGCGTCAGATGCGGCTGCACCGCCCGCCCGGTGGCGACGCGCGACACGTAGGTCGCCAGCTGCAGCGGCGTGGTCTGGATGTAGCCCTGCCCGATGCCGCAGCTGATGGTATCGCCGATGTTCCAGGGCTTGCCCTGCCTCATGCGCCAGGCCCGCGTCGGCATCAGCCCGCGCCGCACGCCCGGCAGCTCGATCTGCAGGTCCACCCCGATGCCGAAGCGGTTGGCCATGGCTGCCACGCGATCGATGCCGGTGCGCCGGGCCACCTCGTAGAAGAACACGTCGCAGCTGTTCTTCAAGGCGCCGCGCACATCCAGGCCGCCATGCCCGTTCTTGCTCCAGCAATGGAACCGCGTGTCCCCGAGGTCGAGGTAGCCGGGACAGTTGATCCGCTCGCCCGGCGTGATGGTCTTGGCCTCCAGCCCGGCGGCTCCCACCGCCATCTTGAAGGTGCTGCCCGGCGCATACAGCCCGGCAGCGGCCTTGTTGATCAGCGGCGCGCGCCGGTTGCGCGTCCACTCGATCCACTGCGCGTTGCTGACGCCGGAGTTGAACAGGCTCGGGTCGAAGCTGGGGTTGGTGGTCATCGCCAGCACCTCCCCGTTGCGGGCGTCCATCACCACGGCGGAGGCGCTCTCATCCCCCAGCCGCTTCAGCACGGAGTTCTGCAGCCCGACGTCGATGGTGAGGCCCAGGTCCTGCCCCTGCGTGCCCTCCTGCCGGTCCAGCTCACGGATCACGCGGCCCACCGCGTTCACCTCCATCTGCACCGCCCCGGCCCGGCCGCGCAGGTCGATGTCATGCGCCTTCTCCATGCCGGAGCGCCCGATGCGGATGCCCGGCAGCGCCAGCATGGGCTCGTCCCCCACATCCGACTCGTTGGGCGGCGCCACGTAACCCACCACGTGGGCCAGGGCCGGGCCCTGCGGATAGATGCGGGTGGTGCCGACATCGACGTAGATGCCAGGCAGGTCGGGGGCGTTGACCTCGATCCGTGCCATGTCCTCCCAGGTCAGGAACTCCCGCACGATCAATGGGATAAACCGGCGACGGCGCCGCAGCTCCCGGTCGATGCGCGCCCGCTCGTGGTCGGGCAGGGCAACGACGCGTGCGAAGCTGTCCAGCGTGCGGTCCACGTCGGTGGTCATCTCCGCGGTCAGCAGGGCACGCCAGTTCAGCCTGTTGCCGCCGACGACGGAGCCGAACCGATCCAGGATGCGCCCGCGCGGCGGCGCTGTCAGCCGTGCGCTGATCCGGTTGCTCTCGGCGAGCGTGGCATAGCGCGCCCCCTCCACCACCTGCACCTGATACAGCTTGGCGCCCAGCAGACCCAGCACGGTCAACTGCCCGCCGCCCAGCAGCAGGGCGCGCCGGGTGAACACGCCGCTGCGCTTGTTCTCCTTCTTGAAGGGCGGACTCATGCGCTCTCCGGGTCAGCCGGGCCGCGATGGGCCATGGTGAACAGCAGGGCCAGCGCCGGATACAGGCCGGCTGTCAGTCCGAACTGGAAGAACGCGGGCGGTCCCGGCAAAACCCGCAGCGTGAGCAGGCTGGTGAGTGCCCAGCCTAGCGCCGCACCTCCCGCGGCCACGGCCACGAAGGCCAGCCAGACGATCAGGAACCCCTGCCCCGCCAGCATCCGCCACTTCACTGCCAGACCATGCACGATCAGCAGCACCAGCACGGAAATCCCGGGCGGCGCCAGGCCGAGCAGATCGGACAGCAGCCCAAGCACGAAGACGATGGGCGGGCTCATGCTGCCAGGCCGGAACAACGACCAGAAGAACACGCAGGCCATCGCCGCCGCCGGCTGCAGCTGCGCCTGGCCCGGCAGGCCCAGCGGCGCCGCCAGCAACAGCAGCAGCAGCACCGTGATGGTGGCGGGAAATGCGGAACGGCTCGCGGCATCCAGCTTGCGCCACAGCGTCGGCGTCGGCCGGATGCCGGGGAACCGCTCGGTCAATTGTGGCGCCCGGACGCGGGCTTCTCGGACGGGCGGGCGGGTGCCTCGGGCGCGACCAGACCGCGCAGGCCGTAGTTGAAGATCCGCACCACCTCCAGCCGGTCCAGCCGGGCCGCCGGCTCAACCTCCGGCACGTTGTTGGCGGAGTAGTGCACGGTGCCGACCGGAAGCCCGGCAGGAAAG
Source organism: Acetobacteraceae bacterium (assembly GCA_965199595.1). Classification (GTDB taxonomy): domain Bacteria; phylum Pseudomonadota; class Alphaproteobacteria; order Acetobacterales; family Acetobacteraceae; genus JBBROS01. Next base: position 2,118,317 of record OZ241182.1, read on the forward strand.
GCATTGGCCTCCGCCGAGGTGACAACCCGCTCGCCCTCCGCGGGCAGCACACCCTCAGGCCAGTACATCAGCCGGGGCCGCGGCCCGTTGGTGCCGGTCAAGATGGCGCGGGCGCGGCTGTTCTCCAGGATGACCGGGATGCGGCTGTTGATGTCGGTCATCAGCAGCACGCGGGCGCTGCGGCTGCCCAGCTCCGTCACCCGGCCGACCAGGCCGCGGTCATCCAGCGCGATCTGTCCGCGGGTGATCCCATGGTTCGGGCCGACGGAGAGCAGCACCGCCCGCGCGTAGACCCCCCCGGCATCGGCAACGACGCGCGCGGTGACATAGCTGGGCGCCGGGTCAGGCACCCAGCGCAGGTTCGCCTTCAGCGTCGCGTTCTCGGCATCGAGCGCAAGGGCGACCGCCTGCCATTGCCGCAGCACCTCGTTCTGCTGCTTCAGCCTGGCGTTGTCGGCCCGCAGCGTGAACATCGCTTCCGCCTCGTCCATCGCGGTCTGCACGCTGGCCACGGGCTCCGCGACCACGGCGAACAGCGGCGCCAGCGCATCGGCCAGGGCCATCCGCGCCTGCTCCGCCAGCAGGGCGTCGGCCTTCCCCAGCAGCATCAACCCGAATGCCGCCGCAATCAGCACGGGCAGGGTGAGCTTCGCGAGCGCCTGTCGGAACGGGATGGAGAGGCGGATCAAGGGCCGGCGGACTCCTCTAGTACATGGACGTCAGGACGTTGCGGAGCCGCTTCATCTCCTCAAGCGCCCGGCCGGTGCCAAGGGCCACGCAGCTGAGCGGGTTCTCGGCGACCACGACCGGCAGGCCGGTCGCGTCCCGCAGCACCTGGTCCAGACGGTACAGCAAGGCACCGCCGCCGGTCAGCACAATTCCTTTGTCGACGATGTCCGCCGCGAGCTCCGGCGGCGTGTTCTCCAGCGCCACCTTCACCGCCTCGACGATCGCGGTCACCGGTTCCGCCAGGCTTTCAGCAATCTGCCGCTGGCCCACCAGGATCTCGCGCGGCACGCCGTTCATCAGGTCCCGGCCCTTCACCTCACGATACGGCCCGTCATCCACATCGTCCGACGGAGTCGCGGCGCCGATGTCCATCTTGATCCGCTCGGCCGTGCTCTCGCCGATCAGCAGATTGTGCGTGCGGCGGATGTAGCTGATGATCGCCTCGTCCATCTTGTCGCCGCCCACGCGAACGCTGCGTGAATAGACGATGCCGCCCAGGCTGATCACCGCCACCTCGGTGGTGCCGCCGCCCACATCCACGATCATGCTGCCGGACGGCTCCGTCACCGGCAGCCCGGCCCCGATCGCCGCCGCCATCGGCTCCTCGATCAGCAGCACCTTTCGCGCCCCGGCGCTCTCGGCACTCTCCTGGATGGCCCGGCGCTCCACCGCCGTGCTGCCGCTCGGCACACACACGATGATCAGCGGGCTCGCGAAGCCGCGGCGGTTGTGCACCTTGCGGATGAAATGCTTGATCATCTCCTCCGCCACCTCGAAGTCGGCGATCACGCCGTCGCGCAGCGGACGGATGGCGCTGATGTTGCCGGGCGTGCGGCCCAGCATCAGCTTCGCCTCCTCGCCCACGGCCAGAACCTGCTTCTTGCCACGCACATCGGCGATCGCCACCACGCTGGGCTCCGCCAGCACGATCCCGCGGCCCTTCACATAGACGAGCGTATTGGCAGTGCCGAGGTCGATGGCCATGTCGGCAGACATGATCCCCAGCAAGCGTCCGAACATGGGTGATTCCTAAAACATTGCGCAGGGAAGCCGGGCGGGCCGCGGCGTGGTGGGCTTAGCGGGCCGCCAGGCGCGGAGCAAGGGGCTGTCTGCAACCGGCTGACTTTGCTGTAGAGTCTGTCAAGCAGGCGCGGGAAGCGTCAGCAAGCGACATAACGTTTTCGTGACACCGCACAGAAACGCGACTTTGCCACGGACCTGCCACGGTTTCAGATGTTTATCAGAGACCTTCGGCATTCGTGGAGAAGATGACATGAGCATGATTCGAGTTGCGGTTCTGATGGCCGGGGTGGCCCTCTCCGTCGCCGCGTGCGGCGAAACGCCGGGCACGCGGGCCGTCTCGGGCGGGTTGCTGGGCGCAGGCGCGGGCGCAGCCCTGGGTGCCGCGACCGGCGGCAGCGCCGGAACGGGCGCCTTGATCGGCGGCGGCGTGGGTGCAGTTGGCGGTGCCGTGACGGCGCCGCGTCGCTACTAGACGGGAGACGGACCATGAAGAAGACAGTGTTGCTGGCCCTCGTTGTTTCCTCCGGCCTCGGGCTGACCGCCTGCACCGATCCCTATGACCCCGGCCAGCGCGCGCTGGGCGGTGCCGGCATCGGCGCCCTTGGTGGTGCGGCCCTCGGCGGTATCGCCGGTGGCGGCCGAGGTGCCGCGATCGGCGCCCTGGCCGGCGGTGCGCTCGGCGCAGCGGGCGGTGCGGTGACGACACCGCAGCGGCCAGGCTACTATCAGCAGCCCGCCTACCAGCCGGCCTATCAGCCCGCACCTGGCTACTACCAGCCGCGGTACGGCTACTGACCGGCGGCTGGCCCGGTCGCCTGTTCGGGCCGGGCCAGCCACCGCTGCAGGACGTGCTCGACGCTTGCGGCATCCTGCCATCGCAGGCCTACGCCGAGTGTTTGGACGCGATTCCTCGCCCATGCCGGCAGCCGCACCGCATCTTTCGGCGTCGTGATCGGCACCCCGTCAAGGTGTTGCGCCTGCCGCAGAACCCGTCTCAGGTTGCGATCGGTGAACGCGGCATGATCCGGGAAGTCCTGCACCCCCACGATCTCCGCGCCCGCCTCCACCAGGGTCGCATGGAACTTCGCGGGCCGTGCGATCCCGGCAAAGGCGAACACCCGCCCAGACACCATACGGTCGGGAACCAGCCAGGCTTTCAACACCGGAAATCCCGCTGGCAAGGCTGACCCGGCGTCACGCGCGTCATCGCCGATCATGACCGCGGCCACGCATCGTGCCGCCGCCGCCGCCACCGGCTCCCGCAATGGCCCGGCCGGCAGCACGCGGCCATTGCCGAACCCCACCGCGCCATCGATCACCAGCAGCCCGGCATCCCGCACCAGCCCCGGATTCTGCAACCCGTCATCCATCAGCAGCGCCGTGGCACCCGCCGCCACTGCCGCCCGTGCCGAGGCGGCACGGTCTGCCCCCACCCAGGTCGGCACCAGGGCCGCCAGCAGCAAAGGCTCGTCGCCGACCAGGCGTGCGGTGTGCCGTGCCGGGTCAACGCGGAGGGGGCCGCGGGCCTGGCCGCCATAGCCGCGGCTGATGCAGTGCACCGCAACGCCGCGCGCCGCCAGCCGCGCCGCCAGGTCAAGCACCAGCGTGGTCTTGCCCGCGCCGCCCACGCCCGCATTGCCGCAACACAGGACAGGCACCGGCGCGCGCCAGCCCGGCCGCGCGACACGACGCGCCGTGGACCAGGCCACGAGTCGACCGACGGGTGCCAGCACCCGCGCCGCTGCGCCGTCACGAAACCAGAAGCCCGGCGGCATCATGGCCGTATCGAACCCAGGATCATGGCGGCAATCCGCGCCGGCAAGGCCGTCTCGCAGCCAACCTCCCGCAGCGCAGCCGCCCCCAGGGCAGCGGCACGCGGCGGATCATCCAGCATCGTCCCCACCCACCGGGTCAACGCAGCCGCGTCTGCAACCGTTTCCAGTGCACCAGCCCGCAGCAGGCGCCCGGCCGGTTCGGCGTTGTTCTCCACATGCGGCCCCATCGCCACGGGCCTGCCGAACTGCGCGGCCTCAAACGGGTTCTGCCCGCCTCGCTCCACCAGGCTGCCGCCGACGAACACGAAGGCCGCCAGGCGATACAGCAGCCCCATCTCGCCCAGCGTGTCCGCAAGCCACAGCGCGCCCGGCACCGGGCCCTGCCCCGCGCCGCGCCGCCGGGCCCCCAGTGCCGTGGCCAGCGACGGGCCACGGTCAGGGTGCCGGGGCGCGATGATCGTCACCAGGTCAGGGTATCGCGGCAGCATCGCGTGGTGGGCCGCCGCCACCGCCTCCTCCTCGTCCGGATGTGTGCTGGCGGCGAGCCAGACCGGCGCGGTGCCCAAGGCCTGCTGCAGTCGCGACAGCTCGGCTTCGTCCACCGGCAAGGGTGACGCGGCCAGCTTGAGGTTCCCGGGTGGCCCGACCCTGGCCGCTCCCAGGGAGCGCAGCCGTTCGGCATCCTGCTCGGTCTGCGGGTGCACCCCGGCGAACGCGCCGAGGATCTGTGCCGCAGAGCGCGGGGCCCGCTGCCACCCGCGCAGGCTGCGTTCCGACATGCGGGCATTGACCAGCAGCAGCGGCACCGCGCGGGCCTGGCAGGCGCCGATCAGGTTCGGCCATAGCTCGCTTTCCACGAACACACCGACATCTGGTCGCCAGTGCTCGACGAACCGTGACACCCAGGCGGGCACATCGAGCGGCACGAACCGGTGCAGCACGTTGTCCAGCCCGAGCTGCGGCAGCCGCTCCGCCAGCATGGATGCGGAGGTGACCGTCCCGGTCGTGACCAGCACGGTCAGCCCGGGCGGCAGCGCCTGCAGCACCGGCAGGATCGACTGCGTCTCCCCCATGCTGGCCGCATGCAGCCAGACCAGCCGGCCGGGCGGGCGCGGCGCCGGATCGATCCCTTCCCGCTCCGGCAACCGCGCCCCGATCTCCTTGCCCCGCCGAACCCGGCGCCGCAGCATGACCCGCAGCAGCGGTGCCGCAAGCCGAGCCGCTCCGGCCCAGGCTCTGAGGCTCAGGCCGCGCAAGCGTCGTCCGCGTTTCGGGCAGCCTCGTTCAGCGCGGCTTCAATCTCCGGCAGGCTGGCGGCCCAACCCAGGCGTGGCACGCTGATCGGCACACCGCACGCCAGAACGCCGCGTCCGAACGGCAGCGGCACCGCCATGCGGTCCCATGTCGGCAGCAGCCGGCGGCGGGTGGACTGCGCGGCGCAAGGCACAATCGGCACCCCGGCCAGCGCCGCGAGTTGCGCCACGCCCCGAGCCGCCTGCCGCGCCGGCCCGCGAGGACCGTCGGGCGTGATGACCACCTGGTCGCCAGCCGCGAGCACGGCCAGCAAGGCGCGCAGGCTGGCGGTGCCGCCCTTCTGTTCGCCGCGCTTGGCCGAAGAGCCGTGCACCAGGTCCAGGCTGAACCCGGCCATCATCCGGCCGATCAGGCGTCCATCCTGATGCCGGCTGACAAGCACATGCATGCGGCCCCGCGGGCGCTTCTCGCGGGTGCGCGTGTGCATCGCCAGGAACCAGAGCGCCGGCATCATCGGCAGGCGCTCATGCCAGAACGCGAACACCGCCGGTTGAGCATAGAGATACGAGCCGAGATTCTCTGCGCCGATCAACGTCCAGCGCGTCGTGCGCAAGGCAAAACGCAGGTAGGCCCCCAGCGCGGCAACGCCGAGGGCCGTGATGCCGGGATGGCGGAGAACGCGCTTCATGTCAGGCTGCGCGCTGGCAGTCGGGCGGCGGGTCGCCCCACCGCCGTCCGGCTCACCGGGTCTGCTGAATGGCCGACAGCATCCAGCGGCCGCCAGGCGCCCGCAGGAATGTCCAGAGTTCGGTCGCCATCGTCCGCAGGCCGACATCGCCGTCCACAACCCGGCCGCTCGAATCCCGCGTCACGTCCAGCATGGAGAAGCGCATCGCGACCGTGGCATATTCACGGCCAGCCTCGGCCCAGGCTTCGGAGAGGTCGCCCTGCTCCAGCTTCACGTCGGTGACGGTGTTGCGCACGCCGCGGCTGGCCTGGGTGGACAGCTGCTCGTTGAAGTAGCCCAGCATCTCCGGCGTCGCGAACTGCTGCATGGCGCGCAGGTCCTGCGCCGACCACGCGGCCTGCACGTCCTGCAACAGGGTCTCGAACGCGGCGAAGTCAGCGGGGCTGACGTTCACTGGCGCCGGGCCGCCGCCGCCGCCGCCCATGGGCATGGGCCCGCTGGCCGCGGGCTGTCCCATGCGCGGCATGCCGGCCAGGGAGGGCTGGCGGTTGATGAACATCCGGAGCAGCCAGCGCCCGACAAAGAACAGCAGCGCCATCTGCAGGATCAGGCCGATGAACCCGAACCCGCCGCCACCGCCCATGAACCCGTTGCCCATCAGCAGGCCGCCAAGCCCGACGCCGAGCAGACCACCCGCCAACCCGCCCATGAGGCCGGACCCGAAGCCGGACCGCCCCGGCTGCTGCAGCGGTGCCCCGTATGGCGCGCCATAGGGTGCCGACGGCGCCGCACGCGGCGTCATGCTGCGCTCCATCGGTGCGGCCATCGACGGCGCCGTGTTGGTGGAGGGCGGCGCCGAGTAGGTGCGGCTCCCGCGGCTCCCCGAGGAGCTCCCGAACCCGGCCCGCGCATCGGCAAACGAGGGTGCAAGTGCCAGGGCGGCCACTGCGAGAGCGGTCAGCACGGTGGAACTGCGGCGCATATGTCGGGGTCTCCAGAGTTTGATGCGTCTTATATAGAACGATCTTACCCGTTCTGTAGAGCAATCCGAAAAATCGCTCAGCGCCAGGGCTCGGCCTCCAGGCCCCGCAGCCAGGCGCGAGCCGCCGCATAGGGCCGGGTCAGCCCGAACCGGTCCATCTGCGCCTCCCACGCGACGGCGGCATCGTGCAGCTGGGCCGCACCAGGCACGTCCGGCAGCGACTCCGTCCATTGCCGCAGCGGGGCAGCGCCCAGCAGGACGCCGACCAGCAGCCCGACCAGCAACAGCCGCAGCGCCTGCCGCGCGGCGCCCCCGGTGCCAAGGGCCTGAACACGATGATCTGCGCCCGGGACCAGCATCAGAACCGGAAATAGATGAAAGGCGCCACGCCCTCGGGCCCCAGCGCGTCGATCGCCACCACCGCCGCCCCGGCCAGCGCCGCGACGCCCCACCAGCGCAAGCCCCGCAGCAGCGCCGCGATGCGCTGCACCAGGTCCCGCGGCACCGCATGCATCAGCAGGCCGAGCAGGATCAGCCCCAGGGTGAAGGGCGTCGCCTGCTGCACCGGGCCTTCCAGCCGGAACAGCTGCGCAAGGTAGAGCATCACGGTCTCAAAGCTGTCAGCGCGGAAGAATAGCCAGGCGAAACAGACGAAGTGAAAGGTCAGCAGCACCGCAACCACATGCCCAGCCCAGCCGCGGAACAACCGCAGCGGCTGCATGGCCCGGCCCACCACCAGCCCACCGCCGTGCAGCGCGCCCCAGGCAACGAACTTCCACGCTGCCCCATGCCAGATGCCGCCCAGCAGCATGGTGATCATGAGGTTCGCCACGGTGCGCACCGGCCCGTGCCGGCTGCCGCCCAGCGGCTTGTACAGATAGTCCCGCAACCAGGAACTGAGCGAGATATGCCAGCGCCGCCAGAAGTCCTGCAGGTTCACCGCGCGGTAGGGCTGATCGAAATTCGGCGGAAAGGCGTAGCCCAGCAGCGCCGCCACGCCGATGGCGATATCGGTATAGGCGCTGAAGTCGCAGTAGATCTGCACGGCATAGCCATAGGCCGCCAGCAGCAGATCGAGCGACGCGGCATGGCCAGGGTCGGCGAACACCGGATCCACCAGGTCGGTCGCGAGATAGTTCGCCACGACCACCTTCTTGAACAGGCCACCCACGATCAGCAGCAGCGCCGGCACCGGGTCGAACCGCCGCGTGGTGGGTGCATAGAGCTGCGGCAGGAAGAACGATGCCCGCACGATCGGCCCGGCCACCAGCTGCGGGAAGAACGAGATGTACAGCAGCATGTCCTCCAGCCGTCGGCATACCGCGACCTGGCTGCGATACACGTCCACCACATAGCTGATGCCGTGGAAGGTGAAGAACGAGATCCCGACCGGCAGGATGAACTCCATGAACGGCATCTCGCGCGCCAGGCCCAGGCGGTGCAGCAGGACGTTCATCGATTCGACGAAGAAGTCCGCATACTTGAACAATCCCAGCAGCAGCAGGTGCCCGGCCACCGCCACGGCCACCACCGCCTTGCGTGCACCCGTGCCTCGCAGCCGGCCCAGCACCAGCCCGGCGCCATAGGTCCATAGGGTGCTGCCGGCCAGCAGAACGCAGAACCGCCAATCCCATTGCGCATAGAAATAGTAGCTGGCCAGCACGAGGAACCGCTTGCGCCAGCCATGCGCCCTGGGGCCGTCGATGGCGGCGAGCACCACGACGACCACGGTGAAGAACAGCAGGAAGCCGAGCGTCGGGAACAGCATCAGCCGCGCCGGGTGCCGCGCGTCAGCTCATCGAACAGCAGTTCCGCCGTCGCGCGATAGCCGGGCCGGAACAGGTGCACCAGGTCGGGCGCGGCCTGCGGCGGTTCCGTGCGGGACATGGGCAGGATGCTGCAGGCCCCGCCCATGGCCGCCGACCAGTCCCAGCTTGCCACGCCGGCCGCTGCCGCGAGCTGCTGCTGGGTCTGACGCACCATGCCGAGGCGCGGCGGCGCCGCGTAGTTCACGCGATCGCCTGGACGCGGCGGGCATGGCTCACCCTCGGCATCCGCCCCCATGCGCCGCGCGCCGTCGGGTGGCAGCACCACCATCACCGATGCGGCGGGCACCAGGCTTCGCACGGCTTGCAGGCGGTCGCGGTACAGGGCGCGGTATTCGGCAGGTTCGGTGGTGTCCTTGAACCCCTCATTTGTGCCGAAGGCCAGCACGACCAGGCTGGGGTCCAGCGCACGGACCTCGCTGGCCACCAGCGCCGGAGTCCATTGCGCCGTTATCCCCACGGTGGCGCCGATGGTGCCCAGGTTGCTCCAGCTGACCCCCGGCCGTGCGCTGCGCAGCCGCAGGCCCAGCAGGTCCACCGGACCATCGCCGCGCGTGCTCAGGGTGAGCATCCGCGCCGCCGGAGCCGCCGGGGCCTCACGCCACAACGGCCCGGCGCCGCCCGTGGCGATGCTCATCTGCGCCCCGGTGTCGAACACCAGGTCGATGGTGCCGCCGCCCGGCTGGGCCAGCGCGTCCACCGAGACATGCGCGAGCCCGCCGGGCTCGTCGACGCGCACCGTCATGCCCGCGGGCCCGGCGGCGTGCTGCCGCAGCAGCGCCAGGCCGAACGGCCCCTCCGCACCATCATAGGCCGAGCGCTGAGACCAGCCTTCCGCCGTGACGCTGATCCGCGATGGGCGGTAATACTTGAACGGGATGCCGGGCGGGATCAGCCCGCGCCCGCCATCGCCGAAGCGCGCCTGCATCATCTCGCGCAGGCGGGAGCTGAATCCGTCGTTGGCGGTGTGGCTGTCGCCGATCTGCAACACCGCGACATGGCTGCGCCGGCCCGCCTGCAGCGCCGCCAGCGCCGCGTGGAACGCGGTCAGGCCGCTGGCGCCGGCCGCCTCGGTCTCGCGCGGCGGCATCGGCGTGCATCCCGCCGCAAGCGCCCCCAGCAACAGCGCCCGGCGTGGCGTCATGCGGCGATGATCCCGTCCAGCACGTGCTTCGCGACCAGTTCATAGCCGGCCGGGGTGAAATGAATTCCGTCATCCAGCCGCAGGCGTTCCATCCTGCCGTCCAGCATGCGGGTATAGGCCTGAAAACGCCCGGACGGATCCGCCGCCACCGTCCAGAGCGGGTCGAACCGGATTGCGGGATGTTGCGGGTTCGCGGCACTCACCTCGCCCGCGACCGCGAGATAGAGCGTGTTCAGCCACTCCATATCCCCGCTGTAGCGCGCATCACGGCACACCGGCTGGCCCAGCCACACGACATGCATCTGGGCCGTGATCATCGTCGTCATCATGCGGGTGAGCCGCTCGCGGTAATCGGCCTCCCAGGCCGGGCTGCGGAACGGGATGGTGGGGGCGTTGGCCGGCCGCAACGGCAGGCGGTCATTGCCGCCGAACAGACAGACGGCGATGGGCGCCGGCGGCTGCACGGTGGCGGCATATTCCACGATGGCGGCGGGCCAGTCGAAGGTGGGCTGACTGATCGCGGTGCCGGGCTTGGTGCGGTTCACCAAGCTGAGCCCCAGCTCCGGCTGCTTCCGCGCGACCCGGCGCAGCCCGCCCAGCAGCCCCTCCGCCTGGCTGTCACCGAACACGGTCAGCACGCCGACCGGCTGTCCGGCGGCGCCGCACGCCAGAATGGCGGCGGCCCCGCCCAGCAGCGCACGACGCCCCACTCCAACCGCATCCCGCTGCATGGCCACCTCTTAGGATCACGCCACCGTGTACACCGTTTCAGGCGGCGTGTGAACTGCACCTGCTAAGGGCATGGGCCTGTTCAGAAGCATTCACCCCTCGAAGGGGTCCTTCATCAGAATGGTGTCGTCGCGCTCCGGGCTGGTGGACAGCAGCGTGACCGGCGCCTCCACCAGTTCCTCGATGCGGCGGATATACTTGATGGCCTGCGCCGGCAGGTCCCCCCAGGAGCGGGCGCCGAGCGTGGAGCCGGACCAGCCCTCGACCGTCTCATAGACCGGCACCGCCGCCGCCTGCGCCGCCTGCCCGGCCGGCAGATAGCTGTAGCGCGTGCCGTTGATGTCGTAGCCGATGCCGATCTTCAGCTCCGGCAGCCCATCCAGCACGTCGATCTTGGTCATCGCCAGGCCCTGGATGCCACCCACCTTGCAGGCCTGCCGCACCAGCGCCGCATCGAACCAGCCGCAGCGGCGCGGCCGGCCGGTCACGGTGCCGAACTCGCGCCCGCGCGTGCCCAGCATCTGCCCGACTTCATCCTTCAGCTCGGTCGGGAACGGGCCGGACCCGACGCGGGTGGTGTAGGCCTTGGCGATGCCGAGCACGAAGCCGACCGAGGCCGGGCCGATGCCGGAGCCGCCGGCCGCCGTCGCGGCGATGGTGTTGCTGCTGGTGACGAACGGGTAGGTGCCGTGGTCCACGTCCAGCATCACCGCCTGCGCACCCTCGAACAGGATGCGGGTGCCGGCCCGGCGCGCCTGGTCCAGCCGCTCCCACACCGGCTCCACATGCGGCAGGATGCGCGGAGCCAGCGCCAGCAGGTCGTCCAGCAGCGCCTGCTTCTCGAACGGCTCGGCGCCCAGCCCGACCAGCAGCGTGTTGTGGTGCAGCAGCAGCTCGTCGAGCTTGTCGGCCAGCGTCTGCGGCTCGGCCAGGTCGCACACCCGCACGGCCCGGCGTGCGACCTTGTCCTCATAGGCCGGGCCGATGCCGCGGCCGGTGGTGCCGATCTTGCGGTCGCCCCGCGCCGCCTCCCGCGCCCGATCGAGGGCTGCGTGCACCGGCAGGATCAGCGCGGCGTTCTCGGCGATACGCAGCTTCCCGGGCGAGACTTCAAGGCCCTGGGCGGACACCCGGTCCATCTCGGCCAACAGCGCCACCGGGTCGATGACCACGCCGTTGCCGATGATCCCCAGCTTGCCGCGCACCAGCCCGCTGGGCAGCAGGCTCAGCTTGTAGATCTGGTTGCCCACCACCAGCGTGTGCCCGGCATTGTGCCCGCCCTGGAAGCGCACGACGATCTCTGCCCGGCTGGCGAGCCAGTCGACCACCTTGCCCTTGCCCTCGTCGCCCCACTGGGCGCCGATCACGGCGACATTGCCCATTTCGCTACTCCGATGTCAGTGCGACGGCTGAGCCACCGCGCAGGATGTGGGTACAGTGCAGCCGCACCGCCTCGTCGGCCGGCACGGGGTCGTCGGCCAGGGCAGGCACGGTGGCATAGCCCTGCGACCGCAGCAGCCCGCCCTGCTCCGCCGTGGTGCCCCAGGGCAGGAAGGCCCGGGGCCGCGGCGCAGGCGCGGGGCAGACGCGAAGGATGGCATCGGGGTAGAGCGTGAGCCCGGTCGCCGGCTCGTTCTCGTTGGAGACGTAGCGGCCGCCGCGCCCCATCTCCTCGGCCCGGCCCATCGCGAAGATCGCGACGCACAGGCCGCTGTGATAGCGGAACGCCCGGAACTCCAGCGGGTCGAGCGTCAGCCGCAGACCGGGGGCACGGGCGCGGATCACGTCGATGGTGGCGCGCAGCCGGTCCCGCAACGCCGCCGGGCCCGGGCCGAGCCGCGCCCTGTCCAGCACCGCCATCGCGGAGGCGACCGGCCCTGCGGCCAGCAGCAGCTCCGTCAGCAGGGCCGCGATGGGGCCACCATGCTTCGTGACCCCGGCGGCATCCTTGCGGTCCAATGCCCGGCTCAGGGCGACGCGGGCCTCCCCGATGATCCCTGCATCCTCCAGCAGGGCTGGCGCGAAGGTGGGCATGGTCAGGTCGAAGCTCAACCGTGCGACGCCCACGGCGGTCAGCGCCTCGGCGGCCAGCAGCACCATCTCGGCATCGGCGGCCGGGCTGTCGGGGCCGATCAGCTCGATGCCGGCCTGGGCCACCTGGCGGTTGGGGTCGATCTGGCTGCCGCGCACCCGCAGGCATTGCCCGGCATAGGAAAGCCGCAGCGGCCGGGGCCGCGCCGCGAGCCGCGTGCTGGCGATGCGCGCGATCTGCGGCGTCATGTCCGCCCGCAGGCCGAGCATGCGATGCGTGTCGGGGTCCATGATGCGAAAGGTCATATCCGCCATCGCCGCCCCGGTGCCGGCCAGCAGCCCGTCGGCGAACTCCACCAGCGGCGGCTTCACCCGCTCGTAGCCGTGGCTCGCAAACACCTTCATCAGCCGCCCGACCGCAACCGCCTCCGCCTCCGCCTCCGAGGGGAGCAGGTCCACCACGCCGGTGGGCAGCAGCGCGAGGCTGGGAGGGGGATCGTCTGTCATGGCGGCGACCTTCTAGCCCAGAAGTTCGCGGTCGTCGCCTGACCGCGTGCCATCACGGCCTGATCTGCGCATAGGCCCAGTCCAGCCAGGGCAGCAGCGCCTCGATATCCGCGGTCTCCACGGTGGCGCCGCCCCAGATCCGCAGGCCGGGCGGGGCGTCGCGATACGGTGCCAGGTCGTTGCCCGCGCCCTGCTGCTCCACCACACTCGCCAGCCGCTTGGCCGCCGTGTTCTGCGCCAGGGCGTCCAGCGCCGTGAACCAGGGTGCGGTGATCCGCAGGCAGATGGAGGTGCAGGACCGGGCCGCGGCATCCTCCGCCAGGAACGCCGCCCAATCCGATCGCGCCACCCAGGCCGCGACCGCCGCGAGGTTCGCCTCGCTCCGCCGGATCAGGCCCGGCAGTCCGCCCACCGACTCGGCCCAGCGCAGCCCGTCCAGCGCATCTTCCACGCAGAGCATGCTCGGCGTGTTGATGGTCTCGCCCTTGAAGATGCCCGCCGCGAGCTTGCCGCCGCTGGTCAGCCGGAACACCTTGGGCATGGGCCAGGGGGGCGTATGGCTCTCCAGCCGGGCCACGGCGCGGGGCGACAGCGCCAGCATGCCGTGCGCCGCCTCGCCGCCCAGCACCTTCTGCCAGGACCAGGTGACGACATCGAGCTTGTCCCATGGCAGCGCCATGGCGAAGGCGGCGGAGGTCGCGTCACAGATCACCAGCCCGTCGCGATCCGCGGCAACGAAGTCGGCGTTCGGGAGACGGACGCCGGAGGTGGTGCCGTTCCAGGCCATGACCAGATCATGTGCCGGATGGACGGCGGAGAGGTCCGGCAGGCTGCCGTAGGGCGCGGCGAACACGCGGGCGCCACCGAGCTTCAGCTGCTGCACCACGTCGATCGCCCAGGCCTCGGAGAAGCTCTCGAACGCCAGGATGTCGACGGGACGCGGCCCCAGCAGCGACCACAACGCCATTTCCACCGCCCCGGTGTCGGACCCCGGCACGATGCCGATCTTCCAGTCCGCCGGCATGCCCAGGACGGCGTGCGACCGTTCGATCACCTCCGCCAGCCGTGCCTTCAATTCGGGGGCGCGGTGGCTGCGGCCCAGCAGCGCCCCCTCCAGCGCCGCCAGCGACCAACCCGGCCGCTTGGCGCAGGGACCGGAGGCGAAATCGGTGCATCGGGGACGCGTGACCGGCACCGGTTGGCCCGGCTCCAGGACTGCACTCTCGTTCATGTCTGCTCTTCCTTCCAGAAGAGAGGCGCCCCAGCGGGGAGGCGTGGCCCGGCCCCGGTCTACCCAGGCCGCGGCAGCAAGGCAATCGCCGCATCCCCCTGCACTCGAGCTGCGCCGCCGCCCGGCCCACCCCTAGCCTCTGAGGCGAAAACTAGCTCTCCGCCGCAGGCTCCGGCACCGCCCGCACCTTGGCAACGCGGCGGCCATCCATCTCCATCACCTCGAACCGCCAGCCGCCGAACACCATCCGGTCCCCCGCCCGCGGCACCCGGCGCAGCAGCGCCAGCAGCAGCCCGGCGAGCGTGTGATAGCTGCCCTCGCCCGGCAGGTCCGGCAGCTCCAGCCGGGCCTTGATCTCGTCCACCGGCATGGCGCCGTCCAGCAGCAGCGGCGCATCCGGCTCATCCGGCGCCAGCGGGTCGGGCTTCGGCGTCGCATCCCCCACGATCGCCTCCAGCACGTCGGCCGCCGTGACCACACCCTCGAAGCTGCCATACTCGTCCATCACCAGCGCCAGGCCGATGGTGTCGGATTTCAGCCGCTCCAGGGCATCGAGCGCCGTCGCGGCATCCGGGATCACCATGGGCTTCTGCAGGGCGTCGGCGATCGACAGCGCCTCGCCCGAGAGCAGCCGGTTCAGCAGCGTCTTGGCCTGCACCACGCCCACCACGTTGTCCACGGAGCCGTCGCACACCACGACCCGGCTGTGCTGCGCCTCCAGCAGCTGCGACGCGATGTCGGCCGTAGGGTCCGCCCGGTCGATCCAGGCCAGCTCGGTCCGCGGCGTCATGATCGCGCGCACCGGCTTGTCCGCCAGGCGCAGCAGGCGCTCGATCATTGCGCGCTCCTCCGTCTCCACCACGCCCTGCTCGTGCCCCTCGGCCAGCACGGCCTTCAGCTCTTCCTCCGTCACGCCCTGCCGCTCGTCCTTGCCCTGGCCGAACAGCCGCAGCACCACGCTCGACGAGGCACCCAGCAGCCAGACCACCGGCGACCCGATCCGCGCCAGCACGGTGAACGGCCCCGCGATCATCGCCGCGACCCGCTCCGGCTGCCGCAAGGCCAGCTGCTTCGGCACCAGCTCGCCCAGCACGAGGGTCAGGTAGGTGGTCGAGACGACGACGATGGCCAGGGAGAGGCTGTCCGCGAAGGGCGCGAGGATGGGCATGGTCTCCAGCCAGTCCTTCAGCCGCGCCGTGAGCCTGGCGCCGCCAAACACGCCGGCCAGCACACTGACCAGCGTGATGCCGATCTGCACCGCCGGCAGGAAGCGCTGCGGGTCCTCGGACAGCTCCCGCGCCCGGGCCGCGCCGGCCACGCCCTGCCGCTCCAGCACCACCAGCCTGGCCCGGCGCACCGAGACCAGCGCCAGTTCGCTGAGCGCAAAAATGCCGTTCAGCAGGATGAGGAAGAGGACAATGAGAAGTTCGAGACCGAGACCCATGCGCACTTCTACATCGGATCGCTCGCAAGTTGCAGGGTCGGCGAAGTTGCAGCGCGCGGCGGGGCGGCCTAACCAGCCTTCATGCGAACTCTCCCGCTGCTCGCCATCCTCCTCGGTGCCGCCGGTCTGCTCCCGTTCATCGGGACGAGCCTGGGTGCGCTCAGCCTCGATTCGGAGGGCGTGCGCCTGTCTCTGCTGGCGCTGTCCGCCTATGGCGCGGTAATCCTGTCGTTCCTGGGTGGCGTGCACTGGGGCCTGGGCCTCGCCGCCGGCCCCGGGCAGAGCCCGCGCACGCAGCGGGCGCGGTTCAGCCTGGGTGTCGTGCCGGCGCTGATCGGGTGGGTGGCGCTGCTCGTTACCTATGTCGGGCTGCCGAAGGCCGGGCTGCTGATCCTGGTCGCCGGCTTCGTCGCGACCACGATCGGCGAGGCGCGGGCCACCCGTGCCGGGCTGATGCCGGCGGCCTATATGGGGCTGCGCTGGGTGCTGTCGCTGGTGGTGATCGTCTGCCTGGTCTCGGTGTGCCTCGTGCAGGCCTTGGGCGGCCGCATCATCCTCTAGCGGTTCTGGCGTACCGGGCTTTCCGCAGGATGGAGCGCACCTCGGCCACGGCGGCGTCGAGGCTCTCGTTGATCACCACGTGCTCGAACTCGCCGAAATGGCTCAGCTCGGCCTGGGCCGCGTCCATCCGCCGCATGATCTCCTCCGGCGAGTCGCCCGCGCGCGCCTTCAGGCGGTCATGCAGGTGATCGACGCTGGGCGGCATGATGAACACGGAGACGACATCGCCCGGCATCGCGGCGCGCACCAGCCGGTGCCCCTGCCAATCAATGTCGAAGGCCACGTCCCGCCCCGCTGCCAGCGCCGCCTCGACCGGCGCGCGCGGGGTGCCATAGCTGCGGCCGAACACCCTGGCCCATTCCAGCATCCCGCCCGCCGCCACCATGGCGTCGAACCCGGCCTGGTCGGTGAAGATGTAATCCACGCCCTGCTGCTCGTCCGGCCGCGGCGCCCGCGTCGTGGCACTGATCGAGAGGCTCAGACGCGGCTCCATCGCCATCAATCGCCGCAGGATGGTGCTCTTGCCGGCGCCCGAAGGTGCGGACAGCACCAGGCACAGCCCCCGCGGACCTGGATCATTCGACATTCTGCACCTGCTCCCGCATCTGCTCGATCAGCGCCTTCATCCGCAGCCCGGTCGCCGTCAGCGGCACCGAGGCGGACTTGCTGCACAGCGTGTTGATCTCCCGCACGAACTCCTGCACCAGGAAATCGAACCGGCGACCCACCCCGCAGCCCTCCGCCAGCAAGGCCCGCGCCGCCTCGATATGGGCGGAGAGCCGGTCCAGCTCCTCCCGCACGTCCGACCGCGTGGCCAGCAGCGCCACTTCCTGCGCAATCCGCTCGGCAGGCAGGCCGGGCTGGTCCCGCAGCAGGCCGGTCAGGCTCTCCATCATCCGCGCCTGCTGCAGCCGGGGCTGATCCGCCGCCTGGCCCTCCGCCGCGTCGCGCAGGGCCGCCACGCCATCCACCTGGGCACCGAGCACGGCGGCCAGGCGCGCCCCCTCCTCCAGCCGCGCGCCCACCAGCCCGGCCAGCGCGGTGGCGAAGCCGTCACGCACCGCAGCGATGGCCGGGGCCGGGATGCCCTCCTCCGTTGCCGTGGGCGGCCGCATGACGCCGGGCAGCGCCAGCAGCAGCTCCGCCCGTGGCGGCGGCGCCCCCGGGATGCGGGCGGCGATGGTGGCGGCGAGCGTCAGCAGGTCCTCCAGCACAGCCGGGTCAGCCACCAGGCGGGCGCGCTCCTCACGCTTGATGGAGAGGCTGGCCCCCACGTTGCCGCGCCGCAGCGCCTGGCCGGCCAGGTCGCGCAGCCCCTGCTCCAGCCCCTCGAACCCGGCCGGCAGCCGCATCTTGAGGTCCAGCCCGCGGCCATTCACGCTGCGCAGCTCCCAGGCCCAGGCCATGCCGGCCTGGGTGCCTTCGCTGCGGGCGAACCCGGTCATGGACGCGACGGCGTTGGTGGCGGGCATGCGGCCTCAGTTCGTTGCGGGCTTGGCGAAACGGCGCCGTTCGACCTCGCGCCACCTCGCCACGTTGCGGGCATGCTCCTGCTCGGTCTTGGCGAACAGGTGGCCGCCCATGCCATCGGCCACGAAGAACAGGTCATCGCTCGGCCAGGGCTGGGTCACGGCGGTGAGTGTGGCGAGACCCGGCATGCAGATGGGCCCGGGCGGCAGACCGGGGATGCGATAGGTGTTGTAGGGGTTGTCGTCATCCAGCTCGGCCCGGGTGATGCCGTGGTCCAGCACCCCCAGCCCGCCGCTGGCGCCATAGACGACGGTGGGATCGGACTGCAGCTTCATGCCCCGCCGCAGCCGGTTCAGGAACACCATCGCCACATGCGGGCGCTCCTCGGGCCGGCTGGTCTCGCGCTCCACGATGCTGGCCAGGGTCAGCGCCTCCTGCGCCGTGGCGAGCGGCTCACTACCGGGGATCCGCGTGTTCCAGGCCTGTTGCAACGCGCGATCCATCGCCCTGCTGCCGCGATCCATCAGCGCGGCGCGGGTGATGCCGCGCTCATAGGCATAGGTCTCGGGCAGCACCATGCCCTCGGGCGGGATCACGGTGTTGCCGTCGAGCGCGGGTGCGTGGTCCAGCAGGAGGGCGATCTGCGCCGCTGTCAGTCCCTCCGGGATGGTGAAGCGATGCTGCACCGGCTTGCCGGCCCGCAGCACCTGCAGCACCTGGTTCAGGCTGGCATGGGTCGGGAAGGCCAGCTCTCCGGCTTTCAAGGCGCCCTGCCCTCGCGTGACCAGCGCCGCCAGGCGAAGCGCGGTCGGGTTGCTGACGACACCTTCCCGGCCCAGCAGCGCCGCAATTTCATCGAACGGGGCGCGCGGCACGACGACGATCCGCTGTTCGGTCAGCGGCCCCGCCCCATCATAAAGCCGCGTGGCGAGCCAAAGCCCACCCCCCAGCAGCAACGCCGCGGCTACCAGCACGCCGATCGCGCGGATCACGGCCTTAGCACGGCCCGGCGTGCCGGATGGCTACGGCGCCCGCTTGAACAGGATGCTGGCATTGGTGCCGCCGAAACCGAAGCTGTTCGACAGCGCGACGTCCACCCGCCGCTCCTGTGCGTGCAGCGCCACCCGGTCGATCACGCTCTCGCAGCTGGGGTTCTCGAGGTTCAGCGTGGGCGGCACGACGCCGTCACGGATGGCCAGCAGCGAGAAAATCGCCTCGATGGCGCCCGCCGCGCCCAGCAGATGGCCGGTGGCGGACTTCGTGGACGACATCGCCACGGTGCGCGCCGAGTCGCCGAAGAACCGCTCGACCGCCTGCAGCTCCAGGTCGTCGCCCAGCGGCGTGCTGGTGCCGTGGGCGTTGATGTATTGCACGTCGGAGGGCTGCATGCCGCCGTTGCGGAACGCCGCCTTCATGGCGCGGAAGGCGCCGTCATGGCCCTCGGCCGGCGCCGTGATGTGGTGCGCATCGCCGGACATGCCGTAACCGCCGACCTCGCCATAGATCCTGGCGCCGCGCGCCTTCGCATGCTCCAGCTCCTCGAGCACGACCACGCCCGAACCCTCGCCCATGACGAAGCCGTCGCGGTCGCGGTCCCAGGGGCGGGAGGCCATGCTGGGCCGGTCGTTGAAAGCGGTGGAGAGCGCACGGCTGGCGCTGAACCCGGCCATCGCCAGCCGGTTCACCGTCGCCTCGGCACCGCCCGCGACCATTACGTCGGCCTCGTTGAGCGCGATCAGCCGGGCTGCATCGCCGATGGCGTGCACGCCGGTGGCGCAGGCGGTCACGGCCGAGTGGTTCGGGCCCTTGAAGCCGTATTTGATCGAGACATGACCGGAGCCGAGGTTGATCAGCGCCGAGGGGATGAAGAACGGCGACAGCCGCTTGGCCTTGCCCTCGGCCACCATCACCGCGGCGTCATAGATGGTGCCGAGGCCGCCGATGCCGGACCCGATCATGACGCCGGTGGCGCAACGCTCCTCCTCGGTGGCGGGAACCCAGCCGCTGTCTTCCACCGCCTCGGTCGCCGCGACCATGGCCATGTGGATGAAGCGGTCCATCTTCTTCTGGTCCTTGACCGGGACCCACTCGGAGATGTCGAGCTTTCCCTCGGCCTTGGTGCCGAGCGGGATCTGCCCGGCGATCTTGGCGGGGATGTCGGAAACATCGAATGACGTGATCGCGCAGATTCCGCTGTCGCCGTTGACCAGGCGCTTCCACACCCGCTCCACGCCCAAACCGAGCGGGCACGCGATGCCCATGCCCGTGATCACCACCCGACGCATCGACATCCCCTCCTGCGTCCTGGGACTCAGGCTTCCTTCTGCTTCTCGATGAAGTCGATCGCATCCTTGACGGTGCTGATCTTCTCGGCCGCATCCTCGGGGATCTCGACGCCGAACGCCTCCTCGAAGGCCATCACCAGCTCGACCGTGTCGAGGCTGTCCGCCCCCAGGTCGTCGATGAACGAGGCCTCAGGCGTCACCTTCGACTCCTCGACGCCCAGGTGCTCCACAACGATCTTCTTAACCTTGTCGCCGATCTCGCTCATCTTGTCCTCGATTTCCTGTCGTCCGTGAGCCGCAGTGCCGGGCGCCATCTGGCTCAACCCGGCATGAAGCGGCGCGAATACCATGCCTGCCGCACCCCGCCAAGCGGAGTGCTGGCCCTCATGTCATCGCCATGCCGCCATTCACATGGATCGTGGTGCCCGTCACCCAGCCCGCCTCGTCCGAAGCCAGCCATGCCACGGCTGCCGCGATGTCATCCGGCCTGCCCATCCGGCCCAGCGGAATGGCGCCGATCAGCTTGGCGCGCTGCTCCGCCGGCAGCACATCGGTCATCGCCGTCTCCACGAAACCAGGCGCCACCACGTTCACCGTGATGCCGCGGCTGCCCACTTCCTGCGCCAGCGCCTTGGTCATGCCGATCAGCCCGGCCTTCGCCGCCGCATAGTTCGCCTGCCCGGCATTGCCCGTGGTGCCCACCACGCTGCCGATGCCGATGATACGCCCGGCCCGGCGCCGCAGCATGCCGCGCAGCGCCGCCCGCGCCAGGCGGAACGGCGCCGCGAGGTCCACGTCCAGCACCAGCTGCCAGTCCTCGTCCTTCATCCGCATCGCCAGCCCATCCTTGGTCAGGCCCGCATTGTTCACCAGCACATGCAGCGGCCCGGCCGCCGAGTCGGAGGCGGCGATCAGCGCATCGGCTGCCGCCGGGTCGCGCAGGTCGGCCGGGCAGACGTGCACCCGCTCACCGAGGTCCGCGGCCAGGGCGTCCAGCGCATCCCGCCGGGTTCCGGACAGCGTCACCGTGGCACCCTGGGCGTGCAGCACCCGCGCGATGGCGGCGCCGATGCCGCCCGAGGCGCCGGTCACCAGCGCCGTCTTGCCGTCCAGCCTGAACATGGTCCTACAATCCCCTCAGCACGGCTTCGATCTCCGCGGGCGTCCCGGCATTCGCCGCCGCCGCATCCGGCGCCACGCGGCGCACCAGGCCGGACAGCACCTTGCCCGCGCCCAGCTCGATGAAGCTGTCCACACCCATGCCCAGCGCCGCCAGCACGCATTCCCGCCACCGAACGGTGCCGGTCACCTGATCGACCAGCAGACCGCGGATCTCGTCGGGGTCGGTCACCCGCTGCGCGGTCACGTTGGCGATCAGCGGCACCACCGGTTCCGCCAGCGTCGCCTCGCCCAGCGCATCCCGCATGGCGTCGGCCGCAGGCGCCATCAGCGCGCAATGGAACGGTGCGGACACCGGCAGCAGCATGGCCCGGCGCACGCCGCGCTCCTTGGCCAGCGCCACCGCGCGCTCCACCGCCTCCCGGTCGCCGCTGATCACCACCTGGCCGCCGCCATTGTCGTTGGCGATTTCGACCACCTGCTGCTCCGTACCGCCATCCTCGTGCGTGAGGGTCGCGGCGTCGGCACAGATGCCGGCCACCTGGTCCAGCTCCACGCCCAGCAGGGCCGCCATGGCGCCCTCCCCGGCCGGCACCGCCTTCTGCATCGCGGCCCCGCGCAGGCGCAGCAGCCGGGCGGCTTCGGCCACGCCCAGGCTTCCGGCGGCGGCGAGCGCGCTGTATTCGCCCAGCGAGTGCCCGGCGACCAGCACCGCCTTGTCCTCCAGCTTGAAGTTGCCCTCCACCTCCATCACGCGCAGCACGGCCATCGACATGGCCATCAGGGCGGGCTGGGTGTTCTCGGTCAGCGTGAGGGTTTCGCCGGGACCCTCGAACATCAGCTTGCTGAGCTTCTGCTTCAGGACCTCGTCCACCTCGCCGAACACCTCGCGCGCAGGTGCGAAGGCGGCGGCGAGATCACGGCCCATACCGACGGACTGGCTGCCCTGGCCGGGAAAGATGAAGGCGTGGACGGGCATGTTTCCTGTGTTTCCTCGGTTGCGCGCGGCTCATGCGGCCCACGCGCCCCAGTGTCAATCGTCGCACCGCCACGGGCTGCTTGTCCCGGGGGCACCCGCGGCTGTAACGTGGTTGTCATCCGATGTGAGTGGAGTGCCGCGATGTGTCGCTTCTTGGCCTATCACGGCGAGCCCGTCCTGATGGACTCCCTGATCACCGCGCCATGCCACAGCCTGATCCATCAGTCGCTGCATGCCTCCGAGGGCAAGACCGAGATCAATGGCGATGGCTTCGGCGTCGGCTGGTTCGGGGAGCGGGAGACGCCGGGCCTTTATCGAGAGGTGCGGCCGGCGTGGTCCGACGAGAACCTGCGCAGCATCGCCTCCCAGGTCCGCAGCCGCACCTTCTTTGCCCACGTGCGGGCCGCGACCGGCACCGCGACCAGCCGGGCCAACTGTCACCCCTTCGCGCAGGGGCGGTTCCTGTTCATGCACAACGGCCAGGTGGGCGGCTGGCAGACGGTGCGGCGCCGGGTGGAGGCCATGATCCCGGATGCGCTGTATCAGTTGCGCGGCGGCACCACGGACAGCGAGGCGATCTTCCTCGCCGCCATGGGCCGCGGCCTGGAGCACGACCCGGTGCGCGCGTTGCAGGAGACGCTGGCGGAGGTGAAGTCCGCGATGCGCTCCTCCGGCGTGCCGGACCCGCTGCGCTTCACCGCGGCGCTCACGGATGGCGAGACGCTGTGGGCCTTCCGCTGGGCCTGCGATGCCCGGCCGCCATCGCTGTACTACAAGCAGGACACGGCCGGGCTGCGCCTGGTCAGTGAGCCGATCGACGGCCAGAGGGCGGGCTGGACCGAGATCCCGCGCGGCTTCACGCTCACGGCCCGGCGCGGCCAGGTGGTGGAGCTGGCGGCCGGAACCATGGCGCTGGCCCAGGCCGCCTGAATACGGTTCACGCCAACCAGCGGGCCAGGCGCGCGGCAGCCTCCGCCATGTCCGCTTCCGGTCCGCAATAGCTGAATCGCATCGTGCGGTGGCCGCGGGCGCGGTCGAAGTCCACGCCGGCACTCGCGGCGATTCCGACCTCCTCCAGCATGCGGGCGCAGAATGCCGTGCTGTCGTTGGTGCGGTCGCCGATATCCGCATAGATGTAGAACGCACCATCCGCCGCCGCGATCCTCGGGAACCCGGCACCGGGCAGCGCCGCCAGCAGCAGGTCCCGGCTCCGGCGGTAGGCGGCGATGTTGCCGTCCAGTTCGGGGCCGCAGTCGAACGCCGCCTCCGCCGCGATCTGGCTGATATGCGCCGCGGAGATGAACATGTTCTGCGCCAGGCACTCGACCGGGCGCACCAGGTCCTCCGGCAGCAGCATCCAGCCGACCCGCCAGCCGGTCATGGAGAAGTACTTGGAGAAGCTGTTGATGACGATGGCGCTCGGGCTATGGGCTGCCGCGGTCGCAATCGGGCGTGAATAATGCAGCCCGTGATAGATCTCGTCCGAGATCAGCCGCACGCCGCTCCGGTAGCACCAGGCGGCGATCGCATGCAGTTCCTCGGGCGCGAGCATGGTGCCGGCCGGGTTGCAGGGGCTGGCGACGATCAGCCCGTCTGGCGGCGGATCAAGCTGCTCCAACGCCTCGATCGTCGGCTGATAACGCGTCTCCGGCCCGGTCTCGACCACGACGGGCTGCAGGCCGAGCGAGACGAGGATGTTGACGTAGGGCGGATAGAACGGGGCCGCCAGCGCCACGCGGTCGCCGGGGTTGAACGCCGCCAGGAAGGCCAGCGGGAAGGCCCCGCTCGCGCCCATCGTCACCGCGATGCGGCCGGGCGGCACCGCCAGACCGTACCAGTCCTGATAATGCTGCGCGATCCGCGCCCGCAGCGACGGGAGGCCCAGCGCCTCGGTATAGCCCAGCGATGTCCCCCCCCGCAGCGCCGCCTCTGCCGCCGCCACGGCACCGCGAGGCGCCCCGGTCCCAGGCTGCCCCACCTCCATGCGGAGCACCCGCGGCGCCCCGGGCGGCAGGGCGGCGGACCGGGCATTCGCCGCCGCGATCACGTCCATGACCAGGAAGGGCGGCGCTTCCGCCGCCCGGCCGGTCTTGATCAATTGCTGCTGGCCGCGAGCCCGAACCCCCGCGGGTCCGTCGCCCAGCTGCAGCTGCCCTCGCTGTCCGGCAGGTAGCGCGAGCACGCGATCACGTTCGCCCGGCCCGGCTCGGGCACCGGAACCGGCATCGCCGCGCTCGACCGCAGCATATTGTTCATTGCGGTGGCCACGGCCAGCGCCGCCCCCTCCTGCCCCGACCCGGCAGCGGCGGCACGGAACCCCCGCACGTTCGCGTTCCAAGCGATTGCCGCCGAGAGCAAGGGCAGCCCGACGGTGCGTGGCGAGGCGGCCAGAAGGATGCCGGTGCCCGGTGCGATGCGGCCGGTGCCGAACAGGTTGTCCATGGTCAGCGCGCAGGTCACGCTGTTGCCGTCGCGGTCCAGCACGGCGATGGTCGTGCTCGCCGCCATCGGCCCCAGCGACCCGCCGGTCGCGCCGGAGGCCAGCACCTGCTCCGCCGTGCCGCCGCCGGAGCGCCAGCGCAAGACGGCGCCGGCCGCGCGGGCCTGGGCGGCGGCGCTGTCGGCCGGGTTCCGCTGCAGCACCTGGAACGCTGCTGCGGCACCCAGGCCGCCATCGGCCGGCGGCGGCAGGAACGCCACCATGTCACGCCCGGCGCGCACCGTGAGCGGCGCCCCGGTGCGAGGCAGCGCGCCGCGCAGTTCGTCGAGGCTGAGCGGCCCGCCGGCGAGGCGGGACGCGGCTTCGAGCCGCCGGGCCAGGCCGCCCTGATAGAGATCGCCCACGCCCGCGGTCCGCAGGGTGGAGAGGGTGGCACCCAGATCGGGCTGGGTCAGCGTAGTGCCTTCGGTCAGCGGCACGCCGCCGGGGGCGAACACGGCGCGGGCGTTCGGGTCGGTGGCCAGCGGCCCGGCCACCAGCGCCAGGTCACGCACCAGCGCCCGGCTGATCGGCACGCCGAACCGCGCCATCTGCTCGGGTCCGGAGACCAGGCTCTCGAAGGGCAGCTTGCCGTAGCGGGCATGCAGCGCGAACACGCCGCGCGCCAGCATGGGCACCGCCGCCGGACGGTCCGCCCCGGCCGTGGCCTGCCCGGCCACCGGCGTGAACATGATGGCCTCCGGACTGCCCTGCCCCGGCCCGTCCCGGCTGGGATTATAGGCGAGGCAGGCGCCGCCCGCGCCAAGCCCGGCCCGCGACGGCAGTGTGACGGCGAGGGTCAGCATGGTCGCCACCGCCGCATCCGCCGCAGTACCGCCGAGCACCAGCGCCTCACGCCCCGCCAGCGCCGCACGGGGTTCGTCGGCGACCACGGCGCCGATGAAGCCGGTCAGCCGCTCCGGCTCGTTGGCGGCGTTGTTGCCGCCGATGAAGGTTTCCTTGACGGAGTTCAGCGCCGAGCAGGCGTTCACCGCAAGCACCGCCGTCATAACGACAGCCACCTTGGCCATGACCCTGCTTTGCACCGTTTCATCCCTTGACCAGACCCGCCGTGCCATAGCGGCCTTCGCCGATAGCGGCAACCAGTGGTAGCCTTCGCCCGCCCTGCCCGGAGACCAAGAATGCGCCTGCTGATCGCCCTGATGCTCCTGGCCGCCGCCGCCCTGCCCGCGTCGGCCCCCGCCTTCGCCGATGAGTTCACGCCGGGCCAGCGGCAGGAGATCGTGAAGGTGCTGCGCCAGGCGCTGACGCAGGATCCCACCATCCTGCGCGACGCCCTGGCCGCGATGCAGGCCGACGAGCAGCAGCGCCAGGAGAAGGTGACGCGCGACCTCATCGCCATGCTCGGCCCGCGCCTGGTCAGCCCGGCCGATCCCGTCGCCGGCAACCCCTTGGGCGACGTGACCATCGTGGAGTTCTACGACACGCGCTGCCCCTATTGCCGCCGCATGATGCCGGTGATGGGCGAGCTGCTGCTGGCGGACCCCAATGTGCGCGTGGTGTTCAAGGACATGCCGGTGCTGGGCCCGAATAGCCAGCTGGAGAGCCAGGCACTGCTCGCGCTGCAGAAGCAGGGGGGCTACTTCAAGATGCAGCAGGCGGTGATGGCAGCCGGCGGCACCTCCACCCGCGACAGCCTGCGCGAGATGGCCGACCGCATCGGCCTCGATGGCGCCCGCATGGCGCGCGACATGGACGATGCCGCCATCAAGACCCGGCTGCAGGCCAACACCGCGCTCGCCCAGCAGATCGGCATCGACGGCACTCCCGCCTTCATCATCGGTTCCCGCCTGATCGCGGGCGCGGCCGAGCTGCCGGAGCTGATGCGGGCCGTGGCCGAGGCCCGCGCCGCCCGCTGAGGCTACCTTATGTAAACGCGCAC
The DNA here is from genome assembly GCA_965199595.1 of Acetobacteraceae bacterium. GTDB lineage: Bacteria > Pseudomonadota > Alphaproteobacteria > Acetobacterales > Acetobacteraceae > JBBROS01. The sequence continues at coordinate 2,144,476 of OZ241182.1, forward strand.
CTCGCCTGGCGTCACGCCGGCTTCCGGCCGGGCCGCGAGGCGCACGTTGCCAGCCGGGACGCCCAGCGCGGTGATCTGCCGGGCCACGGCGGCGGCATCGGCGCCGAGCGGTGCATCGGCGGCGAGGTCCGTGGGCTGCATCTCCACCACGTCGAACAGCACGCCGGGCTTGCGGGCGCGGGCGGCGGCCACGGCCTGCCGCAGCTTGGCGTCATATCCCGTGCTGCCGGGCCCGATCACCAGCAGCGGCGGCGGCCCCACCAGCACCGGCGCCACGGCCACCTTCGGCGCCGCAGGGATCACCGGGGCGTCGCCGGCATGGGGGTTGAATGTGTTCTGGTCGATCAATGTGCACCCCGCCAGAGCAGCCGAGAGACCAACGACCGCGGCCAGCCTCACTGGCGATACTCCGGCTCGGCGCGGTCCAGCGTGCGCTTGATGCTCTCCAGGTGCAGCCGGGCGCTCTCGCCGTCCCCCTCCCGCATCTGCCGCGCCGTGGCCTCCGCGATGGCGGGCGCGACAGGCTTCAGCGTGCGGCCGGTGGACTGCGCCAGGCGCTGCACCTCGCAGGCGCGCTCCAGGTAATACAGGTCGTCCCAGGCCGCGGCGATGCTGGGGCCCGTCACCATCACGCCGTGGTTGCGCATGAACACCACGTCCGCGTCACCCATGCTGGCGGCGATGCGGTCGCCCTCCGCCTCATCCAGCGCCAGGCCGTTGTAATCCTCGTCCACCACGGTGCGGCCCAGGAACTTCAGCGCCGTCTGCCCGGCCCAGACCAGCGGTTCGCCCTCCAGCATGGTCAGTGCGGTGGCGTTCGGCATGTGGGTGTGGAAGGCGGCCCGGGCACGCGGCCGCATCTTGTGCACGCGGCCATGGATATGGAACGCCGTCGCCTCCGGCTCGCCCACGCCCGCCACCACCCGGCCGCTGAAATCACAGATCAGCAGCCGGGATGCCGTGATCTCGTGGAAGCCCCAGCCATAGGGATTGACCAGGAACAGCTCGTCCGAGCCCGGCACCATGGCCGAGAGGTGGTTGCAGATGCCCTCATGCATCCCCAGCCGGCTGGCCATTCGGAAGCACGCGGCCAGGTCCACGCGGGCCTGCCACGCCGCCGGGTCGTCCAGCGCCGCGTGCCGGAGCAGGGCGGGAGCGGCGGTGAGGTTCAAGGCATGGGCCATGGAATGGGCTCCCGAAGGTGCGGAGGGTTGCGGGTGGGGCGGTTCGGCCTAGTCTGCGCTGGAACACCACCCCCGGGCAACGAAGGCACTCATGAGCGACGCGCGCACCAACCAACGGATCGACGGGCGCCGCCTGTGGGACAGCCTGATGCAGATGGCCGAGATCGGCGCCACCCCCAAGGGCGGCGTGCGCCGGCTGGCGCTCGGCCCCGTCGATAAACTGGGCCGCGACCGCTTCAAGGGCGAGTGCGAGGCCGCCGGCCTCACGGTCCGCATCGACGGCATGGGCAACATGTTCGCCCGCCGCCCCGGCCGTGACCCGGCCCGGCTGCCGGTGCTGATGGGCAGCCACCTGGACAGCCAGCCCAGCGGCGGCAAGTTCGACGGCGCGCTGGGCGTGCTGGCGGGCCTGGAGGTGATGCGCAGCCTGAACGATCTCGGCATCACCACTGAAGCGCCGGTGGAGCTGGTGAACTGGACCGACGAGGAAGGCAGCCGCTTCGGCAAGAGCCTGATGGGCTCCGGCGTGTGGGCCGGCGTCTATGACCAGGCCGAGACCGAGGCGCTGGCGGACCTGGAGGGCCACACCGTCGGCGCCTCGCTGGACGCCATCGGCTACCGCGGCCCCGAGCCCGCCCGGCCATTCCCGGCCGACGCCTATTTCGAGCTGCACATCGAGCAGGGCCCGATCCTGGAGGCCGAAGGCAAGCAGATCGGCATCGTCACCGGCGGGCAGGCGCAGCTTTGGTATGATGCCGTGGTGACGGGCCAGGACAGCCACGCCGGCACCACGCCGCCCAGCACCCGCAAGGATGCGCTCGTCTGCGCCGCCCGGATCATCGACCTGGTGGACCGCATGATGCGCGCCCGGGGCGAGAACGGCCGCGGCACCGTGGGCCAGCTGGTCGTGCTGCCGAACAGCCGCAACGTCATCCCGGGCGAGGTTCGCTTCAGCGTGGAGTTCCGCCACCCGGACCCGGCCGAGATCGAGCGCCTGGCCGTGCAGTTCCCGCGGGAGGCCGGGTTCATCGCGCGGGACAGCGAGACGACGCTGCATCTGACGGAGCTGTTCCGCATGGGCGCCCAGCCCTTCGACCCCGGCTGCGTGGACCTGGTGCGCCAGGCGGCGGCGCGACTCGGCTACTCCGCCCGCGAGATCGTCTCCGGCGCCGGGCATGATGCCGTCTATGTGGCCCGGCATGTGCCCACGGCCATGATCTTCACGCCCTGCAAGGACGGCCTGAGCCATAACGAGGCCGAGAGCATCGAACCCGGCGAGGCCGAGGCGGGCACGCAGGTGCTGTTCGAGGCCGTGCTGGCCCGGGCGAACCGCACGCTCTAGCCACGCCAACTTTCCCTTAACGTTCTTTGGCTAGGCTGGGTGCTGCACGCACCCAGCGAAAGGCCATCCATGTCCATCGACCGCTCGATCAACGTCCTGATCGTGGACGACTACAAGACGATGCTCCGGATCATCCGGAATCTCCTCAAGCAGATCAACTTCAACAACGTCGAGGAAGCCAGCGATGGCGGCGAGGCGTTGCAGAAGCTGCGGGCCGGGCATTTCGGCCTGGTCATCAGCGACTGGAACATGGAGCCGATGACCGGGCTGCAGCTGCTGCAGGAGGTCCGTCAGGATCAGCGCCTGAAGCCCCTGCCCTTCATCATGGTGACGGCGGAGAGCAAGGCCGAGAACATCGTGGCGGCCAAGCAGGCCGGGGTCTCGAACTATATTGTAAAACCATTCAACGCCGAGACGCTGCAGGCCAAGATCGAGAAGGTGCTGGCTCATGCATGACGGCCCGGCTTCCCATATGCCGAGCACGATCGTGGCCCGCCTGGCGCAGGAGGTGACAGACTCCGAGCTGCTGGCCGAGGTGAGCGACCTGGCACGCACCATCGCGAACACGCGCAGCGAGCTGCAGCGGCTGGATGCCGGGCCGTTCATCGCCGGACACATCCCGGCGGCGACGGACGAGCTGGATGCGGTGGTGGCGCATACGGCGTCCGCGGCTGATGCCATTCTTGAGGTGTGCGAGGAGCTGGAGCAGGCCGGCGCCACTGGCGGTGGCGCCGACGCGGCCATGCTGCAGCGTGCCACCACCCGCATCTACGAGGCGTGCAGCTTCCAGGACATCACCGGACAGCGGATCTCAAAGGTGGTCGCGACGCTGAAAGCGATCGAATCGAAGGTCGGCCATATCCTGACGGTGTTCGGCCAGTCAGGGTCGGTGCCGCCGCAGACTGACGTGAAGACCGAGAGCCTGACCAACGGCCCGCAGCTGCCCGGTGCGGCGATGGAGCAGGCTGAGATCGATCGCTTGATGGCGGATTTCTGAGTGAACCGGCACCAGGATCTGGCCGGGTCTCCCGCGTGTCGAACCCCGCAAACCCCGGCCGCCACGTAGAACGCTGGCGCTTTCCGTGCAGCAGTGGTTGCATGATCCAGAACAGGATCGGAGCCTCACATGCTCACCCGGCGCACATCCTTCGCCGCCGCGCTCGCGGCTTGCGGCGCGGCACCGGCCATAGGAGCATCGGTCTGGCGGATCGTCACTGAATATCCCGCAGGCGCGATCCCTGGCGAAGGAATCGCCTACTTCGCTGAAACCGCAAGCCGGCTCGCGGCGGGCGAGCTGTCGGTGCAGCCCAGCTTCGACGGCATCCGCTCAGCCAGCATGATCGACGCCGTGGCGAAGGGGCAGGTTCAGGCTGCTGACGCCTTCACCGGCGCGCTCGCTGCCACTGCGCCGATCTTCCAGCTGTCCTCCCTCCCTTTCCTGACAAGCTCCAGCGCAGATACGGCGCGGCTGCTCGCCGCCGCCCGGCCGGCCTATGTCGCCGCCTTGCAGGCCCACCGGCTGACGCTGCTCTACGCGACGCCATGGCCGGCGACCGGCATCTGGTCACGCAGACCGCTCACCGGGACAGAAAGCCTGAAAGGGTTGCGCATCCGCACCTATGACGCTGCCAGCACCGCCGTCTTCCAAACGGCCGGGGCGGTTCCGACACAGATCTCGTTCGGCGATGCCATGCCCCGGCTCCGCTCGGGCGACCTGGATGCGGTGCTCTCCTCAGGCGATGGTGGGGCTGGCGCGAAGCTATGGGAGCTGTTGCCCAACTTCTTGACTCTGAACTATGCGTCCCCGCTCAGCCTCGCCTTCTGTCAGACACAGCTGCTCGAAGCACTCCCGCCACCGGCCCTGGCCGCAGTTCAGCAAGCTGCCCGGGATACGGAGCTTCGGCAGTTTGCCGCAATGCTCACCCGCTCTGGTGAGAACGAAACCCGCATGCGTGCCAATTCGGTCAAGATCGCCGAAGTGCACGATGTGCAAGCCGCGCTAAGGGAGGCAGCCGGACCGGTGACCGCGGATTGGCTGACACGAGCCGGCCCGGCCGGTCAGGCGGTGATGGTGGCCTACCGGGGATAGGCTGACAGTGCCGCGCGCGCCACCAGCGCGTCGCGTACCCGCGCCAGAGCGCCGTCCCAGTCCTGCGCGCGCTGCTGCCTGAAAATCCTCAGCGTAGGATACCAGGGGCTATCATCGCGGTCACGCAGCCAGCGCCAGCACCCCATGAACCGCGACAGCATCCATACCGGTTTGCCAAGCGCGGCCGCCAGATGCGCGACCGCGGTATCGACGGCGATCACCAGGTCCAATCCACCGATCAGAGCCGCCGTGTCGGCAAAGTCGGTAACCTCGTCCATTCGGTTGCTCATCGCGAATGGCGGGATCACGTCTTTCTGCAGACAATGGAACTGGACTCCTGGCACATCTGCCAGAACGCAGAGGCTGTCAGCGCGATCGACCGCAGCCGGTCATGAACAAAGCCAGGATTGCCCGACCAGACCAGTCCGACCTGGAGCGATCCGGAGGCAGCGATGCGGAATCGATCAGCTGCTTCGAGCGGAACCGAAAGATAGGGATCAAGCCCCGGAATGGTGTCGAGTGTCGTTCCGAACACACCGGGCAGACTTGCCAGCGGACAGAACACATCGAAGGCCGGCAGCGCTCCGATGCACACGACCTCATCAACCCCCGCCAACCCGGACATGAGCCGCATCAAGGGCACCGGGACAGCGAGCACCACTCGCGCCCCGCGCTGCTTTACCAGCGCCGCATAACGCGAGAACTGGATGACATCGCCGAACCCCTGCTCTGCGTGCAGAAGCACGGTCTTGCCGGCAATGTCCTCCCCTCGCCATCGCGGCACTGCAGCCAGCCGCCGGCTGTGCTCGGTCAGGCCGAGGCGAGCCTCGTACAGCTGCCAACTCTCTGCATCGAGTTTGCCGCACGATAACAGCAGCCCGGCCAGATTGTGCCGTCCGGCCGCACTCGCCGGGTCCAGGGCGACGGCTTTGCGGGATTGCGCCTCCGCCTCGTCGAGCCGACCGAGTGCCTCGAGCGCAAGAGCAAGGTTCGTCCGCGCTTTGAAATGGTCGGGGTTGATGGCGACCGCTCCGCCAGCAACCTCCAGTGCCGCTTCCATATGCCCCAGGGCGAACAATACCGCGCCGAGCGTCACCATCGCACCCAGGTTCCGCGGATCCAGGGTGACCGCGCGGGCGCACGAGCCAAGCGCCGAATCGGCTTGGCCAGCAAGGAACAAAGCTCGACCCAGTTCCGCATGCGCCCGGGGATTGTCCGGGCCGAACTCGGCTGCCAACAGCCCGGCCCCGATCGCCTCGTCGTAGCGACCAAGATCGCTCAGTTGCCCGGAGATCGACGCATGAAGATCGGCGTTCCCTGGATCGCGCTGCAATGCCGACACCCAGCTTCGTAGGTTGGTTGGCTGGTCAATAGCTGGTGCAGCTTGCACCTTGGCACGGGGTCGCCGTCGCATCATCATCTGCATCGTATGTCCCCGCCGTCCTCGGAGCATTGTGGCGGGAGACGGTTAACAATTCGCCAAGCAGTACCGCGGCCCCGGCAAGAGCGAAGCCAAGCTGGCCCGCATGGTGGTGAGATCAAGCACGACATCTTGCCGCAGCAGAGACTCGGGTCCCGTGCGCCTCCCGGGGCGACCGCGTCCATCAAGCCAGGGCTTGCCCGGGGCCTGGCGAGCGGCACCTGCGGTTCTGCTGGCAGCAAACAGGTCGGGCGCATCCGGCCTCATCAGGCATCACAGCCCCGGCGGAGCGAATAGATAAAGCTGCTCTGGAAAAGCTATGCGGTCGTGCCACCCCACACGTTGGGCACCAGGTTCAGGGCGTAACCAAAGCGGGCGTGACCGGTCACGTCATGCCGGTTCAGCTGCCTGGTCGCGCCGAAAGCTCTTGGCCCGGCGGAGGCTCCACGCACCGTGGCGGTCGGCTCCAACCAGATGGGCGTGGAGCAGCACGAGATTGCAGGTTTATGACTGTTCGATGGGCGGTCCCGCCGATTGCCCCGCCGTGCCTAACGCCGAGGGCGCACAGGCCGCAATAGGTCAGCAGGCTCCGCAACGTAACGGCGCCGCCGAGCGCACCGGCTTATCGGTCAGGCGGGTCCGGGCATCACTCTAGACGGCACCGGATGCGACGCCCACGGCAACGACTTCGTAGAGGTTTGGCAGACCCGTCACTCGCCGATCAGTCTGCTGATGACCGAAACTCATGAATTCGCAACCTTTTTGGACAATTCTGATCAGCAACGCCACTGGCCGATCCTGCCGATGGTTCCCTAGGTTACCCGATGTTCTCGGCTGAGGAGGCCAGACTGTCCAACGTTCTACCATACGGATCACGGGGGGTGCTGTGCCGGGCCACGGCGCAGGGCGCGACGGTGGCAGCGGTATATCGCCAGACCTGCGCCGGAGCTGCCGCTGCGGCCAGTGTTCAAGACTGGCCGGAGTGCCTCCGCCTGTCCCAGATCGCCCGCTCGATCGCGCAAGCCTATCCCGATCACTCGAGACGGGCGCGATTTTCGGTTGTTCCGCATCACGAAAGTTAGATGATCCATTGGTTTGTCGGCCAAACTTGAAGCAGTCTGTGAACGATACTGGCGACGTTAGGTTTATCTCGAAGCAACAATGCTAGGTTTACTATGTCAGGAAATGTTAGGTCTAGTAAAATTTAATATATTAATGTTCGATATTTGATTAAGAAGTCATTTCGATTTGACATAGGTCTCACACCATCATTGGTAGGTTGTTTTCAGGCAATCTTGCCCAGACCGGAGAGCATCCTATGACCAAGTCGATCAAGGCCACGCCTGTCAGCAAGCCGACCGTTGCGCCCGCCAGCACGAAGGATAGCGGTAAGGTTCACGTCGGCGGCGCGTTCATCCGCTTCGCAGACACCACCAAGGATAGCGGCAAGGTCCATGTTGGCGGCGCATTCATGCGTTTCTAGGCGTTTGGCGGCCGCTACGACGCGGCGATCGATATATGAGAGTGGGCCGGCGACCCGGCCCACTCTCAAGTCAGTCAGCCACTGTATTGGTTAAGCTCAAATAAATGTAGGCGCATAATGGCAGATGGTTCGATCGCTTCGCAGCCGCAGGCCGTTCTTGATGTCGTCAAGCTCGTTGAGCAAGGGCGACCACCGAAGCGTGCTGATCGGTCGGGTGCTGGGTCTTTGCCGGGGCGAGCGATGCGGTATTGCGACGCATTGACGTCCGCAACTGGATACGGCTACTGGCTTTTTCCCCCGATCGACCTGCAGTTGATGTGGGACGGCGAGCAAATCTTCTGGTCGTATGAGAATGCCGCGGCCTGGATGCCTCTGTCAGGTGCTGCGACGGGCGCGGCGCAGTTCCCGGGCTTTGCAGCGAAGTTCGACGAGAATGCGCCGGACGAACTGGGTGGGTACTCGCCGCCATTTCTCACAGCCTTGCCGGAACTGGGTGGCGTTCAGATTTGGACAGGCTTGCTGGCGCGAACTCGCCCGGGCTGGAGTCTTAACGTCCGACTGCCAGTAAACCTTCCTCCAACTCCGGGGCTTACCGCCTGGGAAGGCATAGTGGAGACTGACCACTGGTTTGGTCCACTTTTCACTAATTTCCGCATAACGAGAACCGATTTCCCGGTGCGACTGCGAGCGCACATGCCCTACATGCAAATCCAGCCGGTACCTCAAATTGCCTACCGGGACGATACGCTGAATGCCCTGAAAGTTCGCTCCGCTGACGATATGTCTCCGGAGGACTGGTCGGATCTCAGCAACGTGTTGCTGCCTGACGAGGCAAAAGTAGCGGGTCAGGGGTCTTATGCGGTGCGCATTCGCAAACGTCGGGCATGCCCGTATCATGCCGAAATGTTGCAACAGACAACCGAATTTAGTCGATAGGTATTTGCCGGCTTGCGCCGGCTACGAGGAATCCGGCCGCGATTCCCGGAGCGCACGGCTTGAATCGCATCCATTATCGGGGCCAGCAGCATGCTGTGATGGCGGTTGGCTCCGCTTATGGTCACGCCGAGCGGCAAGCCGCGGTCCGGGAGTTCCGACTCGTTTCAGCCCCCCTTTTTGGCTGCGACACCGGTGCTGCCCAGTGAGGCAGGCGTCCAACTGACCACTCTGCTCCATGTGCTCCAGCAAGGCTTGGTGCGGGGCAGCCTACGCTCCGGCCTGGTGCCGGTCGCGCAACCGCCGCCAGCAATTCACCCAATTCGCATCCCATTTCGACGGGCAGGTATTCTCACGCCAGCCCCGTCCTCAGCACGAACACGATGCCGGTCAGCGCCGCCCGGTTCGGCACCGGGGGGCGACCAACTTTGCGACTGCGCCGGGCGGGTGGCTGCAACGGCGCGATGTGCGACTATAAGTCACCGGAGAGCAAGGGCTTGGCCATGCCAGCCAGATAAGAATTAGAATAGACACACGCCAGTTCTGTACCGGGGCTCCTAGTCCGCGTCATCTCATCTTGGGAGCAAACACCTAGGCCGGCACCCCAGCCAATTTCAGTCCGGTCGCATAGATTTCGATATCCCGCTGCGTCAGAGGCGCGCGTGCAAGAATGGTGCCGATAGTAAGATCGGGTGATATAAAGCGTAGCTGGCGCAGACACTCTGCGGCGTCCTCGCGCCGCCGCATCAATCCTAGAATCGCGAGCCGGATTTTCAGTCCCGACGCATGGCCCGGTTTGCGCTCCATCACACTCGCAGCAAGATGTTCAGCCAGGTCCAACTCGCCCAAAAATAGGTGCGCCGCGGTTGCTGCATGCTCAGCAAAAAATACATGTGGGTCGCTTGGCGAAAGCGCGATGGCCATCTGCGCTTCCTTCACTGCAGTGACATGGGCGCCGAGATAGATGTTCGCGACGCTGCTCAGAGTCCAGGCAATCGGCAGATTGGGGTTCAGCGCTATGGCGCGTTGGTGAAGTGCCATCGCAGCATCAACGTCATGCAACATGTAAGCCTTCACGTGCCCCGCAATCGACACGCCCCGGGCATCCAGCGGGTCGAGCGTGATCGCACGCTCGGCGGCGCTGCCGGCCAGCATCCCCTCCCGGGTCGGATCATCGCTCCACCCCTGCCCCACCGCCATGATGCTCCAATAGGCCAGCCACGCATGCGGCGCCGCATATTCCGGATCAAGCTCAGTCGCCCGCACCAGCAGATCCTTCGCGGCCAGGAAGCGCGCCTTGTCGGGGCGGTAGATGCCTTGGATCGCCGTGAGTACCGTGTGGTGTGCGACCGCGTTCGGCGTCCGCGCTTCTTCCCCGCGAAACTGGTGACGCTTCAGCAGCTCCGGATCGATCTGAGCCACCGTCTGCGATGCGATCGTATCCTGGAGGGAGAACAGGTCATCCGTCGTCCCTTCGAACCGTGACGCCCAGATCACCTCGAAGTCCATGCCAACGTCCAGCAAGGTCACAGTCACCCGGATCCGCGGACCGGATGTCTGGATCGTGCCGGAGATGACGTAGTCCAGCTTGAAGGAGCGGCAACGCGCCAGGGCATCGTGAACGGGGCCGGCCCCCTCCCAGAACGAACCGGTCGCAATCAACCGAGGCATCCTGTAGCGGGCCATCGCGGCAGAAATCTCTTCCGCCAGTCCCAGCGACAGCCCGGCATCCAGCGGTGCGCCCAGGCTGCGGAACGGCAGTACGGCAATCCTCCACCCCTGTGTCTGCAGCATGTCCTCGGTTTGCAGCGGGCGCATCACGTCCGCCGCCTCCGGCAGCATGATGGACGTGTGCGATACGCCAGACCGGTCCCGCCCGCGCAACGGAGCCAACCCGGCCTCCGCGGCATCCGCCTCGCTCGGCGGCGCAAAGGCGCGCTGGAACACGAGATTCTTCCACAGGCGCTCGAGATAGGCGTCATAGGCGGGGTCAAGGCCCTGCAGGTTCTGGCACAGCAGCAAAGGCCCGCCAGCGCCATCCTCCGGCGGCTTCCATTTCACGGCGTCCGGATCATGAATATCGATCCAGACACAGTCATTCAACGCCAGCCGCCCGCTGCCAGTGAGCAGGACCGACGGCTCACCGCATCCGCTCAGCGCAATCTGCAGTTCCCGCAAAGCCTGGCGCAACGAATTGGCCGCATGTTCCTTCGGCTTGCCGCTCCAGAGCAGAGAGGCAGCAAAGTCCCGCCTCATCGCCTGCGGCATATGTGCCGCAATCAACGACAGAAGCGCTCGTGCCTTCTTGCTGACGGGAAGCACCGAGGAGCCGTCTTCTGTCTGCGCCTGAAAATCACCAACAAGGCGCAACCAAAGGCAGATGCCTGCGCTCCTGTGAGGCCGCTCACCACCCATGTGGGTTCCAGTGTCCAACCGCTCACCCCAATAAGCTTGCCTGCCGCAGCCACGTTGCTGCGGGACTCTCCCGATCGGTCAGAGCCTGGCTTTCCGAGCGAGGATATGCTGAACCGGGACAGTTATCAACGACTGTCCCACAAGGCCCGCCCTCGCTCCGCCGCATTTCCACCGAATGCAATTAACATTTGCGATAGTTAATAATCTTACAATACGCCTGGCTCAAATGCTGGATTTATCTCAATTTCCGGCTCACGCCCTAGCTGGAACGGAGTGGTCGGCGACGTTGCACCACTTCGTGTCTGACAGCGAACAGGCGGCCGACCGGTAAATGCAAATGTTTCACTGGAAATGTGAAATGACTGCATCCGGAGATCTCCGTCCTACGTTACAATTAATTCATTGACCGGTTTTCTGCTGCGCGGTTTTCTGCCTCACCGCTTGCACGGGGCACCCCACTGGTTGACTCATCACCGACACCGACCCTCGAGCTCGCTCCGCCCGCGGCTCGATTCGCATGCTTCGGGCTGAACATGCGGTCAATCCGTCCCGAAAGCTTCCTCTTCTCGCTCGTACTCGGGCTGCTGGGAGCTTTGCCGCCACTCTCGATCGATATCAGCGCGCCGACCCTGTTGGTGATGCAGGCCCAGATGAACGCACCATCCTCGCTTGTGGTGCTGACCATCACCCTGTTCATGGCCGGGTTCGCGGTCGGGCAGTTCACCGCCGGCCCGGCGTCTGACCGCCATGGCCGCCGCCCCGTGCTGCTGATCGGGTTGTTGAGTTACACCACGGCCGCCATAGGCTGTTCACTGGCCAGTACCATCGAGGAACTCGTGGCGTGGCGCCTGGTGCAGGGCATCGGGGCCGGCGCCTGTGCCGTGCTGACCTTCGCCATCATCCGGGACGTGTTCGAGGGCGACAAGGCGCGAGCCAAACGGTCCTACATCACGGTGATCTTCGGCGTCGCGCCGATGCTGGCCCCCATTCTTGGGGCCTGGATCATGGACCATTCCGGTTGGCGGGCCGTCTATCTCGTCCTCTCCATCGGCGCCACCGTGCTGCTGATCGCCGTCACGCTCGGGGTGTCCGAGAGCCGGGTCGCAACGGCATCGGCGCCCCAGGCGATCCTACGCTCCTACGCGCTTGTTCTCGCGAATCGCCGCTTCCTCGGCCTGGTGGTGGTCAACGCCCTCAGCTACGGCTCGATCTTCTCCTACATCGCCGGTTCGCCCACGGTGCTCATGGGCAGCCTGCATCTAACGCCCACGCAGTATGGCGAGGTGTTTGCCTGCACGGCCTTCATGCTGACAGGCGGATCCTGGGTCAGTGGCCCGTGTGCACAGCGGGGCATCGGTGCGGTGCGGCTTCTGTGGTTCGCCCTTGGGTTTGGCGCACTGAGTGGTGTCGTCCTTGGTGGCCTGGCGTTGTTCGGGCTGTTGAGCTTGCCGGCGATGCTCGTCGCGCTGATGGGGCACCTGTTCTGCCGCGGGCTCACGGCGCCGAACGTGCAGCACATCGCGCTGGAACCGATGCGCGAGCAGGCGGGCACTGCCGCCGCGGCTGTGGGCGTGGTGCAGATCAGCGCCGGGGCCCTGGCCAGCGCGGTGGTCGCCTTGCTGCTTCCGGTGGTGGGGCCCTTGGGCATGACGGGCGTCATGGCCGTGCTGTCGACGGCTGCGCTGGCGCTGTGGATCGTCGTGCAACGGCCCGCGGTGCCTGCCTGACAAGAGTTCCCATTTCGCCGCACTCCCCGTAACGTCAGGGAAAACGGGACAGGGAACGCCATGCAGCTCGCCGCCACGACACCGCTACCGCTCGACCTCACCGGGCTGCGCGTCGCCATCACCGCCGGCGCGGGCGGGATCGGGCGGGTGATGGCCGATGGGTTCGCGTTCTGCGGCGCCGCCGTGTTTGTCAGCGACATCGATGACGCGGCACTCGCGTCCTGCGGGCATCCAGGCATCCGGGCCGATGCCACCAGGCTCGCCGACCTCGAGCGCTTCATGGACGAAGCGCATCGCTCATTGGGCGGGCTCGACGTTGTGGTGAACAACGCCGGCATTGCGGGTCCCACCAAGCCTGTCGAGGAAGTCACGCCCGAGGAGCTGGACGCGGTGCTGCAAGCCGATCTTGCCAGCATGTTCCATTGTGCCCGGCGCGCAGTACCGATGCTGCGGCAATCCGGCGGCGGCAGCATCGTCAATCTCAGCTCCGCCGCGGGCAAGTTCGGCTTTCCCCTGCGCAGCCCCTACAGCGCGGCGAAATGGGGCGTCGTCGGCTTCACCCGCACCTTGGCGATGGAGCTGGGCCCGGACCGCATCAGGGTCAACGCCATCCTTCCCGGCCTGGTGGACGGCCCCCGCATCCGCAGCGTGCTCCGCAACAAGGCGCAGGCCCGCAATGTCAGTGACAACGAGGAGACCGAGGCGGCGCTGCAACGCGTCAGCCTCCGCAGCTTCGTCAGCCAGCACGATATCGCCAACATGGCGATCTATCTGTGCAGCCCGTTCGGGGCCACCATCAGCGGCCAGGCGATTAGCGTCGACGGCGGCATGGAAGGGCTATCGTAAACCGCGATACCCCTTGAACCACTCGACGAAGCGCGGCACCCCGCTGGCCAGCGGGGTGCTCGGCGCGTAGCCGACCCAGGCGCCGATGGCGGACAGGTCTGCACAGGTTTCCGCCACATCGGCCACCGGGCGTGGCGCCGATTCGATGATGGCTGATCTTCCAAGGCCCTGCTCCAGCAAGCGCACCAGATCGGACACGTACTCGCCGCGGTTGTTGCCGATGTTGAACACGAGCGGCTGGTCGCCCGGCGGCTTGTGCAGGCACGCCAGCACCCCGGCGACGATGTCATCGATGTAGGTGAAGTCCCGCTTCAGCCGCCCGCCTTCATACAGGGTGATGGCCCGGCCCGCGACGATGGCCTCGGCGAAGCTGAAATACGCCATGTCCGGCCGGCCCCAGGGGCCATAGACCGTAAAGAAGCGCAGCCCGGTCAGCTTCATGCCGTACAGATGCCAATAGGCATGGGCGATCAACTCGTCCGCCCGCTTGGTGGCGGCGTAGAGCGATACCGGCGTGTCCACCCGGTCCGTCTCGGCGAATGGCAGCTTGGTATTGCCGCCATACACCGAGGAGGAGCTGGCATAGACCAGGTGCTGCAGCCGCGGCAGCCGCCTGGCCGCCTCCAGCACCGTCACATGGCCCATCACGTTGGACGACACGTAGGCGTAGGGATCGATCATCGAATGCCGCACTCCCGCCTGCGCCGCCAGGTGCACCACGTGGGTGGCATCGGCCAGCCCGTCGAACAGCGCGAACATCGCCGCCTTGTCGGCGAGATCGACGGTGTGGAAGATGAACCCGCTCTCCCGCAGCAGGATCGCCAGCCGGGCCTGCTTGAGCGCCGGGTCGTAATAGGCGTTGAGGTTGTCGAGCCCTACCACCTGCTCGCCCCGGGCCAGCAGCGCCTGCGCCACGTGGAACCCCACGAATCCGGCGGCCCCGGTGACGATCACCGTCATGTCGCGACCCAGCCTCCATCCATGGAGAGCGACGCCCCCGTCATGGTGCGGGCCGCGTCGGAACACAGGAACACGGCAAGCCCGCCCAGCCCCTCCGGCGTGGTGAACTGCAGCATCGGCTGCTTCTCGCCCACCAGGATGTCGGCCACCTTGGCCGGCTCGGCCCCGGTGGCGGCGGCCCGTGCATCGATCTGCGCCTGCACCAGCGGGGTCAGCACCCAGCCCGGGCAGATGGCGTTCACCGTGATCCGGGTGTTGGCCAGTTCGATGGCGCCCACCTTGGTCAGGCCGACCAGCCCGTGCTTGGCGGCCACATAGGCGGATTTGGCGGCGCTGCCGACCAGGCCGTGCGCCGAGGCGATGTTGATGATCCGCCCCCAGCCCTTCGCCGTCATGCCGGGGATCGCCGCCTGCATCGCATAGAATGGGGCGGAAAGGTTGAGGCCGATCACCTGCTCCCATTTTGCCGCCGGAAACTCCGCGATGGAGGCGGTGTGCTGTATGCCTGCATTGTTCACCAGGATGTCCAGGCTGCCAAGCGCCGCCTGCGTCCGCGCCACCAGCGCCGCGACCGCTGCGGGCTGCGACAAATCTGCGGGATTATGCAGCACGCGGATGCCGAGGGCTGCGAGTTCGGCCAGGATGGGCGCCGGATCCCCGAAGCCGTTGAGCATCAGGTCGGCACCTTCGGCGGCCAACGCGCGGGCGATGCCGAGGCCGATGCCGCTGGTGGACCCGGTGACGAGGGCGACTCGACCCTTGAGGCTCATTGGAAACTCCGTGTTAAGGATGGTGGCCGAGGATACGGGATAACCAGCGCCAGTGTCAGACAGGAGCGTCACGGAGGGAAGCACCTCGGTCGCCACAAGCCGGCTTCCAGTGGAACTGAACGCACGAGGACCGCACGAATGAAGACGCCCGACGCCCTGCTGCCGCTGCGGCACGGTGTGTTCCGGATGCTCTGGACCGCCAACGTCGTCACCGCGCTGGGCACCTGGATGCAGAACACCGGGGCCGGCTGGCTGATGACGACCCTGTCGCCGGACCCGGTGAGCGTCAGCCTGGTGCAGGCCGCGACCATCCTGCCCACCTTCCTGCTGGCGCTCCCGGCCGGCGCCCTGGCCGATATCGTGGACCGCCGCCGCTACCTGATCGCGACGCAGCTCTGGACCATGGCGGCGGCCGTGCTGCTGACCGGACTGACCTACGCCGGCGCCATCGAGGCGACCGGGCTGATCGCGCTCACCTTCGCCATCGGCGTCGGCTCGGCCATGTACCAGCCCGCCTGGGGCGCCACGGTGCCCGAGGTGGTGCCGCGGCCGGACCTGGTGCACGCCATCGCGCTGAACGGCATCGGCTTCAACCTCGCCCGGGCCATAGGCCCGGCGATCGGCGGCATCCTCGTCCTGTTCGGCGGTCCGGCCCTCGCCTTCCTGCTCTACGCCGTGTCGTTCATCGTCGGCATCGCTGCCCTGGTGCGCTGGCGCCGGCAGATCAGCCGCAGCACGCTGCCCCGGGAACGCTTCGTGCCGGCCATGCGGGCCGGCATGCAGTTCGTCCGTCACACCCCGGCGATGCGCGCGGCGATGGTGCGGGCGGTGGCCTACTTCCTGCCGTCCTCCGCAATCTGGGCGCTGCTGCCCCTGGTGGTGCGCGAACAGCTGGGGCTGGGCGCCGGCAGCTTCGGGCTGCTGCTGGGAATGATGGGCGTGGGCGGCGTCACGGCCGGGATGCTGCTGCCGCGGGTGCGCGGCCTGGGCGGGCGCAGCCAGACCGTGCTCGGCGCCAGCCTGTTCTCCTGCGCCGGCATGGGCCTGGTGGCCGCGACCCATCATTGGGCTCCGGCTGCCATCGGCATGGTGTTGTTCGGCGTCGGCTGGGTGGCCGCCTCCAGCATGGCGCAGGCGGCGGCACAGCTTGCGGCGCCGGCCTGGGTGCGCGCCCGGGCCCTGGCGATCTATCAACTGGCGTTCAACGGTGCATTGGCGGTCGGTTCGCTGCTCTGGGGCTGGCTCGGCTCTCGCCTGGGATTGCAGCAGTCGCTGGCGCTGGCCGCCGTGCTCTGTGCCGTGTTCGCCGTGCTGGTGCGCCGGTACAGCCTCGATCAGACCAGCACCGCGCTTGCCACCGCTCCGGCGCCGCCGATCCCGGAGGCGCCTGCCCAGGAGTTCCTCAAGGCCCTCCCGCACCTGCGGGGCCGTATTCTCGAGACCATGCGCTATCGTGTGGCGCACGCCGACCGCATCCATTTCCTGCTGGCGATGGAAGGCGTGCAGCATGTGCGCGGCCGGGCCGGAGCCATGGAGTGGCGGCTGTATGAGGATCTCGCCCATCCCGAGGGCTGGCTCGAGGTCTGGGCCATGCAGAACTGGACCGACCACCTGCGCGAGGCGGTCCGCCTCTCGGACCACGACCGCCAGATCCTGGCGGCGGTGTGCCCGTTTCACGATTCCGATGCACCCCTGCCATGCCGCTTTATCAGCGTCGAACCCGGCGAAGCCCACGGAACGCGACGTGAAATGCCGCGTTGATGCTCGAACCTTCAAGGAGACCACGATGGCTGATAGCCCAGACAAGCTGAAGGACCAGACGGTCGGCGCGCGTCTGCACAAGACCAACAACGACCTCAAGAACAATGCCAAGGCCGTCTCCATGGAGATCCTGCAGGCCCGCCTGGCCGATAGCATCGACCTTGGCCTTGTCACCAAGCAGGCCCACTGGAATCTGAAGGGCCCGCAGTTCATCGGCGTCCACCTGATGCTCGATAAGTTTCGTGCGGAGCAGGATGAGTGGTCCGACATGATGGCCGAGCGGATCACCCAGTTGGGCGGCACCGCACGCGGCACGACGCAGGAAGTGACCAAGGACACGTCCCTGCCGCCATATCCCACCGACATCTACGCCATCGCCGACCATCTCCACGCCCTGATCGTGCGATACGCAAAGTGCGCCAACGCTGTCCGTCAGAATATCGAAGACACCGACGACGCGGGTGATGCCGATACCGCCGATCTGCTGACCGAGGTCTCCCGAGGTCTTGATAAGCAGCTGTGGTTCCTTGAAGCCCACACCCAGGAACCAAGCGGCACGTTCCGCACCTAGGGCTGCCGCCAGATGCTCGGACTGTAGTGCTTGCCCATCCCTTCCCCCGCGACTAGCGTGGGACGTGGATGGGGAACACACCATGAACGACCTGCTCTCGTCGATCGGCGCCGCCGGTGAAGGCTATACCGCCCAGGACATCGAGGTTCTCGAAGGCCTGGAGCCCGTGCGACGCCGCCCCGGCATGTACATTGGCGGCACCGACGACAACGCGCTGCATCACCTCGCAGCCGAAATCCTCGACAACGCCATGGATGAGGCCGTAGCCGGCCATGCCACCGCCATCGAGGTCTCGCTTGAAGCCCGCAACTGGCTGAGCGTGCGCGACAATGGTCGCGGCATTCCCGTCGATCCCCACCCGAAGTTCAACAACCTGAGTGCCTTGGAGGTCATTCTGACCACGCTGCATTCGGGCGGCAAGTTCGGCGGCAAGGCCTATGCAACCTCGGGCGGCCTGCACGGTGTCGGCAGTTCGGTCGTGAATGCGCTGTCCGACTCCATGCAGGTCGAAGTTGCGCGGGATCGCAACCTCTGGCGGCAGGATTATGCACGCGGCAAGCCAGTCACCAGGCTGGAGAATGCAGGCATCGTACAGAACCGGCGCGGCACCATGATCCGCTTCCACCCGGACCCGGAAATCTTTGCAGCCCTGCAGTTCAGCGCCACGCGGCTGTTCAAGCTGTGCCGCTCCAAAGCCTATCTGTTCCGCGGCGTCCGCATCCGCTGGTCCTGTGATCCGGCGCTGCCTCGCGGCCCCGAAGTTCCGCCCGATGCCCTGCTCCACTTTCCCGGCGGCCTGAAGGACAGCCTGACCGAGGATATCGGCACCACCCCAGTGGCGCTGCCGGAGATCTGGGCCGGCGAGGCTGAACTGGCCGTGAACCACGCGGGCCAGGCGGGTGGCCGGGCCGAATGGGCGCTCACCTGGTTGGAGCAGGGCGAAGGTTTCATCGATTCCTACTGCAACACCGTGCCCACCGCCCAGGGCGGCACCCACGAGCAGGGCTTCCGCGCCGCCCTGCTGAAGGGCCTGCGCGGCTGGGGCGAACAGCGCGGCAACCGCAAGACGGCGCAGATCACCGCCGAGGACATGCTGGGCCAGATGGCCGCCAAGCTCTCCGCCTTCGTCCGCGAGCCGCAGTTCCAGGGCCAGACCAAGGAGAAGCTGACCAGCCCGGAGGCCGCTCGCCTGGTGGAAGGCGCGATGCGGGACCGGTTCGACCATTTCCTCGCCGGGAATCCCACCCAGGCGGACAATCTCCTGGCCTTCGTGATCGAACGTGCCGAAGAGCGGCTGCGGCGCAAGGAAAGCAAGGACGTCTCCCGCAAGTCAGCGACCCGGCGCCTGCGCCTGCCCGGCAAACTCGCCGACTGCTCCCGCGAGAGCCGTGACGACACCGAGATCTTTCTGGTAGAGGGCGACAGCGCCGGCGGCAGCGCCAAGCAGGCCCGCAACCGCGAGACCCAGGCGGTGCTGCCGTTAAGGGGCAAGATCCTCAACGTCGCGAGCGCAAGTGCGGACAAGCTGCGGCAGAACCAGGAACTCAAGGATCTGATTGAGGCGCTGGGCTGCGGCGTGGGGGATCGGTTCGACCGCACGCGGCTGCGCTACGGCCGGGTCATCATCATGACGGACGCGGATGTGGACGGGGCGCACATCGCCAGCCTGCTGATGACCTTCTTCTACCGGGAACTGCCGGACCTGGTGCGCCACGGCCATGTTTACCTGGCCCAGCCGCCGCTGTTCCGCCTGACGCAGGGGGCCAGGTCCGTCTATGCAATGAACGACGCGGACAAGGACCGGGCGATCAAGAAGGACTTCAAAGCCGGATCGAAGGTGGAAGTAAGCCGGTTCAAGGGTTTGGGCGAGATGCCTCCCATGGCGCTCAAGGAAACCACCATGGACCCGAAACGCCGCGTGCTGCTGAAGGTGCAGGTGGCGCCCGACGATCGCGCCACTACCAACGCGCTGGTGGAAAGCCTGATGGGCCGCCGCCCGGAGTTGCGCTTCCAGTTCATCCAGGACCGTGCCCGCACGGTGGAGGATGTTGATGTCTGACCTTCCGGCCACGGAGGGGGTCAGTCCGCGCTATGCCGACATCGAGACCTGGTCCTCGGGCACGATGCTGGCGGCCATGCTGGAGAACCAACTGGCTGCGGTGGCCGCGGTCCGCCCTGCCCTGCCCGCGCTGGAAGCCGCCGCCCTGGACACCGCTGCCCGGCTGGGCGCCGGCGGCAGCCTGGCCTATGCGGGCGCCGGCACCTCTGGCCGCATCGCGGTGCAGGACGGGGCGGAGCTGCCGCCGACCTTCGACTGGCCGCGCAACCGCCTCGTGTTGCTGATGGCCGGCGGACCCGGTGCGCTGATCCAGGCCGCGGAAGGTGCCGAGGATGATGCTGAAACCCGGGATGCCGCCAGCCTCGGCCCCGCCGATGTCCTGGTCGGAGTCGCGGCCAGCGGCGCCACGCCCTACACGCTGGCCTGCATCAAGGCGGCGCGCCAGGCCGGCGCACTGACCATCGGGATCGCCAACAGCCCCGGCCCTCTCCTGCTGGCGGCCGAGCACGCGATCCTGCTGCACACAGGTCCGGAGCCGATCGCGGGCTCGACGCGGCTGGGGGCCGGCACGGCGCAGAAGGTGGCGCTCAACCTGTTCAGCACGCTGGTGATGACGCGGCTGGGCCGGGTCTATCGCGGGCAGATGGTGGACATGCTGGCCCGCAACGCGAAGCTGAAGCGCCGGGCGGTGCGGATGCTGTGCGGTCTGACCGGCGTGGATGCCACCCGGGCCGAAGCGGCGCTGGCGGCCAGCAATGGACGGGTGAAGCTGGCGATCCTGGTGCTGCGCGGCATGGACCCGGCAGCGGCCGCGGCAGCCCTGGCGGCGGCGGACGGCGACCTGCGCGCCGTGCCGGGCTAACCCGCCGCTGCGATCAGCGCGAAGGCCCGCAACACGGTCGCCCGGCGCACCGCGCTGCGATCACCCGGGAACACCTGCCGCTCCGCCACCGTCGCCCGGCTGCGTGCCGCCACGCCGAACCACACGGTCCCGACCGGCTTGGCCACGCTGCCGCCGCCGGGACCCGCGACACCCGTGACGGCCACCGCCACCGAAGCCTCGGACCGGGCCAGGGCGCCCTCGGCCATGGCGCGCGCCACCGCCTCGCTCACCGCGCCGTGCCGCTCGATCAGCGCGTGGTCCACGCCCAGCATCGCTGTCTTGGCCGCGTTGGAGTAGGTCACGAACCCCCGGTCCACCACGTCCGACGACCCGGCGATCTCCGTCAGCGCGGCGGCGATCAGCCCTCCGGTGCAGCTTTCGGCGGTGGAGATCCTCAAGCCGCCCGCCCGCATCCGCGCCAGCAACGCGGCCGCAGCCTGCACCATGACGTCATCGATCATCCGAGCCCTCCAGCCCCCGCCAGCCGTGCCGCGAACAGCAGCCCTGCCACGATCAGCCCGGCAAACACGTCGTCGATCATGATACCGAACGCGCCATGCTGCCGGTCCGCCCAGCCGATCGGGCCCGGCTTCCAGATATCGAGGAGCCGAAACAGCACGAAGGCCGCCGCCAGCCCCGGCAGGGTCGCGGCCCCAAGCCCCAGCAGCGCCAGCCACTGCCCCGCCACCTCGTCGATCACCACCCAGCCGGGATCGGCCTGCCGCTCCGTCACCGCGCGCGGGACGGCCAGCAGCCCGGCCACGGTGGCCAGCACGGCAAGCGCCGGCAGCAACCAGCCTGGTCCCTGCATCGCCCAACCACCCAGCACGAGCGCCGCCAAGGACCCCGCCGTGCCCGGCGCCACCGGCGAGAACCCGACCCCGAAGAAGCTGGCGACGGCCCGGCTGCTCATCCGCGGCGCAAATCCACCGGGTGCGGCGCCACAGCCCCCAGCTGGGCCCGGTAGATGACGATGTTCTCGATCACGCGCTGCACGTAGTTGCGGGTCTCGGTGAACGGGATCTGCTCGATCCAGTCGATCATGTCCTCGGCGGCATCCCCCACATCCACCGGCGCCGTGGGGTTCACCGCAAGCCAGTCCACCACCCGGCTCGGCCCGGCATTGTAACCGGCGATCGCCAGCGGCAGCGCGCTGTTGAACTGCGTCAGCAGGTCGCGCAGGTAGCTGCTGCCCAGGCGCATGTTGTAGTCGGCGTCGCTGGTCAGGGCCGGCAGGCTGGCGGGCAACCCCAGCTTGCGCGCCACGCCGGCCGCGGTGGCCGGCATCAGCTGCATCAGGCCGCGGGCGCCGACGGGGCTCTGCGCCTGCACGTCGAAGCTGCTCTCCTGGCGGATCAGCCCCAGCACCACGGCCGGCTCCACCCCGCTCGGCGGCGGCGTCACCGTGGTCGGCCACCCGGCCTCCGGCAGCATCAGCCCATCCCGCCCCGCCCGCCGGGCGATCGCGACGGACTGCTCCGGCAGCCCGAGGCCCAGGGCCAGCTGTGCGGCCAGGGCGCGTTCGGTGTTGTCATGCGCCAGCTCGTCCAGCCGCAGCACGAAGGGCTTGGCGCGGCGCGGATCGCCCCAGGCCGCCAGGATGACCGCGGCGCGCGCGCCCTCCTGCTTCAGGAAGCCGAGCGCCCGCGCCGTGTCCCACCCGGGATCGGCGGCGCCATCCAAGGCCGCACGGGGGCTTTCACCAAGCGCCCGGGCGGCGAGCTGACCGTAATACGTGGTCGGCCAGCGCGCCGCGGCTTCATACTCGGTCCGCGCGGCGTCGGGTTCGTTCAACGCGGCATGGGTGCGGGCGAGCCAGTAATGCGCGCGCCCCTGGGTTATCGCTGCCGGCGACAGGCTGGCGAGGCGGGTGAAGAACGGCAGCGCCTCCGCCGCGTTGCCCAGCCGGCGCAGGGCGATCCATCCCGCCAGGAACGCGCTGTCGATGGCCGGTTCGCCGCCGGGTGCCGGCACGGAGGCCACGGCGAAGGCCAACGCCGGCTCGTTGAACCGCAACAGGCGGCGAGTGAGCAGGTTGCGCTCGTCCCAGAAGGCGCTCCGCCGTTCCGGTGGGGCGGCAGCTTCTGCCGCGGCGCCCTCGCTGGCCCAGATCCGGGCGGCGTCCTGATCCTGCCCGGCGCGGCGGTACCAGCGCGCCAGTTCCAGCACCAGGCCGGGGTCGGCCCGGCTCGCCTCGGGCAGGACGGCAACCTGCGCCGGCGCAGTCGCGATGTCGCGGCGCAGCGCCAGCCTTGCCTCGGCCAGGGAGCGCTGGGCCGGGGCCAGGCGCAGCGCCTGCCGGGCCGCGGGTCCGCCGGGCGCCGGGGTCTCGGTCCAGGCCAGGCGGTCGAAGCGGCGCCACTGGTCCTCGGGCGTGATCACCATGCCCCAGCGGCGAATGAACGCGGTTTCGCCCAGCGGGTCGGTGATGCCGGTCAGCCAGGCGCGCCGGGCCAGGCTGTCGGGGGACAGCGAACCGGCCTTTTCCTCCATATCGGCGCAGCGCAACAGGGACGGGATCACGGCGGGCGGGCGGTTGCGGCAGATCTCGAGCACGGTGCGCTCGTCCTTGTCGACGGCGAGCGCTTCCTGCAGGCGCCGGCTCAGCAAGGCCTGTTGCGGCCAATCCGGGTTCTCGGCCATGAAGGCCGCGATGTCCGCGGCCCGGCTGCCGTCCCCGGCGGTAGCCCGGCTGCCGCCGGGGGCCAGCAGGCGATAGTAGCGCACCAGCTTGCGCGCCAGCGGATCCGGCTCGGCCGCTGCCAGCGCCTCGGCCTGCGCCCAGTTGTCGGCGCGGATCGCGGCGATCAGCGGTTGCGCCGCGGCAGGCGCGGTGGCCGCGAGCATCAGAACCAGGACGGACGCGGGAAAGCGCATGCCTGTTCATAGCAGATGCCGACCCCTGCCCCCAAAGCGTTTCACAATCCCGGGTCGCTGCATTAGGGTGCCCGCCCCGCCAAGGCCAATGTCATGGCCGCCGGGTCCGGAGGCGTTTCATGTTCAAGGGTTCCCTGGTCGCCCTGATCACCCCGATGCGAGAGGATGGCTCGGTCGACGAAGCCGCCTTCGCATCCTTCGTCGATTGGCAGATCGGCCAGGGCACGGATGGCATCGTGCCGGTCGGCACCACGGGCGAGAGCCCGACGCTGAGCCATGCCGAGCATTTCCGCGTGGTGGAGATCGCCATCGAGGCCGCGGCGGGCCGGGTGCCGGTGATCGCCGGCGCCGGGTCGAACAGCACGGCGGAGGCGGTGATGCTGACGCAGCACGCCAGGCGCGCCGGGGCCGATGCGGCGCTGGTGGTGACACCCTACTACAACAAGCCGACCCAGGCCGGGCTGGAACTGCACTTCCGCGCCGTGGCGGATGCGGCGGACCTGCCGATCATCATCTACAACATCCCGCCGCGCAGCGTGGTGGACATGAGCGTGGAGACCATGGCCCGGCTCGCTAGGCACCCGAACATCGTCGGCGTGAAGGACGCGACCGCCAGCCTGACCCGGCCGCAGCACACCACCAGGGCCTGTGGCGCGGACTTCATCCAGCTCTCTGGCGAGGACCACACCGCCCTGCCCTTCCTCGCGGCCGGCGGCCATGGCTGCATCAGCGTCTCGGCCAACGTGGCGCCCGCTTTGTGCAGCGCCATGCACCGGCACTGGGCGGCGGGCGAGCATGCGCAGGCGATGGCGATCCAGGCCCGGCTGCTGGACCTGCATGACGCCATGTTCGCGGAAACCAGCCCGGGACCGGTGAAATATGCGGCCAGCCTGCTGGGCCACGGCAGCGCGCACTGCCGCCTGCCGATGGCACCGGTCTCGGCGGCGGTGCAAGCACAGGTTCGAGCCGCGCTGACCTCCGCGGGGCTGCTCAACTGACCATGGCCGAACCCAAGAAGAACAAGGGCCTGATCTCCCACGGCATCGCCTCGCAGAACCGCAAGGCGCGCTTCGACTACACCATCAAGGACACGCTGGAGGCCGGCATCGTGCTGAAGGGTTCGGAGGTGAAAAGCCTGCGCCACGGCCGGGCCACGCTGACCGAGGCCTTCGCGCAGGAGCGGAACGGCGAGCTGTTCCTGCTGAACTGCTACATCCCGGAATACCAGGGCGGCGTGCTCTCCCGGTTCGAGCCCCGGGCGCCGCGCAAGCTGCTGCTGAAGCGGAAGCAGATCGACCAGCTGATCATCGCCATCGACCGCGAGGGCCACTCGTTGATCCCGCTCGATATCCACTTCAACGATCGCGGAGTCGCGAAGGTGACGCTCGGGATCGGCGAGGGCCGAAAGAAGCACGACAAGCGCCACGCCATCGCCGACCGCGACTGGCAGCGCGACAAGGCCCGGCTGATGCGCGGCGAAAAGGGCTGACGCCCTCCGTTCAGAAATGCACGAGCGTCGGCGCCAGCAGCCCGAGCAGCCCGAGCACAGCCCCCGCCAGCGCCACCAGGGCGCCGCCCACGGCCAGCAGCGGCACTCCGGTGATGATGGACGAGGACACCACCACGATCGCCACCTGGAAGGCGGCGGCGGCGAACTCGTAGAGATGATACTTCGCGAGCGACAGCGCGCGGGTCTGCTCCGCGGCGGTTGCGCGTTCAGCGAGCTGCTTGCGGCCTTCGCCGCCCTTCGGGTCATCGTCCCAGCGGTTCGCCATGTCGCGCCACTTCTGCTGCTGGGCCTCCAGCGCGGCGCGGGCGGCCGGGTCGGTCAGGCCCAGCTTCGCCAGATCGGCCTGCTCCGCGGCGGTGCGGACCGTGGTCTGGCGGATGGTGCGTGCCTGGAAGAAGGCCCAGAGGTTCGCGGACTCGACGTTGCGGGTGATGGCGTCGGTCTGCGTGCTCTTGGCGCCGGTTTCGACCAGCGCGAGACACAGGGCGAGCACCGCGATCAGCAGCGCCACGCGCTTGCTGCCGCCCTCGACATGGCCGTGACCCTCCATTGTGCTCACCCTCCCGTTTCCGATCTGCCGGGAGCAATGCCATGAACCCGGACCGGAGCAAACCTGCGAACGGGAAATCGGTCTCGGGCGGCCGCGATGGCAGTTGCCGGGATCCCCGAACAAGCGCTATCTACCGCCGCGGCGTGCGGGCGTAGCATAGTGGTAATGCGGTAGCCTTCCAAGCTTCTGACAAGGGTTCGATTCCCTTCGCCCGCTCCAGCCCGGCTCAGCGGATCAGGATATAGTTGATGCTGATGGTGACCGTGTAGGGATCGCCCACCTCCTCCGGCAGCGGCGGCAGTTGCGCGCCGCGGAAGGTGCCGACCGCGGCCATGTCGATCCAGGAGGAGCCTGAATGGCTTTTCAGCACCGCCGACTGCACCCGGCCGGTCTTGCCGACGGTCAACTCCAGATCGACGCTGCCATCCTCGCCGCTCTCGGCCGCCTGGCGCGGGTAGTAGCGGTGCCGCAGCCAGAACTGCTGCACGCCCTGCATCCAGTCCGCACCCAGGTTGCGGGCCCGGGCATCGAAGTAGGCGGAGGACCGGTCCGCACCCGCCTTCGGCGCACCCAGCGACAGATCCATCGATCGTGACGCAACGGAACCCGGCGGCGCGCCGGTGCGGGGCGCCGCCAGCCGCTCGCCCTGGCGCGGCGTCTGGTTGAAGCTGAGGTCCATCGGATTGGCGAAGCTGCCGGGCGGCGGCGCGCTACGTGGCCGCGCTGCCGGCCTGGGGCGCGGCGCAGGTGCCGGCAGCGGTAGTGGCGGTTGCGGCAGCACCAGGTCTGGCACCAGCGTGGTTGGCATGGGTGGCGGCGGCACCTCCAGGCGCACCGCGGCGTCGGCCTGGGCCGGCGGCACCTCTGATGCAGGCGCGGGCGGGGCTGCTGGCGGCGGCACGGCATCGGGCACCGGCGCGGTCGGCGTCACAGGCCCGGGCGGCAGCGGTTCCGGCGGCGGGACCGTTGCGGCCGGCGGCGGGGCCGGATCGGGCGCTGGTTCCGGCGGCGCCAGGGCCGCGGCTGGGGGCGCCGCCTCGACAGGCGGGCTTGCCATCGACTCGGGTGATGCCTTCGAGGGCGGCTGTGCGTCGCCCCGCTCGGGCGAGGTGGACGGCACATTGCTGCCGGTGCCCTCGAACACCAGGTCGTAGGAGGGGGCGATCTGCTCCTGCGGCTCGGGGCGCCGGGTCAGGAACAGAACGGCGAGCAGGGCCAGCACATGGGCCAGCACGGAAGAGCCGAGCCACAGGCCACGCCTGCGTCCTGCCGCGCGACCGTCCGGCGGCCCGGCGGGAATCAGGCGCATCGTCCTCATCGGCATCGCCTATAGAGCGTTCTGGTGCAGTGCGGGAGACGCGAAGCGGTCACGTTGCACACCAGGCGGAGCATGCAATCGGGGGGTCGGGCGGCGGGCAAGGCTTGACATATGGCCCGCCGCGCCGTTTCTACGGCCCTCGCGCCACGGCCGCTGCAGGGGTGTAGCTCAATTGGCTAGAGCGCCGGTCTCCAAAACCGGAGGTTGAGAGTTCGAGACCCTCCACCCCTGCCAGGACCGCTGGCCAAGATAGGCGGCCCAGCTGGTCGAAGTTTCGGCGGCACAACAGGAAGAGTGAGTAATGGCGTTGGCGGTCAACCCGGCAAGATTTCTCCGTGAAGTGCGGGCCGAGGTGGCGAAGGTCACCTGGCCGTCCCGCAAGGAAACGCTGGTCACCACCGGCCTCGTCTTCGTGCTGTCCGGGCTCGCGGCAGCGTTCTTCTTCGTGGCCGACCAGGTGATCGGCATTGGTGTACGGGCGCTGTTCGGCGTCGGCTTGTAGGAATTCGAAATGGCCAAGCGTTGGTACGTCGTGCACGTCTATTCCGGGTTCGAGAAGAAGATCGCGCAGCAGGTCAAGGAGCAGGCCGCTCAGAAGGGCCTGTCGGACCTCGTCGATGATGTCCTGGTTCCCGCCGAGGACGTGGTGGAGATGCGGCGGGGCCAGAAGGTCAGTGCCGAGCGCAAGTTCTTCCCGGGTTACGTGCTGGTCAAGATGGAGATGACGGACCAGACCTGGCACCTCATCAAGGACACGCCCAAGGTCACGGGCTTCCTGGGCAGCAAGACCAAGCCTTCGCCCATCAGCGAGGCGGAGGCCGAGCGCATCATCAAGCAGAGCGCCGAGGGCGTGGAGCGTGCCCGCCCCGCCGTGCTGTTCGAGGTCGGCGAACAGATCCGCGTGGCGGATGGCCCCTTCACCAGCTTCAACGGCACCGTCGAGGAAGTGGACGAGGAGAAGGGCCGCCTGAAGGTCAGCGTCTCCATCTTCGGCCGCTCCACGCCGGTGGACCTGGAATACAGCCAGGTCGAAAAGGTCTGAGAGGGTGTCGGGCCCGGCAGGCTCAGGCAGCCATGCCGCCCCTCTTGCCGCCCTCCGGATTGAAGCCGGCGGCGCGCAGGTCTGAGACGTTGCCCTGCGGCGTGTTCTGGGTGACGCGGGCATAGGCCCATGCCATGATCAGCATCGCGAAGCCCGGCACGAGCAGGGCGGCGCGCCAGCCCACGCCCTGCTCGACGCCGAGGCCGGCCAGTGCCGTGACGATCAGCGGCGTCAGGGACTGTTCGGACTGGTTCAAGCCAGGACGGCTGCAGACTAGGCGCGACGACGCGGTGCCCGGAGTGGAACCAGACCTGGAACGAGACCTGGGGCGCGGGGCAGCCGGGCATGCGTCAGCACCAGGTGTGGCAGGGTCAGCGCGGCCAGCCCCTGGAGCGTCACCGTCAACAGGCGTTCCGGTGTGGCGCCCGGATACAGCCGCCATAGCGCCGCACCCAGCAGCAGCGTGAGTACGGTGAGCGGCAGCGCGTGCAGCACGGCGGTGGCTGGAGTCCGCACTCTGGGCGCACGGTCCGGATTGTGGATCATCGCCGTCATGTGGCGCGGCGCATGGATGCCGGTGAAATAGAGCGCGAATGCGGTCAACGGGGGCAACGCCGCGAACGCCATTGCGAGCAGGCCCATTTCCATCAGAACGTCCCAGTGCCGCCGACGGATCAGCCCGGCCACGCCAAGCACCGCGAACGGCACCCAGGCCAGCGACGCCCAACCCAGCCAGGCCGGCACCGACGTGAACGGCAGCAGCGCCGCCGTGGCGAACACCTGCGCCGTGGCCGCGGGATGCAGCAGCACAGGCAGCGCAATCGGCAGCCCACCCCGCGCCACCAGCTGAACCAGGTCGCCCGACCCGGCATCCTCCTCGCCGAAATGCCAGACCGACACCGCCAGGAACGCCGCCAGCGTCGCCATGGGCACGAAATGCCAGGCCAGCAGAACCAGCGCCGACAAGCTCAGGTACGGCAGCGAGAACACCGGGAACCAGGCCCGGCCCAGCCGCGGCCGCAACACCGCCCGCGCCACTTCGCCATCCAGCGCGCCATGCGGCACGCCGAGCGCGATGATCAGCACCAGCGCCACCACCCAGGCCGCGCCATGCGGCAGCGCCGCGGACCCGGCGAGCACGGCCGCCAACAACAAAAGCCAGCCCAGAGGCAGCCGCCCGGCGACCGCGGATGCGATCGCCGGGGACACATGCGGCCGTTCCCGCAACAGCCGAGGCTGAACGTGCACGACCGCTCCGGCTCAGCCCATCCGGCGCGCCATGGACGCCGACGCCTCGTTGATCTTGAGGTCCCGCTCGGCGATGCGGCCATGCGCGGTGCCGGCCAACAGCCCGAAGCCGACCTTCGCAGTGACGTCGAGCACCGCGATGATCGCCACGGAAGCCTCGGAGCCGATGTAGTTCAGCCCCTCCGGATCCACCAGCAGCACGATTGGATAGATGAACCAGATCACCGACAGCAGCCCGGCGTTGCGCATGAAGGTGGCGCGCACGTCTTCACGCTGCACATCGGCCTCCGCCTTCAGGCCGTCCCAGATGACGTAGTAGACCGCCAGGAACGCACCGCAGGAGATGGCGAACCAGGTCCACTTGATCCACGCCACGCCGCTCAGCCCGAAGAACAGGGCGGTGACGATCATCATGATGTCGGCCAGCACCACGCCCACGAGCAGCCCGGGGCGACGCAGCCCGGCGTGCATGGCGGTGAGCGCCAGCCCGGTCAGCAGCAGCGGCGTGGTGAACAGCCAGTCGATGTAACGGGCGAAGTAGAAGTTGTAATCAATCCCTCCGGCAACGGTCGAATGCCGCAGCATGCTGCCCTGGCCCACGGCCATCGCGAAATACGAGCAGGCGGCGATGATCGGCACGATCCCGTGCAGGATGGTCGCCATCTCCTCCTTGGGCGTCCTGCGGCCGCCCACCGCGAAGATCACCAGGGCGCCCGCCGACATTGCCGCGAAGCCCAGCCAAAGCCACATCTGTTCAGTCATTGCACCACCTTCATTGGTAAAATGCTACCCAAGCACAACGCAACCTGCTCTGCTCATCATTTATGCGTTGGCTGGCCTCGTTGAGCGGGCCACACACTTCGTAACCTTCCGATACAACGTCATCCGCTAACCTGCCGGTATGGACAATGCAGCCGCCACCGCCGCCATCCGCTTCGGGCTCGGTCTCACCCCGACCCAGCCAGCGGGAGCCGACCCGGCCCGCTGGCTGCAGCAGCAGCTCGCCAATCCGGCCCCGGCCCCGGCCGGCAGCAGCGTGACCGAAGCCTTCACCGCGATCCTCACCGACCGGGAGCAGCGCCGGGACCGGGCGAGCAGCCCCGGCCAGCCCCAGAGCCTGAGCCATGCCCGCACGATCTTCCGCGACGAGACCAAGGCCCTGCTGGACCACGCCGTTCTCACCCCCACGCCCTTCCACGAACGGCTCGTGTGGTTCTGGGCCAACCACTTCACCGTCAGCATCCGCCGCGGCGAGGTGGCGCCGTTCGTCGGCACCTATGTGCGCGAGGCGATCCGCCCCCATGTGACGGGCCGGTTCACCGACATGCTGCTCGCGGTGATGCGCCACCCGGCGATGCTGCTGTATCTGGACAACGCCCAATCCGCCGGGCCACGCAGCCTGGTTGGCGGCCGGCAGAACCGGGGGCTGAACGAGAACCTGGCCCGGGAATGCCTCGAGCTGCACACGCTCTCCCCTGCCGCCGGCTACACCCAGGCGGACGTGACGGAGTTCGCCCGCGTGCTCACCGGCTGGAGCCTGGAGCGGCGGGAGAACCCGCTCGGTTTCCGCTTCCGTCCCGGCGTCCACGAGCCGGGCAGCAAGACGATCCTCGGCCAGACCTTCCCCGAAGGCGAGCAGGGCGGCATCGACGCGCTGCGCTGGCTGGGCAACCACCCCGCCACGCACCGCCATCTCGCCACCAGGCTGGTGCGGCACTTCGTCGCCGATATGCCGCCGGCCGACGCGGTGCGGCGGATCGAGGCCGTGCTGCGCGACACCCACGGCGATCTCGGCCAGGCCGCGCTGGCGCTGACCCGGCTGCCAGCGGCCTGGCAGCCGCTCACCAAGCTGCGCAGCCCGCAGGATACCGTGATCGCCGCCCTGCGCGCCGCCGCTCTGCCCGCGGGCGGCGCTCCGGAGCGGGCGCCCAACATCGCCGGGCTGATCGCCGGGCTGGGGCAGCCGGTGTTCAACGCCCCCTTTCCGATCGGCTGGCCTGACCTTGCGAGTGACTGGGCCGGGCCGGAGAGCATGATGCGCCGGGTGGACTGGGCCTATGGCTTCGCCAACCGGCCGGAGCTGCCGGACCCGATGCAGCTGGCGGACTCGGCGCTGGGTCCGCTGTTGAGCAACGACACCGCCACCGAGATGCGCCGCGCCGGGTCCCGCCGCGACGCCATCACGCTGCTGCTCGCTTCCCCCGAATTCCAGAGGCGCTGAGAATGATGCATGGTCCGGACCGTTCGATGGTGTCGCGCCGCGGGGCGCTGCTGGGGCTGGGGGCGGCCATCTCGATGGGCCGCAGCTCGCTCGCCCTGGCCGCGGCCCCCACGGACCGGCGGCTGGTGGTCGTGATCCTGCGTGGCGCGCTGGATGGGCTGGCGGCGTTGGTCCCCTATGGCGACGGCGCCCTGGCCAGCCAGCGCGGCGCGCTGCTGCCCGCCGGACCCGGCCAGCCCGGCGGCATGCTCGATCTCGGCGGCTTCTTCGCCCTGCACCCGGCGCTGACCGGACTGCACGCCCTGTATCGCGCCGGGCAGTTGCTGCCGGTGCATGCGGTGGCCGGGCACGTGCGAACCCGCAGCCACTTCGAGGCCCAGGACCTGATGGAGAGCGGTGCAGACCAGCGGCTCACCTCCGGCTGGCTCAACCGCGCCGTGCTGGGCCTGGGCCGCCTGCCCGAGACGGCCGCGCCGCTGGCCGTGGGGGTGGCGATGCCCTTGCTGCTGCGTGGCCCGGCCCCGGTGGGCGCCTACGCCCCGCTGAACTTCAGCCAGCCGCAACCGGACCTGTATGCCCGCCTGGTGGCCATGCACCAGCGCGACCCGGTCACGGGTCCCGCCCTGCGCCAGGGCCTGGCCGAACGCGGCTTCAACGCCAGCCAGCTCGCCAGCGTCGCGGCCAGTCAGGGCGGAGGGCACCAGCCGGAGTCGCCGAACGGCAACCGCTACGCCTTCGCCACCCTCGCCGGCACCGCGGGCAGGCTGCTGTCGGCACAGAACGGCCCGCGCATCGCCGCCATGGAGCTGGGCGGCTGGGACACCCATGCCGGGCAGGCCCAGCGCCTGGCCGCGCCGCTGAAGCAGCTGGATGAGGGGCTGGTGGCGCTGAAGGACGGGCTGGGCGATGCGTGGTCCCGCACCGCGGTGCTGGTGATGACCGAGTTTGGCCGCACGGTCCGGGTGAACGGCACCAACGGCACGGACCACGGCACCGGCACCGCCGCCTTCGTGCTGGGGGGCGCCGTGGCCGGCGGGCGGGTGCTGGCGGACTGGCCGGGCCTTTCCGGCGGCCGCCTGCTGGACGGTCGCGACCTGCAGCCCACCATGGACCTGCGGGCACTCGCCAAGGGCTTGCTGGCCGCGCATCTCGGCCTGGCGCCGGCCGCGATCCTGGCCGCCTTCCCCGGCAGCGAGGCCGTCGCACCCGCCGGCGGCCTGGTGCGCGCCTAGGCCTCTGCCGGTCGCATCCGGGGATTGCCTTGGCCGGCTGCGTTCGCCTCGCGTATAGCAGCGCGGAATGACCCTGACGCAAGGCTGGCCCATCCGCGTGGCGCGCGCCCACCGCCGCACCATTGCCGCCGCAATCCTGGGGCTGCTGTCCTATCCGCTGCTGCCGCATCGCTGGGGCGTGCCGGCCCGCGCCGTGATGGCGTGGGACATCGGCTCGCTGCTGCTGCTCGGCATGGTGGCGGTGATGTTCACGCGCGAGGGCAAGGACGAGACCATGGCGGCGAACGCCCGGCAGCAGCAGGAGGGCGAATGGGTCACCTTCTGGATGACCCTCGCCGGCGTCGTGTTCAGCTTCGTGGCACTGACCCAGGAGCTGGGCAACGTGAAGGCGATGAGTGCGGCCAACCGGAGCTGGCACGTGGCCCTGGTTGCTGGAACCCTGCTCGTGTCCTGGCTGGTGACGCACATCGTGTTCGCCATGCGCTACGCCCATGAGTACTACGCGGCGAGCAAAGGCACGACGGTGGATGGCGGGCTGGAGTTCCCGGGTGACGACACGCCGGACTACTGGGATTTCGTGTATTTCGCGATCGTGCTCGGCATGACGTTCCAGGTGTCGGACGTGCAGATCACCTCCCGCCGCCTGCGCCGCCTGGCCACGGCCCACGGGCTGATCGGGTTCCTGTTCAATACCGTGATCGTGGCGCTGACGGTGAACATCGCCGCCGGGCTGCTGGGCTAGGTTGGGGCGAGGATCCGGTCGCAGTTCATGCGGCCGGACAGCAGGCAGTCCTCGAGCTTCGCCTTGCTGGCCAATGCTGCACCAGGAACAGGCCGACCACCACCAGCAGCAGGGCGAAGGCCATCGCCGCGAGGCTCTGCGTCACCCGGTTCGCCTCGGTCTCACTCTCGCTGCGTTCTTCGATCGCGCGGCGCATCACGGCCACTCCCCAAGCCCACGGCTCGGCGTGACCCTACGCCGATTGGTGGTGGGAACGCCAAGTGATATGCTCGCGCAGCCACGAAAATGCACAGGGACAGGGCCGCACCAGATGCAAACCGCCATGCAGCACCTGGTCGACCGGCACAGCGTGTTCGGTCCGCTCATCGAACGGATCGGGCCGCCCAACCAGGTGATCGAGCGGCGCGAGCCCTTCGAGGCCTTGATCCGCTCCATCGCGCACCAGCAGCTGCACGCCAATGCGGCCCGCGCCATTCTCGGGCGCTTCGCCGCGCTGTTTCCCGCCCCGGGCTTTCCGGCCCCGGCCGAGATCCTCGCCCTGGCGGACGAGCCCCTCCGCGCCTGCGGCTTCTCCGCCAGCAAGGTCGCCGCCATCCGCGACATCTGCGTGAAATCCTTGGAGGGCGTGGTGCCGACCGCCGCAGCCGCCGAGGCTCTCGACGACGCCACGCTGATCGAACGCCTCTCCACCATCCGCGGCGTGGGCCGCTGGACGGTGGAGATGGTGCTGATCGCCACGCTGGGCCGCCCGGACGTGCTGCCGGTGGATGATTTCGGGGTGCGCGAAGGCTGGCGGCTGCTGAACGCCCTGCCCGCCCAGCCGAAGCCGAAGCAGCTTGCGGCCATCGGCGCGGTCTGGACGCCCTACCGCTCCACAGCCGCCTGGTATCTCTGGCGCGCCTCGGACGAGGGCAAGAAGATCAGGCAGCCGGCCTAGCGCCCGGCGCGTCGAAGAACGCCTGCACCGTCGCCAGGAAGGCCTCCGGGTTGTCTGCATGCAGCCAGTGCCCGGCATCCCGCAGGGTGGCGAACCGCGCCGCCGGGAACAGCGCCCGGAACAACGGCCGGTGCTCCGGCTGCACGTAGTCCGACCGCTCCCCGCGCAGCACCAGGGTCGGGCCGCCATAGGTTCCAGCGGCACCCCAGGACTCGATCGCCGGCAACCCGGTGGCGATCTCATCGAGCCCGATGCGCCAGCCCGGCGCCTCGCCAAACCGCAGGTTCTGCAGCAGGAACCCACGCACCGCCGGGTCCGGCGCCACATCCTCCAGCGCCGCACTGGCCGCGGCCCGGGTGAGCCCGGCGGTCAGGGGCAAGGCCTGCATCGCCGCCGCGATGTCCCGGAAGTGCGGCGGATAATGCACGGGCGCGATATCGGCCAGCAACAGCCGGGTCACCAGCGCCGGGTGCGCCAGGGCCAGCCGCATCGCCACCTTGCCGCCCATCGAGTGGCCCAGCAGGTGGAACGGCCCGGCCCCCGCCGCTGCCAGCGTCTCCACCACGTCCGCCGCCATGGTCGGGTAGTCCATCGGCCGCCCGTGCGGGCTGCTGCCGTGGTTGCGCAGGTCCAGCGCATAGACGGTGTGGTGCCCGCCCAGCCGGCGCTGGATCCGCCCCCAGTTGCTCGCGGCACCGAACAGGCCGTGCAGCAGCACCACGGCCGGGCCCTCGCCCATCCGCACCGATTTCAGGATCATGCGCGCCCCCCCGTCGCCGCCAGGCCCGCGCTGCCCAGCAGCAGCGCCGCACCCACGGCGATGCTGGCCGTCATCGGCTCGTCGAGCCACAGCACCGAGAGCAGCAGCCCCACCGCCGGCCCGGCCAGGAACCCGACCGAGGCCACCACCAGCGGCAAGGCCGTGGTCGCCTGCACGATGCACCAGGTGCCGACCGGGCCCATCACCAGGCCGATCAGGCCCAGGCACAGCAGCCCGGTTGGCGTCCAGCGGCCGCCCCCGTGCGACAGCGCCAGCGGCAGCAGCACCAGGGCCGCGAGCCCGAACGCCCAGGGCAGCAGCTGGAACATCGACAGCCGTGGCGGCCAGCGGCGCACGATCGCCATCGCGCTGGCCCAGCACAGCGCCGCTCCCATCAGGAACCCATGACCCAGCAGCACCGCGCCGGAGCTCCAGTCGATCGCCCAGGGCCCGACCAGCACCACCACCCCCGCGACCGACAGCGCGCTGGCCAGCCAGCGGCGGGGTGAGATCGCCTCCCCCATCACCAGCACGGCGATCGGCACGGTCCAGATCAGCGTGGCGTTGGACAGGATGGCGGTGCGCCCCGCCGGCACCCAGGCCACGGCGGCATGGGCCAAGGCAAAGAACCCGCCCAGCTGCAGCAGCCCCAGCGCCGCCAGCGCCGGCCAGTCCGCGCGCCCGGGGCGGCGTATCCCGCCCGTCACGGCCAGCGCCGCACCCGCCGCCAGCATCGACAACCCGGCCCGGCCCAGCGCGAACCACGAGGGCGCCGCGCCATCCAGCAGCGCAACCTTCGTCACCGGCCAGCTCGCCCCCAGCAGCACCACGGCGACGCTGAGCTGCAGCAGGGCCGCGGGTGCGATGCGGGCGGCGGTCATGCAGTGAGTGCGGCGTAGAGCGCCGGGTCGGTGGCGCCCTCGGTGTTGAACAGCAGCACCCGGCTGCCGGCATCGAGGCCCAACGCCGCACGGGCCTCGGGCGAGGCCGCGGCCGCCAGCAGCCCGGCCAGGCCCGCGGCCCCCGACTCGCCTGCGATCACCCCGCAGCCGGCCAGCAGCCGCATGGCGGCGATGGCCGCCGCGTCGCTGATGGCCAGGAAGGCCGCGGCGGAACGGTCCAGCTCCTGCCACGCCAGCAGGCTCGGCTCGCCGCAGGCCAGGCACGCCATCACGGTGTCGAGCGGCCCATCGATGCGGGTGGGCGCCCCCGCCCGCACGCTGTCCAGCAGGCACGCCGCGCGGTCCGGCTCCACGACGACCAGGCTGGGCTCGGCCTCGCCCCGCGCGGCATCGAACCGCGCGCGCACCTGCACCGCCACCGCGGCGGCGACACCGCCCACGCCCGCCTGGATGAACACATGCGTCGGCGGCCGCTCCATCGCCTCCAGCGCCTCGTCCGCCATCAGCCGGTAACCCTGCATCACCTCGCGCGGCACCTCCGTGTAGCCGGGATAGGACGTGTCGGAGACCACGTCCCACCCCTCCGCCTGCGCCGTGGCCGCCGCCGCGTGCACCGCGTCGTCATAGGTGCCCGGCACCACGCGGATCGCGGCACCATAGGCGGCGATGGCGTCCACCCGGCCCGCGCTCACCCCCTCATGCACAAAGATCACGCAGGCCGCGCCGAACCGCCGTGCCCCCCAGGCGACGCTGCGCCCATGGTTGCCATCCGTGGCGCAGCACACCGTGATGCCCGCGGCCTCCGGGTGCTGCCCGGCCTCCAGGCTGGCGGCACTGGCGTTCGGCGCCACGCCGCGCCGCGCCAGCGCCGCCTGGACCACGCCCAGCACGGCATAGGCGCCGCCCAGCGCCTTGAAGCTGCCGAGCCCGAAGCGCCCCGCCTCGTCCTTGACATGCACCGCCGCCACGCCGGCGAGCGCAGCGAGCGTCGGCAGGTTCACCAGCGGCGTGGGCGCATAGCCGGGCCATGCCGTGATCTCGGCGCGCGCCCGCCGGAACCCGGCAGCGTTCAGCACCACCAGGCCCGGCGTGCCGTGACGGGGATTGACCATGTATTGCAGGGTGCCGGGCATGCCGCAGATTTGCGCGATGCCAGGCGCGGCGATAGTCCTCGGGCGCAGAAGACGGCGATGAAACGGGGGAAGCAGCCATGCACATCAGCATTCTGGGCGGCGGTGGATTTCTGGGCCGCAAGGTGGCGGCACGCCTGGCGGCCGAGGGAACGCTCGGCGGCAGGCCCGTCAGCAGCCTCACCCTGTTCGACCTGGTGCCACCCGCACCGATCCCGGCGCCGTTCCCGGTGCACTGCCTCGGCGGTGACCTGGCCGAGTTGCCGCAAGCCGCGATCCCGCCCGGCACCGACGTGGTGTTCCACCTGGCCGCCGTGGTCAGTGCGGCGGCGGAGGCGGATTACGAGCTGGGACGCCGGGTCAATGTGCGCGGCACCGATGCGGTCATCGACGCCTGCCGCACGCTGGCCCGGCCGCCGCGCCTGGTGTTCACCAGCTCCGTTGCCAGCTTCGGCGGAGGCCAGGGCGCGGTGCTGGATGACGACGCGCGCCAGGTGCCCACCAACTCCTATGGCGCGCAGAAGGCCGCGGCCGAGCTGTTCCTGGCGGACGCCTCCCGCCGCGGCTTCATGGATGCGGTGCTGATCCGTCTGCCCACCGTGGTGATCCGCCCCGGCCGCCCCAACAAGGCCGCCAGCAGCTTCGTCAGCGGCATCCTGCGCGAGCCGCTGCTGGGCCTGCCGGCCGAGCTGCCGGTGCCCGATGACTTCGCGGTCTGGATCTGCAGCCCGCGCCGCGCCGTCGAGTGGCTGCTGCACGCCGCGGCCATGGACACGGGCGGCATGGGCCTGGACCGCGGCATCAACCCGCCGGGCCTGAGCGTCACGGTCGGCGCCATGCTGGCCGCCATGGACCGGGTGCGGCCCGGCGCCTCCGCCCTGGTGCAGCGCGTGCCGGACCCGGTGATCGCCGGCATCGTCGGCGGCTGGCCCGCGGCCTTCGCACCACAGCGGGCCCAGGCACTGGGGTTCGCGCCGCACGAGACCCTGGAGTCGCTGGTGCAGTCCTTCATCGAGGATGACCTGGCGGCGACGCAGGCGGACCGCGCCACGCCATAGGATTGCCGCGATGTAACACGAACTTCCGGGCTGCGGCCGTTCAATGGATTGATCCCGCGGGCGTGCGGCCGCATGAATACCCCGCGTCCTCCAACCGGCCGATCACACCATGTCGCCTCCCATCGCCGCCAGCAGCAAACCCGGCGCGGCCGCCGCGAAGGGGAAGCACGCCCGGCAGATGTGGGACGACCTCGCCGCCTACGTGCCCGTCGCGCTGCGCGGCATGGTGCGGGCGGACGAGATCTGGCTCGTCGTGCTGGCGGCCTTCGTGGGCATCGGCGCCGGCTTCGTGGTGGTGGGCATGTCCGTCACCACGCAGATGATGCACAAGGTGCTGTTCGCGCTGGAGCCCGGCGAGTTCCTCTCCGCCATGGCCCAGGTGCCGCTGGTGCTGGCGCTCACGGTTCCCGCGGTGGGCGGGCTGATCTTGGGTGTCTCGTATCTGGGCCTCGCGCGCTGGTGGCCGCGCCGGGCCATCGACCCCATCGAGGCCAATGCGCTGTATGGCGGTCAGATGTCGGTGCGGGACAGCGCCGTGGTGGTGGCGCAGACGGTGATCTCGAACGGCGTCGGCGCCTCGGTGGGGCTGGAGGCCGGCTACACGCAGATCAGCGCGGCGGTGGCGTCGCGCATCGGCACGGCGTTCCGGCTGCGGCGCAGCGACCTGCGGCTGCTGGTGGGCTGCGGGGCCGCGGGTGCCATCGCCGCCGCCTTCAACGCGCCGCTCACCGGATCCTTCTATGCGTTCGAGCTGGTGATCGGCACCTATTCGCTCGCGACGCTCGCACCCGTGGCGATGGCCGCCCTGTGTGCCGTCGCCATCAGCCGGGTGCTGACGGGCGGCGGCGTGGGCGAGTTCGACATCCGCATCCCCAGCGTGATCGAGGCCGTGGACTACGTGCCGATCCTGGCGCTCGGCATGGTGTGCGCCCTGGGCGGCATCGCGGTCATGCGCGGCGTGACGCTGGTGGAGGAGCTGTTCCGCCGCAGCCGCATGCCCGTCTGGTCGCGCCCGGTGATCGGCGGGCTGCTGGTGGGCGGCATGGCGCTGATCACCCCGGCCGTGCTGTCCTCCGGCCACAGCGCGCTGCGGGTGGCGCTGGATGCGCCCTATAGCCTCACCCATATCGGCCTGCTGATCCTGCTCAAGACGGCGGCTTCGGCCATCAGCATCGGTTCCGGGTTCCGTGGCGGGCTGTTCTTCGCCTCGCTTTTCCTGGGCGTACTGGTCGGCAAGCTGTTCGCCGGAGCCCTGGCGCTGCTGACGGTGGTGCAGGCGCTGCCGGCCATCGTGTGCGCGCTGGTGGGCATGAGCGCCATGGCGGTGGCCGTTGTCGGTGGACCGCTGACCATGGCCTTCCTGGCGCTGGAGAGCACCGGGTCATTGCCGATGACCGTTGCCGTGCTCGCCGCCAGCGTCGTGTCCGCCATAACCGTGCGCCGCACCTTCGGCTACAGCTTCGCCACCTGGCGCTTCCACCTGCGCGGCGAGGCGATCCGCAGCGCCGTGGACATCGGCTGGATGCGCAATCTCACGGTCGGGCGGATGATGCGGCGGGAGTTCCGGCGGATCCCGCAGGAGATGTCGCTGGAGACCTTCCGCCGCAGCTTCGCCCTCGGCAGCGTCGCGCGTGTCGTGGCGGTGGATGCCAGCGAACGGTACGCGGGGATCGTCACCACATCGGAGGCGCACGCCTCCGCCGATGCGACCACCGCCCTGTCCGAGATCCTGCACCACGGCAGCGTCGTGCTGCTGCCGCAGATGAGCATCAAGGAGGCGGTGCAGATGTTCGAATCCGCCGAGAGCGACGAGCTGGCGGTGGTGGACAGCACCGAGACCATGCGCGTGATCGGGATGCTGACCGAGCAGTACGCCCTGCGCCGCTACAGCGAGGAGCTGGAGAAGCGCCGCCGCGAGCTGTCGGGCGAACCCTGATGCGGCCCACCCCCTGATGCGGCCCCACTACAAGCGGGAGCGCGCGCATGGCGGCCGGGTGGCCGGGGTGGACGAGGTGGGGCGCGGCCCGCTGGCCGGGCCCGTGGTGGCGGTGGCGGTGGTGTTTCCCGAAGGCGTGCCCCGGCGCATCCGCCCGCTGCTGAACGACAGCAAGAAGCTGAGCGCCGCCGCCCGCGCGGAGGCCGCGGCGGCGCTGTTCGCCTGTGCCACCACCGAGATCGGCATCGGCGCGGCCTCGGTGGCGGAAATCCTCGACCTCAACATCCTGCATGCCGCCATGCTGGCGATGCGCCGGGCCGTATTGCGGCTGCAACGCCCGCCGGACCTGGCTCTGATCGACGGCAACCGCGCCCCGAGCCTCCCCTGTCCCGCCCAGTGCTGCATCGGTGGTGACGCCGCCAGCCTCAGCATCGCCGCCGCCAGCATCGTCGCCAAGGTCGTGCGCGACCGCGCCATGGCCCGGCTGCACGCGCGCTACCCGCACTACGACTGGCACGAGAATGCCGGCTACGGCACCGCCGCCCACCGCGCCGCCCTGCTGCGGCACGGCCCCACGCCGCACCACCGCGCCGCCTTCGGCACCGTCCGCTTGATGCTGGGGCAGGCGGAGCTGCCCTTCCTCACGGCGGTGGAGTGAAGACGGCTTCTTGACGCGGCTTCCGCCGCATCCTGTAGGGTCGCGCCATGCCGGGGGATCGCGTGGACGCTATTGGTGAACTGCCGCTGGACCAGATCCTGCTCGGCGAGAGTGTCTCCATGATGGAGATGCTCCCCTCGGGGTCGATCGACTGCGTCTTCGCGGACCCCCCGTACAACCTGCAGCTCAAGGGCGAACTGCGCCGCCCCGATGACAGCGTGGTCGATGGCGTGGACGATGACTGGGACCGCTTTGCCG
This sequence comes from Acetobacteraceae bacterium, assembly GCA_965199595.1. Lineage (GTDB taxonomy): Bacteria > Pseudomonadota > Alphaproteobacteria > Acetobacterales > Acetobacteraceae > JBBROS01. The sequence goes on from OZ241182.1 coordinate 2,185,298, forward strand.
ACTTCGCGGAATACGACCGCTTCACCCGCGCCTGGCTCGGCGAGGTCCGGCGGCTGCTGCAGAAGGACGGCACCATCTGGGTGGTGGGCGCCTACCACAACATCTTCCGCATCGGCGCCATCCTGCAGGATCTCGGCTTCTGGATCCTGAACGACGTGATCTGGCGCAAGAGCAACCCCATGCCGAACTTCCGCGGCCGGCGCTTCACCAACGCGCACGAGACCATGATCTGGGCGGCGCGGGGGCGGGACAGCCGGTATCGCTTCAACTACCAGGCCATGAAGGCGCTGAACGACGACCTGCAGATGCGCAGCGACTGGCTGATCCCGCTGTGCACGGGGCCGGAGCGGCTGCGCAACCAGCATGGCCTGAAGCTGCACCCCACCCAGAAGCCCGAGGCGCTGCTGCACCGCGTGCTGCTCTCCAGCACCATGCCCGGCGACGTCGTGCTCGACCCCTTCCTGGGCACCGGCACCACGGCCGCGGTGGCCAAGCGCCTGCACCGCCACTACATCGGCATCGAGCGGCACCCGGCCTATGTGGAGGCCGCCATGGGCCGGGTGCGCGCCGAACGCCCGATGAACGCCGCCGGCATGGCCACCGCCCCCACCAAGCGCGACGCGCAGCGGCTGCCGTTCGGCACGCTGGTGGAGCGTGGCCTGGTGCCGCCGGGCTGCGTGCTGATGGACCGCCAGCGCCGGGTCGCGGCGACGGTGGCGGCGGACGGCACCCTGGCCTCGGGCCTGTTGCGCGGCAGCATCCACAAGGTCGGCGCCGCGGTGCAGAACGCGCCAAGCTGCAATGGCTGGACGTTCTGGCATGTCGAGCGCGGCGGCAAGCTGGTCCCGATCGACGTGCTCCGGCAGCAGGTGCTGGCGGAGCTGGCGGGTTAGCTACGCCGCCACAAATCCCGTGCTACGCGAGAGGCAGGCCTTCGACCGTGCCCTGGAGCGTGGTCGTGTAGTGATCGGCCCCGGTTGCGGTGCGCAACCGGTCCTCGTCGCCAAGGCTCAGCTCCGCCTGCCAGAGCCCGACCAGCAGCGGCACCCCCGGCGCCCGCTGCCGCAGCCGCCGCGCCAGGTAGCGCAGGCTGGAGAAGCTGCCGGACGCTTCCAGATACGACACGCAGATCATCGTGACGCCCTCGAGGTCCAGCCGCTCGATGGACCCGCGTGACACCGCGGCCTCCGACACCACCCGGGACGAGACGCCGCGCCTGGCCAGCACCTGCGCCAGCATCGCGCACACCGCCTCGTCCAGCGGGCCGCGCGCCCCCACGCATAGCACCCGGCCTTCCACCGGCGTCGCGACGGTGGGGACATGGGCCTTGTCGGCGGTGTGTTCACCGTGTTCAGCCAGGTCCAGCACCACGGCGCCCAACCCATCCTGGATATGCTCCAGCTGGGCTTCGGTCAGCACGCCCCGCAGCGAATCATTCGCCGCCATCTGCAGGCCCGGCAGCGCCACCTGGTCGTAGTACTCGATCAGCGAACGGTCGCGCAGCAGCGTCTCCGCCTGGTCCAGCGCCTCGTCGGCATCGCCGGCCAGCATGCGCTGATAGAAGCTTTCGGCCGGGGTGAGCGCGGGCTTGTCGCCCAGCAGCACGTCGATGAACTCCAGGTGCTTCACGTGCCGCCCCAGCACCACCAGGCACAGCGTCAGCGGCATCGACAGGATCAGCCCCACGGGCCCCCACAGCCAGGCCCAGAAGATCGCCGCCACCACCACCGACACCGGGGAAAGGCCGGTGCTGTGCCCATAGATCAGCGGCTCCAGCACCTGCCCGGCCAGCAGCTCCACCACCACGAACATGCCGAAGGTGGCCGCCACCATGGTCCAGCCCGGGTCCACCGCGGCCGCCAGCATCATGGGCAGCGCCGCGCTGCCCACCGCGCCCACGTAGGGCACGAAGCGCAGCAGCGCCGCGATGATGCCGAACAGCGCCGGGCTGGGCACGCCGATGAAGAACAGCGCCGCGCCCACCACCAGCCCGAACCCGGCGTTCAGCGCCAGCTGCGTCAGGAAGTAGCGGCTCAGCCGGGCCGCCGCATCATCCAGCGCCGCGGTGGTCCGGTGCAGGTCGCTGGAGCCGAACAGGCGGATCAGCCGGTCACGCAGATCCTCCATCTGCATCAGGATGAACACCGCGACCACCAGCATGATCCCCAGCGAGCCCAGCGGCCCCATGATCGGCATCGCCACCCGCTCGATGATCTCGAACGGTGTCGAGTCCGGCTGGTGCACCTCCACCGGGGTGGGCTTCACCGCATTGGGGTCCACGTTCTCCTTCGGCCTTTCGGCGGGCGCCGGCTGGTTGCGGCCCAGCGCATCGGCCATGCCCGCGACCTTCTTGTCGGCAAACGCCCGAACCGCGTCGATCTTCTTCTGCACGGTGTAGGAGTACGCCGGCGCCTGGTTCGCCAGCTGCGCCACCTGCAGCCCGATCACGCCGCCCAGCACCACGATGATCCCCAGCGCCAGCACCACCGCCAGCAGCACGGACGGCACCCGCCACAGGCCCAGGTGCCGCAGCCGCCCGACCAGCGGCGCCAGCACGAAGCTGAGCAGCACCGCCAGGGTGATGGGGATCATCACCTCCCGCGTGAAATACAGCGCCCCGATCACCGCCACCGCCACCGCGAGCGTCATCATGCTCTTCTGCGACGGGATCTCCGCCGGGGGCACCCGGTTCTTCAGGCTCGTGGGGCTGGCGACGGCCTCGGGCATGTCGATCTCGAGCGGTGTCGTTCAGCGATTAGCATCAATGCTTTGGGCCGTCCCGCATTGAATTGTGGCGCCTGGACGCGCAGAACACGGCATGGCGGAACGCTTCGATGTGGTGGTGGTGGGCGCCGGGGCGGCCGGGCTGATGTGCGCCGCGGCGGCAGGCGCCCGCGGCCGCCGCGTGCTGCTGCTGGACCATGCGCAGCAGGCCGGCGCCAAGATCCTGATCTCCGGCGGCGGCCGCTGCAACTTCACCAACGAGCACGCGGCGCCCGACCGCTTCCTCTCGGCCAACCCGCGCTTCTGCGTCTCCGCCCTGCGGCGCTACACCGCGCAGGACTTCGTGGCCCTGGTGGAGAAGCACGGCATCGCCTACCACGAGAAAACCCTCGGCCAACTGTTCTGCGACGGTTCGGCCCGGCAGATCGTCGACATGCTGCTGGCCGAATGCGCTGCCGCCGGCGTCGTGCTGCGACTGGGCACCCGCATCACGGAGGTGAGCCGGCCCGGCGCGTTCCAGGTGACGACGGAGAGCGGCATCTCCGAGGCCCCGGCCCTGGTGCTGGCCACCGGCGGCCTGTCGATCCCCAAGCTCGGCGCCACCGGCTTCGCGCATGACATGGCCCGGCGCTTCGGCCTGCCGCTCACCCCCATCCGCCCCGGACTGGTGCCGCTGGCCTTCCAGGGCGCAGACCTGGAGCTGATGCAGCCGCTGAGCGGCGTGGCGCTGCCGGTGGTCGCCCACGCCGGCCGCACGGCCTTCGCCGAGGCCATGCTGTTCACCCATCGCGGCCTGTCCGGCCCGGCGGTGCTGCAGGCCTCCTCGTACCTGGCGGTGAACGAGGCAATGGTGGTGGACATGCTGCCGGGCCAGGACGCGGCGGCGAGCCTGATCGAAGGCAAGCGCCGCCGGCCCCGGGTGGAGGCGCGCACGCTGCTGGGCGAGTTGCTGCCGCAGCGCCTGGCCGTGGCGCTGGCCGCCAGTCTGCCGCCGGTGCCGATGGCGGAGCAGCCGGACCGTGGTCTCCGCAGCCTGGGCGCGATGCTGAACGCCTGGCGCGTGCAGCCGAGCGGCACGGAGGGCTATGCGAAGGCCGAGGTCACGCTGGGCGGCATCGACACGCGCGCCCTGTCCTCCCAGACGATGGAGGCCCGTGACGTCCCCGGCCTGTTCGTGATCGGCGAGGCGGTGGATGTCACGGGTTGGCTGGGCGGCTACAACTTCCAGTGGGCCTGGTCCAGCGGCTGGTGCGCCGGGCAGGCGGTCTGACGCTACTCCGCCGGGCTCGGGGCCGTCGGCGCCCGCTCCAGCGATGAGTCGTGCTTGAGGGCCAGCACCACGAGGAACGCCACCGCCCCCAGCGCCGCGAGGCAGACCAGCCCGGCCTCGAACCCGCCGGTGCGGTCCTTCAGGTAGCCCATGATCGACGGCCCGACATAGCCGCTCACATTGCCCAGCGCGTTGATGATCGCGATGCCGCCCGCGGCCGCTGCGCCCGACAGGAAGGCGGTCGGCAGCGTCCAGAACACCGGCAGCGCGCCGTAGATGCCGAAGGCGGCGACGGACAGCGCCACCATCTTCAGCATGGGTGACGGCATCACGGTCGAGCCCGCCGTGCCCAGCACCGCCAGCGCCAGCGCGAACAGCAGGTGCCCCTTGCGCTCGTTCCGCCGGTCGCTGCTCATGCCCCATAGGATGCTGCCGCCGACCCCGACGATATAGGGGATGGCGGAGACCAGCAGCGTATCGGTGTTCGAAAGCCCGAACTGCTTCACGATCTGCGGCAGGAAGAAGCTGGTGCCGTACAGGCAGGCCACGTTGCCGAAATACACCAGGCTGAGCGCCAGCACCTTCGGGTTCATGATGGCCTCCGCCACGCTGTAGTGCTTGGATGCCACGCGGGTCCGCTCCTCCTGCGCCAGGCGCCCGGCCAGCCAGCTGCGCTCCTCGTCGCTGAGCCAGGCCGCATCCGACGGGCGGTCCGTAAGGAAGCGCAGCACGAAGAACGCCACCAGCACCGCCGGCACTGCCTCGAACACGAACATCACCTGCCAGCCATGCAGGCCCCACAGCCCGTCAAAGCCCAGCAGATAGGAGGAGAGCGGCGCCCCCAGCACGCTGGAGAGCGGGATCGCCGCCATGAACAGCCCGGCGATGCGCGCGCGATAGGCGGACGGGAACCACAACATCATGTAGAAGATGATCCCCGGGAAGAACCCGGCCTCCGCCGCGCCCAGCAGGAACCGCACCACCAGGAAGCTCGTCTCCCCGGTCACGAAGGCCATGCCGCCGGAGATGATCCCCCAGCTGAACATGATGCGGGCGATCCACTTGCGGGCACCGAACCGCTCCAGCGCCAGATTGGACGGCACCTCGAACAGGAAGTAGCTGAGAAAGAAGATGCCCGCCGCCTGACCATAGACAGTGGCCGAGATGCCGAGATCCTTGTTCATCGTCAGCGCCGCGAAGCTGAGGTTCACGCGGTCGAGGAAGGCGATGAAGTAGCAAAGGATCAAGAACGGCACGAGCCGCCAGGCCACCTTGCTCATCGTGCGGGATTCAAGTTCCATGGACGGGCCCCCCAGGCCGGACGGCCTGCTTGATGCAGACGCTTCTGTGCGGAAGCCTTACGGGCCCGTCCTGGAATTGCAAGCCGTAACGGTGGCAGCCCGCCCTATTTCAGCGGGTCGTGGCCCCAGTTCATCAGCGACTTGCGCCAACGGCTGTCGGTGACATCGCCTTCTGGGCGCTGCGCCATGTGCCGGTGCACGTAACCCACAACCTTGCGCATGTCGGCCAGGTCGGCCTCCGTCAGATCCGCGGCCTTGCTGGCTTTGATCTCGAGGATGCGCTCGCCCATGTGGTGGCCGACGGACTCGCCGGGCCCGTCCGCGTCCTTGCGCCCGCCGCCGGGCAGCATGCCGACGGAGCGGCTGTCCTCCGTGCCCAGCCACTTGCGCAGCGCCGCCGGCGTCATGTTCACGGCATCCTTGAACGCCTGCAGGGTGGTGTCCCGGTCGGTCATCGCAGCGCCTCCAGCAGTTCGGACTTCTTCATCTTCGAACGCCCGGCGATCCCGGCCTCGGCAGCTTTCTGCTTCAGGGCCACGACGCTCAGCGTCTCCAGCCGGGCCGCGGCGGTCTTGGCCGCGACATCCCTGGGCTGGGCGGAGAACTGGTGGCCCTTGGCGGTGTCCGCCCGCTTCTTTGCCGTCGTCCGCTTATACTCGGCATCGCTCAGCGACTCACGGGCCGCCTTCGGCAGGTAGCGCTCCCCGGTCTTGCCGCTCTCCTTGCCGGATTTGGTGCCCCACTCCTCATGGGTCCACTCCGCCAGATGGTTGTCGGCGGACTTCTCGCCCTTGTATTGGCCGCCGGCCGCCTTGTACTCGTGCACCGCAAGCTGCGCCTTGCGGGCGGACCATTGCCCGGCCTCCCCGCCCTTGTCGCCGGCCATCACCTTCGCCTTGACCTTCTCCCACAGCTTGGGATCGGCCTTCTCCGCTGTCGCTGCCACCGTTCTGCTCCCTCTGCCTGTCTGGCGAACGCTGATGCGTTCCCCCGGTTGCCAAGCAGGACGTCATGGTCTCGGATGGCACGATGAGCATCCTCATCACCGGCGCTGCCGGTTTCGTTGGGCTGAACGTGGCCGAGCACCTGCTCACCGCCGGCCGCACCGTCATTGCCATGGACCAGATCCCGCTGCCCGCCCGGGCGCAGCACACGTTCGCCGGGCTGCCGGGCCGCCTGGTGATCAGCGGCGGCAGCATCCTCTCGGCCAGCGACCTGGATCGCGCGCTGACGCTGGAGCCGGTCGAGGCGGTGATCCATTGCGCCGTGGTCACCGCCGGGCCGGAACGGGAGAAGCGGGACCCCGAGGGCATCGTCGCGGTGAACGTGCAGGGCGCCGTGGCGACCCTGGCCGCCGCGGCCCGCGCCGGGGTGCACCGCTTCATCTATCCAAGTTCCGGCGCCATCTACGGCACCAGCGCCGCCGGGCTCGACGTGGTGCCGGAGGATCTCGCGCCCAAGCCGGCGATGATCTACGGCATGACCAAGCTGGCCTGCGAGCTGCTGCTGCCGCGCATCGCGGCGGTGCAGGGCATCAGCTTCGCCGGCGCACGCCTGGCCGGCGTGTACGGCCCCTGGGAATACGACACGGGCGCGCGTGACACCCTTTCCGCCATGCTGAGCGCGACCACCCTGGCCGCGGAGGACCAGACCGCAATCCTGAGCCCGGCGGGCCGCGGCGACTTCTGCTATTCGCGCGACATCGCCGCCGGCCTGGTCGCCCTCGCCGACGCCCCGGCGCTGAACCAGGTGTTCTACAATCTCGGGTCCGGCCAGTCCCTCAGCATCGAGGACTGGTGCGTGGCGCTGCAGCAGGAACACCCGGAGTTCCGCTGGCGCTTCGCCGCGGAGGGCGAGACGCCGAACACCATCACCCACATCGCATTCGACCGCGGCGGCTTCGACATCGCGGCCATCAAACGGGACACCGGGTTCGTCCCGGCATTCTCGTTCAATGCCGCGGCGAAGGACTACCTGGCCTGGCTCTATCGGTCGTCGTCATCCGCATAGGGGTTCGTGGTGCCGCGCAGCAGCAGGCGGATCGGCACGCCAGGCAGCGCGAACTCGTCGCGCAGGCTGTTGACGAGGTAGCGGGTGTAGTCGTCCGGCGTCTGCTCCGCCCGCGTGCCGAAGACGATGAAGGTGGGCGGCCGGGCCTTGGCCTGCGTCACGTAACGCAGCTTCAGCCGGCGTCCCTCCACCAGCGGCGGCGCATGGCGGTCCAGCGCGTCCATGAACCAGCGGTTCAGCGCCCCGGTGCCGACGCGCTTGTTCCACACGTCATGCGCCGCGCGGATCGCCGGCAGCAGCCGGTCCACGCCATGCCCGGTCAGCCCCGACATGGTGACCACCGGGATGCCCTTCACCTGGGACATGCCGCTCTCGAGCCGGTCGCAGATCAGCTTCTTGGTCGCGGTGCGGTCCGCCACCGCGTCCCACTTGTTCAAGGCCAGCACACAGGCCCGGCCCTCGCGCTCGATCAGCCGGCCGATCTGCAGGTCCTGCTCGTGCAATCCCTCGACCGCGTCGATGCACAGCACCACCACCTCGGCCATCTTCAACGCCTCGATGCTGGCGCTGACCGACATCTTCTCCAACGACTGCTCGATCCGCGCCTTCTTGCGCAGCCCCGCGGTGTCCACCAGCTCGATCGGACCCACGGCATCGGCAAAGGTCACCGCCACGGCATCGCGCGTCAGGCCCGGCTCCGGCCCGGTGATCATCCGCTCCTCGCCCAGCATCCGGTTCAGCAGCGTGCTCTTGCCGGCATTGGGCCGCCCGACGATGGCGAGCTTCAGCGGCTTCGGCTCCTCGGGGTCCTCCGCATCCTGCTCCGGCAGCCGGTCGGCGATCTCGGTCATCAGGTCCGACAGACCCTCGCCATGCTCGGCCGACATCGCGACCGGCGTGCCGAGACCCAGGCTGTAGGCCTCCAGCGCCGCCGAAGCGCCCTGCCGGCCCTCGGCCTTGTTCGCCACCAGCAGCACGGGACGCCCCTGCCGCCGCAGCCACGTGGCGAAGTGTTCATCGGCTGGAGTGATGCCGGTGCGGACATCGACCACGAACACGATCAGGTCCGCCTGCGCCACCGCGGCTTCGGAGGAGGCGCGCATCCGCCCGCTCAGGCTCTCGGGCGCCGACTCCTCCAGCCCGGCCGTGTCGATCAGCCGCACCCGCTTGCCGCGCAGCAGCGCCTCCGCGTCCTTGCGGTCCCGCGTGACGCCCGGGATGTCGGAGACCAGGGCAGACCGCCGCCCCGCCAGCTTGTTGAACAGCGTGCTCTTGCCGACATTCGGCCGCCCGGCGATGACGACGACCGGAAGCTTCACCGGAACGCCTGCAGGGAGCCGTCATCGGTCACCAGCAGCAAGGTGCCGGCCGCGGCCACCGGCGCCAGGGAGGCAGCGTCCTTCAGAACGATCTTGCCGATCATCCGCCCGGTCAGCGGATCAATCGAGACCGCCTCGCTGTTGCTGCCGGCCAGGATCAGCTTGCTGCCGGCCATCACCGGACCGGTCCAGAACAGCGGGTCCCGCCGCTTCTCCGGGTCATCGTAGCGCGGCAGGTCCGTGACCCAGCGCACCCGCCCATCCTCACGCCCGATCGCCGCCAGCGCCTGGTCCGCGGTCTGCACGAACAACCAGTCCCCGGCGAGCCAGGGCGTCTGGATGCCGCCCGCCTCCCGCTCCCACAACCGCCGGCCGGACCGCAGGTCCAGACTGACCAGCAGCCCGCCGCCGCCAATGGCATAGACCCGGCCACGATCGATCACCGGCAGCGCCCGGATGCCGGACAGATCCGTCAAGGTCCCACGCCCGCGCGCGGAGGCAAGGCTGTCCGACCAGGCCAGCGCGCCGCTATCGGCCCGCAGCGCCGCCAGGTCGCCGGAGCCGAACCCGGCCACGATGATCCCATCGCTGTACGCCGGCGCCGCCTGCCCCAGCAGCGTGGTGGCCGCCGCGGCGGCCTGATAGCTCCACTGCCGGTCACCGTTGCCCGAGGAGAACGCCTGCAACCGGTCATCCAGCGTCAGCACCACCAGCCGGCCATCCGCGATGGTCGCGGCGGAGCGGGCCGGCGAACCCAGCGGCTTGCGCCAGCGGATTGCACCAGTGCCGGCATCGAGCGCCAGGATCTCGGCGCGCCCGGTGGTGGCATAGACGGTGCCGGCCGGCCCGCCCTCGGGGCCCCAGGAGACGCCGCCGCCCACATTGGTGCTGCGATCCTTGTCCGCCTGCGTGTCCGTGCGCCACAGCCGGCTGCCGGTATCCATGGTGAACAGCGCCACCATCCCGTCGCTGTCGATGGTCGCGACCCGGCCGTTGAACACGATGGGCTGTCCGGTGATCTTCTGGCGGTAGCCGCCGCCCTCGCCGATCGACACGCGCCAGGCCGGGTTGAAGGCACCGACGGCGACGTTGCCGACCGTGTGGGTCGGGCCGCCGCCGGGCTGCGGCCAAAGCGGGTTGGGCGTGGGGGGCGGCAGCACGATCTGGCGCGTGTCCGCCGCGTCGATCTCGAGGCCACGACGGACCGCCACCACGGCTTCGCGCTTGCCGGGGAGCTTGTCCTTGGTGTCGCTGAAGATGTCGTCGAGCAAGCTGCAACCGCCGATTGCGAGCGGCAGCAGCAGCGCGGCCCGGCGCTTCATCGGGCTGATCATCCGCCAGTCCCCACGCCAGTCCCCGCGCCTGTGCCAGTGCCTGTGCCAGCGCCGGTTTCCGGGCCAGCGGCACCCTGCGGCTCACCCAGCCGGATCAGCATCCAGCCGGACCGGTCCCGAACGCCCGCCGGGGCCAGGGGGTCGGCCTGGATCCGCTTCAGGATATCACGCGCCTGATCCGTGCGCCCGGTGCGCATCAGCAGCCAGGCCTGGCATTCCATCGCCATCGGACGCCAGGCGTTGCCGGTCACCACCAAGGTGGCAAGCCTGCCCTCCACGGCGGCCGGATCCCCGTCATCGACCTGCGCCAGCACCCAGAGCAGGTCCGCCAGGCTGCGCAGGAGCGGGTCCGCCCCGGTGTCGGCCGAGACCTGGTCCAGCAGAGCCAGGCCGCCCGGGCGATCGCCGGCCGTGATCTTCAGCGAGGCGGCCCGGATGCGGGCCAGCGTGCGGTAACCCTCGGGTGCGCTGCCCGATAGCGCGGAGAACTCGGCCAGCGCCTGGGTTCGGCTGGCCGCGGAGAGGTCGCCGCCTGCAGCCGGTGGCGTCGCCTTGCGCATGGCATCCAGGAACTGTGCGGCGACCTGGCCATCGGCCGCGACGGCGCGGGAGCGCCAGAGCTGCCAGCCGCCGACGCCCAGGATCACGAGCACCAACGCGACCGCCAGCAGCACGCCATACCGCTTCAACAGGGCCTGCGCCCGCTCGGCCCGCAGATCCTCGTTGATCTCGTCAAAAATATCTACCACACGCGTTTCCGTCGAATTTGGCCGGACCATAGCGGCGGGCCGGGTCCAGGGCAAACGATGGCGGCCGGCACGGTAACGGTTCCTTCACTCGCCTGTGGTCTGATGAAGCATGCGATATGGGATCATTCTGGTGTTCCTGGCCTTGGCTGGCTGCGCGGGCGCGGCAGTGCCGATCGGCGCCTTGGTCGGTGTCGAGGTGGCGAGCATCGTCGTGTTCGGCCGCGGGCTCGGGGACATCGGGGTCTCGGCATTCAGCGGCCGTGACTGCTCGATCGTGCGGCTCGACCGGGGGCTGACCTATTGTGCCGAGCGATACCCGGTGCAGCGGGAGGCGCATTGCACCCGCACGCTGGCCACCGTCGATTGCTGGCAGGTGCCGCCGCCAAACCGCGCGGAGGTGGCGGACACTCCCGCCGCAACGCCGGCACAGGAACGATACCGGGCGGCACCCTGGCCGAAATCATTGACGGCCAACTGGTGAATCCCACGATGCCGCGGGTGCCGTGCAACGAAGTCGCAGGCTGAACCGTTCCGGGTGCAACCATCGACGTTGGAGACACCAATGACCTGCCTTCCCCGCATGCTGCTCGCGACGGCCCTGGTCGCCACGACACTCACCCCTGCCCTCGCCCAGCGCCGCGATCCCGGCGTCTCCGGCCCGCCCTCCGGCACCGTGACCATCAGCGCCAAGGGCGCCGCAGTCGGCATCGGCTATACCTGGGGCGATGGCAGCCTGCATTACGGCCGCCGTACCTATCGTTTCTCGGTCAGCGGCATCAGCATTGCCGATGTCGGGTTTTCCACCGTTCGCGGCACGGGCCGGGTGTATAACCTGCATCGCCTGCAGGACTTCAGCGGAACCTATGCGGCAGCAACGGGTGAAGCGACCGTCGGCAGCGGCCTGAGCGGCCAGATCCTGCGGAACGCCAACGGCGTGCAAATCCGCGTCGACAACGTCACCAGCGGGGCCCGCTTGCAAGGCTCGGCGGACGGCATCAAGCTGACGTTACGCTGATCCAGGATCAAGTGTTCGAGACCACCGTGGGCAGCAGCGCATCACGCCCGTAATCCTATATGCTGGCGTGAATACCTGTCCGGCTGGAGCTTGGGATGAAGGCTTGGTCAGGCGTACTCATGGCGGTGCTGATATGTGCCGCTGGCTATGCCGGTTGGCGGGAGTTCGGGCAGAAGAAGCCGGCGCCGCCGCCGCCGCCGCCCGTCCCGGTCTCGGCCGTGAAGGCGAAAGCCGTCGATCTGCCGGTCTATCTGCTTGGCATCGGCACGGTGCGGGCATTGAATTCGGTCGAAATCCACCCGCAGGTCGGGGGCGTGCTGCTGAGCGTTCCGGTGCGCGAGGGTGATGAGGTCAAGAAGGGCGCTGTCCTGGCGGTCATCGACCCGAAGCCGTTCCAGGCGGCACTCGACAAGGCGAAGGCGCAGCGCCAGCAGGACCAGGCCCAGCTCGACAACGCGCAGGCCGACGCCAAGCGCTACACCAGCCTGGCCAAGAGCGACTTCGCCTCCCGCCAGCAGGTGGATACACAGCTTTCGACGGTCAACCGGTTCCAGGGCGTCGTTGCGGCAGATGACGCGGCGATCGAGGAAGCCGAGATCAACCTGGGCTATTGCGTGGTGCACGCACCGCTGGATGGCCGCGTCGGTCTGCGCCGGGTCGACCCCGGGAACCTGATCCAGGCGAACGCCGCTGGTCCCGGCATCCTGTCCGTGGTGCAGGACCGGCCGATCGCGGTGGTGTTCACCTTGCCGGAAAAGGTGTTGCCGACCGTGCACCAGGCAATGGCCCGCGGTCCGGTGCCGGTGCTTGTCGATACTTCGGATCACGCCACGCAGCTTGCGGCCGGTATTCTGCTGACCACGGACAACGCGGTCGATACGGCCAGCGGCAGCATCGGATTGAAGGCCACCTTCGCGAATGCCGAGGGCGCGTTGACGCCGGGGCAGTTCGTCAGCGTCCGTCTCCAGTCGGGCACGGCACGCGGCATCGGGGTGCCGCGCGAGGCGATCGAGCATGGGCAGGATGGGCTGTTCGTGCTGCTGGTCAAGCCCGACAAGACCGCGGAGCGCCGGGTGGTCGAGGTTGCCTATGACGACGGCAAGACCGCCGTCATCAGCAAGGGCGTGAGCGCGGACGAGCTGGTGGTGACCTCCGGCCAAAGCCGGGTCTCGGCCGGCACGCACCTGGCGCTGCACGATGACGGCAAGCCCGACCGGCAGGCTGGTGCCGACGCCGACACGCAGCAGAGTGCCCGCAAGTGAGCATCTCCAGCCCCTTCATCCGCCGCCCGATCGCGACATCCCTGGTCGTGGCGGCAATCTTCCTGGTGGGCGCCGCCGCCTACCCGTTCCTGCCGGTGGCGCCGCTGCCGGCCGTCGAGTTCCCCACCCTGTCCGTGACCGCCAGCTACCCCGGCGCCAGCCCGGCCACCATGGCGAGCGCGGTGGCAACCCCGCTCGAGACCCAGTTCGGCCAGATCCCGGGCCTGGCGCAGATGACCTCCGTGAACGTCATGGGCACCAGCCAGATCACCCTGCAGTTCGACCTGGCCCGCAGCATCGATGCCGCGGCGACCGACGTGCTCACCGCCATCAACGCGGCCGGGGGGCAGTTGCCCAAGGACATCCCGAACCCGCCCACCATCCGCAAGACCAACCCGGCCGACTCCCCGATCCTCATCCTGGCCGCCACCTCCGACAAGCTGCCGATGATCCAGGTCGATGCCTTCGCCGAGAACATCCTGGCCCAACAGCTGAGCCAGGTGACGGGCGTGTCGCAGGTTCTGGTCGGCGGACAGCAGACCCCGGCGGTCCGCGTGCAGGTCGATCCCGCGCGCCTTGCCGGCCTCGGCCTGACGCTCGAGGATGTGCGGACCGTGCTGGCGAACTCGACGGCGAACCAGCCGAAAGGCTCGATCGACGGCCGCAACCAGTCGCATACCATCTATGCCAACGACCAGCGGCTGAAGGCCGAGGACTATAACGGTGCGATCATCGCCTACCGCAACGGCGGCGCGGTGCGGGTCAGCGACGTCGGCCGGGCTATCGACGGCCCGCAGAACCGCGAGATCACGGCCTGGCAGGACAACAAGCAGGCGGTGCTGCTGCTGGTGTTCAAGCAGCCCGGCGCCAACGTGATCAACACGGTCGACGGCATCCGAGCCCGCCTGCCCCGGCTGCTGACCAGCGTGCCGCCGGACATGCAGGTGAACATCGTCTCGGATCGCACGCAGACCATCCGCGCCTCGGTGGGCGACGTGGAGTTCACCCTGGCGCTGTCGATCGGCCTGGTGATCCTGGTGATCTTCGTCTTCCTGCGGAACGTCTGGGCCACCGTGATCCCCAGCGTCACCATCCCGGTGGCGCTCGTGGGCACGCTGGGCGTGATGTATGTTTGCGGGTTCAGCCTCGACAACCTCAGCCTGATGGGCCTCACCATCGCCGTGGGCTTCGTCGTGGACGACGCCATCGTCATGCTCGAGAACATCGTCCGCCTGATCGAGAGCGGCATGAAGCCGATGGAGGCCGCCCTGAAAGGGGCCGGTGAGATCGGGTTCACCATCATCTCGATCTCGATCAGCCTGATCGCGGTGTTCATCCCGCTGCTGCTGATGGGCGGGATCGTCGGCCGGCTGTTCCGCGAGTTCGCGATCACGGTGTCGATCACCATCGTCATGTCCGCCGTGGTGTCGCTCACCCTCACCCCGATGATGGCCTCCCGCTTCCTCACCTCGGAAACCAAGGAGCATGGCTGGCTCTACAAGCTGGTCGAGCGTGGGTTCGATGCCATGCTGGGCTTCTATGAACGCACGCTCGACATAGCCTTGAAGTTCCGCCTCATCACGTTGGGGGTGTTCTTCGCCACCGTCGCAGTGACGGTCGGGCTGTTCATCATCATTCCCAAGGGCTTCTTCCCGACGCAGGACACCGGCATCATCATCGGCATCACCGATGCCGCGCAGGATGTGAGCTTCGAGGCGATGGAGCGGCTGCAGCGCCGCGTCAACGAGGTGGTGAAGGCGGATCCGGCCGTCGCCTCCATCACCGCCTCCGTCGGCGCCGGCGGCGGCGGCCAGACAGCCAATAACGGGCGCATGTACATCACGCTGAAGCCGTGGTCCGAGCGGAACGACACCGCCACACAGGTGATTGCCCGGCTGAGCCAGAAAGATGCAGGCCGTGGAAGGCATCCGGCTGTTCATGCAGCCGGCGCAGGATGTGAGCGTCGGCGGGCGCCTGTCCCGTACCCAATACCAGTACACCTTGTCTGACCCCGACGGTGACGAGCTGAACCAGTGGGCGCCGCGCCTGCTCGACAAGATGCGCAGTCTGCCGCAGCTGACGGATGTGACGTCGGACGCGGCCGGCGCCGGGCTCACCGCCACGCTGACCTACGACAAGGACGCCGCAGCCCGCTTCGGCGTGCAGCCCGGCGCCATTGACGCGACGCTGGACGATGCCTTCGGCCAACGCCAGGTGGCGCAGTTCTTTACCGGATTGAAAGCCTATTACGTCATCCTGGAAGTCACACCGACGCAGCAGGCGACCCTCGACACCCTGTCGCAGCTCTATGTGAAGGGCCAGGACGGCACGCCGGTGCCGATCTCGACCTTCGTGCATGTGGACACCGGGCCGGTGCAGCCGCTGGTCGTCAATCACCAGAGCCAGTTCCCATCCGTCACCATCTCCTACAATCTCAAACCAGGTGCGTCCCTGGGGGACTCCGTCACCGCGATCCAGCAGGTCACCGCATCGCTCGGTGTTCCCGCGACCGTGACGGGGGCATTCCAGGGGACGGCGCAGGCGTTCCAGTCCTCCTTGAAGTCACAGCCGATCCTGATCCTCGCGGCGCTGGTGGCCGTCTACATCATCCTCGGCATCCTGTACGAGAGCTACATCCTGCCGCTGACCATCCTGTCCACCCTGCCCTCGGCCGGGGTGGGCGCGCTGTTGATGCTGCTGGCCTTCGGCTATGATCTGACGGTGATCGCCATCGTCGGGATCATCCTGCTGATCGGCATCGTGAAGAAGAACGGTATCATGCTGGTCGACTTCGCCATCAATGCCGAGCGCAACGAGGGCAAGGAGCCCGAGGCTGCGATCCGCGAGGCCTGCCTGCTGCGGTTCCGGCCGATCCTCATGACCACGATGGCGGCGCTGCTGTCAGGCCTGCCGCTGATGCTGGAGAGCGGCGCCGGGTCGGAGCTGCGGAAGCCGTTGGGGTTCGCGATGGTCGGCGGGCTGGCGCTCAGCCAGGTGCTGACGCTCTACACGACACCGGTGATCTATCTCTATCTGGACCGGCTGCAGCACTGGCTTTCCCCTGCCAAGAGCAAGCGTGAGATGCCGCGGCTGGCCAGTGCAGTGGGAGCTGCACGGTCCGAAGGTCAGGAGATGGCGTAAGAATACGGGTGGGGTTTGGGACCCCACCCTTTGGATCACGCGGTGCGGTCGATGCCGACGCCCAAGGCCGCCTGCGCCGCCGCAAGCCGGGCCACCGGCACGCGGTATGGGCTGCACGACACGTAGTCCAGCCCGACCTCCTCGCAGAACGCGATGCTGGCCGGGTCGCCGCCATGCTCGCCGCAGATGCCCATCTTGAGGCTGGACTTGGTCCTGCGGCCACGCTCCGCCGCCATGCGGACCATCTCGCCCACACCCTCGACGTCGATGCTGACGAAGGGATCCTTCGGCAGCACGCCCTGGCTGACGTAATCCGGCAGGAAGCGCCCGGCATCGTCGCGTGAGAGGCCGAACACCGTCTGCGTCAGGTCGTTGGTGCCGAAGCTGAAGAAGTCCGCGATCTCGGCGATCTTGTCCGCCACCAGCACGGCGCGCGGCAATTCGATCATGGTGCCGACCAGGTATTCGATGGTCTCGCCCTGCTCGGCGAACACCGCCTTGGCCACGTTGTCCACCTGGGCACGGGTGATCTCCAGCTCGCGCCGGGTCGAGATCAACGGGATCATGATCTCGGGCACCGGCGCGCTGCCGGTCTCCTTGCGGGCGGCGATGGCGCCCTCGAAGATGGCGCGGGCCTGCATCTCGTAGATCTCGGGGTAGGAGATGCCCAGGCGGCAGCCGCGATGCCCCAGCATCGGGTTGGCCTCCTGCAGCTCCGACATCCGGCGCCGGATCGAGTCCATGTCCATGCCCAGCGCCTCCGCCACGTCGGCCAGCTCCGCATCCTGGTGCGGCAGGAACTCGTGCAACGGCGGGTCCAGCAGGCGGATGGTGACGGGAAGCCCGGCCATGATGCGGAACAGCGCCGTGAAGTCCTGCCGCTGGAACGGCAGCAGCTTGTCCAGCGCGGCCCGGCGCCCGGCCTTGTCGTTCGCCATGATCATCTGGCGCACGGCGCCAATGCGGGCCGGGTCGAAGAACATGTGCTCGGTGCGCGAGAGGCCGATGCCCTCGGCGCCGAACTTGCGCGCGGTCTCGGCATCCAGCGGCGTCTCGGCATTGGTGCGGACGCGCAGGCGGCGCACGCCATCGGCCCACTCCATCAGCGTGCCGAAATCACCGGAGAGCTTCGGCTCGATCATCGCGACTGCGCCCACGAACACCTCGCCCGTGGCGCCATCGAGCGTGATCACCTCACCGCCGCGCACGATCATGCTGCCGACCTGCAAGGTCTGTGCACCGTAATCCACGCTGATGCCGCCGGCCCCGGCCACGCAGGGCCGGCCCATGCCGCGCGCCACCACCGCCGCATGGCTGGTCATGCCGCCGCGGGTGGTGAGGATGCCGCGGGCGGCGTGCATGCCATGGATATCCTCGGGGCTGGTCTCGATCCGCACCAGGATAACGGCCTCACCCTTGGCGGCCCGGCTCTCGGCCTCGTCGGAGTTGAACACCATCACGCCGCTCGCGGCACCGGGGCTGGCGGGCAGGCCCTTGCTCAGCACGTTGCGCGGCGCCTTGGGGTCCAGCATGGGGTGCAGCAGCTGGTCCAGCGAGGACGGCGCCACCCGCTTGATCGCCTCGGTGCGGTCGATCAGCCCGGCATTCGCCATCTCGACCGCGATGCGCAGGCTGGCCGCCGCGGTGCGCTTGCCGTTGCGGGTTTGCAGCATATACAGCTTGTTCTGCTGCACGGTGAACTCGATATCCTGCATGTCGAGGTAGTGCGTCTCCAGCGTTTCCCGCACCTTGCACAGGTCGGCATAGGCGCTGGGCAAGGCCTCCTCCATCGAGACCTCGCCGGGGTTGGAGCGGAGCCTGCTCAGCGGCTGCGGCGTGCGGATGCCGGCCACCACGTCCTCGCCCTGCGCGTTCACCAGGAACTCGCCGTAGAAGATGTTCTCGCCCGTGGAAGGGTCGCGGGTGAAGCAGACGCCGGTGGCGCAGTCCGCCCCCATGTTGCCGAACACCATCGCCTGCACGTTCACGGCGGTGCCCCAGGTGGCGGGGATGTCGTGCAGCCGGCGATAGGTGTTGGCGCGCGGGTTCATCCAGCTGCCGAACACGGCACCGATGGCACCCCAGAGCTGCTCGTGCGGGTCCATCGGGAAGGGCTGGCCGCGCTCCTCCGCCACCATGGCCTTGTATTCGTCCACCACACGCTGCCAGTCCTGCGGCGAAAGGCCGGTGTCCTCCGTCACGCCCGCATCCATCTTGGCGCTCTCGATGATGTCCTCGAAGCGATGGTGGTCCACGCCCAGCACCACGGAGCCATACATCTGGATGAACCGGCGATAGCTGTCCCAGGCGAAGCGCGAATCGCCGCTGGCCGCTTCCAGGCCGCGCACGGTCTCGTCGTTGAGCCCCAGGTTCAGCACGGTGTCCATCATGCCGGGCATCGAGACGCGGGCGCCGGAGCGGACCGAGACCAGCAGCGGCTTCTGCGCGTCGCCGAACTTCAGGCCGACCGACTGCTCGACCACACCGAGCGCGGCCTGCACCTGCGCCTTCAGCTCGTCGGGGTAGCGGCGGTCATTGTCGTAATAGGCGGTGCACAGCTCGGTGGTGATGGTGAAGCCCGGCGGTACCGGCAGGCCGATGCTGGCCATCTCCGCCAGGTTCGCGCCCTTCCCGCCCAGCAGGTTGCGCATGTCCGCACGGCCCTCATCATGGCCGGCGCCGAAGCTGTACACCCATTTGGTCATGGTATCTCTTTCAGCCTTCGATACGGGAGAAGTCGGCGGCGAGCGACATGGCGGCGCCGACCTGGGCAAGCAGTCGCAGACGGTTGGCGCGAACAGCCGGGTCGGGCGCGTTCACGGTCACGTCGTCGAAGAAGGCATCCAACCGCGGCCGAAGTGCGGCGAGCGCCTGCATGGCTTCGGCGTAACGCTCGGCCTCGACGGAGTGCCGCACGTCACCGGCCGCCTGGTCCAGTGCGGCGTGCAGCGCCAGTTCGGCGGGGTCGGCGAGCAGCGCCGGGTCCACGGGGCCGCGATGCGGGCCGTCCTTCCTGTCCTCGATGCGCAGGATGTTGGCGGCGCGCTTGGCCCCGGCCAGCAGATCGCGGCCCTCGGCACCCTCAAGGAAGGCGGCGACGGCGTCCGTGCGGGCCAGCAGGCGGACCAGGTCGTCATCGGCCCCGGCGGCGAACACGGCGGACAGCACATCGTGCCGCGCCCCGTCGCTGCGAAGCTGGGTGCGGAGACGGTCGGCGATGAACTCCAGCAGCGCCGGGACCGGCACGGCCTCGGCCAACCCGTCACCAGCCTTGCCGAACACCGCGCCCAACGGCAGCCGCAGCCCGTTCTCCCGAACGATCCGGATCACGCCCAGCGCGGCCCGGCGCAACGCGAATGGGTCGCCAGACCCGGTCGGAACCTCGCCCACGGCAAAGAACGCCGCCAGTTGATCAACCTTGTCCGCCAGCGCCACGGCGATGGTCACGGGCGCAGTTGGAACCGTGTCGCCGGGACCGCGCGGCGTGTAGTGGTCACGCACCGCGGCGGCAACCTCCGGCGCCTCGCCGTCATGCGCGGCGTAGTAGCCGCCCATCACGCCCTGCAGCTCCGGGAACTCGCCAACCATGCCGGTGGTGAGATCGGCCTTGCACAACCGGGCGGCGCGGCCGGCCATCTCCGGGTCGGCACCCACCAGCGGGGCGATGTGCCGGGCCAGCGCCTCGATGCGCGCCACGCGAGCGGCCTGGGTGCCGAGCTTGGCGTGGAAGGTGATGCCGGACAGCGCCGCCACCCGGTCCGCCAGCCTGGTCCTGCGGTCCAGGTCCCAGAAATGCCGGGCGTCGCTGAACCGGGCGCGCAGCACGCGCTCATTGCCGGCGATGATCGCGGCGCCGCCATCGGTCGCTTCGATATTGGCGGCGAAGGCGAAGCGCGGCGCCGCTGCCCCATCGGCGGTGCGAAGGGCGAAATATCGCTGGTTCACCCGCATGCTGACCTGCATCACTTCGGGCGGCAGGTCCATGTAGGCGTCGTCGATGCGGCCCAGCAGCGGCACCGGCCATTCGACAAGCCCCGACACCTCGTCCAGCAGCCCGTCATCCGCAACCACCGTCAGCCCCTCGGCGGCGGCCAGGCGGGCCACGCCCTCGGCCACGACGCGGCGCCGTTCCGCGGCATCAGGCATGACGTGCCGGGCCAGCAGGCCGTCGCGCCAGCTTTCCAGCCCGGTCACTGCGAAGGCGCCGGGGTCGTGGAAGCGGTGCCCCTCGGTCTCGGTGCCGGACACCAGGCCGTGCCCATCATCCGCGCCGTCCCGCAGGTCGAACGGCACCAGGGCGCCATCGAGCACACACAGGATGCGCCGCAGCGGCCGCACCCAGACGAAGCCGGAGCCGTTGCCCCAGCGCATGCTCTTGGGCCAGGGGAAGCGCCGCAGCAGACCCGGCAGAACCTGCGCGATCAGCCCCGCGGCCGGCGTCGCCGGGCTGGCCTTGATGAGAACCCAGTGGCCGCCCTCGTCAACCAGTTGCGCCCGCGTGGCGCCATGCTTGCGCAGGAAGCCTTCGAGCGCCTGGGGCGGGGCGGAGGCGCGGGGGCCGCGCTCGTTGATGGTGCTGGCCGGCACGCTGCCTGCCACCGTGGCGGAAAAGGCGACGCGGCGCGGGCCATGGAAGGTCTGCACGCCCGAAGGGTTCAACGGCGCCAGCGCCTCGCCCAGCAGCCGGGCGAGTGCGGCCGCCGCGCCGGCCTGCATGCGCGCGGGGATTTCCTCGCTGAACAGCTCGAGCAGGAGTTCAGGCATCAGGCGACCGGGCCGACCAGGGCGTGTTGCTGCATGACGCGCCTTCTAGGCTGCGGCGGGGGCAGCAACAAGGCCGCCCGAGCTTGAATGATCCGAGCCCGAAAGGTAGGTCTCACAGCATCCTTTCGCCAAGGTCCGCACCCGCGCGATATAGGAGGCGCGCTCCGCCACCGAGATCACGCCCCGCGCATCCAGCAGGTTGAACAGGTGGCTGGCCTTGATGCACTGGTCATAGGCGGGCAGCGCCAGCCCGGCGGTCAGCAGCGCCGCGCACTCCGCCTCGGCATCCGCGAAGTGCCGCCCGAGCCGGGCCGTGTCCGCGTGCTCGAAGCTATAGGTGCTGTACTCGCGCTCGTTGCGGAGGAATACGTCGCCATAGCTGACGCCGGCGCCGTTGAAATCGAGGTCATAGACGTTCTCAACCCCCTGCACGTACATGGCCAGCCGCTCCAGCCCATAGGTGAACTCGGCGCTCGGCACCGCGGTCGGGATGCCGCCGACCTGCTGGAAATAGGTGAACTGCGTCACCTCCATGCCGTCGCACCACACCTCCCAGCCCAGCCCCCAGGCGCCGATGGTCGGGTTCTCCCAGTCATCCTCCACGAAGCGGATGTCGTGCAGCAGCGGGTCGATCCCGATGGCCCGGTAGCTGTCCAGCAGCAGCGCCTGGCAGTCCTGCGGAGTGGGCTTCAGGATCGCCTGGTACTGGTAGTAGTGGCCCAGCCGGTTCGGATTCAGCCCATAGCGCCCATCCGAGGGCCGGCGGCTGGGCTGCACATAGCCGGCGCGCCACGGCTTCGGCCCCAGCGCCCGCAGCGTGGTGGCGGGGTGCAGCGTGCCGGCGCCCATCTCCATGTCATAGGGCTGCAGAATCACGCACCCCTGCTGGCTCCAGAAGGAATGAAGGCGCAGGATCAGGTCCTGAAAGCTTGGCGGCTTGTTCATCGCCCCGCACCATAAGCAGCGAACGGTCCAACGCAACACATGAGCACGCAAACCACACCCGATCCGATCCGAACCATCCTGACCACCACGCGGCGCATCGCCGTGGTCGGCGCCTCGGCCAGGCCGGAGCGGGCCGGGAACTACATCTTCGCCTTCCTGGTGCAGCGCGGGTTCGAGGTGACCGGCGTCAACCCGGCGCTGGCCGGCACCACGCTGCACGGCCGCCCGGTGGTGGCGAGGCTGGCGGAGGCCGGGCCGCTGGACATGATCGACATCTTCCGCGCCCCGGACCAGGTGGGCCCGATCGTGGACGAGGCCGTGCGCCTGGGCGCCCGCACCATCTGGATGCAGCTGGGCGTGGTGAACGCCGCGGCAGCCAGCGTGGCGGCGCAAGCAGGACTGACGGTGGTGATGGACCGCTGCCCCGCCATCGAATGGCGGCGGCTTGGGCTTCCGGCCTGAGTTCGCGGGGCCTTGAACCAGCATAGAAGCCGGGCCAACTCGGTGCTGACGGCCAACCTATATACGGGATGATCCAATGACCAACGAGGAACGCGACCTGATTGCCCGCTTCGTCGCCCGTGTGGGCGGCACGCCCCAGGGACAATCCGGCGGTTTCCTGACGGCCAGCGTGCCGACCTCCACGCCGGCGCTGCCGCCGCTGGACCCCGAGGCCGACGCCTTCATCGCCCAGCAGTTCCAGCAGCATCCGGAAGCCCGGTATCGCATGACTCAGACGGCGCTGGTGCAGGAGGCGGCGCTTGGGGAGGCGCAGAACCGCATCCAGCGCCTGCAGTGGGAGCTTGAGCAGGCCAGGCAGGCCGCGCAGCAGGCCCCGGCGCAGGAGCAGCAGTCAAAGGGCTTCTTCAGCAGCATCTTCGGCGGCGCACCCGCCGCGCCGCAGCAGGCGCCCCAGCAGCAGATGCAGCGCCAGGGCAGCCCCTGGGGCCAGCAGAATGCGCCGCGGATGGGGCAGCAGCCCGGCTATGGCTACCAGCCCGGCAGCCCGCCGCCGCAGCCGCAGTATGCGCCGAACTACCAGCCGGGCATGTTCCAGCGCGGCGGCGGCTCCGGCTTCCTCGGCTCCGCCCTTACCACCGCGGCCGGCGTGGCCGGCGGCATGGTGGTCGGCAACGCGTTGATGGGCGCTTTCGGCGGCCATGGCGGCAGCACCGGCTCCTCCTGGGGCAGCAACGCCAGCGGACCCGGCGCCGGAACCTTCGACGGCGCCGGCGTGACCCCAACCGACCCCACCGGCGGCTACGACAGCAATGCCAGTTACAACGACCCCTTCGCCGGCGGCGGCACGGAGAAGGACATGGGCCAGGGCGGCTATGACACCAACACCAGCTTCGACCAGGGCGGCGGCAACTTCGACCAGGGTGGCGGCGGGTTCGACGGTGGTGGCTTCGATGGCGGCGGATTTGACGGCGGCGGTGGCGGCGGATTCGACGACAACAGCTAAGCATTGATGAACGAGTGGATGGAAACGGAGCCAGCCCTGCCGGCTCCGTTTCCGGCCGAAACCGGACGGGTGCTGGCCGAGTGGATCGACCATAACGGCCACCTGAACCTCGCCTATTACATCGTCCTGTTCGACCAGGCGACGGACGCGCTGTGGCAGGTCATCGGGCTCGGCGCGACCTACCGGGCCCGTACCGGCTGCGGCACCTTCGCTGTCGAGGCGCATACATTATATATGGCGGAGCTGATCGAGGGCGATGACACCAGATCCGTTTCGACAGTCCTCGGCGCCGATGCGAAGCGGCTGCATATTGCCCATGAACTCCATCGCGTGCGGGACGGCGCCATCGTCGCCCGGCAGGAGCTGATGTATCTTACCGTGGACCTCACGACCCGGCGCAGCGTGCGCTGGCCCTTGGAAACCCTGGCCGGTCTCCAGGCCGCCGCGGCAGCCCACGCCGCGATCCACCCGGATTGGGTGGGGCGACGGATCGCTATGCCGGCACCACGGCCGGACTGACGGGCATCCACGCCGGCGGCTTGGCGACCAGCGCTGTCCCCGCGGCCTGTAGAACCGAGCCGAGAGCATCGATCCGCAACACGCCAAGCCCGATGGCGCCCTGCCCCGAACGCATGGTCCCGACCTCGACACCCTGCGACAGGATCGGCGTGCCGGGCTCCGGCACCACGCCATCGGCGAACACGGGCACCAGCCGCCGCTTGAGCAGCCCGCGATACTTGGTGCGCGCCGTCAGCTCCTGCCCCATGTAGCAACCCTTGGTCCATGACACGCCGTGCAGCTCGTCGAACCCGGCCTCCAACAGCGTCGTCTTCTCCGCCTCCATGTCCCGCGACCCGTCCGGCAGCCCGAGCATCAAGCGATGACGGTCCCAGTCGGCGAAGCTGGCCGTTGTCGCCACGGGTTCGGCCGTCAACAGCCGCCACCCGGCCTCCGCCAGGCGAGGGTCCGGCACGGCGCCCCGTGGCATCGCGCCGTCCCAGCCCGCATGGACCTGCGACGGCACCGGCTCCACGGCCACCTGGGCGCGCAGGCGGAACCGGGTCAGCCGCTGCGCCAGCATCGCCGCCTGCCCGGCTTCCACATCGAGCAGCAGCCGTTCCCCCTCCGCATGGATGAAGAAGTCGGCAAGCCATTTCCCCTGCGGTGTCAGCAGCGCCGCCCAGACCGCCCGGCCCGGCGCGGCCAGGGTCACGTCGTTCGACACCAGCCCCTGCAGGTAGCTGATCCGGTCCGCGCCCGAGACGGCCAGCACGGCACGCTCGGCAAGATGGGCAAGTTTGGTCATGCCAGACACTTGGGCAGCCCCCACACGGCAGACAAGCAGAAGGCGGACAACCATGTGACCGCGTCAGCGCCGTGCTACAGCAGCGCCCGCATGCGAATCCTGTTCATATCCGCGACCCGGCTGGGCGATGCCGTTCTCTCCACCGGGCTGCTCGACCACCTGCTGCGCCAGCATCCCCGGGCCCGCTTCACCGTCGCCTGCGGCCCCGTGGCGGCGGAGGTGTTCGCCCGCATGCCCCGCCGCGACCGCACGCTGGTGATGGACAAGCGCCGTTTCGACCTGCATTGGCTCACCCTGTGGCGACAGGTCGTCACCACCGTATGGGACCTGGTGGTGGACCTGCGGGGCTCCGCCATCTCCTACATGGTGCCGGCCCGGCGGCGGCTGATCCTGCGTGGCGGCCGGCGGCCGGGGCACAAGATCGAGCAGCTCGCGGCCCTCTTCGGCCTGCAACCGGCGCCGCTCCCCGTCAGTTGGGTCGCATCGGAGGACACTGCGCGGGCGGCGGGCCTGCTGCCGGGCGCCGGACCGTTCATCGGCATCGGCCCCACCGCCAACTGGTCCGGCAAGATCTGGCCTGCGGAACGGTTCGTGGCGCTGTTCCACGCGCTGGCCGGGCGGATGCCGGGCGCGATCCCGGTGGTGTTCGCCGGGCCGGGCGAGGCGGAGCGGGCGATGGCGGCCCCGGTGCTGGCGGCACTGCCCGGCGCGATCGACCTTGGCGGACAGCTCAGCCTGCCCGCCGCCTCCGCCTGCCTGGCCCGCTGTGCCCTGTTCATCGGCAACGACTCCGGGCTGATGCACCTGGCGGCCGCCGCAGGGGTTCCGACGCTCGGCCTGTTCGGCCCCACCCCCGCGCGGGAATACGGCCCCGCCGGCCGCCGGGCCGCCGCCGCCCTGGCCGGCGGCCCCGATGGCGGTGCCGAGATGGCAGCGCTCGGCGTGGATGCTGCCCTGCAGACCGCGCTCGGCATGCTGGCCCGCGCATGAGGATGGCGCATGTCATGGCCGGCGCTCCCTCCGGCGGCGCGGAGCTGTTCTTCGAGCGGCTGACCGTCGCGCTGCATCAGGATGGCGACACCGTCCTCCCCATCACCCGCCGCAACCCCGGCCGCACCGCCCGCCTCCATGCCGCGGGCCTCGCCCCCGTCCAGCTGCGCTTCGGCGGCGCGCTCGATCTCACCACCCGCCCGCGCCTGGCCCGGCAGCTCCGCGCTTTCGCCCCGCAACTCGTGATGGCCTGGATGAGCCGCGCCGCCAGCATGACCCCGCGCGGCGACTGGGTGCTGACCGGCCGGCTGGGCGGCTACTACGACCTCCGCCGCTTCCGGCGCTGCGACCACCTGGTCGCCAACACGCGCGGCCTGGTCCGCTGGATCGAGCGGCACGGCTGGCCCGCCGACCGCGTGCACCACCTTCCCAATTTCGTCCCGGACCTTGGAGCACAAGATTTTGGAGCACCCGGGCTCGCCGCAGCCGTATCCGCGGCCCTGCCCGTCCCACCCGGTGCCCGCGTCGTCCTGGCGCTTGGGCGCCTGCACCGGAACAAGGCGTTCGATATCCTCATCCGCGCCCTGCCCCACCTTCCCGGCACCCATGCCGTCATCGCCGGTGAGGGACCGGAGCGCGACGCCCTGCTCACCCTGGCCCGGCACGAGGGCGTGGCCGACCGCCTGCATCTGCTCGGCTGGCGCACGGACCAGGCCGCCCTGCTCGCCGCCGCCGATGTGCTCGCCTGCCCCAGCCGCCAGGAGCCGCTGGGCAACGTCGTGCTGGAGGCCTTCGCCGCCCGCGTGCCCGTGGTCGCCGCCGCGGTGGATGGCCCGCTGGAGCTGATCCGCGCGGGCGACACCGGTTTGCTGGTCCCGCCCGAGGACCCGCGCGCCCTCGCCGCGGCCCTGGCGGCGGTGCTGGAGGACAGGGCGCTGGCCAGCCGCCTCGCCAGCGCCGGCCGGGCGGAGTACGATGCGGTCCATGCCGAACGTCCAGTCCTCGCGCGGTGGCGCACCGTGCTGACGCAGCTTGTTGGCACCGCCTGATCCATGTGCGGCATCGCCGGCCTCGTGCTCTCCCCGGGCGCGCCACCCCCCACCGCCGCCACGCTCACCGCGCTGGCAGATGCGCTGGCGCATCGCGGCCCCGATGGCGCCGGGCACTCGCTGGTGGGCCGCACCGCGCTGGTGCACACGCGCCTGGCGATCGTGGATGTGGCAGGTGGCGACCAGCCGCTGTTCGCCGGGCCGGCGGCGATGGTGGCCAATGGCGAGATCTACAACGACCTGGCGCTCCGCCGCGCGATGCCCGGCACACGCTTCGCCACCGGCAGCGATTGCGAGCCGCCGCTGCACATGTGGCTGCGCGACGGCTCCGGCTACGCCGCCGGGCTGCGCGGCATGTTCGCCATCGCCATCCACGACCGGGTGCAGCGCAGCGTCACGCTGACCCGTGACCCCTTTGGCATCAAGCCGCTGTATATCGCGCTGATCGACCACGGCATCGCCTTCGCGTCGGAGCCGCAGGCCCTGCTCGCCGCCGGGCTGGTGGCGCGCGGTGTGCGCCCCGCGGCGCGGACCGAGCTGCTGCAGATGCAGTTCACCACCGGGTCCGAGACCATCTTTCCCGGCATCCAGCGCGTGCTGCCCGGCGAGACCCTGCGCGTGGCCGACGGCCATGTGCTGGAGCGCACCCGCGTGCCCGCCCTGCCGCCCGGCGCGCCCGAGCCCATCAACGAGGACGCCGCCCTCGCCCGGCTGGATGCCGCCCTGATGGACAGCGTGGAGGCGCACCAGCGCAGCGACGTGCCGTATGGCATGTTCCTTTCCGGCGGCGTCGACAGCGCCAGCATCCTGGCCGCCATGGCCCGGCTGAACGGCGCCCCGGTGCTGGCCTACACCGCCGGGTTCGCCGCCCCGGGGGCCGCGGATGAACGCGCCCGCGCCGCCGACGTGGCGAAGGCGGCCGGCGCGCGGCACGAGTGCATCGAGATCACCGAGGCCATGGTCTGGCGCCACCTGCCCGAGATCGTCGCTTCCATGGACGATCCGGCGGCCGACTACGCCATCATCCCCACCTGGTTCCTGGCCCGGCACGCCCGCGCCGACGTGAAGGTGGTGCTGTGCGGCGAGGGCGGCGACGAGATCTTCGCAGGTTACGGCCGCTATCGCAGCGCCATGCGGCCGTGGTGGCAGGGCGGCAAGCTGATGCGCGGCCGCGGCACCTTCGACAAGCTGGACATCCTGCGCGACCCCACCCTGGGCTGGCGCGACGGCCTGGCCGCCAGCGAGGACGCCGCCGCCGCCCCGGGACGCACCCGTCTGCAGGTGGCCCAGGCGACCGACATGGCGGACTGGCTGCCGCACGACCTGCTGCTGAAGCTCGACCGCTGCCTGATGGCCCACGCCGTCGAGGGCCGCACCCCCATGCTGGACCCCGCCGTCGCCGCCGCCGGCTTCGCGCTGCCGGATGCTCTGAAGGTGCGGAACGGCCGCGGCAAGCACCTGCTGCGGCAATGGCTGGCCGGCGCCATGCCGGAGGCGCAGCCCTTCGCGCCCAAGCAGGGCTTCACCGTGCCCATTGCCGCCTGGATCGCCAACCAGGGCGCGCGGCTGGGCCCGCTGGTCGCGCGCAGCCCGGGCGTGGCCGAGATCGCGCGGCCCGAGCGCGTGGAGCACCTGTTCCGCCATGCCGCAGAGCGCCGGCCCGGGTTTGCCGCCTGGTCGCTGCTGTTCTACGCCCTGTGGCACCGCGCGCATGTCCAGAACATTGCCCCGAGCGGTGACGTATTCGACGCATTGGAGTCCTGATGTCCGAGCACTACGACCTTCTGATCCGGAACGGCACCTGCGTCCTGCCCTGGGGCGAGGCCAGCTTGGCAGTCGGGGTGCGCGATGGCCGCATCGCCGCGATCGGCACCGGGCCCGGCGCCACCGCCGAGCGCGTGATGGACGCCGCCGGCCTGCACGTGCTGCCCGGGCTGATCGACCCGCACGTGCACCTGCGCGACCCTGGCGACCCCGCCATCGAATCCATCCCGACCGGCACCCGCGCCGCCGTGCTGGGCGGGCTCGCCGCGGTGTTCGACATGCCGAACACCACGCCCAGCATCACCAATGCCGACCAGGTCGCCTGGAAGCAGTCCTATGTGGAGCAGGTCGCCTGGTGCGACATGGGCCTGTATGTCGGCGCCGGCATGTCCAACATCCCGGACCTGGCCGCGCTGGAGCTGATGCCGGGGGTGTGCGCCGTCAAGGTGTTCGCCGGCAGCTCCACCGGGGACCTGCTGGTGGCGGATGATGCGGCGCTGGAGGCGGTGATGCGCTCGGGCCGCCGGGCCATCGCCTATCACAGCGAGGACGAGTTCCGCCTGCAGGCGCGCAAGCCGCTGTTCAAGTCCGGCGATCCCTATTCCAGCCATGCGGTGTGGCGCGACGTGGAATGCGCCTTCCTGGGCACCCGCCGGCTGATGGCGCTGGCCCGCAAGACCGGGCGCCCCGCGCACATCCTGCACGTCTCCACCGCCGAGGAGCTGGACTATCTGGCCGGATACCGCGACATCGCCAGCGTCGAGCTGCTGGTCAATCACCTGACGCAGTGGGGGCCCGAGGTCTATGACCGGCTGGGCGGCATGGCGGTGATGAACCCGCCGATCCGCGACAAGCGCCACCATGACGCCGCCTGGGCCGCAATCGCCGACGGCACCGCGGACACCATCGGCTCCGACCACGCGCCGCACCTGCGCGCCAACAAGATGAAGCCCTGGCCCGAGACCGCGGCCGGGTTGACCGGCGTGCAGACCCTGGTGCCGATCATGCTCGACCACGTGAACGCCGGCCGCCTGAGCCTGGCGCGCATGGTGGACCTGATGTGCGCCGGCCCGGCCCGCGTCTATGGCGCCCTGAACAAGGGCCGCATGGCCGTGGGCTATGACGGGGACTTCACCCTGGTGGACCTGAAGCACCGCCGCACCATCGAGGATAGCTGGATCGCCTCGCCCTGCGGCTGGACCCCGTTTGCCGGCATGCGGATCACCGGCTGGCCCATGGCCACCATCGTGCGCGGCACCGTGGTGATGCAGGACGACGAAGTGCTCGGCAGCCCCATCGGCCGTCTCGTCAGGTTCCGCGGCTGAACCGGAGGGACACGATGCGCATCCTCGACGTCCGTGAGATCACCCGGCCGATCAGCTCGCCGATCCGCAACGCCTATATCGACTTCACCAGGATGACCACGAGCCTGGTCGCCGTCGTCACCGACCAGGTGCGCGACGGCAAGCACGTTGTCGGCTACGGCTTCAACAGCAACGGCCGCTATGGCCAGGGCGGCCTGATCCGCGAGCGCTTCGCCCCCCGCCTGCTGGAGGCCGCCCCCGAAACGCTGCTGGACGAGGACGGCATCCTGGACCCGCACCGCGCCTGGGCCACGCTGATGAGCAACGAGAAGCCCGGCGGCCACGGCGAACGCTCCGTCGCGGTCGGCACCATCGACATGGCGCTGTGGGACGCCCGGGCCAAGCTGGAGCAGAAGCCGCTGTTCCGCCTGCTGGCCGAACGCGGCGGCCGCGTGGCCGATCCGCGCGTGTTCGTCTATGCGGCAGGCGGCTACTACTATCCCGGCAAGGACCTGGGCGCCCTGCGCGGCGAGATGCGCAGCTACCTGGATCGCGGCTACACCGTGGTGAAGATGAAGATCGGCGGTGCCTCCCTCGCGGAGGACCGCACCCGCATCGAAGCCGTGCTGGCCGAGATCGGGCCGAACCAGCTGGCCGTGGATGCCAATGGCCGCTTCGACCTCGAAACCGCCATCGCCTATGCCAGGATGCTGCGGGAGTATCCGCTGTTCTGGTACGAGGAGGCCGGTGACCCGCTCGACTACCGCCTGCAGGCGGCGCTGGCGGAGTTCTACCCGGGTGCCATGGCCACCGGCGAGAACCTGTTCAGCCACCAGGACGCCCGCAACCTGCTGCGCCACGGCGGCATGCGGCCGGACCGCGACTGGCTGCAATTCGACTGCGCGCTCTCCTATGGACTGTGCGAATACCTCCGCACCCTGGACGTGATCCGCGCCGCGGGCTGGTCACCGTCGCGCTGCATCCCGCATGGCGGGCACCAGATGTCGCTGAACATCGCGGCCGGGTTGGGGCTGGGCGGCAATGAGAGCTACCCGGACCTGTTCCAGCCCTATGGCGGCTTCCCGGACACGGTGCGGGTGATCGACGGACACATCACCATGCCGGAGCTGCCGGGCATCGGGTTCGAGGGCAAGGCGGACCTCTATGCGGAGATGCGGTCGCTCGCTACGTGAACTGAATCACCACAGAGACACAGAGTGCACGGAGAAGAGGCGCCGCAGGCTTCAGATGATGTTTCACCACGAAGCACACGAAGAACACGAAGCTCTTTGCATGACGGCAAACAAAGCAGTCAAACCAGATGCCTGCGGCGCTTCTTCTCCGTGATCTCTGTGTCTCTCTGGTGAATCAATTACTCAAAAGCAGATCCGTATGCGGAGATGCGGTCGCTCGCGGCGTGACTTGGTTCACCACAGAGGCACAGGGCGCACGGAGAAGAAGCGCCGCAGGCTTTGAACCGTGTTTCACCACGAAGCACACGAAGAACACGAAGTCCTTTGCATGACGGCAAACAAAGCAGTCACACCAAATGCCTGCGGCGCTTCTTCTCCGTGATCTCTGTGTCTCTGTGGTGAATCAATCGCTCAAAAAGCACTACAGACCGTAAAGCAGAACCTTCGTGTTCTTCGTGCTCTTCGTGGTAAAAACTCCCGAAGACATCACCGGAAATCACGCGTCTCAACCCTGATCGTGACCTGCTCCGGGCAATAGATGTCCCGCGGCTTGCGCAACGGGTCCCGCACATCCGGGCTGCCGCCATGCCGGGCCTCGTCGCCGCGGCCGGTGGGCAGCGGCACCAGGTCGTCGCGTTCGGCCACCTGGCGCAGCAGCCCGGTCAGGTCCTCCAGCCGTTCCGTGATCACGTGGGTCACTCCGCCCTCGCTTTGCACGCGGCCATGGCAGGCGATCATGCTGGCGCTCAGCACCAGGCTGCGCTGGCGGGCGAACACGCTGGGCCACAGGATCAGGTTGGCGATCCCGGTCTCGTCCTCGATGGTGATGAACATCACCCCCTTCGCCGAACCCGGCTTCTGCCGCACCAGAACCAGCCCCGGCACGATCACCCGCCGCCCGTCGCGACCGCCCGACAGCTCCGCGCACGTCACCATGCCCTGGGCGCGCAGATCCTCGCGCACGAAGCTCACCGGGTGCTGCCGCAGCGTGAGGCCGACGCTGCCGTAATCCTCGACCACCGTCCGCCCCGGCCGCATCGGCGCCAGCACCACCTCGGGCTCCACGATCTCCGGCCGCGGCATCCGCCCCGCATCCGCGGCGGCGAACAGCGGCAGCGGCGTGGCCGACAGCGCCCGGATCGACCACAGCGCCCCCCGCCGGTCCAGCACCATGGACCGGAACGCATCCGCCTCCGCCAGCCGCTCCAGCGCCGCCACCGGCACCGCGGCCCGGCCCCACAGCTCCTCGATCCCGGCATAGGCATGCTCGCCCCGCGCCGAGACCAGCGCCGCCGCGGCCTCCACCGCCAGCCCCTTCACCATGCGCAGCCCCAGCCGCACCGCCAGCGACCGGTCGCCGCAGTCCTCCCCCGCCGCCTCCAGCGTGCAGTCCCAGCGCGAATGGTTCACATCCACCGGGCGCACCACCACGCCATGGTCCCGCGCATCCCGCACGATCTGCGCCGGGGCATAGAACCCCATCGGCTGGCTGTTCAGCAGCGCCGCACAGAACACGTCCGGATGGTGGCACTTCAGCCACGAGGACGCATAGGCGATCAGCGCGAAGCTCGCCGCATGGCTCTCGGGAAAGCCATAGGAGCCAAAACCCTCGATCTGGCTAAACGTCTTTTCCGCGAACTCCCGCGGATAGCCGCGCACCACCATGCCGTCGATCAGCTTGTCCCGGAAATGCGAAACCCCGCCCGTCAGCTTGAACGTCGCCATGGCCCGGCGCAGCTGGTCCGCCTCCCCGGGCGTGAACCCGGCGCACTGGATCGCCACCTGCATCGCCTGCTCCTGGAACAGCGGCACCCCCAGCGTCTTCTTCAGGACGCGCTCCAGCTCCGGCTTGATGTAGTCCACCGCCTCCTTCCCCTCCCGCCGGCGCAGGTAGGGATGCACCATGTCGCCCTGGATCGGCCCGGGCCGCACGATCGCCACCTGGATGGTCAGGTCATACAGCGTGGTGGGCTTCATGCGCGGCAGCATGGACATCTGCGCCCGGCTCTCGATCTGGAAGGTGCCCAGCGTGTCGGCCTTCCGGATCATGGCGTAGGTGTCCGGATCCTCCTGCGGGATGGTCGCCAGGTCCATCGGGGTATCGCGATGTTCGGCCAACAGGTCGAACCCCCGCCGCATGCAGCCGAGCATCCCCAAACCCAGCACATCCACCTTCATGAAGCGCAGCGCGTCGATGTCGTCCTTGTCCCATTCGATGATCTGGCGGTCCTGCATCGAGGCCGGCGCCACCGGCACCAGGTCCGGCAGCGGCTCCCGCGTCAGCACGAAACCGCCGGGGTGCTGGCCCAGGTGGCGCGGAAACCCGATCAGCTGCCTGGCGATGTCCAGCGACTGGCGCAGCCGGCGGTCCCCGAGGTTCAGGTTCAGCGCGCGGGCATGCTCCTCGGTCACACCCTCCTCGCTCCAGCCCCACACCTGGCCAGACAAGGCGCCGGTCACGTCCTCCGTCAGCCCCATCACCTTGCCCACGTCGCGCAGGGCGCCCCGGGCCCGGTAGCGGATCACGGTGGCGCACAGCGCGGCGCGGTCGCGGCCATAGTGCCTGAACACCCACTGGATCACGTCCTCCCGCCGCTCATGCTCGAAATCCACGTCGATGTCCGGCGGCTCATGCCGTTCCGCCGAGACGAAGCGCTCGAACAGCAGCCCGGCCTTCGTCGGGTCGATGCTGGTGATGCCCAGCACCCAGCACACCGCCGAATTGGCGGCGGACCCACGGCCCTGGCACAGGATGCCCTGGCCGCGCGCATACCGCACGATGCTGTTCACCGTCAGGAAATACGGCGCGTAGCCCAGCTGCGCGATCAGCCGCAACTCGTGCCGCAGCTGCGCCGCAACCTGGTCCGGGATGCCCGCGGCGTAGCGGATGGCGGCGCCCGCCCAGGTCAGCCGCTCCAGCGTGGCCTGTGCGGGCTCGGCCGGGTCATCGGATTCGGCGGGGTACTGATATTGCAGGTCGCCAAGGTCGAAGGTGCAGCGCGCCACCAGCTCCTGGGTGCGCGCCAATGCCTCCGGATGCCGGCTGAACAGCTGGGCGGTGCGGTCCGGCGGCACCAGGTGGCGCTCGCCGCCGGGTTCCAGGCGATAGCCGGCGTCGTCGATGGTGCAGCCCTCGCGGATGCAGGTCATCACATCCTGCAGGATCCGGCGCTGCGGATGGTGGTAGAGCACGTCCCCGGTCACCACCAGCGGCACGCCGGCCGCCTCCCCCAGCTCCTGCAGCAGCTGCAGCCGCACCGCGTCCCCGCCCCGCCACCGCATGGACCCCGCCAGATAGGCCCGGCCCGGCGCATTCTGCCGCAGCCGCTCCACCCAGCCGCGCAAGGTATCATCCAGTTCGTCGGCCACCAGCGCATACAGCAGGCCCCCGCCGCCACCGCGACTTTCCGCCTGCCAAAGATCGTCCCAGTCCAGCAGGAACCCGCCCTTGCCCGCCCGTCCCTTGCCCAGCGTCAGCAGCCGGCACAGCCGCGACCAGGCCGGGCGATCGGTGGGATAGACCAGCAGCGCTGCGCCATCCACCAGGTCCAGCCGCGCGCCCGCCACCAGCCGCACCCCGGTGGTGCGCGCCGCCGTCCAGGCCTGCACCACGCCTGCCACCGAGTTCCGGTCGACGATCCCCAGCGCCGTGATCCCGTAGGCTGCGGCCTGGGCGAACAGCTCGTGCGGATGGCTGGCCCCGCGCAGGAAGGTGAAGTTGGTGGTGACCTGAAGTTCGGCATAGGAAATGTTCGTCATTTGTTCTCATTAGAACGAACAACGATTCGTCAGCAAGCCGAAATGGCTGCCGCTGCACCCATGTTGCACGAAAGCGGGTCCGGCCGCCGCATGACCGGCTGGACCAGGCATCTGCTACTTGCGAGCCTTGCGGGCCGCATACTTTGCATCACGCGCGGCCTTGCGCTCGTTGCGGATGGCTTCGTCGCGCGCCATCTGCTCGGCGGCCTTGGCCTCCGCATCGGCGGCGGCCTGGGCTTCTGCTGCCAACCGGGCCTGTTCCTCGGCCTTGCGCTGCTCGTCCTGCTCGGCCTTGATCACCGCGCGCTCGGCGGCACGCTTCTCGCGGGCTTCGGCGATGGCCTGGCGTTCTGCCGCACGGGCGAGAACAGCCGGGTCGTCGGCGGGCGGACGTGCCTTGAACCGCTCCACCAAGGCCCGCTTCGCAGCGGCGGCCTCGTCGCGGCGATCGGTGAATGTGCTGCCCTTCAAGGCCATGCCGTACTCTCTCCAGATTGAATGGGGGCTGATACCGTATTGTTCACCTGGACGGCAACGCGAACTCCGCCCCTCTGTTCCGCGTCTGCCGCTATCGTCGTTCCGGCCCGGCGTCCAGCAGCGCCAGGTTCTGCTGTGCCAGGTCCCCGGTGGCAGTGTCGGGCGAGAGCTGCATCGCCCGGTCCCAATCGGCCCGCGCCCCTGCCCGGTCGCCCCGGCGCTGCCGCAGGATGCCACGTTCCAGCAGCGCGTCGGCATCGTCGGGGTCGAGAGCGAAGGCGCGGTCCACATCGTCCTGCGCCAGGTCCAGGTGGTTCAGGTGCCGCCAGGCCGCGGCGCGGAACACCAGCGCATCGGCCCGGCGCGGGTCCAGGTCCAGCGCATGCGTCAGGTCGTCCACGGCATCCTGGTAACGCTCCAGCGTTCCCGCCGCGATCGAACGGTCGATCAGCAGGTCCGCGTCATCCGGCGTCATGGTCAGCGCCATGGTGGTGGAGCCCAGCGCGCGGTCCGGCGCGCCGGCCATCAGCCAGGCCTGCCCGGCCTGCCCATACACCGAGGCCCGCGCCGCCGCCGGCGCCTTGCTGCTGCCCGCCAGCTTGTCCAGCGCCTCCGCCCCGGTGTCCGGCTCCCCCAGCGCGATCACGGCGAGCGCCGAGCAGTGCTCCGCCCCTTCGCCGCCGCCGGTCGCGATCCAGGCCTCGGCGAAGTTGCGCGCACCGAGCGGGTCGGCGTTCAGCATGGAAAGGCAGCGCTCGTAATCGGCACCCTGCGCGATCCGGGGCGGCACCGGCGGCACCGGCAAAGCCTCGTCGGAGTCAGACTCGATCGCGCCCGGGCCCACGCCAGGCCACCATGCGCTGCCGGCCTGCACGGCCAGGAGCACCGCCAAGCCTGCCAGCGCGCCCACCCCGGCGAGAACAAGTTGTCGATTTCGCATCTGGGAACCAGTTTATCGCGGCACCCGGCCCAGGCCAACCGCGTTACGATCGTCCATGCACGCAATGCAGCTCCTCATTTTCGGCCTGGGCTACACCGGGACCGAGATCGCCCGCCAGGCCGCGGCCGCCGGCGCCCGGGTCATCGCCACCAGCCGCACGCCGGAGCGGCTGGTGGCGCCTCAGGGAGTCGAGCTGATCGCCTTCGACTCCGCCGGTCCGGCCCTGCTGGCCGCAACCCACGTGCTGCAGACCGCCGCCCCCACCGAAACCGGAGACCCGGCCCTGCATCGCTTCGCCGGCACCCTCGGCACGCCCGAATGGGCCGGCATGCTCTCCACCACCGGCGTCTATGGCGACCGCGACGGCGGCTGGGTGGATGAGGACACGCCGCCCGCCCCCACCGGCCCCCGCGGGCAACGGCGGCTGGAGGCCGAGCTGGCCTGGACCGCCGCCTTTGCCGGGGCGCGCGTCGATCTGTTCCGCGTCGCCGGCATCTATGGTCCCGGCCGTTCCGTGCTCGACACGGTGCGCGAGGGCACGGCGCGCCGGGTGGACAAGCCGGACCACCAGTTCGGCCGCATCCACCGCGATGACATCGCCGCTGCCGTGCTCGCCGCCATGCGGCAGGCCGGGCCGCCCGGCCCCCGCGTGCTGAACCTGGCCGATGACGAGCCGGCCGCGAACGCCGATGTGATCACCGAGGCGGCCCGCATCTTGGGAGCGCCGCTGCCGCCGCTGATGTCGTTCGAGCAGGCGCTGGCGGCGATGAGCCCGATGGGGCGCAGCTTCTGGGCCGAGAACCGCCGGGTCGCGAGCCGCAAGACGCAGGAGAGTCTGGGGCTGCGCTGGCGCTTTCCCACCTATCGCGAGGGCCTGGCCGCCATTCTGGCGAGCGGGTAGTCACCGCGCGGGCAGTTTGGCACTGTCCGGCGCATGTTCCCAGCCACACGCCTCCGCCGCCTCCGCCGCACCGCACCGCTGCGCGCCCTGCTGCGGGAGAACCGGGTCACGCCCGAAGACCTCATCCTGCCGCTCTTCGTGGAGGAGGACGTGGACGAGGCCGTGCCCATCGCCTCCATGCCCGGCGTCTCCCGCATCCCGGAACGGCACCTGGTGCGTGAGATCGAGGCCATCGCCCGGGACGGCGTGCGCGCCGTGATGCTGTTCGGCATCAGCCACCACAAGGACGCCGCCGGGCTGGACACCCTCGACCCGAAGGGGCTGGTGGCGCGCATGACCCGCATCGCCAAGGCGGCGGCGCCGGAGCTGGTGGTCATCACCGACAACTGCTTTTGCGAATACACCGACCACGGCCATTGCGGCGTGGTGGCGCACGGCCAGGTCGACAACGACCGCACCCTGGAGAACCTGGTCCGGCAATGCATCGTCGCCGCCGAAGCCGGGGCGGACCTGGTCGCCCCCTCCGCGATGATGGATGGCCAGGTAGCCGCCATTCGCCGCGGGCTGGACGCGGCCGGGCACACGGACATGCCGATCATGTCCTACTCCAGCAAGTTCGCCAGCGCCTTCTACGGCCCGTTCCGCGCCGCCGCCGGCTGCGACCTGCACGGCGACCGCATGGCCTACCAGATGGACCCGGCCAATGGCCGCGAAGCCCTGCGCGAAAGCGCGCTGGACGAGGCCGAAGGCGCCGACCTGCTGATGGTCAAGCCCGGTCTGCCCTACCTGGACGTGCTGGCCCGTATCCGGGACCGCACGGATCTACCCTTGGCGGTGTACCAGGTGAGCGGCGAGTACGCGATGATCAGGTTCGCCGCCCTGGCGGGAGCCATCGACGAACAGCGGGTGGTGCACGAGACCTTGGGCGCGTTCAAGCGGGCCGGAGCCGACCTGATTCTAAGCTACTTCGCGCGGCAGGCAATCAAGGACGGGCTGTAGCGCATGAACTTGTAATTGTCGGGTATACCGAGGCAGATCACCCGCTTCCCGTTCAAGGA
Source organism: Acetobacteraceae bacterium (assembly GCA_965199595.1). Lineage (GTDB taxonomy): Bacteria > Pseudomonadota > Alphaproteobacteria > Acetobacterales > Acetobacteraceae > JBBROS01. The sequence goes on from OZ241182.1 coordinate 2,223,338, forward strand.
CGCGCGAAACCGCTTCTGCAGCCTGGCCCGGTGTGTCCGCTCCATCACCACGATCACATCCGCCCAGGACACCAGCTCCGCGGTCAGGCAGTTGTCGGCGCCGTTGTTCGTCCCGGCAGAGGCGACCTCAAGGTCCGGCCTCGATGAGAACACCGCCTCGGCCGTCGGGCTGCGAAGCCGTCTGGCTGCACACGAACAGGACCGTCTTCAACACGACACCGCCTTGGTTCCACGCCGCTCCTGCCGCGCCGCGCCAATCGAGACCAGCCCCTCCGCCACGGACACGAACTCCCCGCCGCCCGAGACCCGCATGGCCCCGAACCGCGTCTCGAACAGCCGCCGGACCGCGGGCACGAAGGCGGTGCCGCCGGTCAGGAACACCCGGTCCACCGCCCTGGCTGGCAACCCGGCCTCCTCCAGCACCCGGTCCACGCACCTGGAAAGCTGCGCCAGCTCCGGCGCGATCCAGGCCTCGAAGTCGCCCCGCGCCACCACGGTGTCGATCGCCACGGCCCCGGTCTCGAACACCAGCCGCGCCTCCTCGGCCAAGGACAGCGCCGCCTTCACGCCTGATACAGCCTGATACAGCCGATATCCCTGCTCCTCCTCGATCAGGCTGATCAGCCCGTGCAGCTGTTCCGGCCGGGCACTGGTGCGCGCCACCGCCGCGATGTCGCGCAGCGTGCGCGGCGTCCGCATCATCGAGAGCCGGTGCCACCGCGCCAGCCCGGCATAGTATTCCGCCGGAATCGGCATGTCGCTCTGCATCACCTTGTAGGTGCTGCCCTTGCCCAGCGCCGGGGAGACCACGCGGTCGATGATACGGTAGTCCAGGCTGTCACCCGCCACGCCCACGCCGACCGTGGCCAGTGGCGTCACCGGGCGTTCGGCCCCGGGATCGTAGCGCAGCAGCGAGAAGTCGCTGGTGCCGCCGCCGAAATCGCCGATCAGCAGAGTGGCCGGGCCGTCGAGGGAGCGGGTGAAGCCGTAGCCTGCGGCCTCCGGCTCGAACGCGACCTCAACCTCGCCCAGCCCGGCCTCTCGGAAGGATTGCCGCAACCGGGCCTCGCCCAGGGTGTCGTCCGCCAGTTCGCCGGCGAAGCGCACCGGCCGGCCGGCCACGATGCGGGCCTCCGACACGTCGGTTCCGGCCAGCAGGGCGCGCAGGAACGTCGCAACCAGCGCCTCCAGCGTGAAAGGCCGGCCATGCACCAGGGTCTGGGTGAAGCTGCTTTGCGCCAGGTAGGTCTTCATCGACATGATCAGCCGGCTGTCCATGGGATCATCGACATAGGCCTCCACCGCCGACGGCCCGGCGGCGTGACGCAGCGCGTTGTTCTCCAGCCAGAAGCACAGCACGGTGCGGAACGCGTCATGTCGCCCGAAGCGGACCGTGCTGATGGTGCTGTCCGGCTGCTGGATGGCGACGACCGAGTTGGTTGTCCCGAAGTCGATCCCGATCAACGGCACGACGCAGCGCCCCTGTCTGAGCAGCCTGGCTTGTAGAAGGTCATCTCAGCCGCGACCATTTCTGTCACAGATTGGCCGGCAGCAAACCCGTTGTTCAAGCATGCGTTATCGGCGTCTCGTATCCTGAGGAAGACTGGCAATCTCTGACACAACAAGTTGTTGCGAAACATACCGCCGAAGCAGTAATTATTCGTTAACAGACCTGTGCGAAGGTTCCGCAGCCATTGCGGGTTGCAGGCGCAAATAGCGAATGAGGTTCGAACATGGTGGTGAAGCGGCTCCTGTCCTGGTCCTCGACGTTACTCGTGCAGCCGGTCGCAGTCGCCGGGCTGCTTGTCGCCATTTCCAGCCCGGCCTTCGCCGCCGCTGAACTGCTGACGAACGGCAACTTCGACACCTACACGGTGAACGGCGCCCCCTCCACCACCTCCTACATCGTGACGGGCGGTGCCACGAGCGGCAACGGCGGTGCGGCGCTTACGGGATGGTCGAACACCGCCTACAGCTTCGTCTTCCAGCCAAACACCGCCTCGTCCACAGGCGCGGTCGTGTCTCCTGGCACGAACCTCTATCTATGGGGCCCGGATGGCGGGACCAGTTCGGCCGCCTACAGCAACAACGGCTTCACCACCAGCCCGACCGGCGGCGCGCTCCTCGCGCAGGATGGCGCCTATCAGCAGGGTTACATCGGCCAGACCGTGAACAACCTGGTGGTCGGCAAGGCGTACCAGCTGTCCTTCTACTGGGCTGCGGCCCAGCAGGCGGGCTTTACCGGCAACACGACCGAGGCCTGGACGGTTTACTGGGCCGATGCCGGCTTCAACGTTGTCAACGCCGTGACCACGCCGACGGCCACCACCCCGTCCAAGGGCTTCTCGCCCTGGCGCCAGCAGATCTACCAGTTTGTCGCCACCACGACGACGATGTCGGTCGCCTTCATGGCCTCCGGTGCGCCGGGCGGCACACCGCCGTTCTCGCTGCTGGACGGCGTCTCGCTCACCGCTGCCCCCGAGCCTGCCACCTGGGCCATTCTGGCGGCAGGGCTGGTCGGCTGCACGGCGTTCGGCTATCGCCGGCGTGCTCGTCGCCTGGCGTAAGCCCGGGCGCATCGCGGCCTGAACACGAAAGAGGTGCCCATCCAGGGGCACCTTTTTCACAGTGAAGATTAAAGGAAAGCTGGTAGCAGCGGAGGGATTTGAACCCCCGACCAAGAGATTATGATTCTCCTGCTCTACCACTGAGCTACGCTGCCAAACCTCCAGACCGGACCCGGTCCGGGCCGGCGATATGCCCCGTTACCGGACCTACGTCAATCCGGTCCAGACGATGCGATGAACCCGCCGCCCAGCACGCGCGACCCCGCATACATCACGCAGGCCTGACCCGGCGCTGCCAGGGCCGCGTTGTCGAGCAAAACCAGCGCGCCGCTGCCCTGCGGCGTCACCAGAGCCCCATGTGGCGCCTCACGCGCACGCAGCTTCACCTCACACCGGAGATTGGCGGGCTCCACCAGCCAGTTCATGTCGCGCAAGCGCACCTGGTGGAACCCGCTGCCTTTTGCGCCAACGATCACCCTCCGGCTGCGCGCCTCCACCCTCAGCACCGCCTGGCGCACGCCCGAGTCGAAGCTGGCATCACCGAGGCCACGGCCTTGCCCGACTGTGAAGCCGGCGATCCCGGAATGCGACCCCAGCACCCTGCCATCCCGGGACACGATCTCCCCACCAGCCGCCGAATCAGGTCGCAACGCCGTCACCAGCGCCGCGTGACGCCCATCCGGCACGAAGCAAAGGTCCTGGCTATCGGGCTTTTCGGCCACCGCCAGGCCGAGCCGTGTCGCCTCGGCGCGCACCGCCGCCTTGTCCGGCATCGCGCCCAGTGGGAACCGTGTGTAGGCCAGCTGCTCCGGGGTGGTGGCGAACAGGAACCAGCTCTGGTCCCGGGCCGGGTCACGGGCGCGGTGCAGCTCGGGCCCGTCGGCGGCCTCAATCCGGCGCACATAATGACCCGTCGCCATCGCTTCGGCGCCAAGCTCCCGGGCCAGGCCGAGCAGGTCAGTGAACTTCACGCTCATGTTGCAGCGGACGCAGGGTATCGGAGTCTCCCCCGCCGCATAGCTGTCCGCAAACTCCTGGATCACGGCGCTGCGGAACCGTGCCTCCCGGTCGATCACGTAATGCGCGATGCCCAGCCGCTCCGCCACATCCCGCGCGTCATGGATGTCCTGCCCGGCGCAGCACGCACCCTTGCGGCCGGCGGCGGCGCCCGTGTCATACAGTTGCAGCGTGACGCCGATCACCTCGTGACCCTGCTCCGCCAGCAGCCCGGCCACCACGCTGCTATCGACGCCGCCGGACATCGCGGCGACGATGCGCATGTCAGTCGCTCGCGTTGCGGGTGGCGGCCGGCAGCTTCACCACCAGACCATCGAGCTGGTTGGTCATCACGATCTGACAGCCCAGGCGGCTGGTCTGCTCCAGGCCGAAGGCGAGGTCGAGCATGTCCTCCTCATCCTCGGTCGGCTTGACCAGCTTGGGGAACCAGGCCGCGTCGATCACCACATGGCAGGTCGAGCACGCCAGCGAGCCCTCGCAGGCCCCCTCGATATCGACGCCATGCTTGTGCGCGATCTCCAGCACACTCAATCCGAGCGGCGCGTCCACTTCGCGGGCTGCACCGTTTCGCTCGATGAAGGTCATCTTGGGCATCTAGGCCTCGATCGTTTCCAGAGCCGCCTGCCCCAACCGGGCGGCGGCGAAATCCACATCGGCCGCGGACGTAAAGCGTCCCAGCCCCAGACGCAAGGTACGCCCGGCCGCCGCGTCATCCAGCCCCATGGCGCGCAGCACATAGCTGGGCTCCACCGCCGCCGAGCTGCAGGCCGACCCGGTGGAAACGCACAGCTCCGGCACCGCCCGCATCAGCGCGGCCGCCGCACGCGGAAAGGTCAGGTTGAGGTTGCCGGCGATCCGCCGCTCCCAGTCCCCATTCACCACCACTGCCGGCACCGCGTTCCGCAGCCCAGCCAGCAACCGGCCGCGCAGTTCCGCAAGCCGCCCCGCCTCCTCCGCCATCTCCGCCGCCGCCAGCGTGCAGGCGACGCCCAGACCCACGATCAGCGGAACGGGCAAGGTGCCGCTGCGCAACCCGCGCTCCTGCCCGCCGCCTGAGAACAACGGCGCCAGGCGCACCCGCGGCCGGCGCCGCACATACAGCGCGCCCACGCCCTTCGGCGCATAGAGCTTGTGGCCGCTGAGGCTCAGCAGGTCGATACCCTGCCGCACGTCGATCGGGATCTTGCCCACACCCTGCGCCGCATCAGTGTGGAACAGCGCGCCCGCCGCCCGCGCCAGCCCGGCGAGCAGCGGCAGGTCCTGCACCACGCCGGTCTCGTTGTTCACCGCCATGATGCTCACCAGCAGCGTGGGCGTTTCCAGCGCCGCCTGCAGCACCGCCGGGTCAAGCAGGCCATCGGGCTGCACCGGCAGCACGACGGGCTCGAACCCCTCCGCCGCCAGGTCCGCCACGCTCTCCAGCACGCATTTATGCTCGGTCGCCACCGTGATGACGCGGCGCCGCGCCTCGCCCTGCTGCGCCGCGAACCGTGCCGCGCCCTTGATCGCGATGTTGTTCGACTCGGTGGCGCCCGAGGTCAGCACGATTTCCCGCGCCTCCGCCCCGATCAGGCTGGCGATCGCCGCCCGGGCCGCCTCCACCGCCGCCTCCGCCTCCTGACCCATCGTGTGCTCCGCGCTATGCGGGTTGCCGAAGCGCTCGGTGAACCAGGGCAGCATGGCCTCCAGCACCCGTGGATCGCATGGCGTGGTGGCCTGGTTGTCCAGATAGATCGGGCGGTTCGGGCGCATGGCCGGGATATGGCGCGGCGGGCAGGATGAAGTAAGAGGGAGCATGCCCTTGCACATCGAGGACCAGGGAAGCGGCAATACCGTGACCATCGGCCGGGCGGAGCATGCGGCGCTGCGCGGCCGGATCGTGTTCACCGGGCACGGCGCCAACATCTCGATCGGCCCGGCCTGCCTCGACACCGGGCTGCGCATCGAGGCCGGCAGCGGCGTGCGGGTTACGATCGGGGCGGCGAACCACCTGGGCGGGCTGTTCATTCATGCGGCGGCCGGGTCGTCGGTGATCATCGGGGATCGCTGCGGATTCAACGGCCTGGTGCGCCTGCTGCTGCATGAACCAGCTTCCATCGTGATCGGCGATGACAGCCTGGTCTCATCCGACGTGGACATTACCGTCAGCGACATGCACCCGATCTTCGACGCCGCCAGCCGCAAGCGCATCAACCCGGCCGATGACGTGCGGATCGGCCGCCGCGTCTGGATCGGGCAGCGGGCGCTGATCCTGAAGGGCGCCACCATCGGCGAAGGCAGCGTGATCGGCGCCGCGGCCGTGGTCACTGGCGCCATCACCGCCCGCTGCGTCGCCGCGGGCAATCCGGCGCGTGTCATTCGCCGGGGCATCGCCTGGCAGATGGACCTCTAGGCAGCGGCCCGGCGCAACCGGCCTACCATGTCGCCATAGGCCACCCGGAACGCCTCGACATCCGCCCTGCTCGCATTCCAAGGCAGGCTGACCCGGATCGCCTGCTCCGCCAGTGCGCCACACCCCATGGCATTCAGGACATGGCTGCGCCCCACCTTGCCGCTGCTGCAGGCCGCCCCGGCACTCACCTGCACGCCAGCCAGATCCAGCGCGATCACCTGCAGCTCCGCACCCACGCCAGGCAGGGCGGCGCAGACCGTGTTCGACAGGCGCGCCGCGCCGCCCAGCACCTGTGCCCCATGCCGCAGCACGATGGCCTCGATCTCGGTACGCATCGGCACCAGGTCCGGGCCGTCCAGACACGCGGCGGCCAGCCCGGCGATGGCCGGCAGCGCCGGTGTGCCGCCCCGCCGTCCCCGCTCCTGCCCGCCCCCCGGCAGCACCGCCGTGATCTCCCGTCCGGCAGCCAGCAGCAGGGCTCCGGCGCCGGCCACCCCGCCCATCTTGTGCCCGGAGACAGCGAGGCTGTCCGCACCGAGCGCCACCAGATCGACGCCCAGCCGCCCAGCCGCCTGCACCGCATCCACGTGCAGCAAGGCCCCATACGCCCGGCAGATCGCCGACGCCTCGGCCACCGGCTGCACCGTCCCGGTCTCGTTGTTGGCCAGCATCAGGCACAGCAGAGCCGGGCCATCGCGCAACAGGGCCGGCAGGGCCGCGAGATCAACCACGCCCTCCCCGTCAACCGGCAGCACCGCAGCCCCCGGGGCCGCCGCGCGGATTGCATCATGTTCCGTCGCGCCGATCACCAGGCGGCGGCCCCGCCCCAGCCCGGCGACCGCCAAGGCATCCGCCTCCGTTCCTCCCGAGGTGAACACCACCCCAGCCGGCAAAGCCCCGAACCGTGCCGCGACCCGGCGCCGCGCCGCCTCCAGCACCCCGCGCGCTCGCCGTCCAGCGGCATGGATGCTCGACGGGTTGCCCAACCCCATTGCCGCCAGTGCAGCGGCCTGCGCTTCCGGCCGCAACGGCTCGGTGGCGTTCGCATCCAGATACGCCATGACTACTCCGCGGCGGGCGAACCAGCCGCCGGCGAGTTCATCTGCAAGGCGGACACCCGGGCCTCCAGCGCCAGCAGTTCCGCGCGCATGGTCTCGATGGTGCAGACCAGCGGATCCTCGGTGCCCTCGCAAGGCGTGCCGTAAGCCATGAAGCTCGCTGGGCGCGCCATGGGGGTGCGGCGGGTCGAGTCGCGCTCCACCGGCCGTGCAGGAATGCCCACCACCGTCTCCCCGGCTGCGACCGGTCGGACGACCACCGCATTTGCGCCGACCCGCGCATGCGCGCCAATCGTGATCGCACCCAGGATCTTGGCCCCGGCCCCCACGATCACGCCATCACCCACTGTCGGGTGCCGCTTGCCTTGCGCCGTGCTGGTGCCGCCGAGCGTCACTTGGTGATACAGGTAAACGTCATCTCCGATCTCAGCGGTTTCGCCGATCACCACGCCCATCCCATGGTCGATGATCAATCGTCGCCCGATCCTGGCGGCGGGATGGATTTCGATACCTGTCAGGAAACGGCCGATATGGGCGGTGAAACGCCCACTCAGACGAAACCCTCGGGTCCAGAGCCGGTGCGCCAGGCGATGCCAGAGCAGGGCATGCAAACCGGGATAGCAGAGCAGGACCTCGAGCGACGACCGAGCTGCCGGGTCCCGCTCCCGGTAGGTTTGGATGGCCTCACGCAGAAACATGAATGCCATGCGACATTTCCATTATGAAATCCGCGACGAGACCGCCTATATTCACCCGCAGCCGGTCGTCAGCGCTCCTCCGGTTGCTTCAGGAGAGAGACGCCGATTGGGCCGCGGGCCTTGCAGGTCCGCTCGTAGTCGGAAGGCTAAGCTGTTTTACACTGTCGGGTCAAATGGGCCTGCAGTGCGTTGGATCAATGCGGCGCGGTCGGCAATCGCCGGGCCGCGACATGTGGAACGAGATTGGAACGCCATGCCTGAGGTGATGTTCGCTGGCCCTGACGGTCGGCTTGAGGGTCGTTATCACCACTCCAAGGAGCCCAACGCGCCCCTGGCCCTTATTCTGCACCCGCATCCCATGCATGGCGGGACGATGAACAACCGCATCTCCTACACGATGTATCAGTCGTTCCAGAAGCTTGGCTTCTCCGTGATGCGTTTCAACTTCCGCGGCGTCGGGCGCAGCCAGGGCAAGTACGACGGCGGCTTCGGCGAGATTAGCGATGCGGCCGCCGCGCTGGACTGGATGCAGATGGTGAACCCGAACTCCGCGGGCCTCTGGATCAGCGGCTACTCCTTCGGCGCCTTCGTCGGCATGCAGCTGCTGATGCGTCGGCCGGAGATCAGCGGCTGGGTGAGCGTGGCCCCGCCCGCGAACCATTACGACTTCGGCTTCCTGGCCCCCTGCCCCTGCGGCGGCCTTATGCTGCATGGCGACAATGACGAACTGGTGCCCGAGCCTGCGGTGCGGAAACTCGTCGACAAGCTGAATACCCAGAAGAATGTTCAGGTTGATTACCGGGTCTATCATGGCGCGGACCATGTGTTCGCCTCCCATGCGGAAACCGTGGGCGAAGCGATCGAGGATCACGTCGGCAGAATCCTGGCCCGCAAGGCCTTGGCGCTCGCCGCCGACTAAGCATCATCTCGCGGATTGTCCTTGCATCCCGCGAGAAAGATGATGCGTCTTCGAGTAAGCCTAAGCATGCCTTCGTGGCTTGTGCCGCGAAGCCTGCTTAGGGCGTCTGCTCCGCCTTCCCGTTTCGAGGCTCAAGATAACGGGGCGCCCGAAGGCTTGAACCTTGGCGCCCCGTTATTGTTCGCCTCGATCATCAGACTGTACTCCTATGCCCCACTCTCCCTTTCTCGTCGAAGCCCGCGCCCGCGGCTTCGTGTTCCAGTGCACGGATGAGGAGGCGCTGGACCACGCGATGCTGGCCGGGTCGATCAGCGGGTATATCGGATTCGATTGCACGGCCGACAGCCTGCACATCGGCAATCTCGTGCAGATCATGATGCTGCGCCTGCTGCAAAGGCATGGCCATCGTCCGGTCGTCCTGATGGGGGGCGGCACCACGCGGATCGGGGATCCGTCCGGCAAGGATGAAGCCCGGCAGATGCTGGACGATGCCCGCATCGCCCATAACATGGCCGGTATCCGCGAAAGCCTCTCTGCCTTCATCCGCTTTGGTGAGGCGCCCAGTGATGCCATTCTGCGCAACAACGCGGACTGGCTCGACAAACTCGGCTACATCGAGCTGCTGCGCGATATCGGCAGCCACTTCACCATCAACCGCATGCTGACCTTCGACAGCGTGAAGCTGCGGCTCGACCGCGAACAGCCGCTCACCTTCCTCGAATTCAACTACATGATCCTCCAAAGCTTTGACTTCCGCGAGCTGCTGCGGCGCGATGGCGTGGTGCTGCAGATGGGCGGTTCGGACCAGTGGGGCAACATCGTCTCCGGCGTCGACCTGACCCGGCGCACCCAGCAGCGCCAGGTTTTCGGCCTCACCACCCCACTGATCACCACGGCTTCCGGCGCGAAAATGGGCAAATCGGCTGGTAACGCCATCTGGCTGCGCGCCGATCGCCTGTCGCCCTACGACTACTGGCAGTTCTGGCGCAATACGGAGGACGCCGATGTCGGCCGCTTCCTGCGCCTGTTCACCGACATGCCGTTGCCTGAGATCGACCGCCTCGCCGCCCTGCAGGGTGCCGAGGTGAACGAGGCCAAGAAGGTGCTGGCCATCGAAACCACCGCCATCGCGCACGGCCGGGAAGCGGCCGAGCAAGCGGCCCACACGGCGCACCAGGCCTTTGTTCAGGGCTTGGCTGCTGACACGTTGCCGACCCATACCGTTGCGGCCGATGCTTTCGCAAAAGGCATGATGGCAATCAAGCTGCTGGTCGATTCCGGCCTTGTCACCAGCAACGGTGAGGCCCGGCGGCTGATCCGTGGCGGCGGCGCCCGCCTCAATGACGTGCCGATCATCGAGGAGTCCGCGATTGTCACTCCGTCGGACCTTCGCGACGGCGCGGTGAAGCTGTCGGCCGGCCGCAAGCAGCACAGATTGATCCGCCCGGCCTGACACGGCTCTAGAAGTGGCTCCAACCCGTTCGTCGCAGCTCGACCTGCGATCCGTCGTCGTCGAACACTTGTACGCCGGTGCCTGGCACGAAGGTGCCGATGCGGGTGACAGCGATCTCGCTCAGCGTGGCCCTGGCTTGTAACGCCGGGCCGCCGCCGGGCCGCACGGCCATGACCAGCTCGTAGTCATCGCCGCCGGTCAGACAGGTCTCGAGCCACTCGGCTCCTCGCAATGAGCGCGGCACCAGGCCAGCCTCGATGCGCGCCCCAAGCCCCGCCGCCCGCGCAAGATGCCCGATATCCTGCACAAGCCCATCCGACACATCCATCGCTGCCGCCACCAGACCCGGCTGAAGCAAGCCGATCCTGGGCTGCGGCAGGCGATACCGATCCGCAAGAGAGCCATCGGGATCGTCAAGCTCGCCCCGCGCCGCCAGCAGTCCGAGCGCACCATCGCCAATGGTCCCGGTCACCCAGATCTCGTCCCCAACCATCGCCCCCTGCCTCCGGATTGCACCACCCGGTGCAACATGCCCGATGCACGTTAACGAAAGGTTCATCGGACCCGGCGTATGTGTGGTGTCACCACCCAGGAGTTGAATGCCGAATATAGCCTGATCCACGTACAGCCCGGCCGCAAAACCGGCGAACCATGCCTCCGATGTGTCGCGAGGCGCAGAGACCGTCATCAGATAGGCAAGAGGAACCGCCCCCATCGCCGCCAGATCCGAAAGGTTGACCCGCAGCAGCTTGCGCCCGACGAGATCAGCCGGGTCTTCGGGCAGAAAATGCACGCCGGCAACCATGGCGTCTGCGGTGATCACCAGCGTGCGCCCCGGTGGCGGGTCGAGCAGAGCGGCGTCGTCAAGCAGGTCTAGGCCACCCGGTCCGGCCAAGGCGCGGAAGTGCCGGGCGATCAGCCCGAACTCGGCGGGAGCCTGGTCCATTGCGAGGCTAGGCGGCGGGCTCGAACTCATGCGGGCGCAGGTCTCGCGCCAGTCGGTCGAGCATGCCGTTGACCATGCGCGGCTCATCACCGGTGAAGAAGCCGTGCGCCACATCCAGGTATTCGTTGATGACGACGCGAGAGGGCGGCCCATCGGCCATCGACAACTCCGCCCCACCTGCGCGCAGCAAGGCCCGCAGAACCGGGTCAAGCCGGGCCATAGGCCAGTCGGCCGGCAACCCGGCAACGATCAGCCCATCGAGCCGATCCTGCTCCTCCACCGCGGTCCGTACGATCCGGGTGAACAGCGGCACATGCGCGTCCGGCACCCGGCCTTCCTCGAAGCCGCCGCCGCCCAGATGCTCCGGGCCCGGCATCTCGCCGAGCCGATGCCGCACGAACTGGTCGATCACCGTTTCAGCCGCCTCGCCGCCCTGCTCGCTCTGGAACAACGCCTGAACCGCGGCGACGCGGGAGGCGGTCCGGGGGCGCCGGCCATCCTGGCGCCCTCCGCGCCGGGTCGGCTTCACGTCATCGGACGGCATCAGGCGGCCCCCAGCCGGCGTGCCGCAACGATCTGCAGCAGCGACGCCACGGCAGCCTCCGCGCCCTTGTTGTGGCCATCGTCGGCGGACCGCTCCTCGGCCTGGCTGATGTGATGCACGGTCAGCAGGCCACTGCCGAGCGCAATGCCATACTGCAACGCCACGTGCATAAGTCCGGCCATGCTTTCCCGGCAGATATGGTCGTAATGATCCGTATCGCCCCGCACCACGCAGCCCAGCGCCACGAAACCATCGAACGCAGTCGTGCCACGCAGCGCAATGCGGATGGCCTGCGCCAACTCGAATGCACCAGCAATGTCGAGCACGTCGAACGTTGCACCGCAGTCGCGCAGGATCCGCTCGGCACCGCGGGTCATCCCGTCGATGATGTCACGGTAGTAGGGTGCCCGCACGATCAGCAGGTGGGGCGGTGACCCGGGGACAACCGGCGCCTTGGCGAGCGGGGCATCAGCGGTGCTCATTCCAGGGGCGCTCCCTCGATCGGATGCTGGTCGGTGATGTTGAGTCCGTAGCCCTCCAGCCCGACCACCGTGCGCCGCGTGTTCGACAACAGGATCATGTGCTTGATCCCGAGATCGACCAGGATCTGCGCCCCGATCCCATAATCCCGCAGGAAGTGCAGCGGGCGCGGATTGCCCGCCAGCAGGCTGACCCGCTCGCTCACCGCAGTCGGCCGCGTGTCACGGATCAGCACGACGGCACCCCGCCCGGCCTCGGCGATCATCCGCATCGAACCGTGCAGGGTCGACCACTGATGTGTGCCAAGCGCGTCATTCACGATATCGACCGCGTGCATCCTGACCATCACCGGGTCGGGTTCGGACAGGTCGCCCTTGGTCAGCACCAGGTGCTCGGCGTAGTCGATGGTTGTGGCATAGACGTGCACGTTCCAGTCGCCACCGGCGGCGTGGTTCAGCGTGCTCTGCTGCACCTTCCTCACCAGCCGTTCGGTGCGGCGGCGATAGGCGATCAGGTCGGCGATGGTGCCGAGCTTCAGGTTGTGGTGTTGCGCGAAGGCGGCGAGGTCCGGCAACCGGGCCATGGTGCCGTCATCGTTCATGATCTCGCAGATCACGCCGGAGGGGTTCAGCCCCGCCATCCTGGCGATATCCACCGCGGCCTCGGTGTGCCCGGCGCGCACCAGCGTGCCGCCCTCGCGCGCAACCAGCGGGAACACGTGCCCGGGCGTCACGATCGCGTCGCGCCCGCTCTCCGCATTGATCGCGACGGAGATGGTGCGGGCGCGATCGGCGGCAGAGATGCCTGTCGTCACCCCCTCCCGCGCTTCGATCGAGACGGTGAAGGCGGTGCTGTGCCGGGTGCCGTTCATCTGGCTCATCAGCGGCAGGCCCAACTGCTCCACCCTGTGGCGGTTCATGGCAAGGCAGATGAGGCCGCGGGCGTGCCGGGCCATGAAGTTGATGGCGTCGGGCGTCGCGAACTGCGCGGGGATCACCAGGTCGCCCTCGTTCTCCCGGTCCTCGTCATCCACCAGGATGAACATACGGCCGGCGCGTGCCTCCTCGACGATGTCGGCGGCCGGGGACAGGTACTCGGAAAGTGTTGCGGACTTCATGGCACCTCGGCGCGGGAATCATTGAGCCGGGCGACGTATCGCGCCAGCATGTCGATCTCGATATGAACGGCCTGGCCCGGCTTCAGCTGGCCCAGGGTCGTCACGTCCCAGGTGTGCGGGATGATGTTGACGCCGAACCGTGTGCCAGCCACCTCGTTCACGGTCAACGAGACGCCATCGATCGCGACGCTGCCCTTCTGCGCGATGAAGCGGGACAACTCCCGCGGCACATCGACCGAAACACGCCAGGACGCGTTTTCCTGCACGACCGCCGCGACGGTGCCAAGGCCGTCGACATGGCCGGAAACCAGGTGCCCGCCCAGCTCATCCCCCATCTTGAGCGAACGCTCCAGGTTCATCCGGCTGCCTTCGCGCCAGTGGCCCAGCCTGGTCTTGGACAATGTCTCCGCCGAAGCATCAACCGCGAACCAGTCCGGACCCAGCGCCACGGCCGTGAGGCAGCAGCCGCTGCAGGCGATGCTGGCGCCCACGGCGATGCTGGCGGTATCGGGCCAGGGCGAGGCGATCTCGATCCGCATATCCTCGCCGTTGCCAAGGGGAACCAGGCGGCGGACGCTGCCGATGCCGGTGATGATGCCGGTGAACACGCGGGCAAGCTCCGTTGCTGCGGCACCGCATGTAGGCCCGCGCAACGTGCGGCGCTAGGTTGAAACCGAAATTGCGCGTGCCGTGCCCGTCAGTCGCTGCCCGGGTCGGGCATGACATCGGGCAGCGGCTCGTTGGGCGCGACCGGCAGGTTCGGCATCACCCGGCGGGCCACCGGCAGGCCCGGAACCCACGGCCGGCTCCCGCGATTCATGCGGTCGGAGACCACGGTCGGGGCGCTGTCCCCGTTCAGCCAGACCGCGTGAGCCCCATCCCGCCACACGCTGAAGCGGTCCAGCAACCCGGCCCCGCGGCACACGCCCCGCGCGGGCTCCGCAGACACCACCAGCGCCACGCCGTCACAGCCTGCCGCATGGGTCGCGTTGCGCAGCAGCAACACGGGCCCGATCCGGCAGGTGAGCGCATCGCAGCCCGGCGGCGCATCATCGGTCATCGGCAGCAGCGGGCCGGCCGCCAGATGGTCCTGCCAGGCATCGCGAACGAAGCGCCCGGCGCCGGACCGGGCCTGCACCCGATAGCTTCCGCCATCGCGCACCGCGATCAGGCGGGCATCGGGCGACACCATCAGGTCCGGCAGCGGAGTCGCGAGCGGAGACAGCAGGCCGAACAGCATCACCGGCGCCCCGGCCAGGCGCGGCCAGGTGCGCCACAGGCACAGCCAGGCGAGCCCCAGGCTGAACACCGCCAGCCCCCAGCCCGGCATGGGCGGCACCGCCAGAGTCGCCGCCGGCCAGGACGCGACGCCATGCGCGATCCACAGGATGCCGTCGATGCCCCAGCCCATCGGTGCAAAGGCCAGCCGCTCCCACCCCAGCGGCATCAGCACCAGGCCAAGCACGCCCAGCGGCATCACCCAGAACGCCGTGAGCGGCACCGCCAGGACGTTGGCCGCGATGAAATACAGCTGCACGTGCCCGAAGTGATAGGCGCCGTAGGGGGCCGAGGCGGTGCCGGCCAGCAGGCTGGTCAGCACCAGCCCGGCCCCGTGCGCCGCCACGCGCCGCCAGCCGCGCCCGTGCAGCCGGGCCAGCACGGGGCGCAGCGCCTCATAGCCCGAGATCAGCGCCAGCACGGCCGCGAAGCTCATCTGGAAGCTGACTCCCACCACTTCGCTCGGCGCGAGCAGCACCAGCGCCGCCGCCCCCAGCGCCAGGCCCCGCAACGACAGCGCCCGCCGCCCGACCACGATGCCCAGCGTCACCA
The DNA here is from genome assembly GCA_965199595.1 of Acetobacteraceae bacterium. Classification (GTDB taxonomy): domain Bacteria; phylum Pseudomonadota; class Alphaproteobacteria; order Acetobacterales; family Acetobacteraceae; genus JBBROS01. The sequence continues at coordinate 2,238,359 of OZ241182.1, forward strand.
GCGAGGCCATGGCGAAGCTGCGCAGGATGGGCACATGCGCCCCGGTGAGCAGCAGATAGCTGGCGCCGGCCAGCAACGCGGCGATGGCGGCAATGGCCTTGGTGGGCCAGTGCAGCGCCGCGTGGGGCCAGGCGGCGAGGGCCAGCCGGGTCAACAGCATGACAAGGCCCATGACGATGCCGATATGCAGCCCGGCCACCGCCAGCAGATGCGCCAGGCCGGAGTCGCGGAACGCCTCCCGGTCCACCGTGGGAATGGCGAGGGCGCTCCCGGTCAGCAGGGTCGCCGCCACCGCCCCCTCGCGCCCCGGCAGCGCCGCCAGGGTGCGCCCGCCGACCGCGTCACGCACGCCCTGCACCCAGGACCGCCAGCCCGAGGGCGCCGCGTGTTCGAGCACGACGACCGGGTTCAGCGCCGTGCCGCCGCCGCCGATCCCGGCGAAATAGGAGTCGCGCTGCAGGTCCCACGCGCCGACATAGGCCGGGGGCGCCGGAGCCCGCAGCACGGAGCGCAACTGGACCCGGTCTCCGGCGGCAACAAGGGTCGTGTCGCCGCGCTTCATCCGCACGCGGATCAGGCGTTGCAGCGCCGGCTGGTCCGGTGCCAGCCGCACCTGTTCCAGCACCAGGCGCCGCCCCTCCGGCAGCACGTCCACCCCGCGCACCACGGCGGAAAGCACCACGGCACGGCTCGGCAGCGCTTCGAGGGGGAGGGCGCGGGCCGCCCCTGCTTGGGCCGCGGCAAAGCCCAGCGCCGTCGCGGCGGCCAGCATCGTGAGGCCGCGCAGGCCCGGCCACCGGAACGACAGCACGCAGGCCAGCACCGCGGCAAGCAGCGCGGCGGGACCGGCCCAGGCCGCCGGGTCGTCGTGAAGGGCGAAGAACTGCAGCGCCCCGGCCACCATGGCCACGGCGAGCCAGGGCATGAAGCGCCCGCGCTCCCGCTCCGCCCAGCGCCGCAGCGCGGATGGCCAGCCCGCGCGGAGGGGCGCCCACGCTGCCGCCAGTTCCATGCAACGAGGCTAGCAGGTTTCTCGCCCGGACGCTCGGCAGATCGCAGCCCCGCCCCTCTTCTCCTCCTGTCGCATCATGGTAAAGACCGCGGCATGGTCCGCACCCGTTTCGCCCCCAGCCCCACCGGCCTGCTGCACATTGGCGGGGCACGCACCGCCCTGTTCAACTACCTGTTCACCCGCCACCACGGCGGCGAATACCTGGTGCGGGTGGAAGACACCGACCGCGAGCGCAGCACGGAGGCCTTCACGCAGGCCATCCTCGACGGCCTTGCCTGGCTTGGCCTGTCGCCCGATCAGCCCCCGGTGTTCCAGTCCACCCGCCAGGCCCGGCACGCCGAAGTGGCCCACGAGATGCTGGCCCGCGGCAACGCCTATCGCTGCTACTGCACACCGGAAGACCTCAGGCTGATGCGCGAGCGCGCCGCCGCCGAAGGCCGTCCCCCGCGCTACGACGGCACCTGGCGCGACCGCGATCCGGCTGAAGCCCCCCCCGGCGTCAACCCCGTCATCCGCCTCAGGGCCCCGCGCGACGGCGACACCGTCGTCGATGACCTGGTGCAGGGCGAGGTCCGCGTCGCCAACGCCGAGATCGACGACCTGATCATCCTGCGGTCAGACGGGACTCCCACCTATCTGCATGCCGTGGTGGTCGATGACCACGACATGGGCATCACCCACGTGATCCGCGGCGACGACCATCTCACCAACACCTTCCGCCAGGTGCAAATCTACAATGCGATGGACTGGGAGCTGCCGCGCTTCGGCCACCTCCCGCTGATCCATGGCGCGGACGGTGCCAAGCTCAGCAAGCGGCACGGCGCCGTGGGCTTGCTGGAGTTCAAGGAGCAGGGCTTCCTGCCCGAGGCGCTGTGCAACTACCTCCTGCGCCTCGGCTGGGCGCATGGCGACACCGAGATCATCGACCGCGAAACCGTGATCCGCCTGTTCGACATGAGCGGCGTGGGCCGCTCCGCCGGCCGCATGGACTACGTGAAGCTGATGCAGGTGAACGGCGTCTATCTCCGCAGCGCCGATGACGACCGGCTGACCGAGGAGGTGATCGCGCGCCTGGGCCCTGACGCGGAGGCGGCCCGGCCGCGCATCCGCGTGCTGATGCCGGGATTGAAGGAGCGGGCGAAGACCCTGGTGGACCTCAGCCAGAGCGCCGCCTTCCTGTGTCGCCGGCCCACCGAGTTCGAACCCAAGGCCCAGGCCCTGCTGACGCCGGAGAACCGGGCGATGCTGGGAGAGGTTTCAGCCGTTCTGGACGCCACCGACTTCTCCGCCCCGGCGCTCAGCGAAGCGCTGAAGGCCTTTGCGGAAGCAAAGGGCCGCAAGCTGGGCCAGGTGGCGCAGCCGGTCCGCGCGGCGCTGACCGGCAGCACGATGTCGCCGGGCATCGACGAGACGCTGGCCGCACTGGGGCGGGAAGAGGCGCTGCGCCGGATCGAGGCCGCGTCCGGCTAGACCGGGCTTTGCACCGGGACACTGCGGCCGTGTGAGTGAAGGTGAATGCAGAACACGCTGGGGCTGGACGACGACCTTGACCCGATCGAACTCCAGGAGGCTCTGGAAGTCGCGTTCGGGATCCGTTTCGGTGCAACCGAGGCAGCCGCCTGCTTCACGGTCGGGGACATCCTCCACGTCCTCCACACCCGGCTCGCCCCGCCCCAAGAAGGCGCGACCGGATGCGCAACGGCAATGGCCTTCTACCACTTGCGGCGGGCGCTTGGCCATTCCGGCACTGGTGGTCCTCCTCGCCCCGCATCCGACCTTGCGCTCCTGTCCCCAACATCGCCGCGGCGCCTGCTCGCGGACCTGAGCCGGCATTCGGGACTGCGGCTGCCGCGCTGGCAGTCATCGCTGGTGGGGCAGGTCGGCGGTTGGATGATCGTGGCCGGACTGGCTTGGCTGTTGCTGACAGCCGTGATCGCACCTTCGCTCTGGTTCACCGCCGTTGCGACCATGGCCGCCGGGTCGGGCCTGGCCTGCATCGATCCCGGACGATTGCCGGCGGACTGTCGGACCCTGGGTGAGCTGGCACGCAAGGCCGCAGGCCTGAACTTCGGTGGTCTTGCCGCGGAGGGTGCGAAGATCCGCGACAAGGACCTTTGGAACGCCCTCGTGGAGGTCCTGTCAGAGCACAGCCTGCTGCCGAAGGCAGAGATCCACCCGGGAACCCTGATCCTATACAAGTCGTGAGATGCCGGGGCAGTGGCATCCGCCAGGCACCGCAGCCCGGTCCCCTCTTTCCACCCCGCCGCCCGTCCACTAAACCGGCTCCATGCCCCACACCGCCGTCCGCCCCGCCTGATGTCGGACCTCCACTACCCCCACCGCCACCTGCTGGCGATCGAGGGCATGCACCCGCCCGAGATCGCGATGCTGCTCGACCTCGCCGAAAGCTACGTCTTGCTCAACCGCTCCGGCAAGACGCAGCGCGACCTGCTGCGCGGCAAGACCCTGATCAACCTGTTCTACGAGGACAGCACCCGCACCCGCACCAGCTTCGAACTGGCCGGCAAGCGGCTCGGCGCCGATGTCATCAACATGTCGGTCAGCACCTCCAGCGTGAACAAGGGCGAGACCCTGCTGGACACCGCCACCACGCTGAATGCCATGCGCTGCGATCTGCTGGTGGTGCGGCACGACCAGTCCGGCGCGCCGAACCTTCTGGCGCAGAAGGTGTCCTCCGCCGTGATCAACGCCGGCGACGGCACCCATGAGCATCCCACCCAGGCGCTGCTCGATGCCCTCACGCTGCGCCGCCGCCGCGGCAGCCTGGAGAACCTCACCGTCGCCATCTGCGGCGACGTGCTGCACAGCCGGGTGGCGCGGTCCAACATCCATCTGCTCTCCGCCATGGGCAGCCGCGTGCGCGTGGTGGGGCCGCCGACCTTGATCCCGGCCGCCTGCGCCGCGCTCGGGGTGGAGGTGTTCCACGACATGGAGGCCGGGCTGGAGGGTGTCGATGTCGTCATGATGCTGCGGCTGCAGCGCGAGCGGATGAACAAGGGCCTGGTGCCCAGCGCCCGCGAGTATTTCCGCTTCTATGGCCTGGACCGCGCCAAGCTGGCCGGAGCCCGCAAGGATGTCCTGGTGATGCACCCCGGCCCCATGAACCGTGGCGTCGAGATCGACAGCGCCATCGCCGACGATCCGAACCTCTCGGTGATCGGCGAGCAGGTGGAGATGGGCGTGGCGGTCCGCATGGCGGTGCTGGACGTGCTGTCGCGCCGGGCCACCCGCAATGCGTGACGCGCTGAACGCTGCGCCGGCGGACGTGCTGTTCACCGATGTGCGGCTGATCGACCCGGCCACCGGGCTCGACCAGGTCAGCGGCCTGCTCGTCCGCGACGGCCGTATCCTGGATATCGGCCCGGCGCTGGGCCGCCCCGATGGCGTGCCGGTCCATGAAGGCGACGGAGTCATCCTCTGCCCCGGCTTGATCGACATGCGGGCCAGCCTCGGCGAGCCCGGCTACGAATACCGCGAGACGGTCGCCAGCGCCGCCGCCGCCGCGTCCTCCTCCGGCATCACCACCGTCGCCGCTCTGCCCGACTCCCGCCCCGCCCTCGATGACCCGGCGCTGGTGCACCTGATGCACAACCTGGGCCAGGAGACCGGCGCCCTCACCATCCTGCCCTATGGCGCCGTCACTCGCGGCTGCCGGGGCGAGGAGTTGGCGGAGATCGGCCTGCTGCGCGAAGCCGGCGCGGTCGGCTTCACCGACGGTCAGCGCGCCGTGGGCAGTGCCCGCATGATGCGCCTCGCCCTGTCCTATGCCCGCGGCTTCGGCGCCATGATCGTGCAGCACCCCGAGGACCCGGTGCTGGCCGAAGGCGGCGCCGCGACCGAGGGTGAGCTGGCGACCCGGCTCGGCCTGCCCGGCATCCCCGCCGCCGCCGAAGCCATCATGGTGGCGCGCGACATCCGTCTGGCGCAGCTGACCGGGGGGGCTGTGCATTTCGCGCATGTCTCGACCGCCGAAGCGTTGGACCTGATCCGCCGGGCCAAGGATGCCGGGCTGCATGTCACCTGCGACACCGCCCCGCCCTATTTCGACCTGAACGAGACGGCCATCGGCGATTTCCGGACCTACGCCAAGCTCTCGCCGCCGCTGCGCCCCGAGTCGGACCGGCTGGCCGTCGCCGCCGCGCTGGCCGAGGGCGTGATCGACGCCATCGCCTCCGACCATCAGCCGCGGGATGCCGATGACAAGCGCCTGCCCTTCGCCCTCGCCTCGCCCGGCGGCGCCGGTCTCGCGACGCTGCTCGGCGTCACCTTGGCCCAGGTCCACAACAACGGTCTGCCCCTGCTGCGGGCGCTGGAGCTGCTGACCGCACGCCCTGCCGCGCTGCTGGGGGCGGAGACTGGCCGCCTCGCCAAGGGCGCCCCGGCCGATCTGTGCCTGTTCAATCTCGAGCACGCCTGGAAGGTCGAAGCCGGGTTCCTGCCCGGCAAATCGCCCAACACCCCATTCGACGGCCGCGCGCTGGAGGGCCGGGTGATCGGCACCTGGAAGGCCGGGCGTCGGGTGTTCGCCGCCTGATGCCGCACACGATGCTCGGCCTGTTCGCCCCACTGATCCTGGTGGCGCTGGGCGGCTACCTGCTCGGCTCCGTGCCGTTCGGCCTTGTTCTCACCCGCGCGGCCGGGCTGGGCGACGTGCGCAAGATCGGGTCCGGCAGCATCGGCGCCACCAACGTGCTGCGTACCGGGCGCAAGGACATTGCGGCGCTGACGGTGCTGCTGGATGCCGCCAAGGGCACACTTGCCGTGGTGCTCGCTACCTACTGGATGGAGCCGTTCGCCGGCCTGGTCGCCGGGGTGTTCGCGGTGCTGGGGCATTGCACCTGCCCCTGGCTGGGCTTTCGCGGCGGCAAGGGCGTCGCCACCGGGTTCGGCGTTCTGCTGGGCTGGGCCTGGCCAGCGGCGCTCGCCTGCGCGGCGTTGTGGCTGGGCATCGCGGTGCTGAGCCGGCGGTCGAGTGCCGCCGGAATCCTCGCGGCCGTCGCCACGCCGTTCCTGCTTTATCCAGTCTCGGTCGAGGCGGCCTGCGCCGGCCTGGTGGTCAGCGCCATCATCCTGGTCCGCCACCACGCGAACATCCGGCGGCTGCTGAACGGCACCGAGCCCAAGATCGGCGCCCGCCCGTGATCCCCGCCGCGCGCGCATGACCGTCGACCGCCTGCGCCTGGCCCGCACCGATGGCGTCGGCCCCGTCACCTACCGCCGCCTGCTGCACCGCTTCCAGAGCGCCGCCGCCGCCCTGGATGCCCTGCCAGGCATCGCGCGGGAGGCCGGCCGCAGCAGCCCGCCGAACATCCCCAGCGCCGCCGCCGCCCGGCGCGAGATCGACGCGGTCGGCAGGCTCGGCGGCCGCCTGCTGTTCCTCGACGATCCCGAATACCCTCCCTTGCTGGCGGCACTGGAGACCAGCCCGGCCGTGCTCTCCATGCTCGGCAATCCCGAAATCCTCTCGGCTCGCGCCGTCGCCATCGTCGGCGCCCGCAACGCCTCCGCCAACGGGCAGCGCATGGCGGAGCTGCTGGCATCGGATCTTGGGATCGCCGGGCTCACCGTCGTCTCCGGCCTGGCGCGCGGCGTCGATGCCGCGGCCCATCGCGGGGCGCTGCGCACCGGCCGCACCATCGCCGCCATCGCCGGCGGGCTCGACCTGCCCTACCCGCCGGAGAATGCGGCATTGCAGGCCGAGATCGCCGAGGGCGGCGCCGTGCTGGCCGAGGCGCCGCTCGGCACGGCCCCCATGGCCCGGCATTTCCCGCGGCGCAACCGTATCATCGCCGGGCTCTCGCTGGGCGTGGTGGTGGTGGAGGCAGCACCCCGGTCCGGCAGCCTGATCACCGCCCGCATGGCGATCGAGGCGAACCGGCTGCTGTTCGCGGTGCCGGGTTCGCCGCTGGACCCACGGTGCCGGGGCTCGAACGACCTGATCCGCTCCGAGGGCGCGATCCTGACGGAGAGCGCCGCCGACATCGTGCCGCATCTTGGCGAAGGCGAGGGCAGCGAGCCCTTATTCACCCCCCAGCCCGGCTTCGCCGAGCCGCCGCGGCCCTTCGATGACCCCATCGCGGTGCGCCTGCGTCTCGATGAATTGCTCGGCCCGGCGCCGGTGCCGGTTGACGATCTGGTGCGGCGCTGCCAGTTCTCGGCTTCGGCGGTCCTGGGGGTGCTCCAGGAGCTGGAGGCTGAAGGGGTGGTCCAGACGGTGGGCAGCCAAGTCTGCCGGATAGCCGGTTAAGGACAGAATGACAGACGTCGTCGTCGTCGAGTCGCCTGCCAAGGCGAAGACCATCAACAAGTATCTGGGCGGTGGCTACACCGTCCTGGCCAGCTTCGGGCATGTCCGCGACCTCCCTCCAAAGGACGGCAGCGTGCGGCCCGAGGAGGGATTCGCCATGGACTGGACCGCGGATGAACGCGGTGCCCGGCAGATCGCGGCCATCGCCAAGGCGGTCAAGGGCGCGGGCACCCTCTATCTCGCGACCGACCCGGACCGGGAGGGCGAGGCCATCAGCTGGCACGTCCGCGCCATGCTGGAGGAGAAGAAGGCCCTGAAGGGCGTCCGCGTCGAGCGGATCACCTTCAACGAGATCACCAAGAGCGCCGTCACCCACGCCATCGCCCATCCGCGGGAGCTCGACCAGCCGCTGATCGAAGCCTACCTGGCCCGGCGCGCGCTCGACTACCTGGTCGGCTTCACCCTCTCGCCCGTGCTGTGGCGCAAGCTGCCCGGCAGCCGCAGCGCCGGGCGCGTCCAGTCCGTCGCCCTGCGCCTGGTGTGCGAGCGCGAGGCCGAGATCGAGGCATTCCGGGCCCGCGAGTACTGGACGGTCGAGGCGACGTTCCTCACCCCGGCCGGCGCGCCCTTTACCGCCCGGCTGACGCATCTGGATGGCAAGCGGCTCGACCAGTTCGACCTGAACACCGAGGCGCTGGCGACGGCGGCGCGGCGCACGGTGGAAGCCGGGTCGTTCAACGTGGCGAGCGTGGAGCGCAAGCGGGTCAAGCGGCACCCGCCGGCGCCCTTCACCACCAGCACGCTGCAGCAGGAGGCCAGCCGCAAGCTGGGCATGGGCGCCCAGGGCACCATGCGCTGCGCCCAGCAGCTGTATGAGGGCGTGGAGCTGGATGGCGAGACCACCGGCCTCATCACCTATATGCGGACCGACGGCGTGCAGATGGCCCGCGAGGCCATGATGTCGATCCGCGAGCACGTGGTGGAGAGCTACGGCGCCAGCTACATCCCGGCCGCGCCGCGCGAATACACCAGCAAGGCCAAGAATGCGCAGGAGGCCCACGAGGCCATACGCCCCACCGACGTGGCCCGCACGCCGGACAGCGTCGCTCGCTACCTGAACGACGAGCAGCGCCGGCTGTATGAACTCGTTTGGAAGCGCGCCGTAGCGAGCCAGATGCAGTCCGCCGAGCTGGACCAGGTGGCGGTGGACGTTGCCAGCGGCGGGACCACGCTGCGCGCCAACGGCTCCATCATCGCCTTCGACGGCTATCTCAAGCTGTATCGCGAGGATGTGGACGACGCGCCGGACAAGGGTGCGCCGGAGGCTCAGCCCGATGAGAGCCGCATGCTGCCGCCCATGCACGAGAAGGATCCGGTGCAGCGGGACCGCACCAAGGCCGAACAGCACTTCACCCAGCCGCCGCCGCGCTTCTCCGAGGCCAGCCTGGTCAAGAAGATGGAGGAGCTGGGCATCGGCCGCCCCAGCACCTATGCCAGCATCCTGACCGTGCTGCGGGACCGCGAATACGTGCGGCTGGAGAACCGGCGCTTCATCCCCGAGGATCGTGGCCGCCTGGTCACCGCCTTCCTCACCAGCTTCTTCGAACGCTACGTGGACCCGGGCTTCACCGCCTCGCTCGAGGAGCAGCTCGACGACATCAGCGGCGGGCGGCGGGAGTGGCGCGCGGTGATGCAGGCGTTCTGGGAGCAGTTCAGCCTCGCCGTGGAGCAGACCCGCGAGCTCAAGATCTCCGACGTCATCGACGCGCTGGACAACGACCTGGGGGAGCACTTCTTCCCCGAGAAGGCCGACGGCACCAGCCCGCGCCTGTGCCCGGCGTGCCACGAGGGCCGGCTCGGCCTCAAGCTCGGGCGGCACGGCAGCTTCATCGGCTGCTCCAACTACCCGGCCTGTCAATACACCCGCCGCCTGGCGATCGACGGCGGGGAGGAAGGGGCGGACACCCTGAAGGAAGGCCGCCGCGAACTCGGCCATCACCCGGACACCGGCGAGGGGGTCAGCGTCCGGCGCGGCCCCTATGGCCTATACGTGCAGCAGGGCGAGGCCAACCCCGAGGACAAGAAGTCCAAACCGCGCCGCACCTCCCTGCCCAAGGGCGTCGAGGGTGACACGCTGACCCTGGAGCAGGCGCTCGGCCTGCTGTCCCTGCCCCGGCTGGTCGGCCTGCACCCGGAGCGTGGCGACCCGATCGACGCCGGTATCGGCCGCTTCGGGCCCTTTGTCCGGATGGGCAGCATCTATGCCTCGCTGGACAAGGACGATGACGTGCTGACGGTGGGGCTGAACCGCGCCGTCGATGCGCTGGCCAAGAAGCTGGACAGCGTGGTGAGCCTGGGGATGCACCCCAAGGACAAGCAGCCGGTGATGCTGCGCAAGGGGCGCTTCGGCCCCTACGCCCAGCACGGCACGCTGATCGCCAACCTGCCGCGTGAGGTGGCGATGGAGGGCTATACGCTCGACGAGGCGGTGGCGCTGCTGGCGGAACGTGGGAAGCCGTTGAAGGGCAAGGGCAAGAAGGCGGCACCGAAGCGGGCGGCCAAACCCGCGTCCGACAAGCCGGCCACGGCCGAGGCGCCAGCCTTGAAGAAGACCGCCGCGAAGAAGACGGCGACGAAGAAGCCGGCCGCCAGGAAAGCCCCCGCGAAGAAGGCCGCACCCAGGAAGGCACCGGCCAAGGCGCCTTCCCGCTCGGCCTCCTGATGCCGCCGCGGCCCCCTGGCACGAAACCGCCGAGCCCCAGGGTGGAGCCGGGTGGCCTGCCCACCCGTGACGACATTCGCGCCTTCATCGCCGCCGCGCCGGGCCGGGTCGGCAAGCGGGAGGTGGCGCGCGAGTTCGGCGTCGGCACCGGGCAGCGGCAGGAGCTGCGCACCCTGTTGCAGGAAATGGGCCGCGACGGCGCCATCGCGCCCGCCGGCCACCGCCGCTTCGCCTCCCCCGGCCGGCTGCCCGACTCCATGGTCGTGCGCATCACCGGCACGGACACCGATGGCGACCCCATCGCCCGCCCGGTGGACTGGACGAATGACGGCCCGCCGCCGCTGATCCACATGCACCCCGAGCGCCGCGGCGACCCGGCACTCGCCCCCGGCGAACGCGTGCTCGCCCGCATCACCCCCATCGGCCGCGGCAAGTACGAGGGCCGCACCCTCAAGCGCCTGACCGACACGCCGGGCCGTATCCTGGGCGTGTTCCGGCCCTTGGCGGGCGGCGGCGGCCGCGTGGTGCCGACGGACCGCCGGGCCAAGGCGGAGTGGCGCGTGCCGCCCGGCGAGGAGAACGGCGCCGAAGCCGACGAGATCGTCGCCGCCACCCCGCTGGCCGATGGCGGCCTGGGCCTGAAGCCCGCGCGCGTCACCGAACGCCTGGGCAGGATGGGCGATGCCCGCTCCGTCAGCCTGATCTGCATCCACACCCACGACATCCCGCAGGAGTTCCCGGAGGATGTGCTGCAGGCCGCCGCAAGCGCCCGCGCCACGCCGCTGGGCGGGCGCGAGGATCTGCGGGGGCTCGGCCTGGTCACCATCGATGGCGAGGACGCGCGGGACTTCGACGACGCGGTGTTCGCGGTGCCGGAGGGCGACGGATTCCGCCTGGTGGTCGCCATCGCCGACGTCGCCCATTACGTCCGCACCGGTTCGCCGCTGGACCGCTCGGCCTGGACCCGTGGCAACAGCGTGTATTTCCCGGACCGTGTCGTGCCCATGCTGCCGGAGGCGCTCAGCAACGGCTGGTGCAGCCTGCGCCCCAACGAGGACCGCGGCTGCCTGTTCGTCGAGATGCGGGTCGATGCCGCCGGGCACAAGCAGTCCCATCGCTTCGGGCGCGGCCTGATGCGCAGCGCCGCGCGCCACACCTATGCCGAGGTGCAGGCCGGCCACGACGCGGGCGCGCCGCAGTTCGATGCGCTCTATGCCGCCTTCCGCGCCCTGCTCGCAGCCCGGCAGGCCCGCGGCACGCTCGATCTCGACCTGCCGGAACGCAAGGTGGTGCTGCACGACGGCAAGGTGGAGAGCATAGAGCCCCGCCCGCGGCTCGACAGTCACCGTCTGATCGAGGAGTTCATGATCCTCGCCAACGTCGCCGCGGCCGAGGAGCTGGAGCGGCTGCACCGTCCCTGCATGTACCGCGTGCACGCCCCGCCCAGCGAGGAGAAGCTGGAGGCGCTGCGCACCATCCTGCACGGCATGGAAATCAGCCTTCCACCCGGCAACGAGCTGCATCCGCGCGACCTCGACCACGTTCTGAGGAAGGTCGCAGGGACCGAGGAAGCGCCGCTGGTGAACGAAATCATCCTCCGCAGCCAGATGCAGGCCGCCTACAGCCCCGACAATATCGGCCATTTCGGCCTGGCCCTGCCGCGCTATGGCCACTTCACCAGCCCCATCCGCCGTTACGCCGACCTTCTGGTGCACCGCGCGCTCATCACCGGTCTGCAGCTCGGCGCCGGAGGACTGGAGCCGGACGAAGCGGCGCGTTTCCCGGAAACCGGCGAGCACATCAGCGCCACGGAGCGCCGCGCCGCCCTGGCGGAACGCGACGCCATCGACCGCTACCTGGCCGCCTTCATGGCCGACAGGACCGGCGAAACCTTCCCGGCCCGGATCGCGGGGGTGCAGCGCTTCGGCCTGTTCATCGCCGTGAATGGCAGCGGCGCCAGCGGCCTCGTCCCCATGGCCGGCCTGCCTGACGATGTCTGGGACTATGACGCCGGCACCCAGTCCCTCTCCGGCCGCCGCACCCGCCTCACCTATCACCTGGCGCAGGAGGTGGAGGTGCGCCTGGTCGAGGCCAGCCCCGTGACCGGCGGCATGATCTTCGAAATGGCGACCGGCGGCCTGCGCCCCCCGCGTGAGACCCGGCCCATGCGCGGGCGCCGCCGATGAGGCACGCCTTGGCGCTGCTGCTGGTGCTGTTCGCCGGGCCAGCCTGGTCACAGGCGGCACCCGGGCGTGGAGAGTTCCAGGCGCAGCTCGCGGCCTCCGTCGTCGGTGCGGCGTTCGCATTCATAACCCCCCGCGCGCTCGATGCGGTCTCGGTGCAGCAGCTGGCGGCCTGGGGCCTCGCGGGCCCGGCGGCGCTCGATGACGCGCTCTCCACCGATGTCCGCGACGGCAACATCGTGCTGCTGCGCGGGGACCGTGTGCTGTTCCAGCGCCCCCTGCCCGTGGAGGCCACCACGACCGCCTGGGGCGTCCTCGTTGCGGACGTGCTGGCCGCTGCCGTGCAGGCCTCTCCCCTCGTGCGGGACGCGGGCATGAACGGGGTGCTCAGCGCGTTCTTCGACGAGGTGTTCAACCATCTCGACCCCTATTCGCGCTATGTCCCGCCGGGTGCGGCCGGGCTGGACCGCGCGCGGCGCTCCGGCGAGGCCGGCGCTGGCATAACGCTCAAGCGGATCCGCGGCGCCTTCGTCGTCACCGACGTGAACGCCGATGGGCCCGGGGCCGAGGCCGGGGTTCAGGTGAACGACCGCATCATCGCCGTGGATGACCAGCCCACGGCCGGCGAGGACCTTGACACGGTGCAAGGCTGGATCGCCGGCCTGGAAGGCACCGACCTGGCCCTGACCATCCGCACCCGCAACGGCCCGGCCCGCACCGTTGAGCTGGAACGCGCGGTCGCCACGCCGGAAACGGTGTTCGCCAAGCGCCTGGGCGACACGCTGATGATCCGGATCGGCGGCTTCAGCGTGGATACCGACCAGCGCCTCTCCCGTGAACTGACCCGCAACCTCGCCGGTGCCGCAGGGCGTTCCGTGCGCGGCATCGTCCTCGATCTCCGCAGCAACCGCGGCGGACTGCTGCAGCAGGCGGTGCGCGCCACGGACCTGCTGCTGACCGGCGGCGTCATCGCCACCACCGCCGGCCGCAACCCGAGTGCGCAGCATGAGTGGCGCGCCTCCGCCGAGGACCTGGCCGGCGGCAGGCCGATCGTGGTGCTGGTGGACGGGCGGTCCGCGAGTGCCGCGGAGATCATGGCCGCGGCCTTGGCCGACCAGGGGCGGGCCGTGGTGGTCGGCAGCTCCACGCTCGGCAAGGGCCTGGTGCAGACCATCGCCACGCTGCCGGATGGCGGCGAGCTGTTCGTGTCCTGGAGCCGGGTCCTGGCGCCGGATGGCTGGCCGCTGCAGGGCCTGGGCGTTCTGCCGCAGGTCTGCACCAGCCTGGGGCAGGACCAGACCAGCCAGCAGCTGGCAGCCCTGGAGCGCGGCACCCAGCCCATGGCCGCCGCCCTGGCCCGGCACCGGGCCGCCCGCGCGCCCCTGCCCAGCGCCGTATCGCTCGCGCTCCGCAACGCCTGTCCGGCGGCGGAACCCCGCGAACTCGACCTGTCGACCGCCCGGTTTCTGATCAGCCATCCCACCGCGTACGCGACTGCACGCCTGACTCCCCCCTGAACCCCTTGACCCCGGCGCCTCGGATGCGCATGTTCCGCGCCTCCGAGCCGCCCGACGGGGCGAGCCACATACGAAGGTTTCGGCCATGGCCAAGAACAACACTGTCCAGATCAAGCTCGTCTCGACCGCAGACACCGGCTACTTCTACGTGACGAAGAAGAACGCGCGCACGACGACGGGCAAGCTCGAACTACGCAAGTACGATCCTGTGGCGCGCAAGCACGTCGCATTCAAGGAAGCCAAGATCAAGTAGTCAGCGTCGGCTCCCTCATTCATGAGGGAGCCTCGATCGGCGCCAGCACCGACGTTAACGACTTGTTCAGGTTCGTCCCGTAGCTTGAGACTCCCCTCATAGTTGGGATGTTTCGCAGCATGGACGCGCCTGGTTTCCAGCATGGGCTGAGGATATCTCTGCGTCGTCACCGGTTTGACTTGTACTCCGGCGCAGTGGTTGCTTCGGTGCTGGGTGATACCGCTGGCTTGTGGCGCGTCGCCAGCGCGTTCGACCAGGTTGGCGGGCAAATATGCATCCCGGCAATGACCGACCTGGGCCTGGGGGTCGATCTCGTCCGGTCTTTGCTCGGCTGCTTGCAGGTTCCACTGCACCGGTTTGAACTGTCCGTCGCCGCACACCACCTGATCTCGTGCGAGGTCGAGACGCTGCTCGGCCTTTCGGCCGCGCGGGATGCGGGCCTCGGCCTCGCGCTGGCGGGTGTGCGGCGGGAGCATCTGCCGCGGCTCGCAAGGCTGCCGGTCTCGGCGATCATCCTCGATCCCGAACTCATCGGGTGCCTGCGAACCGCGCCGGCCTTCGATGCCGAGGTGGCCGCTCTGGCGATCGCCGCGCAGACCCTTGGCGTCAAGGTCGTCGCACCAACCATCGAGACCGTCCCGCAGCGGGATCGGCTGATCGAACTTGGTGTGACTTACGGCGAGGGCGAGTTGTTGGAGCAGCAGGGTCGAAGCGGCGTGGCTTGCCGGGCGCCACAACGTGCTACAGCCTCATCCTATGACGACCGATCCGATCGAGACGACCATCCTGGCGCTGACCGAAGCACGGGGCTCCGCCAAATCCATCTGCCCCAGTGAGGTCGCCCGGGCGCTCAAGCCGGAAGGCTGGCAGTCCCTGATGACCCCGGTGCGCCAGGCAGCCATCCGGCTGTCGGAGGCTGGCCGCATCGATATCCTCCGCAAGGGCAAACCAGTCGCGCCGGCCGCGGTCCACGGCGTGATCCGCCTGCGCCTGCGGGGTGACGCATGACCCGCGCCAGCATCCGCGGCGTGTTGCGCGATGCGTGGCGGCTGACCGCCCCCTATTTCAGGTCCGAGGAACGCTGGACGGCCCGGCTGCTGCTGGTCGTCATCATCGCCCTCAATTTCCTGCAGGTCGGCATCACGGTGCTGCTGAACTCCTGGCGCGGCGAGTTTTATGATTCATTGCAGAACAAGGACTTCTCGGGCTTCCTGCAGCTGATCCTGTCCTACCGGGTCAGCGACAACGGCTTCATGCCGGGCTTCGTGCCCATCGTGCTCGTGGCCATCCCCTGCGCCATCTACGCCATCTACCTGACCCAGCTCCTGCAGCTGCGGTGGCGGGCCTGGATGACGAAACAGACCCTCGGCAACTGGCTCACCGGCCGCGCCTATTACACCATCGGCCTGCAGAACGCGCCGCAACGCCCCGCCTCCGACCCGGCCGTTACCGGCGCCACCGACAACCCGGACCAGCGCATCTCGGAGGACCTGAACAACTTCACCTCCACCACCCTCAGCTACGGGCTCGACCTTCTCTCCACCATCGTCTCCCTGGTCAGCTTCGCGCAGATCCTCTGGACGCTGTCCGGCTCGGTCGAGCTGCTGGGCGTGACCATCCCCGGATACATGCTGTTCATCGCCATCATCTACGCCGTGGTCGGCACCTACCTCACGCACCTGGTTGGCCGGCCGCTCGCCGTGCTCGAGTTCCTGCGGCAAAAGACCGAGGCCGATTTCCGCTTCGCCCTGGTGCGGGTGCGGGAGAACACCGAAGGGATCGCGCTGTATCGCGGTGAGGCATCGGAGAACCGCAGCCTGCTCGGCCGGTTCGCGATCATCGTGCAGGTCACCCGGTCGGTCATGTCCCGAAAGAAGAAGCTTAACGCATTGACCCAGGGCTATGCGCAGGTGGCAGCCGTCTTCCCCATCGTGGTCGCGGCACCGCGCTATTTCGCCGGGCAGATCGCGCTGGGCGGCCTCATGCGGGTTGCAGGCGCGTTCAGCCAGGTGCAGAGTTCCCTGTCCTGGTTCGTGGACTCCTACGCGCAGCTGGCCGTGTGGAAAGCCACTGTCGACCGCCTGACCGGTTTCAACGCAGCCATCGCCGTCGCGCAGCGCCTGGCGCAGGGCGGCGTCGGTGTGAAGGAGGGCGGCACGGCGATTTCACTGGAGGACGTGCAGCTGGCCCTGCCCGACGGACGTGTGCTGCTCAACATGTCTGCTCCCCTCATGACCCGAGGCCAGTCCGCCGTGGTCGCTGGCCGTTCGGGCAGCGGCAAGTCCACGCTGTTCCGCGCCATCGCCGGCATCTGGCCGTTCGGCCACGGCACGATCCAGCGCCCGCCGGGAACGGTGTTGTTCCTGCCGCAACGCCCCTACATCCCGCTCGGCACCCTGCGCGAGGTGGTGACCTACCCGAGCACCCCCGGAACAATCGCGGATGCGGCGGTGATCGAGGCGCTGACCGAAGCCGGCCTGGCCGGGCTGGTCCCGGATCTGGACACCGATCAACCCTGGGCCCAGCGCCTTTCGGGCGGCGAACAGCAGCGGTTGGCGGTCGCCCGCGCGCTGCTGCTGCGCCCGGACTGGCTGTTCCTGGACGAAGCCACCGCCAGCCTGGACCCGGAGGCCGAGGCGGACATGTACCGCATCCTGAAGCAGCGCCTGCCGGACAGCACCATCCTCTCCATCGCCCACCGGCCCGACGTGGCCCGGTGGCACGACCGGCATTTGACAGTCCGGGACGCCGCCATCACTGAAGATCAGCAACCGGAGAGAGGTTGAAATGACGTGGTCCGCAGCGCAGTACCTCCAGTTCGAGGAGGACCGCACCCGCCCGGTCCGAGACCTCCTTGCCGCCATCCCGCCAGTCTCCGCCATGACCGTGATCGACCTCGGCTGCGGTCCCGGCAATTCCACGGAGCTGCTCTGCGCCCGCTATCCCGAGGCGCAAGCCATCGGGGTGGACAGTTCCGCCGACATGCTCACCGCGGCCCGCAAGCGGCTGCCGCACGTCGCATTCTCCCAGGCGGATATCAGCGTCTGGCGATCAGGGATCGCGGCGGACATCATTCTCGCGAATGCGGCGCTGCACTGGGTGCCGGATCATGAGACCTTGTTTCCGCGCCTTGTCGCGGAGCTGCGCAAGGGTGGCAGCCTCGCCGTTCAGATGCCCGACAACATGGCCGAACCATCTCAGCTTGCGATGGATGAGGCCGCAGCGACGCCGGAATGGGCCCATGTCATCGCGGCTTCGGCCGGGTTCCGCGCGCGGATGCTGACGGCCGACGCCTATATCCGCCTGGTCCGTCCGCTGGTCAGCCGAATCGACGTTTGGCGCACGGAGTACATGCACGTGCTGCCGGGGGGTGTGAACGCCATTGTCGAGTGGTTCAGGGGAAGTGGGTTGCGGCCATTCCTGGCCCCGCTGAACACGGAGCAGCAGGCCAGTTTCCTGGCCTGCTACCGCGCGAAACTTGAAGCCGCCTACCCGAAGCTGCCGGATGGAAGCGTCATTCTCCGCTTCCCCCGGCTGTTCATCGTGGCGACACTCTGATCAGGTGAAGCTCACCTTCTCATTGCCGCCCGGGTCGGGCGCCGCGCCGGTCAGCACTGCCTTCACGTAGCCATACGCGTGCAACATGGTGCTGTTCGGCGCATCCCAGTATTCCGCAGCCTCGACTGCAACCTTCAACAGCGCCAGATCGGGATCATCCTTCCCCTTCGGGAACCAGGTGCGCGCAGATTCGGACCAATGCGCATCGATGCTCCCCCGGTCCGTCACCAGCGAGGCGGTGCCGGACAGGCTGACATAGTCCTGCTTGCCGGCATCGGCATAGGTGACGCCGACCCGGTGTTCGCTGCCGACCTCGTTCACCTTGTGGCTGCTGGCCTTGGTGAAGAACCACAGCGTGCCGTCAAAGTCGGTCTGGCTTGCAGCCATCGGGCGCGCACGCAGGTGGCTGCCGTCCTCGGTGGTCAGCATCGCGATGCGAATGCCCTTCATCATGGACCAAAGCTTTGCACAGACTTCCGGGGTGGCTTCGCTCATCGGATCGTTCCTTGGGATGGTCCAACCTTAACCCCGGCACGGCTCCGCGGTTGCACCCGCGGTTCAAGGTCCGAATGCAAGGATCGTGGGCTCGATCCCGTCGGGCACGATCGCCAGCGTGTCAGCCGAGCGCGGCTGCGCCGGGTGCAGCACGTCGGTGACGCGGAGCGTCGCGCCGAAGCGCACGGTAAGATGGGGCGGCGCACCCCACGGCCTGGCCGACTGCAGTGCCAGAACCCCCCGCCCGGCCTCGCCGGCGAACCACCGCCCCTCCACCCCGGTCGCCCGCGCCCCATCCGGGCCAAGCAGCGCGGCGCGCGGCGCCGCCCCGGCCGCCGTCAGCAGCGCGGCCAGTGCATCCAGCAGGCCGGGCTCGATCTCGCTTCCCAGCATGCGCACCGGCTCCGGGTGCCTCACATCCGGCAAAGGCGGCCGCACGCGCCGCTTGCCGTGCCCATCGAACAGACCCGGCTCCGTGTCCGCGAACACCGTGCCGCCCTGCCGCGTGAAGTCCTCGATGGCAGCGACTTCGGCATCCGACAACGCGATGGCATGCGGCAGGAACAGGACGCGCACGCCTGCCTGCCACAGCCCGGCCAGCATTGGCCCGGACACCAGCCGCGGCTGCACCGCCAGCGCCGCCAGACGCTCCAGCAGCACCCGCCGGCTGGCCCGCCAGGCGTTGTCGTCATACTCCCGCTCGGCGTCGCGCGCGGACCAGTCACGGTCGCCGGCCCGGCGGTCCAGCATCCAGGTGACCCGGAAGCTGGCCGGGCTATACAGGACGGCGACCGGATCCGGGTCCGGCCGCAGGGTGCGCAGCAGCGGCGCCGCGGTGTTGATGGCGGCGATGGTCGCCCCGATCTCCACGCCGCGCCGGGTTGGGGTGCCATCGGCCTGCACCACGCCGTCATCGTCGTCCCACACCACCATGCCACGCCCGCCGTGCAGCAGATGGCGCCAAGCCGCATGCCGTTCGCGCGGCCCCTGCCCGAAGCTGGTGCGCAGCGGGATCAGCCCGGGATGGAAGGCCGTCGCCAGGTCCAGCGCGTTGCCGGAATCATAGATCTCCATGACATCCACCGCCGGCGCGAGCAGCGTGTAGTCATAGCCCCCCCAACCCGGCACCTGCGCGCCTTCCAGCCCCGAACGTGCTGCGGCATCGGCGGCATGGACGGCCTCCGTCCCGGCCCGCACGGCCCGGCTGAACGCAACATCCATCCAGGCCTTGAAGTCCGACCAGGCGGCGAAGTTCTCGTCGTTGCGCTCGATCGCGGCGGTGGTCAGCTCCGGCAGCACCTCATCCCATGCGGCATATTGCGTCCCCCACTCCTGGTTCAACGCCGCGATGGTGCCGTATTCCGACTGGAGCCAAACACGGAATCCGGCCAGCGAATCCGCCGACTGATCGGCGTCCCATGCCGCAGCCAGGTCGCCGATCCCGGCTTCGTCGGCGAGATTGTAGAACAGCGGGTGATGCCCGCGTTCCGCCTGAACCAGGGTCGTCAGCCGGGTGCGCACACGCTCCAGCCAGGCCGGGTCGCTCAGCCCGGGCGTCCGGTTCAACGCGGTGGCATCCCCGGTCCGGAACGCCAACTTGGCCGCATCGAACAGCCAGGTCACCGATTTGCCCGGCGTGTAGCGGTGATAGGGCGCGTAGAAATCCGTCGCGATGTTCTCGAGGTAATAGGGCATGCCGGCTTGCAGCAGGGTGGCCTGCCCGACCTTGTCCACCACACCGCCGGTCGCCCGCAGCTTGGCACCGGTGAACCCCAGCATGGAGAGACCGTGGAGCTGCACCACCGTCCGCTCCTGCCACATCAGGACCTGGTAGCGGTCCCATGGTGCCTCGGCCCGGGCCAGGCCGGGCAAGAGCAGCAGCGCGACCAGCCATTTCATCGGCGGATGATACCGAGCACCGCGCGCTTCATATCCCCGGCCGTCTGCCGCAATTCCCCGGTCACGCCACGCGCCAACTCACCTGCGCGATGCCGCCATTCGCCGCTGCGGCTGACCAGGGTGTCGCCGGGCTGGACCGTGCTGGCGGCGAGGGTGACGGGCGCCGACGTCCAGTCCAGCAGCAGCACGGCCGGCACGCCCGTGGTGTTGCGAAGCGTCACGCCTCGCAGCGTGGTGCCATCGCCGGTCACGATCACCGCGGCATCGTGCGGTGGCCGGTTCGGACCGACCGCGATCGTGCTGTTTTCAATAGAAAGACGCCCCGATGCCTGCACCACCGTGCCGGCCCCGGGCTCGATCCCGGTGGAGAGGGTGCTGTCGACGATCTCGGTCGCGACAGCGGCGGACGTGATCTGGCCGCCGCGCACACCCTCGAAGCTCGCTCGCTCCACCCGAAGCAGGGCCACTGCAGCCACCGTCAGCGCCGCGGTCGGCCGGTCCCCCGCCACACCACCGCTCACGAAGCTGCAGTCGCGGAGCTGCAGGGTGCCGGGCCCGGCCTGACCTGCCAGGATGCCTACCTCGTTGTTGTCGAACCGCACGCCCTCCACCGTCAGTCCCTGCGCCTCGAGCCGGATGCCGGCGCCGTTGCGGTCGCCGACGCGGGCCCGCGCCAAGGTCAGGTTCCGAACGACCAGGTCATCGGCGCGGGCGATCAGCAGCGCCTTGCCCTCGCAGGTCCTGTCGGACAGCACGGTCTCCGGGCCGGCACCCTCGATCGTCAAGCGGCGCTGCGACAGCACCGCGCATTCGTAGTACGCGCCGGCCGCCAGCCGGATGGTGTCACCCGGCCCGGCCTGTCGCACGGCTTCCGCCAAGGTCGGGACCGCGGTTCCCGGCCCGGCGGCGATCACCGCCGCCCCCGCCGGGTGCAGCGCCAGCCCGAGGAGCAAGAGCGTGGCGAGCAGCCTCCTCATGCGATGATCAGCGAACCTTGCCATCCCCGCTCAGCGGCTTCACCGGGCCAGAAAACTTGTTGCCGGTCAGCATCGCATCCGTCGCCGTGATGTTGTTGACGAAGATGGTCTGCGATCCGACGTCGTTCCGGAACGTGTTGTTCTCGATGGTGATCTCACGGGTCGGCTGGGTCACGCCCTCGGCGCCGATCACGATTGCGGCAGAGCGGTTCTCGGCGTGAGGTCCCTTCTCCAGCGTGTTGCCGCGCACCACCAGGCTGCCGCCGTTCGGCACCTCGATCAGGTAGCTCGCCGTGCCATCCTCACCATCCTCGATGGTGCAGCCGATCACTTCGGTGCGCAGCGCGCGTGACTTGATGCTATGGCCGCTCTTGGTGCCGGTGAAGGTCGAACCCTCGATGTGGAGCAGGGCGGCGCCGGTGATATAGACGCCGTGTGCGCAACCGCCATTGTTGCCGCAGTAGCCGTTCCGGTCGAACAGGCTGTTCTTGATGATGATCGTGCCCGGCGTCTCCGCATTCGAAAGGATGCCGTTCTGATTGTTGATGAAGCGGACACCTTCGACTGTCAGGTTGCTGTTCTCGCTACGGATCCCCGCGCCGTTGCCATCCGGCACCCGAGAGCGCGTGAGGGTCAGGTTGCGCACCGTGATGTCGTTGCCCGTCGTGACCAGCAGGCCTTTGCCGCCGCAGCTCTTATCCGTCATCAGCACCTTGTCGGCGTCACCGACGCCCTCGATGGTCAGCTTGTTGGCCTTGACCACCGCGCAGTCGAAATACTCGCCCGGCTGGATCTGCACGGTATCCCCGGTCCGTGCCGCGGCGATGGCATCGGAGGGGAGCTTGAACTCCCTGCCCTCACCCACCACCAGCGTGCGGGCCGAGGCAGCCTGGCTCTGCGCAACCGCGACCGCGGCGAGAAGAGGCAGCAAATAGATCTTGAACATGCGACAACTCCGAGACCTCCTGACAGTAGCCGGAGGTTGAGACTGCTTCAAATCAACTGCGGCAGATCACGATGCCCAAGGCAACCTCACACCCCGACCCTTACACTCGCAATCAGGGAGCAGGCCGCGATCAACCAGGTGCCGTTCGGTCCGCGCTCCATGGTGTAGAGGGCGAGCACCGGCTTGCCGTCAGGGCCCACCAGCTCGACCTCCTGCACCAGGCCGTCCTCACGCAACGACAGTTCGCTGAACTCGATCTCGCGTGGCCGATACACCGGCGGGTAGCCGCGGCGAACCATATCGATGAAGATCTCGGCACTCGGAAACATCTGCCGCACCGCTGGCCCGGCAAACTGGTAGGCCGCAGCCGCATCACCTCGCTTGAACGCCTCCAGCTGCCTGGAGATCACGCCCCGTATCGCGGTCCGGTCCGCCTCCGATACGCCGGGTGGCGGGCCAGCGGTTTGCGCCAGCGCGGCCCCGCCCAGGGCGATCGAAAGCAGGAAGGCCCGCCGGATCATGTCGTCTCGCAGCTCGGCAGCGCCGGTGCCGACAAGCCAGGCTCATTGCTGCGCACCGGGTCGGCAGCCGTCGTGCCAAGCGCGCGCTGCGTCAGGCGCACGATGCTGGGCGGCGCAACCTCCTCGGGCGTGAGCAGCAGCCTCCAGCGCCGGGCCAGACGACCCAGGCTGGTGCGGCTCGACCAGACCGTCATCGGCCAGGTGGCGAGCAGTCCCAGCAGCAGCGGCATCGCCCACAGCCTCAGCTCCAACGGCATGGCGGGGAGAAGCAGCGCCCAGGCAAGGCCGGTGAACACGCAGAGCCGGGTGCGCAGCCAGGCTTCGTGCCATCCCACGCCCCGGTCATCGCGCGGCTGGGCATCCCAACGCACCGCCTTGCCGCAGATCAACTCCACCAAATAGCGTGTATAGGCCATGATCAGCAGCGGTGAGAGCACGAAGACTGCAAGCTGCTCCAGCAGCGCACTGCCCAGCAGCGCCCAGCGCCCGCCATAGCGCCAGGCCTCCTCCCGGTCGATCAGCGCCGCGGCCAGGCTGGTCAGCTTTCCCAGATACAACAGGCTGGCGCTGAGCCCGATCAGCCACCACGCCGCCGGTCCGTGCAGCAGCGATCGGCCGAACGTCCCACCCATTGCCGCGTCGATCGAGACCAATGCCAGGAAAGCCGCCACGACCGGCCCGGCAAGATAGTGCGCGATGCCATAGGACAGATGGAACCGTCCTACCGGCCGGAACCCCGGCAGGCCGACCACGCCCTTGTGCTGCAGGTTGCCCTGGCACCACCGGCGCTCCCGGCTCGCGAAGTCCACCAGGTTGACCGGCGAGGCCTCGTAGCTCTCCATCACCTCCGGCAGCACCCACACGCCCCAGCCGGCCCCGCGCATCAACCCGGCCTCGACCACGTCGTGGCACAGGATCTCGCCGCCCCAGGGCTCCCGGCCCGGCAACACCGGCAAGGTGCAATGCGCCCGGAACGGTGTGATGCGGATGATGGCGTTGTGGCCCCAGTAGTTGCCGTCGCTCTGCTGCCAGAACGTCAATCCCTCGACCAGCAGGGGCGAATACAAGCGCGCCGAGAACTGCTGCAAGCGGGCAAACAGGGTGTCGCGGCCCACCGCGTAGGGCACCGTTTGTATGATGCCGGTATGCGGGCTGGCATCCATCAGCCCGATCAGCGTCGCGATCGACCGGGCCCCCATCAGGCTATCGGCATCGAGCACCAGCATGTAGTCGTACCCATCACCCCAGCGCTCGCAGAACTCCGCCAGATTGCCGGATTTCCGCCCGGCATTGCTGGGACGCCGCCGGTAATGCAGGCCCAAGCCGGCCGGCGCGCGCGCCCGCGCCAACGCGAACGCCGCCTCCTCTTCCGCGGCAACACCCATGTCCTGCGTGTCCGACAGCACGAAGATGTCGGTGCGGCCAAGCCCGGCATCGGCCACGGCCCGCGCCATCACCTCGATCGCGGCGAACACGGCGGCCGGGTTCTCGTTATGGATCGGCATCAGCAGCGCCGTGCGTGACAAGCCGGAGGGCTGCGCGGCAGGCCGGAACTTGCGGCGGGTCGCGTGCAGCGCGAAGCCGATGATCGCCGGCATCCCGGTCAGCGCCAGATAGAACAGGTTGGCCGCCAGCAAGACCAGCAGCGGCCAACGGAACGGGCTGGTCGTTCCCGCGGTCGCCATCACGCCCAGGACCGTTCCGGCGGCCGTGGTTGCCGCCACCGGCGCCCAGAACGCCAGGCGTCGCAGCCAGATGGACCGGGCCGCCTGGAGCGCGGTCGCTTCGGTGGACAGCGAGGCCGCACTGTGCCGGGCGGCGCTGAGGGCGTGGTCGATCTTCATTGCCGGAATGTCACTTCCAAGAAGCCCAGGGGGCAAGGTTCGGCAACGAATAAACCTCCTGAATATGGCTGGCCTGTGGCCGGCGGGGTCAACTTCCTGAAAGGTTCGCAATCTCACCGCAGAAACGCTCGGCCGGCTCACCATTTCCCTCGCGCAACGCGAAGGCCCGGAGCGCCTGCCCAGCTTCGGCAGCGCCGCCGAACTGGAAGCCGACCTGGCTGGCATAGGCGCAGGAAGCCGCCACCTTCCGGTCCAGTCCGGCATCAATGCGCACCACCGTTTCCGGCAGCATAGGTATTGTCACGTTCCGCAATGCACAAGGATTTCGGATCGCGTAGGGGGTGTCGCGGTAGAAGGCAAGCGGCAGCGTTGGAATCGTGGCCAGCACCGCCCGGATCATCTGACGATGATCGACGTGTTCACCCAGCCCCTGCGGCGCCAGAACCAGCGAAGGCGACAACTCTGCCGCCATGTCCGCAATGATGTCGGCAAGCGGCCGCCAGATCTCGTCATCATCCCGAACGGGGCCGAACAGCTCCGGTGCGGACCCATAGCCCCGGTGCGGCGCCTCCGGCAGATCCAGCCAGCGCACGTCACCCACCCCCAGCGCCTGCGCCGCCTCCGTGTCCTCAGCGCGGCGCAACGCCATGTAATCGACGTCCGGCGCCAACCCCTTGTCCAACTGACACGCCAGCGCGAATCCGGTCGGCTGCAGCACGGAGCGCGTGAACGCCGTCGCCATGCACACCCGCCAGCCTGCATCCGCCAGCAGCGCCATCAGCCCGCCGCAGGAGAATGCCGCGTCATCGAGATGCGGCGAGAGGACCAGCGCCGTCCGCGTCACAGCAGATGCGGCTCCGCCCGGAAGCGGCAGGGGGTGATCGGCAGGACCGGGTCATAGCCGAGATCCGGAGCCTGCCCGGCCACGGCGGCATACACGTCCATGATCCGCCGCCCGACCTTGGTCCAGGAATACACCTCGCGGCACTCGGCCAGCGCCGAATCGGCCAGGCGCCGCCGCAGCCCGGCATCCCGCAGCACGCGCCGCAGCGCATCGGCCAGGCCGGCGGGATCGCCGGGTTCGGTCAGCAGCCCGTTCTCGCCGTCGCGGATGCAGTCCACCACGCCCACGGACCGGCAGGACACGACGGCCATCCGGCTCGCCATCGCCTCGAGGATGGTGTTGCTGAACCCCTCGGCATAGGTGGGCGAGACGAACACCGAGGCGCGGCGATACACCGCCGGCACGGCCTCGTAATCGACATAGCCCGTCATGCTGACCTGGTCCGACAGCCCAAGCGCCGCGATGCCGGCCGCCGTCTCGTCGAAGGTGGGCCCGATCCCGGAGATCAGCAGCCGGAAGCCGTCCCCGCTTTCCCGCAGCATCCGGCAGGCCTCCAGCAGATCCAGCACGCCTTTCCGCGCATCGACCCGGCCATGATACAGCATCACCGGCGGGTCTTCCGGCGGTGGCGCCCCGGGGGCGAACCGGGCGGTGTCCACGGCGCCAGGCACGATGGTGAACCGCTCCGGCGCGACCCCGAGCCGCTCCACCACCTCGTCCCTAAAACTGTCGCAGCCGATCAGCACGGCGTTCGCGTGGTTCAGCAGCCGCACCATGGCCAGGCGGTGCGTCTCGCAGCAACTGCCCACCCAGTGCCCGTCACCCCCCTGGATGGAGACCACGTTCGGCACACCAAGGCGCCGCGATGCCTCCAGCACGGCCCAGCCGCAGGGATAGCCATACTGCGCGTGCAGCACGTCGAACGGCTTGAGCCCATGCTCCGCCACCACCGCCTCGACCATGGCGGCGACATCGCGCTCGAAATCGCCGTGGTCCTGCTCGCCCAGCTGCTCAAGCCCGATCACCCGCACCCCGGGCACCTCGGGCGGCGGCCCGCCGCCATACACCCGGCGCCCGAAGGCATCCCCGCGGAACTGGCTGATCATCGTCACGTCGTGCCCGGCCGACACCAGCTCCCGCAGCAGGTTCAGCGCATAGACGCTCATGCCCGAGATCGCCGGGAAGAACCGGCGCGAGACGAAGCAGATCCGCATGTCAGGCCGCCCGGCGCAGGTAGGCCAGGGCCTCCGGGATGCCGGTATCGGCACGGTGGCTCTCCCGGCTCAACTCAACGCACACGAGCCGATCGAACCCGATCGCCTCGAGCGCCGCGAGGATGCCCGGAATATCCATGTCGCCCTCGCCGAACGGCAGGTGGATGTGCACGCCGCGCCGCATGTCCTCGATCGACACGGTGCCGAGCGAGTCGGCGAAGTGCCGCACCGCATCCGCCGGGTCACGTTCGCCGGTGACGAGGCAATGCCCGGTGTCGAGCGCCAGGCGCAACCCAGGGATGGCCAGCGCCGCCCAGTCATCCGCGGTCTCGATCAACATGCCGGGCTCCGGCTCCAGCGCCGCGACGGTGCCCAGCCGCTCGGCCCGGCGCACCACCTGCTCGATGCCCGCACGCAGCCAATCGCGCGCCTGCACCGGATCGACGCCGCGCTTCGGTACCCCGGCCCAGAACGACATCGCATCCGCACCCGTGTCGGCCGCCACCTCCAGCGCCCGCGACAGGAACTCGACCCGGCGCGCCCGCCCCTCGGCGCTGGCTGTCACCAGCGTCGGCTCGTGCTTGGCGCGGGGGTCCAGCAGGAAGCGCGCGCCGGTCTCCACCACGCAGCCAAGCCCGAGCTGCCGCAGCCGTGCCGCGACCCGGCCGCGCTCGGCGGCGAAGTTCTCAGCAAACGGGTCCAGATGATGGATATCGAGCGTGAGCGCGACGCCGTCATACCCGGCGTCGGCGATCAGCGCCAAGGCGTCGTCCAGGCGATGATTGGCGGCGCCATTGGTGTTGTAGGCGAATCTCATCGGCGTTCCATGCTGATCGGCGCGCTATGCACCTCGGGCTCCCGATACAGCGGATACAGCCCGCCGACGATCCGATCCACCGCCGCCACATCCAGCCAGGGTGGAGCCGCGAACGTCGCCATCTGGTCTGCGGGCAAGCGCACCGGCGCTGCCCCCGGCGGCATGGCACCAAGGCCCACCAGCGGGCTGCCCCGCTCCAGCAGCTTGCGCACGCCGCGCGCCCCGATCCGGTGATAGCTCATCGTCTCCACCTCCAGCCCCGGCACGAAGGCCTTGACCACATGGATGCCCGGCGCATGCGGTGGCGACCAGTCGAAATACAGGATCTCCATGCCCGACTCGGCAAAGCGCCGGGCCAGCTCCTCGACCAGCCCGGTCCCGGCCAGCGGGCCATCCCAGGTCGGCAGCGTGTCGAACGCCACGGTGCTGCGCCGGCTCAGCACGGTGTCGGACAACATGCCCTTCAGCGTCGGCTGATCCTTGCCCAGCCACCCGACCATCTCCTGCAGCGCCCGGCTCTCCTCGCCGGCCAGGGTATGGTAGCCGCGGAACCGCTCCAGGTAGCCCGGCGGCGCCACGCCCTGCACCGCGGCCAGCGGCGCGTGGCTGAACACCTTGCGCATCCGGGCCGCCGCGAACTCGAACACCGCCTTCCGCAACGCGTGCTCGCGGTCCAGCGAGGCCGCCTCGCCGCAGGCGGTCACCATGATCGGGAAGGCGGCATCCACCCCCTCCCGCTCCGCCCCCACGCAATAGACGTTGGCGGTGCCGAACTCCGTGCTGGCGAACTTCGGGATCACTGCGATGCCGAGGTCCTTCAGCCGGGCCAGCAGCGCGCGGGTGCGCGGGTCCTGCGGCCCCTCCCCCAGGTCGAGCGCGATGCCGCGGTCCATCGCCCGGAAGCCGACCCCGTTGCCATCGCGCTGCAACAGCTCGCACAGCCCATGCCCGATGGCGAAATCCAGCGTCGGCCCGGCGCCGAGCCCATTGGTGATCGGCGTCGTGAACGGGACATAGCCCGGTGACAGATCGCCCACCGAGCATGCGGCGATGTCGATCGGCATCCACACCGTCTCGCCGCCGGGCCAGCGCCGTGCGGGCACCCATTCCAGCGTGGTCTCATGGTTCACCGGGCTGCCGGCCGGCAGACACAGCGTGAGCGGGTCCGCGACTGAACGGGCGCCCAGGCGGTCGCGCAGGCTCGCATAAGTAGCGGTGCGCCGCTCCATGTTATGGATCTCGGTCGCCGAGTGCACGGCCTCCGCCAACTCCCCGGTCGTTCCGATGATGGCGCCGGCATCATCGACGCCATAGCCAACCCCATGCGGCGCCACACCATGCCAGCGCGTGCCGTCACGGTTCAGGAAGATGGCATTCCAGCAGCTCACCCCGGTCCGGTCCAACGGGCCCAGCGCGAACAGCTCCACTCGCCCCTCCGGCATGGAGTCGATGTAGGCCGCGGCCACATTCGGCAGGTTCGGCGGCAGGAAATGCTTGCTCATGATGGAGGGTCCTGTTGCGCGGGCGGCACAGCCATGCCCTGCGCCTTCAACAACAAGGCCATGGTGGACAGATCATGCGCCGCCGAAAACGCGAACGGCGCCGGCCCGGCCACGGCTTCGGCGAAGGCTTCGACCTGGTTGAGGAACGGCGACCGCTCGGCACCCGGCACCACCAGCATCTCGGCGACCCCGGTGGCGGCGTCGATCAACGCCAGCGTGCCGCCCGCGGTCTGCCCCATCGTATCGGTGGCGATCGCCTGACCGGCGGTCCCGATCACCTCCAGGCGGCGGCGCGGCAGGGTCTCGGGACAGTTGTAGGCGACATGCATCTGCACCATCACGCCCGAACGGCTGCGCGCCATCAGCAGCGCCCCATCCTCCACCTTGTAGCGATGCACCCGCGCCTGCCCCATCGCCAGGACATCGACGAGCGGCTCGCCAAGCAGGAAGGCCGAGAGGTCGAGCCCATGCGGCGCCAGGTCCATCAGCGCCCCGCCGCCGGCACGCCGGGGGTCGATCCGCCAGTTATCCCCGGCCCAGTCCGCCGGCAGCCAGCAGGCATACACGATTCGCACCGCCGTCACGGTGCCGAGCCGCCCCTCCGCGATCAACCGGCCCAGCGCCTGGTGCGCCGCGTGGAACCGCTGGTCGAAGGCGGTGGCATAGAGCACCCCGGCCCGCTCACACGCCGCCACCATGGCTGCGGCATCGGCCATCGTGGTGGCCATCGGCTTTTCACACAGCACCGCCAGCCCCGCCGCCGCCGCCGCCTCGACCAGCCCGCGATGCGCATGGTTCGGCGCCGCCACATAGACGGCCTGCAGCCCTGGTGCCGCCAGGAACGCGGCGAGATCATCGTGCACGGCGAGACCAAGCGCCTGTTCCGCCCGGCGGCGAGACACCGGCTCGGGGTCGTACAGGGCCATGAGTTTCCCATTGGCGCTCGCCTGCATGGCAGGGGCCACGTAGTCGCGTGCGACCCAGCCGCAACCGGCGATGCCCCAGTTCACCATCGCGCGGGCAAGTCGAGCAGCACACGGCGCCGGGCCAGATCGTCGATGATGGCGTCTGCCCCCGCCAGCGCCGCCTCGGGCCCTTCGGCACGGACGGGATAGGTCGCGAGCCCGGCATACTCGGTCTCATAGCGCGATGACGGCCAGTGGATGGTGCCGTTCGAATACAGCGGATTTCGTCGCAAGAGCGTTCCTTCACTCGGCATCGCCACGCCGCCCGACACGGGATGCACCATGGTTCGGCCGGTCGCCCAGGAGATGGCGGGCGCCTCGGCCAGTTCACCAGGTGTCCCTGCCCTTGGCTCCCGCGCTTCGACCAGTGCGGCGGTCAACTCGCGGTCATCATACATGACCGTGTCACCGAACAGGGCCGCGTAGCCCGAAGGCGGCAGCGGCTCACCCGATGAGAGGTTATCCGTCAGCGCGTTATGCGCGTGCCCCACCAGCGCCCGCGCACCGACACGCCGCATCTCGCCGGCGACGCGGGGCTTGTCCGGCAGGAAGTAGAAGGCGTCGTGGCAGAACACGGTGTCGAAGCTGCCGGCAGCGAATGGCCAGGGCTCGGCCGCATCGAAACAGATCAGGCGCGCAGCCGGTGCCACGTAGCGCCGAGTCAGCCACAGCTTGGCGAAGACGATGTCAGCGCCGGTGACGGCAGCCCCCGCTCGCGCGAACTCCCGCAGGAAATGCCCGGCGCCGCACGCCAACTCCAGGACAGAGCCAAGCGGCCCATGCGCCTGGGCAAGCGCCAAGCCGGACAGGAACGTCGGATCAGACCAGCGATGGGCGAAGTAGGTGCCAACCGGGCCAAACGCGAGCAGGTCCATGGCCGAGCGGAAGCTGAGCTCGTCCGCCTCAGCCACCAGCCGTCGCCGCGCCGCAATGTCAGGCGGCGCAGAGCGCGCCCAGTTGTCCTGGTCGCCCAGCAGCAGAGCCAGGGCCTCATCACCCCTACCGCATTCAAGCGCCGCCAGCGCCTCGTCAGCCAGTGGCCGCCGGTCCGCCCGGAGAAACGCGATGCCCTCGACCACCGGCCAGCGCTCTCCCGCCGCGGCCAGGGAGTATCCGGTATCCGGCATCAGAACGGCACCGCTCACCGGGCTATGGAGCGCTGTGCCTTCCCATCCCGTCACGGCAGCCCGGCCTCGCGCAGCACGGCCTGGTGAAACGCCTGCGTCGGCCCGGCATGCACCAGGTCCATGTCCTCCAGCGCCTGGCTGATAGTGAACTGCGCCACCTGGTCGAAATGCCGCAACTGCAGCACCCGGTCGATTACGTCAGCCGCGTGGAACGCTCGGCCCTCCGGTGTGCTGGCATCCGGAATGGTGGCAAGCGCCGCCTCCACCACGGTTCGCAGCGGGGCTGGCAACGTCGCGAGCTCCCGCCCGAACAGCCGCTCGAGGATCGGAGTGAGATGCGGGCCGAGCAGGACCTCGCCGGCAAATCCGCTATCCGGCAGCACTGCGTTGTGCAGATGATGCGCCATACCGGCCAGGAACGCCGTAACCGGCGAGGCGCCGAAGCGAGGCGCGAGAACCGCACCCAGCACAGCGACCACAAGGCAATGATCGCCATGCCCCTCCGGCGGCTCCAGAACGATGCGGGGCTTGCCGGGACAGGTGGCGCCAGCCCTCGGCTGCCGGATCAAGGCTTCAGCGAACTCCGGTGCCGGGCCGTTGCGCAAAGCCTTGCCGAGCGCGGCCCGAAGACGATCGGCCAACCCCCCTTCGATCGGCCCGGCAACCTCATCGAAGCCTCGCACCAGCACCGCCGCCGCTTCCTGGACCCCAAGTCCGCAACGCGACAGCAACGCAGCGTCGATCCCGCCCAGCCGCACCGCGGCCACTGCATCGGCCGTCACGGTCATTGCCACGTCAGTCGTATCCTGACCTGCGAGCAGCGCGCCCCAGGCCCGGCGGAACATGAGGGAAGCCAGGCTGTCCGGTGACGAAGCGTCCCTGATCCGCTTCAGATCGCACAGCTCGACGGCGAGCGGCACGAAGGCCGACACGCCGCCGGGTCCGTGCTGGTGCACGGCGTCCAGCATGGATCAGTCAGCCAGCCAGTCGAGCAGGACACGCTCCTGCACCGGGAAGCTATGTTCCTCCCGCCGGCCGGCCGGCGTCATCGGCGCCTTGAAGAACAGGCCTAGCTGTTCCTGGATGCCACCCTGACCACGCTGCCGGGCCAGGTCGAGCACCCGCGCGATCTCGATCACCAGCGGCGCCGCAAGGATGCTGTCACGGCAGAGGAAGTTGACCTTGATCTGCATCTTCTGGCCGAGGAATCCAACAAGATCAACGTTATCCCAGGCTTCCTTGTTATCGCCACGCGGCTTGTAGTAGCGAATGTCAACGATGTGGTCCTCAACTGGGTATCCCAGGATGTCATCAAGCACCGAGCCCTTGGTGTTCAGCTTGCTCTTGAGGCTGTCTGGATTGTCCAGCGCCAGACCATCGCGGTTGCCGAGGATGTTGGTGCTGAACCATCCCTCGACATACAAGGAGCGGGACCGGAATGCAGGCGCCAGCACCGTCTTGATGAAGGTCTGACCCGTCTTGCCGTCCTTGCCGGCCACAGGGACATTGTGCTTCGTCGCCATGTCCGTCAGCGCCGGGATATCGGCGGCCAGGCTTGGCGTGAAGTTGCCGTAAGGCACCCCTTCGGCGATGGAGGCATAGGCATAGAGCATGGCCGGGCTGATGGCGGGATCGCTGGAATCCAGACCTTTCTCGAAGCCCTCGAGGCTTCCCAGGGCCGGCGCCGACTTGTCGGGCCAACGCTCGACCGAGGCCAGGTTGACCATCACCAGGTCGGCGATGCCGGAGGTCTGTCGATAGCGGCGGATATCTTCGCGGATCCGCTCCACCGCATCGCGATGCGATTTCGCCACCACCTTGTTGCCGCCATCGACGTTCTTGCAGAAATCCACGCTGCCCACGGCCGGCCACGGCGCCATCGCCTTCAGCGCCGGTGCAACCAGCTCGGACTGCTCACGGTCCAGCACCCGGTGCTCGCGCACCGCATTGTCCAGGTTCTCACCATGCAGGTCCCAGCCAGCGAAATGCAGGTTGCGATACGCCGCGAGCCCCGAAGCGGCGACGCCGGCCAGTGGCAGCCCCGCCATGTCATTCGACCCGGCACGCAGCATCTCGATCCCGGCCGCAGCCGTGCTCGCGACAGCGCCACCCAGTCCGACAACCAGAACTCCCAAGCGACGACCCGTCGCGGCGGCATCCAACCCGGTGTCAGGCATACGGAGATCTCTTCTCATTCATGGCCGCACCAGAATGGCAGGCCGTCGTTACAGGAACATACCACTACGCAAAGTCGGGCCGGATCGGAAGCCCGCCACTCATCCCGCCATAACTTCCCCGTGAGGACGAAAGCGGGACACCCGGAAACGGCGATGATGTATTCAAAGTCTGTGGCTGATTTGCGGCGCCGTTACCGGTCGCCCACCGGGTGCGCGATGTCCCGCATGTCTGCACCACGCACCCCATCCTCGGGGGCGCTGTCCTGCAGCGCCTCCATGCCAACGCTGTGGTCGCCGCCGTGCTTCAGGATGTCTTGCTCCCGCTCGCCCTCGAGGCGATCCAGGACATAGACCCGCTTCAGTCCCTCGGACTCAGCCACCCGCCTGGCCGCGTCGATCGCGGCTTCCCATTCCATCGCGGTGCCGTCGGGGTTGCGGGGATGGGTGCTTTCATCCGGCGTGCCGGTCAGCACGATCTGGATCGTGGCGACCCCCGGCATCTCCTCCTCGAACCGGCGCATGACAACGACGGACCGGCCTGGCCCGGCCGGGATCGCGTCATGCGCGGATAACGTGGTGATCTCGATCATCATGGACTCCCTCTGCCGGTTAACGCAGGCAGGATCGCTTGGTTCACTCCCTGCGGGTGGACGCCGCGGGCGCAGGCGCGTCAAGATACGGTCATGGAGGCAGGCGATGTCCAATCAGCCCGAAGAGCGCTTTCAGGTCATGCACGAGGTGGTGGCAGCCGCGCGCAACGCCCTGAACCAGAACATGTGGGACTACGTGGTGGGCGGCACCGCGACGGAAACCACGGTGCGCCGCAACCGCCTGGCGCTTGACCGCATCGGCTTCCGCCCGCGCGTGCTGCGAGACGTCTCGCACGTCGATCCGTCGGCGCAGTTCCTCGGACACACCATCCGCCTCCCGGTGGCGCTGGCCCCGGTGGGCGGTCTGGAGCAGATCGAGCGCGGCGGCGGCGTCACGGTGGCCCAGGGGGCCGGCCAGGCGGGGGTGCCCTTTTTCCTGAGTTCGGTCAGCGAACCCGGCCTGGCCTCCGTCGCCGCCGCCGCGACTGGACCAAAGGTGTTCCAGCTCTACGTCCGCGGTGATGACGACTGGGTGGATGAGCGCGCCCGCGCCGCCATCGCCGCCGGGTTCGACGCCTTCTGCATCACGGTGGACAGCGCGCTGTACAGCCGGCGGGAGCGCGACATCGCCAAGCGCTTCACCAAGCCCTGGCGCGCCCAGGCCCCCGGCATGGAGTTCCAGGCCGGGCTGAGCTGGGATCATGTGGCCCGGTTTCACGACAGGCACCGCATCAGGCTGATCCTGAAAGGCATCGCCACCGCGGAGGACGCGGCTAAAGCCTGCGGACTCGGGATCGAGGGCATCTACGTCAGCAACCACGGCGGCCGGCAACTGGATCATGGCGCCGGATCGATGGAGGTGCTGGGCGAGGTGCTGGAGGCGGTGGCGGGCCGCGCCTTCACCATCGTGGACGGCGGCATCACAAGGGGTGCCGACGTGGTGAAGGCCATGGCGCTGGGGGCGGACCTGGTCGGCATGGGCCGGCTGTACTGCTACGGCATGGCGGCGGCGGGGGCGGCCGGGATCCTGCGGGTGATCGAACTGCTGGAGATCGAGGTGGTCGAATGTCTCGGCCTGCTCGGCCTCACCAGCTTCGCCGGGCTGGACCGCAGCTACCTTCGCGCGGTGGAAGCCGTGACGGAACCCCATGTCCTCAGCGGCTTCCCGCTGCTCACCCTGCCGCAGCACCGCTATTGAGACAGTCCGGCGCGCCGCCTATTTCGGCGCCATCCGCAGCGCCCCATCCAGGCGGATGACCTCGCCGTTCAGCATGGTGTTCTCCAGGATATGCCGGACCAGTGCCGCATATTCCGCGGGCCGGCCCAGCCGCGGCGGATAGGGCACGGCGGACCCCAGTGCCGCCTGCACCTCCGCCGAGAGCCCGGCCATCATCGGCGTCTCGAACAGGCCCGGCGCGATCGTCACCACCCGGATGCCGTCTCGGGCCAGTTCCCGCGCCACCGGGAGCGTCAGCGCGGCCACCCCGCCCTTGCTGGCGGCATAGGCGGCCTGGCCGATCTGCCCGTCGAAGGCCGCGATCGAGGCGGTGTTGACGATCACGCCGCGCTCGCCTTCCGGGCCCGGCGCGGTGCGCTTGATGGCGTCGGCGGCCAGGCGGATCATGTTGAAGGTGCCGATCAGGTTGATGCCGATCACCCGGGCGAATGTCGCCAGCTCATGCGGTCCGTCGCGGCCGGCCACCCGCTCTCCCACCACCACGCCGGCGCAGTTCACCAGCCCGTGCAGCGCGCCGAACCGCTCCGTGGCCAGCGCCACCGCGGCCTGCCCGTCCGCCTCCTGCGTCACATCCGTGCGGATGAAGGCGCCGCCGAGTTCAGCCGCCAGGGCCGATGCATCGGCGATATCGGCCAGCACCACATGCGCGCCCGCCCCGGCCAGCATCCGCGCCGTCGCCGCGCCCAGCCCGCTGCCGCCGCCCGTAACAACGATCGTCTTGCCCGCGATATCCATGATCCGCCTCCCGTTACCAGCCGTTGACCCGGCCCCAAGCGGCCACGATCTCCTCGCCGCCCTGCACCACATGATACCGCTCATGCGCCGCGGCGGTCATGCAGCTGTGGTTCGGCAGGATGCGAACCAGGTCGCCCACCGCGACGTCCGGCATGGGCAGCGCCGGGTCACAGGCAACCACGCCGTGCTCCTGGTAGGCGCTGACGATGGTGGCCGTGCCGAAGCGCCGCGATCCATCCCGCCCCAGCACGAGGCCGAAGCCGTAATCCACCGGGCCCGCCTCCGTGCTATGGTCCTTGGACAGCGCGATGCCGCCGGCATCCACCACGAACCGGTGCTCCGCCGCCCGCACGCCGATCACGCTGGCCAGCACGCTCAGCGCGATGTCGTTCACCCCATGCGTGCCGATGCCGGCCTGGAACAGGTCCCCGAACATATAGACCCCGGCCCGCACCTCGGTGACGCCATCCAGGCGCGCCGCATGCCGCAGCGTGGGCGAGCTGCCCATCGAGACGATGTCCACCCGGTGCCCGGCCTGCCGCAGCCGTGCTGCCGCACCGGTGATCGCCAGCCGCTCGGCCTCCGCGAACCCGGCCATGT
The DNA here is from genome assembly GCA_965199595.1 of Acetobacteraceae bacterium. Lineage (GTDB taxonomy): Bacteria > Pseudomonadota > Alphaproteobacteria > Acetobacterales > Acetobacteraceae > JBBROS01. The sequence goes on from OZ241182.1 coordinate 2,274,362, forward strand.
CCGCGTCACTGCGCCCGCCATAGCTGTGCCCGGCATGGGTCATCACCCCCGCGAGCCGCCCGCCCAGGGCCGCCGCCACGGCCAGCAGCCGCGCCTCCCCCGCCGCCATGCCGCCGCGATGCTCGCCGCTATCCACCTCCACCAGCGCCCGCACCGGAACAGGATGCGCAGCGATCGTGCCCGCCATCGCCACGTCGTCGGTGATGACCGCGATATCCGCCCCCGCCGCGTTCAGCGCCGCGATCCGGTCGAGCTTCCGGGGCGTGATGCCCGCGGCATACAGGATGTCGGTGATCCCATGCCCGGCAAAATACGCCGCCTCCGCCACCGTGGACACCGTGATGGCCCGCACGCCCGCGAGCCGCGCCACGTCGATCGACTTGGCGGTTTTCATGTGCGGGCGCAGCAGCACGCCGTGCCGGGCCGCCAGCGCCGCCATGCGATCGAGGTTGGCCGCCAGCACGTCGCGGTCCAGAACCAGGCACGGCGTCTCCAGGTCATCGAGCGTCACAGCGTGATCCCCATCAGTTCAGCCAGCCGCGACGTGGCTTTCAGCCCGGTGCCGGTCAGCACGACGACGGTGGTCTCCTCCGCCCGGATCGACCCGGCCGCCAGCAGCTTGCCGAAGGCGGCCGCCGCCTGGGCGCAGGTCGGCTCCACATAGATGCCGGCGCGCGCCAGGTGCAGCACCTCGGCCCCGATCTCGGCCTCGCTCAGCAGCACCGCCCCGCCGCCGCTGTCGTGCAGCGCGGCCACCACTTCGGGCCTGCGGATCGGTGAAGCGATGGCGGTCCCTTCGGCGATGGTCGGCCGGATCTCGGGCACCGCCACGCCCAGCGCGGTCGCGGCGATCGGCCCGCAATGCTCCGGCTGCGCCGCCCACAGCTTCGGCAGCCGCGCTATGGCGCCCGCCCGCAGCAACTCCGAAAACCCGATCTGGCACCCCAGCACGTTCGACCCGGCGCCGCACGGCATGATCACATGGTCCGGCACGGCAAACCCCAGATCCTCCCACAGCTCATAGGCGAGAGTCTTGGTGCCCTGCAGGAAGAACGGATGCCAGTTGTGGCTGGCGTAGAAGATGCTGGCTGCCCGCGCCTCCGCCGCCTCCGCCGCCTCCGCCGTGTTCTGCCGCGTGCCGGGCACCAGCTCCACCTCAGCGCCATGCGCCCGCATCTGCACGGTTTTCGCCGGACTGGTGCTGCTGGGGGCCATGATCACGGCGCGCATGCCGCCCGCCGCGGCATAGGCGGCCACCGCGGCCCCGCCATTGCCGCTGCTGTCCTCCAGCACCGCGGTGATGCCCTGGGCCCGCAGCAGGCTCAGCATCACGCTGGCGCCGCGGTCCTTGAAGCTGCCGGTGGGCATGAACCACTCGCATTTCAGGTGCGCGGTGCCGCCGTGCAGGGCGCGCTTCAGCAGCGGGGTGCAGCCCTCGCCCATGCTGATCGGGTCCACCGCGAACGGGAACGCCGCCCGATACCGCCACAGGCTGCGCTCGGTGGTGTCGATCTGCGCGCGGCCGATGCCGGGCATCGGGCTCAGCAGCAGCGGCTCCCGCGCATCGCCGCACCAGCGCGGCACCTCCAGCGGATAGGTGGCGCCGGAGCGGGGGTCGAGATAGCGGATCATGGCGGCAGACTTGCCGGGCCGCCGCCTGCGTGCAAGAGGCTTTGGTGCAATGCCCGGGAGCCTGAACGTGACCGACGACCTCACCCGCCAGATCGCCACCCTGGCGCAGGACCTGGTGCGCATCGACAGCCGCAGCAGCATCTCGAACCTGCCGGTTGCCGCCCGGCTGCTGCCGGAGCTCGCGGGTTTCGAGGTGGAGCAGTGCCCCTATACCGACACGAACGGCGTGGAAAAGCTGGTGCTGGTGGCAGCCCGCGGCCAGGGCGGACTGGCCTTCAGCGGCCACATGGACACGGTGCCGGACACGGGTTGGCAGGAAGACCCGTGGTCCGGCCGCATCGAGGGCGACACCCTGCACGGCCTGGGCAGCACGGACATGAAGGGCCAGGTGGCCGCCCTGGTCATCGCCGCCCGCACCCTGCCGGCCAGCGTGCCGATCGCGCTGCTGCTGACCACGGACGAGGAGAGCACCAAGGCCGGCGCCCGCACCATCCTCGGCAGCGCCCTGGCCCGGCACTACGCGCCGCGCGGCATCCTGATCGCGGAACCCACCCGGATGCAGCCCGTCCGCGGCCATCGCGCCCATGTGGAGTTCACCGCAACAGCCACCGGCGTGCAGGCGCATAGCAGCACCGGGCTGGGGCGCAACGCGAACTGGGACCTGGTGCCCTTCCTGGCCGAGATGCGCCGCATCCACGACCGCCTGCGCGCCGACCCGGCGCTGCAGGACACCGCCTACGATCCGGTGTTCAGCGACTTCAACCCCATCATCGACAATCACGGTGCCGCGGTGAACGTCACCGTCCCCCGCGCCACCGTCCGAATCAAGTTCCGCTACAGCGCCAGCATCGACCCGGCCCCGATCATCGCGGCCGTGGAAGCCGCTGCCGAAGCCGCCGGCCTGCACCTGGTGGCAAAGCGCGAAGGCAGCCCGCCGGAGCTGCCCGCCACCCACCCGCTGATCGCCGCCGCCACGGCCGCCACCGGCAACTCGGCCCGAACCGTGCCGTTCGGCACCGACGCCTCCCAGCTGCAGTCCCTGGCCCCCTGCCTGATCCTGGGGCCCGGCGACATCGGCCTGGCCCACGCCCCGGGCGAACACGTCAGCCTCTCCGCCCTGGCCGCGGCGGTGCCGGTGTTCCAGCGGATAGCGATGGGCTAGAAGCCGAGAATCGCCTTCGCCACGATGTTGCGCTGGATCTCGTTGGAGCCGCCGTAGATCGAGATCTTGCGCCAGTTGAAGTAGGTCGGCGCCGCCTCCGCGGCATGGTCGGGCCCGACCGGCGGCTGGTTGCTGCCCTCCTCGTGGTCGTCGTACGGCAGGATATACGGCCCCACCACGTCCATCAGCAGCTCCGTGGTCGCCTGCTGCAGCTCGGAGCCCTTCAGTTTCAGGATGGAGCTGGCCGGGTTCGGCTTGCCCTTCTCGCGATGGCGCTCATCGGCCACCACGCGCAGCTGCGTCATCTCCAGCGCCTTCAGCTCCACCTCCACCAGCGCCACCTTCTCGCGGAACCGCGGCTCGTCCATCAGCGCGCCCTCGCCCACCCGCTCCAGCGCCGCCAGCTGCTTGATGCGGCGGATGCGCGCCTTGCTGACTCCCACCCGCGCGATCCCGGTGCGCTCATTGCCCAGCAGGAACTTGGCATAGTCCCAGCCCTTGTTCTCCTCGCCCACCAGGTTCGCAACCGGCACCCGCACGTCATCGAACCACACCTCGTTCACCTCGCGCCCGCCATCGATGGTGACGATGGGCCGCACCGTGATGCCCGGCGTCTTCATGTCGATCAGCAGGAAGCTGATGCCGGCCTGTTTCTTCGCGGCCGGGTCGGTGCGGACCAGGCAGAAGATCCAGTCGGCATACTGCGCCAGCGTGGTCCAGGTCTTCTGGCCGTTCACCACGAACATGTCGCCATCGCGTACCGCCGTGGTGCGCAGGCTCGCGAGGTCGGACCCGGCGCCGGGCTCGCTGAACCCCTGGCACCACCAGATGTCGAGGTTGGCCGTCGCGGGCAGGAACCGCTCCTTCTGCGCCTGGTTCGCGAACTGCGCGATCACCGGGCCCACCATGTTGGTGTTGAAGCCCAGCGGCGGCGGCACGCAGGCCTGCTGCAGCTCGTCCTGGTAGATGTACAGCTGCACCGGGGACCAGCCCTGCCCGCCCCACTCCACCGGCCAATGCGGCACCGCCAGCCCATGGGCGTTCAGGATGCGCTGCGAGATGATCTGGTCCTCCCGCGGCACATGCTCGCCCTTCTTCACCTGGTCGCGGATCGAGGCCGGGATCTCGGTGGCGAAGAACGTCCGCATGCGGTCGCGGAACTCGATCTCGTCCGGCGTGAAGCTCAGGTCCATCTGCCGTCTCCCTAGATGATTTCGAACAGGCCAGCCGCGCCCTGCCCGCCACCCACACACATGGTGACGACCACCCGCTTCGCACCCCGCCGCCTGCCTTCGATCAGGGCGTGCCCCGCCATCCGCGCACCGCTCATGCCATACGGGTGCCCGATCGAGATCGCGCCGCCATCCACGTTCAGCCGGTCCATCGGCAGGCCGAGCCGGTCGGCGCAGTACAGCACCTGGCTGGCGAAGGCCTCGTTCAGCTCCCACAGGTCGATGTCGTCGATGCTCAGCCCATGCCGCTCCAGCAGGCGCGGCACCGCGAACACGGGCCCGATGCCCATCTCGTCGGGCTCGCAGCCGGCCACGGCCAGGCCGCGGAACACCGCCATGGGCGCGATGCCGGCCGCCGCCGCCGCCCGGGCGGACATCACGACGCAGGCGCTGGCCCCGTCGCTCAGCTGGCTGGCATTGCCCGCGGTGATGAACTCGTCCTCGCCGCGCACCGGCTTCAGCTTGGCCAGGCCCGCAAGCGTGGTCTCCGGCCGGTTCCCCTCATCCTGCCGCAGCATCACCTTAATTTCGCTGGTGGCGCCCGTCGCCTTGTCCACCACCTGCTGCGTCGTTTCCATGGCAGTGATCTCGGCATCGAACCGCCCCGCCTGCTGCCCGGCCGCGGTGCGGCGCTGGCTTTCGGCGGCGTATTCGTCCTGCCGCTCGCGGCTGATGCCGTAGCGCCGGGCCACGATGTCGGCGGTCTCGATCATCGGCATGTAGATGGCGGTGTGCCCGGCCAGCCAGGCGTCCCGGTAATGGCTCTTGTTGAGGGTGGTCTGCACCAGGCTGATGCTCTCCAGCCCACCCGCCACCGCCACCTGAACCCCGTCGCACACCACGCGGTTCGCCGCGATGGCGATGGCCTGCAGCCCCGAGGAACAGAACCGGTTCACCGTCATCGCCGCCGCGCTCGCCGGCACCCCGGCCCGCAGCGCCGCCTGCCGCGCGATGTTGCCGCCGGTCGCACCCTCGGGATTGGCGCAACCCAACACCACCTCCTCGACGGTGCCCGCATCCACCCCGGCCCGCTCGATGGCCTGGCGGATCACGTGCCCGCCCATCTCCGCCCCATGCGTCAGGTTGAACGCGCCCCGCATGGCCCGGCCGATCGGCGTGCGCGCCGTGCTGACAATCACCGCTTCGTCCATCACCCTTGCTCCGCAATCAATTCGCGTTTCGCCAGCTTGCCCACCGCCGTGTGCGGCAGGCTCTCCCGCACGTCCAAGGCCGCCGGCATCTCGTGCCGCCCCAGCCGCTCCGCCAGGAACGCCCGCAGCGCCTCCAGCGTCAGCTCCGCCGCACCCTGGCGCAGCACCACGAAGGCCTTGGCCGCCTGGCCGCGATAGGCGTCCGGCACGCCGATCACCGCCGCTTCGCGCACATCCGGGTGCTCGTGGATCGCATCCTCGATGGCGCGCGGATACACGTTGAAGCCGCCGCTGATGATCATGTCCTTCTTGCGGTCCACCAGCACGAAGCGCCCATCCGGCTCCATCCGGCCGATATCGCCCGTCATGAACCACCCATCGACGAACGCCGCCGCATTCTCCTCCGGCCGCCGCCAGTAGCCCGGCGTCACGTTCGGCCCCCGCACCCGGATCTCCCCGCTCTCCCCGGGCGGCAGCACGCGGCGCTGGTCCTCCAGCGACACCACCTGCATCTCCACCCCGGGCAGCGGCACCCCGATCTCGCCCGGCTCCGCCCGCCGCTCCGGCAGCAGGTTGGTGCCGGCCGGCGAGGTCTCCGTCATGCCCCAGCCGCCGCCGAGCCGCAGCCCGGTCAGCGCGAAGAACCGCTCCCCCACCTCGTGCGGCATCGCGGCCCCGCCGCTGCTCGCCACCCGCAGGCTGCCGAGGTCGCGCGCCTCGATGCCGGGCGCGTTGACCATGGCGATCCACATGGTCGGCACCCCGTTCATCTGCGTGCAGCGCCCGGTCTCGATGTCATCGAGCACCTGGTCCAGCACGAAGCGCGGGCGCAGCACCAGCTCCACCCCGTTGGCGACCGCCCGCAGCATCACCGCGGTCAGCGCATAGATGTGGAACAGCGGCAACACGCACAGCACGCGGTCGCCGGGCCGGAAGCCGCGCCCAAGGCCGGCGTTCCACGCGTCGTAGATCGCCACGGTGCTGGTGAGGTTCGCATGCGTCAGTTGCGCCGCCCGCGCCTGCCCGGTGGTGCCGCCGGTGAATTGCAGCAGTGCCACCTGGTATGGGTCGAGCGGCGGCCAGTCCACCGCCGGGCCATCCAGCGCCTGCATCACCAGCGCGCCCTCGGGCATCGCCACGCCCTCGCTGCCGGGCCCCCAGGCCGCGTCATCCGCCACGATCAGCCGCGCCGCCCCCACCGCCAGCGCCTGGGGCAGCACGCCCGGCAGGTTGGTGGTGATCAGCGTGCGGGCGCCCGCATCCGCCAGCTTGGCCGCCACCGCCCGCGCCGGGTCCAGCGGGGTGAGATGCACCACGATCCCGCCCAGCCGCAGCACCGCGAAGAACGCCACCGGATGCGCCGGGGTGTTGGGCAGCAGCAGCCCCACCGTATCGCCCGCGCGAACCCCCGCCGCGTGTAGCCCCCGCGCCAGCCGCTCGACCGCCGCACCCAGCGCCGCGAAGGAGAGCGGCGTGGTGCGGTAGGTGATCGCCGTGCGCGCACCGCCCGCCGCCACCGCACGGTCCAGCAACGCCGGCAGGGTGGAGACCGGCAGCGGCACATCCCAGGCGAGCCCGGGTGGGTAGCTGGCCTCCCAGGCGAAGGGCCGGGTCACGCCGCCTTCGTGCCGCCCAGGCTGGCGAACCCCTCCCCCGCCTCCGCCAGGCGCTGCAGCAGCGGGGCGGGCTTGAGGCTGTCATCCCCGGTCTGTGCCGCGAGCTCGAGCAGGCGGTCGCGGATCACCGCGAGGCCGACCAGGTCCGCATGGAACATCGGTCCGCCGCGGTAGGCCGGCCAGTTGTAGCCGGTGAGCCAGATGGTATCGATGTCGCCCGGCCGCTCGGCGATGCCTTGCTCCAGGATGCGGGCACCCTCGTTGATCATGGGATAGACCAGCCGCTCGATGATCTCCTGCTGCGGGATGGCGCGGCGGGTGATGCCCAGCTTCCGGCTCTCGGCGGCGATGATGGCGTCCACCGCCGGGTCCGGCGTGGCGTTGCGGCCTTCGTACACATAGTAGCCGCGCCCGGTCTTCTGCCCGAACCGCCCGGCCTCGCACAGCGCGTCCGCCACCGGCGCCACCTTGTTGAATGCCTTGCGGATCCGCATGCCGATATCGAGCCCGGCCAGGTCCGCCATCGCGAACGGCCCCATCCTGAAGCCGAACGCGGTGAGCGCCGCATCCACCTCGGAGGGGCTGGCGCCATCCAGCAGCAGCCGCTCCGCCGCCTCGGTGCGCCGGGCCAGCATGCGGTTGCCGACGAAGCCGAAGCAGTTGCCGACCACGACGCCGACCTTGGCGAGCTTCTTGCCGATGGCCGCCGCCGTGGCGATCACCGCCGGGCTGCTGTGCTTCCCGCGCACCACTTCCAGCAGCTTCATCACGTTGGCGGGGCTGAAGAAGTGCATGCCCAGCACATCGCCGGGGCGCGAGGTGGCGGCGGCGATCTGGTCGATGTCGAGGTAGCTGGTGTTCGTGGCCAGCACCGCCCCGGGCTTGGCGAGGCGGTCCAGGGTGCGGAACACCTCCTGCTTCACCCCCATCTCCTCGAACACGGCCTCCACCACCATGTCCGCGTCGCCGATCGCGTCCAGCCCGACGCGGCCCGTGATCCGCCCGGCCCGCGCCGCCGCCTCGTCCTCCGTGATGCTGCCGCGCTTGGCGCTGGTGGCATACAGCTCCTTGATGCGGGCCAGGCCGCGATCCAGCGCCGCCTGCTCCATCTCGATGATGGTGACCGGGATGCCGGCGTTGGCGAAGCACATGGCGATGCCGCCGCCCATGGTGCCGGCGCCGATCACCGCGGCCTGGTTCACCGCCCGCGCCTCGGTGCCCGCCGGCAGACTGGCCTTCTGCGCCTCACGCTCCGCAAAGAAGGCGTGGCGCTGTGCCCGGCTCTCATCGCCCATCACCAGTTCCTGGAACAGCCGCCGCTCATTGGCCAGCCCGGCCTCGAACGGCAGCGTCACCGCACCGCGGATCGCCTCCACGCAATGCTTCGGCGCCTGGGCGCCCGAGGCCTTGAGCAGCGGTGCCGCCACCCGGTCGATCAACCCGGCATCGTCCCGTGCCGCCTGCAACCCCTCCTCCCGGTCCTGCACCCGACGATGCGTGGCATGCGCCAGGCCCCATTCGATCGCGGCATCGGGGTAGGCGCCATCCAGCACCGCATCCACCACACCCAGCTTCAGGGCCGCCGCCGCACCCACCGGATTGCCGGTCACGATCATCTGCAGCGCGTTCTCCACCCCCGCCACGCGCGGCAGCCGCTGCGTGCCGCCGCCGCCGGGCAGCAGGCCGAGCTTCACCTCCGGCAGGCCCATCCGCGCGCCATCCCAGGCCACCCGGGCATGGCACCCCAGCGCCAGCTCCAGCCCGCCGCCCAGCGCCACGCCCTGGATGGCCGCGACCACCGGCACCGCCAGGTTCTCGATGAACGCGATCACGTCATTCAGGCTCGGCTCCGCGCGCGGCTTGCCGAACTCCGTGATGTCCGCCCCGCCGCTGAACGCCCGGGCGGTGCCGTACAGCACCACCAGCTTCGCGTCCCCCACCGCCTGCAACGCCGCCAACAGCCCGGCCCGCAGCGCATGCCCCAGGGCATTGACCGGCGGATTGTCCATCGCGATCAGCGCCACGTCGCCCCGACGCTCCAGCTTCGCCACCATGTCGGCCATGCGTCCTCCGTGTCCGCCCTGCCGGCGTGACTTGCGCGCACTCTCCTGAACGCCTGCCACGGCGTCAACCACGACGGGGCCCCGGCTTTGTGATGCCCCACGGATTGATTCGATGCTGCGCCGCAGCATATCGTGACGACAGATTCGGATGAGGTGGCTTGTGGCTGGACTTGGCGAGAACATCCTCGGCCTCGCAAAGTTGAAGCGGCGGCGCGAGGAGGCGATGGCCAACCTGGCGGAACCGCTGCGGCTCAGGATCGTGGCGCCCGCGGGCCGCAACCCCGGGGACCTGCGGATGCTCACCTACGTGCCGCCCGGTCTGCCGGAGGGCGCGCCGCTGGTGGTCGTGCTGCACGGCTGCACCCAGAACGCCGCCGCCTATGATCACGGCGCCGGCTGGTCCACCCTGGCGGAGCGGCACGGCTTCGCGCTGCTGTTCCCGGAGCAGCAACGCTCGAACAACCCGCAGCTCTGCTTCAACTGGTTTCACCCCGAGGACGTGACGCGCGGCCAGGGTGAGGCCGAATCGATCCGCGCCATGGTCGAGCAGATGCTGCGCACCCACCCGATCGACCCGCGCCGGGTGTTCATCACCGGGCTCTCGGCCGGCGGCGCCATGACCGCGGCCATGCTGGCGACGGCCCCCGAGCTGTTCGCCGCCGGCGCCATCATCGCCGGTCTGCCCTTCGGCAGCGCCACCTCGGTCAGCGAGGCCTTCACCGCCATGGGCACGGGCCGGCGCTGGAGTTCCGATCACTGGGGCGAGCTGGTGCGCGCCGCCTCCCCCCATCGCGGCCCGCGCCCGCTGGTGCAGGTCTGGCACGGCGATGCGGACCAGACCGTCAGCGCCGAGAACGGCCGCGAGCTGACCCGGCAGTGGGCCAACGCCATGGGCCTGCCCGAACACCCCACCACCGCCGACCAGGTGGACGGCGCCCGGCACGAGACCTGGCTGGATGCCGCCGGCCAGCCGCGGCTGGAGCGCTGGGCCGTGCCGGGCCTGGGCCACGGCACGCCGATCATGCCGGATGGCGCGGACCTCGACCACAGCGTGGGCGCTGCCGGACCGCACATGCTGGCATCCTCGGTCAGCTCGACCTGGCATCTGGCCCGCAGCTGGGGCCTGCTGACGCAGCCCTCGCTGCCCCGGGCTGGCCTGGCGGACACGGCAGCGGGTTCGCAGCAGAACGCAAGGCAGCCGGGGCCGCAGCAGCCTCAGGCAGGTTGGGGCCGGGTTGCAGGGGCATCGTTCCTGTCGGGAGCCTCCGGCCCCACGGCCATCATCGGGCGGGCGCTGCGGACAGCCGGGCTGGTGCGATAGCTACAGGACGGTCAACGCGGCGCTTCCCCGGGAACAGCCGCGCCTCGTCCACCAGCGTGGCGCCCATGTCGAGAAACATCGCGGTGCAGCGCGCCTTCTGCAACGCTTCGTAACGAGCGCCAGCGCCCGCCTCTTGGTAGCGTGCTGCCATGGATGCCCGCACCGCCCAAGCCCTGATCCGCTTCGGCCTCGGCCGCCGGGGCGACGAGCCCCTGCCCGATGACCCGCCCGCCTGGCTGCGCGCCCAGGTGGAGGCCGACGACACCGCGAACTTCGGCACCCGCATGCCGGCCACCGCCGATGGCCTGACCGTGCTGCGCGAGCAGTACAGGCTCAACCTGCCGCCCGGCCCACAACTGGTCGCCCCGCTGTACAACCAGGACGTCAAGGCCCAGACCGAGCAGCTGCTGACCACGGACGCCCCGTTCCGCGAGCGCCTGGTGTGGTTCTGGGCCAACCACTTCACAGTGAGCATCCGCCAGGGCGGCACCAACGCCACCATCGGGCCCTACATCCGCGAGGCGATCCGCCCGAACGTCACCGGCCCGTTCTTCGCCATGCTGCTGGCCGTCATGCGGCACCCGGCGATGCTGATGTATCTCGACAACAACAATTCCGTCGGACCCAACAGCATCATCGGCAAGGCGCAGAAGCGCGGCCTGAACGAGAACCTGGCCCGCGAGTGCCTGGAGCTGCACACGCTGGGCGCCGATGGCGGCTACACCCAGGCCGACGTGACGGAGTTCGCCCGCATCATCAGCGGCTGGTCGGTCGAGCTGAACCGCCTGTTCCCCGGCTACCAGTTCCGCGAGGCCGCCCATGAACCCGGCGCCAAGACCCTGCTCGGCCGCCGCTTCCCACCCGGCGAACCCGGCGGCATCGCCGCCCTGGACTATATCGCGCACCACCCCAGCACCCACCGCCACCTCGCCACCCGCCTGGTGCAGCACTTCGTGGCCGACGCGGCCCCGCCCGATGCGGTACGCACCATCGAAGGCGTGCTGCGTGACACGGGCGGCGACCTGGGCGCGGCCAGCATCGCCCTGATCGGGCTCGAAGCCGCCTGGGCGCCGCTCACGAAGCTGCGCTCGCCGCAGGATTTCGCCGTCGCCACCCTGCGCGCGCTGGACCTGCCGGCCGACAGGCAGGTGCCGCTGCAGGGCGTGCTGGCCACGCTGGGCCAACCGCTCTGGACCGCGCCGCTGCCCAATGGCTGGTCCGACCAGGCCGCCGACTGGGCCGCACCGGAGGCGATGATGCGCCGCATCGACTGGACCCACGGCATAGCCGCCCGCAGCGACCGCGACCCGGCCGCCATCGCCGCCGCCAGCCTGGGCCCGCTGCTGAACGACCGCACGCGGGACGCGATCCGCACCGCCGGGTCCCGCCGCGACGGCATGACGCTGCTGCTCACCTCCCCCGAGTTCCAGAGGCGCTGACATGATCACCCGCCGCCAAAGCCTGCTGGGCCTCACCGCCGCCTGGACCATGGGCCATGCCAGCCTGGCAGTTGCCGATGCCCCCACCGAGAAGCGCCTGGTGGTCGTGCTGCTGCGCGGCGCGCTGGACGGCATGGCCGCGGTGGTGCCCTACGGCGATGCGGACCTGGTGCGGCTGCGCCCCGGCCTGATCCCGCCCCCGCCCGGCCAGCCCGGCGGCATGCTCGATCTCGGCGGCTTCTACGGCCTCAACCCGGCGCTCGCGGGGCTGCACGAGATGTACAAGGCCGGGCAGCTGCTGCCGGTCCATGCGGTGGCCGGGCCGTATCGCAGCCGCAGCCATTTCGATGCACAGGACTACCTGGAGAGCGGCGCGGACCAGCGCCTGTCCAGCGGTTGGCTGAACCGGGCAGTGCAGGCGATGCCGGGCCGCCGGGCCAACAGCGCGCTGGCGGTGGGCGTGAACGTGCCGCTGCTGCTGCGCGGCCAGGCCGCCGTGGGCAGCTACGCCCCGGCCGCGAATACGGGGCTGTCGCCCGACCTGTATGCCCGCATCGCGGACCTCGCGCATGACGATGCGCTGCTGGGCCCCGTGGTGCTGGAGGGCCTGCGCGACCGCAGCTTCAACGGCGCCACCCTCGCGGGCATGGCGCAGACCGGCGACCGCAACGCGGTGGCGAACGTGGCCGCCGCCGCCGGCCGCCTTCTGGCCGCCGCCGACGGTCCCCGCATCGCGGCGCTCGAGGGTGGCGGCTGGGACACCCATGCCGGGCAGATGCAGCGGCTCGACAACCCTTTGAAGCAGTTGGACGTGGCGCTGACGGCGCTCAAAACCGCGCTGGGCCCGGCGTGGCAGCAGACCGCGGTGCTGGTGATGACCGAGTTCGGCCGCACCGTCCGCGCCAACGGCACCAACGGCACCGACCACGGCACGGCAGGCGTCGCCTTCGTGCTGGGCGGGGCGGTGAATGGCGGCCGGGTCGGCGGCACCTGGCCCGGCCTGTCGGGCGCGCAGCTGTTCGAAAACCGGGACCTGGCGCCCACCACGGACCTTCGCTCCCTGGCGATGGGCCTGCTGATCGACCATCTGGGCCTGCCCGCCAGCGCCATGACGGCGGTGTTCCCCGGTCTCGGCACCGTGTCCGCACAATCGGCGCTGTTGCGCGCGTGAGACATTGACCACGCGGTTTGCCGGGTGCAGGCCCGGCTGATGCCCTCCAAACGCCTGTTCCGTGCCTTCGAGAGCCTGGTGGACCCCACCGGGCCGGTGCCGGAGACCACGCCGCCCGCCACCCTCAGCGGCTTCTTCCGCTACTTCGTGGGTCAGATGCCGGGCCTGGTGGTGCGGCTGTTCCTGGGCGGGCTGCTGGTGGCGGTGCTGGATGCCGCCATCCCCATCTGCATCGGCCGCGTCGTCGGCCTGCTCAGCACCCATGCGCCCGCAACGCTGCTGCATGACGAGTGGCGGCAGTTCGCTGTCATGGCCGCCGTGGTGTTCATCGCCCGCCCCGGCGCCGTGCTGCTGCAGAACCTCACCAACAACCAGGCCATCGCGCCCGGCATGTCGAACCTCATCCGCTGGCAGAGCCATTGGCACGTCGTCCGCCAGTCCTGGGCCTACTTCCAGAACGACTTCGCCGGCCGCATCGCCGCCCGCGTGATGCAGACGGGCGTCGCCATCCGCGAGGCCATCGTGATGGGGGCGGACGCCGCCTGGTACATCCTGGCCTATGGCACCACGGCCGGCACGCTGCTGTTCAGCCTGGACCGCTGGCTGTGCGTCCCGGTGCTGTGCTGGTTCGTCGGCTACGGCATCCTGCTGCGGGTCTTCGTGCCCCGCATGCGCGACAGCGCCCGCGCCGTGTCCGAGATGCGCTCCACCCTCACCGGACGGATCGTGGACTCCTACACCAACATCCTGACAGTCAAGCTGTTCGCCCGCGCCGCCGACGAGGACGACTTCGTGCGCCGCTCCATGGACGAGCACACGCTGCTGTATCGGGCGCAGACCCGGGCCATCACCACCTGGGTCGCCTGGCTGTATCTGCTGAACGCCAGCCTGCTGTTCTCGATGGCCACCCTCTCCATCAACCTGTGGTCACGCGGCAGCATCGGCATCGCCGCGGTGGCCACCGCGCTGCCGCTGGCCTGGCAGCTGACCACCACGGCCGGCTGGGTGGCGCGCAGCATCATCTCCATCTTCGACAACCTGGGCCTGGTGCAGGACGGCATGCGCAGCATCGCCGTGCCGCGCGCCATGCCCGATGCACCCGGCGCCGCCACCCTGCACCTCACCGGCGGCGGCATCCGCTTCGAGCACCTGAGCTTCGGCTATGGCAGCGAGCGCGGCGTGCTGCACGACATCGACCTGGACATCCGGCCCGGCGAGCGCGTCGGCCTGGTCGGACCCTCGGGCGCCGGGAAGTCCACCCTGGTGAACCTGCTGCTCGGCTTCTACCGCCCGGAGTCCGGCCGCATCCTGATCGACGAACAGGACACCGCGGGCGTCACGCAGGAGAGCCTGCGCGGCAACATCGCGATGGTGACGCAGGACACCAGCCTGCTGCACCGCTCCATCCGCGACAACATCAGCTATGGCCGCCCCGAGGCCAGCGACGCCGAGATCGCCGCCGCGGCCCGGCGGGCTCAGGCGGACAGCTTCATCCCGAACCTCGAGGACTGGCACGGCCGCCGCGGCTATGACGCGCATGTCGGCGAACGCGGCGTGAAGCTCTCCGGCGGGCAGCGGCAGCGCATCGCCATCGCCCGGGTGGTGCTGAAGGACGCGCCGATCCTGGTGCTGGACGAAGCCACCAGCGCGCTGGACAGCGAGATCGAGGCGGCGATCCAGGAGCAGCTGGAAACACTGATGCAGGGCCGCACCGTCATCGCCATCGCGCACCGCCTCTCCACCATCGCGAAGCTGGACCGGCTGGTGATGCTGGATGGCGGCCGCATCGTGGAACAGGGCACGCATGCCGAGCTGCTGGCCCGGGGCGGCGCCTATGCCCGGGCCTGGTCGCGCCAGTCCGGCGGCTTCACCGCCGCCTGACCGTTACGCCCACGGCGACTCTGTCCCCGGGCGGCCACGATTCACGTCTTGTTCCAGCGCGACACTCCGGTGTAGCTGGAATCGATGATGGCCAAATCCCATGTTGCAGTCGGGTTCGCAGCCTGGGCCGCCGCGGCGCCCATGCTGCACCTGCCGCTGTTCGACCCGGCCTGTCTCGCTCTGGTGCTGGTCGGCTCGCTGTTGCCCGATGTCGATCATCCGGCCTCCTGGGTCGGCCGCCGGGTCAAGCCGGTCTCGACCATCGCCGCCTCGGTCCTGGGTCACCGCGGCATCACCCATTCCATGTTCGCGATGGCAGGCATGGCGGCGCTGCTGATGCACGCGGGCACGCAGAGCGGCAACGTCTGGGCCCTGGTCATCGGCTATGCCTCGCACCTGGCGGCGGACATGCTCACGCCGAAGGGCCTGCGCCTGGCCTGGCCGCTGCCGGGCACCTGGGGCATCCCGCTGTGCCGCACCGGGTCGCCGATGGAGGCGGTGGTGGTGTTCGCGCTGGTCCACCTGGCGGGCTGGTGGACCTTCGCGCATGGCAGCGACCGTGCGTTCGCCGGGTTGCGGCACTGGTTCGGCGGCTGGCGCTGACAGCCACGCCTGCGGGACGCGTGGCTGTCAGGACGGCGGCGGCCGGGTTCAGGCTGCGAGATGCTTGAACATGTTCCGCTTGGCCTCGTCATCGAGTTCCGTCTTGAAGGCGTGCCGGTCCTTGATCGCCAGCGCACGGACTGCGGCCGGCCGGGCGGACACGGTGTCGAGCAGGCGCTTCACGTTCGGGTAGTCCGCCCACACCGAGGCATCGGTTGCACTGGCGCCCAGCACGAACGGCACCATGCGCGCCCAGCCCCACAGGCTCATGTCCACGATGGAATAGCTCTCACCCACCATCCAGTCGCGTCCCGCCAGATGCGCATCCACGATCGCCCAGTGCCGCCTGGCCTCGAACAGGTAGCGCGTCACCGCATAGTCCTTCGGCTCCGGCGCCATGTGGCGGAAATGCACGCTCTGGCCGGAATAGGGCCCGATGCCGCTCGCGATGAACATCATCCAGGACAGCAGTCCGGCCTTGTCCTTCGGCATGAACTGGCCGGTCTTCTCGCCGAGGTAGAGCAGGATGGCGTTGCTGTCGAACACCACGTCGGACCCATCGACGATCACCGGCACCTTGCTGTTCGGGTTCAGCTTGCTGAACTCGGGCGCGTGCTGGTCGCCCTTGCGGGTGTCCACCGGGATCGCCTCGTATTCGAGACCAGCCTCCTCCATGAACAGCGCCACCTTCATGGGGTTCGGCGCCAGGCTGTAATAGAACTTGAGCATCGCTGTCCTCCTTGAACACCGTCAGGCCGGTTCGACCAGCAGCACGGTGCCCGCCAAGCCTACCACGCGCAACGCCTCGCCTGGCAAAGGCTGGCCCGGCAACGCCGTGCCACCCGCCGCAAGCCGCGCCGGCCATTGCCCGTCCCCCAGGCTGACCCGGCCCTCGCCCTGCTCGAACGAGATGCAGCGGCACAGCTGCCCCACCACGTTCGCCCCGGGCGCATTCACCGCGTCCACGCCGGGTCGCCGCAGCCGCAGCCCGACCAGGCCGACGAGCCCGATCGCCAGCGCCACGAAGACGCCCAGCTGCGCGTGCCACCCGAGCCCGGCCAGCAGCGTGAGGCCGCCCGTGCCCAACGCCGCGAGCCCGACCCACAGCAGGAACACGCCCGGCGCCACCATCTCCAGCCCGGCCAGCGCCAGCCCCGCCACCAGCCACAGCGCACCCACGCTCACGGCGCGCGCTTGTCCCCGCCCAGCCGCATCGCTTCGATCGCCTGGGTGATGCCGCCCGCCAGCGCCCCGGTCTCGATCGGGATCACCAGCGTCCGCCCGTTCGGGTTGGCGGCCAGTGCATGGATCGCCTCCACATACTTCTGCGCGATGAAGTAGCGCAGCGCATCCGCCCCGGCGCCGGAGGCGGCAGCGGCCACCGCCTGCGTCGCGCGAGCCTCCGCCTCGGCCAGCCGCTCGCGGGCCGCGGCGTCCTTCATCGCGGCCTCCAGCCGGGCCTCGGCCTCCAGCACCGTCGCCTGCCTGGCGCCCTCGGCCCGCGCCACCGCCGCCTCCCGCTCGCCCATCGCCCGCGCCACCGTGGCCCGGCGCTCCCGCTCCGCCGTCATCTGCAGGTTCATCGCCATCACCAGGTTCGCCGGCGGCTCGATCTTGCGCAGCTCCACCCGGCTGACCTTCACGCCCCAGGGCGAGGTCGCGTGGTCCAGCGTCACCAGCAGCTTGGCGTTGATCTCCTCGCGGCCCGAGAGCGCGCCGTCCAGGTCCATGGCGCCGATCACGCTGCGGATGTTGGTCATCGCCATGCTGGTCAGCGCCTGCACCAGGTTCTGCGCGCCATAGGCGGCCTTCACCGGGTCCAGCACGCGGTAGTACATGATGCCGTCCACCGTCACCGCGGCGTTGTCACGGGTGATGACCGCCTGCTCCGGGATGTCGAGCACGATCTCCTGCACGTTCATCTTGTGCCCGACCTTCTCGACCAGCGGCAGCATCAGGTTCAGGCCGGGTTGCAGCAGCCGGGTGAAGGCGCCGAAGCGTTCCACGGTCCACACCTGGCCCTGCGGCACCGTCCGCACGCCGAGCGCGATGCCGATGACCACGACGATCGCCAGCACCACCAGAACGATCAGCGCTTCCATGGCGTCAACGCTCCTGCATGAATGTCACGGCATCCTGGCACAACGGATCGGCGGCGTCGCCCAGGCCGGGCACGATGTCGAAATGCGCGCCACGTCCGCACCGCGTGCCGCCGCCTGGTCATGGACCCGGCGGCAGGCGGCCCGCGTCTGCCGCACGATCCCACCCAGCGAAACCGCGGGCGCCAGACTGTAGTCCATGACGGCAACATGCACGCCCGCCGCCACCAGGCCCGGCGCGACGCAGGACTGATCCGCCTTCGACAGCGCCCGCCAATACCCGCCATGCACCTACAGGAACACCGCGCCGCCCGGTGCCCCGGCAAACCAGTCCAGCGCACCGCCGGCGCGGTCGAACACCAGGTCGGCTCCATGCTCCAGCCTGGTGCGGGCCGCGGCGGAGAGCGCCTGACACCGCCGCGAGTCCGCATCAAAGTCCGGCACGCTGGCACGCGCGTTGTATTCGCGGCCCAGCGCCACCTGGTCCATGCCGCGCCACACCATCACACGGGATCCCAGCTGAACACGTCCGGGCTGCGGTCCAGCGGCACCAGCGTGGCCCGCAGTGCCGGCATGGCGTGCTCGGCCACCTGCTCCGGCGTCCAGCCCTCGCCGCGATGCACGGAGCGCAGCGGCCGGCTTTGCGACATCAGGAAGATCTCGTTGTGCCGGGCCGCGAACACCTGGCCGGTCACACCCGCCGCGGCGTCGCTGGCGAGATACACCGCGAGCGGCGCATTCTTGTCCGGCGTCATCTGCTCCAGCTTGGCGACCCGCGCCTTCTGCTCCGGCGTTGCGGCCGGGATGGAGCTGGTCATGCGGCTCCAGGCGAAGGGCGCGATGCAGTTGGACCGTACCCCGAAGCGCTGCATGTCCAGCGCGATGGACTTCGACAGCGCCGTGATCCCGAGCTTCGCCGCGGAATAGTTCGCCTGCCCGGTGTTGCCGATGAGGCCCGAGGTGCTGGTCATGTGCACGAACGCCCCGCTGCCCTGCACACGGAACGGCTCCGCGGCGGCCCGGCTGACGAAGAAGGTGCCGTTCAGGTGCACGTTCACCACGGACAGCCAGTCCTCCGCCGTCATCTTGTGGAAGATGGTGTCGCGCAGGATGCCGGCATTGTTCACCACGGCGTCCAGACGCCCGAAGCTGTCCATCGCGCATTGCACGATGCGCCGGGCCGACTCCCAGCCGGCCACGCTGTCGGTGTTCGCCACCGCCGCCCCGCCCCGCTGCTCGATGATCTGCACCGTCTGCTGGCCCGGCGTGGCGGACAGGCCATCCCCCTCCAGGCTGGCCCCGATATCGTTTACCACCACCCGCGCCCCGGCCAGCGCCATGGCGAGCGCAATCTCCCGCCCGATGCCGCCGCCCGCCCCGGTCACCACGACCACCTTGCCGTCCATCATCATGCGCCGCGTATCCCCGGTTGGGCATCGAGCCGCCCGGTGATCCAGCCATGGCAATGCCGCAGCACGGCCTGCCCCAGCCGGGAGCGGAAATGGATGAAGCCGTGCGGGCTTTCCGGCACGAGTACCAGTTCGGCCGCCGGGCCGGCGTTCCGCCAGGCCTCCGCCATCAGGAGCGTGTCATCCAGCAGCGGATCGAGCGCGCCAACCACCATCAGCGCCGGCGGCATCGCGTCCAGCGCGCCATACAGCGGGGAGAGTTCGGGCTGGCGCCGCTCGGCGGGCGTGAGGCCCGGGGTCAGGCGCCCGAGGTCCGTCACCAGCCCGGGCCCGTCCAGCAACAGCGTCTCCGGCCCGGCGCGATGCACGCTCGGCGTTCCGGCGAAATCATAAACGCCATAATACAGCAGCGCCCCGGCGACCCGGCGCAGCAGTTCGGGCCACACCGTCAAGCGCTGCAGCATCGCAGTCGCAAGATGACCACCCGCGGATTCACCCACCACGATCACTGGCAGATCGCGGTATTCCGGCAGCCCTCCATCCAGCAGCCAGCGCGCCGCCGCGACGCAATCCTCGATCAGCAGCCCGAGCGGGATCTCCCAGGCCAGCCGGTAGTCCACCGACACCACCGCCACCCCACAGGCCCGGATCATGCCGAGGTTGAGCTGGTCGTTCATCCGCGCATTGCCCATCACCCAGCCGCCGCCGTGCACGTCCAGCACCACGCCGCGCACCGGCCCGGCTGGCCGCAGGATGCGCACCGACACGCCGCCCGCCCCGAGTTGCCGCCGCTCCAGCGTCAGGCCGGCGCGCCGCATGGCCCAGTTCGCCCGCATCTGGCCCAGGCGCAGGATGGACTGGATCAGCATCACATCGGCCCGGCGCCGGATCTTCAGCCGCGGCATCCGGTCCAGCTTGCGGTTCAGCTGCCGCACCTCGTCCAGCATGGCGGGATCGGACACCGGGAACGGCGTGGCGGTGTACACGCCGGCTACACGCGCTCGATCAGCGCCGCGATGCCCTGGCCCACGCCGATGCACATGCAGACGATGGCGCGCCTGCCGCCCGTGGTCTCCAGCGCGTTCACCGCCGTCATCGCCAGCCGCGCCCCGCTGGCGCCCAGCGGATGTCCCAGCGCGATGGCGCCGCCATGCGGGTTCACCCGCGGATCGTCCTCCGCCACGCCCAGCTGGCGCAGCACCGCGATACCCTGGCTGGCGAAGGCCTCGTTCAGCTCGATGATATCCACGTCCTGGATGCGAAGGCCGGTACGGGCGAGCAGCTTCTGCACCGCGGGCGCCGGGCCGATGCCCATGATGCGCGGCTTCACCCCGGCGGTCGCCATCGCCACCACGCGGGCGCGCGGCACCAGGCCATGGGTGCGGGCAGCGTCCTCGCTGGCCAGGATCAAGGCAGCCGCGCCGTCATTCACGCCGCTCGCATTGCCCGCCGTCACGGTGCCCGGGTTGCGGAAGGGAGTCTTGAGCTTCTGCAGCATCTCCATCGTGGTGTCGCCGCGCGGATGCTCGTCGGTGTCCACCACCGTGTCGCCCTTGCGGCCCTTGATGGTGATGGGCGCGATCTCCCGCTTGAAGAACCCGGCGGCCTGGGCGGCAGCGGCCTTCTGCTGGCTGCGCAGCGCGAACTCGTCCTGCGCCAGCCGGGTCACCTGGAACTGCTCGGCCACGTTCTCGCCGGTTTCCGGCATCGAATCAGTGCCATACATCGTCTTCATCAGGCCGTTGACGAAGCGCCAGCCGATGGTCGTGTCATAGATGGCGGCGGCGCGGGAGAACGCCTCCGTCGCCTTGCCCTGCACGAAGGGCGCGCGCGTCATGCTCTCCACCCCGCCCGCCAGCATCAGCCCGGCCTCGCCCGAGCGGATCGCCCGCGCCGCGGTGCCCACCGCATCGAGCCCCGAGCCGCACAGCCGGTTGACGGTGCTGCCCGGCACCTCCACCGGCAGCCCGGCCAGCAGCGTCGCCATGTGCGCGACGTTGCGGTTGTCCTCGCCGGCCTGGTTGGCGCAGCCCATGTAGCAGTCGTCCAGCACCGCCCAGTCGACCGAGGCGTTGCGTTCGCGCAGCACGCGCAAGGGGTGGGCGGCCAGGTCGTCGGCGCGGACATCCTTCAGCGCGCCGGCATAGCGGCCGATGGGCGTGCGGGTGAAGTCGCAGATATAGGCCTCGGGCATGGCGCATCCTCCGTTTTCACCAGAATTAGGCGTGGCCAGGCGGATCGTCCAGCCTGGCTGGCATGGCGTGTGCTAGTCCCCGTGCACCCCTCGCCGCTGGAGATGATGATGAACGACGCCACACCCCGCGTGCTCACCGGCCCGCAGCTCCGCGCATTATCCGTGCGGTCGGACGGGTGGGGCGCGTTGCGGCTGGGGTTCCACCTGGTGCTGATCGGCCTCGCGGGCTGGTGGGTGGCCGCCTCGGCGCCGCCGCACCTGTCCTGGACGCTGCTGCCGGCCATGCTGCTGCTCGGCATCGCCCAGGCGGCGCTGTTCGCGCCCATTCATGAGACGATGCACCTGACGGCGTTCCGCTCGCGCCGGGCCAATGCGGTGGCGGGATGGCTGGCGGCCTGCCCCTCCATGCTCAACTGGCACTTCTACACCTCCTTCCACCTGGCGCATCACCGCCACACCCAGGACCCGGCGCGCGACCCCGAGCTGCTGGTGCTGCCGCCCTCCAGCCTCGATGCCTATCTGCTGCGCATCTGCGCCGCGCCATACTGGCACACCCGGGCGCGCGTGGTGGCGGATTGCTGGTGCGGCGACCTCTCCGCCCACAGCTACATCACCGAGCGGTCGGCCCCGAAGGTGGTGCGGTCCGTGCGCGCCATGAGCCTGTTCATGCTGGCCTGCGTGGCCCTGTCGGTGGCGCTGGTCGGCTGGTGGGCGCCGCTGGTGTTCTGGCTGGGGCCGCAGCTGCTGGGCCAGCCCTTCCTGCGCCTGTATCTGCTGACGGAGCACACGCTCTGCACCATGGACGGCAACGGCCTGACCAACACCCGCACCACGTTGACCAACGCGCTGGTCCGCGCCGTGATGTGGAACATGAGCTACCACACCGAGCACCACCTCTATCCCTCCATCCCGTTCCACCGGCTGCCTGCCGCGCACATCGCGATCCGCGACCGCCTCGGCGTGGTGCAGGACGGCTATGCGCGGTGGCATGCGAACTTCGTGCGCTCGATCACCTGAGAGCGGGCACATGAGCCACGCGATTTCCACGGGCCGCTTCGATCTCGGCGACCTGAAGCTGCAGTCCGGCGCCGTGCTGCCCGGCGCCTTCCTCAGCTGGAAGGCCTACGGCACCCTCTCTCCGGCCCGCGACAACGTCGTGCTGTATCCCACCAGCTACGGCGCGCGGCACATGGACCAGGAGTGGCTGATCGGCCCCGACGGCGTGCTGGACCCCGGCCGCTGGTTCATCGTCACGCCCGACATGTTCGCCAACGGCCTGTCCAGCAGCCCGTCCAACACCCCCGGCTGGCCCGGCCTGGTCACCAGCTGGGACAACGTGCACGCCCAGCGCCGCCTGCTGGCGGACGTCTGGGGCATCGGGCGGCTGCATGCCGTGTATGGCTGGTCCATGGGCGCGCAACAGGCCTATCACTGGGCCGCGCTGTTCCCGGACCAGGTGGCCCGCGCCATCATCAACTGCGGCAGCGCCCGCACGGCGGTGCACAACCGGGTGTTCCTCAAGGGACAGATGGCGGTGCTGGAGGCCGCCGCGGAGTATCTGGGCCAGGGCCGCTTCAGCGCCGAACCCGTCGCCGCCCTGCGCGCCTTCGGCCGCATCTACGCCGGCTGGGCCCTGAGCCAGGACTTCTACCGCGCCGGCCTGCACCGCACCGCGCTCGGCGCCCCGGACCTCGACACCTTCCTCCGCACGGACTGGGAGGAGCGCTTCGCCCGCCGGCCCGCCGCAGACCTCTACGCCCAGCTCTGCACCTGGGACGCCGGGGACATCAGCCGCGACGGCCGCTTCCAGGGTGACCTCGCTGCCGCGCTGCGCACCATTCAGGCCGCGGTGCTGCTGATGCCGGGCGAGACCGACCTGTATTTCCGCGTCGCCGACAACGAGGCCGAATTGCCCTTCCTGCAGCACGCCGCCCTGCGCCCGATCCCGAGCATCTGGGGCCACCGCGCCGGCAACCCGGCGAGCAACCCTCCCGATGCCGCCTTCGTCCGGGACCAGGTTCGCGCCTGGCTGGGTGCCTAGGCCCGCGCCGGGCTTCGCGCCGCCAGCAGCACGCCCAGTGCGATCACCGCGATTGCCGCGATGTCCAGCGGTGCCGGAACCTCGCCCAGCACGGGCACCCCGATCAGCGCGGCCATCACCGGCAGCAGCGCGATGATGGCGCTGGCGCCGACCGGCCCCAGCAGCACGACGGCGCGGTTGAAGGTCACGATCCCCACCGCACTCATCAGCACGCCCTGATAGATGCCCTGCGACAGCAGTTCCTGCCATGAGGCCAGCGGCAGCCGGCTGAGCCCCAGCGCCAGGTAGATCGGCAGATACACCACCGACGACCAGAAGCAGATCAGCCCCGCCGACTGCACCGGCGTCAGCCCGCTGCCGGGGAACAGCAGCGTGTAGATGGCCCACATCGCCGAAGCCGCGATCAGCACCAGCAGCCCAAGCTGGTCCGGCGGACCCAGCCGCATCGCCGTGACCCCGATGAGCCCGAACACCCCCAGCACGATGGCGGCGAACCCGATCACCCGCGCCCGCCCCGGCACCCGCCGCAACAGCGCCCAGCCGAACAGCCCGGCGAACACCGGCGTCAGCGTCGGCGTGATCGCCGCCGCCTCCGCCGCCGAGGTTCGTTGCAACCCGAAGCCCAGCAGCAGCACGAACGGTGCCCCCCACAGCGCCGCGAACAACGCCGCGTTGCGAAACGCCCGTTGCGGCAGGCGCGGCCCGCGGATCAGCGCCGGCGCGAGGCACAGCAGCCCGACCCCGAACCGCAGCGCCGCAACGTCCCACGCCCGCAGCGTATGGGTCACGGCGAAGCGCGTCACCACGAACCAGCCGGCGAAGATGCTGACGGTCAGCGCCGCCCAGAGATAGCCTTCCGCGCGCGTGTTGCGCACAGCCGGGCTATTCCCACTCGATGGTGCCGGGCGGCTTGCTGGTGATGTCGTAGGTCACGCGGTTGATGCCCCGCACCTCGTTCACGATCCGCGTCGCGGTGCGGGTCAGGAACGCCATGTCGAACGGGTAGACCTCCGCCGTCATGCCATCCACGCTGGTGACGGCGCGCAGGGCGCAGGCGTTGTCATAGGTGCGGCCATCGCCCATCACGCCCACGGTGCGCACCGGCAGCAGCACGGCGAAGGCCTGCCAGATGGCGTCATACAGCCCGGCATTGCGGATCTCCTCCAGGAAGATCGCGTCGGCCCGGCGCAGGATGTCCAGCCGTTCCGCGGTGATGTCCCCGGGGATGCGGATCGCCAGGCCCGGCCCCGGGAACGGATGCCGCCCGACGATGTGCGCGGGAATGCCGAGTTCCCGGCCCAGCACCCGCACCTCGTCCTTGAACAGCTCCCGCAGCGGCTCCACCAGCGCCATCCGCATATGCGCCGGCAGGCCGCCGACGTTGTGGTGGCTCTTGATGGTGGCGCTGGGGCCGCCATGCGCGCTGATGCTCTCGATCACATCGGGATACAGCGTGCCCTGGGCCAGGAAGTCGGCACCGCCCAGCTTGGCTGCCTCTTCCTCGAACACCTCGATGAACACGCGCCCGATGGTCTTGCGCTTGGTCTCGGGGTCGGTGACGCGGTCGAGTTCCCGCAGGAACAGCGCGCTGGCGTCGCGATGCACCAGGTTGATGTTGAAGCGGTCGCGGAAGGTGCGGACCACCTCATCGGCTTCCGCAGTGCGCAGCAGGCCGGCGTCGACGAAGATGCACGTCAGCTGGTCGCCCACCGCCTCATGGATCAGTGCCGCCGCCACCGCACTGTCAACGCCGCCGGACAGGCCGCAGATCACCCTGCCCTGCCCCACCTGCGCCTTGATGCGGGCCTTCTGCGCCTCGCGGAACCCGGCCATGCTCCAGCCGCCCGAGAGCCCGGCCACGCGGTGGGTGAAGTTGTGCAGCAGCTGCCGGCCATGCGGCGTGTGCACCACCTCCGGATGGAACTGCACGCCGTAATAGCGCCGGCTGTCATCGGCGATGGCGGCGAACGGCGCGCCGGCGCTGTTCGCCACGGCGCGGAAGCCCGGCGGCAGCTTGGTCACGTGGTCGCCATGGCTCATCCACACCTGCTCCCGCCCGCCGGTCTCCCAGGCGCCATGGAACAGGTCACAGTCGTCGCTGACGGCCAGGGTGGCGTGACCGAACTCCTGGTGGTCGCTCAAGCTGACCTCGCCGCCCAGCTGCAACACCATCGCCTGCTGGCCATAGCAGATGCCCAGCACCGGCAGGCCGGACTGGAACACCATGTCCGGCACCTTGGGCGACTCGGCATCGGTGACGCTGGCCGGGCCGCCGGAGAGGATGTAGGCGCGAGCGCCGAAGTCCAGGATGCGCTCCGCACCGGCAGAGGCGGGCATGATCTCGCAATACACCCCGGATTCGCGCACCCGCCGGGCGATCAGCTGGGTGAACTGGCTCCCGAAGTCCAGGATCAGCACGCGGTCCACGACGGTGGGGTCGGAGAGGGTCTGGGTCATAGAACAGCTTGCAGCATGGGTGGCCGCGCCCCGCAACTAGGTTTTCGTGGAAGCAGGCAGCAGCCGGGCGATGGGGTCCCACAAATAGGCCGTCTGGTCGAAGGCCTGGCCCGCCACATGCGCCACCGCGCGGCGCACCGGCCGGCCGCCCAGCCGCTCATAGAACCACCGGCTGGGATTGTCCTGCAGCACCCAGAGGAACACGCTGCCGCATCCGGCCTCCGCCAGCGTCCCGGCGCAGGCGCGCAGCAGCCGGCGGCCGATGCCCTGCTCCCGATGGTCGTCGAGCACATAGAGCGTCTCGATCTCGCCATCGGCCAGGCCCGGTTGACGCGGGATGCCGCCGGCGCAGAAGCCGATCACGGCGTCGTCCACCTCCGCCACCACCACCGGGCGATGGCGGGCAATATCGCTGCGGAAGCGCCGGGCCAGACGCTGGGCGGACATGCCGGTCAGGTACTCGGACGGCAGCAGCCCGGCATAGGTGCTGCGCCAGACAGCGACGTAGATGGCGCCGATGGCATCGGCATCGCCGGGTTCGGCTGGGCGAAGTGCGGCGGGGCTCAAGCGGCCCGCTTCTCCAGCACCGCGCCGAAGAAACCATCCGTGCCATGCAGCTTCGGCGTCAGGGACAGATAAGGGCCGGTGCCGGGTGGCGGGCCCGGCAGCGTCCAGGCCTCTGCCAGCGGGATCACGCTGAATTCGGGATGCCGCA
This sequence comes from Acetobacteraceae bacterium, assembly GCA_965199595.1. GTDB lineage: Bacteria > Pseudomonadota > Alphaproteobacteria > Acetobacterales > Acetobacteraceae > JBBROS01. The sequence goes on from OZ241182.1 coordinate 2,300,548, forward strand.
GCAGGAACGCCGCAACCTGGTCCTCGTTCTCGGCCGGCAGCAGCGAGCAGGTGGCGTAGATCAGCCGTCCCCCGGCCTTCACCAGCCGCGCCGCGGTATCCAGGATCATCGCCTGCTTCGGCACCAGCTCCACCAGGTCCTGCTCCCGCAGCCGCTGCCTTGCATCGGGGTTGCGGCGCCAGGTGCCGGTGCCGGTGCAGGGCGCATCGACCAGCACGCGGTCGAAGGTGTTGGCGCGGCGCTTGGCCCATTTGTCGCCGGGCTCGACCAGGTGGCGCTCGCTATTCTGCACCCCGGCCCGGCGCAGGCGGCGCACCGCCCCCTCCAGCCGCGGGGCCGACACGTCGCAGGCCACCAGGTGGCCGCGATTCGCCATGGTCATCGCCATCGCCAGCGTCTTGCCGCCGGCCCCGGCGCACCAGTCCACCACCCGCATCTCCGGCGTGGCGCCCACCAGGGCTGCCACCAGCTGGCTGCCTTCGTCCTGGATCTCCACCAGCCCGCTCTGGAACGCGGTCCCGGTGGTCACGGCGCGGCGGCCCTCGATCCGCAGTCCCCAGGGGCTGTACGGCGTCGGCCTGGCCTCGATGCCCTCCGCCGCCAGCGCCGCCCCGGCCTGGCCCAACGTGCCCTTCAGCAGGTTCACCCGCAGGTCCAGCGGGGCTGGTTCCAGCGCCGCATCCATTTCTGACACCAGCGCGTCGCCGAACCGCGCCTCCAGTGCCGGCATCACCCAGTCCGGCACCTCGATCGCCACCGCCACCGGCATGTCCGGGTGCTGCCAGCTATGCCCGTCCAGCGCGCGGACGGCGGCGGTTTCGGGCTGCAGCAGCGGGGCCGGGCCATACTGTCCGCCGGAGTAGGACTGCGCGACGCCCTCCGCGGTCCAGCCTTCCAGCACCAGGCTGGCGGCCACCAGCAGGCGCGGCGTGGGCGCAACGTCCGCCCGCGCCAGCCACCAGGTGAGCCGCCGCTGGCTGCGCAGCACGCGCCAGGCGCGGTCCGACACCGCCCGGCGATCCCCGGACCCGATGAACCGGCGGGCGCGGAAATAGTCGTTGGCGCAGGCATCGGCCGGTCGGCGCGGGGCCGCGGCGATCTCGGTCAGCAGCTCGATGCTGGCCGCCAGGCGGGCGGCAGGCGTCATGCCGTCAACCGTTCAGCCGCCAGCGGTCCGGTCAAGCGTCTTGCCGGTAGTTCGGCGCCTCACGCGTGATCGCCACGTCGTGCACGTGGCTCTCCCGCAGCCCGGCCCCGGTGATACGGCGGAACCGCGTGTTGCGTTGCAGCTCGCCGACATCGGCGCTGCCGGTATAGCCCATGCCGGCGCGCAGGCCGCCGACGAGCTGGTGCACCACCGCCGAGACCGGACCCTTGTAGCCGACCCGGCCCTCGATCCCCTCCGGCACCAGCTTCAGCGCGTCCTTGATCTCCTCCTGGAAATACCGGTCCGCCGAGCCGCGCGCCATGGCGCCGATGCTGCCCATGCCGCGATAGGACTTGTAGGAGCGGCCCTGGTACAGGAATACCTCGCCCGGCGCCTCGTCGGTCCCGGCCAGCAGGCTGCCGATCATCACGCAATCCGCACCCGCGCCGATCGCCTTGACCAGGTCGCCGGAGGTGCGGATGCCGCCATCGGCGATCGCCGGCACCCCGGCCTCGGCACAGGCGGCAGCCGTCTCCATGACGGCGGTGAACTGCGGCACACCCACGCCGGCCACCACGCGCGTGGTGCAGATGCTGCCCGGCCCGATGCCGATCTTGACGGCATCCGCCCCGGCATCGATCAGCGCGCGCGCACCCTCCGGCGTCGCCACGTTGCCGGCGATGATCTGCACCGCGTTGGACAGCCGCTTGATGCGCGTGACCGAGTCCAGCACCCCCTGCGAATGCCCGTGCGAGGTGTCGATGCAGATCACGTCCACCTCCGCATCCACCAGCGCCTCGGCCCGGGCGTAGCCGTCATCGCCCACCCCGGTGGCGGCGGCGGTGCGCAGCCGGCCCAGCGCGTCCTTGTTGGCCAGCGGATGCGCCTGGGCCTTGTCCATGTCCTTGACCGTGATCAGCCCGACGCACCTGTAGCTGTCATCCACCACCAGCAGCTTCTCGATGCGGTGGCGATGCAGCAGCTGCCGGGCCTCCTCCCGGTCCACCTCGGCCGGCACGGTGATGAGGTTCTCCCGCGTCATCAGCTCATACACGCGGGTGTTCGGGTCGGTCGCGAACCGCACGTCGCGGTGGGTGAGGATGCCGACCAGCCGGCCGGTGTCGCGCTCCACCACCGGGAAGCCGCTGATGCGGTGCATCGCCATCACAGCCAGCGCCTCGGCCAGGGTCTGGTCCGGATGGATGGTCATCGGGTTCACCACCATGCCGGACTCGTATTTCTTGACCCGGCGCACCTGCGCCGCCTGCTCGGCGACATCGAAGTTCTTGTGGATCACCCCGATGCCGCCCAGCTGCGCCATGGCTATGGCCATCGCAGCCTCCGTCACCGTATCCATGGCCGAGGAGACCAGCGGGATATGCAGGTCGATGGTGCGGGTCAGCCGGGTCCGGGTGCTGACGCCGCGCGGGAGCACCTGCGAGTAGGCGGGGACCACCAGCACGTCATCGAAGGCCAGCGCCTCCTCCACCCGCGAAGAGAGCGCCACGCGCGGCGCGGACGAGATCGGGCTGCTGGTCGAATTGCTGTCGGGGGCCATGGCGGGACCTTTCAGTGCCGGGGCGAATGAGTCCCCTGCCTTGGCGGTTCCCCTTAACCCCGGCGCCCCCCAGGTGCAAGCAAATCGTGCCTGGTGTGCTGAACCAGAACTTCGCCATTACACTGGCTCGACGGGGTTGGAGAGGCTTTCTGGCAGGTGCAGGAGGCCGGCATGGGTCGCCTGGCAGTTGCGTTGCAGGTGACGGAAGCGGAGCGGGATGAGCTTCCGGGTTTGGCGTCCCGCCGCAACACGGATGGCACGCGGAACAAGGATGTCGCAGCCCGGCTGGCTCTTGATGCGGCGACGGTCAGCACATGGCGGCGGCGCTTTGCCAAGCACCGGCTACAGGGCTTGCGCGACGATCCTCGCCCGGGGCGCCACGTACGATGGGCGATGGCGAACGTCGAGGTGCAGGTCCGCCGCGTGCACGAACCGCAAGGCCGATCCCACCCCCACCTTCGCTTTCATCCGGCAGGCGAACGGTCGGGAGATGCTAGCCCGAGCCGGCTTCGCCGCGGGTCCAGTTGCTGTCGCATCGCAGGGAGTTGGGCAGCGTCTCGATCACCTCCAGCGGGCCTTCCATGTCCCAGTCCACGACGCAACACCCGCAGCCGCCTTGCTCCGACAGGTAGGTGAGGCGGTCCTTGTGGGTGTGCAGCCACGCTTCCGCTTTCTCCACCTCACCAGGCTCATTGACGTCGGCAAGCAGCGTCATCCGGATAAGCGTGCCCTCATCGCCCTCGATGGGATCACAGCCATCCGGCCGGTAGGCGCGACTGATCGCGGCTTGTTTGGATTTGAGTCGGCGTGCGCGCCAGTCGCGCACCAGGATAGCGCACACGGCAGACGCCGTTGCCAGACCAACCACAACACGTCCCAGGACCTCCGGCAGGTTCGGGTGATCAAGCCACCACGTCACGGTCTATGGCCTGCATCAGAGCGCACCGCCGATGCCCTTCGCTCGCCTGATGGACAGAAATGCGGTTGGTCGGCTTCGATGTGCATTTCATCCACTTGGCGCCAGGGTGCCAGCCACGTCCGGGTCCCGACAATGGCGTGCAGCACCGCGGAGCCACTGCAAGGCCCTGCATGGCCGCTTGTCACCGATCCGGGCGCGCTGGCCCGGCGATTAGGGCTTCAGCGCCGTCCCGCCTTGCGCAGGTTGCCGCGCGCCTCCTCCGCGCCGCCATCCGCGGCCAGGCGCCACAGCCGTACCGCCTCGTTCATGTCGCGCGGCAGGCCGCCCCGCCCCTCGGCATACATCTTGGCCAGGTTGTTCTGCGCCTGGGCGTTGCCGGTGTCCGCGGCCAGCTGACACAGACGAACCGCCTCCCGGTCATCGCGCCGCAGCCCGCCCCGGCCCGTGATGTAGAAGGTCGCGAGGTTCGCCTGCCCCGGGGGGTAGCCCTGGTCGGCCGCCAGGCGATACAGCCGCTCCGCCTCGCGGTCGCTTTTGGCCAGGCCGCCCTGCCCGACTTCATACATCACGGCGAGGTTGGTCTGCGCCAGCGGATAACCCTCATCCGCCGCGGCCCGGTAGAGCTGCGCGGCCGTCTTCTGGTCCCCGCCCTTGTCGGCGGCTCGGGCGGCGAAGGCCACGAACCGGACTTCCCCGGGTGCGTCCGCCATGGCCTTGGCACAGGCGGCCCGCGCCGCGGGCCAACGCAGGTCGGCGAAACTGACGCCATCGGCGAGGGCCGGCAACCCGCCCATCGCCGCGCGCGGCGGCTGCGCCAGGCGGTCGCAGTCCGTGGCCCCGGCACCCTGCGCCTCACCCGCGGGCGCCTTGGGCTGACCCTGCGCCGCCGCTGGCACCGGGCCGGCACATGCCAGCGTGGCTACGGTGGCAGCGGCCACGGCACCCGCATACCAGCGCCTCACAGGTTCTTCTCCAGGATCTGGGTCAGCGCCCTGGTCCGGTCCGCCACGTCCGCCGTGTTCGCGTAGGGGCGCCAGTTGATGTCCAGCGTGCCGTTCTGAAAGCTGAGCCCGTTCGCATAGTTGGAGGCGGGCGCGGTCTTCTCGTCGTAACGCACATGGATCCGCTGCAGCTTGGCCTTCAGGGCGTCACGCCCCATCTGATCGGTGGTGATGCCGTTCAGCGCGGCCACCAGTGGCTGGAAGATCGTTTTGCCGTAGTACTCGTCATCCGCGTAATGGCTCGCGTCGCCCGGGATGGTCAGCTGGTCCCACTCCACGTCCACCGGCACATCGAACCCGGCCGCCTTGCGGATCGCCGCCTCGATGGGCGGCCACTTGTCCTGCCGGTAGGCCGCGATCGCCCGGCGTTCCGCAAGCCCGACCTGCGCGAAGACCGCGGATGACGGTGCGAGCAGCGCCAGCGTCAGGCCGAGCACGTTACGTCGTTGCATTGTCCACCCCTTCGAGTCGTTGTTTGCGTCAGCATCCCACGCCTGACCCGAAGCGGGCAATGAGCCACCCTCCCGTTACTGGCCAAATCTCAGGGTTGACGCGCGGGAGACCGAGGGAGGCTCCCGTCGCGGCGAGCCCTTGCCGCTCCCTGTCCGCTTGGCTGGCCAAATCGAACCGCGCCCGGCGTCAGTGCCGATCAGGCGGCACGTCCCGAAGGTGCACGAAGCGTGTGCCCTCGATGGCATAGAAATGCGTGCCGGCGTCGCCGTCCCGCTCGTCGCGCCGCCCCGTGAGCACCAGCAGCCGGCTGTCCAGACGGTAGCATAGCGGCTCCACGTCGACCGGCGGGGCCTGCTCGTCCGAATACCAGCAGCAAAGAGAGCCTGGCAGCCAGACGACCGCGCCCGTCCTCACGTCCACCGCAGCACCCATCACGCATTCCGCGCCGCAGCCCCAGCTGGCCAGCACGTAGTGCCCGGCGAAATCCGGCTTCTGACTCAACGTCCAGCGCAGCCGGGTCCGCCAGTGCACGTCGTCTCCCTTCAGCACCAGCCGGTTGCGGCCCCCATAGGCCGGTCCGGCCGGAAAGTCCTCATAGCGCGGCAGGCCCGGTGGGGGCTCGGGTGATGCTGCCCATGCCGCGGGCAGGAGTGGCAGAAGACAGGCGGCGAGCAGGACGGAGCGCATGCCCGAACATAGCTCGGGCGGAATGATCCTGACCAATGGCTGTTCCTGCCTTCGCTCCGCGTGGTGCTCAGCCCTGCCAGACATAGGACCAGTGCGGCGCGAGTGTTCGCAACACCTGCATGTTGCCGTCCAAAGGAGATCCGGCGGCAGGACGGTACAGGAAGGAGGTGATCCAGGGCGTGCCGCCCGGCAAGGGCTCGTTCAATGCGATCCCGCCGTCCTGCTGCCGGTTGAAGCCGGCGAGCCGGAGTCGTTCGAGGGCGGCACGCAGGGCGCCATACTGGGCCGGGGGGATGCCCAGTTCGCGAAGCACGTCGATCTCGCGCAGGACCGGCTGGGACGCGTCGGGCGCCACCTGCTCGCGATACTGGGTGACGAGCTGCCCGTTGATGAAGCGGTAACTGTCGTACCGGCCGGTCTCGCCCGTGCCGTTCGGAAGCGGAGCGTCATGGCCGAGCTCGAGCGAGGTGATCGCCGGGGCAGCCTGGATGGCGGCCACGAGAGCCTCCAGCCTGGTGCGGTTCAGCCAGAAATACCCCGTGGTGGTGCCGAAGGCCGCCCAGACCGTCACGGCGAACAGGATGCCTATGATGGGACCTGTCACCCATCGCCGGCCTGCCGCCGCCGACAGCGCCGGGATCGCGATGACCATGAAGGCGGCCGTGGCGAGCGGGTCGTAGGCAGCGACGCTCCAGCCGAAGGCGGCGAGCGCCGCGAGGCCGACCCCGAAGGTGAGCTGCCGTATCCTGCTGCCCTGCATCCGAACTCCGTGACTGCCGTCCAAGATTGCGCCCGTGCTCCGGCGAATGCACGATGGCCCCGGCAGATTGCACGGAACGGACCCATGGGCGTGACGAACAGGGCATCAGGCACACCAACACGCCGGGGGGCGCGCGTGCTGCTCGGCCTGGCGGCCACGGCCGTCGCGGCGGCAGGACCGCCACCAGCACCGGCCCGTCATCCGACGCAGCCCGTGGCCCGCCCTGCCCCACCCGCACAGGCTGCGCCGCCCGCACAGCCCGCGTCGCCCGCACAGCCCGCGCCGCCCGATCCAGCCGGCCCGGAAGCGGCCATGGCGCGTGACCCGGCACTGCGCCGCTGCCGGGACCTGCTGGAGCCGGTCTCGCCCAGCGCGTCGCCGCCGGGCCCCGTGTCGATCGAGGCGACCGGGCCGGATGAGTGCCGGTTCCGCAACATCCGCCTGGGCCTGGGCGGCTTCGTGGGCTACCGCATGGACGCGCTGCTGGTGCGCGGCATCCCGTTCGACCGGCCGCAGGGGCCGCTGGCTCCGGTCCATGCCCGCGTGGAGGCGCGCGGGATCACGCTGGCCCTCCGCGATCAGCCGGCGAAGCTGGCCTGGATGACGCGGTGGCAGCAGTTGCCATTCGACCTGGTGGTGGACGCCACCTACGATCCGGCGACCACCACGCTGGCGCTGAACGAGTTCACCATGGATGGCCGGCTGCTCGGCCATGTCGGGCTGCAGGCCCGGCTGCAGAACGTCCATCTGCTCACGACGCGCGCCGACGGCATACCGGAGATGCAGGCGCCACCCGGCCTCAGGTCGCTCCACCTGGAGCTGGACAGCCTGACGTTCCTGGCGAGCTACGTCCTGCCGTTGGTCGTGAACCTGCTGCCCGACGATGATCCGGACGCCGCATTCCAGGCTGGCCGGGTCAAGGTGATCGCAGCGATCAACGCCCTGCTGCCCCTCTCGGGTGCATCGGCGGATACCACCGCGGCGGTGGTGCAGCTGGTCTCCGACTTCCCGCACCCCGACCACCCGGTCGTGCTGGACATCGTGGCGAACACACCCGTCACGCCCGACGCCGTGCTCGCCGCGGTCGAGGAACCGGCGCGGCTCCCGGCGCTGCTGCGGGCCCTCGCCGTCACGGCAACCTATGCGGGTGCGCTCCGCTGAGGCGGGTGCCGGAGACGGACGCATCAGGAGCGTCCTTGCGCCGCCCACCCGGGAACGGCCCGGCGGCGCAGACCGGGACAGCCCGGTCGGTTGCGCCAGACGCCTTGAAGCCTCACCTCTTCAATGCGTCCCGGTCTCACGGCTTCCTGCGACCGCCGGCAGATCACGCAGGGCGCTGCGCCCGCCCCATGCGGCGGCGATGGCGACCGGGACCATGAAGCAGCTGAACCCGAGCTTTGCGGCCGGGAGGGTGGGCCAGGCCCACAGACCGGCGAGTGCCGCAATGGCGCAGCCGATTCCTGACCGCCAGCCGCGGCGCAGATCGGCTATGGCACCAGGCCGGCGCCGGGCCAGGCGGAAGCCGCCGCGGAACACCAGGGTACTCACTACCAGCACCAGGGCTGCCACCAGCGCCGCGGGCCAGATCGCGCCGCCGGGCCCGACCGGCTCCATGGTCGCGACGATGGTGAAAAAGAGGCCGTTGATCAGCGTACCGCTGACGGACAGGGATCCCTTCGTAAGCGTGTTCGCCGCAGCCGGGGTCAGCATCCGGCCACCGGGCATCGGCGTTCCCGGCGGGATGTAGGCGGCCGATCCGGTCCCGCCCGGCAGGCTGGAGCGGCGCAGCGCAACCAGGCCGACGCCCGCCAGCGCCGTGGTCAGGCCGAGGATGACCCACATGGCCACGGGGGTGTCGAGATAGTTGCTGCCGCCCTCCAGCACCCCGGCCTGCCGGATCCTTGGCGCCACGAACAGGGCCAGCAACGCAAGGCACGGCGCCAGGACGAGAACGAGCCACATGGCCTTCACGGCCCAGACCGCATAGGACTGCGCGCCCCAGAGCCACACCATCACCGGCGCCGCGAGCAGCCAGAAGAGCGGGTTGCCGCGAACGTTGCCGCCCGGCGCGATCAGCACCGCCACCCACCCGGCCAGCATGGCAAGGGACGCCAGCAAGGCGAAGGCGAAGGCGATCGGGGCGGGCTTCTCGCGCTTCAGCCCCTCGGCACGGGCGGCCCAGCTCCGGTCTTCCGGGGCTGCCGACGCTGGCGTCCGGTGGCTGTGTCTGCCTGCCATGTTCGGGTCCATTTCTCCGGGCCTCTGCCAAGCCGGACGCCGGCCTCCGCCATCGCTCGATCGTCCAAACCGGACAGGCCTCGACCGTGCCGGTCCAACATGTTGCCGTCAATGCTCGAATGGGGGAGTGTCGCCGCAGGGGCGGGCAAGCCAGCCCTGATGCAACACGGGAGCGGTCATTTGGCATTCAGATCCCCTCGATCCAGCGTTCGCCGCCCGTGCCTGGTGCTGCTCGGGCTGGTGCTGGCCTCCCCTGCCGCGCTGGCGCAGGCCCCGGCACCGCGGGCGGACCCGGATGCGACGGCGGCAGCGAGCCCGGGGCGGCGACCCCTGGGCATCATCACGACCCACGCGGACGCAAAGCGCCGCCTGCCGAACACGGTATCGGATGCGGTGGTCAGCATCGAGGTGCACGGGCGCGACCTGCGGAGCACGGCATCCCAGCTGGGCCGGCAGTCGCAGGCGCTGCTCACCTTCCTGCGCGGGCAACCGGCCGAGCGGCTGCGCACGGATGGCATGAGCTTCGACCCGGAAACCCAGGAGCTGCGCGGGCAGCCCGACCGGATCAAGGGCTATACCGGGCACCTGACCGTCTCGTTCCGCACCACGCCGGAGCAACTGCCGGCGCTGCTGGCCGGCTGCCTGGAGAACGGGGCCACGGGACTGGGGCAGTTCGGCTCCTCCCCGCGCGAGCAGGAGATGGAGGCGGCCCGGCTGGAGATGGTGACCGAGGCGAGCCAGGCCGCGCTGGCCCAGGCCCGCGCGATCGCCACCGCGGCCGGCCAGCGGATCGCGGGAATCGAGGTTGTGGAAGTCGATCCCGTGCCCGGCGGCAGCCTCAGTCCGGCTCTGCTTGAATTCGCCCCGGCACGCGCGGCGCTGCCCGCGCCATCGGTGCGGCCGGTCGCCATCCAGGCCGGCGATTCCAGCTTTTCCGTCACGGTGGTGATGGTGCTTCGCGTGGCGCCGCCAGAGTAGGCGGCCGGGCTGCCCCGTCAGACCAGTCGGAACGGAATGTCTCTCGATCGGCCTGAACGCAGGGCGGCTGGGGCGTGAAGCGCCGCTCGTTGCTCTATCTTGCTGCGCAGACAGGCAGGCGGGAGGCCGCGGCGTCGTGAGGCGTTGGCTGGAGATGATGGCGATCGGCCTGGCGCTGGCGGTGTCGGCCTTTCCGTTCGTTGCACTCGCCCCCGAGCCGCCCGCCTTCGGCCATGGTGCCGCGCTGATCGTGGCGTCCGTCGCGATCCTGGCCACCATGGGCACGGGTTGGCAGGCCGGGACGGCGCAGCGGGCCGCGATCCTGGGCCGTGCCGCTGCAATGTTGACCGTCACCGTTGCCGCGGCAGCGATCCGCTACTTGATTGCTGATCACGTTCTGGCCGTGCCGACCATGGACCTGCTGGCAAAGATGTTCGATCTGCATGGCGAGGACATTGACGACGCGGTTCTCTACGAGGTCTGGCTGGAGATCTGGCTGACCTGCGCAGCGGTGGTCCTGGTCGCACGTCGGCTGCGCCGGGCCGTGCGGCCGCCAAGGCCGGCGAAGGCAGCCAGGCCCGGGCCATGGGACCGCCCGGATCCGCCCGCCGTGCTGAAGCCGCGGTGGAACGCCGCGACCATCGTGATGTTCCTGATCGGCCTCGGCGCCCTGGGCGGCGCGGTGATGGACGGGCACTGGACGGCGGCGTTCCTGTCCGGCTCGGTCCACGTCACCGGCACCATCGCCGATCCACAGCCGCATCCCATCATCCGGTTCACCGCGCAAGACGGAGCGGTGGTGCAGTTCCGGCAGAATGGTTTCGTGTCCCGCCCGCTGGGGGCCGACATACCGGTTGCCTATCAGACCCAGGACCCGGCGGGCACGGCGCAGGCGGACACGATCTGGGTGAACTGGAGCAACATGCTGGGCATGCTCTGGATCGGCCTGGGCTTCACCATGGCGCCGTTCTTCGGCTTTCGCGCCGTGTTCCGGGCGGGCCGATGGTAGGCGGGACGAGCGGTCCGGCCGCCTCGCAGCCGGAGCCTGGTTTATGAACGGGACAAGGCTGTACCGGAGGCTGGCATCTGAACTAGCACGATGCGGCGGTCCGTGAGCACCGAGGCAAGGTCGCGCCGTTCAACGCTGTATTGCCGGGATCTGCCGCCAGTGCCGCGGATGACGATGTCCGTGTCGGTGCCCGGCAGCGCGTTGATCATCTCGCATCCCCCGAGCCGCCGCAGCCAGACCTGCACCGTGAGGCCATGCGCACCGGGCAGCATCGGCAGGGCCGTCATCGTTCCAGGCCGGAGCTGGGCGATCGGGACACCATCGAGCAGCAGGTCGAGCCTGTACCAGCTCAGCGCCTCCGGCAGGAGGGCCACGCGCAGCCGGGCCTCGCCGGGCGGCGGCGGGGCGACAGCCTGCCGGGCCGCAGCCTCGGTCATGGGACAGAGGCGCAGGTCGGGCGGCAGTGTCCGCAGCAGCACGCCCATGACCAGCATCGCCAGTCCGGCGCATGCCAGGGCCAAAAGGGGCGCCGCGGGCGCATAGGTGAGCGTTACCCCACCGGCAACCAGCCCGGCGGCGACCGCGGCGCATCCGGAGTCCCGGCGGTTGAACGGCGTGATCAAGGGCCCGCACTGCCGCTCACGGCCGCTTGCGTCCACGGGTGCGGGTCCGGGCCGGCTTCACCGCGCCCTGCATGCTGGCCAGCAGCGGAAAGCGTGTGTGCCACGGCAGCAAGGCCAGCAGCACCAGAGGAGCTGCAAGGACGAGCAGGCCGAAGACGAGGGTTTCCAGGCCAAGCCAATCGCTCGTGCCGAGCAGGCCTGCCACGATCCAGGGGATCGGGCCTGCTCCGGTATCAGCCATCATGACCACAGCCACGAAACCCAGGATGAACCACCACATGACGATCTTGTTGCCCAGCATCTGCAAACGCACCGCTTCGGTCACTATCACGGGCCGGGGCGACTGGATTGCGGACGTTGCCTCGGGTGCCGGCCAGCCGAACAGGCGTTGCGAGACCCGGCCCATCAGCCATGCGACACCCAAGGCTGCCCCCGCCGCCCAGAACTTGAAGGTCAAAACGCCCGCGACCAGCCATCTTGGCGCATCCGCCACAGGCGGCACGATCAACAGCTCGGTAAACCTCAACGCTGCGATGCAGAAGGCAATCTGTGCCGAGCCGCGGGCATAGTACATCCAGCCATGGCCGGTGCCGGATCTCTTCCTGCCCGATGCCTTCACGACGCCCTTTGCAGCGATCCTACTCCGTATCGATAGCCCTTAGCCCTGCTGTGCTGCGGGTTTTCCGCCATCACAATGATCGAAGGTGGGGTGCCCCGACGCAGAAGCATCGAACCAGAAACATCAGGGCCCTCCTTCAACCTTCTATGATTTGGCGCGCCCTGAGGGATTCGAACCCCCGACATGCGGATTAGAAGGCCGCCGCTCTATCCAACTGAGCTAAGGGCGCTCGCCGGCCCGGTCTGGCTCCCGGGGCGGTGGTCAGTGCGTCCAGTTCTCCGTTCGGCCATACTTGAAGTTGTCGGCATAGACCTTCGGCTTGATCGGCTTCACGGCCGGTGCCTGCTCGATGTCATAAGGGATGCCGTTCGATTCGGCATAGGTGACGGCATCATCCCGCGTCGGGAAGCTCAGACGCACCTGCACCTGCGTGTTCTGGCTGCCCCACCACCCCATCATCGGGTCGTTGGTCTCGCGCTCGGCGGAATACCAGTCCAGCACCCAGAGCCCGGCACCCACAACGCCGGACTGCGTGGCCGTTTTCGGTCGCATGAAGATACGGGCACGCATGACGGAACCTCCTGTGTCGCCGCCCCCTATACACCAGACCCGGCACGCAGGGGAGAGGCCCGCGCCACCGGAGTCATGAACAGGGATGACGGACCCCGGCCGCCGCCAGCGCCGCCCGGAAGCTTCGGGGCGCCCTCCTCGCCGTCCAGCTATCCGCCCAGCTTCGCGAACACCTGGCGGTCCCGGTTCTCCTGCATCAACACGCGAAACCCCGGGATGGTCTCCAGCATCAGCCCGGACGGCACCCCGGTCTCCTCATCCGCCACTACGGCGGCATAGGCAGCGCCGCTGAGCTTTTCCCATTTGTTGCCGGCCGGCTTCTTGGCCTCCACGTGCACCACGGTGGCCTTCATCACCAGGCGCACGATCGCCTCCTTCGGCCTCGATGGCCTGGTGAGGCTCAGATAGCCGCCGATCTCGGTCCAGCCGGCGCCCAGCGCCCAGGCCTTCAGCTCATCCTGCGTCATGCCGCTTTCTTCTTCTTGTTCTTCTTGCCGCCACCACCACCAGCGGCGGCGGCCTTGGCTTTGGGCACCCGCAGCTGGGTGGGCGCCGAACCGCTCTTCGAGCGCTCCAGCACCAGCCGCGCATAATCGTCCATGTCACCATCGAACGGCGCCACCGTGCCATCCGAGGCCAACCACAGCCGGTCCGCCACCAGCTCCATCAACGAGCGATCATGGGTGATCAGGATCACCGCGCCCTCATACCCGTTCAGCGCATCCAGCAGGGCCCGGCGGCTATCGATATCCAGATGGTTGGTCGGCTCGTCCAGGATCAGCAGGTGCGGTGCGGTCATCGCCACCAGGTTCAGCAGCAGCCGTGCCCGCTCGCCGCCCGAGAGGTGCTCCACCGTCGTCGCCTGCTTGTCGAAGCCGATGCCGAACGAGGCGAGGCGCGAGCGATATGACGTCTCGTTGTCCTCAGGCCGTTCGCGCCGGATGATGTCGAGCGGGGTATCCGCCGGGTCAAGCGCCTCGATCTGGTGCTGGTGGAACCAGCCGACCTTGATGCGCTTCTCCCGCTGCAAATGGCCGGATTGCAGCATCAGCGCGCCGGCGGCCATCTTGGCGAATGTGGACTTGCCGGCCCCGTTCACCCCCAGCAGCCCGATGCGGTCATCCACGTCCAGCCGCAGGTTCAGGTCGCGCAGGATCGGCTCGCCGCCATAGCCGACGCTCGCGCCCTCCAGCCGCATCAGCGGCGGCGCCAGCGGGCGATCCGGCGACGGCAGGGTGAACGGCGCCACCCGCTCCTCGATCACGGCCTCCACCGGCTGCAGCTTGGCCAGGCGCTTCATGCGGGACTGCGCCTGCGCCGCCTTGCTGGCCTTGGCGCGGAACCGGTCCACGAAGCTTTGCAGATGCGCGCGCTCCGCCTCCTGCTTCACCCGCTGCCCCGCCGCCAGCCGCGCCTTCTCGGCCCGGCGCCGCTCGAAGTCGTCATAGCCGCCGGTGTAAAGCTCCAGCTTGCCGCTGTGCAGATGCAGGATGGAGTCGACGGAGTTGTTCAGCAGCTCGCGGTCATGGCTGATGATGATGGCGGATTTCGGGTATTTCCGCAGCCGGGCCTCCAGCCACATGGCACCCTCGAGGTCCAGGTAGTTGGTCGGCTCGTCCAGCAGCAGCAGGTCCGGCTCGGCGAACAGCGCCGCCGCCAGCGCCACCCGCATGCGCCAGCCGCCGGAGAACTCCGACATCGGGCGGTCCAGGTCCCCGGTGGAGAAGCCGAGCCCGGCCAGGATCTCGCTGGCCCGGGCCGGGGCACGGTCGGCGTCGATCTCCTCCAGGCTGTTGTAGAGGTCGGCGATCCGCTCCGGCTCCGCCACCTCCAGCTCCGCCATCAGCCCGGCCCGCACCGTATCCGCCTCCAGGATGGTGTCCAGCAGCGTGACGGGCGTCGCCGGATGCTCCTGCGCCACGGTCGCCACCCGCGCGCCGCGCGGCATGCCGATCTCGCCGCCATCCGGCCCCAGCTCCCCCAGGATCAGCTTGAACAGCGTGGACTTGCCCACGCCGTTGCGCCCCACCAGGCCCACCTTGGCATCGGCCGGCAGCGTGACCGTCGCGCGGTCGAAGAAGCGGCGTCCCCAGGCATTGAAGACAAGTTCGTCGATCTGGAGCATGGGAGGTCAGCCGCCGTTCGCGTGAGGAGGATGGTGCCGGGTTCTGGTCGGATGAGGCGGGGACCGGGACGCTCCGCCGCCGTCAGGCCGTTTCATAGACGGCCCGGCGCCGCATTCAAAGCTTCTTTGCGCTGCGCTGCACCATGAACGGTTTGGGCTTCGGCCCCTCGCCAGCCGCGATCGCCGCCATGCTGCGGCCGGACGCGACGGAGGCGTCACCCGAGAGCAGCGCGCCCCCATCGCCCTCGATGGCGGCCTCGTCGCGATGCTTGATGAGCAGCCAGTTGGTGCGCTTGCCCGACCAGCCCTTGATCCGCACCAGCACCCAGCTTCCTTTCAGGTGCGTCCCGTCCAGCGTGAACTTCAGGTCGCCGCTGGCCAGCCCTTCCTCGGCGGTCATGCCCTGCGGCGCCCAGGTGCCGCGGTCCCACAGCATCACCGTGCCGCCGCCATACTCGCCAGCCGGAATGGTGCCCTCGAAGTCGCCATAGGGCAGCGGATGGTCCTCCACCTCGACCGCCAGGCGCTTGTCGTGCGGATCGACCGAAGGCCCCTTCGTCACCGCCCAGGATTTGAACACGCCGTCCAGCTCGAGCCGGAGATCGTAATGCAGGCGGCTGGCAGCATGGCGCTGCACGACGAAGCGGAGCCTGGATTTCGGCGGGGCAGCAGCCTTTCCGCTCGGCTCCGGAGTAATGGCGAAATCGCGCTTGGCTCGATAGGCTGCAAGCTTGTCCACCATGACGGCCTCCTCGGCGGGACAGCTGGTCGGGGCGAGAGGATTCGAACCTCCGGCCTCTTGCTCCCAAAGCAAGCGTACTACCAGGCTGTACTACACCCCGTGACCTCGCCGCTCGCACAGCAAGCGGCCGAGCGGCAGGACATAGCACGATCCGGCACCATGCCCATACCCCCTCCGCGCGCCTACCTGGTGGCGAACACCCGCTGCTCCACCCTGTCCCCGGCATGGATGCCCAGACGCCTGGCCGTGCCCGCCGCCAGCTCCAGCGTGCCCCGCACCGGGCCGCGGCTGTCGATGGTGGCCAGGCTCTCCGGCACGGTGTTCTCCACCACCCGGCGGATCGTGCCGTCCGCGTTGATGAACAGCATGTCGAGCGAACTCACGGTGTTGCGCATCCACATGGCGCTGTCCCGCGGGGTGCCCCAGTCGAACAGCATCCCGCCATCCGCCGGCACGGTCTTGCGGAACATCAGCCCCACCGTCTGCTGATCCGGCGACAGCGCCATCTCCACGTTGAAGTCGTGCCGCGTGCCGTCCTTGGTGACGATCACCAGCTTCTCCTTCGGCAGCTCCGGCTGCGCCGCGGTCTGCGCATCCGCCGGCGCCGCGCCCATCAACGACATCATCAGCAATCCTGTCAGCATCGAACGACGCATCATCCAAGCACCTCTTCCCTCAACGCCATCGCGGCGGTTTGCCGCACCTCGTTCCGCACCGGGCCTTCACGGGGCTGATCGCGGATCGTCGTGAACCAGTGTGCCGGCGGGTTGCGTCCGGCGGCCCGGTTATACACCAGGCCGCGCAGCACCGCCTCCGCCGCCGGCGTGGTCCGTGCCGGGATCTCGATGTCGTTCAGCGTGGCCCAGACCCCGGCCCAGCACCGGCCGACAGTATAGGGATTGTAGCCGCCCCCGCCCGTCACGACCAGGCGAGGCGCCAGGCGGCGAACCGCGTCGGCCACGGCGAAATGCGCGTTGTTGGAGAGGCCGAGCCGGGCCAGCGGGTCCTCCTCCAGCGCATCCGCCCCGCATTGCAGGAAGATCGCCTGCGGCCGCCGTGCCTGGATCAACGGCAGCACCGCCTGCTCCATCACCCAGCGCATCTCGGTGTCGTTGAACCCCTCCGGCACCGGCAGGTTGCGCGCCATGCCGCCCGCGCGGTCCGAGGCCCGGCCGGTGAACGGCCACCGCCCGGCCTCGTGGATGCTGATCGTCAGCACCCGTTTATCGTCATGGAACGCATCCTGCACCCCATCACCGTGATGCGCGTCGATGTCGAGATAGACGATGTTGTCCAGCCCGGCCTCCAACCAGGTCAGCATCCCCAGCACCGGATCGTTCAGGTAGCAGAAGCCGCTGGCCCGCGCCGGACGGCCGTGATGGGTGCCGCCGCCGGGGCAATGCACCACACCGCCCTCCAGCACCGTCCGGCAGGCCAGCATCACCCCGCCCGCGGAGGTCATCGGCCGCCGATAGATTTCGGCATACACCGGGTTGCCCTCGGCCCCGATGCGGAACCGCTCCCGGTCGGCATCCGAGACATGCTGCGCCGCCTCGGCCCGCCACAGCGCCTCCACATACGCGGCGTCATGGAAGCGCAGCACCGCATCCCGCTCCGCCAGCGGCGCCGCCCGGAACTGGTCCTCCCCCAGCCACCCCATGGCCCGGCACAGATCCGTGCACGTCGTCACCCGCGGGATCGCCAGCGGATGCGTCGCCCCATAGGTGGAGCCCCGGTAGATCTCGCTCCCGATATAGAGGGGCCGCACGGTCAACTGCGCTGGGGCATCCCCTTCGGCACCACGGTGCCGACGATCGAGGCATCCAGCGCCTCATACCCGGCATAGTCGATCGCCGCATACAGCTCGGCGCGCGTCTGCATCAGGTCGATCTGCCCGTGTGCGCCGCCGTCGCGCTTGATGGCGGCATACAGCCCCTCCTGCGCCTTGTTGGCGACGCGCAGGCTGCTGACCGGCCAGATCACCATCTTGTATCCCATGGCCTCGAACTCGGCCGCGGTGAAGAACGGGGTGCGCCCGAACTCCGTCATGTTCGCCAGCAGGGGCACGCCGGGCATGCGGCGCGCGAACTCGCGGAACATCTCGGCGCTGTGCAGCGCCTCCGGGAAGATCGCATCGGCGCCGGACCGCATGTACAGCTCGGCCCGGGCCACCGCGCCGTCCATGCCCTCGCTGGCCGCGGCATCGGTGCGGGCGATGATGTAGAGGTGCCGCCGGGCCTTCCGCGCCGCCGCCACCTTGGCCGCCATGTCCTGCGCGTCAGCAAGCCTCTTGTCGTTGAGGTGGCCGCACTTCTTCGGCAGCACCTGGTCCTCGAGGTGCACCGCCGCCGCCCCGGCATCCTCAAAGCTGCGCACCATGTTCATCACGTTCAGCGCCTCGCCATAGCCGGTGTCGCCATCCACCAGCACCGGCAGGCCGCTGGCCCGCGCCACCTGGCGGATGAAGAAGCACACCTCCTCCACGGTGATCACGCCCAGGTCGGGCAATCCCATGCTCGCCGTCATCGCGGCGCCCGACAGGTAGCAGGCCTCGAACCCAGCCGCCTTGGCCTGCAACGACGCCATTCCATTCTGCGCACCCGGGATCTGCATGATGCCCGGCGCGGCCAGCAGCGCCCGGAACCGCTCCCCGGCCGGCTGGGTCGGCACGTCGTCGGCAACGAGATAGACCATCGTCCACACTCCGCTCGATAGACGCTCCATGTGCGCCCCTGTGCCGGATTTAGAAGATCGCGCCCCGCCGCACCAGAGCCGCACCAGCGCCCGCAGCCTTGCCCGCCTGTGGCCAAGTTGCGCAGACCCCCCGCCCGCCGGTATTGTCGGCGCCACAACAGGAGTGCCTCCCCCCATGGACATGACAGGCGAACGTCGCATCGCAGCCCCGCGGCAGAAGGTGTGGGACGCGTTGAACGACCCCGCGATCCTCAAGGCCTGCATCCCCGGTTGCGAAAGCCTGGAGAAGTCCGGCGACGACCTGAAGGCCACCGCCTCCGTCAAGATCGGCCCGATCGCCGCCCGCTTCAGCGGCAAGGTGCAGCTGACCGACCTGAACCCGCCCACCTCCTACCGCATCGCCGGCGAGGGCCAGGGCGGGGTCGCGGGGTTCGCCAAGGGCGGCGCCGACGTGAACCTGGCCGATGACGGCCCGGGCACCCTGTTGACCTACAACGTGAAGGCACAGGTCGGCGGCAAGATCGCCCAGCTCGGCGCCCGGCTGATCGACGCCACCAGCAAGCAGATGGCGGACCTGTTCTTCGACCGCTTCACCGCCATGGTGGCAGACCCCGTCGCCACCGCGATGGCGGACCCGCAGCAGGTGCCCGGTGACACCCCCGCCGTCAACCCGGCCCTCGTCCCGCGCCCGCTCCCGGTCTCCACCTCCATGCCACCGCCCAGCATCTCGATGTTCGACCTGATCCCGAAGGAGATGTTCGGCCTGCCGCTCGTCGCCATCATCGGCATCGTGCTGTTCGTCCCGATCTTCGTGCTGATCTTCAAGCCATATGTCTTCGGCTGAACCCATCTTGGCTAAGCCCACAACCGTCGCCGGCACCGCCGCCCTGCTCGCGGCGGGGGGCTACATCGCCGATGAGAGCCTGGCCACGACGGTCCATCTCGCCCTCGCGATGGACCGTCCGCTGTTCCTGGAAGGCGAGCCCGGCACCGGCAAGACCGAGATCGCCAAGGTGCTTGCCGCCGGGCTCGGCCGCCGCCTGGTGCGGCTGCAATGCTATGATGGGCTCGACCTCTCCACCGCCGCCTATGAGTGGGACCATGCCAAACAGCTGATGGCGATCCGCCTGGCCGAAGCCGCCGGCGAGCGCGACCAGTCGAGGCTCGCCGCAAACCTGTTCGGCCGCGACTTCCTGCAGGAACGCCCCCTGCTCAGCGCCATCGACCCGGCCCTGCCCCCCGCCGTGCTGCTGATCGACGAGCTGGACCGCGCCGACGAGCCGTTCGAGGCCTTCCTGCTCGAACTCCTGGCCGACCACCAGATCACCGTGCCCGAACTCGGCACCATCCGCGCCGCCACGCCCCCGGTCATCGTGCTGACCAGTAACCGCACGCGGGAGGTGCACGACGCCATCCGCCGCCGCTGCCTCTATCAGTGGGTGGACTACCCGGCGCCGGACCGGGAGCGCGCCATCCTCGCCGCGAAGGCTCCGGGCGTGCCGGAACGCCTCTCGGCACAGGTGGTCGCCTTCGTGCAGAGCCTGCGCGGGATGGACCTGTTCAAGCTGCCCGGCGTGGCCGAGACCATCGACTGGGCCAACGCGCTGCAGTATCTGGACCAGCACGAGCTTTCACCCGCCGCCGTCGATCAGACGCTGGGTGTTCTGCTGAAATATCAGGATGATATCGCCAAGATCCGCGGTGGCGAGGCAGCCCGGCTGATCACCGGGGCGCAAGCCGGAACCCCGGTCTGACAGCATGATACCGCCGCGCGCCCCGAACATCCCGGTCGCCATGGGCGCCGGGGGCCTGGTGGCCGCGAACATCGTGCATTTTGCCGGGCTGCTGCGGCGCACCGGCCTGCCGGTCGGGACCGACAGCGTGATCGCCGGCAGCCAGGCGCTGGACCTGCTCGGCCTGGCGCAGCGCACCCAGGTCCGCGCCGCGCTGCGCGCGCTGATGGTGCGGCGGCACGAGCACGAGGAGCTGTTCGACCAGGCGTTCGACCTGTTCTGGCAGGATCCGGCCGCCGCCGAGCAGGCCAGCCTCATGGCCCTGCTGGATGGAAGCCCACCCAGGGAGCAGCCGCCCGCCCCCGGCAGCCGCCGCCTCAGCGACGCCATGGCCGGCCCCCGCCAGAGCCGCGAGCAGGACCGCCCGCCGGAGCAGGACGCGACGCTCACCGTCAGCGAGCGCGAGCAGTTGCAGACCATGGACTTCGAGCAGATGTCCGCCGCCCAGATCGACAACGCCCGCGCCGCCATCCGCCGCCTGGCCCTGCCGCTGGACCGCCGCCCCACCCGCCGCTTCCGGCCGGATCCCTCGGGGCCCCGCATCGACCTTGCCGCCACCATCCGCACCAGCCTGCGCCATGGCGGCGAGATCGTCGGCCTGTCGCGCCGCCGCCGGGTCGTGCGCCCGCCGCCGCTGGTGGTGCTGTGCGACATTTCGGGCTCGATGGCGCGTTACGCCCAGGTTCTGCTGCATTTCCTGCACGCCGTCGCCAACAGCCGGCCGCGGGTGCATGTGTTCCTGTTCGGCACCCGCCTCTCCAACATCACCCGCCAGCTGCGGCACAGGGATGCCGAGGTCGCCTTCCAGATGGTGGCGCAGGCGGTGCCGGACTGGTCCGGCGGCACCCGCATCGGCGAGACCATCGCCGCCTTCAACGCCCGCTGGGGCAAGCGCGTGCTGGGCCAGGGTGCCGTGGTGCTGCTGATGACCGATGGGCTGGACCGCGACGGCGCCGCCGGGCTGGCCGAAGCGATGGAGCGGCTGCACCGCAGCAGCCGGCGGCTGATCTGGCTCAATCCCCTGTTGCGCTGGGATGGGTTCCAACCCAGATCGTTGGGGATCAGGGCGATGCTGCCGCATGTCGACGAGTTCCGCACCATCCACAATCTGGACAGCCTGCGCGCGCTGGTGGACCTGCTGTCCCGCCCCGTCTCTGCCCCTGCCCTTTCCACCAAACGATGGAGCGCCGCATGATCGACGAAGATGTCCTCGGCATCGCCGCCACCTGGTTGAGCCAGGGTGAGCAGGTCGCCATCGCCACCGTGACCGAAACCTGGGGCAGCTCCCCGCGCCCGCCCGGCAGCCAGATGGCGATCACCGCAAGCGGCCGCATGGCCGGCAGCGTCAGCGGCGGGTGCATCGAGGGCGCGGTCGCCGAGGCCGCCCGCACCACGATGCAGAGCGGCACCCCGCAGCTGCTGGATTTCGGCGTCACCAACGAGCGCGCCTGGGAAGTCGGCCTCGCCTGCGGCGGCAAGCTCAAGGTGTTCGTGGAAGCCGTCGCGTGACACCCGAGCTGCTGGCCCGGCTGCAGGCCGCCCGTGCCGAGGCCCGGCCCGTGGTGCTGGCCACGAACCTGGTCAGCGGCGCCCAGCACCTGCTGCCGGACCCCGCCGCCCCGGCTGGCCTGGCCGCGTCCGCCACCAGGGCCCTGCGCGACGACCGGAACGCCACTGTCGAGGCCGAGGGTGCCACCTGGTTCCTGCACGCCTACACCCCGCCCATGCGCCTGGTGGTCGTCGGCGCCGTGCACATCGCGCAGGCCCTGGTGCCCATGGCCGCCAGCCTCGGCTACGGCGTGCTGGTCACCGACCCACGCAGCACCTTCGCCTCCGACGAACGCTTCCCCGGCGTCGCCGTCAGCACCGATTGGCCCGACGAAGCCATCGACGCCTTCAGGCCCGACAGCCGCACCGCCATCGTCACCCTCACCCACGACCCCAAGCTCGACGATCCGGCCCTCGACCGCGCCCTGCACTCCCAGGCCTTCTACATCGGCTCCCTCGGCTCCCGGAAGACCCACGCCGCCCGCCTGGAGCGCCTGCGCGCGCTGGGCCATGGCGACGACGCGATGGCCCGCATCAAGGGCCCGGTCGGACTCGACATCGGCGCCGTGACAGCCGGGGAGATCGCGCTCAGCATCATGGCGGAACTGGTCCAGGTACGGCGGAAGGACACCGAGGCTTGATCTTCGGCGCGGTCCCGCTCGACGAGGCCGGGAGCTGCATCCTTGCCCATACCCAGCGCCTGCCCGGCCTGGTGCTGAAGAAGGGCGCCACCCTCGACGCGGCCGCGATTGCCGCGCTGCGCCAGGCCGGCCGCGACCCCGTGATCGCCGCCCGCCTGGAGCCCGGCGACGTGCCGGAGGACACCGCGGCCGCCCGACTGGCCGATGCGCTGCTGACCCCGGGGCTCGACCGCTCCCGCGCCGGAACCGGCCGGGTCAACCTGGTGGCGGCGCAGGC
Source organism: Acetobacteraceae bacterium (assembly GCA_965199595.1). Taxonomy (GTDB): domain Bacteria; phylum Pseudomonadota; class Alphaproteobacteria; order Acetobacterales; family Acetobacteraceae; genus JBBROS01. The sequence goes on from OZ241182.1 coordinate 2,322,930, forward strand.
CGGGCTGCTGCGGATCGACGCGGCGGCGGTGAATGCCCTGAACCAGGCCGATGAGGGCCTGACCCTCGCCACCCTGCCCGACTGGGCCAGCGTCGATGCCGGCGAGATGGTGGCGACCATCAAGATCATTCCCTTCGCGGTGCCCGCCGCCCCGCTGGCCGCAGCGGTGGCGGCGGCCCAGGCCGGTCCCTTGCGCCTTCACCCCTACCAGTCGCACCGGGTCGGGCTGGTGATGACCCGGCTGCCGGGCCTCAAGGACTCCGTCCTGGCCGGCACCGCGGAGGCGATGGGCCATCGCGTCACCCGGCTTGGCGGCACGCTGCTGCCGCCGTTGCAATGCGCGCACAGCCAGGCCGAGATCGCCGCCGCGCTGACCCGGCTGATCGCGGACGGCGCCGAGATCCTCCTGGTCGCCGGTGCCAGCGCCGTGGTGGACCGCCGGGATGTCGGACCCTCCGGCATCGTCGCGGCGGGCGGCGAGATCCTGCATTTCGGCATGCCCGTCGATCCCGGCAACCTGATCTGCCTGGGGCGCATCGGCACCCTACCGGCCCTGGTGCTGCCCGGCTGTGCCCGCAGCCCGGCGCTGAACGGGATCGACTGGGTGCTGAGCCGCCTGTTCGCCGGGCTGGTGGTGGATGCGGCGGCCATCGCCGGCATGGGCGTGGGCGGGCTGTTGAAGGATGTTGGCGCCCGGCCGCTGCCGCGCGCCAAGGCCGCCGCCGCCCGCCCGCCCGTCGCGCTGGTCGTGCTGGCGGCCGGGCGCAGCAGCCGCATGGCGCCGCACCACAAGCTCCTCATCCCGGACCGCGCCGGCAAGCCGATGCTGGCCCGCGTGGTCGACAACCTGCTCGCCGCCCCGGCCCGCCCGCTGATCGTGGTGCTCGGCCACCGCGCCGCGGACATTGAGGCAGCCCTCGGCGCCCGCCCGGTGCAGCGCGTGCATGCGCCAGCCTGGGAGACCGGGCTTGCCGCCAGCCTGGCCGCCGGGATCGCCGCGGTGCCAGAGAGCGCCCGCGCCGCCATCGTCTGTCTCGGCGACATGCCGCTGGTGACCGCCCGGGTGATCGCGCGGCTGATCGAGGCCTACGACCCCGATGAGGGCCGCCTGATCGTCGCCCCCACCCATGACGGCGCCCTGGGCAACCCCATCCTATGGGACCGCCGCTTCTTCCCCGAGATGATGGCGCTGACCGGCGACCGCGGCGCCCGCTTCCTGCTGGAGCAACACGCGGAACACCTGGTCACGGTACCGCTCGACGATGATGCCGTGCTGCGCGACGTGGACACGCGGGAGCAGCTGGCCGGCCTGCCGGCCCATCTGCAACCCGCGTAGCCGCGGTCAGGCCACCGCGTTCGCCACCCACTGCGCCCAGGCCAGCACCGCCCGGTCCGCCCCCGCAGCACCCACGATCTGGATCCCGAGCGGCATCCCATTCGGCCCCACCCCGGCCGGCACCGTGACGCACGGCACATGCAGGCTGGTCCAGATCAGGTTGAACGAGGCGTCCCCGGTCCACTCCAGCCCAAGCGGCGCCTCGCCCGGGGCGGCGGGGGTGATCAGCACGTCCAGCCCCGCCATCGCCGCCGGCAACCGGGCCTGCAGACTGCGGAACACGGCACGGGCCGCCGCCAGGGTTTCGCCGCTCTGCACCAGGCCCCATTCCAGCTTCTCCCGCAGCGCCGGGCTGAGCTGGTCGCGGTGGTGCGTCATCTCCCAGCCCAGGGCGCGGGCACTCTCCGCGTTCATCACCACGGCATGCGCATCCTCCATGGCGGCATACTCATCGGGCAGGTCCCGGGCCACCACCGCGGCCCCGGCCCGGGCCAGCTGCCCCGCCACGCGCTCCATCAACGCCACGGTCTCCGGCGCGGCGCGGTCCTTCATCGCGGTCCAGCACATCCCCACCCGCGGCGCGGCCACCGCCGCATCGGGGTCGCCCAGGTCCACCGCGGCCAGCACCCCGGCCAGCAGCGCGCAATCGGCCACGCTGCGGGCCATGATTCCGATGGTGTCCAGGCTCTCGCTCATCAGCTTCATGCCGTGGCGGTTGATCAGCCCATAGCTCGGCTTGTATCCCACCACGCCGCAGAAGGCCGCCGGGCGGATCACGCTGCCCGCCGTCTGCGTGCCGTAGGCCAGCGGCGCATAGCCCGCAGCCACGGCCGCCGCGGAACCGCTGCTGGAGCCGCCCGGGGTGCGCGCCGGGTCGTGCGGGTTGGTGGTCGGGCCCGGCGTGCGGGTGGCGAACTCGGTGGTCACGGTCTTGCCCAGCACCACGGCACCGGCCTCCCGCGCCCAGGCGACCGGCGCCGCATCGGCCTTCGGCTGCCACCCGCTCCAGATCGGCGAGTTGTAGCCGGTCGGCATGTCCCCGGTGTCCAGCACATCCTTCACCCCGATCGGGATCCCGTGCAGCGGGCCCGGCTGCGCCACCGTCCGCCGCAGCGCATCCGGTTCGATGAATGCCATGGCCTTCAGCACCGGCTCCCGTTGCGTCACCCGGGCCAGGCAAGCCTCGAGCAGCGCCGCCGGGGTCAGTTGCCCGGCTTCCATGCGGCGCAGGGCCTGGGTGGCGGTCAGCGCGGCGGGGTCGGACATGCGGGCTCCTGTGGCGTCGGTTTTCACGGTGGCGAGACTGGCGCAATCGCCGGGGCAGAGCCATCTCTCCTGCACGATGCATGCCGCCCCTCCCGCAATCCAGACCGGTCAGGCGCTCGACGGCACCCTGACCTATCTCGTCGATCACCCGCCCGCGGCGCTGCCGCCGGTGCAGGGCCGCGACCTCGCCGCCGCCTGGGACGCGGCCCGCGACGCGGCGCTCGGCACCATGTGGGGCGCGGCCCGGCTGTTCCGCTTCCGCCAACCAGACGGCAGCTTCACCGACCTGGCGCTGCATGACCGTGACGCAAGGTGCTGGGCCGGGGCGGTGGAGATGACGACGGGGCTGCAGACCACCTACGGCCTGTCACTCTGCCTGCGCCTGCTGGCCCTGGTGGACCTGCTGAGCCACGCCAGTTGGGCCAGCGCGCTGTGCACCCTGCGGCGCGGCGGGGCGGAGCTGCACCCCGCGCTGCTGCGCGCCGCCGCGACCGTCGAGTTGACGAATGAGGCGCGCTTCGACGAAACAAGGTTCCGCGCGGGGCTCGCCCTCCTCCCGGCCGCATCTGCAGGAGCTTTCGCATGACCATTCCCGCGCGTTCATCCTCAACCCTCGCCGGCCTGATGGGCCTTGCCGCACTGGTTGTGCTGGCCGGCTGCAGCCAGCAGCCGCGCAGCCGGGCCACGGCCGCGGCGACGCAGAAATGCCGGGTCGAGGTGGACCGGATGTATTCGGCGCAGAACCGCGTCGACCTTTCGACGCGCGATTCGCGGGACACGCCGTTCGCCTCGAACTATGTCTCCGGCATCACCAGCCGCGGCCTGGGCGCCCAGTATGGGCGGGACAACACATTGCAGTCCTGCGTGAACCAGGCGTTGGCCGGCGCCCCGGCCGCCGGTGCGGCAGCACCCGCCAGCACCGGCCCCACCTTCAGCACCACGCCGAGCAGCGCCTCCAGGTAGGCCGCCAAGCAAGGCCGCCAAGCCGGGTCGCCAATCGGCCCCGCCATGCCGTAGAACGCCCTGGTATCAAACCAGGAGCGTTCCACGCATGAGCAAGATCATCCGCACCGAGCCCAACAAGGTGCTTGCGAAGGCCGTCGAATATCACGGCTTCGTCTACTGCCAGGGCGTCACCGCGTCCGACCTCAGCAAGGACATCATCGGCCAGACCAGGGAAGTCCTGGACGGCATCGATGCCATCCTCGAGACCCACGGCACCGACAAGACCCGGCTGCTCCAGGCGCAGATCTGGCTCAAGGACATCCGCGACCGCGACGCCATGAACAGCGTCTGGTCCGCCTGGCTACCTGAGGGCGGCGCCCCGGCCCGCGCCTGCGTGCAAGCCAACATGGCGGACCCCCGGCACCTCGTGGAGATCATGGTCACCACCTGCAAATAGGAAATTGATCTGTGCGTGGTTCCGGAGGAATCGGGCGTAAGCCATTCTGAACACGCGAATCACAGTGGCTGGAATGTGACAGTGTCACTCTCCAGCCACACGGTAAGTTTATTGGTTTCGATATGCGTTCACTGATCCGTGAATGGGAAGTCCGTCCCAATCCACCCCGCTTCCGGCAGCCGATTTCGTCGAAATCGAGCGGTTCGGCCTCCGAGGCCGCCGAAGCTGTTGCCTCCCCCGGCCCGTCTCTCTAGCCCTCGCTCACGGGTTGGTGACCAGAAGGGGACTACATGATTTTCACTCGGTTCAGCGGTTCGATCGTTGCTCTCGGCCTGACGCTCGGCGTCTTCGCCCCGCTCGATGCGATGGCAGCCAGCCACGCACGCGGCAATGGTCACGCCGCTCGGTCGGGTGGCTACAGCAGCTATGAGAGCGGCGCCCGCGCGACCACCCGCGCGGTCCGCTATGGCATGTCCACCGCCCGCGGCGCCTATGGCAGCCATGGCCGCTACGCCTCGCGCTACAGCAGCGGCTACTCCTCCGGTGGCGGCCGGCTGCAGTGCGTGCCCTTCGCCCGTGAGAACACCGGCATCGAGCTGTCCGGCAACGCCTCCGCCTGGTGGGACAACGCGGCCGGGGTCTATGCCCGCGGCGCCCGTCCGGAGGTCGGCAGCGTCCTGAACTTCCGCGCCAACGGCCGCATGCGCATGGGCCACGTGGCCGTCGTTTCGAACGTGGTCGATAGCCGCAACATCGAGATCGACCACGCAAACTGGGCCGGTGCCGGCGCCGGCAACATCAGCCGCAACATCACCGTGGTCGACGTGTCCGAGCGCAATGACTGGACCGCGGTTCGCGTCGCCCTGGGCCGCACCGGCGAGTATGGCAGCGTTTACCCGACCTTTGGCTTCATCTACGACCGCGCCGATAGCGGCGTGATGACGGCCAATGCCGGCATCGCCGCCACCCCGGTGCTGAACGCCGCCCCGCGTGACCTGCGCCCCGGCAGCGACCGCGTCCAGTTCGCCGCCGCTCAGGAGATCGAGGAGGTCGCCGAGGCCGAGGACGAGCCCCGCGCCCGGAGCAGCCGCCACGCCAGCAGCCGCTCCACCAGCCGCTCCGCAACCCGGTTCGCGCGCTATGCCCGCACCACCAGCGCCAAGGCCACGGTCCAGCGCGTCAGCAGCTCGGTCCAGCGCGTCAGCAGCTCCGCCCCGCGCGCCACGCACGCGGCCCATACCGGACATCGCCACCGCACCTGACCAGCGGCCGCTTCCCACGCAGCGCCAAGCCGGCCGCGCCTGACCTTCGTCGGCGCGGCCACACCGATTGGATCACCGCCGCACGGTTTCGTGTGTGCCGCGGCTCTGGCTGGATGCCCGATCCGCCCCTTATGCCTCTCCATGACCATGGAGCAGCACATGACTGGACACGACGAAGCCGGACTGAAGCCCGTTGGCGCCGAGGGCGCTCAGCTGAAGCAGAAGATCACCGAGGACAAGGGTGGCGACCAGGGCAAGCAGTTCGACCCCGGCGCATCGATGCTCGGCACCGACAACGAAGCCGGGGCGCCGCCAGATGCCGACGCGATGGCTGTGGCCCGGAACGCGCCTCCGCCGAAATAGTGCTGCAAACGGGCGGCCCGGTGCCGCCCGTTCCCCGAAGGGTCAAACTGGTCTAGCCTGCGCCACGAAACGTCGGGCGAGCCATAATGACCCAGAATGCCTACCCCTTCATCGCCGCACGCGACCTCTTGTTGGCGCACCGCACCGACATCGCGACCGCTACGACGGCGTTTCAGTGGCCTTCGCTCACCCGGTTCAATTGGGCGCTCGACTTCTTCGACCCGATGGCCCGGGGCAACGCCACCACCGCGCTCCGGCTGATCGGACCCGGCGATCACGACGAGAGCATCTCCTTCTCCGCCCTCTCCGCCCGCTCCAACCAGGTCGCCAACGGATTGCGGGGTCTGGGTGTTCGCCGGGGCGACCGGGTGCTGCTGTTGCTCGGCAACGTGCGGCCGCTCTGGGAAGCGATGCTGGCCGCCATGAAGCTGGGCGCGGTCGTGATCCCGGCGACGACCATGCTGACCACGGAGGACCTGCAGGATCGGTTCACCCGCGGCGGCGTGCAGCATGTGATCGCCGATGCCGCCCTCGTCCCCCGCTTCGACAGCCTGGCCGGAGCCTATACCCGGATCGCCGTCGGCGAGGCCGCGGGCTGGACCAGCTTCGACACGCTCTACGAGGCCAGCGAAGCGTTCACGCCCGACGGCGTGACCCAGGCCAGCGACCCGCTGCTCCTGTACTTCACCTCTGGCACGACCTCGAAACCCAAGCTGGTGCTGCACAGCCATCAGAGCTACCCGGTTGGGCATCTGTCCACCATGTACTGGATCGGGGTGCAGCCGGGTGATGTGCACCTCAACATCTCCTCGCCGGGTTGGGCGAAGCATGCGTGGTCCAGCTTCTTCGCGCCGTGGAACGCCGGGGCGACGATCCTGATCCTGAACCAGGTCCGCTTCGACGCGAAGCATCTGCTGGCCGTGCTGGACCGCTGCCGGGTCACCACCTTCTGCGCGCCGCCGACGGTGTGGCGCATGCTGGTGCAGGAGGACCTGACCGCTCACCCCGTTCATCTGCGCGAGGCGGTGGCGGCCGGGGAGCCGCTGAACCCCGAAGTGATCGACCAGGTGCGGCAGGCGTGGTCGGTGCTGATCCGCGATGGGTATGGACAGACCGAGACCACGCTGCAGATTGCGAACACACCGGGCCAGGTGGTGACGCCGGGGTCAATGGGACGGGCTCTGCCGGGCTACCGGGTGGCCTTGCTGGATCCTGACGGCGCACTGGTGGAAGAAGGCGAGATCGCCCTCCACCTCGACCCGGCCCCCATCGCGCTCATGCAGGGGTACCTGCTGGAGAACGGCAACGTGCAGCCTGTCACCGGCGACTACTACCGCACCGGCGATGTGGCGCTGCGCAACCCGGACGGCAGCTTCACCTATGTCGGCCGCGCCGATGACGTGTTCAAATCCAGCGGCTACCGCATCAGTCCCTTCGAGCTGGAGAGCGTGCTGATCGAACACCCCGCGGTGGCCGAGGCGGCGGTGGTGCCGGTGCCGGACCCGACCCGCACCGCCCTGCCCAAGGCATTCGTCGCATTGGCCGAGGGGCATGAACCGGACGCGGCGACCGCGGCTTCCATCTTCACCCATCTCCGGGCGCGGCTGGCGCCGTATAAGCGGATCCGGCGGATCGAGTTTGCAGAACTGCCGAAGACCATCTCCGGCAAGATCCGCCGGGTGGAGCTGCGGCGAGCCGAGGCGAGCCGCACCGGCTGACAGCCCTGCATCCGCCGAATTCGTCGAAGAGTATGGCAACAGCTGAGTCTCGTAGCGGATTTGGTGCTGGACCGTATCGTCACTCGCGTGTGACGCTGGTGTTATATGACCTGACAGCCTTGGGTTTTTAGGGTAGTGTCGAATCGAAGAGTTGAGTCGCTTCTCCAGGATTGGATCATCAGGATGTTTCGCCGCACCGTCAGCCTGTCCTCCGCAGCCGCCGTGATCGCCTTGGGCATCGCTGTGCCGGAGGCCCGGGCCAGCATCTTCAGCTCTTCGGAATTGAGCTATGACAATGCGTTGCTGAGCCAGTTCAACCTCGTGACGTTGAATACGCCCACGACTGCCGGTGGTGCTCCCACCACGGCAAACCTGGGCTCCGTTGGCGGACGCGCGATCATCGGCGGCAACGCGACGTTCAGCGGATCGCCGAACGTCTGCACGGTCAACTGCAGCGCGAACGCGGCGAACTCCATCGACTCAAGCGGTGCCAAATTCGGCGCGCTGACCGTGTTCGGGAACCTGGTCACGCCTGGAAGCAGCTCGAACTACGCAGCGCTGAACGTTGGCGGCGGTGACGTGTCGGTGAGGGGTACCTCAAACGGCAACGTGGTCATGAATAACCGAAGTGGTGCCACGGGCAGCTTCCGCATCAGCGGATCGGCGCAGAACTCGACCAACGTCGCCAACGCCACGGGGATCAAGACCACTCAGAGCACGTTCGCCGGCGGCTCATACACCTACAACACGTCACTTGGTTTGGTCACCGGCAATGGCACGACGCCACAGGTCAGCCAGACCATGGCGTCGGTGTTCCCGTTCGGCACCGCATACCAGACGCAGGTCAAGACCTTGGCGACAGGCATAGCCAGTCTGCCCGGCACACGGGGTGTCTCGGCACAGACCCTCACCGTCGGCACCAATGTCTTCTTCACCGCGAGCAACGACTACTCCTACGCCGGGAAGAACTACGGCGTCATCACCACGACCGTGGCGGACCTTGCGGCGCAAACGAGCTTCAAGGGCATCAACAACAACGGCAACGACGCCACCCTCGTGATCGTCCGCGGTGATGGCGCCAACTATACGCTGCCGACGCTGGGCAGCTATGCCAACTCCAGTCGCGTGATCTTCGACTTCGTGGATGCCACCACCCTGAAGTTCGGCGGCGCCTGGGCCGGGAGCATCCTGGCGCCTCTCGCCACCATCACGATGGGCAGCACCTTCGACGGCTCGGTGATCGTCAACAACATCACCCAGAGCCAGGCACTCTACTCGGCCAACCTGTTCAATGGCGACCTCACGGGCCTGATCCCGGAGCCGGCCTCCCTCGCGCTGCTGGGTGCCGGTATCGTGGCGGCGGGCCTGATCCGCCGGCGCCGACGCAAGTAGGTCACGGCACCAGGTTGTGCGGGGTGCGGCCGTCCAGCACGGCGCGGATCCCGTCCAGCACAAGATGACCCATGGCAGTCCGGGTCGCGTGCGTCGCGCTGCCGAGATGGGGGAGCAGGACGACGTTCCCGAATGAGTGATAGGCCGGGTTGACGTTCGGCTCGTCGGCGTAGACATCGAGGCCCGCGCCAGCCACCTGGCCGGATCGCAGCGCCTCCATCAGCGCCTCATCATCCACCAGGGTGCCGCGCGCGGTGTTCGCGACAATGGCGCCGCGGGGCAGCAGGGCGATACGCGCCGCATTCAGCCAATGCCGGGTTCTGTCGCCGCCGGGGGCGTGGAGCGAGAGCACGTCGCTGCCGGCGAGGAACTTTGCCTCATCGGCTTCATACGTCGCACCGCCCTCCTGCTCCGGCGGCAGTCGGTTCCGGTTATGGTAGTGCACCGCCATGTCGAACCCCTGCGCCATCCGCGCCAGCTCGCGCCCGATGCGCCCCATGCCGAAGATGCCCAGCCGCCGGCCCGACACCTGTATGCCCAGCATCTGCGTCGGCGCCCAGCCCGCCCATGCCCCGCTCCGCACCAGCCGCTCGCCCTCCCCGGCGCGCCGGGCCGCCGCCAGGATCAGCAGCATCGCGCATTCTGCCGTCGCCACGCTCAGCACATCCGGCGTGTTGACCAGGGCGATGCCCCGCTGCTTCAGGGCGGCCACGTCGATATGGTCGAAGCCCACGCTGAAGGTGCCGATCACGCGAACCGTCTCCGGCAGCGCGCGGATCACGCTGCCATCCAGCTTCTCAGCTGGACAACACAGCACCGCCGCGGCCCCGGCGGCGCCCGCCAGGATCTCCGCACCGCTGATCGTATGGTCGTCGGCGCTGAGCCGCGCCTCGAACTCGGCCGTGGCTCGCGCCTCGACTCCGGGCGGCAGCCGCCGCGTGACCAGCAGGATATGTTTCGGCATCACAATCTCCCCAGCCGGGCAGGTCTGGTTTCGCGCTCATGATGGCCGGGGTTGCCGAGCGGCGAAAGGGGTAGCACCCTGCCGCGATGCAGCACGCCCGCCTCGCCGTCGATATCGGCGGCACCTTCACCGACCTTGCTCTCGAACACGGGCCGCAGCGCACCACCATGAAGGTGCTGACCACGCCCACCGAGCCGGAACGCGGGGTGCTCGACGGCATCGCCGCCATCCTGAAGCAGGCCGGGCTCAGCCCCGGCGCGGTCGGGATCCTGGTGCATGGCACCACCCTGGCCACCAACGCGATCATCGAGCGCAAGGGCGCCCGCACCGCTTTGGTGACAACCGAGGGCTTCCGCGACGTGCTCGCCCTGGGCAATGAGAGCCGCTACGACCAGTATGACCTCGGCATCACCCTGCCGCAACCGCTGGTGCCTCGCCATCTCCGCCTGCCCGTGCCGGAGCGGCTCGACAACCTCGGCGCCGTGCTGCTGCCGCTCGACGAGGGCGCGGTGCAGGCCCTGGTTCCCGTCCTGCAGCAGGAGGGTGTGGAGAGCATCGCCATCGGCTATCTCCACAGCTTCACCAACCCGGCTCATGAGCGCCGCACCCGCGACATCCTCGCCGCCGCCCTGCCCGGCCTGCCGATCAGCCTCAGCTCCGAGGTCTCGCCCGAGATGCGGGAATGGGAGCGGTTCAGCACCACCGCCGCCAATGCCTACGTGCAGCCGCTGATCGCGGGCTATCTGGGCCGCCTCGAAGCCGGCCTGCGCGCCATGGGCCTGCACGCCCCGGTGTTCCTGATGCTGTCGGGCGGCGGCCTCACCACCATCGAGACCGCGCGGCGCTTCCCCATCCGCCTGGTCGAGAGCGGCCCGGCCGGTGGCGCCATCTTTGCCGCCGACATCGCCCGGCAGTGCGGGCTGAACCAGGTGCTCAGCTTCGACATGGGCGGCACCACCGCCAAGGTCTGCCTGGTCGACGACTTCCACCCCCAGGCCTCCCGCACCTTCGAGGTTGCCCGGGTCGGCCGGTTCAAGCGCGGCTCCGGCCTGCCGCTGCGCATCCCGGTGATCGAGATGGTCGAGATCGGCGCCGGCGGCGGCAGCCTGGCGCATGTCGACGGCTTGGGCCGCATCGGCGTCGGCCCCGAAAGCGCCGGCGCCGACCCCGGCCCGGCCTGTTACGGCCGCGGCGGCCAGCACCCAGCCGTGACCGACGCCAACCTGGCGCTCGGCCGTTACGAACCCGCCCGTTTCGCCGGCGGCTCCATGGCGCTGGACGAACCCGCGGCACACGCCGCCCTCATGCGGGCCATCGGCGGCCCGCTCGGCCTCGAGCCCGGCATGGCGGCCCTGGGTGTGGTGGAGATGGTGGACGAGAACATGGCCAACGCCGCCCGGGTGCATGCGATCGAGAGCGGCAAGACCTACGCCGGCCGCACCCTGATCGCCTTTGGCGGCGGCGGCCCCGTCCATGGCTACCGTGTGGCGGAAAAGGTCGGCATCGACCGCGTCCTGGTGCCGATCGGCGCCGGTGTCGGCAGCGCCATCGGCTTCCTGCGTGCGCCCGTCGGCTACGAGGTGGTGCGCAGCCTGTACCAACGCCTGGGCACCTTCGACGCCGCCGCGGTCAGCGCCCTGCTGGCCGATATGACGGCCGAGGCGATGGCCGTGGTGGATCAGGGCCGCTTCGGCGCACCCACCCAGGAGAGCCGCATCGCCTTCATGCGCTACGTTGGCCAGGGTCATGAGATCCCCGTCGTGCTGCCGGTGCGCGACCTGGTGGAAGCCGACATCGCCCCGCTGCGGACAGCCTTCGACGAGGCCTACGCCCGGTTCTACGACCGCCCGGTGCCGGGCTCGGATGTCGAGGTGATGGGCTATGCCATCACCGTCGCCACCGTGCCGGACCCGGCGGCCCAGGCTGCCCCGCCCAAGCCCCGGCCCAGCCCGCCACGGCACCAGAAGGTGCGCGACACCGCCACGGCGCTGGTGGCTGACTGGCTGGTGATCGACCGCACCAGCCTCGCCGTCGGCGCCACCGTCCCAGGCCCGGCCATCATCGCCGAGGACGAGACCAGCACCCTGGTCGGCCCCGGCTGGACCGCCGCCGTGGATGAACGCGGCTACCTCGACCTGCGGAGGCGCCCATGAGCAATGCGACCAACGATGCCCCGGTCAACAACGCCTTGGCCGACATCCAGCGGCAGGTGATGTGGAACCGCCTGCTGGCCGTGGTGGAGGAGCAGGCGCAGACCATGATCCGCACCGCCTTCAGCACCACGGTGCGCGAAGCCGGCGACCTCTCCGCAGGCATCTTCGACCTGCAGGGCCGCATGTTGGCGCAGGCCGTCACGGGCACGCCGGGCCATGTGAACAGCATGATGGAGAGCGTTCTTCACTTCCTGCGTAAGTTCCCGGCCGTGACGTTGCAGGACGGTGACCACCTGATCACCAACGATCCGTGGCTGGGCACTGGCCACCTGCACGACCTGACTGTCGTCACACCCGCCTTCCACCGCGGCAAGCTGGTGGCGCTGTTCGCGAACACCGCGCACGTGATCGACGTGGGGGGCCTCGGCATGGGACCCGAGGGCCGCAGCGTGTTCGAGGAAGGCCTCTTCATCCCAATCGTGAAGTGCTTCCAGGCCGGCAAGCCCAACGAGACCTTCTTCGACTTCCTGCGCGCCGGCACCCGCCTCCCGGTCGAGCTGGAGGGCGACGTCTACTCCCTGTGTGCCTGCAACGAGGCCGGGGCCAGGCGCCTGGTGCAGATGCTGGACGAGTTCCGGCTGGACGGTATCGACGCCCTGGCCGACTTCATCCTGGACAGCAGCCATCGCGCCACCCTGGCCGAAATCGCCAAGCTGCCGCCAGGCACGTTCTCCGCGGAGATCTGGTCGGACGGCTATGAGGTTCCGGTCCGGCTGGCGGCCGCCATGACCATCGGGGCGCAGGAGATCACGGTGGATTTCGCCGGCACCTCACCGGTCTCGGGCCGCGGCATCAACGTGCCGGCGGCCTATACCCGGGCGTATTCGTGCTTCGGCATCAAGTGCGTCGTTGCCCCCGCCATCCCGAACAACACCGCCAGCCTGGCGCCGTTCAGGATGCGCATTCCCGAAGGCTGCATCCTGAACGCCCCCCGGCCCCGCGCGGTCAGCGTGCGGCACGTCGTCGGGCAGTTGCTGCCGGACCTGATGATGGGCTGCCTGCACCAGGCCGTGCCGGACCGGGTGACGGCCGAGGGCTCCTCCTGTCTCTGGAACCCGCCGCTGCGGGGCGGCGCCATCGTCAGCGGCCCGGAGTCGCCGCTGCCGGATTTCGAGGTCATCACCTTCAACTCGGGCGGCACCGGGGCACGGCCGGGCCAGGACGGGCTGGACGGCACGGCATTCCCCTCCGGCGTTCGCACCATGCCGGTGGAGGCGACCGAGAACGTCGCGCCGGTTATCTTCTGGCGCAAGGAGCTTCGGCCCGGCAGTGGCGGCGCCGGCCGCACCCGCGGCGGCATGGGCCAGATCATGGAGATCGGCGCCAAGGGCGAGGCCGAGTTCGCCTGCAATGCCGTGTTCGACCGTGTCGCCCATGCGCCAAAGGGACGCGAGGGCGGGGGTGATGGCGCAGCGGGCCGGGTTTACCTTAAAAGCGGCACCACCCTGCGCACAAAGGGCTACCAGACCATACCGGCCGGCGATCGCCTGGTGCTGGAACTGCCGGGCGGCGGCGGCCTGGGCCCGGTCGCCGAACGGGATCCGGCCCTGACGGAACGGGACCAAAGGGACGGGCTGATCTGATCCGCGCCGTGGCAATTCGGCAACTCGTTTTTTGCTAAGTGTGACACATGCGCCATATCATTTGCGCGGTGTTGAAGCAGGGTAGATGATTGCCGGGTTCGGGACCTTCGTGTCCCGCAAGACTCTTGCATCCGAGAGATATCCGATGACCCGTCTCCTCACCTCCATCACCGCCGCGGCGCTCCTGTTCGCCGTCGGCACCGGCGCCCAGGCGCAGATGTCCCCCGCCCCGAACGCGACCGCCCCGGCGAACCCGGCCATGTCCGGCACCGCCATGCAGCGCGGCGCGGCTCCGGCGCCGATGCCCGCACCCATGCCCGCACCGATGTCGGCGCCCGCCGCGCCCATGACCGCCAAGCCGATGCACGCCCGCCGCCACATGGCCACCAAGCCGATGGCCGGTCACCACATGGGCCGCACCGGCCACACGGGCCGCATGCAGCATACGGCTCCGCGTGAGGCCGGTTCGGCGTCTGTCGACCAGCTGAACGAGCAGAGCCTCGCCCGCGCCCGCGCCGGTCAGTAAACACCGGATCAGCCCTGTTCCCGCGGGAACAGGGCTGAACGCTGCAGCCTACGGATGGCGTGCGATGTTGTTTGACTTTGCCAACCTCTCACCCATCGACCGCTACAAGCTTCTGGTCGCGACCGTGGTGCCGCGCCCGATCGCCTGGGTGGTGACGCAGTCTCCCTCCGGCCTGCTCAACGCCGCGCCATACTCCTTCTTCAATGTCCTGAGCGGCGATCCACCCCTGGTCGCCATCGGCATCGGCGGCCGCATGCCCGGTGACGTGAAGGATACCGGCGGCAACATCCGCACCACCGGCGAGTTCGTCGTGAACCTGGTCGACGTGGCCACGGCGGATGCGATGAACATCACCGCGATCGATTTCCCGCCCGATGTGGACGAGATCGCCCAGGCCGGGCTGACGACCCTGCCGAGCACGAAGGTGAAGCCGCCACGCATCGCGGAGAGCCCGGTCGCCATCGAATGCGAGCGGTTCATCACGCTCGAAGTCGGTCCGGAGCGCGCCCTGGTGCTGGGCCGCGTGCTGGCGATGCACATCAAGGACGAAGCCGTGATGGACCCGGCGCGCTGCTACATCGATACCCCGAAGCTGGACCTGATCGGCCGCATGGCTGGTGCCGGCGGCTATGTGCGCACAACCGACCGCTTCGAGTTGCCGCGCATTCCGCTCGAGACCTGGACGTTCAGGTAGAGCCTACTCCGGCAGCATCCGCATCAGCGTCGCCAGCTGGTCCGCCTCGGCTGCGGGCTTGTCCATCCGCAGCCGTGCGACGCGTGGGAACCGCAGCGCCACACCGGATTTGTGCCGCTGGCTCCGTTGGGCGGCATCGAAGGCGATCTCCAGCACCAGCCCCCGCTCCACCTCCCGCACCGGCCCGAACCGGTTGGTCGTGTGGTTGCGCACCCAGCGGTCCAGCACGACGAGCTCGGCATCGGTGAAGCCGGAATAGGCCTTGCCCACCGGCACCAGCTCGCCATCCTCGCGCCACAGGCCAAACGTGTAGTCGCTGTAGAAGCTGCTGCGCTTGCCGTGCCCGCGCTGCGCATACATCATCACGGCGTCGATGGTCAGCGGGTTGCGCTTCCACTTCCACCACAGCCCCTTCGGACGGCCCGGCACATAGGCGCTGTCCCCCCGCTTCAACATCAGACCCTCGATGCTGGCCGCGCGCGCGCCATCGCGGATCTCCGAAAGCCCCGCCACATCATCGAACGGGATCATGGCGGACAGGTCCATGCCCGAGGGCTGCACCCGATCGAACCAGGCCTCCAGCCGCAGCCGCCGCGCATCGAACGGCAGCGTCCGCAGGTCCTCGGCCCCATCGAACAGGATGTCGTACAACCGCACGAACACCGGAAACTCGCGCAGCATCTTGGCCCCTGGCGCCTTGCGGTTCAGCCGCTGCTGCAGGTCGGCGAAGGGCGCAACCACGGTGTCCCGCACCACCAGCGCCTCGCCATCCAGCACGGCATCGAAGTCCATCGCCGCGATGATCTCGGGGAACGCGCCGGACACGTCATCGGCCCCGCGGGAGAACACGCGACGGCCCCGCCCGGTCGCGACCAGTTGCACGCGGATGCCGTCCCATTTCCACTCGGCGCGATACGCCGCCGGGTCGAGTGCCGCGAGGTCCGGCGCCTCGAGCGGATGGGCCAGCATGGGCGGCCGGAAGATCGGCGCGCCCTGCGGGTCCGGCCGCTCCCCCTTGCCCTCCAGCCAGGCGAACAGCGGCAGATAGGGCGGTGCAAGGCCGTGCCACACCTCCTCGATGTCGTCGGCCGCGATGGTATGGTCCGCCATCTCCGCCAGCGCCACCTTCGCGAGCCGGGCCGAGACACCGACGCGCAGCCCGCCGGTGATCAGCTTCAGCAGCGCATAGCGGACGGAGGCGTTCGAGGCGTCGAGCCAACCCGCCACGATGAACGGCAGCTCGCTCTTTGGCGTGCTGACCAGCGTCTGCACCACGTCGGTCAGGGTTGGGGTCGGCGCGTTGGTCGGGCGCTCCGGCCAGATCAGCGCGACGGTTTCGGCCAGGTCGCCCACATAGTCCCGCGACCACTCGAACAGCACAGGGTCGGTGCGTTCCTGCGCCAGCGCCCGGATCAGGCCGGGCTTGGCCGCCTGGAACGCCAGCTCCCCGGTCAGCGCGGCCAGGCCGAAGCCACGATCAGGGTCGGCCTCCGTGAGAAAATAGTGCCGCAGCAGCGCAATCTTTGCCAGGCGGCCCGGCGTGAACACCAGCCGTTCCAGCAACTCCGCAAACGCAATCACGCCGCGTCCACCAAGGCCTCACCGACATCCTCGTCCTCGTCGCCATATCCGATCAGGCGCAAGGCCCGGCCCCGGATGCCGCGCTTGGCCGCCTCGTGGATCAGCGCCTCCTCGCGCCCATGCGTCACCCACACCTCGGGCGCCCCCACCTCGTCCAGCGTGGCATTCAACTCGTCCCAGTCGCTGTGGTCGCTGATCACCAGGGGCAGCTCCACGCCCTTGCTGCGCGCGCGCTGCCGCACCCGCATCCAGCCGCTGGCCATGGCCGTCACCGGCTCCGCCAACCGCCGGGCCCAGCGGTCCGCGATGGCGCTGGGCGGCGCGATCACGATGGCGCCCACCAGGGCCGCCTTGTCCGCGACCGTCGCCGGCAGCACCGGACCGAGCGGCACGCCAAGCCGCTCATAGGCGGCACACAGCGGCAGCATGGCGCCGTGCAGGTAGATCGGCCGGTCCCAGCCCCGCTCCCGCAGCAGCGCCATCACCCGCTGCGCCTTGCCCAACGCATAGGCGCCCACGACATGCGTCCGATCCGGGAACAACGTCACGCTGTCGATCAGCTTCTGCACTTCCAGATCGGCGGGAGGGTGGCGGAACACCGGCAGCGCAAAGGTCGCCTCCGTCACGAACACGTCGCATGGGATCGGGATGAACGGCAGGCACGTCGGGTCCGTTACCCGCTTGTAGTCGCCACTCACCACCGCCCGGCTGCCGCGCCACTCCATGGCCACCTGCGCGCTGCCCAGCACATGCCCGGCGGGTTGCAGCCAGACCTTCACGCCGTCCAGCACCAGCACCTCGCCGTAGCCGAGCACCTGCTGCGACGCGCCGGCCCGGCCCTGCCCCATCCGCACGTCCATCAGCGCCATCGTCTCGGGGCTGGCCAGCACGGCCCCATGCCCCGGCCGTGCATGGTCGGCATGGGCATGGGTGATGATGGCGCGCGGCACCGGCCGCACCGGGTCGATGAAGAAGCCGCCGGGCTCGCAGTAGAGCCCGTCCGGCAGCACCTTCAGCCACGTATCCGGGTGCGGCACCCGGCGATCAGCCCGGCTTGTTGGCCGGGTCGAGGGTCAAGGGGATCGCCACCCAGCGCAGGCCGTCACCACTGCTCTGCACCAGCATCAACACGGTCTTGCGGCTCTGCTTGCGGTATTTGTCCATCTTCTCCGCAACCTCCGCAGGCGTGCTGACCGGCTCCTGCTGCACCTCGACGATCACATCGCCGGGCTTCAGCCCCTTGCCCGCTGCCGGGCCATCGGCAGTGACGTCGGTGACGATCACGCCCTTCTGGTCCGCCGACAGCTTGAACTGGGTCCGCAGATCATCGGTGATCGGCGAGAGCCGCGC
Organism: Acetobacteraceae bacterium; assembly: GCA_965199595.1. GTDB lineage: Bacteria > Pseudomonadota > Alphaproteobacteria > Acetobacterales > Acetobacteraceae > JBBROS01. The sequence continues at coordinate 2,340,580 of OZ241182.1, forward strand.
ACCCAGGCCGGCGATCTCCGCCAGGCGCGGCTTCGCGGCTGGCGCCGGGCTGGCGCTGGCCTGCTGCACCTCATCCGGCAGCTCGCCCACCGCGGCCTGCACCGTCACCTCCTTGCCGCCGCGCCACAGCACGACGGGCACCGCCTTGCCCACCGCAGTCTCGGCCACGATACGCGGCAGGATGCGCATCTCCTTCACGTCCTGCCCGTTGAACTTGAGCACGACGTCGCCGCCCTTGATCCCCGCGGCATCCGCCGGGCCGCCCTCATTGACCCGGCCCACCAGAGCGCCCCGCGGCTCCTTCAGCCCCAGGCTCTCGGCGATGTCGGGCGTCACCTGCTGGATGCTCACGCCCAGCCAGCCGCGCCGGGCATGGCCATACTCCCGCAGCTGCGCCACTACCGTCTTGGCCAGGTTCGCCGGGACGGAGAAGCCGATGCCGACCGACCCGCCGCCGGATGGCGAGTAGATCGCGGTGTTGATGCCGATCACCTGGCCCGCCATGTTGAACAGCGGCCCGCCGGAGTTGCCACGGTTGATCGCCGCGTCGGTCTGGATGAAGTCGTCATAGGGGCCCTGATGGATGTCCCGCCCGCGCGCACTGACGATGCCGGCCGTCACGGAGCCGCCGAGGCCGAACGGGTTGCCGATCGCCAGCACCCAGTCTCCCACACGGGCGCTGTCGCTGTCGCCGAACGGCACCGCAGTCAGCGGACGGTCGGCCTCCACCTTCAGCAGCGCCAGGTCCGCCCGCTCATCCTTGCCGACCAGCTTGGCCTTCAGGATGGTGTTGTCCGTCAGCGTGACGGTGATCTCGTCCGCGCCTTCGATCACGTGGTTGTTGGTCACGATGTAACCGGCGGGATCGATGATGAAGCCGCTGCCCAGGCTGGTCGCCCGCCCACTCCCCTGCGGCCCGTTCTGCCCCGGCGGACCACGACGGCCCTGCGGTCCCGGACGGTTGCGGTCCATGAAGTCCCGGAAGAACTGCTCGAACGGCGAGCCCGGCGGGAAGGCCGGCATGTCCGGTCCGCCCCGGTCCGCCCGCTGCTGCGCCGCCTGGGTGCTGCTGATGTTCACCACGGCGGGCTGCAGGTCAGCCGCCAGATCGGCAAAGCTCTCGGGCGCGCCACGCGACTGCGCCGGCGCAAGCGGGAGTGTCAGAAGGGCTGCCACAGCGACGGCGCGCAGAAGACTTAGGCGCATGGATGACTCCCAGAAAGTGATACGTTGTAATGGGCGAAGCCTGAGATGGTGGCGAATGACGTTCCCGCCACAATGCCACGGAAGCCCGAAGCCGGTCAGGGCTTCGGGGACTCCCGCAACAGCCGCAGGAAGTCGTTGTCCGGTGTCAGAACCAGGCGCGACCCGCTGTTGCCGCCGAACGCCGCCCGATAGGCCTGCAGCGTGCGGTATGTGGCATAGAAGGCGGGGTCCTGCTGGTAGGCGTCGGCGTAGATCTTGATCGACTGCCTCTCGCCCTCGCCGCGCAGACGGTCGGCGGCGGCGCGCGCCTCCGCCAGCAGCACCGTGCGGTCACGATCGGCATCGGCCCTGATCTTCAGCGAAGCCTCGGCCCCCTCGGCCCGCGCCTGGCTGGCGGCCCGTTCCCGCTCGGACTTCATGCGGCCGAGGATCGCCTGGGTGTTCTCCTCCGGCAGATCGGCCCGGCGCAGGCGCACATCGTCGATGCCGACGCCGAAGCTCCGCATCTCATCCGCCACCTGTGCCTTGATCCGGCCGGTGATCCGCGCGCGGTCCGTGGACAGCACGTTGAGCAGCGTCTCGTTGCCCAGGACCCGGCGCAGGCTGGATGTCACCACGGAGTTGAGGCGGGCGCGGATGCCGTTCTCCGCCGGGCCAACCGCCTGGAAATAGCGGAGCGGATCGACGATGTGGAACCGCGTGAAGCTGTCCACGATCAGGCGGCGCTGGTCCGCGAGGATCACCTCCTCGCCCGGGCTCTCGAAGTCCAGCAGGCGGCGGTCGAAGCTGATGACCGTCTGGATGAACGGCACCTTGGCGTGCAGGCCGGGCTTGCTGATGACGCGGATCGGCTGGCCGAACTGGGTGATCAGCACCTGCTCCGTCTGCCCGACGGTGAACAGGCTGGCCGCCGCCCCGATCGCTACGACGACCAGCACCACGCCGGCGACGCTGAGACCGCGGATCATCGTGCGGCTCCAACGGCCGGCGCAACCGGCGCGCGGGCGCCATCGAGCGGCAGATACGGCACGATGCCCTGCAGCTTGTCATCCACCACGATGGAAGGCGTGTGCGACAGGATCTCCTGCATCGTCTCGATATACAGCCGCTTCAAGGTGACCTCTTTGGCCTGGGTATAGGCCTGATACACGCTGAGGAAGCGCTGCGCCTGGCCGCTGGCTTCCGCCACGCTGGCCTGCTTGGCGCCCTCCGCCTCCGCCGTCAGCCGCGCCGCATCGCCGCGGGCGCGCGGGATGATGTCGTTGCGGTAGCTCTCGGCCTCGTTGCGCACCCGCTCCGCATCGGTCGTCGCACGCTGCACGTCACGGAAGCTGTCGATGACGGCGGCGGGCGGATCCACCCGCTGCATCTGCACCTGCGTGATCTCAACCCCGGCCTTGTACTGGTCCAGGATCGCCTGCGTGCCCGTGGTCACGTCCTGCTCGATCCGCGCGCGGGCCTCGGTCAGCGCCGGCTGGATCGGGGTGCGGCCGATCACCTGGCGCATCATGCTCTCTGCCGCGGACTTCACGGTCTCCTCGGGGTTGCGGGTGTTGAACAGGTAGTCCCCGGCGTCCCGGATGCGCCAGAACACGCTGAAGTTGATGTCGATGATGTTCTCGTCACCCGTCAGCATCAGCGCCTCCTCCGGCACCTCGCGCGTCGAGCCGGAAACGTCGCGCGCCGTCGGGCGGCCCAATACGTTGCGGTCCGTGGAGCCGCCGCGGAAGCCGATCTCGATGCGGTTGATCCGCGTGACCGCAGGCGTCAGCGCCTGCTCCACCGGCCAGGGCAGATGGTAGTTCAGGCCTGGCAGGGTTGTTCGCTGGAACGCGCCGAACCGCAGCACCACGCCCTGCTGGTCCGGCTGCACCCGGTAGAAGCCGCTCGCCAGCCAGATCGCCGCCGCCGCCAGCGCGAGCAGGGCCAAAAGCCGCCCATTGCCCCGGCCGCCGCGCAGGCCTGGACCGCCCGGGCCGCCCGGCACGAAGCGGCGCACCTGGTCCTGCAACCGGGCCACGATCGCGTCGAGGTCCGGCAGGCCGCCATTGTTGCCGCCGCCCCCGCCGCCATTGCGGCCGCCGCCCCAGGGGCCGCGATCAGGTCCCTGCTTGCGGTCGGGCCGCTCCGGGCGTGGTGGCTGCTTTCCGCCCGGGTTGCCCCACGGGCTGGGCCCGCCGCCATTGTTCCAAGACATTGTGCTCGATGCGCTCCTGTTGGCAGGCAACGCGCGACGGTCCATATGCCTGGACCAGCGGCGTGCCACCGCGTGCCGCATATTGACCGGACCTGGAGGGTTTACAAGCAATGGCGGCACCGAACGCCGATCAGCTGCGCACCGCGTTGCGGGCCATCGCCGCACCCGCCGGCAGCGACATCGTGAGTGCCGGGCTGATCGACAGCCTGGAGGTGCGCGACGGCCTGGTGCACCTGGCGCTCCGCACGGACCGCGCGCAGGCCCCAATGATGGAGGCGGTGCGCGGCAAGGCCCAGGCGCTGCTGGCGTCGCTGCCCGGCATCGTCAACGCCACCGTGGTGCTGACCGCGCACCGCGCGGCGCCCGAGCCTGCGGCCCCCAGCCACGGCGCCCGGCAGCCCGCCGCCGAGAAGCCCAGGCTGCTGCCGGATGTGAAGCACATCGTGGCCGTCGCATCGGGCAAGGGCGGCGTCGGCAAGAGCACCACCGCGGTGAACCTGGCGGTCGCCCTGGCGCAGCAGGGCCATCGCGTCGGCCTGCTGGATGCCGACATCTACGGCCCCAGCCTGCCGCGCATGCTGGGCGTGGAAGCCAAGCCGCAGCTTGAGAACGGCATGATGATCCCGATCGAGGCCTGGGGCCTGAAGGCCATGTCGATCGGCTTCATGGTGGACCCCGACACCGCGATGATCTGGCGCGGTCCCATGGTGATGGGTGCGCTGGAGCAGATGATGGGTCAGGTGCGCTGGGGCGCGCTGGACATCCTGGTCGTCGATATGCCACCCGGCACCGGGGATGCGCAGCTGACCATGGCGCAGCGGGTGAGCCTCAGCGGCGCCGTGATCGTCAGCACCCCGCAGGACATCGCCCTGATCGACGCCCGCCGCGGCGTGCGGATGTTCGAGAAGACGCTGGTGCCCGTGCTGGGCGTGGTGGAGAACATGAGCATGTTCTGCTGCCCGAACTGCGGGCACGAGACGGCCCTGTTCGGCCATGGCGGCGCCCGGCGCGAGGCGGAGGCGCTGGGCGTCCCGTTCCTCGGCGAGGTGCCGCTGCTGCTGGACGTGCGGCTGACCGGGGACAGCGGCACGCCCATCTGCGCCAGCGCCCCCGACAGCCCGGCCGCCCGCGCCTTCGCCGCCATCGCCGCCCGCGTGTGGGACGGCCTGGCGGTCACGCGGAAGGCCGCCCCGCGGATCGTCGTCGCGTAGCCCTGCGGGCCCTCAACTCTCGTTCGACTTCGCCAGCACCGGGCGGAAGGTGTCGGTCGCCTTCTTGAGCTCGGTGGCCGGGTCCGCACCGCCCAGGATGTTGGTGAGGCCCACGCCGATGGTGTCGCGGAACTCGGTCACGGGCACGATCTCGGGCAGGCCGCTGCGCGCGATCTCCAGGCTTTTCACCGTGGTGTCGAACCAGTCCTGCGGGAAGCGGCTCGACCTGATGATCTCCTGGTCGCCATAGCTGCTGCGCCGCGGCGGGGTGCCGGCGCCCTCGCGCAGCCAGTTCGGGAACATGGTCTTGCTGGTCGCCCATTGCACATACAGCCAGGCGCCGAGCTTGTTCCTGCTGCCGGCCGGGATGCCGATCGCGTCGATGTAGGTGGCGGAGTTCTGCGACTTCGGGCCGCGCGGGATCGGCGCGAAGCCCACCTTGCCGACCACCTTGCTCTTGGCCGGGTCCACCAGCGGGGCGGAGAAGCCGATGCCGTCCCACCACATCGCCGCCCGCCCCTGGCTGAACGTGGTCTGGCACTCATTCCAGTTGAACCCCACCGAACCCGGCGGCGCACACTCCCGCATCAGCGTCTGATACCAGGTCGCCGCCTGGATCGCCGCCGGGGTGTCGGTCAGCAGGGTCTTGCCATCGGCCGACACCGTCTCCTGGTCCCAGCCCAGCAGGATGTTGCCCCACAGCGCCACGTTGGCGTTCTTCACGCCGCGGCCGGTGAAGCCATAGATGCCCTTGGCCTTGTCGGTCAGCTTCTGCGCCGAGGCGAGCAGCTCGTCATAGCTCTGCGGCACGCCCAGCCCGGCCTGGCTGAACAGCTCCTTGTTGTAATACAGGATGAACAGGTCCTGGTTCAGCGGCAGCACGTTCAGCCGCCCATCAGGGCCCGTGGCGGCATGCATGGTGGCCGGGCTGAAATCCGCGAGGTCCAGACCCGGCGCCGTCTTGCCGGCATCGGCGATGAACGGCCGCAGGTCCTCCATCCAGCGGCCCTTCTCGATCAGCCGCTTCTGCACGTGCATCGCCACGTTCACCACGTCGAAGCTCGGGCGGCCCGAGGCCATCTCCATCGCCACCTTGGGGCGCTGCTGCTGCTCCGGCACCTGCTCGAACCCGACCTTGATGCCGGTCATATCCTCGAACTCTTTCTGGTGGCTCTGCAGCACGTCGCCGCGCGGGGACTTGGCGACGTTCACCTCGATCTTGGAGCCCTTCGCCTGCTTCCAGTCGAACTGGCTCTGCGCGTTGGCGCGCTCGATGATCCCAGGCGTACACAGGGCGCCGGCGGTGGCGGCCAGCAGCGTGCGGCGATTGAACATGGTCCCTCCCTCGGGCCTCTGTGGGCCGTGCAGGCGGGAGCTTAACCGCAATGATCGCCGGGGTGGAAGAGCCCGCGGATTACGCGGCCACGGTGGCCAGCTGCCCGCCGCCGAGATGCCGGGCCAGCTTGTCGCAATACCAGTCGACGAACTTCAGCACGCCCGATTCGAGTTCCGCCGAATACGGTCCGGGCTGGTAGCCGACCGAATTCACGCCGGCCTGGTTGCGCTCCACCAGCACCGCGTCCTCGTCGTTGGTGACGCTCCACACCTTGCGCAGCCGCGGCAGGTCGTAGTCCCGTCCCTCCACCGCATCGGGGTTCACCAGCCACTTGGTGCAGACCTCGGTGGTGCCGGGGCCCAGCGGCAGCATCCGCACGATCACCGCGTAGTCGCCCAGCGCGTGGCTGAACACGCTGGGGTAGTGCACCCAGCGCAGCGAGCCCACGTCGTTATGCGGCACCCGGCCCAGCCGCAGCGCCACGGCGGGCCTGCCGTCCGTGGTGGTGGAGACGGCGCCGTTGATGAACGGCAGCCGGTTGCAGCGGTAATCCGGCCCCTCGGCGATGTGCGACGGCAGGCCATCCGCCTCCATGCGCTCCCAGAACCTAGCGATCTCAACGTTGTCTCGCGGGTTCTGAAAGTCGTAGATGTCCAGCAGCGTCTGCATGAGATCGCGGTGCTGGGCCGCGCAATGATAGCACTCGCGGCTGTTCTCCATCATCAGCTTCCAGTTGCCGCGCACCACGATGCGCTCCTCCAGCGCCACCTTGGCCGTCGAGAGGTCATGCGGCGCCAGCAGCCCGGCGACTGCTTCCGCATAGGGCGTGAAGTCCGGCGGCTGCTCCGCCAGGCTCACGTAGATGGTGCCGCCCAGCACCCGGACGTGCACCGGCTTCAGCCCATGCTCCGCCTTGTCGAAGTCCTCCGGCATGTAGGCGGCCCAGGCCAGGCTGCCATCCAGCCGGTAGGTCCAGCGATGATACGGGCAGACCAGCCCCCTGGTCGTGCCACAGGCCGCATCGAGGATCTTGGACCCGCGATGGCGGCAGCTGTTGTGGAAGCCGCGCACCAGGCCCGCATTGTCCCGCAGCACGATGATCGGCGACCGGCCGATGTCCAGCGTGATGTAGGCACCCGGTGCGGCCACCTCGCTCTCCACCCCGATGCACAACCATTCGCGTTGCCAGATCGCCTCAACGTCCAGCTCGAACAGCTTGGGATCGTTGTAGAAGAACTGCGGCAGGCTATGCCCGCGCGGCCGGGTGCGGAGCTTGTGCAGGATATCGGCCTGGCTGGTCATGGCACGGTCCTCGTTGGTGGATGCATCATGCCACAGACTCAGCCCGTCCATCCACAGCGGCGCAATGCGGCCATCATGTGCGGCGGCACGGGCGCGGTGGCCTGCAGCACCGGGTCCAGCGGCAGGGCGATGGAGCGCGCCAGCAGATGCAGCATCCCATCCCCGGCGCCATAGACGGGATCCCCCAGCATCGGCCAGCCCAGCGCCGCGCAATGCACCCGCAGCTGGTGCGTCCGCCCGGTCCGCGGCAGCAGCTCCAACCAGGTGAGGCCCTCGCCCCGGCCCAGCACACGCCAGGCGGTGTGCGCCGCCTGCCCGGCCGGGTCCACCACCATGCGCCATCCCGCGGGGCCCGTCTGCTTGCGCAGCGGCCCCGCCGTCTCGCCGGCCGCATCCGCCGGCTCGCCGCGCACCACGGCCCAGTACACCTTGCCCGCCCGTCCCCCGGCGAACACGGCCTGCGCGGCATGCAGCGCCTCCCGCCGCAGCGCCACCACCAGGCAGCCCGAGGTGTCCGCATCCAGCCGGTGCGCCAGCCATGGCCCGGCCCGGCGCCGCGACAGCTGCGGGAACCAGTCCTCCACGCTCGGCCCACCATGCGGCCCCGCATGGACCGCCAGACCCGCCGGCTTGTTCAGCACCACGAACCGCGCATCCTGCACCAGAATCGGCAATGTCATCGGCACCGGCACCCCGACCCCCAGGTTGACAGCCGCGGCCCGAGGCAGGAAGGGACGCCATGCCCGATGACCGGATTTGCGGACCCAACGCCGTCGCCGCCCTGTTCGCCCGCCGCATCGGTGACGTGAACCGGCTGTACTACACCGACGCGATGAAGGAAGCAGCCGGCCCGCTCTGCGCCGAGCTGGCCAGGCTGCGCAAGCCCTATCGCCTGCTGCCCGACGACGAGATGCAGCGCGCCGCCGGCACCGTGCACCATGGCGGCATCTGCGCGCTGACTCTGCCGCGCGACATCCCGATGATGGAGTGGCAGACGCCGCCCAGGCACAAGCTGATCCTGATCCTCGACGGCATCGGCAACCCGCACAACCTGGGCGCCATCGCCCGCAGCGCCGCATTCTTCGGCGCCGGCGCCATCATCCTGAACGAGCGCCCGGACCAGGCGATGCCGTCCGACGCCGCGCACCGTGTGGCCGAGGGCGCGCTGGAGCACCTGGAGCTGTATCGCACCCGCAGCCTGCGCAAGGCGCTGCTGGCGCTGGACCCCTGGTATCGCACCATCGCCGCGACGCTGACCGGGGACGCCGTGGCCCCCAGCGCCCTGCCCCGCGACCGCCCGGTGGCGCTGGTGCTGGGCAATGAGGAGCACGGGGTGAGCCATGAGGCGCTGAGCACCTGCCGGCGCCGAGTCCGCATCCCCGGGCAGCCGGCGGTGCAATCCCTGAATGTGGCGCAGGCGGCAGCCGTCCTGCTCTACGCTCTCTCCTGAGGTTCCATACATGCGCATCCACCTGCACAGCCACCCCGGCAGCCCCTCCAACTTCCCGCTGGATGCGGAGGCCTGGGCCGCCGCCGCCGCCCGGGCGCCGGACGTCTCCGCCGGACACGAGGTGAGCTTCGGCTGCACGGCCGAGGCGTTCCACGCGGCGGCACCGGACGTCGAGGTGGTGATCTCCCAGACCGCTGCCCTGGCCAAGGTGCTGCCGTTCGAGGCGCCGAACCTCAGGATGGTGTACTGCACCTCCGCCGGGCTGGACCGCCTGTCGCCGTTCGACTGGCTGCCCGAGGGCGTGCCGGTGCTGAACAATCGCGGCACCCACGCGGTGAAGGCCGGCGAGTACGGCATCATGGCGCTGCTCATGCTCGCCTGCCGCATCCCGGCGCTGACCACGGCGCAGCGGGAGCAGACCTGGTTGCCGCTGCACGGTTCGGTGCTGGCGGGCCGCCACGTCGTCATCGTCGGCCTGGGCGCGCTGGGCGGCAGCGTCGCCGCCCATGCCAGGCAGTTCGGCATGCGCGTCACCGGCATCCGCGCCAACCCGGCCCCGCATGAGGCCTGTGACCAGGTGCTCGGCCTCGATGGACTCGATACGGTGTTGCCGGAAGCGGAGTTCCTGTTCCTGGCCGCCCCGCTGACCGTCGCCACGCAGGGCCTGCTCAGCAAGGCCCGCATCGCCCTGCTGCCCAGGAACGCGGGCGTGGTCAACATCGGGCGTGGCGGCCTGGTGGATCAGGAGGCGCTGCTGGATGCGCTGGACACCGGGTCAATCGCCGGCGCGGTGCTGGACGTGTTCACGACGGAGCCGGTGCCGCCGGGTCATCGCCTGTGGACGACGCGCAACCTGCTGATGACGCCGCACACCTCGGCCGACGACCCCGAAACCTACACCGCCCGCTCGCTGGACATCTTCTTCGAGAACCTGCGCGCGCTGCGGGACGGCAGGCCGCTGCCCAACCGCTTCGACCCGGCCCGCGGCTACTAGCTCGCCCGGCTCACCGTGTAATCCGCGACCGCCATCAGCGTGTCGCGGAACGGCTCCGGCGGGAACACCGCCAGCGCCGCCTTGGCCGCCGCGGCGAACTCGGCCGCATGCGCCAGCGTGGTCCCGATGGCGCCGCTCGCCACCATCAACGAGAGCGCATGTTCCAGATCGCCCTCGGCCTGCTCGCTATCCTCGATGGTGCGGCGCCAGAAGGCACGCTCGGCCTCGTTGCCCGCCTGGTAGGCCGCCAGGATCGGCAGCGTCACCTTGCCCTCGCGGAAGTCGTCGCCCACGGTCTTGCCCAGCTTCGACTGGTCGGCGGCATAGTCCAGCGCGTCATCGACCAGCTGGAACGCCATGCCCAGGTTGCTGCCGTAGTCGGACAGCGCCTGCTCCTCCACCGCCGGGCGCTCGGCCACCACGGCCCCCACCTGGCATGCGGCGGTGAACAGCGCGGCGGTCTTGCCCCGGATCACGTCCAGATAGCGGTCCAGCGGCGTGGAGAGATCATGCTGCGTCACCAGTTGCAGCACCTCGCCCTCGGCGATGGTGGCCGCGGCGTGCGAGAGGATCGCCAGCACCTTCAGCGACCCATCCGCCACCATCAGCTGGAACGCCCGCGCGAACAGGAAATCCCCCACCAGCACGGACGCCTTGTTGCCGAACAGCGCATTGGCGCTGTCCATGCCCCGGCGCAGCAGGCTCTCATCCACCACGTCGTCATGCAGCAGCGTGGCGGTATGGATGAACTCCACGCAGGCGGCCAGCTGCACGTGCCGCTCGCCCTGGTAGCCGCACAGGCGCGCCGCCGCCAGCGTCAGCAGCGGCCGCAGCCGCTTGCCGCCCGCCGCGACGATATGCGCCGCCAGCTGCGGGATCAGCGCCACCGGACTGTCCATCCGCTCGACGATGGCCCGGTTGGTGGCGCCGAGGTCGGGGCCGACCAGCTCCACCAGCCGTGCCAGGGCGTCGGGCGGAGGTTGATCTGCCGAAATCCTGATCGGGATCGCTGGCGTGGTGATGTCGTTCAAACTAGGCTCCAACCCTTACCTCGCCGCGCCGCACCATATCGGCGCGGCCGAAACAGGGTCAAGGCGCAGCAGCGGCGGGACGGTGGGTTGTGGCATTGCGCACGGTGACGACGACGAACGACCTGGTCCGCCTGAGCTTCCTGCACGCGCTGCTGCGCGACGCCGGGATCGAGTGCGTGCTGCTCGACAGCCATGTGAGCGCCGTCGAGGGCGGTATCGGCGCCTTCCCGCGCCGCCTGGCCGTGCTGGACGAGGATGAATCGCGGGCCCGCCGGGTGTTGGAGGATGCGGGCGAGGCGTGACGGCGCTTTCACAGGGCACGCTGCTGGGCGGCCGGGTCCGCTATGCCCAGCCCACCGACGGCTACCGCACCGGGATCGAGCCGGTCCTGCTCGCCGCCTGCATCCCGGCCCGGCCCGGCCAGCGCGTGCTGGAGGCCGGCACCGGCTCGGGCGCCGGGCTGCTGTGCCTGATGGCGCGGGTGCCGGGGCTGGTGGCGCAGGGGGTGGAGATCGATCCCGCCATGGCGGCGATCATCCGCGGCAACCTGGTCGCCAATGCGTTCGAGGCCACGATCCATGTCGGAAACGTCGCCGATGCCGCCCGACACGGCCCGGTGGACCACGCCTTCGCCAACCCGCCCTGGCATGACCCGGCCGGCACCCTGCCCGCCAGCCCGGCCCGCGCACGCGCCAAGCACCGCGCGCCGGAGGGGCTGACCTGCTGGGTGGAAGGCCTGGCCGGGGCCGTCGCTGCCAAGGGCAGCCTGTCGCTGGCGCTGCCCACGGTGCTGATGGCGCAGGCGACGGGGCTGCTGCTGGCGGCCGGGTTCGGGCGCATCACCGCCCTGCCGCTCTGGCCACGGCCCGGGGTCGCGGCGAAGCTGGTGCTGCTGCAAGCCCGGCGCGGCGCCCCGGCCACGCGGCTGCTGCCCGGGCTGGTGTTGCACCACGGCAGCCAGTTCACGCCGGCCGCGGATGACGTGCTGCGGCGCGGCGCGGCGCTGGCGTTCTAGGCCGCTAGCCGCCGCACCTCGCGCCACTGCCACAGCAGCAGGATCGGCACGCCCCACACCAGATCCTTGGCCCGGCGCAGCAGCGACACGCTCAGCGCCAGCTCCGGCGGCACCCCGAACAGCGCGCCCAGGCCGACATAGCCCGCCTCCTGCACCCCCGCCGCCCCCGGCACGATGAAGGCCGCCGCCACCAGCGCATCCAGCAGCGCCTCCAGCGCCAGCACGTGCACCAGGTCCACATCGGCCCCCAGCAGGCGCAGCGCCAACCAGGTGCCGACCCCGGTGGCACCCCAGCCCAGGAGATGGATCAGCGCGCCGCGCGCCAGCCGAGGGCCGTCATACAGCCGGGTAAGCGCCTCCTGCAGCCGGTCCAGCCCGCCCTGCGCCTTGAACCAGTCGCCCAGCAGCCGCCTGCCCAGGCCGCGCAGCCCGGCCGCCAGCTGTTGCCGCTGCCACACCGCAGCCAGCAGCAGCGCGGTGGCCGCCAGCACCCCGGTGGCGATCGGCACCGCCAGCGAGGAGCCGGGCCGCAGCAGCACCAGCACCGCCACGCCGAACAGCGCGAACAGCAGCTGCGCCGCGATCTCCGCCGTCACGTCCACCACGGTCCCGGCCGCCGCCAAGGTCCAGGGCACGCCATGCAGCGTCAGCGCCCGCGCGCCGATCACGAAGCCGCCCACCGGGGAGAACGGCAGGCAGGTGGTCGCGGCATCACGCACCATGCGGCCCCAGATCACCAGCCCGCGCCCCACCCCGGGCAGCACGGCGCACCAGGCGGAACCCAGCAGCAGGAACAGCAGGCCCTGCCATGCCACCAGCAGCAGGAACCCGCTCCAGCCGACGGATTTCGTGGCATCCCACACCGCGCCCACGTCGAACCAGGACAGCAGCAGCAGCACGACACCGACCCCGGCAAGGGCCAGCAGGATGGAAAGGCGTCTCATCTACGCTGGCCTCTACAACACCGGGCCCGGTCCGGGCTATAGGACTGCAGCCATGACCATACCCGAACCCACCCGTCCCACTCTCGTCACCGGCGCCACCGGCTTCGTCGGCTCCGCCGTCGCCCGCCTGCTGAAGCAGCGCGGCCACAGCCTGCGCCTATTGGCCAGGGCGGGCAGCGACCGCAGCCTGCTGAACGGCGAGGACGGCGATCCCCTGGGCGAGATCGTCACCGGCGACCTCAACGACGCGGCTTCCCTCACCGCCGCCGTGCAGGGCTGCGCCTACGTCTTCCACGTCGCCGCCGACTACCGGCTCTGGGTGCCGGACCCTGGTCCGATGATGCAGGCCAACGTGGAGGGCACCCGCATCCTGCTGCTGGCCGCGCGTGACGCCGGGGTGGAGCGCATCGTCTATTGCAGCAGCGTCGCCGCCCTGGGCCTGGTGGGCGACGGCACGCCGGGCACGGAGGACACGGAGGTGCATCCGGACAAGATCGTCGGCGTTTACAAGCAATCCAAGTACCGCGCCGAGCAGGCGGTGCTGGACCTGGTGCACAACCATGGCGTCCCGGTGGTGATCGTGAACCCCTCCACCCCGGTGGGCCCCCGCGACATCAAGCCGACGCCTACCGGCAAGATGGTGCTGGACGCCGCGGCGGGGCGGATGCCGGCCTATCTCGAGACCGGGCTGAACATCGTGCACGTGGACGATGTCGCCGCCGGGCACCTGCTGGCGCTGGAGCGCGGCCGCATCGGCGAGCGCTACATCCTGGGCGGCACCGACCTCGACATGCCGCACATGCTCGCGATGATCGACGACGTGGTGGGCCGCCCGATGCAGCGCCGCATCCGCCTGCCCAACCGCGCCCTGGTGCCGCTGGCGCTGGGCATGGAGGCGACCGCCCGGCTGTTCGGCAGGGAACCGCTGGTGACGCGCGAGATGCTCGCGATGGCGAAGAAGCGCATGTACTTCAGCAGCGCCAAGGCCGTGGCCGAACTGGGCTACACCGCCCGCCCGCCCCGCCAGGCCTTCGCGGACGCCATTGCCTGGTTCCGCCTCCGGGGCCTTCTTGCGTGATCGTTCTCGCCGGAGTGGCCCTGTTCGCCTGGCTTTACCTGCTGCTGGCGCATGGCCGTTTCTGGTCCGCCGGCCCCGTGCTGCATCCCACGCGGCTCAGCCAGGCCCCGGCGCTCGACGTGGTGATCCCGGCCCGGGACGAGGCCGAGGGCGTGGCCGCCGCCCTGCGCTCCCTGCTGGCGCAGGACTATCCGGGCCGCCTCCGCCTGTTCCTGGTCGATGACAACAGCACGGACGGCACCGGCGCCCTGGCCCGCGCCATTGATGACCCCCGCCTGCACGTGATCGACGGCACGGCCCGGCCGCCGGGCTGGAGCGGCAAGCTCTGGGCCGTATCGCAGGGCATCGCCGCCAGTGATGCCGAACTGCTGTTGCTGACCGACGCCGACATCGTGCACGACCCCCTGCACCTCGCCACCCTGGTCGCCAAGCAGCAGACCGGGCTCGACCTGGTCTCCGAAATGGTGGAGCTGCGCTGCCAGAGCCCGGCGGAGCGCGCGCTGGTGCCGGCCTTCGTGTTCTTCTTCCAGCTGCTCTACCCCTTCGCCCGGGTGAACGATTCCCGCAGCGCCACGGCCGCGGCCGCGGGCGGCACCGTGCTGCTGCGCCGGGCCGCGCTGATGCGCATCGGCGGCATCGAGTCCCTGCGCGGCGCGCTGATCGACGACGTGGCCCTGGCCACGGCCATCAAGCCCGGCGGCCCCATCTACCTCGGCCACAGCCGCCTCGCCCGCAGCACGCGCCCCTATCCCGCCGCCCTGGACATCTGGCGCATGGTGGCGCGCACCGCCTATGTGCAGCTGCGGTTCTCGCCGTGGCTGCTGCTCGGCACCGTGCTCGGCCTGGCGCTGGTCTGGCTCGCGCCCCCGGCCCTCGCGCTGTTCGCCCAGGGCCCGGCACGCTGGATGGGCGCACTGGCCTGGGCCGGCTCCGCCCTTTCCTACGTGCCGACCCTGCGGCGCTTCGGGCAGTCGCCGCTCTGGGCGCTGGCCTTGCCGGGCATCGCGTGCTTCTACCTCGCCGCCACCATCGGCTCGGCGCTGGACCATCATCGTGGCCGCGGGGTGGTGTGGAAACGCCGGGCGTATCAGGATGCGGACGCATGACAGACTCGGTCGAAACCTGGTCCGGCAAGGGCCGCACCGACGAGAACTTCCCGGTCGGCTCCATGCTGATCCGCCCGGCGCTGCGCCCGCACGTGCACGCCTTCTACAACTTCGCCCGCAACGCCGATGACATCGCCGACAGCCCCGAGCTTGCGGCCGGGGACAAGCTGGCCCGGCTGGGTACCATGGAATCCGTGCTGCTCGGCCGCAGCGACGGCGGCTCCCCCAGCGGCATCGGCCTGCGCGAGAGCCTGGCCGCCACCGGCGTCACGCCGCAGCACGCGCTGGACCTGCTCGGCGCCTTTCGGCAGGACGCGACCAAGCGGCGCTATGCGAACTGGGCCGAACTGCACGACTACTGCCGCCTCTCCGCCATGCCGGTCGGGCGCCACGTGCTGGACCTGCACGGCGAGGACATGGCGACCCACGCGCCGAGTGACCCGCTCTGCGCCGCGCTGCAGGTGCTGAACCACCTCCAGGACGGCGGCAAGGACTTGGTGGCGCTCGACCGCTGCTATCTCCCCGACGATCAGCTCGCCGCCGCCGGAGCGCGGGTCGAGGACCTGGTCGGACCCGGCGAGACCCCCGGGCTGCGCCGCGTGTTCGACAGCCTGCTCGACGAGGTGGACCGCCTGAACGACCAGGCCGCCGCCCTGCCGCGCCTGGTCAAGGACCGTCGCCTCCGCCTGGAATGCGCCGTCATCCTCGGCCTCTCCCGCCGCCTGGCCCGCCGCCTGCGGGCCGGCGATCCCGTCGCCACCCGCGTCAAGCTTCTGAAACAGGATGTCGCCGGCAGCATGGTCTCCGCCCTCCGATACGCCGCATGAGCGCCCTCGACGCCGACCCGGCCGATCTCACCGCCGTCGAGACCATCGTCAAGCGGTCCGGCACCTCGTTCCATCGGGGCATGAAGGTGCTGCCGCGGGACCGACGGGCCGCGATGTATGCGATCTACGCCTTCTGCCGCATCGTGGATGACGTGGCCGACGAGCCCGCGCCGCTGCCGCAGAAGCTGGCCGGGCTGGACATCTGGCGCAGCAAGATCGCCGCCGTCTATGCCGGACGTTCCGATGATCCCGTCACCCGCATGCTGCTGGCCGCAAAGCTGCACTACGATCTGCGGCAGGAGGATTTCCTGGCCGTCATCGACGGCATGGCGATGGACACCGCCACCGCCATCGTCGCGCCGGACCTCGCCACGCTGGACCTGTATTGCGACCGCGTGGCCGCCGCCGTCGGCCGCCTGTCCGTGCGCGCCTTCGGTGATGGCTCGCCCGCGGCCGACGAGGTGGCCTGGCACCTGGGCCGGGCCCTGCAGCTCACCAACATCCTGCGTGACGTGGCCGAGGACGCGGAACGCGGCCGACTGTATCTTCCAGCCGAATGGCTCGATGAGGCCGGCGTGCCGCACGACCCGCAAGGCGCGCTGCACCACCAGGCCCTGCCCGCCCTGTGCGCCCGCATGGCGGCGCAGGCGCAGCGGCACTTCGCCAGCGCCCGCGCCGCCATGGCCCGCTGCAAGCCCCGCGCCATGAAGCCGGCCCGGCTCATGGCCGCCACCTACGGCGCCCTGCTGGACCTGCTGCACCAGCGCGGCTGGGCGCACCCCGAGATTCCGGTGCGGCTCTCGCGCTGGCGGAAACTATGGATCGCCCTGCGGCACCTGTGATGAGCAGCGCACCGAGGGTTCATGTCGTCGGCGCCGGGCTGGCGGGTCTGGCGGCCGCTCTCAGCCTGGTGGAGGCCGGGGCCGCCGTCACCATCCACGATTCGGCGCCGCATGCCGGGGGCCGCTGCCGCTCCTACCACGACCCGGTGCTGGGCTGCCGCATCGATAACGGCAACCATCTGCTGCTCTCTGGCAACCGCGCCACCTTCGCCTTCCTGGACCAGGTCGGCGCCCGCGACACCCTGACCGGCCCGGCCGACCCGCTGTTCCCCTTCATGGACCTCGCCACCGGCGAGCGCTGGACGCTGCGGCCCAACCGCGGCCCCATCCCCTGGTGGCTGCTGCTGCCCAGCCGCCGCGTGCCCGGCATGAAGCTGCGCGACGCGCTCCCCACCTTGCGCCTGCACAAGTCCGGCGCCGCCACCACGGTGGCCGACGCGCTGCCGAAGGGCGCGCTGTATCACCGGCTATTCGAGCCGCTGGCGATCGCCGCCCTCAACACCATGCCGGAGGAAGGCTGCGCCCGCCTGCTCGGCGCCATCGTGCAGGAGACGCTGGCCGCGGGCGGTGCTGCCTGCATTCCCGCCTTCCCGCGCCACGGCCTGTCCGAGTCCTTCATCGACCCGGCTCTCGCCTGGTTGCAGGCGCGCGGCGCCACCCTGCATCTGGGCAGCCGCATCACCGGGCTGGGGGTGGCGAACGGGCGCGTCGTCACCTTGGGCGAGACCACGGTCGGACCCACCGACCACGTGGTGCTGGCGGTTCCGGCGCCGGCCGCGGCGGCCTTGCTGCCGGGCCTCGTGGTGCCGGACCGCTTCGAGGCGATCCTCAACGTGCATTACCGGACCAAGGCTGAGCCGGGTCCGGCCGGGTTCATGGGCCTGGTGGGCGGGCTGGCGGAATGGGTGTTCGTGAAACCCGGTATCGTCAGCGTCACCATCTCCGCCGGCAACCGCTTCCTGGACCTCGAAACTGAGGCTTTGGCGCAACAGGTCTGGACCGATGTGCAACACGCATTGCAGCTTCCTGCAACCATGCCCCCGCATCGCGTCGTAAAAGAGAAACGGGCCACGTTCGCAGCGACCCCGGAGCAGGAGGCCAGGCGCCCCCCCACCCGGACGTCGTTCGCGAACTTGGCCCTGGCAGGGGACTGGACGGCGACCGGGTTGCCCGCAACCATCGAAGGTGCCATCAGGTCCGGCCGCGCCGCCGCCGCTGTTACATTGCAAGGGTTCAGTTGACACCGCGATGCCCCCGGATCTGATGCACAACGATCTCGCCCCGCTGCCGGGCGCCCCCCCGCTGCCGGGCACCTCGCTGTCGGATCATCGCCTCACCCGCGATGACCCGGCGCTGGCGAACGCCATCACCCGCGCGTCCAACGCCCTGCTGCAGCGCCAGAAGGATGACGGGCACTGGGTGTTCGAGCTGGAGGCGGATGCGACGATCCCGGCCGAATACGTGCTGCTCGAACACTACCTAGACCGGATCGACCCCGAGCTGCAGGCCAAGATCGGCGTCTATCTGCGCCGCATCCAGGGCAGGCACGGTGGCTGGCCGCTGTTCCACGACGGCGCCTTCAACATCTCCGCCAGCGTGAAGGCCTACTTCGCGCTCAAGGCCATCGGCGACGACCCGGCCGCCCCGCACATGCTCCGCGCCCGCGACGCGATCGTCGCAGCCGGCGGGGCGGAGCGCACCAACGTGTTCACCCGCATCCAGCTCGCCCTGTTCGGCGTGGTGCCCTGGCGCGCCACCCCGGCCATGCCGGTCGAGATCATGCACCTGCCAAAGTGGTTCTTCTTCCATCTCAGCAAGGTGTCCTACTGGTCCCGTACCGTGCTGGTGCCGCTGCTGGTGCTGATGGCGCTGCGCCCGCAGGCCCGCAACCCGCGCGGCATCGGGATCGCGGAGCTGTTCTGCACCCCCGCCGACCAGGTGCGCGACTGGATCCGCGGCCCCTACCGCTCCGCCTGGGGCCCGGTGTTCAAGGCGGTCGACAGCGTGGTGCGCGTGGCACTGCCGCTGCTGCCGAACCGCAGCCGCAACCGCGCGGTGGACCAGGCCGTGGCCTTCGTCACGGAACGGCTGAACGGCGAGGACGGGCTGGGCGCCATCTACCCCGCAATGGCGAACAGCGTCATGATGTTCGACGCGCTGGGCTACGCGCCGGAGCATCCGGACGCCGCCATCGCCTGGCGCTCCGTGCGCAAGCTGATCGTCGAGACCGCGACCGAGGCCTATTGCCAGCCCTGCTTCTCCCCGGTGTGGGACACGAGCCTGGCCGGGCACGCCGTGGCCGAAGCCGGCGGTGCCGCAAGCCAGGAGCTGGACGCCGCCTGTGACTGGCTGGCCCGCAACCAGGTGACCGACGTGCGCGGCGACTGGGCGGTGCTGCGGCCGGACGTGCGGCCCGGCGGCTGGGCGTTCCAATACGCCAACCCGCATTACCCCGACGTGGACGACACCGCCGTGGTCGGCATGCTGCTGCACCGCAACGGCGACCCGGCGCATACCGAGAGCATCAACCGCGCCCGCGACTGGGTGCTGGGCATGCAGAGCAGCAACGGCGGCTGGGGCGCCTTCGAGGCCGATAACGACCACGAGTTCCTTAACCACATCCCCTTCGCCGACCACGGCGCCCTGCTGGACCCGCCCACCGCCGACGTCACCGCCCGCTGCGTGTCGTTCCTGGCCCAGCTTGGCCACGCGGCCACGGAGCCGGTCATGGCCCGCGCCATCGACTATCTGCGGCGGGAACAGGAGCCGGATGGCAGCTGGTTCGGCCGCTGGGGCACCAACTACATCTATGGCACCTGGTCGGTGCTGTGCTCGCTCAATGCCGCCGGCATGGCGCATGACGATCCCATGATCCATCGCGCCGCCGCCTGGCTGCTCTCGAAGCAGCGAGCCGATGGCGGCTGGGGCGAGGATGAGGAAAGCTACGCCGACACCGCCCCTGGCGAGTATCACAGCAGCACCCCCTCACAGACCGCCTGGGCCCTGCTCGGCCTGATGGCCGCCGGCGAAGCCGGCCCGGCCGTCGCCCGCGGCGCCGCCTATCTGGCGCGCACGCAGAAGCCGGATGGCGAGTGGGACGAACAGGCCTTCACCGCCGTCGGCTTCCCGCGCGTGTTCTACCTCCGGTATCACGGCTACCGGCTGTTCTTCCCGCTGATGGCGCTGGCCCGGTTCCGCAACCTGCAGCGCGGCAACCTCACGCGCGTCGCCTTCGGCTTCTAGACCCTAGAAAACCGACCAGGCCCCCGCCTCCTGCTGCACGCAGGAAGGCGGGGGCAGGAACTGCTAACCGAACCCCTCGATCGCGGCCGGCGGCACCCGCCGCGGCACCGGCAGCGCGCTCTCGGCATCCGTCCACTGCACCCGACCCGGCGTGCCGCAGGCGTCACAGACAGGCTGCCACCCCTCATGCAGCCCACCGCAGGCACTGCAGCGCCAGACTGGTCCGGCCTTGGCGCTGGCGATCTGGCGCAGCGCCTCCTGCGCGCCCTCCGTATCGCCATCGGCCTCCGCGAGATCGGCCAGCAGCACCCAGAGCCGCCGATCCGCCAGCCCGGCCGCGCGCGCCGCCTCGGCATGGGCGCGCGCCTCCCGCGTGAGCCCGGCCTCCTGAGCCACCCGCGCCTGCATCAGCTTCGTGTCGGGATGCTGCGGGTTCGACGCCGCCAGCTCCTGCGCCGCGCGGATGCGGGCCACCGGGCTGCCGATGCCCACCATATAGGCCGTGGCCAGCGCCGGTTGCGGCAGCAATCCCCAGCTGCGGCGCAGCACATCGAGGGCGGCACGCTCGCGCCCGGCCCGGCGCAGCCGCGAGGCATAGGCCAACGCGGCGGGGGCCAGGGCGGGTTCCGCATCCCATGCCTGCTTGGCCAGGCGCAGGGCCGCCGCCGGGTCCGCCTCGGCATCCGCCGCGGCAATCGCAAAGGCGGCGCGGCTCGCCGGGTCCGCCTGCTGGTTGCGGGAGGGGGTGGAGAGGCGCAGCGCCTCCGTCCACTTGCCGGTTTCCACGGCCATGCGCTGCCGCTCCTCGACCAGCCACTTGGCGCCGGGGTGTGCTGCTTCCGCCTGGCTGGCATAGGCCGCGGCCGTCTCCCAATCCTGGTTGGCGATCGCCTGGCGCAACAGGCCGCGCAGGCCAAGCAGCTTGCCGTCCTTCTGTTCGGCCAGCAGCTGGAAGATCTGCTGTGCCTCGGTGTCCCGGCCCGCCTGCCGTCCGGCCTGCGCCGCCAGCAGCAGGGTCAGCGGGGTGTCGCCCAGCAGGCGGCGGCTGCGGTCCGCCTCGCGCCGGGCGGCGCCGGCATCATTGGCGGCAAGCGCCACCAGCGTACGGTTCACCGCCGCATCGCCACGCCCGCGGTTGCGCTCCCGCTGGCGCCGGCGCAGCGTGCGCGGCAGCCGGTAAAGGCCAAGCAGCAGCCGCACCACGAGATACAGGACGACGAACAGCGCCGCGACCAGCGTCAGCGCCACCGGGGTGCTGGCCTCCAGGCTGGTCCCGGCGATGGTCATCGCGATGCTGCCCGGCAGGGCGGCGACCCACCACGCCACCGTCACGCAGAGCGCAGCCGCGACGGTGAACAGGAACACGGCGCGCATCAGCGTGCCGCCATCTCGGCGAGCGCCGCCCGGGCATCGAGCAGGGATTGCGCGCGCCCGACCCACCCGGCCATCGCCGCCTTCGCCGGGCCGGCCAGGCCATCGAGCGCCTTCACGGCCCCGGCGAGGTCACCGGCATCCAGCGACTGCCGGGCGCCGGCCAGCACGCCGGCGATGGGGTCGCCGACCAGCACGTGATCGCCCTGGCGCACCGTCACGGATTGCTGCGCCCGGGTCCACATGCGGTCCAGGAAGGGCTGGTTGTCGCTGATCGCCGGCTGGCTGGCACGGTGGGCCGCCTCCGCCGCCTGGTTGAACGACAGGCGCAGCGCCGCATCCGTCGGCGGCGCCTCATGCGCGAACTTCGCCACCGCCGGCGGAGCACCGGGGATGTCGCCCAGCCGCTGCCCGGACTCCAGCAGCCCCGAGGCGGCTATCAGCCGCTGCGCGCGCTGCGCCCGGTCGGTGATGCCGCTCAGCCCGGCCGCCGTCTGCTTGCCCTGCGCCTCCGCCGCGGCCAGGCGCGGCTCCAGGGCCGCAACACGCGACTCCAGCGTCTCGAGCCTGGACAGGCTGGCGCCCATGTCGGACTGCCGCTTGTCGAGTGCGGAGAGCCGCGCCTCGACCGGGCCCAGGTCCACCGGGCGGCGGGCCTCCAGGGTGCCGAGCCGAAGCTCCAGCGGCGCCAGGTTGACCTGCGGCGGCGGCAGCGGACGTGCCTCGAGCGCCGCGAGGCGGGCGTCGATCGGTTTCAGGTCCGGCGCGGCGGCAGCCGGCCTGGTCTCCAGCGCCTTCAGCCGTGCGTCGACCGGCCCGAGATCGGCGGGCTGCGCCGCCGGCCGCGCCTCAAGCTGCGTCAGGCGAGCAGCCAGCGCGGCCATCTCCTGCCGCCGCTGATCCACGTCCTGGCGCAGCACATCCACGCGCCCGGCCTGCTGCACCGCGCCCTGCGGCATCGTGGGATGCCGCCAGACATAGATCAGCGCCGAGACGAGAATAAGGAACCCCACCAGATAGAGGATCGGCAGGGCATCGCGCTTTGCCGGCTCGACGGAAGGCTCGATGCGTGCACGCTCCGGATGTGCGGCGGGTGCGGCGGATGGCGCGGCGGGATCGATGGGAAGATCGTCTGTCATAGCAAGGCCAATACCTGATCGAGGGTGGGCGCCACTGACACACGGACCCGGCGCCAGGGCAAGGGGGCGAGCGCATCCGCAACCGGCGTGGCGATCACGATGGCCTCGACCCCGGCCAGCGCGGGACGCAGGTCCAGCGGCAACAAGCGCATGAAGATGCGAGCGGTCTCGGCAGAGAGGAACAGCGTGGCGTGCAGTTGTCCACCCTTGATCGTGGCCACGGCTGCCTCCGGCAGCAGCGACACCGGCCGAACCGCATAGGCGGTCCGGCGATGCACCCGGAACCCGGCCGCCCGCAACCCGGCCGCCAGCGTGGTACCCTGCCCCGCGCCCGTCGCCAGCAGCACGGACGCGCCGGGCCGCAACATCCGCCGCGCCAGAGCGAGCAGTGCCATCGCATCGCCCCCGGCGCTGTGAACCTGGTGCATCCCGGCGGCGCGGGCCTGCTGCGCCGTGCCGTCACCTACCGTCAGCAGTTGCACGGCAGGCATTTTGGTCAGGGAGGGCAAGGCATTGCCGCTGGTCACCAGCACCGCCGCGAGGCCGCCCGGCCAGCGGACCGCGCGGGGCCGCACGCTGAACAGCGGCGCGAGGACCGGCGTGAAGCCCAGCTGCCGCACCCGCTCCGCAGTGCGGGTTCCCGCCTCGCCGGACCGGGTGATCAAGACCTCGTGACGGCCGGTGAGCAGGTGGCCGCTCGATGGGCCGGGCTGGCTATCGGGCATGGCGGTGTCCTATGAGATCGCTCCCGACTTGGAAAGGCCGGAGCTAGGGAAAGGCCGAAGCTTGGAGAAGGCTGGAACAATGCGGATGGGCGCGGTGCTGGGCATCGAAAGCTCCTGCGACGAGACCGCGGCGGCGGTGCTGGACGGCGATGGCAAGGTGCTGGCCGAAGCGGTGCTGAGCCAGCTGGAGCAGCACGCCCCGTTCGGCGGCGTGGTGCCCGAGATCGCGGCGCGGGCGCACCTGGTGCACCTGCCCGCCATGGTGGCAGACGTGCTGGCCCGGGCCGGGGTGGCCGCCGCGGACCTGGCCGGCGTGGGTGCCAGCAGCGGGCCCGGGCTGATCGGCGGGCTGATCGTGGGAGCCGGCTTCGCCAAGGGCATGGCGCTGGCCCGCGGCCTGCCCTTCGTCGCGGTCAATCATCTGGAGGCGCATGCCCTCACGGCGCGGCTGCCGGGCCTGGTGCCGGGGGGGGCGCCGTTCCCGTATCTGCTGCTGCTGCTCTCCGGCGGGCATTGCCAGTGCATCGCCGTCGAGGGCATCGGCCGTTACCGCAAGCTGGGCGGCACCATCGACGACGCGGTGGGCGAAGCCTTCGACAAGGTCGGCAAGCTGCTCGGCCTCCCCTGGCCCGGCGGTCCCGCGCTGGAGCGCCTGGCCGCCACCGGCACCCCCGACGCCCAGCGGTTCCCCCGCCCGCTGCTGGGCCGGGCCGGCTGCGACTTCAGCTTCTCGGGCCTGAAAACCGCGGTGGCGCAGCGCCTCGCCACCTTCCCGCCCGGCGCATTGCCGGCGCAGGCGGCGGCGGATATCGCGGCAGGCTTCCAGGCCGCGGTGGCCGAGGTGATGGCGGATCGGGCCCGGCACGCCCTGGGCATGATGCCGGAGGCCGGGCTGCTGGTGGTGGCGGGCGGCGTGGCGGCGAACGGGGCGGTGCGCCAGGCCCTGGCCGGGGCGGCTGCATCTGCCGGGCTGCCGATGGTGGCGCCGCCCATCCGGCTGTGCACGGACAATGCCGTGATGGTGGCCTGGGCCACGCTCGAACGCCTGCGCCTGGGCCTGACGGACCCGCTGGACACCGCCCCCCGGAACTCCCCGCTGGCCGCTGGCGGGAGCCTGAACTCAGCGGCGGGATCGCCCAGGACGGTCGTCACGCATGAACTATCGCCACGCCTTCCACGCCGGCAACTTCGCCGACTGCATGAAGCACGCCCTGCTGCTGTCCCTGCTCGGGCTGCTCACCCGCAAGCCCACGGCGATGTTCGTGCTGGACACCCATGCCGGCCGCGGCACCTACGATCTGATGGCCGAGGGCCAGCGCACCGGGGAGTGGAAGGAGGGCATCGCCCGCCTGATCCCGCCGCCGGAGCCGCTGTCCTTCTATGTCGGCCTGGTGGAGCGGCTGGGGCTGTATCCCGGCTCCCCCCTGCTGATCCGCGCCCGGCTGCGCCCCGGTGACACCCTCGCCTGCTGCGAGCTGCACCCCGAGGACGCCACGGCGCTGCGCCGCCGCTTCCGGGGCGACCCGGTCGTCGCGGTGCACCAGCGCGACGGCTACGAGGCGATCGGCGCCCTGCTGCCGGCCCAGCAGCGGCGCGGCCTGGTGCTGATCGACCCGCCGTACGAGAAAACCGACGAGTTCGACCGTGTCACCGCCGCGCTGGTGCTGGGCGCGCAGCGGTTCGGCCACGGCATCTATGCCGCCTGGTATCCCATCAAGCACCGCAGCCCCGTCACCGCCTTCCACCACGCCGTGCAGCACACCGGCCTGCGCGACGTGATCGCCTGCGAGCTGTGGCTGCGGGAACCCACGGACCCCACGCGCCTCAACGGCTGCGGCCTGCTGATCCGCAATCCGCCCTTCGGCTTCGAGGCGGAGGCCGGGCCCATCCTTGCCGCGCTGCGGGACACGCTGGGCGAAGCCGGCGCCGGGGCGGCGATCCTGCGCCTCGCCGATGAATAGTGTTCTCGTCGTCGGGGCCGGCGCCTGGGGCACGGCACTTGCGTTGCAGGCGCACCGGGCGGGGGCGCGGGTCAGCCTATGGAGCCGTGCCCCCTTGCCGGGAGGATGCAGCCCGCATCTGCCGGGCTATCGGCTGCCGGAGGACATCACGCTGACGCAGGCGCTCGACCGGGAGGCCGGCGCCACCCTCCTGGCCGTGCCGATGCAACATCTGCGCGCCGTGGCAGCCCGGCTTCGGCCACGCGGCCCGCTGGTGGTCGTGGCGAAGGGCGTCGAGACCGGCAGCCTGCGCCTGCCGCTCGAGATTCTGGCCGAGCTGCACCCGCAGACCCCGGCCGCCGTGCTCAGCGGTCCCAACTTCGCGCATGAGGTGGCGGCCGGGCTGCCCGCCGCCAGCGTCATCGCCTGTGCCGACCCGGCGTTGCGCGCCGCGCTCATCCAGCTGCTCGGCAGCCCGGCCTTCCGCCTGTATGGCAATGACGACCCACTGGGCGTGCAACTGGGCGGGGCGGCGAAGAACGTCATCGCCATCGCCGCCGGGGCGGTCACTGGCGCCGGGCTCGGCGAGAACGCGCGCGCCGCGCTCATCACCCGCGGCCTGGCGGAACTCGGGCGCCTGGTGGTGCGGCTGGGCGGCCGGGCGGAGACGGTGGCCGGGCTCTCGGGCCTCGGCGACCTGCTGCTGACCTGCACCGGCGCGGCCAGCCGCAACTTCCGCTGCGGCCTGGCGCTGGGGCACGGCCAGCTTCTGGCCGACATCCTGCATGGGTCGACGGGCGTGATCGAGGGGATCGCCACCGCCCCTGCCCTGGTGGCCCGCGCGGCCGGGCTCGAGCTGCCCGTCTGCGCCGCCGTCGCCGCCCTGGTGGCGGGCACCACCACGCTGGACCAGGCCATCGCCGCCCTGATGGCCCGGCCCGTGCGTGACGAGTAGCGCCTGATGCTCCGCAGCATCGTCACCGTGGGCGGCTGGACCATGGCCAGCCGCATCCTCGGCTTCCTCCGCGACATGCTCATCGCCTTCCTGGCCGGCACCGGCCCGGTGGCGGATGCCTTCTTCATCGCGCTGCGGGTGCCGAACCTGTTCCGGCGCCTGTTCGGCGAGGGCGCGTTCAATGCCGCCTTCGTGCCGGAGTTCTCGGGCATCCTGGCCAATGACGGCAAGGACCAGGCCCGGCAGTTCGCGCAGGAGACCATCGCCGTCCTGGCGTTCTGGCTGCTGCTGCTCACCATCCTGGGCGAGCTGTTCATGCCGCAGATCATGCACGTGCTGGCCCCGGGCTTCGCCGACGTGCCGGGCAAGGAGGCGCTGACCATCCAGCTGGCGCGCATCACCTTCCCCTACGTGTTCCTGATCTGCCTCGCCGCCCTGCTCTCGGGCGTGCTGAACGGGCTGGACCGCTTCGCCGCCGCCGCCGCCGCGCCGCTGGTGTTCAACGGCGTGTCCATCGCGGCCATGCTGATCCTCACGCCCTATGTGCCCACCGTCGGGCATTCACTGGCCTGGGGAGTCACGATCTCGGGCGTGCTGCAGCTGGCGCTGCTGGGCTGGGCGGTGCGCCGGGCCGGCATGGTGCTGCACATCCCGCGCCCCCGCCTCACGCCGCGCATGCGGGTGCTGCTGCGGCGGATGGCGCCGGGGCTGGTGGGCGCCGGCGTCACGCAGCTGAACCTCAGCGTCGATATCTGGATCGTCAGCTACCTGCCGCCGGGCTCGGCGAGCCTGCTGTATTATGCGGACCGCGTGAACCAGCTGCCGCTGGGCGTCATCGGCACCGCGGTAGGCACGGCGCTGCTGCCGCTGCTGTCGCGCCAGGCGCGCGGCGGGCTGGCGGCGGAGGCGCTGCACACGCTCAACCGCGCCATCGAGATCAGCCTGGTGCTGACCTTGCCCGCGGCCCTGGCGCTCGCCGTTTCGGGCCGGCCGATCATGATGGTGCTGTTCGGGCACGGCGCCTTCGACGCCACCAGCGCGCTGCTCAGCTCGCAGTCGCTGGCGGCCTATGCGCTGGGCCTGCCGGCCTTCGTGTTGCTGAAGGTGCTGGTGCCCGCCTTCTTCGCCCACGCCGACACCTCGACGCCCGTGCGCGTCGGGCTGATCGCCATCGCGCTGAACCTGGCGCTCAACCTCGCCTTCATGGTGCCGCTGCAGCATGTGGGCCCGGCGCTCGCCACCAGCATCTCCGCCATCTTCAACGTCGTCACCCTCGCCATCCTGCTGGCCCGGCGCGGCCACCTGGCCATCGATCCGCGCCTGCGCCGCCGCCTGCTCCGCATGGCGCTGGCCGCCTTCGCCATGGCGGCCGCACTGGTCTATGGGCAGGGCTGGCTGACGCCGTACCTGGCCGGGCCGTGGCGCTGGCTGGCGCTGGCGGTGCTCGTGGGCTTCGGCTCGCTGGTCTACCTGGTGGCGGCCCAGCTGCTGGGCGCCTTCGACGTGCGGGAGCTGCGGGCGATAGTGCGGCGGCGGGGCTGAGCGCCGATCGTCCAGTCCCGCTTGACCCGAACCCCGGCTCCGGGGACAAACCCGGCCATGCAACGCATCCTGTCCGGCATCCAACCCTCCGGCGTGCCCACGCTCGGCAACTATCTCGGCGCGCTCCGCAACTGGGTGGCGCTGCAGGACACGCATGAGTGCCTGTTCTGCGTGGTGGACCTGCACGCGATCACCCAGTTCCAGGACCCGAAAACCCTGGCGGCGGCCACGCGGGAGATGGCGGCGGCGCTGCTGGCCTGCGGCATCGACCCGGAGCGGCACATCCTGTTCCACCAGTCCGCCGTGCACGCCCATGTGCGCCTCGGCTGGATCTTCACCTGCGTCGCCCGGCTCGGCTGGCTCAACCGCATGACCCAGTTCAAGGACAAGGCCGGCAGGAACCAGGAGAACATGTCGGCCGGCCTGTACATCTATCCGAACCTCATGGCCGCCGATATCCTGGCCTACCACGCCACCCGCGTCCCGGTGGGCGACGACCAGCGGCAGCATCTGGAGCTCGCCAACGACATCGCCCAGAAGTTCAACCACGACTACCAGACCGGGTTCTTCCCGAACATCGAGCCGGTGATCCTGGGCCCGGCCGCCCGCGTGATGAGCCTGCGCGATGGCGCCCGGAAGATGAGCAAGTCGGACCCGTCCGATCAGAGCCGCATCAACCTGACCGACGACGCCGATACCATCGCGCTCAAGATCAAGCGCGCCAAGACCGACGCGGAGCCGCTGCCCAGCGAGACCGAAGGCCTGGCGGACCGTCCGGAGGCGCGCAACCTGGTCGGCATCATGGCCGCGCTGCGCGACACGGATGCGGCCGGGGTGCTGCGGGAGTACGGCGGCCAGGGCTTCGGCAGCTTCAAGTCCGCCCTTGCGGATGTTGTGGTGAGCCACCTGACGCCCATCGCCTCCGAGACCCGGCGCCTGCTGGCCGATCCCGGCCATGTCGATGCCGTGCTGCGGGCCGGTGCGCGCCGGGCCGCGGCAATCGCGGACCCGATCGTGGATGAAGCCGAACGGCTGGTCGGGTTCCTGAAATGAGCGTCCTGGTCGTTACTGGCGGCACGCAGGGCATCGGCGGCGCAATCGCCCGGATGGGAGCGGCACGCGGCTGGGCGGTCTGCCTGTCCTATTCACGCAGCGACGAGGCGGCGGCTGCCGTGGTGGCTGACATCGAGGCGGCCGGCGGCCGGGCCATCGCGGTGCGGGCCGATGCCGCGGACGAGGCGGACACGGTGCGGCTGTTTCAGGCGGCAGCCGGTCTGGGCCCCATCACCGGCGTGGCGGTCAACGCCGGGATCACCGGCCCCACCTCCACCATCGCGGCGCTGGACGCGGCGGCGCTCGATGCCGTGCTCGCGACCAATGTGCGCGGCGCCTTCCTGACGCTGCGCGAGGCATCACGGCAGATGCAGGGCGGCGGCATCGTCATGGTCTCGTCCCGCGCCTCGCAGCTCGGCGGCGGCGGCGAGTGGGTGCATTATGCGGCCAGCAAGGGCGCGGTCGATACCATGACCGTGGGTGCGGCCAGGGAACTCGCGCCGCAGGGAATCCGGGTGAATGCGGTGCTGCCCGGCCTGATCGACACGCCGCTGCATGCCAAGGCCGGGTTGCCGGACCGGGTCGCGCGCATGAGCCCGAGTGTGCCGTTGGGCCGGGCCGGATCAGCAGGTGAGGTGGCTGCGGTGGTGTTGTGGCTGCTCTCGGATGAGGCGGCCTATGTCACCGGAGCCTTGCTCCCGGTGTCCGGCGGGCGGTAGGCCCGGCATGGGCCAGCCTTTGCAAAGGCCGGCCCGTCGTCCAGGCCTTAGCGGCGGCGATAGACGACCTTCGGCGCAGGCTTCGTCACCATCGCCAGCAGGAAGCCGACACCCAGCGCGACCAGCACCGAGGTGATCGGGCGCGCATCGACCTGCTCGGCCAGCATGTCGCCGTATTCCTCGACCTGGTCCATCAGCTGCGAGCCGTAATCGCTGGCCTGGTCCGCATAATCCTTGGCCCGGCCGCTGAGCTGGCCCGCCGTGTCACGCACCGTATCGGCAGCCTGGCCGTAAGCCTTCTGCGCCTTGCCGGCCACCTTGTCGACCATGCCATCGGCCTGCATCTTGCTGTCGCCTGTCATATCGCCGACGGCGCCCTCGATCTTGCCGCCGATGGTCCGTGCCGTGCCTGAGAACCGATTCTCGTCCACCATGATCAATCTCCTGTCCCGAATTGCGGTGGCGTTTAAACCGGTGGGTAGGCCTTCGGTTCCCCGGCATCCCGATATTGGTGCGCCGGGGTTGTCGTGAAGGCCGCCGTCACAGCGTGGCGAGAACGCTCTCCGCCTTGCTCACCTCGAAGCCGCCCGGCGGCTCCACCGCCAGGGACACCACCATCTTGTCGGCCACCGTCATCGCGAAACGCTGGCTGCGGATGCCCAGGCCGCGCGCCGTGAGATCCAGCTCCAGGCCCAGCGCCTTGGTGAAGCTGCCATTGCCGTCGGCGAGCATCACGATCTGCCCGTCCACCCCCTGGTCGCGCGCCCAGGCGGCAAGGACGAAGCCGTCATTCACCGCCATGCAGCAGACGGTATCGACACCCTTCTCGCGCAACGCCGCGATGTTCTGCAGGTAGCCCGGCAGGTGCCGCGCGCTGCAGGTGGGCGTGAAGGCACCCGGAACGGCGAAGATGACAACCTTCTTGCCCGCGAACACCGCCTCGGTGGAGGTCTCCTTCGGTCCTTCGGCGGTCGCCGTGATCAGCTTCATGCTGGGAATGGTGTCACCGATCTTGATCATCGCTCATCCCTTGTGCCGTCTGCGCACGCGAGTCGTAGCCGTGCCGCGCCATGAAGTCACGCCCGCCCGCACGGAGTGCTTGCCGCGGCGCACGATCGCGCCAAGATAGGGGGGATGTTCGAGCCGGAATTCCTGACAGGTCAGCTCCTCATCGCCATGCCGGCGATGGAAGACACGCGCTTCGTGCGCAGCGTGATCCTGGTGTGCGCCCATACCGAGGAGGGCGCGATGGGCATCGTGCTCAACCGCCCCATCGACAAGCTCAGCTTCGAAGCCCTGCTCAAGCAACTCGACGTGGAGCCCACGCCGCCGGCCCGGCAGATCCGCCTGTGCGAGGGCGGCCCGGTCGACCACGGCCGCGGCTTCGTGCTGCACAGCGCGGACTGGAAGGGCGATGGCAGCCTGGAGGTCGCCAGCGACCTGGCGCTGACCGCAAGCCTCGATATCCTGCAGGAGATCGCGGAAGGCCGCGGGCCCCGGCATGGGCTGCTGGCGCTGGGCTATTCCAGCTGGGGACCGGGTCAGCTGGACCGGGAGATACAGGACAACGTCTGGCTCACCGCGCCCACGCAGCACGACGTGCTGTTCGACACGCAGTATGACACCAAGTGGCACCGGGCCATGGCGATCCTGCGGGTGGACCCGCTGCTGCTGTCAGGCGTGGCCGGCCACGCCTGACGCCCGGCTACCAGACGAAATGCGGCACGGTCGCCACCGGTGAGAGCCCGGCGGCGGCGGCCTCGCTCTCGATCCGCCCGGCATCCTCCGCCAGATGGTCGCCGTGCAGCCCGCCCAGCACCCAGCAGGCATCCACCCCCGCCGCCGCCGCACCCGCGATGTCGGTGCGGAGCGCGTCGCCCACCGCCATGATCCGGTGCTTCGGCAGGTCCAGCATCCCGATCACCGGCGCGTAGATCAGCGGGTCCGGCTTGCCCAGGCTGTACACGGTGCCGCCCATGCCGGTGTAGGCCACCGCCAGCGCGCCGGCGCACATGATGCGCACGCCGCCGCGGATCACCTCCAGGTCCGGGTTGGCGCAGACCATCGGCAACCCCCGGGCGGCGCAATCGCGCAGCAGCGGCTCGAACACCGCGATTTCGCTGGGCGGCAGCAGGTCGTCCGGCCCGGTGTTCAGCAGGCAGGTGGCGCCCTCCGGCGTGTCCCATCACCACCAGGTCCAGGCCCAGCAGCACGTTGCGGTCCCGCTCCGGCCCCAGGTGGAGCACGTGGCGGCCCAGCGCCTGCGCCCAGTCGGTGGGCCGGTCGCGCAACAGGATGTGGCTCGCCTCGCCCGAACTCATCACGCCGTCATACAGCGCGTCGTCGATGCCCATCTTGCGCAGCTGCCTGCGGATCGGCTCGGCGCGGCGCGGCGCGTTGGTCAGCAGCACGATCCGCTTGCCCGCCCGCCGCAGCGCCGCCAGGCACTCCGGCGCGCCGGGATAGGGCTGCACCCCGTCATGGATCACCCCCCACAGGTCGAGGATGAAGCCGTCATACCGCGGCGCCAGCGCGGCCATGCCGGGGAGGTGCTTCACGCCGCCGTCCCCACCGCTTCGGCCACCGAGCGAAACCCCTCCTGCCGCAGCGCCGCCAGCAGTTCGCGCTTGATGCGGGACACCAGGGACGGGCCGGAATAGGCGAAGGCGGTATAAAGCTGCACCAGCTGCGCCCCGGCCCGCAGCTTGGCCAGCGCATCGGCGCCGGAACCCACGCCGCCGCAGCCGATCAGCACCAGCCGCCCCGCCGCCATGCGATGCGCCCGCGCCAGCATCGCCGTGCTGGGCGCCAGCAGCGGTGCGCCCGAGAGGCCGCCAGCCTGCCCCGCGGCACCGCCACGCAGCGTGGGCGGGCGGGCGATGGTGGTGTTGGCGACGATCAGGCCATCCACCCCGCTCACCACCGCCGCCTCCACCACCGACTCGAGCCCGGCCTCCGACAGGTCGGGCGCCACCTTCACCAGCAGGGGCGGCCGCACCGGCACCGCCTGGCGCACCGCCTCCAGGATCAGCCGCAGCCGCGCCTCGCCCTGCAGGTCCCGCAGGCCCGGCGTGTTCGGGGAGCTGACGTTGATGACGATGTAATCCGCATGCGGCGCCACGGCGGCGACCAGGCCGGCATAGTCGCGCTCCGGGTCCGCGCCGTCCTTGTTGATGCCGACATTGGCGCCCACCGGAACACGATGCCGCCGCGGCAGGGCGGCCAGGCGCGCCACGGTGGCTGCGATCCCCTGGTTGTTCATGCCATAGCGGTTGATGACCGCCCCGTCCTCCGGCAGGCGGAACACGCGGGGGCGCGGATTGCCGGGCTGCGGCCGCGGCGTCACGGTGCCGACCTCCACCAGGCCGAAGCCCATGCGGCTGAGCCCGCGGATCGCCACCGCATCCTTGTCGAACCCGGCGGCCAGGCCGATGGGATTGCTGAAGGTGAGGCCGAGGGCGCGGGTGGCGAGCGCCGGGTCATCGGGGCGGCGGTCCTGCCCGGCGAGCCCGAGCCGGATGGCGAGGACGGCCAGACGATGGGCCCGTTCGGCCTCCATCCGGCGCAGCAGGGGCGAAAGGGCGGTCGCGGCGGCGGGTGTCATGCGCGGGTGTCTGCCTTATCGCAAGCGCGTTGGAAAGTGCTATAGGCGGGGCATGTGGAACGAGCCCTATCTGGAAACCTGCTGCCGCGCCGCGTTGCACCGCCTGGTGCTGACCGCCGATGACGGCCGGCCCGATGGCCTGAAGGATGGCCCCTGCCTGGCCCGGCTCGCCGGGATGGGCTTTGCCAAGCCGCGCGCGGATGGCCGCTACGGCGTGACGGACGCCGGGCTTGAGCGGCATGAGACTGAAATCCTACACAGGGACGCTGCCTGACTGAACCTGGCTCACCGGGATAAGTCTTGGTATCGCTCAGGCTTCCATGACGCTTTTCCTAATTTCTGCTAATACAGGAAATTCGTCGCATTTTTTAGTTGATCCGGTTGCCATTCCTAGGCACCTTGCGTCGGCAACGAACCGAGTCAACGCAGGCAGATCCTCATGAAGCACGACGACATCTGGCGCGCCCTGGACACTCTGGCTGCCGAGTATGGCCTGTCGGCCTCCGGCCTCGCCAAGCGATCCGGGCTTGACCCCACCACCTTCAACCCCAGCAAGCGCCGCATGCCGGATGGCCGGGCCCGCTGGCCCAGCACTGAAAGCCTGGCCAAGGTGCTGGACGCGACCGGCGCCAGCCTCGAGCTGTTCACCTCGCTGGTCACCGGGGCCCGGCCCGCCAGCTCCGCCCGCCCGCCCCGGCGCATCCCGCTGCTCGGCTTCGCCCAGGCCGGCAACAGCGGCTATTTCGACGATGCCGGCTTCCCGGTCGGCGGCGGCTGGGACGAGATGAGCCTGCCCGAGATCGGCGATCCCCACGCCTATGGCCTCGAAATCTCCGGGGACAGCATGGAGCCGGTGCTGCGCGACGGGGACACCGTGGTCGTCTCCCCCGCCGCCCCCATCCGCCGCGGCGACCGGGTGGTGGCGCGCACCCTGGATGGCGAGGTGATGGCCAAGCAGCTGGCCCGGCGCTCCGCCAAGCGCATCGAGCTGAAAAGCCTCAACCCCGACCACCGGGACCGCATGTTCGACCTGGCGGAAGTCGCCTGGGTGCACCGGATCATCTGGTCCAGCCAGTAGGCCTCCAGGCAGCAACCGTCGATTCTCCTTCCCGCGCGGCCCCCGCTCGCGCCACGATGCCTCGCCGCTGTTCCGGCTGGCATCGGAGGTGCCCATGCGCGCGATCATCCTGCTGCTCCTGCTCGCCACCGCTCCGGTTCAGGCCGCGGAACCCGTGGACCTGGCGCTGGTCCTGGTGTCCGACGTGTCGCGCAGCGTCGATGATGCCGAGTTCCGCATGCAGAAGGCGGGCTATGCCGCGGCCTTCAGCGACCCGCGCGTGCTGGCCGCCATCCATAACGGCGCGATCGGGGCCATCGCGGTGGCCTATGTGGAGTTCGCCGGGTCCTTTGAGGTTCGGACGGTGATGGAGTGGCGGGTGGTGCGCGACGCCGCCGGCGCCCGCGCCATGACGGACGCGATCGAGGCGGCCCCCCGCTCCTTCCGGGGCCGCACCAGCATCAGCGCCGGGATCGACCGCGCGATGCAGCTGCTGGCGGAGGCGCCGCTGGAGGCGCAGCGCCGGGTCATCGACGTGGCGGGTGACGGCACCAACAACTCGGGGCGCGACGTGGCGGCGGCGCGGGACCAGGCGGTGGCGGCGGGCGTCACCATCAACGGTTTGGCCATCATCAACGAGCATCCGGTGAGCTATACCTTCGCCCACGTGCAGCCGGAGGGCGGGCTGGCCGAGTGGTATCGCCAGAACGTCACCGGCGGACCCGGCAGTTTTGTGCTGGAAGTGCGGGAGTTCAGTCAATTCGGGGATGCCATGACACGCAAGCTGATCAACGAGATCGCCGCCCTCGGCCCGCTCGGCAAGGCGCCGCTGTAGTGGGGCTGCTGGTCGAGGGCCGCTGGCAGGACCAGTGGTATGACACGAGCAAGTCCGGCGGCGCCTTCCAGCGCAGCGAGAGCCGGTTCCGCAACTGGCTCGGCAACCCCGATTTCCCCGCCGAGCCCGGCCGCTACCGCCTGTATGTCTCGCTCGCCTGCCCCTGGGCGCATCGCACGCTGATCGTGCGGGCGCTGAAGGGCCTCACGGACATGATCCCCGTCAGCGTCGTGCACTGGCACATGGGCGAACAGGGCTGGAGCTTCGAGCCCGGTCCGGGCGTGGTGCCGGACCCCGACGGCGCCCGCTACCTGCACGAGATCTACACCCGCGCCGACCCGGCCATCACCAGCCGCGTCACCGTCCCGGTGCTGTGGGACACGCAGCGCCGCACCATCGTCAGCAACGAGAGCGCGGACATCATCCGCATGTTCAACACCGCGTTCGATGCGCTGGGCGCCACGCCCGGTGACTTCTACCCGCAGGCGCTGCGGCCCGGGATCGACGCGCTGAACGACCGCATCTACGACACCGTGAACAATGGGGTGTACAAGGCCGGGTTCGCCACCACCCAGGCCGCCTACGAAGCCGCTGTCTATCCGCTGTTCGACACGCTGGACTGGCTCGAAACCAAGCTGGCCCGGCGCCGCTTCCTGTGTGGCGACACCCTCACCGAGGCGGACATCCGGCTGTTCACCACGCTGGTGCGGTTCGATGCCGTCTATGTCGGACACTTCAAGTGCAACATCCGCCGCCTGGCCGACTACCCGAACCTGTGGGGCTATGCGCGCGACATCTACGCCTGGCCCGGCATTCGCGGGACCGTCGATTTCCAGCACATCAAGAGGCACTATTACATGAGCCACCCGACCATCAACCCGTCCGGCATCGTCCCGGCCGGCCCCGACATGGACTGGGATGCGCCGCCGGTGCGGGCCCGCGGGGTGCAGTTCGCATGATGGAGCGCAACCTCGGCCGCTCCGGCCTGCGCGTCTCCGCCATCGGGCTCGGGTGCAACAACTTCGGGGGCCGCATCGACCTGGAGGCGAGCCGGGCCGTGGTGCACGCGGCGCTCGATGCCGGGATCACGCTGTTCGACACCGCGGACGTGTATGGCGACAGGGGCGGCTCCGAAACCGTGCTGGGGCAGATCCTGGGCGAGCGGCGCAAGGACATCGTGCTGGCCAGCAAGTTTGCGATGCCGATGGATGGCGCGGAAAGGCTGAAGGGCGCCAGCCGCCGCTACATCGTCGATGCGGTGGAGGCCAGCCTGAAGCGGCTGCGGACCGACTGGATCGACCTGTATCAGCAGCACCGCCCGGACCCGCTGACGCCCATCGAGGAGACGCTGCGGGCGCTGGAGGACCTCGTGACCGCCGGCAAGATCCGGTATTACGGCTGCAGCAACCTGCCGGCCTGGCAGGTGGTGGAGGCGGCCTGGACCGCCAGGCAGTGCAACCTCTCGGGCTTCGTCTCCTGCCAGGACGAGGTGAGCCTGCTGGTGCGCAAGCATGAGGCGGACCTGATGCCCGCCATGCGCGCCTACGGGCTGGGCCTGCTGCCGTACTTCCCGCTCGCCAGCGGTCTGCTGACCGGCAAGTACAAGCGGAACACGCCCATGCCGGCCGATGCCCGGCTGACCAGGACGCAGCGCCTGGCCGACAGGTACCTGACCGAAGGCAACTGGGCGACCGCGGAGAAGCTGGGCGATTTCGCGGAACAGCGCGGCCACACCCTGCTCGAACTCGCCTTCAGCTGGCTGCTGGCCCGGCCCCCCGTTTCCAGCGTCATTGCCGGTGCCACCAAGGCCGAACAGATCGCCGCCAACGTCCGCGCCGGCGACTGGGTGCTGACCGAAGCTGAACTGGCCGAAGTGGACGTCATCACCGGCATCGACCGTGCGGCGGCATAGCCGGCTGTCGCCACACCTGCTCACTTCGCTGTTATGAGCAGGCCGACCGCAAAACCGCGCCCGGTCTGGCGCGCTGACTGACGGATACCGCGCGACGGCCTGCGACGGCGAGTTGACACGCGGCGATGCACCCATCGGATGCGTCGCGCAACCAGCGTCCAGTCTCGCCGGCACCACCGCCGGGCTTAAGGCAACAAGGAGAGCGCTATGAGCTACAGTAACGGAATTGCACCGACCAAGACCGACGCCTACGACACCGGTCTGTTCGATGAGAACATCCACGACAACCAGATTGTCGCGATGTATGACACCGATGCGCAAGCCAAGGCCGCCCGCGACATGCTGGTCAGCAAGGGCGTGACGGCCAGCTCCATGGAAGTCGTGTCGCGCAGCACCGATGCCGGCGCCGCTTCCGGCATGACCGACGAGAGCGGCGTCTGGGGCGCCCTCAAGAGCCTGTTCGTGCCGGACGATGACCGCACCGCCTACTCCCATGCCGTGGGCCGCGGCCATGCCATGCTCGTCGTGATGCCCGGCGCCGGTGCCGACCGCAGCGCCATCGTGCACGCGCTGGAAAGCACCAACCCCGTGGATTTCGACGCCAAGCTCGAGGAATGGCGCCAGGCCGGCTACGATACCAGCACCGCCCATGCCGACTACGCCGCCAGCATGACGCCCGCCATGGATTCGCCGGTTGCCGCCATGGCCGACCGTGATCCGGTGGTGACGGGCACCGCCACGCCGCCGGCGATGGCGCGTGGCGTGGCCGACGAGCGCAACCATGGCGACACCATCAAGGTGATGGAAGAGCGTCTGCGCGTCGGCAAGCGCGAGGTCGCCGCCGGTGCCGTGCGCATCCGCAGCTACATCGTCGAGCGCCCGGTCGAGGAGCAGGTCAGCCTGCACCAGGAGAGCGTCCATGTGGAGCGCCATGCGGTGGATCGCGCCGCCTCGCCCGCCGACATGACCGCCTTCCAGGAGCGTACCATGGAGGCGCGTGCGACCTCCGAGGAAGCCGTCGTCAGCAAGGAGGCCCGGGTGATCGAGGAGATCGGGCTGACCAAGACGTCCAGCGACCGCGTCGAGACTGTGCGTGACACCCTGCGCAAGACCGAAGTGGAAGTCGAGGACGGCACCACCGCCATCGACCCGGCCACCGGCAAGCCGCGCACCACGCCGCGCGTCTGACAACGCCTCGCCCTGACCGGCGAGACCGGGACTGAGACAAGGGAGGCCTCGTGCCTCCCTTGTTATGTTCAAGGAGACGATCCATGCCACGCCTGTTCCGCCTTTCGGCGCTCCTTCTGCTGCTCGGGTGCTCCCAGCCGCTGCCGCCCGGGAAGATCGCCGGACCGGCCTTCGATCCCGTGCGGTTTTTCACCGGCCATGTCCGCTCCTGGGGCGTGCTGGAGGATCGTGGCGGACAGCCGACCAGCGTCGTCACCACGGACTGCGTCGGCGTCGCTGATGGTCCTGATGGTTTGCGCATGACGCAGCGGCTGGTGGTGGGGACGGACGCGCCGGTCACGCGCAACTGGATGATGCGCCGCACCGCACCTGGCCGGTTCGAGGCCACGGCGAACGACATGGTGGGCACCGCCACAGGCGAGGCGGGCGGCCGGTCGTTCCACTGGCAATGGACGCTGGCGCTGTCGCCCGGCAATCCGCTGAAGAACGTCACCATGGACCAGTGGTGGTATCTGCAGGATGATGGTTCAATGTTGAACCGCACGACCATCCGCAAGCTGGGCGTGATCGCAGCCGAGGTTTCCGAGCATTTCGTCCCTGCATCCTGAATGGCCCGTCCTGCCGCTTGCCGCCACGGTGCGCCTGGTGGTGACCAGGGAGATGCCGTCCCTCCCACCTGAGCTGGAGGCGGTGGTGCAGCAGCACTGGACCGCCGCATGCGCCATCCGCCGGCTGTTCAACGGCCGGGTCTTCTGCGCGGACCGCATCTCGCCCGAGCGGATCGAGGGGCACTGGACCGAGTACCGCCGCGTGGTGGCGCAGATGGCTGATCACGGTCTGGTCGCCGCCCTTGGTATTCGCAGCGTGGCCGTGTGCGGCGTGGTCTGTGGGCCGGATGGCGTGGTGGTGGGGCGCCGCGAGCCGGAGGCCGCCTATCAAGCCGGGCTGTGGCAGCTGCCGCCGGCGGGCAGCGTCGATCATGCCTCGGCCATCCCCGGTGGCGCGTCCTGGCAGCAGGCGCTGCTGAAGGAGCTGCAGGAGGAGCTTGGCCTGCACAGCGCCGACGTGTTCGGCCTGCGGCCGCTATGCCTGGTGCAGCATCCCTCTGGCGTGCTGGATCTGGGTGTACGGATCGGCACCAGGCTGTCCGCGGCGGAAATCCTGCAGCGTCAGAAGGCGGCGCCGGACCAGGAGTATGACGCGCTGTTCATGGCCCGTGCCGCGGCCATTCCCGCGGCGGTCGCAGCGCGTGGCGGCACGCTGGTGCCCCCGGCCGCCGCCTTCCTGTCGCGGGTGCGCGCCACGGATTGACGCTGGATCGCTCGCCTTTGTTGTGCGCGGGGCTGCGGACGCCCTGATACCTATTCCGCGGCCGTCCGCATTGCGCTGAAGAACTGGTTATCCGGCCGGGCCAGGCCCAGGTGGTCCCGCAGCGTGGCACCCTCGTACTCCCGCCGATGCAGGCCCCGCCGTTGCAGCTCCGGCACCACCAGGTCCACAAAATCATCGAGCCCGGCCGGCACGGTGTGGAACATCACGTTGAACCCGTCGCTCGCCCCCGTCTCCAGCCACTCCTGCATGGTATCGGCGATCTCGCTGGCGGTGCCGACCATCGCCAGCCCGCCATAGCCGCCGACCTGCTGCGCCAGCTGCCGTACCGTCAGCCTCTCCCGCCGCGCCTGCGCCACCAGGGCCGCCTGCCCGCTCTGGCTCTGGTTGGTCACCGGCAGCTCCGGCAGCCCGGCATCGAGGTCGAAGCCCGAGGCGTCCACGCCCAGCCGGATCGACAGGTTGGGAATGCCGCTATCCGGGTGCACCAGCGCGTCCAGCTCAGCCTTCTTCGCCACCGCCTCCGCATGGGTGCGCCCCACCACCACGAAGCACGCCGGCAGGATCTTGATGCTCCCCGGGGCCCGGCCCGCCGCTGCCAGCCGCTGCTGCATGTCTGCGTAGAAGCTCCGCGCATCCTCGATGGTGCGGCTGCTGCCGAAGATCACCTCCGCCGTCTCCGCCGCCAGCTGCCGCCCGGCCTCGGAAGCGCCGGCCTGCACGATCACCGGCCAGCCCTGCGGCGGCCGTGCGATGTTGAGCGGGCCGCGTACCGAGAGGTGCTCGCCCCTGTGGTCCAGCACGTGCAGCCTGGCCGGGTCGAAGAACACGCCGCTGGCCTGGTCCTGCAACCAGGCGTCATCCGCCCAGCTGTCCCACAGCCCCGTCACCACGCCGATGAACTCGCGGGCCCGGCGATACCGCTCGTCATGCTCCACATGATCGTCCAGCCCGAAGTTGAGCGCCGCATCGGGGTTGGACGTCGTCACCACGTTCCAGCCGCTGCGGCCGCCGCTCAGATGGTCCAGCGAGGCGAAGCGGCGGGCGATGTGGTACGGCTCGTCGAAGGTGGTGGAGGCGGTGGCGACCAGGCCGATCCGCTCCGTCACCATCGCCAGGGCGGAGAGCAGGGTCAGCGGCTCGAACGAGGTGGCGGTGGCGCTGCGCTTCAGGGCGGGCATCGGCATGTTCAGCACGGCCAGGTGGTCGGCCATGAAGAAGGCGTCGAACCGCCCGCGCTCCAGCGTCTGGATGAAGCGGATGATGTGCCTGAGGTTGAAGTTCGCATCCGGCAGCGCGCCCGGCACCCGCCACCAGGCCGTGTGGATCCCGACCGGGCGCATGAACGCGCCGAGGTGAAGCTGCTTCGTCATGGCGGACCCCTGAACCGTGGCCGGGCTGATAAGGGGTGGCACCGCGGCGGTTGCAACCGCCGCCATTCCGGGGATGCGAACAGTGCGACAGCACGTCTGGTCTCCGTGCCCGGCCGCGCCTAGGCTTGGTTCCGAATGCAGCGCGAGGGCCCCATGCAGAACACGGATCGGATCTGGCAGATCGTCGAGGACCACCAGGCGGCGTTCATCGGGCTGAGCGACCGGGTCTGGGGCATGCCGGAGCTGAACTTCCAGGAGCGCCGCTCCGCCGCCGAGCATGTGGCGATGCTGCACGAGCAGGGCTTTCGCGTCACCGAGGGCGTTGCCGGCATCCCGACCGCCGTGATGGGCGAGGCCGGGCATGGCGGGCCGGTCATCGCCATCCTGGGCGAATACGACGCGCTGCCGGGGCTGAGCCAGGAGGCCGGGGTTGCCGAGCATCGCCCGGTTGAGATGAACGGCGCCGGGCATGGCTGCGGCCACAACCTGCTGGGCGCCGGTGCCATGCTGGCCGCCGCGGCGGTGAAGGACTGGCTGGCGGAGCAGGGCATCGAGGGCCGGGTCCGCTATTACGGCTGCCCGGCGGAAGAGGGTGGTGCCGCCAAGACCTTCATGGTGCGGGACGGCGGCTTCGACGACGTGGACATCGCCATCTCCTGGCACCCCGCCCCCTTTGCCGCGGTGAACGAGGCCTATTCGCTGGCGATCCTGCAGGTGGACTACGACTTCACCGGCCGCGCCGCCCACGCCGCCTCGGACCCCGAGCTGGGCCGCAGCGCGCTGGATGCGGTGGAGCTGATGAACGTCGGCGTCAACTACATGCGCGAGCACATGCCGGACGAGGCGCGCATCCACTACGCCACGCTGAACGCCGGCGGCATCGCGCCCAACGTGGTGCAGTCCGTGGCGAAGGTTCGTTACACCATCCGCGCCCCGCAACTGGCGGACCTGCAGGTGCTGGCGGCCCGCGTGGAGAAGATCGCGCAGGGTGCGGCGCTGATGACGGAGACCCGCATGACTCACACCGTGCTGAGCGGCATGAGCAACCTGCTGGGCAACACCCCGCTGGAGCGCACGTTGTTCGACAACCTGGTCCGCCTCGGCCCGCCCCCGTTCGACGCCGCGGACCGTGCCTTCGCTGCCGAGATGCAGGCCACGGTGCGGCAGGAGGACATCGTTGCCGCCCATGGCCGCTTCGGCCTCCCGGTGACCGCCGCGCCGCTGTGCGACCTGATCGTGCCGCTCGACGCACGCGGCACCCGGATGGTGGGCTCGACGGACGTGGGTGACGTGAGCTGGAAGGTGCCGACAGTGCAGGCGCGCGGGGCCACCTACGCCATTGGCACGCCGGGCCATTCGTGGCAGCTGACGGCGCAGGGCAAGACCCCGGCGGCGCATAAGGGGATGGTGCACGTGGCCAAGGCCATGGCCGGCACCGCCATCGACGTGCTGCGCGACCCGGCGCTGCTGGACCGTGCCAAGGCCGACCACCGGGACCGCCTCGTGCAGACCCCCTATGTCTCGCCGCTGCCGGACGGGATCCCGCCCCCGTTCGACATGGCGGAGTAGGCGGCCGCGCATCGCTGGACAGAACGGTCTCCCGACCGTAATCGCTGCACGATGCGGCCTCGTCTCCTGTCCAGCCTGCTGTTCGCCCTGTGCGCCCTGGTCCAGCTGGGCGGCTGCGCCACGGTGCGGTTCGACACCCCGGGCGCCAGCGACGAGGCGGCGTATGTCGCCGCCCATCCGCTCTATGCCGAATACTGCGCCCTGTCGCAGATCAAGAAGAAGTCCGGCTTCGGCGCCGAGATCCGCGGCGAGATCGGCGGTCATGCGGTGTTCTACCTCAACGGCGCCTGCCGGGTGGACCAGGCGGACTATCCGCTGCTGCGCCCTTGCGCGCCCGGCGAACCCGACGGCGTCGGCCTCAGCATGAACGCGCATTTCCGCAACGCGAAATGGGTCGCCACCCCGGGCCGGGACTTCTTCTTCAACGGCGGCCTCGCGCCCGGCACCCCGGTGACGCGGGAAACCTATGAAGCCGTGCGGGCCGAGGCGCAGCGCCGGGGCATCTACGACGGCGTGACGTTCAACGACTGGGTGTTCGAGGACAAGCCCGCGGGCTGGGCCGACGAGACCTGGCGCTACGAGGTCTCCATCGCCACCGACTACGCCATCGGCCTGGGCCGGGGCCGCTACTGCACGCGGGTGCCGGTGGACCGGGTGCAGATGCGCGCCATGATCGACTTTCTGAACGACCAGAACGCGCCCTATCGCACCGGCACCCGCGTGTTCCGCTGGAGCGTGTTCAACGACAACTGCATCCACCTGGCGCACAACGCCCTGGCCGCCGCCGGGCTGTGGCCGGTGTTCCCCATCGAGCGGTTCCTGCCCATCGCCGTGTTTGACTTCCCAGTGCCCCGCAACGAGTTCGTCAACCTGGCCCGGCGCCTCAACGACCACTGGCTGGCCGACCCCGGCGCCGTGTATCGGGACGTGCCCGCGCGCGACGACCTGCTGGCCCACGCCCGGTTGCCCACCATGCCGGGCGGGCTGGTGGAGGCACAGGGGCCGCGCCTGCCGAACCAGGTGTATGAGACCGAGCTGAAGATGATCTTCATGGACGAGCCCAACCTCGGCTCCTACCAGAAGAACTTCGACCGCATCTTCGCCGACCCGCGCTACCTCGACCTCACCGCGAACCGCAGCTATTTCGCCGCACTGGCCCGGCAGGCGCAGGCCACCCGCCGCCCGCTGGGCTGGTGGACGGAGCAGCCGCCGTATCGCCGTGACCCCGCCGGGTTCGCCCTGGTGTATGAGGCCTATTACCGCCTGATCGACCGACTGGCGGCCTCGTGACCCGGCACCTGGTCCTGATCCCCAGCTACAACCCGGGCCCGCAGCTGCGCCCCACGGTACAGGATGCCCTGATGCAGTGGCAGCCGGTCTGGGTGGTGTCCGACGGCAGCACCGACAACTCCGATGATGGCGTGGAGCGCCTGGGGGCCCGGCTGCTGCGGATGCCGCGCAACCGGGGCAAGGGCGCTGCGGTGCAGCACGGCCTCAGGGTGGCTGCGGCGGAAGGTTTCACCCACGCGCTGGTGATGGACGCGGATGGGCAGCACCCGGCGGAGCGCATCCGCGCCTTCATGGCGGCCTCCGCCGCGCGGCCGAACGCGATGGTGCTGGGTCGCCCGGTGTTCGGGCCTGACGCCCCGCCGCTCCGCGTGGCCGGCCGCCGCCTGTCGAACCTCGCGACCCGGCTGATCGACCGCGACGCCGGGATCGCGGATTCGCTGTTCGGGTTCCGCGTCTATCCCATCGCGCCGCTGCTGCAGGCGATGGCGGCGACCCGCTACATGCGCGGCTTCGACTTCGACCCGGAGGCGGCGCTGCGCCTGGCCCGGCTCGGCATCCCGGTGATCAACCTGGCGGCCCCTGTGCGCTATCTGCGGCGGGACCAGGGGGGCGTGTCCCACTTCCGCTATGCGCGCGACAACCTGAAGCTGGCCTGGATGTACACCCGGCTGCTGCTGCGCCGCCGTCCCCGCCGCGCCCGGCCCGGCCCATCCGCCGAACGCCCATGATGGTGGCCCGGGGCCCGGTATGATACTGGAGCCGCCACCGCCAGCGGCGCACACAGCGGAACCGCGACGCCATATACCCGCCCCAATGGCAATGCAGCATGGCTCGCAAGCGGGGAAGGCACGGCAATGCCGAGCACCGAACCCTCCTCAGCCGGGCCCGATTTGCCGCCGCCATCCGCCTGTCGTGCCCTATGGCAGGCCGGAGCCCCGGCCGCTATGTTACGCAATAGAGAACGAAGTGACAGACGTGCAAACACCCCTCCCCGCTTCGACACAACCGGCCCTGGTTCAAACCGGGCCCCAGGCCTCGCTCGCGGCCCTCATCGTGTCGTCGCTCCAGCTTGAGGTGGCGGCGGATGAACTTGAACCCGATGCGCCGCTGTTCGGCGAGGGGCTCGGCCTCGACTCCATCGACGCGCTGGAACTGGCGCTCGCGATCTCCCGTGCCTATGGGTTCGAGTTGCGGTCGGACGATGAACGCAATCAGCGGATCTTCGCCTCGCTGCGCAGCCTGTCGGATCACATTGAGGCACACCGGACCCGGTGATGCCCGGCGGCCCCACAGCAGGCACCGGGATGGCCCCGGGCCACAGGCTGATCGACCGCCCCGAGGGACAGGTGCTGTTCCACCGCGTGCAGGGCACGGTCGCCGCACCAGAGTTCCTGTTCGACGTGCACGCGCTGGCGGCCGGCCTTCCGGACGGCGGCCACCTGGTGAACCTGTGCCGCGACCGCTACGCCTTCACCGTGGGCTTCGC
This sequence comes from Acetobacteraceae bacterium, assembly GCA_965199595.1. Lineage (GTDB taxonomy): Bacteria > Pseudomonadota > Alphaproteobacteria > Acetobacterales > Acetobacteraceae > JBBROS01. The sequence continues at coordinate 2,385,449 of OZ241182.1, forward strand.
GGCCGGGCTGGTGCGGGGCTGCACCAGCCTGCTGAACGCCGACCCCGCCGCCCTCGCCACCCTGGCCGCGCGCTATCCCGGCTGCCTGGTGCTCGCGGATACGGACGTGCCCGCCTGTCCCCTGCCCGTGCTCCGGGTGCTGCCAACGGGCGGCGGCCGCTCCATCCACAACCCCATCATCCCCGCCGGCCACCTCGCCGCCATCGTGTTCACCTCCGGCAGCACCGGGGTGCCGGTGGCGCACGCCAAGCACTGGGGCGAGCTGGTGGCGCGCAGCCGGGCCGCCGCCGCGCAGTTCGGCCTGGCGGGCGGCACGGTGATCGGGATGGTGCCGCCGCAGCACATGTATGGGTTCGAGACCACGGTGCTGCTGCCGCTGCACGCGCCCGTGGGCAGCTGGTGCGGACCGGGCTTCTTCCCCGCGGATATCGCCGCCGCCCTGCTGCCCTGCCCCGCGCCGCACTACCTGGTCACCACGCCGCTGCAGCTGCGCCTGTTGCTGCAGGCCGGGCCCGACCTGCCATCCGTCACCTGCATCAGCGCCACCGCACCGCTGGAGACGGCTCTGGCTGCCGCCATCGAGGCGCGCTGGGGTGGTCCGGTGCTGGAGATCTTCGGCGCCACCGAATGCGGCAGCATCGCCAGCCGCCGGGCCACTGCGGGGCCGGACTGGACGCCCTACCCCGGTGTGGAGCTGCTGATCGAGGAGACTGGTACTACCGTGGTGGCCGAGGGCGCCGCGCCCATCGCCCTGGCTGACTTGCTCGAGCCGGTGCGAGGCGGCTTCCGCCTGCTCGGCCGCCGCACGGATGTGGTGAAGCTCGGCGGCCGCCGGGCCTCGCTGCCGGGGCTGAACCGGACGCTGATGGCCCTGCCCGGCGTGCAGGACGGCGCCTTCGTGGTGCCGGAGGATCTGGACCAGCGCAGCTCCGCCCGGCTCGTGGCCGTGGTCGTGGCCCCGGGGCGCACCGGCTCCGCAATCCTCGCGGATCTGCGCCGCGTGATCGACCCGGTGTTCCTGCCGCGCCGGGTCATCCATGTGGACGCCCTGCCGCGCAACGCGCTGGGCAAGCTGCCGCGCCAGGCCCTCCTCGACCTGGTTGCGAGCGCCCGCTGATGCGGCCGATCGGCAGCTTCACCATCGTGGCCGACCACCCGGCGCTGCCCGGTCACTTTCCCGGCCGCCCCATCGTGCCCGGCGTGGTGCTGCTGGACCACGCGGCGGCGCTGATCCTCGCGGCGGAACCGGGGCGGGTCCTGTCGGGCTTTCCCGCCGTGCGCTTCAGCCGCCCGGTGCGCCCCGGCGATGTGGTGACGGTCGAGTATGCCGCCGGGCACTTCACCTGCCGCGTCGGTGCCGAGGGCGTCGCGCGCGGCACCATCCGCCTCGCATGAGCTGGTCCCGCCAGCAGGAGCGCGGCAACCCGGCCATCACCCGCGCCGCGCTGTGGATGGTGCTGCGGGGCGGCCCGGTGGTGGCGCCGGTGCTGGCCGCCACCGCCACCCTATGGTTCCTGCTGACCTCCGGCTGTGCCCGCGGCGCGTCGCGCGACTACCTGCGCCGGGTTCTCGGCCGGCCGGTGCGGCTGCGCGACATCGCCCGGCACTTCCACAGCTTCGCCCACACCGTGCTCGATCGCGTCCTGCTCCTGGGCGGCCGCAGCACGGCGTTCGAGATCAGCACGGAGGGGCTGGACCAGGTGCTGGCGGTGTTGGCAGGTGGCCGCGGCTGCATCCTGCTCGGCGCTCATCTCGGCAGCTTCGAGGTACTGCGCAGCCTCGCGGCACGGGCGCCGGTGCCGGTCTGGGCGCTGATGTACCGGCGCAACGCCGGGCCGCTCACACCGCTGCTGGACCGCCTGGCGCCCGGCCTGCACGACCGGGTGCTGGAGATCGGCGATACCGCCAGCATGATCCGCGCCCGCGAATGCGTGGAGCGCGGCGAGATCGTCGGCATCCTGGCGGACCGCTCGCCGCCGGGGCATCGTACCGTGACGGTGCCGTTCCTGGGCAGTGGCGCGGCGTTCCCCTCCGGCCCCTTTGTGCTGGCCAGCACCTTGGCGGCGCCTGTGGTGCTGTTCCATGCCGTCCGCACCGGCCCGCGCCGCTATGCCGTGCGGTTCGAGCCGTTCACCGATCGCGTGGTGCTGCGCCGCAGCGACCGCGCCGGCGACCTGCGGGCCGTGGTCGCGCGCTATGCCGCGGCGGTGGAGCGCGGGTGCCGGGCGCATCCGTTCCAGTGGTTCAACTTCTTCCCATTCTGGGAGCATGTCGATGCCGAAGCACCCGTCACCGCGCCTGGCGAGCCTGCTCAAGGCCGTGCTGCTGCTCTGGCCGCACCCGGCGGCGGCTGAGCCCCCCGGTCTCGATACCCTGATGGCCCGGCTCGCCGCAGTGCCGGAGCGCCGCGCCACCTTCCGCGAGACCCGGCACTTCGGCGCGCTGGACGGCGCCCTGGAGAGCACCGGCCACCTGCTGTATCGCCGTGGCTATGTCGAGAAGGCGACCGACTGGCCTATCCCGGAGCGCCTGGAGATGGATGGCGACCGCCTGGTGATCACCGCCGGCAACGACCCGCCGCGCGTGATCGACGTGGGTATGGCGCCGGAGTTGCGGGTGCTGATGGACGCCGTGCGCGGCCCGCTGGTGGGCGATGTGGCGGCGCTGCGCCGGGCCTTCACCGCCACCACGGGCGGCACGATGGCGGCCTGGACGCTGGACCTGGTGCCGCGTGAGCCCGGCGGTGCCAAGCTGCTGCGCGGCGTGCGGCTCTCGGGCCATGAGGACCAGGTGGACCGCCTGGCGATCACCCAGGCGAATGGCGACGAACAGGTCATGGTGATCACGCCCCGCTGAGGATTTCCAGCACCGCATCGCCATACCGCTCCAGCTTCGAGGTGCCGACGCCGCGCAGCTCGGCCAGCTGTACCAGGCTGATTGGCTGGCTGGCGGCGATTTCGCGCAGCACGCTGTCGTGGAAGATCACGTAGGGCGGCACCCCCTGCTGCTTCGCCTCCGCCGTGCGCCACTGGCGCAGCGCCTCGAAGGTCGGGTCGTCGGCGCCCACGCTCGGGCCCTCCGGCACGCGGTCGCGCGGGCGGCGGGTGGAGCGCGGCGCCCGCTCCGGCTCGTCCCGCAGCATCACGGTCTCCTGGGCGCGCAGGATGGGCCGGGCCAGCTCCTGCACCATGACCAGGCTGGCGAACTCGCCGCTCTCGGTGCGCAGCGCGCCCCGGGCGATCAACTGGCGGATCACGCTGCGCCAGAAGCCCTGGGTCTTGTCGGCCCCCACGCCATAGGTCGGAAGCTGGTCGTGGCCATGCTTGCTGACCATCGGCGTCACCTGCCCACGCAGCACGCTGATGATGTGGGTGGCGCCGAACAGCTGCCCGGTGCGGTAGATGGCGGAGAGCACCTTCTGCGCCGGCACCGTGCCGTCGAACAGCGCCACCGGGTTGCGGCAGTTGTCGCAATGGCCGCACTCCCGGCCCAGATCCTCGCCGAAGCAGGCCAGCAGGGCGCGGGTGCGGCAGCCCGTGGTTTCCGTCAGCTGGATCATCGCCTCCAGCCGGTCCCGCATCACGCGCTTCTGGGCCTCGGGCGCGGCGCTCTGCGCCAGCCAGTGCCGGGCGCGGGCGATGTCCTCGCCGCCATACAGCAGCAGCGTGTCGGCCCGCTCCCCATCCCGCCCGGCACGGCCGATCTGCTGGTAGAACGCCTCGGGGCTGTCCGGCATGTCCAGATGTGCCACGAACCGCACGTCGGGCCGGTCGATGCCCATGCCGAAGGCGATGGTCGCCACCATCACCACCGGCTCCCCGCCGCGGAACCGGGTCAGCGCCACGCGCTTCTCCATCGGCGACAGCCCGGCATGGAAGGCGGTGGCCAGCACGCCCTTGTCGCGCAGGCGCTGGGCGATGCGCTCGGTCTTGTTGCGGCTGCCGCAGTACACGATGCCGGCCTGGTTCTTGTGCCCGGCCAGCAGGTCCAGCAGCTCCGCCGTCTCGCCCTCCTTCGCCTTCGCCGCGATGTGCAGGTTGAGGCGGTGGAAGCTGGCGGTGAACACCTCGGCATCCGGGATATCCAACGCCGCGATGATGTCGGTGCGGGTGCGCGGGTCCGCCGTGGCGGTCAGCGCGATGCGCGGCACGCCGGGGAAACGCTCCGCCAGCTGCGCCAGACCGCGATACTCCGGGCGGAACTCGTGCCCCCAGGCGCTGACGCAATGCGCCTCGTCGATGGCGATCAGCGAGATCTGCCGGCGCTGCAGCCGCTCCAGCGTGCCCTGCATCAGCAGCCGTTCCGGCGAGACGTACACCAGGTCGAGCGTGCCGTCCTCCAGCGCGCGGGCGGTCTCGCGCATCTCCTCCGGCTCGATCTCCGAATGCAGCGCCCCGGCCGAGACGCCGAGCTGGCGCAGGGCCGCGACCTGGTCGTCCATGAGGGCGATCAGCGGCGAGACGATGATGGCGGTGCCGGGCAGGCAGAGCGCGGGCACCTGGTAGCACAGGCTCTTGCCGCCGCCGGTGGGCATCAGCACGAGCGCGTCGCCGCCCGAGAGCACCCGGTCGATCGCCGCCTCCTGCAATCCCCGGAACTCCGGGTACCCGAAGACGCGCCGCAGGATCTCCCGCGGCGCGTGGATCAACGGTGGCAGATCAGCGGCCGAGCTGCAGCTCCACGCGGCGACTCTCGATCCCCGGATCGGTGTCGGTGGGGCCGCGCGGCCGCTGCGTGATGCGGTTCGGCGTGATGCCGCCCGCCACCAGTTCGTCCGCGACTACCTTGGCGCGCAGGGCGGAGAGCATGCGGTTGGCTTCCGGCGAGCCGGCGCTGTCGGCATAGCCCAGCACCAGCACCGGACGCAGCGGCGCCGTCTTGGCATCGGCGACGAACTCGCGGATCACGCCCTGCGCCGGGGCATCGAGGCTGGCGGAAAACGCGTTGAAGAACACGACCGACTTGGGGGGCGTGTCCACGACCTGACGGGCGCAACCGGCGGTGACGGCGGCGAGCAGCAACGTGCCGACAACCACGCTGCGCCGAACGAGGCGATAATCCGAACGGGGCACTTCGAAGACTCCTATGATTTGGCCGGACACTCGATTGTCAGCGCCCCGCCGTCAACCGGTTGCAGACACGGCCCGGCCCGCGCTGAGCCGCCAGATGCGGTCCAGACGCTCGACACCCAGCAGCCGATGCACGATGAGCACGATGGTGCGGCCCGGTGCGGCATCGTTCAGCGCCGCAAGGAAGGCCCGCTCCGCCGCATCGTCCAACCCGGTCGTGGGTTCGTCCAGGATCAGGATCGGCGCCGGCGACACCAGCGCCCGCGCCAGCGCGACCCGGCGCAGCTGCCCGCCCGAGAGCCCGGCGCCGCCCTCCCCGATCCAGGTGTCCAGCCCCTCCGGCAGGTCCCGCACCACGTCCGCGGCGCCCGCCTGAGCCAATGCCTGCCACAAGGTGGCGTCGTCCGCCTCCGGCCGGCCCAGCAGCAGGTTGGCCCGCACCGTGTCCGCGAACACGTGGGTTGCCTGGCTCAGCCAGGCGATGCGGGTGCGGAGCGCGTCGGCCGGAAGCGTGGCGAGATCGGTACCGCCGAGCAGGATGCGGCCGGATTGGGGTGCGATGACCTTGAGCAGCAAGGCTGCGATCGTGGATTTCCCGGCGCCGGATGGTCCCAGGATCGCCACCCGGCTGCCGGCCGGAATGTCCATGGAGACACCATCGAGCGTGGGGCCGCGGCCGGGCCAGGCGAACTGCACGGCGTCGAACCGGATCGACGTGCCGGCCGGCAGCACGCTGGCTTGTGCGGGCGTGGCTTCGGGCCCCTCCGCCGGGCCGGCAACCGCCAGCACGCGGGACGCGGCCGAGGCCATCTGTCCGGCGAGCGCCCCGGCCCGCGGCATCACGGCAACGGCCTCGAAGGCGGCCAAGGCCAGCAGCAGGCATGGCAGCAGCGCCAGGGCCGGCAGGTCGGCGAGCACGATCAGCAGCACGGCCGCCTGGGCGCACAGGGCCGCGGCCGCTTGCGCCAGGGCCGCGTTGCGCGCCACCAGCCGCTGGGCATCGAACAGGCTGCTCTCCCGCGCCTGCACCAGGGCGAGCATGCGGCCCTCGTTGCCGAACGCCCGCACCTCCCGCATGCCGCCCAGCGCATCCACCACGGCGACGCGCAGGCCCGCCGCGGCCAGGGTCAGCCGCCCGCCGGCCCGCTCGGTGGCCCGCGCCGCCAGCAGCGGGATCACCCCGGCGGAAACCACGAACAATGCGCCGACCGCGGCCGCGAGCCCGGCATCCGTCGAACTGATCAGCACGACCATCACCGGCAACAGCACCAGCGCGGCCAGCAGCGGGACCAGGATGCGGAGATAGAGCCCGTCCAGCGCCTCCACGTCGCCGACCAGCCGGGCCAGGGCATCCCCCCGGCTGAGGAAGCCAAGGCCGCCGGCGGAGCGCCGCGACAGGCCGCGGAACATCCACACCCGCAGCCCGGTGAGCGCCCGGAACGTGGCGCGGTGCGTGGTCAGCCGGTCGATGTAGCGCAGCAGCACCCGGCCCACGCCCAGGCCACGCAGCGCGAACAGCAGCACCACGCCGCCGGCCGAAGCCACCGGCACCGCGCCGGCGGCGATGGCCAGCCCGGCCAGCGCCAGCGCGGACACCATGGTGGTGGCACCGCCCAGCGCCAGCCACCCGGCATCGGCCTGCCAAAGCCGCAGGATACGCAGCAGCGGCTTCATGCGGCACCTTGAACAGTGGTGGCCCGGCCATGTTCGAGCATGATGCGTCGGCCGCCAAAGGCGCGGGCGGCGCTGGAATGCGAGGCCAGGATCACCGTACGGCCGATGGCCAGGCGGCGCAGGCTGTCCAGCACATCGGCCTCGGTCGCCGGGTCGAGATGCGCGGTGGGTTCGTCGAGCAGCAGCAGCGGGGCGTTGCGCAGGATGGCCCGCGCGATGGCGACCCGCTGGGCCTGGCCGCCGGAAAGCCCATAGCCGCCCTCACCCACCAGCGTGTCCAGCCCCTCCGGCAGCCCGGCAGCCACCGGGTCCAGGCCGGCGGCGGCGGCGGCGGCGGCGATGTCGTCATCCGAGGCGCCCTCGCGGCCGAAGCGGATGTTGTCGCGGATGCTGGCGGCGAACAGCACCGGCTGCTGGCCGATCCAGGCCGTCATGCGCGACAGGGCGCTCGCCGTGATGCTGGAGAGGTCGGCGCCGTTGACGGTGATCCGCCCGGAGTCCGGCTGCACGAAGCCCAGCAGCAACTCGATGATGGTCGACTTGCCGGCGCCGGATGGACCCACCAGAACGACCGTCTCGCCGGCGGGCACGCGGAAGCTGAGCCCGTCGAGCGCCGGGCCGCGGGCGGGGTCCCAGGTGAAGCGGACCTGGTCGAAGGCGATGGTGACGCCATTGGCGGCCACCGTGCGGATGGACCGCCGATCGGCCGGGGCGGCTGCTGCGGTTTCGGGGCCGGCCAGCATCTTGGCAGCCACGTTGGCGCGCAGGCTGTCCTGGTAGGCTGCCGAGAAGGCCCGCAGCGGGGCGAAGAACTCGGTGACGAGAACCAGGGTGAACACCGCACCGGCGCCCCAGAGCGTGCCCGCACGCAAGGCCAGCCCGGCGCGGATCGCCAGCACGATCAGCACCGCCGCGGCGGCGGCATCCAGCACCGCGGAGGAGAGGAAGGCCACGCGCAGCACCCGCATGGTCCGGTTGGACAGCTCCGTCGCGGCGATGCGCAACCGGCCCGCCTCGGCCTCCGCCTGCCCCGCCAGCACGATCGTTGCGATGCCGCGGACACGGTCGAGGAAGCGCGTCTGCAGGCGCGACATGGCGGCGAATTGCCGTTGTGAGGCCGCCGCCGCACCCAGCCCCGCCACAGCCATGCCGAACGGCACCGCCGCCCCGCCCGCCAGCATCACCAGCGCCGCCACGGGATCGGCCGCCGCCGCCGCCGCCAGCACCAGCAATGGCCCGGCCCACGCCACCAGCGCCGCCGGAAGCCAGCGGCCGAAATACCCGTCCAGCGCATCAACGTGATCGATGGCGGCGACAACAGCCGGGCCGGTGGTGGCCGTGCCATGCGGGCCGGCCGCGAAGGCGCTCACCAGGAATTCGGTGCGAAGCCGCCGCCGGGCCGTGGCCCCGGCCTCGACCGCCACGCCATCGCCCAGGACCACAAGCCCGGCCCGCAACAGCGCCGCGAGCACGAACACGAACGCCCACAAGGCCGGGCGCGTGACCGGATCGCCCGCCAGCAACGGCCCTACCAGAAGGGCGACGCACCAGGCCTGCACGATCCCGGCGACGACACCCAGCAGGCTGACCGCCGCCAGCCGCATCGTGCCGGCGCGCGACAGCGAAGCCTGGCGGCGGAGCCAGACGCTGCCGGCCCGCTGACGCATGGGGCCCGCTAGTTCCGCAACGCGCGGATCGCCGTTGCGGCGAGCCAGCCGGATGCGACCGGCAGGATGGCGTCGTTGTAGTTGTATCCGGGGTTGTGCAGCTCGGCGCCGGGTTCGGCCGGGCCGTTGCCGATCCAGGCGAAGGCGCCGGGGCGCTCCTCCAAGTACCAGCCGAAATCCTCGCCCGCCATGCTCGGCGCCATGTCGCGGCGCACCTTGGCACCCATCCCGGTCGCGGCATCGGCAGCCAGCTCGGCCTCTGCCTTGCTGTTGATGGTGCTGGAGACGCCGTGCCAGATCTCGACGCCGACCGTCACGTCGAAGGTGCGGCCGATGCCGTCGGCGATGCGGCGGATCTGCCGTTCAACCAGGTCCCGCACCTCGGGGCGGTGCGTGCGGAAGGTGCCGCGCAGGGTGGCCCGGCTCGGGATCTGGTTCGCCGCGACCCCGCCCTCCACCATGCAGATCGACACCACGGCGGCATCCAGCGGGTCCACGCTGCGCGCCACGATGGATTGCAGCGCGATCAGCAGATGGGCCGAGGCCAGCATGGGGTCGCGGGTAAGGTGCGGCATGGCGGCGTGGCCGGCGTGGCCGTCCACCACCAGCGTCACCCGGGCACCGGCGGCCATGACCGCACCATCATGCACCATGACGGTGCCGGCCTCGAGGCCGGGCCAGTTGTGGTAGCCGAAGATGCGCTCCATCGGGAAACGCTCCAGCAGGCCATCATCCAGCATGGACTTCGCGCCGCCAAAGCCTTCCTCGGCCGGTTGGAACACCAGCTGCACCGTGCCGGACCAGGTGGTGTCCTGCAGCAACATGGCGGCGGCACCCAGCAGGCTGGCGGTATGGCCGTCGTGCCCGCAGGCGTGCATCACGCCGGGCGTGGCGGAGGCATAGGGCAGCCGGGTGGTTTCGGTGATCGGCAGCGCATCCATGTCCGCCCGCAGCCCGACGCTGCGGTTGGACTGGCCGCGGGTGATGGTGGCGACCACGCCGTGCCCGCCCACGCCGCTGACGAACGGCACACCGAGCACCTTGAGCTGCTCGGCCACGAAGGCGGCCGTTTGCCGCTCCTCGAGGCCCAGTTCAGGGTTGGTGTGCAGATGGCGGCGCCAGCTGGTGACTTTGTCGTGCAGTTCGGCGTCCATGAACATCCCCACTGATCCTACGGTGATTTGACGCGCCGCGCGGCAATCCGCAAGTCAGCCGCTCGGCACCGTGGCGGGTGCGGCGGTGCCGAGGGCCGGACCCTCGGCCCGCTCCCGCCGTAGCGTCATGCGAACGCGATAGGTCGTGCCGCGGCCCTGCTCCACCTCGAGCCTGGCGCCGAGCTGCTTGGCGAAGCCGTTGATCAGCTGGATCCCGATCCCGTCCCGCGTGCCGGCTTCGCTTTCCGCCCTGCCGGCCATGATGCCGATCCCATCATCCTGGATCTGCAGCAGCACCGCATCCCCATCAGGGCGGAGCGTTATGGAGATGGTCCCGCGGCGCCCATCGGGATACGCGTACTTGATGGCATTGGTGACCGCTTCGGTCACGATCAGCGACAGCGGCACGGCCTGATCGCTGGACATCTCCAGCTCCGGCGCCTCGATATCCATGCAGAGCCGCTCGCCCTCGGTCTCGCCCATCGCGCTGAACAGCTGACCGCAGAGTTCCAACAGGAAGCTGCGCATGTTGATGGTGTGCAGTTCGCCATGGGCATACAGGTGGCGATGGACGGTTGCCAGCGCCCGCACGCGGTCGCGTGCCGCCTGGAACTCCGCCTTGGCCGCCGGCACGCGGATGCGGCTGGCCTGGAGGTTCAGCAGGCTGGCGATGATTTGCAGGTTGTTCTTCACGCGGTGGTGGATCTCCTGCATCGCCAGCTCCTGCTGCTGGATCGCCACCTGAAGCTGACGCTCACGTCGCGCCAGGATCGACGTGGCCCGGCGGACCGAGAGCTCCAAGGCTCGAAGCTCGGTGGGCAGCGGGTTCGCGGCGACTACGCCGAAGGACCGGCCACCCCGCCACTCATCAATCGAGTGACGCAGCGCATGAAGTGGCCGAGCAACGAAGATCTCGATCCCGGCCACCGCCAGCACGACGCCGCCAAGCACTGCAGCAATTACCGCCAGGGATGCATGAATGCCGGCGCCAAGCAGTAGCAGCGCAGGAAGGGATGAGACAGCCAGCGTGAGGCCAACCTGGACGGGAAGCGAACGGAAGATCGGCCGGCGCGATGCCATCAGCGGGTGCGAGGCGGGCCAGAATAGGCAGGCAACCGACCGCTCACTTCTGCCGATCTTGCTGGATCAGCTTCAGAAGTTCCTCGGGAATTGGCTCATTGGCAACGTCGTCGAAGAGCTGGTGAAGGCCGCGGTTCAACCAGAGGTCAAATGCGGTCTCACCTTGCGGCTTCTTGACTGTCTTCGGCGGTTTGATCGAGTCCATCATGATAGAGCATTTCGGTATGCGCGAGGCAACACTGGCCGCACGCCAACGAAGGCTGAGTGAGACACCTCAGAGGGCCGGCCACGCCGAGCCGGGCCGGCAGTTCCGGTGGTCAGGCCGGGCTCATCTCGCCGTCGTCGCTGCCAGCCCGCAGCAGGGCCAGCACATGCGTGACCCTGGGCGCCACGGACTTCGGCTTGGCCTCCCCAAACAACCAGGTCTCCAGTTGGCGACGGGCACGGAACACCCGGCTCTTGGCCGTGCCGACAGCACAACCCGTGGCCTCCGCCAGCGCCTCGTAGCTCATGCCGTGCACGACGACCATCAGCAGGGCTTCCCGCTGATCGGCAGGCAGCTTGGTCATGGCCTGCGCCAGTTCCTTCAGTGCCAGACGATCCTCATGCGGCGCCTCGGTGGCGAAGATGTGCGCCGGCACGTCGTCGATGTCGGTGGTGTCCCGACGCTTGCGCAGGTTGGAGATGAAGCGGTTGCGCAGGATGCGGTGCATCCAGGCCGGGAAGTTGGTGCCGGGGATGAAGCTCGAGGCCGCGGAGAGCGCGTTGCACACGGCGTCCTGCACCAGGTCCTCGGCCGCGGTCCGGTTGCGTGTCAGCGCCAGCGCCTGAACCCGCAGCTTCGGGAGGATGGAGATCACCTGGTCATGGAAGCTGGGGTCGCGCACTGCCTGGGTCATCGTCTCGCCTGTTCGTTCCATGCCCAACCAATGAACCGGATGGGCTGATTGTTGCATCAGCCTGATCACGAGAACGCGAGAACCTTTGTCACCAGTGCGGCCCCAAATTGTCAGATTGTACCATCAGGCCACATAGCGACCGATGAACCCGTCAGACCTCCCGGTCGGCCCGGGCCACGGCCGCCGCCAGGGCGACCCGAGCCCGCGACAGCCGCGCCTTCATCGTGCCCACAGGCACGTTGCAGACCGTGGCTGCCGCCTCGTAGCTCAGCTCCTGCACGCCGATCAGGATCAGCGCCTCCCGCAGCACCGGCGGCAGGGTCCAGATCATCTGCTGCAGATCCTTGATGTTGCTGCGCTCGTCCTGACCCGGCCCGGCGCTGTCCACCAGCTCGAAGCTCGAGGCCGTTGCCGCCGCCTCCCGCTTGCGCCGCCGCTGCTGCTCGTAGAAGGCGTTGCGCTGGATGGTGAACATCCAGGCCTTCAGGCTGGTGCCGGGCTGAAACTGGTGCAGCGCGCCAAGGGCACGCACCAGGGCATCCTGCACCAGGTCGTCCGCCAGCGTGCGGTCCCTTGCCAGAAAGCGCGCAAAGGCGCGCAACTCCGGCAGCAGCGCCCCGACTTGGCGGCGCAAGTCAGGCTCGGCTATGTCCAGCCTATCGTTCAAGCCGCATCTTCCTCATACCCCGTCTGCCTCTAGCGCAACTGTAAGGACGTCAATGACCAGCTTGCGTCGCGAAGACCTAATCCGCGCGCTGCCATATGCAAGGCGCTACGCCCGCGCACTGACCGGCAGCCAGCCTCGTGGCGACGCCCTCGTCATGGAGAGCCTCAAGGACATACTGGAGGATGGCGCCGTGCTGCCCCCGCTCGAGGCCAGACACCTGCTCTATCGCGGCGTCACCCAGCGGTTCGACCGTAGTGCCCCCGGCAGCAGCCCCTTCGTGATCGGCCGCCTGAACCAGAAACAGCGGCAGCTGCTGCTGCTCACCTCGCTGGAGGAGGTGCGGATCGAGCATGCCGCGCCGATCGTCGCCACCACCGTGGATGAAGCCGCGGCCCAGCTGGATGCCGCGATGACGCAGATGCGCTCGGGGGCCGCGACCGAGGTGCTGATCATCGAGGACGAGCCGGTGATCGCCATGGATATCGAGGAGCTGGTGGCCAGTTGCGGCCACAAGGTGGTGGGCGTCGCCAGCACGGAGGCGGAGGCGGTGGAACTGGCGGAGCTGCACCGCCCCGGCCTGATCCTGGCCGACATCAACCTGGGTGCGGGCGGCGACGGCACCGCCGCGGTGGCCCGCATCATGCAACATCACTACGCCCCGGTGATCTTCGTGACTGCCTATCCGGAACGACTGCTGACCGGAGAGGCGCTGGAGCCCGCCTTCGTGATCACAAAACCGTTTGAACCCATGACACTTGCGATTGCGACCTACCAGGCCGTGACCGGAGGCGTTCATCTCGAGTAAGCCTGGCAGCCAGGCGCGTGACCGGCACCGCGCGGGCCGGTCGTGCCATCCTATCCAACAAGCGGGGACTGACCACTTGAGCGCAACCGCCACACCGATCCCAACCGTCCTGGGCCGCCGCACACCCCGGATCCTCCGGTCTGCCGACCCGGCCTCCACAAACTGGGCCGCGGCGCTGGATCGTGCGTCAGCCCTCGGGTTCGATACGCTGCTGCTGCCGCACTCGTCGGTCCCTGCGGGTCTCGTGCAGGGTGCCGCGGGGCTGGGCGTCGCCCTGATGTGCGATGTACAACTGGATCAGGCGCCGCCGGGTTGGAACCATGGCGGGCCGTTCCGCCGCCTGCCGTCGCCGACTCTCGATCCACGCGAGCCGATGACCATGGCGGAAACTGCGATCGCTTCGGTGGCGACCCTGGCCGATATCGCGGGGCTTGCGGAGGTCTGGAGCGCGGAGATCAACCGGCTGCAGGCCGCGGGGATCAGCGGTGTGCGTCTGCTTGGCCTCGCGGACCTGCCCGCCTGGGGCGTGGTCGGGCTGGTGACGGCGCTGCGGACCGCTTGCCCATCCATGGTTCTGTTCGGCTCCACCCTGGGCCTGCCCTGGCCGGTGCTGCAGGCGCTGCCGCCGCAGTCGCTGGATCTGGTGAGCCTGTCGCTGCCGTTCTGGGACGGGCATTCGGATTGGCTGTGGACCGAGCTGGAACTGCTGCGCCGGGTCGCGCCGGTGGTGGCCGAGGCCGGAGGCCATCCGGACCGTGCCGCCTTCGCCGCCGTGGTGGCGGAGGGCTGGATGTCCACTGGCGAGGTGGCCGATGCGGAGACGTTCAACCGCATCCGCTCCACGGCGTTGGCCGGACTGCCCTGGTCCCGCCTGGTGTCGGCACCCGGGGCCGCCCTGGCGCTGCTCCGCACCGACTCGCCGGACCCAAGGCAGTCGCATCGGGCGGCGCTGGCGTTGACCGCCATCAGCCCGGCTGCCCCGCTCGATGCCGGGGTGCTGCTGGCCGCCGCCGAGGGCGCGTTCGGGGCGTTCATGCCGGTGCTCGGCGCCGGCGAAGCCTCGCTCACGCCCTCCACACGCCTGAGCCTGCGGCCCGGCAGCCTCTCCGTCTATGCGGCGTCCGGGCGTTCGAAGCCGGTGGTCAGCCCGTTGTCGCGCAAGGCCGCGGAGACCGCCGCGACCCGGCCGCGCCTGGCGATCGAGGCTCCCTCGCCCTGCGTCGATGGCGGCCGCTTCCCGGCGCGCCAGGTGGTCGGCAGCGAGGTTGTCGTCGAAGCCGACATCATCGGCGACGGCCACGACCATCTCGCCGCCGCCCTGCGCTGGCGCGGGCCCGGCGAGACCGAGTGGTCCGAGGTCCGCATGACCCACGTGGTCAACGACCGCTGGACCGCCCGCTTCCCGCTGACGCGCATGGGCATGCACCACTACAGCGTCGAGGCCTGGAAGGACGTCTACGACACCTTTGTCGATGAGCTGGAAAAAAAGCACGCGGCCGGGGTGCCGATCACGCTGGAAGTCCAGGAGGGCGGCGTTCTGGTGCGCGCTGCCCTGGAGCGAAGCAAGCGCGGCAATCGCAGCGCGCTCGCGGCCGTGGTCAAGGTGCTCGAGAAGGGCGACCTGGATGCCAAGCGCCAGATCCTGCTCGCTGCCTCCACCCAGGAGGCGATGGCGCGTGCCGATGACCGCGTGCACCGGGTCAGCATCGAGCCGATCCCGGTGCAGGCGGAGCGCAGCGGCGCCGCCTTCGCAAGCTGGTATGAGGTGTTCCCGCGCTCCATGAGCGACGACGAGACCCGGCACGGCACCTTCCGCGACGTGCAGCGCCATCTGCCGCGCATCGAGGCCATGGGCTTCGACGTGCTGTATTTCCCGCCGATCCATCCGATCGGCCTGAAGAACCGCAAGGGTCGCAACAACACGCTGACGCCCACGCCGGAGGATGTCGGCAGCCCCTATGCCATCGGGTCCATCGATGGCGGGCATGACGCGATCCATCCGGAGCTGGGCTCCATCGAGGACTTCCAGCACCTGCGTGCCGCCGCGGCCGAGCATGGCATCGAGCTTGCCCTGGACTTCGCCATCCAGTGTTCGCCCGACCACCCCTGGCTGGAGCAGCACAAGAACTGGTTCACCTGGCGGCCGGACGGCACCATCCGCTATGCCGAGAACCCGCCCAAGAAGTACCAGGACATCGTCAACGTCGATTTCTACGCGCCGGGCGCCGTGCCGGACCTGTGGATCGCGCTGTGCGACGCGGTGCTGTACTGGGCTGGTCAGGGCGTGCGGCTGTTCCGGGTCGACAACCCGCACACCAAGTCTCTGCCGTTCTGGGAGTGGATGATCGCGGAAGTGCAGGCGCGCTACCCGGATTCGGTGTTCCTGGCAGAGGCGTTCACCCGGCCCAAGGTGATGTATCGCCTGGCCAAGGTCGGGTTCAGCCAGTCCTACACCTACTTCACCTGGCGCAGCACACCCTGGGAGTTCCGCGAGTATATGACCGACCTGACCCAGGGTCCGGCACGGGACTTCTTCCGCCCGCACTTCTTCGTCAACACGCCTGACATCAACCCGGTGCCATTGCAGACCTGCCCGCGCTCCGGCTTCCTCAGCCGGGCTGCCCTGGCTGCCACGCTGTCCGGGCTGTGGGGCGTGTACAACGGGTTCGAGTTGTGCGACGCCACGCCGGTGCCGGGCAAGGAGGAATATCTGGACAGCGAGAAATACCAGATCCGCGCCTGGGATTGGCAGCGGCCCGGCAATATCGTCGCCGAGATCGCTCAGCTCAATGCCATCCGCAAGCGCAACCCGGCGCTGCACACCCACCTGGGCGTGACGTTCCTGGACTGCGACAACAACCAGGTGCTCGCGTTCGAGAAGGCGACGCCCGACCGCTCCAACGTGCTGCTGGTGGTGATCAACACCAACCTGTGGGACCCGCAGGGCGCCACCGTCTCGGTCCCGTTCTGGCGCTGGCCCACCGAACCCGGCACCCTGATCGCCGACGACCTGGTGACCGACCGCCGCGAAACCTGGTCCGACCGCCGCCGTTCCTTCGTGCTCACCAGCGCGCAGCCCTACGCCATCTGGCGACTCACACCGTCCGAAGGTGACGCATGAACGACATGTCCGTATCCGCACCCGCCGCCTCCGTCCATGCCGCAGATCCGCTGTGGTTCAAGGATGCGGTGATCTACCAGCTCCACCTCAAGACCTTCTTCGACGGCAACAACGACGGTGTGGGCGACTTCGCCGGGCTGCTGCAGAAGCTCGACTACGTGAAGGAGCTGGGCGTCACCGCCATCTGGATGCTGCCGTTCTATCCCTCCCCGCGGCGCGACGACGGCTACGATATCGCCGACTACACCAGCGTGCACCCGGATTACGGCACGCTGGACGACTTCAAGCGCTTCGTCGCTGCCGCACACGAGCGCGACCTGAAGGTCATCACCGAACTGGTGATCAACCATACCAGCGACCAGCACCCCTGGTTCCAGGCGGCCCGCCGCGCGCCCGCAGGTTCGCCCGAGCGCGAGATGTATGTCTGGTCCGACACCGACACGAAGTATGCCGGCACCCGCGTCATCTTCTGCGACACGGAAAGCAGCAACTGGACCTTCGACCCCGTCGCCGGCGCGTATTTCTGGCATCGCTTCTATAGCCACCAGCCAGACCTCAACTTCGACAACCCCGCCGTGCTGGAGGAGGTGTTCAAGGTCATGCGCTTCTGGCTCGACATCGGCGTGGATGGCCTCCGCCTCGATGCCGTGCCCTACCTGATCGAGCGCGAAGGCACCAACAACGAGAACCTCGACGAGACCCACGACATCCTGCGCAAGATCCGCGCCGAGATCGACCGCTACATGCCCGGCGCCATGCTGCTGGCCGAGGCCAACCAGTGGCCCGAGGACGCCAAGGAATACTTCGGCGACGGCGACGAATGTCACATGTCGTTCCACTTCCCCCTCATGCCCCGCATGTACATGGCGATCGCGCGCGAGGACCGCTTCCCCATCACCGACATCATGCGGCAGACGCCGGAGATCCCGGCCGGCTGCCAGTGGGCCATGTTCCTGCGCAACCATGACGAACTCACGCTGGAGATGGTCACCTCCGGCGAACGCGACTACCTCTGGAACACCTACGCCGCCGACCGCCGCGCCCGCATCAACCTCGGCATCCGCCGCCGCCTGGCGCCGCTGCTGGAACGTGACCGCCGGCGCGTCGAGCTGATGAACGGCCTGCTGCTCTCCATGCCCGGCACGCCCGTGATCTATTACGGCGACGAGATCGGCATGGGCGACAACATCTTCCTGGGCGACCGCGATGGCGTGCGGACCCCCATGCAGTGGTCCATCGACCGCAACGGCGGCTTCTCCCGCGCGGACCCGGCCCGCATGGTACTGCCGCCGATCATGGATCCGATCTACGGCTTCCCGGCGGTGAACGTGGAGAGCCAGGCCAGCGATCCGCACAGCCTGCTGAACTGGACCCGGCGCATGCTGGCCGTGCGCAAGCGGCACCAGGCCTTCGGCCGCGGCACCCAGCGCTTCCTCTATCCATCGAACCGCAAGGTGCTCGCCTATCTGCGGGAACTGACCACCGAGACCGGCACAGAGTCCATCCTATGTGTCAGCAATCTGTCGCGCACGGCGCAGGCGGTGGAGCTGGACCTCGCGGGCTTCGTGGGCCGGGTCCCCGTCGATATCGTCGGCGGCTCGGTGTTCCCGCCGGTGGGGCAGCTCAGCTATCTGCTGACGCTGCAGCCCTATGGCGTGTTCTGGTTCCTGCTCTCGGAGAGCGCGGAGCTGCCGGCCTGGCACAGCCCGCCGCCCGAGCCGCTGCCGGATTACGCGACCCTCGTGGTGCGCGGCAACCTGGCCGACACCCTGACCGGCAATGCGCGTGCGGTGATCGATCGGGAGGCGCTGCCGGCCTATCTGCCGAAGCGCCGCTGGTTCGCCTCCAAGGGCGAGGCGCTGCAAGCGGCCCGGCTGGCCTATATGGTGCCGATGCCCGGGGCGCAGGACGTCATGTTCGCCGAGGCCGAGGCCACAGTGGCCGGCCGCACCGAACGCTACGTGCTGCCGCTGGCGATGGCCTTCGAGGACGAGGTGACCACCGCGCTGCCGGGGCAGCTGGCGCTGACCCGGGTGCGCAAGGGCCCCCGCATGGGCTTCCTGACCGACGCCTTCGCGGTGGACGGGCTGACGGCGGGCATGATCGCCGGGCTGCGGGAGAGCGCCACCGTGCCGGTTGACGGCGGCACGCTGGAGTTCCGGCCGACCAACCTGATGGCCGGACTCGATCTGCCGGAGAATGCCGAGATCCGTCGCCTGTCGGCCGAGCAGTCCAACTCCTCCTGGGTGGTCGGCGACGCCATCGTGCTGAAGCTGGTGCGGCGCGTGCTGGCCGGCGTGCATCCCGAAGGCGAGATGACCCGGCTGCTGACGGAGCGCGGCTTCGGCAACACCGCGCCGCTGTTCGGCGAGGTGGTGCGCGTCGATGCCGAGGGCACGCCGCACACCGTGGCGCTGGCCCAGGGCTTCGTGCGCAACCAGGGTGATGGCTGGAGCTGGACGCTGGACTACCTGGCCCGGTCCGCCGAGGAGCTGGCGCTCACCGGCACCGCCGAGGGCGGCACCGCGGAGGACGCCCATGCCGACACCTTCGACGCCTATGACGTGTTCGCCCGTGCCATCGGCACCCGTCTGGGTGAGCTGCACGCCACCCTTTCGGAGCCGACGGAGGACGCCGCCTTCGCCCCTGCCCCGGCCGACGACGCCACGCTCTCCGCCTGGTCCGCCGGTGCGGCCGAGCAGATCGACCTCGCATTGGAGCTGCTGGCCGGGGTTCAGACCTGGCCGGACGAGGCTTCGGCGGCGCAGGCCAAGATGCTGATCGGGAACAAGGACGCGCTGCGGAAGGTCGCGGTGCGGCTGGGTGAGCAGGGCCGCGGTGCCCTGCAGACCCGGGTGCACGGTGACTTCCACCTGGGCCAGGTGCTGGTCGTGCAGGGCGATGCCTACCTGATCGACTTCGAGGGCGAGCCGGCGCGGACCATGGAGCAGCGCCGGGCCATGTCGTGCCCGTTGCGCGACGTGGCTGGCCTGCTGCGGTCATTCGACTATGCGGCGGCGGCGGCGGCCCCGGGCCGGGTCGCGGCCTCGGCGGAAACGTCGGGGCGGCGGCAGGAGATCCTGAGCGACTTCCGGGTCCGGGCCTCGACGGTGTTCCTCGAGGCGTATCGGACCGTGCTGGCGAACGCGCCGGTCCGCTGGGTGTCCCCGCAGGCGGAGCAGGCGCTGCTTGACCTGTTCCTGCTGGAAAAGGCCGCCTACGAGATCCGCTATGAGGTCGCCAACCGTCCGGCGTGGCTGAACATCCCGCTGACCGGCTTCCACACGCTCGCTGAGCGGCTGCTGCAGGGTGGTGTCTGATGGCGATGCTCGACTCCGGTGCCGTGCAGGCCTTGGTCGAGGGGCGGCACGGCGACCCCTTCGCCGTGCTCGGGCCGCATGACGTGGATGGCGCGACCATGGTGCGGGTGCTGCTGCCCGGCGCCGATGGCGTCACGCTGATCGACGCCAAGGGCGAGCCGATCGGCACAACGGAGAAGGTGCACGAGCGCGGCTTCTTCGAGGGCGCCTTGTCGACGCCCGGCCCCTATCGACTGCGGGTGCAGACGCACGGCATCACCTATGAGGCGGACGACCCCTACCGCTTCGGGCCGACGCTCTGGCCGCTCGACCTGCATTTGATGTCGCAGGGGCGGCACCGCGATCTCGGCTATACCCTGGGTGCGCATCCCGCGGAATATGACGGCGTGGCGGGCGTGCGCTTCGCCGTCTGGGCGCCAAATGCCAGCCGCGTCTCGGTGGTCGGCGACTTCAACCACTGGGACACCACTCGCCACCCGATGCGCAAGCAGGACGGCGTGGGCGTGTGGGAGATGTTCGTGCCGGGTGCCAATGTCGGCACCATCTACAAGTTTGACATGCTGGGGCCGCACGGCGAACCGCTGCCGCAAAAGGCCGATCCCATCGCCTGGGCCACCGAACGCGCCCCGGCCACCGGCTCCATCGTCGCCGACCACACCCCATTCCCCTGGACCGACGGCGCCTGGATGGCCCGGCGCGGCAGCCTGCAAACCGCCACCGCCCCGATCAGCGCCTATGAGGTGCACGCCGCCTCCTGGGCTCCCGCCGCCGCGGCGGGCGAGACCGGATGGGCGGAGCTGGCCGACAAGCTGGTGCCCTATTGCGCCGGGATGGGCTTCACGCACCTCGAGCTGCTGCCGATCATGGAGCATCCGTTCGGCGGCTCCTGGGGCTATCAGCCGCTGGGCCAGTTCGCCACCAGCGCGGTGCTGGGCTCGCCCGAGGCCTTCGCCGCCTTCGTCGACCGTTGTCACGCCATGGGCGTCGGCGTCCTGCTCGACTGGGTGCCGGCGCACTTCCCGACCGACGCGCACGGCCTGGCCCGGTTCGACGGCACCGCGCTGTATGAGCACGAAGACCCGCGGGAGGGGTTCCACCAGGACTGGAACACCAACATCTTCAACCTCGGGCGCAACGAGGTGCGTGGCTTCCTGATCGCCTCCGCCATGTTCTGGCTGAAGCAGTATCACGTCGACGGGCTGCGCGTGGATGCCGTCGCCTCCATGCTCTACCGCGACTACAGCCGCAAGGCGGATGAGTGGGTGCCGAACATCCATGGCGGGCGCGAGAACCTGGAGAGCGTCGCCTTCCTGCAGGAGCTGAGCCTCGCCATCGGGGAACACGCGCCCGGCGCCGTGCTGATCGCCGAGGAAAGCACCGCCTGGCCCGGCGTCACCCGCCCGGTGCATGAGGGCGGGCTCGGCTTCCACTACAAGTGGAACATGGGCTGGATGCACGACTCGCTCCACTACATGGAGGAGGAGCCGATCAACCGCCGCTGGCACCACGGCGAGGTCACCTTCGGGCTCGTCTATGCCTTCTCCGAACGGTTCATGCTGCCGCTGAGCCATGACGAGGTGGTCTATGGAAAGGGCTCGCTGATCCGCAAGATGCCGGGGGACCGCTGGCAGCAATTCGCCAACCTGCGGGCCTATCTCGGCTTCATGTGGACCCATCCCGGCAAGAAGCTGATCTTCATGGGCGGCGAGTTCGCACAGGACCGGGAGTGGAACCATGATGTCGGTCTCGACTGGTTCCTGCTGGATGTGCCGGAGCACCAGGGCATGCAGCACCTGGTGCGCGACCTGAATGGCCTCTACCGGCGGGAGCCGGCGCTGCATCAGGGGGACTGCGATCCCGCCGGGTTCCGCTGGGTGGTGATCGGCGATGCCGAGAACTCGGTCTATGCCTATCTGCGGCAACCGCTGGATGGCGGCAAACCGGCGCTGGTGGTGTGCAACATGACGCCCGTGCCGCGGCAGGCCTACCGCCTGGGCGTGCCGTGCGGCGGCGTATGGACCGAGATCATGAACACGGACGCGGCGGAATACGGCGGCTCCAACCTCGGCAATGGCGGCCGTGCCTTCGCCGAGGATGCCGGGTCGCACGACCTGCCGTTCTCGCTGGCACTGACGCTGCCGCCCCTGGCCACCGTGGTGTTTCGGCCGGAATGAGTCAGAGTTTCCATCACGCTCTCCCGTTCGGCGCGGAGCTTCGCCCGAACGGCTCCACCTTCTTCCGGATCTGGGCGCCATCCTGCCCGACGCTGCAGCTTCGCCTGCCGCAGGGCACGATCCCCATGCGGGCCGAAGCCGGCGGTTGGCACTCGGTCACCGCGGCCGCACTCGCCGGGACTGAATACAGCTTCGTGATGGCCGACGGCTTGGCCGTGCCGGACCCGGCCTCTCGCATGCAGCTCGACGATGTCCACGGCCCCAGCGTGGTGGTCGATTCGCTGGCCTATCCGTGGCAGAACCCGGCCTGGAGCGGCCGGCCCTGGCACGAGACGGTGATCTACGAGCTGCATGTCGGCCTGCTGGGCGGCTTTGCCGGCGTGCAACGGCTGCTGCCGGAGCTGGCGGCGCTGGGGGTCACGGCCATCGAGCTGATGCCGCTCTCCGATGTGCCGGGCGAGCGGAACTGGGGTTATGACGGCGTGCTGCCGTTTGCCCCGGACCGCCGCTTCGGCACGCCCGACGAGCTGAAGGCGATGGTGGACGCCGCGCACGGGCTGAACCTGATGGTGTTCGTGGATGTCGTCTACAACCATTTCGGCCCGGAAGGCGCCTATATCCATGCCTTCGCCAAGCCGTTCTTCCGGGAGGACATCACCACGCCCTGGGGTGCCTCGATCGATTTCCGCCGCAACGAAGTCCGGGACTACTTCACGCAGAATGCCTTGTACTGGCTCGATGAGTATCGGATCGACGGGCTGCGCTTCGACGCCGTGCACGCGATCTCGGAGGAGGATTTCCTCATCGACATGGCCGGCACGCTGCGGGACTTCGCGCAGGCGCAAGGGCGCCACGTACACCTGGTTCTTGAACACGAGGACAACCGCGCGGCCCTGCTCGAGGCGCCATTATACGATGCGCAATGGGCGGATGACCTGCACCACTGCCTGCACGTCCTGCTGACCAGGGAGCACGAGGGCTACTACCAGGACTTCCAGGATGCCGCCGGCCTGCTGGCCCGGTGCCTGGCGCACGGTTTCGCCTTCGAGGGACAGATCGCCCCCCATCTGGGCCACCCGCGCGGCGAGCCCAGCGGGCACCTGCCCACCACCGCCTTCGTCATCTGCCTGCAGAACCACGACCAGATCGGCAACCGCGCCATGGGCGAGCGGCTGACCGTGCTCGCGGACCCGGCCGGGCTGCGGGCCGCCACGGCGCTGCTGCTGCTGTCGCCGTTCATCCCGCTGCTGTTCATGGGCGAGGAATGGGCGAGCACCTCACCGTTCCAGTTCTTCACCAGCCACCCCGAGGCCCTGGCGAAGCTGGTCGACGAGGGGCGCCGCGCCGAGTTCAAGTCGTTCGAGGCCTTCGCCAACGAGGCCAAGCGCGACAAGATCCCGGCGCCCAACGACGCCGCGACCTTCGAGCGCTCCCGCCCGGCGCGGACCGACCCCGGGCATGCCGAATGGATGGCGCAGCTGCTGCGGCTGCGTCATCAGCACATTGTCCCGGGCCTGCCGGGCTGCCGCAGCCTGGGCGCCACGGTGCTGGCCGAAGGTGCGGTGCGAGGAGAGTGGATCATGGGCACCGGCGAGACGCTGACAATCATGCTGAACCTGGGGGATACCGTGGTCGAGACGCCGCCGCCGGGCCGCAAGGCGCTGTTCGTGACGCCGGGCGCCTCACCGAGCCGGCTTCCGCCCAACAGCATCGCGGTGCTGCTGGCATGAGCGACGAGGTTGCCGGCCTGGCCCGGGCCGCGGGCGTCGCGCCCCGATGGAAGGACTATCGCGAGACCTGGCACGATGTCTCCCCCGACTCGCTGCTGGCGGTGCTCGATGCCCTGGAGCTGCCGGGTCGCACGGCTGCACAGCTGGCTTCGAGCCACGCGACCCTTGCCGAACGCAATGCGCGTCCTGCCCCTTTGATGACTGGCGTGATGGGCGAGCCGATCATCGGCCCGCTGCATGGGCGATACCAGATCACGCTGGAGCATGGCGGCGTTCAGGACGGCGTGGCCGCGGGCTCGGTGGGGCCGGTGCAGGAGGCCGGGTATCACACGCTGGAGCTGGGCGGCGTCGTCTCCACCCTGGCCGTGGCGCCCCGCCGTGGGTTTACCGTGGCGGATGCCGCGCCGGGCACCCGCCCCTGGGCGCTGGCGGTGCAGCTCTATTCGCTGCGCCGCGCCGGCGATGGCGGCATCGGCGACTTCCTGGCCCTGCAGGACCTGGTTGGTCCGGCGGCGCGGATGGGTGCCGCAGGCATTGCCATCAGCCCGGTGCATGCGCAGTTCTCCGCCGACGTGAACCGCTACAGCCCCTATTCCCCGTCCAGCCGAATCGGGCTGAACGTGCTGCATGCCGGGCTCGGCATCCCGCCCAGCACGGAGGCGCGGCGGCTGGAGAGCCTCGACCTGCTCGACTGGCCGGCCGCCTCCCGCCTGCGGCTCGATGCGCTGCGCTCCGCCTTCCACGCCGCCAGCCCTGAAACTCTCGCGGAGCTTGCGGCCTACCGCGCCGCCGAGGGCAGCGCATTGCACACCCACGCGGTGTTCGAGGCGCTGCACGCCCACCAGTTCGGCTCCGACCCGGCGCTGTGGCACTGGCGCAGCTGGTCCGCCGCCCTGCAGGACCCGAACAGCCCGGCCGTGCAGGATTTCGCGGCCCAACACGCCGAAGCCGTGACCCTGCACGCCTACATGCAGTTCATCACGGACCGCAGCCTGGCGGATACCCAGGCCGCGGCCCGGGCGGCGGGCATGCCGATCGGGCTGATCGCCGACCTGGCGGTGGGCGCGGACTCCGGCGGCAGCCATTGCTGGAGCCGCCAGCACGAAACGCTGCTGGGCCTGACCATCGGGGCGCCGCCGGACCTGCTGAGCGCCGGGGGCCAAAGCTGGGGCCTGGCCGCCTTCTCGCCCCGGGGCCTGATGGACAGGGGATACCGCGCCTTCATCGAGATGCTGCGCCACGCCATGCGCCATGCCGGCGGCGTGCGGATCGACCATGCCCTGGGCCTGGCCCGGCTCTGGGTGGTGCCGGACGGCGCCTCCGCCGCGGATGGGGCCTATCTCACCTTCCCGCTGGACGACATGCTGCGGCTGATCGCCCTCGAATCCGTGCGCAACCGCACCATCGTGATGGGCGAGGATCTCGGCACCATCCCGGAGGGCTTCCAGGACCGGCTGCGCGAAGCCGGCACGCTGGGCATGCGCGTGCTTTGGTTCGAGAAGTTCTTCGGCCAGTTCCTGGACCCCCGCGGCTGGACGCCGGAGGCCGCGGCCATGACCAGCACGCACGACCTGCCGACCGTCGCGGGCTGGTGGTCCGGCCGCGACCTGACCTGGCGCCGTTCGATGAACCTCGCTGGCGGTGCCGAGGCCGAGGCGCGCGAGGCGGCGGAGCGCGAGGCCGACCGGGCCGCCCTGTGGTCCGCCTTCGAGCATAGCGGCGCAGCCACCGGCCCTGCCCCCGATATCGCCGCCACCGCGGGCGTGGTGGATGCCGCCGTGCGCCACCTGGCCACCGCATCCTGCGAGCTGGTGATCCTGCCGATCGAGGACGCTCTGGGCCTGGCAGAACAGCCGAACCTTCCGGGCACGACCGACACCCACCCCAACTGGCGCCGCCGCCTGCCGGGCCAGGCCGCCACGCTGCTGGACGACCCGGCGGTGACCGCCCGCCTGGACATGCTGACCGAAGGACGCCGCACCGCATGAAACAACCCTCGGCCACTGCCCGCCTGCAGTTCCACAAGGACTTCACCCTGGCGGATGCCGAGCGGCTGGTGCCCTACTTCGCCACGCTGGGGATCAGCCACCTCTATGCGTCGCCGCTGCTGACGGCACGGGCCGGCTCCACCCACGGCTATGACATCGTGGACCATAACCGGATCAACCCGGAGCTGGGCGGCGAGGCGGCGCTGGTCAGCCTGGTGGCCCGGTTGCGCGAGCACGACATGGGCCTGATCCTCGACATCGTGCCGAACCACATGGGCGTGGGCGGCAACGACAATGCCTGGTGGCTGGACGTGCTGGAATGGGGACGGACCAGCCCCTATGCCGAGTATTTCGACATCGACTGGGACCCGGCGGACGCCTCCTTGCGCGGCCGGCTGCTGGCCCCGTTCCTGGGGGCGCCCTATGGCGAATGCCTGGCCTCGGGCGAGCTGAAGCTGCAGTTCAGCGCGGAGAGCGGACGGTTTTATGTCGCCTATCACGACCACCATTTCCCGGTGAACCCACGCGACTACGGCTCCATCCTGCTCACCCAGGGCGGCCGGCTGGAGGGCCCAGCGCGCCTGTTCGGCGAGCTGGACGGCGCGGCGGCACGGGCCCAGGCCGAGGCGGGACGGCGGGAGCTGCGACTGCCGGCCTATGCCCAGGCGATCCGCGAGACGTTGCGCGATTACGACGCGACCACCCCGAGCGGACAGGAGCGGCTGCACCGCCTGCTCGAACGTCAGGCCTACCGCCTGTCCTGGTGGCGGGCCGCGACGGACGAGATCAACTGGCGCCGCTTCTTCGACGTGAATGGCCTGGCCGGGGTACGCGTCGAGATCCCGGAGGTGTTCGAGGACACGCATCGCACCGTGTTCCGCCTGTATGAGCAGGGGCTGATCGACGGCCTTCGCATCGACCACGTCGACGGCCTGGCCTTCCCGCGCGAATACTGCCGCAAGCTGCGCCGCCGGCTGGATGCCATCACGCCGCTTCGCCCCGAAGGTCTGCGCGACCAGAAGCCGCTGCTCTGGGTCGAGAAGATCCTGTTCGCGCATGAACGCCTGGCCACCGAGTGGATGACCGACGGCACCACCGGATACGACTTCATGAACGATGTCGGTGCCGTGCTGCACGACCCGGCAGGCGAAGCGCCGCTCACTGAACTCTGGACCGGCACCACCGGCCGCCCCGGCGCCTTCGAGGCGGAAGCCGAGGCGGCCCGGCGGCAGATCCTGCGGGAAAGCCTCAGCAGCGAGCTGGCCTCCGTGGCTGGCGCCCTGCACCGCGTGGCAAAGCGTGACCTCAGGACGCGCGACTACACGCTCTCGGGCATCCGCACGACGCTGATCGAGCTGCTGGTGCATTTCCACACCTATCGGATCTATGCCGGGCCAGCCGGGATTTCGGGGCCGGACCAGCGCGCCATGGACTGGGCGATGGCCGGTGCCCGCCGCACCGTGCGCGTCGCCGACCGGGAGCTGCTGGAGCTGGTGGCGAAATGGGTGACGGGGGCCGGCCTGCGCGACGCACCCTCCGGCACGCGGCGGCAGGAGTGGCTGCGCGCCATGGTGCGGTTTCAGCAGCTCAGCGCGCCCACCGCGGCGAAGTCGGTCGAGGACACCGCGTTCTACCGCTATGGCCGCCTGATCTCGCGCAACGAGGTCGGCAGCGAGCCGTCACAGTTCGCGCTGACGCCGGCGGGGTTCCATGCCGCGAACAAGGAGCGGCAGCGGCGCTTCCCGCGAGCCCTGCTCGCCACCGCCACGCACGACCATAAGCGGGGCGAGGACACGCGGATGCGGCTCGCGGCCCTCAGCGGACGGCCGGCCGAGTGGGCGGCGACGGTGCAGCGGTGGATGCGCCTCAACGCCCCCCTGCGCCGCAACCTCAATGGCCCGGCGCCCGATGCCGCCGACGAGGTCATGCTTTACCAAACCCTCGTCGCCGCCTGGCCGGTCGGGCTTGTTGCCAGTGATGCGGCGGGGCTCGAGGAGTATCGCGCCCGGGTTGGCGCCTGGCTGGAAAAGGCGTTGCGGGAAGCGAAGCGGCACAGCGGCTGGGTCGCGCCCAATGCGGATTATGAAGGCGCTTGTGCCGCGTTCCTGGCGGGGTGCCTGGACGGCAGCCGTCCGCTGGCTGCCGAGATCGCAGCGCTTGCCGAGCGGCTGGCGCCGGCCGGTGCCGTGAGCGGCCTGGCGCAGACGCTGCTGCGAGTGACGGCCCCGGGCATCCCGGACCTCTACCAGGGGACCGAGTTCTGGGACTACTCGCTGGTCGATCCGGACAACCGCCGGCCGGTGGATTTCGCGGCGCGCGAGGCCGCGCTGGCTGCCGACGAGGCTCCCGCCGCGCTGATGCCGCACTGGCGGGATGGCCGGGTGAAGCAGGCCATCATCGCCCGGATGCTGCGGCTGCGTGCTGCGGCGCCCAGCCTGTTCACCCAGGGCAGCTACACCGCGCTGCGAACCGAGGGGCCTTTGGCAGACCATATTCTCGCCTTCGCCCGGGAGCATGAGGGCCGCAGCGTTCTCGTCGCGGTGACGCGCTGTGCATTGGGGTTGCCGATGATGGAGGATCGTCCGCTGGTGTCACCGGCTGCCTGGGACGGAACCATCATTGTTCCGCCGCGTAATATGATCGAACGATCTGCATCCGGTTTGCTCGATGCGTGCTGGAGTGAGGTAATCTCCGCTCGCATGAATGCCGGGCAGGTCCTTGGTGAGCTGCCCGTTGCAGTGTTGGAGGTTCGATGAACCGCGTCGTCGTCGTCAGCAACCGGGTTCCCGCTCCTTCCGCCGCCGGGGCGCAGGCGGGTGGGCTCGCCGTTGCCCTCGAGTCGCTGATGGAGCAGCGTGGCGGGTTGTGGTTCGGTTGGAGCGGCAAGGTGGAGGCCGCGCCCTCCGACAATCCACGCACGCTCGACGCCGGACGCATCCGGTTCGCGACGCTCGACCTCGACCCGGAGGAGCACGAGCGCTACTATACCGAGTTCTCCAACAGCACCTTGTGGCCGCTTCTGCACTCGATGGCCGAGCTGATGACGTTCGACCGCCGCAACGCTGTCGTCTATCGCGGGGTCAACCAGCGGTTCACCGATGCGCTGGTGCCGTTGCTGCATGCAGATGACATGATCTGGGTGCACGATTACCATTTGATGTGCATGCCGGCGATGCTGCGGGCGGCCGGGGTGATGGCGCCGATCGGGTTCTTCCTGCACATACCCTTCCCCTCCGCCGATGTGCTGAACAGCGTGCCGGAGGCGGGCGGGCTGGTGCGGGATCTGCTGGCGGCCGATCTCATTGGGTTTCAGACACGAAACGACCAGGACAACTTCGCCGAGGCTGCCATTCGTCTGGGCAACGCCGAGCGAACCAGCGGCGGCTGGCTGCTGATCGGCAGTCATCGGGTGCGGCTTGCCGTGTTCCCGGTGGAGATCGAGGCGCGCGAGTTTGCCGCTGTCGCCGAGGATGCCTGGCGGTCCGTTCCGACCGAGCGCCTGCGCCGCAGCCTGGCCGGTCAGCAGCTGATCCTGGGCGTTGACCGGATGGACCCGACCAAGGGTCTGGTGCAGCGGCTGTGGGCCTATCGCCGGTTCCTGGAGATGCAGCCGCGGTGGCACCGCCGGGTCTCGTTCCTGCAGATCGCGGCTGAGTCGCGCACCGATGTCGTCGCCTACCAAGACCTTCGCAGCCAGGTGGAACGAGAGGCCGGGAGTATCAATAGCGCCTTCAGCGAGCCGGACTGGACACCGCTGCGCCTGATCGCCCGCGCCGGCGCACGCGCGACGATGGCAGGCTACATGCGTGAGGCGCGGATCGGGCTGGTGACTCCGCTGCGCGACGGGATGAACCTGGTTGCCAAGGAGTTCGTCGCCGCACAGGACCCGCAAGACCCCGGCGTGTTGATCCTTTCACGTTTTGCCGGAGCCGCGCGGCAGCTTGAGAGCGCGCTGCTGGTGAATCCCTACGACACGGACGAGGTTGCCGATGCGATCGATTCGGCATTGCGGATGAGCATGGCGGAGCGCATCGAGCGGTGGAGCACGGCATGGTCTGCGATCGAGGGTGCATCTGCATTGGGCTGGGGACGCTCCTTCCTGGCGGCGCTGATGCGTGCTGCTGCTGCCAGAAGCACCGGCGTTCCTGCTTCGTCTGTCCTCGGGCAGGATGCAGAGCGACAGGACGCCGCGCCTCCGATCGTGTCCACGGGTGCAGTGCCAGTCGCACCGGCATTATCGCTGGGCAAGATGCGTCAGTCGCCCGACCTGCAACAGGCGGGTGGCTCGAACCCTCGAACTCTACGCATGCTTTAACGTGAGCAGAGTGGCTTCGTAAACTTTACCAGGTAACGTTATTTTCATGTGAAAAAGCTTTCCCACTCGT
The DNA here is from genome assembly GCA_965199595.1 of Acetobacteraceae bacterium. Classification (GTDB taxonomy): domain Bacteria; phylum Pseudomonadota; class Alphaproteobacteria; order Acetobacterales; family Acetobacteraceae; genus JBBROS01. The sequence goes on from OZ241182.1 coordinate 2,415,182, forward strand.
TGTAGTCGCGGTAAACCATTCGGCAGATGGATGCTTTCAGCCTAATGCGATGGAGGGTGCGATGAGTGCAATGTTGGAAAAGCTCCGCGAATTCGATCGAGTTGCCGGTTTGCTTCACATGCCCACGGCGGAGCGGCTTGGCATCCTGAACGTGTCGCAGGACCTCTACTCTGGCCTTCGCACCGGCAATCCCGTGTCGATCAGCAATGCGAAGCCGGAACTCGAGCGCCGCCTGACCTACGCGCTGCCGCTCATGCGCAGGCTGGCCAGCAACTCCCCGGTCGTCACGCTTCCGGTCGCTCGCCACGCTGCCTGAATGCGTTGCGCGGGCGTTGCCGCCTCATGCCTTGACTAGGCCGCGGTCAGCACGATCCGTCCCGTGACCTGGCCGTTCCGCAGTCGGTTGAGCGCGCTATTCGCTTCACGGTGCGGCAACTCGGTGATCGGGATTGCTGCAATCCCGCCATTCTGTCCCAGCCGCACTAGCTCCCGCAACTCCTTCGGGTTGCCGACGTAGCTGCCCTGGACCGTCAAAGCCCGCATCGCCATCAGTGGCAGCGGCAGGCTTACCTCACCGCCAAACAGACCCACCTGCACCAGCGTGCCGCCCTTGCGCAGGGCCGCGAAGGCAAAGACCGCGGTCGCCGTGCCGTTCACCAGGTCGATCACCCCGATCACCGGTCCACCCGCCGCCGCCAGGATGCGATCCGTCACACCCTCGCCGTTGCCATCCACGGCGTGCTTGGCCCCCGCGGCCAGCGCTGCCTGCCGCTTGGCCGCGTCAATATCGACGGAGATGATCGCCTGGTGCCCCAGTGCCCGCAGCACGCTGATGGCCAGCAGCCCCAGCCCGCCGGCACCGACCAGCACCACTGGCTCACCAGGCGGCAGCGGCAACAGCTTGCGGATCGCGGAATAGACGGTGATGCCGGAGCACGCATAGGTGGCGGCAATCGCGGGGTCCAGCGTGCCGGGGTCCACCAGGTGGCGCGGGTGCATCGCCAGCACGTGCGTCGCGTAGCCGCCATTCTGGTACACGCCGATGCTGCGGCTGACCAGGCACATGTTGTCTTCGTCAGCCAGGCACCGCTCGCAATGGCCGCAGCCCACCCAGGGGAACACGATCCGCAGATCGCCCACCGCCACACCCGCCGCATCCGGCCCGAGCCTGGTGACCCGGCCCACCACCTCGTGCCCCATGGCCAGAGGCAGCACGACCCCGCGATCCTTCAGCGACATGCGCTTGCCGCCGCCCAGGTCGTAGTACCCGTCCCAGATATGCAGGTCGCTATGACACACCCCGCAGTGCGTGACCTCCAGCAGAACCTGGGTGCCGGTCGGCTCCGGCGTCGGTATCTCGATCTCCTGCAGGTCTTTCCCGTTCTCGATCACGGCCCAGGCGCGCATGCGACGTCTCCCTTGCGGTTTACTGGGCGCCGACCGCGGCCGGGTTAACCATCCGGATCGGAGCGCCGTCCAGGAAGGCGAGCACGTTTTCGACGCTTTCACCATAGAACTGCTTGAAGGTGTCGCGGGTGCCGTAGCCAAGATGCGGCGTCAGCACCGTGTTCGGGGCCGAGCGGATGGGAGCATCGGCCGGCAGCGGCTCCTGGTCGAACACGTCCAGCGCCGCCAGGATCCGGCCGTCCCGCAGCGCCTCCAGCAGCGCCGCCTCATCGACCAGCGGGCCGCGGGAGGTATTGACCAGGATGGCACCGGGCTTCATCCGCGCCAGCTCCGCCGCCCCGATCATGCCGCGGGACCGTGCGGACAGCACGATGTGCAGGCTGATGGCATCGCTGCGGGCCAGCAGTTCGTCGCGTGGCACCAGCGTGGCACCTCCGGCCTCAGCCTGTTCGGGCGTGAGATTAGGGCTCCAGGCCAGCAGCTCCATGCCGAGCGCGCGGCCATAGGCACCGACCATGGCGCCGATGCGGCCGAAGCCGATGATGCCCAGCGTGAGCCCGTGCAGCACAGGCCCGACGCCCACCCCCTCCTGGAATCGCCCGGCGCGGATCGCCGCGTCGCCCTGCGGCACCCGCCGCGCCGCCGCCAGCAGCAGCGCCAGCGCCAGCTCCGCCGTACCGCGGGAGGAGCGTTCGCCGCCGGTGTTGCACACCAGCACGCCGGCCCTGGTGCAGGCCTCGATGTCCATGGTCTGCGCCCGGCTGCCGGTCTGCGCCACCAGCCGCAGCTTCGGCAACCCGGCGATCAGCGAGGCGGTGATCTCCGTCCGCTCCCGCATCGGGATCACCACGTCGAACTCTGCGAGTGCGGCCACGGCTTCGGCTTCGGAGGCGAAGGCATCGTGCAGCACCACGATTTCGGCCCGGGCCTCCAGCCCGCTCCAGTCGGTGCTGGCCTTGGCCACGCCCTGCCAGTCATCCATCACGGCCACGCGCATCCTGCTCTCCCCGGATTGCCTGAAATCGGATTGCCTGACCTTACCGGCGGCGTGGATCCAGCGCGTCACGCAGTCCGTCCCCCACCAGGTTGAAGGCCAGCACCGCGACGAAGATCGAGGCGCCCGGAAAGATCGCGAGCCAGGGCGCCTGGGTCAGAAACCGCTGCGCCGAGTTCAGCATGCTGCCCCAGCTCGGCGCCGGCGGCTGCTGGCCCAGGCCGAGGAACGACAGGCTGGCCTCCGCGATGATGGCAGTGGCGATGGCCAGCGTCGCCTGCACCAGCACGGGCGGCACGATGTTCGGCGCTATGTGCCGCACCGCCACACGCCACGGCGGATTTCCCAGCGCCCGTGCCGCCTCGACATAGTCGTTGGTGGCCGCGTCGATCGTCGCGGCCCGTGCGACCCGCACGAAACGCGGTGCGGTGGAGACACCGATCGCGATCATCGCACTTCCCAGCCCGGGTCCCAGGAAGGCCGCCAGTGCGATCGCCAGGATCAGGAACGGGCAGGCCAGCATCGCATCCACGATGCGCCCGATCGCCCCATCCACCCAACCGCCCCGGAAGCCGGCCAGCAGCCCGGCGGGCACCCCGACACCCGCGGCGATGAGCACCGAGATCCCTCCGGCCAGCAGCGAGGCCCGCGCGCCGTATACGACCCGGCTCAGCACGTCCCGGCCATTCTCATCGGTTCCCATCCAATGCGCCAGCGATGGAGCCTTGCGCACCAGCGACCAGCTCGTCGCCGCCGGGTCGAACGGCGCCACGAGTGGCGCCGCCACCGCGACCAGGATGATCAAGACGATCACCAGGGCACCGACGACCGCCGCCGGCCGCCCCAGGAACCGGGCCAAGGCGAGCCGCGCCGGGCTCCGCACCACCGGCTTCGTGCCGAGGCCCGCGCCGCTGACGACACCACTCATGCCGCGCGCAGCCGCGGGTTGATCACCGCGTAGAGCAGGTCCGCCAGCAGGTTCAGCACGATGATCAGCGTCGCCGCGACCAGCACCACGCCCTGCACCACGGGATAGTCGCGGTTGAACACCGCATCCACCACCATCTTCCCGAAGCCCGGAATGCTGAACACCTGCTCCGTCAGCACCGCGCCCGAGAGCAGCGTTCCCAGTTCCAGCGCGCCCAGCGTCACCACCGGCACCAGCGCGTTGCGGAACGCATGGCGCATCACGACCTGCCGCTCCTTCAGCCCCTTGGCGCGGGCGGTGCGGATGTAGTCCTGATCCAGCACCGTCAGCATCGCACTCCGCGTATGCCGCATCAGGATCGCCGCTATGGCGTTACCCAGCACGAAGGCCGGCATGATGGTGGTGGCCAGCGACTGCCGCCAATCCTCGGTCAGCGGCACATAGCCGGAGGGCGGCAGCCAACCCAGCTGCACGGAAACCAGCAGGATCAGCATGATCCCCAGCCAGAAGTTCGGCGTCGACAGGCCGGCCAGGCCGACGAAGTTCGCCACATAGTCCAGCAGCCGGTTGCGGTACACGGCGGAGAGGACGCCCATGGGCACCCCGATGCACAGCGCGATCAGGAACGCCATGCCGCCCAGCTGCATGGTGACCGGCAGCTTGGTGAGGATCAGTTCGGACACCGGCTGCCGGATGCGCCAGCTGAACCCGAGATCACCGCGCACCACCCCGCCCATCCAGTGCAGGTATTGCACCGGCAGCGAGCGGTCGAGCCAGAGTTCGGAGCGGATCTGCGCCAGCACCTGGGCATCGCCGCGCTCCTCGCCGGCCAGCACGATGGCCGGGTCGCCGGGCATCAGCTGCTGGAGGGCGAAGACCAGGACACTGACCAGCAGGATGGTTGGGATGACCTGAAGGATGCGGGTGCCGAGATGGCTGCGCATGCTACTTCGCCAGGCTCACGCCCTGCAGCCGGATCATCCCGTCGCTCACCGGCTTGAAGCCCGTCACCTTGGCGGACATGCCAACCAGGTTCTTCTGCTGCCAGAGGTACAGGATCGGCAGGTCCTGCCTGGTCTGCTGCCACATCTCGCCATACAGGGCCCGGCGCTGCGCCACATCCGAGATCGCCCGCGCGCGATCCAGCAGGTCATCCACCTTCGGGTTGGAATACCTGCCATCGTTCAGCACGCCGCCCGTGTGCAGGAAGCTGTACAAGTTGCCGTCCGGGTCCACCCGGCCAGACCAGGCGGTCACGAAAGCCTCGAAGTCCCCCCGGTTGGCCGCCGTCAGCGCCGAGGCGTATTCCGATGCGGTCAGCCGCACGTCGAACCCGGCCTCCTGCGCCATCGACTGCAGGATCTCGCCGACCTGGCGCAGATCCGGGTTGTTCGGCACCGTCATGTTGATGACCACCGGCAGGGTGACGCCGGCCTCCTTCAACAGCGCCTTGGCCTTCGCCACATCACGCTCCAGCGGCTTCACCGCCGGGGTGTAGAACGGGCTGTTGGGCGCCACGGCCTGGGCGGTGGTGGCATACAGGCCATTATAGACGACCTGCACCAGCGCCGTCTTGTCGATCGACAGCTCGAAGGCGCGGCGCACCCGCGAATCCTGCCCCAGCGGCCGGCTGCTGCGCGGCCCGTTGGCCAGGTTGAAGGCGATGGTCTGGTAGCCCAGGCTGTCGGACTCCACCATGCGGAGCTTCGGGTTGGCCTTCACCGTCGGCACATCGGTGGGCACGATCTGCTCCGAAAGGTCGATGCTGCCCGCCTGCAGGTTCGCCAGGCGCACGGAGCTGTCGGGAATCGGCTGGTAGGTCACCCGCTCCAGCTTGATGGCGTCGGCATTCCAGTATTGCGGGAAACGCTCCAGCGTGATGCGGTCCTGCGGCACCCGCTCCACGAACCGGAACGGCCCGGCACATACCGGCTTCAGCCCGAAATCCTTGCCCGCCGCCTCCGCCGCCTTGGGTGAGACGATCATGCCGGACCGGTCCGTCAGCTGCGCCAGGAAGGGTGAGGACGGCGCCTTCAGCACGATCCTGACCGTCAGCGGATCGACGACATCGACGTGATCCATCGCGCTGATCTCGCTGCGGCGGAAGCTGCCGGACATGGTCAGGTGCCGTTCCAGCGAGTATTTCACCGAAGCGGCGTCCATCTTCTCGCCATCGTGGAACACGACGCCGGGCCGCAGCTTGATCATCAGCTCGGTGGGCGTGGTCCATTCATAGGACAGCGCGAGCTGCGGCACGGTCTCCAGCTTTTCGTTGATGTCGAACAGCTTGTCGCACATGCCGGCGAACACGATGCGGCTGACATAGGTGCGGGCCAGGGTGGGGTCGAGGATGTCCGGGTCCTCACGCAGGGCGATGCGCATGGTCTGGGCCGAAGCCGCGGACCCCATGAGCGCGGCGGTGCAGACACCAAGGATCAATCGGCGCATCGGGCTCTCCGCGAAAGGATGTTCAGCCGGGCCTACTTGCCGGGCAATGAACGCCCTGGCAAGCGCCATGCCATGCCGTTACACCCGAAGGCAAAATCATCAGCGGAGCCTGTCATGCGCCATCATAAGATCGCGTCGATCCCGGCGGACGGCATCGGGCCGGAGGTGATCGCCGCCGGGCTGGAGGCGCTGGCAGCGGTGCAGGCGCGCGATGGCGGCTTCACGCTGGATGTCGAGCATTTCGACTGGGGCTCGGCCCGGTATCGCGCCACCGGCGCGCTGATGCCGGCCGATGGCCTGGACCTGCTGCGCGGCAAGGACGCCATCCTGTTCGGCGCCGTGGGGGCGCCCGATATCCCGGACCACGTGACCCTGTGGGGCCTGCGCCTGCCGATCTGCCAGGGCTTCGACCAGTATGCCAACATCCGCCCCACCCGCATCCTGCCGGGGGTCACCGGGCCCTTGCGCGGAGTAGGCGCTGCGGACCTCGACTGGCTGATCGTGCGGGAGAACAGCGAGGGCGAATATGCCGGGCACGGCGGCCGGGCGCATCGCGGCCTGCCGGAGGAGGTCGCGACCGAGACCGCCATCTTCACCCGCCGCGGCGTGGAGCGGATCATGCGCTTCGCCTTCGCCGAGGCGCAGAAGCGGCCACGCAAGCACATCACCATCGTGACCAAGAGCAACGCCCAGCGCCACGGCATGGTGTTCTGGGACGAGATCGCGTTGCTGGTGTCGCACGATTTCCCGGATGTGACCTGGGACAAGGAACTGGTGGACGCCATGACCACCCGCATGGTGCTGAAGCCCGGCAGCATCGACACCGTGGTGGCCACCAACCTGCACGCCGACATCCTCAGCGACCTGGCGGCGGCGCTGGCCGGCTCCCTGGGCATCGCGCCCACCGGCAACGTGGACCCGGAACGCCGCTATCCCAGCATGTTCGAGCCGATCCACGGCAGCGCCTTCGACATCACCGGCAAGGGCATCGCCAACCCGGTCGCGACGTTCTGGACCGCCTCGCTCATGCTCGACCACCTGGGCGAGCCCGGCGCTGCGGCGATGCTGATGCGGGCGGTGGAAGCCGTCACCGGAACCGGCCTGGTGACGCCGGACCTGGGCGGTACCGCCACCACCGCGGAGGTGACCCGGGCGGTGTGTGACGCGGTGCGCGGAACCAACTGACGCCGGGCCCGGCCGACCCGCCTTCGGAAAGGGTCGGCCCTGGTGCCGGACTGCATGTGATCCGGGGCGCTCGCCGGGGCGCCCCCTGGTTTGCACATAACCTGGCGGGTCAGACCTTGCTGACGTTGTGGAATATGCTGATCGCCCCCTTAGCCATCCCCTTGAGCGAATCGCGGTATGCCGTCGGCTGGAAGAACTGGCCCAGTGGCACATAGGGCACGTCTTGCAGGAACTGGAGCTGTATGGCCCGGCACACCGCCTGCTGCGCCGCCGTGTTCGGGGCCTCGAACCAGCTCAGCCGGCCATTGGCGAGGGCCGGGCTGTCCACCCAGCCGAGCAGCCCCGCGCGCCCGACCGCGTTCAACGATGAATTGACGGCCGGCGACAGGTTGTCATACCCCGTGGACAGGGTGGCATGGGTGCTCCATCCCCCATGCGCCGGCGACTCCTGGCTGATGCGCCGCTGCACCACGGTGCCCCAGTCGAGCGCCTGGTAGTCCAGGTTGAACCCCATCCGGCGATACATGTCCGCAGCCACCTCGGACAGCGTGTTCACGCTGGGGAAGTCTGTCGCGGCCAGCATCACCACGGCCTCACCGCGATAGCCGGCGGCGCTGAGGCTCCGCTTGACCCGGTCATAGTCGACCGGCCCTTGCATGACGTCCATCCCCGCATCGGTCGCCATCGGCGTTCCTGGCGTGAAGATGCCGGTTTCGTGCCACAGGGACGCTTCGTCGCCGACCACCGCGGTCATGAAGTCGGCCTGCCGGGCGGTCGACAGCACCAGGCGGCGGATCGCCGGGTTGTCGAACGGCGGATGCAGGTGGTTGAGGCGCAGGTAGGCCAGGAAGCCATTGGTGTCGGCAATCTCCGTTACCACCCCGCGGCTGCGGCGCAGCTGTGGCACGAGGTCAAGGCTCGGCTGCTCCCACCAATCCACCTCGTTGTTCCGAAGCGCGGAGGAGGCAGTTGCGGCGTCAGGCAAGGTGCGCCACTCGACGCGCTCCAACAACGGGCGCTTGGCCCCGGCGAGGAAGCTGGGCGCTTCGGGACGCGGCTGATAATCGTCGAAGCGTTGATACATGACGCGGGCACCCGGGACGCGCTCGTCGGCGATGAAGCGGTATGGGCCGCTGCCGACCATCTCCGTCACCTGGATCGTCGCCGGTGTCTTCGCCAGGCGCTCGGGCATGATCGGCATCAGGTAGGTGCTGCAATGCCCGAAGCCGTCGAGGAGGGCTGGGAAAGGCTTCTTCAGCCGGATGCGGAACATGTTGTCGGAGGTGGCCGCCAGCTCGTTCATGAGAGAGGTCAGGATGATGCCGAACGAGTCCCGCACCGCCCAGCGCCGTATGCTCGCCACCGCGTCCCTCGCCAGGACGGGCGTGCCGTCGTGAAAGCGCAGACCGGGACGGAGCGTGAAGTTCCAGGTCAGGCCATCGTCCTCGACGGTGTGCCCCGCGACCATCTGCGGCTGAGGGCGCAACTCTGCATCCAGGCCATACAGGGTGTCGAACACCATGAAGCCGTGATTGCGGGTGACGTAGGCGGAGGTGAGGATCGGGTCGAGCACCGCAAGGTCAGCCGCGGGCACAAAGCGCAGCGTGCTCGCCCCCTGCGCGCGGACGATACGTGGGGCAGCGAGAGTTGCGGCTGCGAGAGAAGAGCCTTTCAGCAGGCTACGTCGGAGCATGGTTTTCTCCTGTTGTATGATCAGCCGACGGCCTTGGAATGGAACACGCCATGATCGATGCAGTAGTTTTTCTCACGGACCTCAGACCGAAAAATATTTCGCCTTCGGGTTCAGCACCACGATGGCGCTGGTCGACTGCTCCGGATGCAACTGCCATTCATCTGAAAGGTCCACCCCGATCCGCTCCGCGCCCAACAGCTTGAGCAGTGGCGCCTGGTCCTCCAGCTTGGGGCAGGCCGGGTAGCCGAAGGAGTAGCGGCTGCCGCGGTAGCTTTGGCTGAGCATCTTCTCCAAGTCGCGGTCGTCCTCGGCGGCGAAGCCCAGTTCGGCCCGGATGCGCTTGTGGGTGTACTCGGCCATCGCTTCCGCAACTTCCACCGAAAGCCCGTGCAGGTACAGGTAGTCCTGGTAACGGTTCTCGTCGAACCACACCCGGGCCATGTCGCTGGCCTTCTGGCCCACGGTCACGACCTGCAGGCCGATCACGTCGCGCTCCTTGTCGTCAACGTCGCGGAAGAAGTCGGCGATGCACTCGCCGTCCTCCCGCGGTTGGCGCGGGAGGGCGAAGCGGCACAATTCGGTCTGGCCGTCCTGATCGAACACGATCAGGTCGTTGCCCTGCCCGGCTGCCTTCCAGTATCCATAGGCAGCCTGCGGCTTCAGGATGTTGTCAGCCTCCGCAATGCCCAGCATGCGGCGCATGACCGGGCGCAGTTCCTGCTTGGCCCAGCCCAGGAAGTCCTCCAGCGACTTGCCCTGCTTCCGGAAGCCCCACTGGAACTGGTACAGGCTGCGCTCGTTCAGGAACGGGATCACGGCCTTGGTCGGCGCCTCGATGATGCGCGCACCCCAGAAGGGCGGCTGGCTGACCGGCACATCTGCGGTCAGGCGATGCCGCCGGGCCTGCACCGCGGCGACGTCCACTGGGGCAAAGGCCCGCACATCGGCCTGGCCCAGGCTGCGCTTGGTGTTCTTCGCCTTGCCGGACCGCTTGGCCTGCACGGCGCCCAGGTAGTCGTCGAAGGCGTTGCCGGTCACCTTGTCCATCAGGTGCAGCCCGTCGAACGCATCCCGCGCATAGGCGACCCGGCCGCAGGCATAGGCCTGCACGCAGTCATCCTCCACATAGTTGCGGGTGAGCGCCGCGCCGCCCAGCATGATGGGGATATCCAGGCCCTGGCGGCTCATCTCCTCCAGGTTCTCGCGCATCACCACGGTGGACTTCACCAGCAGGCCGGACATGCCGATCGCATGGGCCCGGTGCTCCTTGGCCGCGGCGATCATGTCCGCCAGCGTCACCTTGATGCCCAGGTTCACCACCCGGTAACCGTTATTGGTCAGGATGATATCGACCAGGTTCTTGCCGATGTCGTGCACGTCGCCCTTCACCGTGGCGAGCACGATGGTGCCCTTCTCCTGACCCTCGACCTTCTCCATGTGAGGCTCGAGGTGCGCCACCGCGGCCTTCATGGTTTCGGCGGATTGCAGCACGAAGGGCAGCTGCATCTTGCCGGCGCCGAACAGCTCGCCCACCACCTTCATCCCATCCAGCAGGATGGTGTTGATGATGTCGATCGGGCTGTTGGTCTTCATCGCCTCGTCGAGCTCATCGCCAAGGCCCTTGCGGTCCCCATCGACGATGCGGTCCTTGAGGCGCCCCTCCACCGTCTCGGCCCGCTCCTTCTTTACGGCGTCCGCCAGCTTGCGGTCGGCGAACATGGCCAGCAGCTTCTGCAGCGGGTCGTAATCCTCGCGCCGCCGGTCGAACAGCAGGTCCTCCATCACCTGCACCTCCTCGGCAGGAATGAGGTGCAACGGCCTGATCTTGCTGACATGCACGATCGCGCCCGTCATGCCCGCCTTCACGGCATGGTCGAGGAACACCGAGTTCAGCACGGCGCGGGAGGCGGCGTTCAGGCCGAAGGAGATGTTGGACAGGCCCAGGATGATCTGGATGTCCGGGAACTCGTCGCGGATCAGCTTGATCCCCTCCAGCGTCCACTGGCCCAGCTTTCGGTCATCCTCGTTGCCGGTGGCGACGGTGAAGGTCAGCGGATCGATCATCAGATCGGATTGCGGCAGGCCGTGCTTGTCGCAGGCGAACTCCACCAGGCGGCGGGCGATGGCGAGCTTGGCTTCAGGCGTCTTGGCCATGCCGGTCTCGTCGATGGTCAGCGCGATCACCGCGGCGCCGAACTTCTTGGCCAAAACCAGCCGGTCGGCCGCGGCCTCCTCGCCATCCTCGAAGTTGATGGAGTTGATGATCGGCTTGCCGCCATGCAGCTTCAGCGCCGCCTCCAGCACCGGCGTCTCGGTGCTGTCGATCACCAGCGGCGCGTTCACGCTGCTGGTGAAGCGGGTGACGACCTCATTCATCTCCATGATCTCGTCACGGCCAACGAAGGCGGTGCAGATATCGAGGCTGTTCGAGCCCTCCCCCACCTGCTCCCGCCCGATGGCGACGCAGCCGTCCCAGTCAGCCTTTTCCTGCAATTCCCGCCACTTCTTGGAGCCGTTGGCGTTGCAGCGCTCGCCGATCGAAAAGTAGCTGTTCTCCTGCCGCAGGGCTGTCTGCCCATACAGGCTGGCGACGCTGGGGATCCAGACCGGCTTGCGCACCACTGGCGCCGGGCGATAGCCGCCCATCTTCTTGAGCATGGCATCCAGCGCCTGGATGTGCGGCGTGGAGGTGCCGCAGCAGCCGCCAACCAGGTTCAGCCCGTCCTCGGTGATGAACCGCTCGATCCAGCTTGCCATCTGCGCGCCGTCCAGCGGGTAGTGCGTCTTGCCGTCCACCAGCTCCGGCAACCCGGCATTCGGCTGGATGGAGATGAGGCCCGGCCAGTTGGTCGCCAGCCATCGCACGTGTTCCGCCATCTCCTGTGGTCCGGTGGCGCAGTTCAGCCCGATCAGCGGCACGTCGAGCGCATGGATCACCGTGGCGGCCGCAGCGATATCCGGCCCGACCAGCAGCGTGCCGGTGGTCTCGACCGTCACCTGCACGAAGATCGGCGTGTCCACGCCCGCGGCCTTGCGCGCGATCTTGGCGGCATTCACCGCGGCCTTGATCTGCAGCGTGTCCTGGCAGGTCTCGATCAGGATCGCATCCACCTTGCCAGCCACCAGGCCCCGGCACTGCTCGGCGATCGAGGCCTCCAGCGCGTCATACCCGATATTGCCCAGGGTCGGCAGCTTGGTGCCCGGCCCGATGCTGCCGACGACATAACGATGCCGCCCGTCGCTGAACGTCTCGGCCGCCTCGCGCGCCAGTTCGGCGGCAGTCTTGTTGATCTCGAAGCATCGATCCTGCAGATCGAACTCGGCCAGCGTGGTGATGCTGCCGCCGAAGGTGTTGGTCTCCACCATGTCGGCCCCGGCCACGAAGTATCCACGATGGATCTCGCGCACCAGGTCGGGCCGCGACAGGTTCAGCACCTCGGTGCAGTTCTCCTGGTTCCAGTAGTCCTTCTCGATATCCAGGGTGAGCGCCTGAACGCGGCTGCCCATGCCGCCGTCGCACAGCAGCACTTGGTCACGCAGGGCATCGAGCAGATGGGGGCGGTTCATTGGGCGTCCTCGGAAAGCAAGGCGGGGGAAAGCAAGGCGGGGGAAAGCAAGGCGGGGGTCATCAGAACAGGCGAGGCCTCGGGCGCGGTGGCGATCCAGAGGCGCACGTCGAGCGGGCCGGGCACCAGCACGGGGATGCCGGGCCGGATCCCGGCGTCGTCGAGGAGATGGTGCATGGTCTCGTCCGTGAAACCCGGCCAGCGATGCGCCAGCCGTTCCGCCAGCGCGACCCGGTCGTGCGCCGCCAGGTCGACGACGATCAACCGGCCGCCCGGCGCGACCATCCGCGCGGCTTCGGCCAGCACCGCCACCGGGTCCTCGGCATAGTGCAGCACCATCTGCAGCACCACGACATCGTAGGGGCCGGCCAGCGGCAGGCGGTACATGTCCGCCTGGCGCACGGAGACATGGCCCAGACCCGGCCTGGCCAGCCGCGCCCGCGCCAGGGCCAGCATGGCCCGGCTGGCATCGACGCCCAACCCGGACCGGATGCGGGGTGCCAGCAGCTCCAGCAGCCGGCCGGTGCCGGTGCCGATATCCAGCAGCCGCCCCAGTGCCGGGCCCGGCAGCAGCGCCATCAGCGCCGCCTCGACCTCGCCAGCCGGCAGGCCAAGCGCCCGCATCTCGTCCCAGTCCGCGCCCTGCTTGCGGAACCCCTCGGAGGCGATGCGCGCGCGCTCCGACAACACCCGCGCGGCGGCCCGGCGATCCGCCGCCAGAACCGGGTCATCCTCCGGCAAGCGCGCCAGCAACTCCAGCACCATGCCAGCCTCTGGCGGCAGACCGAACCAGACGTTGGCCCCTTCCCGCACCCGCTCCAGCACGCCGGCATCGCACAGCAGCTTGAGGTGACGCGACAGGCGCGGCTGGGACTGCCCGAGAATCTCCGTCAGTTCCACCACACAGAACGCACCGCGGGCGGCAAGCGCCAGCAGACGCAGCCGCGTCGGCTCGGCGCAGGCACGCAGGGCGGCAAGAAGATCATCCATGGGCTTGCACATGACATAAACTTATCCTTATGTCCATGCGATGATATGGATGGATGCAAGGCTGCCGATCCGCTTCGGCCCACTCGAGAGCCGCGAGCACGGCGAGGCGGTGCTGACGGACGGCCCGGTGGTATCGATGCCCGCAGCTGCCTTCGTGCCGCAGCCAGGCCACGTCATCGACTGCACCTGCTGCGCGCCCCGCACCGGGGCCGCAGCCGCGCTGGCCCAGCTGTTCCGCGATCGTGCCATCGGCACTGGCCTGGCCTTCAAGAGCGTGCTGGCCGTGATGGGCAGGGATGGAGAGGCGGCGGTGCGGGATGCGGTGTTGAACGATCCTTTGGTCTCAGCCCGCTTCCGGCTTCAATCGACCGAGAAGGCCGGGCTGCCGAACGGATAGAAGTCGCCGATCCTGGCGTGCTCGTAGGGCAGCGCCTCGAGCCTTACGGTGCCAAGAAACGGCTCGTCCGGCTCAACGAGCAGGATGGTTCGTGCGAAGCCGGTATCGTAAAAGCCCCGGCGGAAATGGGCCCGGGACTTGATGGCGATGATGTCGAACCCCTGGGGATCGAGGCCCATGGCGGTCAGCTCATGCAGTTCCACGATCTGAACCAGGTAGGGACTGATCACCACCGCGTTGCCGTGACCGAACCCGACCGTCACCCTGAACTGGCCACAGGCCGCATCGGCCCGCAGCACGGTGCCGACAACGCGAACCGGCTCCCCCGCCGAAACGTCCGCCTGACCGCCGATCTCGCAGTCGAAGGCATCGCCGGGCTTTACGCCAGCCGCCTGCAACTGCCGGATCGCCTCGGCATCGGCGATGGTGGCAACAAGCGTTCGGGAGAGACCCTGCGCCAGAATCTCCCGCAGCAACCAGGTCGCGTAGCCGGACCGGTCGCTATGGTCCGCCAGCACGACGGGGGTTTGTCCCGCGTCCACCGCCTGCCGGGCCAGCGTCACCCCGGCGGTGATGCGATGCACGTCGGCAGCGGCCAGCAGGTCCTCGCGGCTCCGCCATGCCGTGACTGCCATATCCTCCGCCACCTGGTCTGCCAGCGCCTGGTCGCCATTGGTCGTCACCTGGATCGTCATTCCCATGTCCGGGGCATCACACCAGGGAAATCCGAAGAATACGTTAACGACGGTGTCAGGCTTCCGGCCCTCCCACACCAGTGCCCGATGCACCAGCGCCATCCAGGGCGAAGTGCCGCCGGTCCATTGCAGCACGGTGGGCGACAGGATCGGTACGCTGATCACCCGGTGCACCGGGCGGTAGTCACCGCGAATCAGCCGCACCAGGCCACGGGCGGCACGTTCGCCCTGCAGGTGCATGTCGTAGTGCGGGAAATACTTCACGCAGAACGCCATGTCCGCATGGCGGAGGAACGCATCATCCTCATTCCCATGCGGGTCGAAGGTGCCGACGATGGGGATGCCGGGGCCGACGGCCACCCGCACGCGCCGGGCCAGCTCCGCCTCGGGCCGGGGCACGCCGCGCACACCCATGGCGCCGTGCAGCGCCAGATAGACTCCGTGCACCGCGGGCAGGCTCGACAACTCAGCGATCATGCGGCCGGCGAAGGTCTCATAGGCCTCGTTGGTGATCCAGCCCGACCCGGTTCCGGTCCTGGGCCAGAGCGGCGACTCGATCGGCACCAGCTCGACCTCGTCGAACTCCCGCGCCACCTGCACGAACCCGCCCATATAGCCCGCGGGATCGGTCGCCAGCAGCGCCTCCCCCGAGGCGGGCGAGCCCGGGTAGATGAAGTCCTCCAGCGTGGTCTCGTTGGAGAGGAACGTCACCGTCTCGTGCGCGAACTGCAGCACCGCGATCCGGATCGGCGGCCGGGGCATGCGGTCAGGCCGGCACGTCGTGGTCGGAGCGCCCGAGCGGCTTCTGCATGAACACCGTGTCCACCCAGCGCCCGAACTTCAGCCCCGATGCCCGCAGCAGCCCGGCCCGCTGGAACCCCAGCGAGGAATGCACCCCGATCGAGCCGACGTTCTCGGAGTCACCGATCACCGCGATCATCTGCCGGAACCCGGCGCTTTCGGCATCCGCCAGCAGCCGGGCCACCAGCGCCTTGCCGACCCCCTGCCCGCGCACGTCCTCCCGCACATAGATGCTGTCCTCCGCGCTGAAGCGATAGGCCGAGCGGTCGCGGAACTGGGCGTAATACCCGTACCCCACCACGCCGGTCTCATCGACGGCGACGAGGTAGGACCACCCACGGTCCGCGATGGAATGGAAGCGGATGAGCATGTCCTCCACGCTGGGCGGGGTCTCCTCGAACGTGCCGGCGCCATGCAGCACGTGGTGGGCGTAGATCGCCTGGCACTCGGGGATGTCGGAGGGGGCTGCGGTGCGAATGTCCATGCCATGCTCATAGGACAAGGCTTCTCGCCCCGACAAGACTTGCATCGCGTCAGCCGACCGTTGCAGAAGCAGCATATCCGGTGCCGTCGGGGCAGGATTTGTTAACTTCTATTTTAGAGCTGTGGGCGTAGCATCATGTTATAGACCGGCCATAATCAGCCGGCCTGCCTGTCTTGTAAGCCGTGCCGCAAAGGATTTGCCAGTGGATGAAAGCAACCCGGGCAGCGATGCTGTGACCGTCGCGCCGATCGATCAGACGACGATTGAGCCCGAAGCGAAGGCTACTGACGTCCGCGTGCTCGCAGTCGTGTCGGTGGCGCGGCACCATGGGGTCGAGCTGCGGGCCAGTGACTTCCGCTTCGCCGATGACGAGGCTGTGCCGTCCCCTGCCCGGCTGGTGTCCTGGGCGCGGGATGCCGGGCTGTATGCCAAGGCGGATCGTGTGCGATGGAAATCACTGTTCAAGCTGCAGGGCACCGGCACCACCCTGCCGCCGCTCGTGCTGCTGTTCCGGGACGGCACGGCGGGCCTGATGGTCGGCTCGGACCAGGCGCGCGGCATCATCTGGCTGCGTGATCCCCGCACGTCGAGCACCGAGGATCCGGTGCCGGTGGACGAGCTCCGCCTTTCGGAAGTCTGGGGCGGCGAGGTCCTGCTGATCCGCACGCTCCGGGCGACGGCGGCATCGGACAAGCCGTTCACCCTCGGCTGGCTGCTGAACCTGGTGCTGCTGGAGAGGCGCTCGCTGCGCGACATCAGCATCGCCTCGATCACCCTCAGCGCGCTGACCATCATTCCGCCTCTGCTGGTGATGAGCGTCGTCGACCGCGTGGTGCAGCATCGCAGCGTCTCGACGCTCGTGCTGCTCGCCACGATCCTGGGGATCACCACCCTGTATGAGACGTTGATCGGATACTGCCGCCGCGAGATCGTGCAGGTCGTCTCGACCCGCGTGGACGCGAAGCTGAACGTCCATATCTTCGACCGCCTGCTCGGCCTGCCGCTAGACTTCTTCGAGCGCAACCCGGCGGGTCAGACCAACTACCGGCTCTCCCAGGTGTGGAAGGTGCGTGACTTCCTGACCGGGAAGCTGATGGGCACCTTTCTCGATATGTTCACGCTGGTGTTCCTGCTGCCGCTGCTGTTCTGGATGGAGCCGACGCTGGCCTGGATCGTGCTGATCTGCGCCGTGATCATCGCCGGCGTCATCATGATGTTCCTGCCGGCGCTGCGCACCCTGATCGGCAAACAGACCGCCGCGGAGTCGATGAAAGGCACGACGCTGATCGAGACCGTGCATGGCATCCGCACCGTGAAGTCCCTGGCGCTGGAGCCGCAGCGCCGGGCCGAGTGGGACGAGCGCACTGCCGTGGCTGGCGAGTTGAAGCTGCAGGCCGGCCGCATGTCCAACTGGCCGCAGACCATCATCGCGCCGATCGAGTCGTTCATCCAGCGCGGCGTGATCCTGGTCGGCGCCTATATCGCACTGCATGACCAGACCGGCATCGCCGTGGGTGGCCTGGTGGCGTTCATGATGCTGGGCTCCCGCGTGACGCAGCCGCTGGTCGGCGCTGCTCGCCTGATCGAGGATTTCGAGGAGGTTCGCGCCTCGATCGGTCAGGTTGGCCAGGTGCTGAACAACGCCACCGAAACCGCGGCGATGCAGGGCGGCATGCGGCCGCGGATTGTCGGCCAGGTGCAGTTCCAGGACCTCACCTTCACCTATCCCGGTACCAAGACGCCGGCGCTGGACAAGGTCAATTTCGAAATCCCGGCGGGCACCATGCTGGGTGTGGTCGGACGAAGCGGTTCGGGCAAGAGCACGCTGACCCGGCTGCTGCAGGGGATTAACCGGGAATACAACGGCTTCCTCAAGATCGACGGCATCGAGCTCCGGGAAATCAACCTGACGCATCTGCGGCGCAGCTTCGGCGTGGTGCTGCAGGACAATTTCCTGTTCCGCGGGACGGTGCGTGACAACATCACGGCCGGCCGTGCCGGGCTGACGCTGGATGACGTGGTGCGGGCCGCACGCCTGGCGGGCGCCGAGGAGTTCATCGAGCGGCTGCCTGGCGGCTACGACACCTTCATCGAGGAAGGCTCGGCCAACCTCTCTGGCGGGCAGCGCCAGCGTCTCGCCATCGCTCGCGCGGTGATCGCGGACCCCAAGCTGATGATCCTCGACGAGGCGACCAGCGCGCTCGACCCTGAGAGCGAGGCCCTGGTCAACGCCAACCTGACCCGGCTCTCCCAGGGCCGCACCATGGTCATCGTGTCACACCGGCTGTCATCGCTGCTGGACTGTCACCTCATCCTCGTCATGGATCGCGGTGGCGTGGTGGACATCGCGCCGCACAGCGTCTTGCTGGAACGCTGCTCGATCTATCGCACGTTGTGGGCCCAGCAGAACCGTCACCTTGAAGGTGGCCGCTCCACCACACAGCTCGTGCCTGTCGCGATGCAGGGGGACTGAGGCCTTGATGCCTGACGTGAAGACAGCGAACGGAGGTTTCCCATGGGCGCTCTGACCTTGCGGAAGGACACGCGGCAGGAGCAGCGGGCCGACGCGATCGCGTTGCCGTCGCTGCTGGAGTTCCACTCCCCCAGTGCGGCGCTGGCGCATGCGCCCATCTTGTACGGGGCACGCCGCATGAGCCTCGTCGTGTGCACCCTGGCGGCGGCGTGCTTCGCGGCCGGCGGACTGATCCCGATCGACAAGGTGGTGACGGCACCCGGCAAGGTCGTCTCGCTCGACGCCACCAGTGTCATCCAGCCGCTCGAGGCCGGGATCGTGCGCAGCGTGAACGTGCGCGAGGGCCAAGTGGTAAAAAAAGGTGACCTGCTGGCCCGGCTGGACCCGACCTTCGCGACCGCGGATGCGACAGCTCTCACCAGCCAGGTCGCCAGTCTGCAGGCCGAAGTCGATCGGCTGCAGGCGGAAGCCACGGGCAAGCCCTACAAGCCCGCTGATGCTTCCCCCATGTCACTGATGCAATCAGCCATCTTCACGCAGCGTCAGGCGGAGCGTGGGTTCAAGATGGAGGGTTACAATCAGAAGATCAGCAGCCTGCAGTCCCAGATCCAGAAGGGCATGTCCGACGTCAACGCCTACTCCGAACGCCTGAAGGTCGCGACCGAGCTGGAGCAGAAACGGGTGGAGCTGGAGAAGCTGCAGGTCGGCAGCCAGATCAACCGGCTGGCCGCGACGGACAGCCGGCTCGAGGTCAAGCGCGGTCTGGACGGTGCGCTGGCCACGGTGCAGCAGGGCGCCCGCGACATCGGGGCGATGCAGGCTGATCGGGATGCCTACGACCAGAACTGGCGCAGCCAGGTGATCCAGGATCTGACCGACCAGGGCCGCAAGTTGAGCGATGCGCGGGAGAACCTCGCGAAGGCCGATCGTCGCCGCCAGCTTGTGGAGCTGCGGGCCGACCAGGACGCCGTCGTGCTGAACATCTCCAAGGTCTCGGTCGGCTCCGTCCTGCAGTCCGGCGAGCAGCTGATGTCGCTCACCCCACTCGATGCGCCGCTCGAGGTCGAGGTGAACGTACCCGGCTCCGACTCGGGCTTCGTGCACCCCGGCAACCCCGTGACCGTGAAGTTCGATGCCTTTCCCAGCACCCAGTACGGCGATGCGGATGGCACGGTCCGTTTCGTCAGCCCGGACAGCTTTACCGGCGACCCGGATCAGAAGCAGCGGGGCGTCCAGCAGATGCCGCAGATCGGAAACGCGTTCTACCGGGCGCGGATCTCGCTGGATGAGGTCAAGCTGCACGACACGCCCCCCGGCTTCCGCGTCATGCCCGGCATGCCGGTGACGGCTGACGTGAAGGTCGGCAAGCGCACCGTGCTGAGCTATCTCTTCAGCCGTGTGCTGCCGATCGCCATGGATGGCATGCGGGAACCGTAAGGGGCAGGCGGAGCATGGCATCACCGATGAAGCGGCTCCGGGGCTGGTTGTTCCCGGGGGCCGAGTTGCGCCGTGCCTTGGTCACGGCAAACGCCGGCGGGTTGAAGGGCGTGTTCCCGATCATCTCCCGCGGCGCACAGAAGGGGGACCGGCGCGCGCAGTACTGGGTCGGCAAGGCCTACCTTGAGGGCAAGGGCGTGCCGCACAGCCGCGCCTCTGCGACGCAATGGCTGCTGCGCGCCGCCGAGGCTGGAGAGGTCGATGCGCAGTCTGTCCTGGCGGCCGTCTATCTCACGGGCGCCACGAAGCCGGAAGACCGCACCATTGGCGCCTCGGTCTTTGCCGATGGGGCGAATACCGCACCGGATTTCGAGCAGGCTCTGCGGTGGGCGAAGCCGGCAGCGGAAGCCGGGTCGGCCGAGGCGCAGGCGCTGCTCGCCTATCTCCGGACCTCCGGCCCGGAGCCGATGATCGACCTGGTTGCCGCGAGGGAGCTGTATCAGAAGTCGTCCGATGGCGGCTGTGCACAGGGTTCGCTCGGCCTGTCGCTGGCCATCCTGCGGGATGCAAAGGACGATGCCGACCGGGCCGCAGCCGCAGCTGCCATGGCGAAGGCGGCCGCCGCGAACCTGCCGCTGGGCGTGTATCTGCTCGGCACGATGATTGAAGCCGCAACGGGCGTGGAGCGTGATCTCGTGGCGGCGGCGAAGCTCTATGAGCAGGCCGCGACGCTCGGTGTTCGTCCGGGGATGGCCCGGTGGGGTCTGGCGCTGCTGGAAGGGCGCGGCGTGCCGAAGGATCCGGTGAAGGGCGAGTCGTTCCTCCGCCGCGCGGCCCTTGCAGGTGATCCGGAGGCTGCGGCCCTGGTCGGCGACCTCTACACCCGCGGCGGCGACCTGCCGCCCAACTACGCCGAAGCGGCAACCTGGTACACCCGCGCCGCGGAGAACGGCCATCGCGTCGCCGCCCGCGCGCTCGCGATGCTGTACATGACCGGTGCCGGCGTCGCCCGCGATCAGGATGAGGCCGCCCGGTGGTTCCGGGTCTCGGCCGAGCATGGCGACACGGAGTCGCGCGGCAACCTCGCCAACCTGGTGCTCACCGGTGCCGGGCGGGACGAGGATCGCATCCGCACCCGCGAATGGTTCGAAGAAGATGCGAAGTCCGGTGATCCCGTGGCCGCGTTCAACTTCGGGGTCTGCCTGGCGCAGGGCGTGGGTGTCGAGCGCGATGACCGGAGGGCCGCGGAATGGCTGCGCCGGGCGGCGGATGGCGTGGTCAACGCCCAGTTCTGGTATGCGCGCATGCTGATCGATGGCCGGGGCGTCGACGCGAACCCGGTCGAGGGCCGCCACTGGATGGAGCGCGCGGCCGAGGGCGGCATGGCCGACGCGCAGGTTGCCCTGGCCGAGATGGCGGTGAATGGGCGTGGCGGCCCGCGTGACCACGCCCTGGCGCTCAGGATGTTCGAGCCCGCGGCCGAAAAGGGCCATACGGGCGCGCAATTCGCCATGGGTGCCATGCTGGGCGGCGGGCACGACGTGCCGCAGGACCGGGCGACGGCGCAGCGTTGGTTCCAGCGGGCGGCGGAGAAGGGCCATCCCTTCGCGCAGCTCATGCTTGGCCGCTACTATGTGCGCAACCTGGCTGGCGTGCATGACCCGGTGCAGGGCCGGGCCTTGCTGGAGGCGGCGCACCGCGCGGGTGTGCCGGACGCCCAGCAGGAGTTGGAGATCCTGGACCGGATGAGCCTCCAAGCGGAGCCGCACGTCGCCGCCGAGTAGCTCTGGAACGGCGGGATCATTGCCATGAGCAATGCACTGCTTGCAGACGTCGAGGCCCGGGCGGAACGGCGGCGGACCCGAACCAGGGCGGAGATGTGGCAGGAGCTGGTGGAGCGGACCTGGCGCCAAGCCTCCGCCACCCTCGACCCGGCTGAAAAACGCCGCCTGCTGGAACGCGCGCACCGGTTGGTACCGGCCGACGGCACGGTGGGTATCGCGCTCGCCGGGATGCTGCTTGTCGCCGGCGAGTGGGACCGTGGCGCTGCGCTGTTCTCCGCCATGGCGGAGCAGCATGGCATCGCGGAGGCCTGGGCTGGCCTCGCCACATGCGCGCACCTGTCCGGCGACTCCGCCACAGCAGAGCGTGCCTTGGTGCACGCGCTGCACTGCCGGGCCCCGGACGACACGCTGCGCGGACTGGCCGACGTCATCGCGCCCGGCAAGTGGTGCGGGCTCGATACGGACGGTGTGGTGCATTGTGCCAGGCCAGCCGAGATCCGGCTGGATGGCGTCTTGCTTGGTGGGTGCAGCACGGGCGGCAGCGTCCCGCTGCCAGCCGGTTGGCGTGCTTCAACCACGGTCGAGGTGCTCCTCGCATCTGGTCCAGCCCTGGCCAGCCCCTTGCCCGTTCGCGCCTTCGCGGCCACGGACGGCTTCGTGCAAGCAGCCGAGGGCGGCGTGACCGGCTGGGCCTGGTGCCCCGCCGACCCCGCACGCGACCCCGGGCTGACCGCGATCGGGCCGCTCGGTGAATGTGCGTTCACCGCCGCACGTCGGGCAGAAAATGTCGAGGACATGGCTCCCCTCGCCCGCCCGCGCCAGTTCAGCCTGTCAGCCACCGCCGTCGCCCGGCTTGGCACTCCCTTGCAGATCCGCGGTTTGAATGGGCGCAACCTGCTCGGCAGTCCGCTGGATCCGGGGATCGAGGCCCGGTCCGGCACCGGTGCCGCCGGGTTCATCCCAGTCTGGGCCGACGTCATCGGCGGCCCGGCCCAGGCCAGGCGCCGCGCGACGTGCGTCGATGTGGTAATCCCTGTGTATGGCGGGTGCGCCGAAACCCTCGCCTGCATCGGATCGGTCCTCGCGACGCTGCCGCGCGGTGCCCGCCTGATCGTCGTGGACGACGCGTCGCCGGACCCGGCCCTCCTGGATGCGCTGCAGAGCCTGGCCCGGCGCCGCCGCATCACGCTCCTCCGCATGGCGGAGAATGGCGGCTTTCCACGCGCGGCGAATGCCGGTCTGCAGGCGGCGGCGGGCCGCGATGTGGTGCTGCTGAACAGTGACACGCTGGTGCCGCCCGGATGGCTGGAGCGGCTGCGGGCCGCGGCCTACAGCGCCACGGATATCGGTACCGTCACGCCCTTCAGCAACGACGCGACGATCCTGAGCTACCCCGACCCGGCCGGCGGCAACCCCGCACCCGACCTCGCCGGCACGGCTGCGACAGACCAAGTGGCACAGCGGGCGAACGGCACCGCGACCATCGACCTGCCCGTGGGCGTCGGCTTCTGCCTCTATCTGCGCCGCGATTGCCTCGACCAGGTGGGGTTGCTGCGGGAGGACCTGTTCGCCCAGGGCTATGGCGAGGAGAACGACCTCTGCCTGCGGGCGCGGCATCAGGGCTGGCGCAATGTCGCGGCGCCCGGGGTCTACGTGGCGCATGTGGGCGCCGCATCGTTCGGGGCGGCGCGCGCGCATCTGGTTCGGCGCAATGCGGGCATCCTGAACCGGCTGCATCCCGGCCATGACGCACTGATCGCCGATCATCTCCAGACCGATCCATTGCGCGACGCCCGGCACCGCATGGATGGCCTGGTCTGGGCTGCGCGGCGGCGGCGAGGGCGGCCGGGTTCCACCATCATCATCACCCATGGCGGCGGCGGCGGCGTCGATCGGGTGATCGACGAACGGGCCGCAGCGGCGCAGGCGAGCGGGCAGCGTGTCATCATCATCCGGCCGTGGCGATCACCGGCCGGTGCCCTGGGGGTTCGCCTCGACGAACCCGGCGCCGCCATCACACCCAACCTGACGTTCCTGATGCCGGACGAACTGCCCAAGCTGGTGCGGCTGCTCCGCGCGGACCGGCCGCGCGGGGTAGAGCTGCACCATATGCTCGGGCACCACGCCGAACTGGGCAGCCTTGCCGCGCGCCTGGGTGTTCCCATGGTCAGCGTGGTGCATGACTACGCCCGGTTCTGCCCGCGCATCGCCCTGGTCAGCACGGAACGACGCTACTGTGGCGAGCCGGATGTCGCGGGCTGCGAAGCCTGCATCGCCGACCTGGGCAGCCTGCTGGAAGACGACCCGGCGGTACCAGCCCTCATCGCACGCTCGGCGGTAGAGTTGCAGTCCGCAAGCCGGGTCATCGCACCGTCGCTGGATGCCGCGGCCCGCATCCGGCGGCATTTTCCAGGGATTGCGCCGGTGGTGGAGCCATGGGGCGATGACCGTGAGCTGGCCCGGCTTGATCCCGCGCCGGAGTCAGGCATCCGGCGGGTGGCGATCATCGGGGCCATCGGCGTGGAGAAAGGCTTTGAGGTGCTGCTGGCCTGCGCGCGGGACGCGAGGCGCCGGTCCCTGCCGCTGGCCTTCGTCGTTGTCGGGTACACGGCGGATGACGAGCGGCTGATGCAGGCCGGGCCGGTGCATGTGACGGGAGAGTACAAGGAGAGCGAGGCCGTGGCGCTGGTCCGGGCGCAGGGGGCGCAGCTCGCCTTCATCCCCTCGGTGTGGCCCGAGACCTGGTGCTTCGCCCTCACCCGGGCGTGGGACGCCGGGCTGGCGGCCGCGGTGTTCGATCTCGGCGCACAGGCGGAACGGGTGCGAAACACGGGCCGGGGCTGGCTGCTGCCGCTTGGCTTGCCGGCCTCGCGCATCAACGACGCATTGCTGCGCCTTGCGCCAGGTCAGCCGACGGGCCACTCTCCGCCCACGTCTTCATGACGATTCATTTGAGAGAACAGATGGCAGAACGCGGTCAAGGCACCGAGAGTCAGATACGGGAACTGAAGGTCACGGGTCATACCATGGCGCTCGAACCCGGCATGTATTGCGTCTACAATGCGCCAGGTGGCCCGGCTCCCGGACAGAACGGCCTGCCCGGCGTTCGCATCACGGCAGCACCAGGCACCCATATGGGCCAGGTCACGGTTGCAAGCTTCACCCCCGATGGCTGGATCGGCTCGGATTCCGCGGCCCTGGTCCGGGTCACCAGCGGCACGGCACAGCTGCTGGTCACGGTGTACCAGGCCCATGACAGCGAGGCGGAGGCGCCGCAACTGCAGGTCGTGCGGCTGAGCGGCGAGACGGCCGCAGCGCCGGTGCAGCCGCCGGCGAAAGGGCAGGCGCCCGCATCCGCCCCGGCCACACCGGATGAGATCCAGGTCGTCGCGCACATCTACGGCCGCGGCGACGTTGCCGGACGGCTTGGCGACTGGATGGGCGAGGCCGGGAGCCAGCGCTGGATCGAAGGGTTCGGGATCGCACCTGGCAACGGCATCGCGCCGGGCGATGTCGAGTATCAGGCGGTGCTCGGGCGTGGGTGGCTGTCGCCGTGGTCCGAGGGCGGCCAGTTCTGCGGCAGCCGCGGCATGTCGCTCCCGATCCTGGGCGTGCGCGTCCGGCTGAAGGGTGCGGCGGCCGCGACGCACCGGGTCGTGCTCTCGGCCAGCTTCGTGGATGGCACCCAGATCGGCCCGGTGGCCGACGGCGAGGCCTGCGAGGCGCCGAGCCTGGCGGCTCTGGAAGCGTTCCAGGTGGCCTTAGTGCCGCTCGCCGGCAAGCCGGCCGCTCGTTTCAGCCCGGCTGCCGCCACGCCAGCCGTGCCCAAGCCGACGGTGCCCAAGCCAGCCGCACCCAGACCAGCCGCACCCAGGCCGAAGCGCGCCGCCGTGATTGAACAGCCGGCGCCCGCTCCTGTCCGGGGCGCCAAGCCTGCTCTCAAGCCGGGGCGGAAGGCTGTGGCCAAGGCCAGCGCCGCGCCTGTCGCCAGTGTCACGCCCGGCCGCAGACCGTCGGCGGCGAACACCAAGTCTACCACCGCCCCGGCGGGCAAATCTTCGGCAACGACTGCTGCCGACAAGCCTGCGGCCATCAAGGCTGCGGCTTCAAAGGCTGCACCGCCGAAAATCGCGCCAAAGCCTGTCGGCCGGGCTGCCGCAAAGCGCACGCCCCCCACCACCCGCCGCCGTTGAAGCGCCCATCGGGACCTGCCGCGCCCCGGCAGGTCCCGATGCCGGCCAGGCTGTGGAGCCCAAGTCTTGCGATACCTGTTCGTCCATCAGAACTTCCCGGGCCAGTTCCTGCATCTGCTCCGGCACCTCGTGGCGCAGCCGGGCAACGACATCGTCTTCATCACCGAGCCGAACGACAACACCATCCCCGGTGTCCGGAAGCTGTCGTACCAGCCGCCGGTCACCAACGAGCAGACCTTCATGGATGCCCGGGAGTTCGAGGTCGCCACCACCCGGGCCCGCATCGTCCAGGAGCTGTGCAACCGCTTGAAGTCGCTGGGTTTCGAGCCAGACATCGTCATCGGGCATCACGGCTGGGGCGAATTGCTCAACATCCGCGACGTCTGGCCCACCGTGCCGCTGCTGGGATACTACGAGTTCTACTACCGCGAATCCGGCGTCGACGTGGGCTTCGACCCCGAGTTCCCGATGCTCGACACCGGTTACGCCGGGGTCCGCGCGAAGAATGCCGTCAATCTCCTGGCCCTCGACAATCCGGGCCACGGGCAGACGCCGACCCTGTTTCAGCTCTCCACCTACCCCGAATGGGCGCATTCGCAGATCACGGTGCTGCCCGAGGGCGTGGATCTCGCCGTGTGCCGCCCGAACCCCACCATCCGCACCAGGCCGCTGGATGTGAACGGCTTCATCATCGAGCCCACGGACACGCTGATCACCTACATCTCCCGCGACCTCGAGCCCTATCGCGGCTTCCATACCATGATGCGCACCTTGCCCGCCCTGCTTCGCCACACCCCGAGCCTCAAGGTGGTGCTGGTCGGCGGCGATGGCGTCAGCTACGGGGCCAAGCTGGTCAACACCACCTGGCGCGCCCACCTGCTCGCCGAACTCGGCACCAACATCGACCCGGCGCGCGTGTGTTTCCCCGGTCGTGTGCCCTACGATCTGTTTCTCAGGCTGCTGCAGCGGTCGGACGTGCACGTCTATCTCACCTACCCCTTCGTTCTGTCCTGGAGCCTGCGGGAGGCGCTGGCCTGCGGCTGCGCCATCGTCGGCAGCGCCACGCCCCCGGTGGAGGAGTTCATCACCCACGGCAAGACCGGTCTGCTGGCCCCGTTCACCGACGCGAACGTGGTGGCCGCCAGCGTGATCCGGCTGCTCGATGACCCGAAGCTCGCGACCCGGCTGCGCCGCAACGCCAGGGCCTTCGCCGAGAGGACTTTGGCCATGGACACGTATATCAGAGCCTATGAGGTGCTGATCGCAAAGCTGATCGCAGGCACCACCTAGATGTGGCCCGGCCTCGTCACGCTCGCGAACCTGGTGGCGATGGCGGTGTTCGTTGCCCTGGCCGCGTGTGCCGTGTGGCTGACGCTGCAGCTCGGCTTCGTGGCGCTGCTGCTCCTGGGCCTGGTGACCTGGTTGGTCTGCCTCCGCGCCGGCCTGAACGAAGACGTGCCCACCTGGAGCACCGAGGTGTTCCGGGCCAGGATGACCGACCGCCACCGCGCGCATCCTTCCGAGGCCCATGCCGCACTGACGTTCTATCGCCGGTGCGGCATCCTGCTCACCGCAGTCGGCGCGGCCGGGTGCGCCTGGATGTTAATGCACTGAGTCCATCCAGGGTGGCGTCGGCAACCCCTTCTCCCGCAGGAAGGCCGGGTTGAACAGCTTGGACTGATAGCGACCGCCCCCGTCGCACAGGATCGTCACCACGGTATGGCCCGGCCCCAGGTCACGCGCCACCTGGATCGCCGCCGCGACGTTCACGCCCGCCGAGCCACCGATGGACAGGCCCTCATGGATCATCAGGTCGAACACCTGCTCCAGCGCCACCGGGTCGGTGATCCGCACGGCATCGTCAATCGGCGTCCCAGCGAGGTTGCCGGGCACGCGGGACTGCCCGATGCCCTCGGTGATCGAACTGCC
The DNA here is from genome assembly GCA_965199595.1 of Acetobacteraceae bacterium. Lineage (GTDB taxonomy): Bacteria > Pseudomonadota > Alphaproteobacteria > Acetobacterales > Acetobacteraceae > JBBROS01. The sequence goes on from OZ241182.1 coordinate 2,442,586, forward strand.
CGCGATGCTGAGATCGCCGGACTTCACCCAGCCATACAGGCCGCTGCCCTCCGGGTCCGCCAGCACGATGCGGGTGTTCGGGTTCGCCGCCTTCAGCGCGAGGGCCACACCGGCCAAGGTGCCGCCGGTGCCGCAGGCGCAGGTGAAGGCATCGACGTGGCCGGCCTGCTCCAGGATCTCGGGCCCGGTGGTCAGCCGGTGGCCCTCGCGGTTGGCCAGGTTGTCGAACTGGTTGGCCCAGACTGCGCCCATCTCCTCCGCCAGCCTCCGGCTGTAATGCACGTAGTTGCCGGGATCCTTGTAGGGCTTGGCCGGAATCAGCCGCAGGTCGGCACCGATCATGCACAGGAAGTCGATCTTCTCCTGGCTCTGCGTCTCCGGCATCACGATCACGCTGCGGTAGCCGCGAGCGTTCGCCACCAGGGTGAGGCCAATGCCGGTGTTGCCGGCGGTGCCCTCCACGATGGTGCCGCCGGGCTGCAGCACGCCGCGCCGTTCGGCGTCCAGGATGATCGCCATGCCGGCGCGGTCCTTGACCGACCCGCCGGGGTTCATGAACTCGGCCTTACCCAGGATGGTGCAGCCGGTTGCGGCCGAGGCGCGCTGCAGCTTGATCAGCGGGGTATGCCCGATGGCGGCAAGCAGGCCGGTCGAGGTATCGAGGTTTGTGCTGTGGGTCATGCTGGGGCACTTTCGGGGCTCGCCAATCACAGTGAGGTAGCATGATCGAGAACGTCACTCCAAAAACCGCCTGGGCAGCCCTGCAGGCAGACCCGGCCGCCAGGCTGGTGGATGTGCGCACCAACGCGGAGTGGAGCTATGTCGGCCTGCCGGATCTATCGACCACCGGGCAGCAGCCGGTGCTGATCCCGTGGCAGGTGTTCCCCACGATGCAGGTGAACACCGAGTTCACCGACCACCTGGTGCAGGCGGGGCTATCGCCGGAGAACAAGCTCTATTTTCTGTGCCGCAGCGGCGTCCGCAGCGTGGCGGCGGCCAATGCGGCGCAAGGCGCCGGGTTCTCGCAGGCGTTCAACATCACCGACGGGTTCGAGGGCCCGCCGGACCAGGATGGGCACCGCGGCGAGGTGACGGGGTGGAAGGCGAGCGCGTTGCCCTGGCGCCAGGGCTGATATCAGCGGCCGAAGCGGCGCGCGGTGCGAGCCGGCCGCGACCGGCTGGCGAACGCCAGCGTTGCCAGCGCGGCGATCTCGAACAGTCCCACCTTTGAACGTCCCGTGACGTTGTGCGCCAGCACGTTCTGCACCGCGGTGGCCGGGCCCTGCTTCACGGGTGGGGCTGCTGCTGCCGGCGTGCGGGCGGCAAAGGCCTCGGCGCTGCCGTGATGGCTGGCCCAGACCTTGGTGAACTCGGCGCCCAGCAGGAAGATCTGGGATGAGTAGTAGATCCAGATCAGGACGATGACGAGGGCGCCCGCCGCACCATAGCTGCTCGCGACCGCGGTGCTGCCGATGTAGAGGCCGATGCCGGTCTTGCCGATGGTGAACAGCAGCGCCGTGGCGAACGCGCCCACGCCCACGTCATGCCAGTTCAACTGCCGATCAGGTAGGATCTTGTAGATGGCCGCAAACAGCGCGGTCACCATGCCGAGCGAGATCAGGAAGTTCAGCGCCTGGAGCAGCAGCTCGGCGCCGGGCAGGAAAGTGTTGAGGTAATCGCCCAGCGCATGCAGCCCGGCGCTGATCACCAGAGAGGTGAGCAGTAGGAATCCCATGGTCGCTACCAGGCCCAGGCTGGCGGCCCGCGCCTTCAAGACGGCGCTGAGGCCGCCTTCCGGCTCCGCCTTCCAGATCACGTTCAACGCCGCCTGCATCTCCACGAACACGCCGCTTGCCGTGATGATCAACGTTCCCAAACCCAGAACAGTCGCCCAGATGCCGCTGCTCTTATTGCTGGCACTCTTGATTGTCGTCTGGATCAGTTCGGCGGCCTGGTCGCCCATCATGCCGCGCAGTTGACCGACCATCGCGCCCTGGGCAGCCTCCTGCCCGAACACCAGACCGGCGATGGCGATGCAGATCACCAGCACGGGCCCGATCGACAGGATGGTGTAATAGGCGATCGCCGCACCCCGGCTCAGGGCTGCGTCATCCAGGTAGTCGTTGAAGGTCTCCTTCAACATGGTCCATACCGAACCGAGCATCATTCCACCCACACTTCAACGCGCTTCAAACGATAGGTGCCGGTTGAGAGTTCCGGATTACTTGATCGAAACACGCTGAAGCAGATGGCCGGGAACGGTCATGCCAAGCCGCGTCGGCACATCCCACAGCTCATCCACCCGCCGCACAACCTGGAACCCGGCACGCTGATACCCCGGCAGCGCCCGCGGATGATCCGCCGTGCAGGTGTTCACCGTCACGGCACGGGTGCCGCCCTGCCAGGCCGCCTGTATCGCCGCAGACAGGAAGGCACTGCCCAACCCCTGCCCGACCGCATGTGGCAGCAGGCCGAAATAGCTGATGTTCGCTATCGGCCTGGCACGCCGGTCGAGTTCGAAGAACCCTGCCGGCTCGCCCCCGCAATACAGCACGTGCAGGCTCACATCCGGCTCGCTCAGGATCACGGAGAGCGCCGCATTGCTGAGCGTCCGTCGCAGCCACCATAGATACTCGGCCCCCACCGTCTCATACAGGAACCGATAGAACGGCACCGTGCACTGTCCGAGGCGAACCAGGGTCACGTTGTCCGGCAATGCCGGGCCAGGCGGCGGGCGCTGGTCCATGCGCAGGAAGGTGACGGTGACAGGAACCCCTATGGCGGGCTGCACGCCTAGTCGTCAAGGAAGCTGCGAAGCTTCCGGCTCCGGCTGGGGTGCTTCAGCTTGCGCAGCGCCTTGGCCTCGATCTGCCGGATGCGCTCGCGCGTCACGTTGAACTGCTGACCGACTTCCTCAAGCGTATGGTCGGTGTTCATGCCGATCCCGAAGCGCATGCGCAGCACGCGTTCCTCGCGCGGGGTCAGGCTGCTCAGCACCCGCGTGGTCGCCTCGCGCAGGTTCGCCTGGATGGCGGCGTCCAGCGGGATGACAGCGGCCTTGTCCTCGATGAAATCGCCGAGGTGGCTGTCCTCCTCGTCGCCGATCGGCGTCTCGAGGCTGATCGGCTCCTTCGCGATCTTGAGGACCTTGCGCACCTTCTCCAGCGGCATGCCGAGCTTCTCGGCCAGCTCCTCGGGCGCCGGCTCCCGCCCGATCTCGTGCAGCATCTGCCGGCTGGTGCGGACCAGCTTGTTGATGGTCTCGATCATGTGCACCGGGATGCGGATGGTCCGCGCCTGGTCCGCGATGCTGCGGGTGATCGCCTGCCGGATCCACCACGTCGCATAGGTGCTGAACTTGTAGCCGCGGCGATACTCGAACTTGTCCACCGCCTTCATCAGCCCGATGTTGCCTTCCTGGATCAGGTCCAGGAACTGCAGCCCGCGGTTGGTGTACTTCTTGGCAATCGAGATCACGAGCCGCAGGTTGGCCTCGATCATCTCCTTCTTGGCCCGCGCGCTGTCCCGCTCGCCCCGGCTCACCGTCTGATAGACCCGACGGAACTCGGCGATCGGCAGCCCGCCCTCCTGCGCCAAATCCGCGATGCGGGTGCGCACGTCGGCCACATGCTCGCCGTGCTTGGATACGAACGCCTTCCACGCCTTGCCCGGCAGCGTGCCGACCCGCTCCATCCAGTTCGGGTCCAGCTCATGGCCGCGGTATTCGCGCAGGAAGTCCTCGCGGCCCACCTTGGCGCTCTCCGCCATCCGCAGCACCTGGCCCTCAAGCCCGTTCAGCCGCTGGCTGATCTGCTTGAGCTGGATCACCAGCTCCTCGATGCGGTTGTTGTGCAGCCGCACCTGCTCGACCTTGCCGACCAGTTCCTCGCGCTGCTTCTCATAGCTCTTCTCGGAGCGCACCGTGACCTCCTCGCCCGAGGTCATGGTGTCCAACCGCCTGGCCTGCACCTTGTGCAGCTTCTTGTAGAGGGATTCGATCTCCTCGAAGGTCGCCAGCACCTCCGGCTTCAGCTTCTCCTCCAGCGCCGACAGCGACATGCCGGGGCCTTCATTCTCGCCATCCTCGTCGGATTCGTCGGGCGCCTCGAAGGCGGGGGCCGCTTCGGCACCGGGCTCGCCTTCGCCCTCGGCAGCCGGGTCGGCGGCGACTTCGGCCTCCTTGGGGCCGCCCTGGGTGGCTTCCAGGTCCACAATATCGCGCAGCAGCATCCGGCCGGCCTTCAGCGCGTCGTGCCACTGGATGATGGCGCGGAACGTCATCGGGCTTTCGCACAGCCCGCCGATCATCATGTCGCGCCCGGCCTCGATGCGCTTGGCAATGGCGATCTCGCCCTCGCGCGACAGCAGCTCCACGCTGCCCATCTCGCGCAGGTACATGCGAACCGGGTCGTCGGTGCGACCCAGGCTCGCCTCGTCGACGTTGCCGCTGCCTTCCTTCTCTTCGGCCTCCTCCTCGCCCTCAGCCTTCTCGGCCTTGGTGGCGACCGGGTCACCGTCCTCCTGGTCCTCAGATTCAACGACCTGGATGCCCATCTCGCTGAGCATCGCCATCACGTCCTCGATCTGCTCCGAGCTGTTCTGGTCGGATGGCAGAACGGCGTTCAGCTCGTCGAAGGTGATGTAGCCCCGCTCCTTGCCCTTTGCGATCAGCCGCTTGACTGCGACCGCGTTGGTGTCGAGCAGGGTGGTGTCGCCGTCGGCGTCGGGGGTTGCGGCTTCGGTGGTGACGGCTTGCTTCGTCGCCATGGGGTAGGAACTCCGTTCAATCGGCCCGGCCGGGCGTCCCCGGCGGGTGCATTCATTCTGTATGCAGGGGTCTTAGGCTTCGTCGTCGAGCTCGACCAGTTCCAGCCTTGCGTTTGCCAGACCGATCAGGCGACGCTGGGCCGCCTCGGACTGATCCCGTTCATAGGCCCGGGCCGCTTCCGCGACTTCTGCATCGAGACGGGCGAGCCCACGCATCAGGCCGAACAGGTGCCACCACTCTCCTTCCGCCTCCGCCGGCATGGCCTCGTGCCGGGCACTGGCTGGCAGGGGCATGCCTGCCGACAGAACCGCAGCCACGTCATCTGCCAGGCCCGATGCACTCAGGTGGGAGAGCAAAGCCGCGGAATCAAGCGTGGCGTGGTCTTCAATGTGCAGCACGGCATAGCGGATACGGTCGAGAGCGGGGGGCAGGTCGAGCGTCGCATAGGCCTCCTCGGTGTCGCGCAGCAGGCCGGGATGGCGCAGCAGCAGCGCCGTGAGGCATCGCGCGCGCTCCGCCTGGGTGCCGTCCATGGCCGGAGCGGTGCGCGGGGTGCGGGGGATGGCGCGGGGCTTGCCGCCCTTCGCGCCGGGGCGGTTCGGGCGGGCCTGGTCGAAGAACAGTTGGCGCAGCGCACCACGGTACTCCTGCGACAGCGTCCTGTCGGCGATCTTGCCCGCCGCGCCATCCAGCCGGCCGCGGAACGCGGCCCGCGCCTCCGGCCCCTCACCGCCCCCTTCCTTCAGCAGGTCGAACAGCGTGTCCACCAGCGGCCGGGCCGTCTCCAGCACGGACTGGAACGCCGCCGGCCCGCCGGTTTGCACCAGGCTGTCGGGGTCCTGCCCCGAAGGCAGCCGCGCGAACTTCAACGAGCGTTCCGCGGTGATCAGCGGCAGGCACAGTTCCGCCGCCCGCGCCGCCGCCCGCGCGCCGGCCTCGTCGCCATCGAAGCAGAGCGTCGGCATCGGGCTCATGCGCCACAGCAGCTCCATCTGCTCCGCCGTCAGCGCGGTGCCCAGCGGGGCCACCGCGGCGCCGAACCCGGCCTGGTGCAGCGCGATCACGTCCATATACCCTTCAACCACCACCACCGGACCGCGGCGCGACCCTTCCCGCGCCAGGTCGGCGGCGTAGAGGTTGTGCTTCTTCTGATACAGCCGGGTCTCGGGCCCGTTGATGTATTTCGGCTTCGCATCGCCCAACGTGCGCCCGCCGAAGCTGATGACCCGGCCGCGCCGGTCGCGGATCGGGAAGGTCACGCGGCCCCAATACAGCTCCCGCGCGGCCTGCCCATCCTCCGCCGGGCGCACCAGCCCGGCCTCCTCCATCAGGTGCGGCGGCACGCCGGCGCGGGCCAGCACGGCGATCAGGCTGCCACGCCCCTCCCCGCTCCACCCGATGCCGAAGCGGCCGATGGTCTCGTCGGACAGACCCCGGCCGCGCAGATAGGCAAGGCCCTCCGCACCTGCCCTGGTTTGCAACAGCCGGACGAACTCCGCCTGCGCCGCCTCCAGCACGCCATACAGGTCGAGCCGCTCCTGCTCGGCCTCCTCGGAGCGCACGGACTGTTTTGGCACCTCCAGCCCGGCCTCACCCGCCAGGCTCTCGACCGCGTCGATGAAGCTGCCGCCGCCGGTCTGCATGACGAAGCTGATGGCATCGCCGTGGGCGCCGCAGCCGAAGCAGTGGAACCCGTCCTCATACACGTAGAAGCTTGGCGACTTCTCGTTGTGGAAGGGGCAGCACCCCTTCCAGTTCCGCCCGGATTTCGACAGCTTGACCCGGCGCCCGACCAGCGCGTTCATCGGCGTGCGCGCCCGCAGCTCGTCCAGAAAGGCGGGCGGCAGCGCCATTACGGGGCGAGCTTGGCCCGCACCAGCGGCCCGGCCATGCCCATGTCCAGCGCGGCGCCGTGCTTGGCCTTCAGCGCCGCCATCACCTTGCCCATGTCCTTCGGCCCGGCCGCACCGGATTCCGCCACGGCATCGGCCACCGCCGCCTCCAGCGCCGCCGCGTCCATGGCTTGCGGCAGGAACGCCTCGATAACGCTGATCTCGTCCAGCTCCTTCGCTGCCAGCTCGGGGCGGTTGCCCTGCTCATAGAGCACGACCGACTCCCGCCGCGACTTCACCATGCCGCGGAGCAGGCCCATGACCTCATCGTCAGGAATGGCGGTGACGCCCTTGGGCCGGGCCGCGATGTCGGCGTCCTTCAGCTTGGCCATGATCATCCGCAGGGTGGAGGTCCGGGCCGGGGTGCCGGCCTTCATGGACTCCTTCATCGCGGTCATGAACTCATCGCGCAACGCCATCTGTCTATCCTCGGTAAGTTTTTTCCCACCTTAAAGGGCCGGTCTTGAAGCGGGAACTCTCTTCTCGTATCTAGGCGGTATGGACAGCATCGACAACATCATCGATCAGCTCGGCGGCTCCGAAGCCGCGGCCAGGCTTACGGGCGTGGGCCTCGAGGCGGTCCGCAAGTGGCGGCAGTCCAAGGCGATCCCGAGCAAGCATTGGCCCGCGATCATGGGCGCCACCGGCCTGCCGATGGAAGCCCTCTCGGGAAGCATCCCGGCGATCGACAGCGAAGTCCCGCCGGGCGCCACCGCCGTGATCGTTCTGGCGGACGGCACCGCCATCTGGGGCCGTGGATTCGGCGCCCACACCCCCGGGCGCGTCGGCGAGGTGTGCTTCAACACCGGTCTCACCGGGTATCAGGAGACCATCACCGACCCCTCCTATGCCGGGCAGCACATCTGCTTCACCTTCCCGCACATCGGCAATGTCGGCGTGAACCCCGAGGACATGGAGGCGATCAACATCGCCGCCCTGGGCGTGATCGTGAAGCAGGACGTGACGGAGCCCGGCAACTGGCGCGCCGCCCAGGGGCTCGATGCCTGGCTGCGGTCCAAGGACGTGCCGGGCATCTCCGGTGTGGACACGCGGGCGCTGACCATCCGCATCCGCGACCTGGGCGCCCCCAGCGGCGTGCTGAGCCACCCGGTGGATGGCCGGTTCGACCTGCCCGCGCTGGCGGCGCAGGCGCAGGCCTGGCCCGGCCTGGAGGGCATGGACCTCGCCCGCCAGGTGAGCTGCACCCAGACCTACACCTGGTCCGAAGGCACCTGGGCCTGGCCGGACCGGCATCTGACGCCGGAGCCGACGAGGCACGTCGTCGCCGTGGATTACGGCGCCAAGCGCAACATCCTGCGCTGCCTGGCCGCCGCCGGCTGCCGCGTCACGGTGGTGCCCGCCACCGCCACCGCCGAGGACATCCTGCGCCACCAGCCCGATGGCGTGTTCCTCTCCAACGGCCCCGGCGACCCGGCGGCGACGGCGGATTACGCGGTGCCGGCCATCCAGGGCGTGCTGGCGCAGAACGTCCCGGTGTTCGGCATCTGCCTGGGCCACCAGCTGCTGGCCCTGGCGCTGGGCGCCCGCACCTACAAGCTGGAGCGCGGCCACCGCGGCGCCAACCAGCCGGTGAAGGATCTGGTGACCGGAAAGGTGGAGATCACCAGCCAGAACCATGGCTTCGCGGTGGCCGACGACAGCCTGCCGCCCGGCGTGCGCATCACCCACACGAGCCTCTTCGACGGCAGCAACGAGGGCATCGCCTGCGACGAGAAGCGGGCGTTCAGCGTGCAGTATCACCCGGAGGCGAGCCCTGGCCCGACGGACAGCCACCATCTGTTCGAGCGCTTTGTAAGCATGATGGATCAAGAGGCTTGATCGAACTGAGCGGGTTCCGTGCGATTGCCCGCAGCGTCACTGTCACAAACCCATGATGCCCAGCACTGTTCGCATGTTCGAGGCGGCTGTCGAGTGGATCAGCCGCCCCGAGGTCGATCACGTCAATCAGGACCCACGTTGAATGCCAAAGCGCACCGACATCTCCTCCATCATGATCATCGGCGCCGGGCCGATCGTGATCGGCCAGGCCTGCGAGTTCGATTATTCCGGCGCCCAGGCCTGCAAGGCGCTGCGGGCCGAGGGCTACCGGGTGATCCTGGTGAACTCCAACCCCGCCACCATCATGACCGACCCGGGGCTGGCGGACGCCACCTACATCGAGCCGATCACGCCCGAGGTGGTCGAGAAGATCATCCTGCGCGAGAAGCCCGACGCGCTGTTGCCGACCATGGGCGGGCAGACCGCGCTGAACGTCGCCATGAAGCTCGATGCCTCGGGCGCGCTGACCCGGCTCGGCGTCGAGCTGATCGGCGCCAAGGCCGACGTCATCGACCGCGCCGAGGACCGGCTGAAGTTCCGCGACGCCATGGCCGAGATCGGCATCGAGAGCGCCAAGTCCGGCATCGCGCACACCATGGAGGAGGCGCGGGCCGTGCTGGCGCAGGTCGGCCTGCCCACCGTGATCCGCCCCAGCTTCACCATGGGCGGCACCGGCGGCGGCATCGCCTACAACAAGCAGGAGTTCGAGGCGATCGTCACCAGCGGCCTCGATGCCTCGCCCACCACCGAGGTGCTGATCGAGGAATCGCTGCTCGGCTGGAAAGAGTTCGAGATGGAGGTCGTGCGTGACCGCAACGACAACTGCATCATCATCTGCGCCATCGAGAACGTGGACCCCATGGGCATCCACACCGGCGACAGCGTGACCGTGGCCCCGGCCCTCACGCTGACCGACAAGGAATACCAGATCATGCGCGACGCGAGCATCGCGTGCCTGCGCAAGATCGGCGTCGAGACCGGCGGCTCCAACGTCCAGTTCGCCGTGAACCCGGCCGATGGCCGCCTCGTCGTCATCGAGATGAACCCCCGCGTCAGCCGCAGCAGCGCGCTGGCGTCCAAGGCCACCGGCTTCCCCATCGCCAAGATCGCCGCCAAGCTGGCGGTCGGCTACACGCTGGACGAGCTGGCCAACGACATCACGACGAAGGTGGTGGACGGCGTCTCCGTCGCGACCACCCCCGCCAGCTTCGAGCCGACCATCGACTACGTGGTGGTGAAGATCCCGCGCTTCACCTTCGAGAAGTTCCCGGGCACCCCGGCCCTGCTCAGCACCAGCATGAAGTCGGTGGGCGAGGCCATGTCGGTCGGCCGCAGCTTTGCGGAAGCCCTGCAGAAGGGCCTGCGCTCCATGGAGACCGGCTATCACGGCCTGGACCCGGTGGAGGCCCCGGGCGATGGCGGGCGCGACGCCTTCCGCGCCGCCCTGTCGCTGCCGCGGCCGGACCGGCTGGTGATGGCGGCACAGGCGCTGCGGGCCGGGCTCACGGTCGAGGACGTGCACGAGGCGACGAAGTTCGATCCCTGGTTCCTGCGCGAGCTGCTGGGCATCGTGGAGGCCGAGCGGGCCATCACCGCCTCGGGCCTACCGGCCGATGCCACCGCGCTGCGGCGGATCAAGGCCATGGGCTTCTCCGACCACCGGCTGGCCGAGCTGTCAGGCAAGAAGGAGACCGAGGTCTTCGCCCTGCGCGAGCGCCTGGGCGTGCAGCCCGTCTATAAGCGTATCGACACCTGCGCCGGGGAGTTCGCCTCCGCCACCCCTTACATGTATTCGACCTACGAGGGCGGCTACGGCACCCCCGCCTGCGAGAGCATGCCCACGGACCGCAGGAAGGTCATCATCCTGGGCGGCGGGCCGAACCGCATCGGCCAGGGCATCGAGTTCGATTACTGCTGCGTCCATGCCGCCTATGCGCTGCGGGATGCCGGGTTCGAGACCATCATGGTCAACTGCAATCCCGAGACGGTCAGCACCGATTACGATACGTCAGACCGCCTGTATTTCGAGCCGCTAACCGCCGAGGACGTGATCGCGCTGATCCGCAAGGAGCAGAGCAACGGCACCGTGCTGGGCTGCATCGTGCAGTATGGCGGCCAGACGCCGCTGAAGCTCAGCCAGGCGCTGTCCGCCGCCGGCATCCCCATCCTGGGTACCTCTGCCGACGCGATCGACGCGGCCGAGGACCGGGAGCGGTTCCAGGTGCTGCTGCTGAAGCTGGGGCTGAAGCAGCCGCAGAACGAGACCGCCAGGACCGGGGCTGAGGCTGTGCTGCTGGCCGAGCGCGTCGGCTTCCCGGTCGTGGTGCGCCCCAGCTACGTGCTGGGCGGCCGGGCGATGGAGATCGTGCACGACGTGGCCGGCGTGCGCCGCTATCTCAAGAACCACGGCGAGGCGGCGTTGGCCAACGGCCCCCTGCTGATCGACCGCTACCTGAACGACGCCATCGAGGTGGATGTCGACTGCATCTGCGACGGTCATGACGTGTATGTGGCGGGTGTGATGGAGCACATCGAGGAGGCCGGCATCCACTCCGGCGACAGCGCCTGTTCGCTGCCGCCCTACTCCCTCAGCCCGGCCACCGTCACCGAGCTGAAGGCGCAGACCGAGGAGATGGCCCGCGCCCTGGGCGTCGTCGGCCTGATGAACGTGCAGTTCGCGATCAAGGACGATGCCGTCTATGTGCTGGAGGTGAACCCCCGCGCCAGCCGCACCGTGCCCTTCGTCGCCAAGGCCACCGGGGTTCCCGTCGCCAAGATCGGCGCCCGGGTGATGTGCGGCGCCAAGCTCAGCGAGTTCCGGCTCGATGACGACGCCATCGCGCCGCATGTGGCGGTGAAGGAGGCGGTGTTCCCCTTCGCCCGCTTCACCGGGGTCGATACCATCCTGGGGCCGGAGATGAAGTCCACCGGCGAGGTCATGGGCCTGGATGCCAGCTTCGAGCGCGCCTTCCTCAAGGCCCAGCTCGGCGCCGGAGTGAAGCTGCCGGAGGCCGGCACCGTGTTCCTCTCGGTGCGCGACAACGACAAGGGCGGCCTGGTCCCCATGGCAAGGCGCCTGGTGGACATGGGTTTCACCATCCTGGCCACCCGCGGCACCGCGGGCAGGATCCGGGACGCCGGGCTCGCGGTGCGGGTGGTGAACAAGGTGCTCGAGGGCCGGCCGCATTGCGTGGACGCCATCCAGTCCGGCGAGGTGCAGCTGGTGATCAACACCGCCGGCAGCCCGCAATCCGTCGAGGACAGCTTCGACATCCGCCGCAGCGCGCTGATCGGCGGCATCCCGCACTACACGACCATCGCGGGCGCCAAGGCCGCCGTGCACGCCATAGCCGCCATGAAGGCCGGGACGCTTGAAGTTGCGCCGCTCCAGTCCTATTTTCGCGGATCGTACTGATCAGCGCGGCGTCCGGGCCCGGCCCGGGCGCCGCTTCCGTGTCTCCGGTCCTTCACCCCACCTCATCACCTAGGGGCGTCCGCCTTGCAGAAATTCCCCATGACTGGTCCCGGCCTGGTTCGCCTCGAAGCGGAATTGAAGCACCTGAAGGGCGTCGAGCGGCCCGCGATCATCCGTGCCATCGCCGAGGCACGCAGCCATGGCGACCTCAGCGAGAACGCCGAGTATCATGCGGCGCGGGAACGGCAGTCGTTCATCGAGGGCCGGGTCATCGAGCTTGAGGAGATCGTCTCGGGGGCCGAGGTGATCGACCCCACCACCCTGTCCGGGGACCACGTCAAGTTCGGCGCCCACGTGCGGCTGATCGACGAGGAGACGGACAAGGAAGCCACCTACCAGATCGTCGGCGTGCATGAGGCGGACATCAAGTTCGCCCGGCTCAGCATCTCCTCGCCGCTGTCCAAGGCCCTGATCGGCAAGAAGGTCGGCGACACCATCTCCGTCCCGGCCCCGAGCGGCGATCGCTCCTATGAGATCCTGGAAGTGAAGTTCGGCGGCTAACGCCTTCGTTTCACACCGATGATCACGTTCGACGACGTTCAGGCCGCGGCTGGCCGCATCAAGGGCCGCGTGCTGCGCACCCCCACCCTCGCCTCTGATGCGGTCAGCCGGGCCACGGGCGCCCAGGTCACGCTGAAGCTGGAGAACCTGCAGGCGATCGGCTCCTTCAAGGAGCGCGGGGCCGCAAACCGGCTGTCGATGCTCTCCATGGCGGAGCGCCGCGCCGGCGTCGTCGCCATGTCCGCCGGCAACCACGCCCAGGCCGTGGCCCGGCACGCCAGCCTGCTCGGCATCGAGAGCGTCATCGTCATGCCGCACTTCACCCCCGCCACCAAGGTGACGCGCACCCAGGGCTGGGGCGCCACCGTGGTGCTGCACGGCGACAGCCTGGGGGAGGCCGCGGCCCACGCCCATGCGCTGGCGGCCGAGCGCGGCCTGGTGTTCATCCACCCGTATGACGATGACGGCGTGATGGCGGGCCAGGGCACGCTGGCGCTCGAACTGCTGGAGGACGCGCCGGACACCGAGGTGCTGCTGGTGCCCGTGGGCGGCGGCGGCATGATCGCCGGCTGCGCCGTGGCCGCCGCCGCCATGAAGCCCGGCATCGAGATCGTCGGTGTCGAGGTCGCCGCCTATGCCTCGCTGCATCAGAACCTCGCCGGCCTGCCGGTCGAGACCGGCGGCTCCACCATCGCCGAGGGCATCGCGGTCCACCACATCGGGTCCCGCTGCCTGCCGGTGATCCGCGAGCATGTGCGCGAGGTGCTGGTGGTGCCGGAACGGGTGATCGAGGACGCCATCGCTTTGCTGGCCGAGGGCGCCAAGCAGGTCGCGGAGGGTGCCGGCGCCATCGCCGTCGCCGCGCTGCTGGCCTACCCCGCGCGCTTCGCCGGCCGCCGCGTGGCGCTGCCGGTGTGCGGCGGCAACATCGATGGCCGCATCCTCGCCAACGTGCTGCTGCGCGGCCTGCTGCGCGACGGTCGGCTGTTGCGCCTGGTGATGGACATCCCGGACCGGCCCGGCGTGCTGGCCGATATCGCCGGCAGGATCGGCACCTCCGGCGGCAACATCATCGAGGTGGTGCACCAGCGCCTGTTCGACGCACCCAGCGTGCAGTCTGCCGAGCTGGAACTGATGATCGAGGCGCGTGACGCCGCCCATGCCGAGGCCATCACGGTGGCGCTGCGAGAGAGCTATACGGTCCGCCAGGTCTGACGCCGGGCCACGAGGCGGGGCTACGCAGTCGCGAGCTGATCCTTCAGCACGTCCCGCAACTCCGGAATGCAGGAGCCGCCGTCCGTGCCCACGTTCAGCGCGGCCCCGATCTCCGCCACCGTCGTCAGCCGCTGCTCCACCGTCGCGGCGCGGATGGTTTCCAGCCCCGAGAAGAAGCAGGCGCACACCGCCTTCCCGGTCGCCTGGACCGAAGCCCCGCCAGCCCGCACGGGCGATGCTGTCCCGCCCCGGGCATCTCATACGAATGCCACAGGGCGTCACCAGCGGGAATGCGGGGCAGTTCGCGCGGAATAGCTGATGGCTGCACGATGTTTGCCCGAATCAGGGCATATTCTGCCCGATCGAGGGCATAAAATGGTGCATGGTGCAGTTTGTAACCCTTGAACAGGCTCGCCGACGTGCCCAATTCTAGGGCGTTCGAGGCGCCCGGATGGGGCTTCGGACGGCAAAGCTGGCCGGCCCGGATGGGCGGCCGAGATCTGTGACCTTGCTTTCAGGAGGTTTTCCATGACGTACGATTTCACGCCACTGTTCCGCACCGCGATCGGCTTCGACCGCCTGGCCCGCCTGGCCGATACCGCGCAGGGCACCACGACCGCCTCCGCCTATCCGCCCTACAACATCGAGCGTACCGGCGATGACAGCTATCGTCTGACCATGGCCGTCGCCGGGTTCAGCGCCGATGACCTGGAGATGGTGGTCAGGGACAACACGCTGGTCATTACCGGCCGCGTGAAGACCGAGGCGCCGCAGGGCGAGGTGCTGTATCGCGGCATCGCCGGCCGTGCCTTTGAGCGGCGGTTCGCACTGGCCGACCACATCGTGGTCGATGGCGCGGACCTGCAGAACGGCCTGTTGCATGTCGGCCTGAAGCGTGTGGTGCCCGAGGCGCTGAAGCCCCGCCGCATCACCATCGGCAGCGCGCAGCCGCAGGCGACCCCGGTGCTGGCCAACGACGCGGAGCCGGCCGCGCAGGCCGCCTGACGCCAGGCACGCGGACCACGAGACGGAAGGGGCCGGAGCGATCCGGCCCCTTCTCCTTATCTAGGGTGTGCGGAAGAAGCGTTCCGCCGCCGCGCGGTGCCCCTGCTTCCGATCGATCTCTGTTTCCGCCCGGGCGATCTCGGCCCGCAGCTCAGCGATATAGGACTGCAGTTCCTCCACCCCCAGCCGATCAAGCACTGGAGTCGGCAGGAGTGGTGTCCTCGGGCGGGGCTCGTTGTCTTCTGCAAGGCCTGGTGTCGACATTGGTGATCGGCTCCTCACATCCCTGGGCTGCGCGACGTTCTAACTTGACCCTCGGGCCGGGCCGGGTCCATATCCGCCTCTATCCCACGGAATACAAAGCGCTCCGCCCGGCCCTCAGCGACCCAGCGGGGCCAGGACAGGATGCCATGACCCTCCCGTTGATGCCGAAAGCTACTGCCGTGTGGCTTATCGAAAAGACCGCGCTGACCTTCACCCAGATCGCCGATTTCTGTGGCATGCACCCGCTCGAGGTGCAGGCGATTGCCGATGGTGAAGTGGCGCAGGGGATTGTGGGCTATGACCCGGTTGCCAATTTCCAGGTGACGCAGGACGAGATCAGGCGCTGCGAGGCCGATGAGAGCGGACGCCTGAAGCTGATCCCGCCGAGCAACCCGGTCAACAAACGCGGCAAGGGTGCGCGCTACACCCCGGTGGCCAAGCGGAACGACCGCCCGGATGCCATCGCCTTCGTGCTGCGCAACTTCCCGCAGCTGAGCGAGGCGCAGGTGATCAAGCTGCTCGGCACCACCAAGGACACCATCCAGAAGGTGCGCGAGCGCAGCCACTGGAACAGCGCCAACATCAAGCCGCGCGACCCGGTGATCCTGGGGCTGTGCAGCCAGTCCGACCTGAACGGCATGGTGAGCGCCGCCAATGAGCGCCTGGTGCGCGAGGGGCATGCCGTGCCGGTCCCGCCGCCGCCCGAGGCCGACGAAGCGGCCTGACGCAGGTCCGGGAGGCGGTTGCGCCGCCTCCCGCTCGAACGGCTACTGCGCCTGCAGCCGCTCCATCTCCTCCTTGAGCTTCAGCTTCTCGGATTTCAGCCGCATCAGGGCCAGGGTATCGGGCTTGGGCCTATGATCCTCGTCGAAGATCCGGGCGTCCAACGTGGCGTGGCGACCCTTCAGGCTTTCGATACGGGCTTGCAGGCTCATGATTCCTCCTGATGGATGGAAAGCACGCTCGCACGGCCGGCGTGCCATGGAACGGTAACTCTGCCGACGCGGACATTGCCATCGAAATCGCTTGCAGCACCGGGTGACGTTGTCGTGCCCGCCATGGTATGAACCCTGGATGTTGACCGATCGTGACTCGCTGCTGCGGCAGCTCCATGAACTCCGCAGCGAGCATCGCGACCTCGATACCGTCATCATCCGCCTCGCGGACTCCGGGACCGACCAGCTGCAGCTGCAGCGGCTCAAGAAGCGCAAGCTGATACTGAAGGACGAGGTCGCCTGGCTGGAGAGCCGCCTGATCCCGGACAGCATCGCGTGAGCCAGCCCAGCCAGGACGAGCCCAGCCAAGGCGAACCGCTGGTCGGGATCATCATGGGCAGCCAGTCCGACTGGGCCACCATGACGCATGCCGCCGAGGCGCTCACCACCCTCCAGGTGCCGCACGAGGTGCTGATCATGTCGGCGCACCGCACGCCGGACCGGCTCTCCGCCTATGCGAAGGCCGCCAAGGGCCGCGGGCTTCGCGTCATCGTCGCCGGGGCCGGGGGTGCGGCGCATCTGCCGGGCATGTGCGCCGCCTGGACACCGCTGCCGGTGCTGGGCGTGCCGGTCGAGAGCCACGCGCTGAAGGGCATGGACAGCCTGCTGAGCATCGTCCAGATGCCCGCCGGCATCCCGGTCGCCACGCTGGCCATCGGCCGGGCCGGCGCGGTGAATGCCGGGCTGCTCGCCGCCGCCATCCTCGCCACCACCGACCCGGCCCTCGCCACCCGCCTCGACGCCTATCGGGCGGCGCAGACGGCGGGGGTCGCAGCGGCGCCAGCCTCTTGAGCGCGCTGCCCCCCAACGCCACCATCGGCATCATCGGGGGCGGACAGCTCGGCCGCATGTCCGCCCTCGCCGCCGCCCGGCTCGGCTACCGCTGCCACATCCTCACCCCCGAGCCCGACAGCCCGGCCGCCCAGGTCGCCGCCGCCGTCACCCTGGGCGACTACGAGGACGCCGCGGCCCTGCGCCGGTTCGCCGAGGCCGTGGACGTCATCACCTTCGAGTTCGAGAACGTCAGCGCCGCCGGGCTCGAGCTGCTGCAGTCCATCAAGCCGGTGCGGCCAGACCCCACGGTGCTGCGCATCAGCCAGGACCGCATCGCCGAAAAGACCTTCCTGCGCGACGCCGGGGTGCCGACCGCCCCCTGGCGCAGCGTGGAGACGCTGGACGCCCTGCACGCCGCCGCCGCCGAGCTGGGCCTGCCCGCCGTGCTGAAAACGACCCGGCTCGGCTATGACGGCAAGGGCCAGGCCGTGCTGCGGGACATCTCCGGGCTTGAGGCGGCGTGGGAGCGGCTCGACCCCAGACCGTTGATCCTGGAAGGGTTCATCGACTACGCCTGCGAGATCAGCGTCATCGTCGCCCGCGGTCTCGATGGCAGCGGCTCCCTGTTCGACGCGGTGGAGAACCGGCACCGCGACGGCATCCTGGATGTGACGCTGGCCCCTGCCCGCGTGCCGCCCGCCACCGCCGCCGCCGCCGCCCGGGTTGCCTGGCGCGTGGCCGAGGCGCTGGCCCTGGTGGGCGTGCTGGCGGTGGAGATGTTCGTGGACCGGGCCGGCCGGGTCCTGGTGAACGAGATCGCGCCCCGGCCGCACAACTCCGGCCACTGGACCATCGACGCCTGCCCCTGCAGCCAGTTCGAGCTGCACATCCGCGCCGTAACCGGCATGCCGCTGCCGCCCGGGATGCGCCATGCGGACGCGGTGATGAAGAACCTGGTTGGCCCCGAGGACGTCGCCCTGTGGCCGGCGATCACCGCGACACCGGGCCTGATCCCGCATCTGTATGGCAAGGCCGAGGCCCGGCCGGGCCGCAAGATGGGCCACGTCACCCGGCTGTTCCCGCGCAGGTCATTGCCCGACGATGACGGGATCCGCACCGCACTGGGGTGCGCGGCACCACGTTGAGAGTTTTCATTTCCCCGAAAGCGATCAACGTCGGTTCAATCCGCGGGAAGCAGATCAAGACTGTAGAGCA
Source organism: Acetobacteraceae bacterium (assembly GCA_965199595.1). GTDB lineage: Bacteria > Pseudomonadota > Alphaproteobacteria > Acetobacterales > Acetobacteraceae > JBBROS01. The sequence goes on from OZ241182.1 coordinate 2,460,529, forward strand.
GTTGTAGCTGCATGGTCCGTACGGCGCCGGCGCTTCTGGTGCCGTCGGCCCGGGTGGGCGCGGTCAGATCTCGGATGTGCAGCAGCCGCGCTACGGGCAGCAGTTGATTGATATCCTGTTGCCGTTCTAACATTCAGCGTCCGGAACAAGTAGGAAGCAAGGTGGCGAACGGCGACACTGCGGCTCAGTCGCGCCCGCTCGTGGCAACTGGCGAGCATGCTGGCGAAGGATACCTCATCCTTGCCACCGGTCCGGTGCGATATGTGGAGATGGCGCGCAACCTGGCCGCCTCGCTGCGGGTCATGGACGGCACCCGCCGCATTTGCCTGGTGCATGACGAGAACTACATCCAAAACGCAGATGACGCGCTTTTTTTCGACGACCATTCGATTCTGCGCGATGATCCTCTGTATCCCGGGTTTATGAACAAGATTCGTCTGTTCGACACCTCACCCTACCAGCGGGCCATGTTCGTGGATGCCGATTGCCTCCTGATGAAGCGGGATGTGGACCGATGGTGGCAACTCGCTCGACCGCACCCATTCGCCATCACGGGCACGCCCAAGACCCGCGGTGAGTGGAAAGGCGTCCGGATTGAGGCTTTGCTGAACCAGGAGCACGCACCCTATTTGGTGCAAATGAACTCCGGTGTCTTCAGCTTCGACTGCAGCCCGGCAGCACAGGATTTTTTCGCTGGTTTGAACGACTTCTATAAACGCCGTCACACCGCTCTGGAGGTCGGCCTCCACCGCGGCAAACCAGCGCAAACGGACGAAATCTATCTTGGCCTATGGATGGGTCTCTCCAACCTGCAGCCGATCACAAGCCAGATTGAGCAAGCGTCATGGATGGTATCGACATGGCGCGCATTCTTCTACCAATTCGACCCGATCAAAGGCCGCTCTACGCTCCGGAAGCCGATCCGCAGCATTGCTGGTATCCCGAACCCTATTGCTGGCTGGAGCAAGCTCAGCCCCAGTTTCGTCCATTTCATAGGGCTCAAGCCAAGGCGACACTATGACCGCTTAGCCCGCTACTTCCGCAGTCAGCTTAAGCCATAGGTCCTGCTACCGGATCACGCCAAAGCTCGGCGCGCCCAGCCCAGGACAGGCACAGGGCGCCCCCACCGGACCGGCCTGCGACAGCACGCACTGGTAGAACCCGGCCGCACACTGCTGGCTGTAATACGCCTGGCCCACCGGCAGAACAGCCGGCGGCGGGGCGACGCAGCCCGAGATGAGCAGCAGCCCGGACACGGCGATGCCAGGACGGATCAGACGACGGAACGACATGACAGAGTCCCCAAAGGTCACTGCCATGCCGAACGCATCGGAAGCGGGTTAGTTCTTGGCCTTGTCCACCAGCGCGTTCTTGGCGATCCACGGCATCATGGCGCGGAGCCGCTCGCCGACCTGCTCGATCGGGTGCTCGCCCATGCGGCGCCGGGTCGCCTTGAAGCTGGACTGGTTGACCTTGTTCTCCAGCATCCAGTCACGCGCGAACCTGCCGCTCTGGATGTCGGTCAGCACCCGCTTCATCTCCGCCTTGGTCTCGGCGGTGATGATGCGCGGCCCGGTCACGTACTCGCCGTATTCGGCGGTGTTCGAGATCGAGTAGTTCATGTTGGCGATGCCGCCCTCATAGATCAGGTCGACGATCAGCTTCACCTCGTGCAGGCACTCGAAATACGCCATCTCGGGTGCATAGCCAGCCTCGACCAGCGTCTCGTAGCCGGCCTTGATCAGCTCGACCAGGCCGCCGCACAGCACCACCTGCTCGCCGAACAGGTCGGTCTCGCACTCCTCCTTGAACGTCGTCTCGATGATCCCGGCCCGGCCGCCGCCGATGGCTGACGCATAGGACAGCGCGATCTCGAGCGCGTTGCCGCTGGGGTTCTGGTCCACGGCCACCAGGCACGGCACGCCGCCGCCGCGCTGATACTCGGAGCGCACGGTATGGCCCGGTCCCTTCGGCGCGATCATGAACACGTCGATGTCGCTGCGCGGGTCCAGCAGGTTGAAATGCACGTTCAGGCCGTGGGCGAAGGCCAGCGCGGCGCCGGGCTTCATGTTGGCGTGCAGGCTGTCACGATACAGGTCGCCCTGCCCCTCGTCCGGCGTCAGCACCATGACGACGTCGGCCCACTTGGCGGCCGCGTCGGGCGTCATCACCTTCAGGCCGGCGGCCTCGGCCTTCGCCACCCCGGCAGAGCCCTGGCGCAGGCCGACCACCGGGTCCGGCACGCCGCTGTCCTTCATGTTCAGCGCATGGGCATGGCCCTGGCTGCCGAAGCCGATGACCGCCACCTTCTTGCCCTTGATCAGGTTCACGTCGGCGTCGCGGTCGTAGTAAACGCGCATGGTTGGGTCGTCCTTTGTTACGGAGAAACGTGTTACAGCAGCCGGGTGCCGCGCGCGATGGCGGCGATCCCGGTGCGGCTGACCTCGCTGAGGCCCAGCGGCCGCATCAGCGCGATGAAGGCGTCCAGCTTCTCGGTAGCGCCGGTCAGTTCGAAGACGAAGCTCTCGGTGGTGGCGTCGATCACCCGGGCGCGGAAGGCATCGCCCAGGCGCAGCGCCTCGGCCCGGTGCTCGCCGGTGCCGACGACCTTGATCATCGCCAGCTCCCGCGCCAGGTGCGGCCCTTCCAGCGACAGGTCCGCCACGCGATGCACCGGCACCAGCCGGTCCAGCTGCGCCTTGATCTGCTCGATCACCATGTCGGTGCCGGAGGTCACCACGTTGATGCGGCTCTGGCGCCCGGCCTCGTCCACCGGCGCCACCGTCAGGCTGTCGATGTTGTAGCCGCGGCCGGAGAACAGGCCGATGACGCGGGCCAGCACGCCGGCCTCGTTCTCCACCAGCACGGAAATGGTGGCGGAGCGCTGGCCGGGCTTGCGGCCATCCAGTTCGATGCCGCCGGCCTTCACGCCTGCGGTCTGCCGGTGGGCGGTATCAGACAAGCATCATCCCCTCATCCGTGATGCTGGCGGTGCGGCCCTGGTGCTCGGCCCCCAGGATCATCTCGTTGTGGGCGGCGCCCGAGGGGATCATCGGGAACACGTTCTCCTTCTGGTCGACGCAGATGTCGGCGATCACCGGGCCGGGATGCGCCAGCATCTCCGCGATCACGCCGTCCAGCTCGCCCAGGCAGGTGGCGCGCAGGCCCTTGCCGTGGAACGCCTCGGCCAGCTTCACGAAGTCCGGCAGCGCCTCGGAGTAGCTCTCGGAGTAGCGGCTGCCGTGCAGCAGCTCCTGCCACTGGCGCACCATGCCCATGTACTGGTTGTTCAGGATGAACACCTTTACCGGAAGGCGGTACTGCGCGAGCGTCGCCATCTCCTGGATGTTCATCAGGATGCTGGCCTCGCCGGCAATGTCGATGCACAGCGCGTCCGGGTGCGCCACCTGCACGCCCATGGCGGCCGGCAGGCCGTAGCCCATGGTGCCCAGCCCGCCCGAGGTCATCCAGCGGTTCGGCTTGTCGAACAGGAAATGCTGCGCCGCCCACATCTGGTGCTGCCCCACCTCGGTGCTGATGTAGGTGTCGCGGCCCGTCGCCTGCGTCATCTCATACAGCCGGCGGATGGCGTGCTGCGGCTTGATGATGCCGGAGGGGTCCGGCGCCTGGATGTATCGGAGGCTGTCGATGGCGCGCCACGCCTCGATCTGCTCCCACCAGGCAGCAAGGTTCGTGCGCCCGCCGGCAGACTGCCACTCGGCCAGCATGGCCTCCAGCACCGCCGCGGCATCGCCCACGATCGGCACATCCACCGCCACGTTCTTGTTGATGCTGCTGGGGTCGATGTCGGCATGGATCTTCTTCGCGGTCGGCCCGAAGGCATCGAGCCGCCCGGTCACCCGGTCATCGAACCGCGCGCCGATGTTGAACATGACGTCGGAGCCATGCATCGCCATGTTGGCCTCATAGGTCCCGTGCATGCCCAGCATGCCCAGGAACAGCGGGTCCGGCGACGGATAGGCGCCCAGCCCCATCAGCGTGGAGGTGCACGGGATACCCGTCGCACGCACGAAGGCGATCAGCGCGGCGCTCGCGGCATCGCCCGAGTTGATGACCCCGCCGCCCGAATACACGATCGGCCGCTTGGCCCGGCGCAGCAGCGCCACCGCCTCCCTGATCCGCCCGCCATCCGGCCGCATGACCGGCCGGTAGCTGCGATGCGGCTGCTCCGATGCCTCGGCATAGGGCGCAGGCGCGATCAGGATGTCCTTCGGCAGATCGATCACCACCGGACCGGGCCGGCCGCTGCGGGCGACGTAGAACGCCTCGTGCACCGTGCGCGCCAGGTCCGCCCCGCGTTTCACCAGGTAGTTGTGCTTGGTGGCCGGCCGCGTGATGCCGGTGGTGTCGGCCTCCTGGAAGGCATCGTTGCCGATCAGGTGCGTCGGCACCTGGCCGGTCAGGCAGACGATCGGGATGCTGTCCATCAGCGCGTCGACCAGCCCGGTGACGGCGTTGGTGGCGCCGGGCCCGGAGGTGACGAGCACGCAGCCGACCTTGCCGGTGCTGCGCGCATACCCCTCGGCGGCATGCACCGCGGCCTGCTCGTGCCGCACCAGGATGTGGCGGATGCTGTTCTGCTGATAGATTGCGTCGTAGATCGGCAATACGGCGCCGCCGGGATAGCCGAAGATTACCTCAACGCCCTGCTCACGGAGCGCGCGCAGCAGCACCTCGGCGCCGCTCTGGGTCTCGGTCTTGGCCGGTGGGGTCATGGTGATCGACATGGCAGCCTCCCAAAGCGCCGCCCGTCAGCCGCGCTTGATAACGAAACTCTGTATATCGTTCCACCCGCTTTCTGAAAATTGCTTTAGTCCCGCAAATCGAGCATGGATCGTATGCGTGCGCGGCCCATCCACCGGCGCCCGGTGCCGGAACCACGTTGCCTGGCGCTTGGTGTACTGCCCCGTGGCCATCACCGCACGCCGCGTCGCCTCGTCCAACCCGATCTCGCCGCGCAGATGCGCCATCAGCTCCGGCACGCCATGCGCCCGCATCGCCGGCAGGGCCGGGTCGAGCCCCAGCGCCATAAACGCCGCGGCCTCCGCCAGTCCGCCGGCTGCCAGCATCTGGCCGAAACGCCCGTCGATCGCCGCCCGCAGCTCGGGGCGCGGCGGGTCCAGCAGGATCATGCGGAACCGCCAGGGCGGCGGGCAAGGCGGCTCCGCCTGCCATGACGACAGGCCGCGCCCCGTGCTGCGCCATACCTCCCAGGCGCGGGCCAGCCGCTGCCCGTCGCTGGGCCGCAACCCGGCGGCGGTGGCCGGGTCCACTGCCACCAGCCGGGCGTGCAGGGCCGCCGCCCCGCCTGCCGCCAGCAGGGCGCGCGCCTCGACGCGGGCCGCGGCGGTGGGTTCGGGGATGTCGGCCAGGCCCCGCACCAGCGACGCCAGGTACAGGCCGGTGCCGCCGCACAGGATCGGCAGGCGCCCGTCCTGCATCGCCGCCAACGCGGCACCGCGCCACCAGGCGACGCTGCCGGGCTCGGCCGCCGGGCGAACACCATACAGGGCATGGGGCACCGCGGCCTCGTCCGCCGGGGTGGGCCGGGCCGTCAGCACGCGCAGCTCCTGATAGACCTGCATGGAATCGGCGTTGATCACCGTGCCGCCCAGCCGCGCCGCCAGCGCGCTCGCCAGGGCGGACTTGCCGCTGCAGGTCGGCCCGGCGACGATCAAGGCAGTCGGGGCCAGGGCAGCCGGGTGCGAAGAAGAGTCCATCCCGCCAAACTCGGCAGCCTTGCCCGGCGACGCAAGCTGCGCCATGTGCCCCGCATGCCGCACGTCCTCGTCCTCATCGCCGCCCCGGGCTCCCTGGCGCTCACCCCCGCTCTGCTGGGCCGCGTGGCCGCCGCCGCACACGCCGGCCCGGCGCGGGTGCTGTCGCCCGGTGAAGCCGTGGAACTGGACTGCGCGCAGCCGCCCGATGCCGCGGCCCTGGCCGCCGCGCTGGCCGACGCCCCGGTGGACCCGGCGGTGCTGCCCGCAGAGGGCCGGCGCAAGCGGCTGCTGATCGCGGACATGGACAGCACCATCGTCACCGGCGAGACGCTGGATGAACTCGCGGCATTCGCCGGGGTGGGCGAGCAGGTCGCCGCCATCACCCGCCGCAGCATGAACGGCGAGCTGGATTTCGCGCAGGCGCTGCGGCAGCGGGTGGCGCTGCTGAAGGGCCTCAAGCTCGATGCGCTGGACCGCACCTGGGCGGACGTGCGGCTGATGCCCGGCGCCACCACGCTGGTGCGCACCATGCGGGCGCATGGCGCGGCCACGGCGCTGGTCAGCGGCGGCTTCACCTGGTTCACCGGTCGCGTGGCGGCGCTGTGCGGGTTCGACGTGCACCGGGCCAACACGCTGCTGGATGACGGCGCGGCGCTGCTGGGCCGGGTCGGCGAACCCATCCTGGACCGCAGCGCCAAGCTGGCCACCTTGCGGGAGCTGGCGGAGGCCAGCGGCCTGCGGCTCGAGGAGTGCCTGGCGGTGGGCGATGGCGCGAACGACCTGGACATGATCGGCGCCGCCGGGCTGGGCGTTGCCTATCGCGCCAAGCCGATCGTGACGGCCGAGGCGCAGGCGCGGGTGGTGCACGCGGATCTGCGGGCGCTGCTGTTCATGCAGGGGTATGCGGCGGCGGAGTTCGTGGATTGAACCTTCGCGACCCCCAGGCCCTGCACCGTGCCGGCCTGATCGACCCGGCCCATCTGCCCGCGCTGAACCAGGTCGCCGGCCGCTACGCCATCGCCATCACCCCGGCCATCCAGGCCCTGATCGAACACGCCGACGACCCCATCGCCCGCCAGTTCGTCCCGCACCCCGGCGAGCTGCACACCGCGCCGCACGAGAGCCCCGATCCCATCGGGGACGACGCCCTCTCCCCCCTCCCCGGCATCGTGCACCGCTACCCCGACCGCGTGCTGCTGAAGCCGCTGCTGCTCTGCCCCGTCTATTGCCGCTTCTGCTTCCGCCGGGAGCATGTGGGTCCCGATGGCGGCGTGCTGACCGCCGACCAGCTGGACGCCGCGATCGCCTACATCGCCGCCCGCCCCGCCATCCGCGAGGTGATCCTCACCGGGGGCGATCCGCTGATGCTCTCGCCCCGCCGCCTCGCCGCCCTGCTGCAACGCCTCGCGGCCATCCCGCATGTGGAGCTGCTGCGCCTGCACAGCCGCGTGCCGGTGGCCGAGCCCGCGCGCCTCACCCCGGCCATGGCGGCGGCGATGGCGATGGAGACCCCGGTCTGGCTGGTGGTGCACGCCAACCATGCGCGGGAGTTCACGCCCGAAGCGCTGGCCGCGCTGCGCCTGGTGAGCATGGAGGGGGTGCCGCTGCTGGGGCAATCCGTGCTGCTGCGCGGCGTGAACGACAGCGCGGCGGCGCTGGAGGAGCTGTTCCGCGCCATGCTGCGCGCCCGCATCAAGCCGTACTACCTGCATCAGCTCGACCCGGCCCCCGGCACCGCCCGCTTCCACGTGCCCATCGCGGAGGGCCAGGCGCTGCTGGCGGCGCTGCGGGGCCGGGTCACGGGGCTGGCCTGGCCGACCTACGTGCTGGATATCCCGGGCGGACACGGCAAGGTGCCGATCGGGCCGACTTACCTTGAAGTCGGCGGGCCGACTTACCTCGAGCCCGGCAAGGTCACCGACCCCTGGGGCGGGCGGCACGCGCTTGCCGCAGGCGGGGGGGCGGAGTAGAACCGCGCCTCGTTCCTTACCAGCCAACCGGGTCCATTTCCATGAAGCAGCAGGCCAACCTTATCCGCGCCGGGCATGTGCTCGATCACGACGGCAACCGCTGGACCGTGCTGAAGCAGCAGATCATCACCCCCGGCAAGGGCGGCGCCTTCATCCAGGTCGAGATGCGCAACCTGCGCACCGGCAACAAGACGAACGAGCGGTGGCGCACCGCCGATACCGTCGAGCGGCTGCAGACCTCGGAAAAGGACTACACCTATTCTTACACGGACGGCGACAACATCGTCCTGATGGACCCCGAGACCTTCGAGCAGACGCTGATCCCGGTCGGCCTGCTGGGTGATCTCGCCCCCTTCCTGCAGGACAACATGGAGGTGACGGTCGACCTGGTGGAGTCCGATCCCGTCGGCATCCGCCTGCCCGCCACCGTGATCCTGGAAGTGGTGGAAGCCGATCCCGTCGTGAAGGGCCAGACCGCCACCAGCTCCTACAAGCCCGCCATGCTGGCCAACGGCGTGAAGACGCAGGTTCCGCCCTTCGTCGAGGCCGGCGAGCGCATCGTGGTCCGCACCGAGGATGCGAGCTACGTCGAACGTGCCAAGTCGTGAGCCGGCCAGTCTTGGGCTCGTCGGTCTTGGGCTCGTCGGCTTTGGGCTCATCGGTCCTGGGTTCATAGGGGGCGCAGCGACATGGCATTGCGCCTATCGCCGCACATGGTGGTGATGCAGAACGCGGCCCAGAAGGCGGCCAAGCGCCTGCTGCGCGACTTCAACGAGGTCGAGCAGCTGCAGGTCAGCGTCAAGGGACCGTCGGACTTCGTCAGCCAGGCGGACCTGCGAGCCGAGGCGACGATGCGGGAGGAGCTGGCCAAGGCGCGGCCGGGCTACTCCTTCCTGATGGAGGAAAGCGGCAAGTCCGGCAGCGAGAACTGGACCTGGCGCTGGGTGGTGGACCCGCTGGACGGCACCACCAACTTCCTGCACGGCGTGCCGCACTGGTGCATCTCCATCGCGCTGGAACGGCGGCTGGACAACGGCAGCACCGAGATCAGCGCCGGCATGATCTACAACCCCGTGGCCGACGAGATGTTCTGGGCCGAGCGCGGCGCCGGCGCCTTCCTGAACGAGAAGCGCCTGCGCGTCTCGGCCCGGCGCGAGATCAAGGACGCGCTGTTCGCCACCGGTATCCCCTTCGCCGCCGTCTCCACCCAGCGCCGCCTGGCTTTCGCCCGCACGCTGGGCACGCTGATGCCGCAGGTCGCCGGCATCCGCCGCTTCGGTGCCGCGGCGCTGGACCTCGCCTGGGTCGCTGCCGGACGGTACGACGGCTACTGGGAGCTGGGGCTGAAGCCCTGGGACATGGCGGCCGGACTGCTGATCGTGCGCGAGGCCGGTGGCTACGTGACGGATGCGGCCGGTCAGGAATCGGTGATGCAGGAGGGCGGCAACGACGTGGTGGCCGCCAACCCGAACATGCACGCGCGCCTGCTGGAGGTCGTCTCCGAAGGTGTGCGGGCCGCCGAGGGCCGCGCCGCCTGATGCGCGCACCGGGCCTGGCTCTCGCTGGCATCCTGCTCACGAGCCCGGCCGTCGTGCCCGGCCTTGCGCCCGCCATGGCCCAGGTCACGGTAAACCCCGGCGCGCTGGACCTCCTGCCCAGCCAGCCGCAGCGCACGGCTCCGGCACGGCCCGCGGCCCGTCCCGTGCCCCATCCGGCGGCACGGCCCGCGCCGCCGCCGGCTCAGGCGCCCGTGCCGGCCACCACCCGTCCAGCCGCGCCGCCCGCCGCGCCGCCACCCACGGTTCCCGTGGTGCCGCCCGCCATCGCAGCCCTGCCGCCGCCCCTGCCGGTTCCGGCACCGCGGACCCAGCCGGTGCCCGTCGTGCCGGTCGCGGCCGATGCCCCCGGCGTCGTCACCCCCCTGCCCGGCGGCCTGCGCGTCACCTTCGGGCCGGACCGTGCGGAGCTGAACCCCACCACGGAGGCGGCGTTGCGCGAACTGGCCCGCACGTTGCGCGCCGCTGACAAGGGCAGCATCAACGTCTACGCCTATGCCAGCGGCAGCGCCGACGATCCCTCCACCGCCCGCCGCCTGTCGTTGGCCCGGGCGCTGGCGGCGCGCGGCGTGCTGATCAACGAAGGCATTGTTTCGACGCGCATCTACCCCCGCGCCCTTGGCACCGCCGGCGGAGACACGGATAAGGACCGGGTGGACGTGACAGCCGGGCCACCCGGGCCGCCGCCCGCCTCACCCGCCGCCGCCACGTCCCCCGTCGCGCCAAAATGACCCGGCCCAACACCTACCTCATCCGCATGGTCGTCTTCCTGGCTGGCGTGCTGGTGGTGGCCGGGCTTCTCAACGGCGCGCTGCTGGTCGCCTTTTCCAGCAACCCGCTGCTGAATACCCTGATCCTGGTGGTGCTGCTGATCGGCATCGGCTGGAACCTGATGCAGGTGGTGCGGCTGGGCCCCGAGGTGCATTGGCTGGAGACGTTCCAGAAGGCCCGCACCCAGCTCGCCGCCCTGCCGCCGCCCAGGCTGCTGGCGCCGATGGCGAGCATGCTGGCCACCCGCCAGGCCAAGACCCGCGAGGGCCAGGACCGCTTCACCCTCTCCGCCCCCGTCATGCGCAGCATGCTCGACAGCCTCTCCAGCCGCCTGGATGAAGGCCGCGAGCTGAGCCGTTACATGACCGGGCTGCTGATCTTCCTCGGGCTTCTCGGCACCTTCTGGGGCCTGCTGCTCACCGTCGCCTCGGTGTCCGACGTCATCAGCGGCATGTCCGTCGGCAGCGGCGATCTCAATGCCCTGTTCGAGCAACTGAAATCCGGGCTCGGCAAGCCGCTGCGGGGCATGGGCACCGCGTTCAGCAGCAGCATGTTCGGCCTGGCAGGCGCCCTGGTGCTGGGTTTCCTGGACCTCACCGCCGGGCAGGCGCAGAACCGCTTCTTCAACGAGCTTGAGGAATGGCTCGCCGGCCTCACCCGTCTTTCCTCCGGCGCGCTGGGCGATGGCGGGGATGCCTCGGTGCCGGTCTATGTGCAGGCGCTGCTGGAGCAGACCGCCGAGAACATGGAGAACCTGCAGAGCATCCTGGTGCGCGGCGAGGACGGACGCCAGCAGGCCAACACCGCCATCGTGGCACTCTCCGAGCGCATCGGCACCCTATCCGAGACCATGCGCGCCAACCAGCAGCTGATGCTGCGGATCGCCGAGGCCCAGGCGACGCTCGGCCCGGCCCTGCAGGCCCTCGGTGAACGCCGCACCGAGGGCGGCGACGACCAGGCGCGCGCGCATCTGCGCAACATCGAGACCCTGTTGCAGCGCATGCTCCACGAGGGCGAGCAGGGCCGGGTGCAGAGCACGCAGGAGCTGCGCAACGACATCCGCGTGCTGACCCGCACCATCGCCGCCCTCGCCGAAACGCAGCCCGGCCCATGACCCCCGGCCGCCTCCGTGGCTAGACGCCGCCGCGGGGGTGACGACGCCCTCAACCCATGGCCCGGCTATGTGGACGCGCTGTCCACCCTGCTGATGGTCATCATCTTCGTGCTGCTGGTGTTCGTGCTGGCGCAGGCCTTCCTCTCCGTGGCGCTCACCGGCCGGGACCGCGCGCTGGACCGGCTGAACCGCCAGGTCGCCGAACTCACCGACATGCTCTCGCTGGAGCGCGGCCGCGGCGGCGAGTTGCAGCAATCCGTGGCGCAGCTGAACCGCGACCTGGTGGCGGCACAGCAGTCGCGTGACGTGCTGACCCGCAACCTGTCGGGCCTGCGGGAGGAGCAGGCCCGCGTGGCCGCCGACCGCGACACGTTGCGGGCGGAGCGGGACCGGCTTTCGGCACAGCTGGCCGATGCCGGGCTGCAATCCCAGGCGGCCCAGGCACGCAACGAGCAGCTTCAGGCCCGTGTCGCGGAAACGGCCGGGCGCACGGACCAGGCCGGCCAGGAATCGGCCGGCCTGGCGGCACAACTGGCGGATCTCCGCCGGCAGCTCGCCCAGGCGCGCACCGCGGCGGCCCAGGTGCAGGCGGAGCTGAACCGCACCGTGCAGGCCGACCGCGCGACCATCGACGCCCGGGTCGCCGACGTGGCCCGGCTCAACGACCAGCTCCGCACGTTGCAGGCGCTGCGCGACGAGCTGGACCGCCAGGTGAAGGATGCCGCGGTGCGCGCCACCACGGAGGAGCAGCGGCGCCAGGCCGTGACGGCGCAACTGGGTGAGGAGAAGGCGCTGGGCGAGTCGGCCCGGGCCCGCGTCGCCCTGCTGTCGCAGCAGATGGATCAGCTGCGCGCGCAGCTGGGGCAGATCGCCTCGGCGCTGGACATCGCGCAGACCGCCGGGCGCGACAAGGATGCGCAGATCGTCAACCTCGGCTCCCAGCTCAACGTGGCCCTGGCGTCCAAGGTGGAAGAGCTGCAACGCTACCGCAGCGAGTTCTTCGGCCGGCTGCGCGAGGTTCTGACCGGGCGGCCCGGCATCCAGGTGGTCGGCGACCGCTTCGTGTTCCAGAGCGAGGTGCTGTTCCCGGTGGGCAGCGCCGACATGACGCCGGCCGGGCAGGACCAGATCCGCCAGCTCGCCACCACGCTGAAGGGCATCGCCAACGACATCCCACGCGACGTCAAGTGGATCCTGCGTGTCGATGGTCACGCGGACCGGCAGCCCACCACGCGGGGGCAGTTCGCCAGCAACTGGGAGCTTTCGGCACAGCGGGCGATCAATGTGGTGAAGCTGCTGATCGAGGAGGGCGTGCCGGCCACCCACCTGGCCGCAACCGGCTTCGGCGAGTTCCAGCCGCTGGACGGTGGGGAGACCCCCCAATCCTACGCGCGGAACCGGCGGATCGAGCTACGCCTGACGGATCGCTGACCCGGGGGCTGCGGCACGGCCGGTTCGGCGGCGAAGGGCCGGCTCGCCCTTCGCCGTCGAAGCGTTCACTCGGGCGTGGTGACGCGCTTGCCGAGATTCGCGAACTTCTTGTTGAACTTGGCGACCTGGCCGCCCGTGTCCATCATGCGCTGAACGCCGGTCCAGGCCGGGTGGCTCTTGGGGTCGATGTCGAGGCGCAGCGTATCGCCCGCCTTGCCCATGCATGACCGCGTCGTGTAGGTCGACCCGTCGGTCATGACGATGTTGATTTCGTGATACTCGGGGTGAATGCCGGGCTTCATCGCGCTCTTCCTGTTGCAGGCGCCACCGATACCGACCGGCGGCAAAGCGCGCGGTATAGGCCGCGCGCCTCGTTCCCGCAAGCGATCAGGCAGAGGGAGTCAGGGCAAAGGGATGAAGACGCCGGGCCTGCGATAGACCGGTGCAGGATAAACCGGCCGTCCGTAGTACTCGGGCCGGCGCGCATAATAGGGCGGCGGCGGACGATGGTAGCCGCCGTAATACTCACGCTCCCGCCACCGCTCACGCTCCCACCGGTGATGTTCCCACCGGTTGCGCGCCCAGGGCGGCTCCGCCTGGGCCTGGGTGGGTGCAGCCGCGAACAGGGCCGCCGCGGCAAGCCCCATGAACATAATGCGCTTCAACATCCTTGTCCCTCCGTGCCAGGTTCAACGCCTTAAAACTCCCGGCGTTGCAGCTTATGAGACAGCGGCGCGTTGATATTGTGGCACGAGACGGGGCTTCGTACCCAAGGCTACGGCGGCGCGGAGCGGCCAGCCCGGGTCCGCCAGCAGCGCCCGGCCGAGAAACACCAGGTCCGCCCGGCCGTTCGCCACCACTTCCTCCGCCAGCTCCGCCGAGCGGATCATGCCCACCGCCCCGGTCGCGATCCCCGCCTCGCGCCGCACCCGCTCCGCATACGGAATCTGGTAGCCAGGATGCACCGAGGGGATGCGCACATGCGGCGCGATGCCGCCGGCCGAGCAGTCCACCAGGTCCACGTCGCCGCGCGCCTTCAGCCAGCGGCACAGCTCCACCGCCTCCTCCAGCGTGAAGCCGCCCTCCACCCAGTCGGTGCAGGACAGGCGGACGAACAGCGGCAGGGTGTCCGGCCACTCGGCCCGCACCGCGTCGAGCACCTCCATCAGCAGCCGCGCCCGCCCGGCCAGGTCGCCGCCATAGGCGTCGTTGCGCCGGTTGCTGACCGGGGAGAGTGCGGAGTGCAGCAGGTAGCCGTGTGCCGCATGCACCTCCACCACCTTGATCCCGGCCTGCCGGGCCATGCGCGCGCTGGCGGCGAAACCGGTCGCCACGCCGTGCAGCGCCTCCATCGACATGGCGTGCGGCACCACCGCGTCGTCGTGGAACGGCACGGCGCTCATGGCATCCGGCACCCAGCCGCCATCCTCGGGGCGCAGCGCGGTGCCGCCCTCCCATGGGCGCTTGCTGCTGGCCTTGCGCCCGGCATGGCTGATCTGGATGCCCGGCACCGCGCCCGCATATTCAACCAGGTCCACCAGGCGCTTCATGAACGCCTCCTGCGCCGGCGTGTAGAGCCCGAGGCACCCCGGCGTGATGCGGCTGTTCGCAGAGATATGCGTCGCCTCCGTGAACACCAGCCCGGCGCCGCCCATGGCCTTGGCACCCAGGTTCTGGATGTGCCAGTCCCACCCCAGCCCGTCGTTCGCCGAATACTGGCACATCGGCGCGACCACGATGCGGTTGGGCAGCGTGACGTCGCGCATGGTGCAGGGGGTGAACAGCGCGGGTTCGGCCATCGGAAACTCCTGGGAACAGGCCCTGAAGGTTGTCCCGCGCCGGGCTCGCGTCTAGACCCGCTGGCATGCACCCGACGATCCTCTCCATTCAGTCCTGGGTCGCGACCGGCCATGTCGGCAATGCCGCAGCCCTGTTTCCGCTGCAGCGGCTGGGGGCGGAGGTGTGGGGCGTGCACACGGTGCAGTTCAGCAACCACCCGGGACACGGCGCCTTCGCCGGGCAGGTGTATCCCGGCGCCGCCACCCGCGTGCTGATCGACGGGATCGAGTCGCGGGGCCTGCTGCCGGGCTGCGATGCCGTGCTCTCGGGCTATATGGGCGATGCGGAGACCGGACATGCCGTGCTGCACGCCGTGGCCCGGGTGCAGGCCGCCAACCCCCGCGCCCTCTATTGCTGCGATCCGGTGATCGGCGATACCGGCAAGGGCGTGTTCGTCCGCCCCGGCATCCCGGAGCTGCTCGCCGCGCGCGCCGTGCCCGCCGCTGATATCCTGACGCCCAACCAGTTCGAGCTGGAGCTGCTGACCGGCCTGCCCTGCGCCACGCCGGACCAGGCCCGCACCGCCGTCGCCGCCCTGCGCAGCCGCATGGCACCCGGTGGGCGCGGCACGATGCTGGTGACGAGCCTGCACACGACGGAGACACCGGCCGGGTCGCTGGACATGGTGGCGAGCGACCGGGGTGCCGACTGGCTGCTGCGGCTGCCGCTGCTGCCCATCGCGCCCAGCGGAGCCGGGGACCTGGTCGCGGCGCTGTTCCTGCTGCACCTGCTCCGCACCGGCTCGGTCCGGCAGGCGCTGGAGGCGGCGGGCAGCGCGGTGGCCGGGGTGCTGCGGCACACCGCCGCGGCGGGCGCCGGCGAGTCGGCGCCCGAGCTGCGGCTGGTGGCAGCGCAGGAGGAGCTGGTGCGCCCCGGCACCCCCTACACCGCTCAACGAATGTAACCGCCAAACCCCTGACGCGGCATGAAACCCGAGGACGAGGTGAGCTGTTGCCCTTATGCTGCCGTTATCGGTGCCTAGCGTCGGCGGAGCAACGCAAGCCATGGATGCCAGATGCGCTTTCTGAAGATCTACCAGCGCGTCCTGGGCGCGCTTGGCAACGACAAGCGGCTGGCGATCATGCTGGGCGTGGCGAACGTCATCGTCGCCGGGCTGCAGTTCATGGATCCGGTGCTGTTCGGCCGCGTGATCGGCCTGCTCTCCGCTTCGGACAGCATGACCCCGGCGGAGGTCTGGACCCAGGCGGTGCAGCTGCTGGGCATCTGGGGCCTGGTGGCGGCCGCCGCCATCGGCGCCAATATCGCCACCGCCCTGCATTCGGAGCGGATGGCGCACCGCAACCGGCTCAGCATCATGAACCGGTATTTCGGCCACGTGCTGTCCCTGCCGCTGTCGTTCCATGGCGACATCCATTCCGGCCGCCTGATGAAGGTGATGCTGGGCGGCTCGGACAGCCTGTTCGGCCTGTGGCTCGTGTTCTTCAAGGAGCAGCTGGCAACCTACGTCGCCGTCATCGTGCTGCTGCCGATGACCTTCTTCATCAACTGGCGCCTGGCGATGACGCTCGCGGTGCTGGTGGTGCTGTTCATCACCTTCACCGTGCTGGTGGTGCGCCATACCGAAAGCGGGCAGCGCCGCGTCGAGTATTTCCACTCGCAACTGGCCGGCACCGCGCAGGACGCGCTGGCCAACGTCATGGTCGTGCAGTCCTTCACCCGCCTCTCGGCCGAGAGCCGGCTGTTCGGCGAGGTCATCCAGAACGTGATCAACAACCAGTTCCCGGTGCTGAACTGGTGGGCCGTGGTCACAGTACTGACCCGCGGCGCCAGCACGCTGGGCGTCCTCGCCATCGTGGTGATCGGCACGGTGCTGCACCTGCGCGGCGATGCCAGCGTAGGCGAGATCGTCAGCTTCATGGGTTTCGCGACCCTGCTGATCGGGCGGCTTGAGAGTGCGGTGCAGTTCGCCTCCCGCGTGTTCTTCCAGCTTCCGGTGCTGGAAGACTTTTTTGCCGTGCTGGACGCCAAAAGCTCCGTGCCGGAGCGGGACCACGCCAAGGAGCTGGTGGCGCCCTCGGGCGAGGTGGTGTTCGACGACGTGAGCTTCGCCTACCCCGGCGGGCCGAACATCCTCTCCAACGTCTCCTTCGTCGCCAGGCCCGGCACCTCCGTGGCCCTCGTCGGCCAGACCGGGGCCGGCAAGTCCACCGCGATGAACCTGCTGCAGCGGCTGTGGGACCCGGTGGGCGGCGGCATCCGCGTCGATGGGCAGGATCTCCGCGACGTATCGCTGGAAAGCCTGCGCCGCTCCATCGGCGTGGTGTTCCAGGAGAGCATGCTGTTCAACCGCTCGATCCGCGACAACCTGCGGATCGGCCGGGCCGGCGCCACGGATGACGACCTGGAGCGCGCCTGCCGCCTGGCCGACGCCCACGAGTTCATCGTGCGCCAGCCGCAGGGCTACGACACCGTGGTGGGCGAGCGCGGCTCCACCCTCTCGGGCGGGCAGCGGCAACGCCTGGCCATCGCCCGAGCCCTGCTGAAGGACCCGCCCATCCTGATCCTGGACGAAGCCACGTCAGCGCTGGACGCCGCGACCGAGGCCCGCGTCTCCCGCGCCATGGCGACGCTGATGAAGGGCCGCACCACCTTCATCATCGCCCACCGCCTCAGCACCGTGCGCGACGCCGACGAGATCCTGGTGTTCGAGAACGGCCGCATCGCCGAGCGCGGCAACTTCGCCTCCCTGCTGCGGATGAAGGGCAAGTTTGCCGAACTGGTCGAGACCCAACTCTCGCCCACGGCCGCACCCGCCGAGTAGCCGCACCCATGCTGCACCTGCTCACCGACCTGTTGCGGTGGGCGGGAGGGTGCGCGCACTCTGTCCCGAACAAGACCACGGGAGGCAGACATGACCATCGCTGCGATTCTGAAGCACAAGGGGCACGACGTCGCCCGCGTGGTCCCCACCGCCACCGTGGCCGAAGTGGCGCAGCGGCTCGCCACCAGGCGCATCGGCGCCGTGCTGGTGCTGGACATGGCCGACCAGCTGCTGGGCATCGTCAGCGAACGCGACATCGTCAGCTTCCTGGCCCAGCACGGTGCCGAGGCGCTGCACATGACCGCGGCCCAGCTGATGACCCGCAACCTGCACACCACCACACTCGGCACCACGGTCACCGCCGCCATGACGCAGATGACCCGGCACCGCGTGCGCCACCTCCCCGTCCTCGAAGGCACCCGCCTCGTCGGCCTGGTCAGCATCGGCGACGTGGTGAAGGCACGCATCGACCAGCAGGAGCAGGAGGTGGACAGCCTGAAGGCCTACGTCGCCGGCAGCTAGCGGCGGCGGCTCACCCGCGGCTCGGCGTGCAGCGTGGCGCCCGGCCCGCACCAGGCCGGCGGAATGTGGCGCACGCCGCGCCGGTCAGTCGCAGTCGCAACCCGGCGTCGGACCAGACCTGGATTCCACCACGTGATGATGGATCCACTCCGCCACCAGGCTGCGGGCCTCGCTCAGCGAGGCCTCGGGGTGGTGGATGCGATACAGCGTGGTGCAGGCCCGGAACGCCTCGGGATCCCCGTTGCCGTGGACCCGAAGTTCCTTGTAGGCCGTGACCACGGCGCGCTCGCATCGCCGGGCGATCATGCTGACCTCTACAACCACGTGACATCCCTCAGTTGCGAATCACTCGCAGCAATCACCGTAATGTAGGGCAGCCCACCCTATCGACGCAAGCGTTCAGCTGGCGCTGACGAGCTCGGCCAGCGCCTTGCCCACCTCCATGGTGCCCGCCTGGCCGCCCATGTCGCGCGTGCGCGGCCCGCCCTCCCGCAGCAACGTCTCGATCGCGGCGACGATGGCGGCGGCGGCGGCGGTCTCGCCCAGGTGTTCCAGCATCATCGCGCCGGACCACACCTGCCCGATCGGGTTGCACACCCCCTGCCCGGCGATATCGGGCGCCGAGCCGTGCACCGGCTCGAACATGCTGGGGTGCAGGCGCTCCGGGTTGATGTTGGCACTGGGCGCGATGCCGATGCTGCCGGCCACCGCGGGCCCGAGGTCGCTCAGGATGTCGCCGAACAGGTTGCTGCCGACCACCACGTCGAACCAGTCCGGGTGCTGCACGAAGTGGGCACACAGGATGTCGATGTGGAACTGGTCGGTGGCGACGCCCGGATAGGCCTTGCCCATCTCGGCGAACCGTTCGTCCCAGTATGGCATGGTGATGGTGATGCCGTTGGACTTGGTGGCGGAGGTGAGCTTGCGGCGGGGCCGGGTCATGGCAAGCTCGAAGGCGTATTTCAGGATGCGGTCGGTGCCTTGGCGGCTGAACACCGCCTGCTGGGTGGCGAACTCGCGGTCCGTGCCCTGGAACATGCGGCCGCCGACCGAGGAGTACTCGCCCTCGGTGTTCTCGCGCACCACATAGAAGTCGATGTCCTTTTCGGTGCGCCCGGCCAGCGGCGAGCGGGCGCCGGGCATCAGGCGGCAGGGGCGCACGCTGGCATACTGGTCGAAGCCCCGGCGGATCGGGATCAGCAGGCCCCAGAGCGAGACGTGGTCCGGCACGCCGGGCCAGCCGACCGCACCCAGGAACACCGCGTCGTGCTGGCGCAGCTGGTCCAGCCCGTCCTCGGGCATCATCGCCCCGGTCCTGGCATAGCGGGCGCAGGACCAGTCGTACTCCGTGGTGGCCAGGGCAAAGCCGAACCGGGTGGCGGCGGCCTCCAGCACGCGCAGGCCTTCCGGCACGGTTTCCATGCCGATGCCGTCCCCGGGCACGGCGGCGATGCGATAGGTGCGGTGCATTCTCGTCTCCCCCATTCCTTGCCGTGTCGGCAGGTGGCGGCAGAATGGACGGGTCGCGGGCGAAGGTCTAGGAACGCCGGCATGGTATGTCGGCAAGAGACGGGGACAGCATGACCGCGCAGCACATGACGGACTGGGACCGGGACGCGGCGCTGACCACGGCCCGCATCCTGCTGGAGATCAAGGCGGTGAACTTCCGCCCGGAGGAGCCCTACACCTTCACCTCCGGCTGGAAGTCCCCGGTCTATATCGACTGCCGCAAGATCATCTATTTTCCCCGCGCCCGGGTAAAGATCTGCGACCTGGCGGCGGAGAAGATCGGCCGGCACATCGGCTATGAGAGCATCGAGGCGGTGGCTGGCGGCGAGACGGCGGGCATCCCCTTCGCCGCCTGGATCGCCGACCGGATGATGACGCCGATGGCCTATGTCCGCAAGAAACCCAAGGGCTTCGGGCGGTCGGCGCTGATCGAGGGTGACGTGCCGGAGGGGCTGCGCACCCTGCTGGTCGAGGACCTCACGACGGATGGCGGCTCGAAGATCCAGTTCGCCCAGTCCCTGCGCGATGCCGGCGCCCTGGTGAACCACGCCTTCGTGGTGTTCTTCTACGGCGTGTTCCCCGGCAGCTTCGAGACGCTGAGCAGGATGGATATCACCCTGCACCACCTCTGCACCTGGTGGGACGTGCTGGAGGCCTGCCGCGAGCGGCCGTACTTCAAGGAGAAGGACCTGGCCGAGGTCCGCCGTTTTCTGGAGAACCCGGTCGCCTGGTCCGCCGCCCATGGCGGCGTCGCCTCGGCCGAGGAGGCCACGGCCCGCAAGAAGGCGGCGCTGGCATGAAGAGCGGGGGCATGAGCCGCGCCCTGCTCCTGCTGCTGCCGCTCGCCGGCTGCGTGGCGCCGGAGGCCCCGCCCGCGGTGCGCCGCCCGGTGGCGCAGACCGCGCCGGAGCCCGCACGCACGGACCTGGAGCCAGCGCCCACCGCCGACCGCAAGCTGAAGGCGCCGGAAGCCCAGGCCATCATCAACGTGAACGGCCTGACCAAGGACAAGAAGCCGAACAACCTGCCACCCCTGTAGCGGCCTTCCTTCCGCCGCAGGACTGGCATTGCGGGGCGCGCCGGGCGTATCGTGCAGGCCTCGCTTGCAAGAGGCTGCCCGATGACCCCGCCCGCCCGCGCCAACTCCGCCGCCGCCCGCGACATCGCAAACGTGCTGCACCCCTACACCGACCTCAAGATGCACCAGGAGGCCGGGCCGGTCATCATCACCCGCGGCGAGGGCGTGCGGGTGTGGGACGACACCGGCAAAAGCTACATCGAGACCGTGGCCGGGCTGTGGTGCGCGAGCCTGGGGTTCAGCAATGAGCGCCTGGCCAAGGCTGCCTACGATCAGATGCTGAAGCTGCCCTTCTATCACTCCTTCACCGCCAAGTCGCACGAGCCGCTGATCGACCTCAGCGAGATGCTGATCGCCCGCGCCCCGGTGCCGATGAGCAAGGTGTTCTTCGCCAACTCCGGGTCCGAGGCCAACGACACCGCCATCAAGATGGCCTGGTACTACAACAACGCCCTGGGCCGGCCGCTCAAGAAGAAGATGATCGGCCGCATCAAGGGCTATCACGGCATCACCCTCGCCGCCGCCTCGCTCACCGGGCTGCCGAACAACCATCGCAGCTTCGACCTGCCGCTGCCGGGCTTCCTCCACACCATGACGCCGCACTATTACCACGGTGCCGAAGCCGGCGAGTCCGAGGAGCAGTTCGCCACCCGCTGCGCCGAGGCGCTGGACGCCCTGATCATCGCCGAAGGCCCTGATACCGTCGCCGCCTTCATCGCCGAGCCGGTGATGGGCGCCGGCGGCGTGATCGTGCCGCCCGCCGGCTATTTCGAGAAGATCCAGGCGGTGCTGAAGAAGCACGACGTGCTGATGATCGTCGACGAGGTGATCTGCGGCTTCGGGCGCACCGGCAACTACTGGGGCTCCACCACCATGGGGATCCAGCCCGACATCCTGACCTGCGCCAAGGCGCTGTCCGCCGCCTTCATGCCGATCTCGGCCGTGATGGTGAACGACCGCGTGTTCCAGGCCCTGGCCAGCGAGAGCCACGCCATCGGCACCTTCGGGCACGGCTACACCTATTCCGGCCACCCGGTGCCAGCCGCCGTCGCCATCGAGACGCTCAGGATCTACGACGAGATCGACATCGTCGGCCAGGTCCGCGCCGTGGGGCCGCATCTGCAATCCGAGCTGCGCCGCCGCTTCGAGGGCCATGAGCTGGTCGGGGAAGTCCGCGGCATCGGCATGATCGCCGCCATCGAGCTGGTGGCGGACCGCGCCGCCCACACGAACTTCGACCCGGCGCTCAAGGTCGGCGCCCGGCTGACCAAGCTGTGCGAGGCCCATGGCGTGATCGCCCGGGCCCTGCCGAGCGACGCGCTGGCCTTCAGCCCGCCGCTGATCATGACGGCCCCGGAAGTGGACGAGGTGCTGGATGGCGTGGAGCGCGCCCTGGACGAACTGACGGTGCAGCTGCGCCGCGAGCGGATAGCGGTCGTCTAGCTCGGTTTGAACGATGGCCGGGATCAAATCCCGGCCATCGGGGCGTCAGATGACGGCGCGGATCCCGTCCGCCACCCGGTCCAGCGTGCTCTCGGTCAGCGCCGACATGCACAGCCGCCCGTCGCTCACGCCATAGATGCCGAACTCCGTCTGCAGCCGCTCCATCTGCGCCGCGCTCAGGCCGGAGTAGGAGAACAGGCCCTTCTGCTCCACGAACCGGCTGAAATCCGCCTTGTTGTTGCCGCTCAGCCGGGCCACCAGGCCCTCGCGCATCCGCTTGATCCGCTGCCGCATGGTGTCCAGCTCCGCCTCCCACTGGGCGCGCAGGGCCGGGTTGGTCAGCACTTCCGCCACCAGCAGCGCGCCGTGCGACGGCGGAGTGGAGTAGTTGGTCCGGATCGCCACCTTTACCTGGTCCATCACCAGCTTGGCCTGGTCGGCGCTCGCCGCCACGATCGAAAGCGCGCCGATCCGCTCGGCATACAGCGCGAAGGACTTGGAATAGGACGTCGCCACGAACACCGGCACGCCCAGCCCGGCCATCAGCCGCGCGGGGGCGCTGTCCGCCTCCAGCCCCTCGGCGAACCCGGCATAGGCCATGTCCAGGAACGGCACGAGCTGCCGCTGCCTGATCAACCCGGCCAATTCCTGCCAGTTCTCCGCCGTCAGATCGGCGCCGGTCGGGTTATGGCAGCAGGCGTGCAGCAGCAGCACCGTGCCGGCCGCCATGCCAGCGACGGCATCACGCATGCCGGGCCAGTCGACGCCGCCGGTCGCGGGATCGAAATACGGGTATTCCGTCACTTTCAGCCCGGCGCCGGCGAAGATGCTGGGGTGGTTGCCCCAGGTCGGCCGGCTCATCGCCACCGTCGAGCCCGGCGCCACCCTCGCGATCACGTCGGCGCCCAGGCTGAGCGCTCCGGTGCCGCCCAGCGTCTGCACCGTGGCGATGCGCCCGCCGTCGCTGGCGACCAGCGCCTCGCCGAACACCAGCAGCTTGGTCGCCTCGCGCAGCGCCGGAATGCCGTCCGGCTGCACATAGGCCCAGCTGGTGATCTTCGGCATGACCGCCACCTCGGCGGCCTGCACCACGTCCATCACCGGGATCTTGCCGGCCTCGTTGTAGTACATGCCGACGCCCAGATTGATCTTGATGGGCCGCGGATCGGCGGCGAAGACCTGGAACCCGGCCATGATGGGGTCAAGCGCCTGGGGCTGAAGGCCGTCGAACATGGACATGAAGCGGCTCCGTTAAGGCAGGCGGGGAAGGGCTGGCGCGCAAAATGCGTCCACCGGGCGTTGACCGCAAGGCAAACTCCTACGCCGGCGGCACCGGGTCGCACGCCGCCGCCGCGGCCCGGCCCAGCACCAGCATCCGCCGCGCCGCAACCCCCGCCCCCGCCGCCTCCCCCACCAGCCTCGTCACCAACGGATTGGACAGCAGGCCATGCGCCAGCGTGTTGCCCGCCAGCTCCGCCGCGCCCACCATGGTGGCGGACAGGGCGGTGCGCCGCAGCAGCGCCAGCGTGCCCAGCAGGCCGGGCCGCACGCCATACACGGCCGCCACCTGCCGCACCAGCCGCACGCCGCGCCAGCCCACCAGCAGGATATCCAGCGCGGGGGACGGCATGGCCGCGATCCCCGCCACCGTCTGCACCGCCGCCGCCCGGCCCAATGCATCCGCCGTCTCCCGCAGTGCCCGGCTCGGCCCCGCCCGCAGCAGCGCCAGCGCCGCATCCGGATCGTTCACCACGCGCATCGCGGGCAGCAGCGCGTCGCCGCCGGGCACGCGGCTGGCCCAGGCGCGGGCGCCGTCCATCACGCGGGCCGCCTCACCGGAGGCGAGGTCCAGCCGCAACCGGTCGACCCGCTCCAGCGCGAACAGCGCCGCCGCCTCCCGCCACACTCCGGCGCCCACCAGGGCGAACCCGGCCACGGCCACGGCCGCAGTCAGCCATCCCAGCCAGGCCGCCCGCCCGAACTGGTCCGCCACGAAGTTCCCCGCCGAAAGCCCGGCAAACCCCAGCGCCAGCACCACCACCCCCGCCAGAACCAGCCCCGCCGTGCCCACCCGGCTGGGCGGCTCGACCACAGCCTCCACCACCGCCTCCCGCAACCGCGGCGGCTCGACGTCCACATATTCCAGGTAGGGCTCGGTCACAGCACGTCGTCCAGCAGCGCGACCAGCAGCGCATCGAGCCCGATCTCCCGCACGCCGCCGCGCCCCGCATCCACTGGCAGCAGCGGCTCGAAGTCCGGCAGCTGCAGGAAACGGTGCTGCCAGAACGCCGCGTCCGGCACCTGGTCCGGCACCTCCCCGGGGTAGGACCGCACGGCCCGCTCATCGCCGATGCGCCGCCCGATCACGCCCGAGACGGCACGGTCGTCGAGACGCATCACATCCTCCTCGGTGCAGCGCACGGCCGCCACCGCGAGATATGCCGCCGGCACCTGCGCCGCCGGTTCCGCCACATGCCGCAGCAGCGCGGCCAAGTTGCCGCGCTGCCGGGCCCCCACGTGATCCGCCTTGGTGGCAGCGAACACAACGCGTGACACCACCCGCGGCGGTGCCCGCAACCGCCCCAGCGCCGCCGCCGCCTCCAGCAGGCTGCGCCGCCAGCGCAGCGCCCCCGCGGCTTCCGCAAGCGCCAGCCGCGTATCCTGGAAAGCCGCCGCCCCGGCGTGCAGGGCCGTGAGCAGGTCCACCAGCACCACCATGCGGTCCAGCTTGCCGAACAGCGGGTCCGAGAGGTCCCGCTGCACGGCGGCGACGTAGGCGTCATAGCGCCGGGTCAGCAGGGCGTGCAGCCCACTGCCGCCACGATGCGGGAAGAAGGCCATCCAGGCGGGCTCCGGCCCAGGTGCCGGCATCAGAAAGCGGCCGGGCTGCAGCATCGCCAGCCCGGTGTCGCGCAGGCCCTGCAAGGCAGCGCGATACAGCCGGTGCCCGGCGGCGGCCAACGCCTCGTGCGCCCCCGCCTCCCGCGGCAGACCAGCCTGGAACGCCAGGAACGCCGCCGCCTCCGGCCGCCCATCCAGCCGCCGCAACGCCTGCTCCGACCAGTCCTCGAAGGACGTGTGGAGCAGCGGCAGGTCGAGCAGCCACTCGCCGGGATAATCCAGCAACTCCAGCCGCACCCGCTGCGGCGGCAGGGCACTGGCGAAGCCGGCGCGTGGGATCACCAGGTCGAGCGCCAGCAGGCTCGCGGCATCGGTCCGCGCCGGCCAGTGCGGCGGCTCCATCGTCAGCGCCGCCAGATGCGCCGCGTGGTCGAAGCGCGGCACCGGCGAGGCCCCGGCGGGCGCCAGGGTGATGGCAGGCCGGCGCCCCCGCAGGCGCTGGGCCAGCAGCGGCAACACCGGGCGCCCGGCCCCGAAGGCCAGCAGGTTCGCCGCCACCGAAGTCAGGAACGCCGTCTTGCCGGCGCGGGCAAGGCCGGTGACGCCGACGCGGATGGTGCGCCGTGTCGCCCATTCCAGGGCGGACCCGGCGTTCTCCGTGGCGCGCCGAACGATGTCGCTCAGCGGCTTGGCCTCAGCCGCGCTGGATCAGCTCGATCTTGTAGCCGTCGGGGTCCTCGACGAAGGCGATCTCCGTCTTGCCGAACTTCACCGGGCCCGGCTCGCGCGTGATCCTGGCGCCGGCCGCGCGCAGCGTCTCGCAGGTGGCATAGATGTCCGGAAAGCTGAACGCCAGGTGGCCGAACCCGGTGCCAAGCTCATAGGGCTCGGACTGTTCCCAGTTATAGGTCAGCTCCAGCTCCGCGGCGCCCGAGGCATTGTCGCCATAACCAACGAACACCAGCGTATACTTGCCGGCCGGCACCTCGCTGCGGCGGATCTCCTTCATGCCCATCAGCTTGGTGTAGAACTCGACGCTGCGGTCCAGGTTCTTCACGCGCAACATGGTGTGCAGGAACATGCTCATGGCGTCATCCTTGTGGGGTGGCAGCCAGCATATCAGGCTCGATGCCGATCAGGAAAAGCCCTGCCGCGTCGGCCTCCGCGACACAGGCGGCCCGGTCGGTCAGCAGCGTACCACCCGCCTCGAACGCAACGCCGCGCAAACCGGCGGCCGCGGCGTGGCGCAGGGTCGCTGGGCCGATGGTCGGCAGGTCCGCGCGGCGGTCCTGCCCCGGCTTCACCAGCTTCAGCAGCACGCCGCCCGGCCCCGGCATCGCCAGCGGCCCGGCCCGCGCCAGCATGGCGTCGGTGCCCTCGATGGCCTCCACCGCCAGCACCAGGCCGTTCTGCACCACGCAGCCCTGCCCCACATCAACCCGGCCCAGCGCCTGCACCACCCCCACCGCCCGCGCGATGTCCCCCATCGCCGCCGCATCCGGCGAGACCCGGCCCAGCACGCCGGCCGGCCCCACCGCCTCGGTCAACACCTCGTGCGCGCCCAGCACCCGAAAGCCCTCCTCGCCCAGCACGCGCACGATGGCGGCCAGCAACCCGTCATCCCCGCGAAACGCCGCGAAGCCGATACGGGCCAGGATGCGCGCCCCCTCCGCATCCGGCCGCAGGTCAGGCAATGAGGGCCGCCGCACCGGACCAACCAGCACCAGGTCGCTACAGCCCTCACGCCGCAGCAGCGCCAGGATCTCGCCCGCCGCCCCCATGCGGACCACCTGGTGCGGATAGCCGCCCACCACCGCCGGCTCGGCAAAGCCCCGCAGCGCCACGATGAACACCCGCCGCCCGGCCGCCGCCGCCGCCGCCGCCACCCGCCCCGGAAACGGCCCACCCCCGGCGAGGATGCCGAGTGCAGCGGGCGTGCTAGGCGGCATCCGTGCCGTCGGCACCCCAGGCGGCGCGGATCAGGCCCCGCTTGCTGGGCGCATCGATGAACTCCAGCACTTCGGCCACGAGCGGGTCATCGCCATTCGTGGCGCGCACGGAGGCCAGGCGATCCGCGAACACCCCGCCGCCGCTGAACAGGTCCCGCACCGCAGCCCGCAGCGCGTGCAGCCCGGCCCGGTCCACGCCCCGCCGCCGCAGCCCGATCACGTTCAGTCCCGCCAGCCGCGCCCGGTTGCCGATCACGCTGCCGAACGGGATCACGTCCGCTTCCACGCCCGAGACGCCGCCCACCATGGCGCCGCGCCCGATGCGCACGAACTGGTGCAGCGCCGCCGAGCCGCCGATGACCGCGCCATCGCCGATGCTGACATGCCCGCCCATGACGACGTTGTTGGCGATCACCACGCTGTTGCCCACCACGCAGTCATGCGCGACATGCACCACCGCCATCAGCAGGCAGTCCGCACCCACCTGGGTGATGCCGCTGCCGGTGACGGTGCCGCGATGGATGGTGCAGTGCTCGCGCAACTGGGTGCGCGGCCCGACCACGCAGCGGGTCGGCTCGTTCTTGTACTTGAGATCCTGTGGCGCCAAGCCCACGGTGCAGAACGGATACACCACCGCGCCCTCGCCGATGATGGTGTCCCCATCGACGACGACGTGCGAGATCAGCCGCACGCCGGGCCCGACCTCGGCCTTGCCGCCAACGTGGCACCAGGGCCCGATCTCGGCGCCGGAGCCGATGCGGGCGCCGGGCTCGATGATGGCGGTGGGGTGGACCGTCGCGTGCGAGTGGTCGGTCATGGCGCGGAAGCCGAGGATCTGTGACATGGGAGGCAACCTACCCGCGGCCATGACGGAGGGAAACTCAAGCTTTGTGTCAGCGGGTTACGCCTGCTCGTCCTTGCCGTCCATGATCATGGCGGCATAGGTCGCCTCGGCCACGGAGATCCCGTCGACGCGGGCGACGCCGTTGAATTTCCACACGTTGCCGCGGTGCCGCACCTTGGTGACATGCACGCGCAGCTGGTCGCCGGGCACCACGGGGCGCCGGAACTTGGCGCTCTCGATGGTCATGAAATACACCACCCGCCCAGCCGCGGCCGGCCCCAGCGTTTCCACCACCAGCACCGCCGCCGTCTGCGCCATGCATTCGATGATGAGCACGCCGGGCATGACGGGGTGGCCGGGGAAGTGGCCTTGAAAGAAGTTCTCGTTGGCGGTCACGTTCTTGATGCCGATGGCCGACTCGCCCCGGATCACGTTCACCATCCGGTCGAGCATCAGCATGGGATAGCGGTGCGGGATCGCGTGCATGATGCGCGCGATGTCCAGCACGTCGCCCTCGCCCACCTGGTTGTGGGTGTCCTCGTGGGCGTTCATCGCGTGCGCTGTGGGCGTTCCGTCCATTTGGCCTATTCCGTCGGCTGGCCGCCACCTTTGGCCCGGCGCGACAGCTTACGCAAGGTCGCGACGCCGCGAAAGAACTCCCGGACCGGTTCCGCCGGGCTGCCGACCACGTCGGACCCGGCCTCCACATTGCCCATCACCCCGGCCTGCGCCCCGATCCGCGCCTTGGAGCCGATGCTCAGATGGCCCGCGAGCCCCGCCTGTGCCGCGACCACCACGAAATCCCCAAGCTCGGTGGAGCCGGAAATGCCCGCCATGGCGACAACGACGCAGCAGCGGCCGGTTCTGACGTTGTGGCCGATCATCACCAGGTTATCGATGCGCGTGCCGGCGCCGATCACGGTGTCTTGCACGGAGCCACGGTCGATCGTGCTGTTGGCGCCGACCTCGACATCATCCTCCAGCCGCACCGTTCCGAGCTGCGGCACGGTGATGAAGCCCGCCGCGGTCTGCGCGAATCCGAAGCCCTCCTGCCCGATGCGTGCGCCCGGCAGGATGTTCACCCGGTCGCCGAGAACGGCGTGGGTGATGCTCGCCAACGCGCCGATGCGGCAGTCCGCACCCATGCGCACCGCACGGCCGATCACCGCGCCCGAATCGACCCGGCATCGCGCCCCGATCACCGCGTCCCGCCGGATCACCGCAAGCGGCCCGATCTCCGCCGTGGAGTCAATGACGGCGCCGGGCTCGACGATGGCAGCCGGATGGATGCCGGGCTCGAGCGGCGGCGGCGGATGGAACAGGGCAGCGACGCGGGCCCAGGCGACATAGGGCTCCGGAGTGACGATGGCGGCGACACCCTCCGGCACGCAATGCGCGAGCAGCGGGCTCACAATCACGGCGCCGGCCCGGGTGGCGGTCAGGATGCTGACATAGCGCTTGTTGTCGAGGAAGCTGACATCGGCCGGGCCAGCGGTCTGCAGCGGCGCGACGCCGCTCAGCGGGTCGGCATCGCCGCGCACCTCACCACCCGCCGCCCTGGCCACGTCGGCCAGGCTATGCGGGCCGGTGCGGGGGAAGAACCGTTCATCCCCCGCACCCCTTGGATGATCCGCCAAGGCGTCAGCGACGGGGAGCAGCAGCCGGCGCGGCGGGAGCCGGGGCAGGCGTGGCCGGCGCAGGCGTGGCAGCGGCGGGCGTGGCACCCGGCGGGGTGAACGCGGATGGCGCAACACCGTCGGGCGGCAGGATCACGGTGCCCTGCACCTTGTTCAGCTGCTCCACGACCTGACCGGTGATGTCGAACTCGTTGACGTTCAACGCCACCTGCTGCCGGTGCAGCACCAGGTTCATGCCGCGGCTCTCGCTGACCTGCCGGATGACGGAGACCAGCATCCGCTCGATCTGCGCCAGGCCGTACTGCGCCGATTCCTGGATGATGCGGTTGCGGTCACGGAAGGACTTCTGCGCGTTGGTGATCCGCTCCTGCAGCTCACGCTCCCTGGCGCGGATCTGGTCGGCGCTCAGGCTGGCGCGCTGGCTGGCCAGCTGCTGCTGCAGCTCCCGCCAGGCGCCCTGTTCCTTCTGCGCGTCCTCGTTCAGCTTCTCGCGACGCTCGCCGATCACCTTCTCGATCTGCTGGGCCGCGGTGGAGGCACGCATGATGTCGGGGATGCCCAGCACGCCGATCACGGCGGCCGGCGGCGTGGCGCCACGGGCAAGCGTCGGCAGGTCCGGCGCGGGCGGCAGGGTCACGGGCGGGCCGGGCGGCGGCTCCGCCTCGGCTTGCGGCGGGTTCGTCGGCTGCTGCGGCGGCACCAGCGCGGGGGCCTGGGGCCGGGGGGCCGTGGGTCTCTGGGCCGGACGGGACTGCTGGGGAGCAGCGCCCCCGCCCCCGCCCCCGCCCCCGCCCCCGCCCTGGGGGATGAAATAGCCGGGCCCGTTCTGCTGGGCCAGCGCCGGGGTGATGATGAGGGCAACGCTGGCCGCCATCAGGGCGGGGCGGATCATGTGTGAAATGCGCAAGCTAGAACCTCGTGCCGAAGCCAAACCGGAAAACCTGGGTCTGGTCACTTTTACGCTTAACCACCGCTTCCGCGACGTCGATGTTGATCAGCCCGAACGGCGTCTTCCACGAAACGCCGACGCCGGCACCCACGCGCGGAGTCGAGTCGTCGGTCACGCTCGTGATGGTGCCGGTCGGGTCGGTGATCTTGGTCACCTGGCTCAACGAGCCGACGTCCACGAACGCCCGGCCCGAAAGCCCCAGGTCCGCCGAGATCGGCAACGGGAACCGCAGCTCGGTGGACTGGGTGTAGATCAACCGGCCGCCGATGCTGTCCTTGGTGTTCGCCCCGATCGCATGGGGCCCGGCGCCGCCGGACTGGAAGCCGCGCAGGTTGTCGCCGCCCAGGAAGAACCGGTCGATGATCTTCTCCTGGCGGCCCAGCTGCGCCAGGTAGCCGCCGCCGGCCGAGATGGCGATGTTCCAGTCCGCATCGCCGGTGAACCGCTCCAGCGGAACGAAGTAGGTGCCATCGATCTTGGTACGGAAATACCGCGCCGTGCCGCCGATGCCCGCGAAGTCCGTGCCGAGCCGGATGATGAACCCGTCATGCGGGTCCGTCCGCGTGTCGCGATAGTCGAGCGACAGCGTCTGCCCGATCTGCGACAGCAGCGAACCGCCGGCCTGGTTGGTCACGTAGATGCTGGCGCCGCTCTGGACGTCGTAGATGTTCCGGTCCACCAGCGTGTAGGTCCAGGCCTGCCGCAGATGCTCGTTGAACTCGTAGCCGATCCGCAGCGCGCCACCCGTCCGCCGTTCGTTGTAGGCGGAGATGTCCTGGTTGTTGTTCTGCACATGGAACAGGTCGAAACCCGCCACCAGGTTGCGGTCCAGGAAGTAGGGATCGGTGATCGACAGGTCCACCTGGCTGCGCTTCTGCGCCAGCACGCCGTTGATCCCGGCATCGATGCCGGTGCCGACCAGGTTGCGCTCGCGCAGGCCCACGTTGACCAGCGCGCCGGCATCCGTCGAATATCCGCCGCCCAGGGTCAGCTCGCCCGTGGCCTTCTCGTCCACCGTGGTGGTGATGATCGCCTTGTCGCTGGCAGACCCCTGGGATGGCTGCACCTGCACCCCGTTGAAGTACCCGAGGTCCTGCAGCCGCTGGCGCGAGCGCCGCACGGTGGCGGCGTTGAAGGCGTCGCCCTCCGCCAGGCGGAACTCGCGGCGGATCACCTTGTCCTTGGTGCGGGTGTTGCCGTTGATGTCGATGCGCTCGATATAGACGCGCGGACCCTCCGTCACCTCGAACACGAGGTCAACGGTCTTCTTGTCCTTGTTGCGCGCGATCTGCGGCTTTACGTCCACGAAGGCGTAACCGCGATTCTGCACGGCATCCTGCAGCGCGGTCGTGGTCTTCTCCACCGCGTCACCGTCATAGGTGTCGCCGGTGCCGATCTCCACCACCGGCAGCAGGTCCGCACCCGGCAGGTTGCGCAGCTTGCTGTCCACCTTCACGGAGCCGACCTTGTAGCGCTCACCCTCGACGATGGTGAACGTCACGAAAAAGGCCCGGCGGTCCGGCGAAAGCTCCGCCACCGCGTCCTTGATGTCGACGTCGGCATAGCCGTTCTTCAGGTAGAACCGGCGCAGCAGCTCCTTGTCGAAGTTGATCTTCTCCGGGTCATACTGGTCGCTGGTCGAGAGGATCCGGTAGAAGGCCTGCTCGCGGCTGTTGATGATCTCGCGCAGCCGGTCCTCGCTGAACGCGTGATTGCCGATGATGGCGATGCGGCTCACGAGGGTCGTCTCACCCTCGTTCACCTCGAACACGACATCGACGCGGTTCTGGTCCAGCCGGATGATCTTCGGCTCGACCGTCGCGGCATAGCGCCCACGCTTGGCATAGAGGTCGATCAGCCGCAGCCGGTCCGCCTGCGCCAGCTGCGGCGTGAACACCGCCCGGGCGCGCAGCTGCAGCACGCCGCGCAGGTTCTCGTCGGTGAGCTTCTTGTTGCCCTCGAAGGCGATGCGGTTGACGATCGGGTTCTCGACCACCTTCACCACGAGGCCATTGCCCTCGCGGTTGATGGTGACGTCCTGGAACAGCCCGGTGGCGAACAGGGTCTTGAGGCTGCGGTCGATCCGGTCGGGATCGAAGGGATCGCCGGGCTGGATCAGCATGTAGGACCGGATCGTGCCCTCCTCGATGCGCTGATTGCCGACGATCTTGACCGAAGCGACGGTGCCTTCCGCCCCCACGCGGGCCGGACGCGCCGCACGGGCCGGGTTCCGCGCTGCCGCACGTGTGGCCCGCACCGGCTCCTGCGCCAGAACAGGCGTGGCGAGCAATGGGAGCAGGCAGGCCGTTGCGAGCAGCGCAGCGCGTTTGGAATGCAACAGAGTCCCTCCGAGACAGGCCAGCACGACAGGGACGGTCAGGAGTGCCCCGACCCAAGCCAGCGTCTTCTCGCCAGCTTGTAGGCGGGACCGCGTCATCCGCCAAGGCCCCAGTCACGCGCCAGTGATTTCCCTCCTGCTCATGACCCGGCCAGTGGCCCGACCCGTTCAGCCGATCAGCCCGGAAACCCAGCGAAACAGTCCCATACGCGCCAGATCGTTCCAGGTCGCAAACACGAACAGCCCGGCCAGCAGCGCGAACCCGGCCCGGAACCCATACTCCTGCAGCCGCTGCGGCAGCGGCCGGCCGCGCACCGCCTCGAACAGGTACATCAGCAGATACCCGCCATCCAGCACCGGGATCGGGAACAGGTTGACCAGCCCGAGGTTCACCGACAGCACGGCGATGAAGCTGACCAGGCTGATGAACCCCAGCTGCGCCACCTGGCCCGAAAGCTGCGCGATCCCCAGCGGCCCGCTCAGCTCATCCGTGGTGCGGGACCCGCTCAGCATCTGACCAAGTCCGCCCAGGGTCGCAACCGTCACGTCCCAGGTCTGCTGGACGCCGGCGAACAGCGCGGTGGCCGGGTTCTGCGGCACATATTCCACGGGGCCGCCGCGCACGCCCAGCACGCCCGTGCGGGCGCCCTCGCGCCCCTCCCGCACACCCACCTGCACCGGCAGGTGCTGCGTGGCGCCATCGCGCGAAATCTCCAGGTCCAGCCTGCGGTCCGGTGAGGCAGAGACGATGCGCTGGATGTCTTCGAACCGCGTCACCTTGGTGCCATCGATCGACAGCACCCGGTCGCCGCTCTTCAGCCCGGCCTTCGCCGCCGCACCCTCGGCCACGACATCACCAAAGACCGGAGTGGAGAGCGGACGCCCGACAGCCAGGAACAGGCCGCTGAA
Organism: Acetobacteraceae bacterium; assembly: GCA_965199595.1. GTDB lineage: Bacteria > Pseudomonadota > Alphaproteobacteria > Acetobacterales > Acetobacteraceae > JBBROS01. The sequence continues at coordinate 2,493,752 of OZ241182.1, forward strand.
CAGCAGCGCCGCCAGCAGGAAATTCGCCGCCGGCCCGGCCACGATCACGATCGCCCGGGACCCCACGGACTTCGACTGGAACGTCCGTCCCGGCAGCCAGGCGGCGCGAACCTCCGGCGCCACATCCTCCGGCCGCTCCTGCCCGTGCAGCTTCACGTAGCCGCCCAGCGGCAGCCAGCTGACCTTCCACATCGTGCCGACCCTGTCCCGCCAGCCAAAGATCTTGGGGCCGAACCCAACGGAGAAGGCCTCCACATGGATGCCCTGCGAGCGCGCGGCCAGGTAGTGGCCCATCTCGTGCACGAAGACGAGGATGCCCAGGACGACGACGAAGGCGCCGCCGTTGCGCAGAAGGTCAAGCAGGTGCGTCATTCTCTCATCCTACCCGGTATGCGGGCGAAATGCCCGAGGCTCGATCAGGTACCGACTTAATCTAACATCAGGCGGCGACGGCCAGCACCGTCTTGGCCTCACGCCGGGCCGCACCATCCAGCGCGAGCACGCTGTCAAGGCTTGGCGTGGCCGGGCTGCCCAACCGGTCCAGCACGCGCTCGACGAGGACGGCGATCTCGGTGAAGCCAAGGCGCCGCGCCAGGAAGGCGTCAACGGCAATCTCGTTTGCCGCGGACATGATGGTGGGGGCGCCGCCCCCGGCCCGCAAGGCATCCCGCGTCAGGCGCAGGGCCGGGAACCGCACGGGGTCGGGCGGGAAGAAGGTGAGCTGCCCCATGGCGGCGAGGTCCAGCCGGGGCGAGTTCGTGGCGATGCGCCGCGGCCAGGCCAGCGCATGGGCGATCGGGATGCGCATGTCGGGCGAGCCCATCTGCGCCAGCATGCTGCCGTCCTGGTAGTGCACGATGCCATGGATCACGGATTGCGGGTGCACCAGCACGTCGATGCGGTCTTCGGTCAGGTCGAACAGCCGCGCCGCCTCGATCAGCTCCAGCCCCTTGTTGAACATTGTGGCGCTGTCGATGCTGATCTTGGCGCCCATCGACCAGACAGGATGGCGCAGCGCCACTTCCGGGGTGGCCCGCGCCATCTCCTCCAGGCTTGCGGTGCGGAAGGGCCCGCCCGAGGCGGTGATGGCAATCTTCTCCACCGCGCCCCGGTTGCCCTCGGCCAGCGCCTGGAAGATCGCGTTGTGTTCGGAATCCACCGGCAGCAGGGTCGCGCCGGCCTCACGCACCGCCTGCAGCATCACCTCCCCGGCACACACCAGGGCTTCCTTGTTCGCCAGCGCGATCACCCCGCCCCGCTTGATGGCGGCCAGGGTGGAGGGCAGGCCCGCCGCTCCGGTGATCGCGGCCATGGTCCAGTCCACCGGGTCGGACGCCGCCTGCAGCACGGCGTCGGACCCGGCGGCGCACGCGATGCCGCTGCCGGCCAGCGCCGCCTCCAGGGTCCGCAGCGCCGCCGGGTCGGCGATCACGGCAACCTCTGCCCGCAGCAGGATCGCCTGTTGCGCCAGCAGCGCCGCGTTGCGACCGCCCACCAGGGCATGCACGCGAAAGCGGCCGGGGTTGGCGGCCAGGAGATCCAATGTGCTGGTACCGACGCTGCCGGTGCTGCCCAGGACGGTCACGCTGCGTGTCACTTCCAAAGAACGTCTCCATGGCCCAGCACGAGGGCGAGCAGGGCGGCAGCCGGGGCCGCGGCCAGCAATCCATCCAGGCGGTCCAGCAGGCCGCCATGGCCCGGGATCAGCCGCCCGGAGTCCTTCACGCCGAAGCGGCGCTTGATCCAGCTCTCCAGCAGGTCACCCGCTGCCGAGGCCACGCCCAGCAGACAGGCCGCCGCCGCCGCCCGGCCCACCATGGCCGGCGCCATGAAATGCGCTGCGATCTCCCCAACGGCCATCGCGATCAGCAGCCCGCCAATGGCGCCCGACCAGGTCTTGCCCGGCGAGATGGCCGGCGCCAGCTTCGGCCCGCCCAGCACCCGCCCCACCAGGTAGGCGCCGATGTCGCTGGCCCAGACGATCAGCACTACGAACAGCACATTGGCCCGGCCGACATCGCCGCCCGTCCGCAGCCAGGCCAACGCCACCAGCGGCAGCCCGATATACAGCACCCCCGCCGCCAGCGCCCGCCGCGCGGTGGCGAACCAGATATAGGCGGCGCCGGCCAGCAGCAGCAGCATGGCGGGCAGCGGCAGGCCGGCAGCCGTGACCATGCCGGCAACGGCAAGCTGCAGCGGCACGGCGGCGCCGGGCCAGCTGCGGGCGGGGGCGCCGCAGAGCATGGCCCACTCCGCCCCAAGCCCCACCGCAGCCACCGCGATCAGCACCGTCCACAACCCGGCGCCCAGCCAGATGCACAGCAACGCCAGCGGCGCGAGCAGCGCCGCGGACAGCGCCCGCTTGCGCAGGTCGTTCCAGCGGCCGCTCACCGAAGCTGCGGGATCAGCCAGCGCGCGCACCGAACCGGCGCTCGCGGCTTGCGAACTCCGCCAGGGCGGTCTCGAAATGCGTGGCGCCGAAGTCGGGCCACAGCACGTCCATGAACACCAGCTCGGCATAGGCGGATTGCCACAGCAGGAAGTTGGACAGCCGGCGCTCGCCGCTGGTGCGGATCACCAGGTCCGGATCCGGCATCCCGGCGGTGGAGAGGAAGTGCTCGAAGCTCGCCTCGTCCAACGCATCGGGGTCCAGCTCACCTCGCAGCGCCGCCGCCGCCGCCGCCCGCGCCGCCGCGACCAGTTCGTCGCGCGCGCCATAGGACAGCGCGACGTTGAGGTTCAGCCGCGTGTTGCCGGCGGTGGCGCTCTCCACGCGGTCCAGCTCGGCGCGCGTCTCCGGATCGAACCGGCTGCGGTTGCCGATGATGCGGACGCGCACGCCCTGGCGCGACAGCTCCGCCAGCTCCTGCCGGATGTAGTGCCGCATCAGTCCGGTGAGATCGAGCACCTCCTCGGCCGGGCGGCGCCAGTTCTCGCTGCTGAACGCGAACAGCGTGAGCCAGCCGACGCCCGAGGACACGGCCGCCTCGATGATCCGCCGCACCGACTGCGCACCCGCCCGGTGCCCGGCCACGCGCGGCAGGCCCCGGGCCGCCGCCCAGCGCCCGTTGCCGTCCATGATGACGGCCACGTGCACCGGCACCGCAGCCGGGGCCGCGACGCCGACCCGCGGTTTGGCCTTGCTGACCGACATGTCGCTCAGACCTGCCGGATTTCCTTGTCCTTCTCTGTCAGCGAATCGTCGATCCGCTTGATGTAGGAGTCCGTGAGCTTCTGCACCTCGTCCGACCAGTCCTTCACGAAGTCCTCGCCGATCTCGCCCTTCTTCTCGAAGCCCTTGATCTGGTCGATCCCATCCCGCCGCACGCCGCGCACCGCGATGCGGGCCCCCTCGGCATACTTGCCGGCCGCCTTGGCCAGCTCACCACGGCGCTCGGCCGTAAGCTGCGGGATCGGCACGCGCACCACCTGGCCGTCGGCCCCGGGGTTCAGCCCCAGGCCGCTGTCGCGAATCGCGCGCTCCACGGCGCCCACCAGCGTGCGGTCCCATACCTGGACCGTGATCATCCGCGGTTCCGGCACGCCGATGGTGCCCACCTGGGTGATCGGCACGACGGTGCCATAGGCCTCGACCTTCACGGGTTCGATAAGGGCCGGGCTGGCGCGGCCGGTGCGAAGGCCGCCGAAGTCGCGGCGCAGCGTCTCCATGGCGCCATCCATCCGCCGACCGAGGTCCTGCTTCAGCGCGTTGAGGTCAGCGGGCAAGGCAAGTCTCCTGTAAAGCCGGTCCGAGCCTGTCAGTCATCGACGAAACCGGCTTCTGGTTCAAGCTGCCTCGACGATCGAGGTGAACTGACCCTCCCCGCGCAGCACGCGGGCAAAGCTGCCGGTCTCGTGGATGTTGAACACCAGGATCGGCAGACGGTTCTCGCGCGCCACGCTGATCGCGGCGGCATCCATCACGGCAAGCTCCTGCGACAGCACCCGCAGATAGGTCAGTTCCTCGTAGCGTTCGGCATCGGGGTCCTTGCGTGGATCGGCGGAATAGACGCCATCCACCTGGGTGCCCTTCAGCAGCACGTTGCACTTCATCTCGGCGGCGCGCAGGGCGGCGGCGGTGTCGGTGGTGAAGAACGGGTTGCCGGTGCCGCCGGCGAAGATCACCACGCGGCCCTTCTCCAGGTGCCGCTCGGCCCGGCGGCGGATATACGGCTCGCACACCGTGCTCATCGGGATCGCGGACTGCACCCGGGTCGGCACGCCCTGCCGCTCCAGCACGCTCTGCATGCCCAGCGCGTTCATCACCGTGGCCAGCATGCCCATGTAGTCCGCCTGAGCCCGGTCCATGCCGCCCGCGGCGCCGGCGATGCCGCGGAAGATGTTGCCGCCGCCCACCACCAGGCACACCTCGATGCCCATCGCCACCACCTCACCCACATCGGTGGCGATGCGGGCCAGGGTCTCGGTGTCGAGGCCATACTCGCGTCGTCCCATCAGCGCCTCTCCGGAGACCTTGAGGAGAACGCGCTTTTTCGCCGGATCGGCTGGCATATCGGTCTTTCTCGATGCGCGAAGGGCGGCGGCAACATGGATGCTGCCGCCGCCCCCCACAAGGCACGCCGCCGATCAGCGGCGCATCAGGCGAACACGTATCAGGCGGCGACGCCGGCCGCCGCGGCAACCTCGGCCGCGAAGTCGCCGGTCTGCTTCTCGATGCCCTCGCCAAGCTGGAAGCGCTCGAACCCGGCCAGCGTGGCGCCGGCCTTCTTGACCACTTCCTTCACCCGGCTCTCGCCATCATGCACCCAGACCTGCTCCAGCAGCACCACTTCCTCGTAGTACTTCTGGATGCGGCCCACCACCATCTTCTCGATGATCGCCTCGGGCTTGCCGGAGGCGCGGGCCTGCTCGGTCAGCACGGCCTTCTCACGCTCGAGAGCGGCCGGGTCAACGGCGGAGGTATCGAGCGCGGCGGGGCGCGTGGCGGCGACATGCATCCCGACCTGCCGGCCCAGCGTCTCCATCGCCTCCAGCTCGGAGCTGCTCTCGATGGCGACGAGCACGCCGATCTTGCCGATGCCCGGCTTCAGCGCACCGTGCACGTAGGTGGCGACGACGCCCGACTGCACCTTCAGAACGCGAGCCCGGCGAAGCGTCATGTTCTCACCGATGGTGGCGACGAGATGCGTGATCTCGTCGGCCACGGTGCGGCCGGTGCCCGGAAAGGCCGCAGCCTTGATCGCCTCGATATCCTCGCCAACCTCCAGCGCCACCCCGGCCACCGCCGCCACCAGGCCCTGGAACGCCTCGTTGCGGGCGACGAAATCGGTCTCGGAGTTCACCTCGACCATCGCCGCCTTGTTCTTGGCGCTGGCGACACCCACCAGACCCTCGGCCGCGACCCGGCCACTCTTCTTGGCCGCCGCCGACAGGCCCTTCTTGCGAAGCCAATCGATCGACGCCTCAATGTCGCCGCCATTCTCGGTCAGAGCCTTCTTGCAGTCCATCATGCCGGCGCCGGTCTGCTCGCGCAAATCCTTCACCAGCGCCGCTGTGATCTCAGCCATGGTTCTCTCTCCTCAGACCGGGGTCGGCTCGGGCTCAGGTGCTGCCACGCTGGCCGACGCCTCCGGCACCATCTCCGGCTCCGGCAGCGCCTCCATCGGCAGCTCCTCGGAGGCGCCGATGTCGCGCCCCGATGCCACCATCTCGGCGCTGATGCCATCCAGCACGGCGCCGGCGACCAGGTCGCAGTACATCGTGATGGCGCGGATCGCGTCGTCGTTGCCGGGGATCGGGTAGGTGACGCCCTCGGGGTCGCTGTTGCTGTCGAGCACGGCGATCACGGGAATGCCGAGCTTGTTCGCCTCCTCGACCGCCAGCTTCTCCTTGTTGGTGTCGATGATGAACAGGATGTCCGGCAGGCCGCCCATGTCCTTGATGCCGCCCAGCGCCCGCTCCAGCTTCTCCTGGTCGCGGGTGATGTCCAGCACTTCCTTCTTGGTCAGGCCCTGGATGTCGCCGCCCAGCATCTCCTCGATCTGGCGCAGGCGCTTGATGGAGCCGGTGATGGTCTTCCAGTTTGTCAGCATGCCGCCGAGCCAACGGTGGTTCACGTAGTACTGGCCGCACTTGCGGGCACTTTCCGCCACATGCTCGGCCGCGGCGCGCTTGGTGCCAACGAACAGCACGCGCCCCCCGGCGGCGGTGACGTCACGGACGGCCTTCAGGGCGCGGTCCAGCATCGGCACGGTCTGCTGCAGGTCCATGATGTGGACGGCGTTGCGGACCCCGAAGATGTACGGTCCCATCCGCGGGTTCCAGCGGCGGGTGTGGTGGCCGAAGTGAACGCCGGCCTCGAGCAGTTGACGCAGAGTGAATTCGGGCATCGCCATGGCGAGCTCCCTTCCTGGTGGTCCGGTTGATCCTCCGCGAGGCCTGGCCTGGCGGCACCGGAACCTGGGTCTCCCCGGGAAAGGCGCCTCGCGTGTGAATTACCCGCGACGTGCGGGCCGCCGCGGCATAACGGATTCGGTCAGAAATGGCAAGCGAGGGTGGCCCGGCGCGTCGCCTAGCGTACAATGTCCCCGAAAGTCTCTACCAGGCCGGTCCCCACCACATGGCCGTCCCAGAGCTTGAACGAAACGCCCGGCTTGAGGAGAGGACGCGCCAGGTCAGGCGAGAGGAAATAGGCCGGCAAGCGCCGCTTCGTTCCAAGCCGCATGGGCTCCTCGACGCCCAGCCGGACACTGAGGTTCTCGCTGTCAACCTGCACCACGCAGTTGAAGTAAAGCGGAAGCAACGGACCGACACGCCCGCCGCGCTCAGCTTCAAGAAGTGTAATGGTCACGAATGCATCGGGCGACCTCATCGCACAACCTCCACCAACTCCGGCCTTGAAAGATCATAGAGAAGGTTGGTCGGCACGACGGCCGTTTAAATGCTGCCGTCCACGACCACCCTCATGTCATCCTGCACGAGTGCCGGGTTCATGGAGGTTGCGAGAATGAAGAACGGGCCGTCCCCATAGCTCTCATGCGCAAGTCTCGCATACCGGGCCGCGCCTGCCGAAGTCTCGGCAAAGTATTTGCACTCCAGGCCCGGCAGGTTTCGGAATTCGCTCCGCTTTTGCACATCCAGGTACTCAGCGTCCGTAACGGCTCGGTAGAGAGCCAGCCTTTGCACTAAACCTCCTCCACCCGCTCCACTCCGGCAATCACCATCATCGCCTGCGCCAGCCGCGGCCCGATGCTGAACCGCCCCGGTAGCGTGATCTCCACCGCCTGCACGTCGTCCAGCCGCGGCACCAGCGTCACCTGGCCGCGCCCCTTCGCCTCCCCCGCCAGCAGCGCCCGGATGTGCGGCACGGCCTCAGTCCTGTCGAGCCACACCCGCATCCCGGCCCCGGCCTCGCTCGCCGCCTGCTCCAGGCTCCGGCAATTCGTCGCCGTCACCCGCACGGAGTCGCCCTCCAGCTTCAGCTCCACCCCCATCAGCACCGCGGACCCGGCCTTCAGCACCTCCCGCGCGCCGTTCAGCACCTCGCTGAACACCGTCACCTCGAAGCTGCCGCCCGCGTCGCTCAGCCGGATCCAGGCCATGCGGCTGCCGGTGCGGGTGCTGCGCTCCTTGCTCGCCACCACGCAGCCCGCCACCTGCGCCCGCGTGGTGCCGCGCTGCGCCATCGGCTCCAGTTGGGAGGACGGCACCGCGCCCAGGCGCTTCAGCACCGGGCCATAGCTGTCCAGCGGATGCGCGGTCAGGTGGAAGCCAACCGCATCGGCCTCGAAGCCCAGCCGGTCCATCTCCGGCCAGTCGGCCACGTCCGGCAGCCGCAGCGTCTCCGGCTTGGCGGTGCCGCCAAACATGCCGAACTGCCCGCTCTGCGCCTCCTGCGCATCCGCCTGGGCCCGGCGCAACACCGTCTCCGCCGCCTCGAACACCTGGCGCCGGTTGCGGTTGAGCCCGTCGAAGGCCCCGGCCCGCGCCAGATTCTCCAGCTGCATCTTGTTCAGCTGCTTCGGGTCGATGCGCGCCGCCAGGTCCGCCAGGTCCGCGAACGGCCGCGCGCCACGCGCCGCCACCAGCGCCGCCATCGCCCCCTGCCCCACCTTCTTCACCGCCGCCAGCGCATAGCGGATGCCCTGCGTCCCATCCGGCGCCACCTCCACCTCGAAGGTCGGGCCGGAGCGGTTGATGTCGGGCGGCAGCACGGCGATGGCCATGCGCTGCGCCTCCTGCCGCAGGGCCGCGATCTTGTCGGTGTTGCCCAAGGCGAGATTCATGCAGGCCGCCAGGAACGCCGTGGGATGGTTCGCCTTCATCCAGGCGGTCTGGTACGAGACCAGCGCATAGGCGGCCGCGTGGCTCTTGTTGAAGCCGTAATCCGCGAACTTCGCCATCAGGTCGAACACCTCGGCCGCCTTCGCCTTCGGGATGCCGCGTGCCCGCGCCCCCGTGGTGAAGATCTCCCGCTGCTCCTCCATCTCCGCGCGGATCTTCTTGCCCATGGCCCGGCGCAGCAGATCCGCCGCGCCCAGGCTGTAGCCGCCCATCTTCTGGGCGATCTGCATCACCTGCTCCTGATAGACCATGATCCCGTAGGTCTCGCCCAGGATGCTCATCAGCTCCGGGTGCGGCGGCTCCCACGCCTCGCCATGCTTGCGGCGGCAATAGTCCGGGATGTTCGCCATCGGCCCCGGACGATACAGCGCCCCGGCGGCGATCAGATCCTCCAGCCGGTCGGGGCGCATCTGCCGCAGCACGTCGCGCATGCCCTGGCTCTCGAACTGGAACACCCCGCCCGCATCGCCGCGCGACAGCATCTGGTACGTGCGCTCGTCATCCAGCGGAATGCGGTCGAGATCGACCGGCGTGCCCAGCCGCTTGAGGATCCCCAGCGCCTGCTTCAGGATGGTGAGCGTGGTGAGCCCCAGGAAGTCGAACTTCACCAGCCCGGCCTGCTCCACGTATTTCATGGAGTACTGCGTCACCAGGCTGTCCTCGCGCGGGTCGCGATACAGCGGCACCAGGTCGATCAGCGGCCGGTCGCCGATCACCACGCCGGCGGCATGGGTGCTGGCGTGACGGTACAGGCCCTCCAGCTGCAGCGCCACCTCCATCAGCCGGCGCACGCTCTCATCGGTGTCGCGCATCTCCTGCAGGCGCGGCTCGCCGTCGATGGCCTGCTTGAGGGTCACGGGCTTGGCCGGGTTGTTGGGGATCAGCTCCGCGACCCGGTTCACCTGACCGAACGGCAGGCCCAGCACACGCCCCACGTCGCGGATCGCCGCCCGCGCCTGCAGCTTGCCGAAGGTGATGATCTGCGCCACCCGGTCGCGCCCATACTCCTGGCGCACATAGGCGATCACCTGGTCCCGCCGCTCCTGGCAGAAGTCGATGTCGAAGTCCGGCATGGACACGCGCTCGGGGTTGAGGAACCGCTCGAACAGCAGCCCCCAGCGCAGCGGGTCCAGGTCCGTGATGGTCAGCGCCCAGGCCACCACCGACCCGGCGCCCGAGCCACGCCCGGGCCCCACCGGGATGTCCTGCGCCTTCGCCCACTGGATGAAGTCCGCGACGATCATGAAGTAGCCGGGGAAGCCCATATCGGCGATCACCCCCAGCTCGTAATCCAGCTGCGTGCGATACCTGGCGCGGGTGTCGTCATCCGCCGCCATCGTGTCCATGCGCCGGGCCAGGCCCTCGATGGCCATGGCGCGCACCGTCTCCTCCTCGGTCTGCCCGGTGCGGACCTTGGGGCACACCGGCAGCAGCGGCTTGCGCGTTTCGGCCATCACCGCACAGCCCTGCGCGATGGCGATGGTGTTGCTGCAGGCGTCCGGCAGGTCGTGGAACAGCGCCAGCATCGTGTCGGCCGGCTTGAACCAGGCTTCGGCACTGACCCGGCGCCGCGCCTGCTCGCTCACCTGCCGCCCCTCGGCGATGCACAGCAGCGCGTCATGCGCCTCGTGCATGGTGGGTGAGGCGAAGAAGCACTCATTGGTGGCGACCAGCGGCAGGCCGAGCCGGTCGGCGAGCCCGATCATGCCGGGCTCGATGCCGCGCTCCAGAGTCAGGCCGTGGCGGTTCAGCTCCATCATGCAGCGGTCGGGGAAGGCCTCGCGCAGCTGCGCCAGCATCGCCTCCGCCTCGGGCTCGCGCCCTTCGGCCAGCAGCCGCCCGATGGGGCCGCGCGTGCCGCCGGTCAGCAGCACCAGGCCCTGGGCATGTTGCAGCAGCCGCTCGATGGGCAGCTGCGGATCGGCCGGATCACTCTCGATGAAGCTGAGCGAGGAGAGCGCCTGCAGGTTCGCCAGCCCGGCCGCGTCCTGCGCCAGCAGCACGATCGGGTCGGGCGGCAGGCGCAGGCTGTCGGCGCGCAGGATCGACACCTGGCAGCCGACGATGGGCTGCACGCCGTATTTCAGGCAGGACTGGCTGAACTCCAGCGCGCCGAACATGTTGCCGCTGTCGGTGATCGCCACCGCCGGCATCCGCGCGGCCTGCGCCAGCGCCGGGATCTTGTCGGCCTTGATGGCGCCTTCGCTCAACGAGTAGGCGGAGTGCACCCGCAGGTGCACGAACGGGGCATGACCCATCAGGCCTCCACGATCCGGCCACCCGCCAGCGTGACCCGGCGGTCCATCCGCGCCGCCAGCTCCGGGTTGTGCGTCGCGATCAGCGCCGCCACCCCCTGCCCGCGCACGGCCCGCAGCAGCTCCTCGAACACCAGGCCGGAGGTGCCGACGTCCAGGTTGCCGGTCGGCTCGTCGGCCAGCAGCACGCCGGGCGCATTGGCCAGGGCGCGCGCGATCGCCACACGCTGCTTCTCGCCACCCGAGAGCTTGCCCGGCAGATGCTCCAGCCGGTGCCCCATCCCGAACGCGTCCAGCAGCACCCGCGCCCGCTCCCGCGCCGCCGCGCGCGGCTGGTTCGCCACCATCTGCGGCAGGGCCACGTTCTCCAGCGCGGTGAACTCGCCCAGCAGGTGGTGCGCCTGATACACGAAGCCGATCCGGTCGCGCCGGATGGCGGTGCGCTCGGCATCCGGCAGTTGCCCGGAGTCGCGGCCATCGACCAGCACCGCCCCGCTCTCCGGACGCTCCAGCAGCCCGGCCACATGGAGCAGCGTGCTCTTGCCGGTGCCCGAGGGTGCCACCAGCGCCACGATCTCGCCGGCGCGCAGCACCAGGTCGGCGCCGCTCAGCACATGCAGCACGTCCTCGCCGCTGCGATAGGAACGGGAGACGCCCCGCAGAGCCAGCGGGTCACTCATGGCGCAGCGCCTCCACCGGGTCCGTCCGCGCGGCGCGCCAGCTGGGATACAGCGTGGCGAGCAGAGACAGGCCGAGGGCCATGACCATGACCTGCATCACCTCCGCCGGGTCGAGCCGGGCGGGGAGATGGGTGAGGTAATAGACCTCGGGGTTGAACACCTGCGCCCCGGTCGCCGCCTCCACCCAGCCCTGGATGCGCTGGATGTTGAGGCAGAACAGCGTGCCGACCACCACACCCGCGAGCGTGCCGGTGACGCCCACGCTGGCGCCGCACATCAGGAAGATCCGCATCACCGCCCAGCGCCCGGCCCCGATGGTGCGCAGGATGGCGATGTCGCGCGTCTTGTCCTTCACCATCATGATCAAGGACGAAATGACGTTGAACGCCGCCACCAGGATGATGAGCGTGAGGATCAGGAACATGACGTTCCGCTCCACCTGCACCGCCAGGAAGAAGCTGTTGTTGTTCTGCTCCCAGTCGACCACCCGCAGCGGCGCTCCGGCCAATACCTTGCTGATGCCCTCGCTGATCCGCTTCACGCTTGAGGGGTCATCGGCCACCACCTCGATATGGCTGGCGGTGCCGGGCTGCTGGAAGAAGATCTGCGCGGCTTCGATGGGCAGGAACACGAAGGAGGTATCGTACTCGTTCATGCCCACCTGGAAGATCGCCACGATCCTGTAGGCGCGCACCCGCGGCACCGTGCCAAAGGCGGTGGCGGCCCCCTGCGGCGAGATCAGCGTCAGGTCGTCACCCACGCTCAGCCCGAACTTGCCCGCGAGACCCACGCCGATGGCGATGGCGTCCTCCCCCTTGAAGTCCGCCAGGCTGCCGGCGCGCACGTTCCTGGCGATGGCCGGTAGCCGCTCGATGTCTCCGGCCTTCATGCCGCGCACGAAACCGCCGGCGCTCTGCCCGCGCGGCCCGCTCATCAGCACCTGGCCGTCGATCACCGGCACCGCCGAGACCACGCCCGGCACCGTCGCGACCTTGGCGGCAATCGCGTCATAGTCCCGCATCTGCCCGGATTGCGGATACACGCCAAGATGCCCGTTGAACCCCAGGATGCGGCTGAGCAGGTCCGCCTGGAACCCGCCCATGACGGACATCACGATGATCAGCGTCGCCACCCCCAGCGCGATCCCCACCAGGCTGAACCCGGCGATGACAGAGACGAACCGCTCGCCCTTGCGCGCCCGCAGGTACCGGCCCGCGACCGCCCGCTCGAATGCCCCGAACATGCTCATTCACCCGATATGGGCGAGGGCCGCGTCCAGTGAAAGCTCCTGCCGCTCACCGGTCGCGCGACGCTTCAGCTCCACCGTGCCGGCGGCGGCCCCGCGCGGACCCACCACGATCTGCCAGGGGTGGCCCATCAGGTCGGCCTCGGCGAACTTCACCCCGGCCCGCTCCGCGCGGTCGTCATACAGTGCGTTGCCGGACAGGCGGCGATACGCCTCCTCGCAGATCGCATCCGTGCCGGCGTCGCCCTGCTTCAGGTTCAGGATCGCGGCCTTGAACGGCGCCACGCCATCCGGCCAGATGATGCCGGCCTCGTCGTGATGCGCCTCGATCAGCGCACCCACCAGGCGGGAGACGCCGATGCCGTAGCTGCCCATGTTCGGGCTGATCGGCTTGCTGTCCGGCCCCGCGACCTGCAGCCCGACAAGCTCGCTGTACAGCGTGCCGAAGTTGAAGATCTGGCCCACCTCGATACCGCGCCCCTCGCGCCGCCGCTCCATGGGCACGCGGGCCCAGGCGGCCTCGTCGTGCTTTTCGTCAGTCGCGGCATAGGGGGCGGTCACGGCCTTGAACATGGCCTCCAGCGAGGCCGGGTCGGTGTGGTCCACGTCGTCGGTGCCGATGCGGACGTCCTCCACCTGGGCGTCGTAGAACACCTGGCTCTCGCCGGTGGGTGCGAGGATGTGGAACTCGTGGCTGAGGTCGCCGCCGATCGGCCCGGTATCCGCCGCCATCGGCACGGCGCGCACGCCCAGGCGCTGGAAGGTGCGGAGATAGGACAGCATCATGGTGCGGTAGCTGCGCACCGCGGCCTCGTGGTCCAGGTCGAAGGAATAGCCGTCCTTCATCAGGAACTCGCGGCCGCGCATGACGCCGAAGCGGGGCCGGGTCTCGTCGCGGAACTTCCACTGGATATGATACAGGATCTGCGGCAGCTCCTTGTAGCTGCGCACGGATTGCCGCATCAGGTCCGCGATCAGCAGCTCGTTGGTGGGGCTGTAGATCAGGTCCCGTTCATGCCGGTCCTTCAGCCGCAGCATCTCCGGGCCATAGGCGTCGTAGCGCCCCGTGGTCTGCCACAGCTCGGCCGATTGCAGCGTCGGCATCAGCAGTTCCTGCGCCCCCACCCGATCCTGCTCCTCGCGCACGATCTGCGCGATGTTCTGCAGCACCCGCCAGCCCGCCGGCAGCCAGGCATAGATGCCGGCCGCCACCTGCCGCACCAGCCCGGCCCGCAGCATCAGCCGGTGCGAGACGATCTGCGCCTCCGACGGATTTTCCTTGATGGTGGGGATGAGCGAGCGGGATAGGCGCATAGCAAGGTCCTGACGCGGTTCGGTGGCGGACCCTACAAGGCCCGGCGACCGCCCACCAGCCGCCTTCGCTCATCGCGGAGCAGCGCAATAATGGTGCAGCGCACCACCGAATTTCGTAAGAATGAGACCAAACTCGCGGGAAAGTACGTGACAGCCCTACAACCGAACCGTTAGAAAAAATCAGGCCCGCGCGCCATGGCAGCGCAGCGGGCCTAGTTTAGGGAGGAAACGCCAGTCACACGGCAGAACGAGGAGAACTCCTTGCTCTGACCGTGATGATGATCCCCCGGACACCCCGGTGTCCAAGCAAATCGAACCCCGTCAGACGACTTTCTTGATGTGCCGAACCGATTCGGCACCGCTGCTAGGCACTTATTAGCGCCTGCCTACGAATCCATCAGCCCGAGACCGAGGGGACCCGGAAGCTCCACCAGTCGCTCGTGATGATCAGCATCCCGAGTCCCCAGAACACGATCGAGACCAGCGTGGTGGCGAGCAGCTTCCGCAGCATCAGCGGCCGGGCCGGCGCACCACGCCAGCCTGTCGCCGCATCGGCCTCCGCCACCGGGCGGGTGCCGAACGGCAGCACGGCGAACAGCACGGTCCACCAGATCATCGTGAACAGAACGAAGCTGGTGAACCAGTGCATCCGCCGTGCTCCGCTCAGACCCGCAGCAGGTGGACGTCGACCATCGGCCGCTTCTGCAGCCGCCGGCCCAGGGCACGGCGCAGGGCCGCACGGGCCGCATCCGCCAGGGCCGCATCATCGCTGCGCAGCCCGGGTGGCAGACCGTTCAGCCCCTCGGCGAACGCCGCCGTCACGCGGATCTGCTCGGGGTCATCCGCCTCGAACAGACCCGGCGCGCTCACCTGCGGCTTGCCCACCAGGCGCCCCGCCTTGTCCATCACGGCACTGCCGAGCACGACTCCGTTGAACAGCATGCGCCGCCGGGCCGTCAGCACGCCGCCGTTCAGCGGCACCAGGCGGTTGCCATCGAGCGCCAGACGCCCGACCGGCGCGCTGTCGACGATCTCGGCCTTGCCGGGCGCCAGGTTCAGGATGTCGCCATCCTCCAGCAGGATCGGCGAGGCGCCGCCGGCCCGGGCCAGCTCGGCATGCGCCGCCATGTGCCGCCACTCGCCATGCACCGGCACGGAAAGCTGCGGCTTCACCAGCCGGTACAGCGTCCGCAACTCCGAGCGGGCCGGGTGGCCGGACACATGGGTCATCACGTCGTCATCCGTGATCACCTTCACGCCCCGGCGCACCAGCGCGTCCTGCACGCCGATGATGCCGCGCTCGTTGCCCGGGATCATGCGGCTGCTGAAGATCACCGTGTCGCCCTCGCCCATCGCGATGTTCGGATGGGTATCGGCCGAAATGCGGGCCAGGGCACTGCGCGGCTCGCCCTGGCTGCCGGTGACGAGGATCAGCAGGTTGTCGTCCGGCACGCTGCCGGCGTCCTCCTCGGCGACGAAGGGCGGCACGTCCTTGAGATAGCCGCACTCGCGCGCCGCCGCATCCAGGTTGCGCAGCGAGCGGCCAACCAGCGCCACCTGGCGCCCGGCCTTCTTGGCGGCCAGCGCCACCGTCTCCACCCGCGCCACGTTGCTGGCGAAGCAGGTGACGGCGATGCGGCCGGACAGGCTGCCGATCAACCGGTTCAGGCTCTCGCGAACCTCGAGCTCGGAACCCGAATGCCCGTCCGTCATGGCGTTGGTGCTGTCGCACACCATGGCCAGCACGCCCTCCTCGCCGAGCCGGGCAAAGGCGCCCTCATCGGTGGGCGGCCCGACCAGCGGGGTCTCGTCCAGCTTCCAGTCGCCGGTGTGCAGCACGGTGCCGAACGGCGTCCGCAGCACCAGCGCCTGCGCCTCCGGCACGGAATGCGCCACCGGCATGAACTCGCAGTCGAAGGCGCCCAGGGTGAAGCGGCCACCGGACGGGATGGTGTGCAGCTTCACCTCGTTCAGCAGCCCGGCCTCGCCCAGCTTGCGCTTCAGCACCGCAACCGCAAACGGCGTCGCATAGACGGGGCAGCGCAGCTGCCGCCACAGATGCGCCACGGCGCCGATATGGTCCTCATGCGCGTGGGTGATGACCAGGCCCAGCAGCTTGTCGCGGCGCTCCGCGATATAGACGGGGTCCGGCATCATGATCTCGACTTCCGGGTTCTCGCTGCCCCCGAAGCCGATGCCGCAGTCAATCGCCAGCCACTTGCCCTCACATTGGTAGAGGTTGAGGTTCATCCCGATCTCCCCCGTCCCGCCAAGGGGCAGGAAGGTCAGACCATCTCTCATGTCACTCATCTACTCGCCTTCGATAATCCGCGTTCTGTCGCGATTGAATGTGGGTGCGGGGTTGCGATCGGCCAACAAGCGGAGCCCATCGAGCGTCAGATCCGGATCGATCACCTTGATGACCATGGTCCCTTCGGCCAGCAGCGGCGCGAGGCCACCCGTGGCCACGACATTGAGCGGGGCATCCCATTCCGCCTGGATCCGGGCGACCAGGCCCTCGATCAGGCCGACATAGCCCCAATAGATCCCGGACTGCATGGCTGGCACGGTGGAGCGGCCGATCACCGCCTGCGGCCGGCCGATGCCGATGCGCGGCAACCGGGCCGCTGCCTTGTGCAGCGCTTCCAGGGAGAGGTTGATGCCGGGCGCGATCACTCCACCCATATAGGCACCATCGGCGTTCACGACATCGAATGTCGTGGCGGTCCCGAAGTCGATGACCACCAGCGGGCCCGTGTAGGCATGGTGCGCGGCCAGCGAGTTCAGCAGCCGGTCGGCACCGACCTCGGCCGGGTTGTCCACCTTGATCTGGAAACCCCAGTCGAGGCTGGAGCGCGCGACGAGCGGTTCGGTGCTGAACCAGTCCCGGCACAGCCGGCGCAGATGATACAGCGCCGCCGGCACGACGGTGCCGATCACGGCCCGGTCGATTTCCGCCGGCTTCAGGCCGGAATGACCCAGCAGCGTGAGCAGCCAGACCGCGTATTCGTCCGACGTGCGCTGCGGCTCGGTGGCGATGCGCCAGATGCCGCGCCATGCTGCGCCATCGTGCACCGCGAAGACGACGTTGGTATTCCCGGCATCGACGACGAGCAGCACGATGCTATCCGAACAGGACCCGCGCCGCCGACTGCGCTGCGGCCACCAGCGGCGCCGGGAAGACGAAGAACAGCGTGGTGACCAGCGCACCCACCCCGGCCACGAAGCCGAGCGAGGTGGAGCTGGTGTCGAAGGCGGGCTCCGCCGGGTCGAAGTACATGACCTTGATGACGCGCAGATAGTAGAAGGCGCCGACCACGCTGGTGAGCACGCCGATGACGGCGAGGGTCCAGTATCCGGCCTGGACCGCAGGCAGGAACACGTAGAGCTTGCCGAAGAACCCCGAGAACGGCGGGATGCCCGCCATGCTGAACATGAAGATCGCCATGGCCAGCGCCAGGCGCGGGTTGGTGCGCGCGAGCCCCGACAGATCGCTGATCTTCTCCAGCGCGAGCCCGCGGCGGCGCATGGCGATCAGCACGGCGAACACCCCGGCGCTCATGAACACGTAGGTGACCATGTAGATCATCACGCCACGGATGCCATCCGCGGTACCGACGGCGAGGCCCACCAGCGCATAGCCCATGTGCCCGATGCTGGAATAGGCCATCAGCCGCTTGATGTTGGTCTGCCCGATCGCCGCGAGCGAGCCGAGCAGCATGGAGGCGATGGACACGAGCACGATCAGCCCGCTCCATTGGTGCAGCAGCTGCCCGAACGGCATCTCCAGCACGCGCAGCAGCAGGGCGATGGCGGCCACCTTCGGCGCCGTGCTCATGAAGGCCGTAACCGGGGTCGGCGCACCCTCATACACATCCGGCGTCCACATGTGGAACGGCACCGCCGAGAGCTTGAACGCCAGCCCGGCCACGATGAACACCACGCCGACGATCAACCCCGGAGACGCCGCCTCGGGCGCCGAAAGGATATGGGCCAGCTCACCGAACTGCATGGTGCCGGCGAAACCATAGGCCAGCGAGGTGCCATACAGGATCAGCCCGGACGCCAGCGCCCCCAGCACGAAGAACTTGAGGCCAGACTCCGAGGACCGAACATCGTCCCGGGCAAAGGCGCACAGCACATACAGCGCCAGGGACTGCAGCTCGAGCCCGAGATACAGCGTCATCAGGCTCGACGTGCTGCACATGATCATCATGCCGACGGTGGACAGCAGGATCAGCACCGGGAACTCGAAGCGGCCGATCTTCTCCCGCTCGTTGTAGTGCATCGCCAGCACGGCACTCAGCCCCGCACCAGCCAGCACCAGCAGCTTCATGAACCGCGCGAACCCATCCACCACGAACAGCCCGCGATACGCCCCGCCAACCGGGGCCGAGGTCACCAGCATCCCCGTGACCACCAGCGCCGCCAGGGCGAGCATGGTGCAGACGAAGGTGCTGTCCTCCTTGCGCAGCACGCCGAAGATCAGGATCGCCATGGCACTCAGCGCCAGCACGATCTCCGGCAGCGCCAGGGTCCAGTTCATCGGATGGATCATTGCACGGCCGCCATTCTGGAAGCGGTCAGGGCCGCCGTATGCTGTTCGACCATCGCGTGCACGCTGGCGTCGAAGAACTGGGTGAAGCTGCTGGGATAGATGCCCATCCACAGGGTCAGCGCGATCAGCGGCACGAAGATCGCGATCTCCCGCGGGCTCAGGTCGAGGATGGACTTGAGGTCATCCCGCGTCAGCGCCCCGAACACCACCCGCCGGTAGAGATAGAGGGAATACACCGCCCCCAGGATCATGCCCATGGAACCAAGCAACGCCAGCCAGATGCTGACCTTGAACGCCCCCACCAGCACCAGGAACTCACCCACGAACCCGGCGGTGCCCGGCAGGCCGATGCTCGCCATGGTGAACAGCATGAAAAACAACGCATAGGCCGGCATTCGCGCCGCAAGGCCGCCATACCGGGCGATCTCCCGCGTGTGCATCCGGTCATAGATCACGCCGACGCACAGGAACAACGCCGCCGAGACCACGCCATGCGACAGCATCTGGAACAAGGCGCCCTGGATGCCCTGCGCATTGAAGGTGAAGATGCCGATCACCACCACGCCCATGTGCGCCACGGACGAATAGGCGATCAGCTTCTTCATGTCCGCCTGCGCCAGCGCCACCAGCGACGTGTAGATGACGGCGATCACCCCCAGCGAAAACATCATGGGCGCAAAATAGGCCGAGGCCTCCGGCAGCATCGGCAGCGAGAACCGCAGGAAGCCGTAGGCTCCCATCTTTAGCAGCACGCCCGCCAGGATAACGGAACCGGCGGTCGGCGCCTCCACATGCGCATCCGGCAACCAGGTGTGCACCGGCCACATCGGCACCTTCACCGCGAAGGAGGCGAAGAAGGCCAGGAACAGCCAGAACTGCATCCGCGCCGGAAAGTGCGACGTCATCAGCACGGCGAGGTCGGTCGTCCCGGCACTGTACCAGATCGCCAGCAGCGCCAGCAGCATCAGGATCGACCCGGCCAGCGTGTAGAGGAAGAACTTGAAGCTGGCATAGACCCGGCGGGTGCCGCCCCACACCCCGATGATCAGGAACATCGGGATCAGCACGCCCTCGAAGAACATGTAGAAGATCACGAAATCCTGGGCGGAGAACATCCCCACCATCATGGTCTCCAGCACCAGGAACGCGATCATGTACTCGCGCACGCGCGTCGTGATCGCCTCCCAGCTCGCCAGGATGCAGATCGGCGTCAGCGCGGTGGCCAGCAGCACGAACAGCACGGATATGCCATCCACACCCATGCGATAGCCCACGCCGAACTCCGGCAGCCAGGAGAGGCTCTCGCGGAACTGGAAGCCGGGTTCGCTGGTGTCGAAGTGGGCCCAGAGCAGAAGGGAGACCACGAACACCACAAGGCTGGTCCATAGCGCCATCCAGCGGGCGTTGCTGGCGACGATGGCGTCCTCGCCGCGGATACACATGATGAAGACGGCGCCCACCAGCGGCAACCAGGTGAGCAGCGAGAGGATCGGGAAGCCAGCGGCGTTCATCAAGGTCACCGGAACACGAGGAAGACGCTGACCAGGACGACGAGGCCGATCAACATGGTGAAGGCGTAGATGGCGATCGACCCGGTCTGCATTCGCACGGCCTGGCGGCTGCCATCGACCGTCAACGCCGCGAGGCCGTTCGGCACCCCGTCGATGATGGTGGCGTCGCCCACCTGCCAGAGCGTGCGCGCCAGCCAAAGCGCCGGGCGGACGAAGATCCGGTCATACAGCTCGTCGAAATACCACTTGTTCAGCACGAAATCGTAAACCCGGGGCATCGCCGCGGCCATGCGGGCCGGCAGGCCCGGCACTGCCACATACATCACATAAGCCAGCGCGATCCCGAGCAGACCAACGATGGTCGGCAGCAGCGAGATCAGTCCGGGCACATGATGCATGTTCTCCATCACATGGTTGTCCGGGCGGTTGAAGATCGCGCCGTCCCAGAACTCGGTCCAGTAGTGGCCGATGAAGTCACCCTCGAACACGATGCCGGTCAGCACCGCTCCGGTCGCCAGCAGCACCAGCGGCAGCAGCATGACGAACGGGCTCTCATGCACGTGTTCCATGGTGTGCTGCGAGGCGCGGGGCTTGCCGTGAAACGTCAGGATGATGAGGCGCCAGGAGTAGAACGCCGTCAGGAAGGCCGCGACGGTGCCGCACCAGAAACCATACTGGCCGAGCCCGCTGTGCCGGGCCCAGGCGGCTTCGAGGATCGCGTCCTTGGAGTAGTATCCCGCGAAGATCGGGATACCGGCCAGCGCCAGGCTGCCGATCCAGAACACGGCGTAGGTCACCGGGATCTTGCGCCAGATGCCGCCCATGCGCCGGATGTCCTGCTCGTCGGACATCGCATGGATCACCGACCCGGCACCCAGGAACAACAGCGCCTTGAAGAACGCATGCGTAAATAGATGGAACACCGAGGCCTGATAGGCCCCCACCCCGGCCGCCACGAACATGTAGCCGAGCTGCGAACAGGTGGAGTAGGCGATGATTCGCTTGATGTCGTTCTGCACGCACCCGATGGTCGCGGCAAACAGGCAGGTGGTGGCGCCGATGAAGGTGACGAAGCCCAGCGCATAGGGCGCGTATTCCAGAAGCGGCGACATGCGCGCCATCAGGAACACGCCCGCCGTCACCATCGTTGCCGCATGGATCAGGGCCGAAACCGGGGTTGGCCCCTCCATCGCGTCTGGCAGCCACACATGCAGGCCGATCTGCGCCGACTTGCCCATGGCGCCGAGGAACAGCAGCACGCCGATCACCTCATAGGCGCGGAAGGTGCTGCCGAACACGTGATAGGTGTCGTTCACATGGGCCGGAATGGCCGCAAAGATCTCCGGGAACTCGACGCTGCCGAACAGCGCGAACACCAGCGCGATGCCGGTCGCGAAGAACAGGTCACCCACGCGGTTCACAACGAAGGCCTTGATCGCCGCCCTGCAGGCGCTGGGCCGGTCATACCAGTAGCCGATCAGCAGGTAGCTCGCGAGGCCCACGCCCTCCCAGCCGAAGAACAGCTGCACCAGGTTGTTGGCGGTGACCAGCATCAGCATGGCGAAGGTGAACAGGCTGAGATAGCTGAAGAACCGCGGGATGGTCGCGTCGTGGCTCATGTAGCCGACGCTGTAGATATGGATCAGCGTGGCGATGAACGTCACCATCGCCACCATCATGGCGCTCAGCGTGTCGTAGCGTAGCGCCCACTCCACGCCGAAGCCCTCGACGTCCATCCAGGTGCCGAGCGAGTACACGCCGGGTTCGGCCTGGCCGTCGAGGAACGGCATGAAGCTGGCGACCCCGCAGCAGGCGGCGACCACCATGCACAGGATGGTCACGGCCTGGCTGGCCTTGTCCCCGATCTGGCGGCCGAACAGGCCCGCGATCAACGAGCCCAGCAGCGGCGCAAAGACCGCAACGGCATAAAGCATCCGCTCAGCCCTTCATCAGATTGACGTCTTCGACCTCGATCGAACCACGATTGCGGAAATACACGACCACGATGGCCAGCCCGATCGCCGCCTCCGCCGCCGCGACCGTCAGCACGAACAGCGCGAACACCTGCCCGGCCAGGTCTCCCAGCGCGGCGCTGAACCCGACCAGGTTGAGGTTCACCGAAAGCAGGATCAACTCGATCGACATCATGATGATGATGACGTTCTTGCGGTTGAGGAAGATCCCGAACACGCCGAGCACGAACAGCACCGCGCCGACCGCGAGGTAGTGACCAACGCCGACCATGCTAGTGCTCTCCCGGGCCGGGCTTGCCCACCCCATGCTCGTGCGGCTCGTTGCCATGCGGTGCGGCCAGCGCCGGCTCGGGCAGCGGGCGCCGGATTTCGTCTGCCGCCACGCCGCGGTTCCGCCCGACATTGACCAGCGTCAGCGTATCAGCCGCCGTGCGTGCATTCTGCCGCGCGATGTTCTGCCGGCGGGTGCCGATCTTCTTGCGATGGGTCAGCACGATGGCCCCGATCATCGCGACCATCAGGATCAGGCCCGAGGCCTGGAACAGCAGGATGTAGTCGGTATAGATCAGGTGCCCCAGCGCCCGGGTGTTCTCGACCCCCTCCGGCGTGGTGGACAGCCGGATCACCCCCGTTTCCGGCGCGAACCGCCAGCCGCCCAGCACCAGCGCCAGTTCGACGAACAGCACCAGGCCGACCACGGCACCGATCGGCGCATACCGCTGGAAGCCCTCGCGCGCCTGGGCGAAGTTCACGTCCAGCATCATGACCACGAACAGGAACAGCACCGCGACCGCGCCCACGTAGACGATCACCAGGATCATCGCGAGGAACTCGGCCCCGGCGATCAGGAACAGCGCCGCCGCGTTGAAGAACGCGAGGATCAGGCACAGCACCGAGTGCACGGGGTTGCGGCAGGTGATGACCGCGGTGGCCGAGGCGATCAGCACCGCCGCGAACACGTAGAAGAAGAAGGTGACGAGCATGCGATCCTCAGCGATACGGCGCGTCGAGTTCGAGCCGCTTGGACAGCTCGCTCTCCCACCGGTCCCCATTGGCCAGCAGCCTGGACTTGTCATACATCAACTCGGCCCGCGTCTCGGTGGCGAACTCGAAGTTCGGCCCCTCGACGATGGCGTCCACCGGGCAGCTTTCCTCGCACAGCCCGCAATAGATGCACTTGGTCATGTCGATGTCATACCGCGTGGTGCGGCGGGAGCCGTCTTCGCGCGGCTCGGCCTCGATGGTGATGGCAAGCGCCGGGCACACGGCCTCGCACAGCTTGCAGGCGATGCATCGCTCTTCCCCGTTCGGGTAGCGGCGCAGCGCGTGCTCACCCTTGAAGCGCGGGCTCAAGGTGCCCTTCTCATAGGGGTAGTTGAGCGTGGCCTTGGGCCGGAAGAAATACTTGAGCGTCAGGGCCATGCCCGACACAAGCTCACCCAGCAACAGCCCGCGGGCGGTGCGATCCAGAAATGCCATGGGTTCAGACTCCTTGCTGGCCCGGAAGCCAGCCGAAGGCGAGCAGCACACCCGCCGTCAGTATGAGCCAGCCAAGCGACAGCGGCAGGAACACCTTCCAGCCCAGCCGCATCAACTGGTCGTAGCGGTAGCGCGGAAAGGTCGCGCGCACCCAGATGAACATGAACAGCACGATGCAGATCTTGGCGATGAACCAGATCGGGCCCGGCACCCAGGTGAACGGCGCAAACGGGATCGGGCTCAGCCATCCGCCGAGGAACAGGATGCTGGTCAATGCCGACATCAGGATCATGTTGGCGTATTCGCCGAGGAAGAACAGCCCGAACGTCATGGCGCCATACTCGACGTGGAACCCGCCGACGATCTCGCTCTCACCCTCGGGAAGGTCGAACGGCGCCCGGTTGGTTTCCGCCAGGATGCTGACGAAGAACACGATGAACATCGGGAACAGCGGGATGAAGAACCACACCCGCTCCTGCGCCATCACGATGTCCGTCAGGTTCAGCGACCCGGCACACAGCAGCACCGTGACGATCACGAACCCCATGCTCACTTCGTAGCTGACCATCTGCGCCGCCGAACGCAGCGCGCCCAGGAACGCGTACTTCGAGTTGCTGGCCCAGCCGGCGATCACGATGCCATAGACACCCATGCTGCTGACCGCGAACAGGTACAGCACGCCCACGTTGATATCGGCGATCGCCCAGCCCTCGTTCACCGGGATCACCGCCCAGGCGATCATCGCCAGCGTCATCGTCAGCAACGGCGCCACCAGGAACAGCATGCGGTTTGCACCGGTGGGGACGATGGTCTCCTTCATCAGCATCTTCACCGCATCGGCGAAGGGCTGCAGCAGCCCGAACGGGCCCACCACGTTGGGGCCCAGGCGCATCTGCATCGCCGCCATCACCTTCCGCTCGGCGAGCGTCAGATAGGCGACGCCGATCAGCAGCGGCACCAGCAAGGCCAGGGTCTTGACCAGGGTCAGCAGCAGAATACCAAATGGAGTGACGAGAAACTCAGCCATCACTCGGCCGCCTGCTGCATCACGGGTGCCGTATAGGTGCGGCTGCACTCCGCCATCGTCTCGCTGGCCCGGGCGATCGGGTTGGTCAGGTAGTAGTCCGGCACCGACACCCCGAACTGCACCGCGCCGAGCGGCCCTGCGGCAGGCCCCGCCTTGTCCATGCAGCCGCGCATCGGCAGCGCCTGGACCGTGGCGAACACCGGGTTCACGGCGACCAGCCGCGCACGAACCGCCGCGATGGTGTCGTATGGCAAGGGCTGCCCCAGCACGGCGCTGAACGCCCGCAGGATCGACCAGTCCTCGCGCGCCTCGCCCGGCGGCTGCGTCGCGGGGAAGCCGCGCTGCACCCGGCCTTCGGTGTTGACGTAGGTGCCGCCCTTCTCCGCATAGGCGGCACCCGGCAGGATCACATCGGCCCGCGCCGCGCCGCGGTCGCCGTGGTGGCCTTGATACACCACGAAGGTCTCGGCCCCGATCGCCGCGGTGTCGAACTCATCGGCGCCCAGCAGCCAGAGCAGGTCCACGCCGCCGCCCAACATCGCCGGCAGCGCCTTGCCGCCCGTGCCAGGCACGAAGCCAAGATCCAGGGCACCCACGCGCGAGGCCGCCATGTGCAACACGTTGAAGCCGTGCCATTCCGCCGTCAGCGCCCCACTCGATTCGGCAAGTGCCCAGGCAGCGCCGAGGACCGCGGCGCCGGTGTCACCCCGAAGCGCCGACTGCCCGACGATGACCATGGGTCGCTTGGCGGCACGGAAGGCGTCGGCAAAGGCGCCGGTGAAGTTGGCGAGCCCGTCATTGCCGAGATGCGTGGCGTCGTAGGTGAGATCGACCGCCGGGCCGATGACCCCGACAGGGCAGCCGCCGAGCGCCCAACGCTTGCGGATGCGCGCGTTCAGCACCGGGGCCTCGCGCCGCGGGTTGCTGCCGATCAACAGGATCGCGTCGGCGTCCTCGATCCCCGCCACGGTGGAGTTGAACACGTAGAAATCCCGCCGCCCGGCCTGCAACGCAGCACCGTCCTGGCGGCAATCGAGGTTCGCCGAGCCCAGCGCACCCATCAGGTCCTTCAGGGCCACCATGCTCTCGGCGTCGCACAGATCGCCGGCGACGGCGCCGATACGGTCACCGGCAAGACCCTTGAGCTTGGCTGCAATCGCGCCGAATGCCTCGGGCCAGCTTGCCGGACGCAGCCGGCCGTTCTCGCGCACCCAGGGCTTGTCGAGCCGCCGCCGCTTCAGCCCGTCATGGCTGAAGCGCGATTTGTCGCCCAGCCACTCCTCGTTCACCGACTCGTTGATCCGCGGCAGCACCCGCAGCACCTCGGACCCGCGGCTGTCGATCCGGATGTTGCACCCGAGTGCGTCGTGCACGTCCACGCTATCGGTCTTGCGCAGCTCCCACGGCCGGGCCGTGAAGCTGTAGGGCTTGTTCAGCAGCGCGCCCACCGGGCAGATATCGATCAGGTTGCCGGACAGCTCGGACGTCAGCGCCTTCTCGATATAGGTGCCGATCTCCATGCTCTCGCCGCGGCTGGTGGCGCCCATCTCGGACACGCCGGCCACCTCGCTGCTGAACCGCACGCAGCGGGTGCAGTGGATGCACCGGGTCATGAACGTCTTGACCAGCGGACCCAGATACTTGTCCTTCACCGCCCGCTTGTTCTCGGCATAGCGCGAGTGGTCCATGCCGTACGAATACGCCTGGTCCTGCAGGTCGCACTCGCCGCCCTGGTCGCAGATCGGGCAGTCCAGCGGATGGTTGATCAGCAGGAACTCCATCACGCCCCGGCGCGCATTGCGCACCATCAGCGTGTCGGTCCGCACCACCATGCCATCTGCGACGGGGTAGGCGCAGGATGCGATCGGCTTCGGCGCCTTCTCGACCTCCACCAGGCACATGCGGCAGTTGCCCGCCACGCTCAGCCGTTCATGGTAGCAGAAGCGCGGCACCTCGACGCCGACCGCCTCGCACGCCTGCAACACGGAGGCCCCGTTCGGAACCTCCACCTCAACGCCATCGACCGTCAGCTTGGCCATTACGCTGTCTTCCTATACGCGGCGAGCAAGGTTAAAACCTCAATCCCGTCGATCTGCATGCCTGTTAGTCTGCAAGACTCAATCTTCAATCCGGACAAGTCCGTGTTCTGGATGGTGCCCCCGGCAAACGAGACGTCGTTCATGCGCGAACCGGAAAGGTTCACGTCGTCGAACCGAGCGCCGGCCAGGTTGACGTCATCGAACGCCGCACCAGCCAGCTTGCAGCGAAGGAATGAGGACCCGGCAAGGTCGGCATCCCGCGCGGCGACCGCTTCGCTCAGACCCGTTATGTCCATCACTCGGCGGCCATCGGCAAGGTGGCTTGAACCGCACGCGACTTGTAAGCGGCGATCCGCTCCTCCATCAACGGCCGGAAATGCCGGATCAGCCCCTGGATCGGCCAGGCCGCCGCATCGCCAAGGGCGCAGATGGTGTGCCCTTCGATCTGCCGGGTCACCTGCTCCAGCGTGTCGATCTCAGATATCTCGGCCCGGCCCTGCACCATCCGGCCCATCACGCGCATCATCCAGCCCGTACCCTCGCGGCATGGCGTGCACTGGCCGCAGCTCTCATGCTTGTAGAACTGCGCCAGGCGATGGATGGCGCGGATCACGTCCGTGCTCTTGTCCATCACCATCACGCCCGCGGTACCGAGACCCGACTTCACGTCGCGCAGGCTGTCGAAGTCCATCAGCACGGTGTCGCAGATCTCCTTCGGCAGCAGCGGCACGCTGGAGCCGCCGGGGATCACCGCCAGCAGGTTGTCCCACCCGCCGCGAACGCCGCCGGCATACTTGTCGATCAGCTCCCGCAACGGGATGCCAAGCTCTTCCTCGACGTTGCACGGCTTGTTCACGTGACCGCTGATGCAGAAGATCTTGGTGCCGGCGTTCTTCGGCCGGCCCATCGCGCTGAACCAGGCCCCGCCGCGCCGCAGGATGGTCGGCACGACGGCGATGGTCTCGACGTTGTTCACCGTGGTCGGGCAGCCATACAGGCCCACCGCCGCCGGAAAGGGCGGCTTCAGGCGCGGCATGCCCTTCTTGCCCTCAAGGCTCTCCAGCAACGCCGTCTCCTCGCCGCAGATATAGGCCCCGGCGCCCCGGTGCACGTAGCACTCGAAGTCATAGCCGGACCCGCAGGCGTTCTTGCCGATCAACCCGGCGGCGTAGCACTCGTCCACCGCCCGCTGCAGCGCCACGGACTCGTTGTAGTACTCGCCGCGGATATAGATGTAGCAGGCGCCCGCCCCCATCGCGAAGCTGGCGATGAGGCAACCCTCGATCAGCTTGTGCGGATCGTGCCGGATGATGTCGCGGTCCTTGCAGGTGCCGGGCTCGCTCTCATCGGCATTCACCACCAGGTAGCTCGGCCGGCCATCCGGCGCCGCCGCCTTGGGCATGAACGACCACTTCATCCCGGTCGGGAACCCGGCGCCGCCACGGCCGCGCAGGCCCGAGGCCTTCATCTCGTCGATGATCGCGTCACGGCCGCGCGCCAGGATGGCGGCCGTGCCATCCCAGTCGCCCCGGCTGCGCGCGCCTGCCAGCCCGGCATCATGCAGGCCGTACAGGTTGGTGAAGATACGGTCCTTGTCGTCAAGCATCCTGCGACTCCACGTGCAGCAGCGTCGTCGGCCCACCCTCGGGCGCCGAGGTGGCCCGGCCGATCGTCGAACCCACCGGCGGCCGCTCGCCCCGCCGCAGCGCCTGCAGCAGCGCGCGGGTGCGGTCGTAGTCCAGGTCCTCGTAATAGTCGCTGTCCACCTGCAGGATCGGCGCGTTCACGCAGGCACCCAGGCACTCCACCTCGGTCATGGTGAACAGGCCGTCGGCGCTGGTGTCCTTCCAGCCCTTGATCCCGGTCTCGTCGCGGCAGGCCCGGGTGATGTCATCGGACCCGCGCAGCCAGCACGGCGTCGTGCCGCACACCTGCAGGTGATAGCGCCCGATCGGCTTGGTGTTGAACATCAGGTAGAAGGTCGCGACCTCGTAAACCCGGATCGGCGGCATCCCGAGCCGGGCCGCGATCACGTCCATGGCGATCCGCGGCACCCAGGCGCTCCCGGTGGCCCGGCCCATCTGATTCTGCGCCTCATACAATAGCGGGATCACGGCGCTCGCCTTCCGCGCCTCGGGGTATTTGGCCAGAATGGTGCCGATCTCCGCCTCGCTGGTGGCGTCGAAGGCGAAGCTGGCAGGCTCCGGCTGCTCGGCCGCCGGGTTGGTGGCGGACCCCATCGGCTCCGCCGTACCCATGGCGCTGGCCGCCTGCGCCGGCCGGTTCAGGCGGGCGGAGGCGTTGTCCTCGTTCTCGAAGCCGCTCACCGGTCGATCTCCCCGAACACGACGTCGAGCGAGCCGATCACGGCCACGGCGTCGGCCAGCATATGCCGCTTCGACATATGCTCGACCGCCTGCAGGAAGGCGAAACCGGTCGGGCGGATCTTGCAGCGATAGGGCCGGTTGCTGCCATCGGCGATCAGGTACACCCCGAACTCGCCCTTGGGGCTCTCGGTGGCGGTGTAGGTGGCGCCGGCCGGGACGTGAAAGCCCTCGGTATACAGCTTGAAGTGATGGATCAGCGCCTCCATCGAGCGCTTCATCTCCTGCCGCCGCGGTGCCGTGAACTTGCGGTCCACGATCTTCACATCGCCGGGCTGCATCTTCGCCAGGCACTGCTGGATGATGAGGGTGCTCTGCCGCATCTCGGCGACGCGCACGAGATACCGGTCATAGCAGTCCCCGTTGCGGCCGACCGGCACATCGAACTCAACCTGGTCATACATGTCGTAGGGCTGCGAGCGACGCAGGTCCCACGGAATGCCCGAGGCGCGGATGCACGGCCCGGTGAAGCCCCAGGCCAGCGCATCCTCCGGCGTCATGATGCCGATATCGACGGTGCGCTGCTTCCAGATGCGGTTGCCGCTGAGCAGCTGCTCCAGCTCGTCCACGAACTTCGGGAAGGTACGCGCCCACTCGCCGATCTTGTCCTCGAGCCCGGCCGGCAGGTCCCGTGCCACCCCGCCCGTCCGAAAGTAGTTGCCGTGATACCGCGCACCCGAAGCCGCCTCGTAGAACTCAAGCAGCTTCTCCCGCTCCTCGAATCCCCACAGGCTTGGCGTGATGGCGCCGACATCGAGCGCGTAGGTGGTGATGTTGAGCAGATGGTTCAGGATGCGCGTGATCTCGGCGAACATCGTGCGGATCCACCTGGCCCGCAGCGGCGCCTCGATCGAGAGCAGCTTCTCCTGCGCCAGCACCCAGGTGTGCTCCATGCACATCGGGCTGACGTAATCCAGCCGGTCGAAATACGGGAGCGCCTGCAGATAGGTCTTGTGCTCGATCAGCTTCTCGGTGCCGCGGTGCAGCAGCCCGATATGCGGGTCCGCCCGCTCCACGACCTCGCCATCCATCTCCAGGATCAGGCGCAGCACGCCATGCGCGGCGGGGTGCTGCGGCCCGAAGTTGATGGTGTGGTTGTCGACCTCGATGAACGTCTTGGTCGTCGGCTTGATCTCACCCGGGGTCGTGCCCTGCACGGTGCTCGCGTGGTGGTCGCGCAGGTTCTTGTCGATGATCTCGCTCATGGCGCTTCCCTTGGGGAATCCTTGGCGGCCGCGGCCTGGCGGTCGGTATGGGCCTTCTCGTCGCCGGGCAGCGTGACCATGCCTTCCCAGGGCGAGACGAAGTCGAAGTTCCGGAAATCCTGCGTCAGCGTTACCGGTTCGTTGATGACCTGCTTGCGCTCCTCGTCCCACCGCACCTCGACATAGCCGGTCAGCGGGAAGTCCTTGCGTAGCGGATGACCATTGAAGCCGTAATCCGTAAGGATGCGCCGCAGGTCGGGCTGATCCTCGAACACGATGCCGAACAGGTCCCACGCCTCACGCTCGAACCAGGTGGCGACCGGCCAGATGGTCCAGCAGCTCGGCACCGGGGTTGCCGCATCCGTATGCACGATGACGCGCACACGGTGGTTCAGCCGCACGCTGAGCAGGTTGTAGACGACATCGAAGCGCAGCGTCCGGGTCGGCCAGTCCACGCCGCAGAGGTCCATCAGCTGCTCGCACCCGAAGTCCGGATGGTCGCGCAACGTCGTCAGCAGCGTCGCGACACTGGCGCGCTCGCCATACACCACCAGCTCGCCGCTCTCGACGGCAGCGCGATTGACGCCGGGCAGGGTGGCCGCCTGGCTGGCCAGGGCCGCGAGATCAGCCACGAAGGATCGTCCCGGTGCGGCGGATCTTCTTCTGCAGCTGCAGGATGCCGTACACCAGCGCCTCCGCCGTCGGCGGGCAACCCGGCACATAGATGTCCACCGGCACGATCCGGTCACAGCCGCGCACGACGCTGTAGCTGTAATGGTAGTAGCCGCCGCCATTCGCGCAGCTGCCCATGCTGATCACCCAGCGCGGCTCCGGCATCTGGTCATAGACCTTGCGCAGCGCCGGGGCCATCTTGTTGGTCAGCGTGCCGGCAACGATCATCACGTCGCTCTGCCGCGGGCTGGCGCGCGGGATCACCCCGAAGCGGTCCAGATCATAGCGCGGCATATAGGCGTGGATCATCTCCACGGCACAGCAGGCCAGGCCGAAGGTCATCGGCCAAAGGCTGCCCGTGCGGGCCCAGTTCACCACCTTGTCGAGGTTCGCCACCACGAAGCCCTTGTCGGCGACTTCACCGGTGATCCCCTTGATCACCGCATCCTGTTCAGGCCCGGGCGGCAGCGCGCCGCGATTCCAGGCCAGATCCATACCGGTCGCAGCACTCATGCGACTACTCCCATTCCAAAGCGCCCTTGCACCACTCATAGATGAACCCGACCGTCAACACTGCAAGGAACCCGACCATCGAGAGGAAGCCGAAGAGTCCGATATCCGCCAGGCTGATGGCCCAGGGGAACAGGAACGCGACCTCGAGATCGAAGATGATGAACAGGATGGCCACCAAATAGAACTTCACGTCGAACTTGCGCCGCGCATCGTCGAAGGGCTCGAAGCCGCATTCGTAGGAGGACAGCTTCTCGGCATAGGGCTTCTGCCGGGCCGCCAGCAGCGAGCCGCCGACCATGGCGAAGGCGATGAAGCCGCCGATTGCGAGGAAAACCAGGATCGGGAAATAATCGGCCAGGATCGGCATGTCGGCCCCCAGGGGTAGCAAGCACATGGCACGCACGACTCGTGGTGCATCGCAGCGGATTACACCACGCGGACAACACTCGCCAGGGGCAGAGTAGAGGCAACGCCGGATGTGATGGACGATGCTGTGGTCACCAGGTGCGCCATCCGGCAAACGAATGGCGCGAGAGACGGGGCTCGAACCCGCGACCTCCGGCGTGACAGGCCGGCGCTCTAACCAACTGAGCTACTCCCGCATCCCTGCGTCTGCATCCGCGGCAACGCCCCGGGCAGGGCGCTCGTCTAAGGCGATGCTGCGGCGCCGTCAACCCGCTGTGGCCAGTTGTTTCACTCCGGGCCGGCCGCAGGTCCACTGGCCGGAGCTTGCGGCATGATGGTGAAATGGTGGGCGGTGACGGTTTCGAACCGCCGACCCTCTCGGTGTAAACGAGACGCTCTACCGCTGAGCTAACCGCCCATGGGCCCTCAAAAGGGGTCAGGGCCAGCCCCCTGAGCGGGAGCCGGCCCTGTTGTAGCCTAGTGCGGCAGCGAGGTCACTGCGGTCCCACTCGGCACCGCAACCGCTTCCGGCGGCTCCTGCCACTCGATCGGCTCCGGCTTGCGCGACAGGGCCTGCATGATCACGTCATCGACGTGCGCCACAGGAATGATCCGCAAATCCTTCTTCACGCTCACATCGATATCCACCAGGTCCTTCTCGTTGTCGCGCGGGATGAACACCGTGGTGATCCCAGCCCGCAACGCCGCCAGCAGCTTCTCCTTCAAGCCCCCGATCGGCAGAACCCGGCCCCGCAACGTGATCTCCCCCGTCATCGCCACATCGCGCCGTACCGGGATCCCGGTCATGGCACTGACAATGCTGGTGGCCATCGCGATCCCGGCTGACGGCCCGTCCTTCGGGGTCGCACCCTCCGGCACGTGGACGTGGATGTCCTTCTTGTCGAACAGCGTCGGCTTGATGCCGAAGCTGATGCTGCGGCTCCGCACATAGCTCAGCGCCGCCGACACGCTCTCCTGCATCACGTCACCCAGCTTGCCCGTGTGCTTCACGTTGCCCTTGCCGGGCAGCAGCACGCTCTCGATGGTCAGGATCTCGCCGCCCACCTCGGTCCAGGCCAGGCCGGTGACGACGCCCACCATGTCCTCCGCCTCGGTCTCGCCATAGCGGAACCGCCGCACCCCGGCATACTTGTCGAGGTTCTTCGGCGTAATCGCCACCTTCTTCACCTTCTTGGTGACGATCTCCTTCACGGCCTTGCGGGCGACGTTGGCGATCTCCCGCTCCAGGCTCCGCACCCCGGCCTCCCGCGTGTAGTAGCGCACCAGGTCCCGCACCGCGGGCTCGGACAGGGACCACTCGGATTCCTTCAGCCCGTTCGCCTCGGCCTGCTTCTTGACCAGGTGACGCATGGCGATCTGCACCTTCTCATCCTCGGTGTAGCCGGGGATGCGGATGATCTCCATGCGGTCCAGCAGCGGCTGCGGCATCTTGAGGCTGTTGGCCGTGGTGACGAACATCACATCCGACAGGTCGTAGTCGACCTCCAGGTAGTGGTCGGCAAAGGTCGCGTTCTGCTCGGGATCCAGCACCTCGAGCAGAGCGGAAGACGGATCGCCGCGCCAGTCGGCACCCAGCTTATCGATTTCGTCCAGCAGGAACAGCGGGTTTGACGTCTTCGCCTTCTTCATGCCCTGCACGACCTTGCCGGGCATGGAGCCGATGTAGGTCCGCCGATGCCCGCGCACCTCCGCCTCGTCCCGCACCCCACCCAGCGACATGCGGACGAAGTTGCGCGCCGTGGCCTTGGCGATGGACTTGCCGAGCGACGTCTTGCCGACACCCGGCGGCCCAACCAGGCATAGGATCGGTCCACGGATCTTCGGGCTGCGTGACTGCACAGCCAAATACTCGATGATCCGCTCCTTCACCTTCTCCAGACCATAATGGTCCGCGTTCAGGATCGCCTCGGCCGCGATCACATCGGTGCTGACCTTGCTGCGCTTCTTCCACGGAATGGACAGCATCCAGTCCAGGTAGTTGCGCACCACCGTCGCCTCGGCGCTCATCGGGCTCATGGTCCGCAGCTTCTTCAGCTCGGACATCGCCTTCTCACGGGCCTCCTTGGTGAACCTGGTCTTCTTGATGCGCTCCTCCAGCTCGGCCGACTCGTCCTTGCCGTCCTCGCCCTCGCCAAGCTCCTTCTGGATCGCCTTCAGCTGCTCGTTCAGGTAGTACTCGCGCTGCGTCTTCTCCATCTGCCGCTTGACGCGGTTGCGGATGCGCTTCTCCACCTGGAGCACGCCGATCTCGCTCTCCATGTGGGCGAACACCCGCTCCAGCCGGTCATTGACCTTGATGGCCTCCAGCAGCTCCTGCTTCTCCGCGATCTTCAGCGTCAGGTGCGCCGAGATGGTGTCGGCGAGCTTGCTGGGTTCCTCGATCTGGTTCAGCGAAACCAGCACCTCGGGCGCGATCTTCTTGTTGAGCTTGATATACTGCTCGAACTGCCCGACCACGGTGCGGCCCAGCGCGTCCAGCTCCTTGGCATCGCCGCCCTGGTCCGTCAGCGGCTCGACCGTCGCCTCGAAATAGGCATCCGTCTCGGTGAACCCGGTGATCGCGGCCCGGCGGCTGCCCTCAACCAGAACCTTCACCGTCCCGTCCGGCAGCTTCAGCAGCTGCAGGATCGTGGACACGGTGCCAACGCGGTAGATGTCATCCGCCGTCGGCTCGTCCTGCGAGGCATTGCGCTGGGCGACCAGCAGGATCTGCTTGTCGTCCTTCATCACCGCTTCCAGAGCGCGCACGGATTTCTCGCGCCCGACGAACAGCGGCACGATCATGTGCGGGAACACGACGATGTCGCGCAACGGCAGCACCGCCATGCTCTCGGCACCCACGGCCGGAACGGTCTCGACGGACTTGGGGGTTTTGGATGCCGCTGACTTCCGCCGCGGCCGTGGTGTATCGCTCATGGGACCTCCTTCAAGGACAGTCCGCCGGTAGGGCACCCGAATGCGGCGTGCCCGCGGCGTGTCCTGCGCATATCGGCAAGCGGGAGACCAGGCACAAGGCCTGTCCTCCGCCTTATACAAGTGGTGTCAGGCGCCCTCGGCGCGCTCCTTGCCATAGGTCAGCAGGGGATTGGCCCGGCTCTCCGCCACCTCGCGGTTGATCGTAACCTCCTCCACGCCATCCATCCCCGGCAGGTCGAACATGGTGCCCAGCAGGATGGCCTCCATGATCGACCTCAGGCCGCGTGCCCCGGTCTTGCGCGCGATCGCCCGGGTCGCCACGGACTTTAGCGCATCATCAGTAAAGGAAAGCTTGACGCCTTCCATCTCGAACAGCCGGGCATACTGCTTGGACAGCGCATTCTTCGGCTTGGTCAGGATCTCGACCAGCGCCGCCTCGTCCAGGTCCTCCAGCGTCGCCACCACCGGCAGGCGTCCGATGAACTCGGGGATCAGCCCGAACTTCAGCAGGTCCTCCGGCTCGACCTCCCGCAGCACCGCCCCCATGCGCCGCTCATCCGGGCTGCTGACCTCGGCGCCGAAGCCGATGCCGGAGCCCTTGCCGCGCGCCCCGATGATCCGCTCCAGCCCCGAGAAGGCGCCGCCGCAGATGAACAGGATGTTGGTGGTATCGACCTGCAGGAACTCCTGCTGCGGATGCTTGCGCCCGCCCTGCGGCGGCACGGAGGCGACGGTGCCCTCCATGATCTTCAGCAGCGCCTGCTGCACGCCCTCGCCGCTCACATCGCGCGTGATGCTCGGGTTGTCGGACTTGCGGCTGATCTTGTCGACCTCGTCGATATAGACGATGCCGCGCTGTGCCCGCTCCACGTTGTAGTCGGCCGCCTGCAGCAGCTTGAGGATGATGTTCTCGACATCCTCGCCCACATACCCGGCCTCGGTCAGCGTCGTGGCGTCAGCCATTGTGAACGGCACGTCCAGGATCCGCGCCAGCGTCTGCGCGAGCAGCGTCTTGCCGGAGCCGGTCGGCCCCACCAGCATGATGTTGGACTTGGCGATCTCGACGTCGTTGTTCTTTGCCCCATGCGCCAACCGCTTGTAGTGGTTGTGCACGGCGACGCTCAGGACCTTCTTGGCGTGCGACTGGCCGATCACGTAGTCGTCCAGGACCTTGCAGATCTCCTTGGGGGTCGGCACCCCGTCGCGAGACTTCACCAGGTGGGTCTTGTGCTCCTCACGGATGATATCCATGCAGAGCTCGACGCATTCGTCGCAGATGAACACCGTCGGGCCCGCGATCAGCTTGCGGACCTCGTGCTGGGACTTGCCGCAGAACGAGCAGTACAACGTGTTCTTCGAGTCGGGAGACTTGCCCATGCACACTCCATCCCCGCATCGGCGGGGAACATCCCGATAGGTTAAACCCGGTCACCCGCCCCGGACAAGCGGGCGCCGGTCAAGCCGCCACGAACCAGCCGGCGCAAACCGGCATCGATAACGGCGGCTGCAAGAGATATGCCCGCGCCGGCCAGGTGCAAGCACCCATCGGCACGGGCACCGTCATCACGGCTTCGCATTCTCCGGCACCGGCGGACGGTCGATCACCACCGTGTCCACCAATCCGAAGTCCCGGGCTTCCTCGGCCGACATGTAGGTGTCGCGCTCCAGCTTGCTCTCGATCTCCTCCAGTGCCTGGCCCGTATGGGTCACGTAGATCTGGTTCAGCCGCTTGCGCAGCGTCAGGATCTCGCGCGCCTGGATCTCGATGTCGGTCGCCTGGCCCTGCGCGCCGCCGCTCGGCTGATGGATCATCACCCGGGCATTCGGCAGCGCGAACCGCTTGTCCTTCGTGCCGGCGCACAGCAGCAGGCTGCCCATGCTCGCCGCCTGGCCGATGCACACCGTGCTGACCGGGCTGCGGATGTACTGCATGGTGTCATAGATCGCGAGACCCGCAGACACCACGCCGCCGGGGCTGTTGATGTAGAAGCTGATGTCCTTGGAGGGATTCTCGCTTTCAAGGAACAGCAGCTGGGCGCAGATCACCGACGCGACCTGGTCATAGACCGGGCCGGTCAGGAAGATGATCCGCTCCTTCAACAGCCGCGAATAGATGTCGAACGCCCGCTCGCCGCGCGCAGTCTGCTCGACCACCATCGGCACCATGTTGTTGGCGTAGACCTCGACGGGGTCCCGATCCCTCATTCCGTGCATCCTCTGTTCAGCAGTAGCTTAGATGTGGGAAGGTGTACAACCCGTTACAGGTGCGAAGTGCCCGGACGAACGGGGAGGTTTTGCGGCTCAGGCCACCCCGGTTTCCGCAACCGCATCGCTCTCCGGCTCGGCCGAAAGCTCCTCGGGGCTCACCGTCTTCTCCTCGACCTTGGCCAGCTCGAGGATGAAGTCGACCACCTTCTCCTCATACAGCGGCCCACGCAGGTTGTCGGCGGCCTGCGGGTTCTTGCGGAAGAACTCCATGACCTGCGCCTCCTGCCCCGGATAGCGCGAGGCCTCGGCCCGCATCGCCCGGGTCATCTCGTCCGCCTGCACCTGGATGCCGTTGGTCCGCCCGATCTCGCTCAGCAGCAGCCCCAGGCGAACCCGGCGCTCGGCGATGGCGCGGTAATCGGCCTTCAGCACCTCCGGGTCCTTGCCCTTGTCCTCCTCATCGGCCTTGCCCGAAGCCAGGTCGGCCTCGACGCGCTGCCAGATCTGGTCGAACTCGGACTGCACCATGCTCGGCGGCACCTCGAAGGTCACGGTCTTGGACAGCGCATCCAGCAGGTCCCGCTTCACGCGCATCCGGCTCACCTGGT
The DNA here is from genome assembly GCA_965199595.1 of Acetobacteraceae bacterium. Lineage (GTDB taxonomy): Bacteria > Pseudomonadota > Alphaproteobacteria > Acetobacterales > Acetobacteraceae > JBBROS01. Next base: position 2,531,070 of record OZ241182.1, read on the forward strand.
CGAACTCGCGCTGGATCTGCTGGCCCACGGCCTCCCGCAGCTTCTCCAGGCTCTCGAACCCGATCATGGTCGCCAGCGCATCGTCCACCACGATGGCGGTCGGCTGCTCCAGGCTCTTGGCGGTCAGGTCGAAGGTCGCGGCCTTACCGGCCAGCTCCTTGGCGTGATACTCCTCGGGGAACGTCACGTTGATCACGCGCTCCTCGCCGGCCTTCATGCCCTCCATCCCCTCGGAGAACCCGGGGATGAACCCGGCGCCGCCCAGCTTCACCGCCATGTCGGTGCCGGTGCCGCCGCCGAACGGCTCGCCATCCACCTTGCCCACGAAATCCACCGTCAGCGTGTCGCCGGTCCGGGCGCCACGATCCTCGGTCACGGGCTCGCGGCCCTCCTGGCGGCTGGCGATCTCCTCGACGGCCTTGTCGATGGCCTCGCTGGCCGGCTCGGCCTTGAACCGGGTCAGCGCCAGGGCGCCGAAGTCCGGCATGGTGATCTCGGGCAGCAGCTCCACCTCGACGGTGAACTGCAGGTCCTTGGCCTCCTCCACCTGGGTCACGTCCACCTTCGGCTGGCCGGCGGGGCGCAGGCCGCGATCGTCCAGCACCTGCCGGGTGGCGTCGTTCACGCTCTCCTCCAGCACTTCGGACATCACGGCGTTGCCGTAGCGCTGGCGCAGGATGTTGGCCGGCACCTTGCCGGGGCGGAAGCCCGGCAGCCGCACGGTCTTGCTGATCTCCTGCAGCTTGGCCGTCCGCTTCTCTTCGATGGCGGCGGCCGGCACCGTCACGGCAAAGCCGCGCTTCAGGCCTTCGGAGAGCGTCTCGGTCACCTGCATGTCGTAATTCCTGGCATCTGATAGAGGGGTTTGGGGTGGTGCGGGCGGAGGGACTTGAACCCCCACGGCTTGCGCCACCAGATCCTAAGTCTGGCGTGTCTGCCAATTTCACCACGCCCGCAAGCGCGTTTGGTCTCGTGTGCAGCGGCGGCGTGTAGCCTAGCCAGCCGGGTGGGGCAACCCGGCGCCATCGCCCGCGCCCGCCGCCATCGGCCGCGCCCGCCCGGGCGCCATCGGCACGCCCGCCCGGGCGATCGCCAGGAAGTCCGCCGCCACCAGGCTGGCCCCGCCCACCAGGGCGCCGCCCACCTCCGGCAGCGCCAGAAGGGCCGCGGCATTGCCGGGCTTCACGGAGCCGCCGTACAGGATGCGGACCCCCCGCCCCGCCTCGCCCAGCATCCCCAACAGCTGCGCCCGGATCACCTGGTGCATCGCCACCACATCCGCCGCGGTGGCGGAGCGCCCGGTGCCGATCGCCCAGACCGGCTCGTAGGCCACCACGCCGGCGAACCCCTCCGGCACGCTGCCATCCAGCTGCGAGGCGACGACCACATCCTGGTTGCCGGACAGGCGGTGCTGCTCCGTCTCGCCCACGCAGATCACCGGCGTAAGCCCCGCCGCCATCGCCGACACGGCCTTGCCGCGCACCACCGGGTCCGACTCGCCATGATCGGCCCGGCGCTCGGAATGGCCGAGGATCACCCAGCCGCACCCGGCGTCACGCAGCATGGCCGGGCTGATGTCGCCGGTATGGGGGCCGTTGTCCGCAATGTGGCAGTCCTGCCCGCCCAGCATCACGCCGCTGCCCTCCAGCGCCGCCCCCACCCGGTCCAGCAGCGTGGCGGGCGGGCATACCAGCAGCTCGCACGCCAGCCCCGCCGCCCCCGTCCGCAGCGCGGTGGTCAGGGCCGCGGCCTCGGCCCGCAGGCCGTTCATTTTCCAGTTCCCAGCGATCAACTGACGCATCCGGCTCCCCCGCGGCACACCCTGCACTCTATAAAGGTGCGGCGCGCATTGGGGAACGGTGCCGGTCGGGCGGGCCTATGGTCAAGCCGGGGCGGCGTAACTATGGTGCGCCCCGTTTCACCGGACACACCGATGCTCTCTGCATTCCGCGCATTCCTGAACACCCGCATCGCCCGGCTGTTCTTCGTCGTCCTCATCATCCCCTTCGTGCTGTGGGGCGTCGCCGACGTCGCGCGCAACATGGGTTCCGAGACCGCGCTGGCCACGGTCGGCAGCCGCAAGATCGAGGCGCCGGAATTCCAGGACGCCTACCGCCAGCAGCTCGCCCAGGTCATCCGCATGGCCGGCGGCCGCGTGGAGCCCACGCCCGCCATCCGCCGCGGCATCGCCGGAGAAACCCTGGACCTGCTGATCTATCAGGCCGCCATCGCCGGCGAGGTCGCGCGCCTCGGCCTCATCGTGCCCGATGCGGCGCTGCGCCAGGCGGTGTTCGACATCCCGGCCTTCCACGGCCGCACCGGCATCTTCGACCGTCCGACCTTCGAGGCCGTGCTGCGCCAGAACAACCTCACCGAGGGCCGCTACCTGGAGCAGATGCGGGCCGACCTCGGCCAGCGCCAGCTGATGGAAGCCGTGCGTGTCGGCGTCGGCGTGCCGCAATCCCTGTTCAGGCCCTTCTATGCCTTCAGCCGCGAGACGCGCGTCGCCGAGGTTGTGGAGCTGCCCTTCGCCGCCGCGCCCGAACCCCCGGAACCCACCGAGGCCGACCTCAGGAACGCCTATGCCGACGACCCGGCCCGCTACAGCGCCCCCGCCTACCGTCACATCAAGGCCGTGGTGATCACGCCCGACACCATCGCCCGCGACATCGCCGTGCCGGATGCCGACATCGCCGCCTATTACGAGCAGCACAAGGCCGAGTTCGGGTCCCCGGCCAAGCGCTCCCTCCAGGTGCTGGTGGCGCAGGACGAGGTCGCCGCCCGCCTGCTGGCCGGCAAGTGGAGCGCGGGTGCCGACTGGGCCGCCATCCAGAAGGCCGCCACCGAGGCCGGCGCCTCCGCCGCGGATCTCGACGATGCCACCAAGGCGGACATCCCCGGCACCGAGCTGGCCGACGCCGCCTTCAACGCGCCGCTCGACACCGTGGTGGGTCCGGTGAAGTCCGAGTTCGGCTGGCAGGTGCTGCGGGTGACGAAGATCACGCCCGGCGAGGAGAAGCCGCTCAACGCCGTGCACGACGAGGTTCGCACCCGCATCGCGCGGGAGCGGGCGGTGGATCAGGTGTACAGCCGGGTCAACCGGCTGGAGGACACGCTGTCCTCTGGCGCGACCTTCGACGAGATCCCGGCCGACCTCGGCGCCTCGCTGGTGGGCGGCACGCTGGATGCGCAGGGCAACACGCCCTCCGGCGAACCCGCGCCCATCCCCGGCAGCCCGGCACTGCGCCAGGCCATCCTCACCGCTGCCTTCGCGCTGCCGAAAGGCGAGCCCGCCAAGGTGATCGAGGGGCCCGACCAGTCCTACTTCGCCCTGATCGTGGACGACGAGACGCCGCCCGCACCGCGCCCGTTCGAGGCCGTGCAGACCCAGCTGCGCGACAACTGGGAGCAGGACGCCCGCCGCAAGGCGCAGGAGATCGTGGCGGCCCGCCTGCTCACCGCCGTGAAGGCCGGCGGCTCGCTGGAGGATGCCGCCACCGTCGCCGGGCTGCGCGCCGAACGCACCCCGCCGATCAGCCGCGCCGCCCCCACCCCGGGCGTGGCGCCGCAGCTGGTGCGGCCGGTATTCGGCCTGAAGAAGGGCGGTGCCGCCATGGTCGAGACCCCGCAGGGCTTCCTGGTCGCCCGCCTGGCCGAGATCACCGAGCCCGACCCGGCCGCCGACCCGGCTGCCGCAGCCCAGATCCGCACCGGCCTCGGCCTGGCCCTGGCGCAGGATATCGAGGTGACCTACGCCACCGCCCTGCGCGAACGCGCCCACCCGACGGTGAACCGCAGCCTGCTGGAGTCGCTCACCCAATGAGCGAGACCTCGCCCGACCAGGCCACCTGCCTCGCCGCCTACGAAGCCGGCCAGGGCACGCTCGTGTGGTCCAGCCTGGTCGCGGACCTGGAGACGCCGGTTGCCGCCTACATGAAGCTGGCGGCGGGCCGGCCCAATTCCTTCCTGCTGGAGAGCATCGAGAACGGCACCGCCCGCAGCCGCTACTCCATCATCGGCATGGCGCCGGACCTGGTCTGGCGCTGCCGGGCCGGCGTGGCGGAGCTGAACCGCCAGGCCCGCAGCGCGCCCCACGCCTTCGTGCCCGACCCGCGCCCGGCGCTGGACAGCCTGCGCGCCGTGATCGCCGAGACCCGGATGCACATCCCCGAGCACCTGCCCCCCACGCTGGGCGGCCTGGTCGGCTATCTCGGCTACGACATGGTGCGCCTGATGGAGCGCCTGCCGAGCAAGAACGCCGACGCGCTGGGCGTGCCCGAGGCCATCCTGATCCGCCCCACCCTGTTCGCCGTGTTCGACAACGTGCGTGACGAACTGACGCTTGCCGCCCCCATCTACCCGCAGCCCGGCCTCTCCGCCGCCCAGGCCTGGACCGGCGCCCACGCCGCCCTGGCCGAGGCCGCCGCCGCCCTGTCGCGCCCCCTGCCCCACGCCGTGCCCGCCGTGTCGCTGCCGCCGCAGCCGGAGCCTCAATCCAACCTGACCAGGGCCGGGTTCATGGCGATCGTCGAGCGGATGAAGGACTACATCACCGCCGGCGACGCGTTCCAGGTGGTGCCGAGCCAGCGCTTCTCCGTGCCCTTCGCCCTGCCGCCCTTCGCGCTGTACCGCTCGCTCCGCCGCGTGAACCCGGCGCCCTTCCTGTTCTTCCTGGACTTCGGCGCCTTCGCCGTGGTCGGCAGCTCCCCCGAGATCCTGGTGCGCCTGCGCGACGGCACCGTGACTCTCCGCCCCCTCGCCGGCACCCGCAGGCGCGGCGCCACGCGGGAGGAGGACGAGGCGCTGGAGCGCGACCTGCTCTCCGATCCCAAGGAGCGTGCCGAGCACCTGATGTTGCTGGACCTCGGCCGCAACGACGTGGGCCGGGTCGCGCAACTGGGCACGGTGCGCGTGACGGAGAGCTTCGCCATCGAGCGGTTCAGCCACGTCATGCACATCTCCTCCACCGTGGAAGGCAGGCTCAAGCCCGGTCTTGACGCGCTCGATGCACTCATCGCCGGCTTCCCCGCCGGCACGCTTACGGGCGCACCCAAGATCCGCGCCATGGAGATCATCGAGGAGCTGGAGCCGACCCGGCGCGGCATCTACGCCGGCTGCATCGGCTACTTTGCGGCCAACGGCACCATGGACACCTGCATCGGCCTGCGCACCGCCGTGGTGAAGGACGGCACCATGTACGTGCAGGCGGGCGGCGGCGTGGTGGCGGACAGCACGGCCGAGGGCGAATACGAGGAGACCCGGCAGAAATCCCGCGCCCTGTTCCGCGCCGCGGAGGAAGCGGTGCGCTTTGCCGCCGGGTCATGACCCAAATCACAACAGTGTGGCGACGCTCCTGAACCCTGCCGCTGCGCCGTCCGACTCACCCCATGCCCTTCCGATCGCGGGAGGGGGGAAGATGATCCCATGATCCTCCTGATCGACAATTACGACAGCTTCACCTTCAACCTGGTGCATGTCCTCGGCGATCTCGGCGTCGAGTGCGAGGTCGTGCGCAACGACGAGATCACCCCCGAGCAGGCCCTGGCCCGGCAGCCCGAGGCCATCGTGCTCTCCCCCGGGCCCTGCACGCCCAACGAGGCCGGCATCTGCCTCGACCTGATCCACGCCGCCGCCGGGCGGGTGCCGCTGCTGGGCGTGTGCCTGGGGCACCAGGCCATCGGACAGGCCTTCGGCGGCCAGGTGGTGCGGGCCGATGCGCCGATGCACGGCAAGGTGAGCCCGGTGACGCACGAGGACCGCGGCCTGTTCGCCGGCCTGCCGAGCCCCTTCGCCGCCGCACGGTATCATAGCCTGGTGGTGGCCCCCGGGAGCCTGCCGGATGTGCTGGAACCCACGGCACACACGGCGGACGGCACCATCATGGGCCTGCGCCACCGCACCCTGCCGATCCACGGCGTGCAGTTCCATCCGGAGAGCATCGCCTCCGAACACGGCCACAAGCTGCTGCAGAACTTCATGGACATCGCCCGCGGCCGCAATGCCACCGCGACGCCATGAACAACCTGAAACCTACGCTCGACCGGCTCGGGCGTGGTGCCACCCTTTCTGAATCCGAGGCCGAAGCCGCGTTCGGCGTGGTGATGTCCGGCGAGGCGACCCCGGCGCAGATCGCCGGGCTGCTGATGGCGCTGAGGGTCCGGCGCGAGACGGTGGCGGAGCTGACCGGCGCCGTGCGCGCCATGCTGGCCCGCATGACCGGCATCACCCTGCCCCCCGGCGCCATCGACGTCTGCGGCACCGGCGGCGACATGTCCGGCACGCTCAACGTCTCCACCGCCGTCACCTTCGTGGTGGCCGGCTGCGGCGTGCCGGTCGCGAAGCACGGCAACCGCGCCCTCAGCTCCCGGTCGGGCGCCGCGGACGTGCTGACGGCGCTGGGTGTCAACGTGGAGGCGCCGCTGGAGCGGCTGCCCGCCATCCTGGCCGCGGCGGGCTGCATGTTCATGTTCGCACCCCGGCACCACGCGGCGCTGCGCCACGCCGCCGGGCCCCGCATGGAGCTGGGCACCCGCACCATCTTCAACCTGCTGGGCCCCCTCGCCAACCCGGCCTCCGTCAAGCAGCAGCTGACCGGCGTGTTCGATCCCGCCTGGGCGCGGCCCATGGCGGAAACCTTGGCGGCGCTGGGCACCGAACGCGCCTGGCTGGTGCACGGCCAGGGCCTCGACGAGCTTTCCGTGGCCGGCGAGAACCACGTCGTCGAACTCGGCGCCGGCAGCATCACCGAACGCACCGTGACTCCCGAGGACGCCGGCCTGGACCGCGCGCCCGTCGAGGCGATCCGCGGTGGCGATGCCGCGGCGAACGCAGCCGCACTTCTTGCGTTGTTGCAAGGAGCGCCGGGTCCCTATCGCGACACGGTGCTGCTGAACGCCGCCGCCGCCCTGATCATCGCCCGCCGCGCCGGCACGCTGCGCGAGGGTGTCGACCAGGCCAGACGATCCATCGGCCAGGGCGCCGCCCTGGCCACCCTCGAGTCCCTGCGCCAGGCCACGGCCTGATCGCCTCCCGGAGCCTATCATGGACGCCTTCACCCCCGCCCCGGACAGCCTCGGCACCGCGCTCACCGACACCGCGATCCGGGAACTGCCGGACGCCCTCGCGCGCATCTGCGCCGACACCCTCGCCACCGTGGCCCGGCGCCGCGCCGTCCACTCCGCGGACGCGCTGCGCTCGAAGCTCGGCCGTCATCCGCCCGCCACACGCGGCTTCGGCGCGGCGCTGAAGCACGCCGTCGCCGCGGGCGGCTACGGCCTGATCGCGGAGATCAAGAAGGCGTCGCCCTCCGCCGGGCTGATCCGCCCGGATTTCGACCCGGCCGCGCTGGCCCGGGCCTATGGCGCCGCCGGCGCCACCTGCCTCTCGGTGCTGACCGACGAGCCGCACTTCCAGGGCTCCGCCGAGGACCTGCGGGCCGCCCGCGCCGCCGTCTCCATGCCCGTCCTGCGCAAGGACTTCATGCTGGACCCCTGGCAGGTGCTGGAGGCCCGGCTGATGGGTGCGGACTGCATCCTGCTCATCATGGCGGCCCTCAGCGACAGCCTGGCACGCGAGCTGGAGGAACTGGCCCTGGCCCTGGACATGGACGTGCTGGCAGAGGTGCATGACCGCCGCGAGCTGGATCGCGCGCTGGGCCTGCAGACCCAGCTGATCGGCATCAACAACCGCGACCTGAAAACCCTCAGGACCAACCTCGAGACCACGGCCGAACTGGCGCCGCTGGTGCCCTCCGACCGGTTCCTGGTCGCCGAAAGCGGCATCCGCGACCATGACGACGTGCGCCGCCTCTCGGATGCCGGGGCCCGCTGCTTCCTGGTGGGCGAGAGCCTGCTGCGCACCGAGGACGTGACCGCGGCCACGCGGGCGCTGCTGGGTCCATGAGCGGCCTCACGCATTTCGATGGCGAAGGCCGGGCGCACATGGTGGACGTGTCGGCCAAACCGCAGACCGACCGCACCGCCACCGCCAGCGTCAGCGTCGTGATGCAGCAGGAAACCCGTCGCCTGGTGGAAAGCGGCACCGCCAGCAAAGGCGACGTCCTGGGCGTGGCCCGGCTCGCCGGCATCATGGCCAGCAAGCGCACCGCGGACCTCATCCCGCTCTGCCATCCCCTGCCGATCGCCGCCGTCACGCTGGACCTGGTGCTGTCCGACACCGGGGTCGAGATCTCGGCAACCGTCCGCACCAACGGCCGCACCGGGGTAGAAATGGAAGCGCTCACCGCCGCCAGCGTGGCCGCGCTGACCGTGTACGACATGCTGAAGGCGGTGGACCGCGGCATGCGGATCGACGGCCTGCGCGTGGTGCACAAGGATGGCGGCAAGTCCGGCGCCTTCGCGCAGGCATGAAGCCGATGCTCTCGGTCGAGGAGGCTCGCGCCCGCATCCTCGCGCCGCTGCGCCCCACCACGCCGGAAATCGTGCCGCTGGCGGCGGCCTGGTCGCGCATCACCGCCGCCCCCATCCGGGCCCGGCTTGACCAGCCGCCCGCGGACATCTCCGCCATGGACGGTTACGCCCTGCGTGCGGCGGATACCGGCCCGCGCCGGGTGATCGGCGAGGCTCCGGCCGGGCACCCCTTCGCGGGCCGGGTGGGCCCGGGCGAGGCGGTGCGGCTGTTCACCGGCAGCTTCGTGCCCAAGGGCGCCGACACCGTCCTGATCCAGGAGAACGCGGAACGCAGCGCCGACCAGGTGACGCCCAACGGCCCGACCCGGCCGGACGCCCACATCCGCCACCGCGGCCAGGACTTCACCATCGGTGAGACGCTGATCGCCACCGGCACCCGGCTCGATGCGCGCGGCATCGGCCTCGCAGCGGCGGGCAACCACGCCTGGGCCACCGTGCATCGCCGCCCGGCCATCGCCATCCTCGCCACCGGCGACGAGATCGCGCTGCCCGGCGACCCCATCCCACCCGGCGGCATCGTCAGCTCGAACGCCCATGCCCTGGCCGCCCTGGTGCGGGCGCGCGGCGGCATCCCGGTGGTCCTGCCCATCGCGATGGACACGCGCGAGGCAATCGCCGCGGCCGCCGCTTCCGTCCGCGGCATGGACCTGCTCGTCACCACCGGCGGCGCCAGCGTGGGCGATCACGACCTGGTCCAACCGGGCCTTGCCGAACAGGGCTTCGTGCTGGACTTCTGGAAGATCGCCATGCGGCCCGGCAAGCCGCTGATCTTCGGCCGCATGGGCGAGACGGCGGTGCTCGGCCTGCCCGGCAACCCGGTTTCGGCACTGGTGTGTGCCGTGCTGTTCCTGTTGCCGGCGCTGGACCGGCTGCAGGGCCTGCCGGGTGATCCGCCGACGCTGACCCGGGCGCGGCTGGGCGCTGCACTGGCCGCCAATGATCACCGCGCCGACCACCTGCGCGCCACGCTGGCCGTGGAGGCCGGCGCCCTGATCGCCACCCCGTTTCCGCGCCAGGATTCGGGCATGCTGCGGGTGATGAACCAGGCCGATGCACTGATCCATCGCGCACCGCATGCGCCGGCCCTGCCCACCGGGGCGGAAATCGACATGATCCGGCTGGATTTATTGGGTATCTAGCGTCCGCAGTGGTTGACGCGGCGCGGAGAACCAAATTAGAACAAACTCCGAGTTTCCGGTTTTGTTCCGGACGCTGGGAGAATCCGCCCATGTTGACGCGCAAGCAGCACGAGCTGCTCACCTTCATCGACCGTCACCTGAAGGCCACCGGCTTCTCGCCGAGCTTCGAGGAGATGAAGGAGGCGCTGCAGCTCAAGTCCAAGAGCGGCATCCATCGCCTGATCTCCGCCCTGGAGGAGCGTGGCTTCCTGTCCCGGCGCCATCACCGGGCCCGGGCGCTCGAGGTGATGAAGCTCCCCAACGAGACATTGCGCGATTTGCCGGTCGCCCCTGCCGTGCCGAGCTTCGCGCCGAATGTCATCCGTGGCGACTTCAGCGGCCGCTTCCCCGCGGTGCGGGCTGCCAACGAAGCTGCGGCGATCCAGCTGCCGCTGTACGGCCGCATTGCCGCCGGTCTGCCGATCGAGGCGCTGCGTGACAACGGCGCGCAGATCGAGGTGCCGCTGGCCATGCTCGGCAGCGGCGAGCACTACGCGCTGGAAGTCGATGGCGACTCGATGATCGAGGCCGGGATCCTGGACGGCGACACCGTCATCATCCGCAAGGGCGACACGGCGGAGAACGGCGAGATCATCGTGGCACTGGTCGATGACCGGGAGGTCACGCTGAAGCGGCTGCGGCGCAAGGGCAACTCGATCGCGCTCGAGCCCGCAAATGCCAAGCACCGGGTCCAGGTGCTGCCCGCCGACCAGGTGAAGGTGCAGGGCAAGCTGGTGGCCTTGCTGCGAAAGTACTGAGGGCCGGGTTGCAGGCTTCGAGGTAAGTCTTACCTTTTGTTCATGAAGACGCCGCGGTTCATCCAGCCTACCGAACGCGCCGCCGCCTTGCGGGCCGAACAGAACCGCAAGATGGCCGCCTCCGCCCACGCCTATGTCCGCGGCAGCACCGTGCGGTTCTATGCCTGGCTCGAAGAGTCCGACCGCTGCTCGCTTCCCGAGGGACCGCCGCTCTGGATCTGCGGGGACTGCCACGTCGGCAACCTCGGCCCCGTCGCCAGCACGGACGGCGCCCTGGCGATCCAGATCCGGGACCTCGACCAGACCGTCATCGGCAACCCGGCCCACGACCTGGTGCGCCTCGGCCTCTCCCTCGCCATGGCCTGCCGCGGGTCCGATCTGCCGGGCGTCACCACCGCGTATCTGATGGAGCGGATGATGGACGGCTACGAGAGCGCCTTCGCGCCGGCCGCCCAGGGTGAGATGCTGGACGCCGCGAGCACGATGCCCCGCACGGTGAAGCTGGTCATGCAGCAGGCGACCGGCCGCTCCTGGAAGCACCTGGCCGATGAGCGCATCCAGGGGGTTGAACCCCACATCCCCCTTGGCCGCCGCTTCTGGCCGCTGCTGCCCGAGGAGCGGGCTGCGGTGGACACCCTGTTCACCGACGAACCGCTTCGCAGACTGCTGACCAGCCTGCGCGGGCGGGACGACGATGCGGCCGTCCGCGTGCTCGATGCCGCCTACTGGCGCAAGGGATGCAGTTCGCTTGGCCTGCTGCGCATCGCGGCGCTGGTGGCGATCGGCACCGGCCGGCACGAGCGCCACTGCCTGCTGGACGTGAAGGAGGCCACGGCCGCCGCCGCGCCGCAGAGCCCGAACCGCCCCATGCCGGCCGACGAGGCGGAACGGGTGATGACCGGCGCCCGCTCGCTGTCCCCCTTCCTCGGCAGCCGCATGATGGCCTCGAAGCTGCTCGGCCGCTCCGTGTTCGTCCGCGAGTTGTTGCCGCAGGACCTCAAGCTCGAGATCGAGCATCTGAGCCAGCCGGAGGCGATGGCTGTGGCCGAGTTCCTCGCCCATGTCGTCGGGCGCGCCCATGCGCGGCAGCTGGACCGGGCGGACCAGCATCACTGGCTGGCCGAGCTGCACGGCAGCCGTTCGCGCACGCTGGATGCGCCATCCTGGCTGTGGAACAGCATCGTCGCCCTCGTCTCCACACACGAGGCCGCCTACCTCCAGCATTGCCGGCGCTACGCGATGGAGGACAGCTCTGCGGCAGCGTGACTGGCTTCGCGCCCGGTCTCCCCTAAGTTAACGCCATGCCGAACACAACCAAGCGTCCCTTCGTCGTCGCCGCCGTCATGGCCTCAACCTTCATGATCGCCATCGAGGCGACGATCGTTTCGACGGCAATGCCCCAGATCGCGGGACAGTTGGGCGACCTGCACCTGTACGCCTGGGTGTTCTCCGCCTTCCTGCTGACCCAGACCACCACCACCGTGATCTTCGGCAAGCTCGCCGACCTCTACGGCCGCAAGCCCGTGCTGCTCGCCGGCATCTCGGTGTTCCTGGCGGGTTCGGCGCTATGCGGGTTCGCCTGGTCCATGCCGTCGCTGATCGCCTTCCGGTTGATCCAGGGTGTCGGCGCCGGCGCCATCCAGCCGGTCAGCCTCACCGTCGTCGGCGACCTCTATCCCGCGGCGGAGCGCGGCCGGGTGCAGGGCTTCCTGGCCAGTGTCTGGGGCATCTCCTCGGTCGTGGGGCCGCTGGCAGGCGGGCTGATCATCCAGCATGTCAGCTGGGCCTGGGTGTTCTGGATCAACCTTCCGGTCGGGCTGCTGGCGATGGCCGGGTTCGTGATGTTCCTGCACGAAGGCGTGGCGCGGGCGCCGCACAGCATTGATGTCGCGGGCGCCGCCCTGTTCTCGGGCGCCGTCGCCGCCCTGATGATCGGCATCACCCAGGCGGGCCAGTCCGACGCGAACGGCACCGGCATCGCCGCCCTGGTCTGTGCCGTCTGCGCCATCCTTTTCGTATGGCAGGAGCGGCGGGCGCGTGATCCGATGATCGCCTTCTCCCTCTGGGCCCGGCGCCCCATCGCCACCGCCAATGCCGCCACCCTGCTGTCGGGCATGACCATCATCGGGCTGACCACCTTCGTCCCGCTCTATGTGCAGGGCGTGCTGGAACGGTCCGCGCTGGTGGCCGGGTTCGCGCTCACGGCCATGGTGATGGGCTGGCCGATCGGCGCCACCGTCGCTGCCCGCAACTTCGCCCGCTACGGGTTGCGGCGCACCCTGCTGTTCGGTGCGGTGCTGTTGCCGGCCGGCGCCTCCGCCTTCGTGCTGCTCCGCCCCGGCATGTCGCCGATGGTGGCGGGCGCCGGCTCGCTGGTGATGGGGCTGGGCATGGGGTTCCTCAGCACCTCCGCCATCGTCATCATCCAGGACTGCGTGGGCTGGGCGGAACGGGGCTCGGCCACGGCCTCCAACATCTTCTCCCGCAACCTCGGCAGCACGCTGGGGGCGACCCTGCTGGGCGGTGTGCTGAACGTCAGCCTGGTGGGCCGGGCCAACCTGGACCAGGTGCGGGACCTGCTGGACCATCCGGGCGTCAGCATCGGCGGTGACATGGTGCGCCGGGCCCTGGGTGACGCGCTGCATGTCACCTTCTGGGCGGTGTTCGCCGCCGCGGTGGGCACCTTGCTGGTGGCCTTGCTGGTGCCGCGCGTGGTGGTCGGCGAACCGGCGATCCCTGCGGAGTAGCGCCTGTGGGGCGCGGTCGTAGTGCAGTGTGCAGGATGAAGGAGAGTATCCATGGCTGAGTTCACCGGGCGGCGTGTCGTGGTCATGGGCGGCAGTCGCGGCATCGGCCGCGCCACGGCATTGGGCTTCGCGAAGGCCGGCGCCGCGGTCGCCCTCTGCGCCCGCTCCAACGATGCCCTGCAGGCGACCCGGCGCGAGATCGAGGCGCTCGGCGTCCCGTGCCACGCCGCGCAGGCGGACCTTGCGGACGCCGACGCCATCGCCCGCTTCGTGCCCGAAGCCGCGGCGGCGCTGGGCGGGATCAACGTGCTGGTCAACAACGCCTCGGGCTTCGGCCGCGGCGATGACGAGGCCAGCTGGGCCGCATCGGTCTCGGTCGACCTCATGGCCATCATCCGCGCCACCGCCGCCGCCCTGCCCTTCCTCGAGCACGCCTCGGATGGCGCCGTGGTCAACGTGGCCAGCATCTCCGCCATGCGCGCCACCAAACGGAACCCGGCCTATGGCGCCATCAAGGCCGCCGCGATCCACTACACCGCAAGCCAGGCCCGCACCCTGGCGGCGCGCGGCCTGCGGGTGAACGGCGTGGCCCCGGGTTCCATCGAGTTCCCCGGCGGCAGCTGGGAGCGGCGGCAGACCGAGGACCCGGCCCTCTACACCGAAACCCTCGGCCAGATCCCGTTCGGCCGCTTCGGCACGCCGGAGGAGGTGGCGGAGGTGATCCTGTTCCTCGCCTCCCCCCGCGCGCGCTGGATCACCGGCCAGACCATCGTGGTGGATGGCGGCCAGCTGCTCGGGCCGTGACTACTTCCAGGTCGCCAGATAGAATCGCGGCAGCTCGTCCCGAAAGGTCTTGAGGCTGAGCTGCTTGCTGGTGGCGTAGGTGGTCACGAAGGTGAACAGCGGCATGAACATCGCCTGCTCCGTCACCCGCTTGATGGCGCCGCTATAGGCCGCGCGGCGCTTGTCCGGGTCGATCGCCTGACCACCCTCATCCACCAGCCGCTTGAGCTCGGCGTCGCGGGCATAGTCCTGCCCGCCGCCGGCGAAGAAGTAGGGCAGGAAGGCGGACACATCGTTGATGGAGTAGCTGCCCCAGCTGCCCATTTCCAGCGGGTTCTTGCCCTCCGTGCTGCGTTGGACCACGGCGCCGACCTGCAGCTGTGAAATCTTGGCGCGGATGCCGACCGCGGCCAGGTAGTTCTGCACCGCTCCCTGCCATTGCGGCAGCAGATAGCCCACCAGCTCCGTGTCGAACCCGGTGGGATAGCCGGCGTCGGCCAGCAGCGCCTTGGCCTTGGCCGGGTCGTAATCGTATTTCACCGCGATCGCCTGGTCGCACCCGAACTGGGTGGGATAGCACGGCGCATCGAGCACGCGGGAGCCCCCCGGCATGAACTGCCTGGCCATGGTGACGCGGTCCACCGCATGCATGATGGCCTGGCGCACCTTCAGGTTCTTCAGCGGGGTGTCGCCGGTGCGGCCTGCGGAATCCATGTTCATGTAGCCGACGCGCATGCTCTCGTTGCGCTGCACCTGCAGGTTCGGCATCCGGCTGATGTTGTCCATCTGGTCCGGGCTGAAGTTCCAGATCCAGTCCGCCTGGTTGCCCAGCAGCGCCGTCAGCTCCCCGGTGGCATCGGCCACTTCCTTGATGATCAGGGTCTTGATCGCCGGCTTGCCCTTGGGGCTGTCGAAATACGCATCATTGCGCACCAGGTCGATCTCGGTGGTGCCGTCCACCTTGGTCACCTTGTAGGGCCCGGTGCCCACCGGCATCTTGCTGAACTGGTCGCCCACCCGCTCCCGGTAGGCCTTGGGGTAGATCGGCAAGGTCATCGACAGGTATTCGAGCGCCGCCGGGAACACCCGCTTCAGCTTGATCTGTACCTTCATCGCGTCGATCTTCTCGGCGTGATCGATATAGCTGTAGTTGCTGGGCGTCGCGACCTGCTTGTCGGCGCTCAGGCCGTTGACCGTATAGACCACGTCATCGGCGGTGAAGGGGCTGCCGTCGTGGAAGGTGACGCCGGGCCGCAGCTCGAACTCGAGGGTGGTGTCGTCGACATATTTCCAGCTGGTGGCCAGCAACGGCTTCAGCTGGAAGGTCTCGGGGTCGCGATAGATCAGCGTGTCCCAGACTTGATGCGACAGCACGAGGCCAGTGCGCAGCGAGTTGTAGTAGTAGTCCACGTTCGGAATGGCGTCGCGCCAGGCGACCCGCAGCGTGTCCGCCGATTTCTGCGCCTGCGCCGGCCCGGCGGCGAGTGCACCCGCAACGAAAAGCCCGCTCAACCAAACCGCTGTCCGCATCCTGCTTCGCCCTTCCATCAAGGGCCACCGCCCGCCAGCAACGCTACGGCCCCGCGGCCCTGCATGCAATCGGCGCGCCGCCGCTTCATCAGGCCGCTTCGGTATCCAGGGCATAGCCGGCCGCGCGCACGGTCCGTACCAGGTCCAGCTCGCCCTCGCCGTTCACCGACTTGCGCAGCCGGCGGATATGCACGTCCACCGTGCGCGGCTCCACATGGATGTCCCGGCCCCACACGGCATGCAGCAGCTCCTCCCGCGAGAATACCCGGCGCGGGTGGCGGATCAGGAACTCCAGCAGCCGGAACTCCGTCGGCCCCAGATGGATGGCCCGGCCGTTCCGCGACACCCGATGCGCCGCCAGGTCCATGCTGATGTCGTGGAAGGCATGCTGCCCCCGCTCCGGCACCGCACCGCTGCGCCGCAGCAGCGCCCGCATCCGCGCCAGCAGCGCATCGAGGCTGAACGGCTTGGTGATGTAGTCGTCCGCCCCGGTGTTCAGCGCCCGCACCGCGTCCTGGTCCTCGGTGCGCGCCGTCACCATGATCACCGGCAGGTCCCGCGTGGCCGGGCGCCGCCTGATCTGCCGGCATACCTCGATGCCGCTCATCACCGGCAGCATCCAGTCCAGCAGCACGATGTCGGGCGCCTGCTCCGCGATCAGCGTCAGCGCCTCGGGCCCGTCCACGGCCTCCTGAACCTGGAAGCCCTGCTTCTCCAGGTTGTAGCGCAGCATGGTCGCCAGCGCCGCCTCGTCCTCGACGACGAGGACCATCGGCTTGCCGCCCGCGATCATGGGCTGGCCTCACCCGCCCGCTCACCTGCCCGCTCATCTGGGGAGCGCACCACGGCATAGGAGGAGCCGTCGCCCTTCGGCCGCTCATCCGTCAGCGCCACCCCGGTCACGGCGTAGTGCACGGTCTCGGCGATGTTGGTGGCGTGGTCCCCGATGCGTTCCAGGTTCTTGGCGATGAACAGCAGGTGCGTGCAGGGCGTTATGCTGCGCCCATCCTCCATCATGTAGGTAATCAGCTCGCGGAAGATGGAATTGTAGAGGTCGTCGATCGCCTGGTCGCTGGTCCAGACCTGCACGGCCTTGGCCGCGTCGTTCTCGCCCACCGCATCCACCACCAGGCGCAGGTTCTCCTGCACCAGCCGGGCCATGGCGAGCAGACCGGTGAGGTTGAAGGGCAGCGCGAACTGCCGCAGCACGATGCTGCGCTTGGCGACGTTCTTGGCGTAGTCGCCGATCCGCTCCATGGCGGCCGTGATCTTCAATGCGGCGACGATCTGCCGCAGGTCGCTGGCCATCGGCTGGCGCAGCGCCAGCATGCGGATCACCAGCTGCTCCACCTCGCGCTCCAGCGCGTCCACCTCCGGGTCCGTCTCCACGGCCCGGGTGGCGAGCGCGCTGTCGTTCTCGGCGATGGCCTGGGTCGCCATCATCACCTGGCTTTCCACCAGGCCGCCCATCTGGATCATGAGGTCGCGCAGGCGCTGCAGCTCCTGGGCATAGCTGGTGACGATGTGCCGGGCTTCGGACATGTGCGTGCTCCCCTCAGCCAAACCGGCCGGTGATGTATTCCTGGGTGCGCTTCTGCCGTGGCGCCGTGAACATCTGCGCCGCCGGCCCCACCTCGATCAGCTCGCCGATGTAGAAGAACGCCACCTGGTCGGCACAGCGCGCCGCCTGCTGCATGTTGTGCGTGACGATCACGATGGTGAAGTCGCGCTTCAGCTCGTCGATCAGCTCCTCGATGCGCAACGTGCTGATCGGGTCCAGCGCCGAGGTCGGCTCGTCCAGCAGGATCACCTCGGGCCGCACCGCGATGGTGCGGGCAATGCACAGCCGCTGCTGCTGCCCGCCCGAGAGCCCGGTGGCGGAGGCCGTCAACCGGTCCTTCACCTCGGTCCACAGCGCGGCACGGGTGAGCGACCACTCGACCCGCTCGTCCATCTCGGCGCGCGACAGCCTCTCGTGCAGCTTCACGCCGAAGGCCACGTTGTCGTAGATCGACATCGGGAACGGCGTCGGCTTCTGGAACACCATGCCGACCCGGCTGCGCAGCGCGTTCAGGTCCATGTCCGGCGCCACCAGGTTCTGCCCGTCCATCATCACCCGGCCCTCGGCCCGCTGCCCCGGATACAGGTCATACATCCGGTTGATCACCCGCAGCAGCGTCGACTTGCCGCAGCCGCTGGGGCCGATCATCCCGGTCACCTGACGGTCCGGGAGGTCCAGCCGGATGTCCTTCAGGGCCCGGTTGGTCCCGTAGTAGAAGTCCAGCCCCTCGATCGAGATCCGCGCCGTGTTCAGCGCCGCCTCCGACCGCGCCTGCATGCCGCCGCGCACCACGGTTCCGCTCATATCCATCAGCTCCGCCTCCGCAGCGCGATCCGCGCCAGGATGTTGATCGCCAGCACGCCCAGCGTGATCAGCAGCGCCCCCACCCACGCAAGCTGCACCCAGTCCGCAAAGGCCGCACCGGCATATTGATAAATCGTCACCGGCAGGCTGCTCATCGGCTGGTTCAGGCTCAACGACCAGTTGAGGTTGCCCAGCGAGGTGAACAGCAGCGGCGCCGTCTCGCCAGCCACCCGGGCCAGCGCCAGCAGCACGCCGGTCAGGATGCCATCAAGCGCCGCCCGGTAGCAGACGAACACGATCGCCTTCCACTTCGGCGCCCCCAGCGCCACCGCCGCCTCCCGCAGCGCCACCGGGATCAGCCGCAGCATGTCCTCCGTGGTGCGCACCACGATCGGGATCACGATCACCGCCAGCGCCACGCAGCCGGCCCAGCCCGAGAAGCCGCCGAACGGCGACACCGCCACCTGATACACGAACAGCCCGATCAGGATGCTCGGCGCCGACAGCAGCACGTCCGACACGAACCGCACCGCACCCCCCAGCCGTGACCCGGCCGCATACTCCGCCAGGTAGGTCCCCACCATCAGCCCGATGGGCGTGCCGAGCGCCGTGCCCAGCGCCGTCTGGATCAGGCTGCCGACGATGGCGTTCAACAGCCCGCCATGGCTCCCCGGCGGCTTCGTCACCTCGGTCAGCACACTCAGGTGCAGGCCGTCGAAACCGCGGATCAGCAGGGTGAGCAGGATGGAGGCAAGGAAGAACAGCCCGATCGCGGTCGCCGCCCAGCACAGCACCTTCACCGCCCGGTCCACACCGCGCCGCCGCCGCCCCAACGACAGCGCCACGCTTGCGTTGCGTGACCGGGCGGGACCGGCGGCCGTCCCCAGGATCGCGCTCATGCCCGAAGCCTCTTCCGCAGCAACAGGCGGGAGATGGCGAGCACGATGAAGGAGATCACGAACAGGATGAACCCCAGCAGCAGCAGCGACGACAGCTTGAGGCTGCCCGCCGGGCTCTCCGGGAACTCCAGCGCCACCAGCGAGGCGATGGTGTTGGAGGGACCGAACAGGCTGGAGCTGATGCGGTTCGTGTTGCCGATCACGAAGGTGACGGCCATCGTCTCACCCAGGGCGCGCCCCAGGCCGAGCATGATGCCGCCCACCACGGACACCCGCGTATAGGGCAGCACGATGGAGCGCATCACCTCCCATGTGGTGCAGCCCACGCCATACGCGCTCTCCTTGAACACCGGCGGCACCGTCAGGAACACGTCGCGCATGGTGGCGGCCACGAACGGGATCACCATGATCGCCAGGATCAGCGCGGCCGTCAGGATGCCGGTGCCGAAGGGCGGCCCCTGGAATAGCCAGCCGATGCCCGGCACCTCGCCCAGCGTGTCGATCGCCCAGGGCTGGATGGTGTCGGCCATGAACGGCACGATCACGAAGAAGCCCCACATGCCGTAGATGATGGAGGGTATGGCGGCCAGCAGCTCGATCGCGGTGCCGATCGGCCGGCGCAGGCGCATCGGCGCCAACTCGGTAAGGAAGAACGCAATGCCGAAGGCGACCGGCACCGCCATGACCAGGGCGAGCACCGCCGTGACCAGCGTGCCGTAGATCGCGACGGCGCCGCCATAGGTTTCCTGCACCGGGTCCCAGTCCGCGTTGGTCAGGAAGCCCGGCCCGAACGCGCGCAGGGCTGGCAGCCCGCCCAGGAACAAGGTGACGATGATCGCGCCCAGCAGCACCAGCACCAGCACGCCGGAGGCGCGGGCGAGCGTCGCGAAGACCAGGTCCCCGGTCTGTCCGGAGGAACGGCGAACGACAGGTGTGGTGGTAGGCCCGGCGGTGGGTTGGGACACAAGGGTCTCCCGAGAGGATGAGCCCGGCCGGGGCGGTACCCGGCCGGCCCGAAACGCCGAAGCGGAGGCGCCTACTTATAGACGGCGGTGCCGCCGGACATCACACTGGTACGCCAGGCGGCGCGCACGCTGTCCTGCACTGGCTTCGGCAGCGGGATGTATTCCAGCTCCGTCGCGATCGCGCTGCCGTTGTTATAGGCCCAGTCGACGAACTTCAGCACGTTGGCGGCACGTGCCGGGTCCTTCGCATCCTTCGGCACCAGCAGGAAGGTGGCGGAGACGATGGGCCAGCTGGTGGCCCCCTTCTGGTCGATCAGGTCCACCGCGAAGTCCTTGGCGCCGGCCCAGTCGCCATTGGCGGCGGCAGCCCCGAACGAGGCCATGCTGGGCGTGACGAACTGGCCGTCCTTGTTCTTCAGCTGCGTGGTGGTCAGGTGGTTCTGCGTGGCATAGGCGTTCTCGACATAGCCGATGGCGCCGCGGGTGTTCTTCACCGTGCCGGCCACACCATCATTGCCCCGCGCCCCGGCACCGGCCGGCCACTTCACGCTGGTGTTCGCACCCACGTGGTCCTTCCACTCGGCATCCGTCGCGGAAAGGTACTTGGTGAACACATAGGTCGTGCCGGAGCCATCGGCGCGATACACCGGTGCGATGGCGAGGTTCGGCAGCGTGACCCCGGGGTTCACCGCCGCAATCCTGGCGTCGTTCCACTTGGTGATCTTGCCCATGTAGATCTCGGCCAGCAGGTCGCCCGTCAGGCGCAGCGTGTTGGCCTCGGTCCCCGGCAGGTTCACGATCGGCACCACGGCGCCCATCACGGTCGGGAACTGCAGCAGGCCGCCGGAGGCCAGCTTTGCCGCATCCATCGGCGCATCGGAGGCGCCGAAATCGACGGTGCGGTTCAGGATCTGGTTCTGCCCGCCGCCCGAGCCGATCGCCTGATAGTTCAGCTCGAGCCCGATGGCCTTCACGCCCTCGCCCCACTTGGCATAGACGGGCGCTGGGAACGTCGCCCCGGCCCCGGTGATCTGCTGCGCGGACACCGGGCCCGCCACGGCCACGGTGCTGATGAACGCCAGGGCCACCGCCGCACGATTGAGCTTCATGTATTCTCCATCCATTCCAACCCAGAACCCGCGGGTCTGTTCGGGGCGGACCGTAGTCCCGGGGGACGACTGCAAGGTTGCAGATCTGTGACAGTTTGATGACAGTCGCCAACCTCGGTGCAGAAACGAAAAAAGCCCCCGCAGGAGCTTTTTACCGGATCATCGAAAGGCGGGGTCGGATGGTGGGCGCGACAGGGATTGAACCTGTGACCCCCGCCATGTCAAGGCGATGCTCTACCGCTGAGCTACGCGCCCATCCGACGCGCACTTCCTAGTGCGCTTTGCCGCCGCCTGCAACACCATCCCTGCATCCCGCGTGACAGAACGCCGCTGCCCCGCTTCAATGCAGCCGATGGACCACCCCCTCCCTTCAACCGAACAGCCGCCGATCCGGCTCATGCGCCCGGCCGCGCAGACCACGCCGCTGGTGTTCGCCTCCGCCCATTCCGGCCGCAACTATCCCGCTGCCTTCCTTGAATCCGCCCGGCTCGACCCGCTCGGCCTGCGCCGCAGCGAGGACAGCTTCGTCGACGAGTTGTTCGCCGCCGTCACGGACCTCGGCATCCCGCTGCTCGCCGCCACCTTCCCGCGCGCCTATTGCGACCCGAACCGCGAAGCCTGGGAGCTCGACCCGGCGATGTTCGAGGACGATCTGCCGCCCTGGGTGAACACCACCAGCGCGCGCGTCGGCGCCGGGCTGGGCACCCTGGCCCGCATCGTCGCGAGCGGGGAAAGCATCTACCGCCACAAGATCCGGTTCCGCGAGGCGGAGTTCCGCGTGCAGTCCTGCTGGCAGCCCTATCATGACACCCTGGCTGCCCTGCTGTCCGAAACCCGCACCACCTTCGGCGCCTGCCTGCTGATCGACTGCCACTCCATGCCCGCCCATGCCAGCCGCGGCGCGTCACCCGACATGGTGCTGGGCGACGCCCACGGCACCGCCTGCGCCCCCCGCGTCACCCGGCTGGTCGAGCAGGTGCTCACCGGCATGGGCTACCAGGTCCGCCGCAACGACCCCTATGCCGGCGGCTACGTGACCCGGCATTACGGCCGCCCCCGCGAAGGCATCCACGCCCTGCAGATCGAGATCGCCCGCAGCCTTTATATGGATGAGCAGCGCTTCGTGCGCGCCGCCGGGTTCGGCAAGCTGCAGGCGGACCTGATCGCGCTGGCAAAACGCCTGGCCCACGCCGCACCGGACCTGCTCGCGGGCTGAGCCGTTAAGCGAATCTTCACGGGATGCTGGCATTGATGGCCGCATGCGTGTCCGATCCGCTGTTCAGGCAATAGGCCTGGTCCTCTCCCTCCTGCTGAGCCCGGCAGCGCGGGCCGATGACGGCGACCTGTGCCGCACCGCAATCGGCGCCACGGAGCGCGCCACCTTCATCCCGGACCGGCTGATGCAGGCCATCGGCATCATGGAAAGCGGCCGCCGCGGCCCGGCCGGCACGGTGAACGCCTGGCCCTGGACCATCAACGTCGAGGGCGTGGGCGAGGTGTTCGACACCAAGCAGGCAGCGATCGCGGCCGTGATGGCGCACCAGGCCCGGGGCGCACGGTCGATCGACGTCGGCTGCATGCAGGTCAACCTGCTGCACCACGGCAGCGCCTTCGCCTCGCTCGACCAGGCCTTCGACCCGGCGGCCAACGCCCGCTACGCCGCAACCTTCCTGCAACAGCTGCTGGCCCAGACCGGCTCCTGGCCGCGCGCGGTGGCGGGCTATCACTCCCTCACCCCGGATATCGGCGGCGAATATGCCAAGAAGGTCCTGGCGATCTGGGCCCGGCCCGAGCTGGGCAAGCCGGGGGCCGGCCGCGCGGCAGCTCCGCCACCGGCGCCCGCACCGCCACCCGGCGCCATCGCCAGCGCCAGCCCGCCTGCCTCGTTGCCGAACAGCGTGGCGGGCGGCATGGGCGGCGGCCGGCTGATCTCGGCGCCGGGCTCCGCCGCCTCGGGCGTCACTGGGCGGGGCCTGGACTCCTACCGCATGCTCCCGACCCGCCTCGCCACCAGCAGCATCTTCCGCCGCTCCTGATGTCAGTAGGAGCGCGGCATCCCCAGCACGTGCTCAGCCACGTAGGACAGCACCAGGTTGGTGCTGATCGGGGCCACCTGATACAGCCGGGTCTCGCGGAACTTGCGCTCCACGTCATATTCCTCGGCAAAGCCGAAGCCGCCATGCGTCTGCACGCAGGCCTCCGCCGCCGCCCAGCTGGCCTCCGCCGCGAGCATCTTGGCCATGTTGGCCTCCTCGCCGCAGGGCAGCCCATCCTCGAACTTGCGGCACCCCTCATGCACCAGCAGCTCCGCGGCCCGCATCTGCGCATAGGCCCGGGCGATCGGGAACTGCACCCCCTGGTTCTGCGCGATCGGCCGGCCGAACACGACCCGCTGCTTGCCATAGGCCACCGAGGTCTCGGTGAACCACTTGGCATCCCCGATGCACTCCGCCGCGATCAGCAGCCGCTCGGCATT
Organism: Acetobacteraceae bacterium; assembly: GCA_965199595.1. Taxonomy (GTDB): domain Bacteria; phylum Pseudomonadota; class Alphaproteobacteria; order Acetobacterales; family Acetobacteraceae; genus JBBROS01. Next base: position 2,554,309 of record OZ241182.1, read on the forward strand.
CATGCCGTCGAGGATGATGCGGAACCCACGCCCCTCCTGCCCCAGCAGGGCGTCGGCCGGAATGCGCATGTTGTCGAAGAACACCTCGCATGAGTTATGGTTCATCATCGTGCGGATCGGGCGTATGGTCAGTCCCTTGCCCTCGACCTTCCGCATATCGACAATGAATGTCGAAAGTCCCTCGGTGCGCTTCTGCACCTGGTCCTTCGGCGTGGTGCGCGCCAGCAGCAGCATAAGGTCGCTATGCTCGGCCCGGCTGGTCCAGATCTTCTGGCCGTCAATTACATACTCTTCGCCATCTCGCCGGGCCGTGGTGCGCAGGCTGGTGGTGTCGGTGCCGCTGTTCGGTTCGGTCACGCCGAACGCCTGCAGCCGCAGCGCGCCGCTGGCGATCCCCGGCAGATACCGCTGCTTCTGCTCCGCCGATCCATGCCGCAGGATCGCGCCCATCATGTACATCTGCGCGTGGCAGGCCCCGCCGTTACAGCCGCTGGATTGGATGGTCTCCAGGATATCCGCCGCCGCCCGCAGCCCCAGCCCGGCGCCGCCATATTCCTCGGGAATGAGCACCGCGAGATACCCCGCTTCGGTCAGCGCCTGCACGAAGGCCGTTGGGTATCCGCGCACCTCGTCCAGCTTGCGCCAGTATTCCCCGGGGAACTCGGCGCACAGGCGCCGCACCGCATCGCAGATCTCACGATTGTCCGAAATGGCCGCGATCGGATGATCCATGGCTTGCCCTCCTGATGTTCTCATCGTCTGTGTTCAGCCGTTCATCGCACGTTGCGCGCCAACTGTGCAGCCCCGTCCGGCCCTGCCTTGTTCAGCGTCAATGCGGCGTAAGCAGGAAGCGAAAATCCGGTCGCCACGGCAATGAACGCTGGCATATCGGCCTCCACACACCGTAAGTATGGCAACCCGGATTGCAGAGCATGCAAGGCAAGATGACCCGATCGCCAGCCCGACGCGGCCTGTTGCCATGCATGGCGACGACGCTCAGCCTCCTCGCCGCCCTCCCCGCGCTCGCGCAGAACGGCGGCGTCCCTGTCACCACCGCCATCGCGCAGAAGCAGGATGTCCCGGTCGTGCAGCGGGCCATCGGCACCGTGCAGGCGTTCCAGTCCGTCGTGGTGCGCGCCCGCGTCGACGGCACCCTGGACAAGGTGCTGTTTACCGAGGGCCAGCACGTCAAGCCCGGCGATGTCATCGCCCAACTCGACCCGCGCCCCTATCAGGCGACGCTCGACCAGGCGCTGGCGAAGAAGGCCGCGGACGAGGCGATGCTGATCAACGCCCGGCTCGACCTCACCCGCTATGTCGACCTGGCGCAGAGTGCCGCCGCCTCCCGCCAGAAGCTCGACACCACCCGCGCCGTGCAGGCCCAGGCCGAGGCGCTGGTGCGGGGCGATGACGCCACCATCGCCGCGGCACAGCTCAATCTGGGCTTCACCCGCATCGTCTCTCCCATCGAGGGCCGGGTCGGCCTGCGGCAGATCGACCCGGGCAACTTCATCCGCGCCGCCGACCCGAATGCCGCCGGCCTGGTGACCATCACGCAGATCCAGCCCATCGCGCTGATCTTCACGCTGCCGCAGGACGCGCTGCCGAAGGTCCAGGCTGCCATGCGCCGCGGCAAGCTGCCGGTCGCGGCCTACAGCTCCGATGACAAGGTTCGCCTGAGCGAGGGTGAATTGCTGACGTTGGACAGTTCGATCGACACCACCACCGGCACCATCAAGCTGAAGGCGGTGTTCGCCAATGCGGACGACAACCTTTGGCCGGGCCAGTTCGTGAACGTCCGCATGCGGCTCGACGTGCGCAAGGACTCGGTGACGGTGCCCACCGAAGCCGTGCAGCGCGGCGTCAACGGCCTCTACGTCTATATGGTCAAGCCCGACAACACCGCGGCGGTACAGCCGGTCGAGGTGGAGCAGGATGACGGCAAGACCTCCGTGATCTCCAAGGGGCTCGTCGCCGGCGCCCAGGTGGTGCTGACCGGACAGTCCCGCCTGACCAACGGCACCCGGGTCGCGGCCACCGACCCGAAACCGGCCAGCTAGAACGACAGGGGCTCCGACCGCCGATGAGCATCTCGACGCCCTTCATACGACGTCCGGTCGCCACCTCGCTGATCATGGCGGCGATCCTGCTCGTGGGCCTTGCCGCCTATCCGCTGCTGCCGGTGGCGCCCCTGCCCCGCGTCGAGTTCCCGACCATCCAGGTGACGGGCCAGTTGCCCGGCGCCAGCCCGGAAACCATGGCCTCCACCGTGGCCCAGCCGCTGGAGCGCCAGTTCTCCCAGATCGCCGGCATCGCGCAGATGACCTCGGTCAGCGTCGCCGGCAGCACGCAGATCGTGGTGCAGTTCGACCTTGACCGGAACATCGACGGCGCGTCGCTGGACGTGCAGGCCGCGATCAACAACGCCACCGGGTCGCTGCCGAAGAACCTGCCGAACCCGCCCATCTTCCGCAAGGTGAACCCGGCCGACAGTCCCATCATCATCCTCTCGGTCCAAAGCGACGTCCTGCCGCTGATCGAGGTGAATGACTACGCCGACAACATCCTGAGCCAGCAGATCTCGCAGATCGCCGGGGTGAGCCAGGTCTCGATCGGCGGCGAGCAGAAGCGCGCCATCCGCGTCCAGGCGGACCCGGCGCGCCTCGCCGCCATGGGCCTCACCCTCGAGGACCTGCGCCAGCTGCTGGTCACCGCGACCGTGGATGCGCCGAAAGGCACGGTGGATGGCGAGCAGCGCGCCTTTGCGATCTACGCCAACGACCAGCTGACCAAAGCGTCCGAGATCGACAACGTCATCCTCGCCTATCGCAACGGCGCCCCGGTGCGGGTGCGGGACATCGGCACGGCGGTGGACGGGCCGGAGAACGCCCGCCTGGCCGGCTGGCAGAACGGCAAGCGCGGCATCCAGCTCTTCGTGTTCAAGCAGCCCGGCGCCAACGTCATCGACACCGTGGAGCGCATCAAGGCCGCCCTGCCCGGCCTGCGCGCCGCCATCCCGCCCTCCATCGACGTGGACACGGTGGTGGACCGCACCGTCACCATCCGCGCCTCGGTGCACGAGGTGCAGTTCACGCTGCTGCTGTCGATCGCGCTGGTCGTGCTGGTGATCTTCCTGTTCCTGCGCAACGTCTGGGCCACAATCATCCCCAGCATCACGGTGCCGCTGGCGTTGATCGGCACCTTCGCCATGATGTTCCTCTTCGGCTACAGCCTGAACAACCTGACGCTGATGGCGCTGACCATCGCCGTGGGCTTCGTGGTCGATGACGCGATCGTCATGCTGGAGAACATCTACCGGCACATCGAAGACGGCATGAACCCGCGCGAGGCCGCCATCAAGGGCGCCGGCGAGATCGGCTTCACCATCATCTCCATCAGCCTGTCGCTGATCGCCGTATTCATCCCGCTGCTGCTGATGGGCGGCATCGTCGGCCGCCTGTTCCGTGAGTTCGCCATGACGGTGGCACTCACGGTGGTGGTCTCCGCCTTCGTGTCGCTGACCCTCACGCCCATGATGTGCTCGCGCTTTCTCAAGCACCACCATGGTGAGCATAGCTTGGCCTACCGTGTCGTCGAGCGCTTCTTCGACGGCCTGCTGTCCTTCTACCGTCGCACGCTGGATGTTGCTCTGCGTTTTCAGTTCATCACGCTGATGATCTTCTTCGCCACCATGGGGGTGACGGCCTATCTCTACATCGTCATACCCAAGGGGTTCTTCCCGAACCAGGACACCGGCGTGATCGTCGGCATCACCAAGGCCGGGCAGGATGTCTCCTTCCGCGAGATGGCCCGGCGGCAGGTGGCGATCGCGGAGATCATCTCCCAGGACCCGGCCATTGCCGCCATCTCATCCAGCATCGGGGCCGGGCTCGGCGGCCAGACCGGAAACAACGGTCGCATCTGGGGTGCGCTCAAGCCGTTTGAGGACCGGGCGGATACAGCGCAGCAGGTGATCGCCCGCCTGCGCAACAAAACCACTGCGGTCCAGGGCATCACCGTCAACTTCCAGGCGGCACAGGACATCAACGTCGGCGGCCGCCTGGCGCAATCCCAGTTCCAGTACACGCTGCAGGACGCGGACCTGGCGGAGTTGTTCACCTGGGCCCCGCGCATCCTCGAACAGATGCGCAAGCTGCCCATGCTGCGGGATCTGGCGACGGACCAGCAGGTCGCCGGCACCACCGCCACCCTGACCATCGACCGGGACCGCGCTGCCCGCTTCGGCATCCAGCCGCAGGTGATCGACGACACGCTGTATGACGCCTTCGGCCAGCGGCAGATCGCACAGTTCTCCACCCAGTTGAACACCTACAAGCTGATCCTGGAGGTCCCGCAATCCATGCAGGGCGATCTCTCCACGCTGGACAAGCTGTATGTGAAGGCCCGGGACGGCACCGCGGTCCCGCTCTCCGCCTTCGTCAAGGCGGACACCCGGCCCGTCGTGCCGCTGGCGATCAGCCATCAGAGCCAGTTTCCCGCCGTCACGCTGTCATTCAACCTGGCTGAAGGCGCGGCTTTGGGCCAGGCGGTGGACGCCATCAACGGCATGATGCGGGATATCGGCACCCCCGTGACCCTGCGCGGCACGTTCCAGGGCACGGCGCAGGCGTTCCAGTCCTCGCTGAGCACCCAGCCCTACCTCATCGCGGCGGCGCTGATCGCGGTCTATATCATCCTCGGCATCCTGTACGAGAGCTACATCCTGCCGATCACGATCCTGTCCACCCTGCCTTCGGCCGGCGTCGGCGCCTTGCTCATGCTGATGATCTTCAACTATGACCTCTCGGTCATCGCGCTGATCGGCGTCATCCTGCTGATCGGCATCGTGAAGAAGAACGGCATCATGATGGTCGATTTCGCCATCTCGGCCGAGCGCAAGGAAGGGGAGACACCGTTCAACGCCATCCGCCAGGCCTGCTTGATGCGGTTCCGCCCCATTCTCATGACCACCATGGCCGCCCTGCTGAGCGGGTTGCCGCTGGTGTTCGGCGACGGCGCCGGGTCGGAGTTGCGCAAGCCGCTGGGGTTCGCGATGGTCGGTGGGCTGATCCTCAGCCAGATCCTGACGTTGTACACGACGCCTGTGGTGTACCTCTATCTCGACCGGCTGCAGCGGCGCCTGGTGCCGCGCCGCCGGGCCACGCTGCCCACGCTGGCCGAGAAGATGGGCGCCACGGCGGACTGACATGACGCCGGCCGAGGCGCTTCGCCCCCATCGGGAGGCGATGCTGGCCCGCGCCGCCGGCCTGGATGCAGAAGCAGGCTTTCCGCACGATGATGTCGCGCTGATGCGTCAGCTCGGCCTGCCCATGCTCCCGCTTCCGAAAGCCGAGGGGGGCCAGGGCCTCGGCACCGAGCCCGGCGCGGCAACCGCGATCTTCGACCTGCTGCGCGAACTCGGCCGGGCCAATCTCTCGCTGGGCCGGCTGTTCGAGGCGCACGTGAACGTGGTGCGCCTCGTGGTGCGCTACGGTGGCCCGAAGCAGCTCGACCATGTCACCCAGGCGGCGCAAACCGGCGCGCTGTTCGGCCTGTGGGTCACCGACGCGCCTGGCCGGACGCTTCACCGCGCTGACGCGACCCTCACCGGCGCCAAGGGCCCCGGCTCCGGTGCCGGCCATCTGCGCCACGCCCTCATCACGGTGACGGAGAACGACACCACGCGGATGGCTCTGATCGCGCTCACCGGCGCAGAGCCGGTGCAGCCGATCGGCACAAGGCTGCTCGGCATGCGCGCCAGCTGCAACGGCACCGTCACCTTCGACGGCACGCGGCTGCCGGACGAGGCACTGTTCGGCGACGATGGCGATTACCTGCGCGAGCCCGATCTCTCCACCGGCGCCTGGCGCGGCATGGCGGTCGCGCTGGGCGGCCTCGATGCCCTCGTCGATGCCGTGCGCCACCAGCTTCGCACCCGCGGCCAGGACCAGGCTCCGCTGCAACAGGAACGCTTCGGCCAGATGCTCCTTGCCCGGGAGACCGCCGTGCTCTGGACCCGGCAGGCCGCGATCTGCGCCGAAACCGGCCTCGCCCCGGTCGCTGACCAGGTCGCCTACATCAACCTCGCCCGCATCGCCGTAGAAGCGGCGAGCTTCGAGGTGATGCGCCACGCCCAGCGCGCCCTCGGCCTCGGCGCACTGGTGCGCCCGCATGTGGTCGAGCGCGTGTTGCGCGACCTCACGACCTACCTCCGCCAGCCCGCCCCGGATGACGTGCTGCTCGAAGCCGCCCGTCACGGACTGGCGCAATGATCCGCGCCGCCGAGGCCCATGCCGCCATGGAGCGCCTGCCGCTCGCGCCCCTGTCCGACCTGCTGGCCGCCGGGCCGCTGCTGATCCTCGCGCCGCACCCCGATGATGAGAGCCTGGGCTGCGGCGGGCTGATCGCGGCGGCGGTGCAGGCCGGGTCACCCCCTTTCGTGCTGATCCTGACCGACGGCACCGGCTCCCATCCCAACAGCCGCGCCTATCCGGCACGCAAGCTGCGCACGCTCCGGGAGCGGGAGGCGATGGACGCCGTCGGCATCCTGGGCCTCACGCCGGACCGGCTTGGCTTCCTTGGTCTGCAGGACACACGAAGTCCTGTCGATGGCCCGGCCTTCGATGCCGCGGTCACCGCCGTCGCCGCCCTTGCCATGCGGATCGGCACAGCCACGGTGCTGTCCACCTGGGCGCATGACCCGCATTGCGACCACGAGTCAGCCCATCTGATTGCAGCCGGCGCGGCGCACGAGGCCACTCTGACGCACCTGTCCTATCCTGTCTGGGGCTGGACATTGCCGGCGGAGCAGATGCTGCGCACCACCGCGCCCAAGGGCTTCCGGCTGGATATCACCGCCCAGCTGCCTCGCAAGCGCCAGGCAATCGCCGCCCACAAGTCTCAGTACGCCGGCCTGATCACGGATGATCCGGCAGGCTTTGTGCTGCCAAAAGGTCTGCTGGACGTGTTCGATCGGCCGTACGAGACGATCCTGCGCCAGCCGGGCTGACGGCCGCCGGGCGCAACGCATCGCGCAACGCCACAGCCATCGCCGTCTCCGTCAGGCAGTCGCCCACCGGAACGCGCGTCATCGGCATCGCCACCTCGAACCCCTCCCATATGGCGCCGAAGCTGTCGCCCCCGATGTCTTCCAATCCCCATTCGGCAGCAAGCGCCCGCAGTGCCGCCGGGCCCGACCGCCAGGCGCGGCGAACCTGGTGCCGCAGCCGCAAGCGCCGCACCCGGTCATGCACCGGCTCCAGCGCCTCATCCAGCATCGTCTCCGGCGCCACCAGGCGGCGCCGTATCGTATCCGCCATGCCGCCCTCGGCCCGGCCCAGGATCCGCCCCGAAACCACGACCCGGACCTCCGGTGCATGCCGGATTCGCGCATCGATCCGCCGCAGCGCATGGTGGAACGCGCGGTCCTCCCCGAGTGCGACCCCAGGGATGCCGCCGACCCGGCGAAACGCCGCCCGCGACACCGCGATGCTTGCGCCGGAATGCTCGGTGTGGCGCGGCCAGGGATCATCGGCGTCGGGGTCGATCAGGCTGGCAATCTCGTCCAGCAGCGCGGCCAGCGCACATTCCTCGGCATCCGCCTGGTGCAAGGCGGGTGGGATCCGGGCCGCCTCGACCGGGTCGATCTCGGCGCGGCCGAACACCGCATCGATCCCGTGGCGCAGGTGAAACAGGTTGCCCGCGAGCCAGTCCGGCAAGGCCCGGCCATCCGCATCCGTCGTCAGCAGCGGCGCGCCCGCAGGCGCGAGGGCATCCGCACGCTGCATCGCCAGGCGGCGTGCCTGCCCGGCATTGGCCAGCCCGGCCTCGAACACATGCTCTACCGCGATCACCGGACAGGCCAAGGAGGGCGCACACTCGGCCACCGCCTGCATCGTCCCATCGTTCGTGTTGTTGACCAGCAGCACGACCCCCGGTGCCCCACCCTCCTGCGCCGAGAGCGCATTCAGGCAGTCGACGATCCGCTCCACCTCATCGCGAACCGGGATCGCCACCACGGCGGGAATGTCACGGAACGAATCTGGCGTGTGCTGCATCGACGTGGAACGACCAGTCTCGCCGCCGGTTCCCAGCCCGAATATGGATGCCGGTACGCCCTAGAAACGGACCGACGCGGCCAGCGAACCGAAGCTGAACAGCCCGGCCTTCTGCCCATTGAACGACTGGGTCTGCCAGGTCTGCGTATAGCTGACACGGACGCCGCCGAACATCATCGCGAGGCCGCCCTGGAACTCGCCCAGGAACGCCTTCTTGGTCACATGCGGGCTGTTGCTGCGGAAGGTGCTGCCGTCGAGGAACGCGTCACGGGCGATCGCCTGGCCGTCCGCACCGGCGAAGATGTACCAGGCGAAGGGCCGGGTCGGGGTGTAGGGGTCGTTGCCGCTCAGGCCCGGGCGAATGCGCGGCGCGCCGAAATCGCTGGCGAGCCCCTGACCCAGGCGGATGCTTGCGCCGGCCTGCACATAGTCGCGCACGGTGCCCACGCCGGCGGTGAGCGCCGGCAGGGTATCGACCTCCAGGCCGCCGAACTGCCGCACCGGGATGCGCCAGGTGCGCTCAGCCAGGAGCTCGAGAGCCGGCTCGTCCTTCAGTTGATGCGACCAGCCCTTGTTCTCGGTATCGCCGATCAGGTCGTGAAAGCCGTTCTGCACCTGGCGGCCCAAGGCCGATGGCCCGATCACGCCGATGCTGACGCCGAACAGGCTGCGCGCCTCGTCCGTATCATGGATCAGCGCGGCACTGGCGCGGAGGTAGCCGGCATAGGGACGGTCACGCGGGTCGGGCGGATTGATCTGCGTGTTGCGGGGCGTGAAGATGGACTGGCTGATGTCGATGCTGACCCGCTGCACGCCGTCGCCCCAGACGGAGCGCCCGAGCGTCGCCAGGAACGCGGGCACGGCGGTGGTCGGCGTGACGTATCCAAGGCGCAGACCGGAGGTGTAGTACTGGTCGGACGTGCCTTTCAGCGTGGACACGGCATCGTTCTCGACCTGGAGCGTCAGGATGCCGAGCGGATCCTGCGGCGGCTCCGCACGGGCTGGCAGCGTGAACAGCAGCCCCACACCAAGCCCGGCCAAGATAGTCGTCGCGTTGCGCCTGGACATGCCGCCTCGATCTCCCGTCAGCGGTCCCATACCGGAATCGTGAGGCGCATGAAACCCTCGATCATCTTTCTGGGCCGCTTGAGGGAATGCGGCCGAGCCGCTACATGGGCCACGCCGCGTTGAGCACGCCGTGGATGGGTGGCCGAGTGGTTGAAGGCAGCGGTCTTGAAAACCGCCGAGCGTGCAAGCGTTCCGTGGGTTCGAATCCCACCCCATCCGCCAACGCGCCCCTGAACGGGGCGGTCGGCGGTCCGAGTGGTCTAGCCCAGGATGTCACGCACCATGGCGCGGATCTCTTCGGCGGAGAGGTTCATCGGCACGATCTGAAAAAGCGGCCGAGCCTCGGTGGACAGTGGATTTTGCAGAAGCGAAGGCGGAAGCAGACCGTTGACGGACTGCTGGTAATACTCTGGAAGCATGAACTCACTTTGATGTGGATTGGTTCAGGCCCGATATTGTCAGGCCAGCGTCCACAGGGACGCGTGTCGATCAGGATTAGACCGACGAGAACAGATATAGCACGCCGCACAGCCTACTTCAAGGACTGCGGAACGGGCGCTCCTTGTAAAGGCAAGGATGCAAGCTGAAACGCCTGGGTGGCGTCTTCCGCCGCACTCATCGCCGCAGTCGCGTTCACCGCAATGCCGTGCATGCAACGCCCGGACCCGTCATTGATCCAGACCAGCCAGTCCCACCCGCCATCCGGCAGCGCCTCGACCACCAGGAACCACCGCGCGCCCAGCAACGGCTCCCCCGTCGAAGCCCGCAGCAGCCCGGAGATGTCGGATTTCCAGGCAAGCATGTTCGGCATCAGGCTCTCCTCCAGCCCCTAACGGCACGTCCGCCCAAATGGATGCAGAGACAAACGTCCAACACGAAATCTTGGTGACGCTGTGGAGCCGGGGCTTTAAGGTCTGCCCGTGAATATCGTCGCCCCGCCGAAGGCCAGACTGCTGATCGAGGTCGTGCACGATCTCGTCTGCCCCTGGTGCTATCTCGGCGTCCGGCGGCTGTTCCGCACCATGCGCCGCCGCCCCGACCTGCTGTTCGAGCTCTGCTGGCGGCCGTTCCTGCTCAATCCCGACATGCCGCGCGCCGGCATGGCCCGCAACGATTACGTGATCCGCAAGTTCGGCGGCGAGGACCGCGCGCGCCGCCTCTATGCCTCCATCACCGAGATCGGCAGCGCCGAGGGCGTCGAGTTCCGTTTCGACCGCATCCGCCGCACCCCGAGCAGCGTGGACGCGCACCGCCTGGTGCGTTGGGCCGCGCCGTATGGCCGCAGCAGCGAGATGGCCGAGGCACTGTTCGCCGCCCACTTCGCCGACGGCCATGACATCGGCGACATCAACGTGTTGCGCGCCATCGCCGCCAGCACCGGGCTGGACCCTGTGGCCGCCACCCGGTTCCTGCGCAGCGACGAGGATGTCGATGCCGTCCACGCGGACAACCTCCGTGCACACCGCCTGGGCATCAACGGCGTTCCCTGCTTCGTAGTCGCCGGGCGCCATGCCGTCGCTGGCGCGCAGGAGCCGGAGGTGATCGAGCGTCTGCTGGATGTTGCCGCCATCGATGCCGCCCACCCTTAATTCCACAGCCGCGAGAAACGTTCCAATGACCAGCCGCCTTCACACCGCTATCACCGCAAGCGCCACGGCCCTGGCGCTCTCGGCCGCAGGCCCGGTTCATGCACAGAACGCCACGCCGGACCAGGCCGCCGCCCTCAAGGCGCAGATCACCGGGTGGCTGGCCGGCACGGCGCCCGCCCTTGCCGCCGGGCCAGGCCCCGTCCTCGTGACTCCGGCCGGCGACCATCTCGACGTCAGCGTGCCCATGCGCCTGTCCGGCCCTCTCCGCGGCGAGGTGCAGCTCAACGCCACGGCCCGGACGCACGACGGCATCTGGACCGTCACCGGCATCAGGAACAAGCTGCCCGCGACGTTCACGTTCGACATGCCGGTGCCCAAGGGGGAAGGCAAGCCCGGCCGCGCACGCACCACCCCCGTCGTCTACACGGTGAATGCGCAGGACCAGGACGGCCGGATCGACTTCGACCCGAGCTTTGCCACGCCATCGACCTGGTCCAGCACCATGAAGAACTTCACCATGCTGACCGAAGGCGCCGGGGTCAGCCGCGCGAGCACGTTCGCGGAAATGAGCAGCACCAGCAGCCTGATCCCGAACGGCACGGACCGTGCTGACTTCAAGTCCGAGGCGACCGGGTCCGGCTACACGCTCGTCAGCAAGGCGGATCCGGACCTGCCGGCCTTCACGTTCTCGGCGGCCGGCATCCATGCCGCGGCGACCGCCATGGGCGTGAAGCGCGACCAGGCCGGCAACCTGTTCATGGCCCTCTACGAGATCGGCAACCTCCACGCTCAGAACAAGGCCGGCGCCCAGGCCGCGCAAGCGGGCGTGCCACCCGCTCTTCTGGCCAAGGCATTGGCGGCCTTGCAGGATTTCGGCTCCGACATGAGACTCCAGGAGACGCTCGACACCATCACGGTGGACGTCATCGGCAAGACGTTCAAGCTGGACAAGATGAACTTCGCCGTCGGCGGCAAGTCGGACCAGGGACTGCTGCGCAGCGACCTCGAACTCGGCTATGCCGGCCTCAAGGTCCCGGATTTCGGAATGGACGGCCTGGAGGGCCTGGTGCCGACCGGCATCACGATCAACCCCTACATCACCGGCGTCACCACGGCGGACCTGGTGCGGGTGGTGACCGCGTTGAACGAAAAGAAGGACCCGTCACCGGCCGACATGGCGGCGTTGTTCAGCCATGGTGGCGTGGTGACGGGGCTGGACCAGCTGTCCATCAACATCGCGGGCACAAGCTTCACGGGCCAGGGCAAGCTGACGATGACCAGCCCCACCGCGATGACCGGCACAGCCCAGCTGGTCGCGGAAAACTACGACACCATGGTGCAGAAGGTCAGCACCTTCCCGATGGCGGCGCAGGCCATGCCGGTGCTGATCTTCCTGAAGGGCATCGGCAAGGCCGATGGCGACAAGCTGGTCTGGAACATCACCTATCAGGACGGCAAGGCATTGATCAACAACATCGACGTCCGCTCCATGCTGGGTGCCGCGGGCGGAGCCGACACCGATGAGCCGGCCCAGCCCGTCCCCGCCCAGCCAACCCCGGCCCAGCCCACGCCCCGCCGGCCCAACACGCGCACCCCAGGCCAGTCCGGCGCTGCGCCGGGTCGGCCGGCACCCACCGTGACGGGCCGGGTCAACCCTGCCCCGACCGGAAAGGCCCCGATGGCCGGAACCAAGGATGATGACGACGACACCGTCGTTGTGGTCCCCAGCACTCCGGCCCAGGGCAACCCCAAGGCTGCTCCCCGGGGCGTCCACAGCCGCTGACTGGATCCTGGGCGGCTGTCACAGCCGCCCAACCGAGCCGTATCAAGCCGCTCGGGCCGCCTCCGCTGCCAGACGCGTCAGGTTGCTCAGCACGTCATGCCCGATCCGCATGCGCTCGTTCACCGGCATGTCGCGCACCACCGAAAGCTTGTGATCGGGACGCAGGCGGATCGTATCCTTGCGCTTGTGCAGCCAGGCAATCAGCCCGGCCGGGTTGCGGAACGCGTTGCCGCGGAACGCCACCACCATGCCCTTCGGCCCGGCCTCCAGCTTCTCCACACCGGATTCCCGGCACATCCGCTTCAGCGTCACCACCTCCAGCAGGTTGGTGACCTCGTTCGGCAGCGGCCCGAACCGGTCGATCAGCTCTGCCGCCATCGCATCCGTCTCCGCGTTGGACGCCAGCGAGCCGATGCGCCGGTACAGCCCCAGCCGCACGGGCAGGTCCGCCACATAGGCCTCGGGGATCAGCACCGGCAGGCCCAGCTGGATGTTTGGCGTCCACTCGCGGTCGGACTTCGCCTTGTGCTTCTCCACATGCAGGTCCGCCACCGCATCCTCCAGCATCTGCTGATACAGCTCGATCCCGACCTCGCGGATATGGCCGGACTGCTCATCGCCCAGCAGGTTGCCCGCCCCGCGGATATCCAGGTCGTGCGACGCCAGCGTGAACCCGGCGCCCAGCGTATCCAGCGTCTGCATCACATCCAGCCGCTTCTCCGCCGCGGGCGAGAGGCGATGGTTGGCGGGCCAGGTCAGATAGGCATAGCCCCGCTGCTTGCCGCGCCCCACCCGGCCGCGCAGCTGATACAGCTGCCCCAGCCCGAACATGTCGGCGCGGTAGATGATCAGCGTGTTCACCGCCGGCATGTCCAGCCCGGATTCCACGATGTTGGTGGCCAGCAGGATGTCGTGCTTGCCGTCACCGAACTCCGTCATCACCCGCTCCAGCTCGGTCGGCGCCAGGCGGCCATGCGCCTCCACGATCCGCGCCTCGGGCACGATGCCGCGCAGGCGGTCCGCCATCTTCGCCATGTCCTCCAGCCGCGGCACCACGCAGAACACCTGGCCGCCGCGGAACCGCTCACGCAGGATCGCCTCGCGCACCATCACCCCGTCGAACTGCGAGATGAAGGTCCGCACCGCCAGCCGGTCCACCGGCGGCGTGGCGATCAGGCTCATCTCCCGCACCCCGGTCAGCGCCAGCTGCAGCGTGCGCGGAATCGGCGTGGCGCTGAGCGTCAGCACATGCACGTCATCCTTCAGCTGCTTCAGCTTCTCCTTGTGCGTCACCCCGAAATGCTGCTCCTCATCGACGATCAGCAGCTCCAGGTTGGCGAAGCTGATCCCCTTCGACACCAGCGCGTGCGTGCCGACCACCACGCCGATGCTGCCATCGGCCAGGCCGCGCTTCACCTCCGCCGCCTCCTTCGCCGTTACCATGCGGGACAGCTGGGCCACCTTGATCGGGAAGCCCTCGAAGCGGGCGGTGAACACCCGGGTGTGCTGCCGGGCCAGCAGCGTGGTGGGCACCACGACGGCGACCTGGCCGCCGGACATCGCGGCCACGAAGGCGGCGCGCATGGCCACCTCGGTCTTGCCGAACCCCACGTCGCCGCAGATCAGCCGGTCCATCGGGCGCCCTGCCGCCATATCCTCCAGCACGTCGGCAATGGCACGCATCTGGTCGTCGGTTTCCGCGAAGGGGAAGCGGGCGCAAAACTCGTCCCAGCTGCCTTCCGGCGGCGCCAGCGTCACCGCGTCCCGAACCCGGCGCGCCGCAGCGATGCGGATCAGCTCGCCCGCCATGTCGCGGATGCGCTGCTTCATCTTGGCCTTGCGGCCCTGCCAGCCGGCACCGCCCAGCTTGTCCAGCGCCACCCCACCCGTCTCGCTGCCGAAGCGGGACAGCAGCTCGATGTTCTCCACCGGCAGATACAGCTTCTCGTTGTTGTCGTAGATCAGCCGCAGGCAGTCATGCGGCGCCGGGCCCACCCGCAGCGTCTCCAGCCCGTCATAGCGGCCGATGCCGTAATCCTGGTGCACGATCAGGTCGCCGGCCGCGATCTCCGTCGCCTCGGCGATGAACTGGTCCGCGCTCTTCTTGCGCCGCGGCGGCCGGCTGATGCGCTCGCCCAGCAGGTCCTGCTCCGCCACGATGCCGAAGGCCGGGGCAACGAAGCCGCGCTCCAGCCCCAGCGCCACCACGGCCACCAGCGTGAGCGGCAGGTCCTGCACCGCCTTCCAGGACTCCGCCTGCTCCGCCTTCACCCCGTTCTCGCGCAGCAGGTGCAGCAGCCGCTCGCGCGCCCCCTTGCTCCAGGCGCCGATCACCGTGCGGCGCTTCTGGCCGGCCCAGTTGCCGACCTGCTCCTTCAGCTGCTGGAACGCCGTGCCGCTGGCGCCGCTGCCCGCCTTGGTGAACACCGCGCCGGGCCGCCCCTTGGCATCAATGCCCACCGCGCCGTCCGGCTTGCCATAGGGGCTGAACGACACCGCCTGCCCGGCCGCCAGCATCGCGGTCCACTCGGCGCGATCAAGATACAGGTCGCGGGCCGGCAGCGGGCGATATGGCACCTCGCCATCCCGCGGCGCCACGCGGCGCGCCTGCTCGTGGTCCTCGATCATCTCCAGACGCGCGTCGAGCGACTCCTGCGCCTGGTTGTCCAGGCTGATGGAGGCGCCGGGCAGGTAGTCGATCAGCGTCTCCATGCTTTCATGGAACAGCGGCACCCAGTGCTCGATCCCCGGATGCTTCCGCCCGTCCGAGATGGTCTGATACAACGGGTCGTCCACCGAACCCGGCCCGAACATCTCCCGCCACCGCTCGCGGAACCGGGTGACGCTGGCCTTGTCCAGCGGCACTTCCGAAACCGGGCGCAGCACCAGCTCCTTCAGCGTGCCCGTGCTGCGCTGCGTGCCGGTGTCGAAGTGGCGCAGGCTCTCGATCGAGTCGCCGAACAGGTCGAGCCGCACCGGCTCGCTCTCGCCCGCCGGGTAGATGTCCAGGATGCCGCCGCGGGCCGCATACTCGCCGGGCTCCATCACGGTGCCGGCGCGGGTATAGCCGTTGGCCTCCAGAAACCGCGCGATCGCCTCGGGTTCCGCGGTGCCGCCCTTGCGCAGCGCGAGCGCCCGGCCGTCGAAGGCGCTGCGCGGCGGCACGCGCTGCACCAGCGCGTTCACGGTGGTCAGCACCAGGCGCGGCTTGCTGTCGGGCGCGATCAGCCGGGCCAGGGTGGCGATGCGCTCGGAGACGATCTCCGCATTGGGGCTGACCCGGTCATACGGCAGGCAGTCCCAGGCCGGGAAGCGCAGCACCTCGACCTGCGGGGCGAAGAAGGCCAGCGCCTCCGCCAGCCGGGCCATGCGGGCATCGTCGCGCGCCACATGCAGCACGCCGCCCTTGTGCTCGGCCCGGCGCCGCGCCAGCAGCAGCGCGTCGAACCCCTCCGGCGCGCCGAACACCGTGGCGCCGGTCACATCCAGGCTCACACCCGAGTCGCTCAAAGCACCCGCCCCTCGCCCGCCTCGGCCGCCGCCCGCATCGCGCGCAGCATGGCGCCGCCCGGATGCGCATCGACCTCGGGCGGGATGGGGGCGCGGCCGGTCAGCCAATCGGCCAGCACGGCGTCCTGCATGTCCATCACCGCCTCCAGCGCATCCAGCTCCGCCGGGGTGAAGCCCGCCAGCCGGGCACGGACGTAGCCGCCGATCAGGATGTCGTTCTCATAGGTGCCGCGATGCGTGGCGCGGAACAGCAGGCGGCGGCGGCGAACGGCGGTCTCGGTGGTCTCGTCAGCTGTCTCGTCGGGCACGCGTTGGTCCTTGCGATCGGGCCTGTCATATAGGGACACCCTCCTCATGTGTCAGCCCGTGGACCCGCTCCTGCCGCTCCTGCAACCCGTCACCACCCTGCGCCACGTCGGCCCGGCCCTCGCCGAGAAGATCGTGCGCGTGGCCGGGGGAGACCGCGTGCTGGACCTGCTGTTCCACATGCCGGAAAGCTATCTGGACCGCCGCCACCGCCCCCGCGTGATCGACGCCCGGCCCGGCACGCTCGCCACCCTGTCCGTCGAGATCGTCAGCACCGAGCAGCCCAGCGCCAAGGGCCGCCCCTGGCGCGTGCTGTGCCGCGACGAGAGCGGCTTCATCGAACTGGTGTATTTCGCCCGCCCGAGCCAGGTGTTCGCGCCGGGCCAGGGCTTCATCATCTCCGGCAGGATCGACCAGTACGGCGACCGCCTGACCATGCCGAAGCCCGACCACATGGTGCCGGCCGGCAGCGCCGGGCTGGTGCCGGGGATCGACCCGGTCTGGCCGCTCACCGCCGGGCTTTTCCCCAGCCAACTCCGCAATGCGCTGCGCCAGGCCATCGACCTGGTGCCGGGCCTGCCGGAATGGCACGACCCGGCCCTGATGCGCCGCGAGGCCTGGCCCGGCTTCCGCGACGCCCTCCGCGCCGTGCACCTGCCCACCGAGATGCCCGGCGACAAGCCGCGCGCCCGCCTCGCCTACGACGAACTGCTGGCCCACCAGGTCGCCATGGCCTGGACCCGCACGCGCAACCGCACCCGCCCGGGCCGCGCCGTGCTGGGCAGCGGCCAGCACCGGGCCGAGGCGTTCCGCCGCTTCGGGCACACCCCCACCGGCTCGCAGATCCAGGCGCTGGCCGAGATCGACCGCGACATGCAGGCCCCGCGGCGGATGCTGCGGCTGCTGCAGGGCGACGTGGGTTCCGGCAAGACGCTGGTGGCGCTGATGGCGATGCTGAGCGCCGCCGAAGCCGGGCACCAGGCGGCGCTGATGGCCCCCACGGAGGTGCTGGCCAAGCAGCACCACCGCGTGCTGTCCCGCCTGTCGCCGGTGCCGGTCGGGCTGCTGACCGGCTCCGTGAAGGGCGTGGAGCGGCGGCGCATGCTGGGGGGCCTCGCCACCGGCCGCCTGCCCATCATCGTCGGCACCCACGCGCTGTTCCAGGACGCCGTCGAGTATCACGACCTGGCGCTGGCGGTGATCGACGAGCAGCACCGCTTCGGCGTCGAGCAGCGCATCACGCTGGGCAAGAAGGGCGAGCGGACCGACGTGCTGGTGATGACCGCCACCCCCATCCCGCGCTCCCTGCTGCTGACGCAGTGGGGCGAGATGGAGATCAGCCGCCTGACCGAGAAGCCCGCCGGCCGCCAGCCGATCCGCACCACCATCCACTCGCTGGCCACGCTGGACGGCGTGATCGACGGCGTGGCCCGGGCGCTGGACCGCGGTGAGCGCGTCTATTGGGTGTGCCCGATGGTCAACGAGAACGAGCTGACCGATCTCGCCGCCGCCGAGGCCCGCTTCGCCGCCCTGGTCGAGCGCTTCGGCCCCCGCCCCGATATCCGCGTCGGCCTGGCGCACGGCCAGCAGGAGGGCTGGGTGCGCGACCGGGCGCTGGCGGAGTTCGCCGCCGGTGACATCCGGCTGCTGGTGGCCACCACCGTCATCGAGGTGGGGGTGGACGTGCCCGAGGCCAGCATCATGGTGATCGAGCATGCCGAGCGGTTCGGCCTGGCGCAGCTGCACCAGCTGCGGGGCCGGGTCGGGCGCGGGGCGGCGCAGAGCTTCTGCCTTTTGCTGCACGAGGACGGCCTGACCGAGACCATGCGCCGCCGACTGACGCTGCTGCGCGACACCGAGGACGGATTCGTCATCGCCGACGAGGACTTCCGCCTGCGCGGCGGTGGCGATCTGCTGGGCAAGCGCCAGTCCGGCCTGCCCGGCTACAGGCTGGCGGACCTGGAGCAGCATGACGGCCTGCTGCGGGTCGCCAGCCGGGACGCCGAGGTGCTGCTGCACCACGAGCCCGACCTCAAGGGCAGGCGCGGCCCGGCCGTCCGCCTGCTGATGCAGCTGTTCGGTCGCAAGGAGGCGGTGCGCACCCTCGAATCCGGTTGAGCGTGCCGGCATCCGCACGCCGGATGCGCCGGGCACGCCATCGCGCGCCTGTGGGACAACGCAATTGCAAGATCGTTGAAATCAGACATTCTATGCTTCCATCGCCCCGAACAGCAGATGATGAGCAGAATGTGCATAGCCTCGCAGCCATGACAGGTACTGATGCCATCCTGTCGCGGTTCGTGCGGCTGGCCGCTTCCGTTGCATCGATGCCGGTCGCCTTCGCCAGGGCGGGCTTCGGGACCACGGGGGTCGAGGCCTCGTTCGGGCTGCCGGACGATGCTGCGGCCGCAAGCTGGATCCAGGCGGTGGACGAGCTGATCCCGGCCGGAGGACGAGCAGGCATGACGGTGCTGGCGGACCTTGCGGACGGGCCGCTCGCACGCCACGCCATGGCGGCCGGGCCGCCGTTCCTGCGATACCTGGTGGGCGTGCCGCTGCTCGCATCCTCCGGCATCCGGCTCGGCCTGCTCTGCGTGCTGGGCCCGGTGCCCGCGGCGGGGCTCGGCCCGGACCAGGTACGCGGCCTGCAGGACACGGCGGTGCTGGCCGCGGCCGCGCTGGAGCGCGAGCAGGAACACGCCAGGCTGACCGAGATCACCCAGCGCGCGGCCCGGGTGGACCGGATGCTGCGGATGGTGTCGGAAGCCGGGTCCTGTGCGGACGCACTGACTGCCCTGCTCAGTGAACTCTGCACGCACCACGGCGCCGCGATCGGGCGGATCTGGAAGCTGACGGAGCCGGAAGGGCTGATGCTTGAGGTAAGCCGGTTCGACCGGCAGGGACTTGAGCAGGATCCCTACTACACCATACCGCCCACCGCCCCGGTGCGGGCCGGGAACTCGATGACGGCGCAGGCCATCCGGCTCAACCAGCCGCAGGCGTTCCGGTATCTCGAGATCGCCGACCAGCAACGCTTCGTTCTGATGCAGGCGGCGCTGGATGCGGGGCTGCGCTCGCAGGTCAGCTATCCCGTCTGGGTGCAGGAGGAGCGCTTCGGGATCGCGATGGCGTTCACCTCCGAATACGGCAACTTCCCGGAGATCGTGGCGGACATCGGCTCGATGGCCGACACCATCCGCCCCGCGCTGTTCCGCAAGGTCACCGAGGACCGCATCCGCTTCATGGCGCACCATGACGGGCTGACCCAGCTGACCAACCGCGCCGCCTTCGACGAGATCCTGAAGCAGGCGGTCGCCGCCGGGGCCGGGTTGGCACTGCTGTATCTCGACCTCGACGGCTTCAAGCTGATCAATGACAGCTGGGGCCACGAGGTCGGCGATCAGCTGCTCTCCGCCGTCGCGGCCCGGCTGAAGGCCAGCGTCCGCGAAACCGACACGCTGGCCCGCATCGGCGGCGATGAATTCACCATCATCCAGCCCGATGCCGCCCAGCCCATGGCCGCCATGGCCCTCGCCCAGCGGCTGCTGGACGTCGTCTCCGAGCCGATCCACATCCGCGGGCACGCCGTTCATGTCGGGGTGTCCATCGGCATCGCGCTGTATCCCACCGACGGGCGTGATCCGGACCTGCTGCAGCAGAGCGCCGACACCGCGCTTTACGAGGCGAAGCTCGCAGGCCGCAACCGGTTCTGGCTGTTCGAGCCCTCGCTGGGTGTGCGCAAGCAGGAGCGCTTCCTGATGGACCGCGACCTGCGGGACGCGATCGAGCGGGAGGAGCTGTCGCTGCAATTCCAGCCCATCCGGGAGACGCAGTCCCTGCACCTGCATGGGCTCGAGGCATTGCTGCGATGGACGCACCCGACCCAGGGCCCGCTGTCGCCGGCGCGCTTCGTGCCCATGGCGGAGGCCAGCGGCCTCATCGTGCCGCTCGGTGCCTGGGTGCTGCACCAGGCCTGCACGGAAGCCGCGTCCTGGGCGCAGCCGGCCTGCGTGTCCGTGAACTTCTCGCCGTTGCAGTTCCGCCAGGCCGGGCTGCCGCGGTCGATCGAGCAGGTGCTGGACCGGTGCGGCCTGCCGGGCCACCGGCTGAACCTGGAGGTGACGGAGGGCCTGCTGCTCGACGACACCGACGCCGTGCTGCGGACCATGCATCAGCTGCGCGAGCAGGGCATCCGCATCACGCTCGACGATTTCGGCACGGCCTATGCCGGCCTCGGCTATCTGCGGCGGTTCCCGTTCGACCGCATCAAGATCGACAAGCTGTTCATCCAGACGATGGGCGAGGACGATGGCATGCTGGCGATCGTGCAGGCCATCCTCGGCCTGAGCACCAGGCTCGATCTCGAGGTGGTGGCCGAGGGGGTGGAGACCGACAAGCAGCTCCGGCTCCTGCAGCAGCTGGGGTGCCGGCTGGTGCAGGGCTATCTGACGGGCCACCCGATCTCCTCGGACGCCACCCGCGGGCTGCTGGTCGCGGAGGGGGTCGCAGCGCCAGCCACAGGCGCCCAGTAGCCGCTCGCGAAACGGCCCCGTCCTGTCCGCGACCGCTCTGTCCCCCGCGGCACCCGAATCCGGCCCGCTGATGATCCCGCCACCGCTCGTTTTTCCTGGACGGGCGGGATGTGCGCCACCAGGTGTGTATGTCCAGGAACGCCGAGGCATCCGGGCCGCACAGCGCCATCCTGGCGCCGGGTAGGCGGGATGCGGACCTGACGGGACCATCCATATGAGCATCCAGGGCTGCTACAACTTCCACGACTTCCGCCGCCTGGCCAAGCGCCGCCTGCCGAAGCCGATCTTCGACTACATCGACGGCGGGGCGGATGACGAGGCGACCTACCGCCGCAACACCGCCGCCTTCGACCGCTGCGACCTGGTGCCGAACGTGCTGCGCGGCGTGCAGGAGGTCGACACGTCGGTGACGGTCATGGGGCAGACGCTGTCGATGCCGGTGTACTGCTCGCCCACGGCGCTGCAGCGGCTGTTCCACCACCAGGGCGAGCGCGCCGTGGCCGCCGCCGCGGCCCGGCACGGCACCATGTTCGGCGTCTCCTCCCTCGGCACCGTCAGCCTGGAGGAGGCAAGGCGAATCAGCGACGGTCCGCAGGTCTATCAGTTCTATTTTCACAAGGACCGCGCCCTCAACCGCGAGATGATGGCGCGCGCGAAAAGCGCCGGCATCGAGGTGATGATGCTGACGGTGGACAGCATCACCGGCGGCAACCGCGAACGCGACAAGCGCACCGGCTTCTCCATCCCGTTCCGCCTGAACCTCGCCGGCATGATGCAGTTCGCCCTGAAGCCGGCCTGGGCGATCAACTATCTCACCCACGAATCCTTCAAGCTGCCGCAGCTCGACAACCACGTGGACATGGGCGGCGGCGCGCTGTCGATCAGCCGCTACTTCACCGAGATGCTCGATCCGGCGCTGGCGTGGGAGGACGTGGCGGACATGGTGCGGGAATGGAACGGCCAGTTCTGCCTGAAGGGCGTCATGTCGGTCGAGGATGCCAGGCAGGCGGCGGCCATCGGCTGCACCGGCATCGTGCTGTCCAACCATGGCGGCCGGCAGCTCGACGGGTCACGCGCGGCCTTCGACCAGCTCGCCGAGGTGGTCGACGCCGTGGGCGACCGGATCGACGTCATCATGGATGGCGGCGTGCAGCGCGGCACCCACGTGCTGAAGGCACTCTCCCTGGGGGCGAAGGCCGTGGGCGTCGGGCGCTACTACCTGTTCCCGCTGGCAGCCGCGGGCCAGGCCGGTGTCGAGCGCGCGCTGGACCTGATGCGGACCGAGATCGAGCGGGACATGCGGCTGATGGGCTGCACCTCGGTCAGCCAGCTGGGCCGGGCGAACCTGCGGTTCCGGTAGCGCCGGGCCGGCACCGGCCCATGCGGGGATCAGCAGGCATCGGAGGCCGGCCAGCCGCCGGTGCGCTCCGTGGTCGGCGCGTAGTCCCGGAACGTCCACCGCAGGCCCAGGGCATCGGCGCGGTGCCACCCGGCCGTCACATGCACGCGCCACACCCGTTCGGCGCCGGCGAAACCGCTGGCAGCGCCGCCGTCCCAATCGACCTCCGCCCATCCTTGCAGATGCAGAAGGCAGCCCTCCGCGAAATCCACGAACAGCAGGCCGACCCGCGGCTCCAGCAGGAAGTTGCCCAACGTGTTGAAATAGTTGTTGCCGCGGAAGTCCGGGATGGTCAGCACGTCCCCGTCCACGCGGACGAAGCCGGGACGTCCGCCGCGATGCGACATGTCCATCCCGCCCGCCTCCCTGTCGCCGGCCCCGCTGCACGACGCCACGAAGAACGTATCCGCGGCGGCGATCATCGCGCGGGCCCGGCTGTCCACGCCGCTGAGTTGTTGGGCGGCCGGCACCCCGTCCGGGCCCTGCCGCGGCTCCACCGCACGCGCCTGGATATACTGCGGGCAGTTGCCGAAGCTCTGCCGCACGCCAAGGGTGAAGCCCGGCCCGTTCATGGCGAGGATCGTGCCATTGACGCGGTTGCGCCGCCGGGTCCCCAGGTCGATGCCGAGCATCCCGGCGGAAGCGCCCGTGCGCACCCCTTCCGCTGCCGGGTCACCCTGGCCTGGCAGGGCGCCAACATGCAGCGTGTGCGCATCCGCGCTGGACACAAAGCCAGGCGGCCCGGCCAGCGCCGTGGCCACCGGCCAGCCCGCGGCATCCGGCACGCCCGCGAACAGGATCGGCAGCCCGGCAAAGAACAGGCGGTGCTGGTCGGGCATCTCCTCCCGGATCGGTGCACCGCGGAGCTGCACCCCGGCCCGCCGCTGCGCGTCGCGCTCGCCAGAGTGGAACGAATCGAGGGCCATGCGGCAGGTCCTACACCAGCGGGAGAGGCGAATCGGGCATGGGTTCAAAGCCCGGGAGGGCGGCCACACGCCCGAACCAGGCGCGCAGGGCCGGGTAGGGATCAAGCGGGATGCCGCCCTCCGGGGCGTGCGCGACATAGCCGACGAAAGCGAGGTCGGCGATGGTGGGATGCGCCGCCGCAAGGAACGGCCCCGAGGCAACCAGGTGGCCCTCCATGAAGCTGAACAGCCGCTCCGCAACGCCCTTGGCGCGCACGGGATCGACATCCGGGCGCATGTTCCACAGCATGATCGCGCGGGCCGCCGCCGCGCCGAACGACAGTTCACCCGCAGCCAGGGACAGCCAGCGCTGGACCGCGGAAGCGGCCTCCGGCTGCTCAGGCAGCCATCGCCCGGCGGGGTCGTAGCGCTTGGCCAGATAGACCAGGATGGCATTGCTGTCGGCCAGCACCAGGCCGCCATCCTCAAGCACCGGGATCTGGCCCAGCGGGTTCAGCGCGAGGAACGCCGGGGTGCCCCGCACCGCTGCCGGCGAGTCCCGGTAGATGTAGGGCAGATCCAGCATACGCAGCAGGAGTTCCACCCTGTGTGCGTGGCCGGAGAGCCTGGTGCCATGGAGGATGATGGAGGTGTCGGACATTGCGGGACCTCGGTTGCCGTACCCCGACACTGGACCTTGCGCCCCCCGGCCAGAAGGGAGGTAGGATGCAATTCATTCTTCCCCGAACTGAAATGCTCGATGGACCGCCTCGATGAGTTGACCGTGTTGCTCGCCGTGCTGGAGACGGGCAGTCTCGCCGCAGCAGCCCGGCGCCTGCGCCGCTCCCCTCCGTCCATCACACGGGCGCTCGCGGCGTTGGAACACCGGGTCGGTGCGCGGCTGGTGGAACGCACCACGCGCAACCTGACCTTCACGGAGGCGGGCCGGACCCTGGCAGCGCAGGCGCGCGCCGTCCTGGCCGGCTATGCCGAGGCGGTGCGGGCCTCCGGCGACGCATCGCTGCGCGGCACCGTGCGGGTCACGGCACCGCAGCTGTTCGGGCGCAGACACGTCGCGCCGCTGGTCACCACCTTTCTCGGCCTGCATCCCGACCTGCGGGTGGAGCTGGTGCTGTCCGACCGCAACCTGGACCTGATCGAGGACGGGCTGGACGTTGCCGTGCGGATCGGGCCGCTCGCGGATTCCAGCCTCGTCGCGCGCCGGGTGGGAGAGGTGCGGCGCATGTTGGTCGCCAGCCCGGCCTATCTCGCCGCACGCGGAACGCCACGCACCCCGGGCGAGCTTGCCCGCCACGACGCGATCTTCTCGTCAGGCCGGCCGATGCCTGCCGAATGGCGGTTTCCCGAAGGTGCGCGCGGGCGGCTCGTGCGCCTGGCACCGCGGCTGCTGGTCAACGATGTGGAGGCGGCCTTGGTCGGCGCGCGCATGGGCCGGGGCATCGCCATGGCGTTGTCATACCAGGTTGCAGACGACGTTTCCGCCGGCACCCTGATCAGGCTGCTGCCGGAGTTCGAGCCACCGCCGCTGCCGGTGCAGCTCCTCGTTCCGGGCGGCCCCTACATGGCCCCGCGCGTCCGCGTGTTCCTGGACTACATAGCCCGCCACCTTGGCACCCTGGGGGTGATCGGACCGGCCACGCGCGCGTGACCCGGCCGGGCTGGGCTGGGCTCTGATCGCCCAGCACGTTTGACAGGCGATCCCAGGCTCCTCGAGTCCGGTTAAGCTTGACTTCACGATCCGACTTCGCACATGAACGTTCATTCTCCGGTCGGGAACCCATGTCCGCATCGCACGCCCCTGTGTCTTCCGGGACGGCCCAGGCGCCCATCCCGCCGCGCCAGCGCATCATCGATGCGGCGGTGGCGTGCTTCGCGCGCAGTGGTTTCCATGGCGCCTCCATGCAGCAGATCTGCGCCGAGGCCAGCATGTCGCCCGGCGCGCTGTATCGCTATTTCCCCAGCAAGGTCAGCATCATTGCCGCCATCGCCGAGGGCGAGCGGGAGAAGCACAAGG
Source organism: Acetobacteraceae bacterium (assembly GCA_965199595.1). Lineage (GTDB taxonomy): Bacteria > Pseudomonadota > Alphaproteobacteria > Acetobacterales > Acetobacteraceae > JBBROS01. Next base: position 2,579,493 of record OZ241182.1, read on the forward strand.
ACTTCTTCGAGCGCCTGGCCCAGGCCGACGACCCGGTGGAGGCGATGGTCAGCATCGGCAGCGAGAAGCTGGGGCAGATCCTGGCCGGGCCCAATCCCTCGCTATGTGCCGAGACCATCGCCGAGGCCGCCCGCAACCCCGAGATCCGCGGCATGTTCGACCGCAACCTGGCCGAAGCCCGGTCCCACATCGCCGCTGCGCTGACGCGCGGCCAGGCCCGCGGCACCGTGGACCCGACGCTCGATGTCGAGACCGCCTGCCGCCTCATCATGGCGATGGGCGATGGGCTCAGCATCCACCAGGGCATCGACCGCACCCTCACGCCGGAACGGATGCGCCCGGTGCTGCAGCAGCTGCTCCGCCGCTTCCTGCGCCCCGCCACACTGCTGGCGCTGCTGATGCTGCCGTTCCAGGCCCACGCCCAGGCCGTGATGCCGAAGCCCCCCAGCGTCAGCGTCGTGGCCGCCGCGACCGGCAGCATCGCCGAGAGCGTCACGCTCACCGGAACCCTGGTGGCCAGGGAGGAGGTGCTGGTCAGCCCGCAGATCGACGGCGTGGCGATCAACGCCGTGCTGGCCGAGGAGGGCGACACGGTGCAGGCCAACCAGGTGCTGGCCCGGCTGTCCCGGGACGTGCTGGAGGCCAGCCTGGCGCAGAACACGGCCCAGCTCTCGCGCGCCGAGGCCGCCATCGCCCAGGCCCGCGCCAGCCTGGACGAGATGCAGGCGAACCGCGTGCAGCTGGACCTGGCGCTGACCCGCACCCGCGACCTGCTGGCGAACGGCAACGCCTCGCGCGAGGTCTTCGAGCAGCGCACCGCCGCCGCCCGCATGGGCACGGCGCGGCTGGAGGCCGGGCAGAACGCCATCCAGCTTGCCACGGCGGACCGCGCCCTGGCCATGGCGCAGCGGCAGGAGCTGCTGGTCCGCCTGGCCCACACCGAGGTCCGCGCCCCGGTGGCCGGCATCATCAGCCGCCGCACCGCCCGGCTGGGCTCCGTGGTGGCCGGGTCCGGTGATCCGCTGTTCCGCATCATCCAGGATGGTGCGGTGGAGCTGGAGGCGGATGTGCCGGAGCAGCAGCTGGCGAAGCTGCGGCCGGGTCAGACGGCGTCGATCACCACCGTGGGCGGCGTGCGGCCCGGGTCGGTGCGGCTGGTGTCGCCGGAGGTGAACCGCACCACGCGGCTGGGCCGGGTGCGGATTGCGGTGGACGGCGCACAAGGCGGCCTGGTGCTCGGCAGCTTCGCCCGCGCCACCGCCGAGGTGGCCCGGCGCGACGGCGTGCTCGCCCCGCTCTCCGCCGTGCTGTTCCAGCCCGGGGGCGCCGTGGTGCAGGTGGTGCAGGACGGCGTGGTCGAGACCCGCGGCGTGACCGTGGGCCTGCGCAACGGCCGCAGCGCCGAAATTCGCCAGGGCCTGGCCGACGGCGAAAGCGTCGTGGCCGTCTCCGGCACCTTCATCCGCGGCGGCGATCACGTGACCGCGGTCCGCACGCCGTAATGGCCTGGAACATCTCGGGCGCGGCGATCCGCAGGCCCATTCCGCCGCTGGTGCTGTTCGCGGTGCTGACGCTGCTCGGCATCGTCGCCTTCCGCATGCTGCCCATCACCAGGGCGCCGAACATCGACATCCCCGTGGTGTCCGTGACCGTGACACAGAACGGCGCCGCCCCGGCGGAGCTGGAAAGCCAGGTCACCAAGAAGGTCGAGGATGCGGTCGCCAACGTCTCGGGCGTGAAGCACCTGACCAGCACGGTGACGGACGGCACCAGCCAGACCATCATCGAGCTGCGGCTGGAGGTGAGCAGCGACCGCGCGCTGAACGACGTGCGGGACGCCATCGCCAAGATCCGCAGCGACCTGCCGCGCACCATCGACGAGCCGATCATCGAGCGCATCGACGTGGTGGGGCAGAGCATCCAGACCTATGCCGTCACCGCCCCGGGCATGACGCTGGAAGGCCTCTCCTGGTTCGTGGACGACACCGTGGTGCGGGACCTGCAGGGCGTCGCGGGCGTCGGCCAGGTGAAGCGCATCGGCGGCGTGACGCGTGAGATCCGGGTGAACCTGGACCCCGACCGCCTCGCCTCCCTGGGGATCACCGCCGCCGCGGTGAACACGCAGCTGCACGCTACCAGCGCCGATCTCTCCGGCGGCCGGGGCGAGCTGGGCGGGCAGGAGCAGGCCATCCGCACCCTGGCCGCCGCCCGCACCCTGCCGCAGCTGGAGCAGACCCGCATCGTGCTGCCGGGCGGGCGCGAGGTGCGGCTCTCGGACCTCGCGACCATCGACGACACCTACGAGGAACCCCGCACCTTCGCCCGGCTGAACGGCACCACCCCCGTGGTCAGCTTCGCGCTCTACCGGGCCAAGGGCGCCAGCGACGTGACGGTGGCGGATGCCGTCGCCGCCCGCCTGGCCAGGCTGGCGGACGCGCACCCGGAGGCGCGGTTCGACCTGATCGACGACGGCGTGCGCGCCACCCGCGGCAGCTACCTTTCCGCCATGCACAGCCTGATCGAGGGCGCCGTGCTCGCCACCATCGTGGTGTTCCTGTTCCTGCGCGACTGGCGGGCCACGCTGCTGGCCGCCGTGGCCCTGCCGCTCTCCGTCATCCCCACCTTCGCCGCCATGGAGCTGATGGGTTTCTCGCTCAACTTCATCAGCCTGCTCGCCATCACCCTCGTCACCGGCATCCTGGTGGACGACGCCATCGTCGAGATCGAGAACATCGTCCGCCACATCCGCATGGGCAAACGCCCGTTCCAGGCGGCGATCGAGGCGGCGGACGAGATCGGGCTCGCCGTCATGGCCATCACCTGCACCATCGTCGCGGTCTTCGCCCCCGTCAGCTTCATGGGCGGCATCGCCGGGCAGTATTTCAAGCAGTTCGGCCTCACCGTCGCCGCCGCCGTCATCGCCTCCCTCCTCGTGGCCCGGCTTATCACCCCGCTCATGGCCGCCTACCTGATGAGATCCACCGGCCACCACGAGGTGCGCGAAGGCCGGCTGATGCGGGCCTACACCCGCTTCCTGCGCGCCACCCTGCGCTATCGGGCGCTCACGCTGCTGTTCGGGCTGCTGGCATTCGGCCTTTCCATCTGGTCCACCACGCTGCTGCCCACCGGGTTCATCCCGCATGGCGATGAAAGCCGGGTCACGCTGTCACTGGAGCTGCCGCCGGGCTCCACCCTGGCGGACACCCGCGCGGCGACCGACCGCGTGGCAACGAACTTCCGCGAGATCCCGGAGGTGACCACCGTGTTCGTGGTGGGCGGCACCACGCCGACCGGCGCCGGCGCCGAGATCCGCCGCGCCGCGATGATCGTGAACCTGGTGCTGAAGGGCCAGCGCAGCCGCACCCAGCAGCAGATCGAGGGCGAGCTGACCGCCCGCCTGGCCACCATACCGGACGTGCGCGGCTGGTTCGTGAACGACCGTGGCGAGCGGGAGCTGTCCATCACCGTGCTGGGCGACGAACCGGGCGCCCTCGCCCGCGGCGTCGCGTCACTGGAAAGCGGGATGCGCCGCCTGCCCGGCTTCGGCAACGTCGCCCCCTCCGCCGGCACCGAACGCCCCGAGATCCGCATCACACCCCGCGCCGACGAGGCCGCGCGCTTCGGCGTCAGCACCGAGGCGATCAGCAACGCCATCCGCATCGCCACTATCGGCGACATCGCCGCGAACCTCGCCAAGTTCCGCGACGGGGACCGCCTGGTGCCGATCCGCGTGCAGTCCGCGCTGTCGCTGCGTGGCGACCTGAACGCCATGGCCGCCCTGCCCGTCATCGGCGACAACGGCCTCTCCGTGCCGCTGCTGGCGGTGGCCGAGCTCAACCTCGGCCAGGGCCCGGCCAGCATCGAACGCTATGACCGCGTGCGCCGCGTGGTGCTGGGGGCGGACCTCGCGACCGGCGTGGCGCTGGGTGCGGCGACGCAGATGGTGTTCACCATGCCGGCCGCGCAGCACCTGCCGCAGGGCGTGCGGCTGCAGAGCGGCGGCGATGCGGAGATCATGGGCGAGGTGTTCTCCGGCTTCGCCCTGGCCATGGGCGCCGGGCTCACCATCGTGCTGGGCGTGCTGATCCTGCTGTTCGGCAGCGTGTTCCAGCCCATCACCATCCTGCTCAGCCTGCCGCTGTCGCTCGGCGGCGTCATCCTGGCGCTGATCCTGACGGGCCAGCCGATCAGCATGCCGGTGGTGATCGGCATCCTGATGCTGATGGGCATCGTCACCAAGAACGCCATCATGCTGGTGGACTACGCCATCGAGCGCCGGGCCGACGGCGTGGGCCGGGCCGAAGCGATCCTGGATGCCGGGCGCAAGCGGGCCCGGCCGATCGTGATGACAACCATCGCCATGGTCGCGGGCATGATCCCGAGCGCGCTGGGCATCGGCGATGGGGGCGAGTTCCGCGCGCCCATGGCCATCGGCGTCATCGGCGGCCTGGTGGTCAGCACCGCCCTCAGCCTGGTCTTCGTGCCCAGCCTCTATACCGTGATGGACGACCTCTCCGGCTGGACGGCGCGGCTGTTCCGCCGGATGCTGACCCAGCGGGAGCCGCCACCCGCCCTGCACCAGCCAACGCTGCACCATCCGGCGGAATGATCGAGGAACCGCATGACCGACGAACCGCGCTTCGAGCTATTCGCCTTCTGGCGCACCTCCGCCGTCTATCGCGTGCGCGTCGCCATGGCGCTGAAGGGCTTGTCCGCCACCGAGCACCAGGTCAACCTGATCGAGGGCCAGCAGCATGACCCGGCCTTTCTCGCAATCAATCCGATGGCCGCCATCCCCGCCCTGCTGGACCACGCCCCCGGCGCGCCCGCCACGCCGCTCACCCAGTCGCTCGCCATCCTGGAGTTCCTTGACGAGACCACGCCCGAGCCGCCGCTGCTGCCCGCCGACCCCTATGGCCGCGCCCGCGTCCGCTCCCTGTCGCTGCTGCTCGCCGCGGACACGCACCCCTTCGTCACCCCCCGCGTGCGCGGCTACCTGAACAAGGCCGCAGGCTTCGACGACGCGCAGTGGAAAGCGTGGCAGACCCACTGGTTCACCACCGGCCTGCACGCCCTGGAGCAGCGCCTGGCCGAGCCCGGCACCGGCCGCTTCTGCCATGGTGACAGCGTGGGCATGGCCGATATCTGCCTGGCCGGCATCATCGTGGTCATGCGGGTGTTCAAGATCGAGGTGCCGGATGTCCCGGCCGTGCAGCGCATCATGGCGGAGTGCGAGGCGCTCGACGCCTTCGCCAACGCCGCGCCGATGAAGCAGCAGGGCGCGCCGGCCTGACGCCAGACCGGGATCAGCGGTTCAGCCCCTCCACCCGCCAATCCGCGTCGAACACCAGCAGGGTGCTGACCGAAGCCGGGTCGATGCTGATCCGGTGCAGGTGATCGAGCGACAGGCCCAGCGCCGGGGCGAGCACCGCCTTCAGCACGTCCGAATGGCTGACGACCAGCACGGTCGCTGCCCCATGTTCGGCGCGCAGCCGGGCCAGTGCCGCCAGGGCGCGGGATTGTGCCGCGTGCATGGTCTCGCCGCCGGGGCATCGGGCCAGGCTGCGCAGGCGGTTCCAGGCGTGCCAGTCCGGGTCCGCATCCAACGCCTCGAACCGCTGCCCGGTCCATCGGCCGAAATCGATCTCCTCGAACCCGGCATCCCCCTGCACCTCAAGGCCCAACGCCCGCGCGACCGGCGCCGCCGTTTCCTGCGCCCGCTGCACCGGGCTGGCCACCACGGCCGCTACATCGGTGCCGGCAAACCGGCGGGCCAGCGTCTCGGCTTGCGCCCGCCCGTCCGCGCTCAGCGGCACGCCCGACATGCGGCCGGCCAAGGTGTGCGGCAGCAATCCGTGCGCGGCGTGCCGAACCAGGTGAAATGTGGTCGGTCCCGCCCCGCTCACCCCGGGGATCACCCGCGCGTCGCGAAATCCGCGTCGAGCGTCGGGTCCCACAGCCGTATGCCGCCAGTGATGCCGGCGCTGTTCGAGACGATATGGATATCGGAAGGCAGGTCGAAGTCGACCACCCGGGCGTCGCCGCCGCCGATGTAGAGGGTATCGAAGTTCACCAGCACGCGCAGCTGCGCCAGCATCCGCTTCACCCGGTGCCGCCAGCGCCGCTTGCCGATCCGCTTCAGGGTCGCGGCACCCAGGTATTCGTCGTAGGTCCTGCGGCCGCGGATCACATGCTGGCTCAATTCCAGGTGCGGCGCCAAACGCCCATCCTGATACAGCGCGAAGCCGAAGCCGGTGCCCAGCGTGATCACGCATTCCAGCCCCTGCCCGATGATCACGCCCAGACCCTGCACCGTCGCGTCGTTCAGCATGCGCACCGGCCGGTCCAGCCCTTCCGCCAGCGCCTTGGCCAACTCGTAGCCGGCCCAGGCCTCGGTGCCCAGGTTCGGCGCCGTCAGCACCTTGGTGCCGTGCACCACCCCCGGAAACCCGACCGAGACCCGGTCGAACCCGCCCAGCTCCTGCGCCAGGCCCAGCAGCACCGGCACCACGACATCGGGCGTCGGATGATCGGGGGTCGCGACGCGCACCCGCTCCCCCACCATGTTCCCCTTCGCGTCCAGCAGCCCGGCCTTCAGCCCGCTGCCGCCAATGTCCAGCGTCAGCGTGATCGGACCTTCTGGGGCGCCATTGTCGATGGTGGTCGCGAGTTCGGTCATGTCCGCTCCAGGGTTTGCAGTCCGTCCGCGGTCGCCGCGATGACGGTGGTGGCCAGCCCGATGAACAGGCCGGTCTCCACCACGCCGGTGATCATCTTGAGCCGGGTGTTCAGCACACCCGCATCGCCGATGGCGGCAAAGGCGCAGTCCAGGATCAGGTTGCCGCTATCCGTGCGGAACGGCTGGCCATCCGCCATGCGCAACACCGGGTCGGCACCGGCCCGCCTCAGCTGCACCGCCGTGGCCTGCCAGCCGAAGGTCACCACCTCCACCGGCAGCCGAACCCCGCCCAGCGACGTGACCAGCTTGCTGCCATCCACGATCACCGTCATCCGGCGGCTGGCGCTCGCCACGATCTTCTCCCGCAGCAGCGCCCCGCCCAGGCCCTTGATGAGGTTCAGCGTGGCGGTATCCACCTCGTCCGCGCCGTCTATGGTGAGGTCGATCTGCGGATGCGTGTCGAAGTCCACCAGCGGGATGCCCAGCCCCCGCGCCTGCGCGCCGCTGTGCTCCGAGGTCGGGATCCCCACGACCCGCAACCCGGCCGCCACCCGCCGTCCCAGCGCCTCGATCATCAGCGCCGCCGTGGACCCGGTGCCCAGGCCCACGACCATGCCGTCCTCGACCTGCGCCGCCGCGGCTTCCGCCACCCGGCGCTTCAGGTCGTCGTTCATGCGCGCAGCCGCCGCAGGATGTCATCCACGATCGTCCGCGGGTCCGGCGTCACGGAGATGGTCAGCGGTCGCTCATCCCCACTGGGCTCCTCCAGCGTGGCGAACTGGCTGTCCACCAGGCTCGCGGGCATGAAGTGGTTGTGCCGGGCCGCCTGCCGTGCGGCGATCAGTGCCTTGTCGCCGCGCAGATGGACCAGGCCGACATCGGTGCGATCCCCCACCAGAACCTCACGGTAGCTGCGCTTCAGCGCGGAGCAGGCCAGCACGCCGTGGCGCCGGACGGTGCGTGTGGCATCGATCCACGCGGCCATGGTGCGCAGCCAGGGCCAGCGGTCCTCGTCGGTCAGCGGCGTGCCGTCGTGCATCTTCCGCTTGTTGGCCGCCGGGTGGAAATCATCGGCGTCGCCGTATTCCCACCCCAGCCGCCCGGCCAGCAAGGCGGCGATCGTGGTCTTGCCGGACCCCGAAACACCCATGACAACCAGCACCGCGGGAGAAGCCTCGATCATGCTCCGGACCATACAAGCCTGCCCGCCCCGCGCCAGCCCTCATCGCGCATGACGGCCCGCATCGCCGGGCCCGATATGCTGCACGTACATCGTCCGGGTGCGCCACGAGATCCAGACCCGGCGGTCCCGCAACCAGTCCAGGCCCAGCAGCATGTCCGCCTCCGGCAGCGCCGCCGCCGAGACCATCAGGCGCGGATGCACGGACAGCTCGGGCCCGACCGCCATCACCTGGAAGCCATGCAGATGGGAGCGCATCGACCGGCCATCCACCCCGCGGCCTCGCCCCGGTGGGTCACGCGCCAGCATCGCCGGCGTAAGACCCAGCCGCGCGGCACCCGCCGCGCTCAGGACGGAGATGTTGGCTGCGGTGTCCAGCATGGCGGTCACCAGCGTGTCGTCCAGCACCACTGTCAGCTGCAGGCGCCCGCCCGGGGTGCGCACCAGCGGCACCGGCCAGTGCGGCCCGGTCCAGCCCGTATGATCCCCGCTGCAGCCATCCACCCGCCACAGCCGCACCACCCGCTCGGGCATCGAGACCTCGACATCAAAGGCGGACAGCACGTCGGCACCGATCAGCCCGGCATAGGGCAGGCCGCCCGCCGTGCCCGCAGGCAGCGTGACGACCGGGAGCACGGCACGGGTGACCTGCCCGCCCAATCCGATCTCCGCCGCCACGCTCCGGACCCGCACGACGCCGCCCAGGCCAAGCACCTCGTCCGACGCACCAGGTGCCGTCATCAGATGGTAGTGCCCGACCGCCCAGGGCGTGACGTGCGAGACCTCGGCGCCGGTGTCCAGCACATACCGGGCGGGCACCTGGTTGAGCACACCCGTCACCACGGCATAATCGTCAGCCGGGTCGAGCGGCAGCGTGGCCGCCAGCGCGGGCGTGCAGACGGGCGGCGCGAGCCGCGCGTTCGCAGGCCGGACAGAAGGCTTGAGGTGTGGCGCCGCACAGGCGGACAGACCACACAAGGCAACGGCCAGAACAAGCCAAGCAAGACCGCGGATCAGCCGGCGGCGCCCACGTCCAGCCACCACAGCAACTCGCCCGCCGGATGATAGGCGGAGGCGACCAGCGCCGGGTCATGCCGCCGCACCCGCGCCACCACCTCCCGCTTATCCGCTCCGGCCACCAGGAAGGCGGCGGCCCGGCAGCTTTCCAGCGGCGGCCAGGTCAGGCTGATGCGCGTCGGCTCCCCCGGCGGCGTCACCGCGGCGGCCCAGGCCGTGCGCTCCTGCACGATGGCCTCACCAGGGAACAGCGAGGCGGTGTGCCCGTTGGTGCCCAGGCCCAGCAGCACCAGGTCGAACAGCGGCCGGGTCAGGTCATCGCCATGGAATCCGCGCAGCGTCGCCTCATAGGCGATGGCAGCCTGCTCCGGCGTCATCCCGGTGGTCGGGATCGCGTGGACATGGTCCGCCGGCACCGGCACATGGTCGAGCATGGCCCGGCGCACCATGCCCAGGTTGCTGGCCGCATCCTCCGGCGCCACGAACCGCTCATCGCCCCAGAACCAATGCACCCGCGCCCAGGGCATCACATCCCGCCATGGCGCGCGAGCCAGCGTCTCATACAGCAGCTTCGGCGTGGACCCGCCCGAGAGCGACACCGCCAGCCGACCCGGCGTGGTGGCCAGCCGCTTCACCATCCAGTCCGCCGCAGCCTCCGCCAGCGCCGCGGGATCGGCGCAGAGCAGATCGCTCAAGGCGCGGCCCGCGGCAGGATCAGCGTATCGATGGCCTGCGCCCAACCCTCGTGGTCATTCGCCGCCGTGGTGTCGGTGGCGGCCGCCTTGGTCTCCGCGGAGCCATTGCCCATCGCCACCGAGTAGCCCGCCACTTTGAACATCGGCACGTCATTCACCATGTCGCCCAGCACGGCGATCTCGGACACGTCGACGCCCTGGTGGCGGGCCAGCGCCTGCACGGCGTAGCCCTTGTTGGCATTCTTGTGGGTAAGGTCGAGGTAGTACGTCTGCGACCGGTGCGCCGTGGCCTGGTCGCCGACGATCGCCTGCAGCTCCGCCTCCACCGCTGCCAGCCTGGCAACGTCGTCGCTCACGCCCACCAGCTTGCCGACCTGGTCCACATAGGGCGCGAAATCCGCCACCACCCGCGCGTCGAACTGAATGGTATGGTGCTCGTGCTCGACATACACGCCAGCCGCGTCGCGGATCAGCCACTCCGTCTGGGTGAACAGCCAGGCATCGACGCCGCGCCTGGCGAACAGGTCGAGCGCCGCCTGCACGATGCCGGCAGGCGCCGGGTTCCACTCCAGCACGGTGCCGTCCGGGCCCACGATGGCGCCGCCATTGAACCCGGCCGAGGGCGACTTCAACTCCAGCGCCTCCACGATCCAGCGCATGCCACGCGGCGGCCGGGCGCTGACGATGGCCAGCGGCACGCCCGCCGCCTGCAGCCGCGCTGCGGCGGCGCGGGTACCCGGGCTGAGGCTCTTGTCGGGCTGGACGAGGGTGCCATCCACGTCCGAGACCACCAGCTTCACCGTCATGGCAGGTTGAGCCAGTGGATGCCGTCGCGGTCCAGCAGCCGGTCGGCCGCCGCCGGGCCATGCGAGCCGGCGGGGTAGCGGCTGACGCCAGCCTGCCCGGACTCCCACAGATCCAGGATCGGCTGCACGGCGGCCCAGCCGGCCTCCACCATGTCGGCCCGCTGGAACAGCGTCGCGTCGCCCATCATCACGTCATACAGCAGCGTCTCATACCCGGTGCTGGCGGGCGCATGAAAATAGTCGGAATACCGGAAATCCATGGCGACGCCGCCCAGCACCAGTTTCGGCCCCGGCTTCTTGGCGCTGAGGTTCAGCGTGATGCCCTCGCTGGGCTGGATATGCAGCACCATCACGTTCGGCGTCAGGTTGTTCACCGGCGTGTCGCGGAACATCGCATACGGCGCCTGCTTGAAGTGAATCGCGATCTCCGTCCGCCGCACCGCCATGCGCTTGCCGGTGCGGATGTAGAACGGCACGCCCGACCAGCGGAAGTTGTCGATCTTGAGGCGCAGCGCGACATAGGTCTCCGTCATGCTGGTCGGCGCCACGTCCTTCTCGTCGCGATAGCCCGGCACTGCCTCCCCGCCCACGCTGCCCGGCGCATACTGCCCCCGCACCACGTCACGCGCCGCCCGCATCTCGTCGAACGGCTTGATCGCCTGGATCACCTTGGCCTTCTCAGCCCGCACCGCATCGGCGTCGAAGCGGTTCGGCGGCTCCATGGCGGTGATCGCCAGCAGCTGGAACATGTGGTTCGGCACCATGTCCCGCAGGGCACCGGTCGGCTCGTAGAACCGCGCACGCTCCTCCACGCCCACCGTCTCCGCCGCGGTGATCTCCACGTGATCGATGTAATGGCGGTTCCACAGCGGCTCGAAAATGCCGTTGCCGAAGCGCAGCGCCATGACGTTCTGGACCGTCTCCTTGCCGAGGAAGTGGTCGATCCGGAACACCTGCGTCTCGTCCATGCGGTCCAGGATCAGCTTGTTCAGCGCCTGCGCGCTCGGCAGGTCGTGGCCAAACGGTTTCTCCACGATCACGCGCCGGAACACGCCCTCCGTCTGCTCCATCAACCCGGCGTCGCAGAGCTGGGTGATCACCGGCCCGAAGAACCGGGCGGAGACCGCGAGATAGAACACGCAGCTCCCCTTGATCCGGGACTTCAGCGCCTCATAGGTCGCGGCATCCTCAAAATCGCCGGTCTGGTAGTGCAGCCGCTCGCGCACCCAGCCCCAGACCTCCCCGTTCAGCGCATCCGCCCCGAACTCCCCGCCCTTGTGCGACACGAAGCCGTCCATCGCGGCGCTCAGCACCTCGCGATACTTGTCGTCGGTGCTCTCGTTGTGATCGATGCCGATCACCTGGAACTCGTCCGCCAGCAGCTCAGCCAGATGCAGGTTGTACAGCGACGGCATCAGCAGACGCTTGGTCAGGTCGCCCGCGGCGCCAAAGATCACCATCGTGGCCGGAGGGGCGGGCGGGGCAGCGGCCAGCCCCTCGGCACCCGACAGCCGGTTCTTCATCGGCTGGTTCTGGTCCATGCGGCTACGACCCCTCGATCTTCGCCTCGGCGTGGCCTCCGAACTTGGCACGCATGGCGCTCAGCAGCTTGTCGGCGAAGGTGTGCTCCCGCCGGCTGCGGAAGCGTGCGAACAGGCTGGCCGACAGCACCGGCACCGGCACCGCCTCCTCCACCGCCGCCTCGACCGTCCAACGGCCCTCGCCGCTATCCGCGACGCCGCCCTGGAAGTTGCTGAGCGTCTCGTTCTCCGCCAGCGCCATCGCAGTCAGGTCCAGCAGCCAGGAACTCACCACGCTGCCCCGGCGCCACACCTCGGCCACGTCCGCCACATCGATGGTGAAGCGCTCATCCACCGGCAGCTCCTCGCTGCTCTTGTGGTGCAGGATGTCGAAGCCCTCGGCATAGGCCTGCATCATCCCGTACTCGATGCCGTTATGGATCATCTTCACGAAATGACCGGAACCGGCCGGGCCGGCATGGATGTAGCCCTGCTCGGCCCGCGGATCACGGGTTGCCGCCCGCTGCGGCGTCCGCTCGATGGTCCCGATGCCGGGCGCCAACGTCTTGAAGATCGGGTCGAGCCGCGAGACCGCCTCCTTGTCGCCGCCGATCATCATGCAATAGCCGCGGTCCAGCCCGAACACGCCGCCCGAGGTGCCGACATCCACATAGGTGATACCCTGGGCCTGCAGCGCCTTGGCCCGGCGGATGTCATCCTTGTAGTAGCTGTTGCCGCCGTCGATGATCGTGTCGCCCACATCCATCAGCCCGCCCAGCTCGTTCACCGTCGCCTCGGTGATCGGCCCGGCCGGCAGCATCACCCACACCGCCCGGGGCGGCGTCAGTGCCTTCACCATCTCGGCCAGGCCGCCCACGCCGGACGCACCCTCCTTCTCCAGCCCGGTCACCGCATCGGCGTTGCGGTCGTACACCACCGTCTTGTGCCCATCCCGCATCAACCGCAGGCTGATGTTGCCGCCCATTCGGCCAAGGCCGATAATCCCGAGTTCCATCGACCGTTCCTATCCTAGAGCCGCTTCAACCGCCCGGGCCAGGCGCGCCAGCCCGGCCTTCACGTCCTTGCCCAGATGCACCCGCAACGCTCGCCGCTTGCGCTCCGTCAGCACATCGAAATCACCCCGCGCCTGCGCCGCCTTCACGGTGCCGAAGCTGTAGGCCTCGCCAGGCACCATCAGATCGGCGGCATCATCTGCGGTAATCTGCAGCACGACGCCGCTGTTCGGCCCGCCCTTGTAGGTCTGCCCGGTGGAGTGCAGGAAGCGCGGACCGAAGCCCACGCAGGTCGCCACGTGCCTGGCATCCCGGATCCGGGTGCGGATCGCGGTCAGCGCATCGATGTTCGCCTGGTCGCGCTCGATATACGCCAGCAGCGCCACGTAATCCCCGGCTCCGGCCCGGTCCAGCTGCGCCTTGATGACAGCATCCAGCCCGCCCGAACCAAGCACCGCCTGGTTCGCCGCATCGGTGAACAGCTTGATGCCGTCCGCTTCCAGGAACGGCGTCTCGGGCGGCAGCTTTCCGTCCTTGGCATAGGCGTCGGTCAGCTTGCGGGTCTCGATCTTGCTGGCCTCCACGTCCGGCTGGTCGAACGGGTCGATCCCGATCACGCTGCCTGCCACCGCGGTGGCGAACTCCCACAGGTAGAACGCCTGCCCGACCTGCATGGTATCGGTCAGCACCAGCCGCACCACCGGATGCCCGGCCGCCTCCAGTGCCGCCACCTTGGTGTCCTCGCCAGGCTTACCGGCCAGCGTCAGGTAGGCGAACAGCCGGTCAGCGCCATAAACCTCCGGCGCCCCCAGCGGCTCATGATCCACCGGCACGATGCCATGCCCCTGCTTGCCCGTGCTCTCCGCCAGCAGTTGCTCCAGCCAGGCGCCGACATCGTCCAGGCCGGGTCCGGGGATGATGGTCACCTTGTCGCGGCCGGCCTTGGCCGCGGCACCCACCAGAAGCCCCAGCTGCACGCCCGGATTGGTGTCGGGCGGCGTGCCGGCGGCGCAGGCGCGCACCATCAGCGCCGTGGCCGCGAGGAACCTGGTGAGATCCACGCCCATGGCCGCGGCCGGAACCAGGCCGAAGTTGGACAGCACGGAGTAGCGGCCGCCAATGGCCGGGTCACCCATGAACACGTGCCTGAAGCCATCGGCTTCGGCAACCGTCTGCATCTTGGAACCGGGGTCGGTCACGGCCACGAAGTGCTGCCCGGCCTTGTCGCCCACCGCCTGCTTCATGCGGTCGAAGAAGTAGGCCTTGAGGATGTTCGGCTCCAGCGTGCTGCCGGACTTGCTGCTGACGATGCACAGCGTCCTGGCGAAATCCACCTTGTCGGCAAAGGCCTTCACCTGCTGCGGATCGGTGCTGTCCAGCACCAGCAGCTCCGGATAGCCCGGCTGCTTGCCGAACGTCTGCGCCAGCACCTCCGGCCCCAGGCTGCTGCCGCCCATGCCGAGCAGCAGCACATGGCTGAACCCGGCCGACTTCACCTCATCCTGGAACGCCACCAGCGCCGGCAGGTCCGCCGTCCGCTCATCCACCACGCGCAACCAGCCCAGCCACCTGGACTCGTCCCCGCCGGTCCAGACCGAGGCCTCGCCGGCCCACAGGTCCCGCAGCTTGCCGGACTTGCGCCAGTCGTCCCGCGCCGCCGCGACAGTGGCCTTCAGCTCATCCGCCACCACCATGTCCAGCTTGGCGATCCGGTCGCCCAGCATCCGGGTTCGCTTGGTGGCCACCGCCCCGAGCAGCTTGTCGGCGGCCTCCGCGAACAGTTCCACGCCGTCCGCCACCAGCTTCTTCGTGACGCCATCAAGGTCCAGTCCGGCCTTCTCCGCCTCCGCCAGCACCTGCTTCGCCTCGTCGAGGCCCTGGTCAGCGTCTCGGCCGCGGTGCCATGGTCGCGGAATGCGTCCATGGTGGCGGGCGGGATGGTGTCCACCGTGTCGCGGCCGATCAGCTGCTCCACATACATGACGTCGCTATAGGCCTTGTCCTTCACGCCCGTGCTGGCCCAGAGCAGACGCTGCGGCAGCGCGCCCTTCGCCGCCAGCGCCTGCCAGCGCGGGCTCGCCACCAGGTCGAGATAGTATTGATAGGCCACCTTGGCGTTCGCGACCGCGATCTTGCCGCGCAGCGCCTTCAGCCCGGTCTCGCCCTTCGCCACCCGCTCGTCGATCTTCTTGTCCATGACCGCATCGATCCGGCTGACGAAGAAGCTCGCGACGCTCGACTGCCCGGCGATGTCGTGCCCCTGCGCCACCCGGTCCTCAAGCCCGGCGATGAACGCCTCCGCCACCGCCCTGTAGGCCTCCAGCGAGAACAGCAGCGTCACGTTGATGTTCAGCCCCTCACCGATCAGGGTGCGGATCGCGGGTGCGCCGGCCTCGGTGCCCGGCACCTTCACCATCAGGTTCTCGCGCCCCACGGCCTTCCACAACCGCCGGGCCTCGGCCACGGTGTCCTCGGTGCGGAGCGCCAGATAGGGCGAGACCTCGAGGCTCACATATCCATCGACCTTGTTGGTCGCCAGGTACACCGGCCGCATCAGGTCCGCGGCCTGCTGGATGTCCTCGATCGCCAGCGCCTCGTAGATATCGAGCGCGTCATGGTCCGCGGCATCCGCCAGCGCCTTGAACCCGGCGTCATAGTCGGTGCCGGCGCCCATCGCCTTCTCGAAGATGGCCGGGTTGCTGGTGATCCCCTTCAGCCCGTCCCGGTCGATCAGCGTCTGCAGCCCATCGGCGGTGAAGCTGCGCTGGATGAAGTCCAGCCAGGGGCTCTGGCCGAAGCCCTCCAGCTTCTTGAGGCTGTTGGCGGCGTCGAGGTCGCCGGGTCGGTTCACGATATTCATCGAAACTCTCCTGATCCGAGGATGCTCACGACCGCTCCAACTAAGGTCGTCATGACCGCTTCGCCTGGGTGCGGGCGGCGTCCAGAACCTTCTCGGGCGTGAACCCGAACTTGGTCAGCAGGGCGGCGGCGGGTGCGCTGGCGCCGAAGGTGTGCATGCCGATGATCGCCCCGTGGCGCCCGACATAGCGGTCCCAGCCGATCACCGAACCCTGTTCCACCGCGACCCGGCCCTTGATGGCGTCCGGCAGCACCGAGTCCTGGTAGGCCTCGTCCTGCTTCTCGAACAGCTCCCAGCTCGGCATGCTGACCACCCGGCGCCGATGCCCTCCGCCTTCAGCGCCTCATAGGCGCCAAGGCACAGGCTGATCTCGCTGCCGGTGCCGATCAGGATCACCTTGGGGGCCGGGCTGTCGGCGAGCACATAGCCGCCCTTGGCCAGGCCGGAGGCCGCGGCGAACTGCCCGCGGTCGATGGTCGGCAGCGCCTGGCGGCTCAGCACCAGCGCCACCGGATGATGCGTGGACGCCATCGCGACGCGCCACGCTTCCGCAACCTCGTTGGCGTCGGCCGGGCGCAGCACGATCATGCCGGGGATGGCCCGCAGCGCGATCAGCTGCTCCACCGGCTGGTGAGTCGGCCCGTCCTCGCCCACGCCGATGCTGTCATGGGTGAAGATGTAGATGACCGGCAGCTCCATGATCGCCGCCAGACGGATCGGCGGCTTCATGTAGTCGCTGAAGATCATGAAGCCGGAGCCGTAGGCGCGGATGCCCGAAAGCGCCATGCCGTTGCACACCGACCCCATGGCGTGCTCGCGGATGCCGAAGTGCAGGTTGCGGCCGGTGGGGCTGTCACCCTGGAAGCTGCCCGCGCCCTCGAACGTCATGTTGGACTTGGTGCTGGGCGCCAGGTCCGCGGCGCCGCCGATCAGCCAGGGCACATGCGGCCCGATGGCGTTCAGCACCTTCTGCGAGCTGTCGCGGGAGGCGAGGCCCTTGGCATCGGCGGGGAACACCGGGATGTCGGCATCCCAGCCCTGCGGCAGCTCGTGCCTGTCCATCTGGTCCAGCTCGCGCGCCAGGTCCGGGAACTCGGCGCGATACTTCGCCAGCATGTCCATCCAGGCATGACGCAGCCCGGCACCGCGCGCGCCCATCTTCTCGGCGAAATGCTCGGGCACGCCCGGCGGGATCAGGAACTGCGCATCCTCGGGCCAGCCATAGAACCGCTTGGCCGCCTTGATCTCCTCGTCGCCCAGCGGCTCGCCGTGCGCCTCGCGCGTGCCCTGCTTCTTCGGCGCGCCATAGCCGATGATGCTGTGCACGATGATCATGGTCGGGCGGTCATGCACGCCCTGCGCCTCGTGCAACGCACCGGCCATTGCCGCGGTGTCGTTGGCGTCGTCCAGGTGCAGCACGTTCCAGCCATAGCCCTGGAACCGCATGCCCACGTCTTCGCCGAACGCCAGGTTGGTGGCACCCTCGATGGTGATGTGGTTGCTGTCGTAGATCCAGACCAGGTTGGACAGGCCCAGATGCCCGGCCAGGCTGGCCGCCTCGCCGGACACTCCCTCCATCATGTCGCCATCGCCGCACAGCGCGTAGATGCGATAGTCGTACAGCGGATAGCCCGGCCTGTTGTAGCGCGCCGCGAACCAGCGCTGCGCCATCGCCATGCCCACGGAATTGGCAACACCCTGCCCCAGCGGCCCCGTCGTGGTCTCCACGCCCGAGGTGTAGCTGTATTCGGGGTGCCCGGGCGTCACGCTGCTCAACTGGCGGAACTGCCGGAGGTCCTCCAGCGTCACCGCGGCCTCGCTGGTGGGCCCGTCCTTGCCGATCTTGCGCACGCCCGTCAGGTGCAGCAGCGCATAGAGCAGCATGCTGGCGTGGCCGACGGAGAGCACGAAGCGGTCTCGGTTGGGCCAGGTGGGATCAGCCGGGTCGAACCGCAGCACGTCCTGCCACAGGCTGTAGGCCACCGGGGCCAGCGCCATGGGGGTGCCGGGGTGGCCGGACTTGGCCTTCTGCACCGCATCCATCGCCAGGGTGCGGATGGTGTCGATGCAGAGCTTGTCGATGGGAGCCGCGCCGATCGCTGGTTCCATGTTGCCTGCCGGAAGGTCCGCCATGCCTGATCCTTATCGAGTTCCTGCCCGGGTATGATCCCAACCTGTTTGGAAAGGAAGCGCAATGCCCGGCTCTCCCGCAAACGTGCCTGGACCTGCCGCGTTGCACACCGAGACTTCATGAAGAGTGACCGCGCATGCCCAAAGGCTTCATCTTCGACGTGGACGGCACCCTGGTGGACAGCGTGGACCTGCACGCGCTCGCCTGGCAGCGCACGCTGGTCGAGTGGGGACATGCGGTGGAGTTCGCCGCGGTGCGCGACCAGATCGGCAAGGGCGGCGACCAGCTGCTGCCGGTGTTCCTCTCCAAAGCCGAGGTCGAACGCGACGGCGAGGCGATCGAGGCCGCGCGGAGCGCATTGTTCAAGAAGGAGTACCTCGACCAGGTGCGCCCCTTCCCCGGTGTGGCCGAGCTGTTCGCCCGCCTGCTGGAACGCGGCCAGGCCATCGCCCTGGGCAGCAGCGGCAAGCCGGAGGAGCTGGACCACTACAAGGCGCTCGCCGGCATCGACCACATGGACCTGCTGCAGACCACCTCGGAAGATGCCGAGAAAAGCAAGCCGCACCCCGATATCTTCCAGGCCGCGCTGCAAAAGCTCGGTTTCTCCGGCAACCAGGTGGTGGCCATCGGCGACTCGCCCTACGATGCCACGGCGGCGGTCAAGGCCGGCATCACCCCGGCCGGCGTGCTGTGCGGCGGCTTCCAGGCGGAGCAGCTGACCGAGGCCGGTTGCGTAACCCTCTATAAAGATTTGAGCGATATGCTGCGCCGCATCGACGACACGCCCCTGCGATGAACCCTCCCTCCCGCCGGCTGCCCTTATGGTGCTGACGCGCGACATGCTCGCGGATGGCGGCATGCTCCGTATGATCGCCGAGACCTCGCCAGGCTTGCGCGTCCTCACCGATGCCGAACGCGCGGCCTCCCTCGCCGCCACCCTGGGGGCACGCCCGGCCGGGGCCACGGCCGTCTGGCTGTTCGCCTACGGCTCGCTGATCTGGAACCCGGCCTTTCACTTCGAAGAGCGGCGGCTCGCCCGCATCCATGGCTGGCACCGCGCCTTCTGCCTCTCCACCGTCGCCGGGCGCGGCACGCCGGAGGCGCCGGGCCTGGTGCTGGGCCTGGACCGCGGTGGCGCCTGCACCGGTGCCGCCTTCCGCATCGCCGAGGCCCTGCTGGAGCAGGAACTGGCGCTGCTGTGGCAGCGGGAGATGCTGTCCGGCAGCTACCAGCCGCGCTGGGTGGCGGTGCGCGGAGCGGACGGGGCGGCATTCGGCCATGCCATCACCTTCATGATCCGCCGGGACGGCGAGTATTACACCCGCCTGGCGCCAGATGAGCTGGTGCGCCGCCTGGCGACCGCGGCCGGCGCGCTGGGCAGCTCCGCCGAGTACCTGTTCCGCACCCGCGACGGCCTGCGCGAACTTGGCATTCGCGACCGGCCTGTCGAGACGCTGTCTCGCGCGGTGGAGGCCTGGAGCGGCTGACCATCACCGGATCGGCCACCAGATCGGGCTGACACCCTGGACGCCGGGTCCCGGCATCGCCACCTTCGTCCCATGTCCTCTACACTCGCCCAAAAGCTGAACGATGCCCCGCCCGTCACCTTCCAGCAGGTGAAACAGGGCCCGAAGCCGCTGCAGAAGCCGCTTCGGGTGGTCTCGGCCTACGAACCCGCCGGCGACCAGCCGACCGCCATCACGGAACTGGTCCGCGGCGTGAATGCCCGGGACCGCGACCAGGTGCTGCTCGGCGTCACCGGGTCCGGCAAGACCTTCACCATGGCGAAGGTGATTGAGGCGGCGCAGCGTCCCACGCTGATCCTGGCGCCGAACAAGACCTTGGCGGCCCAGCTCTATGCGGAGATGAAGGGGTTCTTCCCCGACAACGCCGTTGAGTATTTCGTAAGCTATTACGACTACTACCAGCCCGAGGCCTATGTGCCGCGGACGGACACCTACATTGAGAAAGACAGCCAGATCAACGAAGCCATCGACCGCATGCGGCACAGCGCCACCCAGGCGCTGCTGGAACGCGGGGACGTGGTGATCGTCGCCTCGGTCTCCTGCATCTACGGCATCGGCTCGGTCGAGACCTATGGCCGCATGGTGGTGAAGCTGCAGACCGGCGGCCAGATCGACCGGGACTCGCTGGCCCGCGCCCTGGTGGAGCTGCAATACCGCCGCAACGACGCCGCCTTCCAGCGCGGCACCTTCCGCCTGCGTGGGGAGATCGTGGACCTGTACCCGTCACACCTCGAAGACCGCGCCTGGCGCATCGCGCTGTTCGGCGACGAGATCGAGGCGATCCGCGAGTTTGACCCCCTCACCGGCGAAGTCACCGCGACGCTGGAAGAGATCAACATCTACGCCAACAGCCACTACGTGACGCCGCGCCCAGCCCTCACCCAGGCGGTGGCGAGCATCAAGATCGAGCTGCAGGAGCGGCTCAAGCAGTTCACCGCCGAGGGCAAGCTGCTGGAGGTCGAGCGGCTGCAACAGCGCACCACCTTCGATATCGAGATGATCGAGACGACGGGCAGCTGCAAGTCCATCGAGAACTATTCCCGCTACCTCTCGGGCCGCCGGCCCGGCGAGCCGCCGCCCACCCTGTTCGAATACCTGCCGGACAACGCCATGCTGATCGTGGATGAGAGCCACGTCACCGTGCCGCAGATCGGCGGCATGGCCCGCGGCGACGCGGCGCGCAAGGGCGTGCTGTCAGAGTTCGGCTTCCGCCTGCCCTCCTGCCTCGACAACCGGCCGCTGCGGTTCGAGGAGTGGGAGGCGTTCCGGCCGCAGACCATCTTCGTCTCAGCCACGCCGGGCCCGTGGGAGATGGAGCGCAGCGCCGGCGTGTTCGCGGAACAGGTGATCCGTCCCACCGGGCTGATCGACCCCGTGACCGAGGTGCGCCCGGTGGAGCGCCAGGTGGACGACCTGCTGGCGGAATGCCGCACCGTGATGCAGCAGGGCGGCCGCATCCTCGTCACCACGCTGACAAAGCGCATGGCGGAGGACCTGACCGAGTATCTCACCGAGAACGGCGTCAAGGTCCGCTACCTGCATTCCGACGTGGACACGCTGGAGCGCATCGAGATCATCCGCGACCTGCGGCTGGGCGTGTTCGACGTGCTGATCGGCATCAACCTGCTGCGCGAAGGGCTCGACATCCCGGAATGCGCCCTGGTTGCGATCCTGGATGCGGACAAGGAAGGCTTCCTGCGCAGCCAGACCAGCCTGATCCAGACCATCGGCCGTGCCGCGCGGAACGTGGATGGCCGGGTCATCCTCTATGCCGACGTGATGACCCGCAGCCTGCGCGCCGCGATCGAGGAGACGGAGCGGCGCCGGGCCAAGCAGTCCGCATGGAACAGCGAGAACGGCATCACCCCCACCAGCGTGCGCAGCCATATCGGCGAGGCGCTGGCCAGCGTGTTCGAGCAGGATTACGTGACCGTGTCCCCGGTGAAGGACGCCGGGATCACCGACATGGTGGGCAAGGACCTCAAGTCCTCGCTGGCCGAGCTGGAGAAGCGGATGCGCGCGGCGGCGGCGGATCTGGAGTTCGAGACCGCGGCCCGGCTTCGCGACGAGATCAAGCGGCTGGAAGCCCTCGAACTCGGTCTCGAACCACCCCCCAGCGCCTCGTTCAGCGCCAGGAAGCGGGACCGCACCCCGGAACCCCTGGGCCCCGGCGGCGGCGGTTATGATCCCGAGAAGCGCAAGAGCGGCGGCAAGCGGCGGCGTGGCCCCTAGTCTTACGCTTCCACATCGGGCGCGCGGAGCAGATAACCCGCACCGCGAATGCTGTGGATCAGCGCGCCGCCGCCCTCATCGGCCGGCAGCTTCTGGCGAAGGCTGAACACCAGCTGGTCCACGCTGCGGTCCTCCGGCCGCCACGGGCGCCGCAATGCGCTCTCGCTGAGCGTGTCGCGGGACACGGCCTGGCCGTTCGCCGCCGCCAGCACCTCGATCAGCGTGAACTCCGCCGAAGTGAGCGGGATCCGGCGCCCATCCTCCGCCGTCACCTGGCGCAACGCGATGTTGATGCGGATCGGCCCCACCTGCACCGCATCCCGCGACCGTGGCGAGATCCTGGCCTCCTCCCGCCGGTTGACCCGGCGGTGCACCGCCCGGATCCGCGCGATCATCTCCCGCATCCGCGGCGGCTTCACGATGTAGTCGTCGGCCCCCAGCTCCAGGCCGACAATCCGGTCCGCCTCCTCGCCCATGCCGCTCACCACGATCACGCCGCAGCTGCGGCTCTCGGCGAAATGCGCGATCAGGTCCACCCCGTTGGTGTCCGGCAGTTCAAGATCCACCAGAATGACGTCAGGATTGAAGCTGGCCTTGAGCGTGATCCCGGTCGCGCCCGTGCCGGCACACACGACACTCATGCCCGAACGCTCCATCCCGCGCACCATGGCCTGGGCCACCGCCTCGTCATCCTCGATCAGCAGGACGCGCGGATTGGTGAGCAGTCCATCCGTGTCAGTTCTGGAGACGTGCATTTCTGGCCCTTCGTTCAATCATATGACCTAAAGGTAGCAGAAAACAACGAACTCACAATATTCGCTTGACATTCTATATGTTAAATCGATGTCAAAATCGGGACAGGAACTGTCAGCAAATCCATGGTGAAAATGTTTTCTGTCAAACAAACGCTGACTCTGAGCAGAGTTAAAGCCGTGAAAACATACCGGTCGATTATGAACAAACGTTAGATACAACAACTTAAAGCCCGTTTTGAAAGTGGCTGTGGTTCGAGCCTGACGGTGTGACCAGGCCGGTTGTTGCGGCGTTCCAGGTGGTTTGCTTGTTGTGGAGCATGCCGTGTGGACGCCTGAAGATCGTGCGTTGGTTGGAGATTACGGGGCTGGCCTGGCGCTGACGGACGACCAGTGGCGACTGTTGCAGCCACTGGTCCCGCCTGCCAAGCCCGGAGGCCGCCCGCGCACGATCGAAATGCGGCGCATGCTGGACAGCCTGTTCTACCTGCTGCGCACCGGCTGCCAATGGCGACAACTGCCGCCACCACCCGCCTTCCTGCCGTGGACGACCGTGTATGGCTACTTCCGTGCCTTCCTGGACGCGGGCGTATGGGAGTCCATGCGCCATCACCTCGTGGTCATGCTGCGCGAGGGTGCAGGCCGGGAGCCAAGCCCCACAGCCACAGTGATCGACAGCCAAAGCGTGAAGACCACGGAAGCCGGCGGCCCGCGCGGCTACGACGCGGCCAAGAAAGTGACGGGGCGCAAGCGGCACATCGCCGTGGACACGCAAGGGCTGCTGCTGGGCGTCGTCGTGCATGCCGCCTCCGTCCAGGACGCGGACGGCATGGCTAGCCTGCTCAGGCGCGTCAAGCCGCTGTATTGCTGGCTGCGTGCCGTGTTCGCCGACGGCGGCTACAACCGCGTGCCGGCAATCCTGGCTTGCTTCCTGCTCGGGCTCGTCCTGCTGATCATCAGCCGTCCACGGGGCGCAAAAGGCTTTGTGCTTCTACCGCGCCGATGGGTGGTGGAACGCACGTTCGGCTGGCTCGGACGCTGGCGTCGGCTGTCAAAAGACTACGAGCGCCTGCCGAAGGTGTCCGAGGCCATGGTCACCCTCGCCATGATCCGTCTCATGCTCAACCGCGCCGTCAGACCAAACCGTCTGCGACTGCCCGCCCCGTGACTTTTAAAACGGGCTTTTAGCGCAGTTTCATACCAGGGAACATACGTGTGAAAATGCAAATGCCAGGTCAAGGCCGCCGTGTGGCTGGTAAGGCACGGTAGCCGTCCACCGCGCTGTCGACCTGGCCGCCATCCAGGTCCACCCGCAACAGCCGGGTCGCCTCTTCCGGCTTGCCATCCATCGCCAGCACCGCCGCCATGTCGTGTCGTTCGCGCGGTGTCGCCTCCGGACGTTCCGCGATCGGCCGCAGGATACGCACCGCCTCCCCCGACCGGCCGCTCATCGCCAGCGAAAGCGCGAGGTTCACCTGCGCCGCCCGCATCTCGGGGGCAGCGCCGATCGCCTCGCCATAGGCCGTCTGCGCGTCGGCGTGATGCCCCTGCAGATCCCGCGCGATGCCCAGATTGTTCAGCGCGGCGGCATTGCGCGGGTTGGCGGCGAGGGCGGCGAGGAACAGCGCCTCGGCCCCGGCCGGGTCCGTGGCGAGGCGCAGGCGGCCCAGGCCCATGCGGGCGCCGCCGGACTTCCCGTCAACCGCCAGTGCTGCCTGGTAGGCCGATGTCGCCTCCGCCGCGCGCCCCATGCTCGCCAGCGCATCGGCCCGGCACACCAGCAGGTCACCGTCCTTCGGGTGCTCCAGCAGCAGGGCGTTGCAGATGTTCAGCGCGATCTCGCCGGAGCCGCCGGCCAGCGCCACCCGGGCGGTGCTGAGGCTGGGCTGGCCGGAGAGGGACGGGTCGAGCTTGGCCGAACACGCGCCCAGCAGCGTGGCGAGGACCAGACCGGCGGTGCAGGGGAAGCGACGGTGGCGCGTGTTCATGCCCCGAGCATACACGCAACCGAACGCAAGCGAATGTCAGTTGCCGCCCATCGAGCGGCCGATCTGGATCGCGGCCGGCCCCCCCACGATCATGAACACGCAGGGCAGGATGAACATGATCATCGGCAGGGTGAGCAATACCGGCAGCCGGGCCGCCCGCTCCTCGAACCTGGTGAGGGACGCGGTGCGCATCTCGTTGGACAGCGTGCGCAGCGAGTCGGTGAGCGGCGTGCCATACTGCATGGTCTGCGTGAGCGTGGAGGTCAGGCGCATCAGGCTGTCGAGCCCGGTGCGGACCCCCAGGTTGTTGAGCGCCGCGGCGCTGTTGGACATCATTTCCAGCTCCCGCACGGTGGTGGACAGTTCCAGGCACATCTCCGGGTGCACCGCCCTCAGTTCCATCGAGACCCGGGCCATGGCGGGCTCCAGGCTCAACCCGGCCTGGGCGCAGATCACCATCAGGTCCAGCGCGTCCGACAACCCGGCCTCCAGCCGCTTCAGGTAGCCCTGACGGATCCGCTGGATCACCATGTCCGGCGCCACCAGGCCGAAGATGGCGAAGCCGCCCACGGTCGCGGCCCCGGTCAGCGGCTGCATCTGCATGTTCTGCCACAGCAGCCATCCCGCGACCGGCAGGCCGAACAGCATCGACAGCTTGCTGCCGATGAACAGCGCCATCGCATTCGGCCCGCGGAACCCGGCGGCGGAGAGCGTCAGCTGCAGCTCCGCCCGGGTGCGCCCCGGCAGGATGCCGCTCTGCATCACCCCGCGGCCCAGCCCGGTCACCGCCCGCTGCAACCCCCGGGCCACGCCGCTCCCGGTCTTTCCCCTGTCGACCGGCGGGGTCCACTGGCCACGGGCCGCTTCGAACCGGCTGGACATCAGCACATCGGTGTCCGAGACCCGCAGCATCAGCACCGCGGCAATCACCATCATCACGGCGCTGAACGCGCCCACGGCGAGGAGGAGAGCGACGCTCATGGCGGGGTCATCCCAGGCTCTTGCGAATGATCATGCGCATCACGAACATGCCGGTGCACAGGGAGAGCAGCGCCAGGCCGAGGATCATGCGCCCGCTTTCCTCCCAGAACAGGATGCCGATGTAATCCGGGTTGATCGCGTACAGCGCGCCGCCGCTGACCACCGGCAGGCAGCCCAGGATCAGCGAGCTGGTGCGCGCCTCGGCACTCAGCGCATGGCCGCGCGCCTGCATCGCCACCCGCTTGCGCGTCACCTCGGCCAGCAGGTCCAGCGTCTCGCTCAGCCCACCGCCGGTCTGCGCCTGCAGCGCAAGGGCGGCGGCGAAGAAGCCGTACTCCGGCAGGTCGTTGCGCTCCGCCATCTCGCGCAGCGCCACCTCCATCGGCACGCCGATGCTGATCTGGTCCGCCAGGCGGTCGAACTCCTTGGCCGTGGGCTGCTGGCTCTCCGTCGCCACCGCCCGCAGCGCCTGGCTCACCGGGATGCCGACCCGCACGGCGCGCACGATCAGCCCCAGCGCGTCCGGGAACTGCCCCCGCAGCCTGGTGACCCGCTTGGACGCCATCATGTTGAACCCGGCCCGGCTCACCGCGACCGTCACCACCGGCATCAGCACCCAGGCCAGGCTGCCCAGGATGCCCGAGCCCATCGCCACCGCCACCCGCCCGGCGACCAGACCGATGATGATCACGTAGTACCAGGCGAGCGAATACTGCTCGGTCTTGGACAGCGAGAACCCGAACACGCCGGTCAGCTGGTCGCGCCACTCCGCCCGGGGCTTCGCATCCTTGCGCGTGATCGAGGGCAGCGCCGCCAGCGCCTTGGGCCGGCTGAACGCCGTCACGCCATCGATGCGTGCCTGAACCGCCCTGTCGTCGTTGCTGGTGCGCAGCAGCACCAGGCCCGCCAGCGCCGCCGCGAAGAACAGCAGCGGCCCCGCCACCAGCAGGGGCACCGGGATGCCGCCCGGCTCCGTCATCGCCGGGTGTCACTCAAGGTTGCCGTCCAGTGCGCGCATCCAGGCCTCGTCGAGGCCGAAATACACCAGGCGCGACATGAAGGTCGGCCGGGCCTTGCTGACCTTGTAGGCGCCGAACAGCCGCCCGTCCGTCCCCATGCCGGCGATCTCGTACTGGAAGATGTCGTTGAGGATGACGACGTCGCCCTCCATGCCGCACACCTCCGTCACCTGGGTGATGCGCCGGCCGCCGTCGCGGTGCCGCTCCACCTGGACGATCAGGTTCACCGCGCCCACGATCTGCTGGCGGATCGCCTTCGACGGCAGGCCCATGTTGCCCATCATCACCATGTTCTCCACGCGGGAGAGGGCGTCCCGCGTCGTGTTGGCATGGATGGTGCTCATGGAGCCGTCATGGCCGGTGTTCATGGCCTGCAGCATGTCGAACGCCTCGCCGGCCCGCACCTCGCCGATGATGATGCGGTCGGGGCGCATCCGCAGCGCGTTGCGCACCAGGTCGCGCTGGTTGATCTCGCCCTTGCCCTCGAGGCTCGCGGGCCGGGTCTCCAGCCGCACCACGTGGGGCTGCTGCAGCTGCAGCTCGGCGGCGTCCTCCACCGTCAGCACCCGCTCCTCCTGCCCGATCAGCTTGGACATGGCGTTCATCAGCGTGGTCTTGCCAGACCCGGTGCCGCCCGAGATGATGACGTTGAGCCGGATGCTGGACCCCAGCTCCAGGATGCGCGCCACCTGCGGCGTCAATGCGCCGAACTCGATCAGCTTGGCGAAGTCGATCGACTTCTTGCTGAACTTCCGGATCGACACGTAGGGCCCATCCAGCGCCAGCGGCGGGAACACGATGTTGACCCGGCTGCCATCCTTCAGCCGCGCATCCACCATCGGGCTGCTCTCATCCACCCGGCGCCCCACCGCCACCGCGATGCGCTGGCACACGTTGCACAGATGCGCCGTGTCGCGGAACGTCACGCTGGACAGCACAACCTTGCCGCGCCGCTCCACGAAGATGCGGTCCGGCCCGTTGATCATGATGTCGTTGATCGAGTCGTCCTCGAGCAGCACCTCCAGCGGCCCAAGCCCGATCATGTCGTGCACCAGCTCGATGGCCAGCGACCGCTGCTCCCGCGCATTCAGCTGAACCCGGCGCTGCGTCGCCAGCTCGCTGATCAGCCGCTCCACCTCGCGCTCCAGCCGCTCCGGGCTCAGCATCGCTACGGTGCTGGGCTCAAGCTGGCTCAGGCACAGCTGGCGCAGTTCCGCGATCGCCTGGGGCGGGGCCGCCAGCCGCACCGGCTCCGCATCGTTCGCCACTGGCGGCGGCGGGATGTCGGACGGCGTGCTGGAGGCGCGGCGCCCGAAGCCGCTGCTCATTTCCGCTTGGCCGGGCGGCCGAACCAGCCCCGCTTCCGCACGCCGGCCGGGGCCGCATCGGCCTCTGCCGCATCCAGCAGCCGGCTGCCGGCCACCTGCGTGCTCAGGTCTTTGATGGCGGCCTGGAACGGGCCGCGGATCTCGGCGGCGGGCTTGCCCAGGGTCGCGGCCTGCCCCACCACCTTCGGCAGGTCCGGGATCACCACGTCAACCTTGAGCTTGAGCGCCTCCTCGAACTGCCGCCGCGTCAGCCCGCCGGGCAGCCCCTGGCGGTTCAGCACCAGGATGGGCCGGCTGGACTGCTGCCCCTTCATGCCCATCAGCCGCAGCGTGTCCCGCACCGAGGCCAGCGTGGGCTCCAGCACCAGGATGCGCCGGTGCGCCTGGTCCAGCAGCTCCCGGTTCAGCGGGATGGGGCGGAACGGCACGTCGGCGACGATGAAGTTGTAGCGCCGCCGCAGCGCGTTCAGCAGCGCCTCCGCGGTGCGGGGCAGCACGTCCGGCATGTCCGCCAGCGATTCCTGGGTGGCGAGCACGTGCAGGCGGTCCGTCACCGGTTCGGCGGCGCGCTCGGCCAGCAGGCTGTCGATGCGCTCGGGGGTCTGCAGCGCGGTGCTCAGCCCCTTGCCGGGCGGCACGTTCAGCAGGAATGAGGCGGTGCCGAAGTGCAGGTCCGGGTCCAGCAGCACGGTGTGCCGCCGGGCCGCGACGCCGAAGTGCCAGGCGAGGTTCACCGCGACCGTGCTGGCGCCCACGCCGCCGCGGGCGCCGGTGATGGTCAGCAGGCGCCCGCCCAACGCCGCCTCGCCCTTGGGCGCGCGCCCGGCGGCGAGCGGGCCGAAGTGCCGGGCCACGACCTCACGGGTCAGCGGCTTGGCGAGATACTCCATGGCACCCAGGCCGCGGGTCACCTCGCGGTAGAAGTCCAGCCCGGAGAGGTCGCCCGTCACCAGCACGCAGACGTTCGGCTCCACCACGTTGGAGAGTTCCTCCAGTGCCGAAAGCGGCTCGTCCTCGCCCCCCAGGTCGATGATGAGCACGCGGGGCGTGGCGTTCTTCTGCAGCGCCGTGATGGCGGCCCGCACGCCGCCGCGCCGGCTCTCGACACCGCCGGGCATGACATCGGACAGGCCTTCCTGGATGGCGGTCTCGGTGGCGGAGTCGGTGACAAAGGCCATGCAGTTCGGCCGGTCATGCCGCCCTTCCTCAAGCATCGAGACCCCGCTGGCTGCATCGTCGAGCGGCATCAGTTCGCTCCGGGCGGGGCGGCGGCCGGGCCGGTGGCCGGCTGCTGCGATCCACCGCTGGGCAGCGGCGTGGTCCTGCCGGCCCATAGCCGCGTCACGGGCGCGGTGCTCTCCCACCCGGAGTTGCCGCGCTCGCCCCTGCCGCGGATCAGGTCGTAGGGGTTGGCGACCATGGCGGCCAGGTTGCGGTTGTTGGCCCCGGTGGGCTGCCACATGCCGGCGCGGGCATAGGGGTCGGTCTCCGCGCAGCCCGACAGCACGGCGAGCCCGGCCAGCCCCAGCCAGGCGCCCCTCATTGCACGATGAACCCGGCCGCACCCGGGATCCGGGTTGGCGCAATGTTGCCCGGCATGCCGACCTGCCGCAGCAGCAGGATCCGCTCGAGGTCGTTCGGTACCGTGAAGCCGTCGCTCGGCGTCCGCATCTGCGCCGGATCATCGACGGGTCGCACGATGTAGGGTGTGACCACCATCACCAGCTCGGTCTCCTGCCGCTGGAACGCGGAGGATCGGAACAGCGCGCCGATGATGGGCAGGTCACCCAGGAAGGTCAGGCCGCTGGTGGTCTGCGTCGTCGTGTCCTGCAGCAGCCCGGCCAGCGCGAAGCTCTGCCCGCTGCCCAGCTCCACGCTCGTCTCGGCCCGGCGAACCAGGATGGACGGCACGGACAGCGACAGGTTGCTCGAGCTGCCGAAGCCGCTGTTGCTGTTGTTGCTGTTGTTGCTGTTGTTGCTGTTGCTGATCTTGATCGAGCCGGTGTCGGTCAGCTGGCTGACCTCGGGCGCGATATGCAGGTTGATGCGGCCATCGCTCAGCACGGTCGGCACGACGTTCAGGCTCACGCCGTACTTCTTGTAGTCCACGGTGATGACGTTGTCCTTCTGGGCGATCGGGATCGGATATTCGCCCCCCGCCAGGAAGCTGCCCGGCTGCCCGCTCATCACCGTGAGGTTCGGTTCCGCCAGGACGCGCACCAGGTTGTCGGCGGCCAGCGCGTCGATGATGGCATTCACGTCCCGGCTGCCGACCCGCAGCACCCCGGCGGCGGACCCGGCGATCCCCAGCCCGTTCCCGGTGGCGAAGCTGGTCGCGAGCCGGCCCACCGAGCCCACGGACTGCCAGTCGATCCCCAGCGCCCGCGTCACGTTGCGCTGCATCTCCACGATGCGGACCCGCAGGTTGATCTGCACGGAAGCCTGCACCGTCAGCTGGTTCTCGACCAGCTGGCCCTCCGCCACGTAGCCCTTCAGGATCGCCACGGCGCGGGCGGCGTCGGCCGGGGTGTTCACGGTGCCGGTCACCATCATGCCGCGCGCCTGCGGCACCACCCGGATGCGCCCGTTCGGCACCAGGCGCGCGACGGTCGCCTCAGCCTCCGAGGCCGCGAAGGTGTTGGGGCGGACCGAGACATCGAACTGCGAGATGGCGTGGCCCTCCGCATCCATCGCGGCGATGGTGGTGCGCCCGGGGCCGACGCCGAACACGAACAGGCTGTTGGTGCTGGCGGGCCGCACCTCCGCCACCTTGGGGTCCGCCACGAACACGTTGGTCGCCGGCCCCGGCAGCGAGATGATGCGCCCATTGCCGGTCTCCAGCGACAGCGTCTGGCTGCCTGGCCCGGCGGTGAACCGCTCCACCGCGGGCCGCACCGCGGCCGGGCGCGGGCGCGGTGCGGACGGCTGGGCCTGGACGGGGCTGGCAAGCTGCAAGGCCAGCAGCGCCACGGCCGAGCCAATCAGGGCGCGGCGCATCAGAACTTGAACTCCTTGCCGTCCTGCGCCCCGGCAAACACCTTCATGGAGCTGAGCACCGGCTTGCTGGAGGCACTGCCCAGCGCATTGCTCACGTCGCCGGCCCAGGTGGTGCCCTCCTTCTCTTCCGAAGGCCCATGTTCGGCGGACCGCACGGAGAGCGACAGCCGCCCCAGCCGGGTCGCGACCTGCACCTGCTCGGCGCTGGCCGAGGAGACTTCCAGCGTGATGGTGCGGGCCGGCAGCGAGTCGGCCGCCCCGGTGGCGCCTTGCACCAGCTGCTGGTCGATGGCGATCACCCGCACGTCGCGCTGCACCGTCTCGGCAGCGATCTTGCGGCCGGGCTGGGCGGCGGCCAGGTCGTCCATCTGCTGCGTCAGGATCAGGTCCACGCGGTCCCCGGGCCAGATCAGCCCGGCGGTGCCGCTAACCGCATCCACGGCGACCGTCACGGCGCGGAAGCCGGGGCGCAGCACGGCGGCCAGGAAGCCGTGGTCGCCGGGGCGCAGCACCTCGGTGGTGGCGATCACGTCGCCCACGGCCAGGGTGCGGCGCACCATGGCGCCGGTGAAGCTGCGGCGGGCACTGGTCTCGTCGGCGATATAGCCGGTGGGCAGCTTGTCCTCGTCCACCTCTCGCACCGTGATATCGTCCGCCTTCATCAGCGAGCCCGGGCGCAGCGCCTTGGCCGCGACCAGCACCTTCAACCGGTTCACCAGCGGCGTCGCGGCCACGGCGACATCCCCGTGCGGGGTCACCATCCAGACGATCGTGCCGAACCCCGCGAGTCCGCAGGCGATCAGGCCGAGCAGGGCGATACGGATGATCATGGCAGGCCTCCATGGGAAAGGACGAAGAAGGCGCCGCTGGCGATCGCCACGGCGTAGGGCATGGGTCCGCCACGGCGCAGCCGCCAGCGTTCGGCCCGGACGGCACGCGACAGCAGGCCCGGCGGCCGGGACGCACGGGGGTCGGGCCGCGGCAATCGGCGGCGGGCAACCAGATAGGGCAGCGCCAGCAGGCCTCCGGAGAGCGCCACCGCAGCCAGCAGGCTGGGCACCAGCTCCGGCGGCACCAGCAGCGCCGTGGCTCCCAGCAGCTTCACGTCGCCGCCCCCCATCCAGCCCCGGCGCCAGGCCAGGGCGGCCAGCACGAACACCAACAGGGCGGCAGGCACGCCGGCGAGGAAGCTGCCCTGGATCGCCTGGGTGGCCAGCCCGGCCACGGCGATGGCGGCGGCCAGGCCGTTCGGCACGGTGCGGGCCATCACGTCGTGCAGGGCGGCGGCCAGGAGCAGCACGGCCCCGGCGGCAAGCAGTGTGAGCACCAAGGCGTGCATGCCAACGGTTCCGCCGCTACTCGTCGAGCGCGGTCTGCACGGTGTTCATCTTGGTGGCCAGCTCCGTCCCGATGATGCTGAAGCCGGCGAGGCCCACGGCGACCACGGCCGCGGCGATCAGGCCGTATTCCAAGGCGGTGACACCCTTGCGGTCGCTGGCAAGCCCGGTGAAACGAGCGAAGAACGCTGTCATGAGACCAGTCCCCGGCAAGGTGCGATGAGTTGAAGGCGAGGCAGGCAAGGAGTTGAACGAGGTCAGGCGGCCGGCCCGACCGGAACAGCGCGGTTCCGGTCGGGCCGGCCAGGTCCTGCTTAGCTCAGCGCCGTCTTGACGGTGTTCATCTTGGTGGCAAGGTTCGTGCCGATCGCGCTGAAGCCGGCCAGGCCGACGGCAACGACCGCGGCGGCGATCAGGCCATACTCAAGGGCCGTGACGGCGCGCTTGTCGGTCTTCAGCTCGAGCCAGGTCTTGATGTATTCGTACATGGAGCAGTTCCTTTCGACTATCGTTCACGTCGATCTCGGCGGGCTGTTACTGAGCGAACCCGCCGTCTGCGTGTAACCAGACAATAACCAGGATTAACGATCGTTTACCAATTGGGAAACGCCGGGAAATGTTGCGGCGTGGTGGACAGTTCCTGACGTTCCCCGCGCCCGCCTGTCAGAAATCGACGTTCTGCCCCACAGGCGGACGTTCAGCCGCGGGGAAGGCGCGCCGGGGTCGCCTGGCGCGTGGGCATGGTGATGACGGAGGCGCCCTGGCCCGGCGCGCTCGGCGTCCAGATCCGCATGCCCGCCCCCGGTGTGGGCGCCCAGGCCACCACCCGCACCATCACGGGCCCCACAACCGGCGCCACCGGCCGGGGCGCCGGCACCGCGGCCGCCAAGGACAGCGAGTCGCCCCCGGCCCAGCCCGCCAGCACGCGGTCCCGGTACGGCAGGCCCCGTTCCGGATTCGCGGAGTGGTAATCCGCCACCGCCTGCTCCCAGCTGCCGGCGCGGTTGCGCAGCGCGAGCAGGAAGCGGGCGGCGTACTCCGCGTTGCGTGCCGGGTCGAAGGCTTCTTCCAGGGTGGAGAATGCGGTGCGGTGATGCATGAGGTTCACCTGGAAGCACCCCACGTCGATCGAGGCCATGCCGCCCGCCTGCAGCGCCCTGGTGCCTGACAGCGCCTCCGTCTGGCTGTCGAACAGCGTGCCGCGCCCCTCGGCGTTGATGGCCCACGGCCAGGCCGCGACCCGGCCGCTGACCGGGTCGCGCCGGCCGCTCTCCACCCGCCCGATCGCGTTGAGCAGTCCGGCGGGCACGCCATGCTGCAGCTCAGCCGCGGTGCCGGCGGCCTCGCACACCGTCGGCGCCGGTTGCGCGCGGGCCATGCCGGACCCCAGACCGAACAGGACGGCAGCAAGCCAGAACGGACGCAGCGCGGATGTGGCCATGCCGCATCGTAGGACGCGGCGGCGACTCGGCGCACGCGGCCAGAGGGATTAGCGGCGGACTAGTCCTTTCGGCCGAAGTGAACGCCGGCCAGGTCTGCCGCATGCTGCGCACCCGATCCGTCAGTCCCCTATCAATCAAGGGATCCGCATGAAGCCCGGCACCGCCCTGCTGGCCGCCACCGTCGCGAGCTTGCCCGGCACCCTGATGGGAGTCGCCCTCAATGCTGAGCTGGCGCAAGGCGGCCTGCTGAACCCCGACAGCGCCATGCGCCTGGTGCGGCTGCACGACATCCTGGCCGCGGGAACCCCGCTGCACAGCGTGATGCGCGATTCGTCCGGGGACGGCACGCTGCTGCACTGGTCGCACCTGCTCGACAGCCTGCTGCTGCTGCTCGCCGCACCGGCGGCAGCCTTCGCGGGCTGGGATGCGGCGCTGCACGGCGCGGCGCTGCTCGCCGGGCCATTGATGCTGGCGGCACTGGGCGTCGCCATGGCCTGGGCCGCGCAACCCTTCGCGCCGCGCGGCTGGGCCTGGGTGGCGGCCGCGGCGGCCGGCGGCGCACCCGCGGTGGCGGGGTATGGCATGACCGGGGTGGTGCATCATCACGTGCTGCTGGCCGTCAGCGCCGTGATGGCCGGCGGCTGGGCGCTGCGGCTGTTGCACGGCGCATCGCCGGTTGCGGGCGGGCTGGCGCTGGGCACCTGGTGCGCAGCCGGGCTGTGGCTCAGCCCGGAGACGCTGCCCTTCGCGCTGATGGCGATGGGCGCGCTCTGGATCGGCTGGCTGTCCCAGCCGACGCGCGCAGCCGAAACCGCGCTGGCTGCCAGCGGCTTGGCCTTCGCCGTGCTGACGGCCGCGGCCGTCCTGGCGGACCCGCCCGCCGCCGGCTGGACGGCGGTGGAGCCGGATCGCATCTCCCTGCCCTATCTGCTCCTGGCGCTGGACACCGCCGCCATCGGCCTGCTCGCCCGGCGCACCCGGCATCGCGGCCTCACCCTCACCGCCGGCCTCGCCTCCGCCGCGCTGTGGCTTTCGACGTTTCCGCAGATGCTGCGGGGCTCCGAGGCGCTGATCCCCGCCGAGGTGGTCGCCGCCATGTTCGACGGCATCGAGGAGATGCTGCCGGTGCGGGGTGCCGGCGAAGCGGCCTCGCTGCTGCTGGGCGGCCTGTTCGCGGTGGCGGTGCTGCTGGTGCGGGCGCTGCGTCGGCCCGCACCGCTGCGGCTGTATGCCTTGGCCTGTGGGGTGGGGCTGGTGGCGCTTGGCGCCGCGCATGTGCGTTTCGCCATCTACCCCACCCTGGCTGGCGCGGTGCTTCTGCCGCTGGCCATCGGCTGGGCCAGCGCCGCGCGGGTGCCGGCACCGCTGCAGCCGCTGGCGCGGGTCGGCATGGTGCTCGCCCTGCTGCTCGGCCCCGTGCTGCTGCCGGCGGTGGCCGCCGCCAGCCCTGGGGCGCCCGGCACCGCCTGCCGAATCTCCGGCGCCGCCGCCCTGCTGGCACCCTATCCGGACCAGGTGGTGCTGAGCGACGTGAACGACACGCCGGAGCTGCTGTATCGCACCCGGGCCCGCACCGTCGGCTCGCTGTATCACCGCGCGCCCCGGGGGTTCATGCGCCTGCGGGCCGCCTGGCGCGCCGAGCCCGGTGAGGTGCCGGGCCCCGCGATGGCGTCCACCCGCGCCACGCTGCTGCTGGCCTGCCCCGGTGCTGCGCGCTCCGGCCTGGTCGCGGACCTGCCGCGCACCACCCTGTCCGATCGGGTGCAGGCCGGGGCACCGCCGCCCTGGCTGCACCGCCTGGCCGATGCCGGGCCCGGCGGATACGTGCTTTACGCGGTGACGCCATGAGGTTTCTCAGGCGCGACCGAAGGGGCGCCGTGGCGCTGATGGTGGGGGTGATGAGCCCCATGCTGATGGGCTTCGCCGCCATGACGGTGGATGCCGGCTTCTGGATCATCGGGCAGACCCGGCTGCAGGTGGCGGCCGATGCGGGGGCCATGGGCGCCGGGTTCCTGCTGGTCAGCAGCAACTTCAAGGCGATGAGCCCCGCCAACCAGAACGCCGCCGCCGCCGCCGTGGCGCAGGCCGAGGCCAAGGGCGCCATGAACAAGATGATGGGCACGCTGGTGACGCCCGTGACCGTCAGCGTGGCCAGCGACTACTCCTCCGTGACCGTCACCATCTACAGCCAGGCGAGCAACATCTTCGGCGGCGTGTTCAACATCGCCGCGCCGCTGATGCGCGCCACCGCCACGGCGGGCGTCAAGACCAGCGCGCCCTGCGTGCTGGCGCTGGGCACCACGGGCAACGCGGTGAAGCTCGACAATTCCGGCACCATCACCGCCGCGAGCTGCTCGGTCGACAGCAAGGCTTCCATCTACCTGGACTCCGGCACCGTCACCGCCACGGCCATCGTCGCGGCCGGCAGCGTCACCCAGTCCAACAGCGGCAGCAACAGCATGACGCCGAGCACGCCGACGCAGAACTCCACCAGCGTGCCGCCGGACCCCTATGCCGGCAACGTCGCACCCAAAGCCGGGTCGTGCACCACGCATCCCGACTACACCGCCTATAGCGCCTCCGCCTATGTCGCGAATCCCGGCACCTGGTGCGGCGATCAGACGATCGGCGGCAACGGCTCCACCATCACCTTCAACCCCGGGGTCTATATCATCAGCAACGGCAACCTCACCTTCAACAATGCCACGATCAACTCGGCGACCGGTGTCACCTTCGTGCTGACCGGCAGCAGCCCGGGCTCGTTCAGCTGGACCAACTACTCGAACACCAGCACGCTGATCAGCGCGCCCACCTCGGGGCCGACCTCCGGCATCGTCATCTGGCAGACCTGCGGCACCAACCAGACCACGAGCTTCCAGGGCGGCAGCACGCTGGTGCTGTCCGGCGCCGTCTATATGCCGTGCAGTGCCGTGGACGTGGGCAACAACGCCCAGGTGAAGGCGCCGCTGAACGGGACCATGACCTTCATCGGCAAAACCGTATACGTGCACGGCTCGGCCGTCCTCGCCGCCTCGGGCAGCGGCACCGGCACCGCCGGCGGCTCCACCGCGGTGCTCACCCAGTGACCCGGCAATCACAGCGCCCCTGGCACCGCCTGCACCAGGACCGCCGCGGCAGCGCGGCGCTGGAGGCCGCGATCGTCATCACCGCCCTGCTGGCCCCGCTGCTCGCCCTGCTGGTGGGCGTCGGCCAGGCGATGCTGACGCAATACCGGGTGGACCGCGCCACCCACGCCGCCCTGCTGTATGCCTGGGGCACCCCCGCCACCGCCATGACGACCAGCAACGTCACCGCAGCAGCCCAGGCCGGCTACGGCACCGGCAGCACCATGACCCCCACCGCCGCCATCTCCTGCTATTGCATGGACCAGACCGGCACCCGCGTCTCCGCCAGCACCACCGCCGTGTCCTGCACCGGCACCTGCAGCGTCTCGGGCCAGGTGCTGGCCAGGTGGGTGACCGTCACCAGCAGCGCCAGCTTCACCCCGCTCCTGAAAGGCCCGTGGGACGGCAAGGCCTGGACCCTGCAGAACAGCAGCACGGTGCGGATCCAGTGAAGCTTTCACCGGACAGGCGCGGGTCCGCCGCGCTGGAGTTCGCGCTGGTGTTCCCGGCGGTGCTGCTGTTCCTGGTCGGCATGATCGCGGTCTACACCCTGATCGCGTCCAAGCGGGCCATGGATTACGGGATCGAGAAGGGCCTGCGCTACGCAATCACGCATGGCGGCAGCGGCACCGCCCCCGTCGTCAACGCCTATAACGTGGCGGCCGGCGTGGTGTGGCGCACCGTCGGCGCCTCCAGCAGCGTGACCGTGACCCCGGCGGCCTACAAGGCCGGTGACACGGTGACGATCAGCGTCACCTTCGCCTGGGCCCCGCCCGCCGGGCTGCTGGCGCCGTACAACAACTCGGTCTTCGCGCCCGTGACGCTCAGCGCCAACGGCTCGGCCCGCGTGATGAACTGAACGCGGCCCGGTCGCGCGGCAGCACCCGATCCGGTCAGTCCCCGGCAAGCAGCGAGCGGGCACGCGGGAACATGGCGCCGAACTTCGCCACCAGGTCCTGCCGCTTGTACGGCTTCATCAGGAACTCAACCCCCGACACATCCTCGGCGGCGAGGCTGTGCTCGGTGAAGCCGGAGGTCAGCAGGATCCGGGTCGCCGGCGCCCGGGCCTGCACCGCCGCGGCCAGGCCCACGCCATCCACGGCCCCGGGCATCACGATATCCGTGAACAGCAGGTCGAACGGCCCGGCCTGGTCCAGGCTGTCCATCGCATCCTCGCCGGACATGGCGGACGTCACCTTGAACCCCAGCGCGCGCAACATGCGGGCCACCGTGTTCAGCACCTCCTCCTTGTCCTCGACCAGCAGCACGCGCATCCCGCCGGCATGCCACTCGGGCGCATCCCGCGGCTCGATCTCCGGCAGCTCGTCCCCGCCTTCGGCGACCGGCAGGAACAGGCGCACCGTGGTGCCCTGCCCCGGGTTGCTCTCCAGCGTCACGTGGCCGCCGGACTGGCGGGCAAAGCCATAGACCATGCTGAGGCCCATGCCGCTGCCCTTGCCGGCCGCCTTGGTGGTGAAGAACGGCTCGAACACCCGGGTCAGCAGATGGGC
Source organism: Acetobacteraceae bacterium (assembly GCA_965199595.1). Lineage (GTDB taxonomy): Bacteria > Pseudomonadota > Alphaproteobacteria > Acetobacterales > Acetobacteraceae > JBBROS01. The sequence goes on from OZ241182.1 coordinate 2,617,632, forward strand.
CGGGATGCCCTCGCCCTTGTCGCCCACGCCGATCACGACATATCGCCCGGCCGCCACCTCGTCCTGAAAGCCCGGGCTGTCGGCATGCAGCGTGACGGACCGGGTCTCCAGCACGATGGTCCCGCCCTGCGGCATCGCGTCGCGCGCGTTGATGACCAGGTTCATGATGGCGCTGTCGAGCTGGGCCGGGTCGACCATGGCGCTGCCGCCATTGTGGCGCAGCAGCACCTGCAGCTCGAACCGCTCACCCAGCACACGGTTGAGCAGCGGCCGCAACGCGCCGAAGAACTCGTCCGGCCGCACCCGCTCCGGCCGCAGCTTGGCCCGGCGCGCATAGGAGAGCAGCTGGCTCGTCAGGTCCGCGCCCTGCACCGCGGCGTGCAGCGCCGGCGCCAGCACCTGCTGCAGCTCATGGTCGGGCGGCAGGACTTCCAGCGATTCCTCGAGGTTGAGGATCATCACGGTCAGCAGGTTGTTGAAGTCGTGCGCCACCCCGCCGGTCAGCTGCCCCAGCGCCCGCAGTGACTCGTTGCGCAGCAGCGCCTGTTCCGCCCGCTTGGTGTCCGAGATATCCTGGCTGTAGCCGAACAGCTCCACCACGGCCCCGGTCTCGTCCTGCACAGTCCGCACCTCGGCGTGCAGGTGGCGAGTCTCGTCGGCGAGCATCACGCGGTATTCGAAGGTGTACGGCCCGGCACCGCTGGTCGCCGCCACCAGCGCCTGGCGCACCGTCTCGCGGTCCTCGGGATGGATCCGCTGCAGCAACGCCTCGCCGCCCAGCTCATTGCTGTCGCGGGCCACGCCCATCAGGTCATACATCTCACGCGACCACGAAACGTCCTGCCGGCCGACGGACATGCGCCAGGTGCCCAGGCGCGCCAGGCGATGCGCCTCCGCCAGCTCCTCCGTGCGGGCGTGCAGTTGCAGCGTGCGCTCACGCAGCATCTCGTTGGCGTGGTGCATGTCACGCCGGTTCGCCTCGTGCTCGGTGATGTCCCACAGCACCGCCAGCGTGGCGTCCTGCCCGGCATAGACGGTGTCGTGCACGATCGCCCGCACCTCAATCACGGTGCCGTCCCCGCGCATGTGCGTGGTCACGCTGGATAGGCTGGCGGCGTCCAGCCCCTCGTGATCCGGGCTCAGATCCGCCAGCGTCTTGGTCAGGAACTCGGCGCGCGACCATCCATACTGCTCGATGGCGGCCTCGTTCACCTCCAGGAAGGCAGCGGTGTCACGCGCCGCCACCACGATCGGCAGCGGATTGCCCTGGAACAGCATGCGGAACGACGCCTCGTGCTCCCGCTGCAGCACCTCGTTGCGCCGCCGCTCGGTCACGTCGCGCTGGATGCTCACCCAGTGGGTCGGCAGCCCGGCCTCGTCGGTGATGGGCGTGAGGTCCAGTTCGGCCCAGAACTCGCTCCCGTCGCGTCGATAGTTCAGCAGCTCCGCCCGCGTGGGCTTCCAGCGCCGCATCTCCTGCCGCAGCCGGGCCACGACGGCCATGTCCGTGCCGCGGCCGTGCAACATGCCATGCGGCTCGCCCAGCACCTCCTCCAGCGGGAAGCCGCTTTCGCGGCAGAAGCTGGCATTGGCATAGACGATCTTCGGTCCCGCCGCGCCCAGTGGCCCGGCTTCGGTGATCAGCACCGCATCGTTCGCCCGGTCCAGCGCGGTGCCGAGCAGGCGCATGCGCCGCTCCGCCGCCTTGCGATACAGCGCCGGCCGCACGGTGCGGACCATCGTCGCCACGTCTTCGGCCACCGCGTCCAGGTCATCCCGGGCCGGATCGAACAACAGCACGATGCCGAACCGCTCATCCAGCAGGTGCACCGGCTGGATCAGCTCGGCCCGCACCCCGCCATCCGCCAGACCCTCGCCGAACGGGCCGGGCACCGCCTCGTCGCCCCGAAACACCAGGATGCGCGGCGTGCCGGTCTGAATCGCCATGGCGGCCTGCGAGGTGCTGGGCGTCAGCGCCATGGCAGCGGAGCGGGCAAAGTAGTCGCCCAGCCCGGAATCGTCCTTGTAGTGACAGACCTCCTGCATCACCCGCGACGCGGTGCCTATCTTGCCGACGAAGCCCGCCGTGGCGCGATGGTGCTTGCACAGCCCGACCAGCATGCTGGACAGCGCCGCCTCGCAGGACTGCGCCCGGTTCACCGCCGCCTCGAACTGCTCGATCCGCGCCGCACCGCGGGAGGACCGCAGCTCCGCTTCGGCCGCCACCTGGCGCTCCAGCATCCGCACCGCCAGGGTGGCAAGCTCCGCCAGCGCATCGGCGTGATCATCCGACAGCCGGGCGCGCGGCCGCACATCCAGCACGCAGAGCACGCCAAGGTTCTCGCCGCGCGAACTGGTCAGCGGCAGGCAGGCGGCGAACCGGATATGCGGCGGCCCGGCCACGCAGCCATCCAGCGCCAGGCGTGGGTCCAGCGTCGCATCCGGGATCACCGCGGCTGCGGGCGCGCCGCCGAACGACTGGCAGAACGCCTGCAACGCCTCGAACTGCTCCGGCATGAGGTCGAGGCCCGGATCGGCCCAGCCCTGGCGCACGCGCTCACCGCTGAGCAGCGCGATGGGCGCCCGGGCCAGACGCGCCGCAAGCCGGGCCACCTGCAGGAACTCGCCGGCATCAGGGCCGCAGACGGCCTCGCGCCGCGGGCGCGGTGCCCCGGCAGCCTCATCCATGTGCTCCAACATGCCGCCGATCCGCAACTGCCCCCCTGTGGTCCTGCCCAGCATGGTCCTGCCCGGCGCGGTCTTGCCCGGCGCAGTCTTGCCCGGGGCTGTCTTGCCCAGCGCGGTCTTGCCCGGCGACGAGCGGGCGGCGCCAAGCCGTCCGATCAATGTCGGCTTGCCTTATACAGCAGCGAGAACCCGGATGTCCCACCTTCCCGCGCATCCCGGCAAAACACCATGAAACGCAAATCTTCCTGACTTGTCTCACAGCACGTCGCAGGCGGACAAAGGTGCATGTTCCGGCTCAAGCCCCCCCGAGGATCAAACATGCACGCCACGCGCCCGCGTGCCGCAACACCTGACAGTGCCGAACACCGTAGAGGCGGCGCAGCGCGCTGTCCAACGCCGCCAGGCCCTTGCCCGGCCCCGCCGCACCCCAACCCGGGGCTTGCCTGATGGCCCGGCCCATGAAGCACATCCAACCCGTGCATCTCCTTGTGGCGGAACCGCTGGGCCTGGTGCGTGAAGGCCTCGTCGGCCTGCTGGCCGGCTGGCCGCACGGCGACATCCATGCGGCGGCAACGCTGGATGTTGCACTCACCCTGCTGCAGCGCCACGGCAGCGCCATCCTGCTGCTGGACGAGGCGCTGCTCGGCACGGACCCCGGCGCCGGGCTGCGGGCCATCCGCCCCGCTGTCGCCGCCAGCCGCATGATCATCCTGGCGGCCCGCGAAAGCCGGGACGGCATCCTCGCCTGCCTCGCCGCCGGAGCGCACGGCTACATCGCCAAAACCAGCAGCTTCGCCGAACTGGTGCAGGCGATCGAGATGGTGCGCGGCGGCGGCGTGCATGTGCCCGCCAGCCTTGTGCCCACCGGCCTTGTGCCCACCAGCCTTGTGCCCACCGGCCTGGCGGCCCCGGCCGCGCCCCCGACGATGCTCGCAACACCCATGGCGCTCACGGGCCGGCAGCAGGACGTGCTCCGCCTGCTGGCCGAAGGGCGGTCCACCAAGGACATCGCCCGCACGCTGGACCTCGCGGTTTCCACCATCAAGGTTCACCTGGCCGCGGTTTACCGCACCTTCGGCGCGCGCAACCGGGTCGAAGCGCTCTGCCGGGCCGGCTGCCTGCCGCATCTGGGCCAGGCCGCCTGACCGCCGTGCCGCCGCGTTTCAACACTCCCCCCCTTTTGAACGGATGATCCTGATGAACAAGCTGCTGACTGTTGCACTCGGGCTCGGGCTCGCGGCCGGGCTGCTGCCCACGCCGGCCAAGGCCACGCCGATGGCCTACGGCACCGGTCTGGCCAACCCGGCCACCACGATCGACTTCAGCGGATTGTCGAACGACACCGTGATCGGCAGCACCTATGCCACCCAGGGCGTCACCTTCAGCGGCCTGTATGCCACCAGCCGCTTCGGCAGCACCCTGCAGCCCACCACGGCCCCGGCCGCCGCCAACTTCAACAGCAGCACCACAAATGCCACCTTCACCCTCACCTTCTCCAGCGTGATGTCCGACGTCGCCTTCTTCCTTTCCACGGATGGCTTCGGCACCACGATCACCAGCTTCCTGGGCAGCACACAGGTGGAGCAGGTCAGCGCCGGCGCCTATCTGCAGAGCGGGGCGGACTTCTTCGGCTTCACCAACAGCGCCTTCGACAGCATCAGCGTCTCGGTCTCGGGCGACAACACTGCCGTGATCGACAACGTGGAGCTGGGTGCCCTGGCAACCGCGGTGCCGGAACCCGGCTCGACTTCGGTCATGCTGGTGGGTCTGGCCGGAGCGATGGTCCTGCGCCGCCGCCGGGCCTGAGCAACCGGGCCCCGGCCCGACGCAGTCACGGGCCCGGGCCAACGCGGTCGACAGCCTACCTTCTGCCGGTGACAATGTTACGTATTGACAACCCTGCTTCTACCAAGTTGGATCGGACTATCCTACCCTTATATCTACCCTGACCCGGGTTGATTAGAGGAACCGATGCAACAACTGCCTCAAAACCGCATGCTGAACAACCTGCTGCGTCTCATGCCGCCCGAAGGGTTTGACTTGCTGCGCCCGCATCTCGAAGCTGTGGCACTTCCTGCCCTGTTCAAACTGGCTGAGGCAAGCCGGCCGTGTTCCTTTATATACTTTCCATCCAGCGGCGTTGCTTCAGTGATGGGGCGCACCGGCGCCACTTGGCAGGAAGTCGGCGTGTTCGGCCATGAGGGCGCCGGCTGCTGCGCCATGCTGCTGGGAACCGACCGCACGCCCTTTTCCATCATCATGCAGGTCGCCGGCACCGGGTTCCGTGTCCCAACAGCCACCATCCAGCTTCTGGCCCGGCACTGCGATCCGCTGCGCGGCGTCCTGCTGCGCTACATCCATTCCGTGATGATCCAGATTTCGCAATCCTCCCTGGCCAACACACAACTGAACATAGGCCAGCGGCTGGCCCGCTGGATCCTGATGATCCAGGACCGGGTGGGTGGCGACTTCGTGGCCCTCACCCACGAGCTGCTGGCCGAAATGCTGGGGGTCGGACGCACCGGCGTCACGCTTGCGCTGCACGACCTGCAGCGGGACGGACTGATCAGCATGACGCGCAAGCGGATCAATATCCTGGACCGCACCAGGCTTGAAGCCATCAGCGCCAACTTCTACGGCATCGCCGAAGCCGAGTACACCAGGCTGATCGGCCCGCTCGTGCGGACGCCCGGACCTTTCCTGCCCTAGCAGGCTGCTAGCTCAGCCGGGTTCGCCGAACCCGGTCGCGGCCCGGCCAAGCCGCGGCCTGCCCGCGGCTTGGCTACCCGATGCGGGCGATCGCCGCTGCCAGCCGGGCCGCCTCCGCCTCGTGCGCCAGCAGCCGCTCGCGGTTCTCGTCCACCACCTCCGGCTTGGCGCGGGCCACGAAGTCCGCGTTGGCCAGCTTGCGGCGCACCTTCTCCGCCTCCGCCTCCGCCTTGCCGCGGTCCTTGTCCAGCCGGGCGCGCTCGGCCACCAGGTCGATCACCCCCGCGAACGGCAGCACCACCGTCGCCTCATCCACCACCACCTGCGCGCTGCCGCTCGGCAGGGCGCCGTCCAGCGCCTCCACGCGGCTGGCGCGGCCCATCCGGCCCAGCGCCTCGCCCCAGGCGGAGGCCCGCTCCAGCGTCGTGGCTGAAGCCCCCTGCAGCAGGATCGGCGTCAGCAGCGACGGCGCGACGTTCATCTCGGACCGCACCGTGCGCACCGAGGAGATCAGGCGCACCAGCCAGTCCAGCTCGTCCCGCGCCGCCCCGGCGTCCGTCACAGGTTCGGCCACCGGCCAGGCGGTGCGGATCAGCGAGCAGGCGGGGCCATAGCCCATGTCGTGCCACAGATGCTCCGTGACGAAGGGCATGGCGGGGTGCAGCAGGCGCAGGATGGTGCCGAGCACGTGGGCGGCGGTGGCGCGCACCTCATCCTTGGCCGGGCCATCCGGGCCGTTCAGCACCGGCTTGGCGAACTCCAGGAACCAGTCGCAGAAGGTGTTCCAGGTGAAGCGGTAGGCGATGGCGGCATAGTCGTCGAATCGGAACGCCTCCAGCGCCGCCGTCGCCTCCGCAACCGCACCGTTGGCGGCGTCCAGCACCCAGCGGCAGAGCGGCGCGCCGGCAGTAGCGGGCACGAACCCGGCCACTGGCGCCACCTCGTTCAACTCGCAGAAGCGCGCCGCATTCCATAGCTTGGTGACGAAGGAGCGGTAGCTCTCCACCCGCGCCCGCCCCAGCTTCACATCCCGCCCCGGCCCGGCCAGCGCGCACACCGTGAAGCGCAGCGCATCGGTGCCGTAGCTCTCGATCAGGTCGAGCGGATCGATGACGTTGCCTTTCGATTTCGACATCTTCTGGCCCTTCTCGTCACGGACCAGGCCATGGATGTAGATGGTCTTGAACGGCACCGCCTTCATGAAGTGCAGCCCGCTCATCATCATGCGCGCCACCCAGAAGAAGATGATGTCGAACCCCGTGACCAGCACGTCCCCGGGGTAGTACCGCGCCAGCTCCGGCGTCTGCTCCGGCCAGCCCAGCGTGCTGAACGGCCACAGCGCAGAACTGAACCAGGTGTCCAGCACGTCCGGGTCCTGTTCCAGCGGCCGGTCCTCGCCGTAATGCGCGCGGGCCTGGGTGGCGGCGCCAGCCGCGTCCATCGCCACGAACACGGTGCCATCCGGCCCATACCAGGCCGGGATGCGGTGCCCCCACCACAGCTGCCGGCTGATGCACCAGGGCTGGATGTCGCGCATCCAGGCGAAAAAGGTGTTCTCCCACTGCTTCGGCACGAACTGCGTCTCGCCGCTCTCCACCGCCGCCACCGCGGGCCTGGCCAGCTCCGCGGCGTTGCAATACCACTGCACCGTCAGCAGCGGCTCGATCGGCACGCCGGAGCGGTCGCCATGCGGCACGGCGTGGCGGTGCGGCTCGGTCTTCTCGAGGTGGCCCTGCGCCTCCAGTTCCGCCACCAGCGCGCGGCGCGCCTCGAACCGGTCCATCCCCTCCAGCCCGCGCACGAACGCCGCGTCGCCCGCAAGCTCGAGCTCCGCCAGCGTGATCCGGCCCTCCCGGTCCAGCACCGAAGGCATCGGCAACTGATGCCGCTGCCCCACCGCGAAGTCGTTGAAGTCATGCGCCGGGGTGATCTTCACCGCGCCGGTGCCCTTCTCCGGGTCGCTGTAGGCGTCGGCCACGATGGGGAAGCGCCGCCCGGTCAGCGGCTGCACCACCATGCGGCCCACCAGCCCGGCAAACCGCTGATCCTCCGGGTGCACCGCCACCGCGGTATCGCCCAGCATCGTCTCGGGCCGGGTCGTGGCGACGGTGATGGTCTGGTCCGTGCCCTCGATGGGATAGGTGATATACCAGAGGCTGCCATTCACCTCGACGCTCTCGACCTCCAGGTCGCTGATCGCCGACTGGAACTTCGGGTCCCAGTTCACCAGGCGGCGATCGCGGTAGATCAGCTGCTGCTGGAACAGGCTGACGAACACCGTCCGCACCGCATCCGACAGCCCGGCATCCATGGTGAACCGCTCGCGCGGCCAGTCCAGGGAGGCGCCCAGCGTGCGCAGCTGCGTGGTGATGGTGCCGCCCGACTCGCCCTTCCACTGCCAAACCCGCTCCAGGAAGCGGTCGCGGCCCATCGCCTTGCGGGTCTCGCCGCCTTCGCTGCCGACCAGGCGCTCCACCACCATCTGCGTCGCGATGCCGGCGTGGTCCGTGCCGGGCTGCCACAGGGTGTCGCGGCCCTGCATGCGGCGCCAGCGGATCAGCGTGTCCTGCAGCGTCATGGTCAGCGCATGGCCCACATGCAGGCTGCCGGTCACGTTGGGCGGCGGGATCATGATGGTGTAGGGCGCCGCCGGACTGGCCGGGTCGGCATGGAAGGCGCCGGACCGCTCCCACCCCGCATACAGCAGGGGTTCGAGGGCGGCGTGGTCGAAGCTCTTGCTCAGCATGGCCTCGGTTCTAGCCCAGGGTCGCCGCCGCGCAACCCCCGCCAGCGCGCGGACCGGCTTGCGCGGGGCCTCGCGCGTCCCGGGTCAGGGCAGCCGGTTGACGACGCGCTCGATCTCCAGCCGCACCAGGCGCTCCACCATGGGGGCCAGGTGGGTGTCGAGCCATTCCTTCAGCAAGGGGCGCATCTCCTCCCGCACCAGGTCCTCGATGGTGGGTCCACCCCGATGCACGGCGCTGGACTTCTCGGTCGCCAGCGTCCGCATCAGCGCCTCCACCGAGACGGCGGCGGCGGCGGCGGCGGCGGGCGCCATCAGCGGCGAGGCAGCCACGACCTGTTGCGGGGGCGGGAAGGACGGCGGCGGCGCATCCGGCACAGGCGGCCGCTCCGGCTGCTGCATCGGGACCGGGACCGCAGCCGCCTCCAGCAGGATCGGCGGCGGCACCGGCACCGGGCCCGGCCCGGCCTCGGGTTCCGGCACCATCATCGACGGCTCCAGCTGCAGCACGTCATCCTCCTGCAGGCCCAGCGGGCTGGCCGGCGGCATGGCGGGTGCCTCGGAGGGCTTGATCTCCTCCTCATCCAAAATCCGGCGGATGGATGCGAGGATGTCGTCCATCGACGGATCGTTGCCGCCGGGCTCGGTCTTCGCCGTCATCTCAGCGCCCCGGCTGGTCGGTTGCGTAGTCGCCGGTGCCGAACAGCTTGTTCTTCACCGCGTTGTAGTACGCGGTCTCGTCATACAGCGGCACGTTCAGGTTCAGGTCCCGCGCGGTGAGGCGCCCAATGGCGGCGGCCACCGTGTAGCTGTTGATGACCAGGTTCGCGAGGTTCTGCACCAGCGTCACGCGGGAGTTCAGCAGCGTCTGCTCCGCGTTCAGCACGTCCAGCGTCGTACGGCTGCCGACGATCGCCTCGCGCTGGGTGCCTTCGAGCGCGATCTGGTTGGCGCGGATCTGCACCCTGGTGCTCTCGATGGTCGCGCGCGTGGCCAGCAGCGTCTCCCAGGCCTGTGTTGCCTGCGCGATGGCCTGGCGCCGCACGTCCTCCACGGTCTTGCGGGCCTGCTGCTCGCTCTGGCGGGCCTGGCGCACGCGGGAGTATTCGGCACCACCCTGATACAGCGGCACGGAGGCGTTCAGCAGCACCTGGCCGCCGGTGGTCCGCTGCCCGGCCAGGCTGGAGTTGTCGGCGCGGGCACCCTGCGCCTGCACGCTCAGCTGCGGCATCAGCGCGGAGAAGGCGACGTCGATCGCGTCCTTGGCGCTGGCATTGTCGAACAGCGCCGCCACCACGTTCGGGTTGTTGGCCGCGGCCAGCTGCGCCGCCTCGGTGCTGCTGCGGATCGGCAGGCGGATCGGCTGCGGCTCGATCAGCTTGTCCGGCAGCTCACCCACCAGGCGGCGGTAGGTGGAGCGGGCGGTCTGCAGGTTGCCCTCCGCGGTCTGCCGGGTCGCCCGGGCGCCGGCCAGCGCGGCTTCGGCCTGCGCCACGTCGGTCCGGGTGATCTCGCCGACGCGGAAGCGGTCGTTGGTGGCTTGCAGCTGGCGGGCCAGCACCTGCTCGTTGTTGGTGTTCAGCTGCAGCAGCTGCTGGGTCTGGATCACGTTGACATAGGCGTTGATGGTGTCGCTGAACACCTGCTGCTCGCTGGCCAGCAGCCGGCCCCGCTGGGCGAACACGCGGTTGTCCGCCTGGTTGGTGCCCGCCCGGGTGGCACCGCCGCGATACAGCGGCTGGGTCAGCGTCGCCTGTTCGGTGAACACGTCCCGGTCATTGGATGTGGTCGTGGAGCTGCGGGCGGTGCGGATGTTGCCCAGCCCGTAGCCCAGCCCGGCGCCCAGCACCACCGTCGGGCGCCAGCCGGCCAGCGCCTGTGGCACGCCTTCATCCGTCGCCCGCAGCTGCGCCCGCGCCGCCTGCAAGGTCGGGTTGTTGGCATAGGCTGCCGTCAATGCATCCTGCAGGGTGCGCGGCTGTGCCAGGGCAGTGCCTCCGCCCAGCAGCAGCATGAAGCCCACCAGTCGTCCGAAACCTCGACGCATCACAACCCCCGCCTGCCCGTTTGTCGGGACACTCGTGTAGTGTGCCACGAATCCGGCTCGCCTAGAAGGTGAATGCCGGAACCGGCGCCAGCTGCGGCAGCGGCGGGGTCGCGCATTCGAAGAAGGCCCGGGCGCGCAGCCGAGTGCCCCCCGTGACCGGAACCACCTCCGCCAGCACGCCCTGCCCGCCGCCGCCGCCGCCGGGGCCGCCGGGCTGGGCCACGACGGTGGTCAGCCGCCCCTCCGGCTTCAACTGCGCCGCCAGCGCCTCCGGGATCACCTGCACGGCGCCTTCCACCAGGATCACGTCATAGGGCCCCCCGTCCGGCCAGCCGGCACCCAGCGGTCCCGTCACCATCCGTACGCCGGCCGCCCAGCCCGGCAGCACGGCCTGGGCCAGCGCGATCAACCCGGCATCATCCTCCAGCGCCGTCACCCGCGCGCCACACGCCGCCAGCAGCGCCGCCCCATACCCGGACCCGGCACCCACCACGAGCGCCGTCTCCCCGTCCCGCACCCGCAGGCCCTGCACCAGCCGCGCGATCACCATCGGCTCCATCAGCGCCCGGCCGTTCGGCAGCGGCACATCCTCATCCGCATAGGCCCGGCTGGCCAGGGCCGCCGGCACGAACCGCTCCCGCGGCAACCGGCGCATCGCCTGGATGATGCGCGGGTCGATCACCTTGTTGGGGCGCACCTGGCCATCCACCATACGGTCGCGGGCCGCGGCATAATCCGGGACGGCCGGATGGATCAAGGTCTCGCTCATACGCTGTCTGCCTTTGACGGATGAAATGGTTATAGGTGCCCGACCGCATCTCTGCCAAGCAGATCACCGGCTTGACCCACCCGGCCGAGCCGTGGATAAGCGCGCACGCTTCACAGCGCCCCGTTGGTCCGGTGGCAGAGTGGTGATGCAGAGGACTGCAAATCCTCGAATGCCGGTTCGATTCCGGCCCGGACCTCCATTTTAGATCTTCGTCGACACTCGATAGTCCTGCAATGCGGCAGGCGTTGGCCTGCGGACGGCCATCGCTGACCGGAGTGACGGGCCTGGAGGACGGGGCTGCGGCACGGCCTGCCCCAGTTCAGGCCATCACACGGACACGCGTTCCGCCGCCGCTCACGCATTCCCGATCAGGATCCCGGCGCCCAGCACCAGCGCCCCGCCCAGCATGACCTTCGCAGCGGCCGAGACGGGGGGCGTGTCCATGTAGCGCCACTGGATCCAGGCGATCACCAGCAGTTCCAGCACCGTCACCGCTCCCGCCAGCGCCGTGGCGGTCCAGAAATCGCGGATCAGGTACGGCAGCGTATGGCCGATGCCGCCAGCCACGGTCATCAACCCGCACACCAGGCCGCGCAGCAGCGGCGTGCCCCGGCCCGAAAGCTTGCCGTCATCGGCCAGCGCCTCGGCGAACCCCATCGAGATCCCGGCACCCACCGAGGCGGCGATGCCCACCAGGAAGGCGTCCCGGCTGTTCTGCGTGGCAAAGGCCGCAGCGAACACCGGGGCGAGGGTGGAGACGGAGCCGTCCATCAGCCCCACCAGGCCGGGCTGCACCACCTGCAGGATGAAGCGCCGCCGGGCATCCTCATCCTCGGCCTCCCGGGCATCGCCCGGCAGGCGCTTGGCCTCGATGGTGTTGGCGGCACGCTGGTGCTCCACCTCGGCCGCCGCCAGGTCGCCCAGCAGCTTGCGAATGCCGGCGTCGCGGGAGCGCCCCGCGGCTTCGGCGTAGAAGCGGCTGGCGTCGATCTCCATTTGCCGGGCCTGGTTGCGCACGGCGTCGATGCCCCGCGGCCAGACCTTCCAGGCGGGCGTGCGGGTCACGGCGCCGCGCACGTCCTGCCGCCGCACCAGCGGGATATGGCTGCCGAACTTCGCCACATAGGCGTCGATCAGCCAGCGGCGGTGCTCGTTCTCCTCCGTGACCATGTCGTCGAACACCCGGGCGCTGTCCGGGTATTCCGCCCGCATGCCCTCGGCGAAATCCGCGTAGATGCGGCCGTCCTCCTCCTCGCTGCTGATCGCCAACGCCAGGATTTCACGTTCGTCCAGATCTTTGAAAGCTCGCATTCCCCATAGATGACGAACGCGACCAAAACGATCAAGCCGCCACCGTAATGATGCAACTGGTTCGCATTCTTAATGCCGCCCCGCCTGCTGCCGCGCCGCTCAATGCCGGAAGTGCCGCATCCCCGTCAGCACCATCGCCACCCCGGCCTTGTCCGCCGCCGCGACCACCTCGGCATCCCGCATGGAGCCGCCGGGCTGGATCACCGCCGTGGCCCCCGCAGCGATCGCCGCCTCCAGCCCATCCGCAAACGGGAAGAACGCGTCGGACGCCACCACGCCGCCCTCGGTCAAGGACCCGGTCAGCCCCGCCGCCGCCGCCGCCGCCTCGCCCTTCCAGCCCGCGATCCGCGCGCTGTCCACCCGGCTCATCTGCCCGGCCCCGATGCCCACCGTCGCCCCATCCTTCGCATGCACGATCGCGTTGGATTTCACGTGCTTGCAGACCCGGAACGCGAACACCAGGTCCCGCAGTTCCGAACGTGATGGCGCCCGCCGCGTCACGGTCTGCAGCGCGTGCTCCTCGACCCGCCCGGCGTCGCGCGTCTGAACCAGGAAGCCGCCCGCGACCGTCCTGACCGAGAGCCCGGCCGCCGCCGCGTCGGGCAGGCCGCCGGTCAGCAACAGGCGAAGGTTCTTCTTGCGGGCCAGGATCGCCAGCGCCTCCGCATCGGCATCCGGCGCAATGATCACCTCGCTGAAGATCTTGACGATCTCAGCCGCGGTCGCGCCATCCAGCGTGCCGTTCAGCGCGACGATGCCGCCGAAGGCGCTGGTGGGGTCGCACCGCAGCGCCGCCTCCCACGCCTGCACCAGGCTGCCGGCCACGGCGACGCCGCAGGGGTTCGCGTGCTTGACGATCACGACGGCCGGGCCCACAAATTCCGCGACGCACTCGAAGGCCGCGTCGGTGTCATTGAGGTTGTTGTAGGACAGCGCCTTGCCCTGCACCTGGCGCGCGGTGGCGATGCCGGGGCGTGTGCCGTTCACGTAGAAGGCCGCGGCCTGGTGCGGGTTCTCGCCATAGCGCAGCGTCTGCCGCAGCGTGCCGGACAGCGTCATCCGCGGCGGGAAGGCCGTGTCACGCGCGAACCAGGCCGCGATGGCGGCGTCATAGGCGGCGGTCCGGGCATAGGCGGCGCCCGCCAGCCGGGTCCGCAACGCCAGCGTGGTGCCGCCGGCGGCGAGTTCGGCCAGCAGATGGGCGTACTGCGCCGGGTCGGTGAGCACCACGACATGGGAGAAGTTCTTGGCGGCGGAGCGGATCATCGCGGGTCCGCCGATGTCGATGTTCTCGATGCAGTCGGCATCCGCGGCACCCGACGCCACCGTCGACTCGAAGGGATACAGGTTGACGCAGACCAGATCGATCGGCGCGATGCCGTGCTGCGCCATCTGCGCCAGGTGCGAAGGATCGTCGCGCCGGCCGAGCAGCCCGCCATGCACCTGCGGCACCAGCGTCTTGACCCGGCCGTCCAGGATTTCCGGGAACCCGGTATGGTCCGCCACCTCCGTCACCGCCACGCCGGCGGCCCGCAACGCCTTGGCGGAGCCGCCGGTGGACAGCACCTCCGCCCCATGCGCCACCAGCGCCTGCGCCAGCCCGACCATCCCCGCCTTGTCGGATACTGAGATCAGGGCACGCCGGATGGGGATCAATTCGCTCATGCCCGCCGCCATAACAGATGCGGGCGTGGGCCGGGAGGCTCTACTTCTCGACGAACGCCTTTTCGATCACGTAGGTGCCGGGCTTGCTGTGGCTGCCTTCGCTGAAGCCGGTGCGGTCCAGCAGCGCCACCATGTCGTCCAGAAAGGCGGGGCTGCCGCACAGCATCACCCGGTCCTGCGCCGGCCCGAACACCGGCAGACCCAGATCGCTCGCCAACCTGCCGTTCTCCAGCAGCACCGGGATGCGCCCCGTGTTGCGGAACGGCTCGCGCGTGGCGGTCGGATAGTAGCGCAGCTTGGGCCCGACGATCTCGCTCATATGCTCATCCGCCTGCAGCCGCTCGACCAGCGCCTCACCATACTTCAGCTCCGCCACGTGGCGGCAGCCATGCACCAGCACGATGTGCTCGAAGCGCTCATAGCAATCCGGGTCGCGCACGATGCTCGCAAACGGCGCCAGCCCGGTGCCGGTACCCAGCAGATACAGCGTGCGGCCCGGCGTCAGGCTGTCCTGCACCAGGGTGCCCACCGGCTTCTTGCCCACCAGCAACGTGTCGCCCACCTTCATGTGCTGCAGCCGCGAGGTCAGCGGGCCGCTCGGCACCTTGATGCTGAAGAACTCCAGCTGCTCGTCGTAATGGGCGCTGGCCATGGAATAGGCGCGCAACAGCGGCTTCCCATCCACCGGCATGCCGATCATGGTGAACTGGCCCGAGAGGAAGCGGAACGCCGGGTCCCGCGTGGTGCGGAAGCTGAACAGGCTGTCTGTCCAGTGCCGGACTTCGAGCACGGTTTCGGAATAGAGGTTCGACATGCCTTATCTCGCAACTGCGAAGCACCTAATGCCACGACCACCCTCCCACTACCAGCCTCGCGGCGCCGCGACGCTTCGGCACCTGGGCTGACGGGCTGACGACGGGCTGACGGGCTGACGCTATGCCGTTGAGCGACACCGGCCCACTTGCTACCGTCCGTCACGCCCAAACCCCAGAGCCCCATCGTGCACCACATCCGCCGACGCGCCACGCTCTCCTGCCTGCTTGCCCTGGCCACCCTGCGCCCCGCGGCTGCCCTGGCCGCCGAACCGCAGCAGCGCATCCTGGTGTTCGGCGACAGCCAGGCGCAAGGGCTCGTCGCCGGATTCCAGCGCTACTACCGGGCGGACCGCGAGCGGCGGATCATCGACCGCTCCAAGATCGGCACCGGGCTCAGCCGGCTCGCCTACGACTGGCCGGCACAGGCACGCACCATGGCCGCCACCGACCATGCCACCGTCGCCATCGCCCTGTTCGGCGCCAACGACCGCCCCTCCGCCCGCATCAACGGCCAGCTGGATGACACCCTGCTGCGCCGCTTCACCGACACCTATTCCGCCCGTGTCACCGAGATCATGCAGGCGTTCAGGCAGTCCGGCACGCCGCTCATCTGGGTCGGCCACCCCATCGTCCGTGACCCGGCCTATGCCGACGAAATGGCGATCCTCAACGAGATATTCGCCGATTGCGCCGCCACGGAGTCGGTCACCTTCCTTTCCACCTGGGAAACCTTCGAAGGCCCCGAAGGCGGCTATGCCCCCTACGGCAAAGGCATCGATGGACAAACCGTCCGGCTGCGCGCCGATGACGGGGTGCACATGACCCCAGCCGGCTACGACGTGATCACCGCCCTGCTGCTGCCAGAGATCGAGCGGGTTCAACAGCAGGTTGGCGCCGCTTCACGCCCGTCCACGGCCGGCTAGGGCTCACCCAATCGTGCTTGGCATGCGCAGCGCGGAATACCGGCCTTCGTCAATGATCCGCCGCACATCAACCATCTCCCGCAGTGTGGAACCAGTAATACGGGAACTTCGTTGAGTAATCGTTAACAGCGCGGCAGGCAGCCAGGCCGATCCCGCGTCAACCCGCGCGCGGCGACCAGATCGCATCTTGCTGGACCCGGCCGCTGGTTCGTGCTGTATCGGCGCTCACGCACATTGATGTCCCGGGCTGTTGGTCGCGCCGGCAACCGCCGGCTTGCCCGCCCATCCCGCGACCGCCACCAGGAGGTTATCCTTGATCCAGTGCATCATGATCGGCGACAGCATCGCAGTCGGCGTCGGCCAGGCCCGGCCCGAGTGTGAGACCATCGCCCGCGTCGGCATCTCCTCCGCCCGGTATGTTGCCACCATGCTGCCCCGCGGCCGAACCAGCGCCGGCACTGCCGTCATCAGCCTGGGCGTCAACGACGGTGACACCACCGGCACGCTGGACAACCTGCGCGAGGTCCGCAGCCGCATCGACGCGCCCGCCGTGGTCTGGCTGCTGCCCGGCCTGAAGGAGGACGTGCGCGACATGATCCGCACCGTGGCCGCCGAGAACAACGACCGCACGCTGGACACCCGGCCCCAGGTGGGCCGCGACCACCTGCACCCCACCGGCCGCGGCTATGAGACCATCGCCGCTGCGACCATCGGCCCGGCAAACGGCGACGCCTCTGGGGTCGAAGTCGCCTTCGCGCCGGACGAGGACCGTCAGGCCACAGTCCGTCAGGTCTCGCAGGCCCGGCACACCCGCCACCAACGGACAATCCGGCATGCCGGGGCGCTGCGCACACACGGACTGCATGTCAGCCGGTCCACCCATCACGCCGGCACGCGCGCGGCTTCGGGCAAGACCCTGGCCAGCGCCTGCACCACGCAGCGCTCCTGTCACAGGCGGTCCCAGCGCAGCTGATTCGTTTGTAAATCCCGAGCCGTTAACGATTCAGTAGCATTCATCGCCGACAATGAGCCGTTCTCAAAACGTGCATGGGCCCAGTCATAGGAGCAAATGCCGAGGCAGGGATGGCGCATGTGCTGGATTGTCTGATTCTGGGTGACAGCATCGCGGTGGGCATCGGCCAGGCCCGGCCCGCCTGCACCACCACGGCGCAGGGCGGCATCGGCTCGGCAGCCTTTCTGCAAACCCTGTTCCCCGCCTCGCCCAAGGCAGCCAGCCGCGTCGTCATCAGCCTGGGCGTCAACGACCTGGCGAGCGCGGCCACGCTGGCGAACCTGCGCCGGCTGCGAAGCGGCGTGGTGTCCAACCAGGTGACCTGGTTGCTGCCCGGCCTGAAGGAGCAGGTACGGCAACACATCCGCACAGTGGCCGAGGAACATGGGGACCGCGTGGTGGACACCATCAGCCAGGTCGGCCCCGACCACCTTCACCCCGGCCGCGAAGGCTACAGCCGGATCGCCGCATGGGCCGAGGCCGGCGCCGCCACCTCGGTTCCCGCAGCCGCCAGCACCCGGGCGGTGATCCCGTTCCAGGGGCGCAGCATCGCCAGCGCGCCCCTGCCCCAACCCCGATTCCTCCCGGAACCCACAGCTGGCGCCATCTTCACCCCGGTGAGCACCGGCCCCTTCGCCGCCGTCCCGCCAGCGCGCCCATTCCGACCGTTCACCGGGTTACGCCCACTGATGATCGGGCACTATTGAAGGGGTCAGCGCCCGAACAGCCGGGCTCCCCATTGCCGCATCGCCATGGCACCACCGACGGCCAGCAGCATCGGGATGAGGAAGTCATGATCCACCCGGGTGAACTCGAACATCAGCACCGTGGCGGTGAGCGGCATTGTCATGGACGAGGACAGGAAGGCGGTGGCGCCGACGATGGCGAAGGCACCGATGGCGGTGCCGGGCCAGAGCGCCTCCCAGCCGAAGCCGAGCAGGGTGGCGAGCAGCCCGCCGATCGCCAGGGCCGGCGTCAGCATGCCGCCCTCGGCTCCGGCGCGCAGGCACAATGTCGTGGCGAGCAGCTTCAGCACCAGCAGCATCGCGGACAGCGTCAGGCCCAGGTTGCTCTCGAACCCCAGCTGCAGCGGGCCCTTGCCGTTGCCCAGCAACTGCGGATAGGCCGCCGCCGCACCGCCGACCAGGACGAAGGCCCCGATGCACCACGGCACCAGCCGCCAGTTCCGCGGCGCCCGGGCGCGCATCGCCGTCGCCAGCCGGGCATACCACTCGCCGGCATAGCCGAACAGCGGGCCGAACACCGCGGCGAACACCACCAGCGGCGCGCTGATCTCGAGATGCGGCAGGTGATACTGCGACTCGTTGCCCAGCCCCGCCCAGGCAATCAGCGCCGCCATCACGGACGTGATGATCGCCGGCGCCGCCGCGGCCAGGCTCGCGGTCTGCAGCAGCACCTCCAGCACGAACACGGCGCCGCCCAGCGGCACGTTGTACACCGCGGCCAGCCCGGCCCCGGCACCGCAGGCGATCATGATCCTGGTATCCGCCGGGCTCAGCCGGCCAAGGCGCGCGAACCAGGTGGCGAACAGCGCCCCGATCTCCCGCGGCGCCACCTCGCGCCCCAGCGGGGAGCCAAGCCCCACCGTGACGATCTGCAACAGAGCATGCCCCACCGTCGCCAGCGGCATGGAGGAATCAGTGGACTTCACCGCCTGCTTGATGCTGACCAGCGGCCGGCCCATGGCATACACCGCCCACCAGCCGAAGCCCGCCACCACGCCGCAGACCGCCATCACCTCGATCCGCCGCAGCGGCATCGCCTGGCTGACACCCTCCAGAAACGTCTCGTCGCTGATGACGGCATCCAGGCTGTAGCCATAGGCCAGGTGCTGCACCCAATGCAGCAGCATCGCCAGCGCCGCGCCGCTCAACCCGGCAGACACGCCGATCAGCCCGGTCACCAGGATCAGCATCGAAAGCCGGGAGCTGGTGCCAACCGGCGCCGGCCCGATCTTCTCCCCGGGAATCGGCAGGTCCGACCCGATGGTGGGCCCACGGGCGACGCCGGCCAGGGGGGTGCCGAGGGTGGGGTTACCGGACATGGCGGGGCCTGCGTGCTGAAATCATGGCGGCGGTTCCTTCGGCGTTCAGGCGCATCCCGTCAAGGCTTGGCGGGCAGCGCCGGCATCACCAGCAGGGACACGCCGGCCAGCACCAGCGTGACCGCGACGCAGATCCATAACCCGTCGGTCCCGATCATGCCGAATACCAGAACCCCCAGCGCAGCGCCCGCCAGCAGGCCCACCCAAAGCAGCAGGTCCGGCACAACGGCCGCCCAGCTGCCCCCCGAAACCGCCGCCGCCAGATGCTGCCCGACCCGCACCAGCGTCCCGGTCATGTAGGTGAGGCCCACACCGGAACATCCCGGCCGATTGAACACGGTGTTCTCCACACCCATCGCGCCCGCCAGGACCAGCCCGCCCGCCGCGGCCATCCCGTGATGCGACAGCACCGCGCCGACCGCCAGCAGAGCGCCGACCAGCACCAGTACTCCGGCAGGCCGCCGCCGCCGCATCAGCCCGCCCACCAGCGTGCCCAGCGCCACGCCCGCCACGAAGCACCCGACCGCCGCTGCCGAGAGCCACCACGCGCCCGCGGACCAGTTGCCGGCGGCCATGCCCAGCAGCGTGGAGTTGCCGCTCATGAACGCCACATAAATGCCGCCGAGCGACAGGAACCCGATCGCATCCACGAACCCGGCCACCGCCGACAACACCACCTGCAGCGCCCGCAGCCACGCGGGGCTCATGCGGCCTTCATACGATGTCGCGCAGCCGTGCCATGGTGCGGGCGAACCGCTCGGCCGAGACCCGCGCCAGGCCGTGCACGCCATCGCGCACCACGCACTCGCCATGGCTGATCACGTGGCGCACCGGGTTGCCACGGGCGGCGAACATCGCAGTGTCCAGCGCCGCATCCCGCGTGGCCTCGCCGCCCAGCACGGCCACATCGGCGCGCATCCCCACCGCGATCGCGCCGGACGCGATGCCGCAGGCCTGGGCGCCGGCCCGTGCGGCCTGGTGCAGCAGCGTGCGCGCCGTGCTCCGCCCGGGTCCGCCCGCGAGCACGGTGCGGCGGTGGCCCACCAGGCGCTGCCCCCATTCCAGCAGCCGCAGCTCATCCAGCGCGCTGGCGGAAACCTGGCTATCCGACCCCACGCCGAACTGCCCCCCCGCCGCCTGGAAGGCAGCGGCCGGGAACACGCCGTCGCCCAGATCCGCCTCCGTGGTCGGGCACAGCCCCACGACGGCACCCGACCGCGCCATGGCGGCGACCTCTCCGGCATCGACGTGCGTCGCGTGGATCAGGCACCACCGCGCATCCACCGCGGCATGGTCCAGCAGCCAGGCCACCGGGCGCTGTCCGGTGGCAGCCAGGCACTCCTCGACCTCCAGCCGCTGCTCCGCCACATGGATGTGCACCGGCATGTCGGACGCCAGCCCCCGCAGCATCCCGGCCAGCGCATCCGGCGGCACCGCCCGCAGGCTATGCGGCGCCACCCCCCAGACCATGCCAGGCCCCGGGTCCGGCAACGCCGCGCGCAGGGCCGCGAACCCATCGAGGCCGCAGGCGAACCGCCGCTGCCCCGCGCTCGTCGGCACGCCCCCGAACCCGCCGGCGGCATACAGCACCGGCAGCAGCGTAAGCCCGATCCCGGCGGCCTCGGCAGCGGCGATCAGCCGGCGGGACATCTCCGCCGGGTCGTCATAGGCGGTGCCGTCGGGCTGGTGATGCAGGTAGTGGAACTCGGCGACATGGGTGTAGCCGCCCTGGAGCATCTCGATGAAGGCCCGGGTGGCGATCACCTGCAGGTCCTCGGGCGTGATGGCCTGCACCGCGCGGTACATGGCCTGCCGCCAGGTCCAGAAGCTGTCCTCGCCAGCGCCGGACCGCTCCGTCAGCCCGGCCATGGCCCGCTGGTGCGCGTGGCTGTGCAGGTTCGCCACCCCGGGGATGGCGAGGCCCGCCAGCCGGTCGGTGAAGGGCGGGCACGGCATCCCCACGCTCATATCCGCGATCACGCCATCCTCGACGGCGATGACCACGTCGTCCGCCCACCCCTCGGGCAACAGGGCGGTCTGGAAATGAAAGTTGCGCATGAGGTTGCGTCCGCTAGGCTCGGTGGAATGACTGAACTCTGGACCAATCTGCACGCCGCAACCATGTCCGGCAATTCGGCGCCCCCCGGAGCGCCCTACGGTGCCGTCGAGAACGCCGCCATCCTCATCGACGGCGGCCGCATCGCCTGGCTTGGCCCGGCACACCACGCCCCCGCCTGCGACCACGTGCACGATGCCGGCGGCGCCTGGGCCACACCGGGCCTGATCGACTGCCACACCCACCTGGTCCACGGCGGCAACCGCGCCCGCGAGTTCGAGATGCGGCTCCAGGGCGCCACCTATGAGGAGCTGTCCCGCGCCGGCGGCGGCATCCTCAGCACCGTCCGCGCCACCCGCGCGCTGGACGAAGCCGCACTGGTCGCCACCGCCCTGCCCCGGCTGGACGCGCTGCTGGCCGAGGGCGTCACCACCGTCGAGATCAAGTCCGGCTACGGCCTGGACCTCGAGACCGAGTGCCGCATGCTCCGCGCCGCCCGCGCCATGGCCGGGCACCGGGCCATCAGCGTGCAGGCCAGCTTCCTCGCCGCCCACGCGATCCCGCCCGGCACCACGGCGGAGGCCTACATGGACCACGTGATCGCCGACATGCTGCCCGCCGCAGCACCGCTATCGGATGCCGTGGATGCGTTCTGCGAGACCATCGCCTTCAGCCGCGACCAGACGCGCCGCCTGTTCGCAGCCGCCACCGCCCTCGGCCTGCCCGTCAAGCTCCACGCCGAGCAACTCAGCAACCAGCACGGCGCCGCCCTGGTGGCCGAGTATGGCGGCCTCTCCGCCGACCACCTGGAGCACCTGGACCAGGCCGGCATCGCCGCCATGGCCGCCGCCGGCACCGTCGCGGTGCTGCTGCCCGGCGCCACCTACATCCTGCGCGAGACCCACATCCCGCCCGTCGCCGCCCTGCGCGCCGCCGGGGTGCGCATCGCCATCGCAACGGACGCCAACCCCGGCAGCTCGCCGATCTACTCGCCGCTGCTGGTGATGAACCTGGCCTGCACCCTGTTCCGCCTGACCCCGGAGGAGGCGCTGTCCGGCTTCACGGTGCACGCCGCCGCCGCACTGGGCCTGAAGGACCGCGGCACGCTGGCGCCGGGTCAGCGGGCGGATATCGCGCTGTGGCGCATCGGGCACCCGGCGGAGCTGTCCTATGCGGTAGGCCTGCCGCGGCTGCAGGGCCGCTTAGTGGGTGGCCAGCCGGCATGACGGCGCGCCTCGCCTTCCGCTCGATCAGTCACGCCTTCCGCGCCGCGAGCGGCAGCACCCCGGTGGTGAACGACGTGAGCTTCGAGATCGCCCCCACCCGCTTCACCGCCGTGATCGGCCCCAGCGGCTGCGGCAAGAGCACCCTGCTGCAGATGGCCACCGGCCTGCTGACACCGAACCAGGGCCAGGTGCTGCGCGACGGCAGGCCGGTGCGCGGCGTGCCCGGCGCCGGCGGGGATATCGGCCTGGTGCCGCAACAGGCGCTGCTGTTCCCGTGGAAGACGCTGGCGGACAACGTCGGCCTCAAGCTCGACCTGCTGCACACCCCCCGCCCGGAACGCGACCGGAGGGTGGCGCAGGCGCTCGACGACGTGGGCCTCACCGGGTTCGCCAACCACTACCCGCGCCAGCTCAGCGGCGGCATGCAGAAGCGCGGCGCCATCGCCCGCACCCTGGTCTATCGCCCCGACCTCATCCTGATGGACGAACCCTTCGGCGCGCTGGACGCCCAGACCCGCATGGTGATGCAGCGGGACCTGCAATCCCTCGTCACCCGCACCGGCGCCAGCGTGCTGCTGGTGACGCACGACATCACCGAGGCCGTGCTGCTGGCCGACGAGGTGGTGGTGCTCAGCCGCCGCCCCGCCACCGTGCTGACCCGGCATCCCATCAACCTGCCCCGCCCGCGCGACCCCTTCGAGCCCTTCCGCAACCCCGGCTTCGACGAGACCTACGCCGCCATCTGGTCCGCCTTCCGCGGGGAGGTCACATGAAGCAGCTCGTCCCCCGCCTGCTGATCCGCCTCATCCCCGGCCTGCTGCTGCTCGCCCTGTGGCAATACGCCAGCGACCGCTGGGTGCGCCCGATCTATATCAGCAGCCCCACGAACGTCGCGGCCCGCCTGGTGGAGATGTTCGCCACGCACGAGATCCAGCCGCATCTCTGGGTCACGTTCCAGGAGCTGGTGCTGGGCTACGTGTTCGGCGTCTCGGCCGGCATCGTCTGCGGCTATGCGCTGGGCCGGGCCCCCCGCGCGGCCAGCATCTTCGAGCCCTATCTGATGGCCTTCTACGGCATCCCCAAAATCGCCCTGGCCCCGCTGTTCATCATCTGGTTCGGCATCGCCATCTGGAGCAAGGTCGCCCTGGCCGGCACCATGGTGTTCTTCCTGGTGTTCTACAGCGTCTATGCCGGGGTGCGCGCCGTGGACCCGGACATGGTGAACCTGGCCCGCGTCATGGGCGCCACCCAGCGCCAGCTCACCACTCACGTCTACCTGCCCGCCGCCAGCCCGGCCGTGCTGCTGGGCATGCGCATGGCCATCCCCTACAGCGTCATCGGCGTCATCGCCGGGGAGTTCACCAGCTCCACCAAGGGCCTCGGCCTGTTCATCAACAACGCCAGCGCCACCTACGACCCGGCAGGCGTGTTCGGCGGCATCGTGCTGCTCCTCGTGTTCGTCCTCGTCGCCGGCGCCCTGGCCGGCCTGCTGGAGCGCCGGCTGCTGCGCTGGCGGCCGCCCCTGGCCGGCGGCCCGAACGAAGCCTAGGCATCATCGCGCGGAATGCCCTCGTTCAGCACTCCGGCCCAGGCTGCAGCCACCGGCGCCACCACGGGCGATCATCGGCATACGGCGTCAGGATGGTGTCGCGTACCACCAGCGTACGGTCCTCGATGCCGAAGCGAAACTCGGCCCGGCCTGCTGCCCGATCAATGGTGTCCGCTCGCGGTCCATACAGCGCCAGCGCCGACATGGTCTGGAAATTCGGCTCGATATCCGTCGCCAGCGGCACGTTGCCCATGCTGTAGGTCGTCTGCAGCAAGCATTGGTGAGGCGGCAAGGACCGTGCGGCCTTCTCCAGCCATGACGCGGCATCCATCCGGCGCCATGTCGCCGCTTGCCGCAGAAACACCTGGTTGCCCCCCTCAACCTCGCCGAGCTGGATTGACCAGGGGCTTGCAGGCGGCAGGATCAGCACCGCGCCGGCAGGGCTGGAAACCTGGCGTGGCACCCGGGGTTTGAGGCCGGGGTCGTAGCCGACGTGCAGGACATGGGCCCAGCTGCCCGGACCCGCGGCCTGGAACACATCGAGCAGCCTGGGTGAGAACATCTCACCGCTGGACGCTTCGGCGTGCCGGGCGATGCGGTACAGCAGCATGCCGTCACTGCCCGGCACAGGTGCGGCCGCACCCTGGATCTGGCAGGGCAGCGCAGGCGGCGAGGTCACGCACCGTCCTGACACTTCCGCCAGGCTGTACGTCCGGGCCCGCTCCACCGCCCAGAACGCCTGGAACGCACCCAGCTGCTCCAGCATCGCGGCGTCGCTGCGCAGGGCGGCCGGAGCCGTGCCGTCCGAGAGATGCGTGGTATCCCAGCCCGCGCGCAGCCGCAGAAGATCGTGCGGGGCGCTGCCGTCCTGCCTGGCACGCGCGAAGGCGTCCCGGACAGCCGCATCGGCTGCCGCCACGGCCGGATCGGACATCAGCCGCAGGGCCTCCTGTTCGGGCGTGGGCGGCGGCACCTGCGGCGCGGGCAGCACCCGGACCACGGCCAGCAGCACAGCCAGACAAAGGACCATGGGGCTCCTCGCACCGCGCCAGATCACCCGTCCAGCCATGCCCAGCCGCCCGGACGAGACGACCAGACAGCGGATCGCCAGTTCGGAGAGCGCCTGCGCGGCCAGTGCCGCCGCAACCCCGGCCAATATGCCCAGATCGGCCAGCAGCGACGCTGCCGACATGGCGGCGGCGCCGGCAAGGCTGTCCGGGAACCGCAGGAAGGTGCTGCCAAGCCTTAGATCCGCGGCGGCATAGGCAGACGCCAGGCGGGCCCGCGAACGCGCGGACCGGACCAGGTCCACGACGGTGAGCACGCACACCAGCAAGGCCCAGCCCGCTACGCCCGGTCTGGCACCAAGAAGCTCATCGACCCATTTGCCCCCAGCCCGGCCCCAGGGCATGACCCAGAGAACGATCAGGAACGCCAGGCCAAGCACCGCGGCGCGGGAGAGCCAGCCCGACCACTCGACCGATGCCGCAGAGCCGGCCTGTTGCAGGAACACCGCTTGAGCTTCATCGCGGCCGGGCGGGCGGAACCAGGTGATCCAACGCCTCGCCAAGCGGCCTGCACCAGCGCCAGGAGCCCTGCTCATGCCCGGCAGTTGAGAACGAGGTGCCGGCTTGCCAAGGCGGCCACGGCACGCCCGCCGCGGCAGGCCGATCTCAAGCCCGTCTCCGCTGCAGCCTTCGCCTCGGTCATCGGTTCCGGCGTCCAGAGATCGCAGCCTCGCTCGATGCAACGCTGAACTCGGGTGCAGCCGCACCGCCGCCACATGAAGCCAGCCTATTCCGGCAGCCGCAGGAAGGCAACTGCGGTCGATCCACAGTTTGGCGGTGAAGCCTGGCGGCGATCACCGGAAATCCGCTGAGCGGAGCTGGACGCCGGAAGCTGCTTGGTCAAGATGGCTGCTCGCGCCGCCAGGGAGCCAGCCGATGACGCCAGACCCGCACGACCTCGCCCGCTTCGTCTCCGCCCAGGCGCCGGTGATCGAAGCCGTGCGGGCGGAACTCCGGGCCGGGCGGAAGCGCTCGCATTGGATGTGGTTCGTGTTCCCGCAATTGCGCGGCCTCGGTAGCAGCCCGACTGCGCAGCACTACGCCATCGCCAGCCGCGCGGAGGCCCTGGCCTACATGGCCCACCCGCTGCTCGGCCCGCACCTGGTCGAATGCACCGGGCTCGTCAACGCCATCGAAGGCCGCAGCGTGCACGAGGTCTTCGGCGCGCCCGACGACCTCAAGTTCCACTCCAGCACCACCCTGTTCGCCGCCCTGAACGCCGATCCCGTGTTCCCCGAAGCCCTGGCGCGCTTCTTCGACGGCCAGCCCGACCCGCGCACCCGGCAGCTGCTCGCCGCCTTGCAATAACCTCGCTCCGGCTCACTCGGCTGCATACCCCGATCGGCATCGTGCTGCTGGCCAGGGCGGGGCCCTGGTCAAAACAGGCGGTTGATGCCGCCGGACACGCCTAATCCGCGATGAGCGGCCCATGCCGGTCCACCAGCGTCGCGCTCGCCGCATTCAGCCCCACCACCTCCACCACGAAGCCGCGGCGGCGCAGCCGGGTCACCGCGCCTTCCAGCGCACCCACGGCGGTCACGTCCCATAGATGCGCGGCGGTGAGGTCGATGCGCACGGTGCGGGCCGGGTCACGCGGGTCGAGCTGATCGGCGAACGCCTCGGCGCTGGCGAAGAACACCTGGCCGGACACCGCATAGGTCAGCGTCGCCGCCGCCGCGTCGTAATGCGGGCGGACCTCGAGCAGCCGCATCACCTTGAAGGCAAAGAACACCCCGCTGAGCAGCACGCCCACCGCGACGCCAAGCGCCAGGTTGTGCGTCGCCACCGTCACCGCCACCGTGGCCAGCATCACCAGGCTGGAAACCTTGGGATGCGTGGTCAGCTCACGCAACGACGCCCAGGAGAAGGTGCTGACCGACACCATCACCATGATCGCCACCAGCGCCGCCACCGGCACCTGCGCCACGAACGGCCGCAGCAGCACCATCAGCACCAGCAGGAACACCCCGGCCACCAGGGTGGACAGCCGCCCGGCACCGCCATAGCGCACGTTGCCGACGGTCTGCCCGATCATGCCGCAGCCCGCGATGCCGCCGAACAGCCCGGCCGCCACGTTGGCCAGCCCCAGCCCGGTGCACTCCTGCGCCTTGCTGCTGGTCGTGTCCGTCATCTCGTCCACCACGCTGGCCGTCATCATCGACTCCAGCAGCCCCACCACCGCCATCGCCAGCGCATAGGGCGCGACGATCCCGAGCGTCGCGAGCGTCCAGGGCAGGCCGGGCAGCACCAGGTGCGGCAGCCGGTCCGGCAGCAGCCCGAGATCGGCCACCCGATGCACCGGCATCGGCACCGCCATGGTCAAGGCCGTCAGCGCCACGATGCAGATCAGCGGTGACGGGATCACCGTGGTCAGCCGCGGCAGCAGGTAGATGATCGCCAGCCCGGCCGCGATCAGCGCATAGGTGTGCCACGTCACATCCAGCATCTGCGGCATCTGGGCCGAAAAAATCAGGACCGCCAGCGCGTTCACGAATCCGGTCCGCACCGAGCGCGAGACGAACCGCATCAGCACGTCGAGCCGCAGCAGGCCGAACGCCACCTGCATCCCACCCGCCAGCAGCGTCGCGAGCAGCAGGTACTGCACCCCATGCCCCCGCACCAGCGCCGCCGCCACCAGCGCCACGGAGCCCGCGGCCCCCGAGACCATCGCCGGCCGGCCGCCCGTGAAGGCGATGACGATGCCGATGACGAACGACGCATACAGCCCGACCTGCGGGTCCACCCCGGCCACGAAGGAGAAGGCGATCACCTCGGGGATCAGCGCGAAGGTCGCGACCATGCCCGCCAGCACGTCGCGCCGCGTGCCGGCAAGGCTGGTGAACCACTCGGCCCGGTATCGCGTCCATGCCTGCATCATCGTTCCTCGTCGCTGCCGCGCCATCGTCTATCGTGTCGCGGCGATCAACCCTAACCCCTGGCCTCCCGCCCGCCCGCCCGCTACGGTTCCGGCATGATCGACCGCCGCACCCTCCTCGCCGCCTCCGCCCTTGCTCTCGCAGCGCCCGCGCATGCCCAGGCAGCCCGCAAGGTCCGCATCGGTCAGGCCACGCCCGCGGTCAGCTTCCTGCCGATCCAGGCCGCACGCGCCCTCGGCACCTTCGCTGCCGCCGGGCTGGAGCTCGATTGGGCCGCCATCCCCGGGGGTGACCCGTCCTGCCTCGCCGCCCTCGACTCCGGTGACATCGACTTCGCCGCCGTGGGCACCGAGACGCTGCTGAACGCCATCGCCAAGGGCCAGCCGTTCCAGATGGTGGCGTCGCTGATGTCCAAGGTGTCGCTCGAGCTGGTGGTCAGCAACAAGGTGATCGAGCGCACCGGCATCGCCCCGGCCGACGACCCGCTGGAGAAGCGCCTCTCCGCCCTGAAGGGCATCACCGTGGGCGTCAGCGCCATCGGCGGCACCCAGGACCGCGCGGCCCGCTGGCTGGCGCGCCAGGCCGGGCTCGACCCCAGGACCGAGGTGCAGATCGCCATGGCCGGGCCGCCGCCCGCCATCCAGGGCGCGCTGGAGGCCGGGCGCATCGACGCCTTCGTGCTCAGCCCGCCCGAGGGCCTGCTGGCCGAGGACGCCCGCACCGGCCAGGTGCTGGTCCGCATGGGCGACGAGTTCCCGGCGCTGAAGGGCATCCCGTCCCTGGTGCTGGCCATGAAGATCCCGGCCGATGCCGCCAGGCAATCCCTGGCCGTTGCCACCTGCAAGGCGCTGCGCGCCGCCTGCACCCAGCTGCTGGCCGACCCGCCAGGTGTCGCCGCCAGGATCCAGGCCGCACTCTACCCCCGCATCAAGGCGCCGGTGATGCAGGCGGCGATCCTCGGCCTGCGCTCCGGCATCACCGGTCTCGGCCGCATCGACCCGGCCTCCATCCCGGCCCTTCTCGCCTATGCCGGCGACGCCGCCCATGGCCTGGACCCGAAGGCCGTGTTCTGGACCAACGAATACTGGGACGAGGCCGGCAAGTAGCCGACACCGCTCCTGCCCCGCCCCATGCCACAAGCGAGACTCGCCGCATGACTGCCCCCAACGAGCCGGCGCTGCCCCCGGCTCTGCCCGATGCAACGATCCCGGAGCTGCCGAACCACTACCGCGGCAAGGTGCGCGACAACTACAACCTGCCGGATGGCCGCCGCATCCTGATCGCGACGGACCGCCTCTCCGCCTTCGACATCATCCTCGCCACCATCCCCGCCAAGGGCCAGGTGCTCACCGCCACGGCCCGGCACTGGTTCGAGCACACCGCCGACATCTGCCCCAACTGGGTCGAATCCTACCCGGACCCCAATGCCGTCATCGGCCGCACCCTCACCATCCTCCCGGTCGAGATGGTGGTGCGCGGATACATGGCGGGCACCACCGGCACCTCCATCCTTACGCAATATAAAGCCGGCACCCGCACCATGTACGGCCACACCTTCCCGGATGGCCTCCGCGACAACCAGCGCCTGCCCGCCCCCATCATCACCCCCACCAGCAAGGCGATGGACGGCGCCCACGACGCCCCGCTCACCCCGCATCAGATCATCGCCCAGAACCTATTAACAAAGCCTCAATGGGACGAAGTCAGCGCCCTCACCCAGGCCCTGTTCGCCCGCGGCCAGTCCATGGCAGCCGAACGCGGCCTGGTCCTGGCCGACACCAAATACGAGTTCGGCACCGACGCGAATGGCCGCATCGTGCTGGCCGACGAGATCCATACGCCGGACAGCAGCCGCTACTGGAGGATGGACAGCTACGAGGCGCGGTTCGAAGCCGGGTCGAAGCCCGATTCGTTCGACAAGGATTTCGTGCGCAACTGGGTCGCCGCCCGCTGCAACCCCTACACCGACCCCATCCCCGAAATCCCGGAGAGCCTGATCGCCGCCACCGCCCGGGTGTATATCGAGGCCTTCGAGATGATCACCGGCCAGGCCTTCGCCGCCCCCGCGCCCGGCGAGCCGGTGCTGCACCGCATCCGCCGCAATCTCGCTCCCTATTTCACCAGCTAGGACCCGGCCCATGTCGCACCCGATGCCGCCCGTCTACATCGATTTCCTCAACCGGTTCGACGTGGAGGAACTGCACCTCACCAACGAGGAGATCATCGGCGCCATCGAGAACCAGCTGCGGGTTCAGGGCGAGGGCCAGACCGTCATCGAGCCGCGCGTGTTCCTGGAACCCGGCGTCGCCCGCGGCCACTTCAACGTGCTGCGCGGCGCCATCGGCGGCGATATCGGCCGGGCCGGGGTGAAGGTGGTGGGCGATTTCGTTGACAACTACCAGCTCGGCTACCCCAGCGAACTCGCCACCCTGCTGCTGCTGGACCCCACCATGGGCGCGCCGAAGGCCATCATCGAGGCCTCGGGCATCACCGACATGCGCACCGGCGCCGTCACGGCGGTGGGCGCCAAGTACCTGGCCCGCAAGGATAGCAAGGTCCTCGGCCACATCGGCGCCCGCGGCAGCTCCTACTGGAACGTGCGCCTGCTCGACAGCCTGTTCCACTTCGACGAGATCCGCGTCCACTCCCGCCGCCCGGAGTCGCAGAACGCCTTTGCCGAGCGCCTGTCCAAGGACCTGGACAAGCCCGTCCGCGCCATGAACGACTGGCAATCCACCCTGGAGGGCGCCGACATCGTGGTCGAGGCCTCGCGCCTGGTCGCGCCGGAGCCGCTGCTCAGGACCGGGTGGATCAAGCCCGGCGCCCTGGTGATGCCCTACGGCACCCAGTCTGCCGTCGAGCTCTCGCTGACGGACGTCATGTCCAAGCTGATCGTCGACGACTGGGGCCAGTGCAAGGGCGGCAAGTGGGGCGCCCTCCGCCAGCACGTCGAGGCCGGCAAGCTCTCCGAAGCCACGCTGTACGCCGAGATGGGGCAGATCGTGGCAGGCCTGAAGCCGGGGCGGGAGAACGACGAGGAGCGCATCCTGTTCTGGCACCGCGGCCTGTCGCTCAGCGACATCGCCCTGGGCCATGCGATGCTGGCGAAGGCGAAGCAGATGGGAGTGGGCCAGCGCCTCCGCTTCTGCTGATGAGCGTGGTGATTCGAAACGAACAGACCAAGCTGCTCGCCTCCGCGATCAACAATCTTGGCGTCGCCTTCCTCGTCACCGGCGTCATCGCGCCGGTGACTGGCTACATGCTCGGAAGCCTTGCCGTAGACGCCCCGTTGCGCTTGCTTTCCTTCGTCATGATATGCCTTGTTGGCGGGGCATTGCTGCTCCACCGCGCGCGGCGAACCCTGGAAGCCATGGAGTGATGCCTATGTCTGACCTGCTCCTGTTCGGCCCGATCATCGCGGTGGTGGCATTCGGCTGGATGGCCAGCGTTCTTGCCCTGCGGTCCAGCCGACAGTATCGCGCCAGCCACCAGGTGGCCGCCAAGCCCGCCCATGGCCCAAATGTTGCAGGACCCGCCGAATGATCCTATCCCGCCGCAACACCCTCCTCGCCACCGCCGCCCTCGCGCTCACCACACGCGCCCAGGCCCAGGGCGCGAAATCCAGCGTCGCCGTCCGCATCGACCGCGACGTGGAAGTGCTCGACCCGGCCTTCCGCTCCGGCCTGCAGGACGGCAACATCATCCGCGCCATCTTCCAGCGCCTCTACACCGTCGCCCCCGGCACCGGCGAGCTGGTGCCGGACGCCGCCAGCGAGCTGAAGCAGACCTCCCCCACCACCGTCGAGTTCACCCTCAAGCCCGGCCAGCTCTTCACCGATGGCTTCGGCGAGATGACCGCCGAGGACGTGAAGTTCTCCTTCGAGCGCTTTGCCGTGGCCCCGGTGGGCGGCAAGGAATCCCCCTACAAGGGCGACTGGGCCAGCCTCAAATCCGTCGATGTCACCGGGAAGTACACGGGCCTCATCACCCTGGACAAGCCCCGCGCCGCCCTGATGGCCGTGGCGATCGGCGACGTCTCCGGCAGCATCGTCTGCAAGCGCGCCGTCGAGCAGCGGGGCGTCGAGCACAACACCAGGCCGGTCGGCTCCGGCCCGCTGATGGTCACGTCCTTCGAGAAGCAGCGCGGCGTCACCCTCAAGCGCAACCCGCAATACCCCGGCACCAGGTCGGGCTTCGAGGAGGTCGCGGTCCGCTACGTGCAGGACCCCAAGACCACCGAACTCGGCCTGCGCTCCAACGAGCTGGACTTCGCCCTGCTGCCCCCGCAATCCGCCGAGCCGCTGCGCACCGTCCAGGGCCTCGCCGTCACCCAGCAGCCCGGCATCGCCAACGTCTGGATCGGCCTCAACATCGAGAAGAAGCCCTTCGACGACATCCGCATCCGCCGCGCCTTCCACCTGGCGCTCGACATCGATCAGATGCTGCTGGCCGGGTATAACGGCCGGGCCCCCCGTGCCAATGCGCTGGTCATGCCGCAGGTGCTGGGCTACTGGAAGGACGCCCCCGTCACCAGGCGGGACGTGGCCGGCGCCCGCAAGCTGCTGGCCGAGGCCGGCATGCCCACCGGGTTCAAGTGCAGGATGGTGATCCAGAACCAGCCGGTCTACCAGACCATGGCCCTGGTCGCGCGCGCCCAGCTGGCCGAGGTCGGGATCCAGCTCGAGGTCGATGCCCAGGAATCTGGCGCCTTCTTCTCCGCCGGCAAGGGCGAGGCCGGCAAGTCGCTCGACACCGTGATGATCCGCTTCAACGGCAAGATGGACCCGAACTTCCTGGCCCAGTGGTTCACCACCAGCCAGATCGGCATCTGGAACTGGCAGCGCTGGTCCGACCCGAATTTCGACAGCCTGCTCGACCAGGCCTCCGCCGAGCTTGACCCGGCAAAGCGCGCCGCCCTCATCGTCGAGGCCCAGCAGCGCATGGAGGACAGCGCCTGCCTGATCTGGCTGACCTACGACGTGACCGTCATCGTGGCGCGCACCTGGTTGAAGCCGGCGCTGCTGCCCAGCGGCATCGACTGGGCGCTGGACCGCTTCGCTCCCGCCTGAAATCCCGAAGCCGGGCGGCTACCGGCCCTGCTCCCGCGTCGCCGTCAGCGCATCCAGCACGGCTTCCGGCGCCACGTCCTGTTTCGCCTCCTCCAGCTCGGCGCCCGCCTCCGCCCCGACCTCCAGCTTCAGCGCGATCTCGCCCAGCAGCTTGGCCACCTTGGTCAGCTCGTGCTCGGTCAGCAGGCTGATGTGCAGGTCGAGGTCCGCCCGCTTGTCCGCCGCCGCCTCCGTGCGGTTCTGGCTCACCAGCACGAAGGTCGCCAGGAAGATCGCCTCCACCGAGGCCGAGGTGCCCAGCAGGCCGAATGACGGGTCGATGCTCTTCCAGCCCGGCACCATGTCCAGGTTCACCAGGATCCAGACGCCGTAGATCACCAGGTGGATGTAGGCGAACACCATGCTGCCGGCGAACCGGGTGATCGCGTGCGCCACCTTCTCCTGCCGCGACGCGGACTCCATCTCCTGCCGCCGCCGCTCCGACAACGCATGGATGTTGCGCCGCAGCGAACTGCTGAGGTCCTTCGGTCCCGGCGGACCGATGACAGGGGGGGGTCGATCCATGGCAAGTCTCCGGCCCGGCGCCGGGCTGGGGTGCAACGCCGCAGCCCGGCCTTCGGCTTCAAGGCACCTGCCATGTGATTAGCCGTGGATCGGCCGTCATTCTCCCCCTAGTTTCTCCGCGTGCCCGCATCCCTCCGCTACATCGCCAGCCGCCTGCTGACCACCGTGCTCACCGTGCTCGGTGCCATGCTGCTGCTGTTCGCCCTCACCGTGCTGGTGCCCGGCGATCCGGCGGCCATCCTGCTGGGCCCCCAGGCCTCGCCCGAGGCCGCGGCCCGCTTCATTGCGGAGATGGGGCTCGACCAGCCCATCCACATCCGCTTCCTCCGCTTCTTCGGCCACCTGCTGACCGGGGATCTGGGCACCGACGTGCTCAACGGGCGCCGGGTCTCGGCCACGGTGGCGGCGGTGCTGCCCTACACGCTGATCCTGACGTTCAGCGCCATCGCGCTCGCCATGCTGTTCGGCATCCCGCTCGGCGCCTATGCGGCCACCCGGCCCGGCTCCTTCGCCGACCACGCGTTGGCCGGCGTCTCCGTCGCCTTCATCGCCATCCCCAGCTTCGTCATCGCCATCCTGCTGCTGCTGGTGTTCTCGGTCTGGCTGGACTGGCTGCCGGTGCTGGGCACCGGCCGGGCCGGTGACTGGATCGACCAGGGCAAGCGCCTCATCCTGCCCACCGCCGCGCTGTCGATCGGCTGGATCGGCTTCATCGCCCGCCTGGTCCGCACCTCCATGCTGGAGGTGCTGAGCGAGCCCTACATCCGCACCGCCCGCGCCTATGGCCTGTCCGCCCGGCGCATCACCTACAAATACGCGCTCAAGAACGCCTTCATCCCGCCCCTCGCCATCCTCGGCCTGGGCATCGGCCGGCTGCTGGGCGGCGCGGTGCTGGTGGAGATCGTGTTCGCCCGCCCCGGCCTCGGCCGCCTGGTGCTGGACGCCATCAACGGCCGCAACTTCCCGGTGCTGCAAGGCGCCGTGCTGGTTGTGGTGGTGCTGTTCGTCGTCACCAACCTGGTGGTGGACCTGCTCTACGCAGCCCTCGACCCCCGGATGCGCCGCCGCGGCTGACGCCGGCACTCACCACGGAGACACAAAGGAAGGATCGTCGCTGGGCCGCCGCAGGCAACATCACCCAACAGCCACCGTTGCCACCAAGGCGCAACCCGCACCAACCCTCCGTGCCCTCTGCGTCTCCGTGGTCGATCAGCCCGCCAGGCAGCCGCTCAGAAGACGACGACGCTCCGGATGGACTCCCCCCGGGCCATCAGGTCGAACCCCTCGTTGATCCGCTCCAGCGGCAGGATATGGGTGATGAGGTCATCGATGTTGATCTTGCCGTCCATATACCAGTCCACGATGCGCGGCACATCCGTCCGCCCCCGCGCGCCCCCGAATGCGCTGCCCTGCCAGACCCGGCCCGTCACCAGCTGGAACGGCCGAGTCGCAATCTCCTGCCCGGCGCCAGCCACCCCGATGATGGTGCTCTTGCCCCAGCCCTTATGTGCGCACTCCAGCGCCTGCCGCATCAGCGTGGTGTTGCCCACGCACTCGAAGCTGTGATCGGCCCCGCCCTTCGTCAGCGCCACCAGGTGCGCCACCACGTCACCGGCAATTTCCCTGGGGTTCACGAAATCAGTCATGCCGAACGTGCGGGCGAGCTGTTCGCGGGCCGGGTTGATGTCCACGCCGATGATCTGGTCGGCGCCTGCAAGCCGCGCACCCTGGATCACGTTGAGGCCGATGCCGCCAAGGCCGAACACCACCACGCGGTCCCCCGGCTGCACCTTGGCGGTGAACAGCACGGCGCCCACGCCGGTGGTCACGCCGCAGCCGATATAGCAGATCTTGTCGAACGGCGCGTCCTTCCGCACCTTTGCCAAAGCAATCTCGGGCAGCACGGTGTAGTTGGCGAAAGTCGAGCACCCCATGTAGTGCAGAACCGGCTTGCCCTTGTAGCTGAACCGGCTGGTCCCGTCCGGCATCAGGCCTTTG
Source organism: Acetobacteraceae bacterium (assembly GCA_965199595.1). GTDB lineage: Bacteria > Pseudomonadota > Alphaproteobacteria > Acetobacterales > Acetobacteraceae > JBBROS01. The sequence goes on from OZ241182.1 coordinate 2,652,784, forward strand.
CCCTGTGTGATCCTGATCTTCTGGCACAGGTTGGTCTTGCGGCTCAGGCAGTATTCGCACTCCCGGCACTCCGGCGTGTACAGCGGGATCACGTGATCGCCCTTCTGCAACGACGTGACGCCCGGGCCCACATCCACCACGATGCCGGCACCCTCATGCCCCAGGATCGCCGGGAACATCCCCTCGGGGTCATCGCCCGAGAGGGTGAACTTGTCGGTGTGGCAGATCCCCGTGGCCTTGATCTCCACCAGCACCTCCCCCTCGCGCGGGCTTTCCAGCTGCACGGTGACGATCTCCAGGGGTTTGCCGGCCTCGAAGGCAACGGCGGCGCGAACGTCCAAGGCAGGTCCTCCGGTCATTTCCCGCAAGGTAAACCGGGGTGGCGCAAACCCCAACCACCCGCGGCCACACCGCTCCGTTGCAATAGGATCGCGAATCCCGCTTGACCCGTGGTGACACGTGGCCTGCAATCCTGTTAGGTGCGCCACCGCCAACCCCAGGAAGGACCGAATATGAACGTCATCGAGATGGCCGACACGATCGCCGAGAAGCACGGCATGGATAAGAAGGCGGCCAAGGCCGTCGTCGAGGCCGTGTTCGCCGCCGTGAGCGATGCCGCCCAGAAGGGCGAGGAAGTCTCCGTCCCCGGCTTCGGAAAGTTCAAGGTCGCCTCGCGCGAGGCCCGCAGCGGCCGCAACCCGGCAACCGGCGAGACCATCCAGATCGCCGCCTCCAAGAAGCTCGCCTTCACGCCCGCCAAGCAGCTCAAGGACTCCATGAACACCCCGGCGCCGAAGGCGGCCAAGCCGAAGGCCAAGAAGTAGGCCAGACCGCGGGATGCCGGGCCGGGGCCGCGAAGCCCCGGTCCGACAACCATACAGACCGACCGATCACGACCACGTGCTTTAGAATTAAAATACGCTCCGCCAGGCACGGGACCTACATCCCGCTGCAGCACAGCGAGTGCAGCATGGCCTGGCACGCCACCCTGCCGCCCGGCACCTTCGTCCCGCCGCACAGCCATGCCCTGCAGGAGAAGTTCGTCCACGTCCTCTCCGGCGTGCTGGACCTGGATGCGTCGGGCACCACGGGCCGGGCCGGGCCGGGGAACCTGGTGGTGCTGCCGCGGCACGAGCCGCACGGCCTGTTCAACCGCGGCGACGCCACCGTCGAGTGCCTGTTCTGGGTCGCACCCTCCGCCCGGCTCTGCGACCCGTTCGCCGCCATCGACGGCGTGCCGGACCCGGCGGAGATCGTGCGCCTCGCCGCCCTGCACGACATGATCTTCCTGCCGCCGCCGGCCTGAATGCGGGCGCTCGTCACCGGCGGCTCCGGCTTCATCGGGCGCCACGCCATCCCGGCGCTGCAGGCCCGGGGGTTCGAGGTGCACACGCTGGGCCGCACCGCTCTGCCCGGCATCCCGCACCACGCGGCGGACCTGCTGGACCCTGCATCCGTCAGCGCCGGAGTCGCCGCGGCCAGGGCCAGCCACCTGCTGCATCTCGCCTGGTTCGTGGAGCCCGGCATCTACTGGCGCTCCCTCAGGAACCTGGACTGGGTCGGCGCCAGCCTGCACCTGGTGCAGGAGTTCGCGGCGCATGGCGGCACCCGGCTGGTCGGCGCCGGCACCTGCGCCGAATATGAGTGGGGCTCGCCGCGCCTGGTGGAGGACGAAACCCCCTGCCGCCGCCCCGCCACGCTGTATGGCGCCAGCAAGGCGGCGCTGGGTCAACTGCTGCTGGCAGCCGCCGACGCGGCCGGTCTCTCGGTCGCCTGGGGCCGGGTGTTCTATCTCTATGGGCCAGGCGAAGGGCCGGGCCGGCTGGTGAGCGGCGCGATCGAGACGCTGGCGCGGGGCGGCACCTTCGCCACCAGCCATGGCCGCCAGCGCCGTGACTTCCTGCATGTGGCGGACGCCGCCGCCGCCTTTGCCGCCCTGCTGGCCAGCGGGGTGCGCGGCGCCGTGAACATCGGCTCCGGCACCGCCGTCCCGGTGCGCCACATCCTGGAGACGCTCGCCGCCGCGATCGGCCGGGGCCAGGTGGAGTTCGGCGCCCGCCCGCTACCGCAGTCGGAACCGGACACGATCGAGGCATCGACCGCGCGGCTGCGACTGACGGGGTTCGCGCCGCGGATCGGCCTGGTCGCGGGGCTTCAGGCCACGATAGGCGCCGTCACGGGGTACCCGTCGGCACCACGCTGACGCTGTTGTACGGGCTGCCCCCGGTGCTGAGCGCCTTGGTGGACCACACGAGATAGACCAGCACCCGCTTCTCGCTGTCCCACATGCGGCTCACGCGGATCTCCTTGAACAGCCAGCTGGCGGAGGCGCCGAACACCACCTCGTTCGCCGGCAGCTTCTCCGGCGCCGTCACCGGCCCCACGGCCCGGCACGCCAGGCTGAACCGGCTCGGGTCCGTAGCCAGGCCGATGCTGCCCTTGATGCCGCCGGTCTCGGCGCGGGACAGGTAGCAGCTCACATTGGCGACCTTCGGGTCATCGTAGCGGTCCACCACGATGCGGTCGTTGCGCCCGACCACGCGGAAGGTGGTGCTGACATCGCCGATGCGGGCCGGGTCCTCCGCGGCGAAGGCGGGCGTTGCGAGGGCGGACAGCAGGAGCAGGGCGGCGATGGGGCGGCGCATGAGACGGGATCCTCGACTTGAGGACCGAGTCATGCACATCGTGATGACCTGCTGCAACGCCCTCCCCATCCGCCGGGTAGTGCGCATGGCACAACCTCTGCTCATATAGCGCCAATGATCGTCCTCACGACCCGCCCGGACTCCCGCCCGCTCCTCGTCGCCATCGCGGCGGCCGAGCCCGTGCGCGCCGCCGATCTCGCGGCACGCGTCGCTCTCGCCGGCCACACGGTCGCCGAACTGGCGGAGGCGGACCTGGTGCTCGCCGACCCGGCCATGCCGGTGCCGTCCAGCTTCCCCGTCCTGCGCATGGGCCCGGGCGGTGCCGTGCCATCCGGCCTCACCCCCGCGCAGCTCGATGCGGCGCTGCACGCGGTGTTCGTCGGCCTGCGCGTCAGCCTGCCCACCGACAGCCCGGCCCTGCTCACCCCGCGCGAGCAGGAGATCCTGGCCTGCGTGGGCGAAGGGCTGAGCAACAAGGCCGCCGCACGCCGCCTGGGCATCAGCGCCCATACCGTGAAGTTCCACCTGGAGGCGGTGTTCGCGAAGCTGGGCGCCACCAGCCGGACCGACGCGGTGGCGCGCGGCCTTCGGGGCGGCCTGATCGTTCTCTGATGGGGTGACGGCCGGCGACACCGTGCGCGAGGCCCTGCACCCGGTCTCATGCCGCCGCAAGGCAACCCGGGCCGGGCCGGCGCGCTATCATCCGCACACGATCAGGAGAGCCGCCATGTCCGACAACCCGCTGGACTCCAGCCCCGAACGCGACGCCAGGGTGAAGGCCCGCGCCCAGCATCTCTGGGAAACCGCCGGCAGCCCCGAGGGCGGCATGGACGACTACACCGAGCGCGCCGACGAGCTGGTGCGGATGGAGATGGCGGGGAACCCGGGGCAGCTTCCCATCGAGACCCGGCCGATGGTTGAGGAAGCCTCGATCCAGGAGAACCTGGGCGAGTTCCCGGGCCAGCAGCAGGACCAGGGCGACCGCCTGACCACGCCGATGACGCGCGAGGACATGCGTGACGCGCTGGACGAGAGCGCCGACGCCACCAGCCCGAAAGCCGGCATGACCGGCGAGCGCGTCAATACCAAGGCGAGCTAGGCCGCACGCCGCCCTTCCCCGGCGGGAGAAGGGCGGTGACCCCGACTATCCCGCCTGGGTCACGAACTTGATGTTCAGGTAGCTCTCGATCGCCTCCGAGCCGCCCTCGGACCCCGACCCGCTATCCTTGATGCCGCCGAACGGCACTTCCGGCAGCGCCAGGCCGATGTGGTTGATGGTCATCATGCCCGCCTCGACCGCCGCCGCCACCCGGCCCGCCGTCCTGGTGGAGCCGGTGAAGGCATAGCTGGCGAGGCCGAAGGGCAGCCGGTTGGCCTCCGCGATCACGTCGTCCATGCCGCTGAACGGCGCGATCACCGCCAGGGGTCCGAACGGCTCCTCGTTCATCACCCGCATCTCCTTGTTCACCCCGGTCAGCACCGTGGGCTCGAAGAAGTTGCCGACGTTGCCGATGCGCTTGCCCCCGGTCCGCAGCTCGGCGCCCTTGCCCACGGCGTCGGCGATCATGCCCTCCATGGCGGTGATGCGCCGCGGGTTGGCGAGCGGGCCCATCTGCGTGCCCTCCTCCATGCCGTTGCCGACCTTCACCGCCCTTGCCAGCGCGGTGAACTCGCCGACGAACTGCTCATACACGCTGTCCTGCACCAGGAAGCGCGTGGGGCTCACGCAGACCTGGCCGGCATTGCGGTACTTGGCGGCCGCCAGCTGCTTCGTGGCGGCGGAGACGTCGGCATCCGCAAAGATGATCGCCGGGGCATGGCCGCCCAGCTCCATGGTGGCCCGCTTCATGTGCAGCCCGGCCAGCGCGGCCAGCTGCTTGCCCACCGGGGTGGAGCCCGTGAAGCTGATCTTGCGGATGACGGGATGCGGGATCAGGTACTCGCTGATCTCGGACGGCACGCCGAACACCAGCTGCACCACGCCCGGCGGCAGCCCGGCATCCACGAAGCACCGCACCAGCTCGGCGCAGGAGGCCGGCGTCTCCTCCGGGCCCTTCACGATGATCGAGCAGCCGGCGGCCAGCGCGATGGCGATCTTGCGGTTGGCCTGGTTGATCGGGAAGTTCCAGGGCGTGAAGGCGGCGACGGGGCCCACGGGCTCCCGCAGGCTCATCTGGTACACGCCCTCGGCCCGCGACGGGATCACACGGCCATAGGTGCGCCTTGCCTCCTCGGCGAACCAGTCGATCACGTCCGCGCCGGCCATGGCCTCCATCCTGGCCTCGCCCACCGGCTTGCCCTGCTCCAGCGTCATCAGCCTGGCGATGTCGCCGGCCCGCTCCCGCAGCAGCCCGGCGGCCTTGCGCAGCAGCTTGGAGCGGTCGAAGGCGGAGACGCGGCGCCACGTCGCGAAGCCGCGTTCGGTGGCCTCCAGCGCGCGGTCGAGGTCGGGGATGCCGGCACGGGAGAGCAGGCCGTTCACCTCGCCGGTCGCCGGGTTCATGACCTCGAGGGTTTTCCTGGATGCGCTTTCGGTCCACGTGCCGTCGATATGCAGCAGGACGTTCGGATACATGCTGTTTCCCTTCTCGCTTCGGGGCCATATACGCCCGCGAACAAGCCGGGTCGAGTTCGGGTGGAGAGACGACGATGCATGTGAACCCGCGCGTGGCCGCGATCGAGACGCCGCCGATCCCGCAGGCGCATGCCTGGGCGGCGCGCTACGACGGGCATTTGGGGCCGCTGCTGGACCTGTGCCAGGCGGTGCCGGGCTATGCGCCGCACCCGGAGATCCTGGCCCACGCCGCCGCCGCCGCCGGGGAGCGCGGCAATGCGCGATACGGTCTGATTCCCGGCGACCTGGCGCTGCGTGAGGTCTATGCCGCGGATGTCTCGGCCACCTATGGCGGCGTGGTGGCGCCGGACCAGGTGGCGATCACCGCCGGCTGCAACCAGGCCTTCTTCCTGGCAATGATGACGCTCGCCGAACCCGGCGACAACGTGCTGCTGCCGGTGCCGTGGTTCTGGAACCACCAGCAGAGCTGTTCAATGTTGGGCATCGAGCCGCGCCCCCTGCCCTGCCGCGCCGAAAACGCCTTCGTGCCGGACGTGGCGGATGCGGCCCGGCTGATCGACGCACGCACCCGCGCCATCGTGCTGATCTCGCCGAACAACCCGACCGGCGCCGTGTATCCGCCCGTGGTGATCGCGGGGTTCCAGGCGCTGTGCCTAGAGCGCGGCATCATGCTGATCATGGACGAGACCTATCGGGACTTCCTGCCCGAGGGCCAGGCGCGGGCGCACGCGCTGTTCGCAAACCCGGAGTGGCCCCGGGGCCTGGTGCAGCTTTACAGCTTCAGCAAGGCGTATTGCGTGCCGGGCCACCGGGTGGGTGCCATCGTGGCGGATGCCGCCCTGGTGCGGGAGTTCGTGAAGGTGCTGGACTGCCTGCACATCTGCCCGCAGCGCGGCGCGCAATCCGTGCTGGCCTGGGCGGTCCCGGCGCTGCCGGACTGGCGGGCGGAGAACCGCGCCACCATAAACGCCCGCGCCGCGGCGGTGCGTGCCGGGTTCGAGGAGCTGGCGCCGCTGGGCTGGCGGCTGGAGTCGCTCGGCGCCTATTTCGCCTATGTGCGGCACCCCTATCCGGGTCGCGCCGCGGCTGCGGTGACGCAATTGCTGGCGGAAACGCTGGGCGCGGTCGGCCTGCCGGGCTCGGCCTTCGGGCCCGGACAGGACGGGCACCTGCGCCTGGCCTTCGCCAATCTGGAGCGGGAGTCCGTGGCGGACCTGGTCAGGCGGCTGCGTCATCTCGCCTGAACCGATGCGGCCGTCGCGCGCCCCGGTGGCGCTGGCCCTGCTGGCCGCGGTGGCGCTGCTGCTGGCCGCGCTCTCCGTGGTGCGGGTGCAGACGGACATGGCCGCCTTCCTGCCCGCCGGCCGCACCCCGGCGGCGCGGCTGGTGATGGAGGAGGCGCGCAGCGGCGCCGCCACCGGGCTGGTGCTGATCGGGGTCGAAGGGGCGGAGCCCGCCGCCCTGGCCCGCATCAGCAAGGCGATGCAGGCCGCCCTGCCCGGCACCGGCCTGTTCCAGATGGTGGCCGGCGGCGCCAGCCCGGTGGACCAGGCGCTGCTGTTCGACTACCGCTACGCCCTGAGTCCGGCCACCACCGCCGAGGCCTTCACCGAGGTGGCGCTGCGGGCCGACCTGGAGCGCCTGCTCGGCCAGCTGCGCTCCAGCATGGCGCCGCTGGCCGCGCAGTACGGCCTGGCGGACCCGCCCGGCGCCTTCCTGGCGCTGCTGCGCGGCTGGGTCGGAAGCACGACCGTGAAGATGATCGACGGCACCTGGTTCGCGCCCGACGGCAGCCGCGCCCTGCTGCTGGCCCGCACCCGGGCCGGCGGCATGGACATCCCGGCGCAGGAGGTGGCGCTCGGCGCCATCCAGGCCGCCTTCGCCGCCGCAAACCCCGGTCCGGCCCGGCTGCTGCTCGCCGGCCCCGCCGTGTTCGCGCGCGATGCGGCCCGCGCCATCCGCACCGACGTGGAGCGCATCTCCGTCGTCTCCACGCTGATGGTGCTCGGCCTGCTGTGGTGGCGCTTCCGCTCGCTGCTGGTGCTGGCGGCCATCGCGGCGCCCGTGGTGCTGAGCGTCGCGGTGGCGGCGCTGGTGGTGCAGGCGCTGTTCGGCAGCGTGCACGGCGTGGCGCTGGGCTTCGGCGCCACCATGCTGGGGGTCAGCGTGGACTATCCGGTGCTGATGATCGGGCACCGCAAGCGCGGTGAGCCGGCGCCGGCCACGCGGGCGCGGATCGGAACCGCCTTCGTGCTGGCCGTGGTGGCGGCGCTGCTGGGCCTGGCAGCGATGGTGTTCTCGAGGTTCCCCGGCCTGATGCAGCTGGGGGTGTTCGCCGCCGCCGGGCTGCTGGCCTGCGCGGTGCTGACCTGGACGGTGCTGCCCTGGCTGATCGTGCGCGCCCACCTGGCGCCGGTGGAGGCGGGCGACCCGGTGTGGCTCGGCCGCGTCGAGGCCTGGCGGCGATACCGCGCCTGGGCGGCGCTGCCGGTGCTGGCGGCGGTGGTGTTCCTGGCCTGGCACGGCGCCGCCTGGGAAGGCGACCTGCAGGCGTTGAGCCCGGTGCCGGAAGCGTCCCGCGCGCTGGACCGCGAGATGCGGGCGCAGATCGGCGCGCCGGATGCCGGGCCGCTGCTGCTGGTGCAGGGCGACACGGCGGAGGCGGTGCTGCTGGCGCAGGAGCGGCTGCTGCCGGTGCTGGACGCGCTGCAAACCGGGGGCGCGCTGCACGGCGCGGAGCTGGCGGCCCGGCTGCTGCCGAGTGCCGCGCTGCAGTCGGCCCGCGCCGCCGCCCTGCCGGATGCCGGGACCCTGGCCGCCCGGCTGGCCGCGGCACAGGCCGGGCTGCCGTTCCGCGCCGAGGCGTTCCGCGGCTTCCAGGATGCAGTCGCCGCCGCCCGCATCGCCCCGCCGCTGACGCCCGGCGACCTCGACGGCACCATGATCGGCAACCGCCTCGCCCCGCTGCTGCTGCACCGCGGCGACGGCTGGATCGGCCCCGTCGTGCTGCAGGGCGCCACCGACCCGGCCCGCATCGCCGCCGCAATCGGCGACCGCGCCCTGTTCGTGGACATGCGGCGGGAGCTGGGCGGCATCCTCACCGAAACCACCGGGCGCGCCTGGTGGTGGCTGGGCGGCAGCGCGGTGGCGGTGACGCTGGTGCTGCTGGCCGGGCTGCGGGACGGGCGGGTGGTGCGCGTCATGGGCGCGGTGGGCGCGGCGCTGCTGGTCACGGTCGCGGTGCTGGCGGCCAGCGGGGAGCGGCTGTCGCTGATCCACCTGGTGGCGCTGCAACTGGTCGCGGGCGTCGGGCTGGACTACGCGCTGTTCTTCGCCCGCCGGCAGCTGGACACCGAGGAACGCGCCCGCACCCTGCGCACCTTGGTGACGTGCAATGCGATGACGCTGCTCACCTTCGGCCTGCTGGCGGCTTGTCAGACGCCGCTTCTGCGCGACATTGGCATGACGGTGGCGCTGGGCGCGGTGCTGGCCATGGGCTTCGCCTTCCTGGTCGCAGGCAAGGCACCCCACGAAACGGAGCCGCCGTGATGCCGCTGGTCCTGACTGCCTGCACCGCCGTGAGCGCCCTGGGGTCCGGGGCCGCCGCACATCGCGCCGCCCTGCTGAGCCAGGTGGGCGGCCTGCGCCCCAACGACTTCGACCCGGCGGTCGGCGGCTGGATCGGGCGCGTCCCGGGGGTCGAATCCCATGCGCTGCCCGAAGCCTTCGCCGCCTATGACTGCCGCAACAACCGCCTGGCCGACATGGCGCTGCGGGCCGATGGCTTCATCGGCCAGGTGGCCGCGGCCCGGGCGCGCTATGGCGCGGACCGCGTGGCCGTGGTGCTCGGCACCAGCACCAGCGGCGTGACGGCGGCGGAGGACGCCTATCGCCACCGCAGCCCCGACGGCGCCCTGCCCCTGACCTTCGATTACGACCACACGCAGGACCTCTATTCCGTCGCCGGCTACGTCCGCGGCGTGCTTGGCCTGTGTGGCCCGGCGCTGGTCATCTCCACCGCCTGCGCCAGCAGCGCCCGCTGCTTCGTGGATGCGGCGCAGCTGATCCGCGCCGGGCTGTGCGACGCGGCGGTGGTGGGCGGGGCGGACAGCCTGTGCCGCATGACGCTGCACGGGTTTGCCTCGCTGGAGCTGCTGTCCCCCACACCCTGCCGCCCCTGCCATGCCGAACGCACCGGCATCTCCATCGGCGAGGCCGCCGGGTTCGCGCTGCTGGAACGGGAGGGGGACGGTATGCACCTGCTGGGTGCCGGGGCGAGCAGCGACGGCTACCACATGTCCTCGCCGCACCCGGAGGGCGTGGGCGCGGTGCTGGCGATGCGGCAGGCGCTGGCGGATGCCGGGCTGGTGCCGGAGGCGGTGGACTGGATCAACCTGCACGGCACCGGCACCCGCGCGAACGACGCGATGGAGGACAGGGCGGTGAGCACGGTGTTCGGCGACCGCGTGGCGTGCAGCAGCACCAAGGGCTGGACCGGGCACACGCTGGGGGCCTGCGGCATCCTGGAGGCGCTGATCGCCCGGGAGTGCATGGCCGAGGGCATCGTTCCCGGCTGCCTGGGCGTCGATGCGCCGGACCCGTCCTTCCGCGCCCGCGTGGTGACGGGCATCGAGCGGCGGGCGGTGCGGACCGTGGTGAGCAACGCCTTCGGCTTCGGCGGCATCAACTGCAGCCTGGTGTTCTCCGCTCCATGAGCGAACTGTCGGCGGTGGTGCGCGGCGTGGCGGTGTGGGGGCCGGGGCTCGAGGGCTGGGCCGCCAGCCGGGCCGTGCTGGCCGGGGCCGAGCCCTATGCGCCGCGCGACTCCGTGGCACCGGCCCCCGCCATCCTGCCGCCCACGGAGCGTCGCCGCGCCGGGCCCGTGGTGCGCCTGGCGCTGGCGGTGGCGCAGGAGGCCGCGGCCGCCAGCGGCCTGCCGCCCGGGGATCTCCGCAGCGTGTTCGGCAGCAGCAACGGCGACGGCATGGTGGTGGGCGGCATCCTCGACGCCATGGCCCGCGGCCCGGCGGGCGAGCGCGTCGTCTCGCCCACCCAGTTCCACAACTCCGTGCACAACGCGGCGGCGGGCTACTGGTCCATCGCCAATGGCAGCCGCCAGCCCGCGACCTGCCTGGGTGCGCATGACTGGACCTGGGCCGCCTCACTGCTGAAGGCGATGGTGGAGGTCGCGGCGGAGCAACAGCCGGTGCTGCTGTGCTGCTACGACCATCCGCTGCCGCCGCCGCTGGACGTGCTGCGCCCCACCGTGGCGGCGTTCGGCGCCGGGCTGGTGCTGGCGCCCGATGGCGCGGGGCCGGTGCTGCGCCTGCACCTCGGCGATGGCCCGGCTGATCGCATCCCGCTCGGCGAAGGCCTCGATGCCCTGATGGGCGGCAACGCGGCCGCGCGGGCGCTGCCCCTGCTCGCGGCACTGGCCCGCGGCGGCGCCTCGGCCCACCAGCTGGACTACCTGGACCGGCATCTCTCGGTCTCGGTGACGGCATGATCCAGGGCGCGGCGCTCGCTGCCCTGGTGCCGCACGCGGGGGCGATGGTGCTGCTGGACGCGGTGGTGACATGGGACGCCGCCGGCATCCGCTGCCGCAGCCGCTCGCACCTGGACCCCGCCAACCCGTTGCGCTCCAATGGCCGGCTCTCGGCGATCTGCGGCGCCGAATACGGCTTGCAGGCCGCCGCCCTGCACGGCGCGATGCTGGCGGGCGGCGTGGTGCAGCGCGCCGGCTACGTGGCCCGGCTGCGGGACGCCGTCACCCACGTCGCCCATCTCGATGAGCCCTGCTTCGGCGTGCTGGGCATCGAGGCGCTGCTGGAACATGGCGAGGCCGGGGGAATGCTCTATGCGCTGCACATCACCGGCAATGACGGGCGGCCCCTGCTGACCGCCCGCGCCAGCATCGCGCTGCCGAGATGAGGGCGCTGGTCACGGGCGGCGCCAGCCCGCTGGGCGCTGCGATCTGCCGGCGGCTGGCGGCGGACGGGTTCGAGGTGCTGATCCACGCCCATGCCGGCCTGGCGCGGGCCGAGGCGCTGCGCGACGGGCTGCGCGCCGCCGGGCACACGGCCGAAGCCTTCGCCTGCGACATCGCGGACGTGGCGGCCACCGCCGCAGGGCTCGCGCTGCTGCTGGAGGGCGGCGTGCCGCAGGTGGTGGTGCACAATGCCGGCACCCATGCGGACGTGCCCATGGCCGGCATGAGCCCGGCCCAGTGGCAGGGCCCGATCGACGTGTCGCTGGGCGGGTTCTACGCGGTGCTGCAGCCGCTGCTGTTGCCCATGATGGCGACGCGCTGGGGCCGGATCGTCGCGGTGTCCTCCGTCTCCGCCATCATGGGCAACCGCGGCCAGGTGAACTATGCGGCGGCGAAGGCCGGGCTGATCGGCGCCGTGAAATCCCTGGCGCGCGAGGTGGCGACCCGCGGCATCACGGTGAACGCGGTGGCGCCGGGGGTGATCGCCTCGCCCGCGGTCGATGCGGCGATGGACGCGGCGCAGATTGCCGCCATCGTGCCGATGAAGCGCGCCGGACGGCCGGAGGAGGTGGCGGACCTGGTCGGCTTCCTGGTCTCGCCACAAGCCGGCTACATTACGGGACAGGCGATCTCGATCAACGGAGGCATGGCATGAGCCATCTCGAATGCGACATCCTCGTCATCGGCGGCGGGCCGGCGGGCAGCACGGCGGCCGCGCTGCTGGCCGAGGCCGGGCACGACGTGCTGCTGGTGGAGAAGGAGCGCCACCCGCGCTTCCACATCGGCGAGAGCCTGCTGCCGCGCAACACGGAGCTGCTGGAGCGCTTGGGCCTGGTGGACGCGGTGCACGCCATCGGCGTGTTCAAGCCCGGCGCGGAGTTCGTGGCGGACAACACCGGCAAGGCCGTGCAGTTCTCCTTCGCCGAGGGGCTGGACAAGCGGTTCACCTCCTCCTGGCAGGTGCGCCGGGCCGAGTTCGACGCGCTGCTGTTCAAGGCGGCGGAGGACCGCGGCGCCCGCACCATGCAGGAGACGCGGGTGACGGCCGTGGCGCTGGCCCCCAAGGATGGCGGCCGGGCCAGCGTGGCGGCGACGGGGCCGGACGGGGCGATCACCATCGCGCCGCGCTACATCCTCGACGCCTCGGGCCGCGACACCTTCCTGGCGGGCAGGCTGGGGCTCAAGGAGAGCAACAAGCACAACAACTCCGCGGCGGTGTATGGCCACTACACCGGGGCCGAGGCCCGGGGCGGCGCGCTGGAGGGCTACATCAGCGTGCACCTGGTCGAGGATGGCTGGTTCTGGATGATCCCGCTGCCGGACGGCATCATGAGCGTCGGCTTCGTCGGCAATGCCTCGGTGTTCAAGGGCCGCACCGGCTCGCCCGCCGCGCTGCTGAGCGACCGCATCGCCGCCAGCCCCACCGTGGCGGCGCGCATGCGCCATGCGGTGCTGGCCTCGGAGGTCACGGCGACCGGCAACTACTCGTATTTCTCCAACAGCAATGCCGGGCACGGCTACCTGCTGATCGGCGACGCCTTCGCCTTCCTGGACCCGGTGTTCAGCAGCGGCGTGCTGCTGGCGATGACCTCGGGCGAGAAGGGCGCCGCCGTCGCCGCCGCCTTTCTTGAAAGCCCGGCTCGCGCCGCCGCCATGGCACGCCGCATGGAGCAGGAGATGCGGCACGCCATGCAGCGGATCGCCTGGCTGATCTACCGCATCAACACCCCCGCCCTCCGCCTGCTGTTCATGGCGCCGCGCAACCTGTTCCGCATGCGCGACGGGCTGGTCAGCCTGCTGGCCGGCAACCTGCGCGGCACCTGGTCCAGCGTGCTGCCCGTCCTGGCGTTCAAGGGGATCTACTACGTCACCACGCTGCTGCTGCGCCTTGGTGTGCAGGCACCGCCGCCGCGCCAGCCCGCGCGGTTGCAGGCCGCCGAATAGTCAGAGGTCCAGGGGAGCGTTGTCGATCACCTCCTTCATCACGAAGAAGGTGCGGGTCTGGCGCACGCCGGGCAGCGCGATCAGCACCTGGCCGTGCAGGCGGTTGAAGTCCGCCATGTCCCGCACCCGGATCTTGAGGAAGTAGTCGAAGTCCCCGGCAACCAGGTGGCAGTCCAGGATGGTGGGGACCGCCTGCGCGGCGGCCTCGAAGGCGGCGAAGCTGTCGGGCGTGGAGCGGTCCAGCACCACGCCCACCATCACCAGGGCACCCCGCCCCACGCGGCCCGGCACCAGCTGCGCCCGCACCGCGCCGATATAGCCCCCGGCAAACAAGCGCTGCGTGCGGCGGTGGCAGGTGGCGGCGCTGGTGTTCACCCGCTTTGCGATCTCGGCATTGGTCATGCGCCCATCGGCCTGGAGCAGCCGCAGGATGCGAAGGTCGGTGCGGTCCAGCGTGGCGGAAGGATCTTCCACTACCGCTGATGCTTTTGCAGGAACCTGAACGGTCTTTACCATCCTTTCGCCTTAGCACATTCAGTTCGGAGGTGAGTTTGGAAGCACCCATCACCGCCGGTGCGATAGGGTGTGGCACCGTTCAAAGCCAAACCGGAGCCCGCCCATGCTGTCCAAGTTCGAGCGCTACCCCCTCACCTTCGGCCCCACCCCCATCGAGAAGCTGCAGCGCCTCACCGACCATCTCGGCGGCGAGGTCGAGATCTATGCCAAGCGGGAGGACTGCAACTCCGGTCTGGCCTATGGCGGCAACAAGCTCCGCAAGCTCGAATACATCGTGCCGGACGCCATCGCCTCCAACGCGGACACGCTGGTCTCCATCGGCGGCGTGCAGTCCAACCACACCCGCATGGTGGCCGCGGTCGCGGCCAAGATCGGCATGAAATGCCGGCTGATCCAGGAGAGCTGGGTTCCGCACGAGGACGCCGTCTATGACCGCGTCGGCAACATCATGCTGTCCCGCATCATGGGGGCGGAGACGCAGCTGGTGGATGAAGGCTTCGACATCGGCATCCGCGAGAGCTGGACCCGCGCGCTGGAGGACGTGCGCGCCAAGGGCGGCAAGCCCTACGCCATCCCGGCCGGCGCCTCCGTGCACAAGTTCGGCGGCCTGGGCTACGTCGCCTTCGCCGAGGAGGTGCGGGCGCAGGAGGCCGCGATGGGCCTCCGCTTCGACTACATCATCGTCTGCACCGTCACCGGCTCGACCCATGCCGGCATGGTGGTGGGCTTCGCGCCAGACGGCCGGGCGCGCCGGGTGATCGGGATCGACGCCTCCTGCACCCCGGCACAGACCAGGGCGCAGGTGCTGGACATCGCGCAGAACACCGCGGCGCTGATCGAGCAGCCGCCGATCGTGGATGACGACATCGTGCTGCTGGAGGAGTACGCCTACCCGGTCTATGGCGTGCCCTCCAAGGAAACCATCGAGGCGATCCGCCTCTCGGCCCGGCTGGAAGGCATGATCACGGACCCGGTCTATGAGGGCAAGTCCATGCAGGGGATGATCGACCTGGTGCAGAAGGGCTACTTCCCCAAGGGCTCGAAGGTGCTCTACGCCCACCTCGGCGGCGCCCCGGCGCTGAACGGCTACAGCTACACCTTCCGCAACGGCTGAGTGCCTGGTTCGGGCAGCTGAGGGTGCCGCGCAAAACCCGGCAGGCTGAGTCGCCTGGCGGTGATGTTCGAGCACCGGAGCGGAGTGGCCGTCGGGCCATGAGCACCGGAGCGCAGGATATCGCCGTCAGGTGGCCAGCAGGACGGGTTTTCAGCCCATGAGCCGCTTCACCCAGGGCAGCTTGCCCTCATACGGCGGATAGCGCAGCGGCAGGTCGATGCGCGCACTCTGCCGGTACACACCACGCGGGTTCGACAGCGCCTCGAACCCGGCCCGGCCATGCGACCGCCCATACCCGCTCGGCCCCATGCCGCCGAACGGCAGGTCCGCCACCGTCGCCTGCACGATATGGTCGTTCACCACCACGGCGCCGGACCGGGTGCAGGCCTCCACCGTCGCGATCAGCCGCCGGTCCCGGCTGTGCAGATACACCGCCAGCGGCGACGGCGCGGCGGCCAGGTCCCGCAGCACCGAAGCCTCGTCCCGCCACGGCACCAGCGGCAGGATCGGCCCGAAGATCTCCTCGCGCAGCACGGCGGCGTCGGGCGGCACATCGACCAGCAGCGTGGGCGCAACATACTGGGTGGCCGGGTCCATGGTGCCGCCATGCACGGCGCGGCCCTGGGCGAGCAGCGCCGCCATGCGGGCGAAATGCCCGGGGTGGGCGATGCGCTGCCCTCCGGCGTTGTCGGCCCCGTAGAACACCCCAAGCTGGCGTTTCAG
This sequence comes from Acetobacteraceae bacterium, assembly GCA_965199595.1. GTDB lineage: Bacteria > Pseudomonadota > Alphaproteobacteria > Acetobacterales > Acetobacteraceae > JBBROS01. The sequence continues at coordinate 2,668,290 of OZ241182.1, forward strand.
CGCATCGAGCAGCGCGTCGAAGCGGGATTCGTGCACCAGGACATGGTTGGGCGCCAGGCACGTCTGGCCCGCATTGAGGAACTTGCCCCAAACGATGCGCCGCGCGGCAACGGCGATGTCGGCGGTGGCGTCCACGACGCAGGGGTTGCAGCCGCCCAGCTCCAGCGTGCAGGGCACCAGGTTCGCCGCCGCCGCCTGCGCCACGGCCCGGCCCACCACGGTGGAGCCGGTGAAGAAGATGTGGTCCCAGGGCAGGGCCGTGAGCCGCCGGGCCAGGTCGGCGCCGCCTTGCAGCACGGTGGCATGGCCGGGCTCGAAGCAGTCCGCCACCAGGGCGGCCAGCGCGGCAGCGGTCGCGGGCGCCAATTCCGAGGGCTTCAGCAGAACGGTGTTGCCTGCCGCCACCGCGCTGAGCAGCGGCGCCAGGCTCAGCTGCACCGGGTAGTTCCACGGGCTCAGCACCAGCACGGCCCCGCGCGGCTGCATCACCGTCTCGGCGCGGGCCGGCCAGTGATACCACCGCGTGGCGACCCGGCGCGGCGCCATCCAGCGCCCGAGGTGCTTCACGGCATGGCGCAGCTCCTGCCGCACCGTCAGGATCTCGCTGGTGTAGGACTCGAAGCCGGACTTGCCGAGATCCTCGGCCAGCGCCGCGATCAGCCGGGCCTCATGCGTGGACAGCCCGGCATCGAGCCGCCGCAGCGCCGCCAGCCGCGCGGCCAGCGGCGCCATCCGGCCGGTGGCGAAGCCGGCGCGCAGGGCGGCGAAGGTGTCGTCGGGAAGGCTGAGCTTCGCCATCGTGTCAGTGCTCGATCAATGAGGACGGCATGTGGTGCGGCCAGGCGCCTTGGCGACCTATGGCAGGCTGTAGCTCAGGCAACCAGGTCCTGCACGCCCATGCGGGTGCACACGTCCAACAGGTCGTTGTTGAGTGACAACTCCTTCGACAGATCGCGTTTGAAGTTGTTGGGCGACGCCTCAACGTAATCGCTCCGGGTGATGCGGGTGCAGTGCCCGGTCGCAACGAACGTTTCAGGGATCAGCAGCATCTTGCCACCGAGCTTCCTGTGCCAGAACCGGATACCGGAACCGCTATCGTAATAATAATGGCTGCGGACCGCCTCCTGGCCGGGCGACGTGTTCGGGTTCATCCAGAAGTTCATCCACCAGCCCGCGCCCTTCTCGAACTGGTCGCGGCTGGCGCCGCGAGTGCTGCAGCCCAGAACCTCCCAGTAGCGGCGCTGCTTTGACGGAAGGAACCGGCTGAGCAGCCGCTCCTGCTGCACCACCGCGGCGCCCATGCCATCCGGCATCGCGGCGAACCGGTCGGCGATGGAGCGCATCTTGTCGCGCGGCATGATGAGGTCCGCGTGCCAGAAGGCCAGCCGGTCGCAATACAGGAAGATGAACTCCATCGGGAAATGCAGCCACATGGTGGGCAGCTGCATCTCCTTGTTGAAGTCGATGGCGATGGCGCCCTCCACCAGCGGCGGCTGCCCGACGCGGGGGTCGAAGCCCACCACCGGGGTCCAGCCGACCTCCTTCACCAGCTTCTGCTGCACCAGGCACCAGGCCGGGTCGACGTTCCAGCACAGCCAGGGACGCTCCACGCCCTTCAGCGTCTCGGCCCAGCCGGCGGCGGCGGCGCGGATGTCGTCCATGCTGAGCTTCAGCTCGCGGAATGCCTCCCAGTGCCCGGTGCCCAGGATGTAGCGCCATTCCTCCGTCGATCGCATCTGCACGTCCCTCTCGCTGCGCCGCCTGCATTACCGGGCACGGCGGTTGCGGCACAAGCCAGGCCGGGCCGCCACGGGTCGATGGCGCGCGACCCCATGAGTCGACGCAGCGCAACCCGGTTGGTAAGACCCCCGCGCTGGAAACGGCGGGTACACGGGGGTTCGAGTCGGGACATGACGGTGGCGATCGATCTGGGCCGCACGGCCGCCGGCGGCCCGGCCACGCTCGACCTCGAGGAGCTGCTCTCCACCCGCCTGCTGGTGCAGGGGAACTCCGGGTCCGGCAAGTCCCACCTGCTGCGCCGTCTGCTGGAACAGAGTGCGCCCTGGGTGCAGCAGACCATCATCGACCCGGAGGGCGACTTCGTGACCCTGGCCGGGCCGTTCGGCCACCTGGTGATCGACGCCGAGGCGCAGACCGAACAGGGCCTGCAGCTGGCCGGCGAGCGGGTGCGGATCCACCGCGTCTCCACCGTGCTGAACCTGGAGGGGCTGGATGCCGAGCACCAGCTGCGCCGGGCCGCCGCCTTCCTGGGCGGGCTGTTCGAGGTGGAGCGGGACCACTGGTACCCGATGCTGGTGGTGGTGGACGAGGCGCAGCTGTTCGCCCCCGCCGTGTCCGGCGACGTGTCGGACGAGGCGCGCAAGCTGTCGCTGGCGGCGATGACCAACCTGATGTGCCGCGGCCGCAAGCGGGGCCTGGCCGGCGTGATCGCCACGCAGCGCCTGGCCAAGCTGGCGAAGAACGTGGCGGCGGAGGCCTCCAACTTCCTGATGGGCCGCACCTTCCTGGACATCGACATGGCGCGCGCCGCCGACCTGCTGGGCATGGAGCGGCGCCAGGCCGAGGCGTTCCGCAACCTGGACCGCGGGCACTTCATCGCCTTGGGCCCCGCCCTGTCGCGCCACCCCCTCCCGCTCCGCGTCGGCGCCACGGACAGCCAGCCGCGCAACGCCCTGCAGCGCCTGACGCCGCTGCCCGCCGCGGGCCTCGCGGATGCGCGCGCCGTGATCCTCGCCGCGCCGCCGCCCGAGCAGGCCCGGCGCCCGAAGCGCCTGCCGCAGACCCCGGCCCCGGACCTGCTGACCCAGCTGATGGCGGCCAGGCCGGCGGCGGTGGACACCGGGGCCGACCTGCTGACCCCGCCCGAGACCGAGGCCGTGATCGCCGAGCGCCAGGCGCGGCTGGACCGGATCCTGCAGGCGATCCTGGCGGACCCGGAGGCCGGGTTCCGCGCCGTGGGGGTGCTGTACCAGGACTTCCTGGTGCGCTGCCGGATCGAGGCGCTGGGCGCCGGCGTGCCGCACCTCAACGCCTTCCGCCGCATGGTGACCCGGGCGCGCGCCGGCATCGGCACGGAGATGGGCCGCGACATGGGCGGGGATGCGGTGTGGCAGGACGTGCAGACCCGCGCCGCGACCCTGCCCGAGGACATGCAGGGCATCTTCATGATGATCGCCCGCGCCGCGCTGGACCGCCTGCCCTGCCCCAGCGACCCGGCCATCGCCCGCGCCTACGGCACCCGCTCGCTGGGCCGGGCCCGGCGCGTGCTGGCCTACATCGAGGAGCAGGGCCTGATCGTCTGCCAGACCGACGGCACCGGACAGCGCACCGTGACCATGGTGGAGCTGGCCTGGGCCACCGCCCCGGGCGACCCGGCTGCCGCGGAAGCGCTGACCGGGTGACACCGTCATGGCTTGTGCATCGACAAGCCCGGCGCAATCGCCACACTCCAGGGCACGCAAGATCAGGACACGCCGCATGAATGCTGCCACGATCCTCGCCCAGCTCGACCACTTCATCGATCCCGCGACCGGCGCCCTGGTGCCGCCGATCCAGCCCGGGGTCTCGGCCTATCCCACGGGGCGCACGGCGGACGGGCCGGACACGGCCTTCGCCTACGGACGCTCCGCCAACACCGCGGCGCTGCTGGTGGAGCAGGTGATGGCGCGGCTGGAGGGCGGCGCAGCGGCGGCGGCCTTCACCTCGGGCTCCGCCATCGCGCAGGCCGTGCTCGCCACGCTGCGGCCCGGCGACCGGCTGCTGCTCGACAGCGGCATGTACTACGAGTTCGCCGGCATCTTCGCGGCATTCGGCGCGCGCTGGGGCGTGGCTGTGGACCAGGTGGACTTCACGGACCTCCCCGCCGTGCAGCTTGCCCTGAACGCTGGCCCGGCGGTGCGCCTGCTCTGGGCCGAATGTCCCAGCAACCCGATGTGGCGCGTGCCGGACCTGCATGCGCTGGCCGATCTTGCGCACCGGGCCGGCGCGCGCCTGCTGGTGGACGCCACCGCGGCAACGCCCGTGCTGTGCCGGCCGCTGGCCTTCGGCGCGGACCTGGTGCTGCACTCCGCCACCAAGTTCCTCAACGGCCATGGCGACGTGCTGGCCGGCGTGCTGGTGGCCGCGGCAGCCGACGCGCACTGGCGGGAGCTGCTGGAGGCCCGCACCGCGCACGGCTCCGTGCTGCCGCCGTTCGAGGCCTGGTTGCTGCTGCGCGGCATGCGGACGCTGGCGGTGCGGGTGGAGCGGGTCTCGGCCACGGCGCTGCGCCTTGCCGAATGGCTCGCGGCCCGGGCGGGTGTCGCGGCGGTGCACTACCCCGGTCTGCCGAGCGATCCCTGGCATGGCATCGCGCGCCGCCAGTTCAACGGCGGGTTCGGCGGCATGGTGTCGTTCGAGCTGCCGGGCGGCGCGGCGGGGGCGCTGGCGGTGTGCGCGCGGTTCCGGGTGTTCCGCCGGGCCACCTCGCTGGGCTCGACCGAGAGCCTGGTGGAGCACCGGCTGACCACGGAGGGCGCGGGCTCACGCTGCCCGCCGGGGCTGATCCGGCTGTCGGTCGGGCTGGAGGATGCGGGGGACCTGGTGGCGGATCTGGGGTGGGCCCTGGCAGTCTAGCACCACCATGCCGTTCGGCGCTCACCTCAGCGGGGCGGCATCAACGACTGCCCCGCCGTCCGCGGCAGCCGCATGCACAGGGGCGAGGCCAGCACCGAGAGCGCGGTGACCACGAGGAAGGCGGTGCTGTAATCCGACAGCAGCGGCTCCCCATGCCCGAACACCGCCGCAGACGCCGCCAGCGACCCGGCGGCCACACAGATCCCCAGCGTCAGGTTCAGCTGCTGGAACGTGGCGTAGAAGCTGGTGGCGGCGCTCATGCGGGTGTTCGGGATGTCCGCATAGGCGATGGTGTTGTAGGCGATGAACTGCAACGACTGGAAGAACCCGCCCGCCAGCAGCAGCGCGTAGATCGCCGCCACCGGCCAGCTGGGCCGCAGGAGCGCGATGGAGGCGAGGAAGGCGCTGGCGATCAGCCCGTTCCAGATCATCACGTTGCGGAACCCCCAGCGGTGCAGCAGCGGCGTGGCGGCCAGGCGCATCAGCAGGGACCCGGCGGAGCTGGCGAAGGTGACGAGACCGCTGGCCACCGCCGTCCAGCCGAAGCCCAGCTGCAGCATCATCGGCAGCAGGAACGGGATGGCACCGGCCGCGATCCGGCTCAACCCGCCGCCAATGACCGAAAGGCCGAAGGTGGGCACCGCCATCAAGCGGAAATCCAGGACCGGCTGCGGATGGCGCCGGGCGTGGCGCACATACAGCAGGCCGCTGATCAGCCCGGCCCCCACGATGCCGAACACCAGGCCGCCATCGCTCTCGCCACGGCTGAGCGTCTCCAGCCCGAACATCAGGCAGGCCAGCGACACGCCGGACATCACCAGGCCCCGCAGGTCGAAATCCGTGCGCCCTGCGTCCCGCACGTTCTCGATGTACCGCCAGGCCAGCGCGATGCCGAGCAAGCCGATCGGCACGTTGATGAAGAAGATCCAGCGCCAGGACAGGTAGGTGACGAGGAACCCGCCGATGGGCGGCCCCACCACGGGCCCGATCTGCGCCGGCACCATCAACCAGGCCATGGCGCTCACCAGTTCCGCCTTCGAGACGGAGCGCAGCAGCACCAGCCGGCCGATCGGCACCATCATGGCGCCGCCGATGCCCTGCACCACCCGCGCCGCCACCAGCATCGGCAGGCCGCCGGACAGGCCGCACAGCACGGACCCGGCCGTGAACAGCGCGATGGCGCCGCAGAACACCGTGCGCGCGCCGAAGCGGTCCGCCACCTTGCCGCTCGCCGGGATGAACACGGCCAGGCTCAGCAGATAGCTGGTCAGCGCCACGTTCATGTTGAGCGGCAGCACGCCGAACGACCGCGCCATGTCCGGCAGCGCGGTGGCCAGGATGGTGCCGTCCAGCTGCTCCATGAACAGCGCGCTGGCCACGATCAGCGCGATGGTGCGGTGGCTGGGCCGCGCACCCGGCGGCGCCGCGAGCCGCGCACGGCGGCGCATCCGGCGCCGGACCTGCGCCTTGACGAGGATGCTGGTGGTGGCACGAAGCGGCATTGCCCAACGATCAACCGGATGCGGCCAGCCGTGAAGACCCGAACGCACCCGGGCCACGCAACGCAGCCCTACGCGCGGGTGGGCCGGAGGGCAGCCGATGTGAAGCCGCGCCCCTGAATCATGCCTGGACGCCTGCGCCCACGTGCCGCCGCTGCAGGACCCCGGGCGGTCCCGCGCGAAATCCGCGCCTTCCGGCCTGGCGGGGCTTTGTCGAACGGGAGCGGTATGGCAATAGTCCGAGCATATTTCAGCCGGGAACGATGATCGTGACAGACGAGAAGATGACAGCCCAGATGGCGAGCAAGGGCGGCTTCATCGCCGCGCTGGACCAGAGCGGCGGCTCCACCCCGGGCGCGCTGCGACAGTACGGCATCGCCGAGGACGCCTATGGCAGCGAGGAGCAGATGTTCCAGCTGATGCACGAGATGCGCGTGCGCATCATCACCGCCCCCGCCTTCACCGGCGAGAAGGTGATCGGCGCCATCCTGTTCGAGCGCACCATGGACGGACAGGCGCAGGGCAAGCCGGTGCCGCAGTTCCTGTGGCAGGACCGCGGCGTCGTGCCCTTCCTGAAGATGGACAAGGGGCTGGAGGCCGAGGCGGACGGCGTGCAGCTGATGAAGCCGATGCCGGGTCTGGACGCCCTGCTGGCGCGCGCGGTGAAGCTCGGCGTCTATGGCACGAAGATGCGCTCCGTCATCGCCGGCGCCTCCAGGGACGGCGTGGCCGCCATCGTGGCCCAGCAGTTCGAGGTGGCCCGGCAGATCAGCGGCCACGGCCTGATGCCCATCATCGAGCCCGAGGTCTCCATCAAGAGCCCCACCAAGGCCGCCGCCGAAACCCAGCTCCACGACGCGCTGACCCGGCACCTGGATGCCATGACCGACGGCAAGGTGATGCTGAAGCTCACCATCCCGGACCAGGCCGACCTCTACGAGGCGCTCACCAGGCACCCCCGTGTGGAGCGCGTGGTCGCCCTTTCCGGCGGCTACAAGCTGGATGACGCCTGCGAGCGCCTGTCGCGCAACCACGGCATGATCGCCAGCTTCTCCCGCGCGCTGATCGACGGGCTGCGGCACGGCATGAGCGCCGAGGAGTTCGACGCCACGCTGGCCACGGCGATCGACAAGATCTATCGCGCCTCCACCGTCAAGGCATGACCCGCTTCCCCTGCGGCCACGGTCGCCGGGGAAGCGGCTTTCCCCGGCGGCCACGGTCGCCGGGGCCTGAGGGTGCGGTAAACCGGCCACACCCCGCGACGATCGTTGCGTGCGGCAGAACGGGCATAGGTCGGCGTGGCATCTGCGGTTATCCTGTTCCTATGATCCTCCGCCGCGCCGCCGTCCTGCACCTGTTGAGCTGGTTCGCGGCGCCCGCCGCCTTCGCAGCACTCCCGCCGCCCGGTGCGCCCTCGGGTTCCCCGAACCCGGCGGTCCAGCCCGGCCCGCTCGCGCCCCCTGCCCCGCCCGCCGCCGCACCGGCCCCGGCTCCGCTCACAAGCCTGGAGCAGACGGTCGAGCTGCTGCGGCTCCGGGAAGCAATGGTGCGGGAGGTGCCCCGCCTGGTGCCGCGCACGGATGCGTCGGATGAGGCTTGGATCGCCCTGGCCCGCACGGAACTGGCGGGCGCCGGGTTCGTGCCGGACCGGCCGCAGCTGGTGACGGTGGTGGATCGCAACCCCCGCGTGCAGCAGCTGGCCGTGATGCTGGTCTCGTCGCAGGACGAATGGCGCGTCGTGGGCGTGGGCAAGGTCTCCACCGGCTCCACCGGCCGCACCGAGCACTACATCACCCCGCGCGGCGCCTTCCACATCACTCCGGCCATCCTGGGCTACCGGGCCGAGGGCACCCCGAACGAGAATGGCATCCGCGGCCTGGGCAGCAAGGGCATGCGGGTCTGGGACTTCGGCTGGCAGGTCGCCGCCAAGGGCTGGAACGCCGGACCCGGCAAACCCGACCGCATCCCGATCCGCCTGATGATGCACGCGACCGACCCCGACAAGCTGGAAGCCCGCATCGGCCGCCCCGCCAGCCAGGGCTGCGTCCGCATCCCCACCGCCATGAACCGCTTCCTGGACCGCCACGGCGTGCTGGACTTCGAATACGAGCGGGCGGCGGTCAACGAGATCCGCTTTCGCGCCCTGCTGCTGCCGGACCGCCAGCCCTCCACCCTGGCGGGCAACACGCTGGTGGTGGTCGATTCCGCGGACAAGACCTCCACCACCGTCGCGAGCCGCACCACGCCCTGATCGAGTGCATGACCAAGAACACCAGGCAACCGCGCCGGCTGCCCGCCCGCCGGCGCGGCCAGCGGTGGGGATGGCCGTCTGCTGCCGGGCTGCGGTAGTATCGGCCGATGAACAACGATATCGACCTGTTGGTGATCGGCGGCGGCGTGAACGGCGCCGGCATCACGCGGGATGCCGCGGGGCGAGGCCTGCGCGTAGTGCTGGTGGAACAGGGGGACCTGGCCGGCGCCACCTCCTCCGCCTCCAGCAAGCTGATCCATGGCGGGCTGCGCTACCTGGAATACTACGAGTTCCGCCTGGTGCGGGAGGCCCTGGCCGAGCGGGCGGTGCTGCTGCACCTGGCGCCGCACATCGCCTGGCCCATGCGCTTCGTGCTGCCGCATGACCGCTCGATGCGGCCGGCCTGGATCGTGCGGCTGGGCCTGTTCCTCTACGACCATCTGGGCCAGGGCCGGCGCCGCCTGCCCGGCACCCGCCGCCTGAACCTGCACGCCACCCCCGAAGGCGCGCCGCTGCAGCAGCAGTTCACCACCGGCTTCGAATACTCCGACGCCTGGGTGGACGACGCCCGCCTGGTGGTGCTGAACGCGCTGGACGCCCAGGAGCGCGGCGCCACCATCCGCACCCACACCCGCTGCACCGCCCTGCGTGCCGAGGCCGGGCAATGGGTGGTGACACTGGATGGCCGCGAGACGCTGCGGGCGCGGGCGGTGGTGAACGCCGCCGGGCCATGGGTGGCGGACGTGCTGCACCAGCAGGCCGGGCGCAACCAGGGCCCGAAGGCGCGGCTGGTGAAGGGCAGCCACATCGTCGTGCCCCGGCTGTATGACGGGCCACAGGCCTACATCCTGCAGAACGACGACCGCCGCATCGTCTTCGTGCTGCCCTATGAGCAGGACTTTTCCCTGATCGGCACCACCGACGTCCCCTTCACCGGCGACCCGGCCCACGTCACCATCGACGCCTCCGAGACCGACTACCTGTGCCGCGCCGTGTCCCGCGTGTTCCAGAAGCCGGTGCGGCCCGCGGAGGTGGTGCACAGCTTCTCCGGCGTGCGCCCGTTGCAGGACAGCGGCGAGGCGAAGGCCGCGGCGGTGACGCGCGACTACAAGCTGCACCTGGAGAACGAGCCGGCGCCCATGCTCTCGGTGTTCGGCGGCAAGATCACCACCTACCGCCGCCTCGCGGAGCACGCGATGGAGATGCTGGTCCCGATCCTGTCGCCGCCGAAGCCGGGCGCCTGGACCGCCGGGCCACCGCTGCCGGGCGGCGACATCGCATCGTTCGAGGCCTTCCTGGCCGAGGCCGCCGCCCGCTACCCCTTCCTCCCCGCCCCCGTGCTGGCCCGCATGGCGCACGCCTATGGCACCCGCCTGCACACCATGCTGGCGGGAGTGACCGGCCTGGCCGGGCTGGGCGAGGACTTCGGCGCCGGGCTCCATGCCGCGGAGCTGCGCTACCTGCGCGACCACGAATGGGCCCGCACCGCCGCGGACGTGCTGTGGCGCCGCTCCAAGCTCGGCCTCCGCCTCGACCCGGCCCAGCGCGCCCGCGTCGGCGCCTGGATGGAGGCGCACTGATGCTGCTGGCCATCGACCAGGGCACCACCTCCACCCGCAGCATCCTGTTCGGCCGCACCGGAAAGGCGCTGTTCACCGCACAGACCGAGCTGCCGCAGCACTACCCCGCCCCCGGCTGGGTGGAGCACGACGCCGAGGACATCTGGCGCGACACCCTGGCCACCGCCCGCCAGGCGTTTGCCGCCGGGCCAGCCGAGGCCATCGGCATCACCAACCAGCGGGAGACCGTTGTGGTGTGGGACCGCGCCACCGGCCGCCCCATCCACCGCGCCATCGTGTGGCAGGACCGCCGCACCGCCGAGACCTGCGCCCGCCTGCGCGAGGACGGGGTGGAGCCCCTAGTGCAGGCCCGTACCGGCCTGCTGCTGGACCCCTACTTCTCCGCCACCAAACTCGCCTGGCTGCTGGACCACATCGACGGCGCCCGCGCCGCGGCCGAGCGCGGCGCCCTGGCCTTCGGCACCATCGACAGCTTCCTGCTTTGGCACCTGACGGGCGGCCCGGGGAGTGGCGCCGTGCACGCCACCGATGCCACCAACGCCAGCCGCACCCAGCTGTTCGACATCCATCGCCAGTGCTGGGACGAGGAGCTGCTGCGTCTGTTCAACATCCCCGCGGCACTGCTGCCCGAGGTGCGGGACAATGCCGGCGTGTTCGGCCGCACCGCGCCGGGCCTGCTCGGCCGCAGCCTGCCGATCGCCGGGATGGCCGGGGACCAGCAGGCGGCGCTGCTCGGCCAGTCGTGCCTCCAACCCGGCATGATGAAGGCGACCTACGGCACCGGCTGCTTCGCCCTGTGCCACACCGGCCACCACGCCATCGCCTCCACCCACCGCATGCTGACCACCGTGGCGAGCCGGCTGGACGGCCGAACCTCCTATGCCGTGGAGGGCGCGATCTTCGTGGCCGGTGCCGCGGTGAAATGGCTGCGCGACGGGCTGGGCCTGATCGGCAGCGCCGCCGAGACCGCCGCGCTGGCAGCTTCGGTGCCCGATAGCGGCGGCGTGGTGATGGTGCCCGGCTTCGTCGGCCTGGGCGCCCCGCACTGGCGGCCGGATGCGAGCGGCCTGATCACCGGCCTCACCCTGGACACCGGCCGGGCCCACCTGGTGCGTGCCGCGCTGGAGGCGGTGGCGTATCAGACGCTCGACCTGGTCGGCGCGGTTACGGCGGATGCCGGCTCCGGACCCACGGCGCTGCGGGTGGATGGCGGCATGGCGGCGAACGACTGGCTGTGCCAGTCCCTCGCCGATATCCTCGATCTGCCCGTGGAGCGCCCGGCGGTGCTGGAGACCACGGCCTGGGGCGCGGCCCTGCTGGCAGGAGTAGGCGCCGGGCTGCTGCCGGGGCTGGACGCGGTGCCCTGGGCCATGGACCGCCGCTTCGTGCCGCAGATGGCGGCGGGCACCCGCGACCGGCTGGTGCAGGGCTGGCGGCAGGCCCTGGCCCGAACTCTGCTGTAGCTGGAGCGTTCCGGGTTCATGGCCATCGAAGACCCCTACAAGACCCTCGGCGTCGACAAGACCGCCACCCCGGAGCAGATTCGCAAGGCGTTCCGCAGCGCCGCCAAGAAGCACCACCCGGACCTGCACCCCGGGGACGCCGAGGCGGAGACCCGGTTCAAGGCCCTGTCCGCCGCCCACGAACTCCTGTCCGACACCGAGAAGCGCGCCCGCTTCGACCGCGGCGAGATCGACGCCGAGGGCCATGAGTCGCCGCCGCGGGGCTATTACCGCGACTACGCCGAGGCCGGGGCCGGCAGCCGCTATCAGCAGCCGGAGACGGACGACCTCAACGACATCTTCGGCAGCTACTTCCGCCAGCAGGCCTCCGCACCCCGGCGCGGGCGGGACCGCGCCTACCATCTCGACGTGCCGTTCCTCACCACCGTCACCGGCGCCACGGAGCGGCTGACGCTGCCGGGCGGCGCCACGCTGGATGTGCGGATCCCGCCGGGCCTTGCGGACGGCCAGACGCTGCGCCTTCGCGGCAAGGGCGACCCGGGCAGCAACGGCGCCCCGGATGGCGACGCGCTGATCGAGGTCTCGGTGGCCCCGCACCCCTTCTATCGCCGCGAGGGGTCGGATCTCGTGATGGACCTGCCGGTGACCTTCACCGAGGCCGTGCTGGGCGCCAAGGTCGCCGTGCCCACCCCCGCCGGCTCCGTCACCATGACCATCCCGCCGCGGTCTGACGCCGGCACCCGCCTGCGCCTGCGCGGCCGGGGCGTCGCGGCCCATGCCGGGCGCGAGGCCGGAGACCTCTACGTCACCCTCAAGCTCGTCACCGGTCCCATCGACCCGGCACTCGAGGAACTGCTGCGCGGCTGGCAGCCGGCACAGGCCGGGTTCGACCCCCGCGCCAGGATGGAGGACGCCCCATGATCACGCTCAACGCCGTGCTGGAGCGTGTCCGCGGCCTGGACGCCGATACGCTGCACGTCTGGATCACCCAGGAGTGGATCCGGCCGATGACCCGCGGCGGTGAACCTGTGTTCGAGGAGGTGGACGTGGCCCGCGTGCAGCTGATCCTCGAGCTGCGCGACGACATGGACGTCGGCGAGTCGGCGATCCCGGTGGTGCTGTCCCTGCTGGACCAGCTGCACGCCACCCGCCGCGACCTGCGCCGCCTCTCGGACGCGCTGCGCGCCCGCGCCACTTAGCGGCTACCGCAGGTCCGGCAGCGAGCGATACGGCGCGTCGCTGTCGAACTGCCGCCTGGCGATCGCCTCCAGCGCATCCGGCCGCTTCGCCGCATAGCGCTGCCGGTCGCCGTGCGGGCTGAACTCCCCGCCGGAGGCTTCCACCAGGCGCTCCGTCGGGATGATCCAGAACTGGTGGATCGAGTAGTAGCTCGGCCGGTGCGTCCACCCATTGCCGGGACCGCTCTTCAGGGCCTGGTCCAGCGCCAGGCGGCTGGCCCCCGCATGCGACACCAGCGGCACGCACAGCCAGCCGCCCGCCGCCTCCGCCAGCACCAGGAAGGGGCCGGGCCGGTTGACCAGGTTGGCCCGGGTACGCGCGTTGGACCGGCAATCCGCGCACTCCAGCAGGACACGGTTGTCGAGGAACACCGAAAGTCCCGGCCGAACTTCCTCCGCCGTGATCGCACTCATCAGTGCGCCGCCGCCCAGCTGAGGCCGGACCCGGTCTCCACCACCAGCGGCACGCTGATCGCCGCCGCCCCCTCCATCACAGTCTTGGCCACCTGCGCCACCGCCCCGGCCTCGTCGTCCGGCGCCTCGAACAGCAGTTCGTCATGCACGGAGAGCAGCAGGCGGGAGCGCAGCCCGGCCTGGCGCAAGGCCGCCGGTAGCTTGACCATGGCCAGCTTGATGATGTCCGCCGCCCCGCCCTGCAACGGGGCGTTGATCGCCTGGCGTTCGGCGTAGGCGCGTTTCTGCATGGCCTTGTCCTTGATGCCCGGCACCCAGCAGCGGCGGCCGAAGGGCGTCAGCACATAGCCGTGGATCCGGGCCTCCTCCTTCGTGCGCTCCATGTAGTCGCGGATGCCGGGGTAGCGGGTGAAATAGGCGTCGATGTACAGCTTGGCCTCGCCGGGCTCGATGGAGAGCTGCCGGGCCAGGCCGAAGGCCGAGATGCCGTAGATGATGCCGAAGTTGATCGCCTTGGCCCGGCGTCGCGTGCCGGCATCCATCCCCGCCATCGGCACCCCGAACACCTCGGAGGCGGTGCGGGCATGGATATCCTGGCCGGTGGCGAACGCCTCCTTCAGCGGCGCGATGTCCGCCACATGCGCCATCAGCCGCAATTCGATCTGGCTGTAGTCGCAGCTGACCAGCACATGGCCGGGCTCCGCGATGAACGCGTTGCGGATCGCGGCCCCTTCCGGCGTGCGGATCGGGATGTTCTGCAGGTTCGGCTCGGTGCTGGAGAGGCGGCCGGTGCTGGTGGCGGCCTGGGCATAGAAGGTGTGCACCCGGCCGGTGTCGCGGTTGATCTCCTCCACCAGCGCCTCGGTGTAGGTGGACCGCAGCTTGCTGAGCTGGCGCCATTCGATCAGCCGGGCCGGCAGCTCGTGGCCCTCATCGGCCAGGGCCTGCAGCACGGCCACATCGGTGCCCCAGGTGCCGCTGGGGGTGCGGCGGCCGCCGGGCAGCTTCATCTCGTCGAACAGCAGCTCGCCCAGCGCCTTCGGGCTGCCCAGGTTGAAGGGGCGCCCGGCCATGCCGTGGATCTGCTCCTCCATCACGCCCATGCGGCTCGCGAAATCGGCGGACATGCGGCGCAGCTCCGCCTCGTCCACCTTCACCCCGGCCTGCTCCATGCCGATCAGGATCGGCACCAGCCGCCGCTCCTGCTGCTCATACAGCTTGAGGCTCCGCGCCACCCGCAGCCGGGGCCGCAGCACCTGCCACAGCCGCAGCGCCACGTCCGCCCGCTCCGCCGCATAGGCGGTGGCCGCGGCGGGTGCCACCTGCGCGAACGGGATGCGGGCCCGGCCGGCCCCCGTCACGCCTTCGATCCCGGCAGGCTTATGGCCCAGGTTGCGCAGCGCCAGCTCGTCCCGCCCATGCGTGTGGGCCCCGGCGCCCTGGGCGTAGGAGATCAGCATGGCATCGTCGAACGGCCCGATGCCCGGGATGCCGGCGCGCGCCAGCACCATCAGGTGGTATTTGACGTCGTGCGCCACCTTCAGCACCGCCGGGTCCTGCAGCAGCGGGGCCAGCAGCGCCAGCGCCGCCTCGGGCCGCAGCTGCGGGATGGGCGGCAGCGGCTGGGCGGGTGCGGCATCCAGCGCCAGTTGCGCCGCCGCCTCGGCATGGCGGTGGCGCAGCGGGATGTAGCAGGCGCGGTTCGGCCCCGTGGCCAGGGCCACACCCACCAGCGTGGCCCGCAGCGCGTCCGGCCCCTCGGTCTGGGTGTCGAAGGCCACCACGCCCAGCCGGCTGGCCTCGGCAATCCAGACGGCCAGCTCGGCCGCCTCGGTGATGCACGTGTAGCCATCGAACGGCGGCTGCTCCGGCGCGCCTTCGGTCACGGTGGGCTCCGGCTCCGGCGAGGGCTCGCCGGCGTCCAGGCCCAGCCGGGTCACGCTGGAACGGAAGCCCATGCCCATCAGCCAGGCCACCAGCGTGGTGCGGTCCGGCTCCTTGGCGCGCAACGCCTCCAGCGGCAGCGGCAGCGGCACGTCGCACACCAGCTCCACCAGGCGGCGGCTGATGCGGGCGGCCTCGGCGTGCTCGATCAGCATGTCGCGCCGCTTGCCGGGCTTCATGCCCGGGGCCGCCTCCAGCACCTTCTCCACGGTGCCGAACTCCTGGATCAGCTGCGACGCCGTCTTCGGCCCGATGCCCGGCACCCCCGGGACGTTGTCGACGCTGTCGCCCATCAGCGCCTGCACCTCCACCACCAGCGCGGGCGGCACGCCGAACTTCTCCATCACCTCCGCGGCCCCGATCGGCTTCTGCTTGATCGGGTCCTGCATCTGCACCCGCTCGTCGATCAGCTGCATCAGGTCCTTGTCCGAGGACACGATCGTGGTGCGGAACCCGGCCCGCGTCGCCGCGCAGGCATAGGACGCGATCAGGTCGTCCGCCTCGAACCCGGCCAGCTCCATGGCGGCCACGTTGAACGCGGCGGTGGCGTCCCGCACCAGGGCGAACTGCGGCACCAGCTCGGGCGGCGGCTCCGGGCGCTGGGCCTTGTACTTGTCATACATGGCGTTGCGGAAGGTGGTGCGCCCGGCGTCGAACACCACGGCGATGTGCGAGCCCTCATGGGTCTGCAGCAGCCGGCCCAGCATGTTGGTGAAGCCGAACACGGCGTTCACCGGCGTCCCGTCCTTGCGCGTCATCGGCGGCAGGGCGTGGAAGGCGCGGAAGATGAAGCCGGAGCCGTCGATCAGGATCAGGTGGTCCTCGCCCCCCGGCGCCACCGGCGCATCGGGCGCCGGCGCGGGCACGAGGATCTCGGCATCCAGGGCGAGGGCGTCGGTCTCGGACATGACCGGCCTAGTGCCCGTCGTCGCCGGCGCCGTCGTTCAGCACGTAGATGATCGAGCAGTACGGGCAGAACGTCTGCCTGTCATCGATATGCAGCCAGACGCGGGGGTGGCCCAGCGGACCGTCGCCGCCATCGCAGGCGACGGTGCGGCTGTCCACATGGATGGTCTCGGCGTGGCCGAGTTGCGGGGTGGGCGTATCGGCGCCGAAGGGCATGCTGTTCTCGTTGGCAATGGGATGAGGGGATGATACGCCTGCTGCCCGTGAGTTCAACCACGCCGGCCCGGATCTGCCTCCTGAGCCTTGCCCTGCTGCTGAGCGCATGCACCGGCCTGCCGCGCTATGGCGTGCCGCTGCCCGCCCTGCCGCCCGCCGCGCTGCAGGCTGACGACGCCTTCACCATGCCCGATGGCGCCCGCCTGCCGGTCCGAAGCTGGCTTCCCGCCGCCCCACCCCGTGCCATCGTGCTGGCCCTGCACGGCTTCAACGACAGCCGCGACGCCTGGGAAATCCCCGCCCCCCGCTTCGCCGCCGCCGGCATCGCCGTGTTCGCGCCAGACCAGCGCGGCTTCGGCGCCGCCCCCCAGCGCGGCCTCTGGCCCGGCGCCCGCATCATGGCCGACGACGCCGCCGCCATGCTCGCCCAGCTGCGCGCCCGCTACCCCGGCGTGCCGCTCTACGCCATGGGCGAGAGCATGGGCGGCGCCATCCTCATGACGCTCGCGGCCCGGCCCGACGCCCCCGCCCTCCAGGGCTGGGTGCTGCTCTCCCCGGCGGTGTGGGGCCGCCGGCAGATGGGCGTGGTGTTGAGCAGCGGGCTGTGGCTGGTGTCCAGCGTGGCGCCGGGCCTGAGCGTCACCGGCAACGAGGTGCCGCTGAAAGTGATGGCCAGCGACAACCGCGACGCGCTGATCCGCCTGGCCCGCGACCCCCTGACCATCCGCCGCACCCGCTTCGACGCCCTGCGCGGCCTCACGGACCTGATGGACCAGGCCCAGGCCGCCGCCCCGCACCTGCACGGCCCCGTGCTGGCGCTGTATGGCGAGAAGGATACGCTGGTGCCGGCGGAAGCCACGGGCCGCGCCTGGGCCCGGATGCCGCCGGGCGTGCGCTTCGGCATCTACGCGAACGGCTACCACCTGCTGCTGCGCGACCTGAACCGGACCCTGCCGATCGAGGACGTGATCAGCTGGATCACCGCACCGGACACCTGGCTCCCCTCCGGCGCGGACCTGTCCGCGAGCACCTGGCGCGCCGACCATCATTGACGGCTTGGCACAGGGAGCCGTGCAGGCTAAGACTGCGGCAACGGACCCGTAGCTCAGCTGGATAGAGCGCTGCCCTCCGAAGGCAGAGGCCGAACGTTCGAATCGTTTCGGGTCCGCCAATCTGCTTACAACGTGCCATCAATATGGCTTAGGATGCCCAGCCCAACAGATGGCGCATCGTCAGCTCGGACATCAGCCTACCTGTTTACTCGACAGGTGGCTGCCGTGATCGCGTTACCGGCGATCGCCAGTTTGCCCGGGTCCAACATGCTCATAAGCTGATATCGGCTTGGGTGAGGTAGCTCTGCGACGACCTTTCCTTCCGGGCTGACGTAACGGCGAACCTGAGTATCACCCCAGCCACTCGGGAACTCCTGTTCCAGCTTGGCCCCTAGCAGGTCAGCTATATGCCACGCCGCAAAGCCACCCATGCAGATGAACAAGTCTGCTGGCGACTGGCTCAGGGTCCAACACCAGAGTTGTCGTGAGAAGTGCAGTGCCTCGCTGAACCGGGGAAGCTGAGCCAGGCTTTGGCTCCGAAAAGGGATAAACTGGGCAGCGAAGACGTCCTCGGCGCCGAAACCGAGTAGTTCGTGGATCCTGATGACCTGCACTTGGATTGGATAAAGGGCCTCGGTGCCCGGCACCCATCGTCCAGTAAAATATGCGTTGCCGTGTTGGCTCTCCCAGCAACCATCCCCGCTGTCGTGTTCGCCCTCCTGTCCGCCGGGATTGAGGCCCACCATCACTGTTTTAACAGCGGGCAACCACGCCAGAGGCGTCATTGCGAAAGCCCAGCCCCGGTCATAGCCAAGTCGCCGGTATTCGGCCCAAACTGCTGCCTCATCCAAATTCCGTCTCCATCCCGCCTGATGGTTCTTGTATGCACGTTTAACACTCGGCCATCCAGACCACAGGCTGGCACAAGTCCTTCCGCTTTTGCCTCGGCATTTCGCTCTGCGTCCACTATATACTTTCCAGCTGGAGAATGACTTGTGTTAGATGATCATCTCTCCATGCGGCCTCCGCCTGCCAACCGGGTTAGGTTCCACACGGGCGACGCTGAGCATCATCTGACCGAGGGTGCGGTGATGGTGGCGTTCGCCCTCCACCTCTTGCGGACGGCGCCCGGCTTGCGGCAGGTCGACATCCATCCCGATGGCGAACACGGGAAAATGTTTGACTTCAAGGGCTGGCTTGAGAAGCAGGGTTTCGGGCAAGTCTCTTCGACTGGGACGACCAGCTATGGCGGCCTGTATGAGGACCATCAAGGCAGGACGATCCTGCTCAACCCGAAGTCAGGGTGCCTGGACGTTGTCGCGAGATACGGGGCGAGCAACTTGGTGGCCGAGACCAAGGGCGGCGTCATCAACACCCGCCACAGTGGAAAAACCTCTCAGCTCCGGAAAGGGCTATGCGAGGTGGTGGGCATGCTCATGCAGATTCCCATGTGCACGAGGCAGCGGCAATTCGCGGTCGTTCCGCGGACGCGGGTCACGCACGAACTCGCCGTAAAGATGCTGCCGAGAACCAAAGCTGCTGGAATCGAGGTGGCGCTGGTGGATGGCCGGGGAAACGTATTCGACGTCACCTGAGGCGTGGTTAGCCGAATTGGCGGGCGCCTGTCATAAGTGATCGCCTCGATCCCATCACATGGTGATGCTGGCCGGCTTCGGTGCGGGCGAGGCAGCCCCGCCGTCTCGTCGCAGACCGACCTGAACGGATCCACCGTCCTGCATTTGTCAGACCTGACGGCCATCGTCCTCATCGGCTCCGGACGGACAGACGCCCTGGCCTTCGGCTGAGCCGGCGCGCCCGGCGCTACACGGCGAGGTAGGCGCGCCGGGCCGCCTCGTCCGCCTGCAGCGCCGCCATCGTGCCGCTCCAGGCCACGCGGCCGCTTTCCAGCACCACGGCACGGTCGGCCACGCGGGCGGCGAAATGCAGGTTCTGCTCGGCCAGCAGCACCGTGACGCCCTCCCCTTTCAGGGCCAGGATGGCGTGGGCCATCTGCTCCACGATCACCGGGGCCAGGCCCTCGCTGGGCTCGTCGAGCAGGATCAGCGCCGGGTTGCCCATCAGGGTGCGGGCGATGGTCAGCATCTGCTGCTCGCCGCCGCTCATGCGGCCGCCGGGCCGGTCGCGCATGGCGCCCAGGTTGGGGAACAGGGCGAACAGCCGCTCCGGCGTCCAGGCCGGGGTGCCGCCGCGGGCGGGCTGGCGGCCCACGGCCAGGTTCTCCATCACGGTGAGGTCCGTGAAGATGCGCCGCTCCTCCGGCACATAGCCCAGCCCGGCGCGCGCGATGCGGTGCGGCTCCCACCCCGCCACCTCCTGCCCGGCAAACCGGATCTGCCCGCGCGCCGGCCGCACCAGGCCGATCAGCGACTTGAAGGTCGTGCTCTTGCCGGCGCCGTTGCGGCCCAGCAGCACCAGCACCTCGGCGGCCGGGGCCTCGAAGCTGACGCCGTGCAGGATATGGGCGCGGCCGTAATAGGCGTCGATCGCCTTGACCTGCAGCATCAATGCCCCCCGCTGGTGTCGCCGCTGCCGAGATACACCGCCCGCACGCGCGGGTCGGCGCGGATGTCGGCCGGGCCGCCCTCGGCGATCAGCTGGCCGCGGTTGAGCACCAGGATGCGGTCGCTGACGCCGAACACCACGTCCATGTCATGCTCGGTGAACAGCACGGCGAGGCCGCGCTCGGTGGCGAGGCGCCGGGTCAGCGCCATGAGGCCGGTGCGCTCGGCGGGCGCCATGCCGGCGGTGGGCTCGTCCATCAGCAGCAGGCGCGGCTGGTTCGAGAGGGCGATGGCGAGTTCCAGGCGCTTCAGGTCGCCATAGGCCAGCACGCCGGCGCCGCGCCCGGCCTGTTCGGAAAGGCCCACCTGGTGCAGCAGCGCCGCGGCCTCGGGCGCGAAGGCGGCGCGGGCGGGGCGCCACCAGCGGGCCACGTGCCCGGCGGCGGAGAGCAGCGCCATCTGCACGTTCTCCAGCACCGTCATGCTGGCGAAGGTGGCGGTGATCTGGAAGGTGCGGCCCACCCCCATCGCCCACACCGCCCGCGGCGACAGCCCGGTGATGGCCCGGCCCGCCAGCGTCACGCTGCCGGAATCCGGCCGCAACTGCCCGCCCACCATGTTGAAGCAGGTGCTCTTGCCCGCCCCGTTCGGCCCGATCAGCGCCAGCATCTCCCCGGCCGCCACGGAGAAGCTGACACCCTGCACCGCCGCCACGCCGCCAAACGACTTCGCGAGACCCGCCACCGCAAGCACGCCCGCGGCGCTCAACGCCCGCGCCCCGCCGCCGGCGTGACACGGGCCCACAGCTTCTGCGCCGCGCCGGCAATGCCCTCGGGGAACAGCACCACCAGCAGCACGATCAGGGCACCCAGCACCAGCCGCCACAGGTCCGTGGCCCGCAGCAGCCCATCGTAGAGCCCGACATAGGCCAGCGCCCCCACGATGGGCCCGCTGATGGTCGCGACACCGCCCAGCAGCACCATCAGCAAGGCATCGACGGACTTCGGGATGCTGACATAGGTGGGGAACACGCTGCCCTTGCCATAGGCATACAGCCCGCCCGCCAGGCCCGCCGCCGCCCCCGCCACGGTGAACGCCGCCAGCCGCAGCCGCTGCGTGGGCAGCCCGACCGCCTCCGCCCGCAGCGCGCTGTCCCGCGCGGCACGCACGGCATAGCCGAACGGCGCATACAGCACCCGGCGCAGCAGCAGCACGCCGGCCGCCACCAGCACCAGCGTCAGCCAGTAGAACGCAGCCGGTGAGCGGGCCCAGGCCTCGGGCCACACGCCCAGGATGCCGTTATCGCCGCCGGTGAAGCCCACGGACTGAAAGGCGATGGCCCAGACGATCTGCGCAAAGGCCAGCGTCAGCATGGCGAGATAGACGCCGGACAGCCGCACCACCAGGCTGCCGAACACCAGCGCCACCATCCCCGCGGCCAGAGGCGCTGCGAGCAGGGCCAGCGGCATCGGCGTGGCCAGCCCGCGCACCAGCAGCCCGGCCGCATAGGCGCCGATGCCGAACCAGGCGGCATGCCCGAAGCTCGCCATGCCGCCCGGCCCCATCATGAAGTGCAGGCTGGTGGCGAACAGCACCAGGATGAACGCCTCCGTCAGCACGCTGAGCCCGTAGGCGCCGAGCACGAGGGGCGCCAACGCGGCCAGCACCAGCATGGCCAGGCCGAACCAGCCCAGCGCAGCCGGGGCCGGGCGCACCACCGGCACCGCATCGCCGATCATCCGCGCCTCGGCCTGCGGCCGGCCCAGCAGCCCGTTGGGGCGCAGCACCAGCACCACCGCCATCACCACGAACACCAGCACCAGCGTGGCCTGCGGCACCACCGCCAGGCCGAAGCTCTGCAGCAGCGCGATCAGCAGCGCCGCCAGGTACGCGCCCGGCAGCGAGCCCAGACCGCCCACCACCACCACCACGAAGGCATCGGTGATGACCGCGAGGTCGATGCCCAGGTTGGCGGAGCCCGACGGCAGCGACAGCGCGCCCCCCAGCCCGGCCAGCGCCGCCCCCAGCGCGAACACCGAGGTGAACAGCCAGCGCTGGTCCACGCCCAGGGCCGCCACCATCTCGCGGTCCTGCGTCGCCGCCCGCACCAGCGTGCCCCAGCGGGTGCGGGTGAACAGCAGCCACAGCAAGCCGAGCACCAGCGGCCCGATGCCGATCAGCACCAGGTCGAACACCGCAAACCGGGCATCCCCGATTTCCACCACGGCGCGCAGCCAGCGGGGCCGGGGCAGCGCCAGGTCGTTGGGGCCCCAGAGATACAGGGTGATGTCCTGCAGCATCAGCACCACGCCGAAGGTGGCCAGCAGCTGGAACAGCTCCGGCGCCTTGTAGATGCGCCGCAGCAGGAGGGTCTCGATCAGGATGCCGATGGCCCCGGTGGCCAGGGCGGCGAGCAGGATGCCGAGGATGAACCAGAGCGGGTCGCGCGGCAGCCGGGTCAGGATGGACCAGCCGAGATAGGCACCGAGCATGCACAGGGAGCCGTGGCTGAAGTTCACCACGCGGGTGACGCCGAAGATCACGGTGAGCCCGGCCGCCACCAGGAACAGCGATGAGGCGCCGGCCAGGCCGGTGAGCAGCTGAAGCAGGAGATCGGTCATGCGCCCGGCGCCAACCGGCGGGATTGGCGCCTCATGCCGGGCGCATCGCCCTCACCTGGTCATCGGACGGCAGCGCCTTGGCACCATCCACATAATGCCAGTCCACCATCGCGCCCTTGCCGTCCTCCAGGCCCAGCTTGCCCACGAAGGCCCCCAGCGTCGCCTGGTGGTCCAGCGCCCGGAACCCGGCCCGGCCGAACGACGTCTCGAACTGAGCGCCCCTGAACCCCTCCGCCATCGCGTCCGCCCCGGTGCCGCCGGTTTTCAGGATGCCGGCGACAATGCTGTTCACCAGCGCATACCCCACCACGGAGCCGCATTTCGGCGTCTCGGCGAACTTGCCGCGATAGGCGGTGGCGAAGGCCTTGTGCTCGGCCGTCACCAGGCTGTCCACAGGGTATCCCGTCACCAGCCAGCCCTCCGGCGTCTCGTCGCCCAGCGGCTCCAGGTATTCCGGCTCACCGGTCAGCATGCTGGCCACGGACCGCTTCTCGAACAGCCCGCGCGTATTGCCCTGCCGCACGAAGTTGGTGAGGTCCGCACCGAAGGTCACGTTGAAGATCGCGTCCGGCTTTGGCTGAGCCAGCGCCCCCACCGTCGCCCCGGCATCGATCCGCCCCAGCGCCGGCCACTGCTCGCCCACGAACTCCACGTCGGGCCGCTTCGCGCTCAGCAGCTGCTTGAACCACTTGACCGCGGACTGCCCGTATTCATAGTTCGGCGCCACCGTCACCCAGCGCCTGGCCGGCAGCTTGGCGGCTTCCTCCACCAGCATGCTGGCCTGCATGTAGGTGCCGGGGCGCAGGCGGAAGGTGTACTTATTGCCCTTGTCCCAGATCAGCGCGTCGGTCAGCGGCTCGCCGGCCACATACAGCGTCTTGTTCTGGAGCGCGAAGTCGCTGATCGCCAGGCCGATGTTGGAGAGGAAGGCGCCCGCCAGCAGGTCCACCTTGGCGTCATTCACCAGCTCCCCCGCAATCCGCACCGCATCCTGCGGCCGCCCGGCATCGTCGCGGCTCACGATCTCCAGCTTGCGGCCCAGCACGCCGCCGGCCGCGTTCACCTGGTCCAGCGCGAGCTGCCAGCCGTTGCGGTACGGCAGTGTGAAGGCCGGCTGCGCGGTGTAGCTGTTGATCTCGCCGATGCGGATCGGGTTGCTGGTGGACTGCGCCCGCAGCAGACCCGGCATGGCAAGAGACCCGGCGGCACTCCCGAGCAAAAGGCGGCGACCCAACATAGCGCGTGCTCCCATCATCGTAATCCGTCCTTGCCCACCGCGTCCGCGGCCGCCAGCCCACCGATCCGCGGCAGCGGCCGGCCGCTATCCGTCACCACGATGGCAACCAGGATCTCGTCGCGCCGGGGCGCATCGGCGATCCGCACCTCCATCGCGTCGAAATGGCTGCGCACATAGGCGGCATCCTTATGGCCCAGCGGCACGTCGACCGGGCAACCCATGCCGCCGCGCTTCTTGGCGGAGGGCACCAGCGCCGCACCCTGCCCCACGGCGGTGCGCAGCGGCCCGCCCATCTTGGGGTGCAGCACGGCTGCAGCATGTTCCAGCTCGCCATCCTCGCCCACGATGGCGGCCTTGCCATAGCTCTGCACCTGCCCCGGTTCGATGCCCAGGGCGGCAACGGCGCGCTTGCCCAGCATGAAGCCAAGCCGCTCGCCCAGGTCGATCAGCACCTCCAGGTTCTCCTGGTACTGCCCGGCACAGGGGTTCCGCACCACGGCGATGGCAGCGGCCTTGCGGGTCGGCGGGTTGATGGCCCGGCCGCCTTCCTCGTGCGTCTCTTCAACGATGGTGACGATCTTGCGGATCATGCTGCGATGGCATCCGGTTGGGGCAGGTGGGTGACGATCCGACCGCGCAATGCAAGCACCGCGCCATCAATGAGCCCAGCCCGTTGCAACTCAACGGCGGCACGGTGGCCGGCCCCGAGCGCCGCGCCGATCTCGTCCGGGGCCAGCGGGCCGACATCCCAGGTGACGCGGCGGGGACCAAGGTCGCTGGCCGGGTCGATCTCCGCAGCGGGCCGGCGGTGGATGGCGGGATGCCCCAGCAGGTCCACCGCGTTGGCCACCACGCTCGCCGCCGCATCGGCCAGCGCCGCGGTGCGGGCCAGGATGGTGACGCTGTCGGCGATCCCGAAGGAGAAGCTGCGCCCGCCCTGCCCCTTGCAGGCCCGGCCCGAGGTGGCAATACCGCGGCCGGACCGCTCCGCCCGCAGCGCAAACGCGCCATCGAGCGCCGGGTCCGCCAATGCAGTGACCAGGCCGCAGCGGAGCGGATGGCCAGGGGTGACGTGGAAGGCGATATCCCCGCCATTGTTGACGCTGGCGCGGTCGAGCGCGGCCGCCTGCACCATCACGGCCAGCACCGCATCCGCCACCGCGCCCGCCACCGCCGCCATGGGCGTGATGAACCCGGCGGCATGCGGCCGGCAGGCCTCGTGCATGGCCTGCGCCACCGCGCCCTCCGGCCGGGGCGCCGGCAGCGGGGTTCGCAGCAGCGGCAGTTCGCGGCACAGGGCGGGCAGGATGGCTGGAAAGTAGGCGATGGCGGCGCGGTAGGCACGATCCACCTCGCCCCACGCCTGGCACACCAGATCGATGGGCCCATGCTGCAGATGCAGCCGCCCCCCCGGAAGCACCGCGAAGAACCCCTCTCCCCCGGGGAGAGGGCGCGGCAGGGGGCCGGCGCACGAGGACGGCAGCAATGGAGCGGCCCCTGCCCTCACCCCGGCTCGCTCCCGCGCGACGCGGTGATGTGCTCCCGCTGGGCCAGCACCTGCGCCGGTGTCATCACCCGGTCCACGAAGCCGCCCAGCGCCGCATAGTCCGCCAGCGGCAGCGTGAACTCGATCGGCGCCACCAAAGCGGGCGTCGGCACGGACCCGAATGCGTTGTCCGGCAGGGTCAGCACGTCGACCATGGTGGTGACGCCGCCGCCGGGCCACAGCACCACGGGGGCGCCGCCGGAGGTGACGCGGGTGCTGCCCTGCTGCACGCTGCGGGTCAGCAGCACCGGGTTCTCGGTGGCGCCCGCCCGCAGGCTGCCGCCCGACCCGGCCATGAACAGCACGGTGCACAGCGCCGGCTCGCAGTTCTCGCCGATGCGCGCCACGGCCTGTTCGATGGCGGGCGGCATCGGCGCCGGCTGCGGCACCAGGTCCGCGTCCAGCACGAACCAGCCGCTGTGCTCCCCGGTGGTGGAGACCATGAGCAGGCGCAGGCCGGGCCAGGCGGTGGCGGGGTCGATGCGTTCGATGATGTCGAGCGGCGCCTGGATGTCGGTGCCGCCCCAGCCGAGCCCAGGGTTCGCCACCTGGAAATAGCGGCCCGGGGTGGAACGGCGGCCGCGCACCCGGATCCCGGCCGGACGCATGTCCAGGAACCGGCCGGCCTGGTGTTCCGTCAATACGCCGGTGATGTGGTCGTCAACCACGATCACCTCATCCGCGTGCGCCCGCCATTGCGGCCCGAAGATGCCGATGGTGGCGCTGCCGCAGCCCACACGCATGCGCTGCTCGGTCTGCCCATCGATGATCGGCGCCTGCCCGGCCTGCACGATGATGGTGGCGCCGCCGTCGATGGTCAGCTCCACCGCCTGCTTGTTGGCCAGCGCCAGCATGGTGGCACAGGTCGCGACACCCTCCTTCTTGCTGCCGCCGGTCAGGTGATGCACCCCGCCCAGGCTCAGCATCTGGCTGCCGTATTCCGCGGTGGTGACATGCCCGATCGCCTCGCCCCGCGCCCGCACGGCGGCGGTTTCGGCGCCCAGGTGCCGGTCGGTGTCCACCTTCACCTTCAGGCCGCAATAGCTGTACACCCCCTCGCTCACCACCGTGACCATGTCCACACCGTCGATCTGGCTGCCGACGATGAAGGGCGCCGGCTTGTAGTCGGGATAGGTGGTGCCGGCGCCGATCGCCGTTATGGTTCCGTCCGGCAGCAGCACCAGCGGGTCCATGCGGTGCAGCCGGCCCTCCACGTTGCCATAGCGGTCGCAGGCCCCGGTCTTGCCGAGGCGGATGCGGCACAGCACCGGGCAGGCGTCGCAGGTGATGATGTCCGCAACCACCTGCCCGGCTGCAGCCAGGGCCGCGGCATCCGGTCCGTCCGTGCCGGCGTGCGTCGTCATCGCATCAGGCCCGGCGCAGCAGGAACAGCGCCTGCTCCCCGAACAGGTTGGCCAGCGCCGGGAAGCGCCGCCACGGTCCCCTTTGCCCGGCCTCGTCCACCGCCAGCCAGTCCTCCACCACATACCCCTCCTGCCGGCACAGATCGAAGAAGTCCTGGATGGTACAGGGATGGATGTTCGGCGTCTCGTACCACGGTGTGCTCCAGGTCGGCGTCATCGGCATCCGCCCGGTGCGCATGAGTTGCCAGCGCAGCCGCCACTGGCCGAAGTTCGGGAAGCTCACCAGCGCCCGCGTGCCGATCCGCAGCATCTGCCGCAGCACCTCGCGCGGCCGCTCCACCGCCTGCAGCGTGCGGGACAGCACCACGTAGTCGAACAGGCCATCCGGGTAGTGCGCCAGGTCGGTGTCCGCATCGCCGTGCATCACCGGCAGGCCGTGCGCCACGGCGTGCGTCACCTCCGCCATGTCGATCTCGATGCCGCGGGCGTCGCAGCCATGGGTGCGGAACAGGTGTTCGATCAGCAGGCCGTCGCCGCTGCCGATGTCCAGCACGCGCGTGCCGGGCCGGATCATCTGGGAGATGAGCTGCAGGTCGTTGCGCACCGGGCGGCTGGCCCGCCGGCTGTCGTTGGGTGAGGCGTCAGGCAAGCTTGGCATGCTCGGCGCACCCCCGCAGGAAGCCGCTGAGGGTGCGGTGCATGTCGGGCTCGTCCAGCAGGAAGGCGTCGTGCCCCTTGTCGCTGGCGATCTCCACGAAGCTCGCATTCGCACCCGCCCGGTTCAGCGCCCGCGCGATGGCCCGGCTCTGCGCCGTGGGGAACAGCCAGTCACTGTCGAAGCTGATGACGCAGAACCGCGTCGGGCTGCCGCGGAACGCCGCCGCCAGGTCGCCATCATGGTCCGCCGCCAGGTCGAACAGGTCCATGGCGCGGGTGATGGTGAGGTAGGAATTGGCGTCGAACCGCGTGACGAAGGTGCTGCCCTGGTGGCGCAGGTAGCTCTCCACCTCGAACATGTCGCCGAACAGCGTCACGTTGCGCGGGTCCACCGGGCCATCCGCCTGGCGCACCCGGCGGCCGAACTTGCGGGTCAGCGCCTGCTCGCTGAGGTAGGTGATGTGCGCCGCCATGCGCGCCACGGCCAGGCCGCGGTTCGGGATCAGGCCGTCCCGCCAGTAGAATCCGTCTTGCCAGTTGGGGTCCGCATAGATCGCCTGCCGCCCCACCTCGTGGAACGCGATGTTCTGCGCCGAATGGAACGAGGCGGTGGCGATGGGCACCGCGGCGAACACGCAATCCGGATAGGTCGCGGCCCATTCCAGCACCTGCATCCCGCCCATGGAGCCGCCCACCGCAGCGAACAGGCGGGTGATGCCGAGATGGTCCACCAGGCGCTTCTGCGCATGCACCATGTCGCGGATGGTGATGGTGGGGAACTCGGTGCCCCAGGGTTGGGCAGCACCGGGTTCACCCTCGGGTTCCCGCAGGTCCCGCGGCCCGGTGCTGCCCATGCAGCCGCCCAGCACGTTGGCGCAGATGACGAAGAACCGGGCGGTGTCGATCGGCAGCCCCGGCCCGATGACCCGGCTCCACCAGCCGGGCTTGCCGGTCTGCGGATAGGGCCTGGAGGCATACTGGTCTCCGGTCAGCGCATGGCACACCAGGATCGCGTTGCTGCGCTCCGCGTTCAGCGTGCCGTCCGTGGTGTAGGCGACGGTGATCCCGGGCAGCACCGCGCCGCATTCCAGCGCGAAGGGCGCGGCGAAGGTGATGCTCCCGCCGCTCGCATCGGTCGAGAGCCCGGGTGCCGTCACCGGCCCCGTGGGGAGCCCTGGCGGCGGCGGAAACGGCTCGGAGGCGGGGGCATGGTCCATGTCGCGGCGGAGGCTACAGCATCTCCGCCCCCGGGAGTAGATGCAGGGTCGATGGTGAGGGGACTTCTGCGCCGGGGTCGCATCGGCTATGGACGGCGGTCCCGGCCAAGCGAGTCCTGGTTTCCATGTCACCTGCACGTTCCTCACCCGCCCAAGCGCCTCCCGGCTTCGCAGCCGACCTCGCCACGCTGCGGGCCGAGCTGGACCAGCTGGACGACACGCTGCACGACACGCTGATGCGCCGGGCCCAGGTGGTGGAGCAGGTGGGCGCGCTGGGCGCCAAGGGCCGGGTTCCGGTGCGGCCGGGGCGCGAGGCCGCCATCCTGCGCCGGCTGCTCGAGCGCCACGCCGGCCAGTTCCCGGCCAGCAGCCTGGTGCGGCTGTGGCGGGAGCTGATCTGCGGCATGACCACCCTGCAGCACCCGCTGCGCATCGCCGTGTGCGACGCCGCCGGCACGCTCGACACCCTGGCCGCGGCGCGCGAGCATTTCGGCGCGCTGGTGGCGCTGCGGGCCTATCCCTCCCCGGCCCAGGCCATCGGCGAGATCAGCGCCGGGTCCGCCACCGCCGCCGTGCTGCCGCTGCCGCAGGAGGGCGAGGCGCCGCGCCAGGCCTGGTGGACCGCCCTGCTGCATCGCGACGACCCGCGCATCCACGTGGTGGCCCGCCTGCCCTTCTGGGCGGCCCGGCCCGAAGGCGCGCCCCAGGTGCAGGCCTTCGTCCTCACCACCGCGGCCCCGGACCCCAGCGGGCGCGACCGCTCGCTGCTGGGGCTGGAGCTGGCGCTGGAGACCAGCCGGGCCCGGCTGGGCACGGACCTGGTGGCCGCGGGGTTCGCGGCCGGCCCGGTGATCCTGCGGCGGGATGCCGGGGCGGCCTCGGCCTATGCCCTGGTGGATGTCGATGGCTTCGTCACGGACGAGGATGCGCGCCTGCGCAGCCTCGCCTCGGTGCTGCGGCCCCCGGTGGTTCTGGGCGCCTATGCGGTGCCGTTGGAGATGAAGCCATGAGCACGACCACCAAAGGCACAGGCCCGGTTCCGCGCCCCGACGTGCTGCGCATCGAGCCCTATGTGGGCGGCGAGAGCAAGGCGCCGGGCCAGAACCGCACCATCAAGCTCAGCTCCAACGAAGGCGCCTTCGGCACCCCGCCCGGCGCCATCGCCGCGGCCACCGCGCTGTCGGAGGAGCTGTTCCGCTACCCCGATGGCGGCGCGCTCGCCCTGCGCCGGGCCATCGGCACCAGGTTCGGGCTCGACCCGGCCCGCATCGTCTGCGGCTCCGGCTCCGATGACCTGATCTATCAGCTCTGCCTCGCCTATGGCGGACCCGGCACCGAGCTGATCATGAGCCGCCACGGCTTCAGCATCTACGAGGTGGCGGGCACCTATGCCGGCTGCCGCATCGTCAAGGCCGCGGAACGCAACCTCACCGCCGATGTGGACGCCATGCTCGCCGCCGTCTCCCCGGCCACGCGCCTGCTGTTCCTCGCCAACCCGAACAACCCCACCGGCAGCCTGCTGCCCGCCGCGGAAGTGGAGCGCCTGCGCGCCGGCCTGCCGCCCCATGTGCTGCTGGTGCTGGACGCCGCCTACGCCGAATACGTCGAGCGCCCGGATTACGACCCCGGCATCAGGCTGGTGGACGCCGGCGACAACACGGTGATGACCCGCACCTTCAGCAAGATCTTCGGCCTCGGCGGCGCCCGCGTCGGCTGGGCCTATGGGCCGCCGAACGTGGTGGACGTGCTGAACCGCGTGCGCGCCCCGTTCAACGTGGGGCTGCAGGCCCAGGCGGCGGCGATCGCGGCGCTGGCGGAGCCGGGCTGGGTGGAGCAGGGCCGCGCCCACAACACGCAGTGGCGCGCCTGGCTGGCCGCGGCGCTGGAGGCGGCCGGCATCAAGGCCTGGCCCAGCGAGGGCAACTTCCTGCTCGCCGACTTCGGCACCGCGGACAAGGCGGATGCAGCGGACCTGGCGCTGAAGGCCCGCGGCGTGGTGGTCCGCAAGATGGGCGGCTACGGCCTGCCCGCCTGCCTGCGCATCACCATCGGCACCGAGGAGGAGGTGCGCCTGGTGGCCGGCGTGCTGACCCTGCCGCATACCCCTCCAAATGCCTGAACCGCTGTTCAGGCGCCTGGCGCTGATCGGCGTCGGGCTGATCGGCAGCTCCGTGGCGCGCATCGCGATGCAGCGCGGCGACCTGGCCGGCGAGCTTGTGGTCAATGCCCGCACGCAGAAGACCCTGGATCGCGTCGCGGAACTCGGCATCGCCCATCGCGTCGAGATCGACCCGGCCCGTGCGGTGCAGGGTGCTGACGCCGTCATGCTCTGCGCCCCGGTCGGCGCCTACGCCGAGATCGCCGCCGCCATCGCGCCGCACCTGGCGCCGGGCTGCGTGCTGACGGATGTGGGCAGCACCAAGGTGTCCGTCATCCGCGACGTGGGCCCGCACGTGCCCCCCGGCGTGCAGTTCGTGCCGGCGCACCCCATGGCCGGCACCGAGTATTCCGGGCCCGACTCCGGCTTCACCACCCTGTTCGAGGGCCGCTGGACCCTGCTGACCCCGCTGCCCGGCTCCGACCCGGCCGCCGTCGACCAGGTCGCCGAGCTGTGGCGGCGCTGCGGCAGCATGATCGAGTGCATGGACCCCACGCACCATGACCGCGTGGTGGCGATCGTCAGTCACCTGCCGCATTTGCTCGCCTTCACCATCTGCGGCACCGCGGACGACCTGGCGGCCGAAGGCACGCCAGGCAGCACCGGGGAGGCGAGCCGCGCCGAGGTGCTGAAGTTTGCCGCCGCCGGTTTCCGCGACTTCACCCGCATCGCCGCCAGCGACCCGGTGATGTGGCGCGACGTGTTCCTGAACAACCGCGAGGCGCTGCTGGAGATGCTGGCGCGCTTCACCGAGGACGCCCAGGCCATGGCCCGCGCCGTGCGCTGGGGCGACGCCGGCTACATCGAGGACAAGATACAGCGCGGCCGGGCAATCCGGCGCAGCCTTATCGAGTTGAAGCAGGCATGACATACGACACGCTCTGGGACTGGCGCCGCCAGGTCGCCGACCTCTACAGCGCCGTGCGGCACGAGCCGGACCCGCGCACCGCATGGACCCACTGGCGCCGGGTGCGCGACGGGCTGTATCGCGACCACCCGCAGACACCGCTGGACAGCACCGCGGACTTCCAGGGACTGCCCTTCTTCGACTACGACCCGGCGCTCCGCTTCCTGGTCCGCATGGACCGCACCGAGGGCGAAGACCTAATGCTCCCGGCCGGCAGCGACGGCGAGCTGCGCCTGCGCCCCTTCGCCCGCACCAGGGGCCTGGCCGACACCCTCGGCGCCGAGCTGATGGTGTATTGGATGCAGGGCTATTGCGGCGGCGTGTTCCTGCCCTTCGCGGACGCCACCAGCGGACAGGAGACCTACGGCGGCGGCCGCTACCTGCTCGACACCATCAAGAGCGCCGATCTCGGCGTGGCACCGGACGGCCGCACGGTGCTGGACTTCAACTTCGCCTACAACCCGTCCTGCTCCTACTCCGACCGCTACATCTGCCCGCTCTCGCCGCGCGGCAACCGCCTGCCGCAACCGGTGCGCGGCGGCGAGCGGAGCCGGCCCGCCTAGCGGATCGTTTGCCCGCCCACGAACGGCCCGGGCCGGTAGCCCGGCGGCGGACGCGGCGGCGGGCAGGCACACGGCTCACCCAGCGGCTTTGCCTCGACGATCGGGCAGATCAGCTGGCGCGGCCCATACGGGGTGTCCAGCACCGCATCACAACGGCGGCCGAACGGCACCCGGTAGCGCGGCTCACGATAGGGCCGCTCCGGGTAGTAGCCCGGCGGCGGCCCGTCATAGCGCGGGCGCTCGTAATACTGTGCGAAGGCCGGCATTGCGCCGCAGAGCCCGACCACGACTGCGAGGATCATCTTCATGAGGTCATATCGAAGCACGCTGCCAAAAGTTGCGCCATGGCCGCGGCACGGTGGCTGATGGCGTGCTTGGCCGAGGGCTCCATCTCGCCGTAGGTCTGCCCGGCCGCGGAGGCATGGGCCGGCACGAACATCGGGTCATACCCGAACCCGAACGCCCCCCGCGGCGGCCAGACCAGCCTGCCTTCGGCCCGGCCCAGGAACGTCGCGGTGCGCCCATCCGGCCAGGCCAGGCACAGCGCGCAGACGAACCAGGCCCGGCGGTCCCCCGCTTCGCCCCCAGCCGCTTTGCCCACCCCGTCCCAGACCCGCTGCATCGCCCGGCCGAAATCCTTGTCCGGCCCGGCCCAGCGCGCACTCACCACCCCGGGCGCCCCGCCCAGCGCCGCCGCGCAGAACCCGCTGTCATCCGCCAGCGCCGGCAACCCGCTCGTGGTGGCGGCCAATGCCTTCAGCCGCGCATTGCCGACAAAATCCGGCGCGGTCTCCTCGGGTTCCGGCAGCCCCAGCTGCCCGGCGGACACCACGTCCACGCCACAGGGGGCCAGCAGGTCCGCAATCTCCCGCAGCTTGCCGGGATTATGCGTCGCCAGCACCAGCCGGCTGCCGCGCGCGATCCTCATCCTTCGAGCGCCGCGCGCTGCAGGCCGTAGAGGCGATCCGTGCCCAGCCTGGCCAGCCGCATCAGTTCGAGGAACTGCGGCTCGCTGAACGGCGCCTTCTCCGCGGTGCCCTGGATCTCCACGATGCCGCCGCCGCTGGTCAGCACGAAGTTGGCATCCGCCTCGGCCCCGCTATCCTCGGCATAGTCCAGGTCCAGCACCGCCGCCCCCGCCACCAGGCCGCAGCTGACCGCCGCCACCTGCCCCGTGATGGGCGAGCGCGGGATCACCCGGTTGTCCACCAGCTTGCGGAACGCCAGGCTCAACGCCACCCAGGCCCCGGTCACGCTGGCGCAGCGCGTGCCGCCATCCGCGTTCAGCACGTCGCAATCCAGCGTCACCGTGCATTCCCCCATGGCCGCGCGGTCCACCACGGCGCGCAACGAGCGGCCGATCAGGCGCTGGATCTCCTGCGTGCGGCCGGACTGCTTGCCCCGCGCCGCCTCCCGCTCGCCCCGGCTGTGCGTCGCGCGCGGCAACATGCCGTATTCCGCGGTCACCCAGCCCAGGCCCTTGCCGCGCATGAAGCCCGGCACCCGGCCCTCGACGCTGGCGGTGCACAGCACCTCCGTCCCGCCCATGCGGATGAGGCAGGAACCCTCGGCATGGCGGGCGAAGCCGGTGGTGAAGGAGACGTCGCGCAGCATGTCTGCGGTGCGGCCCGAAGGGCGTGAACTCGGCATGGGGCTATCCTGGTGGCAGGCGCGTCCTATAACGCCATATCCCGCCCGTAGGAACGCATTGGAACCCGCCATGGTGCAGCGTATGACCGACCAGCCCATCCGCCTCGGCATCATCGGGGCCGGCATCATGGGCGAACGCATGCTCCGCGCCGCCCTCGAACAGGAGGGTCCAGTGGCGATCACCGCCATCTGGGACGCCGCCGCCCCGGCGCTGGACCGGCTGGCCCCGGTGCTGGACGGCCTGCACCAGGTGCGTGCCGCCTCGGCCGCCGACGTGCTGGAGGCGTCTGACTGCGTCTATGTCGCCACGCCCCCGGCCACGCACCTGCACTATGCCGCACAGGCGCTGGCCGCGGGCCGGGCCGTGTTCCTGGAAAAGCCGCTGGCGACCGACACCGCGGCGGCCGAAACCTTCACCCGCGCCCATGCCGGCGGCCGGGTGGCGGTCAACTTCCCCTTCGCCTCCTCCTTCGCCGTCGAACGCCTGCGCGGCTGGCTGGACGAAGGGGCGATCGGCGCCCCCACGAAGCTCGATATCGAGGTCGCCTTCGCCACCTGGCCCCGCCCCTGGCAGCACGCCGCCGCCAGCTGGCTCGATGCCCCGGCCGAGGGCGGCTTCACCCGCGAGGTCGTCTCCCACTTCCTGTTCCTGGCCCGGCGCCTGCTCGGCCCGCTCGCGCTCCAGCACGCCACCGTGGCCCGCACCCCGGGCAGCACCGAACGCAGCCTCACGGCGCGGCTGACCGCGGGCGGCCTGCCCACCACGCTGCAGGGCGGCGTCGGCACCACCGCGCAGGACGACCACAACACCTGGACCCTGCACGGCACCGGGGCGCTGCGCCTGCGTGACTGGTCCTGGGCCGAGCGGCAGCGGCCGGATGGCAGCTGGGCCGCGGACCCCGATGCCGCGCCCAACGAACGCATGCGGCCCCTGGTGCTGCGCCGCCAGCTGGAGGGCGTGGCGCGCATGACCCGGGGCGAGCCGCACCACCTCGCCACCCTGTCCGAAGCCTTCGAGGTTCAGGTCGCCGTGGAGGCATGCTGGCCTCTGATCACACGAAGGGTCCGCCCGATGGCGCGCGTCCGTAACGCCGGGGGCCTGCCCCTGCACTCCCCGCCGGGCCTCGACTTCCGCTCGGCCTCCGTGCTGCGGGAGATCGTGGAGCAGTATGTGCAGACCGGCGGGCCCGTGGGCAGCCGCACCCTGTCACGCCGCCTGCCCATGCCGCTCTCGCCCGCCACCATCCGCAACGTGATGGCGGACCTGACGGAGGCCGGGCTGCTGTTCGCGCCGCACACCAGCGCCGGGCGGCTGCCGACGGAGCGCGGCCTGCGCCTGTTCGTGGACGGCCTGCTGCACACCGGAGCCCTCGCCGAGGACGAGCGGGAGGCGATCGCCCTGGCGCTGGAGGCCAAGGGACGCAGCCTGGAGGACACGCTGGCGGAGGCGAGCAGCATGCTCTCGGGCCTGGCCGGGGCCGCCGGGCTGGTGCTGGCGCCCAAGACGGATGGCGCGATCCGGCATATCGAGTTCGTGCCGCTGGGGCCGGGCCGGGCGCTGGTGATCCTGGTGGGGGCGGATGGCCAGGTGGAGAACCGGGTGATCGAGACGCCGCCCGGCCTGCCGCCCAGCGCCCTGGTGCAGGCCGGCAACTTCCTCAACGCCCGGCTGACCGGCCGCACCATGTCGGAACTCACCCGCACCGTCTCCGCGGAGATGACGGAGGACCGCAGCCAGCTGGACAGCCTCACCTCGCAGGTGGTGGAGGCCGGGCTCGCGACCTGGACCGGCGAGGGCCGCGGCGGCGCGCTGATCGTCCGCGGCCAGGCCCGGCTGCTGGCGGACGTGACGGAGATCGAGAACCTGCGCGCCATCCAGGCGCTGTTCGAGCGGCTGGAGACGCAGGAGACGCTGCTCAAGCTGCTGGAGCTGGCCGAGGCCTCGGACGGGGTGCGCATCTTCATCGGTGCCGAAAGCGGCCTGTTCGGCGCCAGCGGCGTCTCGATGGTGGTGGCGCCGGCCCGCAACGAGGCGGATCGGATCGTGGGCGCCATCGGGGTGATCGGGCCGACGCGGATCAACTACGGCCGGATCATCCCGGTGGTGGACTACACGGCGCGGGTGATCGGCCGGCTGCTGGGGTAGCCCCCTCCCGGCGCGGGAGGGGCACCAGGTCAGATGTCGGCGTAGCAGTGCGTCTCCGCCGCGCCGCCCGGATGCGTCACCGCACCCAGATGCGCCGGGCCCACCAGCTGCGCATACTTCCAGATGGCGCCGCTGTTGTAGTCCGTGGCGCGGGGCTTCCACTCCGCCCGCCGCGCCGCCAGCTCCTCGTCCGACAGCATCACGTCCATCGTGCCCGCCTCGGCATCCAGCCTGATGCGGTCGCCGTTGCGCAGCAGCGCGATGGGTCCGCCCACCGCCGCCTCCGGCCCCACATGCCCGATGCAGAAGCCCCGCGTGGCGCCGCTGAACCGGCCATCGGTGATCAGCGCCACGTCCTCGCCCATGCCCTGGCCGTAGATGGCCGAGGTGGTGGACAGCATCTCGCGCATCCCCGGTCCGCCCTTCGGCCCCTCATAGCGGATGACGATCACGTCGCCCGTCTTGTAGGCCCGCGCCTCCACGGCGGCGAAGGCGTCCTCCTCGCAGTCGAAGCACAGCGCCGTGCCCTCGAACTGCTGCTTCTTCAACCCGGCGACCTTCACGATCGCCCCGTCCGGCGCCAGGTTGCCGGTCAGCCCCACCACGCCGCCCGTGGGCGTGATGGCGTTCTTGACCTCATAGATCACGTCCTGGTCGCGCGGGAAGTTCACGTCCGCCAGGTTCTCGCCGATGGTCTTGCCGCTCACGGTCATGCAGTCGCCATGCAGCAGCCCGCCGTCGAACAGCGACTTCAGGATCACCGGGATGCCGCCCACCTTGTGCACGTCCAGCGCCACGTACTTCCCGCCGGGCTTGAGGTCCGCGATGTACGGCGTGCGGCGCATGATCTCCAGCACGTCGTGCATGGTGAAGCGCAGCCCGGCCTCATGCGCCATCGCCGGCAGATGCAGCCCGGCATTGGTGCTGCCGCCCGTCGCCGCCACCACCACGGCCGCGTTCTCCAGCGCCTTCATGGTCACGATGTCCCGCGGCCGCAACTGGCTCTCGACCAGCCGCATCACCGCGCGCCCGCTCTCCGTCGCCCACTGGTCCCGGTCCTCGAACGGCGCCGGGGACCCGGCGGAACCCGAGAGCGCCAGGCCGATCGCCTCGCTCACCGTCGCCATCGTGTTCGCCGTGAACTGCCCGCCGCAGGCCCCGGCGCTGGGGCAGGCGACACATTCCAGCTCGTGCAGCTCCTCATCCGACATGGTGCCGGCGCCGTGCCGGCCCACCGCCTCGAACACGTCCACCACCGTCACGTCCCGCCCCTTGAAGCGGCCCGGCAGGATGCTGCCGCCATACATGAACACGGACGGCACGTTCAGCCGCAGCATCGCCATCATCATGCCGGGCAAGGACTTGTCGCAGCCCGCCAGGCCCACCAGCGCGTCATAGCTGTGGCCGCGCATGGTCAGCTCCACGCTGTCCGCGATCACGTCGCGCGACACCAGCGAGCTTTTCATGCCCTGGTGGCCCATGGCGATGCCGTCGGTCACGGTGATGGTGGTGAACTCGCGCGGCGTGCCGCCCTCGGCGATCACGCCCTTCTTCACGCTCTGCGCCTGGCGGCTCAGCGCGATGTTGCAGGGCGCCGCCTCGTTCCAGCAGGTCGCCACGCCGACGAAGGGCTGGTTGATCTCCTCCTCGGTCAGGCCCATCGCATAGTAGTAGCTGCGGTGCGGTGCCCGGTCGGCCCCCTCGGTCACGTGGCGCGACGGCAGGCGGCTCTTGTCCCAGCGCTTCTTCAGCATGGCGGTGTGTCCCTCGGTTCCGGCGGCGGTGATCCCCCTGGGTCTGTAACCCAGGAAGGCGCGCGGTCAAGGGTGCAGGGCGCTGGGCTGTGGTGAATGCGGCGCAGCCCAGCGGGGCAGTCCGGCCGCATAAGGCGGTTCAGCCCGGCGTGTCGAGCCCGCCGCCATCGATGAAGCTCTGGAACCAGGCTGCCACCCGCGGCCCATCGGAGGGCTGCAGCAGGGAGAGCAGCGCCGGGTCGGTGAGCCGGCCGTAGAGGTCCCGCTGCTCCTCCAGCAGCGCGGCGGCGAAGGCCGGGCTGAACTCCGGGTGCCCCTGCACCGATACGGTGTCGTCATCGTAGCCGATCACGGCCATCGGCGTGAACCGGCTGGCGGCCAGCACCCGTGCCCCGGGCGGCAGCGTGACCACCTGGTCCTGGTGGAAGGCCGGGATCGCGAAGCCCAGCGGCTCCACCATGCCCGGCGGCGGCTCCACGATCTCGTAGCGCTGCATGCCCAGGCCCCACCCCTGCGGCGCCTTCACCACGGCCCCGCCGAACGCCTGCGCCATCGCCTGGTGGCCGAAGCACAGCCCGATCATCTTGGCCCGGCCCCTGATCGCCCGCAGCGCCGCGAACAGCGGCTCCATCCACGGCAGGTCGTCATGCACCCCGGCTTCGGACCCGGTCACCACATAGGCGGCGCACTCGCCGGGGTCCGCCGGCAAGGCACCTACCGTCACGTCATAGATGCGGTACTCGCGCTGCGGCCCCAGCATGGTGCGGACCATGTCGGGGTATGTGCCCCAGCGGTCCCGCAGCGCCTCGGGCGGGCGGCCCGCTTCCAGGATGCCGATTCTCATGGGCGCATCATACCACGAGGCTGCCGAGGTAGCGCGCCAGGTCCACCTTGATGGGCATGAAATAGACGTTGCCCGCAAACGACCGGATGCGCTCGATGGCCGCCTGGGCAAACACCTGGTTCCACTCGAAGTTCGGCACGAACCCGGCCGGGAACACGACGCGGTTCGTCGTCTCCCAATAGGCCTGCGACCGCGCGCCCAGCACCGGCGCGATGCCCCAGAACACGCATTGGCCCCGCAGCATCTCGGCGCTCATCTCCAGCAGGCGAAGGTCGAAGATCGGCTGGGTGAAGAACCCGTCCGCCCCCGCATCGAGCTTCTGCTCGATCTCGGCCAGCTCCGCCCGGAACCCCTGGCGGTAGGGGTCGAAGGCCGCATGGACCTTGAGGCCCGGATAGTGCCGCTTGAAGCGCCGGATGATGCCTTCGCTGGTGTTCGGATACGCCCGGCGGCTCAGGTCCGAAGGCGGATCGCCCTTGATGACCAGAACCTCCGAAAGCCCGGCCGCCACGATCGCATCGCCCACCGCCAGCTCGTCCCCGGGCGGGATGTCGATGGCGCGGATGTGCGGGATGGAGGCGGGCAGGATCGGCCGGGTCAGCGCGCAGGCGTCCCAGCTGCGCAGCGGGAAGCGCATCAGGTCCGGGATGTTGAACGCCGTGGCCGCCGGCATGACGGCGCGTACCGTGTGCGCATCGGCTTGGACCTCGGCGGCGCCGCGGGGGATCAGTTCAACGGAGATTCTCATGCGCGGCTTATCGCCGGATTCCGCGCCGGGTTCCAGCCGTGGCGCGCACGGCGCACCGCTTCGTCATCCGCCAGCGCCGTCCGGCACGGCCAGGCGCCACAGCACGTCCGCCAGCACCGCGGCCCCGGCGGCAACCTGGGGCGCGTCCTGGTCCGGGATGAACAGCATCGCGCTCGGGCACACCGGGGCGAGGTATCGCCCGTCATGCCCCTCCGCAGCCAGCAGCGGCAGGCTGGCATGGCCGCGCGCCCGGGCGGCCTCGGCGATCATGCAACGCAGGGAGGCGTCGAACACGGTGGCAGGATCATCCGAAAGCCGGGTCAGCGCCCTGGTGCATGGGGCGGAATGGTCGCGCGCCAGGGCCTCGATCCCGGCGGCCAGCCGGTCCAGCACGGCGGTCTCCGGGTGCCGCAGGTCGATCAGGCCGGCCTCGTCGCGCCCTATGGTGAGCTGCACGGCCGGGTCACGCCGCAGGATCTCGGCGCCCCAGTCCTGCACCGCGGGGATGAAGGCGGCCGCACTCGCCCAGCTCCGCCGCCCGAGCAGGCCCGCAACCACGCCGATCGGCACGGTCTGCCGGTGCAGCGCCGGGCCGGTCCCGATCTGCGCCTCCAGGTAGAACGCCGGGCTGAACCCCAGCGCCCGGCGTGGCAGCGCGGGGAACCCGGCCAGCCGCGCCGCCACCGCCGCCCCCACCGTCAGCCCGGCCGCATCGGCCTCCGCCCGGCTGGCAGCGAGCGACCGGGCCCCGGTGAAGGTGGATGACCCCATCAGGCCCGGCGGGAACCGGCGGCCCGCGGCATTCATCCAGGCCACCACGATCACGTCCCGCACCGGCACGCGGCCCGCGGCGGCCAGGCCGAGCGCGGCCTCCAGCGCCGCCAGCATCCCGAAGGCGCCATCGACGCCGCCGGGCACGGTGTCCAGATGGCTGCCGAGCAGGATCGGCGGCCGTGCGCCATCCTCCCCGGGCAGCGTCAGGAACAGGTTGCCCACCGGATCGACCGAGGGGACCAGCCCACCCGCCGCCGCCCAGCCCAGCAGCAGGCGCCAGACCGCGGCCTCATCGTCGCCCAGCGCCTGGCGCTCCAGCCCTGCGCCGGTGGCGGTGATCTGCACCAGGCGGTCGCACAGCCGCGCGGCGTCGAGCCTGGCCGGCATGGTCCCCATCGTCAGACGGCCCGCCTCCCCGCGCCGGACAGCGGAGCGGGGTGGGCGACGAGGCTGGTGGGTGGGCTGCTGAACATGGGACGATCCTCCGGGCCTACCATGTGCCCGCTCCCGCGCCATGCCGGAAGTCCCCGCGCCATGGCGAAGCTCAAGGAGCGCGAACCCGAGAGCGGTCCCGGCTGGGGAGGGCGATGTCCTCCGCCCGCAACCCGGCCGCCGCCACCCCGTCCAGCCGGGGCTGCTTCGGGAACTCCATGGGCGGCGGATAGCCCCTGTCCGCCCCGGTCCAGTCGGTGATCCTCAGCCTTTCCTGCGCCGCGTCGTGATGCGCGGGCCCCCGGCCCGCTCCACGATCGCGGTGATGGTCACGTCGCCGACCCTGATCTCCCGCATGGCCTACATCCCCATCAACCGCGGCAAGGTGAGCGACAGCGCCGGCACATAGGTGATGAACACCAGGAACACCAGCATCGCCAGCAGCCAGGGCCACACCGCCGCGGTCAGCTCGGTGATGCCCATCTTGGTGATGCCGGAGGCCACATACAGGTTCAGCCCCACCGGCGGATGGCACAGCCCCACCTCCATGTTCACCGCCATCAGCACGCCCATATGGATCGGGCTGATCCCCAGGCTGGTGGCGATGGGGAACAGGATCGGCGCCATGATCAGCAGGATGGAGGTCGGCTCCATCACGTTTCCTGCCACCAGCAGCACGATATTGAGGATCAGCAGGAACACCCAGGGCTGGAAATGCATGTCCACGATCCACGCGGCCATGGCCTGCGGGATGTTCTCGCTGGTCATCAGGAAGCTGAACAGCACCGCGTTGGTGATGATGTACAGCAGCATGGCGCTGGTGTTGGCGGCGTTCAGCAGCACGCGCGGCACGTCGCGTAGCCCCATGTCGCGATACACGAACACCGCGATGACGAAGGCATACACCGCCGCCACCGCCGCCGCCTCGGTCGGGGTGAACACCCCGCCATAGATGCCGCCCAGGATGATCCCGATCAGCGCCAGGCCCCACACGGATTCCCGGAACGCCGTCCACCGCTCCCGCCAGGTCGCGGGCGGCATGCGCGGATAGCCCCGCCGCCAGGCGATGACGCAGGTGAGCCCCGCCAGCACGCAGGCCAGCAGGATGCCCGGCACCACGCCCGCCATGAACAGCGCCCCGATCGAGGTATTGGTGGAGACGCCGTACAGCACGAGAATGACCGAGGGCGGCACCAGGATGCCCAGCGCGCCCGAGGTGGTGATGACCCCGGCGCCGAACCGCTTGGGATACCCCGCCTCCACCATCGCCGGCAGCATGATGGACCCGATCGCCACCACCGTCGCGACGCTGGAGCCCGAGACCGCGGCGAACAGCCCGGAAGCCGCGACGCCCGCCAGCCCCAGCCCGCCATGCCAATGCCCAACCAGAGAGGTGGTGAACCGGATCATCCGCCGGGCCACGCCGCCATGGGTGAGGAAGGTGCCGGCCAGAATGAAGAACGGCAGCGACATGATGGAGAAGTTGTCGAGCCCGGTGAACAGCTTGAGCCCGACGCTCTCGATCGGCACCTGCGTCAGCGTGAACAGGAACACCAGCACGGTGGAGCCGAGCGCGATGGAGATGGGCATGCCGGTGAGCATGAGCGCCACCAGCAGCCCGAAGATGACGGCGGCGCTCATCGGCCGCTGCCGCCCAGCCCGACCCGGGCCGGGTTCTGCGCCTCCAGCGCCTCCGCGCTGTCATGCACCCCGGCGACCGAGGCATCGTGGTGCGGCAGCTCCCCGGTGCGGAAATAGGCCAGCGCGACCTGCAGGAAGCGGAAGCACATGAGGTACGACCCCAGCGGGATGCACAGATAGATGATCCAGCTGGGCCATTCGAGGTCCGGCGTGGTCTGGTCCGTGCCCATCAGCCCATAGACGAACTTCGCCCCCATGCTGCCCACCGAGAAGGTGAAGGCCGCCCCGGCCAGCAGCCCGAACAGGATCACCGCCCGCTGCCTGCCGGGCCGCAGCTGCCGCACGATCACGTCCACCCCCACATGGATGCCGGTCCGCACGCCATAGGCGGCGCCGAACTTGGCCATCCAGATGAACATGAAGATGCACAGCTCCTGCGCCCAGGTCAGGTCGATCTCGCTGGCGATGGGGTAGAGCAGCGTCGTGCCGGCCGCGAAGCGCTGCACGACGCTGGCGAAGATCAGCAGCGTGGCC
This sequence comes from Acetobacteraceae bacterium, assembly GCA_965199595.1. Taxonomy (GTDB): domain Bacteria; phylum Pseudomonadota; class Alphaproteobacteria; order Acetobacterales; family Acetobacteraceae; genus JBBROS01. Next base: position 2,710,803 of record OZ241182.1, read on the forward strand.
CCGGCCATCAGCGACGCGATCAGCGTCTCCTCCAGCCGGTCCAGCAGGCGCAGCAGCATCAGCTCCCCGCCGTCTCGCGCTTGAACTCCTCGATCGTATCGCGGCCCACGCGGCTGGTCATCTCCGCCGTGACGGGCTCCAGTGCGCGGCGCCAGGCGAGCTTCTGCGCCGGGGTCAGCTCGATGAACTCGATTCGGCCCGACTTCTTCATCTCGGCCAGCGCATCGGCGTTGTCCTTCTCCGCCGCCTCGTTGGCGAAGGCGGTGGCCTCGGCCATCGCCTTGGTCAGCGGCGCCCGCAGATCAGCCGGCAGCCCATCCCAGAACTTCTTGTTCACGATCACAGCATACCCGATGTAGCCGTGATCGGAGAGGGTCAGATACTTCTGCACCTCGTAGTGCTTCTGCGTGTAAAGGTTGCTCGGCGTGTTCTCGGACCCGTCGACCACCCCGGTCTGCAGCGCCTGATACACGTCGGAGAACGCCAGCACCTGCGGCAGGGCGCCCAGCGCCTTGAACTGCGCCTCCAGCACCTTCGAGGACTGGATGCGTATCTTCAGGCCACGGAAATCCGCCGGCTCGCGCAACGGCTTGTTGGAACTCATCACCTTGAAGCCGTTATCCCAGTAGGCCAGGCCGACGATGCCCTTGGTCTCCAGCTTGGTGAACAGCTTGCGCCCCAGTGCCCCATCCGTGACCCGGCGCAGCGCCGCCTTGTCCGGCAGGATATACGGCAGGTCGAACACCTCGAACTCCCGCGCCCCCAGCGGCCCGAACTTCGCCAGCGACGGCGCCAGCATCTGCACGGCCCCCAGCTGCAGCGCCTCCACCTCCTCCTTGTCCTTGTACAGGGAGGAGTTGGGATAGACCTCCACCTTCACCCGGCCCGCGGTATACTTCTCCGCCAGCTCCTTGAACTTGTCGGCCCCCTTGCCCTTCGGCGTGTCCGGCGCGACAACGTGGCTGAACTTGATCACCACCGGAGCCTGCGCCCGGGCCCGGCCCCCAACCGACGCGGCAGCGGCGAGGGCTGCGGCGGATTGCAGCAGATGACGCTTCTTCATCATGGCACGTTCCCCAAAAGCTGTTGTTTTCCCGGCAGAGTAGCGGCATTCCCAGCCCTGGCAATCGCCCGCCGAAACGGGATTGGGCCACCGCACATCAGCCCACGTCGCGTCCATCAGGGCCTGACCGGCAGGGTGAACCCCCTAGCGGCCCTTGAACACCGGGTCGCGCTTCTCCCGGAACGCCGCCTGCGCCTCCTTCGAATCCTCGGTGCCGGCCAGATACACCGTCTGGCTCTGCTCATACCGATAGCCGTCGCGCAACGGCATCTCCTCCGTCAGGGTGAAGCCGCGCTTGGCCGCCTGCACCGCCAGCGGGCTCTTCGCCGCGATCTCCCGCGCGATCTCCAGCCCGGCCTCCACCACCTGGTCCACCGGCACGCACCGGCTCGCGACGTTCATCCGCAGCAGCTCCGGCCCGCTGACCCGGCGCGCCGTGTAGATCATCAGCCGCGCATCGCTCTGCCCGAAATGCCGCAGCACGTGCCGCACCCCGCCCGCCAGCCCCACATCAACCTCGGTCATCGACAGGAACGCCGTCTCGGCCACCACGATGACATCGCAGCACAAGGCCAGCACGCAGCCGGCCCCGATGGCCGCGCCGTTCACCGCGGCCACGATCGGCTTGGCGCATTCCATCACCGCGTCGAAGCTGGCGCGCACCGTGCGGTTGTGCCGCGGATAGGCCCCGGGCTCGCCCGCCAGGTTCGGCCGCTCCCGCAGGTCCGCCCCGGCCGAGAACGCCCGCCCCGCCCCGGTCAGCAGCACGGCCCGCACCGCGGCACTGTCCGACAGCAGGTCGAACACCCGGATCAGCTCCTCGCGGAACCGCCGGTCCTGCGCATTCACCGGGGGGGCCGTGAGCAGCACCGTCGCCACCCCCGCCTCAAGCGTGACGCGGAACCGCTCGATGCCCTCCAGCCCCGCCAGCGCCGCGCTCATGCCCGCACCGCCTCGGGCAGCACGGCCAGCGGGCCCGGCGGCGCCTGCAACGGCGCCGCCTCCCCCTCCGGCACCGGAATCTCATGCGCGTTCAACGTCATGGACACCATCGTGTAATAGCCGATCACCGCCGTCAGCTCGACCACGCCGCGGTCGCCCCAGCGGGCCCGCACCGCGCTGTAGGCCGGCAGCGGCACCCGCCCGGTCTGTTGCAGCTGCCGGGCGAACTCATACACATCGGCCTGCTCCGGCGGCAGCCGCGGCGCCTGCCCGTGCCGGATCGCCTCGATCGCCCCGGGGTCGATCCCGGCGGCGGCGGCGGCCCTGGCATGCACCAGGAACTCGATCTGGCTGGTCCAGCGCCGGCCCGTCACCAGGATCGCCAACTCGGTCAGCGGCTTCGGCAGCGTGGTGTCGAAGCGCAGGATCTCGCCGAGTGCCGACCAGCGCCGGGCCAGCTCGGGGTTGTGGATGGCGGCGCGCAGCGGACCGACGATCACGCCGCGCGGCCCGCTCACCACCTCGTCATGCACCGCCTGCTGCTCCGGCGTCATCTCCGCGCGGGTGGGGAATGGAATACGGCCCATCAGACGATCCCCCGCCCGGCCAGATCCGCCGCGTCCAGGCCGAGCGCCTCCAGCACCTCGACCGTGTGCTGCCCCAGTGTCGGCGGCGCGCGGTCGAAGCACAGCGGCGCCTCGCTGAACCGCAGCGGGCTCACCACCTGCGGCACCGTGCCGGCCACGGGGTGCGGCAGGTGGCGCAGCATCTCGCGGTGGCGGATCTGCGGGTCATCGAACACCTGCGGCACCGTGTTGATGGGCGCACAGGGCACGCCGGCCGCCTCCAGCGCCGTCATCAGCGCATCGCGCGGGAAGGCCAGCAGGCGCTCCTCCAGCAGCGGCGTCAGCACGGCGGTGTTGCGCACCCGGGCGGCGTTGGTGGCGAAGCGTTCGTCGGCCGCCCAGTCGCCGCGGTCCAGCGCGCGGCACAGCCGGGCGAACTGCCCGTCATTGCCCACGGCCAGCACCAGGTGTCCATCGGCGCAGGCGAACACGTCCTGCGGCTGGACATTCGGGTGCCGGTTGCCGCCGCGCTGCGGGGTGCGTCCGCCGACCAGCCAGTTCATCGACTGGTTGGCGAGGAAGGCGGCCTGCACGTCCAGCATGGCGAGGTCGATCGCGTCGCCCACGCCGGTCTCGGCGCGCCGGGCCAGGGCCGCCAGGATGCCGACGGTGGCATACATGCCGGTCATCAGATCGACGATGGGCACGCCCACCTTCTGCGGCCCGCCACCAGGTTCGCCGTCGCGCTCGCCGGTGATGCTCATCAGCCCGCCCATGGCCTGGATGGCGAAGTCATAGGCTGCCTGGTCCGCACGGGGCCCATCCTGGCCGAACCCGGTGACGGAGCAGTAGATCAGCCGCGGGTCATCCGCCCGCAGCGACGCCGCGTCCAGGCCGTAGCGGGCCAGCGCGCCCACCTTGTAGTTCTCGATCACCACGTCCGATTCCGCCGCCAGCCGGCGCACGATCGCCTGGCCCTCGGGCTTGGAGACATCGATGGTGACGGAGCGCTTGCCGCGGTTCACCGCCAGGAAATACCCGGCCTCCCGCGTCGGCGTGCCATCCGCGGCAGCCAGGAAGGGCGGGCCCCAGCCGCGGGTGTCGTCCCCCACGCCGGGCCGCTCGATCTTGATCACGTCGGCGCCCAGGTCCGCCAGGATCTGCGTGGCCCAGGGCGCCGCCACGATCCGCCCCAGGTCCAGCACGCGCACATGCGACAGCGGCCCCCGGCGAGGCTCAGACATCGACGGCCTCGGTCGCCCGCACCGCCGGCCGCGCGTCGAACCCGGCCTGCCACGCGGCCAACGCCGGACGCCCCGTCCGCCAGGCCAGCGGGGCGAAGCGGAAATCCAGGTAGCCCAGCGCACAGCCGATGGCGATGTGGCCGATGCCATAAGGCGCCCCCTGCAATGCGGGCGCCATGCCCTCCAGCGCATCGAGCGTCGTGCTGGCCTTGAGGCCGAAGGCATCCAGCCATTCCGGCGTCTGCCGGGCCGGCGGCTTGTCGCGCTCGTTGCGCCACAGGATGCACAGGTCCATGAACCCCTGCCCCAGTGCATGCCACGTCAGGGCCGTCCATCGTGCCGGACCCGGCGCCGGGAACAGCCTGGACCCGCCCAATGAATCCAGGTACTCGCAGATGGTCAGGCTGTCGAACAGCACCGTCCCATCGTCCAGCAGCAGCGTCGGGATCTTGCCCAGCGGATTGTCCGGCAGCAGGGCCGGGTTCGGGCTCGACATCTGCACCACGGTCCGCACCGTCTCGATCCGATCCGCGAGGCCGAGTTCGTGCGCCGCGATCATGACCTTGCGCACGAAGGGCGATCGTGGCGACCAGTGCAGCTTCATCCCGCTTCCCCGTTTATTCTAAAGATCGTTTGTATGACCTTTAAGAGAAGGCACGGGTGCCGTCCAGCCTCACCCGGTGCGAAGCCTCACGTCGATCCGCACCAGGTCGCCGCGATACGTGCCGTCCGCCACCAGGATCACCGTGCCCTCCGCATCCACCGCGGCCCGGCTCACATGCGCCACCGGCCCGTTCAGCGGCATCGCCAGCCGCTCCGCCACCTCCACGTCCGCGGAGCCGATGGTCAGCGTCTGCCGGGCATCCACGATCGAGATGCCGGGGATGCTCGCCACCAGGCTCAACGCCGTCTTGGTGGTGAGGTGCTCCGCCGAGACCCGGGGCCACAGCCGCGAATCCAGATACACGTCCGCCAGCAGGAACGCCTGCCCCTGCCGCGAATGCCGCCGCCGCAGATGCTGGTATGACGGCGCGGCGGTGCCGAGGCCCTCGGGGATGGCAGGCGGCATGGCCCCGCTGTCGATGCCGAGGATCTCGATCTCCGCCTCGTCGCGGGAGCGCAGCAGGCCGCCCCAATCCGTCTGCACCTCGCACCACAGCCGCTCCGTGGGTGCGCGGCGCACGAAGGTGCCCTTGGCCCGGTAGCGCTCGATCAGCCCATCCGCCTCGATCTGGTCCAGCGCCTGGCGGATCGTCGCCCGCGCCACGCCATACTCCGCCGCCAGCTCGTCCACGGTGGGAATGCGGGCGCCCTCGGCCCAGACCCCGGCCTCGATACGCCGGCGGAACAGCGTCGCCAGCTGGATGTAGCGCGACACCGTGCTGCGGCTCAGGTCCACGGAGCCCCGTGCCAGCGGCACCGCCGCGCGTTCGATCGCCATCTCGTCTCCTACCTGTCCCGCCGCTGGACAGCGCCATTGTATAGGACATATACCTAGATGATAATATATACCTGCGGAACGCAGTTGCCTTATAGGGGAAGAACGGATGGCTGGACAACGCAGGCGTGAGTGGATGGCCGCCGCCGCCGCGGTGCTGCTGGCCCTGACGCAACCCGCCATCGCCGCCGACCCGGCCATGATCGAGGCCGCCCGCAAGGAAGGCGCGGTGGTCTGGTATTCCGGCATGATCGTCAACCAGATCGTCCGCCCCATCGCCGACGGGTTCGAGAAGAGATACCCCGGCATCAAGGTCCAGGCCGGCCGCCTCAACAGCTCCGAAGCGGCACTCAAGATCATCAACGAGGCCCGCGCCGGCAAGCCGCAGGCCGATGTCTTCGACGGCAGCGCCCTGGTGTTCCGCCTGCAGGCCGCCAACGTGGTCGCGGAATACCGGCCCGAAAGCGCCAGGTCGTTCCCCGCCGGCAGCAAGGACCCCGCCGGCTTCTGGACCGCCTTCAACACCTACATCATGACCCCCGCCTACAACACCGACCTCGTGTCCGAAAAAGACGTGCCGCGCACCATGCAGGACCTGCTGGACCCGAAATGGACCGGCAAGATCGCCTGGTCCAACGACCCGACCTCCGCCGGGCCGCCGGGCTTCATCGGCAGCGTGCTGACCTCGATGGGCCAGGATGCGGGCATGGACTACCTCCGCAAGCTGTCGAAGCAGAGGATCGTCAACATCCCGGCCTCGCAGCGCGTCGTGCTGGACCAGGTGATCTCGGGCCAGTACCCGGTCGCGCTGATGACCTTCAACAACCACTCCGTCATCAGCGCCGCCGAGGGCGCGCCGGTGCGCTGGGTGCCGCTCTCCCCCTCGGTCGAGTTGCCGAACCCCGGGGGCCTGGTCCGGAACGCGCCGCACCCGAACGCCGGCAAGCTGTTGCTGGAATACATCCTGTCGCCCGAGGGCCAGGCCGTGCTGCGCCAAGCCAACTACCTGCCGGCCAACCCCGACGTGAAGCCGATCGACCCCACGATGCTCCCCTCCGGCGGCACCTTCACCGCCGTGCTGATCAGCCCGGAGACCACGGCCGCCAAGCTTGAGGGCTGGGTCGGCGTCTACAACGAACTGTTCAAGTGAGCGGCGCCACCCTTCGCACGACACCGCCCCGGCGCCTGATCCACCGGGCCGGGCCCACCGGCTGGCTCGCCCTCGGCACCATCGTCGTGCTCGCCATCCTGGTGCTGCCGCCGGTCGCCATGCTGCTGCAGGTCAGCCTCACCGTCACCAACCCGGACGGCTCCGCGGGCGCCCTGACGCTGGGGCACTACCGACAGCTGTTCGCCGATCCGCATCTGTATCGCAGCGCCGCCAATTCGCTGATCTTCGCCACCGGCGCCACCCTGGTCTCGCTGCTGTTCGGCGGCGCCCTGGCCTGGATCGTGGAGCGCACCAACGCGCCGCTGAAGTCGCTGGCCTATCTCACCACCATCATCTCGCTGGGCACGCCCTATATCCTGTACGTCACCGCCTGGTTGTTCCTGCTGGGCCGGGCCGGGCCGTTCAACGACGCCTGGCGCAGCCTGGGCGGCAGCGGCCTGCTGCTCGACGTGTATTCGCTGTGGGGCATGGTGCTGATCGAGGGCTTCCTCTGGTCGCCGCTGGTGTTCCTGCTGCTGTCCGCCAGCTTCCGCGCCGCGAACGCCGAGATGGAGGAGGCCGCGCGCATGGCCGGTGCCTCCATCCTCGCCACCGTCTGGCGCATCTCGCTGCGGCTGGCCTGGCCCGCGATCCTGGCGATGGCGCTGTTCGTGTTCATCCGCAACCTGGAGGCGTTCGACGTGCCGGTGCTGGTGGGCACGCCGGGCCGGGTCACGCTGCTGACGACGGACATCTACATCGCGACGCAGCAGGTGCCCCCGCTGCTGGGCCATGCCAGCGCCTTCTCCGTGGTGATGATCGTCATCGTCGGCGTGCTGCTGGTGCTGTACGCCCGGGTGTCGCGCAGCGCGGAACGCTACGCCAGCGTCACCGGCAAGGGGTTCCGGCCGCGGCCGTTCGACCTCGGGCGGGGCCGCTGGCTGGCGGGTGCCCTGGTGCTGCTCAACTTCGTGCTGGTGCTGGGCCTGCCGCTGGCCGCCCTGCTCTGGACCTCGTTCAGCCCCTTCCTGCGTCCCATGCGCTGGGCCGGCCTCAAGACCCTGACGCTGAAAAACTACGCCGCGGTGTTCGGCGTGCCGTCCTATCTGGACCTCGCCTGGCACACCGTGCTGGTCACCGCCGGAGCCGCCACCGCCGCCATCGCCATCACCACCGTCGCCGCCTGGATCGCCGCCCGCCGCCGCCCGGGCGCCGCCGCGGTGGACCAGCTCGCCACCCTGCCGCTGGTGTTCCCCGGCATCGTGCTGGGCGTCGCGATGATGGAGATCGCGCTGCGCAGCCCCTTCCCGCTGTATGGCACGCTCACGCTGCTCGCGCTGGGCTTCACCATCCGGTACATGCCCTACGGCATGCGCTACGCCTATTCCGGCGTGCTGCAGATCCATCGCGAGCTGGAGGAGGCGGCAGGCGTCGCGGGCGCCGGGCCCATGGGCGTGCTGCGCCGGGTGGTCGTGCCGCTGCTGTCGCCGGCGCTGCTGTCCGGCTGGCTGTTCATCTTCCTGATCGGCGCCAAGGAGCTGTCGATGGCCGTGCTGCTGGCCGGGCCGGGTTCGCAGACCATGGCGGTGGCGATGTATGACCTCTGGGTCAACGGCCAGGGCGGCGAACTCTCGGCGCTGGGGCTGCTCTGGGCGCTGCTGATGACCCTGTTCGCCAGCGCCTTTTACATCCTGGCCCGGCGCGGCTCCTCCGCCGCCTTTAAACGCTGAACCGATGGACAGCCCCATGGACAGCCTCATCGTCGCGAACCTCAGCAAGCTCTACCGCAGCGCCACCGGCCCGGCCGGCGGCGTGCACGACACCAGCTTCACCCTGGAACCCGGCACCTTCTTCACCCTGCTGGGCCCCAGCGGCTGCGGCAAGACCACCACGCTGCGCAGCGTCGCCGGGCTGGAAACGCCGGACCACGGCCGCATCGCCCTGGGCGAGCGCGTGTTCTTCGATGCCGCCTCCGGCACCAACGTGCCGCTGAACCGCCGCAACATCGGCATGGTGTTCCAGTCCTATGCCATCTGGCCGCACATGACGGTGTTCGAGAACGTCGCCTTCCCGCTCCGCGTCGCCAAGGGCGAGCACTACGGCCGCGCCACCATCAAGCGCATGGTGGAGGTGGCGCTGGACACGGTGAGCCTCGGCGGCTTCGCCGAACGCTCCGCGACGAGGCTTTCCGGCGGCCAGCAGCAGCGCGTCGCCCTGGCCCGCGCCATCGTCCGCCAGCCCCGCCTGCTGCTGCTGGACGAACCGCTCAGCAACCTGGACGCCGCCCTGCGCGAGGACATGCGCGTGGAGCTGAAGCGCCTTCAGCAGCAGATCGGCGTCACCACCATCTATGTGACGCACGATCAGTCCGAGGCGCTGGACATGTCGGACCGCATCGCCGTCATCAACGGCGGCCGCATCGTGCAGATGGGCGCGCCGCGCGACATCTACTTCCGCCCCACCAACGCCTTCGTCGCCGGATTCGTCGGCGCCACCAACCTGGTGCACGGCACCGTGGCCGCCGCCGCCGCCGCCGGCAGCGTGGCCCCGGTGGCGCTGCCGAGCGGGCAGACGCTGCACTGCCTGTTCCCGCACGCCGCCGCCCGCGCGGACCGCATCGCCATCTCCATCCGCCCGGAATGCCTGACGCTGGCGCCCTCCGGCACGCCCACGGCCGAAGGCAGCAACCGGCTGGACGGCGTGGTCGCCACCACCGGTTTCCTCGGCAACATGAACCGCTACGGCATCCGTGTGGGCGAGACGGTGATCCACGCGAACACCGGGCCCGACACCCAGTTCCCGCCCGGCGCCGCCGTCGGCCTGCACGTCACCCACGCCAATACCCTGGCGATCCCGGAACAGGAGCCCTGATGCATACCGTGTCCCTGCTGGCCCTCGCGGCGATGCTCGTCACCACCGCCAGCCACGCGGAACCACGCCACAGCGAGATGGTGCAAGGCGCCAACGGCCTGGTGATCGAGACCTACGTGGAGGGTAGCGGACCCGCCATCGTCATGCTGCCCAGCACCGGCCGCGACGGCGCCGAGGATTTCGATGACGTCGCCGCCCGCCTGGCCCGGGCCGGGTTCAAGGTGCTGCGGCCGCAACCCCGGGGCGCCGAGGGCTCCAAGGGCCCGATGACCGGCGTGAGCCTGCACGACCTGGCCGGCGACGTCACCCTGGTGATCGACCGGCTGGGCAATGGCCGGGCCGTGATCCTGGGCCACGCCTTCGGCCACTTCGTCGCCCGCATGGCCGCCGTGGACTCGCCCGCCAAGGTGCGCGGCGTGGTGCTCGCCGCCGCCGCCGCCAGCACCTGGCCACCCGACATCGCCGCCACCCCCGGCATCGCCGGCGACCTGGCGCGGCCCGACAGCGAACGCCTGGCCGCCCTGCGCCTCGGCTTCTTCGCGCCGGGCCACGACCCCACCCCCTGGCTGCAGGGCTGGTGGCCCGCCGCCCAGAAGGTGCAGGTGAACAGCCGCGAGAAGGCCGGGGTGAAGCAGTCCGACTGGTGGGGCGCCGGCACCGCGCCGCTGCTGGAGCTGATCCCGGCCAACGACCCCTTCAAGCCCCGCGACAAATGGGGCGAGCTGAAGCAGTCCTACGGCGACCGCGTCACCACCGTGGTGATCCCCGATTCCAGCCACGCCCTGTTCCCGGAACAGCCCGCCGCGGTGGCGGACGCCGTGTCCGCCTGGGTCAGGACGCTGCCGCCCTAGGCATCAACACGAAAGTCTGCTTAGGCGCCGCCCCTAAGCGCTCGTCGCCTTCTGGTGCGACGGCGCGCGCGCCGGCAGGGCGCGGATGAGCCGGCGGCCCAGGCCGATCATCGGCTGCTCGATCAGGCGCATGCTCGACCACGCCACCACATAGGTCAGCAGCACCGCGACCGGCAGCCCGGCGGCATAGGCGAGGATCGCCGGGACACCGGTGGCCTGCGTGTGCAGCAGGGCGGGGAAGGCCTCCATCACCTGCAATACGGCGAAGTGGAACAGATAGGCGCTGAAGCTCGCGCGCCCGAGGGCGGCGGCGGCCGGGTTGACCAGCCAGCCCCGCATCGCCGAGCAGGCGAGCACCAGGCCGGCCAGGACCAGCGCCGCCACCTGCCCGCCCGGCAGCCACGGCGTATCCCCGATGTAATGGCCGTTCGGCACATAGGGCAGTACCAGGAACGCGGCGATGCTCCCGACCGCGAGCGGCATGTGCCAGGCCGCAAGACCGGCGCGAACCCGGTCATCGCGCAGCAGGAAATAGACGACGCCGCCCAGCGCGAACACCGACGCCTGGTTCGGGAACCAGAAGAACAGGTAGTTCGACAGCGGCACCGCCCCGATCGACCCCCGGTGGTGATGATACAGCACCAGGTTCGCCGCCAGCCCCAGCACCACGCCGCCCACCAGCGCCAGCACGGATCGCCGCAGCGTCGTGGCCCAGACGGCATAGAACGGGAACACCAGGTAGAACGTCATCTCCACGCTGATGCTCCAGCTGCCGGGCACCACCGTCCAGGCGCCCGGCACCGTCAGCCACCCGACATGCCAGGCATGGATGAAGGTGACGGCACGCAGGATCGACCCGGCGTCCACCTCGGCCGCGGGCGCCATCCACGTATAGAACGCCGCCGCGACATAGAACGCCGGCGCCACCCGGAACAACCGCCGCAGCGCAAAGGCCCGCAGGTCGTTGCCGCCGCGCGCCGCCTGGCTGCGCCAGGACATCAGCAGCGTAATGGTGCTGGCCAGGAAGAACAGCTGCACGCCATACCAGCCGTTCACCGCCTGCCGCGCCACCGGGTAGGGCAGCTCCGGATACACGGAGGTCAGGTGGCAGACGATCACCATGAGGATCGCGTAGCCCCTGATGCAGTCGAGATAGGCAAGATGCTTGGGCGCCGGGCCGTCCACGATCGTCATCCGTTGTTCCAGTGATCATCGCACGGGCGTCACGCCGGGGCATCCCCAAAGCACGCCGCCATCGCCGCCAGCAGCGTGGCCGTCGATTCCGCGCGGGACTGCGCCGTCACCGCGGCATGGTGCGGCATCAGCACCGCGTTCTCCAGCGGCAGGAACCGCGGGTCGAGCCCCGGCTCCTGCGCGAACACATCGAGCCCGGCCCCGGCGATCGCCCCGGTCTCCAGCGCCGTCAGCAGCGCCGCCTCGTCCACCACGGAACCGCGGGCGACATTCACCAGGTAGCCGGCCGGGCCCAGCCGCCGCAGCACCTCGGCCGAGACCAGGCCGCGCGTGGCCTCACCCCCCGGGCAGCACAGCACCAGCACGTCGCACCACTCCGCCAGCGCGCCCAGGTCAGGCTCGAACCGCCACGCCGCCGGCTTGGCGCGCGGCCCGGAATACGCGACCTCCAGCCCCAGCCCCGCCGCCCGCTGCGCCACCATCGCCCCGATGGCCCCCAGCCCGACCACGCCCACCTTCATCCCGCTGACCCGGCGCGACGGCGCCATCTTGCCCAGCGCCCACTGCCCGCTGCGCACGAAGCGGTCCGCCTCCACCACCCGCCGCACCGTGGCGTACAGCAGCGCGATGGCGGTGTCCGCCGTGTCGGTCCGCACCGCGTCCGGCGTGTGCCGCACCGCGATGCCCCGGCGCGCCGCCTCCGCCGTGTCGATGCGGTCCAGCCCCACGCCCAGGCAGCCCAGCACCCGCAGGTTCGGCAGCCGGGCCAGGGCGGCGGCATCGGCGCCGCCGACGCTGGTGGTGATGGCGGCGACGATCCGCGCGGGCTCCGCCGCCTCGGTCAGCAGGGTGTAGTGCGCGGCAAGCGCCGCATGCAGCGGGGCCGGCACCGGGGCCAGCAGAAGAACCTCATTCATGCGCGCGCTCCCGATTGCGACCTTGGATATGACCGACTATGCTGCCCATTGACGCAAAAGGCCAGTTCATGCGCCTTTAGGGAGGAACCGTGGCGGTCACCTACGAGCAGATGCGCAAGGTCTCCGCCGACCTCTACGGCGCCGCCCTGAAGAAGGTGCCGGACAACACGCTCGATGCGCTGCGCCGGGCCATCGGCACCGAAACGCACGAGCTGGCCCGGCAGACCCTCACCATCATGCTCCGCAGCGCCGAGAAGGCCGAGCGCGAGGACAAGCTGGTCTGCTCCGATTCCGGCGTGCCCGTCTATGTCGTCGAGATCGGCACCGCGGTGCGCATGGAAGGCGACCTGAAGCGCGCCATCAAGGACGGCTTCGCGGACCTGGTCGAGACGATCCGCCCGCCCATCCTGAAGCACGTCACCAACCCGCTGACCAACGAGCGCGGCTATGCCGGCAAGGACATGCCGATCATCACCTGGGAGGTGGTGGACGGCGCCGACTGGATCGACATCACCTGCTCGCCCAAGGCGCTCGGCGGCGGGCGCTGGGCGGCGCTGGAGATCTTCACCTCCCCAAGCCTCGAGACCATCGAGGGATACGTGATGGACTGCGTGATGAAGGCGGGCTCCCAGCACTGCCCGCCCGTGGTGATCGGCGTGGGCATCGGCGGCACCTTCGACCACTGCGCGAAGATCGCGAAGCGGGCGGCGTTGCGGAAGTTCGGCGAGACCAACCCGGAGCCGATCCTGGCGGCGATGGAGGAACGGCTGCTGCGGGCGGTGAACAAGACCGGCTTCGGCCCCATGGGCACCGGCGGCGACACCACGGCGCTGGGCGTGCATGTGGAGTTCTCCGCCGGGCACGGCTTCACCCCGGTCGCCGTCTGCTTCAACTGCTGGATCAACCGCCGCACCGCCGCCCGCATCCATGGCGACGGCCGGGTGGAGCGGCTGGAATGATCACCCACCGCCTGACCCTGCCACTCTCGGAGGACGCGGTGCGCGGCCTGCGCGCCGGGGACCTGGTGATCCTGGATGGCGAGATGACCATCACCGCCGGGCTGCCCACGCACCAGCGCATCCAGGAGCATCTGGACCGCGGCAAGCCCCTGCCGGTGGACCTCCGCGGCGGCGCGCTGTTCCACCTCGGCAGCTACAGCCAGGACGGGCCGCAGGGCTTCGACGTGCTTTACATGAACCCCACCACCAGCACCCGCTTCAACGCCTACATGCCCGGCTTCATCCGCCGGCTCGGCCTGCGCGCCGTGGGCGGCAAGGGCGGGCTGGACCGCGCCAGCGCCACCGCGATGCAGGAGGCGGGCTGCGTCTATCTGTCGTTCCTGGGCGGCGGCTGCCCCCTGCTGAGCGAGGCGATCACCGGCGTTGTCTCCGTGCACTGGACCGACCTGGTCGCGCATTTCCGCCTGGTCACGCTGCGGGTGGCCGGGCTGGGGCCGCTCACCGTCGGCATCGATGCCCATGGCAACAGCCTGTACGACACCCTCCATCAAGGCGCTGCCACGCGGATGCCCGCCATCCTGGCCGCGCTCCGCGCCGAACGGGAGGGCACGCCGTGAACCCGATCGAGCATGACGGCCTGCGCTTCAACATCCGCATCGATGGGCCGGAGGGTGCGCCCTGGCTGGTGTTCAGCAACTCGCTGCTGACGAACCTCTCGGTATGGGACCACCAGGTGGCGGCCTTCGCCGGTCGCTTCCGCATCCTGCGCTACGACCAGCGCGGCCACGGCGGCACCAGCGTCCCGCCCGGCCCCGCCACCATCACCCAGCTCTGCGACGATATCGACGCCATCATGGCCCGGCTCGGCATCGCCGCGGCCAGCCTCGTCGGCCTCTCCATGGGCGCCGCCACCGGCATCGCCCTGGCGCAGCGCCACCCCGCGCGCGTGGCCCGGCTGGTCTGCTCCGACGGCAACGCCAGCACCGCACCCGGCGGCGCCAAGGGATGGGCGGACCGCATCGCCGCCGCCCGGCAGGACGGCATGGCGGCCCTGGCCGACGCGACCCTCGGCCGCTGGTTCGCCACGCCCGGCAGCCCGGCCATTCCCGCCGTGCGCACCATGATCGAGGCCACGCCGCTGGCGGGCTTCGTCGCCTGCGCCCGGGCGTTGCAGGAGTACGACTTCGCCCCGGGCCTTCCCGCCATGCGCCTGCCCGCCCTGTTCATCGCCGGCTCGGCGGATGGCGCCATGCCGCAGACCATGCCGCTGCTGGCCGCCCAGGTGCCGGGCGCGCGCTATGTGGAGATCGCCGCCGCCGGGCACCTGCCCTGCATCGAGCAGCCGGCCGCGTTCAACGCCGCGTTGGAGGAGTTCCTGCAATGAGCCGCGCCGTCCTCTGCGAGTGCTTCGCCCGCGACGGGCTGCAGCACGAGCCCGGCTTCGTCCCCACCCATACCAAGATCGCCCTGATCGACGCCTTCTCCGCCGCCGGCTTCCCGCGCATCGAGGCCACCAGCTACAGCCACCCCGGCCAGGTGCCCGCCTTCGCCGACGCCGCCCAGGTGCTGGAGGGCATCCGGCGCGCGCCCGGCGTGTTCTACAAGGCGACCTGCCCCAATTTGCGCGCCGTCGAGCGGGCCATCGCGGCGCCGCACCCCGCCAATGAGCTGAGCCTGCTGATCTCCGCCACCGAGGGCCACACCAGCCGCAACCTGCGCAGCAGCCGCGCCGACCAGTGGGAGAAGGTGACGGCGATGGCCCGCGCCGCATCCGGCCATGCCCGCCTGGTCGGCGTCATCTCCGTCGCCTTCGGCTGCCCCATCGACGGCGCCGTCGACCCGGCCGTGGTGGCGCACGATGCCGCCCGCTTCGCCGCCCTGGGCGTGGACCTGGTGGCGCTGGGCGACACCACCGGCCTTGCCACCCCGCCCCAGGTGCGCGCCCTGTTCAGCCGCCTGCACCACGCGCTGCCCGGCACCACCTTCGTCGCGCATTTCCACAACACCCGCGGCACCGGCATCGCCAACTGCATGGCGGCGCTGGAGGCCGGCTGCACCCATTTCGACACCGCATTCGGCGGCGTCGGCGGCCACCCGGCGCAGATCGTCTATGGCGAGGGCGCGCATGGCGAGGCGCAGACCGGCAATGTCGCGACCGAGGACCTGGTCAGCCTGCTGCACGCCTGCGGCGTGGAGACCGGCATCGACCCCGACCGCATGATGCACGCCTCCCGCCTGTGCGAGCAGGCGCTGGGGCGCGGGCTCAACAGCATGGTGGCGCGTGCCGGACTTCTGGAGATGACCCATGGCTGATGTGTTCGAAACCGAGGATCGCGGCGCGGTCCGCATCCTCTGGCTGGCCCGGCCCGACAAGCTGAACGCGCTCGACACGCCGCTGACGCAGGCGCTGCACGATGCGTTGCAGGCCGCGGACCAGGACGACGCCGTGCGCGCCCTGGTGCTGGCCGGGCGCGGCCGGGCCTTCTGCGCCGGGGCGGATCTCGCGGAGTTCAAGGACCTCACCCCCGCCAACCAGCGCGGCGTGCTGGCCCGCGCGGACCTCACCACCCGCACCCAGCTGCTGCTGCAGCGCATCGGCAAGCCCATCGTATCCGCGGTGCAGGGGGCGGCGATGGGCGGCGGCGCCGGGCTCGCCATCGGCTGCGACATGATGGTGGCAGCCACCGACCTGAAGTTCGGCTACCCGGAGATGAAGCACTCCATGGTCCCGGCCATTGTCATGACCGGCCTGCAGCGCCAGCTCGGCCGCAAGACCGCCTTCGAGCTGATCAGCCTGGGCCGCATCCTCGGCGCCGCAGAATGCCAGTCCCTCGGCCTCGCCAACCGCGTCGCCGAACCCGGCGCCGTGCTGGACGCGGCCTTGGAGATCGCCACCACCTGGGCCGCCGCCCACCCCGCGGCCATGGCGGCAACCAAGAGCCTGTTCTACCGTGTCGCCGACCTGCCCATCGAAGCCGCCATGGCCGCCGGGCGCGACGTGAACGCCCTGATGCGCGGCTTCAGGACCAATCCATGACGCCGCTCGCCGGCATCAGGGTCCTCGACTTCTCCCGCGTGCTCGCCGGGCCGATGGCGACGCAGATCCTCGCCGAACTCGGCGCCGAGGTGGTGAAGGTCGAACGCCCCCGCACCGGCGACGAGAGCCGCCAGTGGGAGCCCGCCCTGCCCGGCGGCGACAGCGCGTATTTCTTCGCCTTCAACCGCGGCAAGCGCTCCATCGCGCTCAACCTGAAATCCGCCGAAGCCCAGCAGATCGCCCGCGACCTGGCCCGGCAATCCGATGTCGTGCTGGAGAACTTCCTCCCCGGCGACATGGAGCGCATGGGCCTCGACTACCCCCGCCTCGCCGCCGGGAACCCCGGCCTGATCTACGTCTCCAACACCGGTTTCGGCCAGGACGGCCCCTACCGTGACCGCCGCGGCTACGACACCATCTTCCAGGCGCTGTCCGGCGTCATGGCCCTCACCGGCCACCCCGGCGCCCCGCCCGCCAAGGTCGGCCTGCCCTTCGCGGACCTCACCTCCGGCCTGTGGATCGCCGTCGCCATCCTCTCGGGCCTCGCCGGACGCGCGGCCACCGGACGCGGCGTGCACATCGACGTCGCCATGCTGGACGCCCAGGTCAGCCTGCTGACCATCGCCGCCGCCCGCCTGTTCGCCCTGAACGAGGAACCCGTCCGCACCGGCACCGAACACCCGGGCCGCGTGCCCTCCGCCGCGTTCCAGTGCCGCGACGGCACCTGGTTGCACATCAGCGGCAGCGACCAGCACTGGCCCGCCATCTGCACCGCCCTCGGCCTGCCCCTCGACCCGGCCCACGCCACCAACGCCGCCCGCGTGGCCGACCGCGCCGCCATCATGGGCGCCATGACCACCGCCATCCTGAACCGGGACCGCACGCCCCTGGCCGAAGCCCTGCGCGCCGCCGATGTGCCGGCGGGCGAGGTGAACAGCGTCGGCGAGATCCTGGCGGACCCGCACATCTCCGCGCGCCAGATGGTCGGCAGCTTCGAGCACCCCACCGCCGGCACCTTCCCCGCCCTGCGCCTCCCGCTGCGCGAGACCGGGCAGCCGCCGCCGCCGCTCGGCACCCCGCCGCTGCTGGGGGCGGACACCGACGCCATCCTCGCCGCCACCCTGGGCCTCGACCCGGCCCGCATCGCCGCCCTTCGCGCCGCAAAGGCCATCGGATGACCGTCACCACCCGCATCGACGCCGGCATCGCCCGCGTCACCCTCACCCGCAGCGCCGCCCGCAACGCGCTGAACCTCGAGATGTGCCACGCCCTGACCGCCGCCTTCGAGGCGCTGGACGCCGACGACCAGGTGCGCGTCGTGCTGCTGGGCGCCGAAGGCCCGGTGTTCTGCGCCGGGGCGGACATGAAGGAGCGGGTGGGCCACGACGAGGCCTGGGTCCGCGCCCGCCGCCTGGCCTCGTTCCGCGCCTATGAGACCATCGAGCGCTGCCGCAAGCCCGTCATCGCCCTGCTGCAGGGCCCGGCGGTCGGCTCCGGCGGTGAGATCACGCTGTGCTGCGACTTCGCCATCGCCACGCCAGCCGCCAGCTTCCGCTTCCCGGAGCCGCAATGGGGCACGGTGGGCGCGACGCAGCGGCTGCAACGCGCGATCGGCAAGCGCCGGGCAAAGGAGCTGCTCTATACCGACCGCGCCATGCCGGCGGAGGAGGCGCTGGCCGCCGGGCTGGTGGCGCGCCTGGTGGCGCAGGACCGGCTGGAGGCCGCGGCAGCCGAGACCGCCGCCGCCATCGCCAAGGCCCCGGCCCTCGCCATCGCGCTGACCAAGCAGTCCGTCGATCTCGGCGAGGAGGTGGCGCTCACCACCGGCATCCGCATCGAGCTGGCCGCCATCGAGCGCAACCTGGCGGCGGGCGACTGGCGCCGCGGCCTGGACGAGTTCGCAGCCAGGCCATGAGCTTCGACCCGGCCTCCCTCTGCCCGCTCACCACCCACGCCGCCCTCACCCGCGCCGCCCTGCTGGCGCCGGAGGTGGAAGCCATCGTCGCGCCCGGCGGCCGCCTCACCTTCGCCGGGCTGGAAACCCGCGTCGCCGACATCCGTGACTCGCTCGGCGCGCTGGGGGTGCGCCACGGCGACCATGTGGGCCTGTGCCTCGGCAACGGCCCGGACTGGATCGCGATCTTCCTCGCCCTGGGCTCGATCGGCGCCATCACGGTCCCGATCAACACCCGGCTGCGGGCGCAGGAGATCGCCTATGCGCTGCACCAGTCCCGCGTCACCACCCTGTTCATGGCCGACCGCCTGCTGCGCGTCGATTTCACGGCCATGCTCCGCACCATCTGCCCCGGCATTGACACGCATCTGCCCGACCCGGCGCTGCCCGACCTCCGCCGCCTGATCGTGCTGGGCGAGGACGTGCCCGCAGCAGCCCTCACATGGACGGCGTTCCTGGCCCAGCGCACCCCGACCGCACCCGCCTGCACGCCGGACGACACCCTGCTGATCCAGTACACCTCCGGCACCACCGCCTTCCCCAAGGGCGTGCTGCTGCGCCACCGCTCCATGCTCGGCAACGGCTTCGTCTCCGGCGGCCGCATGGGCCTGCGCATCGCCGACCGCTTCCACAGCGCCCGCCCCTTCTTCCACGTCGCCGGCAGCTCGCTCAGCGTCCTCGCCTGCCTCCAGCACGCCGCCACCCTCGTCACCATGGAGCGCTTCGAGCCCGGCGAGGCCCTCGCGCTGATGGAAAACGAGCGCTGCACCCACGTCTCCGGCAACGACACCATGGCGCTGATGCTGCTGAACCACCCGGGCCGTGCCCGGCGCACCCTGCACCTGCGCGGCGCCTGGGCCGCCGCCTCCCCCACTATCGTGCAGCGCATCATCGACGAGCTGGGCGCCCGCGAATGCGTGGTCGGCTATGGCCTCTCGGAAGCCAGCCCCAACATCGCCCAGTCCTGCTGGTGGGAGCCGGAGGACGTGCGCGTCAGCGGCGCCATGCGGCCCCAGCCCGGCATCGAGGTCCGCATCGTCGACGAGCACGGCGCCCCGCTGCCGGCCGAGGCCAACGGCGAGATCCAGGCCCGCGGCTACACCGTGATGCGCGGCTACTTCGACAAGCCCGCCGAGACCGCGGCGGCGCTGTCGCCCGAGGGCTGGCTCTCCACCGGCGACCTGGGCCGGCTGGACACGGCCGGGCGGCTGCACTTCGCGGGCCGGGCCAAGGACCTGATCCGCGTGGGCGGGGAGAACGTGGCGCCCGCGGAGGTGGAGGACATCCTGAACCGCCACCCCGCCATCCGCCAGGCCGTGGTGGTGGGCGTGCCGGACCCGCGGCTGATGGAGGTGCCCTGTGCCTTCATCATCCTCAACGACGGCCACCCGGAACCCGGCACCGCCGCCGCCGTGCTGGAATGGGGGCGGCAGAACATGGCCAGCTTCAAGGCGCCCCGCTATGTGCAGGTGGTGGACGGGTTCGAGGAGATCGGCATGACGGCGAGTTCCAAGATCCAGAAGAAGCAGTTGCGCGACCACGCCACCCGCCTGCTCGGGCTCGGCTGATGCGGATCCAGACCGCCGTGACCGCCATGCTGGGCATCGACCTGCCCATCATCCAGGCCGGCATGTCCTGGGCCTCCTCCAGCGCCGCGCTGCCCCTGGCGGTGAGTGCCGCGGGCGGGCTGGGCGTGATCGCCGCCGGGCCGATGCGCCTGGCGGACCTTGAGGCCGCCATCGCCGCGGTGCGCGCCGGCACGGACCGGCCGTTCGCGGTGAACCTGCCGCTGTATCGCAAGGGTTCGGACGAAATCATCGGGCTGCTGCTGGCCCGGCCCGTCCCGGTGCTGATCGCCTCCCAGGGCAGCCCGAAGCGCTACATCGACGCCTTCCGCGCCGCCGGCACCCTATGCCTGCACGTGGTCGCCAGCGTGGCGCACGCGGAGAAGGCCGCGGCCGCCGGCGTGGATGGGCTGGTGGTGGTGGGCGGCGAGGCCGGGGGCCATCCGCCGGCCGCCCTGGTGTCCACGCTGGTGATCCTGCGGGCAGTGGCGCGGGCGCTGCCGGGGGTGAAGCTGATTGCCTCGGGCGGGTTCGCCGATGGCGCCGGGCTGGCGGCGGCGCTGGCGCTGGGCGCGGGTGCGGCGCAGTTCGGCACCCGGTTCCTGGCCACGCCCGAGGCCTCCGTGCACCAGAGCTACAAGGACGCCGTGGTCCGGGCCGGCGCGGAGGACACGCGCACGGTGGGCGCCGGGCTGGGGCTGATCCGCACCCTCTCAAACCCGTTCAGCGAGCGGATGGCAGGCCTCGAGCGCGACAACGCACCCGAGGAGGCGCGCCGCACCGCGTTTGCCGCCGCCACGCTGAAGGCCGCGGCGCTGGATGGCGACTCGCAGGAGGGCAAGCTGGAAGCCGGGCAATCCACCGGGCTGATCGACGCCATAGAGCCGGCCGGCCTGCTGGTGCATCGCATCGCCGCCGAATACCTGGCAGCCCGGCACGCCATGCCCGACTCCAGCGCCGCACCCGTATCGCCAAGCCTCACCCCGGGCGCCCAGGCCGAACGGACGGCCCGCGAGCAGCGCGAAGCCAAGGCGTTGCGGGAAAACCTGCTGCGGCGCAAAGCCGCGCAACGGGCGCCGGCCTCATGAAGCCCGCTTCCTGAAGGCAGGCTCCGGCTCGGCACGCTTTCACATCGATTTACGATGCTATTCACGGCACCGGCGGTGAAATTAGTGCACTATCGTCAGATTGGGTTAAAGACGATAGACGGGAGGCCGATGATGGCGGACGTGCTCAAGAGCGCAGGCTACCCCCAGGCTGCGACACTGGACGATGCATCGCTGGAGCAGATCGCGCCGCGCAGCCGTGAGACCGCGGGCCCGGCGGGCGGCTTGCTGATCGCCGTCGGCAGCAGCCTGATCCTCTGGGCTGTTCTGGTCGAGGCGGTGCGGTTCGCCTCCTGGCTGTTGTTCTAGTCCGCCGCGCCGGATTGCCTCTGCGCTGAGCCTGCTCTAAGCGGTTCAGGCCAGCGCCCTGCGGGCATCTGTCCGCCCCAACCCGGGCGCATCGTCCCCGAGGTTCCCATGCCCGTAATGCCTGACCACTGGATCCGCCGCATGGCGACGGACCACGCGATGATTGAACCCTTCGTCGAGACCCAGCGCCGCGAAGGCGTCATCAGCTACGGCCTTTCCAGTTATGGATACGATGCCCGCGTCGCCAACGACTTCCGCATCTTCACCAATGTGGACAGCGCCGTCGTAGACCCGAAGAACTTCAATCCCGACAGCTTCGTCACCCGCACCGGCGACTGCACCATCCCACCCAACTCCTTCGCGCTGGCGCACACCGTCGAATACTTCCGCATCCCGCGCGACATCCTGGTGATCTGCCTGGGCAAGAGCACCTATGCCCGTTGCGGCATCATCGTGAACGTGACGCCGCTGGAGCCGGAGTGGGAGGGCCAGGTCACGATCGAGATCAGCAACACCACGCCGCTGCCGGCGCGCATCTACGCGAATGAAGGCATCTGTCAGTTCCTGTTCCTGAAGGGAGACGCGCCGCCCGATATCAGCTATCGGGATAAAGCGGGCAAATACATGGGCCAGCGCGGCGTTGCTCTTCCAAGGATGTAACTGATGGACCGAATTCGCATTCGCGGCGGCAAGCCCCTGCATGGTGAGATCACCATCTGCGGCGCCAAGAACGCGGCCCTGCCGCTGATGACCGCCGGGATGCTGACCGATGAGCGCCTGGTGCTGCAGAACGTGCCGCGACTCGCCGACATCGCCACCATGTCCGCCCTGGTCTCGCAGCACGGCGTGGCGGTGGAGCCGAACGGGCGCGAGCTGTCCATCGGCGGCGCCATCACCAACACCGAGGCCCCCTACGACATCGTCCGCAAGATGCGCGCCTCCTTCCTCGTGCTCGGCCCCCTGCTCGCCCGCATGCGCGAGGCCCGCGTGTCGCTGCCCGGCGGCTGCGGCATCGGCACCCGCCCGGTCGATCTGCACCTCAAGGGCCTGGAGCAGATGGGTGCCGTCATCGAGCTGGACGCCGGCTACGTGAACGCCAAGGCGCCCACCGGCCTGCGCGGCGCCCACATCGTGCTGCCCTTCGCCAGTGTCGGCGCCACCGAGAACCTGGTCATGGCCGCGAGCCTGGCCGAGGGCCAGACCATCCTCGCCAACGCCGCCCGCGAGCCCGAGATCGGCGACCTGGTGGCCTGCCTGATCGCCATGGGCGCGCGCATCCAGGGCGCCGGGTCCGACCGTCTGGTGATCGAGGGCGTGCCGAAGCTGCATGGCGCCACCCACCCCATCGTCGCCGACCGGATCGAGACCGGCACCTATCTCTGCGCCGTCGCCATCACGGGCGGCCAGATCCTCCTCAGGGGCGCCGGGCTGGAGCATCTGGGCGCGCTGGCCCATGCGCTGACCGAGGCCGGGGTGGAGATCACGGAGCAGGAGGACGGCATCCTGGTGCGCCGCGTCGATGGCCTGCGCGGCATCGATGCCATGACCGAGCCCTACCCGGGTTTCCCCACGGACATGCAGGCGCAGTTCATGGCCGTCATGGCCGTGGCCGAGGGGGCCGCGATGGTGACGGAGACCATCTTCGAGAACCGCTTCATGCATGTGCCGGAGCTGAACCGCATGGGCGCCCGCATCAACGTGCACGGCGCCTCCGCCATCATCCGCGGCGTCACGGCGCTGTCCGGCGCCCCGGTCATGGCGACGGACCTGCGCGCCTCCGTCTCCCTGGTCCTCGCCGGGCTGGCGGCACGGGGCGAGACCATGGTCAACCGGGTCTATCACCTGGACCGCGGCTATGAGGGGCTGGAAGCCAAGCTGGCGTCGTGCGGCGCCACCATCGAGCGGGTGACCGGCTAGCTGCATCCGGGCGGGGCTGCTTTCCCGCCCGCCGCCCCGGTGCTATCCCCGGCCAACGAAATCCGGAACGCCCCATGTCCGCCCCCTTTGCCGCCGCCGCGTTCGCGCCGGAGATCGACACACCCCTGATCCTCGCCCTCCCCAAAGGCCGCATCCTCGATGAATGTGGCCCGCTGCTGGACCGCGCCGGCGTGCATCCCGCCCCGGACTACCGCGACGACAACAGCCGCCGCCTGCGCTTCCCCACCGTCGACGCGCAGCTCGACGTGGTGCGCGTCCGGCCTTTCGATGTCGCCACCTTCGTGGCATTCGGCGCCGCGCATATCGGCATCTGCGGCGCGGACGTGCTGATGGAGTTCGACTACCCCGAGATCTACGCCCCGCTCGACCTCGGCATCGGCGCCTGCCGGGTCAGCGTCGCGGAACCCCGCGACCGGACAACGCCAGACGACCCGGCCACCTGGTCCCGCGTGCGCGTCGCCACCAAATACCCGAACATCGCCCGCCGCCACTTCGCCGCCCGCGGGGTGCAGGCCGAAGTGGTGCACCTGAACGGCGCCATGGAGCTGGCCCCGGGGCTGGGCCTGTCGCGCCTGATCGTCGACCTGGTGCAGACCGGCAGCACGCTGCGCGCCAACGGCCTGGAAGAAACCGAAGTGATCGCCCACGTCACCAGCCGCCTGATCGTCAACCGCACCGCCCTCAAGACCCGGCCCGAAGCCGTCGGCGCCTGGATCGCCCGCTTTCGCCAGGCGCTTCCCGCCTGATGCAGCACCTCGTCACCACCGACCCGGCCTTCCCCGCCCGGTTCGAGTCGCTGCTCGACGCCTCCCGTGAGACCACCGCGCGCGTCGATGCCCCCGTCGCCGCCATCATCGCCGACGTGCGGGCCCGGGGCGACCAGGCGCTGATCGACACCACCCTCAACTTCGACCGCCTGGCCCTCACCCCCGGCACCATCCGCATCACCGCGGACGAGATCGAGGCCGCCACCGCCGGCATACCCGCACCACTCGCCGAGGCGCTGGACCTCGCCGCCACGCGCATCGAGGCGTTCCACCGCGCCCAGCTGCCGCACGACATCGCGGTGCCGGACCCGGCCGGCCTCACCCTCGGCCTGCGCTGGACCGCGCTCGATGCCGTGGGCCTGTATGTGCCCGGCGGCAAGGCGGCCTATCCATCCTCCGTGCTGATGAACGCGCTGCCGGCCCGGGTGGCGGGCGTGGCGCGGGTGGCGATGTGCGTGCCGACGCCCGATGGCGTGCTGAACCCGCTGGTGCTGGCCGCCGCGCGCCGGGCCGGGGTGTCGGAGATCTATCGGGTCGGCGGCGCCCAGGCCGTCGCCGCCATGGCCTACGGCACCGCCACCATCGCCGCCGTGGACCGCATCGTCGGGCCCGGCAACGCCTATGTGGCGGAGGCCAAGCGCCAGGTGTTCGGCCGCGTCGGCATCGACAGCATCGCCGGGCCATCGGAGGTGGTGGTGCTGGCGGATGCGGAGCAGAACCCCGACGACGTCGCCATGGACCTGCTGGCCCAGGCGGAGCACGACGAGAGCGCCCAGAGCATCCTGATCACCACCGACGCCGCCTTCGCCGCCCGCGTGGCGCAGGCCGTGGCCCGCGCCCTGTCCACCCTGCCGCGCGCCGCCATTGCCGGCGCCAGCTGGGCCGCGCACGGCGCCATCATCGTGGCGCGGGACTGGGCTGAGGCGACGGCGCTGACCAACCGCCTGGCCCCCGAGCACCTGCAGATCATGACCGCGGACCCGGCCGCGCTGTTCGCCGACATTCGGCACGCCGGCGCCGCCTTCCTGGGCGCCTGGTGCCCGGAGGCGGTGGGCGACTACGTGGCCGGGCCCAACCACGTGCTGCCCACCGGCCGCACCGCGCGCTTCGCCTCCGGCCTCTCGGTGTTCGACTTCCTGAAGCGCACCACCTGGGTGGCCGCCGACCGTGCAGCCCTGCAGCGGGTGGGGCCCGCCGCGGTGCTGCTGGCCGAGGCGGAAGGCTTGCAGGCCCACGCCCGCAGCATCGCGCATCGGCTCGGCCGCAACGGCTGACCCACAGCTTGGCCGACCTGCTTGACCCGCGCTTGACCCGGCACCCCTGCGTCATCACATTCCGCCGCACCAACGGACGCCCGTAATGGCGTCGCTCACCTATCAAGGACCCTGATGTCAAAAGAAGACATGATCGAATTCAGCGGCACCGTGCTGGAGCTGCTGCCCAACGCGATGTTCCGCGTGAAGCTCGACAACGAGCACCTGCTGCTGGCCCATACCTCCGGCAAGATGCGCAAGAACCGCATCCGCGTGCTGGCCGGGGACCGGGTGAACGTCGAGATGACGCCATACGACCTCAGCAAGGGCCGGATCACGTTCCGATTCAAGTAGTCCCGCGCCTCACGCTCGCCTCGGCAAGCCCCCGCCGCCTGGCGCTGCTGGCCCAGATCGGCGTGACACCCGACCGCGTGGCCCCGGCCGGCATCGACGAAACCCCCCGCAAGACCGAGCTGCCCCGCCTCTACGCGCGCCGCATCGCCGCCGAAAAGGCAAGCGCCTGCGCCACGCCCGGCGAGTTCGTCATGGCCGCGGACACCGTGGTCGCCCTGGGCCGCCGCATCCTGCCGAAGGCGGAGGACGAGGCCGCGGTGCGCACCTGCCTCGCCCTGCTGTCCGGCCGGCGCCACCACGTCATCACCGTGGTCGTCCTGGTGGCGCCCGACGGCAAGCGGTCGGAGCGCGTGGTGGACACCGCGGTGATCTTCGCCCGCCTCACCCCCCAGCAGATCGACGGCTACGTGCGGTCCGGCGAGGGCCTCGGCAAGGCGGGCGGCTATGCCATCCAGGGCCTCGCCGCCACCTTCGTGCGGCAGCTCACCGGCAGCTACAGCGGCGTGGTCGGCCTGCCGCTGTTCGAAACCGCGAACCTGCTGCGCGGCCGGGGCTACCGGCCGGATATCCTGGCGGCGTGATCCGCATCCACGCCAGCTGCTCGCCCGGCGAAATCCGCGCCGTGGCGGTGCGCGGCGGCCTGCTGCTCGACTACGCCATCCATCGGCCCGGCGCCCCGGACGGCATCGGCGACCGCCTGCGCGGCCGGGTCAGCGCCGTGGTGCCGGCGATGGCGGGCGCCTTCGTGGCGATGCCATCGGGTGCGGAGGGCTTCCTGCCGGACAGCCAGGGCGCCGCCGGGCTGGGGGTGGGCGATGCCGTCACCGTGCTGGTGGTGCGGTCGGCCCAGGGCGGCAAGGGACCGCGCTTGAGCGGCCAGACCGCGCAGTCAGGCCCTGGTGCCCCGGCGCTGCTCCAACCCGGTCCAGACGCGCTGCAGCGCCTGCTAGCCCTGCACCCCGACGCCGCCGTCATCGTGGACGACCCGGCCGCCGCCCCGCCCGGCGCCGCCATCGTGCCGCAAGCCTGGGACGACGCCATCGCCAGCCAGGTCGAGGCCCTGGCGGACCCCGGCATGGCGCTGCCGGGCGGCGGCCGGGCCAGCATCCATCCGACGCCGGCGCTTGTGGCAATCGATCTGGACACCGGCTCCGCCACCGCGGAGCGACGTGCCAAGCCGGCAGCGCAGATCGCGGCGAACCGGGCCGCCCTGCCCGCCCTGGCGGCGGCCATCCGCCTGCGCAACCTGTCCGGCGCCATCGTCGTGGATCTCGCCGGCATGCCCGCCCGCGCCCGCGTCGGTCTGGCACCGGATTTCGCGACGGCGCTGCTGCGCGACCCGCTGCAGCCCCGCTTCATGGGCTTCACCGCCCTGGGGCTCGCCGAGATCCTGCGCCCGCGCCGCCACCCGCCGCTGCACGAGCTGCTGGCCGGGCCCCACGCCGCCGGGCTGGCTGCGTTGCGTCAGATGGCGGCGCAGGTCGCCGCCGACCCGGCCATCGCGCTCGCCCTCCGCGCCGCGCCCAACGTGGTTCGCGCCCTGGAGGCGGACGGCGTGGCCCGTGCAGACCTTGCACGACGCACCGGCCGCCCCCTGATGATGCGCTCCGACCCGGCGCTGCCGCCGGGCCATTGGATTGTGGAGGCCGTGTCCCGTGCCTGATGCCGCCCCGAACGCCCAACCCTGCCCCGTCTGCGGCAAGCCCGCGGGCGGCCCCCGCCTGCGCCCGTTCTGCTCCACCCGCTGCGCGGACGTGGACCTGGGGCGCTGGTTCACCGGCGCCTACGCCATCCCGGCCGCGGCGCGGGACGAGGATGACGACGGCGATGTGGAGACCTCCGAACAAGCCCCTTGATCCCATGCGCCACCTGGGTTAACCACCCTCCCTCCGCGAGCGCCCAGGTAGCTCAGTTGGTAGAGCATGCGACTGAAAATCGCAGTGTCGGTGGTTCGACTCCACTCCTGGGCACCATCACCATCCTTATTCAGTAAGGGTTTCACCCTGCAGTCCCGTGGCTTGGCAACATTGCCGCCCATCGGTAGACGTGGATTTGCTGGTGTCGGCTGTCAACATATTTGGTTTGCCACCGCCGCGGACACATTCCACGCGATCACTTTGAAAGCCTTGTCGATGAAAGCGAAACCCTTCTCTGCGGTTCTCATGAGCGTGGAAGCCGTTCTTCGTGCCGCATCAGCAGCGCATTCCCCCGTGCCACGCCCTTCCCGTTCCGCAGCCGCGCTCTGACCGGTATCCCCGCTTTCAGGACGTACGCCAGCGCGAAATCAACCGCCTCGTCCAGCCGCTGCGCGTTCGCCCTGGCGGCGTCGATAACGGGACGTCCGAACTCCGCATCCAGCGTTCCGGGGCTGTCGAAATACGGCGCTGCACGGCCATCTCTGGCGAATTGCAGGACGGCGGAAACACGGTGATCTAAGGTGATCAACGCGGCTTCGAACACGTATGAGGTCTGCTTTAACAGGTCCGGCCATGAACGCAGCATCTTTGAACGAGCGACGAGAAGCTTGGCTTCGTTCGCTTCGCGGTAGTGCTGAAAAACGGGCGGGATGAAGCCGAGAGCGGTCTTCGATATGTCGGCTATATCGGCCTGCCCGAGCGGGGGCGGCCCATTCGGTTGAGCCGACTCCGACCTTCTGAACCACGCCATTCGGGCTCTCCCCTTAATGCTTGCTTGTTGCATTCCTTATTGAAGCCCTCAGCGTCAGGCTGGGGAAGCTGCCGCGCGGGCGGTCCAGGGGAGCCATCAGGTCGGTCTCGGACAAGTACGGCGTGACGCCGGTCCGATCGCGCCATGAGGTGAGAGCGTCGACCTGAGGTCGTCCGAAAGGCGCAGCATCCGCGGTCCACCGCGGCGGCCGTGGGGATGCCCGGTGTGCTAATCCGTCCGTTGCAGGCGGCTGGAGCCTGAGCAGCATTTCCGGCCCGCTCGCCCTGCGCCTGGTCCTGTTCGGGGCCATGGCGCCGTTCGCGGCGGCGTTCATGGTGCGTTACCCGACGGCGCTGGTCGAACATGAAGGTGTGGCTACTCCCGCCGGACATTCCAGAACAGCGGCAGGCCGCTCAACGTGCCGGTCAGGTCGCGCTGCTGCACCGTGGACTGGAAGTAGGTGCCCAGCGGCAGGAAGGGCACGTCCTCGAAGGCCTGCAACTGGATGTCGCGCGCGATCGCCTTGCTCTCGGTCTCGTCCGCGGCGGCGAGCCAGCGGTCGCGCAGGGCTTCCAGCTTCGGCGCCGCCGGCCAGCCGAACCAGGCACCCGCGCCGTTGCCGCGCAGCGCCAGGCTGCTGGCCGGGCTCGCCATGTCCAGCCCGGTGAAGGCGGAGGCGAAGGCGTTCCAGCCGCCCTGGCCCGGCGGCGCCTTGTTGGCCCGGCGCTGGATGATCGTGCCCCAGTCCGTGCTCTGCTCCACCACGGTCATGCCGCAGCGGCGGAGCATATCGGCGGCAACCTGCCCGAGGGCGGACAAGGTGGGGAAGTCCGAAGCGACCATGATCGTCACCGGCTCGCCGCCATAGCCGGCGGCGCGGAGGTCTCGCTTCACCCGGTCCAGGTCGCGCGGGCCCGTCAGTGCCGCCATTCCAGCATCGCTGCTGAGGGGCGTGCCGGTCGGGAAGAAGCCGAGGCCGGTGCGGGAGTCCGCCGGATCGTCGCCCGCGGCGGCAGCCATGAAGCTCGCCTGGTCCACGGCACCGAGCAGGGCGCGGCGGATCCCGGGGTTGTCAAAGGGCGGGTGCAACTGGTTGAGGCGCAGGAAGCAGCAGAAGCCCGCGACCTCCACCAGGAACACCCGCAGCTTCGGGTCGCGCGACAGGGCGGGCTTCTGGTCGAAGTCGCAGCGCTCCCACCAGTCCACCTCGCCACGCTTCACGGCGGCGGCGGCGGTGGCGACGTCGGGGATGGTGGTCCATTCCACGCGGTCGAAGTGCGCGACCTTCGGCCCCGCCGTCCAGTCCGGCGTTCCATCCGGGCGCGGCACGTAGCCTTCGAAGCGGGCGTAGGCGGCGCGGGCGCCGGCCACGCGCTCGTCGGGTAGGAAGCGGAAGGGACCGCTGCCGACCATCTCGGTGATCTGGGTGAACGGGTCGGTGCGGGCCAGGCGCTCCGGCATGATCGGACACATGTTCGGCCCGGCCTTGCCTAGCGCGTCCGGCAGGAGCGGGAAGGGGCGCTTGAGGCGGAACTGAACCGTGCGGTCGTCGGGAGCCGACAACTCGTCCGTGGCGGCGAGCAGGGCGCTGCCGAACGCGTCCCGCTTGCCCCATCGACCAATGGAGGCGACGCAGTCCCGCGCCAACACGGGCGTGCCGTCGTGGAAGCGCAGGCCGTCGCGCAACCGCAGGCGCCACTGGCGGCCATCGGCATCCATCGCCGCACCTTCGACCATCTGCGGCCGGGCCTTGAATGCGCCGTCCTGGCCGTAAAGCGTGTCGAATACGGCGAAGGCGTGGTTGCGGGTGACGTAGGCGGAGGTCCAGACCGGATCCAACGCGGCGAGATCGGCCTGGGGCACGAAGCGCAGCGTGGTTCGGGCCTGGGCTCGGACGAATGCAGGGCGGGCCAGCGTCGCCGCTCCGGCAGCGGTCAGCAGGCGACGGCGGCTGATCTTGGACACGCTTTCCCTCCCGGATGTGGCCGGGACTAGACCACAAGGATGACCGACCGGAAAGGGCCGTCACCGCTTCGACCCCGGTGGGGGCTCCTCGACGGCATGTGTGGAGGTAGCGTCCGCGCTGGTGGTGGAATTTCGTTGATCGAAACGGTGTAGGCGGAGGTGGCCATTGGATTGGCTGGCTAAGGTGGAGTTGCGACGCTCTCACCCGAACCGACGAGGACCCGATGACCGAGGACAGACTACCGCTGGCCGAGCTGATGGCCAAAGCCGGAGATGGCGACTTTCTGCGTTCCGTGGCGGAGGCCGTGGTGCAGTTGTTGATGGAGACGGACGTGGACGGCCTGATCGGCGCCGGGCGGCACGAGCGCTCCGGCGAGCGCACGACCTACCGCAATGGGTACCGCGACCGCACGCTGGACACGCGGCTGGGCGGAGCTGCTCAAGGTTTCGCCTGCGAAGCAGGTGAAATAGCAGCGGAGGGAGCCTGCAGCTCCGGATCCCCAAGCTGCGCCAGGGCAGCTACTTTCCGCCGTTCCTGGAGCCGCGCAAAACGTCGGAGAAAGCCCTGGTGGCCGTCATCCCAGCGACAGCATCGCTGTCGCAGAGAGGCCTGGATTGGCGGCGTGTCGACCCGGCGTGTGGACGACCTGGTGCAGGCAATGGGCCTGGCCGGGATCAGCAAGAGCACGGTGAGCAAGCTGTGTAAGGACATCGACGACCGGGTGAGCGCCTTCCTGGAGCGCCCACTGGTCGGCGACTGGCCCTACCTGTGGCTGGACGCCACCTACCTCAAGCAGCGCGAGGGTGGGCGGATCACCAGTGTGGCCGCGATAATCGCCGTGGCGGTCAGCACGGACGGCAAGCGCGAGATCGTCGGGCTGCATATCGGGCCGTCGGAGGCGGAGACCTTCTGGGCTACGTTCCTGAAAAGCCTGGTGCGCCGGGGCCTGCGTGGCACCAAGCTGGTGATCTCCGACGCCCACGAGGGTCTCAAGGCGGCGATCCGCCGGGTCATGAACTCCACCTGGCAGCGCTGCCGGGTTCATTGGATGCGCAACGCTCAGTCCTACGTCCCGAAAGCCCAGCAGAACATGGTCTCGGCGGCACTGCGTCAGGCGTTCATCCAGGCCGACCGCGCGTCCGCCAGCCAGACACTGCGCCATGTCGCCGACCAGCTCCGGGGCAAGTGGCCGAAGCTCGGCGCGTTCATCGACGAGAGCGAGGCCGACGTGCTGGCCCACATGGACTTCCCCGCATCGCACCGGGCCAAGCTGCATTCCACCAATCCGCTGGAGCGGCTGAATAAGGAGGTGAAGCGCCGGGCCGACGTGGTCGGCATTTTCCCCAACGAGGGTGCCATCATCCGGCTGATCGGTGCGGTGCTGCTGGAAGCCAACGACGAGTGGCAGCTCCAGCACCGCTACATGCAGACCGAGGTCATGGCCGAACTCACACCGCCGCTGATCGATGCCATCCCACCACAGATTTCCACCGTGGCCGCTTGATCCCTGGCCACCTCAACTACACCGCAAATTCCACCACGTTGACGGACGTGACCTGTGTGGACGGCCCCTGGGGTTCAAGGCGGTTTGACACAGGATGGCTGGAGGTCGCGTGCGCCCATGTGTCCGGCCTGTTGGCGCGGCCTCATGACCGCTGGCCCAGATGGGTTCCGCAAACGAGCGCCAGACAAGACTGCGGCCTGAGTTAGCCACAGGTATAAACGGCATGTCTCGCTTGTCGGCGCGCCCGATGGTCATCTTGTGCTCGCCCTAAACCCCCGGCATCGGCACGCGGTTCAGGCGGTGATCGGCTGACGCCGATACGCCTCGCCACGCGCCATCATCGCCCACACGACCCGGGCGACCTTGTTGGCCAGCGCTACAGCAGCCAGCTTTCGCGGCTTTCGTGCAAATAGGGCCAGCAACCAGGGGGAAACCGCTGGCCAGCTTATCGAGCAAGGGTTGGACTTGGGCGGTGCCCTTGGCGGCGACGACGCCGAACTCGGCGGCATGCCCGCGTAGCGCGTTGATCGCCTCGGCATCGGTTCGATCGTTCTTGGCCCGCCTGACGAACGGCCTGACATACTGTGCTGGAGTCAGACGCACCTGGTGACCCAGCCGGGCCAGAACGCGGCCCAGTGGTGTGCGCCACCGCACGCCTCCATGATCACCTCAGTGCTCTCCACCTTGGCGAAGAATGTTTCTACTTCGGCCCACTTGAGGTCGCGCCGCAGCACTGGATGCTCCGCGTCATCCACACCGTGCAGCGTGAACGCGCGCTTTGAAATGTCGACGGCAATGCGCTTGAACTTCATCTGGACGGTCCTCTGTTGGCGTTTCGACAACCCAACCTTGGCACGCGATGCCATGTGGCCGTCCACCCCGATAAGTCTCCCTGATCAGAACAGATGTGCCCAATCGCGCAGCCCGAGCGTCATGATGCGCCATGGCTGTGCGACCAGCTTGTTCCATGCATCGGCGCAGTGATCGACGATGTCGTCGTAGCTGGTGAACACCCGGTTCGGGAGCCAGTTGTCGCGCATAAACTCCCAAATATTCTCCTGCGGGTTCAACTCGGGGCGCTTGGCCGGCAGCGCCATGATGGTGGTGTTCGAGGGCCAAGGAACTGGCCCGGCACTGACCAGGTACAGGCCCGCTCCAGGCGCCAGGCACCATCTCGCGGACTGCTCTTGCATTCCGCGAAAAAGATGATGCGTCTTCGAAGAGTTCTCAGCAGGCTTTCGTGGCGCAAGCCACGAAAGCCTGCCTAGCGCCGGGGCGCGCCCACCCAGGCCAGCAGCGCCGGCAGGAACAGCATCGTCGTCAGCATCGTGCAGCCAAGGCTGAGCAGCAGCAGATGCCCCATGCTCGCCGTGCCGGGATGCCCGGACAGCGCCAGCGACCCGAAGGCCGTCGAGGTGGTCAATCCCGAGAACAGCACGGCCCGCGCGGTGGCGGACCCGGCCGGGCCCGTCTCGCCCCGCCGCCAGTTCATCACGAAATACACGTTGAACGACACGCCCACGCCAAGCAGCAGCGGCAGCGCGATGATATTGGCGAAGTTCAGCGGCAGCGGCAGCAGCACCGCCAGCACCACCGTCAGCAGCGCGGAGACCAGCAGCGGCGCCAGCACCAGCAGCACGTCCGTCACCCGCTGCAGGCCCAGGATCAGCAGCACCGTCACCGCCGCCAGCGCCAGCTTCGCGGCGGTGCGGAACGCGTCCGTCACCGTGTCCGCGCTGGCGGTGATGGTCACGGCGGAGCCCGCGGCATCCGGCGCCACGGTGCGCACCTGGGCCACGAAGCGGTGCAGCCCGGCGCTGTCGCGGGCCTCCGGCTTCGGCACCACCTGCAGCTTGGCGCGGCCATCCGGCAGCACCCAGTCGCGGCGCAGCTCCTCCGGCACATCCGCAACCGTCGTCGGCCCGGCCTCCAGCGCCAGCCGCAACCGCTCCAGCTGCAGCGGCAGGAACCGGGTCAGCGCCGCATTGGCCGCAAGCAGCACGGGGTCCGGCGCCTTCGCCAGAGCCTGAAGGTCGGCGATGATGGCCAGCACGGTGCTGCCGGGCGGCAGCCTGTTCCGCACGCCGTCCAGCCCCGCGGCAGTGGCGGCAACAGCCCGGCGCAGCTCGGCAGCATCGGGCGGCGGCGGCGGCGCGCCCACGGCCAGGGTGGTGCGCAGCAGGCTGGCGGCGTCCCGGATCAGCGGCAGCTTGGCAGCCTGGTCCTCCGGCACGAAGCTGCTGAGGCTGATCACCTGCTCCACCAGCGGCAGCGCCTGCAACCTGGTGCCCAGGGCCGCGGCGGCGGCAATGGAGGGGGTCAGCACCTCGATGGTGTACGGGTTGGCGATGGGGTCGTCCATCAGCGCATACAGCGTCCGCATCGCCTCGGTGTTGCGGTTTTTGGTATGCAGCGGGTCGCTGTCGAAGGAAAGGCGCGGCAGCAGCGCCGCCCCGAGCAGCGCCAGCGCCGCAAAGCCCAGCACGATGGGCCGCCGCAGCCGCACCACCACCGGGTCCAGCGGCCGCAACCAGGCAAGGCCGGTCTCCGCCGCCCCGCCCGCGGGCCGCAGCCCGGCCAGCAGCGCCGGCAGCACCGTCACGGTGCAGAAGAACGCGATCAGCATGCCGATGCCCGCGATCAGCCCCAGCTGCGCGACACCCAGGAAGTCCGTGGGCGTGAAGGCCAGGAACCCCGCCATGCTGGCCAGCGCCGCCACGAGCACCTGCCGCCCGGTGCGCCGCCCCGTGAGGTCCAGCGCCGCCCGCAGGTCCGGCACCTGCTGGCGGATGTCGCGGAACCGCACCGTCACCTGGATCGCGAAATCCACCGCGATGCCGACGAACAGCACGGCGAAGGCCACCGAAACCAGGTTCAGCGTGCCCACCGCCAGCGCCGCGAAGGCCGTGGTCAGCAACAGCCCCAGCACCAGCGTCAGCAGGATCGGCACGATCAGCCGCCAGCTGCGCACCGCCAGGAACAGCAGCAGCGCCACCAGCACCATGCTGCCCGCCAGGCCCGCGCCGGCGCCGTTGGCCACGGTGGAGAACTCCTCATCCTCCAGCGCCACGCTGCCGGTCAGCCGGACACGGGCGTTGCCGCTGCGTACGAACTCCAGCTGTGCGGCGGCGGCGCGGATGGCGGCGCTGGCATGGGCGCCGGGCTCCAGCGCGCCATAGTCCAGCACCGGCTTCACCAGCACGAAATGATACTTGCCGCCCATATCCGCCACCGACCCGGCCAGCAGCCGCTCCCAGGACAGCGGCTGCGTCTGCCCGGCGGCGGCGGCGGCCAGCGCGGTGTGGAACGCCTTGAGCGACGGCTCGAACGGCGCCAGGTTGGCCTGCCCGGCCTCGACGCCCTGGCTGATCAGCGCCAGGGCAGCGAGCAGGCCGCGCAGGCTCGGGTCCCGCGCCAGCTGGCCCAGGAAGGGCTGGGCGTCGATGGTCTGGTCGAGCAGGGCCTGCAACGGGGCCGGGTCGAGGAACATCAGGCCGTTCTTTTCCAGGTATGGCGAGAAGTCAGGCCGCCGCACGCTCTGGAAATGCACGTGGTCCGTGGACAGCTTGGCCGCCAGTTCCGCGGCGGTAGCCTCCGCCTCCTCGGGGATGTCGGCATCGATGACGGCGACCAGCAGATCCTCGTTCTGCGGAAAGGCGCGTTGCAGCTCCAGCCCCCGCTGCCGCCAGGACAGGCTGGTGGAGAACAGGTTGGACGTGTCGGTGCTGACACTCAGCCGGGTGGCAACGGCCCAGACGGAGCCGAGCGCCGCCAGCACCGCCAGCACCAGCACCATGCGGTGGCGGTGCGCGCAGAAGGCGATCCAGCGGCCCATCACCGGCCGAACTCCGGGGCCGCATAACGCGAAATGCGCCGCAGCCGCCACCCGGTGATCACAGCGACCACCGGCACCACCAGGGCGGTGCCGACCACGATGGGCGACAGCCAGCCCAGCCACGCCAAGGGGCCCATAAGATACAGCGCGTCATCGGGGTCGAACCCGGCGCGGCCGCTATAGGCCTTCGTGCCCACAGGGCTGCGCGCCTCCAGCAGCTCGGACCACCAGCCGCACAGCATCATGGACACGCCGCCCAGCAGGCCCAGCGGAATGGCCCAGTGCCCCAGCCAGCCGTATCGCACCGCGAAGCCGGCAGCCACGAAGAACAGCGCGTTCACGAGATTGTCGACATAATAGTCATAGCGGTGGCCCGAGGCGCTCATCATGTCGCCCACCCGCGCCAGCTCGCCATCCGCCCGGTCCAGGAAGGCGGAGACCAGCCACAGCGCCCCGCCCCACCAGGCCCCCGCCGGCCGGGCGGTGGCGATGGCCAGACAGGCCGCGACGCCGCTCAGCAGCCGCAGCGTCGTCAGGTGGTTGGGCGTGACCCGCGTGCCCAGCAGCGGGCGGATCGCCCGGCGGGCCAACAGGTGGGTCCAGCTGTCATGGCTCAAACCGAAGTCTCCACTATCCGGGCCCGGCGCGATGCCAGCCACTGCCAGGCAACCAGCGCCGGCACGCCCAGCCCGATTTCACGCAGGCGCTTGACCAGGCCCAGGGCGACGGCCAGCTCGGGCGACAGGCCGAACAGGTGGCACACCACGACATACCCGCCCTCCGCCACGCCCAGCGCGCCCGGGATGGCGAAGCCCGCCGCCTTGAGCGCCTGGCCCAGCGCCTCGATCACGATCCCCTCGCCGAGCCCTACATCGGTTCCCAGCAGATGCAAGGCCAGGCACACCTCCACCCCGCCCAGCGCCCATGAGATGGAGTGGTACATCGCCGCCAGCGCCACCCGCCCGGGCCGCCGGTAGATGCCGCGGATGGCGGCGTCGAGCCCGGTGATCTCGCCCAGCGGCGCCCAGCCGAAGCTGTTGGACAGCCGCATGATGCCGCGCTCGATCAACCCGGCCAGCCCGAACCATTGCGCCGCGATGAACCCCACCGCCCCCAGCGCCGCCACGCCAAGCCCGCCCAGCACATAGCCGGAGACCCCGCTCTCCCCCACCAGCAAAATCAGCAGCGCGAGACCCAGCAGCGTGAACACGATCTGGGTCAGCATCTCCATCGTCAGGTCGCCGACCGAACCCGCCACCGCCTGCGCGAGCGGCACGCCGCGGCGGCGCAACAGCCGGGCCGCAACGACCTCGCCGCCGATCTGCGCGACCGGCAGCAGGTTGTTCACCCCCTCGCGGATCCAGCGCAGCACCATGAACTCGCCCAGCGAGGGCCGCGGCACCGTGGGGCCCGCGATCACCCGCCAGGCCCAGCTGGAGAACAGCACCTGCACCACATGGAACAGCACCACGCCCAGGATGCCCCAGCCGGCCCGGCCCAGCAGCGCGAAGATCTCGTCCACGCCAAAGCTGGCCAGCAGCCACGCCGCCAGGCCCAGCCCCACCAGCGTGCCGATCGCCGCGCCCCACTTCATGGCGTCCGCCCCCGGGCTGCGGTAGGCTCACGCCCATGCGCACCATCCTGCTGACCCCCGGCCCCCTCACCACGTCCGACGCCACGCGCGCCGCCATGGGCCGCGACTGGGGGTCCCGCGATCAGGACTTCATCGATCTCAGCGAGGGCGTCCGCACCCGGCTCGGCGCGCTGGTCCATGCGGGCGCCACCCACGCCGTGGTGCCGATCCAGGGCGCCGGCACCTATGCGGTGGAAGCCGCCATCGGCACGCTGGTGCCGCGCAACAGCAAGCTGCTGGTGCTGGTCAACGGCGCCTATGGCCGCCGAGCCGTTGAAATGGCGACCCGCATGGGCCGTACCGTGTCGGCGCTGGAGTGGCCCGAGGACCAGGCCGTCGACCCGGCCCGCCTCGCCGCCGCCCTGCAGGACGACCCGGCCATCACCGACGTGCTGCTGGTGCATCTGGAAACCACCAGCGGCCTGCTGAACCCCTTGGAGCCCATCGCCGCCATGGTGCAGGCCGCCGGCCGCCGCCTGCTGCTGGATGCCATGAGCTCGCTTGGCGCCATCCCGATCGACCTGCGCGCCACGCCGTGCTGCGCGGTCATGGCCTCGGCCAACAAGTGCCTGGAGGGTGTGCCGGGCCTGGCCTACGTGATTGCGGAGATCGGGCACCTGGGGGCCATGAAGGGCAACAGCGCCAGCACCAGCCTGGACCTGCAGGCGCAGTGGGCGGGCTTCCAGGCCAACCGCCAATGGCGCTTCACTCCGCCCACCCACGTGGTCGCGGCCCTGGCGGCGGCGCTGGACCAGCTGGAGGCCGAGGGCGGCGTGGCGGCCCGCGGCGCCCGCTATCGCGCGCACATGGACGCGCTGGTGGCCGGCATGCGCCGCCTGGGTTTCGCGACTTATCTGCCGGATGCGCTGCAAGGCCCGGTCATCCTCACGTTGCGCGAACCCGAGGGTTTCGACTTCACGGCGCTGTATCAGGCGCTGCATGCGCAGGGTATCGTGCTCTATCCCGGCAAGCTGACGCGCGAGGCCAGCTTCCGCATCGGCTGCATCGGTGCCATTACCCTGGCCGACATCCAGCGCACGCTGGATGCGATCCGCGATGTCCTTGGTGCCCACGTTCAGGCGGCCGGGTAGGGCCGCGCCAGGAACGTCTTGAAGCGCCGGGCCACCTCGTGCGGTGCCACGGTCGGGCGGCCCAGCACCTTCATGGAGCCCGGCCGGATCCGCACATGCAGCAGCACCGGGCCCGGCAGCGTCAGCGCCGTGCGGAACGCCTCCCCGAACCCGGCCACGTCATCGCATTCCAGCGCCGCGCGGTAGCCGCAGGCCAGCGCCACACCGCTGAAATCCACCGAGGCGGAAACGGTCGCCTGCCCGCCGGTGCTGTCATGCACCCCGTTGTCCAGCAGCACATGCACCAGCCCGGCCGGCGCCTGCGCCCCGATGGTGGCGAACGTGCCCAGCTTCATCAGCGCCGCGCCGTCCCCATCCAGCACGACCACCTTGCGGCCGGTGTTCAGCGCCACGCCCAGCCCCATGCCGCTGGCCCCGCCCATGGAGCCGACCTGATACAGATGCTGCTCCCGGTCCGACAGCGTGAACAGCTCCCGGCCCGACTTGCCGGTGGTCGCCACCACCGCGGCGGAGTCCGGGATCCCGGCCAGCAGCCGCTCCAGCACGTCCACCCGGCTGGGCCGCGTGCCATGCGCCCGGTGGTCCATCCGCTGGCCCGGCGGCAACACCGCCCGCGCCGGCTCGTCCAGCGTCCCGGGGGCCACGCTGCCCTCGTGCATCACCAGGCCGTACACGGTGCCGCCCGCCATCGCCGCCATCGCGGCGTCCAGCGCCGGGCCGATCTCGGCCTCGGTCTGTGGAAAGACGCCCTGCGGCACCTCGATGGTCCGCAGCAGGTCCTGCGTGATGCGGCCCATCAGCGTGTGCTGCGGCTCGTCCTTGCGGCCGGGCTCGCCGCGCCAGGTGACGATCAGCAGGCTGGGGATGCGGAACGGGTGGTTCAGCGAGGTGAGCGGGTTCACCGCGTTGCCCAGCCCGGAGTTCTGGCACATCACCACGGTCTGCCGCCCGGCCAGCCAGGCTCCGGCCGCAATCGCCACCGCCTCGCCCTCGCTGGCGGCACCCACGTAGTCCAGCGAGCGGCGGCTGGCGACGCTGTTGATTAGCGGCGTCAGGTAGCTGCACGGCACCCCGGTGTAGAAGGTGAGGCCCCGCGCCGCCGCCGCATCCAGATAGACGGACCCGTCCAGACTCAAGAGAAGTTCCGCGCGTCGGCCAGGTCCAGCATGGTGTCCACGTCCAGCCAGTGCCCGGTCACGTAGTGCACGCCCACCGGGTGATGCGCCGCGATGCGGGACAGCAGCGCGGAGATGTCGGCCTGGGCCAGCGAACCATCGGCCCGCATCGCGTCCAGCTCGGCGCGGATCAGCCGGCTCCCCTCGGGCGTCGCGCGCAGCAGGCCGATCCATTCGCCGTGCGTCCCGCCCGCTTCGCCGCCCGTCTCGCCGATCGCCAGCAGCCGGGTCGGCCGCTCGTCCATGTCGTCGGGCGAGTAGGCGCGGTCCGTGCGCACCAGGTCCCGCGCATTGGCGGCACGGGCGCCGGGCTGGCCGCCATGGGCGTCCACCGCCACCACGATGTCGCCCGGCACGGTCAGCATCCCGTCCAGGATGTAGCGGCGGAACAGCACGTCGCCGTAGACGATGACGCTGTCGCCCACCAGGCGGTCCGCCGCCTGGGCCAGCGACATGGCCTCGTTGGTGGTCTCGAACTGGTCGTTGTCCACGGTGCGGATGCCCGGCAGCGCCACCGCATCCTTCCGGTAGCCGCGCACCACGGTCACGTCCTTCACGCCCGAGGCCGCCAGCGTCTCCACCAGCCGTGCCAGCAGCGGCCGGCCGCGCACGTCGATCATGCACTTCGGCCGGTCCGCCGTCAGCGCCTCGAGCCCGGTGCCGCGCCCGGCGGCCAGCACCACGGCGCGGGCCGGGATCACCTCCGGCAGATAGCGGCGCCCGGCCTCCTCCAGCTCGTCATTGCCCATCAGGCGGAAGATGTCGTGCACGGTGACGACGCGGTGCTCGACCTGGTTCAGGCTCTCATCGGCGGCGATCTGCCGGGCCGTCTCGCGCATCGCCGTCATGGAGGCGCGCAGCAGGTGGTTGGCCCAGATGATGGTGGAGATGCCGGCCTGGCGGAACACCTCCGTGGGCGTCGCATAGTACATGGTCGGCACGATCACCACGGGGCAGCGGCCGCCCCAAAGGCGCGTGAACTCCAGGATCTCGGTCGCCACCGCCTTCTTGGAATGGATCAGGATCGCGTCGGCGCCGGCCGCGTGATACGCCTCGCCCCGGCGCAGCGCCTCGTCCATGCCATGGCCCGAGATCAGCGCCTCGATCCGCGCCACGATGCAGAACGCGTCCGACGCCTGCGCGTCCTTGCCGGCGCGCAGCCGGCCGCAGAACTCGGCGACATCGGCCAGCGGCTGCGCCTCGCCCAGGAAGGAGTTGGTCTTCGGGAACAGCTTGTCCTCGATGCACACCCCGGCGATGCCGCGCTCCCCCAGCTTGCGCACCAGGCGGCGCACGTTGTTGAAGTTGCCATAGCCGGTATCGCCATCCACCAGGATCGGCAGCGCGGTGGCGTCGGCCATGTATTCGAGCATGTCGAGCACCTGGGTCCACGATGCCTCATTGCTGTCCCGCAGCCCAAGCATGGCGGACATGGACAGGCCCGAGGCCCAAACCCCGGCGAACCCGGCCTCCTCGACGATCTTCGCCGACAGGCCGCTATGCGCCTCCATCAGGAAGCTCAGCTCCTTGCTTTGGAACAAGCCCCGTAACGCCAGGGCGCGGGACTCCGCGCTGGGCCGGAGGGTGGGTGTTGGCTGGACATGAATGTCGGGCATCGTTGCCTCCACGGCGGAAGGCCGAGACGACGCCTTCCGGGGCCTGGGCACTAAGCCCCCGCCGCCCAACCGTCAAGGAACCGACACACGTCGCTATCCATCGGACCCCGGCTCGGCTACAGAAACGGGCATGACCGCCGCTCACCCCCACGCCGTGATCCTCGCCGCCGGCATCGGCCGCAGACTGGGGGAGCGCCTGGGTGACAGCACAGGCGACCTGCCAAAGGCCCTGCTCGAATTCGGCGGCGCCTCCCTGCTCGCCCGGCATGTCGCGGCCCTGCGCGGCTGCGGCGTGGACGACATCACCATCGTCGTCGGCTTCGCGGCCGACCGTATCCGCCACGCCCTGCGGGACACGCCCGGCATCACCCTGATCACCAATCCCGACTACCGCGAAGGCAGCGTCGTCTCCCTCGCCGCCGCCGGGTCCACGCTGCGCGCCGGCCGGCCGCTGGTGCTGATGGACGCCGACGTGCTGTACGAGCCCCGCCTGCTGGCCCGGCTGATCGGCAGCCCGCACCCCAACGCCTTCCTGCTGGACCGCCATATCGAGCCCGGTGACGAGCCGGTGAAGCTCTGCGTGCAGGACGGCCGCATCGTGGACTTCCACAAGCGCCCGCAGGCGGCGCATGAATGGCACGGCGAGAGCGTCGGCTTCTTCCGCTTCACCGCCGACGTCGCCACCGACCTCGCCAACCGGGCAGACCGCTATGTTGCGGAGGGCCGCCGTGCCATGGAATACGAAGAACCGATCCGGGATATGGTGCAGGCCGAGCCCGCCCTGTTCGGCTTCGAGGACATAACCGGTCTGCCCTGGACCGAAATCGATTTTCCGGAGGATGTCGTGAAAGCCAACGCCCTTCTGCCGCAGCTGGTCGCCTGATGCCCGACGATCAGCGCCCGCTCCCGAACCCCGCCCGCTCGTCCGGCCCCAGCCCGGCCGACCTCGCCGCCATGGACCGCGACGGCTACCTCATCGTCCGCGGCTTCTTCGACGCGGCCGAAACCGCCGACCTGCTCCGCTGGACCGACGAGATCAGCACCGCGCCCGAACTGCCGGGCCGCCACATGGTCTACTACGAGGACAGCCTGACCGAGCCGGTGCACCGCGTGATGCAGCGCATCGAGAACTTCTGCCCGTTCCACCCGGGGTTCGACGCCATGGTGCGCCACGGCCGGCTGCTGGACTGGTCCACGGCGCTGCTGAACGACCAGGCGGTGCTGTTCAAGGAAAAGATCAACTTCAAGATGCCCGGCGCCCCCGGCTTCAAGGCCCATCAGGACCAGCAGGCCGGCTGGACCACCTATGCGCCGCTGTTCCTCACCGCCCTCGTCACCATCGACCCGGCGACGCTGGAGAATGGCTGCCTGGAGATGGTGCCGGGCCGCCACCGCGAGGGCCTGATCGGCGAGGAATGGAGCCCGCTCGCGGAAGACGGGCTGGAGCTGGTGGCGGTGCCCACCGCGCCCGGCGACGTGATCTTCTTCGACAGCTTCGCGCCCCATGCCAGCAAGGCGAACTTCACCGACTCACCACGCCGCATCCTGTACCTGACCTATAACGGCGCCAGCCACGGCGACCACCGCATCCAGTACTTCGCCGATAAGCGCA
Organism: Acetobacteraceae bacterium; assembly: GCA_965199595.1. Lineage (GTDB taxonomy): Bacteria > Pseudomonadota > Alphaproteobacteria > Acetobacterales > Acetobacteraceae > JBBROS01. Next base: position 2,753,380 of record OZ241182.1, read on the forward strand.
TCTCCTTTCCGCCCGACGTGGAGCGGAGCGGGGACAAGACCTACATCTACCGGGTGTGACCCGGCGCCCGGCACCGCCTCTGCAGGCGGTGCCGCTCCGCCGCCGCAGAGGCGGCACTCGGCAGGGAGACGCCACCCCGCCCCGGCCCTGCAACGCGAACCCGCCACGGGAGCAGGCGTTGATCGGGAAACCATCCAGAAAGCCGTGAATGGATCCTGACGACAATCCAGGCGGACACGCCGCGGCACGCGCTGCCGGATGGCACGCCGCCGCAGCGCTGCCCGCCAGTTGGCAGGACGCCATCGGGGCAGAGTTCGAAGCACCCTACATGCAGGCGCTGGCCGCCTTCCTCGCGGCCGAGCGGGCGGCGGGCCGGTCCGTGTTCCCCGCGGAGCCCCTGGTCTTCGCCGCCCTGCGCTCCACCCCGCTGAACCAGGTGAAGGCGGTGATCCTGGGGCAGGATCCCTACCACCGGCCCGGCCAGGCGATGGGCCTCTCCTTCTCCGTCCGCCCCGGCGTGCCCATCCCGCCCTCGCTGCGGAACATCCACAAGGAGCTGGCGGCCGATCTCGGCCTGCCGATCCCGCGCCATGGCTGCCTGCAAGCCTGGGCCGAGCGTGGCGTGCTGCTGCTCAACACCGCGCTCACGGTCGAGGAAGGCAAGGCCGGCAGCCACGCCCGTGCGGGCTGGCACCGTCTGACCGACCGCATCATCGCCAGCGTCAACGCCCGCCCCAGCCCGGCCGCCTTCATCCTCTGGGGCAGCCACGCCCAGAAGAAGGCCCCCATGCTCGATGCGGCCCGGCACCTGGTGCACCGCTCCGAACACCCCTCCCCGCTCTCCGCCTATCGCGGCTTCTTCGGCTCCCGCCCGTTCTCCACAACCAACCGCTTCCTGGCCGCCGCCGGCGTGGCCGGGATCGACTGGAGCCTGCCGCCCGCAACCCCGGGCTGAGCATCATCTCGCGGGCTGTCCCTGCAGCCGGCGAAACAGATCCCCGGCCGCACGCTTCCCCTTCGGCGCCGCACGCGACATCCTGCGGCCACGAACCGCTGGAGAGCCAAGGTGCCGGAACCGTTGAACGTGGGGATCGCCGGTTTCGGCGCCATCGGCCAGGCCATCGCAGCCGCCTTCGCCGCGGAGGGCGGCATCCCCGGCCTGCGCCTGACCGCCATCGGCGCGCGGGACGCCGGCAGGGTGCGGGCCGCGCTGCCGCCGGGCCTGCCCGCCGCGCCCGCGATCATGGGCATCACCGACCTCGCCGGGCACGCGGACATCGTCATCGAATGCGCCCCCGCCGCGCTGCTGCCCTCCATCGCGGAGCCGGTGCTGCGCGGCGGCGGCACCATGGTGGTGCTGAGCTGCGGCGCCCTGCTGAACGCCATGCACCTGGTGGACCTGGCCCGGGCGCAGGGCGGGCGCATCCTGGTGCCCACCGGCGCGCTGCTCGGGCTGGACGCGGTGTTCGCCGCGGCGCAGGGCACCATCCACGCCGTCCGCATGGTCACGCGCAAGCCGCCCCAGGGCCTGGTCGGCGCGCCCTACCTGGTCGAGCACGGCATCGCGCTGGACGGGCTGACCGAGCGGCTCCGGGTGTTCGAGGGCACGGCACGGGAGGCGGCCCGCGGCTTCCCGGCCAACATCAACGTCGCCGTGGCGCTCTCCCTGGCCGGGATCGGGCCGGACCGCACCCGGCTCGAGATCTGGGCCGATCCGGGCGTGACGCGCAACACCCACACCATCGAACTCGACTCCGACGCGGCCCGGCTCTGCATGACCATCGAGGGCATCCCGAGCGCCAACCCCAGGACGGGACGGATCACGGCGCAGTCGGTCATCGCGATGCTGCGGAAGATGCGCGCGCCGCTGGCGGTCGGCACCTAGAACATCATCGCAGGCACCGTCCTGCGGGCTCGCTCAGGCGATCCAGCGGTTCAGCCCGGCTTCGGCGGCCAGCGTGCCCCCATGCCCGATCGCCGTGCCGGTGCTCGCCATCAGCAGGCCGAGCGTGCCGGTATCCGCGGCAGGGACGGTCCCCAGGGTTCGGGACCCGTCCGGCAGCCGCAGCACGGTGGTGCCCTGCGCCACGGTCCCATCCGGGTTGAACAGCACCGTGAAGCTCTCCAGCCGCGCCGGGCCGCTGGCGTCCTCGGTCACCCGCGGGGACGCCGCCCGATGCGCCCCCGCGACGGCATTGACGTCCGAGGGGCGCAGCATGGCATCGGCGGCGGCCGGGGTTCGCCCCAGCAGCAGGGCGTGGTGCGCGGTAAGGTGCCCGCCCTGGCCGTAGAGCAGGCCGGGTGCGGTGCCGTCCGCCGCGCGCAGGCGCCGGACCATCGCGGCGGCGGCATGCGCCATGAAGCTGTTGAACGGCGCGCCGTGGAAGGTGAGGCCGCCGGTGACGCTGATCGGGGCGTCGGCGGCAAGGCCGAGCACGCGCCGGGCCATCTTCGGCACCACGGGAAAGCAGGTGTAGAGTTCCATCGGGCCCATCCGACCCGCGCCGGCCGCGTGCAGCATGGCCTGCAGCACGGCGGCCTGGGCCGGGCTCTCGTCCAGCCGGGGGCGCGCCATCCAGTCGCGCGGCTCCTGCGCCGAGGCTCCGGCCTGCAGGAACACCAGCCGCCGCTCCGGGATGCCGGCGGCCCGCGCGGTGGCCAGGCTGGTGAGCAGGATCGCGGCAGCCTGGTTCACCGCGGGGTTGGCGACCATCAGCTTCGGATAGGGCCAGGCGACCATGCGGTTCGCGGGCCCCGCCGCCGCCACCGCCGCAGGCTCCACCGGCGTGCGGATCCAGGCGACCGGGTTCGCCGCCGCCACGTGGGAGAGCGCCGACCAGAGTGCGGCCGACTCGGCCCGGGCCTCACCGGGGCTCTGTCCCCATGCGGCGGCGGTCGCGTTCTCATACAGCGGATAGACGGTCAGCGGCTCGGTGATGCCGTGGCGGCGCGCCAGCGGGTGGATGTAGTCGCGGTTGCGGGCCGGAAGCCAGTCAGTGCCCCGCTGCTGCGCCGTCTGCTGCGCGGCGCTGCGCGGCTCGGTCCAGCCCAGCGCGAGGCCGTTGCGCCGGGCCCAGGTGGCGGTGTGGCTGGCCTCGCCCCCGCATACGGCGGCCACGCCCGCCTCGCCCCGGGCAATCCGCGCCGCCGCCTCATGCAGGAACTGCACCGGGGTCTGGCCGCCGATCTCGCCATGCCGGCGCCACCGGGGGGCAGCCCCCAGCCGCCCCGCCAGCAGCCCCGGCAGATCGTCATAGCGCCAAGACACCACGTTCACCACGTCCAGGCTGTCCAGCCGCCCCAGCAGCGCAGCCCCGGCATCCGCCTCCGCATGCCGCAGCGCCGCCTCGATCAGCGATGCGGGCTCCTGCCCGGCGGCCCGGTCCGCCGGCTGGTCCTTGACCTCGCCCACACCGACGATCACGGGGATGCGGCTCTCATCCGGCATGAACGATCCTCCAGAAGGTTTGTCAGCGCACCTCGTCCGACGCATGCTGTCCGCAACGAAGCCCGATGGGCAAGGGAGCGAGATGGAAGCGGTCATCGCGGAGGACTGCTGCACTGAAACGACGCTGCGCCGGGTCGCGGCGATGCTGGATCAGGCGCCGCCCGGCAGCGGCCTCATGCCGCGCGGCTGGCACGTGGCGCTGTTCGCCCCCGACCCGGCCCAGAGCGCCTTGCGGGCGGACGGCTATGCCGGCGTCGGCGTGGCGCTGCCGGACACGGGCCTGCCCCGGCTGATGTTCGGCGGGCGCCGCACCCGCTTCGACGGGCGACATCCCGGTCGGGCGCCCCCTGCGCCGCCGCAGCCACCTTGCTGTCCGCCACGCCCAAGACCGGGCGCTCGGGCCGCATGATGATCGCCACCGTCCGCCACGAGATCGAGGCCGGCGGCGCGACGGTGCTCACGGAGGAGCAGGATTTCGTGATGCTGGAGGCCGGGCGCCCCGCCGCCGCACCACCAGCGCCGCCGCCGGTGAACCCCACCCCCGGCGGCGTCCCCTTCGTCGCGGACGAGACGATGCTGCTGCGCTACTGCGGCCTCACCTTCAACACGCACCGCATCCACTACGACCATCCCTATGCCACCGCCGTCGAGTTCTATCCGGCGCTGGTGGTCAATGGCAGCCTGACCACGCTGATGCTGTCGGAGCTGTTCCGCGCCCGCGCGGGGCGGGAGCCGCTGTCGCTGAGCACGCGCAACATGCGCCCGCTGTTCTGCGGCCGGGCCAACACCCTGCATGCCACGCCGGGCGAACCCTGGCTGGCCTGGGCCGAGGACGATGCGGGCGCCCCGGCGCTCGAGGCGCGGATCACATGAGCTTCCTGTCCGGGATCACCGTTCTGGACCTCACCACGGTCGTGGTCGGCCCGTCCTGCACGCTGCGGCTCGCGCAGTATGGCGCCGCCGTGGTGAAGGTGGAGACCGAAGCCGGGGACATGATGCGCTCCCTGGGCGGGCCCTCGCCGGACCGGCGGCACTCCGGCGCCTACCTCCACCTCAACGCCGGCAAGCGCAACGTCTGCCTGAACCTGAAGCACCCGGCGGCCCTGGCGGCCTTGCGGCACCTGGTGGCCCGCGCGGACGTGGTGGTCGCCAACATGCGGCCGGAGGCGCTGGCCCGGCTGGGCCTGGACGCCGCCACGCTGCGGGCACGCCAGCCCGCGCTGGTGCACTGCCTGATCACCGGGTTCGGCCCGGGTCCGTACCGGGGCCAGCCCGCCTATGACAGCGTGGTGCAGGGCGTCTCGGGCGTCGCCGGGCTGTTCGGCGCACGGGACGGCGCACCCGCCTACGTGCCGCTGCTGCTGGCGGACCACGTGGTGGGGGAGATCACCGCCGGCGCGATCCTCGCGGCACTGGTGGAGCGCGGGCGCACCGGCGCCGGCAGCGCCATCGAGGTGCCGATGCACGAGACCATGGCCGCCTTCGTGCTGCAGGAGCACATGGGCCGCCAGAGCTTCGACCCGCCGCTGGGCCCGCCCGGCGACAGCCGCACCCTGCACCCCGGCAACGCCCCCATCGCCACGTCGGATGGCTGGATCAGCGTGACGGCGAACACGGACAACCAGGTCGCCGCCTTCCTGCGGGCCGCCGGACGGGAGGAGGCGCTGGCGGACCCGCGCTTCGCCAGCGTGACCGACCGGATGGCGAACGTGGAGGCCTGGTTCGCGCTGCGCAACGGGGCGCTGCGGGGCAACACCTCCGCCTACTGGCTGCGGACCCTGGCGGCGGCCGACGTGCCGGCCATGCCGTGCCACTCGCTGGAAAGCCTGATGACGGACCCGCATCTGCAAGCCGCGGCCCTGCTGGGACAGCACGACCATCCGACCCTGGGCCCGGTGCGGACCATCCGCCCCACGGTGCTGCGCGACGGCCAGGCCGGCCATTGCGGCACGCCGGCCGCGCCGACCGGGTGGGACACGGTCGCGGTGCTGTCCGAAGCCGGGTTCGCCGAGGCGGAGATCGCCGCGATGGTGGCGACCGAAGCCGCCCTCGACGGGCGCCGCACCCCGCCGCCACAGCCTTGAAGGACCACGCCATGCCGATCAGCCGCCGCGGATTGCTCGCCGCCGCCCCGCTCGCCGCAAGCCTCGCCGCCCGCCCGGCGCGGGCCCAGACCGCCGCGCCGCCGGCACCCTTGCGCATCGGCGTGCTCACCGACCTGTCCGGCCCCTATCGCGACACCGGCGGCGCCACCAGCGTCGCCTGTGCGCGGCAGGCCATCCGCGAATCCGGCATGGCGGCGGACCTGGTCGTGGGCGACCACCAGCAGAAGGCCGATATCGGCCTCGCCGTGGCCCGGCGCTGGTTCGACCAGGACGGCGTCGACGTCATCATCGACGTCAACAACTCCGCCATCGCCCTCGCGGTCTCGGCCCTCGCGCGCGAGAAGGACCGGCTGCACCTCAACACCGGCGCGGCGACCTCCGACCTCACCGGCGTCGCCTGCAACGCGAACACCGCGGCCTGGACGACGGACACCTGGTGCCGCGCCCATTCCACCGCCGGCGCCGTGCTGCGCGCCGGCGGCAAGGCCTGGTACTTCATCACCGCGGACTACGCCTTCGGCAAGTCGATCGAGGCGGATGCGGCCGGCTTCATCACGGCGAGCGGCGGGCGCATCGTCGGCAGCGCGCGCTACCCGTTCCCCGGGACCACGGACTTCTCGGCCTACCTGCTGCAGGCGGCGGCCAGCGGCGCGGACGTGATCGCCTTCGCCAACACCGGGGCCGACCTGGCCAACTGCATCAAGCAGGCGCGCGAGTTCCAGCTGCCGGGGCCCGGGCAGCGCCTGGCGGCCATGTCCGGCTACATCACGGACTTCCACGCGGTGGGCGCCGCGGATGCGCAGGGCCTGCTGATGACGGAAAACTTCTACTGGGACCTGAACGACCGCACCCGCGCCTTCCTGGGCCGGGTCAAGGCCGAGGTGCCGGAGAACTGGCCCAGCACCGCCCATGCCAGCGCCTATTCCGCCGTGCTGCACTACCTGAAGGCCGCGCGCGCCATGGGCCCGGCGGCAGCCAGGGTCTCGGGCGCCGCGACGCTCGCCGCCATGAAGGCCATGCCGACGGACGACGACTGCTTCGGCCCCGGACAGATCCGCGCCGATGGCCGCAAGATCCATCCGGCCTACCTGTTCCAGGTCAAGACGCCCGGCCAGAGCACCGGGCCATGGGACCTGTTCACCGTCGCCGAGACCATCCCGGCGGACCAGGCGTTCCGCCCTCTGGCCGACGGCCGGTGCCCCCTGGTCACTCCACGCTGAGGGTTGCCCGCGCGCTCACGAGCCGGCGGGCATAGGCCAGGGCGGTCCGGAACGATGCCGGGTCGGCGATGCCCCGGCCGGCGATGTCGAACGCGGTGCCGTGGTCCGGGCTGGTCCGCACGAAGGGCAGGCCCAGCGTTATGTTGACCCCCTTCTCCAGCCCCAGGTACTTCACCGGGATCAGCCCCTGGTCGTGATACTGCGCGACCACCACGTCGAACCGCCCGGTGCGGGCCTGCATGAACACCGTGTCGCCCGGCCAGGGCCCGCTGGCATCGATCCCCTCCGCTCGCGCCGCCTCGATGGCGGGGCCGATGATGCGGATCTCCTCGTCGCCGAACAGCCCGCCCTCCCCGGCATGGGGGTTGAGCCCGGCGACCGCCACCCGCGGCGCCGCGAAGCCCAGCGCCACCCCGCCCTCATGCGCCAGCCGGATCGCCGACATCTGCGCGGCGAAGTCCGCCTGTTCGATGGCGAGGCGCAGCGCGGTGTGGATCGTCACCAGCACCGTGCGGATCTCGTCGTTCGCCAGCATCATCGCCACCCGCGCGGCACCGCCGAACTCGGCCAGGATCTCGGTGTGGCCGGGATACTTGATCCCGGCGCGCGACATCGCCGCCTTGTTGATGGGTGCCGTGACCAGGCCGCTCACCGTTCCGGCCTTCGCGGCGGCGATCGCGGCCACGATCGCGTCGAACGACGCCCGGCCCGACACGGCGCTGATCTCGCCCGGCGGCGGCGGCACGGTGATCTGCGTCACCTCGATCACCTCGAGGGTGCCGGGCCTGGTTTCAGCGAGGCGCGGATCGGTGATCGCCCTGACCTCGAGGCCGAGGCCGAGCCGGCGGACGGCATCCGTCATCACAGCGAGGCTGCCATACACCACGGCCCGCTCGCCGCCTTCGGCCATCGTCCTGGCCACGATCTCGGGCCCGATGCCGGATGCGTCACCCATCGTTATGGCAAGCAGGGAGGGCTGGGCCATGTCTGTTCCTGGTTCATGACCCGGCGCGCCCGGCAGCCTTAGCAACCCAGGTGGGATCGCCAGCCGGGACGCCGGATGCAGTCAGGTCACATCATCGCACCCCCTGGGCACGCGGGCCAGCCGTCACCGGACCGCCACCCGAAGCCGCCTACAGCCTGACGAAGGGACACCCCACCTGGCTCAGCGGCCGCACCGTCTCGGCCGGGGCAAGTGTCGAGACCACGTTGCAGTAGTCCCACGGCCGCTTGCTTTCCGCCGGGGTCTTCACCTGCAGCAGGTAGGCCGGGATCACCGCCCGCCCATCGGCGCGGATGCTGCCGGAGCCGAAGGCGTCATCGTCGATCGGGATCGCCTTCATCCGCTCCACCGTCGCCACGCCGCTGCGCCTGGCCTCCACCGCCCCCATGGCCGCGACCGCCCGCAGGTAGTGCGTGGTGATGCCGTAGCACCCGGCATGGGTCATGCCCGGATAGGTGCCGCCCAGCCGCGGCAGCACGCGCGCGGTGAAGGCCCGGGTGCGGTCGTTCAGGTCCCAGTAGAAGCTGTTGGTGAACAGCAGGCCCTGCATGGTGTCCAGCCCGGCACCATGGATGTCGCCCAGGAACGTCACCAGCGCCGCGATCCGCATCTTGCCGCGAAGGCCGAACTCCGCCGCCTGCTTCAGCACGTTGATCAGGTCGGCGCCGCCCACCGCCAGCGCCAGCACCTCCGCCCCGCTGGCACGGGCGGCCAGCAGCATGGCCGAGAAGTCCATGTTGCCGAGCGGGCTCTTCGAACTGCCCAGCACCCGGCCGCCGGTCTCGACGACCACGCTGCTGGTCTCCTGCTGCAGGGAGGCCCCGAATGCGTTGTCGCTGGAGATGAAGAACCAGCTCTTGCCGCCGGACCGGGTGATCTCCGTCGCGACCGCCTTGGACAGCATGTAGGCGTCATAGGTCCAGTTGATCGTGTTGGGCGTGCAGTCCTTGCCGGTGAACTCGCTGGCGGTGACGGCAGCACCCATGCAGACCTTGTTCTTCTCCTTGCAGATATACGAGGCCGCCAGGCCCACGGCCGAGTTCGGCCCGGCGATCACCATGTCCACACCCTGCGAGTCGATCCAGTTGCGCACGATCGTGCCGCCGACATCGGGCTTGTTCTGGTGGTCGCCATAGACGATCTCGACGTTGAACCCCTTTGATCGTGGATCGGCATCGATCACCGCCTGGCGGGCACATTCGACGCCGGGCATGCCGAGCAGGTCGTTGTAGAGGCCGGAAAAGTCGGCCAGCACGCCGATCTTCACGGTCGGCAGCGGCGCCTGCGCCAAGGCGGGGCGGAGCAGCGCCGCCCCGGCTGCAGTCGTCAGCAAGCCGCGTCGGTTCATGCGCATGGCGGTGTCCTCCGGTTGTTCTTACGGCACGGCTCTCGGTCCGGGCCTGATCAATCCGCCAGCCGCGCCTTCGGCACCCCGGCCTGGTCACAGGCGGCATCGGCCATCGCCGAGAAATCCTGTCCGCCATAGCCGCGGGCCCGGGCCGCGCTGAAGGCCTCGCGCGCCGCCGCGGCCATCGGCATCGGCAGCCGGGCGGCATTGGCGGCCTCCACGATCAGGCTCAGGTCCTTGTGCGCCAGGTCGATGGTGAAGCCCGGCGCCACGTCGCCCTTCAGCACCTTGGCCGGCCAGGCGATCTTCAACTGCCCGTTCACCGCGGTGGTGCCATAGAGCACCTCCAGCGTGCGCTCCAGGTTCAGCCCGAACCGCTGCGACAGCGACAGCGCCTCCGCATTCATCTGGCAGGATGCGACGGCGAGGAAGTTGTTCACCAGCTTGGTGCGCGTGCCGGCGCCGACCGGGCCGCAATGATAGATGGTGGTGCCCATCGCCTCCAGCAGCGGCTTCACCCGCTCGAAATGCTCGGGCTCGCCGCCCACCATGAACAGCGACTCGCCGCGGTCGGCATGGCTGGCCAGGCGGCCGACCGGCGCATCGACGAAGCCCAGCCCACGCGCCTTGGCCGCAGCCCCCAGCGCGTCCGTCACCTCCGGGTCGATGGTGCTCATGTCCAGCACGACGCTGCCGGGTCTGGCATGGGCGAACACGCCTTCGGCCATGGTCAGCACGTCCTGCACGATGGCGGAGTTCGGCAGCATGGTGACCACCACGTCGGACCCGGCGGCCAGCTCCGCGATCGTGTCGCACGGCTTGGCCTGGAGCAGCGCCAGCTCCTCCATCGCGGCCGGGTTCACGTCGTTGACCCGGAGCCGGAACCCCTTGCGGCACAGATTGGAAGCCATGGGGCGCCCCATGCGCCCCAGACCAATGAAGCCGACATCCATCCTGAACCCCTCCCACAGGCGTCGTTGCACATGCCATTGCCGGAACGATACCCAGCGCGGCGCCCGGCGCCCTATACAATCCGGGCATAGCTGGATGAAGCGGGTTCGATATGCCGTCCGATGCCCGTTCCCCTAGGCTGCGCCGGTAACAGCCAGACAAGGCCCGCCCGATGGCGCAACCAGAGCCGGCTTGGCCCGGCGAGATCTTCGCCTGCCTCAAATCCCACCAGGTGCGGCAGGTCTGCTACGTCCCGGATGCCGGGCATTCGCGGCTGATCGCCATGGCCCACGACGATGCCGCCATGCAGGCCACGGTGCTGACCACCGAGGAGGAGGGCGTGGCCCTCGCGGCCGGCGCCTGGCTGGGCGGTGACCGCACGGCGCTGCTGATGCAGTCGAGCGGCGTCGGCAACTGCATCAACATGCTGTCGCTGATGACGGTCTGCCGGTTCCCGCTCCTCACCCTGGTGACGATGCGGGGCGAGTGGGCGGAGTTCAATCCATGGCAGGTGCCGATGGGCCAGGCGACGCCCGCCGTGCTGCGGGACATGGGCGTCACCGTGCTGCGGGTGCACCATGCGGAGGAAGCGGCGGAGGTGGTCGATGCCGCCGCCGCCCTGGCCTATGACGGAGACCAGCAGGTCGCGGTGCTGATCTCCCAGCGCATGATCGGACGCAAGAAATGGGTGGGGCAGGAATGACCGGATTCGGAACCCTGGACCGCCGCGCCGCGGTGGCCGCCCTGCTGCAGGACCGTGGCGAGCTTCTGGTCGTCACCGGGCTGGGCTCGCCCACCTACGACGTGTTCGCCGCCGGGGACCACGATGCCAACTTCTATCTGTGGGGGGCCATGGGCGGGGCCGGGCTGATCGGGCTCGGCCTGGCCCTGGCGCAGCCCGGACGCCCGGTCGCGGTGATCACCGGCGATGGCGAGCAGCTCATGGGCCTGGGCGGCCTGCTGACCATCGCCGTCAAGCGCCCGCCGAACCTGACCCTGGTGGTGCTGGACAACGGGCATTTCGGCGAGACCGGGATGCAGCGCAGCCACAGCGGCCACGGCCAGGACCTGGCGGCGATCGCGGCCAGCGCCGGGCTGACCGCCATGACGGTGAGCGAAACCCACGAACTGCCCGCAGCCCGCGCTGCGCTGCACCACAATGCGGGCCCAGGCCTGATCCGGGTCCGCATCGCCCCGGGCGACACGCCGCGGGCCCTGCCGGCGCGCGATGGCGTGTTCCTCAAGCAGCGGTTCCGCGGCGCGCTGGGTTACGGCGTGGCCTGATCGCCCGCCAGCCGCATCGCCCAGTGCCCGGCCCCCACCAGCCGCGCGATCTCGGACAGCAGCACGGCGGAGATGGCGGCGCTGGCGACCGAGGCGGCATGGCCGGGCGCCGCAGCCAGGATCAGTTCGCGCGTGATGGCCGGCCGGACGATGGCCGCGGTCTCCAGCCGCCCGGCCTCCACCTCCAGCCGGATGGCGGAGGGCGGCAGCACGGTGTAGCCCAGGCCCTCCTCCACCAGGCTGGTCAGCACACGATACGAATCCGCCTCCATCACGATGTCCAGCGAACAGCCCCGCCGCGCCGCCGCCTTCTCGATCAGGGCACGCAGGCCATGCGAATAGCTCGGCAGGATCAGCCGCTGCCGCAGCAGCCACCCCACCTCGACCATGCCGCGCCGGCGCAGCCCACACCCCGGCGGGCCCACCGCGACCACGTCATCCCGCCCGATCGGCCGCACCGTCAGATGCAGGTCCACCGCCGGGCCGTAGATGATGGCGAGGTCCAGCTCGCCCCGGTGCAGCCATTCGACCAGGTGCCCGCCATAACTCTCCACGATGCGCAGCGCGATGCCCGGCAGTTCCGTCGCCACCCGCCGCGCGAACCGGGCGGAGACGACGTTGCTCACGGTCGGCACCAGGCCCAGCGTGACGCCGCCGGACGGCGCGCCGCCAGCCGACCGGATGTCGTCGCGCACCTGCTCGATCTGCCGCACCAGCCCGGCGGTGCGCTCCACCAGCATCTGCCCCGCCTCCGTCAGCACCATGCCGCGGCCGGTGCGGATGAACAGCTTGGCCTGCAGCTCGTGTTCCAGCAGCTTCACCTGGCGGCTCAGGGCCGGCTGCGCCACGCGCAGGCGGTCGGAGGCCTTGCTCAGGCTGCCCAACTCGGCCACCAGCTTGAAGGTGCGCAACTGCCGCAGATCCATGCCCGACTGTCGCATGCCGCGGCGCCGTGACCTATGGGGCGCACCCGGTCCGCGACGATCAGCCCGGGACCGGCGAAATCTGACGCAGCGGTGATCATCGGCCGCCATCGGTTTCAGCCATACTGCGGCGAATCGAACGGAGGCGACATGGTCCGCATGACGCGGCGGGAGTTTGGCATGGCCGGCGCGGCCCTCGCGCTGATGGCCGGCCCGGTCCGGGCGCAACCGAAGCCACCCGTGGTCCAGCTGCCCCAGGGCGGCACCGCCCCCGCCCTCGGGCAGGGCACCTGGCACCTCGCACAGGGCCGCCATCCGGAGGCCGAGGAGGAGCAGGCCCTGCAAACCGGCCTCTCCCTCGGCATGACGCTGCTGGACACGGCCGAGCTGTACGGCGCCGGCCGCGCCGAACGCATGGTCGGCCACCTGGTCGCGGGCAGGCGGGACCAGGTGTTCATCGTCTCCAAGGTGCTGCCGAACCACGCCACCCGGTCCGGCATCCGCGAGGCCTGCAGCGCCAGCCTGGCCCGGCTCGGCACCGACCACCTGGACCTCTACCTCCTGCACTGGCGCGGCGGCGTGGGTGACCTGCACCCCGTCGTCGAGACCTTCGAGGCGCTGCGGCAGGAAGGCCGGATCCGCCGCTGGGGCGTGTCCAACTTCAGCGTCCCGGACCTCGAGGAGCTGATGCGCGTGCCCTACGGCGACGCCTGCGCCGTGAACCAGGTCCGCTACGGCCTGGACCAGCGCGGCGTCGAGCGGGACCTCGTGCCGTGGTGCAGCCGCCATCGCATGCCGATCATGGCCTACTCGCCCCTGGGCAGCGGCGGCGGGATGCTGCGCAACGCCGGGCTCGGCCGGGTCGCGGCACGGCTGGGCGTGAGCCCGGCCGCGGTGGCCATCGCCTGGACCATGCGCAACGGCCAGACCATCTCCATCCCGGAATCCGGCTCACCCGGCCACGTGCGTGAAAACGCGGCGGCGCTGAACCTGCGCCTCACGCCACAGGACCTGGCCGAGCTCGACCAGGCATTCCCCGCATGAACCCCGGAGGACCGACCCATGGCTGACCCAACCAACCTCGACCGGCGCGCCGTCATGCTGCTGGCGGGCGGAGCCACCATCGCCGCGCTTGCCGCCCCGGCCGCCCGCGCGCAGCCCGCAGCCACCCCGCCCGCCGGAAAGGCCCGCATCGGCATCATCGGCGCCGGGCACATCGGCAGCACGCTCGGCACGCTGTGGGTGAAGGCGGGCCACCCCGTGCTGTTCTCGTCGCGGCACCCGGAGCAGCTCAAGCCCCTCGTGGACGGGCTGGGCGCACTGGCCCAGGCCGGAACCCCGCAGGAGGCGGCGGCCTTCGGCGACATCGTGTTCATCGCCGTGCCCTACGGCGCCATGCCGGCCCTCGGCGGCCAGCTCGCGCCCGCCTTGTCGGGCAAGGTGCTGATCGACGCCGGGAACGCCGTGGCCGCGCGTGACGGGGACGCGATGGCCCTGGTGCGCGACAAGGGAATCGGCCTGGCCACCGCCAGCCTGTTCCCGGGCGCCAGGGTCGTGCGGGCCTTCAACACGCTCGGCTACCGCGTCCTCCAGGCCCAGGCGCACCGCCAGGGCGCACCGCTGGCGATCCCGATCGCGGGTGACGACGAGGCGTCCTTGGACACCGCGGCGATGCTGGTGCGTGATGCCGGGTTCGAGCCGGTGGTGGTCGGCGGGCTGGCCCGTGCGACGGAGTTTGCCATGGGCGCCCCCGGCTACGGCAAGGACGTCGATGCCCCGGCCCTCCGTCAGATCCTCGGTCTGGCCGCCGCGCCGCCGCGGTAGCGAAGGATCGATGCCCGGCGCCCCACTCGCCGATCCCGGCATCCCTGCCGCGAACAGCCCTGCCTATCGCCTGCTGCGCCGCATCGTGGATATCCGTCCGGCGGAGGCGGAGGCCCTGCTCTGGGCCTGGCTGTACATCTTCTGCATCCTGTGCTCCTATTCGGTGATGCGCCCCATCCGGGACCAGGCGGGGATCGCGGGCGGGGTGAACAACCTGCAATGGCTGTTCACCGGCACCCTGCTGGGCATGCTGGCGCTGAACCTGCCCTTCGCCTGGCTGGTGCGCAGCATGCCGCGCAGCCGGTTCATTCCCCTCACCTACCGCTTCTTCGCCGCGAACATCCTGCTGTTCGCCGTGGCGCAGTATGCCGCCAGCGGCGAAGCCGCCATCTGGGTGGGGCGCGCATTCTTCATCTGGACCTCGGTGTTCAGCCTGTTCGTGGTCTCCGTGTTCTGGGCACTGCTGGTGGACCTGTTCACCGCCGACCAGGGCAAGCGGCTGTTCGGCATGGTCGCCGCCGGCGCCTCGGTGGGAGCGATCACCGGCTCCGCGGTCACCGCCTCGCTCGCGGCCCTGGTGCCGCCCTGGTCGCTGCTGGTGGTGGCCGCCCTGCTGATCGAGGTCGCGGTATTCTGCGTCCGTCGCCTGGGCCGGCTTTCCCCCGCGCTCAGCCGGCCGCAGGCAGCGGAGGGCGCCCGGCACGGCGACGTCGCGGAACGGGAGCTGGCGGAGCGGCACGCCGAGCAGACCAGCACGACGGTGCCCATGGGCGGCGGCGTGCTGTCCGGCATCCTGCGCGCGCTGGTCCAGCCCTACCTGCTGAACGTCAGCATCTTCCTGATGCTGTTCTCCATCACCTCCACCTTCCTCTACTTCCAGCAGGCCTCGATCATCGGCAGCAGCCTGGGCTCCCGCGCCGCACAGACGCAGTTCCTGGCAACCATCGACCTGGTGGTGAACATGCTGACCCTCGGGGTCCAGCTGTTCCTGACCGGGCGCATCGTCCGCACGTTGGGGGTCACGGCCACCATCGCCCTGTTGCCCGGCTTCAGCGTCGTGGGCTTCGCCGTGCTGGCGGCCTTCCCGGCCCTGTCCAGCGTGGTGTCGTTCCAGGTGCTGCGCCGGGCCGCGAACTTCGCCATCACCCGGCCGACGCGGGAGGTGCTGTTCACCGTGCTGCCGCGGGAGGACCGCTACAAGGCCAAGAGCTTCATCGACACGGTGGTCTATCGCCTGGGGGACCAGGTGGGCGCCTGGTCCTATGCCGGGCTGGCAGCGCTCGGCTATACGCTGCACGGCATCGCGCTGGTGGCGATCCCGGTGTGTGCCCTATGGCTCGGCAACGCCGTGTGGCTCGGCCGGCGCGAGACGAGGATGGCGGCGGAGCAGGCCCGCGCGGCAAGTCACAGGCCTGTGGCAGCGACCTGAGCACTCCAGGGAAGGACGCCCGATGCTGACCGCCCGGCTTCGGGATCGCCTCCGGGATCGCCGCCGGGTCAGCCGCCGATGACGGTCTGCGGCACGTCATAGGCGTCCAGCGCCGACCAGTGCCGCTCCAGGTCATCCTCGAACAGCCCGCGGGTGAGGCCCGCGACCAGCTTCGGCACCGCCGTGGTCATCGCGTTGATCGAGGAGCCCGAGGGCCCGAAGCTCATGGTGCTGGCGATGCCGAACAGGTGCACGTCGCGCATCCATCCGGTCTCGCCGGGCCGCCGCGGCTGCAGCGCGTAGTCCGGGCCCAGATAGGGATAGCGCCCGAGCCGCGCATCCCGTTCGGCTGCCGGCGGATCGTATCGGTCGGACCAGCGGGCGATGTTGCCGGCCAGGTGGCGCAGCTCCGGGCGCAGGGCGAAGTCCATGTCCACCCCGGTGCCGCAGATCAGGTAGTCCGCGGTGAACCGCCCGCGCGCCGTCTCCAGCACGATCCCCTCCGGCGTGTCCCGCGCATCGCTGACGGCGGCGCCGGCCAACAGGCGGAAACCGGGATGGTGGGCGCACCGGTCGTAGGTCGGCTGTGGAAAGCCCTCCCGCATCCCCAGCACCCGCGCCATGAACCGCCAGCGCCACGCATCCGGCAGCTCCGAAAGATGGCGCAGGAACCCGGCGAAGGTGATCAGCCGATAGGGCTGCACCAGCTGCGGCTCGGCCCGGCGGCAGAACACCGTCACCGCCGCCGCCCCGGCCGCCAGCGCGGTCGCCGCATTGTCCATGGCGGAGGCCCCGGCGCCCAGCACCGCCACACGGCACCCGCGCAGGGATGCGAAGTCGATGGCATCGGCGGTATGCGCCCGCCGCGCCTGCGGCAGGGCGGCGGCAAACGGCGGCATCCACCAGCGGCCGCACCCGTCCTGCCCGGTCGCCAGCACCACCTTCCGCGCATACCGCACCGCGCCGTTCACCGTCACCGCCAGCAGCCCGCCCGCCGCCGGGGCGATCTCCGTCACCACGGCATCGTTCTGCACCGGGATCCCGGCGGCATCGCGCACCCAGCCGAGATAGGCGGCCCAGTCCTCCCGCGCGATCATGCCCAGCGCCTGCCAGTGCTCCGCGCCATGGCGCGCCTCGTGCCAGGCCTGGTAGCCCAGCGAGGGCAGGTCCAGGTCCGGTCCCGTGTAGTCCTTGGGCGAGCGCAGGGTCTTCATCCGGGCATAGCTCAGCCACGGCCCCTCCGCCCCCCGCGCCGCCCGGTCCACCACCAGGACGTTCGGCACCGTTGCGCGCAGCAGCCCCATGCCGATGGCGAGGCCGGACTGCCCGCCGCCAACCACCAGCACGTCCAGCGCCGCACGCCCATCCGGCCCCAGGCGCGGCTCCAGCCAGGGCATGCGCGGGTGCGCCACACACCGCAGGTCGTCCCGCGCCCGCGCGGTCAACAGGTCCATCGGCGTCATCACGCCATCGCCCGTGTTCGCGCCGTCTCCAGATGCGGGATCGCGTCCAGCAGCGCCTGCGTATAGGGCGCCTGCGGCCGGGCGAACACCGCGGCACTCGGCCCGGCCTCCACCACCAGCCCGTTCTGCAGCACCACCAGCTCGTCGCACAGCATCCGCACCACGTTCAGGTCGTGGCTGACGAACAGCAGCGCCATGCCGTCCTCGCGCCGCAGCCGGTCCAGCAGTTGCAGGATCACCGCCTGGATCGACACGTCCAGCGCCGCGGTCGGCTCGTCCAGCACCAGCAGGCGCGGGCGGGTGGCGATGGCGCGGGCAATGCCGACCCGCGCCTTCTGCCCGCCCGAGAGCTGGTGCGGGTAGCGGCCCAGCAGCGCCGCCGGCAGCCCGGCCCGGTCCGCCGCCTGGTTCACCCTGGCGTCCAGCGCCGCGCCGTCGCGCATGTGCTCCAGCCGCCGCAGCGGATGGGCGATGCAGTCCCGGGCGGTGAAGCGCGGGTTCAGGCTGTCATGCGGGTCCTGGAACACGATCTGCACCTCCCGCCGCCGGGGCGAGCGGTGGAAGTCACGGGCCGGGATGCCGCCGATGGACTCGCCGGCCAGGATCACGTCCCCGGCGCTCGCGTCGATCAGGCGGCAGATGATGCGGGACAGCGTGCTCTTGCCCGAGCCGCTCTCGCCGACCAGACCGAGGCTGCCGCCCGCCACCAGGTTGAACGACACGCCGCCCACCGCCTTCACGCCGCCGTCGAACGTCTTGACCAGGTTGCGCACCTGCAGCAGCGGGCCATCGCCGGGCTTGTGCCGGATCGGCCGTGCCACCACCGGCGGCGCCTCCTGCGCCCCGCCTTGCGCCCCGCCTTGCGCCAGATCGGCCAGTGTGGAGGTGCGGGTGGGCGAGGCCGCGATCAGGCGGCGCGTGTAGGGGTGCTGCGGGGCGTCGAACAGGGTGGCGGTGTCGCCCTGCTCCACCACCCGGCCCTGCTCCATCACCGCGATGCGCCCGCAGTAGCGCGCGGCCAGGCCGAGGTCGTGGGTGATGAGCATGGTGGCCATCCCCCGTGCCGCGGCGATGCCGGCCAGCAGGTCCATCACCGTCTTCTGCGTGGTCACGTCCAGCCCGGTGGTGGGCTCGTCGGCGATCAGCAGGGCGGGTTCGCAGGCGATGGCCATGGCGATCATCACCCGCTGGCACATGCCGCCCGACAGCTCCGCCGGATAGGCGCTCATGCGCTGTGCGGCGTCGCGGATCTGCACCGCCTCCAGCGCCGCCAGGGCCCGGCCCCGCGCCTCGCCCGCGGACATGCCGGCATGGGCGCGCAGCACGTCCGAGATCTGCTGCCCCACGGTGCGGATCGGGTTCAGCGCCGCCCGCGGGTTCTGGAAGATCATCGAGATCGCCGCCCCCCGAAGCTTCCGCAGCTCCCCCGGTGCGGCCCGGCTGATGTCCCGCCCACCGAACAGGATCCGCCCCGCGGTCACCCGGCCCGCACGGTCCAGCAGCCGCATCGCCGCCAAGGCCGTGACGGACTTGCCGGAGCCGCTCTCCCCCACCACGCCCAGGGTCTGCCCGGGCCCGATGGCGAGGCTCACCTCGTGCAGCGCCTGCACCGGGCCATGCCGGGTCGAGAACCCGACGCCCAGCCCCTCGATGGCGAGTAGGCTCACGTGCGTGACAAGCGGGCTTGTCACGTCCGTGACAAGCGGACTTGTCACGTCCGTGACGAGTCCGCTCGTCACGTGCGCATCCGGGGATCGAGGATGTCCCGCAGCCCGTCGCCCAGCAGGTTGAAGCACAGCACGGTCAGCATCAGCGCCAGGCCCGGGAAGGCCACCAGCCACCACTTGCCGGTGGCGATGAAGCGCGCCCCCTCCGCCACCATGATCCCCCACTCCGGCGTGGGCGCGGTGACGCCGAGCCCGATGAACGACAGCCCGGCCGCGTTCAGGATCGCCCAGCCCAGGTTCAGCGAGATCTGCACCGACATGGCGGGCAGCACGTTCGGCAGCAGGAACCGCAGCACGACCGAGAGGTGGCTGTCCCCGCAGGCCCGCGCCGCCTCCACCCAGCCGGCATTGCGCCGCACGTTCACCTCGGCCCGGGCGAACCGCACGTAGAACGGCAGGTTGATGACCGCGGTGGCGATGATCACGTTCTCCACCCGGTTGCCCAGCGCCGCCACCAGCGCCATGGCCAGCACGAACAGCGGGAAGGCCATCAGCACGTCGGTGAAGCGGCCGACCCAGCGGTCCAGCGCCCCGCCGGCATAGCCGCACAGCCCGCCCGCCACGGCACCGACCACGAAGGACAGGCTGACGGCGGCGGCGGCGATGACCAGGTCCAGCCGGGTGCCGACGATCAGGCGGGAGAGGATGTCCCGCCCCAGCTGGTCCGTCCCGGCCCAGTGCAGCACGGTGGGCGGCTGCAGCGCGATGGAGACGTTGGACGCGACGGGGTCATACGGCGCGATCCAGGGCGCGAACACCGCCAGCAGCACCAGCAGCAGGGTCCCGGCCGCAGCCACGGCCGTCACGGGATTGCCGCGCAGCACATACAGGACATGGGACAGGGTGGAGGTGCGCCCGAGGGCCAGCGCGCTCATGCAACGGATACCCGCGGATCGACAATGCCGTACAGCACGTCGATCGCCACGTTCACCACGACAAAGATGCCGGCCATCAGCAGCACGAAGGCCTGCACCGGCGCGTAGTCGGAAGCGAGCAGCGCATCGAGCGCGTAGGAGGCGACGCCGGGCCAGGAGAACACCTTTTCCACCAGCACGTTGGCGCCCAGCATGGTGGAGAACACGATGCCGGTGATGGTCAGCACCGGCAGCAGCGCGTTGCGCAGCGCATAGGCGCCGATGATGCGGGCGCGGGACAGGCCCATCGCCTGCGCGGTGCGGATGAAGTCGCTGCCCAGCACCGCCAGCATCGAGCCCCGCGTCATGCGTGCCAGCGGCGCCAGCACGAACAGCGCCATGGTCGTGGCCGGCAGCACCAGCTGGCTGAACGCCGCCGCCCACCCCTCCCAGTCCCGCACCAGCGCGAAATCGACCAGGTAGAAGCCGGTGATGGCCGGCGGGGCGGAGGCGAAGATGTCGATCCGCGCCGTGGGGTCCGGCGCCCAGCCCAGCAGGTAGTAGAACACATAGATCAGCAGCAGCCCGGAGACGAAGGTGGGCACGCACACCCCGGCCGTGCACAGCAGCCGCACCGCGTGGTCCATCGCCGAGCCCGGCCGCAGCGCCGCCAGCACCCCCAGCGGCACCGAGACCAGCAGCGCGATGAAGAGGGCGCAGAAGGTCAGCTCCAGCGAGGCCGGCAGGCGGGTCGCAATATCCCTCGCCACCGCCTGCCCGGTGGTCATGGAGCGGCCGAAATCGCCGCGGCCGATATCCCGCAGATACAGCGCCAGCTGCACCGGCACCGGCTGATCGAGCCCCATCTGGTGCCGCAGCTGCTCGATCTCCGCCTGGCCGGCGCTGGGCCCGGAGGCGAAGAACACGGCCGGGTCGCCAGGCAGGACGCGCATCAGGATGAAGGTGATGCACACCACGCCCAGCAGCGCCGGCAGCGAGGCGAGCAGCCGGCGCCCCACCCGCTTCAGGATGGCAACAACCATCAGACCCGCTTGAGGTCCCTGAAGTCCGCCTGGCGGTAGAATTGGTAGGTGTAGCCCTCCACCGACTTGGCCATGACCGCGTCCTGGTTCGGCTGCCACAGCATGATCAATGGCGTCTCCCTCGCCATGATCTCGATCATCTTGCGGCAGTCCTCCTCATACTTCGCGTTATCCGTCTGATAGCGCGCGTCAAGCGTCAGCGCATCCATCTCGGCGCTTTTCAGCCCGGCAAAATTCCAGCGCTGGTCCCGGGTGAAGTACAGGTAGAAGAAATAATAGGTGTAGGGCAGCCACGCCGTCGCGCCATCCGTGTAGAACGGCATCTTCTTCTCGGCTTCCAGCGTGTTGAACTCGGCGTCGGGCTTCTTCTGGATCTCGACCTGGATCCCTACCTTGGCCAGCGCCTCCTTCACCAGCGCCGCCATCGGCTCCGCGGTGGCGGACTGCCCGACCGCGATGGTGAAGGTGGTGGAAAAACCGTTCGGCATCCCCGCCTCCGCCAGCAGCGCCTTGGCACGCACCAGGTCCGTCCGGTTCGGCATCGTCTGCGGAAAGCTGGTGTCGGGCGGCGTGCCGGACCAGCTGCCGTCATACAGCTTGTTGCCGCGGCTGAAGATCGAGGCCTTGAACATGTCGTCATACGGCAGGGCCGCCGCCACCGCCTGGCGCACCTTCGGATTGTCGAACGGCGCCACCTGGTTGTTCATGGTGATGTGGGTGAAGCCGTTGTTCTGCGGGATGGAGGCGACCTTCGCCTTGGCCGACTTCTCCATCGTCGGCATGTCGCTGGCCGCCAGGTCGATCGAGAGGTCGGCGTCGCCGCGCTCCAGCAGGTTCGCCCGCGTGCCCGGCTCCGGCACCGTCTGGATGATGACCCGGCGGAAGAACGGCAATCCCCCCACTCCGCCCACCCACTTCTCGTTCCGCCGCAGCACCGTGCTCTCGCCGGGCTTGTGGCTCTCGATGGTGTAGGCGCCCGAAGCCGCGGTGTTGGTCTTCATCCACTCCATCGCCCAGGGGTCCTCGGCGGTGGCATGCTGGCGGGCCAGCTTGCTGTTGATCATGATGGTGTAGCAGACGCACAGGTTCGCCAGCGCCAGCCGGTCCGGCTTGTCCAGCGTGACGGTCACGGTGTGGGGGTCCACGACCTTGAACTGGTCGGCCGAGGTCAGCGACCCCGTGGAGAGCTGCGGCGGCGCCAGCGACTTCGCGGACACGGCGCGGTCCAGCGACCACTTCACGTCCTCCGCCGTGACCGGGGTGCCGTCGTGCCAGGTGGCGTCGTCGCGCAGGGTGATGGTGATCAGCTTGCCATCCGGGCTGATGGCGTAGCCCTTGGCCAGCTCCCCGCGGATCACGGCGGGGTCGAAGGTCCAGTTGTCGCCGGAGCGCTTGCGGCCGAAGGCGAACAGCCGGTCATACACGTTCATGCACACGCCGAACGCCTCGCGCGTGGCGCCGGGCATGGTCGTGTCGAGCGTGTTGATGGTGTTGCCCGTGACATAGCGCAGGGTCTCCGCCCGCGTCTGGGCAGAGGCAGCGCCGGGCAGCCCGCCGGCAAGTGCGGCGAGCGATGCGCCCTGGAGAACAGTCCGACGGTTCACAGTCATTTGGCACCACCCGAAAAGAGAAAGAGGGCGGCGCTTCATCCCACAGACACGTTTTTCAGAACAGTATGTGATCCCTATCCCAAGCGCAATCGCTTGCCCCGGCCGATACGCTGATGGAGAGGCCGGCGACCTGGCCGCAACCAGAACCAGGCCGCACCCGGCCGCCGGACTCTCCAACCCAGCGGGGCGACCTCTGCCTACCCCTCCGTCGCTGGCGCTTCCGCAGTTGGCGCCTCTCCATTCGGCGCCTCCCCGCTCGGCGCCTCCCCGCTCGGCGCCTCCGGGTCGGTCGTGTCCTCAGCCGGGTCAGATGAGACCTCCGGGACCTTTGCGATCTCCGGCGCGGGCTCCTTGGCGCGCTCCCGGGCGGCGCTCAGATAGCCGAACACCAGCGGGTCATGGCCCTCGAAGACCAGGTGGTACTCCGCACCCATCGCGGCATGGGACGCCTGATCGATCTTGCCCAGCTTCTGGATGACCCAGCCCTCGCCACGATCCACGGATGTGGGCGGCAGGCTGATGATGTGGCTGGGCGGGCGCTTCTCGTCGCGGCCCCGGTCCGGGCCGCCGCGGCCTCCTTTGCCGTCGCGCTTGCGCTCGCGGCTGTTCATGTCGAACTGCGCCGGGGCGGCCGTCTTCGTCTTGGGTGTACCAGGTGTCTTAGCCATGGTGGCCTCCTACTCAGCCGGGATGGAGCGGCCACTCCTTAGAGGACCCTGGCTGCGGCGCATACAGATGATACGGTCCCGGTCACGAGGCTATGACCGCGCCCGACCCCCCTTGGCCCCCGCCGGCCCCTCGTCCTAAGCTGGCGGCGTCAGAGGGCGAATGGCCCCGAGGGAGGAACCCGATGCCGACCCGGCTTGCCCGCCGCACCGCACTCGGCCTGGCTGCGGCTTCAGGCGCCCAGGCGCTCTGGCCCTCGCCCGCCCGTGCCGAACCCGCGGCCGTGACGATCGCCATCCAGTACGGCATCGGCTACCTGCCCGTCATGATCGCCGACCGCCTCGGCCTGTTCGTGGCCCACGCCAGCAGCGCCGGCATCGAGGCCGCCATCACCCTCACGCGGATGAGCGGCGCCACCGCCATCAACGACGCGCTGATCAGCGGCAGCATCGACATCGGCGCCTACGGCCTGCCGGGCATCCTCATCGCCCGGGAGAAGACGCTGCGGAACTACGGCATCCGCGGCCTCTGCTCCCTCTCCAGACTGCCCTATGGCCTCTACACCAACGTGCCCGCCATCAAGTCGGTGAGCGACATCGGCCCCAATGACCGCATCGCCGTCACCGCCCCGAACACCCCGCAGGCCGAGCTGCTCCGCATGGCCGCCGAGACGGCGTTCGGCGATGCGCACCGCCTCGATCCGCAAATGGTCTCGTTGCCGCACCCGGATGCGACGATCGCCCTCATGGCCAGCCGCGGCGTCACGCTGTACTTCGCCACGCCGCCCTTCAGCGAGGTGCTGGAGGCCGCACCGGGCATCCATCGCGTCACCGGCTCGAAGGAGATCATCGGCGAGGAGGTCACGGGCGCGGTGCTCGGCACCACCGCGAAGTTCGTCAGCCGGCCCGGCCTCGCCAAGGCGATGGTCGATGCGCTCGCCGAAGCCAGCGGGATCATCGCCCAAGACCCGGCCCGCGCCGCCGCGCTCTATCTGCAATCCGAACCGACCAGGCTCACGCCCGCGGAGGTCGAGGCCATCCTGCGGCAGATGGGCGGCCTGTTCGGCACCGCGCCGCGCGGGACCATGGCGTTCGCCACCTTCATGACCAGGCAGAACGAACTCAAATCGCCGCCCGCCCGCTGGCAGGATGCGTTCTACCCGCCCGCATCCGAGGGAGCCGGCAGTTGAGCGGCAACGGCAACCAGCCCACCATCCTGGTCACCGCACGCAACGTCGATCCCGCCGCCATCCAGTACCTCGTCGATCACGGCTGCACCGTCCGCCATCCGGACCTGGGGGGCCGGGACCCCGCGGCGGAGACGCTCCCAGCCCTGCTGCAGGGCGTAGATGGCTGGATCGTCGGCAGCACCGATGTCGGCCACGCGCTGATGGCCGCGAACCCCCGCCTGCAGGTGATCGCCCGGCGCGGCGTGGGATACGAGCAGATCGACGTGCCCGCCGCGGTGGCGCTGGGCCGCGTCGTGACGATCGCCGCCGGCGGCAACGGGCCCTCCGTCGCGGACCATGCCATGGGCCTGATCCTCGCGGTGTCGAAGCAGCTCGTCCTGCTGACGGAGCAGATGCGCCAAGCCGACTGGACATACCGCACCGGCCTCGAACTGCACGAGAAGACCGTGGGCATCATCGGCCTCGGCCGCATCGGAAAGCTCGTGGCCCGGCGCCTCCGCGGCTTCGGCGTCAGCATCCTCGCCACCGACATCGCACCAGACCACGCCTTCGCCGCGGCCAACGACGTGAGGCTTACTGACCTCCAGACCCTGTTGCGCGACAGCGACGTCGTCACCATCCACGCCCCCCTCACCCCGCTCACCCACAACCTCTTGGATGCCGGCGCACTCGCCGCGATGAAGCCGGGTGCCATCCTCATCAACACCGCCCGCGGCGGCATCGTCGACGAGGCGGCACTGCTGGCGGCGCTGCGGAGCGGCCATCTCGCGGGCGCCGGGCTGGACGTGTTCTGGGCGGAGAAGGACGCGGGCCACAACGACGCCGCAATGAACCTGGTGCGCGAGCCGAACGTGGTCGCGACGCCCCACACCGCCGCCGCGACCCGCGAAGGCCTGGCCCGCTCGAACCTCATCGCCGCCAGGACCGTCGTCGCCATCCTCGAAGGCAGGGCGCCCCCACCGGATTGTCTCGTCGCCGACGGTCGCGCCCGCCAGGCGACGCCCGCATGAACGGCCGCGCAACATGCCTTCGGGAGAGTGCAGCATGAAGATCGGGTTCCAGGTGCGGCAGCGGACCCGCCAGGTCAGCACCACCATCATCGAGGCCTTCCGCGGCATCCCCGTCGCCAACGTCAGCGACAGCATGCATCGCCTGCACGCCGCCGGGCCAGCGCTTCGCCCGATGCACGCCGGCGGCACCATGGCCGGCCCGGCGCTGACCGTCCGCACACGTCCCGGCGACAACCTCATGGTGCACAAGGCCATCGACATCGCCGCCCCCGGGGACATCATCGTGGTCGATGCCGGCGGCGTCCTCACCCAGGCCATCATCGGCGACCTCATGCTGAACCACGCCATCAGGCGCGGCATCGGCGGCCTGGTCATCCATGGCGCCGTCCGCGACCTCGACTTCATCTCCGGCCAGAACACCCCGGTCTATGCCGCGGGCGTCACGCACCGCGGCCCCTACAAGGATGGTCCCGGCGAGATCAACGTCCCCATCGCCATCGAGGGAATGGTCATCGAACCCGGCGATCTCCTCCTCGGCGACCTGGACGGCGTGCTCTCCGTCCCGTTCGACGCGGCGGAGGGCGTGCTGGCCGCGGCCATCGCGAAACGGGCCGCCGAGGACAGGGAAGTCGCCGCCATCCAGGCCGGCAGCAGCGACCGCTCCTGGGTTGATGCGACCCTGGCGCGGCTGGGCTGCGAGATCGGGTAGGACTGGAACACGGCCCCGCCGCCTCAGCTCTTCGTGACACCCCAGAACTGCGGATAGGGCGACTTGGCAACGCCCCGCACCGTCGTGCGGTGCGCCGTGTAGGACTGGAAGAACCCGGTCGGGATCACCGTCACGAAGTCCATGGACACGCGGTCGATGCGGTCCATGGAGGCCTTGGAGGCAACCGGGTCGGTCAGGGTGAACCACTCGTCGATCGCACCCTGCACCGTCTCGGACTTCGCCCAGCCGGACAGCGCGCTGACCCCGCTGGCGTCCAGCGCCTTGTGGCCTGCCGGCGTCACGCACTCGGCCCCCGCCACCCAGGTGTGGCTGAGGTTCCAGCCGCCCGCGCCGGGCAGCGCCTTGTTGGCGGCGCGCGCCGACTGGCTGCCCCAGTCCATCGAGAGCAGGTCCACGTTGATCCCGGCCCGCTTCAGGATGTCGGCCGTCACCTCGCCCTGGTTCTTCACGATCGGCACGTCGGTGCCCACCGGCAGCACGATCGGCTCGCCCTTGTAGCCGGCCTCCGCCAGCAGGCGCCGGGCCTCGTCGAACCGCCGCGGCCCCTTCAGCCGCTCGCCGCCCGCCTCGGTGTAATACGGCGTGCCCGGCGTGAAGAAGCTCGGCATGGGCTTCCACACCGCGTCATCGCCCGTCACCGCCTGCATGTAGTCGGACTGGTCGACGATGAGCTGAAGCGCCTGGCGCGCACGCGGGTCGTTGAACGGCGGGTGCAGGTGGTTGATCTTCAGCAGCGCCACGTTGCCGAGCGGATCGGCGATGTCCACCTCCACGCCCCTGTTGCGCTTGAGCAGCGGCACCAGGTCGGTCACCGCCGACTCCCACCAGTCGATCTCGCCGGCCTGCAGGGCGGCGGCGGCCGTGCCGGCATCCGGCATCGTGATCCACTCGATCCGGTCGAGGTTCATCCGCTTGCCGCCCGACAGCCAGTCGTTCGCCTCAACCCGCGGGGCATAGCCGTCGAAGCGCTGGAACACGGCCCGCGCGCCGGCCACCCACTCGTCACGGCGGAACACCATGGGGCCGGAGCCCACGTACTCCACGATCGGCTTGAAGGAGTCGGTGCTGGCGATCCGCTCCGGCATCACGCACAGCAGCAGCGTCGTGCTCTTGCCGAACGCGAGCAGCAGCTTGGGGAATGGCTGCTTCAGCCGCAGCCGGAATGTCCGGTCGTCGGTCGCCGCCATCTCGTCCAGCACGCGCAGCACCCGGGCGCCCATCACGTCGCGCGGCATCCAGCGGCGGATGGAGGCGACCGCGTCCCGGGCCAGCACCGGCGTGCCGTCATGGAAGCGCAGCCCCTCGCGCAGCCGGAAGGTCCAGGTGAGGCCATCGGGCGTCACCTCGTGCGCCTCCACCATCTGCGGCCGCGGCTCGAACCGGCTGTCGATGCCATACAGCGTGTCCCAGATCAGCAGGCTGGCGTTGCGCACCACCTGAAGCGTCGCCATCACCGGGTCGAGGCTGGACAGGTCGGCCTGCGGCACGAAGCGCAGCGTACGCGCCGCCTGCGCCCTGGCCAGCCGAGGGGCGGCCAGCCCGGCGGACAGGCCGCCCAGAACCGATCCGAGTGTGGTCCGACGCGTGAGGGTCATGCGGGATGCTCCGGGGCAAAGGGAAAGACAGGTGACGTGGAAAGGCTTGTCGATGGTGCAGGCCCGCTTTGCAATGCCCGCGGCGGCACACGCCCGCCCCGGCGATCGGGCGCCCGGATGCCTGCGGTCAGCAGCGGCTTGATGGCGCGCAGCGGGCCAGGCCAGCCAGCAGCGCCGCCCGGTCCAGCGCACCGCGCCGGGCGATGAACACCAGCCGGACCGGTTCCGGCCAGGGAACGGGCGGGGCAGGCGTGATCGTCGCCCTGTGCCCGGCAAGCTGGAACAGCAGCGGCTGGGCCGGGTCTGCCGTGAACCGCAGCACACCCTTGGCCCGCACGAGCGCAGGCGCGAACCGGCCCATCACCGCCTGGAACGCCGGCAGCGACAGCGGCCCGGCCGCCGTCCACTCCGCACTCTCGAACGCCGCGGACACCGGCTCGCCGGCCATCAGGCGTGAACCGGGGCGGTGCAGCGCCGCGGAGAACAGCAGCTCGGCAGGAATGGCGCCGTTCTGTACCGGATGGATGGCGGTGCCCGGCCGCAGCGCCGCGAGTCTGGCCTCCGCCCGCGCCAGCTCCGGAGCATCCAGCAGATCCGTCTTGTTCAGCACCAGGAAGTCCGCGGCGCGGAGCTGGGCGCGGAACAGCGCGTCCGCGGCGCCGGCCGGCTCATCCAGCACGAGGCGGGCATCCACCAGGCACAGCACGGCGTCCAGCGCCGCCTCACGGAAGATCACGGGGTCCAGCAGGGCGCCGACGATCTGCGCCGGGTCGGACACGCCGCTGGTCTCGATCACGATGCCGTCCGGCGGGGGCTCGCGGCGCAGCACGGTGGACAGCGCGCCCAGCAGATCCCCCTGGAGCGAGCAGCAGATGCAGCCGTTCTTGAGGCTCACCACCCCCTCCGCCACGCCCGCCAGCAGCCCGGCATCGATGTCGATGGCCCCGAAGTCGTTGACCAGCACCGCCAGCCGCCGCCCGTGCGACCCGGTCAGGATGTGGTTCAGCGCCGTCGTCTTGCCCGCACCCAGCGCCCCGGTGACCAGCAGGATGGGAACGGCCACGGGGCTAGGACGCAAGCGGGCGGCGGATGGGCTGGCCGGGCCTGGCATCCGGAACCAGGTGACCGTCCGCGATCACCGCCTCGCCATGCACCAGCACGTGCCGCATCCCCTCGGCCGGGCGGTTCATCGACTTGAAGTCCGCCCGGTCGGTCAGCGCGCCGTAGTCGAACACCACGATGTCCGCGTCGCAGCCGGGCTGGAGCCGGGCCTTGCGGCGCAGGGCCGGCGTGGAGGGTTCCAGGATGCGCGCGGGTACCAGCGTGCACTTCGCCAGCCCCTCGATCAGCGGCACCGCCTCCCGCTCCCGCACCCAGTGGCGCAGGAACCGGGTGAAGGTGCCGGCGGAGCGGGGGTGCGACACGGCGCCGTCCGGCAGGGGCCACGCATCCCCGCCATAGGTGACGCCGTCCACGGTCCAGGGCACCGCGTCGGACGCGATGGCGCCGCCCGGGAACAGCACGGACACGTCCAGCAGGTCACGGTGCCGCTGATCCGCCGTCACGTCCAGGAAGTGCCACAGCACCAGGGCGGCCGGGTCCTCCGCCTGGGCCGCGACCAGCTCGCCCCGGCTGCCGAAGCGGTGCCCGGACCGCACCAGCTCCACGGAGCGGTAGTCGTTGCCGGTGCGCTCCGGAAAGGCCGGGTCCGAGAAGAACACGGCGCCCACCACCGTGGACCCGGTGCCATAGGGATAGGCCTCCACGGTCACCTTCAGCCCCTGGCGCTGCGCGGTTGCAACCAGCTCGGCCGCGCGCTCCACGTCCTGCAGGCTGGTGCTGTTGAAGTGGCAGATGTGCATGTGCGCCCCGGTGGAGCCCGCATAGCCGATCAGCCTGGTATAGGCCTCGACGGAGCTTTGCGGGTCCACGTTGGACATGAAGGCCACATGGGTGAAGGTCGGCGCCCCGCACGCGGCGGCCAGGCTGCACAGCGCCGACATCTCCTTCACGCCGCTGCCCGGCGCATAGGCGTTGGGGAAGCCGATGCCCAGGCCACCCTGGTCCAGCCCGGCCTGCACCCGGGCCAGGATGTCCGCCACCTCCGTCCCGCTCGCGACCGTGTCGGTCCAGCGCGGGTTGCGCATTGCCTCGCCCATGCCCTCGATGGTGGGCTGCACCTGCTGCGTCGTCATGGCCGCGACCCGGGCGAACACCCAGCCCACGGACGCGCCGTAGTTCAGGGTGCGCCCCGCATGCGCCTGCTCGTCATACCAGCGCGCCACCGGCAGCACGCCCAGCTCCAGCTCCAGCGTGGTGGTGACGCCGTCAAAGGCCTGCATCCGGTCGGCGGGCAGCGACTGGCCATGGGCATGCAGGTCGATGAAGCCCGGCGCCACCACCAGCCCGGCCGCGTCGATCTCCCGCCGCGCCGCACCCAGGGCCGGGCCCACCGCGACGATGCGGCCGCCGGCAACCGCCACGTCGGCCACGGCATCGTGGCCGGTCTCCGGGTCCATGACCCGGCCGCCGCGGAGGATCAGCTCATGCATCGTCCGGCCCCTAAGCCTTCCGCAGGTTCCAGAACAGCGGTGCGGTCGCCGGCACGATGCCGGTGACGGCCTTGCGGTACAATGTCGGCTGCTGGATCTGGCCCAGCGGCACGAACGGCACCTGGTCGAACGCCTCCTGCTCCATGCGCCCGGCGACCCTGCGCTCCGCCGCGGTGTCGGGTGCCGCGAACCAGTCGGTCCGCAGCGCCTCCATCCTCGGGTCGCTGAACCAGCCGGCCCAGCCGGCCTTGCCGGTGCCGCGCAGCGCCAGGTGCGAGGCGGGGCTGGCGAACTCGGGGGCCACGGCCCAGGTGTGGAAGATGTTCCAGCCGCCCTCCTCGGCCGGCTTCTGCGAGGCGCGGCGGGCCAGCACGCTGCCCCAGTCGGTGGTCACCAGGTCCACCTGGAACCCGATGCGCCGCAGCAGGTTCGCCGTGACCTCGCCCAGCGGGGCCATCAGCGGCTGGTCGGTGGGGGAGATGATGACCACCTTGCGCCCGTCATAGCCGCTGGCCTTCAGCGTCGCCCGCGCCTTGCCGGGGTCGGCCGTCATGGCGGCAGCGCCTTCGCCCGTGGACAGCGGCGTGCCGCACGGAAAGAACGCCTTGCACTCGCGGTAACGGCTTTGGTCGCCCACCATCGCCTGCAGGTAGTCCACCTGGTTGACCGCCTGCAGCACCGAGCGCCGCACCTGCACGTCGTCGAACGGGGGCACCAGGCAGTTGAACCGCAGCAGCACGTAGGAGCCGATGGGGTCCAGCGTCGCAACCTCGAGGTCGGCCCGCTTCGCGACCAGCGGGATCAGGTCGGTCGTGGGCGCTTCGAGCCAGTCCATCTGCCCCTGCTGCATGGCGGCGATGGCGGTCGCCGGGTCGGGAATGGTGTGCCACTCCACCCGCGCGACATTGGCCGCCTTGCCGCCGGACATCCCGTCCGGCTTCTCGTTGCGTGGCACGTAGCCGTCGAACCGGGCCCAGGCCGCCTGGCTGCCCTGGACCCACTCATCCGGCAGGAAGCGGAACGGGCCGGAGCCGACGGCTTCACGGATCTGCGTCTGCGGGTCGGTCTGCGCCAGGCGCTCGGGCATCATGAACGGCACCGGGGAGGACAGCTTGCCGAGCGCCTCGGCCAGCAGCGGGAACGGTGCCTTCAGCCGGAACCGGATCGTGCGGTCGTCAGGGGCGGACAGCTCATCCGTTTGCGCCATCAGGGTCTGGCCGAACCCGTCCCGCGCGGCCCAGCGGCGAATGGAGGCGACGCAGTCCCGGGCCAGCACCGGAGCGCCGTCATGGAAGCGCAGCCCGTCGCGCAGGCGGATCGTCGCGGTGCGCCCGTCATCGGCCGTGGCCAGCCCCTCGGCCATCTGCGGATGGATGCGGAAGGCGGCATCGGTGGCGAACAGCGTGTCATAGACCATGTAGCCGTGGTTGCGGACGACGTAGCCGGTGGTCCAGATCGGGTCGATGGCCGAAAGGTCCGTGAGCGGGATGAAGCGGAGCGTCGCGGCAGGCTGCGCCACGGCCGGGCGGGCCAATGGAGCGGCGGCAAGCGTCGCCAGGGCGGCGCGGCGGGTCAGTGTCATCACGGGTGCTCCCTCTGCATCATGGCCCCCCGGTCGTGGCAACCGGGCCTTGACCCGGCACAGTCAACGGCGGCTTCGGTCCGCTTGCAAGCTCCGATCCCGCAACGAGCACCTGCCGCCGCCGGCGCGCCCGCCGAACAGAATGCCCGTCGGCCAACGCACTCCCCCACGTCACCAACAGCCCGGACGCTCCGCACGATGGCCCATCCCCGACATCGAGCCGCCGCCCCCTGCCGCAATTGTGAGCTTGCAGCTTCGATGCCTGAAGCCAGTTGACCCAGTGATCCGTGCACGATGCGTCCAACGTGCCGGGCTCCACTGACTGACAGGGAACTTATGATGTCTGCCACCAACACCATCACGGAACTTTACCTGACTGGTCTTCGCAACCAGCATGCGGTCGAGACCCAGGCCATCGGGACCATCCAGAACGAGCTTCCCCGCATGGACCCCTATCCGGAGCTGCAGGCGCACATGCGGGCCGACAAGGAGCGGTCGACGGAGCAGGCGGCGCGGCTGGACCAGCTGCTGGCCAGGCACGGCACCAAGGCCTCGGTGGCCAAGGAAGCCGCCAGCGGCGCCATCGCCACCGTGGCCGGGTTCGTCCACGGCCTTGCTTCGGACGAGGTGATGAAGAACGTGCTCGCCGCCGTGGGGTTCAAGGCCTACGAGATCGGGTCCTACAAGGCGCTGATCGCCTTGGCGCAGGCCGCCGGTGCCACGGACGATGTCGCTGTTCTGGAGCAGTCCATGAAGGAGGAGCAGGAGATGGGCGACTGGCTGGGCGGCCACCTCCCGGCATTTGTCGCGGCCTATGTGGCGCAGCAGCAGGCAGCGTGATCCAAAGGGCACGGCTGCCTCGTCAGCCGCGCCCTTTACTTCGGCGTGACCGCTGCCGGCACGGTCTGATGCACCTGAAATGCCTGTCAGACCTGCCAGACTGCTCCTTCCGGGCATCCAACGCCCCGGCGAACCCGGGTGTCGTCAGCCTCGTTGACAGGCCTCAACGGGCGCATATGGTCGGGCCCAGTCGACGGCCCCGGGAGAGGCGCCGCGCCATCGGGGACGTGAGATGTCAGGCACGCGGGTAGTCGGGTTGAGCTTGTCACGCCGGACCATGGTGGGCACGGCGGCAGCGCCGTTCCTGGTGGGCCGGGCCCGGGCCGAAACCACGAAGCTGCGCATCGCGCGGCAGTTCGGCCTGGGCTACGCGCAGATGTCGCTGATGGAAGACGGCAAGCTGATCGAGAAGCGCGCCCTGGCCGCGGGCCTGGGTGCCGTGGAAGTCGGCTGGTCCACCTTCCGCTCCAGCGACGTGATGAACGATGCGCTGCTCTCGGGCGGGCTGGACATCGCCTCCCTGGGCGTGCCGGGCCTGGCCACGATCTGGGACCGCACCTCGGGCGCCCGCTTCGAGGTGAAAGGCCTGTGCGGCTTCAACGTGACGCCGATCGCGCTGGTGACGCGGGAGGCCCAGGTGCAAAGCATCGCCGACTACAGGCCGGGCATGAAGATCGCCCTGCCAGCCGCGAAGGTCTCGAACCAGGCGATCTATCTCCAGATGGCGGCCGCCAGGCAGTGGGGACAGGCCGAGTTCGCCCGCCTCGACCCCCTCACCGTCTCCATGAGCCACCCGGACGCGGTGGCCGCCCTGCTGTCCGGCGGCGAGATCACCAGCTATTTCGGCACCCCGCCCTTCACCCAGCGCGCCATGAAGGCCCCCGGCGTGCATGAGGTCACGAACTCCACCCGAATCCTCGGCAGCCCCGCATCGTTCAACATCCTCGGCATGCCGACCCGCTTCTACCAGGACAACCCGCGCCTGGTCCGCGTGATCCTCGACGCCCTGGAGGACGCCACCACCACCATCAACGCGGACAGGATGGCGGCAGCCGCCACCTACGCACGCCTGGCCAACGACAAGACCCCGGTGCCGGAGCTGGCCGAGGTGATGACATCCGCCATGACCTATACGCTGGGCGTGCACAACTCCCTGCAGATCGCGCAGTTCATGAACACCGTCGGCGCGCTGAAGCATCGCCCGGCCGCCTGGACCGAGTACATGCACCCCAGCGCCCTGGCCTATTCCGGCAGCTGAACCGGCGCGTCAGCCACATAGCGCGCCCTGGTCTCGGCATCCTTTGGCATACAGCCCCGGCCGGATCGGCTGCCGTGGTGACGCTGCGCAGCGGCGCCGGCATTGCGCCGTCCGCATCCGGTGGCGCGGCTGGCGCCGCCTCGTTCATGGCTCCATCTGTCCCCCGTGGATGATGCCCGGCCTCGGCGCTCTTCCCGTCCGACGCGATGAACCTTGAAGAATACGCCCGCACCGACTACCGAACCTCCGCATCCCCGCCGGAAAGATGAGATCAGCCGTTTTGGACCATGCAGCGGACCAGTCGCCCGGGCCCCGGGTTCATTTCCTCAACCGCACCCCGGCGGTCACGGCCGCAAACACCCCGGTCTGCACCATCGTGGTCGACGCGGAGGAGGATTTCGACTGGGCGCACCCGCAGGAGGGCGTGCAGCACACCTCCGCCAACATGCTGCACATCCGCCTGCTGCAGGAGATCGCCGGAGCCTACGGCGCCAGGCCCGCCTATCTGCTGACCTACCCGATCCTGCAATCGGCCGAGATCGTCAAGCTGCTGCGCACCAGGGTCGAGCGGGGGGATTGCGAGGTCGGGGTGCAGCTGCATCCCTGGGTGACGCCGCCCTTCAGCAAAGGCAAGGGGCTCGCCACGTCCTTCGCCGGAAGCCTGCCGCCCGAGCTTGAACGGCTCAAGCTGCTGGAGCTGCGTCGCAAGTTCATCGAGTGCTTCGGCACCACGCCGCTGATGTATCGAGCCGGCCGCTACGGCCTGGGCGAGAACTCGGCCCGGCTGCTGGAGGAGCTCGGCTTCTCCATCGACACCAGCGTGGCCCCCCGCACGGACTTCGCCGCCACGGGCGGCCCCGATTTCAGCGACTACGGCTCCGCCCCGTTCTGGTTCGGGCAGCGTGACAGGCTGCTGGAGGTGCCGCTGTGCCGGGACGTGGTGGGCTGGAGCGGCCGCTTTGCACCGGCGCTCTACCAGTCATTGTCCCAGCCGCGCCTGGCCCCGCTGCACATCCTGGCCCTGGCCACCCGCCTGCGCGGCGTCGAACGCATCACCCTGTCCCCGGAGGGCAACGACCTGCCGGCGATGAAGCGGCTGGTGCGGAGCCTGCATGCCGCGGGCAGCCGGGTCTTCGTCGTCAGCCTGCACAGCTCGTCACTGACGGTGGGGCGCAACCCCTACGTCCGGTCGGAATACGACCTCCGCCACCTCTATGACCGGCTCTCCGGAATTCTCGACTTCATGCTGCGGGAGTTCTCCATGCGCTTCTCGTCGCTGTCCCGGCTGCCCTCCCTGCTCCAGCCCCCGGCCTGACGCATGGCGAAGGTGCTGCTCGTCACGAACAACTTCCCGCCGGTGCGCGGCGGCTCGGCGTCCGTCTATGCCAACCTGGCCCGGTGCGCCGAGGGCCAGGTGATCGTCCTGGCAGCCCGCAACGACTACAGCGACGGCCTGCCGCTGATCGGCTGGCGCGAGCATGACCGGCATGCCGGCTACCAGGTGCGCCGCCTGCCGCTGCTCCGCACCGTGCTGGGCCGCGCGAATGAAAGCCGCGGGGCCAACACCGCCCGCCGCCTCCGCGACATCGTCATCCGGGTGCGCCTCGCCGCCACCCTGCTGGGCACGATCCTGTTCCAGGGCGTCCGCGTGGTCTGCGTCGGCGAGCTGCTGACCGGCAGCTGGATCGTGGATTTCGTCCGCATCCTCCCCGGGGTCCGCAGCGTCGCCTATGTGCATGGCGAGGAGATCACCACCAGCGACTCCTACGACACCACGCACAGCCGGGCCCGGCACGCCCTGGGCGCCAGCGACCACATCATCACCGTCAGCCGCTTCACCTACGATGCGGTCGCGGCACTGATCGGGCCGGAATCCGCGGGCAACCGCATCCACCTCATCCACAACGGCGTGGACACCGCACACTTCCACCCCCGCTCCCGCCCCATCGACCTCACGCACCTCTACGGCCTGGGCGGCTGCTTCGTCTTCGTCTCGGTGTCCCGCCTGGTGGAGAAGAAGGGCACCGACAACACCATCCGCGCCTTCGCCCGCATGGCGCCGGACTTCCCGGATTGCCGGCTGCTGATCGTGGGGGCCGGGCCATACCGGCCGCGGCTGGAGGAGATCAGGGCGGAGATGGGGGTCGCGGACAAGGTGGTGTTCACCGGCGCCGTGGCGGAAACGGAGCTGGCCGATCACTACCAGCTCGGCGACGTGTTCATCATGCCGAACCGCAAGCTGGAGAACGGCGACACGGAAGGCTTCGGCGTCGTGTTCCTCGAAGCCAACAGCTGCGGCCTGCCGGCAATCGCGGGCCGCGACGGCGGCAGCATCGAAGCGGTGCAGGACGGCATCAACGGCCTGGTGGTCGACGGCAACGACGTGGAGCAGATCACCGCCGCGATGGTGCTGCTCCGCAAGGACAGGCCGCTCTACGAAACCCTGCAGCGCCAAGGGCTGGACCGCGCGGCCCGGTCGGACTGGCACATCAAGACCCGGAACTTCCTCGAGGTCTGCGCAGCGAGATAGAGCGACGTGGTTCCTGCTATAGGTCAGGCAGGCACATCGGACCCATCGCATTCAGCCAGATATCATTGACAGCGATCATGCAAGCCAAGCCCGAAGAAGCCTCTGCTGACCCCGCCCCGGTGCGGACCGAGGCCCACCCGGCCTGCCCGCTCTGCGGCACGACGGGCCGGGTCGTGCATGGGTCGGTCAGGGACCGCGCGCACAACGTCCCCGGCACCTGGTCGATCCGCGCCTGTCAGCAGTGCCAGATCGGATGGCTGGACCCGCAGCCGATCGACGAGGATATCGGGCTCTGCTATCCCGGCATCTACTACACCCACGAGGCGGGAGCCCTGCCAGGCAGCCCCAAGCTCCAGGCGCAAGGCTGGAAGGCCCGGCTCCGCAAAGCCATGCTGGCCGGCCGCTACGGCTACCCGATCGAAGGCACAGGTGCCGCAGCGCGTCAGCTCGGCAGGATGCTCGCGAGGATCGCACCGCTGCGCAGAAGGCTGAACTACAGCGCAGACAACTCGCTGCCGATCTGGAGCCCGGGCGGGCGGCTGCTGGATATCGGCTGCGGTGCCGGCCGTTATCTCACCCTGGCGAAGTCCCTGGGCTGGCAGACCTTCGGCATGGACCCGGACCCGGTGGCCGCGGCCAGCGCCGCCCGCTCCGGCGCAACCGTCGTCGTCGGCACCCTGGACACGGTGTCGCTGCCGCAGGCCCCCTTCGATGCCGTGACCTCGATGCACTCGATCGAGCACAGCCGCGATCCCCGCCGCTTCCTGCAGCAGGCCGTCGCACTCCTCAGGCCCGGCGGCTACTTCTATCTCCAGACGCCGAACTTCGGCAGCCTCATGCACCGGCGCTATGCGTCCGACTGGTATGCCCTGGAAATCTCCCGCCATCTGTGCCTGCTCACCGTCCCGGCGATGCGCCGCCTGCTCGAGGAGACTGGCCCCTGGGCCTCGCTCTCCGTGCGCTCCATCGCGCGCCGGGCTGTCCGCGAGCTGGAGCAGACGCTGCCGATGCGGCGCACCGGCAGCTTCGAGAACGCCGTGCCCTGGTCCATCCGCAATCGCGCCGGCATCAACGCCTGGGCCATGCTGGCGCGGGCCGGCAACCATGCGTTCGCGTGGGGCGAGGAGATCGAGGTCATCGGCATCAAGGGATAGCAGTTCCCTCGCGGCGACGCTGTCGGGTGACCCGTTGGTGGAACCCGCCTTCGACAACGACTTGATGCGGAAGGATCTGCAGGCAATGCTACAGGAGGGCCAAGCGCATGGCATGCCCCTGCCGCTTGCGGCGCAGACATTGCAGGCCTTCGATGAAGCGGGTGCCGGCGGATGGGGCGGGCGGGATTGCGCCTACATGCCGGCTTACTGGGCCAGCAAGGCCTCCTCCTGACTTCCCAAGCGGCAGGACCATGCCGCCCTTTGCTGGACTAACCCTTCAAATAGGGGCAGCGCGTCTCGGCCAGCGGTTGCATCGCCAGGTTGCCGGCGATGGTGCCGATTGGCTTGTAGTAGTCCCAGGGTGCCTTGGACTCCGCAAGTGTCTTCACCTGCACGATGTAAAGGTCGTGCACCAGGCGCCCGTCCGGCCGGATGGTGCCATCGTGAACGAACACGTCATTTACCGGCATCGCTCGCATCTTCTCTGCCACGGCCAACCCGTCTGTGGTTCCCGCTGCTTGCGCGGCCAGCAGGAAATGCCGGACGGCGGAGTATGTGCCCGCCTGGATCTGTCCGGGCATACGTCTGGTCTTGTCGAAGAAGGTGCGCGACCAGGTCCGGCTTTCCTCGTTACGGTCCCAGTAGAACCCGTTCATCAGCAACAGCCCTTGCGCCTGCTGCAGGCCGAGGGAGTGGATGTCGCTGATGACGGCCCCGGGCAGGAAGAACTTCTGCTTGAGCGTGAGGCCGAACTCTGCAGCCTGCTTGACGCTGTTGATCAAGTCGGACCCGGCGTTGAGGATGCCGACGACCTGCGCGCCCGATGCCTGTGCCTGCAGTAGATACGAAGAGAAGTCGGTCGACCCGATCGGGTGCAGTGCAAAACCCAACACCTTGCCCCCGGCCGCAGTCACGCTTCGGGTCAGGTCGTCGCGCATCTGGTGTCCGTAGGCGTAATCGCTCACGATCAGGAACCAACTGGACAGGCCCTGCTGCATCAGCAGCTTCGAGGGTCCGGCCGTGTTGGCGTATGTGTCATGCACCCAGAGGAAGCCGGTGCGCGAACAGCCCTCGTTCATCAACGCTCCCGTCGCCGGGCCGGTGTTCAACGTGATCTTGCCGCGGTCGGACGCCAGCTTCTGCACCGCCAGCGCTACTGCGGAACTGGTGAGGTCGGCTATGGCCACGACCCCTCGCTGGTCGAACCATTCCCGCGCGATGCCCGAACCCAGGTCGGGCTTGTTCTGGTGGTCCGCGGAAATGATCTCCACGGGGCGGCCCAGGACCTGGGCGACCTCCGCCGCGGCCATCTGCGCCGCAACCACGCTAGTGGGGCCGCTGTAGTCCGCAAACGGCCCGCTCAAGTCCGCAAGCACGCCGATGCGCAGGGGGTCCGCTGCCCGGGTGCCGGGCGCCGGGCCGAGCGAGGCCGCCGCCAGGCCCAGGGTGCCGCCGAAGACGCTGCGGCGCGTGTGAAGCCTTGGTCCAGCCATCGCTCTCTCCCTTGTTGTTGTTATCGGGTGCTGACGAACTTGGTCTTCTGATAGGGCACCAGGATCTCGGTCCCACCCTCGGTGCCGTAGCCGCTGTCCTTCCAGCCGCCGAGCGGGACCTCCGGGATATGCGTCACCACGTCGTTCAGCCCAACCGAACCGAAGTCCAGCGCGTCCTTGAGCCGGCGCTGCCGGACGGGGTCGTTGGTGAAGACGTAGGCCGAGAGGCCGAACTCGAGCCCGTTGGCTTCGTCCAGCATGGCGTCCTCGTCGGTAAATGGCAGGATCGGGACGACGGGGCCGAAAGGCTCGTTGCGGAGGATCTCGGCCGTTGAAGGCAGGTTCGTCAGCACCGTGGGCGCATAGAAGAACCCGCGGTTGCCGATCCGCCCGCCGCCCGCCGCGACGGTCGCGCCCTTCGTGCACGCGTCCTCGACCAGGTGCGCGATCGCCTCCACCCGGCGTTCGTTCGCCAGCGGACCCATCTGGGTGTGAGCATCCATGCCGTCGCCGACGCGCCAGCGCTTCGCGTGCTCCACCATGCGGGCGGTGAAGCGCTCGCGCACGGCTTCCTCGACGAAGAAGCGGGTCGGCGACAGGCAGATCTGTCCGGCGTTGGTGAACTTGGCACGGGCGATGAAGTCCGCTGCCAGTTCCGGGTCCACGTCGCTGCAGACCACCGTGGGCGCATGGCCACCCAGCTCCATCGTGACCGGTTTCATCACCCTGCCCGCCGCGGCGGCGAGTTGCTTGCCGACCGGGATGGAGCCCGTGAAGGTGATTTTGGCCACCTGGGGGGCCGGGATCAGGTGGCCGGAGATGTCCGCCGGGTTGCCGAACACGATGGCGATGGCAGCCGGCGGCACGCCCGCATCCAGCAGCACCCTGGCCAGCGCCAGCACTGAGCCCGGCGTTTCTTCCGAAGGCTTGCAGATGATGGCACACCCGGCGCCAAGCGCGCCCGCGAACTTCTTTGCCGCCAGCGCCATCGGGAAGTTCCAGGGCGTGAATGCGGCGACCACGCCGACCGGATGGGTTTCGATTGCGATAGCGTTGCCGGCGTCGCGGCCCTGCAGCGTGCGCCCCGTGATGCGCTTGGCCTGCTCGCCGCCCCATTCCAGGAATTCGGCCGAGCGGATCACCTCCATCCTCGCTTCCGCCAGCGGCTTCCCTTGCTCGCGTGTCACGGTACGCGCAGCCGCATCAAGGTTGCCACGCAGACGGTCCGCAGCGTCCTTCAGGATTGTGCCGCGCTGCCATGAAGGCACAGACCGCCACTCGCGTAGGCCTCGCGCCGCAACTGCCAGCGCCTCGTCCAGGTCTGCTGCCGAGGCGTGGGCCACCCGGCCGATGCTCTCGCCCGTTGCCGGGTTCACCACGTCCTGGCCGGCGCTGGTGGAACCCTCACGCCATGTCCCGTCGATCACCAGGGGGAACTCGATTGTCATGGGTTTCGCCTCCGCTTAGGGCACGCCGGATGTGACAATCTCTGATAGGAGAGAAAACTCAACCACGTCTCTCATAGCAGAACATCGGGACTTTGGAAGAGGCGATGAAACTACCAGGAGTGGTTGCGTCGTTCGGGCGGAATCCAAACGCCGGCCTTGTCCAGCAGGTCAAAGACGGGGCCGAGCCGCAGCATCTCCTGAGCGGACCAGAGCGGAGTGCGGAACAGCACGCCGTTCAAGCCCCACTGCTCGCGTGCGGCGATGATCTCGTCAGCGACCTCTGCGGCGGTGCCGGCAAAGAAGGGGAACACGCCGGGGCTGCCTTCGGTGCGGCGCAGACGGGCCATCTGCCCCATCCAGCGCTTCCCGGCCTCGCCCACCATGCTGCCCATAAGCTCTTCCATCAGCGCCTTGCCCTGGCCGGGTTCATCACGGACAAGCACGTCCGCTACGACCAGGATTTCGGGCGCAAGCGCCTTGCCGACCGCGACCGCCTGCTGTTCAAGCGAAGTCCGCACCGCGGGCAGGTCGGCCAACGAGGGTGGCGAGGCGAACAGGAAGTCACAATGCTGCGCGGTGAAGCGCCGCCCGCGCTCAGACGCGGCGGCGCAGACCAAGGCGGGGCGTTCGGGCGGAACGGGGCCACGCATCTTGCCGTGGACGCGGTAGTGCTGCCCGGCGAAATCGATCGGGCGGTCACCGCGCCAGATCGCCTCGATCACCTGCATGGCCTCGTCGGATGCATCATACAGAGTGGCGCTGTCGGCCAGTGTGTCGAAGCCGAACAGGCTGGCCTCATAGTCGCGGTAGCCATTGACGACGTTCCAGCCCCAGCGCCCACCGCTCAGCCAATCGAGGTGCGAGCCGAAGCGGGCGATCTGCGTGGGGTGCAGGAAGGGCGTGTGCATCGTGGTGAACACGCCCAGGTGTCGCGTCGCCATGATGATGGGAGCGGCCAGAATGATGGCGTGCATCGACGGATCCTGGAAACCGATCAACGAGCCTTCGTCGGAGCTGGGCGCATAGCCGTCGCCCAGCAGGATGAAGTCGAGTGCGATAGCCTCGCAGGCCCGGGCAAGCTCCAGGTGGTTCTCGAGGTCGAGCACATTCGGGTTGAGTTCCGCCATCTTCGCCGAAGGAAGCATGGTTGCGGCCTTGGGCCAGAACAGCCCGAAGCGCATGGAGCCGTCGCGGCAGCGCGGCTTGCGAGACGGAACGATGGTCGAGTTGAAGAACGACATCGGGCTACTCCCATATCTATATGTAAGATTGTAAGACAATTAAGTCGGGCGCAAGCATTTTGGGCGGGGGCGGCTATCCACCGTGCCCCTCGTGTCGCTCGTCGTTCGATCCTGCCGGGAGCGATCGACTGAGTTCCACTGTTCGAGCAGCTACCCGGGGTCAGGCGTCGTTCGCGCTGCCCGGCATCCGATAGCCGGCCTCGATGATGCTGCGCGCCATTGCGCCGACGGCGACGAGGTGGTCGATGCAGAGCTGGTTGGCCAGGGTTTCGTCGCCTGCGGTGATCGCCTTGCTCAGCGCCCGCAGCGCCGCGAAACTCGAGGTGATCCGCGCCCGCTGGTGCAGGGAAATGAAGCGGATCAGGGTGATGCGGTTGTGCAGCGTGCCAAGCGTTTGAACAAGGTAGGAATTTCCGCTGCCAGCTGCGATGGCACCGTAGAAGTGCGTGCCGACCTCCAGCATGTCGAGCGGCGTGCCGTCCTTCTCCACGGCGTTCAGCCGCTTGGTCGCGAGCTTCAGCGCCACGATGTCGGCTGGCCGCCGGAGACGCGCGAACTCTCTTGCCGCGAAGCTCTCCAGCACGCTGCGGAGCGCGTAGATCTGCTCCACCTGCCCGACACTGAGTGCAGTGACCGCCGGACCACGGTGCGGGGTGGTCGTGATTAGCCCTTCCGCGTCCAGCTGTCGCAATGCCTCGCGTAGCGACGGGCGGCTCACACCCGTGAGCTCGCACAGTTCGCGTTCACGCAGGTGCTGCCCGGGACTGAAGCGCCCGGTAATGATGGCCAGGCGCAAACGGTCGGCAACCAGGGAGCGAAGGCTTACAACCTGCCCGGCGACCAGCAAGGCTTCATCCTTCACCATATCCTAACGCTTCTCCTTGTTGGCGTGTACTCGTCTTACGAACATGCAACCAGTCGAACAATGCCCACACCCGCAAGTGACACCGGAGCGCGGCGCGCCTAGAACGCCTGGACCATTGGAGAGCGACAGCGCATGCGGAGGCCGGCTACACGGCAGACTGGCCGGCAGGATCCGGTCAGCCAGGCGTTCGGCGATCGGGTCCGGACTTCGCGCGACAAGGCGGCCCTGACCCTGGAGCAGATGTCGAAGCTGTCGGGGGTGAGCCGGGCCATGCTGTCAAAGGTGGAGCGCGGCGAGAAGAGCCCCACCATCGGCATCGCCAAGCGGATCGCGCACGCGCTGGACAGCTCGCTTTCGGCCCTGATGGGCGACGAAGCCGCCCCGCGCCGGACCTTCGCGCTGGTTAGAAAGGACCAGCGCCCCGTGTTCCGCGATCCCGAAACGGGATTTGAACGCTACCTGCTGTCGCCGATGATGGCGGGGATGCTAGTGGAGGTCGTGCTCCATCACCTGCCACCGCGCACGACGACGGATAAGCTGCCGCCCTATCCCTCCGGCACGGGCAAGCACGTCATCGCGTCGCGCGGCCGGGTGATCGTGGGCACGGCAGATGTCGAGACCGTGCTGGAGGAAGGGGATGCGCTGTACTTCGAGGCCGACGTGGAGCACTGGTTCGAGAACCGCACCGGGCGAGCAAGCGAGTACTACCTGGTGATTTCCGCAGGCCCGGCCCACCCGCGCCACCCGGACGGAGCGCCATAGCCGTCAGGCAAAAGCCCTTCTTCTAGCAGCGGTAGGAATTTCCACTTGGACAAGGCCCGACCCTCTCGATAATATTTCTTCTGTCGAAGAATCAGTGAGGGCGCGTGTGGAGCTGATGGCGGACAAGCGGGAGCCCTGGCAGTGGCCGGAGGCGACCTGGCGCGGCCTGGTCGCCCGGTGCCGGGCCGGACGCCGCCTGCGTCCAGCAGCGTGGCCCGGCGGAGCGCGCTGCGCGGTGGCGCTCTCCTTCGACTCCGACCACGAAACCAGCGATCTGCGTGACGGTGGACAGTCCGTGGGTCGCCTGGCGTGGGGACAGTATGGCAACCGGGTTGGCGTCCCCCGCATCCTTGCGCTGCTGCAGAAATACAGCGTGCCGGCCAGCTTCTACGTGCCGGCCGTGACCGCGCTGCTGCACCCGGACGAGCAGCGCCGGGTCATCGCGGAGGGACATGAGATCGGCATTCACGGCTGGATTCACGAGATGAACTCGATCCTGCCGCGAGCAGACGAGCGGGATCTGATGCTGCGCTCGCTTGACACAATCGAAGCTGTTACCGGAGCGAGGCCTTACGGCATCCGCTGCCCCTCTGCAGACTTCAGCGAGAACACTCTGCCATTGCTCAAGGAACTCGGCATCGAATACGACTCTTCGCTTGGCGCCGATGAGGAATGTTACGAACTGCTGCTCGACGGGCAGCCGACCGGCGTTGTCGAGATGCCTTTCGAATGGGTGCGCGACGACGCGGTTTACTTCATGATGAACCGCGCGCAATCGCTGCGCCCTTATACGCCTCCAGCTGACGTATTCGATATCTTCCGCCGCGAATTGGACGGCGCCCACGCCGAGGGGGGGATATTCGAGCTGACCATGCACCCGCACATCATCGCCTACCGCTCCCGCATCTGGATCGTGGAGGAACTGATCCGTCACGCCCGTGCGCTCGGGAGCGTTTGGTTCGCCACCCACGGCGAGATCGCCCGGTTCGCCCGGGACAACGCGCTGCCGGAGGACTGCCATGAGCCATGAGACCGACCGCCTGACCCCCTGCCCCGGCCGCCGCCGCCTCCTGAAGGCCATGCTCGCCTGCGGGGCGGCCGGCCCCTCGCTGCTGGCATTCGGCGAGGCGCTGGCGGCGGCCCCGGCCGACACCGCGGCGCAACTGAACATCCTTATCCAGGGCGGCCCGGTGGGCGATGCGTTGAAGACGATCGCCAACCCGATGTTCGCTGCGCAATACCCCAAGGTCGCCATCGAGCTGAACACCTCCACCAATGCAGCGGCCTTCCCGAAGATGCTGGCGCAGCGCAGCAACCCGGTGATCGGCGGAGGCATGTTCAACGACTTGTTCGCCGCCCGTGGCATGCTGACCAAGATGTGGGCGCCCTTCGACCCGCAGTTCCTCACCAACGCCGTCCACGTGCCGAAGTCGGTCCTCATCCCCGGCGCGATCGGCGTGACGGTGCAGCAAACGCCGTTCGGCATCATGTACAACCCGGACCGGGTGGAAGCACCCACCTCCTGGGCAGACCTGTGGAACCCGAAATACCGTGGCCGGGTTTCGATGTACGACAGCTACTTCGACGCCTATGCCATGGCCTCGGTCGCTGCCGGCGGCCCACTCTCGGTTGAGGCGGGCATCAAAGCCTGGGCACCTTACCGCGACAACATAGGCGC
This sequence comes from Acetobacteraceae bacterium, assembly GCA_965199595.1. Lineage (GTDB taxonomy): Bacteria > Pseudomonadota > Alphaproteobacteria > Acetobacterales > Acetobacteraceae > JBBROS01. The sequence goes on from OZ241182.1 coordinate 2,798,205, forward strand.
CTGGTCGGCGGGCCCGACCTCCGAGCAGGACATGGTGCATCGTGGTGAGATGTGGCTCGCCCCGCACTGGGGCGGCTGGGCCGAGCAGGCGCGGCTGCAGGGCAAGAAGGTGCGGTTCGCGCTGCCGAAGGAGGGCGGCGTCCTTTGGTCCAATCAGCTTCAATCGAGCGTGGGCTTCTCGCCGCTGGTCACCGAACTGGTGCAGCGATACCTGAACACCTGGCTTTCACCGGAATGCCAGGCCGCATGGCTGACGGACGCGCTAATCTCGCCGGCGGTCGACACCGTGCCGCTCACGGCCGAGCTGAAGGCCAACCCGGCAATCGTGGTGCCCTCCACAATCGGCACGCGGCTGTTCCGGCTCGATGCCACCTATATCGCCACCAATTTCACCGCGATCCAGGCGCAGATCCAGCGCACCCTCAAGGGCTGATGCTGCAAAGGCTCAACACCGCCATGACCGAGACCAAGGCCCAGGCAGTTTCGTTGAGCGTTACGGGCTTGTCCAAGCGGTTCGGTAACATCGTCGCCGTCCAGGACGTCTCGATCGACATCGAACCTGGCGAGTTCGTCAGCCTGCTCGGACCCAGCGGCTGTGGCAAGACGACGGTGCTGCGAGCCGTTTCCGGGCTCGAACACCCCGACGAGGGGACGGTGCGCGTCGGGAACGAGGTGGTGAACGACGTGCCGGTGTGGAAGCGCAACTTCGGCATGGTGTTCCAGAACTACGCGCTGTTTCCGCACATGACCGTGGCCGAGAACGTCGGCTTTGGCCTGCGCGTCCGCGGCATCCGCGCTCTGGCCCGGCGTGACGCAGTGACTCAGGCGCTGGAGATGGTCCGCCTGGGCGCCGTGGCGGAGCGCCTGCCGAAGCAGCTGTCCGGCGGGCAACGGCAGCGGGTTGCCATTGCCCGCGCCTTGGTGACCCATCCGCGGCTCTTGCTGCTGGACGAGCCCTTGGGCGCGCTGGACCGCAAGCTGCGCGAGCAGATGCAACTCGAACTCAAGCTGCTTCAGCGCCGCATCGGGATCACCACGGTGATGGTGACGCACGACCAGGAAGAAGCGCTGACGCTTTCGGATCGGCTGGTGGTGATGAACGCCGGCAAGGTCGTGCAATCGGGCACGCCGGAGGAGGTCTACCGCCGCCCGAACAACGCGTTTATCGCGGATTTCATCGGTACCTCCAACTTCTTCAGTGGCGAAGTGGAGCGCGTGGTCGACGGCGAAGCGCAGGTGCGCCTGGCGAGCGGTGACGTGATCAGACTTCCCGACCCCGGCCTGCGGGGCGCAATCTCCTTCTTCGTTCGTCCGGAGAGCCTGATCCTTGCCGCACCCGGGCCTGGAAACGACCTTGGCGGTCGCGTGCTGCACGTTTCCTATTCGGGAGCCGTGTCGCATTGCTACGTCGACATCGGCCTGCCGCAGCCGGTCGGCGTGCTGCTGACCAACACGGCCCAGGCGGCGGCCGCCCCGCCCTGCGCTGGCGACGAGGTCGGCCTGCGCTGGGCGCCCGGCAGCCTCACGGTGCTCAACCGGTGACCGCGGCCCGGCGTAACCTGATCCTGCTGCTGACTCCGGCCAGCTTGGTCGGCCTTGCCATGGCTGCGGCAACCGCCATCATGGCCGTGATCTCGCTCCAGGGTGCGGCCGGTGCCCCGAGCCTTTCGCACTACGTGGAGTTCTTCCAGGACCGCTACTTCCTGAACGCCGGGCTGCGAACCTTTCTGCTGTCGTTCACCGTAACGGCGTTCTGCCTGCTTTGCGGCTACCCCGTCGCCTGGTTTCTGGTGCACGGCCCGGCGCGGCTCCGCAAGGCCGCTTTCGTTGTCGTCCTGACCCCGCTGCTGGTCAGCATTGTGGTGCGGACGCTGGGCTGGACCATCCTGCTGGGGAACGAGGGTGTCATCAACCATGGGATGCAGGCGCTTGGGCTGATCGATGCGCCAGTTGCCCTGATGCGAAGCTTTTGGACGGTCGTCGCGGGCATGGTCCACGTCTTCCTGCCGTTCATGATCCTGTCCATCGCCTCCACCCTGGGCAGCATCGACCCGAGCTTGCCCGAAGCTGCGGCGCTGCTCGGCGCAAACCCAGCGGTGTCGTTCCGCGCCGTAACGCTGCCGCTCTCGGTGCAGGGAATCGCCTCCGGTTCGATCATCGTGTTCTGCCTGTCGACGGGTGTGTTCCTGACGCCGCTCTGGCTGTCGCGCGGCAGCGTCTCCGTCATGGCGACCGTGATCAAGGAGCAGGTGCTCGATGCTGCCGACTGGCCTTCCGGTGCGGCGACGGCAATGATCCTCACCATCGCGACGCTGGCCGTGGTCGCAACCTACAACCTCCTTGTTCGCCAGAACGAGGAGCACTGACGTGGCAAGACGGCCTACCCTTGGCGGCATACTGGTCGGCGGGGTTACCGTAGCGGTGATCCTGTTCCTGGTGACGCCGATCCTGGTCGTCATCCCTTCGGCGTTCAGCAACGACGTGGCGGTGAGCTTTCCGCCCGTTGGCTTCAGCACCAAGTGGTTTGTGAAAGCGGTGCAAACGCCGGGCTTCGTGCACGCGCTGGGGATCAGCACGCTGGTCGCGGCCGTGGCGACCGCCATCTCCGTCCTGATCGGCAGCCTGGCGGCCTATGCCTTGGTGCGCTATCGCTTCGCGGGGCGCGGCCTGATCGAACTGCTGCTGCTCACGCCGTTGATCGTGCCTTCCATCGTGCTTGCGATCGCACTGACCATGATCCTGGGGTCGATCGGGTTGCTCGGCAACATGGCTGGCCTGTTCATCGCTCACGTCATCCTCACTCTACCCTATGCCGTGCGGGTGCTGACCGGCAGCATGATGCAGATCGACGTGGCGCTGGAGGAGGCCTCTCTTTCACTTGGCGCCAGCCCGGCGCAGGTTTGGCGGCTCGTGATCCTGCCGCTTGCAGCACCAGGCCTGCTGGCAGCCGCGGTGTTCGGCTTCATTATGTCGTTCGACGAGTTCTCGGTGTCGTTCTTCGTCGCCGGACCAGGGATCTACACCTTGCCCATCGAACTGTTCAACTACACCGAAATCAACATCGACCCCACAGTTTCGGCCGTATCCACGGTGCTGATCGCGATGTCGGTCGTCGCCTTCGTGGTCATCGAACGTACTGTCGGCCTTGCGCGGTCGCTTGGATGACCCGCAAGCCAAGGCACTGGGACGGCACCATGCGCTTCGGAATCTTCTGGCCGGGTGCTCGCACTCTGCTGCCGTCCGAGAAGATCTCAGCGCTCAGCCCTGACGTGCTAGACCTTGAGAACCATCTGGCTCTGGCCCGGGCCTGCGAGGCCGTGGCGCTCGACTTCGTGCTCCTCGGCGATGGCTACGCGCCGAGTTCCGAGGCCGGCACGCGGATCGGCTTCCAGGACCCCGGACTGCATGCGCTGATTTTGGCGGCACCAATCGCCATGGCAACGCAGCACCTGGGTATCATGTCCACCCTGCACACGACGTTCTTCCACCCGGCCCATATTGCCCGCTTTGGAGCCAACCTCGACTGGCTGACCGGCGGTCGCTGGGGCTGGAATATCGTGAACGGCTACCGAGACTACGAGGCTAGCCTGTTCGGCTTCGACCAGTTGCCGGACAGCAGCGTGCTCTACGACGCCGCCGAGGAGGCCATCGCGCTCATCGCGTCATTGTGGGACGGCACGCGTCGTACGGAGCACGCGGGACCCAACTTTCGCTCTCACGGCAAGATGAAGGGGCCTTACCCGCCGGAGCGCCCGGTCTTCGTCTGCGCCGCGGCCTCAGAGCGCGGGCGTGGGTTCACGGCCACGCATTGCGACTACATGTTTGCTTCGCCATCGCTGCTGTCCGAGTTGCCAGCGATCCAGCGGGATCTGGTCCGTCACGCTGCCATTGCCAAGCGGCCGCGACCCCCCGAGATTCTGGTCGTCGCCGACCTTCTCATTCGTGACGATCCCGGACACGGCAGCGCATTGTTCAATGAGTTGATGGACAGCCTCGACAACGAAGCCGGCAAGCAATGGACCGGGCAGATTGGAAAACTCCGAAACGAGCGTAAGACTCCGCTGAAGTTCCCATCCTTCGTAGGAACGGTTACCGAGGTCGCGGATCAGATTATCGAGGCGCACGCCCGCTGGGGCTTGAACGGCGTGTTGTTCCGGCTCCCGCTTTGGTCAGCGGACGAACTACTTCGGCTGGGACCGGTTTTCGACATCCTCGAACGCGAGGGGATCTGGCGCCGGCCGGCGTCTCGAGCCCATTCCTGGTAGCGCGGGCGATGGCTCACCACAGACAAGGCGTGACATGAATCCGACCATCCAGAACCTGTGCGAAGCGGTTGATGGGCCTGCGATGATGCGGCACCTCGAAGAGTTCGCGCGCCGGGTCAAACTTTCGGGATCGCCGGAGGAACTCGAAAGCTTCGACTACATCCGCAGCCAGCTCGACGGGTTTGGGCTCCGCACCAATCTGATACTGCACGATGCCTATATCAGCCTTCCCGGGGCGGCGCGGCTGTTGATCGGCCACGAGGCACCGGACTGCATCACCCACTCCTTCTCGCGCCCGTCGGGGCCCGATGGTGTGACCGCACCGGTGGTTTATGCCGGCTCCGGCACCCCGGCCGATTTCGCAAAGGTCAACGCGGCCGGATGTATCGTGCTTCTCGATGGAATCGCCAACCCGGCCGCGAGCCTGCTCGCTTCGCAGGCCGGGGCCGTCGGGCAGATCCACATCTCTCCGCTGCAGCACCTTTACGAGATGTGCATCTCACCGGTATGGGGCAGCCCTACGCACTCGCAGCTTGATCTCCTGCCGACAACAGTCGTGCTGAGCGTCCGGAAAACTGACGGCGATGCTCTAAAAGCGCGCGTTCTGGACGGAGGGGCGATCGAGGCAACCTTGTTTGCCGAGGTCGACACCGGCTGGCGCAAAACCCCCATTCTCGAAGCCGATCTGGATCCGTTCGACGCGGCCGACGACAGCTTCGTCCTGTTCTCCGGCCACCACGACACCTGGTACTACGGCGTCATGGACAACGGCAGTGCCAACGCCACGATGTTGGAAGTCGCGCGCCTGTTCGCGCCCCGGCGAAACCAGCTCAGGCGCGGTCTCAGGCTCTGCTTCTGGTCCGGCCATTCGCACGGCCGCTACTCGGGCTCGTCCTGGTATGCGGACAACAGGTTCCGCGACCTCGACCGGCGATGCGTCGCGCATGTGAACATCGACTCGGTGGGCGCTACGGGCAACACGGTCCTGTCCGATGCACTCTCATCTCACGAACTGTTCCCGCTCGCGGCCGAAGCGGTGCAGCAGCAGGGCGAGCAAGTTCTTGACGGGCATCGTATGAGCCGGGCGGGTGACCAGTCCTTCTGGGGCATCGGGATTCCCTCGGTTTTCATGGCCATGGGCGAGCAGCCTTCGGGAGCCGGGCCCAGCGTGATGGGCCCGGCCATTGGCGGCGCAGGCGCCCGCAAGGGGGCCGGGTTCGGCTGGTGGTGGCACACGCCGGACGACACGATCGATAAGATCGACCCGGATCTCCTGATCAGGGACGCCCGGATTTACGTGCATACCATCGGACGTCTCGTAACGGACGCGGTGCTGCCACTTGATGTCGGGCGGCAGGCGGATGCGATTGGCCGCGCCCTGTCGACCTTGGCAGAGGCGGTTCAGGGCCGGCTGGACCTGGCGCCGCTCATCGACGGCGCGGCCGCCCTGGGAAGGGCCGCCCGCAGACTTCCAAAAGCAGAAAACCTGAACCAGGGAGCGGTGTCAGCCATGAACAAGGCGCTTATGGCGGCAACCCGCGCACTCGTGCCGATGGACTACACCAGCGGAAGTCGCTTCGACCCGGACCCCGCCCTGAGGCAGGCGGCATATCCCGTGCTCGATCCCGTCCGCGCCCTGGCCGCGACGGCCGCCGGTTCGGAGGAATCGCTGTTCGCCATCGTCGCGGCCCGGCGCGCCTCGAACCAGGTCGCATGCGCGCTCGACGCGGCACGAGACGCCCTTGGGGGCTTTAACCACGGGAGCGAGTGAGCAATGGACATCAGGTTTGACGGCCGGATCGTTCTCGTCAGCGGTGGCGCGCAGGGGATCGGCCGGGCCATCGCGACCGCATTCCGGGATTCGGGCGCCCGGGTCCACCTGACCGATCGCGATCCGCGCATCAAGGACGAGGGTATGGCGCTTGGTGTGCCGGCGCATGTCGTCGACCTTTCAGATCGGGCGGCGTCGCATGCGCTCGTCCAGGACGTCGTCCGGCAGGAAGGCCGCATCGACGTCCTTGCGTTGGCAGCAGGGGGCCTCGCGGGCCTTGCGGGTCTGCCGCTCGAAGGCGTGACGGACGAGAACTGGGACTGCATCATGGATGCAAACGTGAAGAGTGCTCTTTGGCTGTCGCAGGCAGTGGCACCTATCATGGCAGCCTCAGGTTGGGGCCGTATCGTGATTGTTTCCTCAGGGGCTGGGCTGCGGCCAAGCCTCACAGGGCTGCATGGCTATACGGCCTCGAAGCATGCCGTGATCGGATTGACAAAGCAGCTTTCGGTCGGGCTTGCGGCCAAGGGGGTCACTGTCAACTCGGTGGCACCTGGTTTCATTCTGTCCAGCCCGGACGCGCAACGCCAATGGGATGGGTGGGACGCCGAGCGGCAGGCTCGGGTGCTATCGGCGGTGCATACCGGACGGCTGGGAGAACCCGAGGATATCGCGAAGGCCACGCTGTTCCTTGCCAGCGAGCAGGCGGGATGGATTACCGGGCAGGTTCTCTCGGTGGATGGAGGTCGCAATTGAGGTTATGCGTCGTCCGCTATCGCATGCTCGGGTAGGCCTGCGCCGCGAGCGCGCCCAGCTCGTCAGCAAGCGGCTCGCCCTGCTTGAGCCTGCCGTCCTCGATCGCGCCGATCAGGGCCATAAGGCGGTCGGTCAATGGAAGCGCCATGCCGTGCCGCCGTGCCGCGTCCCGAATGGGGGCGAACTGCGCCGCTACCTCCGTCCGGCGCTTGCGGACTGCAAGGTCCCGCCAGATGCCGCTGTGAGTCTTGCCGGTGTCGCGGTTGAACTCCGCCAGCGCGTCCAGGCTTGCATCGATGGCGGCGTCGTCACGCCTCGTGAATGCTCCAGGCTCGAAGGTATCGAATCCGAGCGGCTCGACGCCTTCCGCCACCGCGACGTCCACGATTTCCTGTACGAGGCATGTGACGAGATGGCGCCTGGCCCGGTCGCCGATGAAGTCCGCGATCGGTTGATTGGTGAGAGCCGAAGCCGAGAGCACGGCGGCGTAGGATGACTTCCCCCATAGAAAGCCGAAGATGTTGGTGCTGACCACGACATTCGGCTCAAACAAGGCCAGCAGATCGCGGAGGCTCCCGATACGCGAAGTCACGCGTCCATCGAGTTCGCCGATGGCGACCGTGCCGCGGAGTCCGTACGTGATCCGGCCGGGCGCGAGATAATCCCCGGCAAAGTTCACGAAAGCGCCGATCGTTTGCTGCCCTCCGATGATGGCCGAGATCGCTGGCTCGTTCAGGCCGTTCTGGCAGGACACGACGCACCCCCTCGCCGCGAGATGCGGCAGGATGCTTCTGCACGCCGTCTCGGTATGCTGCGACTTGACGGCGAGCAGCACAGTGGCGAACGACCCGGCCAGCTGCTCGGGCACCACCGCCGTGGCCGCGACGCAAAAACCGCCGAGAGGTCCTTCGATGACCAGACCGTCCGTGTTCATTCGCTCGACGTGCTCGGACGCGGGATCGACGAAGACCACGGATCGACCCGCCCGCACCAGATGCGCGCCGATGATGCCGCCGATCGCGCCGGCGCCCCAGACCAGGACTGTTTGCTGCGTGCCAACCATGGCCCCGAATGTTTAACGCGCCATCTGGCCTGTCAATAAGAATGTCTTACAATTTTGCTTGCCAGCAGCGACTTGGCGCTTCATCACCAAGGTAAGCCAGAGGAGCCCGCATGATCGACCCCCGCACCGCCGCGATCGAGGCAGCGCAGGCCCTGTTTGACAACGGCACCTTCCTCGACCACCTCGCCGCGCTGGTCGCCGTTCCGACCGAGAGCAACCCCCCGGCGCACAAGGCGGACCTGGTCCGCTACTGCACCGGGGTGCTTGGACCGATGGCCGAGGCGCTGGGTTTCGCGATCTCCATCCTCGACAACCCGGATCCCGTGCATGGCCCGGTGATGCTCGCCACGCGCATCGAGGATCCGGCGCTCCCTACCGTGCTCCTTTACGGTCACGGCGACGTTGTTCGCGCCATGCCGGAACGCTGGCGCCGGGGTCTCGAGCCATGGCGCGTGACCGTTGAGGGAGACCGGATCTACGGGCGCGGCGTCGTTGACAACAAGGGCCAGCACCTTCTTGCCATCGAGGCGCTGGGCGCGGTCCTGGCCACGCGCGGCCGGCTTGGGTTCAACGTCAAGCTGTTCGTTGAAACAGGCGAGGAGGCCGGCTCCCCGGGCCTGCGCGCCATTCTGCAGAAGCATCGCGCCGCTTGCGCAGCGAACGTGTTCATTGCTCTCGACGGCCTGCGCCAATCGACCTCGATCCCGGAAGTGGCGCTCGGTACCCGGGGCGGCGTCGCCATGGATCTCCTCGTCGAGTTGCGGCAGGGCGGCTACCATTCCGGGCATTGGGGCGGGCTGCTCGCCGACCCGGCGGTGATCATGTCATACGCAATCACGAGCATGATCTCACGCGACGGTCGCATCCTCGTGCCAGGCTGGACGCCGGCCTCCATTCCCGACGCCGTGCGCACCGCCTGCGCGAACATCCTGGTGGAGCAGGTGCCGGGCAGCCCGACACCCGACCGCGGATGGGGCGAGCCGGGGTTGAGCCGGGCTGAGCGCATCTTCATGTGGACGAGCGCCGTGGTGCTATCCAACCTTTCCGGCCAGCCCGAGTCCCCCGTCAACGCTGTGGCCGGCAGCGCCCGTGCCCGCATACAAGTGCGGCACACGGTTGACGTGGCGGCGGACGGGCTTTTGAGCGCGCTGCGCACCCACTTGGACGCGCAGGGGCTCGATCAAGTACAGGTTCTTCCAGTTCAGGAGCGCGACGCCTTTCCAGCATCGCGGACGGATCCTGGGGACCCCTGGGTGCAGCGGGTGGTTCGTTCAATGGCGCGCACGGCGGGCCGGCAACCAAATCTGGTTCCGAACATCGGCGCCTCCGGACCATCCGAGTTGTTTCGGCAAGAACTTGGCACGGCCGTGATCTGGCTTCCGTTCTCTTATGGAGGCTGCAATCAGCACGGACCGGACGAGCATGGACTCGGCTCGTTGTTCCGGGAAGGACTGGGCCTCATGGCAGGGCTCTGGTGGGACATCGGTGCGGAAGCCGCCGGTGAGTACTGAAGCGCAGCCTCCCAGGCGGCATTTTTCTTGCGTTGTGAGACTCGCGTCGAAATGCTTGATCATGGGAGGCCGCAGCCTTGGAACTTCGTCAGCTCCGGTCTTTCTGCAAAATCGTCGAACTGGGTAGCTTCTCGCGCGCTGCCGGCGTCCTGCACCTGACACAGCCAGCCCTGGGCCTGCAGATCAGGAACCTGGAACACGAACTCGGCGTAGCCTTGCTGACAAGGCATTCCCGCGGCGTGGTGCTGACGTCGCACGGCGCCATCCTGCTCGAACACGCCGAAACGATCCTCGCGGGCGTGAGCACGGCGTTTCGCGCCATCAAGAATTGCCAGCCGACCGCGACGGTAAAGGTTGGCATGGCGCCCAGCCTGGCCGCGATGCTGTCCCAGCCTTTGTCGAGCCGGGCGGCGGCGAGCGCCGGGCGCTTCAGCCTCCACCTGGCCGAGGCACCCACCAAGTATCTCAACGACTGGGTCGCAGACGGTGCGCTCGACCTGGCGATCGGCTGCGAAGGGCCCGTCTCGTCGAACGTTCGGCGCGAAGAAGTGCTGCGCGAAGCCCTTTACCTCGTCCAGCCGGCGATGCCGAACGAGCCGGCCATCGGCAAGCCGATCGACTTCGCGGACCTGGCCGACATGCCGCTGCTCGTTGCCGACCCTCTTCTGTCGCGGCTGCTCGTCGATAAGCTTCAGTCTCAAGCCGCCATCGCGGGCGTCAGCCTGCATATCCGCGGCGTGCTGCCCTCGACGAACCTGGTCAAGGAAGCCGTCGAGGATGGTGAGGGAGCCACGGTGCTGCCCTACGCCATGGTCCGCCGGGAATGCGAGCAGCGGCGGTTGCGCGTCCGAAAGATCGTCGGGCCGGCGCTGACGCGCAACGCCTACCTCCTTTCGCACGCTGACGCACCGAAGATGCACGGGCTACGCCAGCTCATCCGCGAGGCCATCGCCGAGCAGATCTGCGGCGCGCCGGAACACGGGCAGGTCGTCTTTTCTCTTTCCTGAAAGCGTCAGAGGCGGGCGTCAGCCACCCCGGGGTCAGCGCCGCGGGGTCGACGTGGCGATCGTAGTCCTCGGCGGTCAGCAGCCAAAGCGCCGCCGTGGCTTCGCGTGGGGTGATGCCGTCCTCCAAGGCGCGCTTGGTGATGCGGGAAACGGCGTCGTAGCCCAGCACCGGGTTCAGTGCCGTGGCGGTGGTGATCGCGCTGTCGACGTTGCGCTGCACCTGTGTGCGGTTCACCTCGATGCCGGCGACCATGCGCGCGGCAAACCGATCCGACACCTCGGCCAGCAACCGGATCGACTGCAGCAGGTTGCCCCGACCTGCCTGGCAAATGCATCGAAGCCCTGTCCGACCGTCATTGGCACGGCATCCATCATGTGGGTACGACCGATCTAGACGATGGCCGCGAAGGCTTGGGCCTTGGCCGCGAAGGTGTCCCGCAGCGTGGCAAGCGCGGGCGGCAAGTGCCCCGAGACCTGTTGCACCACGGCGACATGCATCATGGTCGGGAAACTGTCGTTGGACGATTGCGAGCGGTTCACGTGATCGCGCCGTAATAGCGGTCAACCGGGATCTCGATGGTTCCAGAGGCGTCACTCTCCTGCCGGGTCACGCGCGCCTCCGTCGAACTCGCCGCAGAGCTTGGCCACGACCACCGCGGCGATGCTGTTGCCGACCACGTTGGTGGTGGCGACCGCGATCGACAGGAAGCGGTAGATGCCGAAGATGATCGGAAGGCCCTGGATGGGCAGGATGCCAGTCGTTGTGATCGTCGCCGCGAACACGACGAAGCTGCCGCCCGAAACAGTCGCTGCCCCCTTGGACGTCAGCAGCATGACTGCGACGATGCCCAACTCCTGTTCCCAGCTCAACGGGACCTGGTAGGCATTGGCGAGGAACACGGTCGCCATCGTCATGAAGATCGCGGTGCCGTCCAGGTTGAAGGCATAGCCGGTCGGCAGCACCAGCCCAACGGACTGCCGCGAGCAGCCGAGTTGCGGCAGGCGTTCCAACAACCGGGGCAGCGCGCTTTCGGAGGAGGCGGTGCCGAGCACGAGGTAGATCTCCTCGCGAATGAACGACAGCAGCCGGAACACGTTCAGTCCGGCCAGTGCGCAGACCACGCCGAGCACGGCGACGATGAACACCACCACTGTCGCGTAGAACGACAACACCAGGTAGGCCAGCGACAACAGCACCGCAGTCCCGCTCGATGCGACGGCAAAGGCTATGGCGCCGAAGGTTCCGATCGGGGCAAGCACCATGATGACGTGAATAAACTCGAACAGCGCGTCCGACGCGACGTTCAGCCCGCGTTGCACCGGGGCGCGGCGCGGGCCGGACAGGCGCAGGATGGCGGCCCCGAAGATCAGCGCGATGACCAGCACCTGCAGCAGCTCGCCGCGCGCGAAGGCACCGACGAAGTTGTCGGGGAAAATGGAAAGGATAAAGTCCGTCGCGCGCGGCAGCCCGGCGGTTCCGGTAGGCACCGGGCCAGTCGCGGCAGGAAGCGTGGTTCCTCGGCCGACGCCCAGCAGGTGCCCGGCGGCCAGGCCTAAGGCGAGGGCTAGAGAGGATACCAGTTCGAAGTATACCAGGGCCACCAAGCCGAGCTTGCCCACTCGACGGAAGTCCCCAGCCGAGACGATTGCGGCGGCCACGCAGAGAAAGACCAACGGGGCGATAGCCGTGCGGATCAGCCGCAGGAAGATGTCGCCAAGGATCTTGAACTGGATCGCGAGCGCCGGTGCCAGCAGGCCGAAGGCAATGCCCAGCACCATCGCCAGCAGGATCTGGGCGCCCAGGCCGCGCCAAGCCGGGGTCTTGCGCGACACGGCGGTGAGGATGGCGCTCATGACCCGCTGCGCCGGACGGAGCCGAGCACGCGGTCGACCATGGCGGGCGCGGCGCCCAGGTAGTTCGCCGGGTCCGTCAGCCGCTCGATGGCGGCCGGGTCGAGATGGGAGGTGATCGCAGGCTGCTGGCCGAGGCAGTCCGCGAGGCTTGCGCCCGTGTCGTTGGCCACGCGGCACGCGGCATAGACCAAGTCGTGCGCATCCTGGCGGCCAACATGGGGGGCAAGGCCCATCATGACGGCCTCAGCCACGATCAGGCCGCGGCTGATGCCCAGGTTGTGGGCCATCCGCTCCGCATCGACCACCAGGCCGCCGAGCGCGAACTTCGCCTGGTGCAAGGCGGCGGCGGTCAGCATGAAGCTGTCGGGGATCGCGAGCCATTCCGCGTGCCACGGCCCTGTCGCGCGCTCCAGGTCCTGCACCATGGCATCCAGCATCAGCCCGGCATTGCGCTGCACCGCCTTCGAACACGCCAGCATCAGCTCGGACGAGATGGCGTTGCGCTTCTGCGGCATGGTGCTGGACGCGCCGCGGCCCGGCACGAAAGGCTCCTGCACCTCACCGAACTCGGAAGAGGACAGCAACATGACGTCGTAGGCGATCTTGCCTAGGGACGCTGTGATGAGCGCCAGCAGGTTGACCGTCTCGCCGAACCCGTCGCGCGCGACGTGCCAGGTCGCGACGGGCGTGCCCAGGCCAAGCTCCAGCATCAGGGCTTCCTGCACGGCCAGGCCCTTGTCGCCCAGCGAGGCGAGCGTGCCAGCCGCGCCCGCGAACTGCCCCACCAACACGCGCGGCCGCAACTGCTCCAGGCGCTCGGCATGGCGATCGAACATGGAAAGCCAGATGGCGGCCTTGTAGCCGAAGGTGATGGGCAATGCATGCTGGAGGTGGGTCCGCCCGGCCATGGGCGTGTCGCGGTGGCGCTTCGCGAGGTCCGCAAGGATGGTTCGCAGGGCGCCGACATCGGCCTCGACCAGCGCCAGCGCGTCGCGGAGCTGCAACACCACGGCCGTATCCATGATGTCCTGCGTGGTGGCGCCCCAATGCAGCCAGCGTCCGGCCTCGCCGCACTGCGCCGCCACCTGATGCACCAGCGGCAGGATGGGATACCCGACATTGTCCGTCTCCTGCCGTAGCCGATCCAGGTCGAGCGCAGCGGCATCGGCCTTGGCGGCGATCTCCTCTGCGGCCCCTGGCGGGATCACGCCGCAGCGTGCCTCGGCGCGGGCCAACGCCACTTCCACGTCGACATAGCGGGCGATCAGCGCCCGGTCGGCGAAGATCGCGCGCATGGCAGGCGTGCCGAATGCGTCGCGATACAGTATCGAGTCGATCGCGGTGGCAGCAGATGGAAGGGTCATGGATGCGATCCGAAATGGCGAGGGACGAGGCTTAATTATGTCCGGACATGAAGGCAAGACTGATCGGAACGGGAATGTGGTTCCCCGTCACACCAGCATTGCGCGCGAGCTCAGGGCGGCGATCGCCGCCGGGTCGTTGCAGATTGGGGCCGTGCTGCCGACCGAGCTGGAGCTGTGCGCCCGCTACGGGGTCAGCCGTCATACCATCCGGATCGCGATCGCTGATCTGGCGGAGGCGGGGCTAGTCACCCGGCGCAAGCGGGTCGGCACGGTCGTGCAGGCCGCCCGGCCCAATCGGAGCTACCGCCAGACCGTCGCTTCGGTGGACGACTTGGTGCAGTACGGTGCGGACCACGTGAGGTTCGTCCGCAGCACTCGGCTCGTCACGGCAAGCCCTGCCCTGGCACAGGACCTGGCCTGCTCAGTGGGCACGCGATGGTTCTGCGTTTCGAGTCTGCGCTACGAGCGTGGGACCGCCGATTTGCCTCTCGGGTTGACGGACGTGTACGTGAACCCGGCACACGCCGAAGTCGGAGCGCTCGCGCGGCGCTCACCGGACCGGTTGATCAGCAGCTTTGTCGCGGAGCGCTCCGGCCAGCGGATCACGCGAATCCGGCAAGACGTCGGGGCGGTGCTGATTGACCGGCGGCTGTCCTTGTTGCTCACCGTGGATGCCGGCTCACCCGCGCTGCGCATCGTCCGGCACTACCTGGACGACGATGGGGCATTGTTCGTCGGGTCAGTTTCGATCCATCCGGCCAGTCGGTTTCGGTTACATTCCAGCTTGGAACGCGTCGGCGCAGGATGAGCGCGAGGGGCCGGCTGAGAGAACATCAAGCTCGACCCACCATCCTAAGGTCCTCCTTGATCATGTCCGACGCCTTCTCGGCAATCATGATCGTCGCAGCGTTGGTGTTGCCGGACACGATGAGCGGCATGATCGAGGCGTCCACGACCCGCAGGCCGGACAGCCCCTTCACCCGAAGGCGCTCGTCCACCACGGCATGCTCGTCCGAACCCATGCGGCATGTGCTGGTAGGATGGAAGATCGTTGAGGTGATGGCGCTCGCGCCGGCGGCGATCTCCTCGTCACTGTCGAGCGACGGACCCGGCTTGAATTCCTCGACCGCGAAGGGCCGAAAGGCTGGGGCACCGACCACGCGGCGCATGCCCCTGATCCCGGCGATTGCGGCCCGGCGATCGGCCTCATTGTCGAGAAAGTTGAGCCGTATGGCCGGTGCGGCCGCCGGATCATTGGACTTGATCCGAATCGAGCCGCGGCTGTGCGGCCGGACAAGGCAAATCGACCCCGTGAAGGCGGGAAAGCCGTGGGCCGGTTCGCCGACTACATCGTAGGTAAGGGGGTACACCACATATTGCAGATCAGGCGAGGCCATTGCCGGGTCGCTCTTTACGAAGGCGTTCACCAGCGCTGGCGGGATCGTCAGAGGACCGCGCCGGAACAGGGCATATTCGGCTGCCATCGCCAGTTTGCCGAGCGGGCTGGAAAGCTGATTGTTCAGCGTTCTCGTGTTGCTGACCCTGAACATCATTCGTACGGCGGGGTGGTCCTGCAGGTTCTCTCCGACGTCGCGGGACGCAGCCACGACATCAATCCCAAGTGGGCGCAGCAAGGTCGGATTGCCGATACCGGACAGTTGCAGGATCTGAGGCGAACCGACGGACCCGGCGGATAGGATTACTTCCTGGTCGGCGGCAACGAAGGCGTCCGCGTCGCCCTGCCTAAACTCCACGCCCTCGGCCCGACGCCCGGCGAACCGAATTCGCCTGACTTGCGCGCCGGTCAGCACCGTGAGGTTGGGACGCTTCAGCGCTGGCCGTAAGAAGGCACGGGACGTGCTCTCGCGCCGTCCGTTCCGCTGCGTGACCTGGAAATACCCCACGCCCTCGCTCTCGCCACCGTTGAAGTCGTTCGTCGACGGGATGCCGGTCTCGACTGCAGCCCGGCAGAAAACGTCGAGGATCTCCCACGAGGCACGCAGGTCATCCACGCCCAGCTCGCCGCCGGTGCCATGCGCGTGGCTCGGTCCCCGCACCTGATCCTCGGAACGCTTGAAGTACGGAAGCACGTCCTCCCAGCTCCAGCCGGCGCAGCCGAGTTGCCGCCATGTGTCGTAGTCCAGGGAATGCCCGCGGATGTAGACCATGCCATTGATCGACGACGTGCCGCCCAACACGCGGCCGCGCGGGTATTTCAGCACTCGCCCACCCAAGCCAGGCTCGGGCTCTGTCCGGTAGCGCCAGTCGGCACGCGGATGGTCGAAGTTGAAGAAGTAACCGACCGGGACGTGCAGCCAGGGATGGCGGTCCCGCCCGCCCGCTTCCAGCAGGCAGACACGAATCGCCGGGTCGGCCGACAACCTGTTGGCGAGCACGCATCCGGCTGATCCCGCGCCGATTATAACGTAATCAAAGCGGGCGCCCTTGTCTTGGATCGATGTTGACGTCGATGCCTCCCTGAGCAGATGTTGAGACAAGCTCCGCGCCTGGTATGCTTCCCGCAAATGAAATAAGTGAATGGTGCGAGCAATGCGGTGATGCGGCAGGAGCGAAAGAGGATCATGCCAGGTCGGCTGCCTTCCATGATGGCGCTCCGAGCCTTCGAGGCCGTGGCCCGGCAGGCGAGTTTCACGCGGGCCGCGATTGAGCTGAACCTGTCGCAGACGGCGGTGAGCCACCAGATTCGCAATCTGGAATCGATGCTAGGCGGCAAATTATTCACCCGCGACCGCAACGGTTCGGGTCTGACGGAGATGGCGGCGGGCTATCTGCCCGTGGTGCGGGCGTCCCTGGCAGCGTTGCACAGCGCGACCGACGCCGCGGCAAGCCGGAACAGCGGAACCATCCTGACCGTCCAGTGCTTGGGCACCTTTGCCGTAAAGCGGTTGCTGCCGCTCCTGCACGCATTTCAGTCGACCCATCCGACAATCGTCCTGCGGCTTGGCACCGTGCAGGCATTCGAGAACTCGCCACCACACGATTTCGATCTGGCGATCTGGCACGGGAACGGGAACTGGCCTGGCCTCTACAGCGAGAGACTTGAGGACGAAACCGTGTTCCCGGTCTGCAGCCCCCGCCTGTTGCGTCGGCGGCAGAAGCTTCAGCTCAAAGACCTCGCCCGCCACACGATCATCCGGACCAGCTCGCCTATCCTTCAGGACGAGTGGCCTTTCTGGCTCAACGCTGTGGGAATGGGCATGACCGATCTCCGGCTGATTTTGAATAGCGACTACCTGATTACCTCGATGCAGGCCGCCGTCGATGGCCTCGGCATAGCCCTCAGCCGTTCGAGCATCGTGGGGGCGGACCTTGCCTCCGGCACGTTGATCGCACCTTTCTCCGCCCAGGTCCGATCCAACTTCGCGTATCACCTAGTCACGCCACACCCGCTCGTCGATGTGCCCAAGATCAAGGCGTTCCGCGACTGGTTCTTTGCGACCGTCGCACGCCGGAATGCGGGAGTCACACAGACATGAAAAAGACTCATGGACCGCGCCGGGGCCGGCGTTGACAACGTGTACCGGTCGGACGGATTCATCTCTCGTGGATACGCTCCGGAAAGAGCGCGCGAATGGAACCTTCCCCGCCGGCTCTGGCCGGTGTCAAGAACCTCGAAATCGCCGACATCACCGTCGTCGCTGTGCGGGCGCCGCTGGCGCGTGAGTTCCGCGGCTCCTTCTATCGTATGACCCACCGTGCAACGCTCATCACGCGCGTGCACACTGCAGACGGCATCGTGGGCGAGGCCCATGCGGGGGACGAGGATGCCGGACTGCACGAGATCGCGCGGATCGTCCTGAACGAGATCCGCCCGCGCCTGCTTGGCCAAGATGCCTTCGCGACCGAAAGATGCTGGGAACTCGGCTATCCCGCCACATACGATATATTGCGCGACCGCCGGTTAGGCCTGGTAGCCCTGGCTGGCGTCGATACTGCGATCTGGGATGCCGTAGGCAAGGCGGTCGGCCTGCCGCTGTGGCGCCTATGGGGCGGCTACCGGCACGAAGTGCCGCTCATGGCCATCGGCGGCTACTACGGCGAGCCGCCCGGCCCTATCGCGGAGGAGATCGCCTTCTACAAGGCGGCGGGTCTGGCGGGGATGAAGTTCAAGGTGGGCGGCGCGACGCCAGCTAAAGATGCGGAGCGCGTGGCGGCTGCCCGCGAAGCGGCCGGCCCTGATTTGATCATTACCGTGAACGCGAACCAGGGCTACGCGCCGAACGACGCCCTTGAGTTTGCCTGGCGCGCGGAGAGCCTTGAGATCCGTTGGTTTGAGGAGCCAGTGCGTTGGCACAACGACCGCCGTGGCTTGCGCGACGTGCGGCAGCGCTCGCGCATTCCGATCTGCGCCGGGCAAAGTGAGTTTAGCCCGAGCGGCTGCCGCGACCTGATGGAAGCGGGCGCCATCGACGTGTGCAACTTCGACGCGTCCTGGGTCCGGCGGCCCCACGGCCTGGCGCCGCTGTGCCGCCATTGCCACGGCGTATGACGTGGAGATGGCTCACCACGAGGAGCCTCAGGTGTCAGCCCATCTTCTTGCCAGCCAGCCGCACGGCACCTACACCGAGTGCTTTCATCCTGACCGCGACCCGTTCTGGTGGATCCTAGTTGTCAACCCACCGCCGCTCGTCGACGGCAAGCTGCAGCTTTTTGATCGCCCCGGCCTCGGCTGGGACTTGAACACCGACTACATGGAACGTCACGCCGTTCCCTTGTAAGGCTGATGTCGATTCCCGAAAGCCCGTTCAACTGGCCCGGTCCTTGCGAGGGTCGAAGCCATCAGCGGTCAGAGGATCAAGCTGAGCCATTTGCAAAATGGAACTGACGGGGCGCAGAACTGACAGGGCGCACATCATACTTGAGGCCGCTTAGGCTGCGCGAAACCATGGGCCAAGCCGAGCGCCGGTGGTCAGATCCGACAATCCTACATCGCCAAGTAACGGCTGCGGATGTCGGCATTTTCTCGTAAGCCCGCGATGTCGTCGCGGTAAACGACGCTACCCTTGTCGATCACGACAGCGTCGGAGGCGATGCCCAGGCAGAAATGCATGTTCTGCTCGGCCAGCAGCACCGTCGCCCCTTGAGCACTGAGGTTGCGCAGCAGGTCGCCGATCGATTGCACGACGATGGGCGCCAGGCCCTCGCTCGGCTCGTCCAGCAATAGCACCGTCGGATTACCCATCAGCGCGCGCCCGATCGCCAGCATCTGCTGCTCGCCACCCGAGAGTCGCCCCGCCGCCCGGGCACGCAGCCGTTCCAGCAGGGGCAGATCACGCCAAATACGCCCGAGGTTCCAGGCATCCTCACCCGCCGGGCCCTTCTTTGCCGCGATCAGAAGGTTGTCCTGAACGCTGTGCTCCGGGAAGACTTGCCTGTCCTCGGGTACGTAGGCCAGGCCTAGCCGAGCCAGAGCGTGTGGCCGAGCAAGCGTCGTGTCCTGCCCGGCGAAGCGGATGCGCCCGGCTCGCGCAGGCAGAAAGCCCGCCACTGCCTTCATCGTGGTGCTCTTGCCCGCGCCGTTGCGCCCGAGCAGCGCCAGCATCTGCCCCTGTCGCACCTGCAGCGCCATGCCGAACAGAACCTGACTGGCGCCATAGCACACGTCCAGCCCCTCGATCTCCAGCACGATGCTCACCCGGCGTGCCCCTCGGTACCAAGATAGGCGCGGATCACCTCCGGGTTGGCTCGGATCTCGTCGGGCGTGCCCTGTGCCAGCACCTTGCCATAGCACAACACCCGGATCGTGTCGGAGATGCGGAACACGATGTCCATGTCGTGCTCGATGAACACCAGCGTCAGCCGCTGCGTTTCCCATAGCCGCTGCACGCGGGCGATCATCTGCCATCGTTCCTCCGGCCCCATCCCGGCAGTCGGCTCGTCCAGCAGCAGGACAGACGGCTCGAGCGCCAGGGCCAGCGCAATATCCAGGAGTTTCTGGTCGCCATGCGACAACGTGGCGGAGGGAAGGTCCGCCACGTCCGCCAGACCGAGCATGTCCGCCACCTCCAGCGCCCGTGCCCGCGCCCCCTTCGGCGGGGAACGGCGGCCGAGCCCGGCCCATTGTCCGCGATGGGCCGCCACCGCCGCCTCCAGGTTCTCCGCAACCGTCATGGTTGGGAAGAAGCTCGCCACCTGGAACGCCCGTCCGATGCCGCGCCGCACGATCTCGCCCCGGTTGCGTCCGGTGATGTCCTTTCCGCCCAGCAGCACACGCCCGCCGTCCGGCACGATGGCGCCGGAGATCAGGTTGAAGAACGTGCTCTTGCCGGCGCCGTTCGGCCCGATCACCGCCGTCAGCGACCCGGCGGGGAACTCCAGCGTCACGTCGTCAATGGCAGCGACTCCCCCGAAGCGCTTGGTCAGGTGCTCGACGCAAAGATTCATGGCACGCCCGCGATGTGGGGGAGAGGAGCCGCCGCCGGGGCGGGGACCGGACGACGCCTTCTCACGGCGATCATGACAAAGTCGAGCAGGCCGCGTCGCAGTCCGACAGTGACGACAAGGATGACGATGCCGAGCGCCAAGCCATGATACTCGGTGAACCGCCCAACCACATCGTTCAGCGCCAACAGGATTGCCGCCCCAGCCAATGGGCCAAGAAATGTCGATATTCCACCGAGCATGACAGCAAAGATCGCTTGCCCGGAGATAGTCCAGTTGGCCAGTTCGGGATACGCGCTGGAGACGAACAGCGCCGCCAGCACGCCTCCCAGCGAAGCGAACACCCCGGAGATGACGAACACCGTCAGCTTGGCCCGCCAGACGACGATGCCGAGGAAGGCGGCCCGCGGCTCGTTGTCGCGAATCATCCGCAGGCTGGTGCCGAGCGGGCTGGCCGACACGTGCCGCATCAGAAGCAGCGCCACCACCATTATCGCCACGCTTAGCACGTAGAGGCTGTGCTGGTTGCCCAGATCGAAGCCCAGCAGCGCGCGGCGCGGGATGCCGCCCTGCAAGCCTTGGTCGCCTCCGGTCAAGGAGGACCAGGCGATAATCATGCTGTAGAACAGCATCTGCATGGCCAACGTCACGAAGGCGAAGTAGATCGCACGCAACCTGATGCAGATGCCGCCGACCACAAGGGCCACGGCGGCGCTCAACGCAAGCGTGACCCCCGTTGCGAGCCAGAGCGGCCACTCCGTCCGCTGCATCAGCAGGGCGAAGGCGTAGGCGCCCAGGCCATAGAACAACCCATGGCCAAACGACACCAAGCCGGTGCCGCCCACCAAAAGGTTCAGCGAAGTAGCAAATAGCGCCATGGAGGCTACGCGGATTGCGAAGTCGAGGAAGGCCGGGCTGTGCACGAATGCAGGCACGGCCAGCAGCAGCAGCAATCCGGCCGCGGCGAAGGCGAACTCCAGCAGGACAGCGCGCCGCATCTCAGACCACCTCGCGGCCAAACAACCCGGTCGGCCGCACCACCAGGATCACGATCATGGCGAGGTAGATCAGTCCGTCCGTGAAGCTGGGGAAGCCGATCGTGCCGAAGCCGCGGATCAGTCCGATTCCCACCGCAGCCAACAAGGCGCCGGCGATCGATCCCATGCCGCCGATCACCGTGACGATGAAGCTGTCGATCAGCACCGAAAACCCCATGCCAGGCGTGAGAGAGCGAACCGGCGCCGCCAGCCCGCCGGCCAGCCCCGCCAGTCCGCCTCCCAGTGCGAATACCAAGGCGAAGAGCGCGTTGGTGTTGATCCCCAGCGCCGAGACCATGCGCGGGTTCTGCGCCGCTGCAGTAATCGTCTTCCCGAGACGCGTGCGACCCAGCCCTAGCGCCAGGCAAGCCCCGATCAGCAGGGCTATGCCAATCAGCACCAGGTAGAACGGCGGCAGGATGCCGCCCGCAATCATTAGGGGTGGCACCTGGAACGCAACCGGCATGCCCAGGGCGAGGAAGTCGGCCCCCCAGACGATCTTCACCAGGTCATCGCAGATCAGTACGACCGCATAGCAGACGAGGAGTTGCAGCAGCACGTCGCCGCCATAGACCCGGCTGATCAGCGTCCGTTCGAACAGCACGGCGACCAGCGCCATCACCAGCCCGGCAACCACGACGGCAAGCGCGTAGCTGCCGGACAGCTGGGCGGCGGTATAGGTGACGTAGCCGCCAAGCATGTAGAAGGTGCCGTGTGCGAAATTCACCACCTTTAGCACGCCGAAGATTAGGGTCAGTCCCGCCGCCACCAGGAACAGCAGCACGCCTGCGATCAGCCCGCTGGTCGCCTGCGTGACCACGCAGCCAGAGCTGAGGAAGCATTCGCCAAGGGCACTGAGGTCCATGCCGCGTGCCTCAGGCGAACTTCATCTGTTTCTTCCAGTCTGCTTCCAACTCGATGATCTCGCCCCAGTTTCCGGGAACGATGTCGACGATGTAGGGTAGTTGCGGTATGGTCTTGCCCCAGCCGATTGCGTAATCGATGATCGTGTGGTCATCCCGCATCGTCAGCTTTCCCTTCTCGCCGAACGGGCAGTCGATCGTCAGCCCGGTCAGGGCCTCGGCGAGCTTCTTGGTCTCCAGGTTCCCGGCCTGCTTAGCGGCAGCTTCAAGGAACATCCAGGCGGCCGCGTTCTGCCAGGCCCAAGAGGTCGGGTATTGACCTGTCTGTTTACGATACGCCTCACCCCATGCCTTGTTGGCCGGCAGGTCGGGGAGATTCTCGAGGTAGCGCGAGCCGCCCTGCATGTTGGATGGCAGGTTCTTCACCGCTGTCAGCGTGGGATAATCGCCAAGGTTCTGATTGAACATGATCATGCTGCCGAATAGCGCATAGACGTTGCCCTGGTTGATCAGGCTGGACAGGTCGCCGGCATATTGCAGCGAGTAGAGCGCCTGCGGCTTGGCTTGTATCAGCTTGGTGATGATCTCGGTGAAGTCGGCCGCACCGAGCTTCGGCCACGCCTGGGTCACAACCTCAATGTCCGGCTTGAATTTCTTGAACAGCTCGAAGAACTGCGCCGTCGTGTCGCGGCCATAGGCGTAGTCGGGCGCGCAGGTGGCCCAGCGGGTCAGCTTTTTGTCGTTCGCGATCATGGAAGAATAGCGGGCGCCGACGATGCCGTCGTGTATACCCTGCCGGGCGCAGCGGAACGCGGTGGGAATACGCAGCTTCGGGTCAGCGGTCAGCGCTGATGTTTCGCTTGCGGTGTGAAGACATAGCACACCCAAGTCGCGCACCACCTCGTTTACGGCGAAGGCGCCCGATGACCCTTCGGAGTCAATCAGGATCTCGCAGCCGCTGCTGTTGACCAGCTCGCGCGCCACCCGGGCGGCCTCCTGTGGCTGGCCTTTCGAATCGCGCACCACCAGCTCGATCTTGCGCCCGGCAAGGCCGCCGCTCGCATTGATGCGCTCCACCTCGATTTGGGCCGCATTCTGCTGCGAGGTGCCGACCAACGCCACCGGACCAGATAGGATGCTCTGCATTCCGATGCGAACCGTACCGGACTTCGCCGTTTCCTGGGCCCGTATGATGTGCGGCATGGCCAGAACCGCCGCCGCCGTCGCGATCGCGCCACGCCGGCCCAGTGTGTTCTGCATCTTGATCATCGCACCGTTCTCCCGTTCCGGCATCGTGGCCGTTATCGTTTCGTTGTCATGTAGCTCGTTATCAGGCGGCTTCGGCCAGCGCCGCTGCCGACCGCCCGCGGATCATGTCCGCGGCCTTCTCGGCGATCATCAGCACCGTGGCATAGGTGTTGGCCGAGGGCATGCTTGGCATGATCGAGGCATCCACTACTCGCAAACCCTGCAATCCATGCACGCGGAGCTGGTCGTCAACCACGGCGGCGGGATCGGTTGCCGGCCCCATTCGCGCGGTGCCGATCAGATGGTAGGCGGTGGAGCCGTTGGCATAAGCAAAGGCCAGCAGGTCTTCATCCGACTCCACATCGAGGCCCGGCAATACCTCGCGGTCCACGAAAGTGGCGAGTTGCGGGCTGTGCAGCAGCCGGCGAATTAGACGAATGCCGCCCAGCGTGACTTGGCGGTCATTCGCGTCGGACAGGTAGTTGGGCTGGATCATCGGGTCGACGAACACATCGGCGGAGCGCGCGCGTACATGGCCTGTGCTCTGCGGCCGGTGCGCCCAAGCGCCCGCGGTCATGCCTGGGAAATCGTCGAGGATATACACCTTGCCTTGCTTGTAAGAGCCCGGCGTAAAAACGCATTGCAGATCCGGCACGTCGAGCCCGGCGAAGGACTGCCAGAACAGGTGGACATGCGACGGCGCAGTTGCCAGGATACTGGACTGCCCTGCCGCCCAGCGCGCCACCTGCCCTACCAGCCTCGGGCCGCGTGCCAATTCGTTCAGGGTTGTGGTCCCAGGCTTGGCCCGCATGACCAAGCGGACGGCGTAGTGGTCGCGGAAGTTCTCGCCTACACCTGCCATCTCATGGCGCACCGTGACGCCAATCTCGTTCAGCAGCCCACCTGGGCCAATGCCCGAAACCTGCAGCAACCGCGCCGTGTTGGCTGTTCCGGCGCTGACCACGACCTCTCGCCGGGCTCGCACGGTGCACTCAACCCCGCCCTGTTGATGCAAGTAGCGGACGCCCACGGCACGGCGACCCTCAAGGATGATGCCGGACGCCCGCGCCTGCGTCCGCACCTCAAGGTTTGGACGCGAACGGACCGGCGTCAGGAACGCCCGTGCGGCGCTGACCCGGCGACCATTGCGGATCACCCGCTGGAAATACCCGACCCCTGCCTGATCCCCGCTGTTGTAGTCCGGATTACGCGGAATGCCCGCCGCCACGCATCCGGCGATGAACGCCTCCGACACCGGATGGATCCAATCCATGTCGGTGACCGGGATGCCGCCTTCACGCCCGCGCACGGCATCGTCGCCGAAACCTATCCGCTGCTCGCTGCGCCGGTAATACGGCAGCACATCGGAATAACCCCAGCCGCGGTTGCCGCGCTGGGCCCAGCTGTCGAGATCGTTCGGTTGCCCGCGATTGTACACCATCCCGTTGACCGAACTGGATCCGCCGAGCGTCCGGCCCTGGGTCGTGGCGATCGGGCGTCCGGCGGTCCGTTCGGTGGGTTCGGTCTTGAACTGCCAAGTGCATGAGGGGTTGAATAGCGTCTTGGTAAAACCGGCAGGAATGTGGATCCAGGGATTGCGGTCGGGGGGCCCGGCCTCCAGCACGCAAACAGTGGTCGCACCGTCCTCCGTCAGCCGATTGGCGAGCACCGAACCGGCCGACCCGCCGCCAACGATCACGTAGTCGAACGTGTCGACTGAATCCGATGCCATTGTTCCTCCCGTCCGGCCTTCATTTCGAGCGACCGTGTGGCTTCAGTTATTCCACCATAGCAGAAGGTGTCCGGCTTGCAAGATGTGTTAAAGGACGGGTCGGCCGGTCGATTGTGGACTGGCGGTCGGGTGGAGATTGAGCAGTGCCGGAAGCAGCGACACGAAATAAGGGCAGCAAGCAGGCACCGCGGCCAGACCGTCCAGTCGTAGACGCTAGCATTGCGGGCAATCGGATCGGATTGATGGTGCGTCGCCTACGCCGTCAGGCCGGGCTGACGCTGGAACAATTGTCCGATGCCTCGGGCGTGAGCCGTGCCATGCTGTCGAGTGTGGAAC
Organism: Acetobacteraceae bacterium; assembly: GCA_965199595.1. Classification (GTDB taxonomy): domain Bacteria; phylum Pseudomonadota; class Alphaproteobacteria; order Acetobacterales; family Acetobacteraceae; genus JBBROS01. The sequence continues at coordinate 2,823,414 of OZ241182.1, forward strand.
GCAATGATAAGAATCCGACTCTGCCAGTCCTGTCCAAGATCGCTGCTGGGCTGCAGGTAACGATCTCCGAACTGATGGGCGAACAGGCACCATGGGTCGTCGCGTCAGTCATTGGCAGGCGCAATCGGCTTGTGTTTCGTGACGAGCAGACCGGCATCGAGCGGCATCTCCTGTCGCCGACCCACCTCAACACGGGCATGGAAGTGGTCGAGCACGTGCTTCCTGCCGGGCAGTCGTTCGCGGGCGTGCCGCACGGAGGGATCCGCACCAGCAAATGCGTTGTGGTCAGCGTGGGCCAGCTGACCTTGGAACTGGGTAACGTGGTTTACACGCTGGAGACCGGGGACAGCGTGACCTTTGAGGTGGCAGGTGAGTACCGTTTCCACAACAAGCAGATGCCGGTTTGCCGTTACACGATTTTCATGGTGCATCAGCGGGTGCAGTCCTGAGATCAGATCCGCATAAAAATCCGCGATAGGGGATATTCGGCTTTCACGGCCCGTCCAGCCGTGCAAACCTCTGGCGAACACGAGGCGCGCGACGACCTCGTAGACGCCAAGGAGGGCAAGGCCATGGAAGACTTCCTGATGCGCATCGGCAGCGATTGGTGTGCCGCGTCTTCTGGACAATGGATCGAATCCGAGAACCCCTATACTGGCAAGCCTTGGGCCCGCGTGCCCCGCGGCACCGGTGAAGACGCCGAGGCGGCCGTGCTCGCAGCGCACGAGGCATTCAGCACCGGTCCATGGAGCCGTATGAGCCCGGCCGATCGCGGCCTGCTGCTGTACAAGCTCGCCGACTGCATGGCCGAAGACGCCGAGCACCTTGCCGATCTGGAGGTTCGCGATACAGGCAAGCTGAAGGCCGAGATGTTGGGCAACATGCGCTACCTCCCGCGCTGGTATCAGTACTATGGCGGTCTTGCCGACAAGGTGGAGGGCTCAGTCACCCCGATCGACAAGCCCGGCATGCTCCACTACGTCGCTTACGAGCCGCTCGGCGTGGTTACCTGCATCGTACCCTGGAACTCGCCTATGCTGCTGACCACGATGAAACTGGCGGCAGCCCTGGCGGCCGGCAACACGGTTGTGATCAAGCCCTCGGAATTTGCTTCAACTTCCCTGCTCGCCTTCGCGCGCCTGTTCGAGAAGGCCGGCTTTCCGCCAGGGGTCGTGAACGTGGTTACCGGCTATGGCAAGGAGGTGGGCGAGGTGCTGACCACCCATCCACTAGTCAAGCGGATCGCCTTCACTGGCGGCGACGCCGGCGGCAAGGCGGTGGCCGCCGCTGCCGCTCAGTCGTTCAAGCGCATTTCCCTGGAACTGGGCGGGAAATCGCCCAACATCGTATTCGCCGACGCCCACCAGCTGGCGGCGGTCAAGGGCGTGGTGTCCGGCATCTTCGCTGCCACCGGGCAAACCTGCATGGCTGGCTCCCGCTTGCTGGTCCATTCGTCGATCCACGACGAGTTCGTCGCTCGGCTGGTCGAGTTCGTTTCTACAGCGCGCCTCGGTGATCCTAACCAGGCAGACACGAACATGGGCCCGGTGTCGAACCGCCCGCAGCTCGACCGGGTCATGCGTTTTATCGAGGTCGCTAAGGACGAGGGTGCCACATGCGTGGCCGGCGGTCGACGCGGCTCGGCCGAGGGCTGCGGCGACGGCCTTTTCGTGGAGCCGACAATCTTTACCGGCGTCACCAACACAATGCGCATTGCACGGGAAGAGGTATTCGGTCCCGTCCTGACGGTGATCCCCTTCGACACGGACGACGAGGCAGTCGAGATCGCCAACGACACGCCCTATGGTCTTGCGGCAGCGCTCTGGACGACCAGCATCGAGCGTGCGGTCAAGCTTCCGAGGCGCCTGCAGGCCGGGACGATTTGGGTCAACGCTTATCGGGTGGTCAGCTATCTCGCCCCGTTCGGTGGCGTGAAAGGCTCCGGCATCGGCCGCGAGAACGGTATCGAGGCCATCAAAGAATACCTCGAGGCTAAAAGCGTTTTCATCAATGGCAACCCGGATGTGCCCAACCCTTTCATTATGGGATGACAAAGATGAAGGACAGCGATCCCCAGGTCTTGCCTACCGACGTCATCGCAGGATGCATAGCACTTGGACGACTTTTCTGCCCTGAAGCTGAGCCGCAGCTAGGCCCTGTTAGCGTCTGATCCAATCCATTGTAGCGGCGAGGGTGAGGACGCCCATGTAGGATTGGGCGGTCTTCTCGTAGCAAGTGGCGACCGCGCGCCATTCCTTGAGCCTGGCCCACAAACGCTCGACCTGATTGCGATGCACGTAGATCCAGTCTGGGCAGGCAACCGATGCCTCATTGCTCCTGGCCGGGATGGCGGGCTTGGCGCCAAGGTTCCAGATATGCTCGCGGAATGCCTGGCTGCTGTAGCCGCGGTCGGCGACGACCCATCCTGGCACATCAGGCAGCCGGGCGAGCAGCGCCACCGCGTGCGGCAACTCATGCGCCTGGCCTGGTGCCAGGATGAAGGCCACGGCCCGGCCAATCGCGTCGCAGATCACGCAGACCTTGGTTCCATAGCCACAACGAGAGCGGCCATGTGCTTCACGATGGTCTCGTTGTGCTGGAGTGTCGGCTTTCTGGCCGCACCTGCGGCCTTGTGGTAGGCGCGGATGCTGGTGCCGTCGAGGAACGTCATCCCGAGCTGCACGCCACGCTCCTGCACCAGGGCCAGCAGGCGGTCCCAGACGCCGAGGCGCGCCCAGCGGATGAAAGTCTGCGCCGCCATCCACCAGGGGCCGTGCTCGGCGGGCAGGCTGCGCCATTTAGCACCGTTGTCGTGCCGCCGGAGGATTGCTCCCACCGTGCGGCGCAGATGACCGGGCGCCACCATGGCATGCGGTCGCACGCTTCCACCAAGGTTTCAAGCACCGTCCATTGCGCGTCCGTCAGCATCCAGGCCATCCTGCTCAAAAACAGGTTCAACCCGCAATCGCCCAGTAATACCAGGACTCAGCTCGCCTGGCTGATAGCCCACTCGCGTAACCCGATGGACATGACGCGCCAGGGCTGTTCGGCGAGACGGTTCCAAGCGTCGCAGCAGTGATCGACGATGGCATCGTAGGACGCTAACACGCGGTTCGACAGCCAGTTGCCGCGCAGGAACTGCCAGACGTTCTCGACCGGGTTCAGCTCCGGGCACTTGGCTGGGAGCTTCACGATGGTGATGTTCGCGGGCACCACCAGGCGCTCGGAGATGAGCAAGCCTGCCTGGTCGACCAGCAGCGCACAGTGCCGCCCCGGTGTGATCCGGGCGGCGATCTCGGCCAGGTGCAGGCCCGTTGCCTCGGTGTTGCACCAGGGCAGAACCAGCCCAGCGCTGGCGCCAGTCTCGGGGCAGATCGCGCCGAAGATGTAGGTCGATGCCGTGCGCTGGTCCTGCGGCGCCGGCGGGCGGGTGCCCCGCTTGCCCTCGTCTTGCCTTCCATCCGGCTACGCCGGACGGAACCTTGGGCAAGCCTCGCCCAGCGGCGGGTGATCTTGTTCTCCTGGCCGACGCGGGCCTCGTCAGCGAACCAAGGTTCTATGCCGCAGCGTTCGATGCCCTGCGCGCGCCCGATCGCGTCCAGACGCGTGGGGAGGCTTTTTTAAAAGCCTCAATGGCGCCATGCGCCTGGGCATGGTGGCGCGGCCGGGCCGAGAGCCTGCGGTACCCTACGTTGCTATTCCACGTGCTTAGCACGCGGAACCTTGAGCAGCTTCGCCCATCTGACGCAGCTCGCGGCTCAGCGTCTGCTTGGCGATCCTGACCGCGTAGCCGTCCCACAGCCATTGGCACAGATCGACCACCCTCCAGCGCACCACGCCATGAACGGCCGGGATCGGTCCGTCTTCGATTGCCGTGGCCAGTGCCCGGCGGTGTTCATCCGTCAGGATCGCCGGCGTGCCCCCACCCCTGCGGTCGATCAGGCCCGCCGGCCCGTGCGGTTTCAACTTCACCACCAATCGCGCACGATCTGCACCGTGACACCGCCGATCACCGCGGCCGCGGTGCGGGTCGCGCCGTCGTAGATGGTGGCAAGTGTGAGAAGCCGGCGGGTCTGGTTCGCATCCTTGCTGCCGCGCGCTGCAACGCGGAGGCGAGCGGCATCGTAGTCGGCTGTCAGCGGGATCGGCATGGCGGGCCTCCTCTGGGCTGCGCCATCGAATCAGATGTGCACCGCGTCGGGGAAGCCTTCCCGAGTCACGTCAGGCGGGTTCTGGTGTAACTCCAAGATGGCGCAACACGGGAACGGGTGCTTGAGGCCGGCGAGATCGCGGCCCTATGGGATGCCGCGAAGCCGGAACACCTCCGCATGTACATTCTCCTACTGCTGGGCACGGCGGCGCGGCCGGCGGCGGTGCTGGAGCTGACCAGGGAGCAATACGACCTGGACCGCGGCCTGATCGACCTGAACCCGCCTGGCCGGGTCCAGACGAAGAAACGGCGCCCCGTGGTTTCGATGCCCGACTTTCTGCGCCCCTGGATCATGCAGGCGCCGCCAGGCCACCTGGTGCAGTTCCGGTGCAAAAGTGTGACCAAGGTGAACGGATCATGGCAGGACGGCCGCGATGCGGCGGGCCTGATGAAGCGGTTGTGCCCTACGCGATCCGGCACACCATCGCGACCGAGTTGCGGAGCCGCGGCGTCCCGGAGCTGGAGCTGGCCGGGCAACTGGGGCACTCGATGCCAAACTCTAGGACAACAGGGAGATACGCCAAATATGCGCCGATACATCTGAGTGCAGCACGAGCTGCAATCGACGAGTTTGTGACGGAGATCAACCGGGAGGCAGACCAGTCAATCCATCCGAAGTCCAATTTCCGTGTTAACTGCGTGCTAGTCTCGGAGACGACGGCCGGCAAGCCGTTGGTTTCTGGAGCGGGCGAAGGGATTCGAACCCTCGACCCCAACCTTGGCAAGGTTGTGCTCTACCCCTGAGCTACGCCCGCGCTCCGATGGGCCGGGTTCTAGGCCGCGGCGGACGGCAGCGCAAGAGGCAAAGGCAGAGTTTCATCAGCCAGCGTCAAACCACCTGCCGCGCAACCTCGTGCCCGCCTTCCCAGATCAGCCGCAGCGACACGTACAGCACCATCAGAAGCCCGCCCCAGGCGATCCAGCGGTGACGCTCCAGCAGCGAGGCGATCAGCGAGGCGGCGGCGCCCATCAGCACCACGGAGATGCCAAGCCCCACCACCAGGACCCACGGATGCTCACGCGAGGCCCCGGCCACGGCCAGCACGTTGTCGAGGCTCATGGACAGGTCGGCCAGCACGATCTGCACCATCGCCTGCCGCATCGTCTTGGTTGCAGGCGTTGCACCTTCTGCTGCGGCCTGCCGCATGGCACGGCTGGGCCGCAGCTCGCGGAACATCTTCCAGCACACCCACAGCAGCAGCAGCCCCCCGGCCAGCAGCAGGCCCACGACCGCCAGCAGCTGCAGCGTCAGGAACGCAAACCCGATCCGCAGCACCGTCGCGACGCCGATCCCCACCAGGATGGCCCGGCGCTTCTCCGCCGCCGGCAGGCCCGCCACCGCCATGCCCACGACCACCGCATTGTCACCGGCCAGCACCAGGTCGATCACCAGCACCTGCAACAGCGCCAGCAACTCGGGCATCAGCGTCGTCATGGTCATGCAACAAAGCTCCGTCGAACAGCGGGATCAGGGATGGTCTTGCAAGCCGCGGGCTGCCGGCGTAGCTGCCCACGACCCCATGCCAATGGCCTAACGACCGGAGAGCCCCCGATGGTTCCACGCTACGCCCGACCCGAGATGACAGCCATCTGGGCGCCGATCAACCGCTATCGCATCTGGTTCGAGATCGAGGCGCTGGCCGCCGAGGCCATGGCGCAGCACGGCATGGTGCCCGAAACCGCCGCCCGCACCATCCGCGAGCGCGGCGCCCCCAAGCTCGCCGCCATGACCGCGGCCGATGTCGAGCGCATCGACGAGATCGAGCGCGAGACCCGGCACGACGTCATCGCCTTCCTCACCTGGTTGGCAGAAGCCATCGGCCCCGACAGCCGCTTCGTGCACCAGGGCATGACCAGCAGCGACGTGCTGGACACCACGCTCTCCGTGCAGCTGACCCAGGCGGCGGACCTGCTGCTGGCCGACCTCGACCATTTGCTGGCGGCGCTGGAACGGCGGGCGCAGGAGTTCAAGTACACCCCCACCATCGGCCGCAGCCACGGCATCCATGCGGAACCCACAAGCTTCGGCCTGAAACTGGCCGGGCACTATGCGGAGTTCGCCCGCAACCGCGCCCGCCTGGTGCAGGCCCGGGCCGAGGTCGCGGTCTGCGCCATCAGCGGCGCCGTCGGCACCTATGCCCATCTCGGCCCGGCCATCGAGGCCTACGTCGCCGGCAGGCTGGGGCTGGAGGCGGAGCTGGTCTCCACCCAGGTGATCCCGCGCGACCGCCACGCCGCCTTCTTCTGCACCCTGGCGGTGATCGCCAGCGGCATCGAGCGGCTGGCCACGGAGGTGCGCCACCTGCAGCGCAGCGAGGTGCGGGAGGCCGAGGAGTTCTTCCACGTGGGCCAGAAGGGCAGCAGCGCCATGCCGCACAAGCGCAACCCGGTGCTGAGCGAGAACCTCACCGGCCTCGCCCGCGTGGTCCGCGGCTGCGCGGTGCCGGCGCTGGAGAACGTGACGCTGTGGCACGAGCGCGACATCAGCCACAGCAGCGTGGAGCGGTTCATCGGACCCGACGCCACCATCACGCTGGATTTCGCGCTGATGCGGCTGTCCGGCATGATGGAGAAGCTCACCGTCTATCCGGAGCAGATGCAGGCCAACATCGATGCGCTGGGCGGCGTGGTGCATAGCGGCGAGGTGCTGCTGGCCCTCACCCGCGCCGGCATCCTGCGGGAGGACGCCTACAGGATCGTGCAGCGCAGTGCGATGTCCACCTGGACCGGGCTGGGCAAGCCGGGTGCGCGCGGCTTCCGGGACACGCTGGCAAACGACCCCGAGGTCGCGGGCCGGGTCAGCGCCGAGCAGCTGGATGCGGCGATGCAGACCGACATGCACCTGGCGCATGTGGACCACGTCTTCGCCCGGGTGTTTCGGCGCCACACTCCCGCCACCAAGGCGGCATGATCGCGGCACCTTTACCGGCGATACGCGTTGGTGGCACGAGCAGGAGGTTCGATCATGCGTAAGTTAATGATGTTGTCGATCATCGCCGGGGCGGCGGCCCTGGGCGCCGGGGCTTCGGCGCCGGCACAAGCCTCGCCCCGCATGGTGCTGCCGGTCATCCTGTCGTCCGTTGCCGTGCAGCCGGAGGCGCAGGTGCAGCAGGTGCAATATCGCGGCGACTGGCGTCGGCGCGAGGAGATCCGCCGTTACGAGGAGATGCGTCGCCGGCGCGAGTGGCGTCGTCGTCATTACCGCAACTACCGCTAGCGGTGTGCGGTTCCGTCGGGCGGGTCGGCCCGGCGGAACCCTCCTCGCCGGGCATGGACCCTGCCCTGCCCTGCGATACGTGGCGGTGCCCTCGCGGCGCTGCTATAGGTGCGCTTCAGATCAGGGAACCAGTGATGGCGCGGCGCCGACAATTGTATGAGGGCAGGGCCAAGGTCCTTTTCGAAGGCCCCGAGCCCGGAACGCTCGTCCAGCACTTCAAGGACGACGCATCGGCCGCCAACGGCGACAAGACCGGCACCATCACGGGCAAGGGCGTGCTCAACAACCGCATCAGCGAATACCTGATGATGCGCCTGGGTGAGATCGGGGTGCCCACGCACTTCGTCCGCCGCCTGAACATGCGGGAGCAGCTGATCCGCGAGGTGGAGATCATCCCGCTGGTCGTGGTGGTGCGCAACATCGCCGCGGGCTCGCTCAGCACGCGACTCGGCATCCCCGAGGGCACGCGCCTGCCGCGCAGCATCCTGGAATACTACTACAAGAACGATGCGCTCAAGGACCCGATGGTGGGGGAGGAGCACATCACCGCCTTCGGCTGGGCCACCACGCAGGACATGGATGACATCGTCGCCCTCACGCTGCGGGTCAACGACTTCCTGACCGGCCTGTTCCTCGGCGTCGGCATCACGCTGGTGGACTTCAAGGTGGAGTTCGGCCGGCTGTGGGAGGAGGACGACATGCGGATCGTGCTGGCCGACGAGATCAGCCCGGACAACTGCCGCCTCTGGGACAGCAAGACCAACGAGAAGATGGACAAGGACCGGTTCCGCCGTGACATGGGCCGGGTCGAGGAAGCCTATCAGGAGGTTGCGCGCCGCCTGGGCATCCTTCCGGAAGCCGGCAATAACGACCTGAAGGGCCCGGAGGCCATGCAATGAAGGCAGTCGTCACCGTCATGTTGAAGCCCGGCGTGCTGGACCCGCAGGGCCGCGCCATTGGCCATGCGCTCGGCACCCTGGGTTTCCAGGGCGTGGGCGAGGTGCGGGCCGGCAAGATCATCGAACTGGAGCTGTCCGCCGCCAGCGAGGCCGAGGCGCACACACAGGCGGAGTCGATGGCCAGGCGCCTGCTGGCCAATACCGTGATCGAGAGTTTCCAGGTGGAGATCGCCCCATGAAGACCATTCTGCTCGCCGCCATCGCTGTTGCAGCCCTGTCCGGCCTTGGCACCGGCACGGCGCAGGCCCAGCGCATGTCGAACCTGACCGGCGCCAAGCTGATCGAGCTGTGCAACAGCCGGGACGAGAGGCTGAAGTCCGGCTGCACCGCCTATATCGACGGCATCGCCGACACTGCCGCCTTCTACCAGCGCCTGCGCCCGGCCGATGGCAGCAAGGGCGGCAAGCTGCCGGGCTACATCTGCGTGCCCGGCCCGACCACGGGCGTGCAGCTGCGCACCCGAGTGGTCGAGTGGTACAAGAGCCACCAGGACCAGGCCAACCGCCAGGCCAGCGGCATCGTGCTGCGGGCGCTGGATGACCTGTATCTCTGCGAAGGCGAACAGCACCGTCCCGACGGGGAATAACCCATGCGCGCCGGCATCGTCGTCTTCCCCGGCACCAACCGGGAGCGGGACATGGCCATCGCCCTGCGGAAGGCGACGGGCCACCAGCCCCGCATGGTGTGGCACCACGAGACCACGCTGGATGGTCTGGACCTGGTCGTGCTGCCCGGCGGATTCAGCCATGGCGACTACCTGCGGTGTGGCGCCATGGCGGCGCGCAGCCCGGTGATGCCGGCGCTGCGGGCCTTTGCCGGGCGTGGCGGCCACGTGCTGGGCGTGTGCAACGGCTTCCAGATCCTGACGGAGGCCGGGCTGCTGCCGGGCGCGCTGCTGCGGAACGCGGCGCTGCGGTTCCTGAGCCAGGACTGCCACCTGCGGGTGGAGCGGGCGGACACGCCTTACACCCATCACTACCAGCGCAACCAGGTGTTCCGCGCCCCCATGGCGCATGGCGACGGCAACTACTTCGCGGATGACGCCACGCTGGACCGGCTGGAGGGCGAGGGCCTGGTCGCCCTCCGCTACGTGACTCCGGCCGGCGAGACCACCGACGCCGCCAACCCGAACGGCTCGCAGCGGCACATCGCCGGCATCCTGTCGCCCAACCTCCGCGTCATGGGCCTGATGCCGCACCCCGAGGACCTGGTGGACCCGCTGATGGGCGGCACCGACGGCCTACCGCTGTTCCAGAGCCTGGGCCAGGCCCTCGCCGCCTAACCACAAGCGGTCGGCGCATGCGCGACCGCCAGTAGGAATCCGAGATGGACGTCAACCAAGACCTCGCGCGCCAGTTCGGCCTCAGCGCCGACGAATATGCCCGCGTGCTGGACATCATGGGCCGCACGCCGAGCCTCACCGAACTGGGCATATTCAGCGTCATGTGGTCGGAGCACTGCTCCTACAAATCCAGCCGCATTCACCTGAAAACCCTGCCGACCACGGCCCCCTGGGTGATCCACGGACCCGGCGAGAACGCCGGCGTCGTCGCCATCGGCGATGGCCTCGCCGCCATCTTCAAGATGGAATCCCACAACCATCCCAGCTTCATCGAGCCCTACCAAGGTGCCGCCACCGGCGTGGGCGGCATCCTGCGTGACGTGTTCACCATGGGCGCCCGGCCCATCGCCAACCTGAACGCCCTGCGCTTCGGCGACCCGAAGGACCCCCGCACCAGGCGCGTGGTGGATGGTGTGGTGCGCGGCATCGGCGGCTACGGCAACTGCGTCGGCGTCCCCACCGTGGGCGGCGAGATCAACTTCCACCCGGCCTATAACGGCAACCCGCTGGTCAATGCCATGACCGTCGGCATCGCGCCGGCCGACCGCATCTTCCTCTCGGCTGCCGCCGGCATCGGCAACCCGGTGATCTACGTGGGCGCCAAGACGGGGCGCGACGGCATCCACGGCGCCACCATGGCCAGCACGGAGTTCGGCGCGGATTCGGAGGCCAAGCGCCCCACGGTGCAGGTGGGCGACCCCTTCATCGAGAAGCTGCTGATCGAGGCGTGCCTGGAGCTGATGGCGACGGACGCGATCATCGCCATCCAGGACATGGGCGCCGCCGGACTGACCAGCAGCAGCGTGGAGATGGCGGGCAAGGGCGGCGTCGGCCTGCTGCTCGACCTGGATGCGGTGCCGCAGCGCGAGACCGGCATGACGGCCTATGAGATGATGCTGTCCGAATCCCAGGAACGCATGCTGATGGTGCTGCGCCCGGACCGGCAGGACGTGGCCCGCGCCATCTTCGAGAAATGGGAGCTGGACTTCGCCGTCATCGGCACCCTGACCGACACCGGCCGTATCGTGATCCGCCACAAGGGCGTCATCGAGGCCGACATCCCGCTGGACCCCTTGGCCGAGCAGGCGCCGCTGTATCACCGCCCGATGACCGACACGCCGAAGCAGCCGCCGCTCGGCCCGGTCGCGGACCCGGTGGGGCTGGGCCCGGCCTTGATGACGCTGATGGCCTGTCCGGACCTGGCGAGCCGAAGGTGGGTGTGGAACCAGTATGACAGCACGATCGGCGGACAGACGGTGCATCGGCCGGGGCAGGCGGATGCCGCCATCATCAAGCTGGAAGGCCTCGACCGCGCCCTGGCCATCACCACGGACTGCACCCCGCGCTACTGTGCCGCGGACCCCGAGGAGGGCGGCAGGCAGGCGGTCGCCGAAGCCTGGCGCAACCTGACCGCAACCGGCGCCCGGCCGCTGGCGATCACCGACAACATGAACTTCGGCAACCCCGAGAAGCCGGAGATCATGGGCCAGTTTGCGGGCTGCATCCGCGGCATCGCCGCCGCCTGCCTGGCGCTGGACTTCCCGGTCGTCTCCGGCAACGTGTCACTCTACAATGAGACGGAAGGCGTGGGCATCCTTCCGACCCCCGCCATCGGTGGCCTCGGCGTGCTGGACAATGTCGCGGATTGCCGCGGCATCAACCTGGCCCCTGGCTGCAGCCTCGTGCTGATCGGGGAAACGGTGGGCCACCTGGGCCAGTCCCTGTGGCTTCGCGAGATCGCCGGCCGCGAGGAGGGCGCGCCGCCGATGGTGGACCTGGTTGCGGAACGCCGGAACGGTGACTTCGTTCGTGGCCAGTTCGCGAAGCACGACATCTGGGCCTGCCACGACGTGTCCGATGGCGGGCTCCTGGTCGCCGTTGCCGAGATGGCGATGGCCGCGGGCAGCACGGGCGTGACGCTCACCGTCGAGCGGGACCACGGGTTCTGGTTCGGGGAGGACCAGGCGCGCTATGTGCTGGCGGTGCGCGACGCCCCTGCCCTGCTGGCGGCGGCGCAGGAGGCGGGCGTGCCTGCGGCGGTCATCGGCACCACCGGCGGCGACCATTTGAAACTGCCGGGCGCCGAACCCATATCTTTGCATGACCTCCGGGCGGCGAACGAGCGCTTCTTCCCGGATTGGATGGGGACCTGACCACATGGCCATGATCGCCAGCGACATCGAAGCCATGATCAAGGCGGCCCTGCCCGATGCCGTGGTCACCATCGAGGACCTGGCGGGTGACGGCGACCACTATGCCGCCACCGTGGTCAGCCAGGCGTTCCGCGGGCTCAGCCGGGTGCGCCAGCACCAGCTGGTCTATGCCGCCCTGCAGGGCAACATGGGCGGCGTGCTGCACGCCCTGGCGCTGCAGACCTCCGCCCCCGAATAGCCCTGCCATCCGAATAGCCTCACGAAAGGAGCCGACCCATGTCGAACCCCGTCGCCGACCGCATCCAGGCCGACATCACCACCAACCCCGTCATGCTCTACATGAAGGGCAACGCCATGTTCCCACAGTGCGGCTTCTCCGCCCGCGTGGTGCAGATCCTCACCCACCTCGGCGTCCCGTTTCAGACAGCCAACGTACTCGAGGATTCCATGCTGCGTGAAGGTGTCAAGGAGTTCAGCAGCTGGCCCACGGTGCCGCAGCTCTATGTGAAGGGCGAGTTCGTCGGCGGCTGCGACATCGTCACCGAGATGTTCCAATCGGGCGAGCTGGAGACGATGCTCACCGAGAAGGGCATCCCGCACCAGGCTGCCGCCTGACACCAGTGCAGCCCGGCCTGATTTATTCGGGCCGGGCAAACGAAAGGTCGGCTGCCGCGTCTAGGTCTCCGGATCACCGGAGGACATCATAATGGACGACACGCGGATTTGGGGCTCGGAAGAGGGCCTCTGGACCGGCGATGCCGAGAACTATCACCGCACCATCGACGCCGAGTGCCTGATGGTGCTGCCCGCCAAGCCGTTCATCGTGACGGGCGAGCAGTCCAAGGACAAGGTCTCCGCGACGCCGCGCTGGACCAAGGTCGAACTCACCGAGCGACAGGTGGCCCGGCCGCAGGAAGGCCTGATCGTCATCGCCTACAAGGCGAATGCCGAGCGGGACGGGGTTTCACCCTACGAGGCCTATTGCACGACCGTCTACCGCATGATCGAGCATGGCACCTGGAAGGTCGTGCAGCACCAGCAGACCCCGCCGCTGATGTCCGGCGCCGCCGAGAAATAGAGCCGGGTGGGACGGGGGCCATGGCTCCCGCCCCACTCGCGTCAGCACATGTTCGCAGGCGCGCCCAGGCGGAACAGCGGCCGCAGCCGGATCCCGATCCAGCTGCCCGCCAGCGCCAGCGCCATCCAGGCCCAGCCCGACAGGTTGCCCGCGGCGATCGCCGAGAAATAGGCGCCGATGTTGCACCCGTTCGACAGCCGCGCACCGTAGCCCATGGCGATGCCGCCCAGCAGCGCCCCCACCCAGGCCCGGGCACCACCGCCCCAGCTCGGCCGGAACACCCCGGCCCAGGCCGCGGCCAGCGCGGCGCCCAGCAGGATGGCACCGTCCATCACCGAAGTCGTGTCCAGCAGCACGGTGCGGTCCAGCTGCTTGTCGAAGCCGGGGCGCAGCCAATAGGCCCATTGATGCGCGTCCATCCCCGCCGCCACCGCCCACTTGCTGCCCCACAGCGCGAAGGCCGAGGTCTCGCCCCAGGGCTTGCCGGACAGCAGCAGCACCGCGGCGTTCAGCACCGCGAGCGCGATGCCGCCCCACATGAGGGTGGAGATGCCCCGACCTGCCGGGCTGAACCGCCTGGTGAGGAGAAAGAGCACGCCGAGGGCGAGAAGCTGCAAGGCGGCCGCCGGGCCATAGCCGACCAGCCCCTGCGCCGTGGCGGCAGGCAGGGCCGGCAGCGACCACCAGAAGCCCATGTGCGCGGCGCCGGTCGCCGAGCCCACCACGAAGCCGAACAGCGTGCCGATCAGCCGCGAGTTGCCGCCGCCCAGCGCGAACAGCGTGCCGGAGGCGCAGCCGCCGCCCACCTGCATCCCGGCGCCGAACAGCAGCGCACCCACCGCGAAGCCCACGCCCACCTGCGTGCTTCCGCCATTCATCGGCACGCCGAACACCTGGCCCATCGCCAGCAGCGGGAACATCAGCGCCGTCGCCACCGCCAGCATCACGAAATGCGCCTGGAACCCGGCGGCGTTCCGCTGCTCGATCAGCGCCCGGAATGCCCCGGCAAACCCGAATGTGGTCCGCAGCAGCACTGCGCCGATGGCCGCCCCCACCAGGACCAGCATCGGCAGGCGCCACGTCGCGCCCGGCTGCAAGCCGACGACGGCCAGCAGACCGGCGAGGCCGAGCGCACCGAACACCAGCACGGCGCGGTTGAGGGCAAGGCCGGGCACGAGCCGGCCGGGAAGGGTGAGCGAAGCTGACATCGGCGGCATCCTGCAACGAAGGATGCCCAATAAGGATGCGCCGGACCCGTTGCACAACGGCCCCGGCGCAGAAGGCAACAACCCCGCACGGGATGGCCGGATGGGAGAACCACATCCTCCCCCGCCGCCCCGTGCGGCAGAAACGGTCTCCGGGCGTCAGGCGGCCATCTTCGACGCCTTCTTGGTGTCGCGCATGGTGGCATAGACCACCAGCGAGGCGAAGATCAGCCCACTGATGTAGAAGAAGAACCAGCTCTCATGCCCGGCATCCTTGAACAGCAGCGCCACGAACGGCGCGGTGCCGCCGAACACGCTGGCGGCCACGGCATAGGGCAGCCCCACGCCCAGCGCCCGCACCCCGGCCGGGAATAGCTCCGCCTTCACCACCGCGTTGATGCTGGTGTAGCCGGACACGATCAGCATCGCGAACAGCCACAGCAGCAGGATGGTGGTGAAGTCCCTGGTGGCGGCCAGCGACGTCATGATCCAGTACGTGCACAGCGTCCCCATGATGCCGAACCACATCAGCACCGGCTTGCGCCCCACCCGGTCGCTGATGGCGCCCAGCACCGGCTGCATCGCCGCGAAGATGAACAGGACGATGAAGCTCAGCAGCCCGGCCTGCTCCTTCGGGATCTTCAGCGTGTTGGTCAGGAAGGTCGGGATATAGGTGCTGAAGGTATAGAACGCCGCGGTGCCGCCCATGGTGAGGCCGAACACCAGGAGCAGCTCCCGCGGATGCCGCCACACGCCGCGCAGCGGGCTCTCGGTCCGCACACGGGCGGCGGCCAGGAACTCCGGGCTCTCCTCCAGGTTGCGGCGCAGGTACAGGCCATAGGTCGCGCACAGCGCCCCGATCAGGAACGGCACCCGCCAACCCCAGCTCTCCAGCTGCGGCGCGGTGAACAGCGCCTGCATCACCAGCAGCACCAAAGCCGCCAGCACCTGGCCGCCGATCAGCGTCACATACTGGAACGAGCTATAGAACCCGCGGTGCCTGCTGCCCGCGATCTCGGACAGGTAGGTGGCGCTGGAGGCATACTCGCCGCCCAGGCTGAGCCCCTGCAGCAGCCGGGCCACCAGCAGCAGGATCGGCGCGCAGATGCCGATCATGGAGTAGGTCGGGATGATGGCGATGATGAAGGAGCCGCCGCACATCAGCATCACCGACAGGGTCAGCGCCGCCCGCCGCCCCCGCTTGTCGGCATAGTTGCCCAGCAGCAGCCCGCCCACCGGCCGGATGAAGAACCCGATGGCATAGATGCCGAACACCTGCAGGTAACGCGTGGTCGAATCGGCGCTGTTGCTGAACTGGTTGTTGAAGTACAGCGCGAACGAGTTGAAGACATAGAAGTCGTACCACTCGATCAGATTGCCGACCGACCCGCCAAAGATGTTCTTCAGCCGCCGCCCGACATCCGCCGGGCGCACGTCATCCAATGGGTTGAGGCTGGAATGGCTCACCGGAATCCCCCCGCTTTCATGTTGCCTCCGGTCTAAAGCGCGGTTGCGGCCGTTGCAACAGAACCGTCCGCCATGGCGGAGCCCCCGCACCGGCGTTACACTCGCCCCATGCCGACCCCGAGCGCCGAAGGCGCGTCCCCCAGCATGGCGCAGTGGTTCGCGCTGAAATCCGAACAGCCGGACGCCCTGTTGTTCCTCCGCATGGGTGACTTCTACGAGCTGTTCTTTGATGACGCCGAAGCCGCCGCCGCAGCGCTGGACATCGCGCTGACAAGGCGGGGCGAGCACCAGGGCGCGCCCATCCCCATGTGCGGCGTGCCGGTGCATGCCTCCGAGGCCTATCTCGCCCGCCTGATCCGCCGCGGCTTTCGCGTTGCGGTGGCGGAGCAGATGGAAAACCCGAAGACCCGCACCGGCAAGGCGCCGCTGAAGCGCGCCGTGGTGCGGCTGGTGACGCCCGGCACCCTCACCGAAGACAGCCTGCTGGAGGCGCACCGCCCCAATCTGCTGCTGGCCCTGGCGCCGCTCGGGCCCGTCATCGGGGCCGCCTGGCTGGACGTCTCCACCGGCCTGTTCGAAACCGCCGCCTCCACCACGGCCGATCTCGCGGCCCTGCTCGGCCGGCTCGACCCGGCGGAGATCCTCGCCCCCGCCGCCCTGCCGCTGGCCGACTGGTCCGAACGCCGCGGCCCCGAGACCGCCGCCCCGCCCCCGCTGGCCGCCAGGCGCACGGTGGCGGCCGCGTTCGGCGCGGCGGACCTGGACGCCTTCGGCAGCTTCACGGATGCCGAGGCCGTCGCCGCCGCCCTGGCGCTGGACTACGTGCGGAGCACCGCCGCCGGGCAGATGCCGCGCCTCTCCCGCCCGGAGCCGCAAGGGAGTGGCAGCGGCCAGATGCTGCTGGACGCCGCCACCCGCGCCAGCCTGGAGATCACCCGCGCCCGCGACGGCAGCGCCGCCCACACCCTGCTGTCGGCCACCAGCCGCACCCTCACCGCTCCCGGCGCCCGCCTGCTGGCGCACTGGCTCGGCGGCCCCCTGCTCGACCCGGCGCGCATCGCGGCCCGGCAGGACGGCTGGGGCTGGCTGCTGCTGCAACCCGGCCCGCTCGCCCAACTGCGCGACGCCCTGCGCGGCCTGCCGGATCTGCCGCGCGCCCTGGGCCGGCTGGCGCTGGGCCGGGCCGCACCGCGGGACCTGGGTGCCGTGCTGCACGTGCTGCGCGCCGCCGCCGCCGCCGATGCGGCGATGCAGGGCGGCCCGTTCCGCCCGGCGCTGCACCAGGTCGATCCCGCCCTCGCCCCGCTGCTGACCGCCGCCCTGGCGGACCCCCTGCCCGCGCGGCTCGATGATGGCGGGATCGTCGGCACCGGCTTCGATGGTGAACTGGATGCGCACCGGGCGCTGCGCGACGACAGCCGCCGGGTGGTGGCGGGGCTGACGCTGGATTTCGCCCAGCGCTACGGCGTGGCGGCGTTGAAGATACGGCACAACGCCCAGCTCGGCTACGTGATCGAGGCGCCCGCCGTTGCGGTCGAGAAGCTGCGCGCCCACCCCGACCTCACCATGCGTCAGGCCATGACCAACGGCGCCCGCTTCAGCAACGCGGAGCTGGTGACGCTCGACCGCCGCATCACCGAAGCCGCGGACGCCGCCGCCGCGCGGGAGCAACGGGTGTTCCAGCACCTGGTGACGCAGGTGCTCGCGGGTGCGGATGCGCTGCACGCCTGCGCCGCCGCCCTGGCCCGGCTCGACACGCTGCAATCCTGCGCCCGCCTGGCCGAAGGGGGCCGCTGGTGCCGCCCGCTGGTCGATGACTCCGAAGCCTTCTGCATCAAGGCCGCGCGGCATCCGGTGGTGGAGGCGGCGCTGGGCAGCGGCGCCGCCTTCGTGCCGAACCAGTGCGACCTCTCGCCGCGCCGCCGCGTGCTGCTGCTGACCGGGCCGAACATGGCGGGCAAGAGCACCTATCTGCGGCAGAACGCGCTGATCGCCATCCTGGCGCAGGCCGGGCTGCCGGTGCCGGCGGAGCAGGCGCATCTGGGCGTGGTGGACCGCCTGTTCAGCCGCGTGGGCGCGGCCGACGACCTGGCGCGCGGCCGCAGCACCTTCATGGTGGAGATGACGGAGACCGCGGCCATCCTGAACCAGGCCGGGCCGCGCAGCCTGGTGGTGGTGGACGAGATCGGGCGCGGCACGTCAACGCTCGATGGCCTGGCCATCGCCTGGGCGGTGCTGGAGGCGCTGCACGGCCAGGTGCGCTGCCGCACCATCTTCGCCACCCATTTCCACGAGCTGGCCCGGCTCGCAGCGCAGATGCCGCGCCTCTGTCCCCACACCATGCGCGTGAAGGAGTGGCGCGGCAGCGTGGTGTTCCTGCACGAGGTGGCGGAGGGCGCGGCCGGCCGCAGCTGGGGCGTGCACGTGGCCGGGCTGGCCGGGGTGCCGCCCGCCACGGTGCGCCGGGCCGCGACGCTGCTGGCGGCGCTGGAGCGCGATGGGCATGGGGCACCGGCGGAACTGCCGCTGTTCGCCGCCACGCCGGAGCCGCCGCCGCCAAGCCCGCTGCACGCCGCCCTCCTCGCCCTGGAACCCGACCGCCTCTCCCCGCGCGAGGCGCTGGAGGCGATCTACATTTTGAAGGCATTGGTGGCTGTATCGCCGGAAGAACCCCATATAAGCTGACTGCAATGCAGAGATCGCACCTGACACAGCTGGCCTGGCCCGAGCGGCCCGAAGACGCCGATCGACTGCTGCACGATCAGCTGGAACCGCTGCGCCAGCCCGACCGCACGCTGCCGCGGGATGCCGCCCTCGGCATCTTCCGCCGCCACATGGCGCGGGCGCAGGCCTATGTGCAGGATGGGTTCGAGGCCGGCACATGGAGCGGCCTTCAGTCCGGCCGGCTGCTGGGCCGTCTGACCGATGGCGTGATCGCCGCCCTGCACGAGTATGCGGCGGCCCAGACGCTAGCAGCGCACCGCGCGGCCACACCCGAAGGGTCCGCAATCGCGGCCGAGCCCATGGTTGTGGTCGCGACCGGCGGCTATGGCCGTGGCGTGCTGGCGCCGTTCAGCGATATCGACCTGCTGTTCGTCACCCGCGACACCCCCTCGGCCCTCACCCTCGCGACGGTCGAGTTCGTGCTGTACTTCCTGTGGGACCTCGGGCTGAAGGTGGGCCACGCCACCCGCTCCGTCGCCGAGTGCGTCGCCGAGGCGGACAGCGACATGACGGTGCGCACCAGCATGATCGACGCGCGCCGCCTTTCGGGCGACAGCGTGCTGTTCGACGATTTCGAATCCGCCTTCCTCGCCTTCTGCCACCACTCCGGCGCCGGGGCGTTCATCGTGGCCAAGCAGACCGAGCGCGACGTGCGGCACCGCCGCTATGGCGAGAGCCCGTTCCTGGTGGAGCCCAACATCAAGGAAGGCCGCGGCGGCCTGCGCGACCTGCAGACGCTGTACTGGATGACCCGGTATGTGTTCGGCAACCAGGTGATGGGCGAGCTGGTCGGCCCCGAGAGCCCCGGCGGCGGCATCCTCACCCACATCGAGGCCAAGCACGCCCGCCGCTCCTGGGACTTCCTCTGGACCGTGCGCTTCCACCTGCACTACGTCGCCGGCCGCGCCGAGGACCGGCTGACCTTCGACCTGCAACCCGTCGTCGGCGCCCGCATGGGCTATACGCGGCATGGCCGGCAGGATGGGGTGGAGCGCTTCATGCGCCACTACTTCCTCACGGCGCGCGAGATCACCCGCATCACCACCGTGCTGGAGCCCGCCATCGTCCGCGCCGCCCTGGGTCCGCCGGCGCTGGAGGGCGAGGCCGACCAGGCGCTGGTCGCACAGGGCTTCATCCTGGCCGAGGGCAAGCTGCTCTGCGCCCCCGGGCATGATTTCGAGCACGAGCCGATCCTCATGCTCCGCATCCTGCAGGCCGCCCGCGACCACAACCTGGACCTGCACCCGCTGGCCCGGCGCGCCCTGATCCGCCATGACCGCCAGGCCGTCGCGCTGCGCGGGGACCCCGTCGCGGCCGCGCTGTTCCAGAACCTGCTGTGCGGCCCGCCGGAAGGGCCGGGCCAGGCGCAGGGGGCGAAATGGATCAGCATCATGAACGAGAGCGGCTTCCTCGGCCGCTACATCCCGGACTGGGCCCGCATCGTGGGCCAGATGCAGTTCGACACCTACCACGTGTTCACCGTGGACGAGCACACCATCGAGGCCCTGCGGGTGCTGAACGCCCTGGAACGCGGTGAGCTGTCGGAGATCGCGCCGATCGCCAGCGGGCTGGCGGAGGACATGCACTCCCGCCACGCCCTGTACAGCGCCGTGCTGCTGCACGACATCGCCAAGGGCCGCGGCGGCGACCATTCGGAGCTGGGCGCCGAACTCGCCCTGCAGATCGGCCCGGCCCTCGGCCTTACCGCCGAGGAGACCGAAACCGTCAGCTGGCTGGTGCTGCACCACCTGCTGCTCAGCCAGACGGCCTTCAAGCGCGACATCGACGACCCCAAGACCATCATGGACCTGGCCGACACCATCCAGTCGCCGGAGCGCCTGAAGCTGCTGCTGGTGCTGACGGTCGCCGACATGCGGGCCGTGAGCGCCAAGGTGTGGAACGGCTGGAAGGCGACGCTGCTGCGGGAGCTGTATTCCCGCGTGGCCGACGTGCTGGCCGGCGGCCTCGCCACCACCGAGCGCGACGTGCGGGTCGCCCGCGCCAAGGAGGCGGCGGAGGAGCTGCTGTCGGACTGGCCCGCCTCCGAGCGCGCCTTCTTCCTCGGCCTGGGCTACCCCGCCTACTGGCTCAGCTTCGACCCCGAGACCCACGCCCGCCATGCCCGCCTGGTGTGCGATGCCGAGGCCCGCGGCGCGCCGCTCACCGTCGATACCCAGCCCCTGCCCGCCCGCGCGGTGACGGAGGTGACGGTCTATACCGCCGACCATGCCGGGCTGTTCAGCCGCATCGCCGGGGCGCTGGCCGTGGCGGGCGCCAGCATCGTCGACGCCCGCATCCACACGCTGACCAACGGCAGCGCGCTCGACACCTTCTGGATCCAGGACGCGGCCGGCGGCGCCTTCGATGCGCCGCACCGCCTGGCCCGGCTGCACGTGCTGGTGGACCAGGCGCTCTCCGGCCGGCTGGGCCTGGCCCGCGAGATCCGCCGGGCTTCCGGCGCGCTGATCGGGCGGCGGATGCGCGCCATCCATGTGCCGCCGCGCGTGGTGATCGACAACCGGGCGAGCAACACCCACACCGTGCTGGAGGTGAACGGCCGCGACCGCCCCGGCCTGCTGCACGACGTGACGGCCGCGATCAGCGAGCAGGGGCTGCAGATCGCCTCCGCCCACGTCACCACCTACGGCGTGCGCGCCGTGGACGTGTTCTATGTGAAGGACGTGTTCGGCCTGAAGGTGGAGAACGAGCGGAAGCTGGCCGTGCTGCGCCGGGCCCTGCTCGCCGCGCTGCAGCCGCCGGACGACCCGCCGCCTCCCTTGGTGCCCCGGCGTCCGGTCGCGGCGGCCTGAGGCGCGGCCGGCGCCCGTGGTGAACGCCCTGACCGGCGCCGCCCGGCTCGCCGGGGTGATCGGCTGGCCGGTGCACCACTCCCGCTCGCCCCGCCTGCACGGCCACTGGCTGGCCCGGCACGGCATCGATGGCGCCTATGTGCCCATGGCGGTCGAGCCCGCCGCCCTCGCCACCGCGGTGCGCGGTCTGCAGGCCGCGGGCTTCGCCGGGCTGAACGTCACGCTGCCGCACAAGCAGGCCGTGATGGCGCTGTGCGACCGGCTGGACCCCTCGGCCGCCCGCGCCGGCGCGGTGAACACACTGGTGTTCGGGTCGGCCGGCATCGTCGGTTCCAACACAGATGGCGCCGGGTTCCTGGCGAACTTGGTGGCGCACGGCGCGGCACCCTCCGGACCCGCCCTGCTGCTCGGCGCCGGTGGCGCTGCCCGGGCCATCGCGGCGGCGCTGCTGGAGGCCGGGGTTGCCGTCAGCATCACCAACCGCTCGCCGGCGCGTGCCGAAGCGCTGGCCGTCGCCCTGCCCGGCGTGCGCGTGCTGCCCTGGGCCAGCCGCGCCGCCGCCCTGGCCGACCACGCGCTGCTGGTCAACACCACGCAACTGGGCATGGACGGGCAGCCGCCGCTGGAGCTGCCGCTGGATGCCGCAAGCCCCGGGCTGGTGGTGGCGGACATCGTCTATGCCCCGCTGGTCACGCCCTTGCTGGCGGATGCGGCGGCGCGCGGACTGCCGGTGGTCGGCGGCATCGGCATGTTGCTGCACCAGGCCGTGCCGGGCTTCGCCGCCTGGTTCGGGGTGACGCCGCTGGTGGACCGGGCCTTGCAGGACGCCGTGCTCGCATGAAGGTGGTGGGCCTCACCGGCGGCATCGGCATGGGCAAGTCCACCGCCGCCGCCGCGTTCCGCCGGGCCCATCTGCCGGTGTTCGACGCCGATGCCGAGGTGCACCGGCTCCAGGCCCGCGGCGGCGCCGCCGTGCCCGCCATCGGCCGCGCATTCCCCGGCACCATCACCCACGGCGCCGTCGACCGTCCCCGCCTGCGCGCCGCCGCCATCCAGGACCCGGCGGCCATGCGGACCCTGGAGCGCATCCTGCATCCGCTGGTGCGCCGGGCCGAGCGCCGCTTCCTGGCCGCCGCCCGCCGCGCCGGCAGCCGCGCCGCGGTGCTGGACATCCCGCTGCTGCTGGAAACCGGGGGCGAGCGGCGGGTGGACCTGGTGGTGGTGGTCAGTGCGCCCGCGGCGGTGCAGCGGGCCCGGGTGCGCCGCCGCGGCCGCATGACGCCGGCGCAGATCACCGCCATCATCGCCCGGCAGATGCCGGACGCCGAGAAGCGCCGCCGGGCCGACGTGGTGATCCAGACCGGCCTCTCCCGCCATCACGCCCAGCGCCAGCTTCGCCGGCTGATGCGGGGCCTGTTGAACTAACCCTCCTCCTCGATCGCGATCTGCGCCACCTGCACCGCCCCGGCGTTCAGCTGGGCCGCCGCCGCATGCCCCAGCGCGACCGAGCCCAGGCACAGCAGCACGGACACGCCGATGTTCACCATCGCCCGCCCATAGGCGCCGGCCCGCACCAGGTCGAAGGTCTGCAGGCTGAACGACGAGAAGGTGGTGAAGCCGCCGCACACCCCCACCATGACGAACACGCGCAGCCACTCCGGCGCCGGGTGCCGCCCGCCCTCCAGCGTCAGCGTGCCCACGAACCCGATCAGGAACGACCCGGCCACGTTGATCCCGATCGTGCCCCAAGGCAGCGACCGGCTCAGCGGCAGCGCCCAGAGCGCCAGCCAATATCGCGCCACGCTGCCCAGCGCGCCGCCCAGCGCGACCCATGCCGTCAGCCCCACGTTGCTCCCCATCCCTCGCTCCCATCCGCCGGACCGCTGCACCAGTACGGCGGTTTGGCGGCAGCGTCACCCTGCCGCACGCACCAGGCCGGCCCGGCAGATGCCTGTTGACGCCCCCGTGACGGTGTATGATAGAGCCGTGGCGGGCCGAGCGCGCCTGACTTCCGGCGATCAAGGACGCTCCAGCATGAGCCAGCCCCTCAGTATTCCCGGCAGCACCGACAAGGCAACCGCCGAAAACCAGCGCTCCGTGCTGTTCGACACCGAGACCACCGGGCTCGACCCGCTGAACGGGGACCGCGTCATCGAGATCGCCTGCCTCGAACTGATGCGGGAGCTGCCGACCGGCAATGTGTTCCACGTCCTGATCGACCCGGACCGCGACGTGCCGCCCGAAGCCACGCGCGTGCATGGGCTCACCCGGGCGGACCTGGTCGGCAAGCCGCGGTTCGCCGAGGTGGTTGACGAGTTCCTCGCCTTCATCGGCGACGACCCGCTGATCGCGCACAACGCCCCCTTCGACCACGGCTTCATCGACATGGAGCTGGGCCGCGCCGGGCACCGCAAGCTGGACCCGGCCCGCATGATCGACACGCTGGTGCTGGCCAAGGCGCGCTTCCCGGGCCTGCCGAACAGCCTCGATGCGCTGTGCCGCCGCTTCGCCGTGGATCTCAGCGAGCGTACCAGCCACAACGCGCTGCTCGACTGCCGCCTGCTCGCCGAGGTCTATGTGGAGCTGACCGGCGGGCGGCAGCGCGGGCTGCTGCTGGCGGATGCGGAGGGCAACTCCGCCGGGCCATCCGTCACCTATGCGTCCGTCGCCGGCCGCACCATCCGCCTTGTGCAGCCCGATGCGGCGGCGCTGGCCCGGCATGCCGCGTTCCTGAGCCGCATCAAGGAGCCGCTGTGGCTGAGCTGACCCGGTCTGCCCGGGAAGCCCGCTGGCACTCGGTCCGCTGGCAGACCGCCGTGCTCGTCATCGCCATGGCGCTGTTCCTGGGCGCCGGGCTGCTGGCCGTGCGGCATGTCACCGGCTCCATCGACGAGATGATCATGCGGACCACGGGCGCGCGCACCCGCGGGGCGGCGGCGCAGCAGGTGCTGACCGCGCTGCAGGATGCGGAGACCGGCCAGCGCGGCTACCTGCTCACCGGCCGGCCCAGCTACCTCGAGCCCTACACCGCCGCGACCGCCCAGATCGACGCGCTGCTGCGAACGCTGGAGGCCCGGCTGCAGGGCGATGCGGCCGCGCAGGAACGGTTCCAGCGCCTCGCCGAGGCCACCCGCACGAAGGTGATGGAATTGCGCCAGACCATCGTGCTGGCGCAGCGGGACGGCGTGGGCGCGGCCGGCACCGTGGTGCTGACCGATGTCGGCGACCGGGCCATGCAGCGGGCGCGGCAGGCAGCCGGCGAGATCATCACCGAAGCCGAAGCCGAGCGCTCGCGCCGCGCCCGCGCGCTGCAGGACACGCAGGAGCTGGTGACGGAGATCCTGCTGACAGCGCTGATCGGCGCGGTGCTGCTGCTGGGCGCCGCCGCGCTGGTGCTGGTCTGGAGCAAGGAACGCCTGCGCCGCGCCCGGGACGGCGAACGACGGGAGGCGGCACAGCTGCAGGCCGCCATCGAGCATGTGCCGGACGGGGTGGCGGTGTTCGACGCGGCCGGGTCGCTCACCCTGGCCAACAGCCGCTTCGGCCCCACCATCGCCATGCCGCCCACGCTGGCCCGGCCCGGCACGGCCCTGGTGCCGATCGCCGCCGCCGCCGCCTTCGAGCCGCCCCTGCTGGCCAGCCGCCCGGATGAACCGAGCACCACCGAGGTCCGCCAGGGCGCCCGCACGTTGGCCGTGTGGCGCAGCCCGATGCCGGATGGCGGCCAGATGCTCTCCGTCGCGGACGTGACCCGGCGGGTGCAGGCGGAGGACACGGCGCGTCAGGCCCAGAAGATGGACGTGCTGGGCCAGATGACCGGCGGCGTCGCGCACGACTTCAACAACCTGCTGCAGATCATCTCGGCCAACCTGGAGCTGGTGCGCGCCAAGCTGCTGCGCGGCAACCCCGATCTTCCGGCCATGCTGGCGCGCGTCGATGCCGCCGTGGCCGGCGTGGCCCGCGGCGCGCGGCTGACGCGGCACCTCCTCGCCTTCGCCCGCCGCCAGCCCCTGGCGCCGGAGCCGCTGGACCCGGCCCGACTGCTGATGGGCATGGAGGACGTGCTGCGCCGCACCCTGGGCGAGGCGGTGCGGCTGGAGCTGGTGGTGGGCGGCGGCCTGTGGTCCATGCGCGCGGACCCGACGCAGTTCGAGAACGCGCTGCTCAACCTCACGCTCAACGCCCGCGACGCGATGGCGGGGCCGGACGGCCTCTCCAGCGGCCGGCTGACCATCGAGGCCGCGAATGCGGCGCTCGACGAGGACTACGCCGCCCGCGTGGCCGAGGTGCGCCCGGGCCAGTACGTGATGTTCGCGGTCACGGATAGCGGCACCGGCATGACCAAGGAGCAGATCGCCCGCGCCGCCGAGCCGTTCTACACGACCAAGCCCGAGGGTCGCGGCACCGGGCTCGGCCTGTCCATGGTGCTGGGCTTTGCCAAGCAGTCCGGCGGCCACTTCCAGCTGTACAGCGAGCCGGGCCGCGGCACCACCGCCCGCCTCTACATCCCGCGCACCAGCGCCAGGGCCAACGTGGCGGAGCCGCCGCAACCCAACGCGGCAGAGGGCGATGGCGCGCTGGTGCTGCTGGTGGAGGACGATGCGGCGGTGCGGCAGGTGGCCTTCGCCGCGCTGCTCGGCCTCGGGTATCGGGTGACGGAGGCGGAGAACGGCGATGCCGCCCTGGCGCTGCTGGAGACCGGGCTCGATCCCGCCGTGCTGTTCACCGATGTGGTGATGCCCGGCACCATCGGCGCCCGGGCGCTGGCGGAACGGGCGCGCGAGCTGGTGCCCGGGCTCGCGGTGCTGTTCACCTCCGGCTACACCCAGAACAGCATCGTCCATAACGGCCAGCTGGATGCCGGCGTCAGCCTGCTGAGCAAACCCTGGCGCACCGAGCAGCTGGCCCGCGCGCTGCAGGCCGTGCGGACCGCCGGGCCAGGGGCGCCCGTGGCCGCGCCGCGCCGCGTGCTGCTGGTGGAGGATGAGGAGATGGTGCGGATGACCACCGCCGATGCCCTGGCGGAGATGGGCTACGACGTGATGCAGGCCGGCACCGCCGCCGCCGCACTCGGCCGCCTGAGCCCGGCCCCGGACCTGCTGCTGACCGACCTCGGCCTGCCGGACCAGAACGGGGCCTCGCTGGTGCAGGCGGTGCGCCGACAGCTGCCGGACCTGCCGGTGATCATCGCCTCGGGGCACAGCGAAGCGCCCATGGCGGACGTGGTCTGGCTGGCCAAACCCTACGACATCACCGACCTGCGGCGCGCGGTGGAGACCGCGTTCGGCGGCTGAACCGGCGTGGCCCAATTCCTGCAAGCCTAGATTCGTCCGATCCCGCCCCTCAGGAGCCCCGATGCCCCTCGACCTCACCCGCCGCGCCCTCCCCGGGCTTGCCGCTGCCTCCGCCCTCCTCGCGCCCTCGGCCGCCCGGCCGGCCTTTGCCGCCGACGCGCCGACAGTGCTGAACGTCGGCACCGGGGGCGCCTTCACCTCGATCGACCCGCACTACCACAACCTCCTGCCCAACAACGTCATCGCCCAGCACCTGTTCAGCCGCCTCGCGAGCCTGGACGGGCAGTACAGGCCACAGCCGGACCTGGCTGTCAGCTGGACCGCGATCAACGACACCACCTGGGAGTTCAAGCTGCGCCCGGGCGTCGTGTTCAGCGACGGCAGCCCCTTCACCGCAGACGACGTGGTGTTCACCTTCGCCCGCATCCCGCAGGTCATCAACAGCCCGGCCAGCTTCACCCAGGCCGTGAAGCCGGTGAAGACGCTGGAGGTGATCGACCCGCTCACCATCCGTATGCACACCGCCAACCCGGAACCGCTGCTGCCGATCTTCCTGGCGCAGGCGAGCATCGTCAGCCGCAAGCATGGCGAAGGTGCCGTCACCGCCGACTACAATTCCGGCAAGGCCGCCATCGGCACCGGGCCCTACATCATGGAAAGCGTGCTGCTGGGCGACAAGATCGTGTTCAGGCGCAACGAGAGGTATTATGGCGACAAGCCGTCCTGGGAGACGGTGAACTACCGCCTCATCGCCAACGGCGCCTCGCGAACCGCCGCACTGCAGGCGGGCGACGTCGATATCATCGACCAGGTGAGCACCCGCGACGTGGGGCTGCTGCGGAAGGACCCGAAGCTCAGCATCGTGTCGCCGGCCGGGCAACGGCTGATCTACCTGTATCTGGACTCCGAACGCCCGACGACGCCCTTCGCCTTCGACAACGCCGGCAAGCCGCTGCCCGGCAATCCCCTGAAAGATCTCAGGGTGCGCCAGGCGCTGTCACACGCCATCAACCGCGAGGGCCTGAAGGCGCAGGTGATGGACGGGTTCGCCGCGACCACCGGGCAGCTGATGCCGCAGGGCGCGGTCGGCTACACGCGGGATATCGGGTTGGATGCCTACGACATCGGCCTGGCCAGGAAGCTGCTGGCCGAGGCCGGATACCCCCAGGGCTTTCAGATCACCCTGCACGGCCCCAACGACCGCTACGTCAACGACCGCCAGCTGGTGGAGGCGGTCGCGCAGATGTGGACCCGCGCCGGGGTGAAGACGACGGTGAACACCATGCCGGCCAGCATGTTCTTCTCCGAGGGCGCCCGCGACATGTTCACCGTGGACCTCACCGGCTGGGCCAGCGACACAGGCGAGGCGAGCAGCAGCCTGATCCAGATCATCGCCTCGGTGAACCCGGAGAAGGGCCGCGGCGCCCAGCCCAAGCCATCCCACTTCATCCGCCCCGAGATCGACAAGGTGATCGAAGCCAGCCTCGCCACCTTCGACCCGGCGGCCCGCGAAACGCTCTACATCGAGGCCACAAAGTTGGGGATGGCCCAACAGGCGATGATCCCGCTGCACCATCAGGTGAACATCTGGGCGATGAAGAGGGGCTTCTCCATGCTGCCCCGTATGCAGGAGGGCATCCGCGCCTTCGAGGTCAGCTACAAAGCAGGCGCGTAGCTCCCCTGGTCAGGCGGTGCATGTGGAGACGCCGGGTCTTCCCTTCGCCGTGTGGAGCCGACACTCTCCTGCCATGATCGATCAGGACCACGGCACCATCTTCGGACATCCAGGTTCCCAGGCGCGCCACCGGCGGGCGGCGGCGGGGCACACGGGACCGGCCTGACCCGTGTCCGCCTACAACGGACCCACCAACGCGCTGCGGCAGGAGTTCGATGCCGGGTTCTTTCGTCGCAGATACGCGCGCCTCGGCCTGCCGGAGGGCGATGACGAGGCGTTGTTCCGCTTCTACGTCGTCAACGTGAACCGCTACGCGCTGGACCCGCATCCCGGCTTCTCCGAAACCGCGTATCTCGACGCGAACCTCGATGTGCGCGACGCCGTGGCCGCCGGGCGCTACAATTGCGGCTTCCAGCACTGGATCGGGTTCGGCCGGGCCGAGGGCCGGTCCTGGGCCGGCGCCCCGGTGCGCCAACCCGGCCGCAAGAGCGCCGAGGCCCCCGCCAGAGACCGCGAGGCCGAGGCGCGGCTGCTGTTCTCCGCCGAGGCCTACCGCACCCGCTATGGCTTCAGCGCCGGGCTGTCGGACCAGGCGCTGCTCACCCGCTTCCTCGACTTCGGCCTGGCGAACGGGGAGATCCCCTGCGCGCCAGCCGAATTCGACGAGGATTTCTACACCACCTATTACGGCGATGTCGGCAAGGCCTTCGCCGCCGGCGACCTGCCCTCCGGCTTCTATCACTACGTCAGCACCGGCAAGGCCGAGGGCCGCTCCCCAACCTATGCCATGGGCCACCTGCTGGAGCGCAAGCTGGGCCGCGGTGCCGACCCCTCCGCCATCGCGGGCGCCTCCGCGCTGGAGGAGCGGCTGCGTCCCCTGCCGCACCGCATGGACACCAGCCGCGCCCCGGTGTTCAACATCTTCGTCCCCAGCCTGGACCCGGACATCATGTTCGGCGGCTACATCGCGTTCCTGCACTTCGTCTGCCGCCTGGTGGAGCGCGGCCGGGTCATCCGCTTCATCGTGCTGGAGGACGACTATTCCAGCCGCGCCTGGTTCATGCGCGGCATCGCCAAGCGGCCGCGCTGGGTGCAGGCGTTCCGCCACGCGGACTTCGTGAACGCCACCACCAAGGCCGCGGCGCTGCCGGTGCACCCCGCCGACATCTGCATCAGCTACTCCACCTGGACCACGCATGACGCCTGGTCCGTCGCGCAGCACCTGGACCGCAAGCGGGTGGTCTTCTTCATCCAGGAGTTCGAGCCCGTGTTCTACGAGCACGGCTCGCACCACTTCCTTACCCAGTCCGCCTATCACGTGCCGCACGACGCCATCTTCAACTCGCCCTTCCTGGCGAGCTACTTCGAGGAGGCGCGCCTGGGCGTGTTCGCCGCCGGCCAGGGCCGCCACACCATCTTCAAGCACGCCCTCGCCCACGTCGCGCCCGACCCGGCGCTCGCTGCCCGCACCGGCCCCCGCCGCCTGATCTTCTATGCACGGCCCGAGCGCCACGCCACGCGCAACCTGTTCGAGATCGGCATCCTCGCCCTGCGCGCCGCGGTGCAGGCGGGCGTGTTCCCGGGGGAGTGGACCTTCTTCGGCATCGGATCGCTGGGCAAGGACTACACCGTCCATCTGCACGACGGCCACGCCATGACCATCGTCTCCCGCATCGACCAGAGCCAGTACGAACAGCTGCTGCAATCCTTCGACATCGGCCTCTCGCTCATGTGGGCGCCGCACCCGAGCGTCATGCCGTTCGAGCTGGCGCGGGCCGGCGTCGTCACCGTCACCAACACCTTCTCCAACCGCGACGCGGCGCTGCTGGCCGGGTTCGGCGACAACATCGTGCCGGCGCCGCCCACCATCGACGGCATCGTCGGCGGCCTGCGGGAGGCGGTGCGCCGGGCCGGGCACCATGAGACGCGGATCGCCGCCGCCAGCCTCGATTGGCCCACCAACTGGGATGACGTGTTCGACGCACCGTTCTTCGCGGAATTCGACACGTTCTTTCACCAGCACCGCTTGTCAGGCGGCGAAGATGCCGCCTAGGCTGGCCGAAGACACGCATAGTAACGGAGGCCGCCCCGCATGTACCAATCTCACGGCGGCACATCTGGAATCTCGGATTCCGAGACGAAACTCGCGCGCTTGTCATTTCCGAGACGAATGAGCGGCCGGACGTTCCTGGATATTGGCTGCAACGAAGGGTTCTTCTGCAACGCGGCCGTCAGCCAGGGCGCCACCTCCGCCGTCGGCATCGACAAGGATGAACGCGCCATCCAGCACGCCCGCACCGAGTATGGCCGGCCCAACGTCGAGTTCATCGTCGGCGGCTGGGACAACCTGCCGCCCGGCCCGTTCGACGTGATCCTCTGGGCGTCGGCCATGCACTACGAGCGCGACCCGGCCAGCGTCATCGCCCAGGTGAAGTCCCGCCTCAGCCCCAGAGGGCTGTTCATCCTCGAATGCGGCGTGATCTGGGAGATCAACAAGGAATACATCCCGGTCCGCCGCCCCACCGACGTGCGCTGGTATCCCACCCAGCGGCTGCTGCTGGAGGAGCTGCTCGCGGGCTTCTCCGTCCGATCGGTCGCCGAGCCGGCCTGCGCACAGTGGGACGACGTGCCGCGCTCGGTGTTCCATTGCCGGCCCGGCCTGCCGAACGTGCTGCTGATGCGCGGCACGTCCGGCAGCGGCAAGAGCACCCTGGCCGCGCGCCTCAGCGACTCCGCCACCAAGATCATCAGCCTGGACCGCTTCCTCGAGCGCCTGCTGGGCGAAGGCTCGGCCCCCGATGGCGGCCCGGTCCTGGCCTATGACCAGTTCCGCCAGGCCATCGGCGAGCAGTACCGCCGCACCGACCTGACCCACACCTACGACGCCATCGACGAGCTGGGCCTCACGACGACCTACATCGACCTGCTGACCGAGACCATCTCGTCACGCGACCAGGTGATCATCATCGACGGCTACCTGACCGACCTGCAGGCCCGGATGCTGACCCAGAAGCTCAGCTGGCGCGCGATCGTCTGGGATGTCAGCCGCCGCTCCTACGAGCAATGAGAGACCGCCCGATGATCGTCTCCATCCACATCCCCCGCACCCGCGGCGCCCTGCTGGGCACCGTGCTGGACTTCGCCACCGGGCGCCGCGTGTTCTTCGACTACGGCGCCGACTATGCCCACCTGAAAGCCCCGGAGCCCGCGATCGCGCGGCATGCGGACTTCATCGGCGAACGGTTTGCCGCCGTGCACGGGCATTTCCACGCCTCGAAATACCTCGGGCTGTTCAAGGAACCGCGCTTCGTCACCTGCCTGCGCCACCCCGTCGACCGGCTGATCTCGCAGTACCTCACCGAACTCGATGCCGCCGCCGCGGGCCAGGGCGGCTGGCAGGCCCGGCTGATCCAGCAGGGCAAGATGGACGTGGTGGACTACGCGGAATCCGACGACAACATCCGCTGCCTGCAGAGCCGGGCCCTGCACGGCGTGCCGCTGGCGGATTTCCATCAGATCATCCTCTACGAGCGCTACTTCGATGACCTGGCCGCCCTGCTCGCCCGTTGCGGCCTGTCGCGGCAGGACCCCTGGATGTCCGCGAACGCCGACCTCGGCGGTTTTGGGAGCGCCACCGCCTCGCTCGCGGCCCGCGGCGTGGTGCCGCCTGCCATCAGCGAGGCGCAGCGCGGTGCGCTGTATGAAACGCTGGTAGAAGACGTGGAGCTGTACATCCGGGCCAAGGAGCTGGGCTCCGCGATCGAGCGGCGCAGGGTGGCGCGCCGGGCCTGAGGCCGGGCCGGCCGCACGACTTGCACAAAGGCCCTTGACCCCGTCCCGCAGGGGGGCTACCTCCCCGCCTCCGGCGCACGGTATGCCCAGGTGGCGGAATTGGTAGACGCGCAGGTTTCAGGTACCTGTACCCGTAAGGGTGTGAAAGTTCGAGTCTTTTCCTGGGCACCACCGCCGGCTTGTTTGAAGACCGGCTTGTTTGACGAAACGTGACAGCAACGCAGTTCCAGCAGAACGCCACCATCCACCTGCACAAGCACGACCTGCCGCAGGGACTGACCCTCGGTCCCGTGGTGGCGGTGGATACGGAGACGATGGGCCTGAACCCGCATCGGGACCGCCTCTGCCTGGTGCAGCTCTCGGCCGGTGACGGTGTCGCCCACCTGGTGCAGCTGATCCCCACATCGCTCGGCGGCCGCGGCTACGATGCCCCGAACCTCGCCGCCATGATGGCCGACCCGGCCGTCACCAAGCTCATGCACTATGCGCGCTTCGACGTGGCCGTGCTGCAGAACGCCTTGGGCATCACCGTCGGCCCCACCCGCTGCACCAAGATCGCCGCCAAGCTGGTGCGGACCTTCACCGACCGCCACGGCCTCAAGGACCTGGTGCGCGAACTCGTCGGCGGAGAGATCTCGAAGCAGCAGCAGAACTCGGACTGGGGCGCGGCGGACCTCACGCCGGAACAGCTGGCCTATGCCGCCTCCGACGTGCTGTTCCTGCACCGGCTCTGGGAACGGCTGGACGCCCTGCTGGTGCGCGAGGGCCGCCGGGACCTGGCGCAGGCCTGCTTCGATTTCCTGCCCACCCGCTGCCGGCTCGACCTGCTGGGCTACGACGAGGCCGACATCTTCCGGCACTGACTTGCCCCCTCCCCGGCCCGGACGCATGATCCGGCGCAACGAGGGTGGGAACGACAGAATGGGTCAACAGCCCAGACGCCAGCCATGAGCCGCTTCGCGTCACTTGATTCGCTGCTGCGCCCGAACAGCGTGGCGGTGCTGGGGGCCAGTTCGGACCGGACCCGCATCGGCGGCCGCCCCATCGACTACATGCTGCAGCAACGCTTCCAGGGCAGCATCTACCCGGTGAACCCGAACCGTGGCGAGGTGCAGGGCCTGCGCGCCTATGCCAGCGTCGCGGACCTGCCGGAGGTGCCGGACACCGCCATCGTCGCCGTGCCGGGTCCGCTGGCGGTGCAGGCGATGGAGGATTTGGGCGCGCGCGGCGTGAAGTCCGCGGTGATGTTCACCGCCGGATTCGCGGAGATGGACGCGGCTGGCGCGGCGGCGCAGGACGAGGTCCTGGCAATCGTGCGGCGCTACGGCATGCGCCTGCTCGGCCCGAACTGCCTGGGCCTGTTCAACGCCACCATCGGCTTCTACCCGATCTTCAGCAGCAGCCTGGAAAACGGCTATCCGGTCACCCCCAAGCCCGGCAGCGGCACCGTCGGCATCGCCAGCCAGAGCGGCGCCTATGGCACCCACGTCTTCGCCGTCGCCCGCAACCGCGGCATCGCCACGCCCATCTGCGTCACCACCGGCAACGAGGCGGATGTCACCATTGGCGACGTGATCGGCTGGATGGCGGAAGACCCCGGCACCGACGTGATCGCCGCCTATGCGGAGGGCATCCGCGAATCGGAAAGCCTGCTCGCCGCCCTGTCCGCCGCCCGCGCCGCGCGCAAGCCCGTCATCATGATGAAGGTCGGCACCTCCGCCATCGGCGCCCATGCGGCGCAGAGCCACACCGCCTCCATCGCCGGCAACGACGCGGTGACGGACGCGGTGCTGGCGGAGTTCGGCGTGGTCCGCGCCCGGACCACGGAGGAGATGCTGGACATCGCCGCCCTGGCGACGCGGCGCATCTATCCCGTCCGCAACACCCTGGGCGTCATCACCATCAGCGGCGGCGCCGGCGTGCTGATCTCGGACGCGGCGGAGGCCGTGGGCCTGGAGCTGCCGCCCATGCCGGATGCGGCCCAGGCGGCGCTGAAGGCCATGCTGCCCTTCGCCGCACCTCGCAACCCCGTGGACTGCACGGCCCAGGCCTTCAACGACATCACCCTGGTTGGCCGCTTCATGGACAGCATGATGCTGGATGGCGGCTATTCCAGCGTGCTCGGCTTCTTCACCCAGGTCGGCGGCTCCCCCACCATCGGGCCCAGGCTGCGTGAGCAGCTGCGCGGGGTGCGGCAACGCCATCCGGACCGCCTCTACGTCCTCAGCATCGTGGCCCGGCCGGAGATGGTGGCGGAATACGAGGCGGACGGCTTCACCGTGTTCGAGGACCCGACCCGCGCCGTGGTCGCCATCCATGCCATGGGCCGCTTCGGCGCCGCCTTCGCCCGCACCCAGGATGGCCCGGCGCCCGCCGTGCCACACGTCGCCCTGCCCGCCGCCACGCCCACCGAGGCGGAAGCCAAGCGCCTGCTCGCCCGGGCCGGCATCGCGAGCGCCCCGGAAGCCGCCTGCGCCTCCGAGGACGAAGCCGTGACCGCCGCGGCCCGCTTCGGCGACCCGGTGGTGATGAAGATCATTTCCCCGGACATCGTGCATAAATCCGAGATCGGCGGCGTGCTGCTCGGCATCGCCGGGCCGGACCAGGTGCGTGCCGGATACCGCACCCTGCTGGACCGCGCCCGCACCGCCGCCCCCGCCGCCCGCATCGAGGGCGTGCTGGTCGCCAGGCAGTTGAGCGGCGGCGTGGAGTGCATCATGGGCATCCAGCAGGACCCGGTGTTCGGCCCCGTCGCGCTGTTCGGCCTTGGCGGCATCTTCGTCGAGATCATGCCCGACGTGGTGCTGCACCGCTGCCCCTTCGGCCCCGACGTGGCGGAGCGCATGATCCGCGCCATCCGCGCCGCCCCCATCCTGCTGGGCGCCCGCGGCCGCCCGCCGGTGGACATCGCGGCGCTGGCCACCATGCTCTCCCGCCTCTCCGTCTTCGCGCACCAGGCCGGCCCGGCGCTCCGCTCCATCGACCTCAACCCCGTCCTGGCGCTGCCCGAAGGCGCCTACGCCGTGGACGCCGTGATCGAGATTGCCCCATGATCGACAAGCGCGTGCAGTCCATGGCCGAGGCCCTCGCCGGCATCGCCGATGGATCGACCATCCTGATCGGCGGCTTCGGCTCCGTCGGCCAGCCCAATGCGCTGCTGGACGGCCTCATCGAGCAGGGCGCCAAGGACCTGGTTTGCGTCGCCAACAACGCCGGCACCGGCCACACCGGCCTGGCCCGGCTGATGGAGCTGGGCCGGGTGCGCAAGATGGTGTGCAGCTTCCCGCGCAGCGCCGGGTCCGTGGTGTTCGAGGCGCTGTATGCGGGTGGAAAGATCGAGTTGGAGATCGTGCCGCAGGGCACCCTGGCCGAACGCATGCGGGCCGCGGGCGCCGGCATCCCCGCCTTCTTCACCGCGACCGCCGCCGGCACCCAGCTGGCCCGCGGCAAGGAAACCCGCACCATCGAGGGCCGCGACTACGTGCTGGAGGAGGCGCTGCACGGCGACGTGGCGCTGGTGGAGGCCTGGCAGGCCGACCGCTGGGGCAATCTCACCTTCCGCAGCAGCGGCCGCAATTTCAACCCGGTGATGGCCACCGCCGCCCGCCTCACCATCGTGCAATCCCAGCACATGGCCGAACTGGGCACGCTGGACCCGGAGGCGATCGTGACCCCCGGCATCTTCGTCGACCGCGTGCTGCACCTGCCCTACGGCGACCCGGCGAGCTGAACGGAGCACCCATGCTGAACCGCACCCAGATGGCCGCACGCCTGGCGCAGGACATCCCCGAAGGCTGGTACGTCAACCTCGGCATCGGCATCCCCACCCTGGTCGCGGACCACGTTCCGCAAAGTGGCCCTGGCGGCCGCGAGGTGATCTTCCACAGCGAGAACGGCGTGCTCGGCATGGGCCCGGCGCCTGCGCCCGAGGCGCGCGATCCCTGGCTGATCAACGCCGGCAAGCAGCACGTGACCCTCGTCCCCGGCGGCGCCTACGTGCACCACGCCGACAGCTTCACCATGATCCGCGGCGGCCACCTCGACCTCTGCGTGCTCGGCGCCTTCGAGGTGGCGGAGAACGGCGACATCGCCAACTGGGCCACATCCGAGAACGACAGCGCGCCGGCCGTGGGCGGCGCCATGGACCTGGCCGTGGGCGCCAAGCGCCTCTGGGCCGTGATGGAGCACACCACCAGGGACGGCCGCCCCCGCCTGGTGCGCCGCTGCGCCTATCCGCTCACCGCGCCGGGCGCCGTCAGCCGGGTCTATACCAACATGGCGGTGCTGGACGTGGTGCCCGCCGGGTTCCGCGTGGTGGAGCTGGCGCCCGGCGTCACGCTCGAGGAGCTGCGCGCCCGCACCGAAGCCGACCTGGTCTGAACCAAGGAGCCCTCATGCTCATCGAATCCCGCGACGGCGCCACCGCCATCCTCACCCTCAACCAGCCGGCCCGGCGCAATGCCCTCGCCATGCCGATGCGCGTCGCCATCGTCGCGGCCATGGAGCGCATCGAGGGTGACGCCGCCATCCGCGCCGTGGTCATCACCGGGGCGGAGGGCAACTTCAGCGCCGGCGGTGACATCAGCGGCATGGACGTGACGGAGTACGCCAACGGGCGGGAGCGCTTCCGCACCACGCACCAGATGGTCCGCCTGTTCATCAAGTCCTCGAAGCCGATCATCGCCGCGGTCGAGGGCTATGCGGTCGGCGCCGGCCTCTCCGTGGCGCTGTGCTGCGACACGGTGGTGGCCGCGGCGGATGCGCAGTTCGCCGCGGGTTTCGGCCGGGTCGGGCTGGTGGCGGATCTCGGCCTGCTGCACACGCTGCCGCTGCGGGTCGGGCAGGGCCGGGCCCGGCAGATCCTGCTGTATGGCGAGCGCACCGGGGCGGAGGAGGCGCTGCGCATCGGGCTGATCGACCACATGGTCCCGCCCGGCACCGCGCTGGAGGCCGCGCTGGCCCGCGCCCGGCTGTTCCACGGCATGGCGCCGCTGCCGATCGCCATGACCAAGCAGTATCTCGCCGCCGGACTGGACGCGGCGCTGGACTGGGAGCGCGACATGCAGTCGGCGCTGTTCCTGACGCCCGACCACGCGGAGGGCAAGGCCGCCTTCATGGGCAAACGCCCGCCGCGGTTCAGCGCCTGAGCCGTGCCAGCCACACCGAAGCAACGCCTGGACGCCCTGGCGATCGGGCTGGTGCTGCTGCTGTGCGCCGTGTGGGGCGTGCAGCAGGTCGCCAGCAAGGTGGCACTGACGCAGGGGATGCCGCCGTTCTTCCAGGCCGTGGTGCGCTCCGCCGTCGCCGGGCCGTTGCTGGTGGGCTGGCTGTTCCTGCGCCGCGGCCGGCCGGGGCTGCGGGCCCTGTTCGCGGCCGACGGCTCGCTCTGGCCCGGCCTGTTCACCGGGCTGCTGTTCGGCGCCGAGTTCCTGGCCCTGTTCCCCGGGGTGAAGCTCACCTCCGCCTCGCGCGCCGTGGTGCTGCTGTTCACCGGCGCGTTCTTCACCGCCATCGGCACGCACTGGTTCATCCCCGGGGAGCGGTTGCGGCTGTCGCAATGGGCCGGGCTGGTGCTGGCCTTCGCCGGGGTGTGCGCCACCATGGTGCACGGCACGGACCCTCGCCAGGCCGGTTCATTGGCCGGCGATGCCCTGGTGCTGCTGGCGGCCGCGGCCTGGGGGTTCACCACCGTCGTGGTGAAGGCCACCAGCCTGGCGCGCATCGCTTCGGAAAAGGTCCTGGCCTACCAGCTGTTCGGCGCCCTGCCGGTGCTGCTGGTCGCCGCGGGCTGGTCCGGCGAGCTGCATGTGCCGGATGCCAGCACCTATGCCTGGTTGTCGCTGGCCTATCAGGGCGTGGTGATCGCCTTCGCCAGCTACCTGACCTGGTTCTGGCTGGTGGCGCGCTACCCCGCCGGCCGGCTTTCCGCCTTCACCTTCCTCACGCCGCTGCTCGGCATCCTCGCCGCCTGGGCGCTGCTGGGCGAGACGCCGACTCCGCTGCTGGGCCTCGGCCTGCTCTGCGTCTGCGGCGGCCTGGTGCTGGTGAACCGTTAGCGGGAGAGCGAGGGGGACGGCGCCGAGCGTGTGTCCACCGACCCGGTCGTGGACGGCGTGTCCTGCCCGGTGCCGGCGCCCACCGTGTTCGGCAGGCCGCTGAACGGCGCCGCACGTTCGCTGCCGTCCGGACGCCCGGCGCGATCGGCCGGGATCACGCCCTCGGGCCCGCGGTTCGGCACCGGGGCGGGCGTCAGCGGCTGCGTCTGTGCGACGGCGCCGGCCGCGAAGCCGGTGGACAGGAGAATGGCGGCCAGGATCTTGTTCATGCCACTCCTACGCCCGTATGGCCCGGCGGTTGCAGGGCCGTTGCACCACCAGCCCCGACCGGAGCCTCAACCATGCGCCTCCTGCCCCGCCTGTTCGCCGCCGCGCTGCTCGCTGCCACACCCGCCGCCGCCAAGACCCTCACCTGGTCGTTCAGCGCCGACGTCCAGACGCTCGACCCGCACAGCTCCCGCGTCAGCTTCACCAACGCCTTCCTGGCCAACATCTACGAAACCCTGGTGCGCATGGACGACAAGCTGGCGATCGAGCCGGCGCTCGCCACCAGCTGGGACCAGGTCTCGCCCACCCGGTGGCGCTTCCATCTGCGGGAGGGCGTCACCTTCCACGGTGGCGAGGCCTTCACCGCGGATGATGTCGCCTTCACCTGGGCCCGCCTGAACACCCCCGGCGCCAACCGCGGCCCGCTCGCCGCCGTCACCGCCATGCGCGCCATCGACCCGGCCACCATCGAGATCGAGACCGCAAGGCCCTTTCCCGTGCTGCTCAACGCCTTGCTGGGCATGGGCATCATGAGCCGTACCTGGGCCGAGGCGAACAACGCCGCCGCCGCCAGCGACCTCTCCGCCAACACCGAGAACTTCGCGACCCGGCACGAGAACGGCACCGGACCCTTCACCGTCATTTCCCGCCAGCCCGATGGACCCACCGTGCTGAAGCCGTTCCGCGGCTGGTGGGACAAGCCGGTGCACAACCTGCACCAGGTGACCTTCCTGCCGATCAGGAACGCCGCCACCCGCACCGCCAGCCTGCTGAGCGGCGGCACCGACGCCACCGTGGACCTGCCGCTGCAGGACGTGGAGCGCCTGTCACGCGACCCGCGGATGCAGGTGGTGCAGGGCCCGGAGCTGCGCACCATCTACATCGGGTTCGACGAGTACCGTGACGAGCTGCTGTACAGCGACGTGAAGGGCCGCAACCCGTTCAAGGACCACCGGGTGCGGGAGGCGCTGTACCGCGCCATCGACATCGAAGCGATCAGGCGCACGGTGATGCGCGGCCAGGCCTGGCCCGCCGGGTTCATGGCCTCCCCGCTGCTGAACGGCGCGCCGCAGGACCTCAACACCCGCCTCCCCTTCGACCCCGAAGGTGCCAGGCGGCTGCTGGCCGAGGCCGGCTATCCCAACGGCTTCGGCTTCGGGCTCACCTGCCCGAACGACCGCTATGTGAACGACGAGCGCATCTGTCAGGCCATCGCCTCCATGTGGGCGCGCGTCGGCATCAACGCGGCGGTGCAGAGCGAGACCACCGTCACGTGGTCCCGCCGCACCGCCCAGGGCGATGTCACCGCCTTCATGCTGGGCCACGCCGCCCTGCCGCTGGCGGAGGTGTATTCGACGCTGGCCGACGTGATCCATACCAGGACGGCCGATGCGGGCGGGCTCAATTACGGCCGCTACAGCAACCCCAGGGTCGACGCCCTGATCGACCAGATCGCCCAGGAGGCCGACCCGGCGAAGCGCGCCGCGCAGGTGCACGAGGCCTTCCTGCTGGAGAAGCAGGACATCGGCAACATCCCGCTGCACCAGCAGCCGCTGACCTGGGCTTCCAGGAAGGGCATCGACATGCACCAGGCGCCGGACAACAGTTTCCGCCTGTACCTCGTTCGGGTGAACTAAGTCATGGACCTTCTCATCACCGGCGGCACCGTCATCACGATGGATGCCACCCGCCGGGTCATCGAAGATGGCGCCGTCGCCATCACCGGCAACACCATCACCGCCGTGGGCCCGGCTGCCGAGCTGCCGACCACCGCCGCCCGCGTGATCGACGCGCGGGGCATGGCGATCCTGCCCGGGCTGATCGACGGCCACGCCCATGCCGGGCACGGCCTGGTGAAGACCATGGGCGGCGGGGACAGTGCCGCGTGGGGCGAGGCGTGCCGGGTCATCTACACCACGGCCTCGCCCCCTTCGTTCTGGCGCGCGGAGGCACGGCTGGCGGCACTGGAACGGCTCATGTTCGGCGTCACCACCGGCATGTCCCTGCTGGGCGGCGGCGACAGCGTGATGCGGGTGGACACGCCGGAGCATGGTGACGCGCATTGCCAGGGCGTGGCCGAGATCGGCATCCGCAACATCATGGCCGTGGGCCCGACCCGGCCGCCCTTCCCCCGCCCCTACGCCGATGCCTCCGGCCGCGAATACCAGGTCAGCTTCGAGCAGCAGCTCGAAACCATCGGCACCCTGATCGAGCGCTGGCACGGCGCCGCCTCCGGCCGCCTCGCCGTCGCCACCCTGATGCCGGTGTACCGGGAGGCCACGCACGACCCGGCCCAGGTCGCCGAGATCGAGCGCCAGGGCCGCCTGGTGCAGGACCTCGGCCGCCGCCGCGGCACGCTGTTCCATCAGGACGGCCACCGCGACGGCAGCATCGACCTGGCCCGCCGCATGTTCGGCCTGCTCGGCCCGGACGCGCTGCTGTCGCACTGCACGGACCTGACCGAGGCCGACATCGCGGCCTGCGTCGAGACCGGCACCCGCATCGTGCACAACCCCTCCGCCATCGCCTCCGTGCGCGGCTACTGCCCGGTGCCCGCCCTGCTGGACCGCGGCGTGGTGGTGATGATCGGCAGCGACGGCACCGCGCCGGACCGCAGCACGGACATGTTCCGCCACATGTTCCAGTGCATGCGCCTGCACCAGCGCGAGCACCGCGACGAGCGGCTGATGCCGCCCGGCAAGCTGCTGGAGATGGTCACCATCGACGCCGCCCGCGCCCTGCACATGGATGACCGCATCGGCAGCCTCGAACCCGGCAAGCGCGCGGACGTCATCACCGTCGATCTCCGCAAGCCGCATCTCGCCCCCGCCAACATGCCGGTCTGGCGCGTGGTGTGCTTCGCCAACGGGCAGGACGTGGACACCGTGGTGGTGGACGGCGCGGTGCTGATGCACGGCCGCCAGGTGCCGCATGTGGACGTGGACGACGTGCTGGCCGCCGCCGATGCCGAAACCCGGGCGATGCTGGACCGCACCGGCTTCACCTCCATGCTGGCGGAGCCGGCCACGCTGTGGGGCCGGTCGCGGCACTGATCGCCCGCCATGCCGCTCTGGTTGCCGGTCACCTTCGCGGCGGCGCTGTTCCAGACCTGGCGCACCGCCCTGCAGCAGCGGCTGCGCGGCAAGGCCTCGGTCGGCACCGCCGGGCTGGTGCGGTACCTGTATGCGGTGCCGGTCGGGGCGTTCTACCTGCTGTTGTACTGCAGC
This sequence comes from Acetobacteraceae bacterium, assembly GCA_965199595.1. Taxonomy (GTDB): domain Bacteria; phylum Pseudomonadota; class Alphaproteobacteria; order Acetobacterales; family Acetobacteraceae; genus JBBROS01. Next base: position 2,864,890 of record OZ241182.1, read on the forward strand.
CTGGCCGGCGCGGCGGTGCCGCCAGCCACCGCGGGGTTCATGCTCGGCTGCCTGGTGGCCGGGGTCGCGCAGATCCTCGGCACCTCGCTGCTGATCCTGTCCTTCGGCTACCGCAACTTCGCCGTCGGTACCGCCTATTCCAAGACCGACGCGGTGCAGGCGGCCCTGGTCGCGGCGCTGCTGTTCCACGAGACGCTGGCCGATGCGGCCTGGCTCGGCATCGGCCTGGGCGTGGGAGGCGTGCTGGTGCTGTCGCTGGCCGGCCGCGGCCTGCGCCCCATGGACCTGCTGCGCGCCACGATGCAGCCGGCGGCGCGATGCGGCCTGGGAGCCGGCAGCGCCTTCGCCGTGTCCGGCATCGCCATCAAGTCCGCCACCGTGGCGCTGGGCGTGCCGGACAAGGTGTTGGCCGCCCTGTTCGCGCTGGTCGTCACCAACGTGACGCAGACGCTGCTGCAAGGCGCCTGGATGGCCTGGCGGGAGCCCGCCGGGTTGCGCGCCGCCTTCACCATGTGGCGCAGCGCCGCCTGGGTGGGTGTGCTTTCGGCCAGCGGGTCCGCCTGCTGGTTCGCCGGGTTCGCGCTGGCCCCGGTCGCGCTGGTGCGGACGGTGGGCCAGGTCGAGATGGTGTTCACCCTGCTGTTCAGCCGCTTCTACCTGCGTGAGACGCTGCGCCGGTCCGACCTTGCCGGACTGGCGCTGATCGTCACGGGCGTGACGGTCGTGCTGCTGTTCTCGGTGCGCTGAGGTGCGCTGAAGCCGCTCAGCCGGGCAGCGTGGCGGGGTCCACATCCTCGATCCGCGCGGGGCTCCACCGCGGGGTGCGGTCCTTGTCCACCAGCATGGCGCGGACACCCTCGGCGAAGTCCGGATGCGCGGTGGCGTGCCGGGTCAGCACGAGTTCCGCGTCGAGGCATTGCTCCAGGGTGCGCGCGGCCCCCTGGCGCAGGATCGCATGGGTCCAGAGCACCGAACTCGGCGAGACGTGCCGCAGCGTGGCGAGGGTCTCGCGCGACCATTCCGTGCCGGCGGCCTCAAGCCCAGCGATGATCGCGCTGACGGGGCCGGCGCCGAAGGCGCCAAGGTCGAGTGCGGTCGCCGTGGTTTGCACCGGCGGCTGGCTGAACCCGGCCAGCACGGCGACCCCATCCTGCACCAGGCCCGCCACCAGCGCCTCCAGCTCGGCGCGCGGCACGAAATGCGTCGCGAAGCCAACCCAGGCCGCGTCCATCCCGGTGACGCGCGCGCCGGTCAGGCCCAGGTACATGCCCCAGTCGCCGCGCAGCCGTGGCAGGGCGAAGGTGGCGCCCACATCCGGGAACAGCGCGATGCCGGTCTCCGGCATCGCGAACATCGCGTGTTCGGTGGCGATGCGGACCGTGCCATGGATGGAGAGGCCAACGCCGCCACCCATGCAGATGCCATCGACCAGAGCGATATAGGGCTTGGGGTAACGCGCGATCTTGAGGTTCAGCGCGTATTCGGCGCGGAAGAACGCCTCGATCTCATCCGCCGCGCCAGCCAGTGCAAGCCGTCGCAGGTCACGCACGTCACCCCCGGCACAGAACGCCCGGCCTCCCGCGGCATCAAGCAGAATGGCATGGACCGCAGGATCATCCCGCCAGGAGTCGAGCGCCGCGGCAATGCTGTGCACCATGTCCATGCTCAGCGCGTTGAGCGCCTTCGGACGGTTGAGGGTGATGCGGCCCAGTCGTCCCTGACGCTGGACGATGACGGTCGGTTCGGCTGGGTCGGTCATAGGCCAGGCTCCTGAAGGGAACCCGGCCTATACCGCCGGCAGGCCGCGGGAGCTATCGCCCGATCAGCCTTGAGACCATTTCCGCCGCCGCCGTGGCCACGCTGCGGCGCGCCCGCGTGCGGACGCCAGTCCGGAACACGAGGCCGGTCACCTCCGCCGCCATGCCCATCACGGTCAAAGACCGCTTCAGTTCGAGCATGGCCTGGACCCGGACCTGCCGGGCCTCGACCTCGATCGGGTCGGGGACACTCCGGAGCGCCATGGTGCCCAACACGCCAGCGGCGATCACATCGATGGCCAGGACGATCAGCACCGATACCATCGGCGACAGCCAGAGCGTCAGGGCCACATAGATCGTGAAGTGCAGCACCACGAGCGCCGCGATCGCGAACGCCGCTGCGGCAGCACCATAGGCGCCGCGCATGGCCTGCCGCCGCGCAAGCCGGCGGAGGCGCAGGGCCTCCGCCGCGGTCGCGATCTTGGCGAGTTCGACCGTACGCACCGGGTTAACGGACGATGCGGCCGAGCAGGTAGCCGATGCCGGAAGCAATCAGCACCGCCACGATCGGAGACTCACGCACACGCTCGGACAGTGCCTCGGACTGGTCGTCGTAGATCCCCTTGGCCTGGCGCGCATAGTCCTCAGCCTGGCCGGCGGCATTCGCCAGCGCGGGGGTCACGCGCTCGCTCATCAGGGTCTGAACCTGGTCGCGAAGCTGGGCGATCTGCTCCTTGGCGTCCTGCGCAGCGTCGTTCGCGGTGTTTGAGGTGGGCATGCGTCTCTCCTTGAGGGATGGGATGTGTGTTGCAACGCCACCCGTCCAGCCGGGTTGCCACAGCATGCTTGGTTTCCGTGCAGCGGTGAGGGTTGCAAGGCCCATCGCCACGGCACGCGCCGGTTCCATTCCGCAGGCAGCCTCGTTAATGTATCCTGGCGTATAGAAAATCACGACCGTCCGGGTCCCGGATCCGGCACGGCATCACAAGTCGAAGTCTCCAAAGCGGGGTGGCCGGTGGAATCGGTATTGTTCATGATCGACGCCGTTGCGATCGTCACCCTCGCCTTGTGGGCCCTGCTCGATGAACGGCGGCCGAAGGGACAGAAGCTGACCAGCCCGTTCCGCATGCTGGAAACCTCGATCAGCAAGACCAGGCAGCGCAGGTTCTCGCAAAATCCGCGGGGCGCGCCCCGCCGATGAGAGACCTCATGTTCGCGGCGGTCTGGATCGTCGCCCTTCCGCTGAGTGTCGTCTCGCCGCATGCGGGAGTCATGCTGTGGGTATGGGTCGCGATGCTGTCGCCCAACGAACTCCTGTACGGGTTCATGGCCGGCGTTCCGTTCAACAAGCTGATCGTTGCGACCACCGTTCCCTTCATCTTTCTGAGCAAGGAGAAGAAGGACTTCTACCTCGATCCCATCCTCACCCTGCTGCTTGCATTCGGGCTGATCGGGGTGTTCTCGTGGACGTTCTCGATCGTTTCCAGCGACGATGGCACCGAGCTGTTCTTCAAGCTGCTCAAGATCATCGTGCTTACATTCGTCATCACCGGGGTGGCATCCACCCGGATGCGCATGCACCAGCTGGTCATCGCCATCGTCATCTCCCTGGGGTTCCTGGGCGTGAAGGAAGGCCTGATCTCGATCCTGACCGCCGGTGGGCATCAGATCATCGGCAATGGCGGCATCGGCGACAACAACTCGCTCGCCACTGCCCTGTTGATGGTCGTGCCGCTTACCTATTATCTGGCCCGGTATTCCGAAGTGAAGATGATGCGGCTGGCGATGTTCGCCGTCATGGGCCTGAGTATTGTCACCACCGTCATGACGTTCTCCCGCGGCGGGTTCATCGGTCTGATCGTCGTCGGGGCGCTGATGATCAAGAACAGCCGCAGCAAGTTCCTCAGCCTCATCCTGGTGGTGGTCGCCGCGGCGCTGATCTTCAGTTTCGCCCCGGCCTCCTGGTTCGAGCGGCTGAACACCATCGAGGATGCCAACAATGACAGCTCGTTCATGGGCCGGGTCGTTGCCTGGAAGATCAGCCTGCTGATCGCGTTGGATCACCCGCTGTTCGGCGGCGGCTTCCATGCGGTGCAGCGCGGCCTGACCTGGTCGGCATACCGGCCGTTCCTGCCCTCCGTCAACTTCGTCAACACGCCGCCCGCGGACGTGCTCCCGCATGCCGCGCACAGCATCTACTTCGAGGTCCTGGGCGATTTCGGCTTCCTCGGGCTCGCCGTCTATCTGTCTATGCTGGGCATGACGCTGCTGCGATGCCGGCAGATCATCAAGATGGCCAGGCGGGTGCCCTCGCTGCAATGGGCCGCGGATCTCGGCCGGATGATGGAGATCAGCCTGATGGTCTTCTTCGTGACCGCGGCCGCGCTCAGCATGGCCTATTTCGAGTTGTTCTATGTCTTTCTCGCGATCATCTCGCGGTGCCATCGAACCGTGCGCCAGATGCTGGCTGAAGGGATTGCCGAACAGCCCGCACCGGCCGCCATGGCCCCGCGCGGCGGCTTCGTGCCCGGCCCCCTCGCCCGTCCACCCGTGGCCGCCCGGCTGCAACCCGGCACGCGGCCCTAGCGCCTCATCCTCCGTCTTCAAGGTAAGCCCGCTTGTCCGAACTCCTGATCAAGCCTGATGCCGGCATCCCAGCCGGCACCAATCCACCGATCGAGCAGCTCGCAGCCATCGTCGGCGCGCGTGGCCTGTTGCTGGGCGCCGATACCGACGCTTACACCACGGATTGGCGAGGGCTCTATCGCGGCCAGACCCTGGCGGTCGTCCGGCCCGGCAGCACCGACGAGGTCGCAGCCGTCATCCAGGCCTGCATGGCAGCCGGCATCGCCATCGTGCCCCAGGGCGGCAACACCAGCATGGTCGGCGGCGCCGTGCCGGGTCAGAGCGGCCGCAACATCATCCTCAGCCTGTCCCGCCTGAACCGGGTGCGCGACGTGGACCCGCTGGATATGACCATGGTGGTCGAGGCCGGCGTGCCCTGGAAAGCCGCGCAGGACGCCGCCACCGAAGCCGGCTGCCTGCTGCCGCTCTCCATCAGCAGCGAGGGCACGGCGCAGGTCGGCGGCATCCTCTCCGCCAATGCCGGCGGCAACAACACGCTGCGCTACGGCAATGCGCGCGACCTGGTGCTGGGGCTGGAGGCCGTGCTGCCCGACGGCCAGGTCTGGCACGGGCTGCGCCGACTGCGAAAGGACAACACCGGCTACTGCCTGCGCCAGCTCCTGGTCGGTGCCGAGGGCACGCTGGGCATCATCACCGCCGCCGTGCTGAAGCTGGCGGCGCGGCCGGTCGATGTGCAGGTCGCCCTGTGCGCCGTGCCCAGCGTTGCCGCCGCGAGCGCGCTGTTCCGGCGGTTCCAGCAGGTGGACGCCGCCTCGGTGCAGGCCTTCGAATACATGTCCGGCGCCGGAATGGGCTTCGTGCTGCACCACATCCCCGGGGCCGTGCTGCCACTTCAAACGGAGGCGCAACACTACGCGCTGGTGGAGCTCGCCACGCCCCGCGCCGGCGCCGGGCTGCGGGAGGTGCTGGAGAGCGTGCTGGAACAGGCGCTGGCCGACGACCTGGTGCAGGACGCCGCCATCGCCGAGAGCGAAGCGCAGCGCCTGGCCATCTGGAAGCTGCGCGAGGAGCACGCGGAGGGCCAGAAGCGCGAGGGAGCCAGCGTCAAGAACGACATCTCCGTCCCGGTCTCCCGCGTCGCCGAACTGATCGAGCGGGCCAGCGCCGCCTGCCTGGCGCTGATCCCCGGGGTGCGCCCGGTGCCGTTCGGCCACCTCGGCGACGGCAACATCCACTTCAACCTGGAACAGCCGCCCGGCATGGACCCGGCCGCCTTCCTGGCGCAGGACCACGCCATCATGGACACCGTGAACGCCGTGGTGCGCGACCTCGGCGGCAGCTTCAGCGCCGAACACGGGGTCGGGCAGCTCAAGCCCTACATGATGCCGGACTGGCGCGGCGGCGCTGAGCTGGACGCCATGCGGCGCATCAAGGCGGCGCTCGACCCGCAAGGCCTGATGAACCCCGGCAAGGTGCTTCCCACCGCCTAATGCGCGCCCTCCCCTTGGCGCCACCCGGCTCGACACGTAGTTAGGTGAGATCAGGGCTCAGGGGTTGTTCATGGCGACGCGCAGCGTAGCGACGGTCTTCGGCGGTAGCGGGTTCATCGGGCGCTACGTGGTCAAGCGGCTTGCCGCCCAGGGCCACGTGGTGCGGGTGGCCGGCCGCGACACCGAACGGGCCAAGGACCTGATGACCACCGGCCGCGTGGGCCAGGTGGTGCCGCTCTACGTCTCGCTCACCAATGCGGCGACGGTGCAGCGCGCGGTCGAGGGCGCCGATGTGGTGGTGAACCTGGTCGGCATCCTGTCGGAGCGCCGGGCCGGCGACTTCCAGCGTGTGCAGGGTGAGGGTCCGGGCCACATCGCGAGCGCCGCCGCCGCTGCCGGCGTGAAGCGCATGGTGCAGATCTCCGCCATCGGCGCCGACGCGAACAGCGCCAGCCACTACGCACAGTCCAAGGCGCAGGGCGAGGCCGCCGTGCGCGCCGCCATGCCGGGCGCCACCATCCTGCGCCCCTCCATCGTGTTCGGGGCGGAGGACAAGTTCTTCAATCGCTTCGGCGCCATGGCCATGTCGCTGCCGGTCATGCCGGTGATCCACGGCGACACCCGCTTCCAGCCCGTCTATGTCGGAGACGTCGCGGACGCGATCGTCGCCGCCCTCACCAGCGACCACGCCCAGGGCCAGACCTTCGAGCTCGGCGGCCCCCGCACCTACAGCTTCCGCGAGCTGCTCGCCTACATTCTGCACGAGACCCGGCGCCACCGCCTGCTCTGGAACGTGCCGCTCGGCCTGGCCCGGCTGCAGGCGCGCCTCGGCGAATTCGTGCCCGGCAAGCCCTTCACCCGCGACCAGCTCACCATGCTCGCTACCGACAACGTGGTGGCGGCAGGAATGCCGGGCCTGGCGGCGCTGGGCGTGGTTCCGACTCCGCTCGAGTTGGTTGTGCCCGAGTACCTGGACCGCTATCGCGAGGGCGGCGGCAAGCGGGAAGAGATCCCGACATAGGTCCGAATCGGCCTAAATAGCGCGGCAATCTGCGAAACATGCCAGCTTTGCACGCAGTGCGTGGCAGGAATAACGACAGCATTATTGCCTAATATCGTGTGATTGCCTTTGCTGGCTTCGGTTTTTCACCGTATAGCCTTCCGGCGCGCCGAGGCGGCGTGATCCGAAGGGAACCGCAATGGCTGACCGCATGCTGCAATTCACCAGGCTGCCGCAGCATCAGCCGGAGAAGCGCGCCGTCAGCATGCGGCGGGAGGACTTCGGTGAGATCTATGCCGACTACGCCCCCGCCGAGGCCGGGACCCAGTCCAGCCGCTGCAGCCAATGCGGCATCCCGTTCTGCCAGATCCACTGCCCGCTCTCGAACAACATCCCCGACTGGTTGAAGCTCACGGCCGAGAACCGGCTGGAGGAAGCCTACGAGGTCAGCAGCGCCACCAACACCTTCCCCGAGATCTGCGGCCGCATCTGCCCGCAGGACCGGCTGTGCGAGGGCAACTGCGTCATCGAAAAGGGTTTCGAGAGCGTCACTATCGGCGCCGTCGAGCGTTTCATCACCGACACGGCCTGGGAGAACGGCTGGGTGAAACCGATCCGCCCGCGCATGGAGCGGGGCCAGTCGGTCGGCATCATCGGCGCCGGGCCAGCGGGGCTGGCGGCGGCGGAGCGGCTGCGCACGTTGGGCTACCAGGTGCATGTCTATGACCGCTACGACCGTGTGGGCGGCCTGATGATCTACGGCATCCCGGGCTTCAAGCTGGAGAAGGAGATCGTGCTCCGCCGCTGGAAGTGGCTTGAGGAGGGCGGCGTGCAGTTCCACCTCGGCGTGGCGCTGGGCGAGGACCACCCCTTCGCCGAGCTGCGGGCCCGGCACGACAGCGTGCTGATCGCCACCGGCGTCTACAGGGCCCGCGACATCGGCGGGCCCGGCGCCGGGCTCTCCGGCATCGTCGCCGCCATGGACTACCTGACCGCCAGCAACCGCAAGGGCCTGGGCGATGCGGTCGCCGGGTTCGACGATGGGTCGCTGAACGCCGAGGGCAAGCGCGTGGTGGTCATCGGCGGCGGCGACACCGCCATGGACTGCGTGCGAACCGCGGTGCGCCAGGGGGCCGCCAGCGTGCAGTGCCTGTATCGGCGCGACAAGGCGAACATGCCGGGCTCGATGCGTGAGGTGAAGAACGCGGAGGAGGAAGGCGTGGAGTTCGTCTGGCTCAGCCAGCCCGAGGCGTTCCTGGGCGATGCCGGGGATCAGGCTGGCGTGACCGGCGTGCTGGTGCAGACCATGCGCCTGGGCATGGCCGACGCCACCGGACGCCAGACGGTGGAAGCCGCCGACACCCGCATCACCGTCCCGGCCGACCTGGTCATCAAGGCGCTGGGCTTCGACCCCGAGGAGCTGCCGCGGCTCTGGGGGCAGGATGGGCTGGAGGTGAGCCGCTGGGGCACGCTGACGACCAACCATCGCACCGCCGAGACCACCCTGCCCGGCGTGTTCGCCGCCGGCGACATCGTGCGCGGTGCCTCGCTGGTGGTGTGGGCGATCCGCGACGGGCGGGACGCCGCCGCCTCCATGCACACCTACATGCAGAAGGCCGCGATGCAGGCCGCCGCCGAATGAGCGCGCCCACCCTCGACCTCAAGACCGGAGACGCCGCATGAGTGACGCCATCGAACGCCCCGGCCCGAACTTCGTCGCCGACTGGCACGCCAACGTTGCCCGCCTGCAAGGCACCTACGACCCCAGCCAGGAGCACGACAACTGCGGCGTCGGCATGGTCGCGGCCCTGGACGGCAAGCCGCGGCGCGACGTGGTGCAGGCCGGCATCGACGCCCTGCGCGCCGTGTGGCACCGCGGCGCCGTGGATGCGGACGGCAAGACCGGGGACGGCGCCGGCATCCATATCGAGATCCCGCAGGACTTCTTCGCCGACGCCATCAGCCGCAGCGGCCATGCGCCGGGCACCGACACCATCGCCGTGGGCATGGTGTTCCTGCCCAAGACCGACCTGGGCGCGCAGGAGCGCTGCCGCACCATCGTCGAGACCGAGATCCTGGCGCTGGGCTACGGCATCTATGGCTGGCGCCAGGTGCCGATCAATGTCGCCGTCATCGGCGAAAAGGCCAATGCGACCCGGCCCGAGATCGAGCAGATCATGATCCGCGGCCGCGGTGCCGACGCCCCCACCTTCGAGCGTGACCTGTACGTGATCCGCCGCCGCATCGAGAAGCAGGCGATCGCGGCCCAGGTGAACGAGCTGTATATCTGCTCGCTGTCCTGCCGCAGCATCATCTACAAGGGCATGTTCCTGGCCGAGAGCCTCACCGAGTTCTATCCGGACCTGCTCGACCCCCGCTTCATCAGCCGCTTCGCCATCTACCACCAGCGCTACAGCACCAACACCTTCCCCACCTGGCGCCTGGCCCAGCCCTTCCGCATGCTTGCCCATAACGGCGAGATCAACACCATCAACGGCAACATCAACTGGATGAAAAGCCACGAGACCCGGCTCGAAGCCGGTGATCTCGGCGAGTACATCGAGGACATCAAGCCCGTCGTCCAGGTCGGCGGCTCCGATACCGCGACGCTCGACGGCGTGTTCGAGCTGCTGGTCCGCGCCGGCCGCGACGCGCCGATGACCAAGGCACTGATGATCCCCGCCAGCATCGGCAGCGACGCCGCCATGCCGAAGGCGCACCAGGACATGTTCCTGTACTGCAACGCCGTCATGGAGCCCTGGGACGGCCCGGCCGCCGTCACCGCGACCGACGGCCGCTGGGTCATCGCCGGGCTGGACCGCAACGGCCTGCGCCCGCTGCGCTACACCATCACCGCCGGCAAGCTGCTGGTGGTGGGCTCCGAAGCCGGCATGGTGAAGTTCGCGGAGAACGAGATCATCGCCAAGGGCCGCGTCGGCCCGGGCCAGACCATCGCCGTGGACCTGGACCACGCCACCTTCTATGCCGACGACGCGCTGAAGGACATGCTCGCTGCCCGCCAGCCCTTTGGCGACTGGGCCGAGCGCATCACCAAGATCGACCAGGTGGTGAAGACCGACGCGCCCGAACCCGTGCTGTATGAGGGCGAGGAGCTGCGCCGCCGCCAGCTCGCGGTCGGCATGACGCTCGAGGAGCTGGAGATGATCCTGCACCCCATGGTGGAGGACAGCGCCGAGGCCATCGGCTCCATGGGCGACGACACCCCCATTGCGGTGCTGAGCGAGAAGTACCGCGGCCTGCATAACTACTTCCGCCAGGCCTTCGCCCAGGTCACCAACCCGCCGATCGACAGCCTTCGCGAAACCAGCGTCATGACGCTCAAGACCAGGTTGGGCAACCTCGGCAACGTGCTCGACGAGGACAGCAGCCAGTGCGACCTGCTCCAGCTGGAAAGCCCGGTGCTCTCCACGGCGGAGTTCGCGGCCATGGCGGCCACGATGGGCACGGCGGCGTGCCGGGTCGACTGCACCTTCGCGGTCTCGGAGGGCGAGGCCGGGCTGCGGACCGCCATCGAGCGCATCCGGCGCGAGGCCGAGGAGGGCGTGCGCGCCGGCTGCGCCCACGTCATCGTCACCGACGAGGCGCAGGGGGCGAATCGCGCGCCGATCCCGATGATCCTGGCCACCGCCGCGGTGCACACGCACCTGGTCCGGCAGTCGCTGCGCACCTTCACCAGCCTGAACGTGCGCTGTGCCGAGTGTCTGGACACCCACTACTTCGCCGTGCTGATCGGCGTGGGTGCCACCACCATCAACGCCTACCTGGCGCAGGAAGGCATCGCCGACCGCCAGCGCCGCGGCCTGTTTGGGCCGATCAGCTTGAAGGAGGCCGTGTATCGCTACAAGAAGGCGGTCGACAAGGGCCTGCTGAAGACCATGTCCAAGATCGGCATCTCGGTCATCAGCTCCTATCGCGGCGGCTACAACTTCGAGGCAATCGGCCTGTCCCGCGCCCTGGTGGCCGAGTTCTTCCCGGGCATGCAGTCCCGCATCAGCGGCATCGGCCTGTCGGGCCTGGCGCGCAAGGTGCTCGGCCTGCACACAGCCGCCTGGGAAGGCGAGGCCAACACCCTGCCGGTCGGCGGCGTCTATAAGCTGCGCCGCAGCGGCGAGACCCACGCCTTCGACGGCAGCCTGATCCATACGCTGCAGGTCGCCTGCGCCACGGACAGCTTCGAGACCTATCGCCGCTATGCCGACGGCGTGCGGCGGCAGAAGCCCGTGGCCCTGCGGGACCTGCTGGACTTCCGCATGGATGGGATCACGCCGATCCCGGTGGACGACGTGGAGAGCATCACCGAGATCCGCAAGCGCCTGATCGCGCCCGGCATCTCCCTGGGCGCGCTCAGCCCGGAGGCGCACGAGACGCTCAGCATCGCCATGAACCGCATCGGCGCCCGCTCCGACAGCGGCGAGGGCGGTGAGGACCCGGCCCGTGCCAGGCCGCGCGCCAACGGCGACAACGCCAACTCCGCCATCAAGCAGATCGCATCCGGCCGCTTCGGCGTGACGGCGGAATACCTGAACGCCTGCCGCGAGATCGAGATCAAGGTCGCCCAGGGCGCCAAGCCCGGCGAAGGCGGCCAGCTGCCGGGCTTCAAGGTCACGAGCCTGATCGCCAGGCTGCGCCACTCCACCCCCGGGGTGACGCTGATCAGCCCGCCGCCGCACCACGACATCTACTCGATCGAGGACCTGGCCCAGCTCATCTACGACCTGAAGCAGATCAACCCCGAGGCGTCGGTCTGCGTGAAGCTGGTCAGCCGCAGCGGCATCGGCACCATCGCCGCCGGCGTGGCGAAGGCCAAGGCCGACGCCATCCTGATCAGCGGCCATAGCGGCGGCACCGGCGCCAGCCCGCAGACCTCGGTGAAATATGCCGGCCTGCCCTGGGAGATGGGGCTGTCCGAGGCGCACCAGGTACTGACGCTCAACCGCCTGCGCCACCGCGTGAAGCTGCGCACCGATGGCGGGCTAAAGACCGGGCGCGACGTGGTGATCGCCGCCATGCTGGGCGCCGAGGAGTTCGGCATCGGCACCGCCAGCCTTGTCGCCATGGGCTGCATCATGGTGCGCCAGTGCCACAGCAACACCTGCCCGGTGGGCGTGTGCAGCCAGGACGAGGCGTTGCGCGCCAAGTTCGAGGGCACGCCGGAGAAGGTGATCAACCTGTTCAGCTTCATCGCCGAGGACGTGCGCAACATCCTGGCCAGCCTGGGCAAGAAGCGCCTGGTGGACGTGATCGGCCGCACCGAATACCTGCAGCAGGTCAGCCGCGGGTCCGACCTGCTGGACGACCTCGACCTCAACCCGCTGCTGGCCCAGGCCGATCCGGGCGGACATGAGCGCTACTCCACCATCGAGGGCCGCAACGAGGTACCCGAGACGCTGGACGCGCAGATGATCGAGGACGCCAAGCCGCTGTTCGAGCGTGGCGAGAAGATGCAGCTGCAGTACACCGTGCGGAACACGCATCGCGCCATCGGCACCAAGCTCTCGTCAAAGATCACCCGCGCCTATGGCATGACGGGCCTGCCGCCCGCCCATGTGACGGTGCGGCTGCGCGGCTCGGCCGGGCAGTCGCTCGGCGCCTTTGCCGTGCAGGGCGTGAAGCTGGAGGTGCTGGGCGACGCGAACGACTACGTGGGCAAGGGCCTGTCCGGCGCCACCATCGTGGTGCGTCCGGCGCCCAGCTCGCCCCTGGTCAGCAACCACAACACCATCATCGGCAACACCTGCCTGTATGGCGCCACCGCGGGCGAGCTGTTCGCGGCGGGCCAGGCGGGCGAGCGGTTCGCGGTGCGTAACAGCGGCGCCACCGCGGTCATCGAGGGCTGCGGCAGCAATGGCTGCGAGTACATGACGGGCGGCACCGTGGTGATCCTGGGTGCGATCGGCGACAACTTCGGGGCCGGGTTCACGGGCGGCCAGGCGTTCGTCTATGACCCCGACGGCATGTTCGAGAAGCGGGTGAACCCCGAGACGCTGCTGTGGCAACGGGTGGAGCATCCGCACTGGCACGCCGTGCTGCAGGGCCTGGTGCAGCGCCACGCGGAGGAGACGCAGAGCCGCTTTGCCGGCCGGATGCTGCATGACTGGGAGCGCGAGCTGCCGCGATTCTGGCAGGTGGTGCCGAAGGAATACGCCAGGTATCTGCCGATGCCGCTGACGGAGGCCGAAGCCCTCCGGGCCTGAGCCCGGTGCCCGCTCGAACATGCTGCCGCCCACCTTGGCGGCAGCGGGAGGCGGTGCGATAAGCCTGGCATGCGCTTGTTGTACCACCTCCCGCTCTCCCCCTACGCCCGCAAGGTCCGCATCGTGCTTGCCGAAAAGCGCCTGCCGTTCGAGATGCGGGTGGAAAAGGTGTGGGAGCGCCGCCCCGAGTACCTCGAGCTCAACCCGGCCAACAAGGTACCGACGCTGATCGAGGAGAACGGCCTCGTCATTCCCGACTCCAACGTCATCTGCGAATATCTGGAAGAGGCCTACCCCGACACGCCGCTGATGGGTCACACCCTCGCGGAGCGGGTGGAGGTGCGCCGCCTTGTGGCCTGGTTCGACGGCACCTTCGCCGAGGAGGTCACGGTGAACCTGGTTGGTGAAAAATTCATGAAGCGGCTGCTGGGGCGGGGCAACCCCGATGCTGGCGCGCTGCGGGCCGGCTATACCAACCTGCGGCAGAACATGGGCTATATCGGATACCTCGCAGAGACACGGAAGTGGCTGGCCGGGTCCGAGCTGTCACTCGCGGACTTCGCGGCGGCGGCCCATCTCTCGGCGCTGGATTTCGCCAGCGATGTGGACTGGTCGGTCTCGCCGGCGACCAAGGAATGGTATGCCCGCGTGAAATCCCGCCCCAGCTTCCGAGCGATCTTGGCGGATAGGGTGCCCGGTACGATGCCGCCGGCGCACTACGCCGATCTGGATTTTTAACGTTTCATCGAACGAAACCGGTTTGGTGACAATTCGTTTACGCCTTTGGAACAGAATGCCTCTGAAGGAGTTTCGAATGTCCAATCGGTCCATCACACGCGCCTTGATCATAGCTCTGGTTCTCTCGGCGGCGGCGCCCCTGCTCGCGGCATGCAATACCACTGCAGGCGCCGGGCAGGACATCAGCGCCACCGGCCGTGCCGTGACGCGGGGCGCCAACGATGTGAAGCAGGGCCTGTAGTCGCAGGGATCCCGTAGGTGGCAGGAGAGCCCGAAGCGGCTACCCTGCCACCAACAGAACGGGAAACGTCATGGATTTCGACCTCAGCGACGACCAGCGCCTGCTGAAAGACAGCATCGATCGGCTGGTGCGTGACAAGTACGGCTTCGATGCGCGAAGCGGTTATCGTGGACAGCCGAATGGCTGGAGCGGGGAGGTCTGGAGGGCGTTTGCCGAACTCGGTATCCTCGGACTGCCATTCTCGGAGGATGAAGGCGGCTTCGGTGGCGGTCCGGTCGACATCGCCCTGGTGCAGGAAGCCTTCGGGCGTGCCCTGGTCATTGAACCCTATTTTGCGAGCGTCATCCTGTGCGGCGCGCTTCTCCGTCATGGCGCCACCGCGACGGAGCGTGCCGATCTGGTGGCCGGCCTCACGGACGGTTCGCTGACCCTCGCCTATGCCCAGGCAGAGCGACGCTCGCGTTACGCATTGAACGACGTGACGACCCGCGCAGCGCGGGACGGCGCCGCCTGGCGGATCGACGGCGAAAAGAGCCTGGTCCTGAACGGGGACAGCGCCGACGTGCTGCTGGTCACCGCACGCACCGCTGGCGAGCGGACCGACCCACATGGCATCGGCCTGTTCCGGGTGGCCGCGGATGCGCCAGGCGTCACCCGTCGCGGCTATGCCACCCAGGATGGCGGGCGTGCCGCGGAAATCAATTTCGAGGGCGTCAGCGCAACAGCCCTCGGTGACCCGGCCGGTGCCCTCCCAGTCCTGGAGCGCGCCCAGGACGAAGCCGTGGCCGCCCTCTGTGCCGAGGCAATCGGCGTGATGGACACCATGCACGCCATGACTGTCGACTATCTCAAGACCCGCAAGCAGTTCGGCCGCGCCATCGGTGAGAACCAGGCGCTACAGCACCGCGCCGTCGATATGTACGTGTCGCTGGAGCAGGCGCGCAGCATGGCGCTGTTCGCGACGCTGATGGCCGGGTCGGAGGACGCGGTTGAGCGGCGCCGGGCCATCCACGCGGCCAAGGTGCAGATCGGCCGCAGCGGACGGCACATCGGGCAAGAGGCGATCCAGCTGCACGGCGGCATCGGCGTGACGATGGAATATGCCGTGGGCCACGCCTTCAAGCGCATGACCATGATCGAACGCACCTTCGGCGATACCGACACGCATCTTGCGGCCCTGGCCCGGCTCGGCGGGCTCATCGCCGCCTGATGTCATGATCTGGCGGCTGCTCCGTGCCCTCGCATTGATCGGATTGGTCGCCGCAGCGCCGCGGCACCGGGAGGCCGATGGCCCACCCGTGCCGCCGCCGCCCCCCACGCCCTATGATCTCTGCGACGCCGCCATCGCCGCCGCCCGCCCGCCCGCCATGCCGGCCATGCTGCTGCCCGCCATCGCGCGGGTGGAGAGCGGACGGCTTGATCCCGCGACCAAGCGGGCCCGCGCCTGGCCCTGGACCATCAACGTGGAGGGCGTCGGCAGCTTCTACGACACCAAGGCAGACGTGATCGCCGCGGTGCAGGCCACCCAGGCGAAGGGGATCAGGTCGATCGATGTCGGGTGCATGCAGGTGAACCTCATGTATCACCCCACCGCCTTCGCCGACCTTGACACCGCCTTCGACCCGGCGGCCAACGCCACCTACGCCGCCAAGTTCCTCACCGCGCTGTATGGGCAGACCAAGGATTGGAACCTCGCGACCGCGATGTATCACTCGCAAACCCAGGAGCGTGGTGAAGACTACCAGCGCCGCGTATTCGGCCGGGTCATGACCCCGATGGGACCGCCAACGCCGGGCAGCACGCCGCTGAAACCGTTCTCGACCACCATTCCTTCGACGGCCATCTTCGGCGCGATCCCCCCCGCCACCTCGATGTTTGGCGCCATCCCGCCGGCCAGCCTCATGTTCGGCAGCTTCGGCCCGGTCCCCACCCCAAATGGCCGACGCTAACTTCCCGCCAGCCGGAAATCCTTGAACTGTTGCCGCAAGGCCAGCTTGTTCAGCTTGCCGGTCGCGGTGTGCGGCAGCGCATCCACCACCACCACCTCATCCGGAATCCACCATTTCGCCACCTGCCCGGCATAGCTGGCCAGCAGCGCCGCCCCATCGACGGTGCGCCCCTCCTTCGCCACCACGATCAACAGCGGCCGCTCATCCCACTTGGCATGCTTGGCCGCGACGATCGCCGCCTCTGCGACATCCGGATGGCCCACGGCGATATTCTCCAGCTGGATCGAGCTGATCCATTCGCCGCCGGACTTCACGATATCCTTGGTGCGGTCCGTGATCTCCATGCAGCCGCTGGCATCGATGGTCGCGACGTCCCCGGTGGCGAACCAGCCCTCGGCGTCGCAGGCATCGGCCTCGGCGCCCATGTAGCGCCGGGTGACCCAGGGGCCGCGCACCACCAGGTTGCCGAAGGTGATGCCGTCCCACGGCAGGTCCTGCCCCTGATCATCGATGATCCGCATGTCGAGCCCCGGCACCGCACGCCCCTGCTTGTAGGGCAGCCGCGCCCGCTCCGCCGCGGGCAACGCGTCATGCTCCGGCTTGTAGGCGTGCATGGTGGCCAGCGGGCTGGTCTCGGTCATGCCCCAGGCGTGGCTCACCTCCACGCCGTAGCCGGCGCCGAAGCTGTCGATGATCACCGCCGGGCACGCGGACCCGCCGCACACCAGCCGCTTCAACGTGTCGAGCTTGCCGTTGCTGGTGCGCAGATGCTGCAGCAGCCCCATCCACACGGTGGGCACCCCGGCGGAAAACGTCACCCGCTCCGCGTTCATCAGCGCGTGCACGGAAGGTCCGTCCAGCTGGCGACCCGGCATCACCAGGCTCGCGCCCACCATCGGCGCGGCATAGGGCAGCCCCCAGGCGTTGACGTGGAACATCGGCACCACCGGCATCACCCGGTCCGTGGCCCGCAGCCCGAACACGTCCGCGAGATTGACGGCATAGGCGTGCAGCAGCGTGCTGCGGTGGCTGTACAACACGCCTTTCGGACGCCCGGTGGTGCCGCTGGTGTAGCACAGCGCGCTGGCGAGATCCTCGTCCAGCAGCGGCCAGGCGTAATCCTCGGACGCCTCGGCCAGCATGGTCTCATAGCAGATCGCATCCGGGCACTCGTCGGCCAGCGGCATCGCGGCCGCATCCGCCAGGATCACCACCCGGCGCAACGCCGGCACGCGCGGCCGCACCGACTGCACGAGCCCGGCAAACCCGGCATCCGCACACAGCACCACGCTGCCGGCGTCGTTCAGGATGTGCACGATATCGTCCGCCGCCAGGCGCGGGTTCACGGTATGCACCACGCTGCCCATGCCAGAGACGGCATAGTACAGCTCGAGGTGACGCTGGCTGTTCCACGCCAGGGTCGCCACCCGGTCCGACTGCTGCACGCCCAGCGCCTGCAACGCCCGAGCCAGGCGCCTGGCCCGCGCCTCGATGGTGCGGTAGCTGGCGCGCACCAGCCTGCCATCCGCGTCGCGTGACACGACCTCTGCCTGCGCGTGGTGCCGGGCCGCATGGGTCAGGATGGATGAGACGAGCAGCGGTTGGCGTTGCATCTGGCCCAGCATGGCGTTCCCCCGAGCAGCCCCTGAAGCAGGGGCGCTGTTGTCGCGGCCATCCCGGCCAGCGTTATTGCAGCCATCCTAGCCGACGATGAATTGTGGAACCAACCCGGATTGCGGTAGCGTCCTTCCGACACTGCCAGAGAGACCTCGAATGTCGGGCTTCGCCAGCACCAAAGACCTTGCCGACAAGACCATCAGCTTCGATGAGCTGGCGCCCGGCCTGTTCGGCTACACCGCGGAGGGTGACCCGAACAGCGGCGTGGTGATCGGCGATGACAGCGTGCTGGTTGTGGATGCGCAGGCCACGCCGGCCATGGCGGCGGACGTGATCGCGCGCATCCGGACCGTGACCGACAAGCCGGTGAAGCACGTGGCGCTGACCCACTATCACGCCGTGCGCGTGCTGGGCGCCAGCGGCTACAGGGGCGCCGAGATCATCGCCTCCGACGTGGCGCGATCCATGATCGTGGAGCGCGGCCAGCAGGACATGGATAGCGAGATCGGCCGTTTCCCGCGCCTGTTCCGCGGCAAGGACAGCATTCCGGGCCTGACCTGGCCGACCTTAACCTTTCATCAACGCATGACCCTGTATCTTGGCAAGCGTGAGGTGCAGATCATCCATATCGGCCGCAGCCATACCGCCGGAGACACCGTTGTCTGGCTGCCGAAGGAACGTGTGCTGTTCAGCGGGGACGTGGTGGAGTTTGGCGCCACCCCCTATTGCGGGGACGCGCACTTCACGGATTGGCCGGCAACACTGGAAGCCGCCCGCGCGCTGGGGGCGGAGGCGCTGGTGCCCGGCCGTGGCCGCAGCCTGATGAACCGCAAGGAATGCGAGGAAGCCATCGAGGGCACCCAGGCCTTCACCAGCGACCTGTTCGGCATCGTCAAGCAGGCCGCCGCCACCGGTGCGCCGCTGAAGGAGGTCTATGACCGGGCGATGGACGCGATGCGGCCCAGATACGGCAAGTGGGTGATCTTCGAGCATTGCATGCCGTTCAACGTCACCCGCGCGCACGACGAGGCTAGCGGCTTGGACACGCCGCGCATCTGGACCGCCGAACGCGACGTGGAGATGTGGCGCGCGTTGGAGCAAGGCGCCCCGGTGCCGACCGCGGAGGCCTGATTGCGCTTCAGCCCGCCACGCTATCCCAGCCCGCCAGCCCGCCCGGGGCACCACCCGGTGGTGGTGGTGGGTGCCGGCCTGGTCGGGCTGACCGTTGCGCTGGACCTGGCGCAGCGCGGCGTGCCGGTGGTGGTGCTGGATGATGATGACACGGTCAGCACCGGGTCCCGCGCCATCTGCATGGCGAAGCGCAGCCTGGAGATTTTCGGACGGCTAGGCCTGGGCCAGCGCATGCTGGAGAAGGGCGTCACCTGGAACACCGGCCGCGTCTATCTGGGCGAGCAGGAGGTGTTCAACTTCGACCTGCTGCTGGAGGACGGGCACGAATACCCCGCCTTCATCAACCTGCAGCAATATTATGCTGAAGCCTGGCTGGTCGAGGCCTGCCTCGCCACCCGCCTGGTGGACCTGCGCTGGCGCCATGCCCTTGGTGCGATCGAGAACCACGATGCTGGCGCAACCATCACGGTGGAGTCTCCGGAAGGCTGCTACGAAGTTACCACGGACTGGCTGCTGGCGGCGGATGGCGCACGAAGCCAGGTGCGCCGGGCCATGGCGCTGCCGTTCGTCGGGCGGGTGTTCCGCGACCGTTTCCTGATCGCCGATATCCGAATGCAGGCGCCGTTCCCGTCCGAGCGACGCTTCTGGTTCGACCCGCCGTTCCATCCCAACCAGTCCGCCCTGCTGCACAAACAGCCCGACGACGTGTGGCGCATCGACCTGCAACTCGGCTGGGATGCCGACCCGGAGGCGGAGATCCTGCCCGAGCGCGTGATCCCCCGTGTGCAGGCCATGCTGGGGCCCGAGGCGCGGTTCGAGCTGGAATGGGTCAGCCTCTACACCTTCCGCTGCCGCCGGCTTGAACGTTTCGTGCACGGACGCACGGTCTTTATTGGCGACAGTGCCCACCAGGTAAGCCCCTTCGGCGCTCGCGGCGGCAATGGTGGGGTGCAGGACGCGGACAACCTGGCTTGGAAGCTCGCGGCGGTGATCCAGGGCACGGCACCCGCGCACCTGATCGACAGCTACGACGCCGAGCGCATCCCCGCCGCCGATGAAAACATCCTGCACAGCACCCGCGCCACGGATTTCATCACCCCCAAGAGCCCCGCCGCCCGAGCCTATCGCGATGCCGCCCTGCGCCTGGCCGAACACCACGCCTTCGCCCGGCCTTTCGTGAACTCCGGCCGCCTGTCCCGTCCCTGCACGCTCCCGCTCACTTCGCCCAACACCGACGATTGGCCGGGCGCCCCCGCCCTCGGCAGCGCCGCCGTAGATGCCCCGGTGCTGCATCATGGCCGGCCGGACTGGCTGCTTCACCACATCGGCCCGGGCTTCACCCTGCTCACCTTCGGCGCAGCCACTCAAATCCTTCCCGGCGTTGACACCATCCGCATCGCACCTGACGCCCTCCATGACGTGCGCGGCCTGGTGGCGCAACGCTATGGCGGGCTGGATGGCGCCTGTATCCTGCTGCGGCCGGACCAGCACGTCGCCGCGCGCTTCACCCGGTTCGATGCCGTCCGCATCGCCGCGGCGATGGACCATGCGCTTGCCAGACCCGCACCGGCCGTCGCATGTGTGGCATGATGGCCGACCAGCCCCGTTTGCGAGACCCAGATGCCGTGTTCGCCGCCCTCGTCAGTGCGCATGAGGGGTTGGACGAGGCGGCCTCGCGCCGGGTCGACGCCGCGCTGGTGCTGTTGCTTGCCAACCATATCGGCGACGACGCGGTGGTTCTCGACGCCATCCGCACCGCGCGCCGTACCGGAGACCCACGATGACCGTCGACCATACCCACGACCCCTCGCTGCAAAGCTGGGTGACCAGCGCCAACGGACATGCGGATTTCCCCATCCAGAACCTGCCCTTCGGCGTGTTCGGCCCCCTGGCCGGCGCGCCCCGTGGCGGCGTGGCCATCGGCGACAGGATCCTGGACCTGCGCGCCCTGCACGAAGCCGGGCTGCTGGATGAGGAGGCGCAACTCGCGCTCGGCGCCTGCATCGGTCCGGCGCTCAACGCCTTCCTCGCCATGGGTCCCGGGCCCCGCCATGCGCTGCGGGACGCGATCAGCACGCTGTTGCAGGAGGGGTCGGACGAGCGCCCGCATCTTCTGCACAACGCGGCGGACGTGACGATGTATGTGCCGGCGACCATCGGCGACTACACGGATTTCTACGCCGGCATCCATCACGCCACCGCCGTGGGCAAGCTGTTCCGCCCTGATGCGCCGCTGATGCCGAACTATAAATGGGTACCGATCGGCTATCACGGCAGGGCCAGTTCCGTGCGCGTGCCCGGCGACGTGCGTCGCCCAAACGGGCAGCGCAAATCGGCCAGCGAGACGGTGCCGACCTTCGGCCCCAGCCGGAACCTCGATTACGAGATGGAGCTTGGCATCTGGGTCGGTGCCGGCAATGCTCCGGGTGCGCCGATCCCCATCGGCGAGGCGGCGGCGCATATCGGCGGCTACTGCCTGCTGAACGATTGGTCGGCACGGGATGTCCAGGGCTGGGAATACCAGCCTCTCGGCCCCTTCCTGGCCAAGAGCTTCTGCACCACGATCAGCCCCTGGATCATCACGCCGGAGGCGCTGGCGCCGTTCCGCCTCGCGCAGGCGCCGCGCCCCGAAAACGACCCGGCGCTCCTCCCCTACCTGCAGGACGAGCAGGACCAGGCGCAGGGCGCTTTGTCGCTGGAGCTTGAGGTGCTGCTGGTCACCCCCGGCATGCGCAAGCAGCGCCTGGCCGCACATCGCCTCTCCCTGGGCTCATCGACAGACCTGTACTGGACCCCGGCCCAGCTGCTCGCCCACCACGCCAGCAACGGCTGCAACATGAACCCTGGGGATCTGCTGGGCACCGGCACCATCTCTGCCGCCGGGTCGGAGGGCTGCGGCTCGCTGCTGGAGATCACCCAGGGCGGCCGGGCCCCGATCACCCTGCCTTCGGGCGAGGAGCGACGGTTCCTCGAAGACGGCGACGAGGTCGTGCTCCGCGCCCGTGCCCGGCGGCCCGGTGCCGCCAGCATCGGGTTCGGCGAGTGCCGCGGCGTCATCATGCCCGCCGTGTGACACGCCCGCGCAGGGTTCTGCTGCTGAACCCGAACACCTCGCCCGCTGCTACCGGCATGATGCTCGCCGTGGCTCGTCCATTGCTGCCTGTAGGCTGGACGCTCGAAGGCACACAGGCAGCCTCGGGTGCGACAATGATCGTGGATGAATCGGCACTCGCCACCGCCGCAGCGGAGGTGCTTCGCATCGGCCGGGACCTGGTCGCGGATGCCATCATCGTCGCAGCCTTCGGAGATCCGGGTGCTGCGGCGCTGCAGGCGGCGCGGTCGGGTCCGGTGGTCGGCATCGCTGAGGCTGCCTTGCGGGAGGCGGCGCAGAATGGACGGCGGTTCGGCATCGCGACCACCACACCGGGCCTTGTCGCAGCCATCGCGGCTCGCTTGGAGCAACTGGGACGCACGGCGCAATGCACCGGCATCCGCGTGCCCGACATGGCCCCGCTGATCCTGGCCGCCGACCCGGCCCGTCAGGACGAAGCGCTGTTCCACGCCGCCACCGCCTGCATCGAGCAGGACGGCGCGGCGGCGGTCATCATCGGCGGCGGCCCCCTCAGCGCCAGTGCCGCCCGGCTGCGTCAGCGCTTTGCCATCCCCATCATCGAGCCTGTCCCGGCCGCCATGCGCGCCGTCATTGCGCTGCTCAACGCCTAATCCGCACCCTCCGCCACCCGGGGCGGCACCCGCGCCGCCGGCCGGCGACGCATCATCCGCCGCATCCGCCGCAAGCCAGCCATCTGCTGCTGCATGTAGGTGCCGGTCGCCAGCGCCTCCTCGGCACCCGGGTCGCCGGTGCGAACATAGGCGCGGTCGAAGTCGGCGGTGCGGAACAGCATGTCCCACCACGGCAGGATCGCACCGTAGTTCGCGCTGCGCTGCCCCGCCGCCAGCACGCCGTGATGCGAACGGTGGAAGCGTGGTGAGATCAGCAGCCGGTCGCCCAGCCAGCCGAATGAAATCCGCGCATTGGCATGGCTGAGGCTCTCCAGGAACCGCAGCATCAACACCAGCAACGGGAACTGCAGCGGCGGAATGCCGATCACGAGGCCGATCACCATGAACCAGACGACGCTGATCACCTCATCCACCAGGTGGTTGCGGTCATCGGACCAGAAGGTCATCTGCCGCTGGGCGTGATGCAGCGAGTGCAGCGCCCACCACCAGGCGAAGCGGTGCGACAGCCGATGCCGCCAATATTCGCCAAAATCGAGAATGATGGCGTAGCAGAAGAAGCTGAGCACATGCTGCCCCAGCAGGAACGGGAAGATTCGCTCCAGCGTCGGCGGCACCCAGCCATGGTCGGTCAGCCAGCCATTCAGCGACACCTGCAGCGCGTAGAACAGCACGAAGGTGACCAGCGGCAGCACGCCGATGCGCGAGAGCATGGTGTAGAGGATATCCACCCATACCGCCTTCTGGTCCGGCCACTGCTCCACCGGGCGCCACCGCTCCAGCGGCATGCAGATGGCAAGCGTCACCAGCACCTGGGCCACGCCGTAACAGGCGAACAGCGCCCAGTTGAAGGAGATCTCCTCCCATTCCATCAGCCCCAGTGCATACAGCCCGGGCAGCAGCAGCGTCTCCTGCAGCCACCCGGCCGCAAGCGTGAAGGGGTCGATCACGCCCGCACCGGCTGCGTCAGCCAGATGCCATGCGGCGACCGCCCGACCTGCAGCGTCTCAATGGCGCCGGTCCGCGGGTCCAGCACCGCCACCGACTTGGCGAATCGCAGCGTGATCCACAGCCGGCCGTCCGAGGCGAAGTCGATGCAGTCCGGCCCGCCGCCCAGCTTGAAGCTGCGGCCCGGCGCCAGCGTCGCCGCATCCAGCGCCACAGTGGTGCCGTCCACCCGGTTGTTCACCCACAGGATGCGCCCATCCGGCGACGGGAAGATCTGGTGGGCACCCCGCCCGGTGCGGATGCGGCGCTCCACGCGGCCATCGACCGGGTCCATGACAGAAACGAAATCCGTTCCCATGTTGGCGCACAGCAGCTTGCCCGCATGCCACACCACGCCCGCCGGGGTGCTGCCGGATGCCGCGGTCCACAGCAGCTCCAGCCGCTTCAGGTCGAACGCGGCAAGCTTGTTGGTCCCCTGCAGCGTCACATAGGCGACGCTGCTGTCCGGCGCATAGGCGACATGGCTGGGCATGGAGGCGATCGGGAAGCGCTTGGCCAACTGCATGGAGGCGGCGTCGTAAACATCCACCTGGTTGCGCGCCAGGCCCGTCACTGTCAGCCACTTGCCATTCGGGCTGAACGCCAGGTGATACGGGTCCGCGATCGGCATGCGCCGCTTGATCTCGGCGGTCAGCGGATCGAGGAACAGCATCTCGTTGCCGCCGGCATCGCCGATCAGCAGGTCCTTGCCGCTGGGCGAGAGCGCGATGTGATGCGGCTCCCGCAGCACCGGAACCCGGCGCAGCTCCGCCCCGTTGGCCGTATCCAGCAGGCTCAGCGTCGCGTCGCCGGAGTTCACGACGATGGCCATGCCGGACACGGCAGCCTCGGCCGGCCGCGGCGCCAGGGTGGCAGCCAGCGGGGCAACCAGGGGCAATGCGAGAAAGCAGCGACGATGCATATCGGGTCCGCCAGCAGGTTCGTTGATGTCCGCTGCAAGCTAACACAGCCAACCCCATGAACGCGAACGAAAGCCAAGGCGGCATGGCAAGTGGGACGCATCGCGCACACCGGGATGCGATAGGATGGGCCCTACGATTGGGGCTTGCCCTGCCAACACAGTTTCGCGACGTTGTGCCATGCCGCAAAGTTCCGAGAACCGGCCGCGTATCCTGGTGGTCGAAGACGAGTTCCTGATCCGCCTCACCCTGGTCGAGGCCCTGGGCGACGAAGGCTTCGACGTGCTCGAGACCGAAACCGCAGACGCCGCATTGCCGATCCTGCTCGCCGATCCGATGATCCGGCTGCTGCTGACCGACATCCAGCTGCCAGGCGTGCTCGACGGCCGCCGCCTCGCCCAGCGCGTGCGGATCGACCGGCCGGATCTGCCCGTGCTGTTCATCACCGGCCGCCCAGACCCGGCGGCCGAGGCCGCCGCCTCGCCGCTCGACTGCTACATCGGCAAGCCCTACACGCTGAACGATATCTGTAACGCAGTGCACCGCCTGGTGGCGTAGCCGCTCCCACGGAACCTCCGCGTCCCATATCCGGTCCGGCTCATCCCGGAGAACGATGATGGACCACCGCAACACGGCCAGGACAGTCGCCCGCAAAGCATTGCTGCCCCTGCTCCTGGCGGGCACGATGCTGCTCGGCGGCTGCTATTACACGCCCTATGGCTACCCGGGTTATGGCGGCGGCTACTACGCCGGCTACTCGGCCCCTGTCGTGGTCGTCGGCGGTCCCTACCGTCCGCACTACTGGCGGTAAGGCACGCCGGGCCAGTCCTTGCCGACGGCGAGCGCCTGGGCGCTGGCCGCCAGCCATGCCCGCACGCCGCCTGCACTGCCGAACCATGGTTCAACCCGGAGCCCGGCGCCACCGAGCGCAACCGAAGCGGCCATGCCATCTTCATCGGTCACGTCATCCCCGATGAAGATCGGCCGCCGCCCGGCAAATGGCGCCGCTCCCATCAGCGCCTGCACCGCGCTGCCCTTGTCCGCGCCGCGCGGCTTCAGCTCCCAGGCCATCAAGGCCGGCATCAGGTGGAACTGGTCGGCCCGGGGCGCCAGGAGATCGAGGAGAGCGGCCTGCAGCGCCGGGCCATGCTGGGGCGCGGCGCGGTAGTGCAGCACGAAGCCGCGCTGCTTCTGCTCCAGCAACGCACCCGGGTGCTGCTCGGCGGTAGCTGCGGCGGCAATCACCCAGTCCGGCGGCGGCTGTGGCAGCGGCACCCGGACAACGCCCGCCCCCGGTGCCGGGCGGATGGCGCCGCCATGCTCCCCCGCCACGGCATAGGGCACACCCGGCAACAGCCCATCCACCTGCGCAATCGGCCGGCCGGTCACGACCGCGAGCGCTCCGCCCAGCGCCTCCCGCAAGGCCAGCAGCGCCTCGGGCAAACCTGGCGTCACCACCACACTGTCCGGCGTTGGCGCGATATCCAGCAGCGTGCCGTCGAGATCGAGCAGCAGGGCCGAGTCGCGCCAGGCCGGCAAGTTCATCGGCAGGTGACCAGGCGAAGGTCGTACACGGGATCCTCCAACTGCCCGACGGCCGGCGTGTTGGAGAGCACCCAGCCATGGAACACCGCAGCGCCCCGCTGACTGTCGGTCACATCCAGGAAGGCCGCGGAGTTCTGTGGCAGATCCGGCGGCCGGGTCGCGCAGCTGCGGAGCGTGAGGGTCAGTGTGCCGAAGGTTGCCGCCTGTCCGGTGCGGATGCTGATCGGGGTCGGCTGTCCCCGCAGCTTGTCGAGCAGCACGAGGTCCGCCGTGCCGCGCGGCACCCATGTATCGGGTGCCGACATCGTCGCGGGCGCGTTCGTGGACGGGGCGGGTGCCTGGGCCATCAGCAGCAGGGCGAATGCGCCGGCCGCAACCCGCCTCACCGCACCCGCCGCGGGCTTACCAGCGCGTCCGCCATCCCGGCCAGGATACGACGCATGGCGGTCTCGTCCACTCCCATCAACACCGCGTCCTCGAAGGCATCTTGCATCACCTGGTGCAGTTCGTCGTGGTTCTCAGCCAAGGTCTTGAGCTTCTCCCGGCACGACACCGGGCTTCCATCCGCACCCGGCCACACGGCGGGCGCACTCATTTCGGGGCGTCCGCCTTCTGCTTCAGCGACTGCTGAGTCGCGTCCGCCAGGCTGCCGACGTTGAAGATGAACTTGCCCAGCAGGTCTTCCAGGTTGGTGGCGCTCTGCGTGATGTTCACCGTGCCGCCACTGGTCAGCATCGCATCCGCACCCCCGGGGCTGAGTGTGAGGAAGGCACCACCGAGCAGGCCGCCGGTCGAGATCTGCGCGCTGCTATCGGTCGGCAGCGCGATGTCCGGCTGCACCGTGAACCGCACGACGGCCTGGTAGGTCTTGGGGTCGATCGTCGTCGCCACCACCCGGCCCACGGCCACGCCGCCGATCTTCACGTCCGCCCCGTTGGCCAGGGCGCCGATGTTCTCGAAGCGCGCCAGCAGCGGCATGCCCGCCGCGGCGCTGTGGCCCGTGTTCCCGAGCGCATAGGCCAGGAACCCGGCTGTGACGGCCAGCACCAGCACGCCGGTCGCAACCTCGGTGACGCTACGTTTCGCCAAGACTAGCTGCCCGGTGTCCAGGATTCATAGTCACCCGTCGCTTTCGGCCGATGCCCGCCTTCATAGTCATGGCCCGGCGGCCGGTAGCTGCCCGCCGTGCCCGTCAGGTTGCGCTGATGCGGCAACTGCCACGGCTTGCGCTGGCTCATGGAGATCGGCGCATCCGTGGTGTGGTGCAGCCAGGCGTGCCACTCGGCCGGAACGGCGCTGGCATCGGCCGGGCCGGCATACAGCACCCAGCGGCGGCTGCGCACGCCGGGCCGGATGCGCTTGGTCTCGAAATAGCGGTTGCCGGCCCCGTCGGAGCCGAGCAGGCGGCCATGCAGCCAGGTGAACAGGCGAGTGCCAATGGTCATCCCCCGCATATACGGAAGCTGACGCGATTGCGCCATCCCCGCCCGGCCCCTACCATCCTTCCCATGACACGGACCCCATCGATCTGGCGCGGCGTGCGCATGCGCGAGACCGAGGCCGGTGCCGACCCGGACGCCCCGCCGCGCCCGCTCACCCTGCCTGCCGCCTGGGATGACCGGGCCGCGGCCGCCCTGGCGGCCCTGGCGCCCGGCATCGGCCGGGCCACCCTGTCCCGCGCCGCCGATGCCTGGATCCGCCCTGTCGCGACCCGCGCGCGCGAAGCCGGGGACGACGCGCTGGCCGAGCGGCTGCATGCCCTGCTGCTGCATCGCCGCGCCGCGCCCACCATGCCGGTGTGGAACGGCGCCGAGGGCGCACCACCCGGCTTCGTGCTGAACCTGCCGGCCTTCCTGGATGGCGCCACCGGCTTCGACGTGCCGGCCTATATCGCGGCCGTGCGCACCGCCGCCACCGCCCTGCACCTGGGTGACCCGGCGGCCCCACGCTTCGCCATCGGCTTCACCGACCTGGATGGCCTGCTCGCCGCAATCGGCGTGGACTACGACAGCCCGGCCGCCCGCGACATCGCCGCCTGCCTCGCCGCCCTGCTGCGCGCAACCGCGGACCTGGCGCTGGCCGGCGACCAGCCGGACCTGCTCTCCCGCCTGCCGACCTGGCCGATCCCGCCGCTGCGCTGTGCCCTGCCGGCGCTTGCCGAAGCCGCCGCCGAGTCGCGCCACCAGGCGATGCACGGCGCCACCGGCCTGCCCAGCACCGCCATCGGCCCGCCTGGCCCGGCCGATGCCCTGCTCGGCGCCGAAACCGGCGGGATCGCGCCCGCCTTCTCCCCGGTCGGCGCCAACGGACTGCTCACCCGCGCCGGGCAGGCCAGGCTCGCTGCCCGCGGCCTGGGGCCGGAGGCTGCGCTCGCCCGCGTGCTCCTTGGCGAGACGGTGCTGGACCCGCCGGGCCTGGCGGCGCATCAGGCGATGCACGACGCCGTCGCACCTTATCTGCACGCCATGCCGGCGCGTCCCACGGCGAGCGCCGCCCCCGTGGCCCCGCCGCTGCGGCGCGAGCTGCCGGCCCGGCGGCGCGGCTATACCCAGAAGGCCACCGTGGGCGGCCACCGCATCTACATCCGCACCGGGGAATACGTCGATGGCGGTCTGGGCGAAATCCACGTCGCCCTGCCGCGCGAAGGCGCCGCCCTGCGCGGCATGATGGAGAGCGTCGCCGGCGCCGTCAGCCTCGGGCTGCAGCACGGGGTGCCGCTGCACGAATATGTCGCCGCCTTCACCCTCACCCGTTTTGGCCCGGCCGGCCGCGTGGAAGGCGATGCCGATGTCGGCCACGCCACCAGCCTGCTGGACTACGTGTTCCGCAACCTGGCGGTGAACTACCTCGGCCGCTGCGACGTGCCGGAGGGCGTGCCGGACCCGGCGGCACCGGACCCCATGCCCATGCTGCCGATGGACATCCCGGCCCAGCCCCGCAGCCGCCGCGCCGGGCTCCGCCTCGTTTCATAAGGAAAAGCTCGAATGACAGGTCGCATCGACGCCCGCCTGGCCGAACTCGGCATCACCCTGCCCAGCGCCATGCCGCCCATGGCCAACTACATCCCGACCGTGGTCACGGGTTCGCTGGTCGTCGTCTCCGGCCAGGTGCCGGCGCAGGACGGCAACATCGTCGTGACCGGCAAGCTCGGCGAGGGCGTCACCGTGGAGCAGGGCCAGGACGCCGCCAAGCTGTGCCTGATGAACGTGCTCACCCATCTCCGCACCGCCTGCGGTGGTGATCTCGACCGCGTCGTGCGGGTGGTCCGCCTGGGCGGGTTCGTGGCGGCACCGCCGGGCTTCACGCAGCACGCGGTGGTGATGAACGGCGCCTCGGACCTGGCGGTCGCGGTGTTCGGCGAGGCCGGGCGCCATGCTCGCAGCACCATCGGCGTGGCCGCCCTGCCTGGCGATGCCGCGGTCGAAGTGGAAGGCATGTTCGAGATCGCCCTTTAGCTCGCGGCCGGCAGCCACATATGCCGGCGATGCCAGACGATGCCCTCAGCCTGAGCCTCAGCCTGCATCCCCGCATTGCCGATGTGTCGGCGGCCGAATGGGATGCCTGCGCGGCCACCACCAACCCCTTCGTCAGCCACGCCTTCCTCTCGGCGCTGGAAGACAGCGGCTCCGCCAGCGACCGCACCGGCTGGCTGCCGCAACACGCCGTGCTGCGCAACGCGTCCGGCATCGTCGGTGTCGTGCCGATGTATGCGAAGTCGCACAGTTATGGCGAATACGTGTTCGACCACGGCTGGGCCAACGCCTTCGAACGCGCGGGCGGCGACTACTACCCCAAGCTGCAGGTCGCGGTGCCGTTCAGCCCCGTCCCGGGCCCCCGCCTGCTGACCCGGCCCGGCCTGCCCCCCGGCGCCTTCGGCCAGGCGCTGGTGCAGGCCTGCACGGAGCTGGGCCTCTCCTCGGTCCACACCACCTTCTGCACGCAGGCGGAATGGGAGGCGCTTGGCGAGGCCGGCTGGCTGCGGCGCATCGGCAAGCAGTTCCACTGGGAGAACGCGGGCTATACCAGCTTCGACGACTTCCTCGCTGCCCTCAGCTCCCGCAAGCGCAAGGGGCTGAAGCGGGAGCGGCGCGACGCCAACAACGCCGGCTTGGTGTTCAAGACCCTGCGCGGCCACGAGATCACGGCGCAGCACTGGATCGCCTTCTACCGCTTCTACACCAGCACCGTGGACCGCAAATGGGGCAGTGCCTACCTCACCAAATCCTTCTTCCCCATGCTGTCGGAACGGCTGGGTGACCAGGTTGTGTTGATGCTGGCGGAGGATGACGGCCGCCCGGTGGCTGGCGCCCTGAACCTGATGGGCGACGGCACGCTGTTCGGCCGCAACTGGGGCTGCAAGGGCGACTACCCGTTCCTGCACTTCGAGCTGTGCTATTATCGCGCCATCGACTTTGCCATCGAGCACAAGCTGACCCGCGTGGAGGCCGGCGCGCAGGGCGAACACAAGATCCAGCGCGGCTACGTGCCCAAGCCCACCTATTCCGCGCACTGGATCGCGCACCCGGGATTGCGCCGGGCCATCGGCGAATACCTCGATGCGGAGCGCCCGGCGGTTGAGGCCGAGATGGCGGAGCTCGCGACCTACAGCCCCTATCGCCGCGGCGAAGAGGATTAGGCTGAGGCAGGTTTCAACCATCCATCAACCCAGGTCGCTGCCCCGGACCGCGTCATCTCTGCCACCAGCATCGGCACGAACTCCTCCCCCGATACCCCGAATGCCCGGCGTGCATGGTCCCTGAACCAGGGCGCTCCCAACAGCGCCGGGCCAATCATGCTGCAGTTCAATCCGCCTTCCGTGAACAGCAGATGCCCAAAGATGCGCTTGCAGGCGTGCCACGCGATCCGCTCCGGCTGTGCCCGCCAGCTCGCCAACCGGCGGCGTGCCTGGCCCAGGGCTCCCGGCACATCCGTCACCGCCGGGCCATGGCCGGAGAGCATCAATCGGGGCGCCAGACGCGCGATGGTGTCGAGCGTCGCCTCCAGTTGTTCCATCGCGCGCGGATCGGCATCCAGGTCCAGCCAGCCGACGTCGCTGGCATGCACCGCATCTCCCGCCACCAGGGTTGCCGACCCGGGCTCGAACAACCCGATCTGCGCCGCGGTATGCCCGGGCAAGGCCACGATCTCCCAGGATCGTTCACCGACGCTCACCCGATCCCCTGGCTGCAGCAGTTGGTCCACGCGATATGCCGGCACGCTCTGGCGCAGCCACAGGGACCGTCCGGCATCGGGGTCTCCCTGGTTGACCCGCTCCGCTTCCGCCGCAGCCGCAGCAATCGGGATGCCGGCCTGCATCATCGCCTGGTTGCCGCCCGTGTGGTCGGAGTGCCAATGCGTGTTGACCAGGAGCACCGGCCGCCGCTCGCCCAGCCATGCGAGCAGCGCCGCCACGCCGCCCGGCGCCCCGCTGTCCACCAGCACGGGCCGTGATCCCTCCAGCAACACGCTGTTGGCATGCGGGAA
Source organism: Acetobacteraceae bacterium (assembly GCA_965199595.1). Classification (GTDB taxonomy): domain Bacteria; phylum Pseudomonadota; class Alphaproteobacteria; order Acetobacterales; family Acetobacteraceae; genus JBBROS01. Next base: position 2,896,291 of record OZ241182.1, read on the forward strand.
GCCGCGCTGAAAGAAAGCGGCCGTCATGCCCGGCTGCGCACCGCGGCCATGGTGGCCTGCATCAACGCGACATGCCTGCTCCCGCCCAGCGTTTCGCAATGCGCCTCACCGGTGCACACGCTCAACAGCCGGCCGGGCCTCACCAGGCGTCCACGCGCCACCAGCCGCTCGCCCTTCGCCGGCGCCAGGAAGTTCAGCTTGAACTCAGCCGTCAGCACCTCCTGCTCCGGTTCCATCAACGTCAGCGCGGCAAAGCCGCAGGCGACGTCCAGCAGGGTTGCAATCACGCCGCCATGAAAGAATCCGTGGTGCTGCGAGACTTCAGGCCGAAACATGAGTGCAATGTCGATCTCCCCTGCGGCAACGTGTTCGAGACTGGCGCCCATCAAGTGCAGCGCACCCTGTCGGCGGAAGGCGTCATGTATCCGATCCATTCTGGAAGTGTGCGGCGCCCCATCACTTTAGGCCAGGCTGGTTAACGAAGCGTTCATCCGATGGCGTCAGGATGCCGGCATGCAGGCGATCGTCCGAAAAGCGGCGGAGCGGTTTCCCGGCCGGTGGCAACTGTTCGACCAGGTGCGGCTGGCCCGGCTCGGCACGACCGCCGGCCTGGTGCTCGTCACCGATCGCGCCGTGCTGGTGTTCGCTGCCGGGCGCGGGCCCGCGGAGGCGCTGGCGGTCGATCTCGCGGACTTCCACGCCGGCTGCCACGGCGCACCCGTGCTGCCGGTGGCCCTCCTGAGCGGGGAGCGTGTGGTTGCGCAGGAGCCCCTTCCCTTGGCAGGCGCGTCACCCGTGATCGCCTGCAGCCGCCTGCTGCTTCCGGGACTGCTGGAGCGGGTGGCACGGTTCCCGGTCCGGCCCGGCCTCGATCCCGCCACCTGGATCGATGCACCATACCGTCCGGTGCCGGGGCTGATGCAGGCGGCCTGCCATCTGTTTGCCCGCCATGATGTCGCCGACCTGCTGCTTGCCGGAGCCGGGCCGCAGGCGCTGGAGCGGACCATGGCGGCGATTGCCGCAGCCCGGTTGACCGGCGGCAAACAGATCGTGTTCGTCACGGGCCAGCCCGGGGCCGGCAAAACCCTCTGCGGCCTGGCGAGCGCGTTCTCGCCAGAGACGGGCGGCACCTTCCTCACCGGCAATCCCGCGCTCCTGCACGTGCTGCGCGGCGCGCTGGCGCGGGACGCGGTGACCCGCGGGCTCCAGGCCATAGCCGCGCGACAGCGGATCGCCGCGATTGTCCAGCCGCTGCACGGCTTCCGCGACCAGTATGCACACGGGGGCTGCCCAACCGACCAGCTCGTGGTGATCGACGAGGCGCAACGCTGCTGGACCGCGGAGCACGCGGTGCGCAAAACCCGCAACAAACCCATCAAGCTGCATCAGTCGGAGCCCGCTCATCTTCTCGATATCATGAGCAGGTCCAAAGACCGATGCACGCTGCTCTGCCTGCTGGGCGGCGGGCAGGAGATCCACGTCGGCGAGGGCGGCATGGCGGCCTGGGGGGAAGCGCTGGCCGCGCGCCCGGAGTGGCACGTAAGCGCCCCGCCCGAGGTGCTCGGGAACGTCGACCCGCGGCAAAGACTGCCCGCCCTCCCCAACCTGCGCCTGGACCCGGCTTTGCACCTCGGCAGCCCCACCCGCATGATTCACGCACCACACCAGGTCGCCTGGGTGGAGGCCGTTCTGAACGGTGATGCCACGGCGGCCCGGTCGATCGCTGCTGACACCCTGCCCATACGCCTCACCCGCTCCCTGGCCGCCATGCGGGCGAAGCTTGCGCAAGGGCGGCGGCGCGCCGGGCTGGTCGCCAGCGCTGGCGGGCGGCGGTTGCGCGCCGAGGGGCTCGGCGGATTGCTGTGGCACCAGGATGAGGACGCCGTCGCCCGCTGGTTCCTCGACCGCTGGCCCGACATTCGCAGCGCAGCAGCGCTCGAGGTGGCGGCCACGGAGTTCGGCGTGCAGGGGCTGGAGCTCGATCGCATCGGCGTCTGCTGGGATCTGGACTGGCGGCGGGATCGCCAGGGCTGGGCCGCCCACGCCTTCCGCGCCACCGCCTGGACCCGGCCGCTCGCCGGCGAAGCGCGCTCCAACAAGCAGAACACCTATCGCGTGCTGCTCACCCGCGCCCGGCATGACACCATCATCTGGGTGCCGCGCGGCGATGCGAGCGACCCCACCCGTATGCCCGACCAGTACAATGCGATCGCGGACTTCCTCCAGGAATGCGGGGTTCCTCGGCTGGACGAGGCGCAGCCCGCGCCTCAGGATACGCCGATGCCCGAGCCCGTTCTGCTATGATCCGCCTAATGCTCCTGTTCCTGCTGCTCGCCGGGCCGGCCCTCGCGACGGAGCTGAAGATCAGCACCTGGAATCTGGAATGGCTCACGCTGCGCAAGGCGGGCGACCCGGCCCTGCCGGAGAACGTGACGCCCAAGCTGCCCGCGGACCTTGCTCTGCTGCGCAGTTACGCGCTGCTTCTGAAGGCGGACGTGGTTGCGTTCCAGGAAGTGGACGGCGCGGAAGCCGCGGCCCGCGTATTCCCGCCCGATCTCTATAGCCTCGTGATGACCAATGACGACGTGGTGCAGCGCGTCGGCTTCGCCATCCGCCGCGGATTGACGTTCGAGCGCAACCCGGACCTGGTGGCGCTCGACCCGTTTCCGCAGGCCCATTTCCGCCTGCGCAGCGGCGCTGACATCACCCTGGTGCTGCCGAATGCGCGGCTGCGGCTGCTCAACGTCCATCTCAAATCCGGCTGTCATGACGGACGGCTGTCCAGCGGCAACCGCGTGTGTGACACGCTGCGCCGCCAGGTCGCGCCGCTGCAGGGGTGGATCACGCAGCGCACGCAGGAGGGCACACCCTTCGTGCTGCTGGGCGACCTGAACCGGCGGATGGACGAGCGAGACGAGTTGCTGGCTGCGCTCAACGCGGCGGCCCCACTGGCCCGCGCCACCGAGGGCAAGGCCACGGGCTGCTGGGGCGGCAACAGTTTCATCGACCACATCCTGGCCGGCGGCGCCGCCCGCGGCTGGATGCAGCGGGACACCATGCGCGTGCTGGTCTATCGCGAGACCGACCTGGCCTCTCGCGAACGACTCTCCGATCATTGTCCGCTCTCGGTCAGCTTCCGCCTGCCCGATTGACGCGGTAGGGTCCGCATCCCTGGAGGAGCAGAGCAGATCATGAGCCTGACAGTATTGGTGACCGGCGCGACAGCCGGGTTCGGGAATGCGATCACGCGCCGCTTCGTGAAGGATGGGCACCGGGTGATCGCAGTTGGCCGCCGCAAGGACCGGCTGGACGCCCTGCGCGCGGAACTCGGTGACAGCGTGTTGCCCCTGGTGATGGATGTGACCGACAAGGCCGCGGTTGCTGGCCTGCCCGGCAGCCTGCCCGCGGCTTGGCAGGCGGTGGACGTGTTGGTCAACAATGCCGGGCTCGCGCTCGGGGTCAGCGTCGCGCAGTCCAGCACGCTGACCGATTGGGACACCATGATCGCCACCAACGTGAGCGGCCTGGTGCATCTGACACATGCCCTGCTGCCCGGCATGGTTGCCCGCAACACCGGCCATATCGTCAATCTCGGCAGCACCGCCGGCAGCTACCCCTATCCCGGCGGCAACGTCTATGGCGCCTCCAAGGCCTTCGTGAAGCAGTTCACCCTGAACCTGAAGGCCGACCTGGTGGGCACCGGCGTCCGCGTGACCGACGTGGAGCCCGGTCTGGTGGGGGGCAGCGAGTTCAGCGCGGTCCGTCTCGGCGATCAGGCCAAGGCCGATGCGGTCTATGCCGGCACCACCCCGCTGAACCCCGGGGATATCGCGGAGACCGTTGCCTGGGTGGTCAATCTGCCTGCGCATGTGAACATCAATCGCGTCGAGATGATGCCCACCTGCCAGGCGCCGGGTCCGATGGTGATCAAGCGCGCTGGCTGAGCAGCGGCCTCACGTCAGCACGGGAACGGCCGTGTGGCTGAGCATGCCGATCAGCTCGGCCACGCGATGATGCGGCGGTGCATGGTCCAGCGGCACCACCAGCCTGGTGTCGCGGATCACGCCGCCCATCCGCTCCGCCAGCTCCGACAGACGGATCGCCAACGAACCCGGAGTGCCGTCATCATGCAGCGTGATCGACACCCCGCGCGGCCCGGACTCAAGCTGCTTCACCCCGGCAGCGCTGCCCACGCAACGCAGCCGGGCCAGGGCCAGCAGAAGCTCGGTCTCCAGCGGCGGCGGGCCAAACCGATCCGCGAGTTCCTCGGCAAAGCCATCCACCGCATCGATGTCCTGCAACCGCGCGAGCCGCCGATAGAGCGATATGCGAAGGTCCGCGTCATGCACGTACTCCGCCGGGATGCGCCCATCGAGCCCGACGTTCACGACCGGCGCCGCCGTCACGGCCGCGCCGCCCTGCCGGGCTCGCACGGCCTGGGTGAGCAGATGCTGATACAGCTCCGTCCCTAGCGCAGACACATGCCCGGCCTGCACGCTGCCGAACAGCTCGCCGGCGCCGCGCTGCTCCATGTCCGCCGCGCTGATCGCGATGCCGGCTCCCAGGGTGCTCGCCTCCTCCAGCGCACGCAGCCGTGCAAGCGTCGGTTTGGCGAGCTTGCGGTCAGGGTCGGTCATCAGATACGCCGTACCCCGCCGCACCCCGCGCCCGACCCGCCCCCGCACCTGGTGCAGCTGCGCGAGCCCGAACCGGTCCGGGCGCATGACCACCAGCGTGTTGGCGCGCGGGATGTCCAGCCCGGCCTCGATGATGTTGGTCGCCAGCAACACGTCGCCGGTGCCGGCCGCGAATCCTACCACGGCGGCCTCCAGCGCCTCGGCCCGCATCCGCCCATGCGCCCGCACCAGGTGCAACTCCGGGACGAGTTCCGCCACCTGGTCAGCCATCGCAGCCAGGTCGGAAATGCGGGGGCATACGATGAAGCTCTGCCCACCCCGCGCATGCTCGCGCATCAGGGCATCCCGCAGCACCGCGGGGTCGAAGGGTAGCACCACCGTGCGCGTCGCCTGGCGATTGACCGGGGCGGTGGCGATGACGCTCACCTCCCGCAGCCCGATCATGGCGGCCTGCATGGTGCGCGGAATCGGCGTGGCCGTGAGCACGAGCGTGTGGACCGCCCCCAACGTGCCGACATGATCGCTGAGCGCGTGCTTCTGCGCCTCACCCAGCCGCTGCTCCTCGTCGATGATCACCAGGCCGAGCTTGGCGAACTGCAGGCCTTGGCCGGCCAGCGCCTGGGTGCCGATCACCACGCCGATACTGCCATCCGCAAGGCCCCGCCGGGTCATCCGGCCCTCCGGCCCGGCGGACAGCGGCTCAACCCGCACCGCAGTCCCGGCAAACCGGCGGCGGAACGTGTCCAGGTGCTGCCGCGCCAGGACGGTCGTGGGTGCCACGACCGCGACCTGCCAGCCAGAGAGCGCGGCCGCGGCGGTGGCGCGCAGGGCAACCTCGGTTTTGCCGAAGCCGACATCGCCGCACACCAGGCGGTTCATCGGCGAGCCCCGGCGCAGATCGGCGAGCACGGCATCCACAGCCGCGCGCTGGTCGCCCGAGAGCGCATAGGGAAAGCGAAGCGACAGCCGCTCATACACCGCCCGATCTGCCGCCAGCACCGGCGCGCGCATCACGGCCCGGGCCGCCGCCTGCTCGGCCAGACGCACCGCCATGTCTTCGATCTCGCGCTCGATGGACGCGCGGCGCAGACGCCATGCCTCGCCGCCGATCCGATCCACGGCGCCGACGGCGCCATACCGCCAGATGCGGTCGAACTCCAGTGGATCGACCAGCAGCTCCGTTTCGGCGGCGAAGGCGAGCGCCAGGCGTTCGCCGGGCCGGCCATCCGCCTCGACGTGCTTCAGCCCGGTCAGCCGTGCCGCGCCGTGCTCGGCGTGGACAACGACGTCGCCGATGCGCGGCGGATGGTCGGTCAGCAGGGACGAAGCGCCGGACGGGGCCTCGCTCCGCACCAGGTGGGCTGCCTGCAGCACGAGGACGCCTTCGGTCTCGAACCCACCATCGATCTCCAGGGGCCAGCAGGTCACCCCGCCAGAGACGGCATCAGGCCAACTACTCGCCGCGCGGGCGGCCATGCCACGCTTGCCGAGGCTGCGGGCGAGCTTGGCCGGGTCGGTGGGCGCTGCAATGACCACGGAGCCACCGGCACGCTGCGCCCTGGCAACCAGGTCCTGCACCCGGGGCGGCGCCGGCTCGGCCGTGCCATGCGGCTGCACCGCTGCGCCCCGCGTGATGGCAGCCGCGGCGAGGTGTGGCGGCAGGTACAGCCGGTCCGGCGGCGGCAGGGTGCCTTCAGCCGCGGCGCCGCGGCGGCGCAGGTGGCGGCTGCTCTGATACGCGTCGTCGATCTGCTCCCGCAGCTCCGCCCAGCGTGCCTCCACCCCACGATCGACGAACAGGGCGAACTCCGGCACGTAGTCGAACACCGGCACCAGGTCAGCCCCGGCGCCCTCCGCCCCATCCAGGGTGAACTCCCGGGCCGGATAGACATCGAGCCGCATCATCGGCTCCATCCGCCGCTGGCTGATCGGGTCGAACCGGTGAATCGCAGCAATCCGGCCATGCTCGATGGACAGGCGGGCAGGTTGTGCAGCGCCAGCCGGATACACGTCGATGACATGGTCGTGCACGGCGACGTCGCCAGGGTCCGCCACCGTCTCGCCGGCATGGTAGCCCAGTTGCTGCAGCACCCGCCCCACCGCCGCCTGGCCGAGCGCCGCGCCAACGCTGAACCGCGTGCCACTCCCCACCCAGGAGGCAGGCGCCGGCACCTGCTGCAACGCGGCACCGGCCGAGATCAGCACGAGCCGCGGCAGACCGCCCCGCCCGCTCGCGAGCCGCGCCAGCGTCTGCACGCGACGGCCGATCACCCCGGCAGACGGCGCCCCCTGATCATAGGGCAGCACATCCCACGGCGGCAGCACCAGAAGCTCCACCCGCCCGGCACAGAACCCGGCACAGCTTCGGGCCAGGCGCTCCAGCCGTGCCACTCCGCGGGTCAGGAACACCGTATCGCCCGTCTCTGCCGCCCGGTCCGCGAGCCAGAGAGCCGTTGCGGATTCGGGTAGATTATGGCTGTTCATACCGCCATATCGCCGCCGCCGCCTCATGGGTTTCCCGCCGGGACCTGATGAAATTGCAGGCGCCTGGTGACAGCGCTGCGGCCGCACTGGGGGAAACACGCCACATCCGGCGCTTACCCGCGCCGGTGATGCGACCAGGTGAAACCACATCGCTTCGTGAGCGGCTCGGCCTACCGCTGGATGGCGGCGAACACCGCCACGGCCGCATTCATCGCCGCCAGCACCCGCCGGCCCATCCGCAGCCCGGCCGTCTCCCCGCCCTCCGCGGCATCCGAGAGCTGCGCTTCCAGGTCGGATGCATCGCTGCTGAAGCTGTCCCACAGCCGCTCGACGCGCATCTGCAGCACGTCGTCGGACATGTCCGGCTCGTCGGCCCACCCCGCGACAAGGTTGGCCACCGCCTGGGTGACACGCGAAGGCGCCGGGCCAGTGGCGATCAGCTTGGACAGCTGTTCGAGCGCTTCATCCAGCTTTGCGGTATCGGGGGGTTCGGATTGCATGGGGCTGTGCTCCGAACAACGGGCGGTCCGGCGAACCAGAACGATGGTGCCGACGCTCAGGATTGAACTGAGGACCTACTGATTACGAATCAGTTGCTCTACCACTGAGCTACGTCGGCGCCGGCCGCCATATACAGGGGCGCATCCCGGCCCGCAACCGCTGGCCATGCACCTGTTGACGTGCTGGATGCGCGCCGACCTGATCCCGCTGCCGAACCACTCGCGCCGCGTGATCGGCCCGAATACAAGCGGCAAGGCCTAGGCCAGCTTTGAAGGTGCAAGGATTGGCCCCTGGCCGGGATACAAGGCGACATCCTGGCCCGGGCTGGCGCCCGCAACCCGGCACTCTACTCGGAAGGCACCGGACCGCGTCTCAATGCGGGCTGCGCCACCAGCCCGGCCAGGCCGCGGCATCTGTAAGTCGGTGAGCAGCGCCCTGTTCATGAACGCACCTGAGCCGACCAAATCTCAAATTTTCGGCATCAAGGGCGGCCAAGAGCGATTCCTCCATCAACGCGCCGTTATTCTGATTGCAATTGTTAACAAATGGTTTAATTTGTAGATAGGAATTGGTAACGTTTGGAGCAATCATGAAAATCTCGCACGTCGTCGCGGCAGCCGGCGCTTTGATGTCGGTGGCAGCAATCACCCCAGCCTATGCAGTGCCGATCGGCAATGGCACAGTTGGTATCGTCAGCACGCAGAACCCCACGGTCGATCTGCAGTCAACCCCTGCCACATACACGGCGTCGTTCAACAACACGTTTCAAACATCTGGAACCGGTGCCTTTACCGCGGTGAGCGGCCTCACCGGCTACATGAACGGCACGCTGCAGTTCTCCAGCACGCGTGGCGTGACCATCGAGGAGAACCTCACCGACTTCTTTGTGTTCAACGATGGCAAGGGCGGTACCTACAACTTCTCCGTTTCCAGCGTGCTGACCCGCAATTATGCGGATACTCCTGGCGTCACCAGCAGCGTGGGTCTGTTTCTTCTGGGCTCGACGCTGAATGCCAATCTTGGATTCGACAGCACGCCCACGGGCCTGACGCTGACGTTCAATACCAGCGGTGGTCCGGACTATACTGCGTCGGCCACGCTCCGCGTGCCGCCGTCGCCAGTGGACGTGCCGGAGCCGATCTCGCTGGCACTTCTGGGCACCGGCCTGGTCGCCGCCGGTGTCGTGCGTCGCGTCAGTTCCAAAGCATAGCTAAATGTCTGCGCGGGCGGGGCAGAGCCTCCGTCCTGCCCGCTCAGACGCCTTAGTCTCCACGGCACCTTCTGTGCAAGCAGCGGCATCCGCACTCCGATACGCCAGCAGTCCCTCGCGAACGTCATGGCCGCATGTGCCGCTTTTCGGAAGAAGAGTACGGCAGCGATCCGACCCTGCCGCATCAAGCCATGATAGCAGCGCTCCCGCGGTCCAGATCGAGCCACATGGCGTCGGTCGCCTCAACCAGCCCACGCGCAACGGGGAGCCTCCGTGCTCAGCAGCGCCAGCCTCTCTCGACACCTGACCCCATCTGTATCGCAAGCGGCACCGCCGCTGCGGAATACGTGAAGCCCTGTTCATGGACAGCGTCCGAGCGGCATTGGTGGAGGGGGTTGGATTCGAACCAACGTAGACGTTACATCAGCGGATTTACAGTCCGCCCCCTTTAGCCACTCGGGCACCCCTCCACGAGGCCGGGAGCGCGGGGTAGCGCCCCGATGGGCCTGTTGTCAATCAACGACGCGCGTTGCGCCATACCCTTTCGGCGCAAACGGCGTATAATGGGGTGATGCGCTCCAAACCTCCAAGCACCCCGGCAAGCCCGCCCGGAAGCTCCCCGGCCCGCCCCCGGGCCACCCACTCGGATCATCGCGCGGGCGGCAAGCCAGGCCATCACGCGGGCACTCACACCAGCAGCCGCGCCGAGCGGCCGGAACGGGCACCATCCGCTGCGCCGTCCGCGCCGAAAGGCCCCCGCCGTGCGCCGCCGAAGGACCGCAACAGCGGCCCGCGGCCCAGCCGTCCGCCCGAACCGGGTCGGGCGCCCCGCACAGCCCCGCGGTTCAGCCAGCCCCGGCCCGAAGCCACGCCGGACGCGCCGCGCCGCGATAGCCGCTCCGAGGCTCCGCAGCCGAGCCCGCGGGAGCCGACAGCCGCCACGCTCCGCGCCCCCGCAGCGGCCCCCGGCGCCGCGCCCGCCGCGCCCCGGGCCAGCGGACCCGCCGCCCCGCGCGGCACCGTGTGGCTGCACGGCATCCATCCCGTCGCCGCAGCCCTCGCCAATCCGGCCCGGCGCCCGAAGCGTCTGTTGCTCACCGAAGACGCCGAGGCCGCGCTGCTCGCCCAGTGTCCGCAGCCCTGGCCCCTCGCCGTCGAGCGGATCGAGCGCGCCCGGCTCGACCACCTGCTCGGCCGTGACACCGTGCACCAGGGTGCCGCCTTGCTGACCGACCTTCTCACCCCCCCTGCCCTCGCCGCCGTGCTGGCCCGGCCCGGCCCCATCCTGGTGCTCGACCAGGTGACGGACCCGCGCAACATCGGCGCCACCCTTCGCAGCGCCGCCGCGTTCGGCGCCGCCGCGGTGGTGCTGCAGGACCGCAACGCGCCGGAGGAGACCGGCGTGATGGCCAAGGCCGCGTCCGGCGCGCTGGAGATCGTGCCGCTGCTGCGGGCCGTGAACCTTGCCCGCACCCTTGTGGCGCTGAAGGCCGCCGGCCTGTGGGTCGTCGGGCTGGACGCCGGCGCACCGGGGCTGCGCGGCACGGCGCTCAGCGAGCGGCGCGTGGTGCTGGTGCTGGGCGCGGAGGGCGACGGCATGCGGCGCCTGGTGCGCGAGACCTGCGACGAGCTATGCGGCCTCGCCATGCCGGGCACCATGGAGAGCCTGAACGTCTCCGCCGCGGCCACGCTTGCCCTCTACGAACTCACGCGGGCCGCATGACGGCCTTCTCACCCGAGCGGACCGCCGCGGCGCTGATGGGCGCCCGCCGGGTGCCGCGCGCGGTGCGGCGCCCGCTTGGCGTGCTGCCACCTAGTGCACGCCCCTCCACGCTGGCGGAGGGGATCGCGGCCCAGGTCGCGCTGGCGCAGCTTTCCGACTCGGCTGCCCCGGCCGGGTTCAAGATCGGCGCCACCGCGGCGCGGATGCAGGTCTATCTTGGGCTCGATGGCCCGGCCGCCGGGTTCATGGCGCGGGCCGGGCTGCACGGCAGCGGCAGCACGCTGGCCTTCGACACCTTCTTCCAACCCGGCATCGAGTGCGAACTCGCCGTCCACCTGTCGCAGGACCTGCCGCCCGGGGCCTATACGCCGGACGAGGCGGCAGCCGCGGTCGACCTGCTCATGACCGCCATCGAGGTCGTGGAGAACCGCTACGGTCACCTGGGTGATTTCGGCACGCCGTCGCTGGTCGCCGACCAGGTGTTCCACGCGGCCGCCATCCTTGGCCCTCCGATCCCGGACTGGCACTACCTCGATCTGGCCTCGATCCGGGGCGAGGTCTGGATCAACGGTCTGATGATGGGTGAAGGCACGGGCGGCGATCTGCTCGGCCATCCCATGCGCGCACTGGCCTGGCTCGCCGCCTCGCCCGAGGCTGCCGCCTTCGGCGGCCTGCGTGCCGGTCAGATCATCATGCTGGGCAGCGTCTGTCCGCCCATCTGGCTCGATGGCCCGGCTGAAGTCGAGATCCGTTTCTCGCCGCTCCCGCCGGTGCAGCTCGACCTGGTCTGACGCGCTGGCGAAAGCGTGACCGGTTGAGCAAGGAGTTGTTAACGTCCGTGCTGCAACTTGCTCTCGACCGCGCAAACATCACTGCGGCATCGACTGAACGCCAGAACGGCAAGACGGGACAAACATCATCCCATGATCGCCAACTGGAACGCGCTTCCCGAGTCCCTGCAGCTTTATCTTGCCGAACAGGCTTTCCGCCAGGCCACCGAAACCATTGCTGGCCAGGCGGAAGTTCTGGCGGGGGAGTTTGAAGAGGGCACCCTCGCCGATCGCGGTGGTGCCGAGGCCCTGCGCCTGATGGCCGCAATCGTGCGCGCGATCGGGCCAGGGAGCACGCAACCCTCCGGATTCGCCTAGAACAAGCACTCGGCCGCGGGGCTGAAGCAAAGCCGGCATATCGCCGGCTCTGCCTCAGCCCCTACGACCGTCTCGCGAGTGTCAGCCCTGAGCGTTCGGGGACACGGCGACGAAGCGCGCCTGGCCATCCCGCAGGATCCGCAGGGCCACCGCCTTGCCGTCCTTGGTGGCGCCACGAATGGCCGTGACCGCCTCGCCCGGCGCACCCACGGCCTTGCTGCCGACACCCACAACCAGGTCACCCTCACGCAACCCCGCCGCGGCGGCTGGCGAACCCGGCTGCACACCCGCAACCACCACGCCGCGCTGCTCGGCCGACAGCTCCAGCTGCTGACGCAACTCCGGCGAAAGCGGAGCCAGCGCGACCCCGATGGTGCCCTGGTGCTGGTCTGGGCTGTTGGCGTCCGCCACCTGCTTGTCATCAGGCATGGTGGAGACCTTCACGCTCAGCGTCTCGGCCTTGCCATCCCGCAACAGGCCGAACTCGGCGCTCTTGCCGGGCACGATCTGCGACACCATCAGCGCCAGCTCGTGCGGGCTCGCCACCGGCTTGCCGTCGATGGACTGCAGCACGTCGCCGGGCTGCAGGCCGCTCCTGGCGGCCGGGCTGTCTGGCGCGACTGCGGCGACCAGGGCGCCCTTGGCATCCTGCTTCAGGCCCAGGCCCGGCGCGATGCCGGCGGTCACCGCCTGCGTCTCGACACCCAGGAAGCCGCGGGTCACATGGCCCGTGGTGCGCAACTGGCCCACAACGTCCTTCACCAGGCTGCTCGGGATCGCGAAGCCGATGCCGATGCTGCCGCCCGAGGGCGAGAGGATCGCGGTGTTCACGCCCACCACCCGGCCATCCTGCGTGAACAGCGGCCCGCCGGAGTTGCCCTGGTTGATCGCGGCATCCACTTGCAGGAACGCGTCATACGGCCCGGCGCCGATGTCACGCCCCCGTGCGGAGACGATGCCCGCCGTCACCGTGCCGCCCAGCCCGAACGGGTTGCCCACCGCCAGCACCCACTGCCCGGCCCGCACCTGGTTCGAGTCACCCAGCAGCAGCGACGGCAGCGGATGTCCGGCATCCACCTTGATGACGGCAAGATCGGTCCGCGGGTCACGGCCGATGATCTTGGCCGGCAGCTCCGTCCCGTCCGTCAGCGTGACGCTGACCTTGTCCGCATCCTTCACGACGTGGTTGTTGGTGACGATGGTGCCGTCGGGGTCGATCAGGAAGCCGGACCCGCGGGCCTGCCGCACCACGCCGGCCGGTGCCTCGCTCCCGCCCCCCATCGTCTCGCCCCGGCCCGCATGGGCGGTGCCGGCACGCTCCCGTACCGTCACGGAGACCACGGCCGGGCTCACCTGCGCGGCAAGGTCCGAGAAGTCCGGCAGGAGGTGCAGCGCGGCGCTGGGCTGGATGGGTGCCACGGTGGTCTCGGCCTGCGCATGCTGGATGGCATAGGCGCCGCCCAAGGATGTGCCACCCAGCAGAACGGCGATCAGACCGGCGCGTGCGATACGCGGAACTCGTTGAAACATCGTTTAACTCCCTGATGGACCCAGACGAGGCCAGCGGCTCCGTCGATGGATGCAACATAGGGGTGCCGAACCTACGGGACCGTGTCGGGGCCGTGACGTCCGCGTCATGAACGTCTTGACATTCTGCCTCCATGTATCCGGCCCGGCATCACGCCATCGCAACTATGATTGCGCGACTCCCCTGCTCCCAGGTATCAGGTCGCCTGCGCCACCGTTCCTCGATCAGATCGCTGGACAGGTGCGCGGGACGGTTGGGGTCTGCCGGGTTAGCACAGTGGTAGTGCAGCGGTTTTGTAAACCGAAGGTCGCGGGTTCAAATCCTGCACCCGGCACCAGCCTCGCGCGGGCTCCTGGTCATCATCGCGCTGCTGTTTGCCCCGCCGTGGCGGGGCTGCCGCGGATCAGTGCAGCTCCTGCAGCCGGGCCAGCAGGAAATCCCTGAACACCGCCACCCGCTTGCTGTTCCGCAGCTCCTCCGGATAGACGAAGAACACGTCGATCTTCGGCGCCTTCAGCTCCGGCAGCAGCTGTGTGAGGCCGGCGACCTCCTCCGTCATCCAGTCCGGCAGAACGCCGATGCCCATGCCGGACCTGATTGCCAGCGCCATCGCCTGCAGCGAGTTCACCTCCAGCAGCGCCCGGCGCGGAGACCCGGCGCGTCGCCCGGCCTCTGCCAGCCAGTTGATGTCTGGCACCGGCGGATGATAATCGCCGAACAGGATGATCTTGTGGTCGTCCAGCTCCTCCGCCCGCGACGGCGTCCCGTTGGCCTTCAGGTACTCGGGCGAGGCGACGACGATCCACTGGATCTGCATCAGGTGCCGCTGCACCAGGTCCGGCTGCTTGGGGGGATGCATGCGGATCGCGACGTCCGCTTCGCGCATCGCCAGGTCCAGGTCGCCGTCATCCAGCAGCAGCGTCATGGTGACGTCGGGATATTGCGCCAGGAAGGCCTGCAGCCGCGGTGCCAACCAGGTGGAACCGAAGCCGACCGTGGTGGTGACCTTAATGCGGCCCGCCGGCTTCTCCTTGCTCTCCGTCAACAGCGCCTCGGTCATCGCCAGCTTGGCGAACACCTCGCGCACGGTGCGGTTCAGGCTTTCGCCCTGCTCCGTAAGGATCAGGCCGCGCGCATGGCGGTGGAACAGCGGCACTTGAAGGTTCTCCTCCAGCGCCGAGATCTGCCGCGACACGGCGGACTGGCTGAGGTTGAGGGTCTCACCCGCATGCGTGAAGCTGCCCGCTTCGGCCACTGCATGGAAAACCCGCAGCTTGTCCCAATCCATATCACGCCCGCCCTTGCTTGTGCTCCGGGCATAGCCCCCGCTTCGAGCCAACGCCTTGAGCCACCCGACTCGAGTCTCGCACGATGGCGCGAGAAGGTTAACCTGCAAAGGCCTGGCGTCGTCTTCCGTAAAATTAAGCTGCCTCCCGCGCAGCCCCGGAAACGCGGGTGCGGGTGCGCAGCGTGACGAACTCCTCGGCGCTGGTGGGATGGATGCCGATGGTGCGGTCGAAATCGGTCTTGGTCGCCCCCGCCGTCAGCGCGACGCCGATGCCCTGCATCATCTCCGCAACGTCGTCGCCCAGCATGTGAACCCCCAGCACGCGCTGGGTGGCCGGGTCGACCAGCATCTTCATCAGCGTCTTGCCGGCCCGGCCCGACATGATGTGGCGCATGGGCGTGAACCTGGTCACATACACATCGACAGCGCCGTTGGCCGCGGCCTCCTCCTCCGTCAGGCCCACGGTGGCCAGCGGCGGGCTGCTGAACACCGCGGTCGCCACCGGGGCGAAGGACCAGTTGCGCGGCGGCGGCGGGCCGAACAGCCGGTCGGCCAGGTTATGGCCCTCCGCGATCGCCACGGGGGTGAGGTTCAGCTTGTTGGACACGTCGCCCAGCGCATAGATGTGCGGCTGGCTGGTCGCATGCCCGGCATCCACCGGCACGCTGCCATCGGCATCCAGCACGATGCCCGCCGCCTCCAGCCCCAGCCCGGCCGTGCGCGGCGTGCGGCCCACGGCAAAGAACACCAGGTCCGCCTCCAGCACGCCGCCACCGCTCAGCGTGACGCGCCGGGCTTCGCCTTCCGCCTCGATCTTGTGGATGGTCTGCTTCGGGTGCAGGCGCACGCCGGTCAGCGTCATCTGCTCCGCGAGCGCCTCCCGCAGCTCCTGGTCGAAGCCGCGCAACGGCAGCTCCTGGCGATACACCACGTCCACCGACGCCCCCAGCCCGTGCAGCAGCCCGGCAAATTCGATACCGATATAGCCGCCCCCCACCATCACCACCCGCTTCGGCAGCGCCGGCAGGTGGAATGCCTGGTCCGAGGTGATCCCGAGCGCATGCCCCTCGATCTCGGTATTGACCCGCGGGGTGCCGCCGGTCGCGATGACGATCCGCTCGGCGGTCACGGTCTTGCCACCTACGCTCAGCCTGTTCGGGCCGAGGAAGGAGGCGTGGGCGTCGAACATGGTGACGCCGGCGCCGCCCAGCATCCTGGCGTAGATGCCGTTCAGCCGGCTGATCTCCGCATCCTTGTGCGCCATCAGCCGGGCCCAGTCATGGGTGCCGGGCTGGGTGTTCCAGCCGAAGCCGTGCGAGTCCTCGGCCAGCCGGCCATATTCGCTGGCCTGCACCATGATCTTCTTCGGCACGCAGCCGACATTGACGCAGGTGCCGCCCCAATAGGTGTCCTCCGCGATGGCCACCCGGGCGCCGTGCCCGGCCGCGATCCGGGCGCAGCGCACGCCGCCCGAACCGCCGCCGATCACGAACAGATCGAAATCATAGCTCATGCGCCAAGCCCGCCCAGCGCCACGTACTTGATCTCGAGATAGTCCTCGATCCCATACTTGCTGCCTTCACGCCCCAGCCCGCTGCTCTTGACCCCGCCGAAGGGTGCCACCTCGGTGCTGATGATACCTTCGTTGACCCCGACGATGCCGCTCTCCAACGCCTCGGCCACGCGGAAGATGCGGCCGACATCGCGCGCATAGAAATACGCCGCCAGGCCGAACTCGGTGTCGTTGGCCATGCGGATCGCATCCGCCTCGGTGTGGAAGCGGAACAGCGGCGCGAGCGGACCGAACGTCTCCTCCTGCGCCACGATCGCATCCTCCGGCACATCCGC
Organism: Acetobacteraceae bacterium; assembly: GCA_965199595.1. Classification (GTDB taxonomy): domain Bacteria; phylum Pseudomonadota; class Alphaproteobacteria; order Acetobacterales; family Acetobacteraceae; genus JBBROS01. The sequence continues at coordinate 2,912,658 of OZ241182.1, forward strand.
CAGCACCGTGGGGGCGAAGAAGTTGCCGCCCCGCCTGTCGCGCCTGCCGCCCGTCACCACCCGGGCGCCGCGCCCCACCGCATCGGCGATGTGCGCCTCCACCTTCGCCACCGCGGCGGCGTTGATCAGGGGCCCCTGCGTCACGCCCTCCTCCATGCCGTCACCCACCTTCAGCGCCTCCACCGCCACCTTCAGCTTGGCGGTGAAGGCGTCGAACACGCCATCCTGCACCAAGATGCGGTTGGCGCAGACGCAGGTCTGCCCGGTGTTGCGATACTTGCTGGCCATGACGCCGATGACAGCGGCATCCAGGTCCGCATCGTCGAACACGATGAACGGTGCGTTGCCGCCCAGCTCCATGCTGGTCTTCTTGATGGTGGGCGCGCACTGGGCCAGCAGCTTGGCCCCCACCTCGGTGCTGCCGGTGAAGCTCAGCTTGCGCACCGTCGGGTTCGCGGTCAGCTCGGCCCCGGTCTCCGCCGCCGGCCCGGTGATCACGTTGCACACGCCCGGCGGCATCCCGGCCCGCTCCGCCAGCACGCCGATCGCCAGGGCGGAGAACGGGGTCTGGCTGGCCGGGCGGATCACCCCGGTGCAGCCCGCCGCCCAGCCCGGCCCGGCCTTCCGCGTGATCATCGCCGCCGGGAAGTTCCACGGCGTGATGGCGGCGAACACGCCGATCGGCTCCTTGCTCACCAGGATGCGGCGGCCGGCCTGGGGTGCCGGGATGATGTCGCCGTACACCCGCTTGCCCTCCTCGGCGAACCACTCGATGAAGCTGGCGGCATAGGCGATCTCGCCGCGGCTTTCCGCCAGCGGCTTGCCCTGCTCGGCGGTCATGATCGCGGCCAGGTCTTCGGTATTCTCGATCATCAGGTTGAACAGCCGGCGCAGGATGGCGGCGCGCTCCTTGGCCAGCAGCTTGCGCCAGGCCGGGAAGGCGGCGCCGGCGGCCTCGATGGCCTGCCGGGTTTCGGCGGCGCCCAGCGCCGGGACGGTGCCGATCACGGCGCCGTTGGAGGGATTGCGCACCGTCAGCACGGCACCGTCCACGGCTTCAATCCACGTGCCGCCGATCAGGCAGGCCTGGCGGAACAGGGAGGGATCGCGCAGCGCGATCGGGGCGGTAGGGTTCAGCATCGGGGTCTCTCCAATCCTTGGCGGCACAAGTCCTTGGCCGCACACATGGGCAGGATGCTCCAGGTTTTCACCGGTGATATGGCGACCGCAGCCGCCGCAGCGCCGCACCGCACCACTGCCGAAGCAGGATCGCAAACCCGGCCGGCCGCAGCGGGTTCGCCACCAGCACGCCGACGCGCTGCCGCCGGGCCGTGGTCCAGTGCTGCTTGTAGGGGTCGTCGCCACGGCCGAAATCCAGCTCCGTCACGCCCTCCTCGATCAGCGCGCGGATCATGTGCGCCGTCAGCAGCGTGCCGGGCGACAGGGCCTTGGCGGCATCGTCATGCGCCAGCTTCAGCACCGTGGCGATGCCCTGGGCGCCCATCCAATCAACGGTCCAGTACTGCGCCGCGATGGGTTGCACGCCCTGCCACATCACACCCAGGCGCAAGCCTCCCTCGGCGGCCAGCCCCCGCAGCAGCACGCCGGTGAAGGCCGGAAAGGGCTCCGGCTCCTTCCAGCTGCGGCCATACACCGCCTCGTAGGCGGCAATCGCCCCGGGCAACCCGGTTGCGGAAGACACGATCTCGAACCGGATGGCGGCATCGCGCGCCGCCAGGCGGCCCTTGCGCCGGATGGTCTCGCGCAACGGACCCGGCCGGGCCGCCAGGTAGGCCGGCCAGTCCCGCCCCGCCAGCGGCTCGTGCCAGTTGCCGAACTGGTCGAACCGGCTGGTCCGCAGCCCGGCACGGCGCACGCCCTTGAGGAAGGGTTCAAGGCCGGGCCAAGCCGGATCGAGCGCGTCCAGCACCACATGCGGCCAGCGGCGCAGCTGACGGCCAAACGCCTGGCCCGCCGCCAGCGGATCGGCGGCAGGGGCCAGCAAGGGCTGGAACAGCACCGTATAGGGCGTGGTGAGGCTGCCCAGCCGCCCCTGGTCCAGCCGCATCGGCAACACGGCGAGCGGCCCGGCCGCACCGGACAGCGCCATGTAGCAGGCCCGCGCACCAGGAGGCAGCGCCGCCCGCTCCGTCGCTGCGAACCAGCCTCGCCGCGACTGCGCCCCCGGCCCGGCGGCGAACACCGCGTCCCACTCCGGCCCGAGCGCCTGCACCCGGTCAACCAGGGCGAGCGTCAGCCCCGCCACCGATAGGCGAACAGGCCGATCCATTCATGCAGCGCGAAATAGCTCCGCTGCCAGGCGCTGGCGCGCGGGATGAAGTCGAGGACCCGCCGGGTCGGCCAGGGGTCCAGCCGCACCGGCGCCGGCACCGCGTCGATCCCGGCGCGCGAGAAGGCGTAGAGCGAGCGCCGCATGTGCCAGGCATGGGTGACGAGATAGACCCGGTGCACCCCGGCCGCGCGCAGGATGGGCGCGCTGAACTGCGCGTTCTCCCAGGTGTTCTCCGACCGCGACTCGATCCACTGCACCGGCACGCCGAAGTCCGAGGGCATCGACTTCCCCATCAGGGTGCCGACCGGCGGCGGCCCATTAACGATCCCGCCCGTCACCAGGACCGGCAGGCCGGTCCTGCGCTGCAGCGCCGCCCCGGCACGCTCCCGCTCCAGCGTCAGCGGCCCTATATCCAGCACGCCGGGCTCCGCCGTCAGCTCCACGTCGGCCGAGAGGATGACGATGGCCTCGGGTTCCGGCAGCGGCAGCACGGCGGCCGGGCCGAGCGAGGCGAGCAGCGACTGCGAGACATAGGGCGTGGACAGCAGCACCGCCGGCACCAGGAACGCCGCGGCCATCCAGCGGCCAACCGGCGGTCCCAGCCGCCGGCCGACCCGGCGCGGAACCAGCAGGCACAGCAGCGCAAGCCAGACCAGGCTGGCCGGCGGCATCAGCAGCTCGATAAGGATGGCTCGAAACGAATACAGGGCCGGCTCGCTGCGCAATGCCCGCCGACCCTGCCAGTGTTGCGCCGCCAGCGAAAGGGCGCGACGTTCCAGCCATCGTTGCGCCGTCCACGCAACACCACTCCGCCACGACGGGAACGATGCTCGAAGTCCGCGCCAGCGTCCCGAACCTCGGCGACCCCGCCTTCGCCGCACAATGGTGCGCCCTCGCCGTCCACGCCTCCCCGTTCCTGTCCTGGGAATGGATCGGCTGCCTCGCCGAACTCCGGTACCCCGATCCCGTGCTGATCACCTCCCGCAACGCCAGCGGCCCGGTGGGCCTGGCGCTGTTCAACCGACGGCGGGGCCGATGGGGCACCCGCCTGCACCTGCACGAATCCGGTGATCCGGCGCAGGACGCGGTGTTCATGGAGCACAACGGCGTGCTGGCCCGGCCCGAGCACCAGGCCGAGGTGCTGGCGGCAACGCTCGCCTGCGCCCGCCGCCTCGCCAGCGTGGTCGTGCTGAACGGCATCGACGACGCTGGGCTGGACGCCGCCCGTGCCGCCCCGGGAATCATCGGTGGGCTGCACAGCCGCACCGCCCCATTCCTGCCGCTGGCCCCCGGCGGCACAGTGCTGCCCCTGCTCAGCCGCAACACGCGCGCCCAGCTGCGGCGGTCCGACCGCTTCTATGCCGGGCAGGGCCCCCTCACCGTGACCCGCGCCGCGACCGTGCCGCTGGCGCTCACCTGGTTGGCGCAGCTGATGGCGCTGCACGCCGAGACCTGGGCCGCACGCGGGATCGAGAGCGGCTTTCTGGCGCCAGCCGTGCAGCGCTTCCATCAAGCACTGGTGGAGCGCGGCGTTCCCACCGGCCTCGTGCACCTGCTGCGGATAACGGCAGGGGATTCGGTGGTCGGGTATCTGCTGAACTTGTCCAGCAACGGCCATGTGGCGGCCTACCAGAGCGGGTTCGACTATGCGGGCGCCGGGCCACACGGCAAGCCGGGGCTGACCTGTCATGCCGCGGCCATCGGCCATGCCTGGGCGAATGGCGCATCGGAATACGATTTCCTGGCTGGGGACAGCCGCTACAAGCGCAGCTTCGCCACCGGATCGCGCGAGCTGCACTGGCTGCTTCTCTGCCAGCGCTTCTCACCGGCCGGGGCCATGGCGGCGGCCCGGCGGCTGCTCGGCCGCTAGCCCCGAAACGCCCCTGGGGCGGAATGGCACGCATGTTGCATGGCTTCATCACGCAGCCGCGAGCGGCCGTCAACCAAGCAATGAGGACGAATCATGGGATTGATGCGAGACTGGGTGCGTGGCGCCAGCATGGCCGCCGCCGCCGTCGTGCTGCTGAACGCGGCACCGGCGCGGGCCCAGGCCACCGACACCGGACCAGTCAAGATCGGCATCCTGCACAGCCTCTCCGGCACCATGGCCATTAGCGAGACCACGCTGAAGGACGTCATGCTCATGCTGATCGACGAGCAGAACAAGAAGGGCGGCGTCATGGGCCGCAAGCTCGAGGCCGTCGTCGTCGACCCGGCTTCCAACTGGCCGCTGTTCGCCGAAAAGGCCCGCGAGCTGATCACCGTGCAGAAGGTCGCCGCCGTGTTCGGCTGCTGGACCTCGGTGTCCCGCAAGTCCGTGCTGCCGGTTTTCGAGGAAACCAACAACATCCTGTTCTACCCCGTCCAGTATGAGGGCGAGGAGAGCAGCAAGAACGTGTTCTACACCGGCGCCGCACCGAACCAGCAGGCAATTCCGGCCGTCGATTACCTGGCGTCCGAGGAGAAGGTGCAGCGCTGGGTGCTGGCCGGCACCGACTACGTCTATCCCCGCACCACCAACAAGATCCTGGAAGCCTACCTGAAATCCAAGGGCGTGAAGCAGGAGGACATCCTGATCAACTACACCCCCTTCGGTCACAGCGACTGGCAGACCATTGTCGCCGACATCAAGAAGTTCGGCAGCGCCGGCAAGAAGACGGCCGTGGTCAGCACCATCAACGGTGATGCCAACGTGCCGTTCTACAAGGAGCTCGGCAACCAGGGCATCAAGGCGACCGACATCCCGGTGATCGCCTTCTCCGTGGGCGAGGAGGAACTGGCCGGCATCGACACCAAGCCGCTGCTGGGCCACCTGGCCGCCTGGAACTACTTCATGAGCGTCGACAACACCGAGAACAAGGCGTTCATCGCCAAGTGGCAGGCCTTCACCAAGAACCCGAAGCGTGTGACCAACGACCCGATGGAGGCCCACGTCATCGGCTTCGCCATGTGGGTGAAGGCGGTCGAGAAGGCCGGCAGCTTCGAGCCCGCCAAGGTGATCGACGCCATGATCGGCGTCACCGCGCCCAACCTCTTGGGCGGCGTCTCGGCCATGATGCCGAACCACCACATCACCAAGCCGGTGCTGATCGGCGAGATCCAGGACAACGGCCAGTTCAACATCGTCAGCACCACGCCCGGGCTGATCGTGGCGCAGGAGTGGTCGCCCTACCTGGAGGGCTCGCGCGACCTGATCGCCGATTGGCGGCCGCCGATGTCCTGCGGCAACTTCAACGTCAAGACCGGCAAGTGCGGCGGCGCCAGCAAGTAACCGCTGGCTGATCCGCCCCGCGCCCCACCCAGCCGGGTGGGGCGGCCGCCAAAGCCTGCTCCGACCCGCCAAAGGATCAAGGAAACACCTTCAGCCCCATGCGCCTGATCCTCCTCTTCCTGCTCCTCGCCCTGCCCGCCCGCGCCGAGATCCCCGGGCTCGCCCAGCTCGGCGGCGGCTTCGAGGACGTGCGCCGGGGCATCGAGAGCCTCGCCACCTCCGGCAGCCCGCGCGCCGCCCCGATCCTGGATGCGCTCCAGGCCGGCCGCCTGTTCGCCCGGCCCGGCGGCACCCCCGTGCTGAAAACCGAGGATGGCACCACGGTGGACGCCGAGACCGGCACCCCGGTCGCCGACGCCACCGGTCTGCGGCCCGTTCGCCTCAACAACACGGTCCGCCGCGCGCTGGAGGCCGCACAGGGCGCGCTCCGCCTGTTCGCCGCCGATGCCGCCACCCGTGCCGATGCCGCGGAGGCCGTGTTCAAGTCCCGCGATGCCGCCGCCCTGCCCGCCCTGGACCGCGCCCTGGCCGCGGAGAAGGATGCCGGCATCGCCGCCACAATGCGCCAGGCCCGCGCCGCCGCGCTGCTCGCCCATGCGGATGCGGCGGAATCCGACAAGCTCGCCGCCATCGCCGCACTCCGCACCCGCGGCGATCTGGATGCGCGGGCGGTGCTGGCCTCGCTGCCGCCGGGTCAGCCGCCCGCGGTGGTGGGCGCTGCGGCGGCGGCCGTGGCAGGCATCGACTGGCAGCTGCAGCTGTGGAACCTGGTGCAGGGCGCCTTCTATGGCGTGAGCCTCGGCTCCGTGCTGCTGCTGGCCGCCATCGGCCTCGCCATCACCTTCGGCGTGATGGGCGTCATCAACATGGCGCATGGCGAGATGGTGATGATCGGCGCCTATGTGACGTTCATGGTGCAGGAGGTGATCCGCAGCCACGCCCCGGGCCTGTTCGGCAGCAGCCTGTTCATCGCGGTGCCGCTGGCCTTCCTGGTCTCGGGCCTGATCGGCGTGCTGGTCGAGCGCGGCCTGATCCGCTTCCTGTATGGCCGCCCGCTGGAGACGCTGCTCGCCACCTTCGGCCTCTCCCTGGTGCTGCAGCAGGCGGTGCGCTCGCTGTTCGGCCCCAGCAACCGCGAGGTGGGTACGCCTGCCTGGATGAGCGGTGCCGGCAGGCTCGGGCAGCTCACCATCACCTACAACCGCCTCGCCATCATCATCTTCGCCGTGCTGGTGCTGGCGGCGCTGATGGCGACGCTGCGCTACAGCTCGCTCGGCCTGCGGATGCGGGCGGTGACGCAGAACCGCCGCATGGCCGCCGCCATGGGCATCCGCACCCCGTGGATCGATGCGATGACCTTCGGCCTCGGCTCCGGCATCGCCGGAATGGCCGGCGTGGCGCTGAGCCAGATCGACAACGTGAGCCCCAACCTGGGCCAGGGCTACATCATCGACAGCTTCATGGTCGTGGTGTTCGGCGGCGTCGGCAATCTGTGGGGCACGGCGCTGAGCGCCCTGACGCTCGGTGTCGTCAACAAGTTCCTGGAGCCGGTGGCGGGCGCGGTGCTGGGCAAGATCGTGGTGCTGGTGCTGCTGATCCTGTTCATCCAGCGCCGCCCGCGCGGCATGTTCCCGCTCAAGGGCCGCGCGGTGGAATCATGAAGGCCGCGCCCTCCCTCACCCTCGCCTGCGTGCTGGGCGGTGCCCTGCTGCTGGTGGCGCTGAACATGGGCGTGCCGGCCAGCAGCGCCGTGCATGTGCCGACCTACGTGGTCTCGCTGCTCGGCAAGTACCTGAGCTTTGCCATCCTGGCCCTGGCGCTGGACCTGGTCTGGGGCTTCGCGGGCATCCTCAGCCTGGGCCATGCCGCCTTTTTCGCCCTGGGTGGCTACGCAATGGGCATGTACCTGCTGCGCCAGGTCGGCACCCGCGGCCAGTATGGCAACGTGCTGCCGGATTTCATGGTGTTCCTCAACTACAAGGCCCTGCCCTGGTATTGGGAGGGCTTTGACTGGTTCCCCTACGCCATGCTGATGGCGCTGGTGGTGCCCGCGGTCCTGGCCGGGGTGTTCGGCTGGCTGGCGTTCCGCAGCCGGGTCACGGGGGTGTACCTCTCGATCATCACCCAGGCGCTGACCTACGCGCTGCTGCTGGCCTTCTTCCGCAACGACATGGGGTTCGGCGGCAATAACGGCCTGACCGACTTCAAGGAGTTGCTCGGCTTCCCCCTTTCCGCCGACGCCACACGCTGCGGCCTGCTGGTCGCCACCGCCCTGTGCCTCTCCGCGCTGTATCTCATGGCGCGCTGGCTGACCCGGTCCCGCTTCGGCAAAGTATTGGTCGCCGTCCGCGACACCGAAAGCCGCACCCGCTTCCTCGGCTACTGGCCCGAGCACTACAAGCTCGTGGTCTGGACGCTGTCCGCCGTCATGGCGGCCATCGGCGGTGCGCTGTATGTCCCGCAGGTCGGCATCATCAACCCCGGGGAGTTCGCCCCGCAGAACTCCATCGAGGCGGTGATCTGGGTCGCGGTCGGCGGCCGCGGTACCCTTCATGGCGCCATCCTGGGCGCAGTGCTGGTCAACCTCGCCAAGACGATCCTGACCGGCCAGCTGCCGGAAGTCTGGTTGTTCGCGCTCGGCTTCCTGTTCATCGTCGTCACGCTGTTCCTGCCGCGCGGCCTGATCGGCCTGGTGCGCCCGCCGCGCCCGACCGAACCGCCCGTGCCTGTCGTAAGCGAAGCGACCGGGGTGAAGATATGACCGCCATCGGCCCGGTCTCCGACACCCTGCTGTATCTCAACGAGGTCAGCGTCAGCTTCGACGGCTTCCGCGCCCTCAACAACCTGGCCCTCATCCTCGCCCCCGGTGAGATGCGCGCCGTGATCGGGCCCAACGGGGCCGGCAAGACCACCATGATGGACGTCATCACCGGCAAGACCCGGCCCGACGCCGGCCAGGTGGTGTTCGGCGCCGACACCGACCTCACCCGCCTCGACGAACCCCGCATTGCCGCCCTCGGCATCGGCCGCAAGTTCCAGAAACCCACGGTGTTCGAGCCGCTGACCGTCTGGGACAACCTGCTGCTCTCCCTTTCCGGCGACCGCCGCCCCTGGTTCACCCTGCGCGCCCGCCAGACCGGCACGGAACGCGACCGCATCGACGCCATCCTCGCCACCATCCGCCTCACCGACCATCGCCTCCGCCGCGCCGGCGACCTCAGCCACGGGCAGAAGCAGTGGCTGGAAATCGGCATGCTGCTGGCCCAGGACCCCAGCCTGCTACTGGTGGACGAACCCGTGGCCGGCATGACCGACGCTGAAACCGAGCAGACCGCGGAACTGCTGGTCGAGATCAACCGCACCCGCAGCGTGGTGGTGGTCGAGCACGACATGGCGTTCGTCCGCGCCCTGGGGGTGAAGGTCACCTGCCTGCATGAGGGCAGCGTGCTCAGTGAAGGCACCATCGACCATGTCAGCGAAGACCCCAAAGTGATCGAGGTCTATCTTGGACGGTAAAGGTTTCCTCAAGGTTAACGGTGTCAGCCTGCACTACGGCGCCGCCATCGCGCTCCGCAATGTCTCGGTGCAGGTCGGGGTCGGCCGGGTCACGTGCCTGCTGGGCCGCAACGGCGTCGGCAAGACCAGCCTGCTGCGGGCCATCACCGGGGCACACCCGGTCAGCGCCGGGTCGATCGTATGGGACGGCGCGGACGTGACCGGGCTGCCGACCTACGCCCGCGCCCGGCGCGGCATCGCCTGGGTGCCGCAGGGCCGCGACATCTTCCCGCTGCTCACGGTCCGCGAGAACCTCGAGACCGGGTTCGCCGTGCTGCCCCGGCGCGAACGCCGCATCGACGACGAGATTTTCGACCTCTTCCCGATCCTCAAAACCATGCTGCGGCGGCGGGGCGGCGACCTCTCGGGCGGCCAGCAGCAACAGCTCGCCATCGCCCGCGCCCTGATCATGAAGCCCCGCCTGCTGGTGCTGGACGAGCCGACCGAGGGCATCCAGCCAAGCATCATCAAGGACATCGGCCAGGTCATCGCCCTGCTGCGCAGCCGCGGCACCATGGCGATCCTGCTGGTGGAGCAATACCACGACTTCGCCCGTGAACTCGCGGACACGCTGTGCATCATGGACCGCGGCGACATCGTGCTGAACGGCCCGCCGGACAGCCTGGACGAGAACGAGGTGCGGCGGCGGCTCTCGGTTTGAGCCCGGTGCTACGAGGGCAGACCCAGCCGCCGCGCCGCCTCCGGCAGGCACCGGACCAGCTGCGCGGCCCAGTCTGCCTGCCCCGCCGCACCGGCAATCAGGTCCTGCCGGATCTCCAGCTCCACATACGGCAGACCCCGGCGCTCGGCGTGCACCGGGATGGTGTAGTCGCTCTCGTCCGACAGCTGATACGGCTCGTTGTCCCCCACGAGGAACCCGGCCTCGCGCAGCAGCTCGCCCAGCGCCAGGCCGAATTCGGGGTCGCGGTCGTGCAGGATGCCCGCCTGCCACGGCCGGCTCACACCGCCATACACCGGGGTGAAGCTGTGCATGCCGATCACGATGCTCGCCTGCCCGGCCGCAGCCCGGCGGTCCAGCTCGGCGGTGATCGCGTCCTGGTACGGCGTGAAGATCTCGTCCACCCGCAGCGCCGCCGCCGCCGCATCCAGCCCGGCATTGCCGGGCACAGCGGTGCCGTCGCTGACCGGCGGGATCGAGGTGGGATGCCCGGGCGTGCGGTTGCAGTCGATCACCAGCCGCGAATAGGTCTGCCGGATCAGCACCGCGTCCAGCGCCGCCACCATCGCCAGGCTCACCGCCTCGCACCCGATGTCATACGCGATGTGCCGCTCCATATCGGCCGCCGACACGCCCAGCGTGCCCAGGCGCTGCGGGATCACCCGGCCGGCATGGTCGCACAGGATCAGGAACGGCGAGCGCCCGCCGGGATTGTCGACGCGAACCGGCGCCGGGTCCTGCGGGGCGAGAAGGTTTCCGGGACGGCCCGGCACGATCGGGGTGGTCAAACGCGGCTCGATCATGGCTTAGTGCATCCTCTGCCTTCTGGCATCGGCCCTTATCGCGAGCCCCAAGGCAACATGCCATTCCTGACCGTCCGCCATGTCACCACCTACCGATACAGGAACCCGGTCTCGTTCGGCGAGCACCGGGTCATGTTCCGGCCGCGGGACAGCTATGACCAGCGCCTCGTGCACGCCTCGCTCGACATCCAGCCGAAGCCCGCCGCGCTGCGCTGGTCGCACGACGTGTTCGGCAACTGCGTCGCCTGCGCCCGGTTCGAAGGCCGGTCCGACACGCTGCGGTTCGAGAGCCTGATCGAGCTTGAACACTCCGCCATGCAGCCGCTGGATTTCGCCGTGTCCCGCCATGCCGAGTTCTACCCGTTCAGCTATGACCAGGAGGACATGCCGGACCTGCTGCGTTCGATCGAACGGCAATATCCCGATCGAAACAATGTGTTGACCAGTTGGGCGGCAAACTTCGTGCGCGGCGCCGGGCCGTTGCGAACCAACGATCTGCTGGTCAACATCACCCAGGCGATCCGGCGGGACTTCACCTATGTGCGGCGGGAGGAGATGGGCATCCAGCCGCCGCTCGAGACGCTGCGCCTCCGCTCCGGCAGCTGCCGGGACTTCGCGCTGCTGATGATGGAGGCGCTGCGGGCCCTGGGCTTCGCCGCGCGTTTCGTCTCCGGCTACCTCTATGTCCCGTCGCGCGACACCGGGGGCGGCGCCGGCCAGCGCCGCGTGGGCGGCGGGTCGACGCACGCCTGGGTTCAGGTGTATGTGCCGGGCGCGGGCTGGCTTGAGTTCGACCCCACCAACGGCATCATCGGCAACCGCGACCTCATCCGCGTCGCCATCGCCCGCGACCCGGCCCAGGCCGTGCCTCTCTGGGGCACCTGGACCGGGTTTCCATCGGACAGCCTCGGGCTGACCATCGAAGTCTCCGTCCACGCCTCGTCAGTCCCGTCAACGCCGACGGCCCGACTGGCGGTTCAATCGGCAGCCCAACCCACCGACAGCCAGCCGGCTGCATGAGAGAAGGAATGACGCCCATGCGGATCCACGCGGGCTACGAGATCACCTACGAATCGGAGGTCCCGACCCCCATGCTGCTGCAGCTGGCCGTGCACCCCAGCCGCGCGCAGGACCTGCTGACGCCCGCCACCATCAGGTTCGACCCCGAGATCACCGCCGTCGACTACCAGGACGGCTTCGACAACTGCTGCACCCGCATCACGGCACCGGTCGGCAAGCTGACGATCTCCACCGCCTTCGACATCGGCGACAGCGGGGCCGAGGACGAATGCGCGCCCGACGCGGTGCAGCACCCCATCGAGGAGTTGCCGAACGAGGTGCTCGTGTTCCTGCTCGGCAGCCGCTATTGCGAGACGGACCGGCTGGGCGATGCGGCCTGGTCCATGTTCGGCAGCGCGGCGCCGGGCTGGGCGCGGGTGCAGGCGATCTGCGAGTTCGTGCACAACCACATCAAGTTCAACTACCAGGACGCCCGCTCCACCCGCACCGCCTGGGAAGGCTACCAGGAGGGCAAGGGCGTGTGCCGCGACTACGCCCACCTGGCCGTCGCCTTCTGCCGCTGCATGAACATCCCCGCCCGATACTGCACGGGATACCTGGGTGACATCGGCATGCCGCCGCCCTACCCGCCCGGTGACTTCAGCGCCTGGTTCGAGGCCTATCTGGGCGGCCGCTGGTACACCTTCGATGCGCGCCACAACTTCCCCCGCATCGGCCGCATCCTGATCGCCCGCGGGCGGGATGCGACCGACGTCGCCATCTCCACCGCCTTCGGCAGCGCCCGCCTGGTGGACTTCAAGGTCGTCACCGACGAAGTGCCAGAGGGCGAAGTGACAGAGGGTGCCGCGACCGCTGCCTGAAACCATCGCCTGCGCCCCGGGCGTGCACCAGCGCGCCCGGGGTGAGCTGCACGTCTCGTTGAAGCGCCGCGGTGCCGCCACCGTGCTGGATGGCCTGCGCCAGGATGGCTGCCTCAAGGCCCGCTTCCCCCGCACCGAAGCCCCGGACTGGCCCGGCGCCGTCACCCTGAACAGTGCCGGCGGCATCGCGGGCGGCGACCGCCTCACCACCCGCATGTCAGCCGGGCCGGGCACCGCGGCAACCATCGCGTCCCAGGCGGCGGAGCGGGTGTATCGCGCCCTGCCCGGCCTGGTCTCCGAGGTCTCGACCCGTCTCACCGTCGCACCCGGCGCCGCGCTGGAGTGGCTGCCGCAGGAGACCATCCTGTTCGACCGCTGCGCCCTCCGCCGCCGCCTGGAAATCGACCTGGCGGCGGATGCCTGGTTCCTCGGCGTGGAAAGCCTGGTGTTCGGCCGCGCAGCCATGGACGAACAGGTGGAGACCGCCGCGATCCACGACCGCATCACGCTGCGCCGCAACGGCCACCTGGTGCTGCACGACGCCATCCGCCTGAACGGCCCGGTGGCCCGGCTGCTGGCCCGGCCTGCCATCGGCGGCGGCGCCCGCGCCGTGGCGACCCTGGTGCATGCCGGGCCGCACGCGATGGCGCAACTGGACCCGCTGCGGACGGCACTGGCGCCGTTCGAGGCCGGGTGCTCGGCCTGGGACGGGCTGCTGCTGGCCCGGATCGTGGCCCCAGGCGGCGCGGCGCTGCGCCGGGCCGTGGTCGCGGGCTTGCGCGTGCTGCGCGGGGGCCGCACCCTGCCGCGCGTGTGGATGTGCTGAGGGTGTCATGCTGACTGCTGCTGGCAATATCAACGAGGCGTACAAGGTCATAGGGATTGTACATGCGACAGTGAGTAGAGTTCCGGAGTCCGCGGGCTTTGGACAACCGAAATCCATTCAGGTGATTAAAGCCTATGCTGATGCACTCGACGCCCTCAGAGGCGCCGCGGCGCGAAGCGGTGCAGATGGCTTGATACACGTTTCCTATGAACATCGTATCGCGGTCGGAGCTGCATCAGGTTGCAGCGGTACCAAAACTCAACAGGTCTTTGAACTGTATGCGTGGGGGACCGCAGTCCGTCTTGCACCCGTAACGCCGGCTGCAACGTGATTGTCTCTGCTATTCGATGGACGCTTATCATGGCGTCCAGGCTTCAGGTGAGGCCTGGCTTGCCCAACGTCCTGCTGACATGGTCTGGTATCAATGCTGTTAAGCTATATCGCGTCGTTCTGTCGGGTCGCATCGGCCGCGACTGTTTCTTCCTGCCATCCTGTTCAGTCAGAGCACTTGACCATTTGCAAAGCAAAGGATGGAACGAAGGCATCAAGTTGATGACGCTCCAAGTCAATCGTTGCTGCTCCACGTTTAGCCTCAGTTGTGATGCAAACGCGCGTGTGGTCCTTGTCGCTTGCGACGGCGTAACGTTTGCTGAGGATAATTTGTCTCCAGTCATTCTAAGCCGTATCCGGAGGCCAAATTGAACCTGACCCCGCGCGAGAAGGACAAGCTGCTGATCAGCATGGCCGCCGTGGTCGCCCGCCGGCGGCTGCAGCGCGGCGTGAAGCTGAACCACCCGGAGGCCATCGCCTTGATCAGCGACTTCGTGGTGGAGGGCGCCCGCGACGGCCGCAGCGTGGCGGACCTGATGGAGGCCGGCGCGCAGGTGCTGACCCGCGACCAGGTGATGCCGGGCATCCCCGAGATGATCCACGACGTGCAGGTGGAGGCGACCTTCCCCGACGGCACCAAGCTGGTCACGGTACACGAGCCGATTCGATGATCCCCGGCGAGGTCATCACCCGGGACGGCGACATCGAGCTGAACGCCGGCCAGCCGCGCACCACCATCACCGTCGCCAACACCGGCGACCGCCCGGTGCAGGTCGGCAGCCACTACCATTTCGCCGAAGCCAACCCGGCCCTCCGCTTCGACCGCCATGCCGCCCGCGGCCAACGCCTGGACATCGCCGCCGGCACCGCCGTGCGCTTCGAGCCCGGGCAGGAGCGCGACGTGACCCTGGTGCCCTTCCGCGGCGACCGCATCGTGCACGGCTTCCGCGGCGAGATCGGGGGCGAGCTGTGATCTCCCGCCGCGCCTACGCCGACATGTACGGCCCCACAACCGGCGACCGCGTGCGCCTGGCGGACACCGACCTGTTCGCCGAGGTCGAGCACGACCACACCATCTATGGCGAGGAGGTGAAGTTCGGCGGCGGCAAGGTGATCCGCGACGGCATGGGCCAGTCCCAGCGGTCCCAGGCCGAAGGCGCCGTCGATACCGTCATCACCAACGCGCTCATCATCGACTGGTGGGGCATCGTCAAGGCCGACGTGGCGCTGCTGAACGGCCGCATCCACGCCATCGGCAAGGCCGGCAACCCCGACATCCAGCCCGGCGTCACCATCATCGTCGGACCCGGCACCGAGGTCATCGCCGGCGAAGGCAGGATCCTCACCGCGGGCGGCATCGACGCGCACATCCATTTCATCTGCCCGCAGCAGGTGGAGGAGGCGCTGACCGCCGGGTTCACCACGCTGGTGGGCGGCGGCACCGGCCCGGCCACCGGCACCTCAGCCACCACCTGCACCCCCGGCCCCTGGCACCTGGCACGCATGCTGCAGGCCGCGGAAGGCCTGCCGGTGAACCTCGCCTTCTCCGGCAAGGGCAACGCCAGCCAGCCCCAGGCGCTGGAGGAGATGCTGCGCGCCGGCGCGGCCTGCCTCAAGCTGCACGAGGACTGGGGCACCACCCCCGCCAGCATCCGCACCGCGCTGACCGTGGCGGACCGGTTCGACGTGCAGGTGATGATCCACACCGACACGCTGAACGAGAGCGGCTTCGTGGAGGACACCATCGCCGCCTTCGAGGGCCGCACCATCCACGCCTTCCATACCGAAGGTGCGGGCGGCGGCCATGCGCCGGACATCATCAAGGTCGCCGGCCTGCCCAACGTGCTGCCCTCCAGCACCAACCCGACCCGGCCCTACACGTCCAACACGCTCGACGAGCACCTGGACATGCTGATGGTCTGCCATCACCTGGACCCCGCCATCCCCGAGGACGTCGCCTTCGCCGAAAGCCGCATCCGCCGCGAGACCATCGCCGCCGAGGATATCCTGCACGACATGGGCGCGCTGAGCATGATCAGCAGCGACAGCCAGGCCATGGGCCGCGTGGGCGAGGTGGCGATCCGCACCTGGCAGACCGCGCACAAGATGAAGCAGCAGCGCGGCGCCCTGCCCGGCGATGCCCAGGCGGACAACGCCCGCATCAAGCGCTACATCGCCAAGTACACCATCAACCCCGCCATCGCGCAGGGCCTCAGCCACGAGGTCGGCAGCGTCGAACCCGGCAAGCTCGCGGACCTGGTGCTGTGGTCCCCCGCCTTCTTCGGCGTGAAGCCGGACCTGGTGTTGAAGGCCGGCATGATCGTAGTTGCCCCCATGGGCGACCCCAATGCCAGCATCCCCACGCCGCAGCCGGTGCACTACCGCCCGATGTTCGGACAGTTCGGCCGGGCCATGCAGGCGTCGTGCCTCACCTTCGTCAGCCAGGCGGCGCTGGAGGACGGCATCGGCGCCCGCCTAGGCCTGTCGCGCACCCTGTCCGCCGTGCGAAACACCCGCGGCGGCATCGGCAAGCGCTCCATGCTGCTGAACGACGCGATGCCGCACATCGAAGTCGATCCCGAGACCTATGAGGTGCGGGCGGACGGCGTGCTGCTGACCTGCGAACCCGCGACGCTGCTGCCGATGGCGCAGCGGTATTTCCTGTTCTGAGGATGCCTCCATGACGCCGATATCGCCGGAACACCTGATGACGGCGCTGACCTGGGTGTTCAACAAGGTCGCCGGCACCGTGCCGCCCGCCGCCGAGGGGTCGCGGCTGACCGACCGGGAGATCGATCGCCGCATCGCGCTCGCCTGTACCACGGCGGGAGCCACCGGGTTCGTGTCCAACCTGGGCGGCCTGCTGACGCTGCCGGTAGCACTCCCGGCCAACCTGGTGGGCGTTGCCGCCATTCAATTGAAGCTGATCGCCACCATCGCCGCCGGGCGCGGGCACGACGTGAACAGCGAGGAGGTGCGCACCATCAGCATCGCCTGCCTGACCGGCGGAGCGGCGCTGGAGATCCTGAAGGGCGCCGGGGTTCAGGCCGGGCTGCGGCTGGGCAACCGGGCCGTGGGGCAGATCGCCGCGGCCACGCTGGCGCGGATCAACCAGGCGGTGGGGTTCCAGCTGGTGGCGAAGGCCGGCTCGACCGGCCTCATCAACCTCACGAAGGTGGTGCCGATCATCGGCGGCCTGGTCGGCGGCGGCTTCGATGCAACCAGCACGCGGGCGGTGGGCGCGGCAGCCAAGGCGCTGTTTCCGGCATTGCCGATACCGGTGCTGCCCGAGCCAGACGCGCCGCCGCCGCCGCCGCTGAAAGCCATCGCATGAACCGGGCCACCGCCGTCCTCCCCGCCGGCACCTGGTCCGGCCCGGCCAGCGACACCGTGCTGATCGACCACGACCGCCGCCACCGCCGCCGCATCCAGCTCACCACCGTGGCCGGCGCCGAGCTGCTGCTGGACCTGCCGCAGGCGGTGCGGCTGCGCGACGGCGACGGGCTGCAGACCGAGGCTGGCATCATCCGCGTCCAGGCCCGGCCCGAACCGCTGCTGGACATCCACGCGCATGACGCCGCCGGGCTGGTGCGGATCGCCTGGCATCTCGGCAACCGCCACCTGCCGGTGCAGCTGCTCGGCAACCATATCCGCATCCGCGCCGACCACGTGATCGCCGACATGGTGCGCCAGCTCGGTGGCCATGCCCACGCCATCGACGCGCCGTTCGACCCCGAGGCCGGCGCCTATGCCGGCGGCCACCAGCACCACCACGATGACGACTGAGGTCGCGCTCGCCAAGCTGCTGACCTGGTTGTCGCCCGCCTTCCCGACCGGCGCCTTCGCCTACAGCCACGGCCTGGAATGGGCGGTGGACGTGGGTGACGTCAGCAGCGAGGCGGCCCTGCTGCCCTGGCTCTCCGACGTGCTGGAGCACGGCGCCGGGCACACGGATGCGGTGCTGCTGCGGCACGCGCACCGTGCCGATACTGTCGCGGCCCTGGCCGAAGTGGCCGAACTCGCCGCCGCCGCCCAGCCCTCCTCCGAACGGCGCGACGAAACGCTCGGCCAGGGCGGCGCCTTCGCCATTGCCGCCCGGGTGTGGGGCGCTCCTCTGCTGGCGGCAATGTCCAAGGCCGGGCCGGGCCGCATCGCCTATCCGGTGGCGGTCGGCGCGCTGGCCCGGGCGCACCAGGTGCCGGAAGACGCGGCCACGCTCGGCCTGCTGCACGCCTTCGCGGCGAACCTGGTGGGCGCTGCCGTGCGCCTGGTGCCGCTGGGCCAGACCGCCGGGCTGCGCGTGATGGCGGCGTTGGAGCCCAGGCTGCACGCCATCGCCGCCGCCACGCGCGAGACCCCGCTGGACGAGATCGGCAGCGCCTGCTTCCGCTCCGACATCGCCTCCATGCGCCACGAAACCCAGTACACGAGGCTGTTCCGCACATGAGCACCAATGGACCCCTGCGTGTCGGCGTCGGCGGACCCGTCGGCACCGGCAAGACCGCGCTGATGGACGCGCTGTGCAAGCGCTTCTCGCCGCAGTACGACATCGCCGCCATCACCAACGACATCTACACCAAGGAGGACGCGGACTTCCTCACCCGCGCCGGCAGCCTGACGCCGGACCGCATCATGGGCATCGAGACCGGCGGCTGCCCGCACACCGCCATCCGCGAGGATGCCAGCATCAACCTGGCCGGTGTCGCGGAGATGCAGCGGCGCTTCCCGGCACTCGACCTCATCCTGATCGAGAGCGGTGGCGACAACCTGGCCGCCACCTTCAGCCCGGAACTCGCGGACATCACCATCTACGTCATCGACGTCAGCGCCGGCGACAAGATCCCCCGCAAGGGCGGCCCCGGCATCACCCGCAGCGACCTGCTGGTCATCAACAAGATCGACCTGGCCCCCCACGTCGGCGCCAGCCTGGAGGTGATGGACCGCGACAGCCGCAGGATGCGCGGCGAGCGGCCCTTCGTGTTCGCCAACGTGCGGGCCGGACAGGGCGTGGCGGAGATCGCCGGGTTCATCGAGAAGGCCGGGGGGCTGCGGCCCCCTCGGTAGCCCGTCAGCCCCGCGGCGGCACCGTCGCCAGGAACGCCTTCAGCTCCGGCGCCCAGAACCGCGCGAACCCCGTGGTGCCATGCCCCGCCGTCTCCGCACTGGCCGGGATCAGGTACAGCCGGCCCTGCGGCACCGCCTTCATCGCCCGCTCGGTGATGCCGGTCTCCGGCGGGTTGCGCTCGTCATCCGCCGAGTTGATCGCCAGCACCGGCGCGGTGATCCGCCCCAGCTGCGCCTGCGGGTCGTAGTCGAACGAGGCATTCCACTGATAGATGAAGTCGTTGGCATCGGCCGGCGGCTTGTCCGCCAGCCGGGCCGCCACGAAGGCATCGGCCTTCGCATGGGTGTCGCCCTTGGCCTGCAGCGCCAGGGTGCCGCCATTGGTCGCCACCCCGAACAACGCATTGACCAGGCGCAGCGAGGACGGCTGCACCTGGTAGTCGCCGCCCTTGTATTCCGGATCCTGCCGGACGTTCTCGATCAGCAGCTTCCGCATCATCCAGTTGCGCGCCGCCATCGCCGTGGGCTGCGACGCCATGGGCACCAGCGCGTCCATGAACCCCGGGTGCGTGACACCCCAGGTCCAGACTTCCATGCCGCCCATCGAGTTGCCCAGCACCAGCCGCAGGTGCTTGAGGCCGAGCCCCTCCGTCACCAGCCGATACTGCGCCTCCACCATGTCGGCGTAGTCGTACTCCGGGAACCTGGTGCGCAGCCCGTCCGATGGCTTGCTGGATCCGCCCGTGCCGATCGCGTCCGGCAGGATCACGAAGTATCTGCTCGCGTCCAGCGCCTGACCCGGCCCGAACAGCTCACCCCCGAACGTCGCGCTCAGCAGCCCGGCCCCGGTGCCGCCCGTGCCATGCAGCACCAGCACCGGCTCCCCGGCGGGGTTGCCCAGGGTCACGTAATGCACCCGCATCTCGGGCATCACCTGACCGGTGTGGAAGCGGAAATCCTTTGCCACGAAGTCACCCTCGCGCGGCGCCGGGCCATCGGCAGCCTGCACCAGTCCGGGCGCCATCGCGGCAAACACGGCCGCCAGCAGGATCGATCGCAGCATGGTGCTCCCCATCGCGCCGCCGGTTCGGTCCGCGGCTTGCCACCAGGCTAGGAGGGCGGGCGGGCCGTCGTCAAACCCACCGGAGCCCACCGGCAGGCATGGTCGCGCCACACCCTTCCCTTCCACAAACCCCTGCCGCACCATGCCGGCAACGTCAGCGGAGGCGACGATCATGGCGAAGAAGCGTGGCATGCAGTTCGGCATCTTCCTGGCGCCATTCCACCGCCGCGGTGACAACCCCACCCTCGCCATCGGCCGCGACATCGAGATGATCGAGCACCTCGACCGCCTGGGCTACGACGAGGCCTGGATCGGCGAGCACCACTCCGCCGGGTGGGAGATCATCGCCTTCCCGGAACTCATCATCGCCGCCGCGGCCGAGCGCACCAGGCACATCCGCCTCGGCTCCGGCGTCACCAGCCTGCCCTACCACCACCCCTTCCTGGTGGCGCAACGCTTTGTGCAGCTGGACCACATGACGCGGGGCCGGGCCATGCTGGGCTGCGGACCCGGCGCCCTGGTGTCGGACGCCTACGACGCCAGCACGCAGCGGCGGCGCATGGACGAATCGCTTGAGGCCATCATGGCCCTGCTGCGCTGCGACGGGCCGGTGACGCGCAAGACCGACTGGTTCGAGATGAACGAGGCCCGGCTGCACCTGCGCCCCTACAGCGACCCGCATTTCCCCATCGCCGTCGCCAGCACCCTCACACCGTCCGGACCCACCGCCGCGGGCAAGCACGGTGTCGGCATCCTTTCCCTGGGCGCCGGGATGCCGGGCGGGCTGCAGGCGATCGCCGGGCAATGGACGATCGCGGAGGAGGAAGCGGCAAAGTACGGCAAGACGATGGACCGGGCCGACTGGCGCATGGTGATGAACGTGCACGTCGCGGGCACCGACGAGCAGGCCCTGGCCGATGTGCGCGTGGGCGAACGGCTGGAGACCGTGACCTACTTCGAGGACGCGCTCGGCCGCCCGCCGGGCCGCAGCGAGGATCCGCTGACCGATGGCGTGCAGGCCGGCACCACCCTGGTCGGCAGCCCCGACACGGTGGCGCGCGGCATCCAGAACCTGATCCTGCACAGCAATGGCGGCTTCGGCGGTTTCATGTTCCGCGCGCATGACTGGGCCGACCGCGAGGCCACCTGGCGCAGCTACGAGCTGTTCGCCCGTTGGGTGATGCCGCGCTTCCAGCAGTCGCTCGACACCATCCAGTCCTCCTGGGAGTGGTGCGTCGAGAATCGCAGGACCATCTTCGGCCCCAATGTGGGGGCGCTGCGGCAGGCCTTCACCGACACCGGCCGCACCCCGCCCGAGAACTGGGACGCGCGGGCCGCGGGCCGCCGGGATGTCGCGGACTGACGGTGCAGGACCCGCATCCCACCCCCGATATACCGCCGCCCTCCTGCCGCCCACGAACTCCTCGGCCCCGACGTCTTCGACCTCGTGCAAGCCGCCGGGTTCCCGCAGCACATCCTGCGTCACCACGACCAGCGCTGAGCCGCGCGCGCCGGGCGCGACACCCTGTCGGACACGGCCTGATCCGACCAGATGTGTCGCTTCATGCCGGTCCCCGGCAGCCGGGCCAGCCACTGGCGCTGCGCGACCCCGGCCACCAGTTCCGCAGGTGCAACCCTGAGTTGGGGGATTGCCGCGGCTTCCTGCTCGCCCCGCTGCGCCGGGCTGGATGCCCATTGGATACTGGCCGGCTTTGCGCACAGCGTGCGGAATATCAAGACCATCAACGTGACCGGCGAGAGAATCGACTTCTTGCCACGGGGCAGGTCTGCACGATGCTGATCAAAAGGGGTGGAGGCGCTCTGGGCCCCATCGCGGACCCCGATGGCTGGACACCGCTGACCAACAAGCCGAGGCAGATCGGACACATACGGCAGGCCCGCCTGCACGCCGCCTGATCCGCTCGGCGCAGACGAACCCTACGTCTGCGAGTCCGGATGGCGCAGATGCCACAGGCGCTCGTGCGCCGCCACCAGGCCCTCGATGCTCCGGCGCCGGTTGCCGTCTTCAGCGGTCGGCCGCCGTGTCGTCATCGTCTCCAGCACGGGCAGCAACTGCTCGGCGATGTCGAGGTCGCCAAGGTCGCAGGCGTGATGGAACGCCGACAGGATCTTGTCGAACAGCTTGCGCGTGTGCCGGGCGGGCTTGCCTGGGGCGATGGGCAGTGTTCCGTCGACATCAGCCGGCGTCACCATCGGAATGGCTCGCTCCATCACGCGCTCTCCAGTTCTAGCCGATAGATCATAAAGCTGTCCGAATGAGGGGAAACCTGATTTTTGGTTATAACCCCACACTCGTGGTCAGTCTCAGGCTCGCGTAAACAATTTGTGAGCGAACCCGTACTAACGTGGCATCTCAGCCACAGCTTGCAAGCCTGCGCCATCGCTGGTTGCCGTGTTTGGTCGGCTGTGGGCGCCTTCTCACCCGCTCTGGCTTGTGCCCGTGATCGCGACCGCCATCGACGGCGAGGGCGGCACCAGTCACAGACCCGCGGCGCTCGCCGCGGTGCTGACCGTCACCGACAGGAGATGGTCCAGAGCTTCTCGCCGATCAGGCGAGCATCGCGTCCAGCTTGCCCGCCCGCTCCAACGCGATCATGTCGTCGCAGCCGCCGATCGAGCGGCCGCCGATGAAGATCTGCGGCACGCTGCTGCTGCCGGACCGCTGGATCGCCTCGGCCCGCTCCGGCGTGCCGTGCGGCGCGTCGATCTCCGTGAAGGCCACGCCCTTCCTGGTCAGCAGCCCCAAGGCACGAACGCAATAGGGGCACCAGGGCTGAGTGTAGATCTCGATGGTCGGCATGCTCACTCCTTTGCATCCTAGATCGCGCGCGCACGCCTCGATGTGAAGGGGTCATCCGGGGATGCCATCCGGCACCCGCGCCGCCGCCAGCACATCGACCGACGCCGCGCCCGCCTCCAGCAGCACCAAAGTGCAGGCCTCCGCCGTGGCCCCGGTGGTCAGCACGTCGTCGATCAGCAGCACCCGCGCATCCCGCAGCATGGCCCGGCGCCGCGCCCCCACCCCGATCGCGCCCGCCAGCGCCGCCTGCCGCCGGGCCGGCGAGAGCGGCCCGAGCTGTGGCGTGCGCCGCAGCCGCCGCAGCGCGTCCAGCACCGCCGGCCGCCCCGACAGCCGCGATAGCGCCTGCGCCAGCAGCGCGGACTGGTTGTAGCGCCGCCCCAGCAGCCGCCAGCGATGCAGCGGCACCGGAACCAGCAGGTCCGCCCGGTCCAGCAGCCGCGCCCCGGCCCGCGCCATCATCGGCGCCAGGGCGCGGGCGGTCTCGGTGCGGTCGCCATACTTGAACGGCAGCAGGATCCGCCGGGCCTGGTCGTCATACACCAGCGCCGCCCGCGCCTCGGACCACGCCGGCGGCCGCGCCTCACAGGCCGCGCACAGCATCGGCTCCACGGTGGCGGCACCGAAGGGCTGGCCGCAGGCGGAGCAGCAGGGTGCGGCAATGAAGTGCGTCCTGCGGAAGCAGGCGGCACAGAACTGCCCGGGCGCCCCCACGCCGTGGTCGCAGGTCAGGCACTGCGGCGGCAGCAGCAGGTCCAGCAGCGCGCGCCCGCCATGCCGGGCCAGCTCGATGGGATGCGCCAGCTCAGCCTCCAGCTCCGGGGTTCCCGAGCGTAATCCGCCGGCGCGGGGCTGGTCAAAGCCCGCTCTCGACGGCACATGCGCTGCATGTCCGATCACCACGTCTTCGACCGCGCCGCCGTCCGCCGGCACCGGGACCGCGCCGCCGCCGTGGTGCACCAGGTGAAGGACGTGCTGCGCGACGCGGCGGAACGGCTGGTGGACCGGCTGGACGACACCACCATCCGCTTCACCCAGGCGCTGGACGTGGGTGGACGCGGCGTGGTCGCCCCGCTGCTGCGCGCCCGCGGGCTGGACGTGGTCAGCTGCGACCTCTCGCCCCGCATGGCCGCCATCAATGGCGGCCCTGCCGTCGCCGCCGACGAGGAACGCCTGCCCTTCGGCCCCGGCGGGTTCGATCTCGTGGTCGCCAGCCTGGCGCTGCACTGGGTGAACGACCTGCCGGGCGCCCTGATCCAGCTCCGCATGGCGCTGCGGCCCGGCGGCCTGCTGCTCGCCAGCCTCCCGGCGCTCGGCACGCTCGGCACGCTGCGCGCGGCGCTGACGGCGGCGGAGATGGAGATCAGCGGCGGCGCGGCCCCGCGCGTCTCGCCCTTCCCGGACCTGCGGGACCTCGCCGGATTGATGCAGCGGGCCGGGTTCGAGCTGCCGGTGGCCGATGTGGAGGACATCACACTGTCCTACGCCGACCCGTTCACCCTGTTGCACGAACTGCGCGCCGCCGGGGAGGCCAATGCCGTCGCGCTGCGTGACCGCCGCACCCCACACCGCAGCCTGTTCCCCGCCGCGTGCATGGACCTGGTGGATGCCGGCGGACGCGTGCCCGTCCTGCTGCGCCTGGGCTCCGTGACGGGGTGGGCGCCGCGCTAGAACGCGCCTGCTCCAAACCGTCCGCAAGGTGCAAAGGCGAAGCGCCTTCCACCCTATTCGCTCCAGACGTCAGCCCCCGGTGAGGCTCATGTGGCGGGAGACGGAGGGCGCCGTGGTGCGGCGGTCGATGACGAAATCATGCCCCTTCGGCTTGCGCCCGATCGCCTCGGTGATCGCCGCCGCCACATCACCCCCGGCCCGCAGCACGCGGCGCAGGTCGGCCGCGTCATCCTGCCCCAGGCACATGTAGAGCGTCCCGGTGCAGGTGAGCCGCACGCGGTTGCAGCTTTCGCAGAAATTATGGGTCATCGGCGTGATGAACCCGATCCGGGCGCCGGTCTCCGCCACGTCGAAGTAGCGCGCCGGGCCGCCGGTATCGAAATCGGTCTCGGTCAGTGTGAAACGCTGCCGCAGCCGGGCGCGCACGATGCTGAGCGGCAGATACTGGTCCGTCCGGTCGCCGCCGATATCGCCCATCGGCATGGTCTCGATCAGGCACAGGTCATGCCCCTGCGCCCCGCACCAGGCGAGCATATCGCCGATCTCGTCCTCGTTCTCGCCCCGCAGCGCCACCGCGTTGATCTTCACGTGCAGCCCGGCGGCCTTTGCCACGGCGATCCCCTCCAGCACCCGGTCGAGCTTGCCCCAGCGGGTGATGCGGGTGAAGCGCGCCGGGTCCAGCGTGTCGAGGCTGACATTGATGCGGCGCACCCCGGCGGCGAACAGCCCATCCGCATACTTAACCAGTTGGGTGCCGTTGGTGGTGAGGGTCAGCTCCTCCAGCCCGTTGCCGAGCCGCTCGCCCAGGCGGCGGAACAGCGTCATCACGTCCCGCCGCACCAGCGGCTCGCCCCCGGTGATCCGCAGCTTGCTGACGCCCTGCGCGATGAAGGCGCCGCACAGCGTCTCCAGCTCCTCCAGGCTCAGCACGTCGGCTTTCGGCAGGAAGGTCATGTCCTCCGCCATGCAGTACACACAGCGCAGGTCGCAGCGGTCCGTCACGCTGACGCGCAGGTAGCTGATGGCGCGGCCGAACGGATCGATCATTGCTCTAGTGTCGGCGCTGGGACCGATCTGTTCAAGGCCTGGTCTCGTCCACTGCCTCCAGTGTGACCACGGCGGCGTTGATCAGCACCTTGCCGCGGTGCTCGAAGTTGACGGTGATGCGGTCGCCGACGATCGACTGCACCTGGCCCAACCCCCAATCCGGTTCATAGGGATGCCGCACCCGATCACCAGGTTCGATGAGGCTCAGGCGAAGGCACCCCGCGCCGCGATCGGCCACAGGCACTCCACCCGGCCGCCGCGCACGCCCACATACCAGTCATACCGGTCCACCGTCGGGTCGCAATGGCCGGGCACCAGCCGCAGCTTCTCGCCGATGCGGGCGCCCCGCCCCTCGGTCCATTCCAGCTTGCCGTGCTCGTCGGATGCGCCGGTATAACGCAACCCGGGCCGCTGCCAGGGTTCCGGCAGCCCGCTATCGATCGCCACCGCCTTGTGCCCGGCATCCAGCACCGCCAGCCCGTCCCGCGCCTGGCTCATCACCGTCGACAGCACGAACAGCGCATGGCGGAACCCGGCCGAGGTGCCGCCCTGGTTGCGCGCATAATCCGCATCCATGAAGGCGTAGCTGCCAGCCTGGATCTCGGTATAGACCCCGCTGGCCGACTCGATCTCGAAGGTCCCGGTGCCCGCCCCGCCCACGATGGCGCAGTCCAGCCCACGCTGCCGCAGCTGCTCCACGGTGCGGCGCGTGTCCTCGATGGCGGTGCCGATCACCTGGTGCCGCTGCTCCGGCGTCCGCAGATGCTGGGCGCTGCCCTGGTAGGCCTGCAGGCCCCCGAACACCAGATGCTTCGACCCGGCAATCCGCTCCGCCAGCGCCACCGCGTCCGGTCCCGGCTGCACACCCGCGCGCACCGCACCCACATCGATCTCCACCAGCACCGTCAGCCGCCGCCCCGCCGCCGCCGCCGCCGCCTCTAGCCGCTCCACCTGGTGCGGATGGTCGGCACAGATCGCGACCTTCGCCAGGTTCGACAACGCGGCGAAGCGCGCCAGCTTCTGGTCGCCCACCACCTCGTTGCTCACCAGGATGTCCGCCACGCCGCCCCAGGCGAGCACCTCGGCCTCCGCCACCTTCTGCACGCACTGCCCGATGGCGCCGCGGCGGATCTGCTGGTGCGCCACCACCGGCGACTTATGGGTCTTGGCATGGGCGCGCAGCCGCGTGCCGGTTGAGGCCAGCAGGGCGGCCATCCGGTCCAGGTTGTGCTCGAAGGCATCAAGGTCGATCAGCAGCGCCGGGGTATCGACTTCGTCTTCGCGCATGCCGGGTTGGGCGGGTGGGGATTGCAGCATGTTCAGTGGCCCGCGTTCTCGCCGGAGAAATCCGGCGCCATGAGGCCGGACGCCTCCAGCTCCTTGCTCAGCTCCGCCTTCAGCCGCTCCAGCCCGGCCTCGTCCCGCGCCTCTGCCCGCGCCACCAGCACCGCCTGGGTGTTGGAGGCGCGCAGCAGCCACCAGCCGTCATCCGTCAGCACGCGCACGCCGTCGATCTCGTTCAGCGCGGCCTTGCGGGCACGCAGCCGGGCCGCGACCTCCATGACCACCTCGAACTTGCGGGTGTCATCGCAGTCGAAGCGCAGCTCCGGCGTGTTCACCACCTTCGGCAGCGCGTCGATCACGGTGGAGAGCTTGCCGTCCATGCGGGCCACGATGCCCATGAGGCGGATGGCGACATACAGCGCGTCATCGAACCCATACCAGCGGTCGGCATAGAAGATGTGCCCGCTCATCTCGCCGGCAAAGGGGGAGTTGATCTCCGCCATCTTGGCCT
Source organism: Acetobacteraceae bacterium (assembly GCA_965199595.1). Lineage (GTDB taxonomy): Bacteria > Pseudomonadota > Alphaproteobacteria > Acetobacterales > Acetobacteraceae > JBBROS01. The sequence continues at coordinate 2,939,756 of OZ241182.1, forward strand.
TGATCAGGCTGTGGCCGGTCTTGAACATCATCGGATTGCCGCCGGCCTTGGCGATCTCGTCGTACAGCACCTGGCTCGCCTTCACGTCGGCGATGATGGTGGCGCCGGGATGGGTGCGCAGCACGTCGCGCGCCAGCACCACCATCAGCTGGTCGCCCAGCAACATGCCGCCGCTGTCGTCGATCGCGCCGACCCGGTCCGCGTCGCCGTCGAACCCGATGCCGAGATCCGCGCCGGCCTCGCGCACCGCCGCGATCAGCTGCTCCTGGTTCCTGGCGATGGTGGGGTCCGGGTGATGCGCCGGGAAGGTGCCGTCGATCACCGGGTTCAGCACGCTGTGCTCGCCCGGCAGCTTATTGAGCAGCTTCTCCAGCACCTCGCCCGCGGCCCCGTTGGCGCTGTCCCACACGACGCGCAGCTTGCGGTCGCCGCCGTCCCAGTCCTGCACCAGGCGGTCCACATAGGCGTCGGAGACGTCGATCGACTCATCGGTGCCCTGGCTGTGCGCCACCACGTCGCCGCCGGCCGCGATCTGGCCGAGCTGCTGGATCTCGGCGCCGAAATAGGCGGCCTTGCCCAGCATCATCTTGAAGCCGTTGTAGTCGGAGGGGTTGTGGCTGCCCGTCACCATGACGGCGCCATCGGTCTCCAGCGTGGTGGCGGCGAAATACAGCATGGGCGTCGGCCCGCGCCCCACCCGCAGCACGTGCATGCCGCTCGTCTTGAGCCCATCGACGAGCGCCGCCTCCAGCTCCGGCGAGGACAGCCGGCCGTCATAGCCCACCGCCACACGGCTGCCCCCCGCCCGCGACACCACGGTGCCGAACGACCGCCCGATGGCGAAGGCGTCCGCGGCGTGCAGCGTCGTCCCGACCACACCGCGAATGTCATACTCGCGCAGGCTGGTCGGGTGGAAATCGTGTCGGAAGTTCATCAGGGGCACTCTGTATAGGTACGAAGGAAGGCGCGAACCTCGTCAGCCAGGTCCGGCCGCTTGAGGGCGAAGGCGATCTGCGCCTCCAGGAAGCCGACCTTGTCGCCGCAATCGAACCGGCGGCCCTCGTAGCGCAAACCGTGGAACGGCCCCTGCCCGATCATCTTGGCCATGGCATCGGTCAGCTGCACCTCGTTGCCGGCCCCGCGCTCCATGGCTGCCAGGTGCCGGATCACCTCCGGCATCAGCACGTAGCGGCCGATCACGCTGAGGTTGCTGGGCGCATCGGCCGGCTTCGGCTTCTCCACCAGCCCCGTCACCTCCACCATGCGGCCGTCATCCGACCCCACCTTGAGGATGCCGTAGCGGTTGGTCTGCTCGCGCGGTACCTCGGTCACGGCAACCACGTTGCCGCCGCTGTCCCTGTATGCGTCGGCCAGCTGCTTCAGGCAGGGCGTGTCCGACAGCACCAGGTCATCCGGCAGCAGGATGGCGAAGGGGTCGTCGCCGATGAACGCCCGGGCGCACCAGATGGCGTGGCCTAGCCCCAGCGGCACCTGCTGCCGCACCGTGGTGATGGAGCCCGGCGGCACCTTCATCTTCTCCAGCAGCTCGAGCATGTCGTGCTTGCCGCGCTCGCGCAGCGTCGCCTCCAGCTCGTACGACACGTCGAAATGGTCGATCAGCGCCGTCTTGCCGCGGCCCGAGACCAGGCAGAACTGCTCGATCCCGGCCGCCCGCGCCTCCTCGATCGCATACTGGATCAGCGGTTTGTCGACGACCGGGAGCATCTCCTTGGCCATCGCCTTGGTGGCGGGCAGGAAGCGGGTGCCGAGCCCGGCAACGGGAAGGACGGCCTTGCGGAGCGGTTTGATCACGTGGGAACGGTTCCGTGGACTTGTTGGTGGGCAGGCACGCAGCTGGCCTGCAAAGGCCGGAATTGGTCGCACGCCCCGCCGCATCGGGCAAGTCACGGCTGGGCAAACGACCCCGGGGGCTGTTGTATGAACCCATCATGGCAGGAACCAGGCGACCTTGACGGAAAGCACGACGATCGCCTCCCCCACCGCGCCCTCGCAGTTCCGCGAGCCCGACCGCAGGGGCGTCATCTCCAGCCTGTCCCGCCGCGGCTTCCACCACATCGCCTACGTCGAATGGGGTGACCCGGCGGCCGAGCGCGTCGCCATCTGCGTCCACGGCCTCTCGCGCCAGGGCCGGGACTTCGATGTGCTGGCGGCCACCATGGCGGACCAGGGCTGGCGCGTCATCTGCCCGGACCTGGTGGGCCGCGGCCGCAGCGACTGGCTGAAGGACGCCGAAGAGTACAACCTGCCGCAATACGCCACCGACATGGCCGCGATCATCGCCCGCAGCGGCGCCGCCACGGTGGACTGGATCGGCACCTCGCTGGGCGGCCTCGTCGGCATGGTGCTGGCCGGGCAGGCGCGCTCCCCCATCGGGCGGCTGGTGATCAACGATGTGGGGCCGTTCCTGCCCTGGCAGGCGCTGAACCGCCTCGCCACCTCGGTCCGCAGCGCGCCGCGCACCTTCCCGACCATGGCGGCCGTCGAGCAGCACCTCCGCACCTCGCTCGCCCCCTTCGGCGACCTGACCGACGCGCAGTGGCAGCACCTTGCGGAGCACGGCGTGAGGCAGGACCCGGACGGCCTGTGGCGCAAACGGGCCGACCCCGACATCACCGCCGCCTTCCGCCCCGGCCTGTTCTTCAACCTGAGCCTGTGGAACTACTGGGACGCCATCACCTGCCCGGTCCTGGTGCTGCGCGGCGCCACCTCGGACCTGCTGCTGCCCGCCACCGCCGCCGAGATGATGCGCCGCGGCCCCGGCGCCGACATCCGCGAGATCTCCGGCTGCGGCCACGCCCCGGCCCTGATGGACCCGGCCCAGAACAGCATCATCACGGAATGGCTGGACTCCGTGCCGTCCGACCACCACTAGATCAGCGGCATAACGCTAAAGCCGCCGCGCCCGCACGGTGCCCGGCACCGCGCGCAACTCGGCCAGCAGCGCCGCCACGGCCTCGGCCGAGGGCGGCGGCTCCGCATCAACGATCACGTAGCCCGAGCTGCCATCGGTCTGCAGGTGCTGCGCCGTCACGTTCAGCCCATTGGCGGAGAACACCGCATTGACCCGGCCCAGCACGCCCGGGACGTTCTGGTGCGCATGGGCGAAGCGCGCGGTGCCGGGCCGCGGCTGCGGCGCCTGGATCTGCGGGAAGTTCACGGCCCCGGCGGTGGAGCCGTGGCGCGCATGCTCCACCAGCTTGCGCGCCACCTCCTCGCCGATGCGCTCCTGCGCCTCCTCGGTGGAGCCGCCGACATGCGGGGTCAGGATCACGTTCGGGATGCCCTGCAGCGGCGTGTGGAACGCCTCCTTGTTGGAAGCCGGCTCCTTCGGGAACACGTCCACCGCCGCCCCGGCCAGGTGCCCGCCGGTCAGCGCCGCCGCCAGCGCCTCCAGGTCCACCACGGTGCCGCGGCTGTTGTTGATGAGGTAGGCGCCGCGCTTCATCGCCGCCAACTCGGCCTGCCCGATCATGCCCGTGGTCTCCGGCGTCTCCGGCACGTGCAGGCTGATCACGTCGCTCACCGCCAGCAGCTCCGCCAGGCTCGCCACCGGCTCGGTGTTGCCGTGGCGCAGCTTGTCGGCGCGGTCGTGATACAGCACGCGCATGCCCATCACCTCGCCCAGGGTGGAGAGCTGGCTGCCGATGTTGCCATAGCCGACGATGCCCAGCGTCTTGCCCCGCACCTCGTGCGCCCCCACGGCGGACTTGTCCCACTGGCCGGCATGCGCGGCAATGGAGCGCGGCAGCACCTGGCGCATCAGCATCACGATCTCGCCGATCACCAGCTCCGCCACGCTGCGGGTGTTGCTGAACGGTGCGTTGAACACCGGCACGCCATGGCCGCGCGCCGCCGCCAGGTCCACCTGGTCCGTGCCCACCGAGAAGCAGCCCACCGAACACAGCGTGTCGCCCGCCGCCAGCGCCGCCGCGTCCAGCTGGGTGCGGGAGCGGATGCCCAGCAGGTGCACGCCCTCCCCGCTCAATGCCGCGATCAGGGCCGGGCCGTCCATGGCGCCGGGCACGCGGCGCACATCGATGCCGGCCTCCGTCAGCAGCGCGGCGGCGCTGTCGTTCACGCCTTCCAGCAGGAGGGCGCGCAGGGGCTGGCTCTGGGGCTGATGCTGATCCATGCGCCCGCCTAGCACGGCCGCCGCCGCCCCGGCCATGCGCGCACCCGGCAAGGCTGGGCTGCGGCGCTCGTTACGCCGCGTGCAGCGCCTGGGCCGCGCCCCGGAAGGCGGCGATGGCGGCCGCGACGTCCACCGCGTCATGCGCGGTGGACACATACAGCTTGCCCGCACTCTTGAAGATCCCGCGCTCCCGCAGCAGCGCGTTGAACCGCGTGCTGAGCCCGGCATCCCCGGTCATGGCGCTGCGGTAATCCGTCACCGGCGTTCCGGTGAAGATCGCGTCGAACATCGGCGGCTCGCCGGGCACCTGCACGGCGAACCCGGCGGCGGTCAGCGCCTCCTGCAACCCGTGGCGCAGCGCGGTGCCGGTGGCGGCGAGGCGTTCATAGGTGCCGGGCCGCCGCAGGATCTCCATGGTGGCGAGCCCGGCTGCGGCCGCGACCGGGTTGCCGCTCAACGTGCCGACCTGCGGCGTGAACCCGGACTCGCCCACCAGCGCCTTGTCGAAATGCGCCATGATCTCCGCCCGTCCGGCCACCGCCGCCAGCGGGAAGCCGCCCCCGATCACCTTGCCCAGCGAACAAAGGTCGGGCACCACGCCGTAGTATTCCTGCGCCCCGCCATAGGCGAGCCGGAACCCGGTCACCACCTCGTCGAAGATCAGCGGGATGCCGTATTCGGCCGTGACGGCGCGCAGCCCGGCCAGGAAGCCCGGGGCGGGCGGCACCAGCCGCTGCATCGGCTCCACCATCACCCCGGCGATCTCGTCATGATGGGCATGGATCATCGCCTCGGCCGCAACCAGGTCGTTGAACGGGCACACCAGCACGTTGTCGCGCGTGTTCGCGGGCACCCCGGCGGAATCGATGGACGCGACCGGGAAGTTGCCGGGCTGCTTCGGCCACAGGCTCATCATCGCCATGTCGCTCATGCCGTGATAGCCGCCCTCGAACTTCAGGATCTTGTCGCGGCGGCGAAAGGCGCGGGCCAGGCGCATGGCATAGGCGTCCGCCTCGGTGCCGCTGCTGGTGTAGCGCACCTGGTCGGCGCAGGGCACCGCCTCCACGATGGCCTCCGCCAGCCGGATGCCGTGCTCGTTGTTGGCAAAGAAGGTGGTGCCCCGCGCCATCTGCTCCTGCGCCACGGCCACCACCTCGGGGTGCGCATGGCCCACCAGCATGGGGCCGGACCCGATCAGGAAGTCGATGTACTCCCGCCCCTCGCTGTCCCACACATGCCCGGCCTTGCCGGCGACGATGACGGTGTTGCCGTCCATGTTGCCGAACCCGCCGGCCGGCAGCACCCGGGCCGCCCGCTCGGCCAGGCTCAAGTGAACATCCATCGCTGCCTCACATGTTGCGCGGCCACACGGTCGGGCAGAATGCGCGCGGCGTCCAGCCCGATGGCGCGCTGCCGGGACCAGGCCCGGATGGTGCACGCCAGATAATTCCGATCAGGGCGTCGGTGCAACGAACCAGCCCCTGGTCTGGGCGTTGACCTACAACATCAAAAAGGGAGTCCGTCATGCTGAAGTTGGCCTTTGCCGTTGCAATGACCCTGGCCGCCGCCCCCGCTTTCGCCCAGGGCTCCACCCAGTCGCCGCCCGCGCCGAACGCCGCGTCCTCTTCCCCGGCCGCAGGCACCAGCGCGCCGGCCGGCGCCATGACCATGAACCCAAGCTCAGCGTCCAACCCGAATGTCAGCGGTGCCCTCGGCGCATCGTCCACCAACGGAACGCCCATGACCACCAATGGCCCGGCGCCCGCCGCAGGCATCACCGGCACCGTGCCGACGCCCGCGTCCAAGTAGCCTCGACAAGCCCGGTCACGGCGGCCGATACTGCCGCCGTGACCGAGGCAGCCCCGCTCGTCACCCTCACGAATGACGATGGCGTGGCGGTGATACAGATGAATGACCCGGCCCGGCGTAATGCGCTGAGCCGGGTCATGCTGTTTGAAATGCTCGATGCTTTTGCCCAGGTCCGCACGGCCCGCGCCGTCATCCTGCGCGCGCCAACGGGGCAGTCCGTCTGGTGCGCCGGGTTCGATATCACGGACCTCGAGCCGGGATTCGATCCGCTGGCGCAGGATGGCCGGCTGCAGGAGCTGTTCCATGCGGTGCAGGACTGTCCGGCCCCGGTGATCGCCATGCTGGGCGGCACCGCCTGGGGCGGCGGCACGGACCTGGCGTTGCGCTGCGATATCGCCATCGCCTCCTCGCGCTGCACCCTGGCGTTCACCCCTGCCCGGCTGGGCCTTCCCTATGATCCCGACGGGTTGCTCAATGCGCTGTCCCGCGCCGGGCTTGGGCTGGCCATGGAGATGTTCGCCACCGGAGACGCCGTGGACGCCTTGAGGGCGCAGGCCGCCGGGTTGCTGAACCATGTGGTGCCGGAAGCCGAGCTTGAGGGCTTCACCCTCGCCATGGCCCGGCGCATCGCGGCAAACGCCCCGCTTTCTGTTGCCAGCGCCAAGCGGCAACTGCGCGCCCTGAACGCCGCCCTGCCGCTGCCCGCCGCCACGCTGCACCGGCTGCTGGACGAACGCCGCGCGGCCCTGGCGAGTGCGGATCTCGCCGAGGGGCTGGCCGCGTTCCGCGAGAAACGCCGCCCCCGGTTCACCGGGGCCTAGTCGAAATCGAGAAAGCCCGGCTGGTCCTTGATCGGCGGCGCCGCCCGCAGCCTGCCGATGTCCGGCACCGGCCGCGCCGTGCGCGCATCATCCGCCAGGTGCGCCTCCAGCGCCGCCGCCATGGCAAGCACCACCGCATCCCCGCCGCGCGGCCCCACGATCTGCAGCCCGAACGGCATGCCGTGGCGGTCGAGCCCCATGGGCAGCGACAGAGACGGATGACCGATCAGCGAGCTGCAATAGCTCAGCGCCAGCCAGTGGAAGTAGGTGCGGGTCGGCTTGCCGTCGATCTCCGCCGGGAACAGCTCGCCCCAGGGCCGCGGGCTCACGGTGATGGCCGGCGCGAGGATGACGTCATACTCCTCGAAGAATGCCTGCCAGCGCCGGTACATGTCCGCCTGCTGGCCCATGGCGCGCGAGACGTCCATGCCGGAATACCGCAGGCCCTCCTCGTAATTGGCATGGATGTTCGGCCCCAGGTCCTGCGGCCGGTCGCGCATCGCCCCGGCGAACTTGCGCAGGAACCCCATGCTCCGCAGCACCTCGAATGCCTCGTCGGCCCCGGTGCAATCCGGCGTCGCGTCATCGTCCCGGCCGAAGGTGGCGCGGAACAGCCCGGTCTTCTCCGCGAACACCTCGGCGATGTGCCGCTCCGTCGGCGCGAACCCGAAATCCGGCGTCAGCGCCACCCGCAGCGAGGACAGGTCGCAGATGCCCGGCCGCGCGAAATCCGCCCCGGCCCGCACCGCCCTGCCATGGATGGTGGTCGCCGAAGGGTCGCGCTTGTCATCGCTGACCATGGTGGAGAGCAGCAGGCACGCATCCGCCACCGTGCGGCCCATCGGCCCCAGCACGCTCAACGGCGAGAACCCGGCCTGCTCGTTGGCCACCAGCCCGGGCGAGGGCCGGAACCCGACGATGCCGTTGAACGAGGCCGGGTTGCGCAGCGAGCCGCCGGTGTCGGAGCCCGTGGCCACCGGCACCATGCCGCAGGCCAGCGCCACCGCGGACCCGCCGGATGATCCGGCCGCGGACTTCGTGGGATCGAACGCATTGCCCGTCGTGCCATAGACCCGGTTGCGCGAATTGGCCCCGGCCCCGAACTCCGGCACGTTCGACTTGGCGGTGATGATGCCGCCGCCCGCCCGCACCGCGCCCACGCTGCGCTGGTCCTCGTCGACCATGATGCCGGCGTGCATCGGGCTGCCATGCGAGGTCACGAAGCCGGCGGCGTCCTCCAGGTCCTTCACCGCCACCGGCAGGCCGTGCAGCGGCGGCAGCGTGTCGCCGCGCATCACCGCCTGCTCCGCCCGCTTCGCCGCCGCGCGCGCGCCCGCGAAGTCACGGGCCGGCAGCGCGTTGACCGCCGGGTCCACGGCCTCGATCCGGGCGATGCAGCTTTCGGTCAGCTCCACCGGGGAGAGCCTCCTGGTGCCGATCAGTCGTCGGGCGGTGGTGGCCGGCAGGTCGCAGGGTTCGGTCATCGCCTAATACCCCAACGCCATGCCGTCCTTGCGCGGCTCGGAGCCGCCCACCAGGCAGCCGCGCGCATGGTCCATCCAGATCGCCTGGCCGCCGCCATGCGGCTTGTCGACCTCGGTGATCTCGTGGCCCATCTCCAGCAGCGCCTGCACCGCGGCCCGCGGCACCCCGCGCTCCACCTCCACCTTGCCCTGGTAAGGGAACACCCGCGGCAGATCGAGCGCCTCCTGGATGTCCAGGCCATAGTCGATCATGTTGCTGAGGAACCAGGTCTGGCCCATCGGCTGGAAGTGCCCGCCCATCACGCCATACGGCATCACGGCCCGGCCATCCTTCGTCACCATGCCCGGGATGATGGTGTGCATCGGCCGCTTGTTCGGCGCGATGCAGTTGGGGTGGCCCCGCTCGATCCGGAAACCGAACCCGCGATTCTGCAGCATCACGCCGGAGTTCGGCGCCAGGATGCCGGAGCCGAAGCCCTGGAACAGCGAGTTGATGAAGGAGCAGGCGTTGCCGTCGCGGTCCACCACGGTGAGATACGTCGTGTCCCGGTGCACCGGCAGCATCGCCTCCCCGGGGGCAGGCAGATGCGGCATGGCGCGTTCGTCGCGGATCAGGTCGCGCAGGCCTTCCAGGTAGGCCGGGCTGGTCAGGTGCTCGACCGGCACCTCCACCTGCGACGGGTCCGCCAGGAAGGCGTCGCGGTCGCGATACACCAGGCGCGCGGCCTCGAGGTGGCGATGCAGGCGGAGCGGATCGAGCGGGCCGCCCGGTGCCGGGTCATAGCCTTCGAGGATGCCGAGCAGCATCAGCACCAGCAGGCCGGAGCCGTTGGGCGGACACTGCCACACGTCATAGCCGCGGTATCTGGCATGGATCGGCGTCACGAACTCCGCCGCGTGCAGCCCGGCGGCGAAGTCGGCCTCGGTCTGCAGCCCGCCATGGGCGCGCAGCGCGGCGACCATGTCCGCGGCGACGGCGCCCTCGTAGAAGCCGCGGGCGCCATGCGTGGCGATGGCGCGCAGCGTCTCGGCCAGCGGCTTCTGCACGAACAGGTCACCCTCGCGCGGGGCGGCGCCGTTCGGCAGGAAGGCCTCGGCCCCGGTGCGCCGCAGCTTGCCCTCGGCGGAGGCCCAGTCATGCGCGACCCGGGCATGCACCGGCCACCCCTCCTCGGCAAAGCGGATCGCGGGTTGCAGCAACTCGCCGAACCCCTTGGTGCCATGCGCCTCCAGCAGCGCGGACCAGGCGGAGACGGCGCCGGGAATGGTCACGGTGTGCGGCGAGGTGTTCTCCAGCCTGTCGATCCCGCGCGCCTCGAACCAGCCGACGTCCGCCGCGGCACAGGCCCGGCCCGAACCGTTCATCGCCACGATCTTGTCCGTCCCGCCCGGGGAATACAGGCAGAAGCAATCCCCGCCGATCCCCGTGGACTGCGGCTCGATCACACCCAGCACCGCAACGGCCGCCACCGCCGCATCCATCGCGTTGCCGCCGGCGCGCAGCACGTCCAGCGCGGTCAGCGTCGCGGCCGGCATCGCGGTCGCCGCCATGCCATGCGTGGAATAGACGGGGCTGCGGCCCGGCAGGTGCAGATCGCGCATGGTGGGGGCTCCTGGCCAGAAATCCGGCGGACGCTCGCATGGGGTTCCGGGATTGGCAACCGCGCCGGGGGTGGCATGATGCCCGGCATGAGCGACACGCCCCCCCTGAGCATGCCCCCCTTGACCATGCCCGAGTTCGACCGCGTCGATATCCGCGTCGGCACCATCATCGACGCCCAGCCCTTCCCCGAGGCCCGCAAGCCCGCCTTCAAGCTGTGGATCGATTTCGGGGCCGGGCTGGGCGTCCGCAAATCCTCGGCCCAGATCACCGTGCACCACACGCTGGAAAACCTGGTTGGCCGCCAGGTCTGCGCCGTCGTCAACTTCCCGCCACGCCAGATCGGCCCGTTCCGCAGCGAGGTGCTGACGCTGGGCATGCCGGATGCCGAGGGCGCCGTCGTGCTGATCGGCCCGGCCCTGCCCGTGCCGAACGGCGGGCGGCTGTTTTGACCGCCTACAAGACCGTGACGTGGGACGTGCTGCACCACGATGCGCGCCGCCTGGCCGCCAGCCTGCTCGCCCGCAGCGCCGGCGATGGCCCGGTGCTGGGCCTGGTCGCCATCAGCCGCGGCGGGCTGATCCCGGCCGCGATCGTGGCGCGCGAGATGGGGTGCCGCATGGTCGAAAGCGTGTGCGTCGCGATGTATGACGAGGAGGAGGCCGGCGAACCCTCGCTGCTGAAGCCCCCCGCCGCGGCCGGCGACGGCACCGGCTGGGTGATCATCGACGACCTGGTGGACACCGGCAGCACCGCCCGGCTGGTCCGCGCCCTGCTGCCCGGCGCCCACTTCGCCTGCCTGTATGCCAAGCCGGCCGGGGCGGGCATCGCCGATCAATGGGTGGAGGACGTGCCGCAGGAGACCTGGGTGCTGTTCCCATGGGACACCTCACCGCAATTCGTGCCGCCGCTGGCGAAGGGGGTTACGCCCTAGCCGGGCCGCGACGGCACAGGTGGTGCTTCAGTTCAAGACAACGCAACATGGCTTTACGAAAGCGGGGTGCCTCCAGTGGCCAATGCCAGATGCAGTTGCGGCTCCCTCAGGCTGACGCTCTCAGGACCATCGAAGTTGGTCGTGGCCTGTCATTGTCTCGACTGCCAACGAACAACCGGCGCGCCATTTGCCGTAGGTGCCTTTTACCCGGTCGACGCCGTCATCATCTCTGGAACGTCGAAAGAGTTCACCCGCGACGCGGCAAGCGGCGGGAAGGTCCACACCAGCTTCTGTCCAGACTGTGGGTCAACGATCTACTGGAGGGCCGACAACCTCCCGTCGATGATCGGTGTTGCAGTTGGCGCGCTGTCCGACCCAGAACACCCGGCCCCCGTCAGATCGGTTTTCGAGCAGTCGAAACATGCCTGGGTTCAGATCGGTGGGGCGGTCGAACACTTCCAGCAAAGCAGCGCGGCAAAAACTTCGAGCTGAGACAAGACCACAACACGGCAGGGCTTGCAGCGGCAGATTCCTTGCGCTACATCGCCGCCTCTGCCGCGGCGCCCGTAGCTCAATTGGATAGAGCACCAGACTACGAATCTGGGGGTTGGAAGTTCGAGTCTTTCCGGGCGCGCCACAGCTTCAATTCATCCCGCGGCGTCGGGCGCCAATGTCCAGGGATCGACCATGTTGCGCGCCTATCTCGCCGGCCCCGACGTGTTCCTGCCGAACGCGCTGCAGCACGCCCGCATCAAGACCGCCATCTGCGCCCGCCATGGCATCGAGGGCTGCCCGCCGCTGAACGAGGAGATCGAGGCGCTGGTGCACCTGCCGCCCGACGAAGCCTGGCGCGCCATCTACGCCAAGGACGTGGCGATGATGGAGGCGGCGGACCTGGTCATCGCCAACCTCACCCCGTTCCGCGGCGCCTCCGCCGATGCCGGGACGCTGGTGGAGCTGGGCTGGTTCCTGGGCCGCGGCCGGCCGGCCTTCGGCTATTCCAACTCCGCCCAGCCGTTCGATGCCCGCAGCCGGGCGCTGGTCGCGGTGCAGCCGGACCCAGTGCCAGGCCTCGCGGTCGAAGGCTTCGGCCAGCCGGACAACCTGATGATCCCCGGTGCCGTGCTGCAGGCCGGCGGGATGCCGATGGTGCTGCCGGAGGATGGGCGCGACCATGCCTTCGACGCACTCGAGACCTTCGAACGCTGCGTGGCGCTCGCCGCGGCCCACCTCAGGGGCTGACCCGGCCTATTGGATCGCCCGGATCGCGCCGCCGCCCGCGGTGCGGATCGCCTCCAGCAGCTTCCGCGTGCCCTGCTCCGGCGTGCCGTCGTTTACCACCTGAATACGCTCCACCGGCACCGGCACCTCGATGGCGCGTGACAGGCGCCGGGCCATGTCCGCCGAGTCCTCGCGGCCCCGGGTGGCGAGGCGCCGGGCCAGCATCTCCGGCGGTGCCGAAATCTCGATGACGGCCACCGGATAGCGGCTCGCGGCCTCCGCCACCACGGCGCGGGACACGTTCGCCACCACGGCCCGGCCCTGCGCCAGGTCCATCGCGATATCGGCCGGGATCCCGTAATGCAGCCCGTGCGCCCGCCAGCTGAGCGCGAAGTCCCCGGCGTCCTGCCGCTGGCGGAACTGCTCCTCCGTCACGCTCTCATGCGCCTCCTCCCCGGCGTCGTGCGCCCGGGTGATCACGCGCTGCACGAAGCGCACGGCCCCCTCGCCCAGCGCCGCCCGGGCGCCGTTCAGCAGCGTGTCTTTCCCGGCCCCGCTCGGCCCGACGATAAGGATCAGCATGAAAGGATCAGCATGGCGTCGTCACAGCCCCCCGGCGCGGCGCCCCACCGGCTTTGCGCCGGCAGACCTTGGCGCTACCCTCCGGCGGAGGCAACTGCCCAAGGCTTGCCCATCCTGTTTACGGAGGCGCCCGTGTTCACCACCCGACCCGAGATCGCCGGCACCTTCGGCATGGTCGCCAGCACCCACTGGCTGGCCACCGCGGTCGGCATGTCCGTGCTGGAACGCGGCGGCAACGCCTTCGATGCCGCGGCCGCCACCGCCTTCACCCTTCAGGTCGCCGAACCCCACCTGAATGGACCCGGCGGCGACGCGCCCATCATCATCCACAGCGCCCGCACCGGCACCCAGCACGTCATCTGCGGCCAGGGCCCGGCACCCGCCGCGGCCACCACCGCGCATTTTGCCGGGCTGGGGCTGGACCTGATCCCCGGCACCGGCCTGCTGCCCGCCGTGGTGCCTGGCGCCTTCGGGGCCTGGTGCATCATGCTGCGCGACCACGGCACCTGGGAGCTGAAGGATGTTCTGGACTACGCCATCGGCTATGCGCAGAACGGCACCCCGCTGGTGCCGCGCATCCCCGCGACCATCGAGAGCGTGCGCCCGCTGTTCGAGGCGGAGTGGCCCAGCAGCGCCGAGGTCTTCCTGCCCGGCGGCAACACCCCCACTGTCGAGGCGCTGTTCGCCCGCCCCGCCCTGGCCGCGACCTATCGCCGCATCTGCGACGAAGCCGTGGGCGACTCGCGTGAGGCGCGGATCGAGGCCGGGCGCCGGGCCTGGTACGAGGGCTTCGTGGCCGAGGCGATCGACACCTTCTTCCGCACCGAAGTGCTGGACGCCTCCGGCCGCCGCCACGCCGGGTTGCTGACCGGGCAGGACATGGCGGGCTGGACCACCAGGATGGAGGCGCCGGTCCGCTTCGACTATCACGGCCACACCGTGCTGAAATGCGGCGCCTGGAGCCAGGGCCCGGCCTTCCTGCAGCAGCTCGCCCTGCTGGCCGGGTTCGACATCGCCGCCATGGACCCGCTGGGCGCCGACTTCGCCCACACCGTGATCGAATGCGCCAAGCTGGCCTTCGCCGACCGCGAGGCCTTCTACGGCGACCCCGACTTCTGCGACGTGCCGCTCGATACCCTGCTCTCCCCCGCCTATAACGACGCCCGCCGCAAGCTGGTCACGCCGCAAGCCTCCATGGACCTGCGCCCCGGCACCGTGAACGGCCAAAGCCCCTGGGTGGACCACGACTCGCACATCCGCGGCGAGATGCTGACGCGTGCCCTCGGCGCGGGCGAGCCCACCGTGGCCCGGCTGGGCGTGATCGGCGCCGATACCGTGCACATCGACACCATCGACCGTTGGGGCAACATGGTGTCGGCCACGCCCTCGGGCGGGTGGCTGCAATCCTCGCCGGTGGTGCCGGGGCTGGGCTTCCCGATGGGCACGCGCGGGCAGATGTTCTGGCTGCGCGACGGCCTGCCCAACAGCCTGGTGCCCGGCAAACGCCCGCGCACCACGCTCAGCCCCAGCTTCGCCCTGCGCGACGGCAAGCCCTGGATGGCCTTCGGCACGCCGGGCGGGGAGCAGCAGGACCAGTGGTCGCTCATCTTCTTCATCCGCATGGTGCACCAGCGCCTGGGCATCCAGGCCGCCATCGACATGCCGAGCTTCCATACGGAACACTGGCCCAGCAGCTTCTGGCCGCGCATCGCCCGGCCCGGCAAGGTGGTGCTGGAAGGCCAGTTCGGGCCGGGGGTGCTGGCGGCCCTCAAGGCACGCGGGCACCTGGCGGAGCTGGGCCCGGACTGGAGCGAGGGCCGGCTGGCCGCCGCGAGCCTGCAGGGCGGGATCATGCGCGCCGGCGCCAACGCCCGCGGCATGCAGGGCTACGCCGCCGGCCGATGAGGGCGCTCGGCGCCGCATACTGGCTCGGCGTCTGGCTGCTGTCGCCGAGCCGGGGCGCGCTGGTGCTGAAATGCCTGTTCATCGGCCTGGTGCTGAAGCTGCTCTCGCTGCTGCTGCTGCTGCCGCTCGCCCTGCTTCCCGCATCCGACGATGCCGATGCGGGCTCCGCCGCACCGGACGGGTGGCAGTCTGCAACCGGCATGACGGAAGCCATGCTGCTCGCCCCGCTGATCGAGACGGCGCTGATGGCCCTGGTATTTGCGGCGGCGGACCGGCTGTTCGGCGAGCGGCCCTGGATCCCGTTGCCCGCGATCGTGGCGGGCGCCGTGGCGCTGCACCCCGGCGACTGGTTCACGCACGTCTTTGTGGCGTTCATGTTCGCGGCGATGTCGATCCAGTTCGCGCGGTTCCGCACGCTGCTGGGCTACGGGCCCGCAATCCTGGGCGTGGCCGTGACGCACGGGACCGTGAACATGCTCGGGATCGCGGTAGGACTGGCGAGTGGCGGGCCATGACTTTCGGTGCGGAAGCGCCTAGATCATGGGCATGACCGATACGCCGCTCGCCCAGATCCGCAACTTCTCCATCATCGCCCATATCGATCATGGCAAATCCACGCTCGCCGACCGCCTGATCCAGGCCTGCGGCGGCCTCACCGACCGGGAGATGACCAGCCAGGTGCTGGACAACATGGAGCTGGAGAAGGAGCGCGGCATCACCATCAAGGCGCAGACCGTGCGCCTCGCCTACAAGGCGCAGGACGGGCTGACCTATCAGCTGAACCTCATGGACACGCCGGGCCATGTGGACTTCGCCTATGAGGTGAGCCGCTCGCTCGCCGCCTGCGAGGGCTCGCTGCTGGTGGTGGATGCCAGCCAGGGCGTGGAGGCGCAGACGCTCGCCAACGTGTACCAGGCGATCGACGCGCATCACGAGATCGTGCCGGTGCTGAACAAGGTGGACCTGCCGGCCGCGGAGCCCGAGCGGGTGAAGCAGCAGATCGAGGACGTGATCGGCATCCCGGCTGACGACGCGGTGATGATCAGCGCCAAGACCGGCCTGAACATCGAAGGCGTGCTGGAAGCCCTCGTGACCCGGCTGCCGCCCCCGGTCGGTGACCGCAACGCCCCGCTCAAGGCGCTGCTGGTGGATAGCTGGTACGACCAGTATCTCGGCGTGGTGATCCTGGTGCGGGTAAAGGACGGCGTGCTGAAGCGCGGCCAGCGCATCCGCATGATGGCCAACAAGACGACGCACAACGTGGAGCAGGTCGGCGTCTTCACCCCCAAGATGGTGTCGCTGGGCGAGCTGGGCCCGGGCGAGATGGGCTACATGACCGCCGCCATGAAGACTGTCGCCGATTGCAACGTGGGCGACACCATCACCGACGAGCGCACCCCGGCGGCCGAGGCGCTGGCCGGGTTCAAGCCCAGCATCCCCGTGGTGTGGTGCGGCCTGTTCCCCGTCGATGCCGATGACTTCGAGCACCTGCGCGACAGCCTGGCCAAGCTGCGGCTGAACGACGCCAGCTTCCACTTCGAGGCGGAAAGCTCGGCCGCGCTGGGCTTCGGCTACCGCTGCGGCTTCCTGGGCCTGCTGCACCTCGAGATCATCCAGGAGCGGCTGACCCGCGAGTTCAACCTGGACCTGATCGCGACCGCCCCCAGCGTGGTGTACAGGATCACCACCACCAGGGGCGTCGAGAGCGAACTGCACAACCCGGCCGACATGCCGGACCCCAGCCAGATCGACCACATCGACGAGCCCTGGATCAAGGCCACCATCATGGTGCCCGACGAATACCTCGGCAGCATCCTGACGCTGTGCAGCGACCGCCGGGGCCAGCAGGTGGACCTCACCTATGTCGGCAACCGGGCCATGGCGGTGTACCGCCTGCCGCTGAACGAGGTGGTGTTCGACTTCTACGACCGGCTGAAGAGCGTCTCGCGCGGCTATGCCAGCTTCGATTATGCCATCGACGGCTACGAGGAAGGCGACCTGGTGCGCATCAGCATCCTGGTGAACCAGGACCCGGTGGACGCGCTGAGCTTCATCGCCCACCGCACCGTCGCCGAAAGCCGCGGCCGCAGCATCTGCGGCAAGCTGAAGGACCTGATCCCGAAGCAGCTGTTCAAGATCGCCATCCAGGCGGCGATCGGCGGCAAGGTGATCGCCCGCGAGACCATCGGCGCCCTGAGCAAGGACGTGACGGCCAAGTGCTACGGCGGCGACATCAGCCGCAAGCGCAAGCTGCTGGACAAGCAGAAGGAGGGCAAGAAGCGCATGCGCCAGTTCGGCAAGGTGGAGATCCCGCAAAGCGCCTTCCTCGCTGCGCTGAAGATGGACGCCTGATGCTGCCGGCCGCGGCCCTCGCTGCCGCCTGCGCCGCCTGGCACCCGGCCGTCGTCGGCTACTATCCCGGCACGGTGCAGAGCGACGGGGAGAAGCCGATCGACACCTGGATCACCGAGACCCCGGACGGCCGCCTGGCCGGCCACTATATACTGCACGAACCTACCCGCGAGGTTGAGGGCACCCTTGAGGCCGTAGGCGACCAGGGCTGCGAAACCGCTGTCTTCCGCTGGACGGATATTTACGGCAGCGGCCTGGCCCAGCTGCATTTCTACCCGGAACGCCGCTGCTTCGAAGGCGGCTGGGGACGCCTCACCATCGTCCCGTCATTGACATGGCGCGCCTGCACACAGGAACGGGTGACGAGCTGACCGAGCGATGCTATAGGCCCCGGGCGCCGGAGAGATGGCCGAGTGGTTTAAGGCGCACGCTTGGAAAGCGTGTGTAGGGTAACAGCTACCGTGGGTTCGAATCCCACTCTCTCCGCCAAAGACCCACCTCGGGGCCTTTATTCAGTAGGTTCAGTAGGTTACGATGGGGTGGCATGAAGTCCACCACCCCACACGACCACCCCACAGTAGCTCTTGAACTACCTCGAAAGTTTTTCTATCAAGCCTCGTAGTTCGGCTTTCAGCCAATCGTGTCCAGCGTGCGACGGGTCCTCCCAATATGATAGGGCTTCACGTGCGAGCAGTAAGGCCGCAGTTTTCTTTGTGGTAAGCTCCGCAAGCTCCTGGATTGCTAATCGCTGCGCCCAACCGCCGGCCTTTCCCTCATGGTTATGTAGAACTTGGGTGAGGCTTTGCAGGCGCTCCCAATCACGTCGCGTGCTTTCTCGACGGCTTACCCGCAAACCGTTGACGACTTGGAACAGAAATGCGGTGACGGCCACGATGGCGCTAATAGAGGGCGCAAGCGGTAGGGCAACTTGTAGCCAGGCAGGGAAAGTGTCTGCATTCATGTATTTAAGCTACGAAAGGCTTGTAGCCGCGTGCAATGTGCCGCAAGAAATTATGTCGTGGGTCCTGGAGAGTTCCTAAAAAGGGCCCAGCCAGGATAGCAGCGGCGGCCCTCGAAAGACCCCTAGCGAGCCCGCACAAGGGCCGCATGAGTGTTGATCGTGATACCCGCGGCGCGCCCTTCTTCCGCAACCTTGATCCAACCTCCCTTGATTTGCCGCGCTTCCAGGAGGGTCGCCGGTCGCCACGGAGATAATTCGCCCTGAAAGTGCCCCCGTAAGCCATATAGGAGTAATCGTGAAGGGGCTCATGGGGCCCCTGTCAATTACTGCCGACACGAGACCCCCCAGCTTCCCGCTAAGGAACCTCCACAGACTTCCTAGGCGGCCCGCTGTGGGTGGGACAGCACGACATACCAGCGACCGGCCCATACCTCCGCATTGTCGGCGTCCCGGATCATGGACCAGCAGGGCACCGCCCGCCTCCCGATGAACATAGCCGTGCCGTTGGGGTTCCCGATGAACAGCATGGAGGGGGTGGCGTCGATGATGAAGTTGCCGATGGTTAGTTGCATACATAAGCCCTTCCGGTGTTGAACCAGAGAAGTATAGTGGGCTTCGTTGCCCTCGCCAAGGTCCTGTCCTCGATAGTTCCCCAAGAGGAACCGTTAAAACGTCCCCCAACGACAGCAACAATGCTTCGCTGGGAGACAACACGCGCTTACGCGGGAGACACACACCGGGGCACCGCCCCCATTAACATCTTACTGAACATCTTAATTAGATATGTAGTAGGAGGTAATAGCTAGGGGGAAACGTATAGGGAATGTTAAGTGTCCCCTTTCCCTATCCGCTCCGCTAATAGTGTCCTGCAACGTGTAACACACTGATTTCACCTGCTTATGTGTTTGGCAATAGCGGGGAGGGTTGGTGCAGGTGGCTGCACCTTGGGCGGGCTGACCGGCCGGGACCAGAACTTGCTCATTCGTGAGGGTTTCCTGCGCCACCACGTAACCACCATGCTTCCGCAGGCTCGGCAGGACCGTGCCCACCACCCATTCCTCAAACCGCTCCGCGGCGGGGAGTTTGGAACGCATGATGAGGCGGTAAACGTCCCTCTCGGGGATGATGGTGGTGTCTTGGGGGCCTCCTGACGAAGGGAGCCGCGAAACGAGGCCCCCTTTACAGTGCGCCGCCAATGCCTCGCGTGGCTTGGCATAGCCCAGCACCAGGGCCACATCACGGCCCACGAACCACGGCTCACCGTCCTTCATCACGGTGCGGTTGGTGGGGAGGGTAGGCAAAGTCAACTGCACTTATCCCTGTCGCCTGAGCGCACGGGCCTTCTTAACACCCCGCAGAGAGTAGCCACTGAGCGTTGCAAGGGCTTCATCGGGGAGGTCTGCCTGTTCTGCCAGCAGCCACCGCATCCGCGACCGCTTATCCCGGATGGATGCTGCGGTATCCTGTAGCACCGACCAACCCAAGCGTTCGGCAATGCGGCTAAGCTGGTCAGCGTAGATGACAGGGAACACGGAAGATCGGGAATGACCGCTTAAACGCGGGCTATGAAGGGAGCTGGGATCAACGTTGTGTCCCAACCCCTCATAGAATGCCTGATCGGTAACAAGGCGGCGGCTTTGGCGACCACCAAACGGGACCAGTTCAAGTATTCCGTGTCGCACCATGAGCCGAGCCAGGGTCTCACGTTCCATGTGCAACTGCGCTGCGGCCTCACTAACCCGCAAGCCGGACTTGTCCCGCCGCAGTAGGGGGCGTCGTAAGTCCCGCATCTTGGCCGCAAGCAACCCGTTACGTGCCCCCTCAAGGGCTCGCGGAGTATCGAGACCACCGAACACCATGGCGTCGTAGGTCTCGATTACGTCTGATGCCGGCTCCCTCCAAAGGCGTTTGAGGATGCTGTCCAGACGCCGCATGTCGGGGCGATGGTCGCGGAGGCAGTCAGCAACGGCAAGGCGTAAATGTGTTGCTTCAAGGTGCATGTCGTCCGTTCGTGGGTAGTCGATGTAATGCTGTCCAAGGCGCCCCTGATAGGGCCCCGAAGGGCCCACGTAGGAGCAGTTGACTGCACCTTGAGGTCTTTGAGCAGGTCCAGTCCGCTCGCCCTGGTGATCTCCAAGCGGTCAGCTAAGCGAAGGTTGGGAGCAATGCGGCCGGCGTGGTCTAAGGTTGCGCCTTCGATGAGGCGCGGCATCACCAACTCTCCGGGACCGTCGCGGGGTTATCGTGATCTTTAGCGAAGCCCGCCCCACATGCCAGATTGTCACGCCGCAAATTACGCGGGTCCTTGTCGCGGTAGCGAACATGCTTTCCATAGCCGGCCCCGAGGATGAAGCGTGCCGGAATGAACGTGCGGCGGGGGGCGGCGGCGTGAGTCGTCCGAAGGTAGGCCGCCCCGGACCCGTTCTGGTGCCAGAATAGCCGGTCACTGTAGCCGTCCGCCATAAGGCGGTTCCAGTCAACGGCGTCGCACCGTGCTGGCTCTCCTCCCTCGGCCAGTGGGATATTTGCGATGGGAACGCTGATGAGCTTGGACGGGTCGGCGGGATCAGGGCGGGCTTCGTATGTCAGGAAGGGCTTTTCAGGGTAAGCGTCTTCTGCTGGCTGCCTGGACGTGAGTTTGGTGTTGAAGTCCGCTCTCGCGCTTTAGCGTAGGGGTAAGGGCGATGCCGGACGGTGTGGCTGGGTTTGAGGTGATTAGCGTGGTGCGCCGTCGCCGGAAGTGGTCGTCGGAGCAGAAGCTTGCGTTGGTTGAGGAGATGGGGCGGCCCGGCTCGTCGCTGGCGGCGGTGGCGGACCGGCATGGGGTGAGCCGGAGCTTGCTGTTCGACTGGCGGCGGCAGCTGCGGGAGGGCACGATGCCGGGGATCAGCCACGCCTTGCCGGAGAGTCCGGGGGCGAAGTTCGCGCCGGTGCGGCTGGTCGAGGGGATCTCACCGACGCCGACGGTCTCCCGCCCGTCTCGTCCGAGTGGGCGAGCGGTGCCCGTGATCGAGTTGGCGCTGCGCAATGGCCGGGTGCTGCGGGTCGCCGAGACGATCGCGCCCGAGACGCTGGGTCGGCTCGCGGCGGCGCTGGACGCGTAGTGCTCGCCCCGCCCGCGGGCCTGCGTATCCATCTCGCCCTGGGCAGCACGGACATGCGGCGCGGGTTCGACGGCCTCTCGGCGCAGGTGCAGCAGGTGCTGCGCGAGGACCCGTTCTCCGGCCACCTGTTCCTGTTCCGCGGCAAGCGCGGCGACCTGGTCAAGGCGCTGTGGTGGGATGGGCAGGGCATGTGCCTGTTCTCCAAGCGCCTGGAGCAGGGCCGGTTCCTGTGGCCGACGCTGGCGCGCGACGGCACGGTGACGCTGACCCCGGCGCAGCTTGCCATGCTGCTGGAGGGCCTGGACTGGCGCACGCCGCGGCCGGCCTGGCGGCCCGAGATCGCCGTGTAGGCTGCATTTCCGGTTGCCCCGACGCGGCGGCCCGGGCGAGACTCGCGCATGTCGCGGCCCATCGACATCGCCGATCTCCCGGACGACGTGACCGCCCTGCGTGGCGTGATCGGCACGCTGCTGGCCGACCTGTCGGCCGAGCGGGCGGCGCGTCAGCGGGCGGAGGCCGGGCTGCGCGACAAGGCGCTGGAGGCCGAGCACCTGCTGGCTTTGCTATCGAACTTTGGCCCGGAGTGCTGACGGATTTTGGCCCAGCTTCTGTCCTCAACCTAGGGTTTGCCCGGTTCTGCCGGGAGGCTCGGAGTGGATTGGAAAGCCAAGTTGGAATTGTTCGAGCAGCTCCGTCAGGAGCATGAGTTTGGTGTGGGCACGATCGCCGGTGTCGCGGCCAAGTTCGGCGTGCATCGCCGGATGGTGCGGCAGGCGATTGCGGGTGCAGTCCCGCCACCGCATCGCTACCCGGCACGGGTCAAGCCCAAGCTGGATGGGGTCGCAGGCTTCATCGACCAGGTGCTGGAGGAGGATCGGCGGGCCCCGCGCAAGCAGCGGCATACGGCGCGACGGATCTACCGTCGGATCCTGACGGCGTTCCCGGATGCCGGGATCGCTGAGTCGACGGTGCGCAACCACGTCCGGGCCCGCAAGCGTGCGATGGGCTTGGTCCAGCGCGAGACGTTCGTGCCGCAGAGCTATGTGTTGGGGCATGAGGCCCAGGTGGACTGGTATGAGGCCTGGGCGGATCTCGGCGGCGAGCGGACGCGCATGCAGGTGTTCGCGATGCGGTCGATGGCCAGTGGGGCGGCGTTCCACCGCGCCTACCTGCACGCGACACAGCAGGCGTTCCTGGAGGCGCACGAGCACGCGTTCGCCTATTTCGGCGGGGTGTTCCGGCTGTTGCGCTACGACAACCTGGCCAGTGCCGTTCGCAAGATCCTGCGGGGACATCGGCGGGAGGAGACGGTTCGGTTCGTGGCGTTCCGCTCGCACTGGCGGTTCACGGCGGAGTTCTGCACGCCGGGCGAGGGTCATGAGAAAGGCGGCGTGGAGGGCGAGGGCGGCTATTTCCGCCGCAACCACCTTGTCCCGGTGCCTGGCGTCGCCGACCTCGACGCACTGAACGCCTTTCTGCTGACCGGCTGCCGCGACGACGAGGCGAGGATCCTGGACGGGCGCACGGAGCCGGTGGGTGCTGCGATGGTGGCAGAGCGCGATCACCTGTCGGCCCGCGTGGCGGAGGGGTTCGACCTGGCGGACGTGACGTTTCCGCTGGTGGACAAGCAGGGCTGCGCGACCGTCAAGACCAACGCCTACTCGGTGCCGGTCCGGGCAGGCAGCCGGGTGGAGGCGCGCGCCTATCCGCTGCACATCGAGCTCTGGCACGCCGGGCGCCGGGTCGCCCGTCATGAGCGTTGCCACAGCCGCCGCCAGCAGGTGCTGGACCTCGAGCATTACCTGGACGTGCTGAGCCACAAGCCCGGAGCGTTTGCCGGATCCAAGCCGCTGGCGCAGTGGCGCGAGGCCGGTCGCTGGCCGCCCTGCTACGACGAGCTCTGGGCGCGGCTGCTGACCCGGCACGGCAAGCAGAATGGCACCCGCGCCATGGTGGCCGTGGTGGCATTGGGGCGGGAGTTCGGCCACGACGCGTTGCGCACCGCGATCGGCACGGCGGTGCGGCTGGGCGCCTGCGACGTAGCCGCGGTGCGGTATCTGTTGACGGAGGCGGCGCTGCGCAAAAGCCCGCCCGCCGCAGTCGATGTCGGTGCCTTGGCACGTTATGACCGGCCGATGCCGACGATGGCCGAGTATGATGTGCTGCTGTCGGGCCCCTACGCGGGCACGGCATGATGGCCGATCTCCAGGACCAGGCGATCCGGCAGCACTGCAAGGCGCTGCGTATGCCGACGATCGGTGGTCAGTTCGCCCGCCTGGCGGACGCCGCCACCCGCGAGGGGCAGACCCATGTCGGCTACCTCGAGGCGCTGCTGGCGGCCGAGATGGAGGAGCGTGAGAGCCGGGCGATCGCGCGCCTGCTGCACGAGGCACGGCTGCCGCGGATGAAGACGCTGGACGCGTTCGAGTTCGACCGCTCCGGCGTGGCCGCCACCCAGCTCCGAACGCTGGCCGAGGGCGATTACGTCACCCGTGCCGAGCCGGTCCTGCTGGTCGGCGAGGCTGGCACCGGCAAGACCCACCTCGCCACCGGCTTGTGCGTCGCTGCCTGCCGCCAGCGGCGCCGGGTTCGGTTCACGACAGCGACTGGGCTGATCAACGAATTGGCGGAGGCGGCGCACGCCAACCAGCTCAGTCGGGCGCTTGGCCGATGGGAGCGGCTCGACCTGATCTGCATCGACGAACTGGGCTACGTCCCGCTCGCCGAGACGGCCTGCGAGTTGATGTTCCAGGTCATCGCCGACCGGGCGGAGAAGGCGACGGTGATCGTGACCACCAACCTGCCGTTCTCGGAATGGTCGCAGGTGATCCCCAACCCGCGACTGTGCAAGGCGCTGATCGACCGCCTGACGGACCGTGCGCACATCATCACCACGGGCACGGATTCCTACCGGTTCCGCCGCACCACGGCTCAGCGCAAGGCGGGCAAACAATGACGGGAGGCACACAAGCAAGAGGCTAACAGGCGGTGCAGGCCGACGGCCTGTGCCACGCGATCATCGGCCGGATGCTGGGCCAGAATTCATCAGCACAGATGGGCCAAAGTCCATTGTCATAGCCAGCTGCGCGCGCAGCTGGCCCGGCTGCGGCGCATGCAGTTCGGCCAGTCCTCCGAGCGCCTGCGGAACCAGATCGCGCAGCTCGAACTGGCGTTGGAGGAGCTGGAGGCGGAGCCCGCCGAGGCCGAGGCCGCCGGAACCGGCGCCCTGGATGGACCGGCGATCAATGGACCCACCCGTCGTGGCCGCAAGCCGCTGCCCGATCACTTGCCGCGCCGGGATGTGGAGCACCGTCCGGCCGAGTGCGCCTGCACCCGTTGCGGCGGCACCCTGCGCCAGGTCGGCACCGACGTGACCGAGGTGCTGGAGTATGTGCCGGGCCGGTTCGAGGTGGTCCGCCACGTCCGCCCGGCCTACTCCTGCCGCAGCTGCGAGGCGATGTGCCAGGCCCCCATGCCGAGCCTGCCCATCGTGCGCGGCCGCCCCGGCCCGGGGCTGCTGGCCCATGTGCTGGTGTCGAAATACGCCGACCACCTGCCGCTGTATCGGCAGAGCGAGATCTACGCCCGGGACGGTGTCGAGCTGGACCGGGCCACCATGGCCGCCTGGGTCGGCAAGGCCGCGTCGCTGATGCGTCCCCTGCTCGATGCGCTGGCACGGCACGTGATGGCGGCCGAGCGGCTGCATGCGGACGACACGCCGGTGCCGGTGCTGGCCCCCGGGGCCGGGCGGACCAAGACCGGCCGATTGTGGGTCTATGCGCGCGACGACCGACCGTTCGCCGGAACCGCCCCGCCCGCGGTGCTGTACCGCTACACGCCGGACCGCCGCGGCGAACACCCTCGGGCGCATCTGGCCGGGTTCCGTGGCATTCTCCAGGCGGATGGCTATGCCGGGTTCACCGGGCTCTACCAGGCGGGAGGTGTCCAGGAGGCGGCCTGTTGGGCACACGCCCGGCGCAAGCTGCATGAGGTGTATGAGGCCGCGAAGTCGCCGCTGGCCCATGAGGCGCTGACCCGCATCGCCGCCCTTTACGCCATCGAGCGCGACATCCGTGGCCGCCCGCCTGCCGAGCGGCAGCAGGCGCGCGAGACCAGGTCCACTCCGCTGATGCGGGAGCTGCACGAGTGGTTCACAGCCACGCTGCGCCGCATCCCCGGCAAGGGCGCTCTGGCAGTGGCGATCCGCTACAGCCTGTCCCGCTGGGATGCGCTTACCCTGCCGCTGCGGGACGGGCGGGCCTGCCTGGACAACAATGGCGCCGAGCGCGCGATCCGTCCGGTGGCGCTGGGGCGCAAGAACTACCTGTTCGCCGGATCGGACAGCGGGGGCGAGCGGGCCGCCGCGATCTACAGCCTGATCACCACGGCCAAGCTGAACGGCCGCGATCCCGAGGCGTATCTGCGCACCGTGCTGACCCGCATCGCCGACCACCCGGTGAACCGGGTTGCGGAGCTGCTGCCGTGGGCGTTGAACGCTTGATGGCGATCGACCCGGTCACGCGACTCGAAGACCTCGATGAGCGTCTCTCCGCCCTCCCGGGCGAGCCCATGTTGGCGAGCACGCTGGACGGGTTCGTGGCCGGGCTCCTCGTCTGCCCCACGCTGATCCTGCCCGGCGAATGGCTGCCGGAGGTCTGGAGCGCCAACGCGGCCACCGACCCGGAGCCGGTGTTCGAGACCGAGCAGCAGGCCAAGGACGTCACCAGGCTCATCATGGCGCACTACAATGCCGTATCGCGTGCGTTGCACGCCGGGCGCGGCCGCTACGAGGTGGTCTACGATGTCGACACCCGGAACGACGACACGATGTGGGAGATCTGGATCGAAGGGTTCGCCCGGGCCATTGCGCTGCGGCCATCGAGCTGGGACAGCATGGCCGCAGCCGACCGAGGCACCCGTGCGGCCCTGGCGGGCTTGAAGGCGCTGATCGAGATCGCCGACGGAACCAGCAGCCAGGCCAAGACGGAGATCGACGAGCTGACCAGGATGGCGCCCGACCTGATCCCCACCTGGGTCGATGACCTCCACGCCTGGCGGGTCGCGCAGCCCCATGCAGCTACGGGCAGATCAAGCATGCCGGGCGGCAGCAAAGTCGGCCGCAACGAGCTTTGCCCGTGTGGATCAGGGCGAAAATACAAGAAGTGCTGCGGCGCAAACTGACTCTCACGTCACAACCGGTGCCGAGCAGCAGAACGCCGTAGTCACCACATGACGCTTACTTTTCAGGCTCCGCAAGGCGGGCCCTTGAGGGTTGCAGCATCGGTTTCCAGGGGATGTGCAAGGCGCGCCGTGCCGGGCTGGCGAAGGCGGTCCATGCTAATAGTGTCCCCCATTGTGACAGCCCGCTTCCAACTCCCTAGGTCAACCTGACTGCACCTATCGCCAGCCAGGCCGTGCCGGGACCCGCTATGCCGCCCCTTCAAGCCGTTCCAGGGCCCGCTTCACCCCTGTTGCCGTCCACCCGGTTCCGCCCCGGGGGGTTTCAACGCCGCGCTCTGCAAGGCCCTTAGCGATGCCCCCAAGAGACAAGCCGGGAGTAGCCGCGCGTAGCTCGGCAATGGTATCCGCCACCCGCGCCGCGTCCCGGTTAGCGGCATCCCGCCGCACCGCGCCACCCGCCGCACCGAACGCCGCCGCATCATCCGCCCCATGTCGGTGTCCCCGGTCCCCGCCCAGCTTCACGCCGCGAGCCTTCGCCGCCCCCAACGCAACCTTCGTCCTGGCCCCGATCATCCGCCGCTCTTGTTCCGCAAGGGCCGCGTAGATGTGGAGCATGAACGGGTCCGCTTGCGGCCCCAGGTCGGCCACTACAAAGGGCACCCGGCGAGCCATAAGGGCCGCGATGAACGCTACATCACGGGATAGCCTGTCCAGCTTGGCGACCAGCACCGGGCACCCCAGGCGGTCCGCTTCGGCCAGGGCGGCGGCGAGTTGGGGGCGGCGGTCTAGCGCATCAACCCCCTTCCCCGTCTCCACTTCCACAAACTCCCGCATCAATGCCGCGCCTTGAGCGTTGCAGAAATGGGCCAGGGCTTCCCGCTGCGCTTCGATGCCCAGCCCGGAGCGGCCCTGCGCCCCGGTGGACACACGGAGGTAAGCGACGAAGCGGGGCGGCTTGGTGCGGGTCATGGCGGCTCCCCTCAGACCACGCCGAAGTAGGTCAGCACCAGCCAGCACCAGCCGGCCACGATGGAGGGCCCACCAGGGCATCAAGCGTGTGCTGCCGCCGGCTGCTGGGAACGATCTTGCTGGCGTGGGGCATGGGTGTGTCTCCATCCGGCACGATGCCGGTGGCGGGATACTTAGCCCTGCCCTGTATCATGTCAATACCTTCAACGTCCAATGAGGCATTTGATAGGGTAATGATCGTGTCCGCTCTGGCCGTGCATGGCGGCTATGGGTGCCGTCAGCGGGCCGGAACACGGGTGGACGGGGGTTCCAGCGGTATCATCCAATCTTCGGGCAAAGGAGACGGCGGCGGTCTCTCGGAGGGGAACAGCGGGATGCACTTGGGCGCGTTGGGGCGGCATAGCTGGATCGTCCCCGCCCAGCGATCATGCACCCAGGCCACCATCCCCTGGGGACCCACGGGGTGCGTGTTGTATCGACCAAGCCAGGCAGCAGCCGCCATGATCCCCAGTGCAAAGCCAGCACCCGCCATCATTATGGATCGTCCTGTCGTCACGCCATGCCCCCGCAACACCCGCCACATGCCCCCACAAGTCTCGCCAAGGGGTCGCCAAAGTCTGATAGGGTGGGCACCGCTACGACCTAGCTGGAAAGCCGAACGGGCCGCCAGCGAGCCTTTTAGCCGGATCACTCTTCCACCCGTCGGGACGCCTTCTGTGGGTGTTCGAGACGGGACACGCGCCAGCCCGTGCAGGAGCCATTCTGCGCTCACGTTGGTGCCTGCGGGAGCCATTCCCCGCCCGCCCATTCGCACTGGACACACGCGAGGGCCCCCCAGGGGGGCGGCGGCAAACCCCGCGGTAGTGGCAGGGCTCTCCGAGATTTCCGGTGTTTTGAAAACAACTAAGAGGCGTAGCAACGTGGCCGGCTGATCAGTGCGGTTTGTGCGATATAAACACCACAAGAAGAACGCCAATCGCTACAAACGCCGCCGCTGCGGGCACCAAGAGGTTCGCTAAGCCAGTGATAGGAAGGCGCCGATACAAGAAGCGAGCGATGGGGGACATTCCATTGCGGGCCGGATCGCGATAATTCCTACGCAACAGATCGTCCAGATCGCCACCCGAGTTTGTCGCAGCTATCATTTCATTTCTGCAAGTCGCAGCGGCATGAAAAGACAATATCGACAGCGTTGTAGCTCGTATAGCAGACAATGCGAGGACCAATATTGCTGCCATTGCAGCTATTAGAGCCGCCCACCATAGAGCGGGCGCGAGGTCATCCAGCTTATCGCGAAACCCTATAAGCACGCCTGATATAGCAAAGACGGTCGTTGTCAGTGCGTTCTGCTGCTGCTCGTAGTGTTTGGCAAAGCCATTTTCTTCGGCCACGTTGGCCCGTAGGATTACCCCAGCATCTTCCTGCATCGCTTCTTCCTGCGTTCATTGGCGCAAGGTAACCCTACCTGCTTCCCGCTCGTTCCGTCACTCAATCGACCCACCCGGTAATGCCGCAAGGCGCCGGCAAGGTAGCTGTTGTCCTCGGCTAGGAACCGCAGCCACAGGATCATGCACTATCTACATGCAACCTTGTAAAGTCCAGCTTGGGGAACCTTAACAGCCCTAGCGTCTCCGCAATGGCCTGTAACTGCCGCCCCTTATCAGACCGCTGGCGGCCCTCACTCCCATCCCGGACATGTCCCATTAGGAAGTCTCCATGCCGGTCTTGCTGGTGACCCGTAATGGTGTCCCGAAGGCGCTTGATAGCGGCCAGGCGGGTTCAGAAAGCCCCTGGCGGCAGCTTCACGGCTTCTACACAAGCTCGCAACGTCTTCCCCATATCGCCCCCGAAATAGGTCCCCATGGTCATTCCCTGCGCCTTGTGTCCCACCACCTGCTGCAACACCCGTTCCGGCTGCCCGGCCCGTGCGGCAGCGGTGATGAACCAGCGGCGGAACGAATGGAAGTTGACCAGGGACCGGCGCTTCCCCTCCGCGGCTTCGTCCACGTCCATCCCAGGGCGCTTGCGGTAGTTCCCGAACCGCTTGGACACAGCCATAGACCGCTCCCGGCCTTCCTTCACCGGCCCTGCCTCATCGAACAGGTAAGCCTTCGAGGCCTTCCCTTTGCAGCGCCGGGCCACGATCTCTGCCAGCTCGGGGTGGATGGGCACCCGCCGTTGTCCCGCCTTCGTCTTTGCCTTGCGGATGTGGAACCACCCGTCTGCACAGTCCCGGGTCTCCAGACGGTAGCATTCTTCTATCCGCATACCGGACAGGGCCGCCACTCGCATCAGGTCGGCAAGCTCCTGGTCCGCGGGCCCGGCCAGCAAGCGGCACAGCTCGGCATCCGTGAAGGGCCGTTCGGTCTCATCAGCGGTGCCCTTCTGCGATCCCTTCGGAGGTGCTGCACCGTCCCAAGGGTTCTTGCTGTCCTCCCCAACAAGCCCTTTGCGGGCCATGAAGGTCCAGTAGCTCCGCAAGCTGGACACGATGCTGGCAACGGTCTTGGCCTCGCGGCCCGTCATAAGGCTGTTGCTCACGTAGCGCCCCGCCTGCCGCCGGGTGACAGCTTCAACGGTGACGGGTAGCCCCTCCTTGGCCAGCCAGGCTTTAAGGGCCGTTAAGTTGCGTTCATGGCCGGCCTTCGTGCGGGCCTCATACGCGCCCTTCTGGCCCCCCTCGCGAAACCAGGTAGGGACGTGTTCCAGGATCGGGGTCTCCCCGCGGTAGGTCATGCCCAAGGGAGATGCTGCACCCGGTCCATGCCGGTGCTCGATCTCTGCCGCCTCATCGGCCATTACGTCACGGGCAAATGCTTCCTGGTCTGCGTCGTCAGGGAGACCTAGGACCACATCGCCTCCCTGCCGGGCAATGGCTAAGGTCTCCCGCCAGCCCTCTGCACGGGCTTCAAAGGGGGAGCTGGGGGGCCGCTTAGCGGCATCACGGGCCTCCGCTTCCGCCCGCTCAATCTGCTGCCGGAACTCGCCTAAAACAGCGTGGCGGGCCTTCTGCGCTGCCAGCAGGTCACGGGTTCCAAGTGACTTGCGGAGCTTTTGACCTAGGGCCGGGCGAAGTTCAGGGGGCACATAGAGCACGGCATACCAGCTCTGGCGACGCTTCTCTAACCACTTGGTATCGGGTTTTCCGGCCATGATCCCACCCCACGAAACCACCCCACAATGCCACCCCACAAGCCCAATGTTCAAGGGATTTTGATAATTTACAACGCAGTATTGTGGGGTGGTTCAGAGGGTCCCACTCTCTCCGCCAGCACTCACGACGTCGAATCCTTGCATAATCCCACGGACAGGTTCGTGGAAAGCCATCGGAGGGTCATTCGTGGAGAACCTCGCCCATCGCGCGTCCCTTGCCGCATGATGGTTGAATGTACCACCAGGACGATTTGGCTCTAACGATTGGCGCCTGGCCGCAGCCGCACGCCAGGGCGCACATGCTGGAACGTGAGCGTCGCCGGGTCCGTCACCACCGGGCCCGGAGCGGCCGCCACCAGCACCTCCCGCGCGATCGGCCCGAAATCCGCCCGGAAATGCACCGAGGATTTGAGCGCCAGGATCGGCACCTCAGCCGGCTCGATGCCGACATGGCGCAGGATGGCCTGGTCGTAGGCCTGCATCTTGCGGCTCACCACCATGACGCGGATGCCGGGTTCGAACGACACCAGGACGGTTGCCCCCAGCGCTGCCGGGTTGCCGCGCGACATGGGGCCGGTGAGCGTGAACTCGCCGTTTGTGAGCCGCAGCACCGTTGCCTTACCGTGGAACGGGACGCCATCCGACTTGCCGCCCAGCGCCAGGGGCAGCGTTGCGCCCACACCCGCCGCATGGCACGCCGCCGCACTCGCCGCGTCGTTGATCAGACACACGACGGCGCCCCTGGCCTGCTGCCGCACCAGCTCGGCCAGCAATCTCGTGGTATCGCCATGCCCGCCGCCACCGGGATTGTCCTGCGTATCGGCGATCACCACCGGCCCGCCCGGCCCGGCGGCGCGCCGCGCCTCCGCCACCACAGCATCCGCGGCGCCGATCGGCAGGGCGAAGCTTTGCTCCCGCGCGTTCATCTCCGCGACGAAGGCCTCCGCCGCCGCATCCACCGCCGCCTGCGTCTCGCCATAGGCACATAGCGCAGCGCCGCAACCGGGAAAGTCGGCGTATGGAAAGCCGAAGCACCAGGCCAGCTCCAACGCACCCGTGCGTGCGATGATGTCCTCCCGCGCCTGCATCACCGGCTGCATCGGCGGCATCAGGGTGCACTGGCTGGTGATCGGCATCCAGTAGTCGATCTGCCGATACGCCTTGCAGAACGGGGCTCCACGCGCGATGCGGGCCAGCAGCAGCCGCATGGCCCGCGCCCCGGTCGCCGGCATGTCCACGTGCGGGTAGGTCAGATAGGGCGCCAGCGCATCGGACTGCTCCACCATCTCCCAGGTGAGGTTGGCATGCGGGTCCAGGCTGGCGGCAATCGGCACCGGCCCGACGATGGCGCGCACACGGCGCAGCAACTCGCCTTCCGCATCCGCAAAGTGGTCGGCCAGGGCTGCGCCATGCAGGTCCAGATAGACCCCATCCAGCGGCCCCAGGCTCAGCGCGTCCGAGAGCCCGGCACAGATCAGCGCCGCGATGCGCTCGAAGGCTTCGTCCTGCACCGGGCCCGCCGGGTTCGCGATGCACCAGGCCAGCGGCACCAGCGTCGCGCCCGCCGCTTCCGCCACCGTGATGGCGCCGCCGATCGCGTTGGCGTTGCCGCGCAACGTGGGCAGCAGCGCCGGGCCATGCACCAGCCCGGGGAAGCCGCCGGGCCGCAGGAAGTCGGCAAAGGTGGTGGGCCTGGGCGCGAAGGAGTGGCTCTCGTGCAGGAAACCGCCAACCGCGATGCGCATCACACAGCCTCCGGATTGGCCGGGGCCGGGGGAGTCCAGCCACGGCCCGGCACGCTGTCCAGCAGCGCCCTGGTGTAGGGGTGCGTGGGGTTGGCGAACACACCCTGGGTCGGCCCCTGCTCCACGATGCGCCCGCGCTGCATCACCGCCACCCGGTCGCACACCTGGGCAGCGACCCGCAGATCATGGGTGATGAACAGCATGGTGAGCCCCAGCCGCTCCCGCAGATCCTCCAGCAGGCGCAGGATCTCGGCCTGCACCGAGACATCCAGCGCCGAGACCGGTTCGTCCGCCACCAGCAGCTCGGGGTCCATGGCCAGCGCCCGCGCGATGCCGATGCGCTGCCGCTGCCCGCCGCTGAACTCGTGCGGAAAGCGGTCGGCGGCACTGGGGTCCAGCTGCACCAGGCGCAGCAGCTCCGCGGCCCGGGCCCTCGCCACCGGGCGGGACGTGCCGTGCGCCACCGGTCCCTCGGCGATGATGTCGCCCACGCGCCGCCGCGGATTGAGGCTGGCGAAGGGGTCCTGGAACACCATCTGGATGCGCTTGCGATACGGCGCCCAGCCCGGGCGGGACAGCGGCCGCAGGTCGGTGCCGTCGAACCGGATGGCGCCGGCATCGGCCTGCACCAGGTTCACCACGCAGCGGGCCAGCGTGGACTTGCCGGAGCCGCTCTCGCCCACCAGTCCCAGCGTCTCGCCCCGGCGGATCTCCAGGCTTGCATCCGCCACCGCCACCACGGCGTTGCCCCGGCGCAGCAGCCCCGGCGCGCGATACATCTTGCCCACGCCCGCCAGCACCAGCACCGGCTCGCCCAGCACCGCCGGCCGTGCCGCGCGGGCCCGGTGCGGCACGGCGGCGATCAGGGCGCGGGTGTAGGCGTGCTGCGGCCGGTCCAGCACGTCACGCGCCGGGCCCTGCTCCACGATATGCCCCTTCTGCATCACCGCCACACGGTCCGCGATCTCCGCCACCACGCCGAAATCGTGAGTGATGAACAGCACCCCGGTGCCGCGCCGCTCCTGCACCTCGCGGATCAGCCGCAGGATCTGCATCTGCGTGGTCACGTCCAGCGCGGTGGTCGGCTCGTCGGCGATCAGGATGGCGGGTTCCAGCGCCAGGGCCATGGCGATCATCACCCGCTGCCGCTGCCCGCCGGACAGGCGGTGCGGGTGGGAACGGAGCACGCGGGCCGGGTCCGGCAGATGCACGGCCTCCAGCAGTTCCTGCACGCGGCGGCCCACCGGCACGCCATGCACCTGCATCACCTCGGCCACCTGGTCGCCCACGCGCATCAGCGGGTTCAGCGCCGTCATCGGCTCCTGGAAGATCATGCCCAGCCGCTTGCCGCGCAGGGCGCGCAGGGCGCCGGGCCGGGCCTGCAGCAGGTCCTGCCCCTCGAACAGGATGCGCCCGCCGACCGGCTTCAGCGCCGGCGGCAGCAGGCCCATGATGGCGCCGGCGGAGACGGACTTGCCGGACCCGCTCTCCCCCACGATGCACAGGATCTCCCCGGGTGCGACGCTGAAGCTCACATCCTCCACGGCGTTCAGCCGGTCCGCCCCGGGCGGGAGGGCGACGCGCAGGCCCTCGACGGTCAGCATCAGCGGCGCCTCGCGATGCGCGGGTTCAGCGCATCGGTGAGCCCCTCGCCCACCAGGTTCAGCGCCAGCACCGTCAGGAACAGGGCGATGCCGGGGAACACGCTCATCCACCAGGCCAGACGGAT
This sequence comes from Acetobacteraceae bacterium, assembly GCA_965199595.1. Classification (GTDB taxonomy): domain Bacteria; phylum Pseudomonadota; class Alphaproteobacteria; order Acetobacterales; family Acetobacteraceae; genus JBBROS01. The sequence goes on from OZ241182.1 coordinate 2,973,459, forward strand.
CACGCTGCGCCCCTGCCCGATCATGAAGCCCCAGCTCATCAGGTTGGGGTCGCCCAGCCCCAGGAAGGACAGCGCGGATTCCAGCAGGATCGCACTCGCCACCATCAGCGAAGCCAGCACGACGATGGGGCTGAGCGCATTCGGCAGGATATCGCGCAACACGATCGAGAGGCGGGAGCGGCCCAGTACCTCGGCCGCCTGCACGAACTCGCGGGTGCGCAGCGACATGAACTCCGCCCGCACCACGCGGGCCACGGGCGGCCAGGACACGACGGCGATGGCGAACACGATGCTCGCGAGGCTGGGTGTGAAGATCGCCACGATCACCACGGCCAGCACAAAGCCCGGCACCGTCTGGAACAGCTCGGTGAACCGCATCACCACATCATCCACCCAGCCGCCGAGATATCCCGCGACCGCGCCCAGCACGACCCCCAGCAGCAGCGCCACCACGGTGGAGACAGCCCCCACCAGCAGCGACACGTAGGAGCCATAGGCGATGCCGGCCGCGACATCCCGCCCGAGGCTATCGGACCCCAGCAGGAACCCGTCCTCGCCCGGCGGGCTGAACGGGTTGCCCTGCATGTCCCACGGCGAGAAGGGGAACAGCAGCGGGGCCAACGCCGCAAGGGCGAACACCAGCAACAGCAGCACCAGCCCGGCGGCGGCGCCCTTGTTGCGCAGAAAGGTGCGGATCACGACAGCTCCATCCGCGGGTCGGCGACCAGGTAGACCAGGTCGGTGATGAGGTTGAACACCACGACGAGGACCGAGGTGCAGAGGAACACGCCCAGCAGCACCTGGTAATCCCGGGCGAGCAGCGCCTCGAAGGCCAGGCGGCCGATGCCGGGCCAGGCGAACACGGTCTCCACCAGGATGGAGCCGCCGATCAGCTGCCCGGCCTGGATGCCGGCGAAGGTGATGATCGGCAGCAGCGCGTTGCGCAGCACGTGGCGGCGCAGGATGCGGCCCTCCGGCACGCCCTTGGCCCGTGCGGTCTTCACGAAGTCCTGGTCCGAGACCTCCAGCATGGAGGCGCGGGTCAGCCGGGCATAGACCGCCATGTAGAACAACCCGAGCGTGAGCGACGGCAGCACCAGGTAGGGCAGCACGTCCGCCGCCAGGGCGAAGCCGTGCAGGTCCGCTCCCACCGTGCCCATGCCGAAGCTGGGCAGCCAGCCGAGCCAGACGCTGAACACCAGCACCAGCATCAGCCCCACCCAGAAGATCGGCGTGGCATAGAAACCGAGCGCCAGGACGGTGATGACGGTGTCCGCCATCCTGCCCGCCCGCCGCGCCGCCGCGGCCCCCAGCGCGATGCCGGCGGCCAGCGCGAAGGCGAAGGCGACGCCGGTGAGCAGCAGCGTGGCCGGCAGCCGCTCCCCGATCAGGCTCGCCACCGTGCGCTGCTGGCGGTGCGACATGCCGAGATCAAGCTGCGCCACGCCCTTCAGGTACAGCCAGAGCTGCTCGATCAGCGGCTTGTCCAGCCCGAACTGTGCCCGCAGCTGCGCCACGAACTTCGGGTCCGCGGCGCCGGACTGCCCGGCGATGACGCTGGCCGGGTCCCCGGGGGCGGCGTGGATCAGCATGAAGTTGATGATGACGATGGCGACCACGACGGCCACCATCTTCACCACGCGCAACCCGAGGAAGCGCAGGAGCTTCACGCGATCAGACCCTGCAAGGCTTCAAGCAAAGAAGACGTCGTCGAACGAGGCATGCACGCCCGTCCCCAGCTGGATCACGTTGTGCAGCTTCTTGTCCGAGATGGTCGGGAACGCCATTTCCAGCAGCCAGACCTGCGCCACGTCCTTGATCAGCACGCCCTGCACCTCGCTGAACGCCCTCTGGCGCGCCGCCGGGTCGGCCTGGTTGCGGGCGATGGCGAACAGCTCGTCCACCTTCGGGTTCCTGTAGCCGCCGGTGTTGGTGAACACGACCTTCTGGATGTTCGTGGACACATAGGTGCGCTCCACCCCCAGCGTCGGGTCGCCGTACTGGTAAAGGAAGTTCACCGTCGTCTCGTAATCCCAGTCCGAGACCCGGCGCGCCCAGCCGCCCGTGTCGGTGCTCTCCAGCACCACCTCGATCCCCACCTGCTTCAGCGCGGTGCGGAAGTACTCCGCCAGCCGGGTCCACACTTCCCCATAGGGCAAGGTAAGATGCTTCATGGTGAAGCGCACGCCCTGCGCGTTCGGCTTCAACCCGGCCTCGTCCAGCAGCGCCGTCGCCGCCTTGATGTTGAAGGCCTCGAGCTTCATCGACTTGTCGTAGAACTTCGTGGTTGACGAAATCGGCGAGGTCGCGACCTTGCCCACGCCGAACCACAGCCGCTTCAACAGGAACTCGCGGTCCAGCGCATGGCTGATGGCCTGCCGCACCCGCAGGTCGTCCAGCGGCTTGATGCGGTGATTGATCTCCAGCCACATCAGCGGCGAGAACAGCTCCCACCCCTTGGCGGTGACGTCCAGATTGGCCTGCTTCTGGAAACGCGGCACGTCGAACGGCTCGATGTCGCTGGCGGAGGTGAGCTGCACCTGGCCCGACTCCAGCGCGATGCCCCGGCTCTGGCTGTCCGGCACGATGCGGTAGATGATCTCGTCGAGGTAGGGCTGGCCGGGCTTCCAGTAGCCTTCGTATCGCTTCAGGCGGATGAAGCTGCCGCGCTGCCACTCCACGAACTGGAAGGCGCCGGTGCCGGTCGGCTTCTGGTTGGCCGGCGCGTTGCGGTAGTCGGTGCCCTCATAGAGGTGCTTCGGCATCATGGCGCAGGTGGTGGCGTCGAACATCAGCAGGAACGGCTCGAACGGCGTGTCCAGCGTCAGCTTCACCGTCAACGGGTCCGGCGCCTCCGCCTTCTTGATCTTCAGGAACACCCCGCGGGCACGCGGCGCGAGGTCCATGTGGAACTTCATGATCGAGAAGATCACGTCATCGGCGGTGAACGGCTTGCCGTCGTGGAAGGTGACGTTCGGTTGCAGGTTGAAGGTGTAGGTCAGCTTGTCGTCGGACAGCGACCAGGACTTCGCCAGCTCCGGCAGCGGCTCCAGCGTGGGCGAGTACTTGATCAGGCCCTGGAAGATCTTGCTGGCGGCGATCAGCGTCGGGCCCTGGTTGTTCACGCCCATGATCAGGATCGGCGGCTCCGGCGTCAGCAGCGCATTCAGCACGCCGCCCTTCTTCGGCGCGACGCCCTGCGCCCGCGCCTCCGCCAGCGTCATCAGGCCGAGCCCGGCCAGTGTCGATGCCGCCATCAGGCCGCGCCGCGAAATCCCGTTCGAACCGTTCATGCCTGCAACCCCGTTCCTGCGTTGGCCCGACGCTAGCCTCCCGCTGCGCGGGTGGACAAGCGCGGTGGCCCTACCTAGCGTCCGGCAAAGCAAGAACAGTGCCGGGTGAGAGTCGCCGATGAAGGTCTTCTGGGATCCCGCGCAGCTGCGGCACGACCCGCACTTCTTCCTGCAACGCGGCGTCGTGCGCGCCAACTACGAAGTCCCGGCCCGGGCCCTCGCCCTGCTCGAAGGCTGCCGCGGCATGGGCCTGGTGCCAGAACTGCCACCCCCGCCCGACCGCGCCGCGCTTGAAGCCGTCCATCCCGCCGCCTACCTCGACTTCCTGCGCGACAGCCCGGCGCAATGGGCCGCCCTGCAGGACCCCGGCCCGGAACTGGTGCCCAACATCCATCCCTCCCCCGAAATGCTCGCCAACGGCGCCCGCTCCGGTGACACCGTGATCGGCCAGCTCGGCTGGTTCACCGCAGACACCTCCTGCCCCATCGGCCCCGAAACCTGGTCCGCATCCCTGGCCGCCGCCGCCGGCGCCATCGCCGCGGCCGATGAGGCGGCGGCGGGGCGTCACGCCTATGCGCTGGCCCGGCCGCCGGGCCACCACGCCTATGCCGCGCGCGCGGGCGGGCACTGCTACCTCAACAACGCCGCGATGGCGGCCCAGCGCCTGCGGGACCAGGGTGCCGCGCGCGTCGCGGTGCTGGACATCGACAGCCACCACGGCAACGGCACGCAAGGCATCTTCTGGGACCGGCCGGACGTGTTCTTCGCCTCCATCCATGGCGACCCCGAGGGCTACTATCCCTGGTATGTCGGCCATGCCGGGGAGCGCGGCGGCGGAGCCGGGCTGAACCACAACCTGAACCTGCCGCTGCCGCGCGGCACCGCAGATGCCGGGTGGCTGGCCGCCCTGGACACCGCACTCGCCGCCATCACCCGGTTCGCTCCGGATGCGCTGGTGCTCAGCCTGGGGTTCGACGCCAGCGAGCATGAGCCGCTCGGCTTCCTGCGTGTCTCGGCGGAGGGCTTCGCCCGGGCCGGCGGCGCCATCGCCGCGCTGCGCCGCCCCACGGCAATCATCCAGGAGGGCGGCTACGACGTCGAGCGGCTGGGCAGCCTGCTCGCCCGCGTGCTCCGCGCGTTCTGACGTCCATGGAACAACGGCTGGTGGTTGACCCTGGCTTGGCGCGGGGCCTGCCATCCCGCATACAGGCCGTGATGCATCCCGAACGACCCCGCCTGTGAGTCTCGCCCGCGTCAGCAGCTTCGCGTTCAGCGGCATCGAGGCGGTCATGGTCGATGTCCAGGTGCAGCTCTCCTCCGGGCTGCCCGCCTTTCTCGTGGTCGGCCTGCCGGACAAGGCCGTGGCCGAGGCGCGGGAGCGGGTGCGCGCCGCCCTTACCGCCATGGGCCTGTCGCTGCCGCCCAAGCGCGTGCTGATCAACCTGGCCCCGGCCGACCTGGTCAAGGAAGGCAGCCATTTCGACCTGCCCATCGCCCTGGCCGTGCTCGCCGCCATGGATGTGCTGCCGCGCGACGAACTCGCCGGCTATGCGGCGCTGGGCGAGCTGTCGCTGGATGGCGTGATCAACGCGGTCGCCGGGGTGCTGCCCGCCGCCATGTCTGCCTCCGAGCGCGACCTCGGCCTCATCTGCCCGGCCGCACAGGGGGGCGAGGCCGCCTGGGCCGGCCGCATCGAGGTGCTGGCGGCGCCGGACCTGCTCTCCCTCATCAACCATTTCCGCGGCACCCAGGTGCTGACCCCGCCCGAGCCCGCCGGCCGTCAGCAGGCGCTGCCCGGCCCGGACATGGCGGAGGTCCGCGGGCTGGAGACGGCGCGCCGGGCCATCGAGATCGCGGCGGCGGGGCGGCACAACCTCATGCTCGTCGGGCCACCCGGAGCCGGCAAAAGCATGCTCGCCGCGCGCCTGCCCGGCCTGCTGCCGGACCTCGAACCCCTGGAAGCGCTGGAGGTCAGCCAGATCCACAGCGTCGCCGGCCTGCTGGATGGCGGCCGCATGGTGCAGCGCCCACCGTTCCGCGAGCCGCACCACGGCGCCTCCCAGGCCGCACTCGCCGGCGGCGGCCAGCGCGCCCGGCCCGGTGAGGTCAGTCTCGCGCATCGCGGTGTCCTGTTCCTCGATGAGCTGCCGGAGTTTCCCCGCGCGGCCCTGGAATCCCTGCGCCAGCCGCTGGAGGCCGGCCGCACCACCGTCGCCCGGGCCGCGGCGCACGTCACCTACCCCGCACGCTTCCAGCTGGTCGCGGCCATGAACCCATGCCGCTGCGGCCACCTGGGCGACGCCGCCCGCGAGTGCAACAAGGCGCCCCGCTGCGGCGAGGACTACCTCGGGCGCATCAGCGGCCCGCTGCTCGACCGCATCGACATCGTGGTCCACGTCCATCCCACCCCACCCTCCGAACTCTCCCGCGCCCCACCCGGAGAGAGCAGCGCCACGGTCGCCGCCCGCGTCGCCGCCGCCCGGCTGGCACAGCGGGAGCGCTATGGCCCGGCAGGTGCCCCCACCAATGCCGAGGCTGGGATCGACGCCATCACCCTGCACCCCGAGGCCCGCACCCTGGCGGAACAGGCGGCCGACCGCCTGCGGCTGTCAGCACGCGGCTTCACCCGCGTGCTGCGCGTGGCCCGCACCATCGCGGACCTGGCCGGCACCGAGATCGTGCGCCGCAGCGACATCGCGGAGGCGCTGGCCTACCGCCACCGCATCCCCGGCCGCCCAAGCTGAGCTGCTAGATCAGTTCGAGCACTGCCCGAACCACGGGCTCCGGCGCTTCCTGCGGCAGGTTGTGCCCGGCCTGCGATACCACCTCCCGCCGCACCCCGCCGGTGAACTTCTCCAGCCGCTCCGAGGCTTCAGGCGGTGCCACCCCATCCTCGGCGCCGTGCAGCACCACGGTTGGCACGGTGATAGCCGGCTGCCGGGCCAGTGCCGCCTCGACGTCCAGCAGCGCCGGGTCGCCTGCGGCATAGCCGAAGCGGTGGCGATACGAGTGCACCACCACCTCCACCCAGTCCGCGTTGTCGAACGCCGCCGCACTGGATGCGAAGGTCCCTGCATCGAACCGCCATGTGGGGGACCACATCCGCCACAGCAGCTCCGCGATCTCGCGCCGGTTCGCCCGCAGCCCGGCCATGCCTCGCGGCGTGCTGAAGTAGTACTGGTACCACAACCGGGCCTCCTGCACCGCGGATGCCGGCGTCACCGACCCGGCAATGTCCTGGATGTTGTAGCCCCCCACCGTCACCAGCCCGCGCACCCGCTCCGGCCACAACGCCGCGACCACGCAGGCGCCGCGCCCACCCCAATCATACCCAGCCAGCACCGCCTGCCCAATTCCCAGCGCATCCATCAGGTCGCGCACATCGGCCCCAAGCGCCGCCTGCTCGCCCGAGCGTGGCGTGGCGGGGTCCAGGAACCGCGTCGGCCCACACCCGCGCAGATGCGGCACGATGACCCGGCACCCCGCCGCCGCCAGCACCGGCGCCACCGCGTCATACGCCTGCACCGAATAGGGGAAGCCGTGCAGCAACAGCACTGCCGGCCCCTCCGCCGGGCCATGCGCCTGATAGGCGATGTCCAGCGTCGCCGTCCGCACCTGTTGCATCATCGCACCCTCACCGGCGCCCGCGCCGCCAGACCATCCGCATCGAGGACGGTGATGGTGTAGAACCCCGGCCCGTCCGGGATCCACCCCGCCTCCCGCCGCGCCGCGGCGCCGGGCAGCGGCGCGCCATCCACCAGGAACGTCAGCGGGCGCCGCCCCCCCATGGCGCGCAGCACCACGGGGCCATCCGCCGAGAGCACGGCATCGGGCGGCGGGAACAACAGCCGCAGCGAGCCGCCGGCCTCCACGGCGCCCGCCATCACGAAAGCGGGCGGCGCGGCCCGCGGCGCCTCCGGCAACAGCCCGAACACCCGGGCCACCATCGGCAGCGCCAGGGTACGGCCCATCGCATCCGGCATCGGCGTGCCATCGGGCCGACCGATCCAGACGCCCACCACATGCGCCGTATTGAAACCGAAGGCCCAGGCGTCACGCCCGCCCCAGCTGGTGCCGGTTTTCCAGGCAATCCCGGCCGGGCCGCCCTCGGGGAAGGGCTGGGTCAGGATCTCCGCGACCAGCCGCTGTGCCTCCGTCTGCGGCACGCCGGGCGGCGCCTGCCCCTCCAGCACCAGCGGCCCGGCCCCGCCCGTGCCCGCCAGACCGGCATACAGCCCCACCATCTCCCGCATCGTCAGCCCCGCGCCGCCCAGCGCCAGCGGCAGCGAGGCGTCCGCCCCCATCGGCAGCCGCGGCTTGGCACCTGCGGCCCGCAACGCCGCGGCAAAGCGCGGCGGCCCCAGCCGGTCCAGCAGCGCCACCGCCGGCAGGTTGAGCGAGCGCCGCAACGCATCCGCCGCACTCACCCGCCCGGCATGGCCGCGCAGGTAGTTCTCCGGCGCATAGCTGCGGAAGTGCTGCGGCAGGTCCACCAGCGGGCTGTCGGGCCGGGCCAACCCCTCCTGGAACGCCATCGCATACAGGAACGGCTTCAGCGCCGATCCCGGCGAGCGCACCACGCGCGTCAGGTCCACCGCACCCGAGCCCGAGACCACCGCCGCGATCTGCCGGGTCGCGGCATCCGCAACCAGCACCGCCATTGAGACCTGCGGCGGCAGCGTGGCCATCCGGTCTGCCACCAGCCGCTCCAGCCCGGCCTGCAACGGCAGCGACAAGGTGCTGCGCGCCACGGCCGGGCCGCGGAACCCGCCCGCCACTTGCGGCGCATGGCGGGGAAACGCCTGCCGCGCCAGGGGCACCGGCACCCCCGCCGCCTCCTGCAGCACACGGTCCCGCAGGCGGGTGGCGCGGGCGGGAAAGCGATCGGGCCGCAGCGCCTCCGGCCGGCGTGGCAGCGCCACCAGCAGCGCGGATTGTGCCGGATCCAGTGCCGCGGCGCTGGTGCCGAACCAGGCGCGCGCCCCGGCCCGCACCCCCTCCAGATTGCCGCCATAGGGCGCCAGCGTCAGCCAGATGCCCAGCACCCCGGCCCGGCCATACCGCCATTCCAGCTGCAACGCCCGCAGCGTCTCGATCGCCTTGCTGCGCAGCGTGCGCGGCCGCGGCTCCAGCAGCCGCGCTGCCTGCATCGCCAGGGTGGACCCGCCGGAGACGACGTGCCCGGCCCGCGCCCACTGCCCCATGGCCCGCACCATCGCCACCGGATCCACGCCGGGATGTTCCCAGAACCGCTTGTCCTCCGTGGCGACCAGCAGATCGAGGAACGGCCGCGACACATCCTCCATGCCAGTGCGCAGCCGCCACACCCCGCCAGGCGCCGGCAGCACCGCCAGCAGCCGTCCCTGCCGGTCCAGCACCTCGGTTCCCACCGCCTCGACCCGGCTCAGGTTCGGCGGGAACGCTCGGTCCATCGCCCAGAGACCGGCCAGGAGAACGATGCAGAGCCCCATTGCGAGGCCACACCCGAGCGCGAGGCGGTGGGCCCTCACTCCGGCGCCAGCACCTTCCCCCGGCCTGCCGCTTGCCGCGCGAACACGCCGGGGCGGTACATGTCGGACAAGGCAGCGCCCGGCATCTCATAGTTTCCCGGCGTCACCGCCCGCAGGCGCACGGCGACACGGAACCCCGGCTGGTCCGCCGTCAGCATCATGGTTGCGGCGAACCGGTCGTCGGTCGCGGGCTGCGACTCCGTTTCCGTCAGCTCGCCCAGCCATGGCATGCCCGCCGTCTTGCCCGCCGTGAGCCGTCCCGCGATCTCCCACCCGGCCGGCAGACCCTGCAGCAGCATCGCCCGGTGATCCTGCCCGTCATCGGCCCGGCCTTCAATCAGCAGAACGAACACCGTGTTCTGCCTGAGATTGTCCAGGTTCAGCGTCTCACCGGAGAGGGTGAAGAAACGCCGGCTCACCCGCATCTGGTTGCGGGCCGCGGCCGGGGCCTCGGTGGGCACCCCGGTGGTGGCGAGCGTCTGCCACACCGGACGGTCATCGAGGTTCCGCGCCTGCACCGGGCCAGTCAGCGCCAGGCTGACCACCGGACCCGTCAGGTCCTTCCCATCGACATTCACCCGCGTGGCCCGGCCTTCACGATCCAGCACCGCGGCGGCGGCGGCGGCCCAGGCCTGCTCCTGTGTGCTCAGCGTGTCGGGCCGCAGATCGGCACCCGGCAGGGTCGCGATCAGCCCCGGCAGCCGGTCGCTCAACAGGCCGCTTTCCTTCAGCAGCACCGTCATGGCCACCTGGTCCCGCAGCGCGCTGCCCCGGTCCGCATCCCAGTCACGCCGGGCCGGTGCCGCGAGGGCCGCGGCGAACGCCGCCTCGGCCCGCGGCCGGTCGTTTGACAGCGCCAGCGCGGCGCCCAGCTGCGCCCGGGCCAAGGGTGTCGGCAGCTTGCCGATATCCTCCGCCAGCATCCGGTTCAGCCCGGCCCGCGGCTGCCCGGCCATCGCCAGCACATAGAGATCATAGGCCCGGACCGCCAAACCCTCGGGCGTCTGTGCGCTCTCATCCAGCGCATCGCCCATGAACTTCAGCGCATCCCGCACGGCCGCATCCGGCACAGCCGCACCGGCCTTGCGCGCCCGCAGCAGGAACTCGGTGGCGTAGGCGGTGAGCCATCCCTCCGCCTCGCCGCTGGCGGACCACAGGCCAAACCCGCCATCGTAGCGCTGCCGGTCCAGCACCGTGGACACCGCCGCCTGCAGCCGGGCGGCACGGTCATCGCCGGCCAGCGGACCGTCCGGGAACATGGCGAGGGGCAGACCGCGGCTGCTGACCTGCTCGAGGCAGCTCAGCGGATAGTCCTGCAAGCTCCCCAGCAGCGCCGCGGTATTATACCGCACCGCGCCGCCGAACGAGGCGCGGGCCACCCCGGTGCCGGGCACCATGCGGGACAGCGCGGGCTCCAGCCGGGCCTCCGCCCGCGGTGCCAGCTCACCTGCCGTCACGAAGCTCATCGGTGTCCGCGAGGGGCGCACCAGGATTGCCGTTTCACGCTGCACCGAGAAGCCGCCGGGCCCGCTGACGGCCAGGCGGACAATGCCCCGCCCCGCCCCGGTCGCCCGCAACGTCACCGTTCGCACAACCTGCGCGTTCGGCGCGAGCGTGGCCACCAGCCGCGTATCCCCCACCAGCTCCAACGGCCCCTCGACGGACACCACGGCCGCGGTCTCGCCCGCCGGCAGATCCAGATTCTGCATCAGCACCGCCAGCCGCGCCTCATCGCCCGGTGCCAGGAAGCGGGGCAGCAGCGGCTCGGCGATCAACGGGTCACGCACGACCATGTCGATGGACGCAGCACCCACCTTGGTGCCCTGCCACGCCACCGCCATCAGCCGCACCTGGCCGTTGAAGTCCGGCAGGTCCAGCGGCACGGCGGCCACGCCATCCGCCCCGGCCTGCACCGGCGGGGTGAACAGCGCCACCACCTTCTGCGGGATCTCCGGCAGGGCACCGATCGCGCTGTCGCCACCCTGCTTCAGCACGGTGCTGTCGCCTTCGCCGGGCCGGATCAGCCGGCCCCAGTCGTCGCGGATGTCGATGCCGAGGGTGCGCCGGCCCAGGAAGTGCGCCATCGGGTCCGGGGTCACGAACTTCGTCAGACGCAACACGCCCTCATCCACCGCGGCGAGTGTCACCCAGGCGCCCGGCGTGGTGCGTACCGGCACCACCAGGCGGCTGCGCGGCCCGGTCTTGCCGGGGGCGGCGATGGACAGGGCGAGGGTGCGGGCCGCCGGGTCGATCCCGATCCAGGCAAGGCCGATGGCGCGGGCCGGCCGGTCCGTTCCGGTCGGGCCGCGGAATACGTGGACGGTGGCATAGGCGCCCGGCCCCCAGGCAGCATCGACCGGAACCTCGATGTCGGTGCCCCCGGCCGCGATGGTGATGTCGCGCAGGCCCTGTACCTTGTCGGTCAGGGTCAGCACCGTCGCCTGCCCGGCAAACGGCGCCACCACGTGCACCCGGGCCACATCCCCTGGCGCATACAGCTTGCGGTCGGTGGAGACGTCCACCTTGTCGGGTGTGTCGGGGCTGTCGGAAGCCACCCAGCCGGCGCGGAACCGCATGGAGGTCGCCGCCAGACCGCCGCGCTCCGCCACCTCGATCCGGTAGCGGCCGAACGGCAGCCGCTTGGCATAGCGGAAGGCGCCGCTGGCCGGGAGCGTGATGTCCGAGGCCTCGATCGGCTCGTCGCGATACACCGTCTCATACCGGGCCAGCACGCCATGGCGCACCAGCCGCCAGTCCGGGCGCTCCCGCACCAGGCGCATCCGTGCCGGCAACGCGATACGCACGCCGTCAGGGCTCACCGCCGCCATCTCGAAGGCCGCTTCGGCGCCGTCATCGATGCCGCCATCGAACCCCGGCTTGATGCCGAGCATGTTGCCCGCCGGGCGCACCGGGATGCTCACCGTCGCGCGACTGGCCCGGCCGGATGGATCATCGATACCGACGTCCAGCTCGGCTCGCACCGGCCGCGTGGTGTCCGGCGCGGTCTTGAGCAGGATCGGCAGGCTGGCCCGGCCCTGTGCGTCCGTGCTGGGCACGTCGATCTGCATCGCCTCGGGCGCGAACTGCTCGCCCTCCAGGCCGATGCGATAGCCGGCGAGCGCCGCGGGCGGGTTCGGGTCCACCACCAGCGTCAGGCTGGCCGATCCGGACAGGTTGGCGGCCGGGGCGCCGTAAAGGAAGCGCGCCACCACTGGCAGCTCATAGGGCTGGCCCGGCACGATCGGGCCGGACGGCGTCAGCTCAACCGCCATGCGGTCCGGCACGAAAGCATCCACCCGGAAGCTGGTGCGCCCGATGGCCGGCCGCTTCGGATCACCCAGCACCTCGACGCTCCAATCTCCGGCAGGCGCAGTCAGCGACAGCGGGATCGGCAGATGCACCGAGGCTTCGGCCCCACGCGCCGGCACCACATCCAGGAGCACCTGGCCGTTCGGACGCTTTACCACGATATGCGCCGGCATGTCCTGCGGCTGGCCGGCGGCGTCACGCAGCAGCGCCATCAGCTGCACGGTCTCGCCGGGCCGGTAGATGCCGCGGTCGGTCCAGGCGAAGGCGTCCAGCGGCCCTGGCTGTGCCGCGCCCGCCACGCCGCGATCCGAAAGGTCGAATGCGCTGGTGGTCAGGTCCAGCGCGACGAGGTCATCGCCCAGGCTGGCATGGATGTTCTGCGGTGCCTGCGGCCCCTCACCGCGCAGCAGCGGGGCACCGAAGCGGGCGACGCCCTCGGCATCCGTGGTCGCCTCCGCCAGAACGTCGTTGCTGCGGGACAGCAGGCGCAGGGCCACACCGGGCTGCACGGCGGCGTTGGCGTAGCTGCGAACCTGCACCGTGAGGCCATCCGTGCCACGCCATACCGTAGGCGCCAGGTCGGTGCGCATGATCACCTGTGTGGCGTTGGTCGAATACACGTTGGTGCCATCCGCCGGCGCGGCGAGCAGCAGATAGGCACCGACCTCGCTGAAGGCATCCGGCAGCGGCAGAGCGGTGCGCATCATCTGGTTGGGCTGCCAGTGCTGGATTTCGGCGGTGCCCTCCCACACGATCTTACCGCTCTCCTGCATCCGTTCGAAGGTGCCCTGTTCGCCATCGACGAAGCTGCTGTCCCGCACCCAGGGCACCAGGTTACGCTCCGAAACCCGCAGCAGCCGCAGCTTCACCTTGGACAGGTTGACGCTTGACAGCGTGACCGTCGCCGCCTGCCCGCGCGGCAGCAGGAAGGCGCGAGTGTCGAACACCAGTTGCGGCGCGCGATTCGCCATTGCCACCGGCAGCACCGTGTCGCGGTTCAGCTTCAGCCCGTCCTCGCCCGGCATGCCGGCGCGAAGCGTGATGTTCGTAGTGGCCCCCAGACGAAGCCCGGCGATGCAGATCTGGTCGCCCTCGCGGGTCACCGCCGCGTTGGGCGTGGCCGGGTCGAGCCGCACCCAGTCAGCAGCAACGAAGTCGCTGCGCCGGGCGGGGGCGGTTGTGAATTCGATGCAGGCCTGCGGCGGATCGCCCTCCGGCTCCGTCCGCACCCGCCGCACCTGGATGCCGGCCAGCAGGCGCAGGTCGCGCAGCGCCCTTGCCGTGCCGGCGTCATCGGGCGCCCGCTCCTGCGCCGCCTCCAACGCGCGGATCGCATAGTCGTAGCGCCCCATGGTGCGGAAGGCATCGGCCATCAGCATCAGCGCCGGAATCTCCGGGCCGCCGCTGTCGAACATGCCGAAGGCCTGCCACGCCGCCTGGGCGGCCCGTGCCGGGTCTGGCGGGGTGCGCCGCAGCTGCGCCCGGCCAAGCGCCATCCACTGGTCCGCCGTGCCGGTGCCGCCGCCCAGCCGGGTCTCGAGCGACGTGGCCACCGCCGCCCAGTCGTTGCGCTTCTGCGCCGCGTCCGCCTGCTGCTCCGCCTGGCGCCGCGCCTGCGGGGTGAGGCCTGCCGGGCTGCGCTGCTTCAGCAGCGTCAGGTAGGCGCCCGTGTCACGCTCCAGGCCCGGCACGGTGAACTCATCCGCACGGGCCTGTGGCATTGCGGACAACAGCAGAAGGAGCAGAAGGATGCGGCGCATAGCGTTTACTTTCGAAGCGCGGTCGGGGAATTAGAGGCGGTCGCGAGCCAGCAGGTCGCGTATCTCGAGCAGCGTGGTCTCGGTCGTGGTCAGCTTCGCCACCTCATCGGCCTTGGGCGCGAACCGGGCAACGGCCTTCACTACCCAGAACACCGCGAAGCTGATGATCAGGAAGGTGATGCACGCATTCAGGAACAGCCCGAAGTTCAACGTCACCGCCCCGGCCCGCTGTGCCGCCTCGAGCGTGCTCTCGTGCGCGCCCTTGAGCGTGACGAACAGGTTGCTGAAGTCGATCCCGCCGATCAGCAGGCCTAGCAGCGGGGTGATCAGGTCCCGCACCAGGCTGTTGACGATGGAGGTGAACGCCGCCCCGACCACGATGCCGATTGCGAGGTCGAGGACATTGCCGCGCATGATGAAAGCGCGAAACTCGCCGATCCAGCCGGGTGTATGCCTCAAGCCACCTGGAACCAACATGCAAGACTCCGTCGCGACCGTGGCAGACTAGAGGCAAGGCGGTTCCGGTGGAAGGAAAGAAGCTGCTCTTGCGGCCGAATTCGAAAAGGTCGGTCACGCCACGGTCTGGACCACGGCGGCCTGCCTGGGCCAGATGGGCGTGACGCAGGAAAACGCGGAGAAGGTCGGCCTGATGTTCGATCTCTCGGCCGGCGAGATGGACCTGCTCATGGAGCCGCCCTATCGCGGCAGCCTGCCCACCCAGGTGCCGACCGATCCGCTGGTCTAACGGTTCTACAAGCTGGTCTCCGTCTATGGCACCACCTGGAGGGAGCTGATCCACGAGGAGTTCGGCGACGGCCTCATGTCCGCCATCGACTTCGACATGACGATGGACCGCCAGCCCGACCAGAAGGGCGACCGCGTCAAGATCGGCATGAGCGGCAAGTTCCTGGCCTACAAGACCGACTGAACGCCTGATGGGAGAGAGTCGGCTCTTTCCCCTCAGGAAAACCGGTTGGCCTTCGGAAACCCGTTCGGCGGCATCCTCCCCACCTGGGCGCGCGCCCCCAGCCAGTCCTTGATCCCTGTCTCAGTCCGCGTGTTCTGCCCGAGGCGCCAGGTCAGTCCCTCCGCCATCACAAACACCTTGGCATCCGCCAGCTTGGCGTCCGCATACTTCTGCAGCTGCACCCCGGCCCCGCGCTGCAGCTCCGGCACCTGGTTCAGCGGGAACACCAGCAGTTTTCGATTTGTGCCCACCATAGCGACATGATCGCCCTGCGCCGGGACACAGAGCTGCACGCGCTCGCCGGGCCGCAGGTTCATGACGGCCTTGCCGGTGCGCTTCTCGGCCACCAGGTCCGCCGAGGCCACGAGAAATCCGCGCCCGGCATCGTTGGCCAGCAGGAACTGGAGGCCCTCCCTCCACACAAACAGACTGACCACCTCGTCATCCTGCGCCATCTCCGCCACAAGCCGGATCGCCTGCCCATCGCCCCGGCCTCGCGGCAGGTCCCCCGCGCGCAGCGTATGCACCCGGCCGCCGCTGGCGATGAGGCATAGCCGGTCCGTGGTCTGGCACGGCACCAGCATCGCCAGCGTGTCGCCCTCCTTGAACTTCAGCTCCCCGGGATCGACCGCCTGCCCGCGCACCGCCCGAATCCAGCCCTTCTCCGACAGCACCACCGTGATCGGCTCGCGCTCGATCAGATGGTCCGCATTCACCTCCACCGCCGCCGGCACGTCACCCAGAACCGTCCGCCGCAGACCCAGTGGCCCGGCTCCGAACTTGGCACTGGTCGCCTCCAGCTCCTCCACGATCCGGTTCCAACGCAAAGCCTCGGTCCTGAGCAGGGACGACAGGTCCCTGCCTTCCCGCTCCAGCGCCCGATGCTCCTTGCGGATTTCCATCTCCTCCAGCCGGCGCAGCGAGCGCAGCCGCATGTTGAGGATCGCCTCGGCCTGGCTGTCCGTCAGCGTGAAGGACTGCATCAGCGAGGGCTTGGGCTTGTCCTCCTCCCGGATGATGCGGATCACCTCATCCAGGTTGAGGAACACCGCCAGATAGCCATCCAGGATCTCCAGCCGCCGCTGGATTGCCGCCAAGCGGTGGCTGGACCGCCGCACCAGCACATCGTGCCGATGGTCCAGCCAATGCCGCAGCACTCCCTTCAGCCCCAGCACCACCGGGGTGCGGTCGGCCGTCAGCACGTTCATGTTCAGCGGGAACCGACCCTCCAGCGCGGTGGCGCGGAACATCGTCTCCATCAGCACCTCGGGCTCCACGGTCCGGGCCTTCGGCTCCAGCACCAGCCGCACCAACTCTGTGCTCTCGTCCCTCACATCGCCCAGGAACGGCAGCTTCTTGGCTTCCAGCAGCTCGGCGATCTGCTCCACCAGCTTGTTCTTCTGCACCTGATACGGGATCTCGGTGATCACGATCTGCCACATGCCGAGCCGCCCGCGCTCCACCACCCACTTCGCCCGCATACGGAACCCGCCGCGCCCGGTCTCGTAGGCCTGCAGGATGGAGGCACGCTCCTCGATCAACGTGCCGCCGGTCGGGAAGTCCGGACCCGGCATATGCGCCACAAGCTCTTCCGTCGTCGCCTCGGGATACCGCACCAGATGGATCGCCGCGGCACAGACCTCGCCGGCATTATGCGGCGGAATGCTGGTCGCCATGCCCACCGCGATGCCCGCGGCACCATTGGCCAGCAGATTCGGGAACCCGCCCGGCAGCACGACCGGCTCATGCTCCTCGCCATCATAGGTGGCGCGGAAATCCACCGCGTCGTCATCAATGCCGCTCAGCAGCGTCTGCGCGACCTCGGTCAGCCGCGCCTCGGTATATCGCATCGCCGCGGCGTTATCGCCGTCAATGTTGCCGAAGTTGCCCTGGCCCTCGACCAGCGGATAGCGGGCCGCAAACTCCTGCGCCAACCGCACCAGCGCCTCGTACACCGACGAGTCGCCATGCGGGTGATACTTGCCGATCACGTCGCCCACCACGCGGGCGCACTTCTTGAAGCCGCTGGCTGGGTCCAGCTTCAGCTGGTGCATGGCGTAGATCAGCCGTCGATGCACCGGCTTCAACCCGTCCCGCACGTCCGGCAGGCTGCGCGACATGATCGTGCTGAGCGCATAGGCCAGGTAGCGCTCGCTCAGCGCGTCCTCGAGCCGTGTCTCCTGAATGGTTCCGGTCAGATCGTCGGGCATATTGGTCCACGGAACATATCAGGAACTCGCCAAAGCGGCAACCCGGTCCGCCAACATGATGCGCGCCGCCGGCAAGGCCCGGTGCTGGTGGCCGAAGGCGTCGCGCTCCAGGAAATGCCCGGTCAGCCGCATCCCGTCCCGCCACGCCGCGGCATCGCTGTCCGCCTTCCCCTGCAGGAAGCCCGGCAGAGGAAGCAGCCGCTGCTCCCAAATCCCCACGGCCGCATCCGACACGGCCCGCCCCGTTCTGGGCGACACGAACCGCAGCCCGGTCGTCGCACCCGTCACGGCACAGGCGCCTAGATCGAGCCCATACCCCAACTCACCGAGCAGCGCTGCCTCCCACCGCACCAGCGTCGCCACCGGCGCCGGGTCATCCATCAGCCCGGCGATCAGCCCGACCAGGCCGCCGAACAGGATCGGGTGCGCCTCCCGCTCCGGCACCGCGCCCTCCGCCACCATGCAGGCGGAGGACAGCACCGCCAGCGCCAGCGCATCCTCCATCGCCCGCGCCGCGCCGGCATGCACCAGTTCCGCCGTCAGGCTGCCAAGCTGGTCCGGCAACCGGGCGGCCCAGCGCGCCTGCACCAGGTTGCCACGCTGCCATAGCGCGGCATGCCGGCGGGAGGCGCCGCCGCGCGCCAGGCCACGATGCAGGCCGTGCGCCTCGGTCATGACCGTGATCAGCGCATCCGCCTCGTTGTAGGGACGGGTGTCCAGCACGACGGCGGGGCCCTCCCACTCCATTCCTACTCGGCGTCGTCTAGACCGAGCGCCCGCAGCCGCGCGCCTTCCTCGTCCCACCCGGCCCGTTCCTTTACGTTCAGGAACAGGTGCACCGGGCGCTCCAGCAGCTGGCCGAGGTGGTGCCGGGCCTTGGCACCGATCTCGCGGATGCGGGCGCCGCCGGCCCCGATCAGGATCGCCTTGTGCGTGGGCCGGCTGACATAGACGGTCGCCTCCACCCGCACGGAGCCGTCCTTCTTCTCGGCCCAGCTCTCCGTCTCCACGGTGGTGCCGTAAGGAACTTCTTCATGAATCTGCAGGAAGATCTGCTCGCGGACGATCTCCGCCGCCAGCAACCGGTCAGGAAGGTCTGTGAGATCATCTTCGGGATACAGATGCGGCCCGGCCGGGATCGCCACCTGCAACTGGTCCAGCAGCGTGTTCAGCCCATCACCGTTGCTGGCGCTGACCATGAATGTCGCCTCGAACGGCACGATCGCGTTCAGCGCCGCCGTCAGCGGCAGCATCTGGTGCGCGTCGATCAGGTCCAGCTTGTTCAGCACCAACCAGGTCCGCCGCCCCCGTTCGCCCAGCGTGGCGGCAATGGAACGCACTTGGTCCGTGGCGCCGGACCGCGCATCCACCAGCAGCAACGACAAGTCGGCATCTTCGGACCCCGACCAGGCCGCCCGCACCATGGCCCGGTCCAGCTTGCGCTTCGGTGCGAAGATGCCGGGCGTGTCAACCAGCAGGATCTGGCTCTCGCCCCGCATCAGGATGCCCAGCACGCGGAACCGTGTCGTCTGCGCCTTGGGGCTGACGATGGAGAGCTTGGCCCCGGTCAAACGGTTCAGCAGGGTGGACTTGCCGGCGTTCGGCGCGCCGACGATGGCAACGAAGCCACAGCGCGGGCCGGCGCTGATCTCGCTCATGTCAGCCGGCCTAGCAGATCAACCGCCGCCGCCCGCTCCGCTTCCCGCTTGGTTCCACCGCTGCCGGAGCCGCTCTGCCCGGCCGCGCTCACCGTCACCGCGAATACCGGCGCATGGGATGGGCCGGTCCGCTCCGTCTCCAGATACTCCGGCAAGGGAAGCCCGCGCGCCATCAGCCACTCCTGCAAGCCTGTCTTGGGGTCTTTCGGCGGACGCACCTGCACATCCATCGCCTGCGCCCAGGCGTCCCGCACGAACCGGCGGGGCACATCCAACCCCGCATCCAGGAACATTGCTCCGATCACCGCCTCCATCGCATCCGCCAGGGTATTGGCCAGCTGGCCCACCCCGGCCCGGGCCTCCCCGGCGCCGATCGCCAGGGCGCCATCCAGGTGCAGCCGCTGTCCGATCTCCGCCAGCACCGGGCGCGACACCAGGTGACCGAACCGCCGGCCCAGTTCACCCTCCTGCTCCGCCGGAAAGCGCTCGATCAGCCACTCCGCGACCACCAGGCCCAGCACCCGATCGCCGATGAACTCAAGCCGCTCGTTGGACCCGGCGCCCTTGCGCGCCCGCCCCCGCAGCGGCCCGGAAGCGGAACGATGGGTAAGCGCTTCGGTCAGCAACGCAGGGCGGGCAAAGTGATGGCCGAGGATCGCCTCCGCCGCAGCGTGCTGGATCAGCGCCGTCTCGCTCACTCGATCCCGCGCAGCAGTCGGTTCCAGCGGATCTCGAACGGCCATTCCCAGACTTCCCACCACGGCGCCCGGGCATCGAAGGAGAAAAACAGGAACTCGGCCCGGCCAACCAGGTTCTCGATCGGTACGAAGCCCACCGCGTCCATGAACCGACTGTCCTGCGAGTTGTCGCGGTTGTCGCCCATCGCGAACACATGCCCCTCGGGGACCTTGTATTCCACGGTGTTGTTGGGGTCGAACATGCCAGGATAGGCGCTGCGGGCCGGTTCGCTGTTCATGGTCAGAATGTCGTGCACCCGGCCATTCGGCAACGTCTCGTGATACAGCGCAGACAGCACACGCTGGCCGTGATCCTCTGCCAGGAAGTCGCCGCCCGGCGTCCGCGGCACCAGGGTGCCGTTGATGTAAAGCTGCCCGGCCTTCATCTGGATACGATCACCCGGCAGCCCGATGATACGCTTGATGTAGTCGATCTGCGTGTCACGCGGATACTTGAACACCGCCACGTCGCCCCGCTCCGGCAGCCGCCCGAAGATGCGGCCGCTGAACAGGTTTGGCGCGAACGGCAGCGAGAATCGGGAGTAGCCGTAGCTGTATTTCGACACGAACAGATAATCACCGACCAGCAGCGTCGGGATCATCGAGCCCGATGGGATGTTGAACGGCTCGAACGCCACCGTGCGGATGCCCACGGCGATCAGCCCGGCATAGATGATGGTCTTGACGTTCTCGAGCAAGCCGCCCGGTCTGGATTTCGTCATGCCCGACTTAGATTTCGCCATCATTGGGGAGGTGATCCGGTCCAGACTACGCTCGCGATCAACCGTATGTCGCCTTGCGTGTCAAGAAACAGTCCCAGCCACCGCAGCCAAAACCGGCCGCGCCTCGATGGTGACCTGGGCGAAGGCATAGGGGTACTCGTCCGTCATGGTCAGGTGCAGCACCGCCTCGGTGCCGGGCGGAGTCAGGCTTTGCAGCCGGGCCAGCGCCCCGCCGGTGAGCCGGAGCGAGGGTTGGCCGCTGCGAAGGTTCACCACACCCATGTCGGAATGGAACACGCCGTCGCGGAACCCGGTGCCGAGCGCCTTGGCACAGGCCTCCTTGGCCGCAAATCGCTTGGCGAAGGTGGGCGCGCGCAGGCTCTCGGTCCGGCGCAGGGCGCGGCTGCGTTCAAGCTCGGTGAACACGCGCTGCAGAAAGCGGTCGCCGTGCCGCTGCATGACGCCCTCGATCCGCCGGATGTCACAGAGGTCGGAACCCAGGCCGACGATCATCCCCGCGCCCGCTCCACCTGCGTCACCCCACCCGCGGCCCGCAACCCGGCAATCACGGTGGCCAGGTGCCGGATGTCCCGCACCTCCACGTCCATCAGCACCTCGAAGAAGTCCTGCTGCCGGTTAGTTACCTTCAGGTTGGTGATCGCCCCGTCCTGCTTGGCGACCGCATTGGTCAGCGCAGCCAGCGCTCCGGTGTTGTTGTTGGCGATGGCGCTGATGCGGCCGGTGTGGGTGGACTTGCTGCGCGCCACCTCCCCCTCGTCCCAATCCACGTCCAGGAACCGCTCCGGGGTGGAGCCGAAGGCCTCCGCCGTGGGGCATTCATGGGTATGGATGGTGACACCCTTGCCGGTGCTGACGATCCCAATGATCCGGTCGCCTGGCAGCGGATGGCAGCAGCCGGCATAATGAATGACCATGCCGGAGACGAGCCCGGTGATCTCCATACCCGCGGAACGCCCCGTCGCGCGACCGGCTCGGCTCGGCAGGCTCGGCATCATGCGCGGCGCCCGCGGCGTCTGCCGCAGCTCGGGATAGGCGGCGTGCACCACGTCCTTCGGCCCGATGTTGCCGTTGCCCACGGCGACGTAGAGGTCGTCCCGCGTCGCGGCCTTCAGCTGCTTCAGGGCGCCGTCGAGCACCTTTTCCGACCCGTCCACCCCCTCCTGCCGGAACGCCTTGGCCAGGGTCGCCTTGCCGCTGTCCAGGTAGCCCTGCCGCTGCTGCGCCGCCACATAGCGCCTGATGCGGGCCCGGGCCTTGCCGGTGACGACGAAGCGTTCCCAGGCCGGGCTGGGCGTGCCGCCGCGCGCCGTCATCACCTCGACCTGGTCGCCATTCTGCAGCTCGTGGCGCAACGGCATCAACCGGCCGTTCACCTTGGCGCCAACGCAGGTATCACCCACCACGCTGTGCACGGCATAGGCGAAATCGACGCTGGTGGCCCCACGCGGCAGCTGGATCAGCTGCCCCTTCGGCGTGAAGCAGAACACCTGGTCCTGATACAGCTCCAGCTTGGTGTTTTCGAGGAACTCGTCAGCCGCCTGGGAATTGTCCAGGATCTCCAGCAGGTCCTGCACCCAGCGGAAGGTCTGCAGATCACTGGCCGATGCATCGCCCTGCTTATACAGCCAATGTGCCGCCACCCCGTTCTCAGCGACGTCGTGCATGTCGGCGGTGCGGATCTGCACCTCGATCTTCTGGTTCTGCGGCACCCGCAGCGTGACGCCGGTGTGCACGCTGCGATAGCCGTTGGCCTTGGGCGTGCTGATATAGTCCTTGAACCGCCCGGCGATGACGGGATAAGCGGCATGGATCGCACCCAGCGCGACATAGCAGAGGTCGCGCGACGGCATCACCACGCGGAATGCCATGATGTCGGAAAGCTGCTCGAAGGTGACGTTGCGGCGCTGCATCTTCTCCCAGATGGAAAAGATCGACTTCTCCCGCCCGGTGATCTCCACTGGCGGCGCTCCGGCCTCGGTGCAAACCCGGGCCAGCTCCTTCTTCACCTCCTCGATCACGTCGGCGCCCTGCCCGCGCAGGAAGTTCAGCCGGGCCTGGATCGTGTCGAAGGCGTCGGGTTCCAATTGCGCGAAGGAGAGGACCTGCAGCTCGGATTTCAGGCTGTCCATGCCGATCCGCTCCGCAAGCGGTGCATAGATCTCCATGGTCTCGCGCGCCACGCGTTCGCGCTTCTCGGGCTTCTCGACGCAGTGCAGCGTCCGCATGTTGTGCAGCCGGTCCGCCAGCTTCACCAGCAGGACACGGATGTCCTTGCTCATGGCCAGCACCAGCTTGCGGAAGTTCTCGGCCTGCTTCGTGCGGTCGGATTGCAGTTCAAGCCGGGTCAGCTTGGTGACACCGTCCACCAGCCCGCCCACCACGGTGCCAAACCGCCGATCGATCTCGGCACGGGTGACGCCGGTATCCTCGATTACATCGTGCAACAGCGCAGTTACAATGCTGGCGGTGTCGAGCCGGTAGCCCGCCAGAATATCGGCAACCGCCAGCGGGTGGGTGATGTAGGGGTCGCCGTTCTCGCGCTTCTGCTGCCCATGGGCCTGCATCGCGAGAACATAGGCGGCGTCGAGCGCATCGACATCGGCCCGCGGATCATAGGCCCGGACCTTCTCCGTCAACTCGAACTGTCGCACCACCTTGGGGCGCGTCACCGCAGCCTCACTCGTGGTTGAGCCGTCCGGGCTGCGCAACACCGCCCCGGGCACGAAGCCCGGCATGGACCCGCCGGGGATCACCGGCAGGTCCCGCTCAGGCGGTCAGCGGCGGCGACCACCCAACTCCGCTTCAATCGCCGCCTCCACGTCCTCCGGCGACAGATCCTCGACAGCCATGTTCGCCGTCTCTTCCTCGGCCGATATATCCTGCAGGCCGAAGATGTTCTGGTCGGTGGGGATCAAGTCCATCACCTCCTCGTCGGCCGGCTCCGGCTCCGGCGCGCGCAGCAGGGACTTGATGAGATCCTGTTCGAGGCCGGGCCGGTCGATGGTCTGGTCAGCGATTTCACGCAGAGCGACAACCGGGTTCTTGTCGTTATCCCGGGCGATCGTCAGCTCCTCGCCCCGGCTCAGATTGCGGGCGCGCTGAGCGGCCAACAAAACCAGCTCGAACCGGTTCGGCACCTGCTGGACACAATCTTCGACAGTCACGCGCGCCATGAGCAGGCACTCCGGGAATTATGATGGAGGTATATATGTAGGCGTCACACCCTGCTCCTGCAAGGCTGCCGTTCCGGGCTCATCCAGAAGCGACAGGCCGCTCAGGTCTGCCGCGGCCAGCAGGGCCCGAGCCGGGCCAAGCGTGGGATGAACCCAATCCAGCGCAACGTCGCACAGCGGCGCCAACACGAAAGCACGGTCCTGCAACCGGGGATGCGGCAGGACGAGGCTGCGGGACTGATACACCAGTTGATCGATCGCAAGCAGATCGAGGTCGAGCGGCCGGGCCGCATTCGGAGTGGTTCGGACCCGGCCCGCTTCGGCCTCAATGCCATGCAGAGCCTGCAACAGCTGGTCCGGATCAGCGGCACCGCGCAGCCGAACCACGCCATTCACGTAATCCGGCTGACCCGAAGGCGGCACCGGGGCGGAGCGATACCACCGCGAACACCGTGCAAGCTCCAGACCCGGCAAGCCAGCCAGCCGCTCAACCGCCCAGCGGCACGTCTCCACTGCAGGCCGGCCCGCCGAGTCGGGGAGGTTGGCACCCACAGCCACCAGGATCATGCACCGCAGCATTTCGCTTTTCGCCACCTGTCAACCAGGGTAGTGTAACAGCTTCGACAAACCGACATCACCGTATTGCAAGGGCGTCGACATGCAACTTGCCACTTCAGATCGCACCGCCTTGTTCATCGATGGCGCGAACCTGTATTCAGCGTCCCGCCACTTGGGCTTCGACGTCGATTACCGCGATATGCTGCAATACTTTCGTAGCCGAACCAACGTGGTGCGAGCCTACTACTACTCGGCACTGCTGGACAACGAGGAGTACTCGCCGCTCCGTCCGCTTACCGATTGGCTCGCCTACAATGGCTATGCTTTGGTCACGAAGGCAGCCCGGGAGTTCACAGACTCAGCCGGCCGCCGCCGCTTCAAGGGCAACATGGACGTCGAGCTTGCGGTCGACATGCTGGAACTCGCCCCGCGACTCGACCACGCGATTCTGTTCAGCGGCGATAGTGATTTCCGCCGGCTGGTTGAAGCCGTGCAACGGCAGGGCGTCCGCGTTTCCGTCGTGTCCTCCGTGCGCACCGTGCCACCGATGGCCGCGGACGAGCTGCGCCGGCAGGCCGACCAGTTCGTCGAGCTGGCCGATATCGCACCAGAGTTCACCAGGCGCACGACAGAAGTCCGGCGCGCCGCCACCCGCACCCCGTCCGACACGCTAGACATCACCAGCGTCGGATAAAGCATGCAATGCGGATCAAGCAGGAGGAGACCGCGTGGTGGGTGCTGTAGGGTTCGAACCTACGACCCGCTGATTAAGAGGTATCAAGCCCTTCCAAAACACGAGCATCGGAAGCAATCTAGAGACCTCGCAAACCACACAATCATGGCCTGCCCTATGGAGGAGCTGCTAATCTTGCAGTCTCTAACCATCGTAGAACATCGGAAGCGTGCTTCCGGTTTGCTTCCGGGAGAAGGCCATGCGCAACACCAACCGCTTTACCTCCGATGCCGCCTCCTTCGCCTGCCCCGCCGGCAAGGCCGAAGGGTTTCTGTGGGACGCGGGACTGCCCGGCTTCGGGATGCGGGCCTACAGCTCCGGCAAGCGGCTTTGGGTAGTGCAATACCGGGACGGGGTCGGACGCACTCGTCGCGTTAGTCTAGGTAATGCTGCGGTAGTGGCACTGGACGAGGCACGCAAGGCGGCCCGCAGGGAACTCTCCCGAGTGGAGCTGGGGCACGACCCCCAGACGGAGCGACAGGTGGCCCGCCAGGCGGTGCGAGTGGGTGCCCTGGTGGCCGACTACCTGGCCGATGCGGAGAAGCGCCTGGGGCGCCACAGCGTGCGGGCATTGACTGCGAACCTACAGCGCCACGCGGCACCGCTGCACCATGATGCGGCCGGCAAGGTTGGCCGGGCCGATGTGGTAGGACTGCTGGCCAAGGTGGCGGCCGCGAGCGGCGTGCCCACCGCCAACAGCGTTCGTGCCAGCCTGTCGAGTCTGTGGACCTGGGCGCTCCGCACTGGCCGGATCGAGGGGGCCAATCCGGTGCAGAACACGCCCATGCCGGGCAAGGTCACCACGCGCGAGCGTGTGCTGACGGATGCGGAACTGGCGCTGGTGTGGCGGGCCTGCGCCGACAACAACCACGACCGCATCGTGCGGCTGTTGATTCTCACGGGCGCGCGACGGGAGGAGATAGGCGGTCTAGCTTGGGACGAGTTGTCCGGCGGCCTTTGGACGTTGCCCGGGACGCGCGCGAAGAATGGCCTGGCGCACGAGTTGCCCTTGGGAGCATTCGCGGCGGCACAGCTCCCGGAGCAGGAAGTGGACCGGGAGCTGGCGTTCGGCCTCCGCAAGGGGCGGCCCTTTTCGGGCTGGTCGGCCGGCAAAGCGAGGCTGGACACACGCATGGGCAAGCTGCTGGCCGAGGCGTTCGAGGAGAAGCACGGGCGCAAGCCGGGCGAGGGAGACGCAAGCGTGACCGCATGGCGGCTGCACGACCTGCGCCGCACTTTCTCCACCTGGCTGAACGAACACGGGGTGGAGCCGCACATTGTGGAAGCCTGCCTGAACCACGTTTCGGGTGCTGCCCGACGCGGCGTGGCGGGGGTGTACAACCGGGCGCAATACCGGGAGCAGAAGCGGGCGGCGTTGGCACGATGGGAGGCACACGTGCGCGGACTAGTCGAGCTACCGGCGGCGGGGGAGGCAAAAGTTGTTGCGCTTCGGGGGGCCGCGTAGTGGCGCGGCGACGAAGCCCGCGGCCGCCGCCCGAGGATGCGCAGCGTGAAGCGTTCCGGGCAGCAAATGGGGGCAAGCGGTGGGGGCCGCTTACCATGTCCAACGCAGAAGCCAGTGATCTGCAACTCATAGTCGGCTGGCTTCTGCGCTGGCACCCGGAAGCGGCACGCATGGCGCCGCGTCAGCCCGGCCGGCCGGCCGACTGGGCGATGAAGCTGGCAGCGGCACAGTGGCTATTAGATGCGGGCGTGCAGTTGTCGGATGCACCCGGCAGCCGATGCGTGCGGGAGCTGAGAGCGTTCCTAGCGGACCGGCGTAGACCCGCGAACGAACATACCGCCGCCGAGCTGGCTGGTAGTCTGCTGGCGATTATCCGCACGTGCCATCCATGAGAGGAGTTTTCCACCTCTGCACTGCCTGCGGCGGCTTCGGTATCGGAGGGCGTCACAAACAGGCGGAACACATCATGGTTGATCCAGCACTCGAACTAACCGAGCTGCGCGTGCTCACCCCGGCGGAGGCATCGAAGCTACTGACGATCTCCCTGCCGGTTATGGAACGGATGCGGAGGGCGGGCACCGGCCCCCGTTTCATCCGACTATCCGCTCGCCGGCTCGGCTATCGAGTGGACGATGTCCGGGCGTGGATGGAGGCGAGGGCGGAAGGCAGCAAGGTCGCCGCCTGACCGCGCGATGGCACAGGCGCCCGCCCAACCAATGCAACTTGCCAGCGAAAGGACAGCCGGCATGTCAAGTGCTATCACGCAAACGCCGCCCACCGCGAACGCCTCTCCCCCTCTCGATCACCTGGCCTTCCGCCAGGCCGCAGCTGGGCACGGCTGGTGCCTGGTGCGTCTGCAGACCGGCGGCAAGGCGCCGCGGGACAGGAACTGGACTCAGGGCCAGGATCAGGCTGTCCTGCTCCGCGAGGAACCGGCCCTGCGCAACACCGGCATCATTGCCCATGGACTGCGGGTGATCGACGTAGATGCGGACAGCCCGGCCACCGTGACGGCCATTTTGGCAGCCGCTAACAAACACCTGCCCATGGCAGGTGCCTTGGTGCGGCAGCGGGATGGGACACCACGCGTTGCCTTAGTGATCCGCTCTGCGGAAGGTGCCCCGGAAAAGCGCGCTGTAGCCGGTGTCGCTGGCAAGGTGGAGGTGCTGGGAGCCGGGCAGCAGCTTCACGCCCACGGCCTGCATCCCAGCGGTGTTCCGGTGCGATGGCAGATGGATCGCGGGCCACATACGGTGCCGCTTGCGGACGTGTCCCAAGCCTCGGAAGCCGCCATCACTGCCTTTCTGGCCGAATGCGCTCCCACCCTTGGCGCCGCGCTGCCGGTCTTGGTTACCTCCTCGCACGGGCTTGGCCCGCTTCCCGCCAGCATGTCCGGCCACTTGGTCCACGATGGCGAGTTTTCGGCCGGCGTGCCACTGCGGATCTGGTTCGACGACCTGCCTCCCATGACGATGAACGCCTGCGTTCGGGCGTGTTTCGGTGCTATAGACAACCACACCAGCGACCCACGCGAGGGATGGCTGCGCCTGGTTTTCGCTGCCGCCGATGCGGAGGCACGCGGAGCGACGGACGCGCGGGACGCCGCCCTTGACTGGTCTCGCCACGGCGCCGGCTGGACGGGCGAGGGCGCCTTCAACGTAGCTTGGAACAGCGCTAGGCCGGGCGCGATAACGGTTGCCACCCTGTTGCACTCGGCCAAGGTGGAGGGACTAGACCTGTCTCCCTTCAGGGCCGCTGTGCAGGGCGCAGCCGTCGCTCCCTCGCCCAACTCGCCCTTCACCTCGGCGACATTCACCACGGCCGGGGCGCGGCGGGACCGGCCTGTTTTGGGTAACCTGCTTGCCCGCGGAGTGGTGTCCCTGCTGGCGGCCAAAACCAAGGTTGGCAAGACAGCGCTGCTGGTGTCGGCTGCACTGTCCCTCGCCTCCGGGCGTGACCTGCTTGGGCTGCCCGTTCTGCTGCGCCCGCTCCGCGTGCTTCTCATCAACGGGGAGGACGGGCGCGACATGCTGATGTTGCGGTTCCGGGCCGCGCTGCACCACCATGGCATCCAAGAGGCGGACGTTAAACCGTTCCTCCGCGTCGTTACGGCCAATGATGCCCGTGGCCTCCGCCTCACGCAAACGGTGGGCAGCAAAGAAGCCCTAAACCCAGCCGGCATCGCCGCACTTACGGACTTGGTGGACGGCATGGAAGGCGGCTGCGACGTAGTGCTGCTGGACCCACTCATGGCTTTTCTGGGCAGCTCCGTGAACACGAACGAGGTCATGGCGGCGGTCATGTTGGCGCTGAACACGCTGGCCCGGGAGCGCGACTTGGCGCTGCTGGTGGCACACCATCTCCGCAAGGGTTCGACGGTAGACGGGGACGGGCTGGACGCCGCAACTGGTGCCTCCGCCCTCACAAACCACTGCCGCATCGCCGCCGGCCTGGTTCCCATGACCGAGGGGGAGGCGCCGAAGCTGGGGGTGCTGCCGTCTGATGCCTGGCGCTTCTCTCGGCTGGCGGAGCTGGGGAGTAACTATGCCCCTCCGACCGCGGCGCAGCTCTGGCTTGAACGGATTAGTGTGACGGTTCCAGGCACGGCGGAGCTGCCGGACTACCCCGACGATGGCACGGCCCCGGTCACATGCAAGGCGACCCTGGCCGGGCCTGCCGGCCTGGTCAGGCCAGCGATGCAGCTTGCGGCGCTGCGAGCCATTCACGGGGGCGTGGCGGGCGTGCCGCTGTCCGACCATCCAAGGGCTAAGGATCGGGCCGCCCTGCCCGTTATCGCTGCCGCTCTCGCACCGCACCTGCCGGCACTGTCCGAGCCCCAGCGGCAGGCCGTGGCGAGGCAGGTGCTAGCCGACTCCATACACCAGGGGTGGATCCGGGTAGACCCGGCGGCGCGCGTCCCGCGACTGGGGGGCAACGGTAGCGATGCCCGGCGCGGCCTCCGGGTCGAGTGGCCGGCCACGCCCTGGCCGGATGCCACCGCATCCACCGCAACGTCACCGCACCATATTGCGGTTGATACGGTGGGCGAGGCTGGTGCCCTTTCCAGGGGGCACCGCAACGTAGCCCTGGGGGGTGTGGGGGGTGTTGCGGTGGACCCGATGCACACTGCTTATCCATCCGAGCGAGCGGGAGAGTAGCCATGCCATTCAAGCGACCCGCCGCCGCCTACCGCGCCGCCGTGAAGCCTTACCGCGCGCCCCTACAACGCCTGCTTGCTCCCTGGGTGCGTTCCGCCGCCCGCCACCTCTGGCGCGGCCTTGATACCGGCCCGGCTCGGCTGGACGAGCTGTGGGAGGCGGAGGGGTTGTTGGAAGGGTGGGCGGGGGCGGCGGAAGCCTTCCTCCGCCGAGCCGCGGCAGACCGAGCCACCGTCATGCCCGAGGGGTGCTGGCAGCGCCTTGCCCGGGTGCGTTCGGCACTCGCCAAGATCGAAAAGGAAACCGTTACCCTCCTCGGCATCCGCCTACTTGAACAGCCCGTTCCAGCTTCCCGCGCCCGCGCCGCATGGAACGAGGCGCTGTCCATCCGCCGCGACCTCCTCGGGCTTGAGGGGCTGCTTCGATACGCCCCACTCCCACCCCCCTCGCACGGGATATGCCCAGCCATGGAAAAGCTCCCCTCGATCACGCTGACGCTGCCGCCTGGCATGACGCGCTTCAGCGGCCCTCTGGACATCGAGCCGGCTACGGCGTCAGAGGCGCAGCTCCGTCCGGCAATCCACGTAGCCGCCGCGGCCCTGCACGGGGCTTACATGGCTGCGGCCTTGGCCTATGGCACGGGACTGGAGGTCGAGTGCGAGGCGGCCCGCACCAAGAGCGGCGATGCCATGGTGGCGATCCATGCCCTGGCCCTGCGCGCTGCGGAGCTTGGCGTAGACTGGCGCACCCTGGCTGAGGGGGGTGTTGCGCATGCCGGCCAGAGCATCGCCACGGTGTGCCCTCAACTCAATCGCGTCGAAGCACAGGCCGTGACGATGGCCCTTATGGATGACGTGCTGCGGGAGGAGTTGGGCGGGGTGGCGCCCGCCGGTGGTACCCTTGGCGCGGTCCTTTAGCTAGATCAGCCCAACTCAAAGGCGGCCTCCCCCTCGATCACTGCACCCCCCTCGATCACGACGGGCTTGTCGCCGAGGAAGATGCGGAGCTGGAAGGCGCCTCCCTGCTCCTTGCTCCGTTCCTGCCCGATGCCCGCCAGCTTGGCCCGCGCCTCGATCGCCCGGATAGACTGCCCGGCCAGGCTGGCGACGGCCATGCGCTGCTTGTCCGCCTCTGCACCGTCCGCCGTCCGCTCCAACCGATCGTGCACGGCCTTCAGGTCGGCGGCGATGGAGTTCAGCGTGAGCCACACGGCCGGATCGAGGGGGGCAGCGTCGGCCAGGGCCTCGCGTTGCTCCCGCGCTTCCGCGCCCTTGCCCGCCATCTGCGCCACGGCCTTCGCCACCGCCTGGATATGGTTCGCCCGGTGGCGCGCCACAGCATGGCGTGAAAACCCGTATTCTCGGCCGACTGCCTCGTCGGATGCACCGGCCAACACTCGTGCCTGGACGACGGCGGTATGGGGCGAAGCGCATACTGAGCAGGGACGGGGCATCCGCGGAGTTTAATGCGCGATACGTGCGGTTTGCCAGACATGTGTGTGTGGCACCCAAGCCCCTCCCCCAGCCCCCCCACCCCCCTGTCCAGCGCATCCCCTGCCCAACCCCTGGCTTGCACGACTTCATTCCGCCGGCCATCGTTTCAGAACAACCCAGCGGAGCCTTGCATGCGACCCCTAGCCCTTCTGCTCTTACTCGCTGGCTGCGCCACAAGTTCTGGCCCGATGGCTTTAGGGGATGGCCGATATTCTATTGACACGGTGCGTGCGCCAGTCCTGGGAGGTGGTCGAGCGGCCCGGCAGGCTGGAATTCGAGAAGCGAACAGCTTCTGCACCGAGAAAGGGCAGGAGGCGATGATCTCTAACGCTTCCGGCTCGGGAGTAGATGGTCAGGTGAACTTCCGGTGCGCTCCCCCGGGCACGCGACTGGTTCGCCAACCTGACAGCATCATCGAGTTTCGAAACCGCTGAACTGGCTGTTTGCTTCCGATATGCTTCCGGCAGCGCAAATGCCGGAAGCCGACCTTACGGCCGCCCCGCATAAAACTCAGTCAAATCAATATTGTCGCGTGGTGGGTGCTGTTGGGTTCGAACCAACGACCCGCTGATTAAGAGTCAGCTGCTCTACCAACTGAGCTAAGCACCCGAACGCGTTGGGCGGCATATAGCAGCACGGTCCGCGGATGCAAACCCCTCACGCACTGCGGCTTTGTCTTGCGCTGCACGTCAGCACTGTGTTTGCTGCATGCTCTGTCCGGAGTCGGAAAACGCTTGGCCTACGCAACGCAGCAACTGATCAACGGCATCACCCTCGGCATGATCTACGGGCTCATCGCCGTGGGTTATACCATGGTGTACGGCATCATTGGCATGATCAACTTCGCGCATGGCGACGTGTTCATGATCGGCGCCTTCCTGTCCCTCATCGCCATGCTCGCGCTCTCGGCGCTCGGCATCACCTCGGTGCCGCTTGCTCTGGGCCTGACGCTGCTGCTCGCGGCCGGGC
Source organism: Acetobacteraceae bacterium (assembly GCA_965199595.1). Classification (GTDB taxonomy): domain Bacteria; phylum Pseudomonadota; class Alphaproteobacteria; order Acetobacterales; family Acetobacteraceae; genus JBBROS01. Next base: position 3,005,195 of record OZ241182.1, read on the forward strand.
TCGCGGCACTGTATGGCTGGACGGTGGAGCGCGTCGCCTACCGCCCGTTGCGCGGCAGCTTCCGCCTGGCGCCGCTGATCAGCGCCATCGGCATGTCCATTCTGCTGCAGAACTTCGCGCAGGTCAGCCAGGGCGCCCGCGTGAAGCCGATCAGCCCCGTGATCCCCGGGGGCCTCACGCTGTTCACCGCCGATGGTTTTGCGGTGCAGCTGTCCTGGATGCAGATCGCCATCGTCGTCATGACCATGGTGGTGCTCGGCATCTTCACATGGCTGGTGTCCGCCACGCCGCTCGGGCGCTCCATGCGGGCCTGCGAGCAGGACCTCAAGATGGCCGGGCTGCTGGGCATCGACACGGATCGCACCATCAGCCTGACCTTCGTCATCGGCGCGGCCCTTGCCGCGGTCGCCGGGTTCATGTTCCTGCTGTACTACGGTGTCATCGACTTCTTCATTGGTTTCGTGGCCGGGGTGAAGGCCTTTACCGCCGCGGTGCTGGGCGGTATCGGATCCCTGCCCGGCGCGGTGCTCGGCGGCCTGGCCATTGGCCTGATCGAGACGTTCTGGTCCGCCTATTTCAGCGTACAATACAAGGATGTTGCCGCCTTCAGCATCCTGGTGCTGGTGCTGATCTTCATGCCAACCGGTCTGCTCGGCCGTACGGACGTTGAGAAGGTATGAAGTCCGCCTTCCGCGACGCCGGGCTGTCGGCCCTGGTGGCGCTCGGCCTGTTCGGCCCCATGATCGGGCTGCGCACCGAGTCGACCGGCGGCCCACTGTTCCTCGTGACCCGCCCTTACGCGCTGGCAATTGCCGTGGCCACCGTGTTCGTCGGCCGCCTGCTGCTGCTCACCTGGCGCGCCCGGCGCCCGGCCCCGGCGACCTATGCCGGCAACCGCCGCCTGGCCGAAGCCCTCACCCGCAGCGCCCGGTTCATCGCCCCGGCGCTGCTCGGCCTTGCCCTGTTGCTGCCGTTCCTCGGGGGCCGGTACGAGATGGACCTCGGCATCCTGGTGATGACCTATGTGATGCTCGGCTGGGGCCTGAACATCGTCGTCGGCCTCGCCGGCCTGCTGGACCTCGGCTACGTCGCCTTCTACGCCGTTGGCGCCTACTCCTACGCCCTGCTCGCCCAAACCTTCGGCCTCGGCTTCTGGACCTGCCTGCCGCTCGCGGGCCTTCTGGCCGGCACCTGGGGCGTCATCCTGGGCTTCCCCGTGCTGCGCCTGCGCGGCGACTACCTGGCCATCGTCACCCTGGCGTTCGGCGAGATCATCCGCATCGTGCTGCTGAACGCGGCCGAGATCACCGGCGGGCCGAACGGCATCAGCGGCATCCCGCGCCCCACCCTGTTCGGCCTGCAGTTCAACAACAGCGATGATCCCGGCACCTTCGCCCATTTCATCCAGTCGCTCGGCTTCCCGGATTTCCAGGCCAGCCCGTCGCATCGCGTCATCTTCCTCTACTACGTCATCCTCGGTCTCGCCCTGCTGACCAACTGGGTGACGCTGCGCCTGCGCCGGGTCGCTCTGGGCCGGGCCTGGGAGGCGCTGCGGGAGGATGAGGTTGCCTGCCGCTCGCTGGGCATCAACGTGACGGTCACGAAGCTCACCGCCTTCGCCATCGGCGCCACCTTCGGGGGCTTCGCGGGCGCCTTCTTCGCCACCCGCGCCGCCTTCATCAGCCCGGAGAGCTTCACCTTCATCGAGAGCGCCATCGTGCTGGCCATTGTCGTGCTGGGTGGGCTGGGCAGTCAGCTGGGCACCGCCCTCGCCGCCCTGGTGATGATCGGCGGCATCGAGCTGTTCCGGGACCTGGCTGAATACCGCATGCTTATCTTCGGCGCCGCCCTTGTGCTGGTCATGGTGATGCGGCCGCGCGGCCTCATCTCCGGCCGCACGCCCAGCATCGCCTTGGGCAAACGCCGCGAGATCGCGGCCGAACTGGTGGCCGAAGGCCGTGGTTGAACCTCTCGCCACCGCCCCCCTGCTCGCCGTCCGCGCGCTGACCATGCGCTTCGGCGGCCTCACCGCCGTGAATGCGCTGGACTTCGAGGCGCATCAGGGCCGCATCACCTCCGTCATCGGGCCAAATGGTGCCGGCAAGACCACGGTGTTCAACTGCATCACCGGGTTCTACCGCCCCACCTCCGGCAACATCGCCCTCACCCACCCCGCTGGCGCCACCTATCAGCTGCAAACCATGGCCGGGCACCGCATCGCGCGCCGGGCCCGGGTGGCGCGCACGTTCCAGAACATCCGCCTGTTCGCCGGCATGACCGTGCTGGAGAACCTGCTGGTGGCACAGCACAATGCGCTGATGCCGCACGTCGCCTCCGGCCTGCTCGCCGTGTTCGGCCTGGGCGGCCACAAGCGCGCCGAGACCATCGCCATCGACCTGGCCCGGCACTGGCTCGACCGCATCGGGCTTCTCGCCCGCGCGGATAACCCGGCCGGCGCTCTGCCCTACGGCGACCAGCGGCGGCTCGAGATCGCCCGCGCCATGTGCACGCACCCCATGCTGCTATGCCTGGACGAACCCGCGGCCGGGCTGAACCCGCGTGAGAGCGACGAGCTGGCGACCCTGCTGAAATCCATCCGGGCCGACGGCTGCAGCATCCTGCTGATCGAGCACGACATGGGCGTGGTGATGCGCATCAGCGACCATATCGTGGTGCTGGACCACGGCACCCTTATCGCCCAGGGCACCCCCGACCAGGTCCGTGCCGACCCGGCCGTGATCGGCGCCTATCTGGGCGAAGGCGACGAGGACGACCTCGATACGCCGGGTGTGGTGGCAGCATGACCCTGCTCTCCCTTCAGGGCGTCACCGCCTATTACGGCGCCGTGCAGGCGCTGCGCGGCGTGAACCTGGAGGTGCATCAGGGCGAGATCGTCACCCTGATCGGCGCCAACGGGGCTGGCAAGTCCACGCTGATGATGACCATCTGCGGCAGCCCCCGCGCGCGTGACGGGCAGATCCTGCTCGACGGGGTGGACATCACCGCCCGGCCCACCCACGAGATCATGCACAAGGGCCTGGCCCAGGCGCCGGAGGGCCGGCGCATCTTCTCCCGCATGTCCGTGCACGAGAACCTGCTGATGGGCGCCCAGGTGGTCAGGATGCGCAACTACGAGCGCACGCGGGACCTGGTGTTCAGCCTGTTTCCCCGCCTGAAGGAACGGCTGCAGCAGCGCGGCGGCACCCTCTCGGGCGGCGAACAGCAGATGCTGGCGATCGGCCGTGCGCTGATGAGCCAGCCGCGCCTGCTGCTGCTGGACGAGCCGAGCCTCGGCCTGGCCCCGCTGGTGGTGCGCGGCATCTTCTCCGCCATCCGCCAACTGAACCGCGAGACCGGGCTTACGGTATTGCTGGTGGAGCAGAACGCGTTCCAGGCCCTGCGCCTGGCCCACCGCGGCTATGTGCTGGTGAACGGCCGCATCACTATGGCGGGCCCCGGGGCCGAGCTGCTGGCCCGGCCCGAGATCCGCGCCGCCTACCTTGAAGGCGCGCATTGAGCAGCCAGGCCTATTCAGCAACCCTGCATCCCGCCTAGGCTGCACCGAAGACGTAAACAGGAGACACCATGTTCCGCAGGACCCTCTTCGCCGCCACCGCGGCCATATGCATCGCCGGCGCCGCCGAAGCCCAGATCAACATCGCCACCGTCGGGCCCATGACCGGCAGCAACGCCACCTTCGGCACCCAGATGAAGACCGGGGCCGAGATGGCGGTGGCCGACATCAACAAGGCTGGCGGCGTGCTGGGCCAGCAACTGGTGCTGCAGGTGGGCGACGATGCCTGTGACCCGAAGCAGGCCGTCTCGGTGGCCAACCAGATGGCAAGCCGCAAGGTGGTGTTCGTGGCCGGGCACTATTGCTCCAGCAGTTCGATCCCGGCGAGCAAGGTGTATGCCGAGGAAAGCATCGTGCAGATCTCGCCCGCCAGCACCAATCCGAAGCTGACGGATGAAGGCGGCTGGAACACCTTTCGCGTGTGCGGCCGTGACGACCAGCAAGGCGAGGTGGCAGGCAAGTTCCTGGCCGCCAAGTTCGGCAAGAGCAAGATCGCCATCCTGAACGACAACAGCGCATACGGCAAAGGCCTGGCGGACGAGACCAAGAAGGCGCTGAACGCCGCCCACGTGACGGAGACGCTGTATGCCACCTATACGCCCGGGGAGCGCGACTACTCCGCCCTGGTCAGCCGGCTGAAGCAGGCCAACGTCGATGTGATCTATATCGGCGGCTATCACACCGAGACCGGGCTCATCATGCGGCAGGCCAAGGAGCAGGGCATGAACGTGACGGTGGTCGGCGGTGACGCGCTGGCCACAACCGAGTTCTGGCAGATCGCCGGGCCGGCGGGCGAAGGCGCGATGATGACGTTCCCGTCCGACCCGCGCAAGCGCGCGAGTGCGGCCAAGGTGGTTGCGGAGTTCAAGGCCAAGGGCTTCGACCCCGAGGGCTATACGCTCTACACCTATGCCGCGGTCCAGGCCTGGGCGGCCGGCGCCAAAAAGGCGGGCTCGGTTGATCCCAAGAAGGTCGCAGCCGCCATGCGCGACAACTTCAGCGCCGACACCGTTCTGGGCCCGATCGGCTTCGACAAGAAGGGTGACGTGCTGGTCTCGGACTACGTGTTCTATGTCTGGAAGAACGGCGCCTACGCCGAGATGTAGCCTGACCAGAACGGCGGGACTGGAGCCACCGGTCCCGCCGTTCCCACTTCGGGGTCTACCATGAGGAAGCTGGCGTGGGTTGCAGTTGCCTTGGCGATCCTTGGCTGCGCCAAGGAACGGGTTGAGCCTCCTGTAGCCTCAAGGGCCGGTTATCGTCCGGCACCTGTCCCGACGAGCGAAAGAACGGTGGAAGGCAGTCAGCTCACGCCGACCGGGAAGTTCGTCGCGCTGGTCGGCTATGTGGCAGCACAGGCCGTTCAAGGGCTGGGACACCGCTGAGACTTAGGCTGCAACCACCCGAACCTGGTGGTAAGCCCGGCCAAAATAGATCAGTCCTTCATGCGCCGGCCCGGTCTGTATGGCCTGCACGTTGCAGAAGAACACCGTGTGCGTGCCGACCTCCGTCACGCTCTCGACCGTGCAGTCGAACGACACGACCGCATCCTTCAGCACAGGCGAGCCTGTTGCCAGCGTCGACCACTGCACCTGCCTGAACCGCTCCGCCTGCTCCACGTTGGTGAACCCGGCGAACATCGGCGACAGCGCCTCCTGCGACGCTGCCAGCGTGTTCACGCACAGCACGCCATTGGCCTTCATCGCGTCGTGGTTGTCGCTGCTGCGGTTCAGGCACAGCAGCAGGGTCGGCGGGTCATCCGTGACGCTGCACACGGCCGATGCGGTGAAGCCACGCGGCCCGTCCGCTCCGGTGGTCGTCACCACGTTCACCGCGGCGCCCAGCCGGGCCATGGCGTCACGATAGGCTTTGCGCTCGATCAAACTTCGGCTCCCGATGCTCAGGCCACTATGCGGCGGGGCCACGCCGCCCCCAAACGAAAACGGGCGCCCCTAAGGACGCCCGCTGTGGCTACCCGATCCGGGATCAGGAGTTCTTCGCGTCCCTCACGGAGTCCTTGACGCCGCCAACGGCGCTCTCGGCCTTGCCGGTCACCTTGTCAGCCTTGCCCTCGGCTTCCAGCTTCTGGTCGCCGATCAGCTTGCCGACGCCTTCCTTGACCCCGCCCTTGGCCTGGTCAAACGCACCTGAAACGCGGTTCTCGTCAACCATCTCATGTCTCCATTGCGGACCATGCCGCTGCAGGTATCAACATCGAAACCCGCACCGGGTTCCCTTCACGCCGAGGAAAGCGGGGGGGCCACCTCTTCCAATGAGCGCCCGGCGGCCTCCACGCCCAGCCAGAGCTCCATCCCTGCTGCAGCGACCATCAGCGCCGCGCCGAGCAGATAGCCCCACAGCACGTCCATCCGCTCGCCGCCCTCGATCAGGGCGCCGAAGAGTGCCGGGCCGGCGATGCCGCCAACGCCTGTGCCGACCGCGTAGAACACGCTGATCGCAACCGCCCGCACCTCCAGCGGGAACGTCTCGCCCACGGTGAGGTAGGCCGAGGATGCCGCGGCCGAGGCGAAGAAGAAGATCACGGTCCAGGCCACCGTTTGCTGCACCGCGGTCAGCGCGCCCTGCGCGAACAGCAGGCCCACCCCCGCCATCAGCACGCCGGAGATGGCGTAGGTCGCAGCGATCATCACCCGCCGGCCCACCACATCGAACAACCGGCCCAGCACCAGCGGCCCGGCGAAATTGCCGAGCGCGAAGGGCAGCATGAACCAGCCGACGTGACCCGAGGGCACCTGGTAGAACCTGGTCAGAACCAGCGCATAGGTGAACAAGATCGCGTTGTAGCAGAAGGCCTGCGCCGCCATCAGCGACACGCCCAGCACCGACCGCCGCCTGTAATCCACTGCCAGCACCCGCAGGCTGGCCATGAACCAGCCGCCCTGGTGCCGCCGCAACCGCAACCGGCCCGGGGGCACGGGGGGCAGCGGTGCGCCCGTCTCCTGCTCGATGCGCGCCTCCAGGGCGGTCACCACGGCATCCGCCTCCTCCGGCCGGCCATGGGTCATCAGCCAGCGCGGGCTCTCGGGGATGAAGCGGCGCAGCAGCAGCGTGACGAGGCCGATCACGCCGCCGATGACGAAGGCGAGGCGCCAGCCGAGTTCGGGATCGATGATCGCCGGGTCGAGGACGATGACGGCGCCGCCTGCGCCCAGCGCAGCACCCAGCCAGTAGCTGCCGTTGATGACCAGGTCGGTGAAGCCGCGGCGGCGGGCCGGGATCAGTTCCTGGATGGTGGCGTTGACGGCGGCGTATTCGCCGCCGATGCCCAGGCCGGTGACGAAGCGGAAGAACGCCAGGGAGGCGAAGTCCCATGACAGGCCCGAGAGCGCGGTGGCGACCAGGTAGATCAGCACCGTGATGGTGAACAGCTTCTTGCGGCCCAGCTTGTCGGTGAGCCAGCCGAAGAACAGGGCGCCGATCACCGCGCCGCCGAGGTAGAAGCTCGCGGTGAGCCCGAATTCCGCCTCCGTCAGCCGCAGGCGGGGGCTGCCGGAGATCGCTCCGGCCAGTGACCCGACGAGCGTGACCTCCAACCCGTCGAGGATCCAGGTGATGCCGAGGGCGCACACGACGAGCCAGTGGAACCGGCTCCAGGGCAGACGGTCCAGCCGGGCCGGGACATCGGTTTCGAACACGTCGGTTGCTGCCATCCAGAGACAACGGATGGGCCGGATGGCGGTTGCCAAGGCTCAGATGTTGGCTTGTTCCTCAAGCGGCGGCTCGTCATCGGGCTGCCAGTACAGCTCGGCGCACTCGGCCCGCATGACCCCGGCCACCACCTCCAGGTCGCGGTAGGCGTCGTGCACGAAGTTCATGGTGTCGAGGTGCCGGTCCTCGAAGTACATGCGGTGGACGTCTTCACGCCCGGCGCCGTAGACGATGCGGCCGATGCCGGTCCAGATGCTGGCCATGGTGCACATGCCGCAGGGCTGCAGGGTGGAATACAGCACCGCCCCGCGCAACTCGTCGCGTTCCAGCGCGGCGCAGGCGCGGCGGATCGCCACCGTTTCCGCATGCGCGGTCGGGTCGTGGCGGAGGCCGACCTCGTTGTGCCCTTCGGCGACCACCCTGCCGTCGAGCACCAGCACGCAGCCGATGGGGGAGGCGCCGCGCACCCGCTCGCCCTGCCGCGCCATCGCGACGGCCTGCGCCATGAAGCGCAGGTCGTCGGCTGTCGCGGCCTGGGACGCGCCGGGGCTGGCGGACCCCGCGGGGGCGGGGCCGCCGGGCTGGTCGATGATCTAGGCGCTCTTGGTCATGATCACGATCAGGACCGCCGTCAGGCGCTCTTGGTCATGATCTCGTCTGCGATGTTGCGCGGCACGGGGTCATAGTGATGGAACTGCATCGTGAAGCTGGCGCGGCCCTTGGTCATGCCGCGGAGCTGGCTGATGTAGCCGAACATCTCCTTCAACGGGACGTGGGCGCGGACGATCACCGTGCTGCCGGTGGCGTCCTGGCTCTGGATCACGCCACGGCGGCGGTTGAGGTCGCCGACCACGTCGCCGACATGGTCCTGCGGCGTGGTCACCTCCACGTCCATGATCGGCTCCAGGATGATCGGCGCTGCCTTCTTCATGCCGTCGCGGAAGCAGGCCTTGGCGGCGATCTCGAAGGCGAGGGCCGAGGAGTCGACGTCGTGGTACTTGCCGTCGATCAGGGTGTACTTGAAGTCCACGGTCTGGAAGCCGGCCAGCACGCCGGTATCCGCCTGGTTGCGGATGCCCTTCTCGACGGCGGGGATGTATTCCTTCGGCACGGTGCCGCCGACGACCTTGTTCTCGAACACCACGCCGGCGTTGCGCTCCATCGGCTCGAAGGTGATCTTCACCTCGGCGAACTGGCCGCTGCCGCCGGTCTGCTTCTTGTGGGTGTAGGTCTCGGTGTGGGACTTGCTGATGGTCTCGCGATAGGCCACCTGCGGCGCGCCGATGTTGGCATCCACGCCGAACTCCCGGCGCAGGCGGTCGATGATGATCTCGAGGTGCAGCTCGCCCATGCCGGAGAGGATGGTCTGGCCGCTCTCCTGGTCGGTCTTGAGGCGGAGGCTCGGGTCTTCGCCGGCCAGCTTCTGCAGGCCGAGGGTCATCTTCTCGACGCCGTCCTTGGTCTTGGGCTCCACCGAGATGTCGATGACCGGGATCGGGAAGGTCATGCGCTCCAGGATGACCGGGTCGTCGCCGCTGGCCAGCGTGTCGCCGGTGCCGGTGTCCTTCAGGCCCACGAAGGCGGCGATGTCGCCGGCGTGCACCTCCTTGATCTCGTCACGCTTGTCGGCGTGCATCTGGAACATGCGGCCCACACGCTCCTTGTGGTCCTTGGTCGTGTTCATCACGGTGTCGCCGCTCTTCAGCGTGCCGGCATAGACGCGCACGAAGGTCAGCGTGCCGTACTTGTCGTTGATGATCTTGAAGGCGAGGCCGGCGAAGGGCGCCTTGGGGTCGGCCGGGATGACGCGGCGGTCGTCGTGCAGCGACTCCTCCTGGCCCTCCTCGGCGGCGACCTTGATGCCGGGCACGTCGACCGGGCTGGGCAGGTAGTCCAGCACGGCGTCCAGCAGGGGCTGCACGCCCTTGTTCTTGAACGCGGTGCCGCACAGCACCGGGCGGAAGGCGCCGCTGATGGCGCCGGCCTTGATGCAGCGCTTGAGGGTGGCGACGTCCACGTCGCCCTTCTCGAAATACTCCTCCATCGCGGCGTCATCGACGCTGAGCGCGGTGTCGAGCAGGAGTTGGCGGGCCTCCTTGGCCTTGTCCATCAGGTCGGCCGGGATCTCCTCGTCGTGGAACTTGGCGCCAAGCTCGCCGCCTTCCCAGATGATGGCCTTCATCTCGACCAGGTCGACCACGCCCAGGAAGTTGTCCTCGATGCCGATCGGCAGCTGCAGCGGCAGCGCCACGATGTCGAGCTTCTCCTTGAGGGTGTCGAAGGCGCGGTAGAAGTCTGCGCCGGTGCGGTCCAGCTTGTTGATGAAGATGATGCGCGGCACGTTGTAGCGGTCGGCCAGGCGCCAGTTGGTCTCGGACTGCGGCTGCACGCCGGCCACGCCCTCGATGATGAAGATGGCGCCGTCGAGCACGCGCAGGCTGCGGTTCACCTCGATGTTGAAGTCGATGTGGCCCGGGGTGTCGATGATGTTGATGCGGTGGTCCTTCCACTCGCAGGTCACGGCGGCGGAGGTGATCGTGATGCCGCGCTCGCGCTCCTGCGCCATGTAGTCCGTGGTGGTGTTGCCATCATGCACCTCGCCGATGCGGTGGCTGACGCCCGTGTAGTAGAGGATCCGCTCCGTGGTCGTGGTCTTGCCGGCATCGATATGCGCGGTGATCCCGATGTTGCGGAGAAGGGCGAGCGGGTTGGCTTCGGCGACGGCGTCGGACACGGGGGATAACCTCCAAACGGGATCGGGCGCAGCCTATGGCGCGCCCGGGCAGGCGCCGCTCCCTCGGTGCGGGCGGCGGCATTCATCGGCGCCTATGTGCGGCAGGGCCGGCGATTTTGCAAGCGGGACCGGCCGGGAACCGGGTGCCTGGCCGCTGCATGGCGTGTGGGATCCGGTGGGGATGCCAGGGTCGCGTGGACCGGCGCGCCGGCCTTCGCCGCTTCAACCGTCGCGGTGGATGGGAGGCGGTGGCGGGGGTGGCTGGGCGTGGTTCGCGGGGGGCGCGGGCTTGCGCAGGGCGCGGGCCAGGAGGTTCTCGATGTCTGCCGGGGTGCGGCGGGGGAAGACCCAGGAGCGGCCCTGGACGGCGACACCGAGGTCCCGGGCCAGTTCCTCGATCAGCTCGGGAATGGGGCGGGTGGCGAGGTCGGCCTCGAACTCGGGGCGGTCCAGGCGTTCCTGCAGCTCGGCGCCGAGGGCGGCCTGGTGGTCCGATCTGTCGCGGGCGGCGCGGTGGATGGCGTCCTCGACGCCGCGGATCACCTGCTGGCGGGCGGCGGTGCGGGCCGGGGCGGGCTGGTGGAGGCGCCGGGCCAGGAGGACGGTGCGGCGGAGGATGCGGGCGGTGCGGTCGAGCGCGATGCTGGCCTGGTCGAGGGTGAGGGCCGGCTCGGGCGTGGCGGCGGCGGCGTGAATGCGTCGGGCGAGGTCCGAGGCGAGACCGATGATCTCGTGCAGGGCGGCGCGGTAGAACGCGGTGTCGGCCTCGGCGTCGAGTTGGGCGTCATCCAGGGCGGGTTCGTCATCACGCATGGGGATATAGGATTATATTCTCTGGGCGCTGTCAAGCGGTCCGCCTTGCCGGGCGCGGATGGACGCCGGGGCGGCTACTGCCCGACCAGGCCGCGGGCGAAGTCCCGGGCCTCGAACGGCCGCAGGTCGTCCGCCTGCTCGCCCACGCCCACCGCGTGCACCGGCAGGCCGAACCCGTCCGCCAGCGCCACCACCACGCCGCCGCGGGCGCTGCCGTCCAGCTTGGTCACCACCAGGCCGGTCACCGCCACCAGCTCCTTGAACACCCGCACCTGTTCCAGCGCGTTCTGGCCCGTGGTGGCGTCCAGCACCAGCAGCACGGAATGCGGCGCCGACTGGTCCTGCTTCTTCAGCACGCGGACCAGCTTGGCCAGCTCCTCCATCAGCGCGCCCTTGTTGTGCAGGCGGCCGGCGGTGTCGATCAGCAGCACGTCGGCGCCCTCCGCCCTGGCCTTCTCCAGCGCGCGGAACGCCAGCCCGGCCGAGTCGGTGTTCGCCTTGCCGCTGATCACCGGGGCGCCGGTGCGCGTGCCCCAGACCTGCAGCTGCTCCACCGCGGCGGCGCGGAAGGTGTCGCCGGCCACGAGCATGGGCCTCAGCCCTTCCCGGACATAATGCTGCGCGAGCTTGCCGATGGTCGTGGTCTTGCCGGTGCCGTTGACGCCGACCACGAGGACCACGTGCGGCTTCAGGGTGCGGTCGATCAGCAGGGGCCGGGCCGCGGGTTCGAGGATGGCGGCGATCTCGTCGGCCAGGGCGGCCTTGACCTCGGTGTCCGTGACGTCGGTGCCGAAGCGGCTGCTGCGGAAGTTGCCGATGATGTGGGCGGCGACCGCCGGGCCCATGTCGGCGGCGATCAGCAGTTCCTCCAGCTCCTCCAGCGCCGCGTCATCCAGCTTGCGCTTCACAAAGGTTGCGGTGATGCCGCTGGTGAGCTTCTGGGTGGAGCGGCTGAGCCCCTCCTTCAGCCGTGAGAAGAACCCGAGCGCCATCAGACCACCTCCAGCCCGGACGCATCCGCGCGTATCACCATCCGCCGTTCCAGCAGGCCCGGGGCGTCACCGGCGCCGCGCACCGGCGCGAAGGCCTCGGTGTGGCCGCGTCCGCCGCGCTCGCTCACCACCGCGACCCTCTGGCCCACCATGCCTGCGTGGAACACGCCTGCGTGCACCGCGGCGGCCTGCCGCAGCCGGGCGGCCCGTTCCTTCCGCACCGGCGGCGGCACCTGCGGCATGCGCGCCGCCGGGGTGCCGGCGCGGGGGCTGTAGGGGAAGACGTGCGCGTAGGGGATGGCTGCCGCTTCCATGAAGGCCAGGGTCTCGGCGAAGGCGGCGTCGGATTCGGTGGGGAAGCCGGCGATCAGGTCTGCGCCGATGCCGACGCCGGGGCGCAGGCGGCGGGCCTGGTGCACGACGGCCAGTGCCGCGGCGCGCGAGTGGCGCCGGCGCATGCGCTTCAGCACCAGGTCCGACCCGGCCTGCACCGAGAGATGGAGGTGCGGCATCAGGCGGGGCTCGGTGGCGAACACGTCCCAGAAGGCGTGGTCCAGCATGGCCGGGTCGAGCGAGCTGAGGCGGAGGCGGGGCAGGTCCGGGACTGCGGCCAGCACGCCTTGCACCAGGACGGCCAGGCCGCCGTCCCAGCTTGCGAGGTCCACGCCGGTCAGGACGATCTCCACCGCGCCGCCTGCGACCAGGTGGCGCACCTGGTTCGCCACCAGCGGCAGCGGCACGGAGCGGCTGGGGCCCCTGCCCTGCGGGATGATGCAGAAGGTGCAGGCGTGGTTGCAGCCCTGCTGCACGTCCAGGAAGGCGCGTGCCCGGCCGGTGAGCCCGGCGATGGGTGCCGGGGCGTGGCTGCGGGCTTCCGCGATCGGGCCGACGGCGGACCCGGCGCCGGGGGACCAGTGCGCCGGCTGCAGCTTCTCCTGGTTGCCGAGCACGCGGGTCACGCCCGGGAGGGCTGCCCAACGGGCCGGGTCGATCTGCACGGCGCAGCCGGTGACGACGATGGCGGCACCCGGGCGGTTTCGGTGCAGGCGGGCGATGGCGTGCCGGGCCTCGCGTTCCGCGGCCTGGGTCACGGCGCAGGTGTTCACCACCACCGTGTCGGCCGGGCTGGCGGCGCGGCCGGCGGCGAGGGTGCGCATCGCCTCGCTCTCCACCGTGTTCAGGCGGCAGCCGAAGGTGAGGATCTCGATGGTCAAGGTTCGACCAGGCCGGAGAAGCTGGTGGCGGCCGGGCCGGCCATGCGGACGCGGCCGTTCTCGAGGTAGTCGATCTCCAGTGTGCCGCCGTCCATGTCCACGATCACGTGGCGGCCCGTGAGGCCGCGGCGGTGCGCGTTCACCACCGCGCCGCATGCGCCGGAGCCGCAGGCCAGGGTCAGCCCGGCGCCGCGCTCCCATACGCGCAGGCGCATGTGGCCGGGGCCGAGGATGTGGGCGAAGCCGATGTTGGCGCGTTCGGGGAAGAGCGGGTCGGTTTCCAGCGCCGCGCCGTGCTGGGCGGCCATGGCGATGTCGGGCACGAACAGGGTGGCGTGGGGGTTGCCCATGCTGCAGGCCGCGGGGTCCCCGGGGAGGGGCAGGTGCAGGGTGTCCATGGGGCGGGCCAGCGGCACGTCGCGCCAGTCCAGGCCAGCCGGGCCCATGTCCACGCGGAAGCGGCCATCCGGCAGGCGTTCGGCCGCGAGGTCGCCTGCGATGGTGCGGATCACCTGGTAGGGGTGGCCGGTCTGTTCGAACAGCAGCTCCGCCACGCAGCGGGTTGCGTTGCCGCAGGCGCCGGCCTCGGAGCCATCGGGGTTGCGGATGCGCATCACGAGGTCCGCATCGGTGCCCGGGGGGGGCTTGTGGAGCGTGATGAACTGGTCGCAGCCGATGCCGGTGCGGCGGTCTGCCAGGCGCTGCACCTGGTTGGGCGAGAAGTCGTGTGCGTGGTGCCGCTCGTCGATGACGATGAAATCGTTGCCGGCGCCGTGCATCTTGCGGAAGGGGATGGGCATGGGGCGCATATAAGGTGTCGGGCCGGGCGGGCATAGACGTGGGCGCACTTGAACGCGGCCGGCCTTTGCCCGAGGTTAGGTTGGCCTGATGAGGAGTTCGCCATGATTACACGCCGCCGGGTCGTTGCGACCAGCCTTGCCGCATCCGCCGCTGCTGCCGGGCCGGCGCGCGCCGAGGCCGGGGCGATCCGCATGAGCCATGGTCTGGGCGTGCTGTACCTGCCGCTGATCGTGATGCGGGAGGCGAAGCTGGTGGAGAAGCACGTGGCGGCGGCCGGGCTGAAGGCGGCGGTGAGCTGGGTGGTGCTGGATGGGGGCGGGCAGATCAATGACGCGATGCTGGCCGGGGCGCTGGACATTGCGGGCACCAGCATCCCGGGGTTCCTGACGCTGTGGTCCAAGGGGAAGGGCACGCGCAGCGAGGTGATGGGGATTTCGGGCCTGAGCACCGGCGCGCTGATCCTGAACACCAACCGCCCTGAGCTGAAGACGATCCAGGACTTCAAGCCCGGCGACAAGATCGCGGTGCCGAGCGTGAAGTCCAGCCTGCAGGCGGTGGTGCTGCAGATGATCGCGGCCAAGGCGTTCGGCGACGCGCACTGGGACCGGCTGGACGTGAACACCGTGAGCCTGCAGCACCCCAGCGCGGTGGCCGCCCTGGTGAGCGGCAACAAGGACCTGGCGGCGCATTTCGCCAGCCCGCCCTTCACGCTGGCCGAAGCCGCCTCTCCCAACATCCACGCCGTGCTGCGCAGCCCGGACACGCTGGGAGACATCACGCTGGACATGGTTTATGGCACCAAGGCGTTCGCCGATGGCAGCCCCGGGCTGGTCAAGGCGTTCCTGGCGGCGCAGGCCGAGGCCAATGCGCTGATCGCCCGGGACCCGGCGCAGGCCACCGCGCTGTTCATCCAGAACAGCGGCAGCAAGGTGAACCCGGCGGATATCGAGGGGGTGCTGCGCGACCCGCAGACCAGGTTCGACACGGTGCCGCATGGGTTCATGCAGTTCGTGGCGTTCATGCAGCGGGCCGGGACGATCAAGGTGGTGCCGGGGGTTTGGCGGGATGCGTTTGTTAAGGAGCTGGAGGGGAATGGGAGTTGAAGCGGTAGAAATTTTTAGGGTGATGTTTCCATGAAACTGATATCAGTCACTATCGAGAATTTTCGCAGCATTTCGGCAGCACGAAAAATAGCCCTATCGGACTTGACTACTCTTGTTGGACCAAACAACGAAGGAAAGTCTAATATATTAGGGGCGATCACGATCGCAATGAGAGCTCTAAAAGACCGTGGATCCACACTCGGCGAGAGAGTAGGACTACGTTCTCGTGATCGGGCATTGGCTAGACACGTGAGGGGGCATCAATCTCAATATTATGATTGGGTAAAAGATTGCCCAATCAAACTCCAAAAAAAATCAGGCGCCCAGGGATCTAAATTTGTACTTGAATTTAGCCTTAATAGCGATGAGGTTGGAAAATTTAGAGAAGAAATTGGAGTTAGACTGAATGGTTCACTGCCGATTTCTCTCGAGGTTCTTAAGGACCAAGCCTTTTCGATATCTATACCGAAGCAGGGGCCTGGCGGATCGACCTTAAATGCCAAAACACAGCGTGTCGCATCGTTTGTGGCCGATCGAATTGATATTCAATACATTCCGGCCGTGCGAACGGCAGAATCAGCATATGCTATTATCGAAGAGTTGGTTGAACAGGAACTCGCTTCCGTCGAAGCCGACCCACGGTTTCAAGCTGCAATTCAGGAAATTTCCGCTCTACAGGGACCAATCTTAGATCAACTATCTAAAAACGTGTTGAAGACAATGTCGCCTTTCATGCCGAGCTTAAAACTCGTTAAGGTCGCTATTCAAGATGATGCGCGAACACTGGCTTTGCGCAGAACTGCCGCCGTTCTTTTAGACGACGGTGCAGAAACCGCATTGAACGCGAAGGGAGACGGCGTACAAAGTTTGGCGGCATTATCTCTGATGAGCTATGTTTCCTCAACAAGAAACCTGGGCAAGAACCTCTTGATTGCGTTGGAGGAACCAGAGTCACACTTACATCCAGCAGCTATCCGGCAGTTACGGTCTGTGTTGATGGATATCTCGAAACTTTCACAAGTTGTCTTGACAACACATAATCCACTTTTCACAAACAGGAATGATGCTGCCTCAAATGTCATAGTTTACAAGAACAAAGCATACTCGGCGAAAAACGTCAAAGAAGTGAGAGATGTTCTTGGCGTCAGACTCGACGATAATTTATCGAGCGCAGAAGTAGTTTTGGTTGTAGAAGGTCTCGAAGATAAGGTTGTTTTGCAATCGGTCATTTTGACCGACGCAAGACTTAAAGACCATTTTACCTCTGGAAGACTGGCCATAGACATCTTAGGCGGTGCTGGAAACCTCACCCACCGCCTTCGACTTCATCAAGATCAAGTTTGTAAGACCCATGTCTTCCTTGACGCCGATGCCTCTGGACGGCGAGCACTTGAACTGGCTGAAAAAGAGGGAGTGGTTGATAATAAATCAATGAACCTTGCCGCGGTTCCTGGAAAACTCGAATCAGAAATGGAGGATTTGTTCATTGACGGCGTATATAGTGATATTGTTACCGAAGAAACTGGCCTGAAGTGGGAGACGAAAGGTTCAGACGACAAACAAAAATGGTCAGATAGATTAAAAAACCTGCTTCGCCGAGCTGGGAAAAACTTTGACGATCTCACGATTATGAATATCAAAATTAAAGTTGCGCAGAATGCTGCCGCCATCGGCATTAACGCTTTCCAGCACGGTAAAATCGGTCCAATTACCAGTCTTATGAATTCGTTGAGCGCGAAACTCGGTGATTAAGTTATCAAGTTGCGTCATCTATCCATACAAGCTAAACCCCACCTCGTCCGCTCCCCGGGCCTGAACAGGGCATGCCCGATCGCGACGCCTGCGCCAACCGCCATCCTGGCCGGCACGCAGGTCCAATCAGGAGACCCAAATGCCCAAGATGAAGACGAAATCCTCGGCCAAGAAGCGGTTCAAGATCACCGCGACCGGCAAGGTGATGGCCGGGCCCGGCAAGAAGCGGCACAACCTGATGGCGCGCAGCCAGAAGACCAAGCGGCAGAACCGCGGCAGCCAGGTGCTGACGCATGCGGACGGGCTGACCGTCAAGCAGTGGCTCCCCTATGGTATCGGCTGAGGAGGTCTGACGCATGGCACGTGTCAAGCGGGGCGTAACCACACACGCCCGTCATAAGAAGGTCATCGAGGCCAGCAAGGGCTTCGTTGGCCGTTCATCCACCAATTACCGCATCGCGCTGCAGCGGCTCGAGAAGTCGTTGCAGTATGCGTATCGGGACCGCCGGGTCAAGAAGCGGGAGTTCCGTGCGCTGTGGATCCAGCGGATCAATGCCGCGGTGCGCGAGGAGGGGCTGACCTATAGCCGCTTCATTGCCGGGGTGAAGGCCACCGGCATCGAGATGGACCGGAAGATCCTTTCCGCCATCGCGTTCGACGACCCGGTCGCCTTCAAGGTCATCATCGAGCAGGTGAAGGCCGTGATGCACGCCGCCGCGGAGAACGCGACGGTTGCCAGCCTGAACGAGCTTACGGAAAACCCCGAGCCCGTCGCCAACTAAGCAACGCCGCCTGCGTTGCTGATGCGAGATTGCTGTTGCGGGCCGTCCTTCGGGGCGGCCCGTTTGCGTTTGGGTCCGCGATCGCGGACTTTTTGTGTGTGGGTCCGCGATCGCGGCCCAGGCGTCCGCGGCCTCTCGACCATCATGCGACAGGCGCGATAGGGTCGGGGCAGGAAGGCAGGGTGGGTTCATGCGGTCAGGGTTCAGGGTTCTCGGCCGCGCGGCCATCCTCGCCGCCCTGGTGGCGCTGAGCGCGTGCCAGGCCGCGCCGGGGGCGGCACCGGCCGCGACACCGGTCCGTGGCGTCAGCGTGCTCAACGGCGTCGGCTATGTGGTGTTCAACGCGCCCATCCGCGACCAGAGCCGCGACCTGCTGATCGCCGATATCGGCAAGCTGGTCGACGACGGCGCCACCACCATCCACCTGGCCATCAACTCCCCGGGCGGCAGCATCAAGGCGGCGCAGGGCATTGTCGACTACATGGCGCAGACCCATGCAAGCCGGGGTGTGCAGTTCGAGGTGTACAACGTCGGCCTGGTCGCCTCGGCGGCCTCCTATGTGTTCCTCACGGCGCAGCGGCGGTATGCGGCGCCGAACAGCGCCTTCCTGTTCCATGCGGCCGGGCTGTCCAGCAACGGGCTGGTGTCCTCGGAACGGCTGCGGGAGGCGGCAGACGAGCTGGACGCCTATGAGCGGGTGGTGCGCGCCACCATGAAGGCGCGCACCCGCCTGACCGACAGCGAGGCGCAGACCTATGTGCGGCGCACGGTGCTGCTGAATGCCGATGATGCCAGGCGGGACGGCGTGATCGACGGCATCGCGCCCTTCGTCGTGCCGAGCGGCGCCCGTGCCTGGACCATCGTCGTGCGGACCGTCCCGGCCCCGGCGCGGCCCGCCACCCAGGCCACGCCGAACTGATAGCCAGGCCGAACTGATCTACCCGCCCGGCCCTACCCCGCCCGGCCATTTCCGTCTAAGCCGCACCGCATGACCGACGCGCTCGACCAGCTCAATGCCGACACCATGGCCGCCCTTGCCGCCACCACGGACCTGCGGGCGTGGGACGCCGTCCGCGTCGGCACGCTGGGGAAGTCCGGGCGCCTCACGGCGCTGCTGAAGGAGCTTGGCGGGTTGCAGCCCGAGGAGCGCAAGGCGCGGGGTGCCGCGCTGAACCAGCTGCGCGACGCGCTCACCACCGCCATCGAGGCGCGGCGCGTGCAGCTGGATGCCGCCGCCCTCGATGCCCGGCTGGCCGCCGAGACCATCGATGTGAGTTTGCCGCCGCCGCCGCGGCCGCGTGGGCTGATCCATCCCATCACCCGCACCATGGAGGAGATGGCCGCGATCTTCGGCGCCATGGGCTTCAGGGTCGGCGAGGGGCTGGACGTGCAGAACGACTGGTTCAACTTCGGGGCGCTGAACATCCCGCCGCATCATCCGGCGCGGGCGGACCATGACACGTTCTACCTGCCGGGCACGCGGGACGGGCGGCCGCTGCTGCTGCGGACGCAGACCAGCGACGTGCAGATCATCTCGATGCTGAACGAGGCGCCGCCGCTGCGGGTGATCGCGCCGGGTCGGACCTATCGGGCGGATCACGACGCGACGCACTCGCCGATGTTCCACCAGTGCGAGGGGCTTTGCATCGACCGCGGCATCACGCTGGCGCACCTGAAGGGCTGCCTGATCGATTTCCTGCGGGCGTTCTTCGGCATCGCCGGCCTGCCGGTGCGGTTCCGCAGTTCGTATTTCCCGTTCACCGAGCCCTCGATGGAGGTGGATATCGGCTGGAACAAGCGGACCGGGGAGATCGGGGGGGGCGGCGACTGGCTGGAGATCCTGGGCAGCGGGATGGTGCATCCGCGCGTGCTGGCCAATTGCGGGCTGGACCCGAGGGAGTGGCAGGGCTTCGCGTTCGGCATGGGGGTGGAGCGCGTGACGATGCTGAAGCACGGCATGGCGGACCTGCGGCCGTTCTACGAGAGCGACCTGCGCTGGCTGCGGCATTACGGCTTCGACCCCATGCTCCCCACCGCGCTGCATGAGGGGATCTCGGCATGAAGTTCACCCTGGAGTGGCTGCGCACGCACCTGGAGACCGATGCCACGCTGGAGGCCATCACCGACCGGCTGACCGGGATCGGGCTGGAGCTGGAGGGGGTGACCGATCCGGGCGCGGCGCTGGCCGGGTTCCGTGTGGCGCATGTGGTGAGTGCCGAGCAGCACCCGAATGCCGACCGGCTGCGGGCCTGCATGGTGGATGCGGGCGATGGGCTGGTGAGCGTGGTGTGTGGGGCGCCGAATGCGCGGGCCGGCATGAAGGCGGTGTTCGCGCCGCCCGGGGCGTATATCCCGGGGAGCGGGATCACGCTGAAGGTGGGGGAGATCCGGGGCGTCACCAGCGCCGGGATGCTGCTCAGCCTGCGGGAGATGGGGCTGGGGGAGAGCCATGACGGCATCCTGGAGCTGCCGCAGGATGCGCCGGCCGGCACGCCGTATCCTGTCTATGCCGGGATGAACGACCCGGTGATCGAGATCGCCGTCACCCCGAACCGGGGGGATGCGCTGAGTATCCGGGGGATTGCGCGGGACCTGGCGGCGTCCGGGCTCGGGGTGTTGAAGCCCTGGGCGCCGGTGGCGGTTCCCGGGGGGTTCGAGAGTCCGGTGCGGTGGGCGATCGGGGGGACCGATGCCTGTCCCTGGGTGCTGGGGCGCACCATACGCGGCGTGGTGAACGGGGCGAGCCCGGAGTGGCTGCAGGCGCGGCTGCTGGCGATCGGGCTGCGGCCGATCAATGCGCTGGTGGATGTCACCAACTTCTTCTGCTTCGACCTCGGGCGGCCGCTGCATGTGTTCGATGCGGACAGGATTGCCGGGCCGGTGCTCACGCTGCGGCCGGGCGATGGCGAGACGTTCCAGGCGCTGAACGGCAAGAGCTACGTCGCCGGCCCGGCCGATTGCGTCATTGCCGATGCCGCGGGGGTGCAGTCCCTGGCCGGCGTGATGGGGGGCGAGGCGACCGGATGCACCGAGGCGACCACCAGCGTGTTTGTCGAGTGCGCCCTGTTCGACGCCGTTGCCGTGGCGCTGACCGGGCGGCGCCACGCCATCACCAGCGATGCCCGCCAGCGTTTCGAGCGCGGCATCGACCCGGCGCTGCTGCCCGCGGCGCTGGAGGCGGCCACCGCGCTCATCCAGCAGCTGTGCGGGGGCGAGGCCAGCGTGGTGGTGCAGGCCGGCGCCGAACCGGCGTGGCAGCGCACCGCCACCATGGCGTTCGCGCGCCTGTCCACGCTGGGCGGCGCCGAGGTGCCGCCCGATGAGGCCGTGGCGGCGCTGACCCGGCTCGGCTTCACCGAAACCAGCCGCACCGCCACCCACCTCACCGTCGCCGTGCCGTCCTGGCGCAACGACATCGCTGCGCCCATCGTTCTGGACCCCAGCCCCGGCCTGCCGGCGGAGCGTGTTGCTGCGCTGCTGGCCGGCTGTGCGGTGGCGGAGCCGGAGGCGGACCTGGTTGAGGAGGTGCTGCGCCTGCGTGGCCTCGACACCATTCCGCCGGTGTCGCTGCCCACCAGTGCTGCCGTTCCGGCCGCGACGCTGACCCCGCGGCAGGTTCGCGCTGCGCTGGCCCGGCGGACCCTGGCTGCTGCCGGGCTGCTGGAATGCGTCAGCTTCAGCTTCATGGACCACGGGAGCGCCGCGTTGTTCGGGGGTGAGGTGCCGGGTCTGCGGCTGCTCAACCCGATTGCGGCGGACCTGGACCAGATGCGGGCGACGCCGGTTGCCACGCTGGCGCAGGCGGCGGCGCGCAACCAGGCGCGCGGATTGCCGGACAACCTGCTGTTCGAGGCCGGGCCGGGGTTTTCCGGGAGCGGACAGGAGGTGGTTGCGGCGGGCCTGCTTGCCGGGTCCAGCCCCAGGCACCCCGGTGCGCCGGCCCGGCCGTATGGTGCCATGGACGCGAAGGCCATGGTGCTTGAGGTTCTCGCGGCGCTGGGCCTGCCGATGGACAGCCTCAGTGTCAGCACGGATGCTCCCGGCTGGTATCATCCCGGCCAGTCCGGCGTGGTGCGGCAGGGACCGAAGCTGGTGCTGGCGACGTTCGGCGCACTGCATCCGGCGGTGAGCGCGACGCTTGACCTGGTGGGTGCCGCCGCGGCCTTCGAGGTGTTCCTCGACCGGGTGCCGGAGCCCAAGCGGCGCAAGCGGAGCACGCCGGACTTCCCGGCCTTCCAGCCGGTGCGGCGGGATTTCGCGTTTCTGGTGGATGCCGCCGCCGCGGCCGACACGCTGCTGCGTGCCGCGCGGGGAGCCGAGCGGACGCTGATTGCCGAGGCGCGGCTGTTCGATGTGTTCCAGGGCGGCACGCTGGCGCCGGAGCGGAAGTCGGTGGGGATCGAGGTGGTGTTCCAGCCGCGCGAGCGGAGCCTGACGGATGCGGAGATCGAGGCCGCGAGCGCCAAGGTGGTGGCCGCGGTGGCGAAGGCGACGGGGGCCGTGCTGCGGTAGGGCAGGCAGGCCCCTGCCTGCCAGAGCAGGCAGGCCCCCGTCCCCGCGCCGGGTCAGCTCTTGACCAGCGCGCATCCGCCTTCGGCCATCGGGCGGAACGCCTCGTCCGCCGGGGTGGTGGCGACCAGCTTCAGCACGTCCCAGCCGCCCTTGCTCTCGCTGGGCGCCTTGGCCTGGAACAGGTAGCTCGGGTGGATCTTGCGCCCATCGGCGCGGATGATGCCATGGCCGAAGCAGTCATCGTCGGTCGGCATCGCCTTCATGCGGGCCACCGCGGCGCGGCCATCGGCCTTCGCTGCCGCGATGCCCATGGCGTCCACCGCCTTCAGGTAGTGCAGCACGCTGGCATAGCAGCCGGCCTGCACCATGTTCGGCCACTGGTTCGGCGTCTTGTCCTTGATGCGGGCCATGAAGGCCCGGGTGCGGTCGTTCAGGTCCCAGTAGTAGCTCTCGGTCAGCAGCAGCCCCTGTGCGGTCTCGAGCCCCAGCGCATGCACGTTGCTGCTGTAGAACAGCATCGCCGCGATCTTCATCGTCCTGGTGAGGCCGAACTCCTGCGCCTGCTTGATGCAGTTGATGGTGTCGTTGCCGGAGTTGCAGAAGCCCAGCACCTTGGCGCCCGAGGCCTGCGCCTGCACCAGCATGGCCGAGAAGTCCGTGGTGTCCGGGAACGGATACTCGCTGGCGCCTGTGACCTTGCCGCCGCCCTGGGTCACGAACCGGGCGGTGTCGCGCTGCAGCTGCTGGCCGAACACGTAGTTGGCGGTGATGAAGTACCAGCTGTCACCCCCGGCCTTCACCATGGCGCCGCCGGTGGACTTGGCGAGCATGTAGGTGTCGTAGGTCCAGTGGATGGTGTTGGGCGAGCACTGCGCCCCGGTGAGATCGGTGGAGGCCGCGCCATTGTTCAGCATCACCTTGTTCTTCTCACGGCAGACGGAGTTCACCGCCAGCGCCACGGAGGAGGTCGGCACGTCCACGATGACGTCCACCCCGCTGTCCAGCCATTGGCGCGCGATGCCGGCGCCCACATCGGGCTTGTTCTGGTGGTCGGCGAACAGCACCTCCACCGCCATGCCCTTTGCCGCCGCATATTCCTGCACCGCCTGGCGCACGCAGACCACGCTGGTGGGCCCGCCATCATCCCGGTAGGGGCCGGACTGGTCGTTCAGCACGCCGATCCGCAACGTGGGGGGCTGGGCGCGCCCCATGCGGGGCAGTGCGGTCACGGCGGTGGCGGCAAGCAGCTCGCGGCGTGCGATCATGGCGTGTCTCTCCCGGTATGGCGGCGCCTCTGCGGGCCCCTGTCATCACGCTAACGAGACTGCCGCCCCGGCGCTAGCTCCGGCGGCTAGGTCCGGGCGGTCTTCACCACGCCGGTGCCGCCCCGCAGCTGCTGGATGGTGGTGCGGGAGGTGATCTGCTCCGGGTCCGTCCGCAGCTCGATCAAGGCGGGCCTGCCGCTGGCGACGGCGCGCTGGAACGCCGGCCCGAACCCGGCGGTGGTGCACACGGTCTCGCCATGGCCGCCGAACGACTCCATGAACTTCGCAAAGTCCGGGTTGGTCAGCGCCGTGCCCGAGACCCGGCCGGGATAGGTCCGCTCCTGGTACATCCGGATCGTCCCATACATGGCGTTGTTGAACACCAGGATGATCGGGGCCACCCCCTCCTGGAAGCAGGTCGCGATCTCCTGACCCGTCATCAGCATGCCGCCATCGCCCACGAACACCACCACCTGGCGGCCGGGATAGGCGATGGCGGCGCCGATCCCGGCCGGGACGCCATAGCCCATGGCGCCGTTGGTGGGGCCGATCAGCCGCTGCTGGTCCGTGAACGCCATGAAGCGCGCCGGCCAGGTGGCGAAGTTGCCGGCATCCGAGGTGAACACCGCATCGGGCGCCGCCAGGGCCTGCAGGGTGTGCATGGCCTCGGCCAGGTTCAGCGCGCCGGGGTAGTCCGGCGCCGCCTGGCCCTTCACGCGCAGGGCCCGCAGCGCCGCGGTCCAGCCGGCCCAGCCGCCGGGCGCCGCCGGCAGCGCCGCCGCCGCGTGGGCGAAGGCGTTGAGGTCCGCGCAGATCCCCAGCGCCGGGCGGAACACCCGGCCGATCTCGCTGGCATCCGGGTGGATCTGCACGATTCGGGTGGTGCCGGTGCCGGCGGCATCGAACAGGGTGTAGCCCTGGCTGGTTGCCTCGCCCAGGCGGGTGCCGATGGCGAGCACCAGGTCCGCCTCCCTGGCGCGGGCCACGAGCGCCGGGTCGGAGCCGACGCCGAGGTCGCCGACGAAGTTGTCGAGCCGTCCGTCGTAGAGCGCCTGCCGCCGGAAGCCGACCGCCACGGGGATGTTGCGCGCCAGCAGGTAGTCGCGGATCGCCGCGCGCCCCGCCTCGGTCCAGCAGGTGCCGCCCAGGATCGCCAGCGGCTGCTGGCTTTTGGCGAGCAGCGCCTCCATTGCGGCCAGGCCGGCCGGGTCCGGCTGCGGCGGATAGACCGTTGTGCGCGGCAGGTCCGGCACGTTCACCAGGTGCTTCTGCATCTCCTCGCTGAGCGCGATCACCACCGGGCCCGGCCGCCCCGTGGTCGCGACGTCCACCGCATGGGCCACCAGCTCCGGGATGCGGCGCGCATCGTCGATCTGCGTCACCCATTTGGCCAGCGGGCCGAACATGCGGCGGTAGTCCACCTCCTGGAAGCTGTCGCGGTCGGTCTCCTCGAACGGGATCTGCCCCACGAACAGCAGCATGGGCGTGCTGTCCTGCATGGCCACGTGCACGCCGATGGCGCCGTGGCAGGCGCCGGGTCCACGGGTGACCATGGCGGCGGCGGGGCGGCCCTTCAGCTTGCCGTAGGCCTCGGCCATGTTCACCGCCCCGGCCTCGAACCGGCAGGTCACCAGGCGGATCTGGTCCTGCACGGCGTACAGCCCGTCCAGCACGTCCAGGTAGCTTTCGCCCGGCACGGCGAACACGGTGTCGATTCCCTGTGCGATCAGCGCATCCGCCAGCACGCGGCCGCCGGGCCGGCTCGTGGTGGTGTTGAGCGCGTTGTCCGCCATGGCCGTTCCCCTTCGTCGATCTGGGGGAGCCTACGCCTTGGCGCCCGGCTGTCCAGCGGGGCCGGGCCGTGGCAGGATGCGCGCCATCTCTGTTCAGGTTCAATCGGGCTGTTGATGCTAGACGATCTTTCAAAGCGCGATCAGCGAACCGGAAGTATTGCCTTGTTACATTCTGATATTCACCACGTGTTCCCGCACCACCCAACGATCCTCTGCGTTGGATCGAGCATGTGCGAATGGTAGAACAGCGTGGAGTTGAACACCGACTTGCCGGACGATGCGGTCAGCGCGGTGCTGCTGCTGCGGCGTTGCACGGTGTGTCGGGCGTTGCCGACCGACGGGGTGTTTGCGGTGAAGGATTTGAGGCGGAGGTCTGGGTGCCAGACACGATAGTGTCTGGGTGATGCGGATGTGGCTGCCGAGCAGGAAGATGCCCAGATCTGCCTGCCGTCTGGACCACCAGAGTACCGGCGGCGGCTTCGAACGCCTATCCCTGGACCATGCTCAGTCTCGGCCCCTAGCTGAATCGAGCCATTCAGCCTACACCAAACCAACATTCCCTTATCGAAGGTGCTGATATGGCGCACGATGCACAGAAACGGTTCGTCACCAGTATTCGGGCAGCGTTTTTCAGCTACTTCCAAGATAAGCGTGTTCTGGAAATTGGCAGCCTGGACATCAACGGCAGCGTTCGGTCCATGTTTGACAATTGCGAGTACATTGGTCTTGACGTAGCGGCCGGCCCTGGTGTGGACGTGGTAACGCAGGGTCAGGATTATGACGCACCTGACGGGTCGTTCGATACGGTGATCTGTTGTGAGGTCATGGAGCATAACCCGCATTGGGTTGAGACGTTCGAGAATATGATTCGTCTCTGCCGGCCAGGGGGGCTCATCATCATGAGTTGCGGCGGCACCGGGCGCGCAGAGCACGGGACCACGCGGACGACGGTGTCTGATTCCCCGCTCACGATCGGCATGGGCTGGGAGTACTACCACAACCTGACGGCATCAGAGGTTATGAGGCGTATTCCGTTGGGACAAAGCATGAAACCTTACGGTTTCATGTATAACCACGAGTCGAGTGATCTATACTTTGTGGGATTTCGCCGCGGCGGCAAAATCGTGCCTGCTGCGGAACGAAGCATCAGAACCCTGCAACGTTATTATATAGTTCGGAATGTTCCGTCGCGCGTGCGGGCCTTGAAGCGCCAGGTCTTGATCCATCTCGTTGGCGAGCAGAGGTATAACGCTGGTCCGGTCCGATTCTGGTAGTCCAACCCTACTCGCGGCTCGGTCACCAACGCCGCATCGTTGACCCGGTCGGCGTTAGACAGAGCGGTCGTGATTGGCGCGTGAGTCATGTCGTTGCTGAACTCACAGGTGGCGTCCTTCCGGCCTGGACGGAAGCTGAAGCGCACTTTGACCTGCGTGAACGTCCTGGACGCCCCGTCGCGCCGTTGTGCTGGCATGCCGCACCGAGCAACGTTGGACTGGACTTGCAATTATCTGACCAAGAGCTTCCCGCTTCGGCTTCAGTCATTGACTTACAAAACAACCGGGCAGACACCGTGCAAGAGTTTAGTTCATAATGCGAGCCATCTTCGTTCAGATCAAATGCCAGATGGGCCATGCCTATCGTGTAGCACAGCGTGCCGTCGATGAGATCGAGGAGCTGTCCGAGATCTATTCCACGAGCGGCCAGTATGATCTGCTGGGGAAGTTCTACCTGGACCCGGATCAGGACACGGGCCTGTTTGTGACGGAGCGCGTCCAGACCATTCCTGGAGTCGCGGACACCTATACGCTGATCACCTTCAACGCCTTCGCCAGCGGCAAGGCTTAGCGCCGGGCGGAACCGCGGCTCCGCCCGTGACGGTGTCAGCGAAGGCCGAAGAACGACAGCACGGCGACCACGACCACGACCAAGCCCACGATGTAGATGATGTTGTTCACAGCCTGATTCCCCTTGATACCCAATTCGTGGCGCAACACTGAAGCCTGCCAACGCCAAAGGAACGCACGGCATCGCGGGAAGTTCAAGAAGCCGGTGCTTGTTTCCAGGCTTCGCGCCACGCCGGGCGCTAATGCGCCCTGCCCGCTCCATCTGGCGGTCGCGAATATATCATTGCTGCAACCACAGCGGACTAGGCTCCGGCCTTCCACCCCGAGCAAAACCCTTGTCGCATTCTCGTTGACGGCGAGCCGCGACCAGAACAAATTAGGAACATGCCCAACCCCGAAACCCTCACCGATCTACGCCGCCGCATCGCCCGGATCGAGCGCAGCACGCCCGCACCGCCGGACGTGGTGCCCTTTGGCATCGCCGACCTTGATGCGGCGCTGCCGGGCGGCGGACTGCCGGTGGCTGCGCTGCACGAGGTAAGCGGCACCGGGATCGACCTGGAGTTCGCTGCCGCCCCGGCCCTGTTCGCTGCCGGCATCCTGGCCCGGCGCCCTGGCCCGGTGCTGTGGGTGCTGCAGCAGCGGGACCTGTTCGCCCCGGCCCTGGCGGCCGCCGGGCTGCACCCGGATCGCGTGATCTATGCTGAAGCCGGGCATCAGAATGCCCTGATGGCGATGGAGGAAGGTTTGCGTCATCCGGGTCTGGCCGGTGTGGTGGCGGAGGTCTCGGCGCACATATCGCTCACGGCCTCCCGGCGACTGCACCTGGCGGCACAGGCCGGGGGCGCCATTGCGCTGCTGCTGCGCCGCCGGGCCGATGCCGATGGCGCGATTGCCGCCGTCACCCGGTGGCGCATCGGCCCGCAGCCCTCGGCGCCGCCCATTCCGCATGCCCCGGACACCCCGGGGCTGGGCCGCCTGTGCTGGCGGCTTGATCTGCTCCGCTGCCGCGGCGGACGCACCGGGTCCTGGATAGTGGAGGCGTGCGATGCGGCGGGTCATCTCGGTCTGGTTTCCTCATTGGCCCACGGATCGGCAGCGTCGCAACCGGCCGAAGCGACCGCCTGACGACCGGGACCTGCTGCCGGCTGGAGTGCCATTGGTCACCGCCGTGCACGACGGCCGCCGCCGGGTCGTCGCTGCGGTGGACCCGGTTGCAGCCCGCGCCGGCCTTCGGCCCGGCATGGCAATGGCCCATGCGATGGCCATGCTGCCGCAGCTTCATGTTCTGGAAGCCGAACCGGATGCCGATACCGCGGCATTGCGCCGCCTTGCCCTGTGGTGCCACCGATACACGCCGCTCACCGCCTTCTGTCCCGATGGCCTGTGGCTCGACATCAGCGGCTCCGCTCATCTGTTCGGCGGCGAATCGGCACTGCTGACGCATCTGCTGGCTCGCCTGAGCCGCGACGGAGTGCAAGCACGCGCTGCCGTGGCAGACACTCCGGGAGCTGCCCATGCCTTGGCCCGGCACGGCGCCGAATCGATGATGGTGGCCGCACCGGGCGAACATCCGGCCGCCATTGCCGCCCTGCCCGTCGCATCGCTTCGTCTGACCACCGTATTGAATGCGACCCTGCGCCGCCTGGGCTTCGAACGAATTGGTCATCTGACCCGTGTTCCGCGTGCCTCTCTGACCCGGCGGTTTGGCCCCCTCGTTGGGCTGCGGTTGGACCAGGCGCACGGCCTGTTGCACGAATCGCTGGTTCCTCTGGCGCCCGAACAGGTGCTGCACCGCCGCGAGACCTTCCTTGAGCCATTGCTGACGCCGGAAGCCTTGTCGATCGCGATCACCCGCCTGGTGGGGCCGCTGTGCGAAGACCTGGAGCACGCCGGACTCGGAGCCCGGCGGCTGGACCTGATCTTTGAGCGGATCGACAATCAGGTGGTCGCCCTGCGCATCGGCACCGCCCAGCCTTCCCGGGATGCCAATCACCTGGGCCGCCTGTTCGAGGAACGGCTGGATACCGTGGAGCCTGGCATGGGGGTTGAGGCCATGCGCCTGATTGTGGCTTTGGCTGAACCTTTGCAGTGGGAGCAGCAGACGAGCAATGCCGGGTCACAGCATATGGCCCGGCTGGTGGACCGGCTCAGCGGCCGCCTCGGCAGCGAACACCTGTATCGCGCCGAACCCGTGCAGAATCCGGTCCCCGAAAGCGTTGTGGGTCAGGCCGCTCCTCTTGGCCCGAAAACCAGGCCGGCGGTTCTCAGCCCGATGCGCCACACCGCAACCGCTGTTGAACGCAGCGCGGCTGAACACTCGGCGGCCGTGGTGCCGTCTGACTCATCCCTTTGCCTTGTGGCATCAGCCGATTCGCCCATGGCAGAAGCGAAACGGCACGTGGACAAGCCGGATCTCAGGCTCGTTCAAAACCCGGAAATCGGCGCCTTGGCATTGAACCCGGCTCCACAGGACGAGGCACCCGTCGTGCTGCCCTGGAGAGCACGCAGAAGCCAAGGCAGCGGTCCAATGTCCGATCACGCCATCAATGACCCTCTGGGCCCACTCGCCTGGCCCACCCGCCTCAAAGTACCACCACGGCTTCTGACGCCCCCCCGCCCTGTCACTGCCATTGCAGCACTTCCAAACGGCGCGCCTCGGGTATTTACATGGCGGCGGAAGCATAACGTGAGCAGGAGCGAAGGCCCGGAGCGGGTTCACGAAGTCTGGTGGTTCAACAACCGTGAAAACGAGGCAGTTCGGGACTACTTCCAGGTGGAAGTCGAGGGCGGCCAGCGATTTTGGCTGTTCCGTCAGGGCGATGGAATTGACCTCCGCACCGGCAACCTGGATTGGTTCCTGCACGGATTGTTCTGATCGGTGATCAGGCCGAAATCTGCTCTGCAAGAGCTGACGGCACCGTCATCGTTCCAGCAACTGCCACGGGAGTCAGCATCGGGTGCGCCATGGCGTCACGGACCATATAGCCGCGTCCCCAAACCGTGCCGATCAGGTTCGGTGCACCGGCCTCGGCCAGCTTCTTGCGCAGCTTGCAGATGAAGACGTCGATGATCTTCATCTCCGGTTCATCCATGCCGCCGTAAAGATGGTTGAGGAATACCTCCTTGGTCAGGACCATGCCCTTCCGCAGCACGAGCAGTTCGAGGATCGCATACTCCTTGCCGGTGAGATGCACAGGACGGCCGGACACCTCGACCTCCCGGCTGTCGACACTCAGCTGCAGCGGACCGCAGCGCAACATGGGCTGGCTGTATCCCTTGGTGCGCCGGACGATCGCCTGCATGCGCGCAAACAGCTCCGAGTGGTCATAGGGCTTGGTGATGAAGTCATCGGCGCCAATGCTGAACGCCCGGACACGTGCCTGCGGCATGACCATGGATGCCTGGATCACCACTGGGGTGTCGATCCTGGCTGCCCGCATCCGGCGAACCACGTCGTAGGCCTCCATGTCCGGAAGAACCAGGTCCAGCAGCACGATGTCGTAGTCGTAGTGCCGCGAGAGCTCCAGCGCCTCCTGCCCGGTTTCGATCTGATCCACGATGACCCCGCTGGAGCGCAGGAGATGGACCAGGGCACGATTGGCGAGCACACCATCTTCGGCAATCAAGACGCGCATTGTTTGCTCCAATCCAGATTTTCTGATCACCCTTATGCAACCTATGGGTGTATCTGTCCAGCCTCATCTCACCTTAATTTGTCTCAAGAAGTAGATTAACCTTCTGTCAAGGGCTATGCCGGTAGAGTTGGCATCAGCAGGTAGGGGGAAGATCCGGTCGCATGCAGCACAATCCCGTTATGGATCGCCTCCAGCAGGCCGATATACAACTCAGACGTGTGCCCACCTCTTCCGCGACCGGCCAGGTCAGCGGCGCCACCGGTCTCGCCATCGAAGTCTCTGGCCTTGATCGCCTCCTTGCCATTGGTGACCGACTGCAAATGCACGGGCGTGATGCCTTGCCCACCATTGCCGAGATTGTCGGGTTTCATGGCGGCCGGGCCCGGGCGATGCCGCTTGGCTCGCTAGGCGGCATCGGGCCAGGCACGCGGGCCACGCTTGCGCTCGGATCCGGGCAGGCGGGGCTGCCTGTCTCTGACGGCTGGCTGGGGCGCGTTGTTGATGCGCTTGGAGCGCCGCTGGATGGTCGCGGTGCCCTGCCGCAGGCAAGGCCGCGGCCGGTGCGGGCGCCGCCGCCTTCAGCCGCCCTGCGGTCCCGTCTCGGTCCCCGCATCGGTTTGGGCGTGCGGGCGCTTGACCTGTTCACCACGTGCCGGGCCGGCCAGCGGCTGGGACTTTTCGCGGGTTCGGGTGTCGGGAAGTCCACCTTGCTCGCGATGCTGGCGCAGCAGGCGCAGTGCGATGTGGTTGTCCTGGCCCTGGTCGGCGAGCGTGGGCGTGAGGTGCGCGAGTTCATCGACGATGATCTTGGGCCAGCCCTTGCCCGCTCCGTGGTCGTGGTCGCCACATCCGACCAGCCTCCGCTCATCCGCCGGGAGGCCGCCTATGCCGCGATGACGATTGCCGAACATTTCCGCGACCAGGGAAAGTCCGTGCTGCTTCTCATGGACAGTGTGACGCGGTTCTGTCTCGCCTTGCGCGAGATCGGCCTGGCAGCGGGAGAGCCGCCGGCGACGCGCGGCTATCCTCCCAGCATGTTTGCAGAACTTCCGTGCCTTCTGGAGCGCGCCGGACCGGGTCTGGGGGTCGGGTGCATCACAGGCCTGTTCACGGTCCTTGTGGAAGGTGATGACCACAACGAGCCGATCGCCGACGCGGTTCGGGGCATTCTGGATGGGCATGCCGTGCTGGATCGCAGGATCGCGGAATCCGGCCGCTATCCCGCGATCGACATCCTGCGATCCCTGTCCCGGACCGCTTCCGGCTGCCTTGACCCGGTGCAGAACGCCATCATCCGCAAGGCCCGGGCCATTCTCGCGCTTCATGCCGAGTTGGCCGACCTCGTCCGGCTGGGTGCCTATCAGCACGGCGCTGACCCGGCGGCTGACGATGCGCTGCGCCGGGCCCCGCAGATCGAGGCGCTGCTGCAACAGCACCGGAGCGAGGCCTTTGCCGACTATACGATCGAGTCCGTCTTTACCGCCCTTTCCATGATCATCGAGTCCAACGATGCCCCGTGAACCACTTGAAACCGTGCTCTGGCTCCGCAAGCGCGCCGTGGATGAGGTGCGGCAAACGCTTGCACGCGCCCTGGCCACTGAAGCCGCGGCGAACGCCGAAGCCCGTGACGCCGAACAAAGCATCGAAGCCGAAGCGCAGCGCGCCTCCGACCCGAGCGGAGGCGACGACCTGGTTGAGGCGTTCGCCACCTGGTTGCCCGGTGCGCGGCAACGAGCCAGCCTGGCCCGCGCCACGCAGGAGCGGCTGGAAGCCGAAGTGGCCTGCAGGCGTGCCGAACTGGCCGCGACGCGCACCGGCCTTGAGGTCATCGAGACGCTGCTGCGGCAGCGGCGGGACACCGCTGCCCAGGGGATACTCCGCCGTATGCAGCAAAGCCTTGATGAGGCAGCGGCACGAACCGCGCCTCGCGACGATGATCCCAGCACTATCAGCCCTTGATCCCCTGGCTCTTGCAGGCGGTATATGGTGGATTGCCGCGCAATGAACGAAGGACCTACGTTTTGCGGATAGCGATGATCGGCGGCGGTTATGTCGGGCTCGTGTCGGGGGCCTGCTTTGCAGATCTGGGCGTCGAGGTGGCGGTGGTGGAGACCGACCCCGAGAAGCTCGGCGCCCTGCGTGAGGGCCGGATCCCGATCTACGAGCCCGGCCTTGATCGCCTGGTCACGGAAAACGTCGCGGCCGGCCGGCTCAGCTTCGGCGATGATCTCGCCGCAGCGGTCGCGGGTGTCGAGGCCGTGTTCATTGCCGTGGGCACTCCCACCCGGCGCGGCGACGGCCATGCCGACGTCTCCTATGTCAACGCCGCGGCGGAGCAGGTGGCGAAGGCCCTGACCAGCTATGCCGTGGTCGTGACGAAATCGACGGTTCCGGTCGGCACCGGGCGCCATATCGCCAAGATCATGCGCGCCGCCCGGCCGGATCTCGATTTCGATGTCGCCAGCAACCCGGAGTTCCTGCGTGAGGGCAGCGCCATCGGCGACTTCATGCGCCCGGATCGCGTGGTGATCGGCACCAACAGCGAGCGCGCGCGCGAAGTGATGCGGCGGCTGTACCGGCCGTTGTACCTGATCGAAGCCCCGATCCTGTTCACCAACCTGGAGACGGCCGAGCTCACCAAATACGCGGCCAACTCCTTCCTCGCGATGAAGATCACCTTCATCAACGAGATGGCGGACCTATGCGAGAAGGTCGGCGCCGATGTGCATGACGTGGCGCGCGGCATCGGGCTCGACGGGCGGATCGGGCGCAAGTTCCTGCATGCCGGGCCGGGCTACGGCGGCAGCTGCTTCCCGAAGGACACCTTGGCGCTGATGCGCATCGCCCAGGACGCCGGCGCACCCTCGCGCCTGGTGGAGGCGACGGTCCAGGTCAACGACGCACGAAAGTCCGGGATGGCGGTCCGCATCGTTCAGGCCTGCGGCGGCAGCGTGCACGGCAAGACGGTCGCCGTGCTCGGCCTGACCTTCAAGCCCGAGACCGACGACATGCGCGATGCCCCCAGCCTGCCGATCATCCATCGCCTGGTCGAAGGCGGCGCCGTGGTCCGCACCTTCGACCCGGTCGGCATGGGGCATGCCCGTGCCATGCTGCCCTCCGGCGTCGTGTTCTGCGCGGATGCCTATGATGCCGCCAAGGGCGCGGACGTGCTGGTCATCGTGACCGAATGGAACGACTTCCGTGCCCTGGCACCCGCCCGGCTGAAGCAGCTGATGCAAGGCAACCTCGTGATGGATCTGCGAAACGTCTTCGATCCGCGCGCAATGGAAGAAGCCGGTCTGGACTACCGCGGCATCGGACGGCCGGCCGCTGCATTGAAGGTCGAGTAGGCCCGGCACTTGCAACCCGGGCGTGGCTGACGGAAACAGGCGGCATGACCCTCGACACACACTCTGCCCGACTTTTACCCAGTGTGGTCGCGCCGCCGACCATCGCGTTCAATCCGCCGGGCAGCGCAACGCCGGAGCCGTTGCGCAGCATGGTGTGCCCGAATTGCGGGGACATCGCTGCCAAGACGCTGGTGCTGACGATTGATGTGCAGCTGCCCGACAACCCGGCCAAGCGGCTGCGCGTGCTCCGCTGCCCGGGCTGTACCGCGAACTTCTATGACAGCCAGGTGCCGCCGGACTATGCCGAGCCGGCGCTGAACAACCGCGGCCGGGTGCCGTTCTATGTGCAGCAGGGCGCGGGCGTGTCGCTGATCACCCGACCGCTCGCCCAGCTGCGGCGCCCGGCGGGCACGTCTTACATGGAGGTCGGCTGCGGCTACGGCTTCGGCCTCGACTTCGCGGTGAACACCCGGGGCTGGACCGGGCTCGGCATCGATCCTGCGCCGCTGGCCGCCCTGGGCCGCGATGCCTTCGGCCTTCCGATCGAGCTGCGCTACCTGCGCGACGATGATGAGGCGCGTGGCACGATGGACGTGGTGATGGGCTCCGAGGTGATCGAGCACGTCACCTCGCCCAGCGCTTTCGTCCGCACCTTGAAAGCCATGCTGAAGCCCGGCGGCGTGCTGGTTCTGACCACGCCCAATGGCGACGACATCGATCCCGGGACGCCGCCCGGCATCATCATCCCGCTGCTGTCACCCAGCCTGCATCTCGTGATCCAGAACAAGGTGAGCCTGGAGGCGCTGCTGCGACAGGCCGGGTTCGCGCATGTGACGGTCGAGATCGACAGCCATTCCCTGGTCGCCTTCGCGAGCGATGCGCCGCTGGACCTTGAGGAGGACCAGGCGGCGCTGCGACGCTCATTGCGCGACCACCTGGAACAGCGTGCTGCCTCGGTGGACACGACGACCGACCTGTTCCTTGCCTTCGCCGGCCGCGCCTTCTACGAGAGCGTCAATGATGGCGACATGGCTGCGGCGGACCGTGCCTGGGCCTTGCTGGTGCCCGGGGTCCGTGCGCGCTTCGGCTTGCAGATCGATGCGCTGAAGGCGCTGCCAGAGGCCGTCGCCACCTGCAGCCTGGAGGAGATGGCGACGCTGGTGCCGCTGAACCTCGGCGGGATGCTTTACGCCCGCGCGATCCGGCGCCTGGCCGGCGGCACGCCCCGAGCTGCGCTGGAGCCGTATTTCGCGCTTTCGGCCGAAGCGGCCGGGGCCATGCGCCGCGCCCTGGGTGAGCTGGCGATGGAGGACGGGCAGACCGAGGATATCGGCTGGACCTCTCTCGCGGAGGCCGTGCTCTGCGCCGCCGATGCCGCGGACCCGACGCTGGTGGCCCGCATCCGCGCGCTGCCTCCCGCCCCCAATGGCGGCGAGAGCCGGCGCCTTTCGATTGCCCTCCGCGCCATGACCAACCTGGTCAACGCCGGCCACTACGAGGCCGGGCGCACCCTGGTTCGGGAGCTCGGCCTGGCCGATGCCCCGTTCGTGCAATCCGGTGCCGAGATTTCGGAAGCGGAGCGCGACGCGCTGTTCTGCCTTGCCATCGTCGACGTGCAGATCGGGGCGGACGGCAAGCCGCTCGGCAATCCGGCTGCGGCGCGCGCCCGTTTCCGCCGGGTCCGCGCAGTTGCCGAGCCTGGCAGCGGCCTTTGGTGGGCCGCCTTGCGCGGTGAGGCGCAGGCGCTGGGGCTGATGGGCGACAAGGACGGTGCCGCAGCACTGGCCGAGACGGTCACCCGCGACCACCCGACCATCGACACCGCCCGCTGGACGCTGCAGAGCCTGGTGAACGTCGGGCGCTACGACGCGGCGCGCGCCGTGGTGAAGCGCTCCGGCCTCGGCACCGCGGCCTTTGCCCAGCCCGGCATCACCCGCGCCCTGTCGGACGAGGAGCGCGACGTCGTGTTCTGCCTCGCCGTGCTGGATGCGGAGATCGGCGTGGGTCAGCGGCCGGTGGGCGAGCCCGCCATGGCGCGGGGCCGGTTCGCCCGGGTGCGCAAGGCGACGCCCGAGGGCTCCGGCCTGTGGTGGGCGGCGCTGCGTGGCGAGTTGCAGGCGCTCGACCTGCTCGACGCGCAGGACGAGGCGGCGGCCTTGACGGCCGATGTCGAGGCCACCTACCCGAACCTGCAGCTTCCCGCCGACATGCTCGTGCGGATCGGCAAGGGCTGAACCCGTGGCGAGATCCGCCCTCGGCCACCTGGTGCACCGCCTGTACAGCCTGGTGCGCTGGGTGGCGCTTCCCATGCTCGGCCACGAGATCGTGCGTCGCCGCAGCCCGCAACAGGCGGTGCTGCGCTGGCCGGAGGGGGAGATCCCGCTGGGCCCGAAGGTCTGTGTGTTCGTGCATTGGGACGGCGGCGGCGAGGTGCGGGACCACGTCATGCACCAGGTTCGCAGCCTGGCGGCGGCTGGCCTGTCGATCATGTTCGTCACCAACTCGGGCAAGCTGCGCCCCGATGCGCTGGAGGCCCTGAAGCTGGTGTGTGCCGGCGTGCTGATCCGGCGCAACGTGGGGTATGATTTCGGAGCCTGGCGCGAGGGATTCGAGCAGCTGAACCTGCCGCGCCCCAATACCACCCTGGTCGCGATGGCGAATGACAGCGTCTATGGCCCGCTGCGCTCGCTGGGCGAGCTGTTCGCCGCCATCGACTTCGAGGCCGCGGATGTCTGGGGGTGCACCGATAGCTGGCAGTCCCGCTATCATCTGCAATCCTATCTCATGGCGTTCAGCCCCAAGGTCGTCGCCAGCCCGGCCTGGGCCAAGTACTGGAACCAGGTGCGCCCGACCTGGTCCAAGATGTGGCTGATCCGGCTGTATGAGATCGGGCTGACGCAGGCGATGCTGAAAGCCGGGTTCACCTGCCGGGCGATCTGGCCCTACCAGTCGCTGATCAACGACATCGACCTCACCTGGTTGGAGACCCGGGGCGAGGACGAGGAGGGGCCGAACATGGCCGACCCCATGAACCAGGCCCGGCAGAAGCACATCCTTCGCCTGCGCGAGGCCGTGACCAACCGCTGGCCGCTCAACCCCACCAGCGACCTGTGGCGCCAGCTGCTGCAGGCGCGCTTCCCGTTCGTGAAGCGGGAGCTGCTGCGCAACAATCCCTCGAAGGTGCCCGACGTGGTCGAGTGGCGCGATGTGGTGCGGGAGTTGTCGGGGGCGAGCCTGGCGCCGATCGACCGGGACCTGCAGCGCACGCTGAAGAACCAGGCGCCGTAACGGTTCTTCGCTCCCCTCCTCTGCGGGAGGGGAGCGAAGGGCTCAGCCCAGCCTGGCCTTGATGGCGTCGTTGACGAGCGCCGGGTTGCCCTTGCCGGCCATCGCCTTCATCACCTGGCCCACGAAGAAGCCGAACAGCTTGTCCTTGCCGGACCTGTATTCCGCCACCTTGCCGGGATTGGCCGCCAGCACGGCGTCCACCGCCGCGTCGATGGCGGCGGTATCCGTCACCTGGCGCAGGCCGCGGGCCTCCACGATGGATGCCGGGTCCTGGCCGGTTTCGACCATGGCCTCGAACACCTCCTTGGCGATGCGGCCGTTGATGGTCTTGTCGGCGATCAGGTCGATCAGCCCGCCCAGGGATGCCGCGGAGACCGGGCTGTCGGCGATGGTGCGGCTGGTGCGGTTCAGGGCGGCGAAGACGTCGCCCATCATCCAGTTCGCCGCCTGCTTGGCGTCGCGGCCGTGGGCCACCGTCTCGAAGAACGCCGCCGTCTCCTGGTCCGCCACCAGCACCCCGGCGTCATACGGCGAGAGCCCGTGTTCGGCCACGAAGCGGGTGCGCTTCGCGTCGGGCAACTCCGGCAGTTCGGCTTTCAGCGCCGCCACCCAGGCCTCGTCCAGCACCAGCGGCAGAAGGTCCGGGTCCGGGAAGTAGCGGTAATCGTGGGCGTCTTCCTTGGAGCGCAGGGACCGGGTTTCGCCACGCGCCGGGTCGAACAGCCGGGTCTCCTGGTCCACGGTGCCGCCGGCTTCCCAGACGGCGACCTGGCGGGCGGCCTCGGCCTCGATCGCCTGCATGACGAAGCGGACGGAGTTCACGTTCTTGATCTCGCAGCGGGTGCGGAAGGGCTCGCCGTGCTTGCGGACGCTGACGTTCACGTCGGCGCGCATGGAGCCTTCCTCCATGTTGCCGTCGCAGGTGCCGAGGTAGCGCAGGATGGTGCGGAGCTTGCGGAGGTAGGCGCCGGCTTCCTCGGGGGTGCGGATGTCGGGTTCGCTGACGATCTCCATCAGTGCCACGCCGGAGCGGTTGAGGTCGATGAAGCTGCGGCCCGGATCCTGGTCGTGCAGGGACTTGCCGGCGTCCTGCTCCAGGTGGAGCCGGGTCACGCCGATGCGGCGGGTGGTGGCGTCGGCCAGCTCGATCTCGACCACGCCGGCGCCGACGATGGGGTGGGCGAACTGGCTGATCTGGTAGCCCTGCGGCAGGTCGGCATAGAAGTAGTTCTTGCGGTCGAAGCGGCTGACCAGGTTGATCTGCGCCTCCAGGCCCAGCCCGGTGCGGACGGCCTGGGCCACGCATTCGCGGTTGATCACCGGGAGCATGCCGGGGAAGGCGGCGTCCACGAAGCTGACGTGGCCGTTCGGCTCACCGCCGTATTCGGCGGAGGCGCCGCTGAACAGCTTGGCCTGGCTCACCACCTGGGCGTGCACCTCCAGGCCGACGACGATCTCCCAGGGGCCGGTCGAGCCCTGCACCAGGTAGGTCATGCGGCGGCTCCTGCCCAGAGCTGCGGCCGTGCGTTGAAGCCGGCGGCCCGCTCGATGGCGCCGGCGACGGCGAACACCGTCTCCTCGTCGAAGGGGCGGCCCAGCACCTGCAGGCCCAGCGGCAGCCCGGCGGCGCCCAGCCCGGCGGGCACGCTCATGCCGGGGATGCCCGCCATGCTGGCCGGGATGGTGAAGGCGTCGTTCAGGTACATCGTCACCGGGTCATCCATGTTCTCGCCCTGGGCGAAGGCGGCGCTGGGGGCGGTGGGGGTCAGCAGGGCGTCCACGGTGCGGAAGGCCTCGGTGAAGTCCCGCAGGATCAGGGTGCGGACCTTCTGGGCGCGGACGTAGTAGGCGTCGTAGTAGCCGGCGCTGAGCACGTAGGTGCCGAGCAGGATGCGGCGCTGCGTCTCCGCGCCGAAGCCGGCGGCGCGGGTGCGCTCGTAGAGGTCATCGAGGTCCCGGCCCTCGACCCGGGCGCCGAAGCGGATGCCGTCGTAGCGCGCCAGGTTGGAGGAGGCCTCGGCGGGCGCCACGATGTAGTAGGTCGCGAGGCCATAGGAGGTGTGCGGCAGGGACACCTCCACCGTCTCCGCGCCCGCGTCCCGCAGCCAGGCGAGCCCCTGCTCCCATAGCGCGGCGATCTCGGGCGAGAGGCCGTCCATCCGGTATTCGCGGGGCACGCCGATGCGCAGGCCCTTCACGCCGCGGCGCACGGCGGCGGCGAAGTCCGGCACCGCCTGGTCCGCACTGGTGCTGTCCTTGGGGTCGAACCCCGCCATCGAGGCCAGCAGGATCGCGCAATCCTCCACGCTCCGCGCCATCGGCCCGGCCTGGTCCAGGCTGGAGGCGAAGGCGACGACGCCCCAGCGCGAGCAGCGGCCGTAGGTCGGCTTGATGCCGGCGATGCCGCAGAACGCGGCGGGCTGGCGGATCGAGCCGCCCGTGTCCGTTGCCGTGGCGCCCATGGCCAGCCCGGCGGCGACCGCGGCGGCGGAGCCGCCGGAGGAGCCGCCCGGCACCAGCTTCGCGCCATCCGCCGGGCCCCAGGGGTTGGTGACCGGGCCATAGGCGCTGGTCATGTTGGAGGAGCCCATGGCGAATTCGTCGAGGTTGGTCTTGCCCAGGAACACCGCGCCATTTCGCCGCAGGTTGGCGGTGACGGTGCTCTCATAGGCCGGGACGAAGGGCGACAGGATGCGGCTGCCGGCCGTGGTGCGGGTGCCGGCGGTGCAGAACAGGTCCTTGTTCGCCACCGGGATGCCGAGCAGGGGTGCGGACTCGCCGCGGGCCAGCGCCGCGTCGGCTTCGGCGGCATGGGCCAGGGCCACTTCGGGGGTTGGGGTGATGTAGGCGTTGAGCGCCGGGTTGTGGGCGGCGATGGCGTCGAGGTGGGCCTGGGCCAGCTCGGTGGCGGTGAACTGCCGGGTGCGCAGGCCGTGGTGGGCGGCGGCGATGCCGAGGCCGAGCATGGAGCCGGGCATGGAGCCGGGCATGGTGGTCATTCCACCACCTTCGGGACGGCGTAGTAGGGCCCGGCGCGGTCCGGCGCGTTGGCCAGCACAGCGTCGGCGATGCCGCCATCCGTCACCACGTCCTCGCGCATGCGCATCGCCATTGCGGCGGCGCCGGTCAGCGGCTCGATGCCGTCCACGTTCACCGCGTTGAGCTGCTCGATCCAGCCGAGGATCGAGTTCAGCTCTCCCTGGATGCGCGGGATATCGGCGTCCTCCAGGTGCAGGCGGGACAGCTTGGCGATGCGGCGGACGGTCGCGGGGTCGAGCGACATGGGCGGAACCTTAATGGAATGAGGGTGCAGGGTGTGATACCGGCCCGCATGGCTCTGATCAACATGGCGACGCTACGGGCGGGGCTGGGACGCGACCAGCGCCTGCTCGGGCTTGATCCCGGCAGCAAGACGATCGGCGTGGCGCTGACCGACGTGCGGCTGATGCTGGCCTCGCCCTATGGCGGGCTGCCGCGCCGCAAGCTGGGGCTGGTGGCCGGCGATATCCTGGCGATCGCGCGGAAGGAGGGGGCATTCGGGCTGGTGGCCGGGCTGCCGCTCTCGATGGATGGCAGCATGGGGCCGGCGGCGCAGGCGGCGCGGGACTGGACGCTGGCGCTGTCGGACCTCACCGGCCTGCCCGCCGCGCTGTGGGACGAGCGGCTGTCCAGCGCCGCCGTGAACCGCATGCTGATCCAGGAGATGGACATGACCCGGCGCAAGCGGGCCGCCATCGTCGATGGGCTCGCCGCCGCCTACACGCTGCAGGCGGCGCTGGATGCCAGCGTTCCGGCCGCGCGGACGCCTGCGGGCTAGTCGCCGCTGAGCTGCGGGGCCGGGTTGCCGGGCAGCACGAAGGGGCCGGATGGGGTGGGCGGCACCGGCGCGGCTGGGGGCGGCACGGCCGCGGCCTGCGGCAGGGGTGCCGGGGGTACGTTCGGCATGGCGACCGGCATCACGCCGCCGCGGCCGGCCCCATCGAATGGCGACGGTGCCGCCATGGGCTGCGGCACGGGCAGCGGCACCACGACGGGACGAGGCACGAAGCGGATCGGCCGCGTGGGACGCATGCGAGGCCGCGGCCGCACGGTGGCCGGCGCATAGCGGGGCGTGTAGCGCGGCGCGTAGGCGGGCGGCGCATAGGCGGGCGGTTCATAGATGGGCGGGGCGTAATAGACCGGCGGCGGCGGCGCGTAATAGACCGGGGGGGCGTAGTACGGGCGATAGTACACCGGTCCCGCGAGATAGGGCGGCGCATAGCCATAGGGCGAGACGTAATAGGCCTGTGCCGCGCCGGGGACGGTCAAGGCGGCCAAGCCGGTCATCAGCGCCACAGCGAGGGCGCAGGTGCGAGTCGTCATCGGATCCTCCAACTGGAACAGCCCGCCAATCTGCCGTCCGGGCCACGGCACATCACGGCAAGGTTGCATGAAGGAGCAGGGTTGGTGCGGGAAGGCGGCATGTTCGCGGCCCAGCTATCCTTCGGCTGCTGCCTGCTGGTGTCCAGTGCCGGCAGCGTCCCGGGATGCCGGCTGTGCCAGCACCACCGCCTCGGCCTCCCCCTTCAGAACCTCGAAATGCGTCACGCCCTCGACCCGGCGGAACGCGATGTCGAACAGATGCCGGCCCACCCGCAGATCCCGCAGCGTCACGTCCGGCAGCCACTCCGGCAGGACCGGGTTCACCACCAGGCGATCATTCGGTGCGTCCGGCGCCAGGCCCAGCATGGCCTGCAGCAGCGCGAACACCGAGCCGGCGGCCCAGGCCTGGGGCACGTTGGCGCCAAGGTACTGCACCGGGAAGTTGGTGTCGTCACGCTGGACGCCCGAATACAGTTCCGGAAGCTGCCGCTGCATGAAGAACCCGGCCGCGTGCTGGATGTCATGCGCGATGGCGCTCGCGGCGTCATGCAGGCCATAGCGCGCACAACCAAGCCCGATCAGGCTGTTGTCGTGCGGCCATACCGCGCCCACCTGGTAGGAATACGGGTTGTAGGCCCGGTTCTCAGCACTCAGGGTGCGGATGCCCCAGCCGCTCCACATGTCCGGCCGCATCAGCCGGGCCGCGACCCGGGCGGCGCGATGGGCGGGGACGATGCCGCACCACAGCAGATGCCCGGGGTTGCTCGCCACCGAGAACACTGGCCGCTTGTCGCCATCCAGGCAGAAGGCATAGAAGCCCTCCGTCTCGCTCCAGAACACCTCGTTGAACCTGGTGAACAGCGCCTCGGCCTTGGCGGTCATTGCCGCCGCGCGGTCCGGCGTGCCGAGTGCGGTGTAGATCTCCGCCATGCCCTGCCAGGCGGCATAGACATAGGCCTGCAACTCGCACAACGCCTTCGGTCCATGCACCAGGTTGCCGGATTCATCGACCACTGCCTCGCCGCTGTCCTTCCAGCCGACGTTCTCATAGCCCTGGCCGGAGCGGGTGCCATACTCCTGGAAGCCGTCGCCATCGCGGTCGCCATACTGGTCGATCCAGGTGAGGCATCCGTCGGCCACCTTCATGTGGGAGCGCACCATATCGAGGTCCCCGGTCGCCTTCCAGGTCGCGTGCAGCAGCATCAGGTACAGCGGCGTGGCGTCCGCGGTGCCGTAGTATGGCGTGTGCGGGATCAGCTTCAGCGCCGCCAGTTCGCCCTGGCGGAGTTCATGCAGGATCTTGCCGGGTTCGGCGTCGCGGTAGTCGTCCCGGACGTGGGACTGCCAGGCACCCAGCACCCGCAGCGTGCCGCGGGCGAACTCGGGGTTCAGCGTCATGGTCTGCAGGCTGGTGATGAGCGTGTCGCGGCCGAACAGCGCCACGAACCACGGCAAGCCGGCGGCCGGGACCACCAGCGTCTCTCCCGCGACCTCGACCGGGAGCCGCAAGGCGGCCATGTCCTCGACCGCCTGGTTGAACAGCCGCTGCAGGCTGTCCAGGCTGCTCGACAGCTTGGTGACCCCGGCCCGCCAGTCCAGCAGCTCCTTGCCCTGCACGCTGGTGAAGTCCAGCACGCATTCCCTGGGCGCCGGCAGCACCTTGTCGCAGTCCAGCAGGTCGTAGCGCAGGGTGCCGCGCCAGGATGCGCCGGGTTCGAGGTGCACGGCGAAGCTCAGGCGCCCGTTCACCCAGGCCACGGTGTCGTCGCCGGTGCAGGCGATGCGCAGGCCGCGCATGAAGCTGCCGTTGCGGTAGCAGGTGGTGAGCGTGTCCGTCTCATCGGACCAGGTGCTGGTGATCCGCCCGCGGCGGACGATCTTGCCGGACTTCACCTCGAAGATGTCGGCGAAGTCGCTGCGGATGATCACCTCGTGGTTGAAGCTCACGGGCGCCGGGCCGTGATTGGTGATCTCGTGGGTCTCGTGCATGCCGCCGTCGATGACCCGGCTCAGCACCAGGCTCAGCGCCCGCGCGGCGATCGGCCCGGCCTCGGTCTCGAACAGGGTGTTGGTCAGGAAGATCCGGCACCCGTAATAGACCGGGGCGCCGCTGTTGAGCAGGCACCAGGGCTCCCCGTTGGCGAAGATCGAGTAGGCGCTGATCAGCCTGGTGTCGTTGCTGTACAGCCCCTTGTCGGAGGGCCAGCCGATGCTGCCATCGGGCTCCGACACCAGCACGGTGAA
This sequence comes from Acetobacteraceae bacterium, assembly GCA_965199595.1. GTDB lineage: Bacteria > Pseudomonadota > Alphaproteobacteria > Acetobacterales > Acetobacteraceae > JBBROS01. The sequence continues at coordinate 3,048,925 of OZ241182.1, forward strand.
TCCCTGGTGGACCGCCAGTTGCGGCGGGCCGACCTTGATCTCGACGGACATGGGCTAGGCTGGCTGGAAGTCGAGCGAGACGCCGTTCATGCAGTAGCGCTGGCCTGTCGGGCGGGGGCCATCGGGGAATACGTGCCCCAGGTGGCTGCCGCAGTTGCTGCAATGCACCTCGGTCCGCAGCATCCCGTAGGCGCGGTCCTCGGTGGTGGCGATCGCCTCCGGGGAGACCGGGGCGAAGAAGCTGGGCCAGCCGGTGCCGCTCTCGAACTTCGCGCCGGTCTCGAACAGCGCCTGGTGACAGCCGGCACACACATAGGTGCCGTCCCGCTTCTCGGCGTTCAGCGGGCTGGTGCAGGCGCGCTCCGTGCCGTGGCCGCGCATCACCATGTACTGCTCAGGTGTCAGCCGGGCGCGCCACTCTGCATCGGAGAGGGTGAAGGCGAAGGTCTCATCGGCCTTCGGGGACCTGGTCGCGAACATCGACATCGTGCGTCCTCCTGACTGCATCAGCGGGATATAGGCACGGGGGGAGCGGCCTGAAACGGCCGTCCCGAAAAACCTGGTTCCGGGATCAGGCCCGGCGTTCCACGCCCATCAGCACCTTGTCCAGCGTCAGCGGATAGTCGCGGATGCGGATGCCGGTGGCGTTGAACACCGCATTCGCCACCGCGGCGCCAGCGCCGGAGATCCCCAGCTCGCCGATACCCTTGCTCTTCAACGGGTTGGAATAGGGGTCCAGCTCCGGCAGGAACACCGCATCCAGCTGCACGATGTCGGCGTTCACCGGCACGTGGTACTCGGCAAGGTTGTGGTTCACGAAATGCCCGGTGCGCGTATCCGTCACCAAGTCCTCGAGCAGGGCCGCCGAGACGCCGAAGATCATGCCGCCGATCGCCTGGCTGCGCGCGGTCTTGGCGTTCAGGATGCGCCCAGCGGTGAACACGCCCAGCATCCGGCGCAGACGGATCTCGCCGGTGTCGCGGTCCACGCCCACCTCGGCGAACTGCGCGCCATAGGATTGCTGGCTGACCTCCCTGGTGTTGTTGCCGGGGTCGATCTCGCCGTTCGCCACCAGGCCGCCGCCGGGCGCCAGGCCCTTGATGTCCCGCGTCTGCGCGCCCGCGGTCATCTTGCCGTTCTCGTAGCGGCAGGCGGCTGGATCGAAGCCGGCCGCCTGGGCCATGGCGGTGCGGAGCTTCAGGCAGGCGTCATACAGCGCCGCCCCGCTGCTGCCGGCCCCGAACGATCCGCCGGAGCCGGCGGCCTTTGGCAGCGACGAATCGCCCAGCTCCACCCGGACCTGGTTCGCCGCGACCCCGAGCATGGAGGCCGCCACCTGGGTCAGGATCGTGTAGGTGCCGGTGCCGATATCGGTCATCGACATCTGGACGGTGACGACGCCGTCCGGGTCCAGCCGCACCCGCGCCCTGGACTCCTTCAGCGGGTTGCCGCGGATCGCCGCCGCCATGCCCATGCCCACCAGCCATTTCCCGTCGGTGCGGGTGGCCGGCCTGGTGCGGGCGGTCCAGCCGAACCGCCTGGCGCCTTCCTGCATGCAGGCTACGAGGTGACGGCTGGAGAACGGCACCTTCTTCTCCGGGTCCTGCGCCGGCTCGTTGCGGATGCGCAGCTCGATGGGGTCGATGGCCAGCTGTTCGGCCAGCTCGTCCATCGCGCATTCCAGCACCAGCATGCCCGGGGCCTCGCCGGGGGCGCGCATTGCGGAGGCGACGGGGCGGGTGAGGCCGGCCAGGCGATGCCGGGTCTGCCGGTTGGGGGCCGCGTAGAGGATGCGGGTTTGCAGCGCCGCGCCTTCGTAGCCGGGCTCGCCGGTGCGGTTGCCGCTGAGGGCGTCGTGGCCGATTGCCAGGAGGTGGCCGTCGCGGTCGGCGGCCAGGCGGACGCGCTGCACGGTGTCGGAGCGGTTTGTGGTGACGTGGAACACCTGGGGCCGGGCCAGGGCGAGCTTGACGGGGCGGCCGGTCTGCCTGGAGGCGATTGCGGCCAGGATGCAGTCGCTGCAGACCCACAGCTTGGCGCCGAAGCCGCCGCCGACGAACCTGCTGACCAGGCGCACCTTCTCCACCGGCATCTGCAGGGTGTGCGCGACCACGGCCTGGCTTTGGCTCACCATCTGGTTGGCGTTGTGCAGCACCAGCGTGTCGCCCTCCCAATGGGCGATGGTCGCGTGCGGCTCCATGGCGGCGTGGCTCTGCACGGGCGTGGTGTAGGTGACGTCCAGCTTCACGGGGGCATCGGCAAAGGCGCTGTCGAAGGCGCCGAGCTGGCTGTCGGCCTCTTCGCCGTTCGAGGCGGCTGGCGTTTTGGCCGTGGCGGCGGCGGCGTGCAGGTCGGCTGCCACCGGCGCCTTCGTGTAGGTGGTCCGCACCAGGAAGGCTGCATCGCGCGCCTGCTCGAAGGTGTCGGCAACCACCAGGGCGATCGGCTGGCCCCAGTTGTAGATGGCAGGGCCCGTCATCTGCGGTGCCGCCATGCGGTGGCTGCCGCCGCCCTGCACCGGCGTGTTGTGATGCGTCAGCACCAGCTTCACCCCGGGGGCACGCTCCGCCGCTGCCGTGTCGATGCTGTCGATGGCGCCGCTCGCGATGGCCGACTGCACGATGACGGCGTAGAGCGGCGCCTCCGTCGGCACCTCATATGAATACCGCGCCGCGCCGGTGACCTTGAGCCGGCCATCCACCCGGTCCATCGGCTTGCCGAGAATCCCGGGGTTGTCGTCGAGGATCGTGGGTCCGATCGGGCCTTGCAGCTTCATGCCGGGCTCTCCTGCCTGGCCTGTTCCAGGGCGGCCAGCACGACGCGGCGGGTCAGCGGCAGCTTGAAATCGTTGCGCCCGTAGCCGCGGGCGCCCTGCAGCACCCGGTCCGAGGCCGCGCGGGCGCCCTCGGCATCGGCGGCCTGGCCGGCCAGGGCCGCTTCCGCCGCCTCCACGCGCCAGGGCTTGTGCGCGAGGCCGCCGAAGGCCAGGCGGGCGGAGCGGATTCTGCCGCCTGCCATGTCCACGACGGCAGCCACCGAGACCAGGGCGAAGGCGTAGGAGGCGCGATCCCGCACCTTGCGGTACAGCTGCACGCCGGGCGGCGGCGGCGGCAGGGTCACGGCGGTGATCAACTCGCCGGGCCGCAGGCTGGTCTCGATCTGCGGCGTGGTGCCGGGCAGGCGGTGGACGTCGGCGATCGGGATGCGGCGGGGTTGGCCGTCCGGCTGGACGGTCTCGACCACGGCGTCCAGCGCCCGCATCGCCACGGCCATGTCGGAGGGGTGGGTGGCGATGCACTGGTCGCTGGTGCCGAGGATGGCGTGGATGCGGTTGAAGCCGCCCAGCGCCGCACAGCCGGAGCCGGGTTCGCGCTTGTTGCAGGGCATCGACAGCTCGGTGAAGTAGGGGCAGCGGGTGCGCTGCAGCAGGTTGCCCGCCGTGGTGGCCTTGTTGCGGAGCTGGCCGGTGGCGCCCGAGAGCAGGGCGCGGCTCAGCACGGCGTATCTGGCGCGCACCCGCCGGTCCGCCGCCAGGTCGCTGTTGCGCACCGTGGCGCCGATGCGGAGGCCGCCCTCCGGCGTGTCGGTGATGCCGTCCATGCCGAGCCGGTTCACGTCCACCAGCTGGCGCGGCGTCACGACCTGCAGCTTCATGAGGTCCAGCAGGTTGGTGCCGCCGCCGATGAAGGCGGCGCCCTGGGCAGTCGCCGCCTGCGCCGCGGCGGCGGCATCGGCCGGGCGGGTGTAGGTGAAGCTCCTCATGCCGCCACCTCGGTGATGGCCGCGACGATGTTGGGGTAGGCGGAGCACCGGCAGATGTTGCCGCTCATGCGCTCGCGGATCTCGCCGCCGTCCAGCACCGGCGTGCCCGTGAGGTTCGCCGTGACCACGCTGGGCATTCCGGCCTTTGCCTCCTGCAGCATCCCCACCGCCGAGCAGATCTGGCCCGGCGTGCAGTAGCCGCACTGGAAGCCGTCATGCTTGATGAAGGCGGCCTGCATCGGGTGCAGGTCCTCCCCGCTCGCCAGGCCTTCGATGGTGACCAGGTGTTGCCCGTCATGCATCACCGCCAGGCTGAGGCAGGCGTTGATGCGATGCCCGTCCAGCAGCACGGTGCAGGCGCCGCACTGCCCATGGTCGCACCCCTTCTTGGTGCCGGTGAGGCCTGCATGTTCGCGCACCAGGTCCAGCAGCGAGGTCCGCGGATCGACCTCGAACCGGTGTTCGCTGCCGTTGATGGTGAGGGTCAGCGGCATCGTCGTGTAGCCGGGTTCCGGCAGGGCGGGGTGTGGTTGCGCCGCGGTCTGTGCCGCGGCCGGCAATGCCGCCACGGCCGCGGCGACCGTGGTGCCTTCGAGGACGGAACGGCGAGAGAGCAGCGGCTGGTCCATGGAACCCCCGGTCAGTTCAGGTGGACGGTGAGCGTGGTCCAAGCCGCTCGGGTTCCGTCTTACACGGACACTTCATCGTTTCGGTTGCGGCGCATGGCATCCAGACCTGTTCCAGACCGTGTTCGGACTAGCCCAGGGTGGCGAGCGGCATGTAGGCGAAGCCGCGGGACCCGAGCTGCGCCGCTGCCTGGTGACGGTCGCGGCAGACCGGCAGGCCCAGCGCCGCCAGCGACTGCGTGACCGGGGTGCCGCGGGTGGACTCGTTGCTGCCGTGCATCAGCACCGGTGCCCGGCCCGGGACAGCGCCACGGGTGGGCAGCCCGGCGGCAGGCCCGGGCCGATGGCGGTCCGCACGGCTTCCACCAGGCCGGCAATTCCTGCCGGGTCCTCGCCGCGGTAGCGCAGCAGCATCAGGAAGGCGCCGACCTGGTGCGGGTCGGTTTCGCCGCGCAGCACCATGCCCAGGGCGTCGCGCGCCTCGCCGCGGGTCAGTCCGCGGGAGCGGCCGGGCCCGCGGCCCAGCGTGCGCAGGTACTGCGCGAAGGGATGCTCGTCCCGCACCAGGGCCGGGTCCGGCCGGGGCGCATGGGGCACCGCGGCCATCACGGGCGGCGGGCTGCCCCCAGGCAGGACGCATCATCTTTCCGCACGATGCAGGGGCATCGTGCGAGATGATGCTCAGTCGTCGCGATGAACCCGCTCCATCCGCTCGTGCCGCTCCTGCGCCTCGATCGACATGGTGGCGATGGGCCGGGCCTCGAGGCGGCGGAGGCCGATGGGCTCGTCGGTCTCGTCGCAGTAGCCATAGGTGCCGTTGTCGATGCGGTTCAGCGCCTGGTCGATCTTGGAGACCAGCTTGCGGGCGCGGTCGCGGGTGCGGAGTTCCAGCGCGCGGTCGGTCTCGACGCTGGCGCGGTCGGTGATGTCCGCCTCGTGGATGCCGCCTTCGGAGAGGCTGGCCAGGGTGCCGTCGGCCTCGCGCAGCAGCTCCGCCCGCCAGCGGAGCAGCTTCTGGCGGAAGTATTCGGCCTGGATGGGGTTCATGAACTCTTCGACGTCGGACGGCCGGTAGTCTTGGGGCAGCGTAATCATCATCGCGGCGATCCTTTGCTGTCGGCCCCCGAGAGCGGCCGGCGCAATCATGCCGATCACAGTCGGGTGAGGTGCCCGGCTTATATCGGGGCGGATCACAGCCGCCAAGAGACCTTTCGCGGTTGCATCGCCCTGTCACGCATCTGTTCTCGGGGTGTCACGGGGAAGCCGCAATGCGGGTGCGGGCCTGCTCCACGGCCACCCGCACCAGCAGGGCGCGCTGCACGGCGAGCAGCCGGGGGTCCGCCGGGGGCGGGGCGTGCCGGGCCAGCTGCGCCATGCGGCCGAGCTTGGCTGGGTCGATTGCGGCGCCCAGCAGGCTGCGTTGAAGCTCCTTCAGCAGGTCCAGCATCTCATCGGCGTGGCGCCGCGCCTCGCGGTCGCTCACCGCGTCCTGCTGCGCCTCCTGCAGGCCGAGCAGCGACGGCATGGCCACCGCCAGCGCGGCGCCGGGGCCGGCGGCGGCGTCCGTCTCCACCTTGAACCCTCCGGGCCCGGCACGGCGCGCCACCGTGATCCGTGGCACCGACACGCCCTGCACTCCGTAGATTCCAGCCATTCCCGCGATCCTTTCCTGCCGCCCGGCAGATAGTGCCTACCCCCCGAACCCGGGAAACGCCCGCCAATGCTGCGTCCGGGGGTGGCACGTACCTTGCGATGATCCCAGTATGACCCTGCGAACCTTTACGATCTGCAAATCCTTCCCGAAGTTCATGGGCGTGATGCTCCTGGTGTTGATCCAGGTGTTCAGCGCCGCCCTATCACCGGTCAGCGCCCAGGTGCGGATCAAGGACATCGCCGACATCGAGGGCATCCGCGACAACCAGCTGGTGGGGTATGGCCTGGTGGTCGGCCTGAACGGCACCGGGGACCGGCTGGACAGCGCCGTGTTCACCCGCCAGTCGCTGATCGGCATGCTGGAGCGCCTGGGCGTGAACACCCGGGACCAGGAGAGCAAGCTGCAGACCAAGAACGTCGCCGCCGTCATGGTGACGGCCAACCTGCCGGCCTTCGCCCGCAGCGGCAGCCGGATCGACATCAGCATCTCCGCCCTGGGTGACGCCAAGGACCTGACGGGCGGCACCCTGCTGGTGACACCGCTGCTGGGCGCCGATGGCGAGGTCTATGCGGTGGCGCAGGGCACGCTGACCACCGGGGCGATCGCCGCCAAGGGCGCCGGCGCCTCCATCACCCGCGGCGTGCCCACCGCGGCGCGCATCGCCAACGGCGCCACGGTGGAAAAGGAGGTGCCGTTCCAGCTCGGCGCCAAGAACGCCATCCGCCTGGGCCTGCGCAACCCGGACCTTACCACCGCACGCCGCATGGCGGACGCCATCAATCGGGCCATCGGGGGCGGCGCCCGGGCCACGGACCCGCGCACCGTGGCGCTGGCGCTGGCCGGGCGGGACCCGATGGACGTGCTGGCGCGCATTGAGAGCCTGCGCATCGAGCCCGACAGCCCGGCCACCGTGGTGATCGACGAGGCCAGCGGCACCGTGGTGATGGGCGCGCAGGTGCGGATCAGCACCGTCGCCATCGCCCAGGGCAACCTCACCATCCGCGTCACCGAGACGCCCGAGGTCAGCCAGCCCGCCCCGCTCTCCGGCGGCAGCACCGTGGTGGTGCCGCGCACCAACATCCAGGTGGACACGCAGTCCGACAAGCGCCTGGGCATCCTCTCCGGCGGCGTCACGCTGCGGGACCTGGTGGCCAGCCTCAATGCTCTAGGAGTGGGACCCCGCGACATGATCAGCATCCTGCAATCCATCAAGGCGGCCGGCGCGCTGCAGGCCGAGCTGGTGGTCCGATGAGTTCAGGTTCTGCAGCGGGCATCGCCCGCAACGCGCCGCAGCCCGGCGGACAGATCCTGCCGCAGGAGCCCGGCGCCACCCTCAGCCCGGCCCAGCGGCAGAAGATCACCGCCAGCGCCCAGCAGTTCGAGGCCATGGCGATCGGGCAGCTGCTCGCCCCGATGTTCGATACGTTGGACACCAGCAAGGGCCTGTTCGGCGGTGGCGAGGCGGAGGCGGCGTGGAAGCCGATGATGGTGACGGAGCTGGCCAAGCAGGTCGCCAGCCACGGCGGCTTCGGCCTGGCCCGGCCGATCATGCAGCAGATGATGCGTTTGCAGGAGTCGGCGAAATGAGCACCACGCAGCTGAGATCGGCCTCCCGCCGCATGGCCGAGGTGCTGCGTGCCGAGAATGCGGCGCTGGCCGATGGAGACCTGGTGGAGGTCAGCCGCCTGCTGCCGGAGAAGACCGCCGCCGCCGCCGCCCTGCGCGACGCCATCCCGGATGCGACCCCGGACCCGGCCATGGCCGCCACCCTGCGCGCGCTCAGCACCGAGAACGGGGAGCGCCTGTCCCTGGCCATCGAAGTGCAGGGCCGCATCCTGGAGCTGGTGGCGCGCGCCGCCCGCAGCTGCGCCCCGGCCCCCACGCAATATGGCCGCCGCGGCACCCTGGCCGGCACGATCGGCGCCCAGGCGCTCGCCCTGCGCGCCTGAAGCCGGTGGTGCCGCTGGGCATCTGCCGGGCCGCATGATACCCCGCCGTCATGCACCTGGCCTTCCTTGTCCCCTCTCCAGAACCGCCCGGCGGCGGCAGCGGCTTCAATGCCGGGATGGTGCCGGCGCTGCGTGCCCTGGGCCACCAGGTCGATATCGGCCACGCCAGCCTGCCGCCGCTGGGCGTTCCGGTCATCGACGGCCTGCTGCTGCCCGGCCTTGCCGAGGCCATGCCCGCGTTGATCGAGCGGGACGCGGTGGCCGTTGTGCACCACGTCTCCGCCGCAGCCGGCCGCGATGCGGTGGCCCGGCAGGCCGTGCGCGCGGTGGAGCAGCGCCTGCTGCCGCAGCTGCGCCGGGTGATTGCCACCAGCCAGAGTGTCGCGGAGCGGCTGGAGGGCGAGTTCGGGCTGGTGGGGGTGCGGGTGCTGACGCCGGGCCTGCCGGTGCTGCCGCGGAGCGAGGGATCGGCCGGGGCCTGCGCGCTGCTCTCCGTTGGCGTGCTGACGCCGCGGAAGGGGCATGACCGCCTGCTGCGGGCCATGGCGCGTCTCACGGACCTCGACTGGTCCCTGGTGATCGCCGGGGATGGCCGGCGCGACCCGGTGCATACCGCCGGGCTGTTCGCGCTGATCGACGAACTCGGCCTGCAGGACCGGGTCACGCTGTTGCCGGACCCGGCGACGCTGGAGCCGCTCTGGCGCCAGGCCGGCCTGTTCGTGCTCGACACCGCCTGGGAGGGTCATCCCGCCGCCATTGCGGAGGCCCTGCGCCGCGGCCTGCCGGTGGTGGCGCCGCTGCTGCCGGCCGTCGAGGCGCTGGTGCCGGCCGGTGCCGGCGTGCTGTATCCGGCGGGCGACGCGGCCACCTTCGGCAAGTGCCTGCGCCGGGTCATCTGCGACGCGGCATTGCGTGCCGACCTTGCCGCCGCCGCTTGGCAGGCGGGCCAGGCGCTCCCGGGCTGGGAGCAGCAGGCGCTACTCTTCGAGACCATCCTGAAAGGCTAGACCATGCCCCTGCTCGGCTGCATTGCGGATGACTTCACCGGCGCCACGGACCTTGCCAGCATGCTGGTGCGCAACGGCATGCGCACCGTGCAACTGATCGGCGTGCCCGGCCCCACCGACCCGGCACCCGAGGCCGATGCCGTCGTCGTCGCCCTCAAGTCCCGCACCATTCCGTCGGGCGAGGCCGTGGCGCAAAGCCTCGCCGCCCTGCGCTGGCTCCAGGCGGCGGGCTGCAAGCAGGTCCTGTTCAAGTACTGCTCCACCTTCGACAGCACGGATGACGGCAACATCGGCCCGGTCGGCGACGCGCTGATCGACGCGCTGGACTGCGGCTTCGCCATCGCCTGCCCGGCCTTCCCGACCAACGGCCGCACCGTGTTCCAGGGCCACCTGTTCGTCGGCACCGTGCCGCTGAACGAGAGCGGGATGCAGGACCATCCGCTCACCCCGATGCGCGACGCAAACCTGGTGCGCGTGCTGTCGCGCCAGACCACCGGCACCGTGGGCCTCGTGCCCTTCGCCACCGTGGACCAGGGCGCCGGGGCCATCCGCACCGCCCTCACCGGCCTGCGCGAACAGGGCCGCCGCTACGCCATCATCGACGCCGTGACCGACGCGCACCTGGTGGCGATTGGCGAAGCGGTGGCGAGCCACGCCCTGCTCACCGGCGGCTCCGGCGTGGCCATGGGGCTGCCGGAGAACTTCCGCCGGGCCGGGCTGTTGCAGGACACGGTGGCGGATGCGCTGCCGGAGGTGCCGGGCCATGCCGCGGTGCTGGCGGGCTCCTGCTCGCGCGCCACGCTGTATCAGATCGGCGCCGCCCGCGATGCGATGCCGACGCTGGAGCTGGATGCGATGGCCACGCCGGATGCCGCGGCGCTGGCACGGCAGGCACTGGACTGGGCGGCGGACAAGCTCTCCGGCTCGCCGATCCTGATCAGCGCCTCCGCCCCGCCGGAGCGGGTGGCGGCCCTGCAGGCCAAGCTGGGGCGCGAGGCCGCGGGGGCGCTGGTGGAGGCCGCCATGGCGGGGATCGCGAAGGGGCTGGTCGCCGCTGGCGTGCGGCGCCTCGTGGTCGCGGGGGGCGAGACGAGCGGCGCGGTGGTGGGGGCCCTGGGCGTGCGGCAGCTGGCGATCGGCGCGGAGATCGACCCCGGCGTGCCCTGGACCTACGCGGAAGGCAGCGGCCCGCCGCTGCTGCTGGCGTTGAAGAGCGGCAATTTCGGCGGGCGCGACTTCTTCCTCCAGGCGTTCGAGCGCGCATGATCGAGGACGAGACCCGCGAGCTTCTGGTGCAGCTCGGCGCCAGCCTGTTCCAGCGCGGCTACTCCGTGGGCAGCGCGGGCAACATCAGCGTGCGGCTGGCTGACGGCTACCTGATGACGCCCACCAACTCCTGCCTCGGCCGCCTCGACCCGGCGCGCATCAGCAGGCTCGACGCCGGCTTCAACCCCATTGCCGGGGATCCGCCATCCAAGGAGGTGTTCCTGCACCGGGCCTTCTATCGGGCACGGCCGGACGCGGGCGCCGTGGTGCACCTGCACTCCACCATGGCCACCGCGGTCGCGTGCCTGCCGGGGCTGGATGCCGACAACCCGGTCCCGCCGCTGACGCCCTATTTCGTGATGCGGGTGGGGCGTCGGATGCCGGTGGTGCCGTACTACCGGCCGGGCGATGCGGCCATGGAGCCGGCCATCGAGGCCGCAGCCGCCGATGCCCGCGCGCTGCTGCTGGCCAACCACGGTCCGGTGGTCAGCGGCAGGACGCTGGTCGATGCCGTCCATGCGGCGGAGGAGCTGGAAGAGGCCGCCAAGCTGTTCCTGCTGCTGCGGTCGCAGTCGCCGCGGCTGCTGACCGGGGACCAGGTCGAGGATCTGCTGCGGACGTTCAAGTAGCGGTCGGGAGACGCCGGGGCTTGCACCGAGCAGGGTGCAGGCCCCGGCCTGGGCTTCAGTTCACGGCGGCGCGCGACGACTTCTTCGGCTTGGCGGCACCGGTCTCGCCGAGCTTCTTCCCTGCGGCGCTGCGGGTGGCCGGGTCCTTGGCGGACTTCATGGTCCTGCCGAGTTCGCTCTTGCTCTGCGCCTCGACCGGCGCTTCGGACGGAGCCTTGTCCGCCTCCGGCATGGCCGCGCGCGCCTTGGCTTCCTTCATGACCTTCTCGCCGGTCTTCTTGCCGGAGGCCGAGGTGGAGGTGGCGGCGATCTTCGCGCCGACATCTTCCTGCGTCATCTTCGCGGCCTTCTTTGCCGGCTTGGCGGGAGCCTTGGCCGGCTCCGCCTTTGCGGCCTTGGCCGGAGCCTTGGCCGATGCCGACTTGACCGATGCTGCCTTGGCCGGGGCAGGCTTGGCCGCGGCCGACCTGGCAGGAGCAGCCTTCTTCGGGGCGGCCTTGCTCGGTGTGGTCTTGCTCGGTGCGGTCTTGCTTGGGGCGGCCTTGGCTTCGGCCTTCTTCGGCGCTGTCCTGGTTGGCTTGGCGCCTGTCTCGCGCAGCGTCTTTGCGGCGGCGCTGCGCTCTGCCGGGGACGATGCTGTCTTCATGGTCTTTGCAGCATCGGACTTGGCGGGTGAAGCCTTTGCCGAAGCAGCCTTGGGAGCCGCCTTGGCTGCAGTCTTGGTGGTGGCGCGGACCGCCATCGGCTGGGCCCGCTTCTTCAGGATGTCGTCAGTCACTGTGGTATCCTCCTTGAGCCGTCATGCTTGTGTGCCGATCGAGGCGAGGGCCGTATCGTGGTCGGTTCGGTAGTCCGGCAGGCACGGCGTCACTTCGCTTCTCCGGGCACCGCCATCGACGGCGCGCTGCCGCGCGAATCGAAAACGTGCACACCCTTTTCGCTGTCACGCGTAAGCGGCATGCGCGTCAATGAAAATCGCCTGCACAGTAATGAAATTAAGCGCGATCAGCGATCTTGCAACGGAACGAATGCGCGGTTCTCCGGTCCGGTGTAGTTCGCGTTCGGCCGGATCAGCTTGTTGTCCACCCGCTGCTCCATCACGTGCGCGCTCCAGCCCGACGTGCGCGCGATGACGAAGATCGGGGTGAACATGGCGGTCGGGATGCGCATCTGGCTGTAGGCCACGGCGCTGAACCAGTCGAGGTTCGCGAACATGTTCTTCAGCTCCCGCATCGTGCTCTCGATCCGGTCGGCGACGGTCCAGTTCAGCAGGTCGCCATTGGCTTCCGAGAGCGTGTGCGCCACCTGCTTGATGATGGTGTTGCGCGGGTCCGACACGGTGTAGACGGCGTGGCCGAAGCCGATGATGACCTCCTTGGCGGCCACGCGCGCGCGGATGTCCGCCTCCGCCGCCTCGGCGCTGGCGTAGCGGCTCTGGATGTCCAGCGCCACCTCGTTGGCGCCGCCGTGCTTCGGGCCGCGCAGCGCACCGACGCCGCCGACGATGGCGCTGTAGAGGTCCGCCCCGGTGCCGGCGATCACCCGCGCCGTGAAGGTGCTCGCGTTGAACTCGTGCTCGGCATACAGCGTCAGCGAGGTGTGCATCGCCCGCACCCACTCGGCGGACGGTGCGGCGCCGTGCAGCAGGTGCAGGAAGTGGCCGCCGATGCTGTCATCGTCGGTCTCGACCTCGATGCGCCTGCCGTTGGTGGCGAAGTGATACCAGTAGAGCAGCATGGAGCCGCCGCAGGCCATCAGCCGGTCCGCGATGTCCCGTGCGCCGGCCGGGTTGTGATCCTCCTTTTCCGGCAGCACGCAGCCCAGGGCGCTGATGCCGGTGCGCATCACGTCCATGGGGTGCGTTGCGGGCGGCAGCGCCTCCAGCACGGTGCGCACCGAGGCCGGCAGGCCGCGCAGCGCCCGCAGCCTGGCCTTGTAGCCCGCGAGCTGCGCCCGGGTCGGCAGCGCGCCATGCACCAGCAGGTAGGCGATCTCCTCGAACTCGCAGCGCTCCGCGATGTCGAGGATGTCGTAGCCGCGGTAGTGCAGGTCGTTGCCGGTGTGGCCCACGGTGCACAGTGCGGTGTTGCCGGCGGTGATGCCGGCCAGGCCGACGCCCTTCTTGCCCTTCGGCGCGGCGGGTGCGGTGGTGGTTTCGGACATGGTGCAGCTCCCTCTTGTCGGTGATCGGTTGTTCGCCGGGACTTCTCATCCACCCGGCCTTCACACGCAGCCGAAGCAGCGCGCGCCGTGCTCCCTGGCTGCCGACGCCCCGGGGCCTGTTCCACGGCTTGGCGGCGGTCCCCAGGGGTCATAAGGTTGGCCCATCGCTTCGGCAACCCGTGCACAAGGACCAGCAGCCCCTTGCCCTCCCCAACCGGCCCCTCCCCGTCCGAACCCTCCGCGTTCGACCGCGTGTTCCTGGGTGACGTCGTGGCCCCGGCCGGGCTCATCGCGGATGGGTATGTCGCCATACGCGGCGAGACGATCGCGGCGATCGGCCAGGGCCAGCCGCCGCCGGCGCAGGAGGTGGTGGACCACCGCGGCCGGCTGATCCTGCCGGGGCTGGTGGACGGGCACATGCACACCGGCAGCAGCATCGGCTTCCCCGGCATCGCCGGCGCCACACGCAGCGCCGCGGCCGGCGGCGTCACCACCTGCGTCGACATGCCGTATGACGTGCCGCACAGCATCCACAGCGCGGCGCTGCTGGAGGACAAGATCGGCTGGGTGAACCGCACCGCCCACGTGGACATGGCGCTGTACGGCACCATCCGCAAAACCGGCGGGCTCGACGCCATCGCGGAGCTGGCCGCCGCCGGCATCTCGGCCTTCAAGCTCAGCACCTACGAATACGATGCGGTGCGGTTCCCGCGCATCGACCACCCCACCATGGTGGAGGCCTTCGCCCGCATCGCCCGCACCGGCCTGCCCGTCGCGGTGCACAACGAGGACCAGGAGCTGGTGGAGTCGCTCTCCGCCGCGGCGGTGGCGGCCGGCAACACCGGCGCCATCTGGCACGCCCGCACCCGGCCGCCGCTTGCCGAGATCATGGCGGACCTGGAGATCTTCGAGATCGGGCTGCAGACCGGTGCCCACGTGCACATCGCCCATTCCTCGCTGGCCCGGGGGCTGGACCTGGCGCAGGCGTATCGGGGCATGGGCATGATGGCGACCGGCGAGGCCTGCATCCAGTACCTGTGCATGACCGAGGACGACCTGGTTCGCCTGGGCGGCCGCGGCAAGTGCAACCCGCCCTTCCGCAGCGCGGCCGAGGTGGAGCTTCTGTGGGCGGCGCTGCTGGACGGCCGGGCCACCAATGTCAGCACCGACCACGCGCCCTGGCCGGCGGACCGCAAGAGCTCCGCCAACATCTTCGAGTGCGGTGCCGGGCTCACGGGGCTGCAGAGCTTCGCGCCGCTGATGTTCACGCTGCTGGACGAGCGCGGCCTGCCGCCCGGCGTGATGGCCACCTATTGCGCGGAACGCCCGGCGCGGCTGCATGGCCTGTCGAACAAGGGCAGCATCCGCCTGGGCGCCGACGCCGACCTGGTGGTGCTGGAACGCACCCGCACCCGGTTCGACCAGGCCGACATCGAGGACCGTCCGGAGATGCGCTGGTCGCCGTATCATGGGCGGGAGATGCGGGCCCGGGTGGCGGAGACCGTGCTGCGCGGGCGCACCATCTGGGATGGGGCGCAGGTGCTGGCGACGCCGGGCACGGGCCGTTTCCTGCGGCGGGACGCACATTGACGACGCCGCGACACCAGGCCGGCCGCACCGGGCCACAGGAGACCGCATGACATCCGCCATCCGGCTGACCCATCTTGCGCCTGAGATGCGCCGCCTCTGGGCTCCCGCACTCGGCGCGCTGACGCTTGCGGCCTGCACCACCGGGCCGGTCTATACCTATGGCCCGGCCTCCTACGCCACGCCGCCATCGCTGGCGCCCCGCTACGAGCCCATCCCCGTTCCGCTGCCCAGCCCGGCCGTCACCGCCACACCGCTGGCAGCGCCCGGCCAGGGGGCGCCGACCGACCTGTATGCCTCGCCGGCAGACCCGTACGCCCTGCCGCCCTCCACCTTCGATCCGCCGGCGGCACCGCCGCCCGCCGCCGACGCGCCGCCCGCGCCGCCGGAACCCGCGGCAGCGGACCCGGCCCCCTCGGACCCCGTGACGGACCTGCTGCTGATGCCGCAATCCCAGCGGGACACGGCGCCCGCCGTGGTCAAGAAGCCGAGCCCGCCCGAGGCGAACCCGCTGATGGGGTTCCGGCCCATGCGCGGCCAGACCGCCCCCACACCGTAAGGCGACCGCAGCCATGCCCCGCATCCTGACCGCCGCCGCCGCCCAGCTGGGGCCCATCCAGCTGGCCGAGGGGCGCGACGTGGCCGTGGCCCGCATGGTGCGCCTGATGGACCAGGCCCATGCCCGCGGCGTGCAGCTGGTGGTGTTCCCGGAACTGGCGCTCACCACCTTCTTCCCGCGCCACTACCACGAGGACCGTGCCGAGGCCGACCGGTGGTTCGAGGCGGCGATGCCGTCCGACGCCACCGCCCCGCTGTTCGACGCCGCGCGCCGCCATGGCATCGGGTTCCATCTCGGCTATGCCGAGATCGCGCACGAGCCGGACGAGACCGGGACGCTGCGCCGGCGGCACTTCAACACCGCCATCCTGGTGTCCCCGGATGGCGAGATCATGCTGAAGTACCGGAAGATCCATCTGCCGGGGCATGCGGAGTACCGGCCGGAGCGGACGGTGCAGCATCTGGAGAAGCGGTATTTCGAGGTCGGCAACCTCGGCTTCCCCGTGATCCGGGCGCCGATGGGCGGGGTGGACGGCCTCAACATGGGGATGCTGATCTGCAACGACCGCCGCTGGCCGGAGGCGTGGCGCGTGCTGGGCCTGCAATCCGTGGAGGTGGCGATGCTCGGCTACAACACGCCCAGCATCAACCAGGACGCCAAGGGCTTCGAGGCGCACCACCTGCGGGTGTTCCACAGCCATCTCAGCATCCAGGCCGGCGCCTACCAGAACGCCTGCTTCGCCATCGCCGCGGCCAAGGCCGGCATCGAGGATGGCTGCGAGCTGTTCGGCAACAGCATCATCGTGAACCCGCAGGGCCAGATCATGGCCGAGGCCACCAGCTGGGGCGACGAGCTGATCACCGCCGAGCTCGACCTCGACATGTGCACCCTGGGCCGCACCAGCATCTTCGACTTCGCGGCGCACCGCAGGCCCGAACATTACGGCCCCATCGTCAGCCGGACCGGCGCGGAAGCACCGCCCGTGTGGCGTTCGGGGCGCGGATCGGCTTGACCCGGGGCGCTCCCGGCATCACCTGACTGTTGACCCGGCGCACCGTCGCGTTCAAGGCTGGGTCCTGAACCCCCCGCGAGGCCGCCATGCCCGACACCAGCCCGACGAGCCTGTGGACCCCCGACCGCAGCGTTGCCCCGACCGCCTGGCCCCTGCCCTCGCTCACCATGGCGCTCTGGCGCGGCGTGCGCTGCCTGTGCCCGGCCTGCGGCGAGACCAAGGCATTCAACGGCTACCTCCGCGTCGTGCCGGACTGCAGCAACTGCGGTGCTCCCCTCGGCAGCTACCGGGCCGACGACGCGCCGCCCTATTTCACGATCTTCATCGTGGGCCACATCCTGGTGCCGATCCTGTACTGGGTCGAGGTCGCCTACCGGCCGGAGCTGTGGATCATGGCCGCCATCTTCCTGCCGGTGTCGATGATCATGACGCTGGGCCTGCTGCGGCCGGTGAAGGGGGCTACGCTGGGGCTGATGCTGCGGCTGGGCATGGGCAAAACGAGCGACGCGTGACCCAGGCCGACAGCCCGGAACCCGCCGACGCGGCTGCCGGGTCCGGCCCCGACGACCGGCTGAGCAGCGTCGTGCTGACCGGTGAGGCCCTGACCCGGCTCTCGCCGATCCTGGATGCCGACCGCGCCCAGGCCGTGGCCGACCTGCAGGCGGAAAACAGCTTCCGCCTCTGCGCCTCCGCCCAGCGCGCCTGGCCGCCTGGCCCCTATGTGCTGCATCTGTCGATCCTGGAAGGCCGGCTGGTGTTCGACGTGCGGAGCGAGGCGGAGGTGCCGATCATGGGCATGGGGCTGGCGCTCGGCCCGTTCCGCGGCTTGATCAAGGACTACCAGCTGCTCGTCGACAGCTACATGATGGCGGTCGAGGAAGGCCGTTCGGAGCGCATCCAGGCCATCGACATGGGGCGCCGCGGCCTGCACAACGAGGGTGCGGCGCTGTTGATCGCGCGGCTGGGCAGCAAGGTGGTGATCGATCAGGAAACCGCCCGGCGGCTGTTCACCCTGGTGTGCGTGCTGCACACCCGGATCTGAAGGCCCTATCGTTCGGCGACGCCGCCGGGCTGCACGATCTGGATGCCCATGCGGTTCGGCGTGAAGTCGAGCGGCACCTGGTACTGCTTGCCGCAGCCGCGTACCGTCCAGGTTTCCCACCATGGCCGGAACGCCGCCTGCGGCCCGGGGTCCGGCGCGCCGGGGGGCTTGCTGCCGAAGCCCTCGAACCTCGTGTTGACCGTCTCCGTCTGGCTGCAGCCCCGGGCGACCGTCTCGTGCGCGATCACCGTGTAGGTGCGGGCGTCGCGCTGCTGCATCAGGTCTGCGCGGGTGGTGCCGGGGGCGCCCACCACGGTGATGATCCGGCCGTCCGGCGTTCCGTAGAAAAAGAAGTTCACCACCGTGTCGTTGCCGCAGCCCCGTGCGGTGAGGCTCTGCCGCCAGCTGCCGGCCGACACGCCGCGCGGGGTGATCTGCAGCGGCGACATGACGGTGAGGCCGGCATCCGCCGTGACGAGCTTCGGGCAGCGCGGCACGACCGAGGCC
This sequence comes from Acetobacteraceae bacterium, assembly GCA_965199595.1. GTDB lineage: Bacteria > Pseudomonadota > Alphaproteobacteria > Acetobacterales > Acetobacteraceae > JBBROS01. The sequence continues at coordinate 3,066,688 of OZ241182.1, forward strand.
GGCACGCGGGCCAGGGCCTGCGCCATCAGCTTCCTGTAGGGCTCGGTTCTGGCATAGGCCACGAGTGCCACCTGCGCCTCCGCCTGACCCGGCACCAGCGCAGGAGCCTCGGGCGGCGCGGCTGGAGTCGGCTGGGCCGCCGCCGCCGCGGCCGCCAGCAGGCCGAGTGCCGCGAACCAGGTCAAAACCGCTCCACCCAGGGCCGCACCGCGATCTCGTCGGTCCAGCAGGAGCGGTCCTGCTCGGCGACCGCCAGCATGGTGGCGGCGATGGCATCGGGGTCCAGCAGGCTGCCGGGCCGGTCCGCGGGTTCGGGCCGGTCCGCGGCGCGGATGCCGCCATCCACCACCACATGCACCACATGGACGCCCTGCGGATGCAGCTCGCGCGCCATGCTCTGCGCCAGGCCGCGCAGGGCGAACTTGCCCATGGCGAAGGGGGCGGACTGCGCATAGCCCTTCACGCCGGCGGAGGCGCCGGTCAGCAGGATGGTGCCGCGGCCCGCCTTCACCATGCGCTTCGCCGCCTGCTGCGCCACCATGAAGGCGCCGAAGGCGGTCACCTGCAATGTCCGGGCGACCTCCGCGGGATCGAGGTCGATGAACGGTCCACGGACGCGGAAGCTGGCGTTGTACGAGACGACGTCCATGTCGCCCACTGCGTCGAACAGGGCCGCGACGGCGCCCGGGTCTGCGGCATCGCAGCCGTGCAGGGTCGCGCCTGTGTCCGCTGCCAGCGCCGCCAGCTTTTCGGTGCGCCGGGCCGCGAGCGCCACGCTGTAGCCTGCGCCGGCCAGCCGGCGGGCGAAGCTTGTTGAGAGGCCGGGTCCGGTCCCGACGATCAGGGCGCGCCTCATGTGTAGGTGGCCTCCACCTGGCCGCAATGGTCGAACACGATGCGCACCGTGCCATGGGCGGGTACCGTGTCCTTCCCGGTCCAGGAGCCGGTGGTCACGACCTGCCCGGCCTTGAGGCCGCCGGCCCAGCGTGCGCCGTCGTTGGCCAGCCAGACCACCAGGCGGATCATCTCGCCGGCAGGGTTGCCTGTGGCGCGCTTCACCTCGGTTCCGTTCACCATCACGGCGACGCCTTCGCTCACCAGGTCGATCAATTGCCAGCCTTCGATCGCGGGGCCCCAGACCAGGCCGTGATGGCTGAGGCTGTCGGCCAGCGCGCTGAGTGGATCGACTGCGTTCACGTCCTGGAAGCGGCTTTGCAGCAGCTCGATGGCGGGGTGGGCGGAGGCGATGGCGGCGAGCACCTCGGCGTGGGTGTAGGGCGTCTCGCGTGGCGGCAGGTCCTGGTTCAGCAGCACCGCGATCTCGGCCTCCACGCCGCGGTCCGGGCATTCGGCCTGGGTGACGCGGGCCGGGCTTCGCATGACGTGGCTGGCCGGCAGCGGGGCGCAGCTGAAGGTGGTGGGGGTGGGGGCGCCGACCTTCCAGCCGCCGATGGCACCCATCCGGGCCTGCACCAGCGCCTGCACCTCGTAGGCGGCCTGGTTGCTGCCCGGGATTTCAGGCAGTTCGGCGGGGCGGCCGGCCGGGTTGCGGCGGGCGGCCAGCAGGATGGTGGCGAGGGTCTCGGACATCACAGCGTCTCCAGCAGTTCGGTGAGCATCGCGGCGCGGGGCGCCAGGTGCCGCCAGAGGATGTGTTCGTGGCTGGCATGGGCGCCGGCGCCGGGGCAGCCGAGCCCGTCGATGGTGGGGATGCCCAGGGCGGCGGTGAAGTTGCCGTCCGAGCCGCCGCCGCGATGCTGCTTCGGCAGCTCGAACCCGGCGTTGGCCGCCGCCGCCCGTGCCTTGCCGTACAACTCCAGGATGGCGTCAGTCTCGGCCATGGGCGGGCGGTTCATGCCGCCCGTCACCGTCAGCGTGCAGCGGTCATCGAACGGCTGCAGCGCCAGCAGCGCCGCCTCCAGCCGCGACCCGGCCTCGATGGTGGGTACCCGCAGGTCGATCTCGCAGCCGGCGGCGGGGGCGATCACGTTGGGGCGGCTGCCGCCCCAGACCGGGGCCGCGTTGAGGGTGATGCCGGCGGCGAGGTCCACCATGTCGTTGATGCGGACGACCTGCCGGGCCAGCTCCAGCACGGCGCTGGCGCCCTCGGTGAAGTTGCCGCCGCTATGGGCGCCGCGCCCGGCCACCTCCAGCGTGAAGCGCCCCACGCCCTTGCGCGCGGTGACGCAGGCGCCGCCCGCGCCGGCCGGCTCCAGGATCAGCACGCATTCCGAGGCCCGCGCCTCCGTCTCGATCAGCTCGCGGCTGGTGGGGCTGCCGACCTCCTCATCGGGGGTGAGCAGCAGGGTGATGGGCCGGTTGGTGCGGGTGCCCTGGGCCAGGATGCTGCGGACGGCGTTGAAGGCCAGGAAGCTGCCGGCCTTCATGTCGTAGATGCCGGGGCCGTGCGCCGCGTCGCCGTCCACCTTGAACGGCATGGTCTCCAGCGTGCCGGTCGACCAGACGGTGTCCAGGTGCCCGGCCATCAGGATCGGCTTGTTGCCGGGCCCCTTGGTGCGGACGACCAGGTTGTCGCCGTAGCCGTCGCGGCCGGGGATGCGGGTGATCTCGGCGCCCAGGGCACCGAGTTCGCGGGCGGCCAGGTCCATCAGGCGGTTCACCGCGGGGGCGTCCGTGGTGGGCGTTTCCATCCGCACCCAGCCTGCCAGCTCATCGAGCAGCGTCCTGGAATCGGGGATTGCGGTGACGGGCATGACGGGTCTCCTCTGGCCGCTGTCGGCTTGCTTTTCGCACCGGCCCGAGGCCATGTCCAACCGACACGGGGAACAGGACGGACCATGGACGGCATCGCTTTCGAGGACCTGGTGATCGGGCAGACCGCGCGCATCGCCAAGACGATCACCGAGGCCGACATCCTGCTGTTCGCCGCCGTGAGCACCGACACCAACCCGGTGCACCTGGATGCCGAGGCGGCGGCGCAGTCGGTGTTCAAGGAGCGGGTGGCGCATGGGATGCTGTCGGCCGGGCTGATCAGCGCGGTGCTGGGCACGCGGCTGCCGGGCCACGGCACGGTGTATCTGGCGCAGACGCTGCAGTTCCGCCGCCCGGTGCGGATCGGCGACACCGTGACGGCGGAGGCGGAGGTGACGGCGCTGGATGCGGAGCGCAAGCGCGTGACGCTGAAGACCACGTGCACGGTTGCGGGCAAGACGGTGATCGAGGGCGAGGCCACGGTGCTGCCCCGCAGCCGCGCGGCGGATGCAGAGGGCCGCGGCTAGATGCAGGTCGTTCGCGGCTGGGACGCCGTGCCGGAGGGTCTGCGCGGCGCGGTGGTGGCGCTGGGCAACTTCGACGGCGTGCATCTGGGCCATGCCCACCTGCTGCGCACCGCCCATGCGGCGCGGCCCGACGCGCCGCTGGCCGTGCTGACGTTCGAGCCGCATCCGCGCGAGTATTTCCGCCCGGAGGACCCGCCGTTCCGCCTCAGCCTGGCCGCGGAGCGTGCCGCGGCGCTGGCGGCGCTGGGTGTGGCGATCCTGTATGAGCTGCCGTTCGACGACCGGCTGTCGCAGCTTCCGGCCGCCGGCTTCGTGGACCAGGTGCTGCACCGGGGCGTGGGCGCCGCGCACCTGGCCTGCGGCCCGGACTTCGCCTTCGGCCATCGCCGCGGCGGCGACGTCGCGTTCCTCACGGCGCAGGCGGAGGCGCTGGGCATCGGCCTCACCGTCGTGCCGAAGCTTGCGGACGCGCAGGGCGCCATCAGCTCCACCCGCATCCGCCGCCTGCTGCAGGACGGCTACCCCGAGCGGGCCGCCGGGGAGCTGGGCCGGCCCTTCGCCATACGCGGGCCGGTGACGCACGGGGATGCGCGGGGCCGCACCATCGGGTTCCCCACCGCGAACGTTCCGCTGGGCCGGCACCTGGAGCCGTGCCGGGGCGTGTATGCGGTGACGGTGACGCTGGCGGATGGCAGCACGGTGGGCGGGGTGGCGAATATCGGGCGGCGGCCCACGGTGAACGAGGGGCCGGAAAGCCGGGTGGAGGCGCATCTGTTCGACTGGTCGGGCGACATCTACGGACAGGAGGTTTCGGTGGCGCTGATCGGGTTCCTGCGCAACGAACGCAAGTTCGCCAGCTTCGACGAGCTGCGCCAGCAGATCGTGAAGGACGCCGACCAGGCGCGGCTGGTGCTGGCCGGCGAGGATGACGACGACTGATTGCCACTCGGGCCATGCAGCGTCACTCCTTGACCCCGGGCTGCCTCCCTCCGCATAACGCTGCCATGCCGACGGCTTCTCTGCGCGCGCGAATTACCGGCACGGCCCGCTGAACCGGGCCGGCCCCGCCCTCCTGCACGCGCGCCCGTCCGCCCGGAACCACGCCCCATGCCCGACACGAAGTTCTCCATCTTCCTGCCCAGCACCACCTTCCCGATGCGCGGCGACCTGCCGCAGCGGGAGCCGGAGCTGCTGGCGCGCTGGGCCCGCATCGGGCTTTGGGACCGCACCATGCGGGCCGGCGCGGGGCGCCCGGCCTTCGTGCTGCATGACGGGCCCATCTATTCCAACGGCAACCTGCACATCGGGCACGCGCTGAACCGCATCCTCAAGGATGTCATCATGCGGGCGCACCGCATGGCCGGGCAGCGGGTCGACTACATCCCGGGCTGGGACACGCATGGCCTGCCGATCGAGTGGAAGGTCGAGGAGGAGTACCGCAAGTCCGGCCGCGACAAGGACGCGGTGCCGGTGCTGGACTTCCGCGACGAGTGCCGGCGCTATTCGGATGGGTGGCTCAAGGTGCAGACCGAGGAGTTCCAGCGGCTGGGCGTGACCGGCGACTGGGCCGGGCGCTATGCCACCATGGACTTCCCGGCCGAGGCTGCCATCGCCGCGGAGATCGGCAAGTTCCTGATGAACGGCGCGCTGTACCGCGGCCTGCGCCCCGTCATGTGGTCGCCGGTGGAGAAGACCGCGCTGGCCGAGGCGGAGATCGAATACCACGACCGCACCAGCGACACAGTGTTCGTCCGCTTCCCGCTGCTCAGCGGCCCCGTGCAGGACGCCTCCGTGGTCATCTGGACCACCACGCCCTGGACCATGCCGGCCAACCGCGCCCTCGCCTATGGTCCCGGGATCGACTACGCGCTGGTGCATGTCGGCACCGTGGCCGAGGGGTCGCTGGCCCGGCCCGGCGAGCACATCCTCATCGCGCTCGCGCTGGTGCCCGAGGTCTGCGCCGCCGTGGGGATCACCACGCACCACATCGACCGCGTGCTGAAGGGAGCGGAGTTCGACGGCGCGGTTGCGGCCCATCCGATGCGCGGCCAGGGCTATGACCACGACGCCCGCCTGCTGCCGGCCGATTATGTCACCACGGAGCAGGGTACGGGCTTCGTGCATATCGCGCCCTCGCATGGCGAGGAGGACTTCGTGCTTTCGCGGCATTTCGGCATCGAGGTGCCTGAGGCGGTGCAGGATGACGGGACCTATGCCGGGTGGGTGCCGCATTTTGCCGGGCTGCATGTGTTCAAGGCGGCCAAGCCGGTGGGCGACGCCATTGCCGCGGCGGGCGGGCTGCTGGGGCGCGGGACGCTCACCCACTCCTATCCGCACAGCTGGCGCAGCAAGGCGCCGGTGATCTACCGCGCCACGCCGCAGTGGTTCATCCGCATGGACGGGCCGGAGCAGATCCGCGCCCGGGCGCTGGCCGAGATCGCCACGACCCGGTTCATCCCGGAGGCCGGGCGCAACCGCCTCTCGGCCATGGTCGCCGGGCGGCCGGACTGGTGCATCAGCCGCCAGCGCGCCTGGGGCGTGCCGATCCCGGTGTTCGTGGACCGCCGCACCAACGAGCCGCTGCGCGACCAGGCGGTGCTGGACCGCATCACCGAAGCCTTCACCGCCGAGGGGGCCGACGCCTGGTACAGCAGCGACCCGGCCCGCTTCCTCGGCCCCGGGCGTGACCCGGCCCATTACGACCAGGTGATGGACATCGTCGATGTCTGGTTCGAGAGCGGCAGCACCCACAGCTTCGCGCTCGAGGCCCGGGGCGGCCCCTGGCCCGCGGACCTGTATCTCGAAGGCAGCGACCAGCATCGGGGGTGGTTCCAGTCCAGCCTGCTGGAGGCGGTGGGCACCCGCGGCCGGGCGCCGTTCAAGGCGGTGCTGACCCACGGCTTCGTGCTGGACGAGAACGGACGCAAGATGAGCAAGTCGCTCGGCAACGTGACGGCGCCGCAGCAGGTGACGGACAGGCTGGGCGCCGACATCCTGCGGCTGTGGGTGGTGAACTCGGATGTGTCGGAGGACCTGCGCATCGGGCCGGAGATCCTGAAGCAGCAGGCCGAGCTGTATCGCCGGCTGCGCAACACGCTGCGCTGGCTGCTGGGCAGCCTGGACGGGTTCTCGGAGGCCGAGCGGGTCGAGCCGGCTGACATGCCGGAGCTGGAGCGGTGGGTGCTGCACCGGCTGGCGGAACTGGACCGGCGCATGCAGCGGGCGCTCGCGGACCATGACTGGACCGGGGTTTATCCGGAGCTGCACGCCTTCTGCTCCACGGACCTCAGCGCCTTCTATTTCGACGTGCGGAAGGACGTGCTGTACTGCGACGCGGCGGACAGCCCGAAGCGCCGGGCGACGCGGACGGTGCTGGACCACCTGCACCGCTGCCTGGTCGCGTGGCTCGCGCCGGTGCTGTGCTTCACCGCGGAGGAGGCGTGGCTGGCCCGGTTCCCGTCGGAGGATGGCAGCGTGCATCTGGAGGCGTTTCCCGCCGTCCCGGCCGGTTGGTTCGATCCGGCGCTGGGCGAACGCTGGACCGCCCTCCGCATCCAGCGTGGCGCCATGACCGCCGTGCTGGAACAGGCGCGCGCGGAGAAGCTGATCGGCGCCTCGCTCCAGGCCAGGCTGACCGTGCCGCCCGAAGCGGCGGACCTGCTGGACGCCGAGGGCTGGGCGGAACTCGCCATCGTCTCCGGCGCCGCCCCCGGGGCCGCCTTGGCGGTGGACCGGGCGGAGGGCGGGAAGTGCCTCCGCTGCTGGCGGGTGCTGCCCGAGGTGGGCACGCGGCACGCCGGGCTGTGCCTGCGCTGCACCGCCGTGGTCGAGGCCATGCCGCCGGCCGCTGCGGCGTGATCCGCATCGGGGTGATTGCCGGGCTGCTGGTGCTGCTGGCGGACCAGGGCAGCAAGTGGTGGGTGCTGAACGTGCTGCACCTGCCGGAGATCGGCGGCATCGAGGTGCTGCCGGTGCTGAACTTCACCATGGTGTGGAACCAGGGCGTCACCTTCGGCCTGTTCCATCAGGAGGGTCCGACCGGGCCATGGATTTTGGCCGGGGTGGCGCTGGCGGTGGTGGTGGCGCTGGCGCTGTGGCTGCGGCGGGCGGAGACGCGGCTGGTGGCGGGCGCGCTCGGCGCGATCGCCGGGGGGGCCATCGGCAATGTCATCGACCGGCTGCGCTTCGGTGCCGTGGTGGATTTCCTGCACGCCCACGCCTTCGGCTGGTCCTGGTATGTGTTCAACGTGGCGGATGCCGCCATCGTCTGCGGCGTGGCGGCGCTGGTGCTGGACGGGCTGCGTCCCGCGCGAACGCGCTTGCAGGCGCCGGGCGTCCGGCAGTAGACAGCGGGCCATGGCGTATCGAATCTACCTGGCCCTTCCGCTTGTCCTCGCCGTGTCCGCTTGCGGTGGCGACGAGCTGACCCGCACCTTCGGCCTGACCCGGGATGCCCCGGACGAGTTCCAGGTGACGACGCGGGCGCCGCTGTCGATGCCGCCGGACTTCACGCTGCGGGCGCCCCGCCCCGGCGCCAGCCGGCCGCAGGAGCTGACCCAGTCCCAGCAGGCCGAAGCCGCCCTGGTGCCCGATACCGTGCTGGGCAACCGCCGGGTGGCGAACACGCCGGGCCAGCAGGCGCTGGTTGCCGCCGCCGGGCGGGCTGCGCCCGCCGATATCCGCAACCAGGTGAACAGCGAGGCGGCGCTCGACACGCCCAGCCGCAGCTTCACCGACCGCCTGATGTTCTGGCAGCCCGCGCCGCCCGCCGGCACCGCCGTGGACCCGGCCCGGGAGGCCGCGCGGCTGCGGCAGAACGCCGCACTGGGCCAGAACCCGGAATCCGGCGACACCCCGATCATCCAGCGCAAGCGGCAGGGGCTGCTCGGCTCGCTGTTCTAGCCGCCGGGGGCCGCGCCGCCCCATGAGCCGCCCTGTGAGCCGCCCGATCAGCCGTACTGTGAGCCGCCCTGCCCTCATCCTCGCCGAGCCGCTGGCCGGGCTGCAGGCCCAGGCCATCGGGCTGGCGGAAGCTGCCGGCCTCGGTGCGGATGTGGTGTCGCTGCAACCGAGGCTGCCCTGGCGCTGGATCAGCGCCCGCATGTGGCCGCGCCCGCTCGCCGCCGTCACGCTGCCGCCGCTCGGCGACCAGGTGCTCATTTCCGCCGGCGGCACCGCGGGCGTGGTGGCCGCGGCCCTGCGCCGGCCCGGCCGCCCGGTGGTGCAGGTGCAGCACCCGCGCCTCGACCCGGCCCGTTTCGACCTCGTGGTGGTGAACCGGCATGACGGCCTGACCGGGGGCAACGTGATCGTCACCCGCACCGCGCTGCACCGCGTGACGGCCGCGCGGCTGGCCGAGGCGGCCGCGGAATGGGGGCCGCGCCTGGCGCATCTGCCGCGGCCGCTGGTGGCGGTGCTGGTTGGCGGCAGCAATGGACGGTTCCGCCTGGACCGCACCGCGGCGGTGCAGCTGGGGGCGCGGTTGGCCGAGATGATGCGGCTGGACCGGGCCGGCCTCGCCCTCACGCCCTCCCGCCGCACCGCGCCGGAGGTGCGCGCGGCATTGTCGGACGCCGTCACGCCGCTGGGCGGCTGGGTGTGGGACATGGCGGGCGACAACCCGTACTACGGGCTGCTGGCCTGCGCCGACGCCATCGTGGTGACGGAGGACAGCGTATCCATGGTGTCGGAGGCGGTGGCCACGCGGGTGCCGGTGCTGCTGGCGGCGCTGCCGGGCCATTCGCGGCGGATCCGGCTGTTCACGCGGCTGCTGCAGCAGGATGGGCGGGTGCGGCCTTTCGCCGGGCGGCTGGAGAGCTGGGACGCCCGGCCGCTGGACGACACCGCCGCGGCTGGTGAAGAGGTCCGGCGGCGGCTGCAGATCTGAGGGTGCCGCGATTGACGCGCGGGCCGCCTGGAACGATACAGGCCGGGCTTAGCGCCATGTCGGCCTGCCGGGTCCGCTGATGCGGCAGGGACCGGCGGGCCGTGGCGAATCCGCAAGCCGATGCGAGGACACCCATGAAGGGCTTTTCAGAACGCTGGACCGATTTTCCCGACTACATCCTCGGGATCACGAGGGAGATCTGGGAGGGGCGCGGCATCGCGACGCTTCACCACTACTATGCCGAGGACATCCCGGTACGCACCCCGATGGGCATCCAGCGCGGCAACCGGGCGGTCATTGCCGCGACGATGGCGACGATCAACGAGTTCCCCGACCGCCAGCTGCTCGGCGAGGACGTGATATGGTCGGGCGACGAGGACACGGGCCTGCTGTCGTCGCATCGTATCCTGACCACTGCGACCCATAGCCGCGACGGCGCGTTCGGCCCCGCCACCGGCAAGCGCTTTACGGTGCGGGTGATCGCGGATTGTGCCGCCCGGGCCGATGTGATCTTCGACGAATGGCTGGTGCGCGACTATGGCGGGATCGTGCGGCAGCTCGGCATGGAGCCCCGCGCCTACGCCCGATCGCTTATCGGCGAACAGGGCGGGCCAGAGCGCGCACCGCCGTTCACCCCGGCGATCGACATTGCCGGGCCCTACAAGGGAGTCGGCAACGACGATGAGTGGGGGGTCCGCTATGCCGAGACGCTCACCCGGATCATGAACGACGACTTCGCGCATATCCTGACCGCCCATGACCGCGCCATGATCGGCGAGTATCCCGGCGCGAAGACCGCGATCGGGCGCGATGACGCGGCTGAGTTCTGGGTCGGCCTGCGTTCGTCGTTTCCCTCGGCCAAGTTCACCATCCATCACCGGATCGGCATGAGCGGCGGCATGATGCCGCCGCGCGCGGCGATCCGCTGGTCGCTTGATGGCAAGCACGATGGCTGGGGCACGTTTGGCCGCCCGACCGGGGCACCGGTGCATGTCATGGGCATGAGCCATGCCGAATACGGTCCCTATGGCCCCGGCGGAGTAGGCCTGCGCCGCGAATACGCGCTGTATGACGAGGTCGCCATCTGGAAGCAGATCCTCGGCCATACCGGGGAGGGCTGAACGGCACCCGCGCCACTGGCGTGAAGCCAGTGGCGCGGGCGGCTACCTCCGCCGGGCGCGGCGGCGCGCTGCACCGCCGGCGATCAGGCCCGTGCCGAGCAGCGCCAGGGACGCCGGTTCCGGCACCGTCACCCCCTGGTCCAGCAGCTCGAACCCGACGCTGCAGCAGTTGGTGCCGGTGTTCAGCACGGGTGACGCGTAGTTGCTCACCATCTGGTTGCCCAGCAGGCTGTTGAAGCCGTTGGCGGAGTTGGTCCGCGCCGGGTCGATGAAGGTGTAGCTGGTGTTGTCGGCGATGCTGCCGACTGCGTAGGTGGTGCCCGGCAGGAAGGTGAAGCTGAAGGTGGATGAGACCTTGTAGGTCAGGTTGAGGTCCTGCCCTGTTTCGGCCGCGAAATACTGCGGGGCGCTGACGTAGAGCATGGCGCCGGTGGCTGCGTTCGCGATGAAGAACCTGAGGTTCGCCCCGTTCTCCAGGTTGTTCAGCACGCCGACCGCGCCGATGGTCTTCGCGGTGTCGACCGTCAGCCGGCCGACCGAGGTGCGCCCGGCCGCGGCGAAGCTCGCGACCCCGGTGGTCTGATCCGGATCGCTCTCGAACAGCACTGTCGCCCGGGCCAGGCTGGCGGAGGCCAGGGTGCCGACGACGATCATTCCAAGCATGCCTGATGTATTCATGGATTCACCATTTCGTGTTGTTGCAACAGTTGCGGGCCATGCCTCGGACCGCCAAGAAGCCGAGACTGCATGACGACTCCAGATGCCCGCATCACGCGAGTTTCCGACGGCTGCGTTGTGCCTTTGCCAGCGGCGCCGGCGCCGCGGCGGGCCCCTTGTCTGTGGAGGCTGCCAAGTCACGCCGCAGGATGACCACGCGGAGCGCCTCCAACTCGGACCCGTTCAGCACGCAGGCCTCGCCGTCTGAGAACGGTCCCGCGATGCCGCCATCCTTGAAGCGGCCCCAATAGGTGCACTGATGCGTGGCGGCACAGGCCGGACCGAGCCGGACCCGGAACCCCAGCAGCGCCAGCGACAATCCGCGGCTGCCGCAGAAGCTTCCGGCCCGGGACCATGGCGTGTCCCAGTCCACGCCGATGATGGCCTGGTAGTCGAACCCGCTTTCCAGCTCGCCGGCCGCGTCGATCAGGAAGCCCTCCAGCGTGGACCCTGCCTCCCCGGCCCAGCCGCCGTGCAGCGCCTCCATGACGCGGCCCGCCGTGGAGTGTGCCGCCACGCGCAACGCCACCTCACCGGGGGCGGCGGGTGTGGGCTTTGCCGCGGGTGCCGGCGGCCGGGGCGGGGGCGGCGGCGCGGGTGCCAGCGCGTCCTGCGTCACGTTGTTGATCCGGATCTCCGGGGCTGTGGCATCAGGCCCGGCCTTGTAGATCGTCAGGATCACCCGCGCCGTGCCGCCCGCCACCAGGATGAACACCTTGTCGCTGGCCCGCGAGAGCCAGCCCCCCTCCGCCGCCATGGACACGAAGGCGCGTCCCTCGGCACCCGCGGCCGGCGGCAGCGGATCGAGCCGCACGCTCGGCAGCGGCACGCCGATATCGGTCGGGCTCGACTGCGCGACGTGCAGCGCCACCGCGTAGACGCCGGGCTTGAACAGCATGAGCTGTGCGGTGGCGGTGAGCGCCGCCTCACCGGGCGAACCGGCCTGCCAGGGTGCGGCCAGCGGGGACCCGGCCATCAGGCATGCACCGCGGCGAGGGCGGAGGACGGCGCCGCGCGCGGCCGCGTGCCCATGCCGTAGTGCAGCAGCCGGTCGTTCACCTGGTTCGCCGCCCAGTGCAGCGGCATCGTGAACCCGGCCCCCCGCGCCCGCACCCGCTCGGCCTGGGCGCCCAGATCGAAGGCCGCAACCGGCAGCCCGGCCCGCAGCAGCGCCGAGAGCGTGTAGCACCACGTCTCCGGCCATACCGAGGGGATGAACCCGAGGTCTCCGCCCTGCTGCCGCAGCAGGCCCACCGCCTCGTGCTCGGCATAGGCGCCGGTGATGAACACCCGGCCGGTCTTCATCAGGGCCGCGTCGTCCATGGTGTGGCCCACCACCACGAAGCGCAGCTTGAGGTGACGCAGTGCTGCGTCCCACCCACAGGCGAGCAGCACGTCGAAGCCCTTGTCGACCCCGATCGCGCCCGGGACCACCACGACCACGTCATCGCCGGGGTCCGGCACCCGGGCCGCCGGGGCGCCGGCCACGACATCCTCCCAGCCCAGGACCACCGGCACCAGGCCGGGCACATAGCGCGCGATCCGCCCGGCCGTGTCCGCGCTGGGCGCCACCACCCGCCGCGCCCCGCGCACGAGCTGGCCGGACCGCAGGCGCAGCTCTGCAATCCCGATCGTCTCCTCCAGCCGGGACCCCATCACCTGCACGCAGGTCTCGCATTGCGCGAGGCCGGGTTGCCCGCAGTCACGCCGGGCCGGGCCGGAGAAGGTGACGCGGGGGCACCAGAGATGGAAGTCGTGCACGAACACGTCGTAGGGCACGCCGAGCCGGGCTGGCAGATCGGTGATGGCCGGGTCGTGGCCGAGCAGGTGGTGCACCTCCACCCAGCGCGGCCGCTCGGGGGCCAGCAGCGCCTGCACCAGCGTCCAGTCCCGGGGGAGGCGATACACCAGGTTGGTGCCGGCGGGGTTCGGGGCATCGGCGATGCGGCAGCCATCCGCGGCCGGCGTGACCACGATGGGGCGCAGGCCGAGCTGGCGCAGCTGGGCGCATCGTTCGGTGATGAAGCGCAGCACGCCGCCGCCCAGCGCGTGCGAGACCAGCACCACCGCGCCCGCCGGCATCGCGCCCGCCGCCCAGCCCGCCGCATCCATGGCCCGGCGCGCGCCGGCCAGCGGGTCCGCCGCCTCGAACGCCGCGATGGCCGCGTCATAGCCGGGGTGCAACCGCTCCAGCAGCGCCGCATTGCGCCGGATCAGCACCGGCTTGGCCGCGCCGAACGACTGTCCGCCGGCATGTGCGACCGCCACGCCGGTTGCCGCGACATGCCGCCAGCCGAGGTGCCGGGCGCGCAGGCACCAGTCATTCTCCTCGCCATAGCCCTGGGCGAACACGTCGTCCCGCAACACTCCCGTCGCGGCCAGGCAGTCATGCCGGATGAACAGGCAGAACCCCACCCCGGTCGGCACCTCCACCACGCCGTCCGTGTTGGCTGCCGCCGCCAGCCGGTCCAGCTGGTCCAGCGCGGCCTGGCCGGGCATCGTGCCGGCGGCTCCGGGCGTGGGGTAGGAGACGATGGTGCCATCCGTGCCGAGCGGCGTGACGCTGCCGGTGCGGGCATCCTGGTAGGCCACGGCCGCCAGCCGTTGCGGCAGGCCTGGGGGGGGCAGCGTGTCCGGATTGAGCAGCAGCACGTCGCGGGGGTGCAGCGGGTCGGTATGCGCGTGGCGCAGGCCGGTGTTGGCGGCGGCGGGGAAGCCCTGGTTGACGGTGTGGCGCAGCACGGTGATGCCGGGGCGGGCGGCCAGGCCGTCGAGGCATCCGGCGAGCGCCGGGTCGGGCGTGGCATCGTCCACCAACACGATCCGGGTGTCTGCCGGGAGGTCGCGCCGGAGGCCGGCCAGGCACGCCACCAGGTCCGCCACCCCCCGATAGAGCGGGATCACCACGTCGATCGGCCGACGCGGCGGGAGGGTGTGCCGGGCGGTGGCGGCGACGGCGGGATAGGGCAGCGGCTGCATTCGCCCGGCCGACGTGCCGGGGGCCGGGGCGCCGTGCAGCGGGTACTGGGTCGCGAGCCAGGATGCCTGTGCCGCCGCGCCCTGTGCCGCCGTGCCCTGTGCCGCCGTGCCCTGTGCCGCCGTGCCCTGGTGCGCGAGCACGACCGGGCTGCCGGGGAGGTCCTGTCCATCGGGCCCGCGCACCCGGATCGCGCCGTCCGGCGGCAGGCGGTCCCGCGCGATGCGGAAGCCGCGGCGGATCACCAGGTCGTTGCCCTGCGGCGCCGTGGTGTCGTTCGCGACCACCCTGTGCCAGGCGCTGGCGGTGCCATGGGTCAGGCCGGGTTCGGCATCGGGGTTCCAGGGCAGGCTGGCCCAGCCAACCAGGTCGCCATCCGCAGCCTGCTGCACGGCGCCGATGGCGTGATCCGCCGTTCGCGGGTCGAGACCGCTGCCGAGCAGGGGAACGCCGTCCAGCGTCACCTCGACCGGCCCATCCTGCGTGGACGGGTCCATCACCGCCCGCCCGCCCTGCGTCACCAGCACGCCCTCCGGCCCCGGAGAGAGAACCAGGTGGCGCGCCGGGCCGAGCCCGCACCAGCCTGGTGCGCCCGCTGCCGCACACACCTGGTTGGCCATGACGGCGAAGCCCGCGTCATCCGGCACCGCGAAGCGCAGCAGCACGTCATGCAGCGCCAGCGCCGCGGCCGCGGCGTCATCGCTTCGCAGCAGCGCCGACACCAGGGCGACCCGGGGGGCGCGCACCGCGGGGTGCCGGGCCACCGTGCCGCGCAGCAGCGCGAGGCACCGCGCCTCGTCGAACCCGGCCAGCGCGGCGGCCAGCAGAAACGCCACCGCGTCATCCTGCGGCGCCAGCCGGGCCGCGCGCTCCAGCCAGCGCGACGCTGCCGGACGGTCATCATGGCGCAGGGCCAGGCGCCCCCGCTCCACGGCCTGCGCCACGCTGCCCGCCGGCGGCTCCGTGGACCCGGTCATCGGGCGTCAGTGCGACTTGAAGTCGTTGCCGCCCAGCGACGTGTAGCCCTGCAGGATGACCCTGGTGCTGTCGGCCAGGGTGAAGGTGCCGGTGTTCGTCGCGGCATCGACCGTGAAGGAGGCGAGCGCCTGGTTCCGGGCCGCGGCATCCTTCACGTTCAGCAGGTCGCCCACGGCGAAGGCCGCGATGGTGACGGTCTGGCCGGAGGCGGTGCTTGACAGGTCGAACAGCACCCCGCTGGCCGATCCGGCCGACAGCGTGTCGTTGCCGCTGCCGCCCACCAGCGTGGTGTTCGCCCCCGCCGCGGTGATCAGGTCGTTGCCGCTGCCGCCCTGCAGCAGATCCCCGCTGCCGCCGCCCACCAGCGTCACGGCGCCGGTGCCGCCGCGCATCACGTTCGCCCCGGCGCTGCCGCCGGTGAACGAGCCGCCGCCCATGCCTGCATTGACCAGGTAGCTGCCGGCGCCGCCCAGCACGGTGCTGGCTTCGGCGCCGCCGGAGAAGGTCATGGAATAGCGGTGCACGCCGTTGACGAGACCAGCCGGGTCGGTCGTCGCGGCGGTGCCGATGACCGTGGCACTGCCGGACAGCACCAGGATCTGCGACTTGCCGCCGCCGAGCTGGATGGTGTCGTCGCCGTCCACCAGCATGGTGGAGGCCGCGCTGCTGCCCACCAGCGTGTCATGCCCGCCGCCGCCCGTCAGCGTGGCCCGGCCCGGCCCGGCCTGCACCAGGTCGTCCCCGGTGCCGCCTGCCAGGTAGTCGTTGGCGCCGCCGCCCGAGATCGTCACGGCGCCGGTGCCGCCATGGATGACGTTGCCGCCCGCCTGGCCGCCGGTGAACTCGCCGCCGCCCGCCCCGGCCGATACCAGGTAGCTGCCTGCGCCGCCCAGCACGGTGCTGGCCCCGGTGCCGCCGATGAAGGTGAGCGACGTGTATCGCGTGCCACCCACGACGCCGGCCGGGCCGTCGATGGAGGCTGCGCCGTGGACCAGCACGCCGCCTTCCGTGACCGAGACAGTCCCGGTGCCGGCGCCCAGATTGATGGTGTCGCGGCCCACGACCGATACCGTGGAGATGCCACGTCCGGTTGTGATGACGTCGCCATCACCACTGGCGATAATGGTGGTGACCCCGTCGCCGCCGGTAATGCTGGAGCTATCACCCTCGATATAGGCGGCGGTTTGCCCGGTATTCCCGGAGAAGCTGATGGCATTGGTGCCGCCAGCCGTGACGACAGTGGCATCCCCGCTGGCGGCGCTGTAGGCCAGGCCGCCCGAACCGGCCAGAACAGTTTGCGACGAGGCGGCACCGCCGACGACCGTGACTGGACCAGCGCCATCCCCGATCACGACCGCGCCGTAACCAAAGGCAGTCAAGCTGGCCGCATGAACAGTCGAGGGGATCACGAGGTAACTGTCACCTGCAGGGACCGCTGCCGGATTATTCGGGTCATATTCGATGGGTGTTGGATGGTTTTGCAGGATTGCCGAGGCAAGTCCGTCGGCGAGCAAGGATATCCTCGCATTGCCATCGTAGTTCAGCGTGACCGCTGCCTGATCGCCGGACCCACCTGCTAACGTGACCGGCATGCGGCACTCCTTCTGCTGGCACAAGCGACTATCACCCGGCTTGCAACCTCACAACCGCGTTATCAGCCAAATGGTAACTTTTTCCGGCGTGATGTCGGTTCAGCCACACTCATAACGTGTGCGTCATGCACCAGAGCCGCGCAGCCGGGTTGTTGTGCCGGGCTGGTGTGCCGGGGTGACGCCTGCGGTGTGCGCCCTGCCCGGGTCCGGGCGGCGGGCCACTACCGCGCCTGGGAAGGCTGGCCTAGCCTGGTCCGGTCCAGGGAGGGACAGGCATGATCTACGACCACCGCACCTACACCTGCCGGCCGGGCACGATCCGGAAGCATCTCGAGATCTATCTGGAACACGGCTTCGCGCCGCAAAGCCGCCACCTTGGCCAGCCCGTGCTGTATGCGACCACCGAGGTCGGCGACGTGAACAGCTATGTGCACGTGTGGGCCTATGACAGCGTGGAGGACCGGGCCAGGCGGCGCGCCGCGATGATGGCGGACCCGGACTGGCAGACCTATCTGCGGGTGAGCGGGGAGGCGGGATACCTTATCGGGCAGGAGAACAAGCTGCTGGTTTCGATGTCCCTGCCCGTGGCCTGATCACGGTCCGGCGCGGTGCCTTCGCTATGCCGCCGTGTCCTGCGCCAGGCGCCACCCGGCTTCCGCGATGGGCGCCGCCTGCTGGCCGAGTGCTGCGGCGGCCGGGTCTGCGGCGGTGCCCTCCAGCGCGCGTTTCGCGATGCCCTGCACGATGGCCGCCAGGCGGAACAGGTTGAACACGACGTAAACCGGCCAGTGCGCGCCCGGCGCCTGCCCCATCTGCGCCTGATCCATCTGCCACTGGCCCGTCCGCGCCTGATAGGCGGCGACATAGGCCGGGCCGGACGGGATGCCGAGCCCGGGCAGGTCTGCCCCGGCCAGGCCGCGGAACACGTCGGGCTCCAGGTGCCAGGCGAGCGTGTTGTTCGCGAAGTCCGACAGCGGATCGCCCAGTGTGGACAGCTCCCAGTCCAGCACCGCCACCACCCTGGGCTCGGTGGGATGCACCAGCATGTTGTCCATCCGCAGGTCGCCATGCACGATGCGGGTCTGGCCCGCGGCCGGCAGACGCTGCGGCAGCCAGTCGATCAGGCGATCCATGGCGGCGATCGGGTGCGTTTCGGACAGGCGGTACTGGTTCGACCATCGGGCGAACTGCCGCTGCATGTAGCCGTCCGGGCGGCCGAACCCGGCAAGCCCGACCGAAACCGGGTCCACCATGTGCAGCCGGGCCACGGCGTCGTTCATGGAGTCGAACAGCGCGACCCGCTCGGCGGGGCTGAAGCCCGGCAGAAGCGGGTCCATGAACACCCGGCCCGGCACGAACTCCATGACGTAGAACGCGCTGCCCAGCACCGAGTCGTCCTCGCACAGCGCATGGACGCGCGGCACCGGCACCGATGTTGACGCAAGCGCTGCCATCACCCTGAACTCGCGCTCGACCATGTGCGCGCTCTGCAGCAGCACGCCGAGCGGCTTGCGCCGCAGCACATAGTCACCGGAGCGGGCGAGCAGCCGGTAGGTGGGATTGGACTGCCCGCCGGCCAGCACCTCGGCGGAGACCGGCCCCCGGTAGCCCGGAACATGCAGCCGCATCCAGGCGTGCAGCCGCTCCAGGTCGAGCACGGGGCAGCCTACCGCCGGTATTGCTGGCGGTTCCGCTGGTCGTCGCCGTAGCCACGCTGCTGGTCGTCGCGCTGGCGGTCATCGCGCTGCCGGTCCTCGCGCTGGCGGTCGAACTCGCGCGGACGCTGCTGCGAGTCGTCATACCGCCGGCGCTGCTGCTCGTTGTCGAAGCGCCGCCGGTCATCCCCGGCCCGGCGCCGGGCCTCATCCTCGCGCCGGTTCGCCTCGGACTGGTCCTGCCGGCCGCGCTCATAGGCGTCGCGGTCGCTGTTGGGGTTCTGCCGGTTGCCGAGAAGCTGATCCTGCAGCACCCGGCCCACATCGTTCAGGCTCTGGGCCGCCGCCGGCTGCAGGGCGCCCGCAACCAGCAACGCCA
Source organism: Acetobacteraceae bacterium (assembly GCA_965199595.1). Lineage (GTDB taxonomy): Bacteria > Pseudomonadota > Alphaproteobacteria > Acetobacterales > Acetobacteraceae > JBBROS01. Next base: position 3,085,233 of record OZ241182.1, read on the forward strand.
ACACTGCCGTGACACTTGAAGCGCGCATCGTTCCCTCGCCAAACCTGTTACCGAACCAACGCGGCGATACCGGGTTGGTTCAGGCGATCCGGTCACGGGCGGGGAACGCTGCTCAACGGTTCATCAGCACCGGCAGGGTTGCATTCTCCAGCACGTGCCGGGTGACGCCGCCCAGGATGAGCTGGCGCAGGCGGGAGTGCGAATAGGCGCCCATGGCCAGCAGGTCGGCCCCGAAGGTCCGGGTCGCGTCCAGCAGGCCGCGCCCGACATCCTTCTCGACCGGGCGGAACAGCGCCGCCTCGACCTGGATGCCGTGCAGCGCCAGATAGCCGGCCAGCTCCGCCGGGCCGGGGCCGCGCCGCTGGTACTCCTCCGCGGTGAGGATCTGCACCGCCTTGGCCTTCTGCATCCACGGGATCGCCGCCTGCACGGCTGCAGCACTCTCCGCCGTGCCGTTCCAGGCGACGCAGATCCGGGTGCCGATGGTGGGCAGCGGCACCTGCGGGGCGATCAGCACGGGCCGCCCGCTGTCGAACAGGACGGCGTGCAGCGCGTCGCTGCTGCTGACGTCGTCGCCGGCCTCGGGGTGCGGCACGACGGTGAGGTCGGTGAGCCGGGCGAGCTGGGCGACCAGGTCTTCCTCGCGGCCGGTGATGCTGGCGAAGTTCGCGGTGGCGCCGGCACCGGGGTGCGGCTCCGCGACCGTCACGCCGTGCTGCACCACGAAGCGGTCGAACATGGTGCGGACCGCGTTGCTGCGGTCGCTGCTCTCCTTCTCGGTGGCGGACATCATCTCCTCGATCATGGCGCCCGAAAGCCCCTCCCCGGCCAGCGGCGCCACGTCGCGGCTATCCACCCGCACGTGCAGCGCGGTCAGGTGCGCATCCCACAGGCGCGCGACGAGCAGGGCGGTGGTCAGGGCGGCCTCACCGGCGGCGGTGCCAGTCAGCGGCAGCAGCAGTCTACGGATGGGCATGGGTGGGATCCTGCTCGGTTGGCGCCTGCATCATAGCATCGCCAGCCGCGTCTGCACCTGCTGTTGCGCGGCGGCCCCGTCCCGCGCATCGACGCGCAGCCAACCGGCGGGCGCCCCTGCTGCCGCCTGCGCCGTTGCGGCGGCCCGCAGCACGGCGCGGCCGGCATCCGAGGCATCGCCCCGCCGGGCCAGGAGCCGGCGCTCCAGCTCCGCCAGCGGGGCTTCCAGCCAGAACCCGGCAAACGCCGCGCCTGCCGCCCGGGCCGCCGCCGCCACCCGGTCCCGCGCCTCGGCGTCGAGGAAGGTCGCATCGGCCACCACCGCATGGCCGCCGGCGATGGCAGCGGCGACACCCTCCAGCAGCGCCGCCTCGGTGCGCCGGTGCGCGGCCTCGGTATAGGCCGCGGCGGGCAGCCGCTGCTCGGGCGCCACGCCGGACAGCCGCTTCCGCACCTCGTCGCTGCGCAGCACCAGGGCGCCGGGCGCGGCCCCCAGACCCGGCGCGACCGCCCGAGCCAGCGTGCTCTTGCCGGTGCCCATCAGCCCGCCGACCGCCACCACCATGGCGCGGCCCGGCGCGGGATAGTCCAGCGCCGCCGCCACCAGCCCGGCGTGCTCCCGCCCGCGGGCGGCCTCCACATGGGCGCGGATCATCGCCCGCAGCGAGAGGAACGCCGGCAGAGGGCCCACCAGCCCGGCATCCCCGGTGCGCGCCACATAGCGGTTCAGCAGCCGGTTCGCGGCCGCGCGGGAGACGCGCTGCTCCACGTCCATCAACAGGAAGGCGAGGTCGTAGCCGGGGTCGATGGTGGCCAGGTCCTCGTCGAACTCCAGCGCGTCGAACGGGGCGGGGCGGCCTTGCCACAGCACCAGGTTGCCGAGGTGCAGGTCGCCATGCGCCCGCCGCACCAGCCCGGCCCTGGCGTGCAGCAACGGGGCCGTGGCCTCCAGCAGCCCGGTGAGCCGTGCACGCCACCGGGCGACGTCGCCGGCGCCGATCCCGGCGGCCAGCGCGGCGGCCGCGTTGCCATCCGCCACGGCCCGCAGACGCGCCACCGGGTCTGCCACCAGCGATGGCGCCGGGAGCGGCACCTGGGCCGCGTGCATGGCGGCCACGGCATCCGCCATCTGCGTCAGCATCGCCGCGCCGACCCGGCCCGCCGCGGCCTGGTGGTCGAGGAACTGGTCCTCCGCCACCGCGGCCATGCACAGCACCCAGTCCAGCACCACGCCCGCGCCGCCCAGCGCCAGGCCCTGCTCGTTTCGAGTCACCGCAAGGACTTCACGATACAGCCCGGGCGTGTGGGGCGCGTTCAGCGCCAGCTCCCGGTCCAGGAAGCGCTTCCTGTCGGCCAGTGCAGAGAAGTCCAGGAAGCCCAGCCGCACGGCCTTCTTGAGCTTCCAGGCGGTATCGGGGCCGCGGAACACGGCCGAGATGTGGGTCTCGATCGCCGGGCCACCTGCGAGATGCGCCAGGAAGCGCGCGACGGCCGCCTGGCTCTGCGGGATCATGCCGCCGGCCGGTCTGTCAGGGATACAGCGTCTCGACGCTCCAACCCGTCCCGGCCCGGCTGTAGACCCGGCGGTCATGCAGGCGGAACGGCATGTCCTGCCAGAACTCGATCACCTGCGGCGCCACCCGGAAGCCGGACCAGTGCGGCGGGCGCGGGATGGTGTCGCCGGGATAGCGCGCATCCATCTCGGCCACCCGCCGCTCCAGCTCCGAGCGCGACGGCAGCGGGCGCGACTGGTCCGAGGCACCGGCCCCCAGGCGGGAGACACGCGCGCGGCTGTTGAAATAGGCATCCGCCTCGGCGTCGCTCACCGGGCTCACCGGGCCTTCGATGCGGACCTGGCGGCGGAGAGTTTTCCAGTGGAACAGCAGGGCGACGTGCGGGTCGGCGTGCAGCTCCCCGCCCTTGCGGCTCTGCAGGTTGGTGTAGAAGACGAACCCGGCGGCATCGTGCCCCTTCAGCAGCACCATGCGCACCGACGGCCGGCCGTCCGGCGTGCTGGTGGCCAGGGCCATTGCGTTCGGGTCGTTCGGCTCCTGCGTGGCCGCTTCCGCCAGCCAGGCATCGAACAGCACCAGGGGCTCGGCGACGGTGGGGATGGGCTCGGCGATGCGGGATTCGGACATGCCCACCACATCGTGCCAACCGGCCGGTTGGTCAACCGGGTGACTGCGGTCCGGGCCGTTCGCGCCGGACGGCGGGGTTGAAACTCGGGTCCAGCAGGTCTGTCGCCAGCAGCGGGCGCCGCACCAGGCCGGCGCGGGTAAAGAGGTCGATGTTGCGCTGCTCGTCGGCGATCACGGCGGCGTCGATCGGCACCACCCGGGTGCGTGCGCGCTCGAACCACAGCTGGGCCACGGGCTCCGGCACCTTCATCAGCCCGGACCAGGTCCTGGCGTAGGAGGCGATGTTGTCGTTCGCCCAGGCGCGGGCGCGGGCCAGGCGCTGCACGAACTCGAGCAGCTGCGGGCGCCGGGCCGCGATGGCCCGGGTGTGCGCGGCCTGGAAGCCAAGGCCGGGGGTGATGCGGGAGCCATCCACCACGCGGCGCGCGCCGGCCAGGGTCTCCTCCTGCGCCACGTAGGGTTCCCAGGTGGACCAGGCGTCCACGGCGCCGCTGGCATAGGCGGCCTTGGCGTCGGCGGGCAGCAGGAACACCAGCTGCACCGCATCGGGCGGCAGCCTGGCGTCCTCCAGCGCCGCCAGCACCAGCTGGTGCCCGATGGAGCCGCGCCCGGTGGCGATGCGTTTGCCGCGCAGGTCCGCGATGCCGTGCACGGGGCTCGCCTGCGGCACCAGGATGGCGAGGCCTGCGCGGTTCTCCCGCGTGGCGGCGATCGCCTTCATCGGCACCCCGGCGGCGGCGCCGAAGGTGAAGGGCGCGTCGCCCACCAGCCCGGTGTCGATGGCGCCGGCGTTCAGCGCCTCGATCAGCGGGGCTGCGGCGGGGAACTCGCTCCAGGCCAGCTGGTCGCCGAAGCCTTCCAGCTGCCCGGACGCCTCCATCACCGCGCGGGCGTTGCCGCGCTGGTCACCCACACGCAGCTTCGCGGGCTGGGCGCGCAGCGCACGGGGTGCGGCCAGCAGGGGGGCGCCGAGCAGCAGGGCGCGGCGGCTGGGAGGAACGAGGTCCGGGGGATTGATCATGGCCGCAGGATACCGGCTGCGCGGCGCCAGGGCAGGCGATCAGAGTTTCGAACATCGCCGCCGCCATGGCATGGCCATCCCCTTGCGGGGCGGCTGAAAAACATTTGATCTCCGGCCCTGCCCCCTCGGGCGGCAAACCGGCGCGGGCGCCCTTGCCCGGAGCCATGCCTTGTGCCACCACCGCCAGCCCATTCCCGTTTGCGTTTTCCCGTCGCTGTGTCGAGGTCCTCCGCATGTCCCCAGCCGCTCCCCCCGCTTCCGGCGGCAGTCTGATGAAGGGACGGCGCGGCCTCGTCATGGGCGTGGCCAACGACCGTTCGCTCGGCTGGGCCATCGCCTCCGCCTGCGCCGCCCAGGGTGCCGAGCTTGCCTTCACCTATCAGGGCGACGCGCTGGGCAAGCGGGTGCGGCCGCTGGCGGCCAGCATCGGCAGCGAGATCGTGGTGCCCTGCGACGTGTCGGAGGATGCCAGCATCGATGCCGCCTTTGCCGAGATCGGCAAGCACTGGGACAGGTTCGATTTCCTGGTCCATGCCATCGGCTGGGCCGACAAGGCGTATCTGCGCGGCAAGTACCTGGACACGCCGCGCGAGGCCTTCCGCGTCGCCATGGACATCTCCTGCTTCTCCTTCACCGCGGTGGCGCAGCGGGCCGTGCCGATGATGCGGCCGGGCGGCTCGCTGGTGACGCTCACCTATCTGGGTGCCGAGCGGGTGATGCCGCATTACAACGTGATGGGGGTGGCCAAGGCGGCGCTGGAAAGCTCGGTGCGCTACCTCGCGGCCGATCTCGGGGGCCAGGGGCTGCGGGTGAACGCCATTTCCGCCGGGCCGATGAAGACGCTGGCGGCGAGCGGCATCGGCGATTTCCGCTATATCCTGCGCTGGAACGAGTACAATGCGCCGCTGGGCCGCAACACCACGATGGACGACGTGGGCGGCGCCGGCCTGTACCTGTGCAGCCCGCTCTCCTCCGGCGTCACCGGGGAGGTGCATCACGTGGACAGCGGCTATCACGTGGTCGGCATGAAGAACCCGGACGCGCCGGACATCAACGTCGTCAGCGGCGAAGGCTCTTGACCGCCGCGTTGCGCCCCTGCCGTGAGTCATAACAGCTTCGGCCACCTGTTCCGCGTCACCACCTGGGGCGAGAGCCACGGGCCCGCGATCGGCTGCGTGGTGGATGGCTGCCCGCCCCGCCTGCCGCTCGCCGAGGCGGACATCCAGCCCTGGCTGGACCGCCGCCGCCCCGGGCAGTCCAGATTCACCACCCAGCGGCAGGAGCCGGACACCGTCCGCATCCTGTCCGGCGTGTTCGACGGGCTGACCACCGGCACGCCCATCGCGCTCGAGATCCAGAACGTCGATCAGCGCAGCCGCGACTATGGCGCCATCGCCACCCAGTTCCGCCCCGGCCATGCCGATGTCGCGTATGAGCTGAAATACGGCATCCGCGACCATCGTGGCGGCGGCCGCAGCTCCGCCCGCGAGACCGCCATGCGCGTCGCCGCCGGCGCCATCGCCCGGCGCGTGCTCGGGCCCGGCGTCACCATCCGCGGCGCGCTGGTGCAGATGGGTGCGGACGGCGTGGACCGCGGGCGCTGGGACTGGGACGAGACGCTGCGCAACCCGTTCTTCTGCCCCGACCCGGTGGCGGCCCGGGCGTGGGAGACGCGGCTCGGCGAGGTCCGCAAGGCCGGGTCGAGCCTTGGGGCGGTGATCGAGGTGGTTGCGGAGGGCGTGCCCCCCGGCCTTGGCGCGCCCATCTATGCCAAGCTCGACGCGGAGCTGGCGGGCGCCCTGATGGGCATCAACGCCGTGAAGGGCGTGGAGATCGGCGACGGGTTCGCCGCCGCCGCGCTGCGGGGCGAGGACAATGCCGACGAGATGCGGATGCTGGATGGCGCCGTGCAGTTCCTCGGCAACCATGCGGGCGGCGTGCTCGGCGGCATCAGCACCGGGCAGCCCATCGTGGCCCGGTTCGCCGTGAAGCCCACCAGCTCCATCCTCGTGACCCGGCGGAGCGTGGACCGGGCCGGGGCCGAAGTGGACATCGAGACCCGGGGCCGCCATGATCCCTGCGTCGGCATCCGGGCCGTGCCGGTGGGGGAGGCCATGGTCGCCTGCGTGCTCGCGGATCATCTCCTGCGCCATCGCGCGCAGAACCCGGACGCACCGGGCTATGCGCGCCTGCCCCGAAACCCGCTATGATCCCCTCGTGACGCCACTCGCCCCCCCCATCGACACGCGCTCGATTGAAGCCCTGGTCACGGCCATCGGCAAGAAGGTGTGGCGCGAGCGTGTCGCGGCGCTGCAATCGGCCGGCGCCGCCCGCACCCATGCCGGGCGCCAGGTGCTGCAGCGCAACTGCATCGAGTTGACCCTGGAGCGGCTGCGCGCCCGCCCCCCGGCCCGGCCGCCGACCACCGCCGAGCGCTGCATCGCCGGCTATGCCGTGGAGGCGACCCGCACGCTCGCCCTGCTGTCGCCCGATGCCAAGGAGGCGCTGCGGGTCCGCCTGCGCGCCGGAATGGCGGATGACGGGAACCTGGTGTCGGTCTTTCACCTGCTTCGCACCGCGGCGCTGCACCGCGCCCATGGGTTCGAGGTGCGGTTCGCCGGGCTGGAGGACGGCGCCTGCTTCGATCTGCTGATCTCCCGCGCCGGTGCCGAGGCCGAGATCGCCTGCGAGCTGGTTTCTGCCGAGGATGGCCGCGGCGTGCATCGCGGCGCCTGGTTCAGCCTGGTGGACCGCATCGACCCGGCCCTGCAGACCTGGTTGCGTGCCCACCCCGGCCGCTACCTGCTGAAGATGACGCTGCCGCAGGGGCTGCGCCCGGAGTCCGTCGCGAACGCCGGGTCCAGTGCCGGGCTGATCGGGCAGCTGCATGACCGCATCACCCAGATGCTCGGCCAGCAGAAGCGCAGCGATGGCGACGAGGCGGCGGTGCTGCGGCTCGATCCGCTGATGCTTGCCGCCGCCCAGGCCGATGAGCTGGGCCTGATGCCCCGGCTGCGGCGGGAGTTCGGGCCGGAGGCGCATCTGTCGGTGACGGCGGCCGGGAACGGCGTCTTCGTCATGGCCGCGCGGGCCGGGCAGGAGAACGAGGTGGCCGTGGCGGTGCGCCGCCGCCTCTCCGCCCTGGCGCCCACCCGGCTTTCCGGCACCCGGCCCGGCATCCTCGCGATCTTCATGGAGGATATCGACCGCGCGGAATGGCGCGGCCTGCGCGACCGGCTGGAGCTGGAGGGGCAGACCCGGCAGTTCCTCACCAACCCTGAGGCCCGCGGGGTCATCGCCGTCACCTGCACCTCGCGCCTCGAGATGTTCGGCATGCGCGAGCCCGATGCCGCGCCCGGCGGTGAGATGCGGTTCCGCAACCCCGCGCATCCGGCGGCGAAGACCGAGGCGCTGGCGCCTGCGATCCTCTCCACCGTCTGAGCCGCATCGGAAGCGCGCCCGATGACGCTGCAAGCCGCCGCCCTGGGGTTCGCCGCGCCGGGGACATTGCATTAGGTATCCCGTCACCCCGGATGGGCGATATTTCGTGGTTCGGGGCCGGCTGTGGCGCTGCACGGATCCGTCGCTCGACGAGGCCACCCGGGCGGCGCTGACGCGGGCGCTGATGGCGGGGCGCCGGGCGAAGCGGACCGCGATGGAACGGGGCGATGCAGAGGCGCGGGAGGTGGCCCGGCAGTCGATCGACACGGCAAAGCACGCCCTGGGTGAACGCGGGCCGGTGTGGTGGACCGATGGCGCACCCGACCTGAACCGTCACATGGCGCATGGCACGGCCTATGCCGCCTGGTTCGCGGCGCTTGCGCCTGCGGAACCTCCGGTCAGGGACGCGTGATCGGGTGAACCCGGCCACGTCTGCGGCTTTATGATCTGCGAAGACTGCTCAGATCTTCGAACGGACAAGGGAGTGCACCATGCCGAAGCAAGCACATACGGAAGCCGCCGAGCATCACGAGAAGGCCGCGAAGGCGCACAAGACTGCCGCCGAGCACCACGGGAAGGGCGACCACGAGGCCGCCGCCAAGCACACGGACGAGGCCCACAAGGCTTCCGGCAAGGCGCACGAGACCTCGACCGCCGCCCATGCTAAGACGGCCGCCGCCAAGCCGGCCGCCAAGAAGCATTGACCGAATGAGGGCAGGCGGGTTCATCCCGCCTGCCGCCCTGTCACATCCCCAGCGCGCGCCTGTACACGTCCAGCAGGGTCTCCTGCTCCTCGACCTCCGAGGGCTCCTGCTTGCGGATGCGGATGATCTGCCGCAAGACCTTCACATCGAACCCGGCCGACTTCGCCTCGGCGAAGATGTCCTTGATGTCGCTGCCCAGCGCCTTGCGTTCTTCCTCAAGGCGTTCGACGCGTTCGATCAGGCTGCGCAGCCGGTCTGCGGCGATGCCGCCGACCTGCGCGTCCTCGTTCTCCTTGCCCATGTTGTCCAGAGCATCGTTGTCGCCATCGTCCAGCATCGTCGGCCTCATGGGTCAGGAAGGCTGGCGGCTTAACGGGGTCGGGCAGCCGGGTCAATCCGGGTTTGTTCCCGCCCGGATACGGCGCGGGTTCAGGTCCAGTAGAGCTGCCGGGCCATCGGGAGGTGCCGGGCCAGTGAGGCCTCCAGGCTGGCACGCATCGCCGCCATGTCCTCCTTCGGGAACACGAACTTCACGGAACCGAACTTGGTGAACTTGCGGGCGCGCTGCGCCTCGTCCATCTCCAGCGTGCTGCCGGGATACCAGCCGGCCAGCACCGCCTGGGACTTCGGCGTGAAGCGGTGGGTGATCAGCTCCGCCGTGAGATCGACGTTCGGCACGCCGTCCAGCGCCGCGGCCACGCCGGCGAACAGCTGCTCATAGGCCTGGGCCCAGGCTGGCAGCCGCAGGATCGGCGCCACCGTCAGCCCGACGGGGTAGCCCGCCAGCGCCACGGCCCGCAGCGCCGCCAGCCGGGCCGGCATGCGCGGCGCCCCGCCCTCCTGCCGTTCCGCCCCGGCCGCATTGACCGAGAAGCGGATGCGGGTGCGCCCGCCATGCACCAGGTTCAGCAATGGCCCCACCGCGTCGAACTTCGTGGTGAACCGCAGCTGCACCGGGGCGTGCCAGGCGCCGAACCGCTCGATGCAGGCGGCGAGGCTGCCGGTCAGATGCTCGATCGCCAGGGGGTCGGTGTAGCAGGAACATTCGAAGGTCGTGCCCTCCGCGGATCGGGCGGCGTCCATCGAAGTCACCTGCCCCTGCCCCACCGCGGGCGGCAGCATGTCGAGGATTTCCGGCAGGTTGGCATAGGCGCGGATGATCGGCGGCCCGGCCAGCGAGCCCGCCAGATAGCAGTAGCTGCAATGCGCCGGGCAGCCCTCCGCCAGGTCGAACCGCCAGTCCGCGCTGGGCGGGATCGGCTGCAGGCGGCGGCGGCTCGGGCTGGCCGTGACCACCGCCAGCGTCGTTTTCGCATCGCGGTAGCTGTCCGGCAGGCCGCTCAGCCGGTCCGCGGGCAGGCGCACGATCTCGGACCCCAGTGCCGCCGCCCGCTCCACCATCGCCGCGCCGGCCGGCCAGGTGAGGGCGGAGGGCGTGACCAGAACGCGGCGCGGGACCCAGGGTCGGAACATCACACCCATGTCGGTTTGATGGGCCGGGTGTCAGCCCCGGGATCACGCAGGCGTCAGGACCATAGGCATCAGTGGGCCGGCGTGGCGCCGAAGGCGGCCTTCTGCTCCGCCGTCGCCTCCTTCTGGTGCAGCGCCTGCCACTCCCTGTAGGGCATGCCATAGACGATCTCCCGCGCCTCGGGGTCCGTCAGCGTCACGCCCTGCGCCCCGGCCTCCTCGCGATACCAGCGGCTCAGGCAGTTCCGGCAGAACCCGGCCAGGTTCATCATGTCGATGTTCTGCACGTCGCTCCGTTCCCGCAGGTGCGCGACCAGGCGGCGGAACGCGGCGGCCTCCAGCGCCGTGCGGGTGGCGTCATCGATCTCGGCAGCCGGGTTCTCGGACATGGTGACTCCTTCTTGCCTTCCAGACATGGCGCAAGCCGCCCCTGGATCAACCGCCCCGCCCCGCCCATAGTGCCTGCAACGAACAGGGGGCGACGAGGGAATGGCTTGGACCGACGAGGCGGCGCGTGGGGCCCTGCGCGCATTGTTCGACGCCGCGATCGCCAGCGCCGATCCGCATCGCGTGCTCGCCGGGCACCTGCCGCTGCCGCCGGTCGGCCGCACGGTGGTGGTGGGCGCCGGCAAGTCCGCCGCCAGCATGGCCGCGGCGCTGGAGGCCGCCTGGCCCTGGCCGCTGGAGGGCGTGGTGGTCACACGCTACGGGCACGGCGCGCCGACGAGCCGCATCCGCGTGATCGAGGCCAGCCACCCGGTGCCGGACGCCAACAGCGAACTGGGCGCCCGCGCCGTGCTGGCCGCGGTGCAGGGCCTGGGTCCGCAGGACCTGGTGCTGGCGCTGATGTCCGGCGGCGCCTCCGCCCTGATGGAGCTGCCGGCCGAGGGGCTGACGCTCGCCGACATGCGGGGCGTGAACGCCGCGCTGCTGGAATCCGGCGCGCCGATCAGCGCGATGAACGCGGTCCGCAAGCACCTCTCCGCCATCAAGGGCGGCCGCCTCGCCGCCGCCGCCGCCCCGGCCCGGGTGGTGACGCTGCTGATCAGCGACGTGCCGGGGGACGACCCCGGCACCATCGGCAGCGGCCCCACCGTGGCGGACAGCAGCACCTGGCCCGAGGTCCGCGCCATCGCCGCGCGCTATGGCCTGACGCTGCCCCGCACCGATGGCCCGGAGACGCCCAAGCCCGGCGACTTCACCCCGGACCTCCGCATGATCGCGACCCCCCGCATGGCGCTGGATGCGGCGGCCGGGCTGGCCCGCGCCAACGGCCTGGTGGCCGCCGTGCTGGGCGATGCCATCGAGGGCGACGCCGCCGGGCTGGGCGCGGCACAGGCCGGGCTGGCCCGCGGCACCGCGGCGGGGCAGGACGCCGGGGACGCGCCGGTGGTGCTGCTCTCGGGCGGGGAGACGACGGTGGCGCTGCCGCCGGGCCATAGGGGACGGGGCGGGCGCAACACCGAGTTCCTGCTGAGCCTGGCGCTGTCGCTGGAGGGGGCGGCCGGCATCTATGCCCTGGCCGGTGACACCGATGGGATCGACGGCAACCAGGATGCCGCCGGCGCGGTCATCACCCCCGACACGCTGGACCGCGCCCGCGCCCTGGGCCTCGACCCGGCGGCCCTGCTGGCCAGCCATGAGAGCTACCGCCTGTTCGACGCGCTGGGCGACCTGGTGCGCACCGGGCCCACCCTGACCAACGTCAACGACTTCCGCGCGATCCTGGTCACCTGAAGGACACTGCCATGGCCCCCCGAATCAAGCTCCGCCGCCGCCGCCGCACCAAGATCATCGCCACGCTCGGCCCGGCCAGCAGCAGCGCCGAGGTGCTGAGCCGCCTGTTCCACGCGGGCGCCGACGTGTTCCGCCTCAACTTCAGCCACGGCAGCCACGAGGACCACCTGGCGCGCATCACCATGATCCGCGCGCTGGAGGAACATGCCGGGCGGCCCATCGGCATCCTGGCGGACGTGCAGGGGCCGAAGCTGCGGGTGGGCAAGTTCCAGGCCGGGCGGGTGGTGCTGCAGACCGGGCAGGGCTTCCGGCTCGATCTCTCGGCGGTGCCCGGGGACACGCGCCGGGTCTCGCTGCCGCACCCCGAGATCATCCAGGCGGCGGGCATCGGCACCTCGCTGCTGCTGGATGACGGCAAGCTGCGGCTGCGGGTGACGCGGGTGCGGGAGGACCATCTGGAGACCGAGGTGGTGACGGGCGGGGCGCTTTCGGACCGCAAGGGCGTGAACGTGCCGGATGTGGCGCTGGCGATCCCGGCGCTGACCGCCAAGGACCGCATCGACCTGGATTTCGCGCTGGAGCACGGCGTGGACTACATCGGCCTCAGCTTCGTGCAGCGGGCGGAGGACGTGGCGGAGGCGAAGGCGATCGCGCGCGGCCGGGCCTGGATCATGACCAAGATGGAGAAGCCGCAGGCGCTGGACAACCTGGATGCCATCCTGGCCGAATCCGATGCGGTGATGGTGGCGCGCGGCGACCTGGGCGTGGAGCTGCCGCCCGAGGAGGTGCCGCTGGCGCAGAAGCGCATCGTGCGCGCCGCCTGGTTGCGCGGGATTCCGGTGGTGGTGGCGACGCAGATGCTGGAGAGCATGATCAGCGCCCCTGCCCCCACCCGCGCCGAAGCCTCCGACGTCGCCACCGCGGTGTTCGATGGCGCGGACGCCGTGATGCTGAGCGCCGAGACCGCCGCCGGGCAGTATCCGTTCGAGGCCGTCAACATGATGGACCGCATCGTGGAGCGGGTGGAGCGCGACCCGGGGTGGCGCAGCACCATCGAGACGGGCCGGCCCGCCCCGGAGCGGTCCAGCGCCAGCGCCATCGCCGCCGCGGCCCGGCAGGTGTCCCACACCATCGGCGCAGCCGCGATCGCCGCCTTCACCAGCGGCGGCAGCACGGCGCTGCGCATCGCGCGCGAACGGCCGGAGTGCCCGGTGCTGGGCCTCACCAGCGACCTCTCGACCGCGCGCCGCCTCGCCGTGGTCTGGGGCGTGCATGCGGTGATGACGACGGAGGCGCAGACGATGACGGAGTCCGTGGCCCGCGCCGCCCGCATCGCGCGCACCGAGGGGTTTGCTGCGCCGGGGCAGGAGGTGGTGGTGACGGCGGGGGTGCCGTTCGGCCAGCCCGGCACCACCAACGCGCTGCGGGTGGCCATGGTGCGGTGACAAGGCAGGCTTGCCGGTGTGGCGGGCTTGTGGTCCAGTCGAGTGAAGAAGGCCGGATAAGCGGCTGCTTTCGGGGAGACAGAATGTCCGACATCCACATCAGCCGCCGCCGCCTGGCGCTCGGCACCACCGCCGCCGCGACGCTGCTGGCCATGCCGCGCATCGCCCGCGCCGCGGACCCGATCAAGATCGGCTGCGTGTTCCCCTCCACCGGGCCTGCCGCTGAATCCGGCCGCTTCCAGCTGAACGGCGCCACCATGGCGCTGGAGGCGGTGAACGAGAAGGGCGTGCTGGGCCGCAAGCTGCAGCTGGTGGTGGAGGACGACCAGACCACGAATCCCGGCGCGGTGCTGGCGTTCAGCCGCCTGTCCAGCCAGCCGGACATCGCGGCCTTCATCGGCTCCATCCGCAGCACCCAGGTGCATGCGATGGCGCCGGACGTCTCGAAGGTGGGCAAGCCGATGATGATCGGCGGCACCGACCCGACCCTCACGCACATGGGCAACAGGTGGCTGTTCCGCTGCCGCCCCAATGACAGCTTCTCGGGCAAGGTGATCGCCGAGTATGGCACCGGCGACCTGAAGAAGCAGAAGTGGGCGATCGTGTATTCGACCGACGCCTTCGGCACCAATGGCGGCAAGGCGCTGGAGGAGGCGCTGAAGGCCAAGGGCATCACCCCGGTGCTGATGCAGGGCTATACCAACCAGGCGCCGGACTATACCGCCGTGGTGCTGGCGGTGCGCCAGTCCGGTGCGGATGTCCTGGGCAGCTATTTCACGTTCGAGAGCGACCTTGGCATCTTTGCCCGCCAGCTGCGCCAGCTTGGCGTGCGGATCCCGTGGATCGGCTCGCCGTCCATCACCAACACCACCGCCCTGAACCTCGCCCAGGCGGCCCTGTATGGCACCTATGGCGTGGCCGACTACACGGTGGATGCGACGGACGCCAGCAAGGCGTTCGGCGCGGCCTACCTGGCGAAGTACAAGAGCATCCCCGACAACCAGTCCAGCTACACCTATGACGCGGTGAACCTGCTGGCCAAGGGCATGACCGATGCCGGCAGCACGGACCCCGAGAAGCTGCGCGCCGCCCTGGTCGGGATCAAGGGTTTCGCGGGTGCCGAGGGCGAGTACAACTTCGACGAGAACGGCGATGGCCTGCGCGGCTACAACATCGTCAAGAACGAGGCCGGCAAGATCGTGTTCGAGCGGCGCATCGACGTGAAGGGCTGAGCCGGACCGCCGGACCGGCGCCGATGGACCTGGTTCCACAGCTGCTGTTCACCGGTCTGGGCATCGGCGCGATCTATGCGCTGGTGGCGCTGGGCTTCGTGCTGCTGATCCGTGCCGCGAGCGTGGTGAACTTCGCCCAGGGCGAGTTCTCCATGCTGGGCGCCTATGCCATGGTGCTGCTGACCAGCTCGCTGGGGGTGCCGTACTGGCTGGCGATCCCGATTGCGATCGTGGTGATGGCCGGGTTCGGCGTGCTGTTCGCGGGCGCCACGTACTGGCCGCTGCGGCATCGGGGGCAGCTGCCGGTGATCATCAGCACCATCGGTGCCAGCATCTTCCTGTCCAACATCGTGCTGTACCTGTATGGCCCCTCGCCCGCCGTGCTGCCCGGCCTGTTCGACAGTCCGGGCTTCGAGGTCGGCGGCGTGTTCATGGACAGCCAGTACATCGCCATCATGGTCTCGGCGGCGGTGATGGTGCTGCTGCAATACCTGATCTTCGAGAAGACGCTGCTGGGCAAGAAGCTGCAGGCGACCAGCCAGGACAAGGAGATGGCCAGCCTGCTGGGCATCCCGGTGGCGACCATGGTGCTGATCACCTTCGCCTACAGCGCGGCGCTGGGCGGGCTGGCCGGGGTGCTGGTGGCGCCGGTGCTGTTCGTCTCCGTCGGCATGGGCGCGCTGATCTCGCTCAAGGCGTTCGCCGCCAACATCATCGGCGGGTTCGGCAACATCCCGGGGGCGATCCTGGGCGGCCTGGCGCTGGGCGTGGTCGAGACCTTCGGCGCCGCCTACATCTCGGTCCCTTACAAGGATGCCATCGCCTTCGCCCTGCTGCTGCTGTTCCTGCTGATCCGGCCGCAGGGGCTGTTCGGCGAGAAGATCGCGGAGAAGGCATGAGCCCCGTGGTCAGCCTCGCCGTGCCATCCGTGGTGCCTAACGTGCCGCAGGCCCGGGTTTGGCGCGGGCTGCCCAGCCTGGCCGCCGCCATCCTGGCCGTGCTGGCGCTGTCCACCCTGGCGCCGGCCCAGGGCTATGTCTTCAACGTGCTGACCCAGGCCGTCACCTATGCGGTGGGCGTGGCCGGGCTGGTGGTGGTGCTGGGCTATTGCGGGCAGATCTCGCTGGCGCAGGCGGCGTTCTTCGGGCTGGGCGCCTATGGGGTCGGCTTGTGCACCACGGATTACGGGGTCCCGTTCTTCCCGGCGCTGCTGCTGGGTGTCCTGGTCGCCACCGGGTTCGGCGTGCTGCTGGGCCTGGCGAGCCTGCGCCTGGGCGGCCACTACCTGGCCATGGTCACGATCAGCTTCCAGCAGATCCTGACGCTGGTGCTGAACAACTGGATCCCGCTGACCCACGGCCCCGACGGCGTCAAGAACATCCCGCGGCCCAGCCTGCTCGGCCTCAGCCTGGATCGCGGCGACCGCTACATCGCCTTGTGCCTGGTGGTGCTGGTGAGCGTCACCTGGTTCATCTGGTGGCTGAAGACCAGCCGCCTCGGCCGTTCCATGCAGGCGGTGCGCGACAACGAGATCGCCGCCAGCACCTGCGGCATCGACGTGTTCCGCACCAAGGTGCTGGCCTTCGCCATCAGCGCGGCGCTGGGCGGGCTGGGCGGCGGGCTGTTCGCCGGCGGGTTCGCCTATATCAGCCCGGACCAGTTCTCCTTCGGCGAGAGCATCGTTCTGCTCACCATGGCGCTGCTGGGCGGGGTGCAGTCGCCGTTCGGCGCCCTGCTCGGCACCACGCTGCTGGTGATCCTGCCGGAGGTGCTGCGCGACCTGAAGCAGATCTACCTCGCGGTGTATGGCGCCGCCGTGATCCTCATCATGGTGTTCCTGCCGGAGGGGCTGTGGGGCTTTGCCGCGGCGCGCCTGCGCCGGGCCGCGAAGCCGGTCGAGGGTGTCATGCCGCCGCTGCCGCTGCTGTCGCAGACTGGTGCGGCTTCGGCCGAGACCGCGTTGGAGATCACCGGGCTCGCCAAGCATTTCGGCGGGCTGAAGGCGCTGGACGGTGTGGACATCGCCGTGCGCCGGGGCAGCGTGCACGCGCTGATCGGGCCCAACGGCTCCGGCAAGAGCACGTTCATCAACGTCACCACCGGCCTGTATCGCCCGACCGCCGGGCGCATCGTGCTGGCCGGGCAGGACGTGACGGCGACCGCGCCGCATGTGCGCACCCGCCGGGGCCTGGCGCGCACCTTCCAGAACATCCGGGTGTTCCGCGGCCTCACCGTGCTGGAGAACGTCATGGTCGGCGCCGAGCGGCCCGGCAACGACATCGCCGAACAGCCTGCCGCCGTCGTTGCCCGCGCGCTGTCGGCGCTCGACTTCGTGGGCCTGCGCGCCGATGCCGGGCGGCTGGTCGGCACGCTGTCGTATGGGCACCAGCGCTACGTGGAGATCGCCCGCGCGCTGGCGGGCAACCCGCACGTGCTGCTGCTGGACGAGCCGGCGGCCGGGCTGAACATGACGGAGAAGCACGAGCTGGGGCTGCTGCTGAAGCGGCTGAAGGGCCACGGCCTCACCATCCTGATCGTCGATCACGACATGAACCTGGTTGAGCAGGTGGCCGACCACATCACCGTGCTGAACTTCGGCCGCCGCATCGCCGATGGCGGGCCGCGCGAGGTGCTGTCCAGCCCCGACGTGATCGCCGCCTATCTGGGGGAGCCGCGCGATGAAGCTGCTTGAGATCGCCGGGCTCTCGGCCCGGTATGGTGCCGCGGAGGTCCTGAAGGGCCTCGATCTCGTCGTCAACGAGGGTGAGATCGTCGCCCTGCTGGGCAGCAACGGGGCGGGCAAGAGCACCACGCTGCGCTCCATCTCGGGGCTGGTGCCCACGCTTTCCGGCACGCTGAACTTTGCCGGGCAGTCGCTGATCGGCATGAAGCCCGAGGCGATCGTGCGGCTCGGCATCGCGCATGTGCCGGAGGGGCGGCGGGTGTTCCCGGGGCTCACGGTGCGGGAGAACATCCTGCTGGGCGGCAGCAACCGCCGCGGGGTGGCCCGGCGCGTGCTGGAGGCCGAGACCGACGAGATGTTCGGCCTGTTCCCCGAACTGAAGCGGCTGGAGCACGCGCTGGGCTGGACCCTCTCGGGCGGGCAGCTGCAGATGGTCGCCGTCGCCCGCGGCATGATGGCCAAGCCGCGCCTGCTGCTGCTGGACGAGCCCAGCCTGGGCCTGGCGCCGCTGATCGTGCAGCAGGTGTTCCGCATCGTGGCGGAGATCAGGAAGCGCGGCACGACCGTGCTGCTGGTGGAGCAGAACGCCCACATGGCGCTCTCCGTCGCGGACCGGGGCTATGTGCTGGAGACCGGCAGCCTGCTGGTGGAGGGCCAGCCGGCCGAGCTGTGGAACAACCCCGATGTCCGCGCCGCCTACCTGGGTGGCAAGAAGGCCGCCGCCGTGGAGGCCTAGCCGAGAACGCGGCGTATCTCGCGGCGCAAGGCCGGCAGCACGTCGGTGACGAACCAGGGGTTGTTGCGCTCCCAGATGCCGGTGCGCCAGCTGGGGTGCGGCAGCGGGACGTAGCGCGGCAGGTATTCGCGGAACGCCCGCACCCGGTCCGTCATGCGGCCCGGCCCCAGCGCATCCGCCTGGGCGTAGCTGCCCACCAGCAGCGTCAGTTGCAGCTGCGGCATCAGGCCGAGCAACCGGCTGCGCCACAGCGGCGCACAGGCGGGGCGCGGCGGCAGGTCGCCGCCCCGGGCATGGCGGCCGGGGTAGCACAGGCCCATCGGCAGGATGGCGATGCGTGCCGGGTCATAGAACTCCTCCGGGGTCATGCCGAGCCAGGCGCGCAGGCGGTGGCCGCTGGCGTCGGTCCAGGGCGTGCCGCTCACGTGCACCTTGGTGCCGGGCGCCTGGCTGGCGATCAGGATGGTGGCCGAGGTGCTGACCCGCAGGATGGGCCGGGGGCCGAGCGGCAGGTCGGCGCAGAGGGTGCAGGCGCGCACCCGGGCCGCCAGCGCCGCCAGCGCGTCGTCCTGGTTCAAGCGGGCCCCGCTTCCTCCTGCGGGCCCACCGCAGCCGGCACGGGGCCGCCATAGAGCGGATAGTCGATCTCGGGTGTGTACACCGCCTGCTCCTTGCCCAGCCGCGAGCTGAACAGGGTGAAGTGCTCCACCTCCATCGGCTCGCTGCGGAACAGGTTGTGCGCCTGCACCCAAGCCGCAACCTTCTCGGCCGCGATCCCATCGCCCGGCCGCGCCAGCGTCACGTGGGGGGCGAAGCGCCGCCGCTCCCGCTCCAGCCCCGTGCGTTGCAGGGCCGTCTCGATCTTGGCCTGCAGGTGCTCCAGCGCGCTGCTGCGCTGCACGCCCACCCAGAGCGCATTGACCCGGCCCGCCTTCTCGAACGTGCCGACCCCGCCCAGACCCACCGCGAACCCCGGTGCGCGCAGCCCGGCCAGCGCCAGGTCGATCTCCTCGGCCCGCCAGTTCGGCACCTCGCCGATGAAGCGGAGGGTGATGTGGTAGTTCTCCGGCCGCACCCAGCGCACCCCGGGCAGCCCGCCGCCCAGGAAGGACAGCCGGGTCCGGATGGGATGCGGCAGGGTGAGGCCGACAAAGAGCCTCATGGCGCCACCTTGGCCAGCAGCGTCTCGAACAGCGGCAGCAGCCGGGCCACCTCGCGCTTCACGCCCTCGGGGTTGGGGTGCATGCGGTCGGCCTGGTTGAGCGCGGGGTCTCCGGCGACGCCGACCAGCAGGAAGGGGTCGAACAGCAGGCCTGGCCGTTGCCCCAGCCGGGTGAACACCGCCCGGAAGGCGGCGGCGTAGTCGGCGCCCATGTTGGGCGGCGCCTCCATGCCGGCGAGCAGGGTCGGGATGTGCTTGGCGGCCAGGGCGTCCAGGATGGCCACCAGGTTCTGCTCCATCGCCCCGGTGTCCAGCGCGCGCAGCCCGTCATTGGCGCCCAGCGCCACGAAGGCGGCATCCACCCCATCGCCCAGCGCCCAGTCCAGCCGGGCCCGGCCGCCGGCCGTGGTGTCACCGGACACGGCGGCGTCCACCAGCGTCACGTCATGGCCGCGGGCCTTGAGCGCCCGGGTCATCTGCGCCTGGAACCCCTCGGGCTGCGCCAGGCCATAGCCGGCGGTCAGGCTGTCGCCCAGCACCAGGATGCGGATCGTGCGTGCCGCCGCACAGCTTGGCCACGTCATGATCAGGGCAAGCAACAGGGCCAAGACCGGCCTCATGTTGGTATGCCGGATATTCGGGCCATATGGGGCCATCATGGATATCGCACCTGCCCCCCTCATGCCGCACATCGCGGCGCCGGCCGCTCCCCTCGTGGAGGTCGGCGGCCTGTTGCTGACCGTGCCCTCCGCCGCCGGGCCGGTCAACATCCTGTCCGGGATCGACCTTGCGGTGCAGCCCGGGGAGGCCGTGGGCATCGTCGGCGCCTCGGGGTCCGGCAAGACCAGCCTGCTGATGGTGCTGGCCGGGCTGGAGGCGGCGACCGGCGGCAGTGTGCGGGTCGCGGGCCAGGACCTGACGCGCATGGGCGAGGATGCGCTGGCCCGGTTCCGCCGCGGCACCGTGGGCATCGTGTTCCAGGCCTTCCACCTGATCCCGACCATGACGGCGCTGGAGAACGTCAGCGTGCCCATGGAACTGGCCGGCCTGGCCGATGCCGAGGACCGTGCCGCGGCCAGCCTGCATGCCGTCGGGCTGGGCCACCGGCTGGGGCACCTGCCCGGACAGCTCTCGGGCGGCGAGCAGCAGCGGGTGGCGCTGGCCCGCGCCTTCGCCACCCGCCCGCGCCTGCTGCTGGCGGACGAGCCCACCGGCAACCTGGACGCCGCGACCGGCCAGGTGGTGATGGACCTGCTGTTCGGCCTGCGGGAGACGCACGGCACCACGCTGCTGCTGATCACGCACGATCCGGTGCTTGCCGCGCGCTGCGGCCGGCAGATCCGCATCGCCGATGGCCGGGTCGCCGCGTGATCGCCTTCACCCTCGCCCGGCGTGAGCTGCGGTCCGGCGTGCGCGGCCTGCGCATCGTGCTGGCCTGCCTGGCGCTGGGCGTGGCGGCGATTGCGGCGGTGGGCAGCCTGCGGGCCGGAATCGAGGCCGGGCTGGCGACCGAGGGGCGCCGGATGCTGGGCGGCGACCTGGCCATCGGCACCGGGGCGCAGAGCCCGCCCCCGGCGCTGCGGGACTGGCTGACCAGCCGGGGGGCCCGGCTGTCCGAAGTGGTGCAGATGCGCTCGATGCTCGTTGCCGCCAGCGGGGAGCGGCAGCTGGTCGAGCTGAAGGCGGTGGATGCCAGCTATCCCCTGGTCGGCACCACGGACCTGGTGCCTGCCGAGAGTCTGCAGGGCGCGTTGCGTGACAAGGGGATCGTGGCGGAACCGCTGGTGCTGGACCGGCTGGCCGCCACGCCCGGCGCGCCGCTGCGGCTCGGCAGCACCAGCGTGATTGCCCGCGCGGCCCTGGAGGCGGAGCCCGACCGCATCGGCAGCCCGGCGCTGCTGGCGCCCCGGGCGATGATCGGCATCGACAGCCTGGCCGCCACCGGGCTGGTGCAGCCGGGCTCGCTGATCAGCTACGACCTGCGCGCCGTGCTGCCCGCGGGCCTCGACCCGGCTGCCACCGCGACCGCGCTGCGTGCCGCCTTCCCGAACGAGGGCTACCGCGTGCGCCTCTCCACCGAGGCCGCGCCCGGGGTGGCGCGCTTCGTGGAGCAGACCGGCCTGTTCCTCACCCTTGTGGGCCTCACGGCGCTGCTGGTGGGCGGCATCGGCGTCGCCACCGGGGTGCGGGCCTGGCTGGAGGCGCGGGCGCGCAGCATCGCGGTGCTGCGCTGCCTGGGCGCGCCGGTGCGGACGGTGTTCGCGACCTATCTGATCCAGGTCGGGGTGCTGTGCACCCTCGGCATCGTGCTGGGGCTGATCGCCGGCACCGGGCTCACGGCGCTGGGCGTGCGGGTGTTCGGCGATGCGCTGCCGGTGCCGCCGCGCATGGGGCTGTATCCGGCCCCGCTGCTGCTGGCCGCCGCCTATGGCTTCCTGGTCGCCGGCGCCTTCGCGCTCTGGCCGCTGGCGCGGGCGGCGCAGATCCCCGGGGCCGCGCTGTTCCGCGACGCCGTGCTGCCGGCGGCCATGCGGTCGCGCGGGCTGGTGCTCGGGGTGAATGCCGCCATCGGCCTGGTGCTGGTGGGGTTGCTGGTGGCCGCCTCGCCCAATCGGGGGTTCACGCTGTGGTTCTGCGCCGCCGCCGCCGGCACGCTGGTGCTGTTCCGGCTGGGCGGCGCCGGGCTGATGGGGCTGGCCCGGCATGCGCCGCGTGTTGCCGCGCCCTGGGCCCGGCTCGGCATCGCCAACCTGCACCGGCCCGGCGCCGCCACGCCGCTGATGCTGGTCTCCCTCGGCCTCGGCCTCTCCACCCTGGCAGCGGTGGCGCTGATCCAGGGCAACATCCGCGCCCAGGTGCTCGACCAGATCCCGGCCGCGGCGCCGACCTTCTACTTCATCGACATCCAGAACGATCAGATCGCACGGTTCGATTCGATCCTGCGGGCGCAGCCGGGCATAGAGCAGGTCGAGCAGATGCCCAGCCTGCGGGCGCGCATCGTGTCCGTGAAGACGCTGGCGCCGGACCAGGTGAAGGCGACGCCGGAGACGCAATGGGCGCTGCGGGGCGACCGCGGCCTCACCTACAGCGCCGCGGAACCGCCGGGCACGCGCCTGGTGGCGGGGCAGTGGTGGCCCGCGGACTACACCGGCAAGCCGCTGGTGTCGTTCGACGCGAACCTGGCCCGCGGCTGGGGCGTCGGCATCGGCGACGTGATCCGCGTCAACGTGCTGGGACGCGACATCGACCTCGAGATCGCGAACCTGCGGGACATCGCCTGGCGCACGCTGGGCATCAACTTCGCGATGATCGCCTCGCCGGGCCTGCTGGAGCGGGCGCCGCACACCTTCATCGCCACCGTGCGCACCCAGCCCGCGGTGGAACCCGCCGTGCTGCGCAGCGTGACGGACGCGCTGCCGAACGTCTCCGGCATCCGTGTGGCGGACGTGCTGGGCGCGGTGGCGGCGCTGGTGGAGAAGATCGCCGCCGCCCTGGCCGCCACCGGCAGCGTGACGCTCGCGGCGGGGGTGCTGGTGCTGATGGGGGCCGTGGCGGCCGGGCAGCGGCGGCGCATCGCCGATGCCGTGGTGCTGAGGGCCATCGGCGCCACGGCCCGGCAGATCCGCGCCGCCTGGCTGACCGAGTTCGGCATCATCGGCGTGTCCGCCGGGGTGATCGCCGCCGTGGTGGGCACCGCGGCGAGCTGGGGGGTGGTGCGGTTCGTCATGCGGGCGGACTGGGTGTTCCTGCCTGGTGTGCTCGCCATCGTTATTCTCGGATGTACGGCGCTGATGCTGGGGTTCGGTTATCTCGGCACTTCGGCTGCGTTGCGGGTCAAAGCTGGACCATTGTTAAGGAACGACTGATCGATTTCGCTTGATCCAGCAAAGCTCATCGCCAACATAGGCGGCATGGGCATCTGGCCCTCATCTCTAAAAGGAACCATTTATGGCTTTCGTCCCCGACTATCGGACCTACGCGCCCGGTGCAGCCGCGGACGGCGCAGCGCTGGACGCCGGGCTGCGGAGCTACATGCTTCGCGTCTATAACTGGATGACCTCGGGCCTGCTGCTGACCGGCATCGTCGCCTATGGGATCGCGAACACCTCGCTGATCCAGCTGTTCTATCACCAGGTCGCGACTCCGCGCGGCATGACGGTGGCGCCGACCATCCTTGGCTATGCCGCCATCTTCGCGCCGCTGGTGTTCACGATGGTGCTGAGCTTCGGCGTCAACCGGATGTCGCGCACCACCGTGCAGGCGCTGTTCTGGGCGTTTGCCGCCACCATGGGCGCCTCGCTGGCCAACATCTTCCTGATCTACAGCGGCGCCAGCATCGCCCGGGTGTTCTTCATCACCGCCGGCACCTTCGGCGCGATGAGCCTGTATGGCTACACCACCAAGTCCGACCTGAGCCGCTTCGGCAGCTTCCTGATCATGGGGCTGATCGGTGTGGTCATCGCAAGCCTGGTCAACATGTTCGTCGCCAGCAGCGCGCTGCAGTTCGCCATCAGCATCGTTGGCGTGCTGGTCTTCGTGGGCCTCACCGCCTACGACACCCAGCGCATCAAGGGCGACTACACGCAGTTCGCCTATGCCGAGGGCACGGATGGCGCCGCGGTCCGCAGTGTTTACGACGCGCTGTCGCTGTATCTGAACTTCATCAACCTGTTCATGCTGCTGCTGCAGCTGTTCGGGAACCGCAGCAGCAACAACTAGCTGCTTCGGATGTAGAAAAGGCCCCGGTGCGAAAGCGCCGGGGCCTTTTTCTTGTCTTGGCCTATTCGGCGGCCTCTTCCTCAATCTCGGGTTCGGCCGCGGCACCGGCCTTTACGATCGTCTTGAGATAGTCGGCCAGCTTCTGCGCCGCCGTGGCCTTGTCGGTCTTGTCCAGGGCGCCCAGCTCGGCGGCCAGACGGTCCATCGCCGCCTCGTAGATCTGCCGCTCGCTGAAGCTCTGGTCCGGCTGCCCGGCGTTGCGGTGCAGGTCGCGCACCACTTCGGCGATCGCCATCGGGTCGCCCGAGTTGATCTTCGCGTCATACTCCTGTGCCCGGCGCGACCACATGGTACGCTTGATGCGCGCACGCCCCTTCAGCAGCGCCAAGGCCTCGTCGAAGGTCTTGCGCGTCGCCAGCTTCCGCAGCCCGGCGGTGCGGGCCTTGGTGACCGGCACCCGCAGCGTCATGCGGTTCTCCTCGAAGGTGATGTGGATCAGCTCGAGCTTGTGCCCGGCGATCTCCTCCGTCGCGATCCGCTCGACCTTGCCCACGCCGTGGGTCGGATAGACGACGTAGTCGCCTTCCACGAAGTTCTCCTTCGCCGCCATGGCGCGCGGCGCGATCTGCGGCCGGCCGTGCATGCCCGGCATATGGCCCGGCATCTTGTTCTGCTGCCGGGGCAACGCATCGATCGCCGGCTTGGGCGCAGCGGGGGCCGGTGCCGCGATGGGCGCGGGCGCTACGGCAGCGGGCGGCGCCTTGACGGGGGCGGCCTTGGTCGGGATGGTTTTTGTCGGCACGGCAGTGGCTGCTCCTGGCCCGCGTCAGGCACGGGCGAATGATCGCGCCGGCAGCAACAAATGCGCCGCCGCCCGATCCTGAAGCAGCAGGGCCGAGGCAATCGGGGCATTGCTTGCCGGAAGCCCGGGCATACCACGTTTCGGCAAGAAAGTCACACCCGGCCACAATCAGGCCGGGTCCGTGTCAGCCGGCTCCGGGCTCCGGCGAGAACAACGCCTCCTTGCCGGGCTTGTCCTTCCAGGCGTCCGCGTCTTCGGGCGGGGTGCCCTTGCGGGTGATGTTCGGCCATTGTGCGGCAAACACGCGGTTGCGCTCGGCCCAGGCCGTGGCGCGGTCGTCGCTGTCCGGCAGGATGGCTTCGGCCGGGCACTCGGGCTCGCACACGCCGCAGTCGATGCACTCGTCGGGATGGATCATGAGCATGTTCTCGCCCACGTAGAAGCAGTCCACCGGACAGACCTCGACACAGTCCATATACTTGCACTTGATGCAGTTCTCGGTGACCACGTAGGTCAAAGCTCGCTCCTCAAATCCTGCCGGCCCAACGTGGGGGAACCGGGATATGCAGTCGTTTACCTCATCGCGCAAGGCGTGGCGCCCGGCATAGGTTCCGGCAGCAGCGTCTCATACAGCGTACGGGCCTCCGGCGCCGGGCCACGCCGGGTTGCGAGGGCCAGGACGCGCACCACCACCACGTCGTCGCGGAGCGGCAGCGTCAGGATGTCGCCGGGGCGCAGCCGGGCATGCGGCTTGTCGGTGGGCTGGCGGTTGATGCGCACCGATCCCTCCGCCACCAGCCGGGCGCAGAGGGAGCGGGCCTTGAGGAAGCGGGCGCACCACAGCCACTTGTCCAGCCGCTGCCAGGTGCGGTCCTCCTGCTCGGTGCCACCTGGCTGGCTCATCGCCGCAACGCGACCAGGGCGGCGAAGGGGCTGTCGGGCCGCGGCGGCGGGCGGGGCGCGTCGATCGCCGCCAGCTTGGCCCGGCGCTGCGCCTGCATCATCGGCGGTGCCGGCGGCCCATACGCCCCATCGGCCAGCGCCGCCCCGGGCGCCAGCCGCACGCCCAGCGCGCGCAGCACCGCCGGAAGCTGCGACGCCGGGACCGAGAAGCGGGAGGCCAGCCCAGCTGGCAGCGGCGCGGCCTGGCGCAGGGTCGCGAAGGCCAGCTCCGCCACCACGCGCTCCACCACGTCCAGCCGCAGCAGCACCGGCCCGGCCGCCACCCAGCCCATCGCCGCCGCGAAGCCGGGCGGCCAGGGCTCCGGCGGGGCGCAGGATACCAGGCCGGGCGGCGGCGGGGCCGGAGTGGGCACGCCGTGGCGCAGCGCCCACAACGCCGCCCGCATGGCCGCGGCGCGGGGCTTCAGCATGGCCGGCAGGAACAGCGCGAACCGCCCGGCTCGCACGCCCAGCGGCTTCAGCCAGCCGCGCAGCGCCGCCGGGATCTCCGCCTCCGTCGCGCCGGCCACCACGCCGCCGGCCTCCAGCAGCCGGTGCAGCGGCCCGCGCAGCGCCGGTTCCGCCGCCGCCCGGGCCTCCGCCTCGAACAGGGGGGCCAGTTCCAGCCGGATGCGGGCCATCACGTAGCGGTCCAGCCGCAGGCGCAGTCGCTCGCGGGCCGGGCCATCGAGGTATTCGCTGTCCACGGGCTCCACCAGCGGACGCAGCAGCGAGGGGCCGGGGCGCAGCCGGGCGACGGGCACCTGGTCCCAGGTCAGCTGGTGGTCCGCGGTCCAGCCCAGCGCCGTGTCGTCGGCGTTCTCGATGGCGGCGATGCGCCCCGGCATCCAGGCCCGCAGCGCCCGCCGCGCGGCCCGCAGCACCATGCGGCGCTCCGGCCCTTCGGTGATCGGGTCCGGCACGAAGCCGAAACCCTCCACATGGCCGACGGGGTGGCCCTCCACCACCACCTCGTTGCGCGCCGTCACCGCGCTCAGCAGGTCGGAGCCCGGGCTCTCCTCCATGCGCCGCAGCAGGTGCGCGGCCCGGCGGTCCACGAAGCGCGCCGTCAGCCGCTCGTGCAGCGCGTCGGAGAGCAGGTCCTCCACCGCGCGGGTGCGGGCCTGCCAGGCGGGCGCGTCCGTCACCCAGTCGGTGCGTGCGGCGATGTAGGCCCAGACCCGCACGCCCGAAAGCCGCTGCATCAGCGTGTCGATGTCGCCCTCGGAGCGTGCGAGGCCCGAGATGCCGGCCTCCAGCCAGTCCGTCGGCACCCGCCCCTCCTTCGCCAGATGGGTGAACACGCGGGCGCAGAGCCGCACATGGGTGTCGTCCGCCAGCTTGCGGAAGTCTGGGATGCCGCAGGTCTCCCACAGCAGGCGCACCAGGCGGCGGCCGCGGGCCAGGTGGCGGATCTCCGTCTCCTTCGCCAGGGCCGCCAGCGTCTCCAGGTCCGTGGCATCCGGCCCGCGCACCAGGCCCAGGCGCGGCGGCGGGCGCTGCAGGCTGTCCAGCAGCGCATCGACGCTGGAGAGGTCCAGCTCGGCGTTGCGCCAGGTCAGCTGCTCCAGCGGCTCGAAGTTGTGCTGCTCCACGGCGCGCACCATCTCGTCCTCCAGCGGGGGACAGGCGCCGGTGGTGCCGAAAGTGCCGTCCCGCATGCCGCGCCCGGCCCGGCCCGCGATCTGCGCCACCTCCGCCGCATGCAGCCGCCGCGGCCGCCGGCCGTCGAACTTGGAGAGCCGGGCGAAGGCCACGTGGTCCACGTCCATGTTCAGCCCCATCCCGATCGCGTCGGTCGCGACCAGGAAGTCCACCTCCTTGTTCTGATACAGCTGCACCTGCGCGTTGCGGGTGCGGGGGCTCAGCCGGCCCATCACCACGGCGCAGCCGCCGCGGCGCCTGCGGATCAGCTCGGCGATCGCATAGACCTCGCCGGCGCTGAACGCGACCACGGCGCTGCGGGGCGGCAGGCGCATCAGCTTGACGGGCCCGGCGCAGGTGAGCTGGCTGAGGCGCGGCCGGGTCTCGATCTCGGCGTGGGGGATCAGGCGCTGCAGCAGCGGGCGGATGGTCTCGGCGCCCAGGAACATGGTCTCCACCATGCCGCGGGCGTGCAGCAGGCGTTCGGTGAAGACGTGGCCGCGGTCGGGGTCCGCGCAGAGCTGGATCTCGTCCACCGCGATGAACTCCACCGCGCGGTCCAGCGGCATCGCCTCCACCGTGCAGGAGTACCAGCGGGCGTTTGCCGGGACGATCTTCTCCTCGCCGGTGATCAGCGCCACGTTGCGGACGCCCTTCTGCGCCACCATGCGGTCGTAGTTCTCCCGCGCCAGCAGCCGCAGCGGGAAGCCGATGATACCGGAGGCGTGCGCCAGCATTCGCTCGATGGCGAGGTGCGTTTTGCCGGTGTTGGTCGGGCCGAGGACGGCCTTGACCCGGGATTGGAAGCCCAGCATGACCATAATGCTTGGCCCGCCTGCCGCGGAATGCAAGCGGAAGCCGGGCCAGGCGGCCTGAACTCCCTGTGCCGCGACGGACATTTTTGCTGAACGACAGTGCCGCGCCGGCTGGACCGTGCCGCGGCTGGAGATTGTGGCATGCGCGATCGCACCCTCGACTGCCTGGCGCCGGCCGGGTCCACCGCGAAACCGGTGCATGGCGTGCGGCCGGAGACGCTGGCCACCTGGTTGGGCACGCTGCCGGCGGCTCAGTCGGCCTATCTGGTGGCCAGCGGCTTCGAGGCCCGCAGCGGACAGCTGGCGCTGCTGCCCGACTCGGAGGGCATCGCCGCCGCCGCCCTGGGGCTGGGCGACGACACCGCCCATCATCCCTTCGGCGCCCTGCCGTTCTTCCTGCCGGAGCACACGGTCTGGCGGCTGGAGCCGGGGCCGTTCGACATGGCGGGCGCCGTGCTGGGCTACTGCCTGGGCGCCTACCAGTTCACCGAGCTGAAATCCGCGAGGCGCGCGCCGGCCCTGCTTGCCGGCACCGAGGACCATCCGGCGGCACTCTCCATGGCGCAGGCCACCTGGTTCGCGCGCGACCTCATCAACCGCCCCGCCAACCTGCTTGGCCCGGCTGAGCTGGCGGCCGCCTGCCGCGCCATGGCGGAACGCTACGGCGCCGTTGTGGGGGTGATCGAGGGGGCGGAGCTGGAGCGCGAGTATCCGACGATCGCCGCGGTGGGCGCCGGGTCGGACCGGGCGCCGATGGTGGCGCGGTTCGCGTGGCATGGCAGCCAGGTGACGGCGGAGTCGCCGCTGATCTCGCTGTGCGGCAAGGGCGTGTGTTTCGATTCCGGGGGCTATGACCTGAAGCCCTCCGCCGGGATGCTGCGCATGAAGAAGGACATGGGCGGCGCCGCCCTGATGCTCGGCCTGGCGCAGGCGGTGATGGAGGCGGACCTGCCGGTGCGGCTGGAGGTGCGGATCGGGTGCGTCGAGAACATGGTCTCGGGCCGGGCCATGCGGCCGCTCGACGTGCTGACGACCCGGCGCGGCCTCACGGTCGAGGTCGGCAACACCGATGCCGAGGGGCGGCTGGTGTTGTGCGACCTGCTGGCCGAAGCCTCGGACCGGGCGCCGGACCTGCTGATCGATGCCGCGACCCTGACCGGGGCGGCGCGTGTGGCGGTCGGCCCCGACCTTCCGGTGTTCTTCTGCCATGACGACGCGCTGGCCGACCGGCTCTCGCGCATCGGCATGGCGGCGCACGACCCGGTGTGGCGCCTGCCGCTCTGGGCGGGCTACGACCCGTGGCTGTCGAGCACGGTGGCCGACCTGAACAACGTGGCGGGCAAGCCGATGGCGGGCGCCATCGTCGCGGCGCTGTTCCTCAACCGCTTCGTGGCGGCGGGAACGCCGTGGATCCATGTCGACACCTATGCCTGGAACGACGCGGCGCGGCCGGCGCGGCCGGAGGGCGGCGAGGCCCTGGCCATTCGTAGCCTGTTCAACACGATTGCGGGAACACGACGGGTTGTTACTGCAACCATCTTTTCAAAAACGTGAACCATTTGTAAGAGGTGGCTCGCGTTGTTGCCCTGGCGCTCGATGAATAGAGACCCAGATCAGCCCCTACGAAAGATGACACTGCAAACGACGGGGTGGCGCTCATCCGCCGATGTCGAGCCCTCGGGATTGAAAAGGAAATTACATGGCTACAGCTTCCGCGTCCGACCAGCAGGTCGGCATCCTGCGCGACACCATCGTGTCGCTCGTGCGTCGCGACGGTCCGGATCTCTCGGCCCGGCAACTCGGGGTGTTCCTGACGTGCTACCTCCAGGACGGGGCCCATACCGTGCGGGGCCTGGCGGCTGACCTGAACGTGTCCAAGCCCGCCATCACCCGTGCGCTGGACCGGCTGGGCGAGCTGGACCTGGCGCGCCGCAAGGTTGACCCGATGGACCGCCGCAGCGTGCTGGTGCAGCGGACCCTCAAGGGCCAGGCCTTCCTGCGGGACCTGCGGGGCATCATGACCGAGGCCAGCGCCGCGCCGAAGAAGGTGACGGCCCCGGCGCAGATCGCCATCGACAACACCCGGCGTTCCGTTCGCGCCTCCTGATACCGGCGCAGGCCGCTCCAGCCCGGAGCGGCCTGGCCGTGGCTAGCCGCCCTTCACGCCGCCTGCGGTGAGGCCGGCCACGATCTCCTTCTGCATCAGCAGCGTGAGCAGCAGCACCGGCAGCGTCACCAGCAGCGCCGCCGCGGCCAGCGGGCCCCAGCTGACCTGCTCGAACGTCAGCACGTTATAGACGGCGACCGGCAGGGTGCGGGTCTCACGGCCGGCCAGCACGACGCCGAAGATGAAGTTGTTCCAGCTGAAGATGAACGCCAGGATCAGTGCGACGGTGATGCCGGGCCGGGCGAGCGGCATGGCGACGTAGCGGAAGGCCTGCCAGATGGTGGCGCCATCCACCAGCGCCGCTTCCTCCAGTTCAGGCGGCAGCCCCTCGAAGAACCCGATCATGATCCAGACCACGATGGGGACGGTGATGACCAGGTGGGTGATGATGATGGGCGTGAGGGTCCCGGTCAGTTCAAGCCATTGGAACAGCAGGAACAGCGGGATCAGGTAGGACAGGCCCGGGGTGATCCGCGCGATCAGGATCATCAGCGCCGATCTCTGCGCCCGCGCCTTGGCGATCCCGTAGCCGGCCGGCACGCCGATCAGCAGGGCCAGGCCGGTGGCGGAGAAGGAGACGATGATCGAGTTCCAGGTGTAGTTCAGGAAGTCGTTCTTCTCGAACACCTCGGCGAAGTTGCGCAGCGTGGGCGGGTTCGGGATGAACACCGGCGGGAAGGCGGTGTTGTCCACCTCGTTCTTCAGGGACAGCGACAGCATCCACAGGAACACCAGCAGCGCGGGCGAGATCAGCACCAGGACGCTGGCATACAGGCCGACCCGGCCCATCACGCGCCGGATGCGCCGTCTGCTCTGCGGTGTCATACCAGGCGGCCCTTCTGGCGGAAGAACAGCATCAGCAGCGTCACCATCATGATGATGACGAAGAAGACGACGACGATGGCCGAGGCGTAGCCCATGTCGTAGAAGCTGAAGGCTTCGAGGTAGAGCAGGATGTTCAGCGTCTCGCTGGCGGTGCCGGGTCCGCCGTTGCTGATGACGAAGATGGTGTCGAAGGCCTTGAGCGCGTCGATGCCGCGGATCACCGCCGCCACCAGGATGAAGGGCCAGACCAGCGGCAGCGTCACGTGCCAGAACTGCTGCCACACGTTGGCGCCGTCCAGCTCCGCGGCCTCATAGGGGTCGGTCGGCAGGCTGGCCAGGCCGCCCAGCACGATGAGCATGACCAGCGGGGTCCATTGCCAGGTCTCGACCATCACCAGGGTCGGGATCACGGTCGCGGTGTCATAGACCCAGGCCGAGGGCGGCAGGCCGATGGAGGTGAGCAGGTAGTTCAGCACGCCCAACTGCGGGTGGAACATCATGGTCCAGACCAGGGCGATGGCCACCGGGGTCGCCATCATCGGCATGATGAAGATGGTGCGGGCGATGCCCCGGCCGGGAAAGTTCTTGTGGAAGCACACCGCCGCCGCCACGCCGAGCACGACGGGGAACAACACCGAGAGCGCCGTGAAATACAGCGTGCGGGCGGTGGCCAGCAGGAAGCGTTCGTCGGTGCCCATGCGGATGAAGTTCTGCAGGCCGACGAAGCTTCGCTCGCCGCCGACATGCCACTCGTGCACCGACATGAACAGGGTGAAGGCCCAGGGGAACAGGATCACCGCCGCCACGACCACGCCGGCCGGCACGATGAAGGGCCAGTATTGCCGCGCGTAGTTCCGGCGGCGCCGCCGGGCGCTGGCGAGGCTGGCCGTCTGCGTGGCCAGGGCGTCCATCGGCGCGCTCAGCTGCGCGTCAGGGCACAGCCGCCTTCGGAGAGCGGACGCCAGGCCTGGTCCCCGGGCGTGGTGGCAACCAGGGTCAACAGGTCCCAGGTGCCCTTGATGTCCTTCGGCGCCTTGGCCTGCAGCAGATAGGCCGGGAACAGCGCGCGGCCATCGGCGCGGATGGTGCTGGGCTCGAACACGCCGTCCTGCGTCTTGGTGGCCTTCATCTGCGCCACCACCGCGGCGCCGTCGGCCTTGGCCTTTGCAGCACCCAGCGCCTTCACCGCCTTCAGGTAGTGCAGCGTGCCGGCGTAGCACCCGGCCTGGATCATGTTGGGCGGCCGTTTCTGCGGCATGCGGTCGATCACCGACCGGGTGAACCTGCGGGTGCCGTCGTTCATGTCCCAGTAGAAGCTGTTGGTGAGATAGAGGCCCTGCGCCAGCTCCGGCCCGATCGCCTCCACGTCCGTCACATGCGCCAGCAGGGCGGCCATCTTCACCTTGCCCAGGCCGAACTCATGCGCCTGCTTGACGCCGTTCACCGTGTCGTTGCCGGCCGAGGCGAAGCCGATCACGTTGGCGCCGCTGGCCTGCGCCTGCAGGATGTAGGAGGAGAAGTCCGTGGTGTCCGGGAAGGGATAGGCGGCGCGGCCCACCACGGTGCCGCCATTCGCCTTCACGAAGGCCGCGGCATCCCGCTCCAGCTGCTGGCCGAACACATAGTCGGCGGTGATGAAGAACCACTTGTCCCCGCCCAGCTTCACCAGCTGCGACGCGGTGGACCGGGACAGCATGTAGGTGTCGTAGGTCCAGTGGATGGTGTTGGCGGTGCACTGGGTGCCGGTCAGGTCCGCGGTGCCGCCGCCGGAGTTGACCATCACCTTGTTCTTCTCGCGCACCACCGCCGCCACGGCGAGCGCCACGGAGGAGGTCGGCACGTCGAGGAGCATGTCCACGCCATCGCGGTCGAGCCACTGGCGCGCGATGCTGACGCCGATATCCGGCTTGTTCTGGTGATCGGCCGAGATCAGCTGCACCTCGAAGCCCTGCTGGCCGAACTCCGCCACCGCCTGTTGCGCGCACACGACGGAGCCCATGCCGGTATTGTCGCGATACGGGCCGGACTGGTCGTTCAGCACGCCGATGCGGATCGGCGCACCCTGGGCACGGGCCGGGCCCCGCGGAAGGCCGATGGCGGGAACGATGGTGCTGGCGGCCAGCAGTGTCCGGCGGTTCAGGCTCACGGCGTTGTCTCCCCGGGCGCTGGTTTCAGGCGCGCACCCTGTTATGCGGGAGTATGCGTCGTGCCCGCGCGCCCGTCCACGCCGGGCTTCCATGCCCGCCTTCCACGCCAGGCGTCCCGGCATCACCGCAATGCGAGCGCCTCCGCCACATAGCCGTTGCGATGCCGCTCCGCCCCGATCGTGCTGCCCGGCCCGTGGCCGCAGACGAACTCCATCGTGTCCGGCAGCGTCATCATCTTGTCGCGGATCGAGCGGAGCAGCGCGTTCGTGTCGCCATACGGGAAGTCGGTCCGCCCCATCGAGCCCTGGAACAGCACGTCCCCCACCAGCGCCACCCCGGCCGCATGGTTCACGAACACCACATGGCCCGGCGTGTGCCCGGGGCAGTGCAGCACCGCGAACTCGTGCGGGCCCAGCCGCACCGTGTCGCCCTCGTGCAGCCAGCTGTCCGGCCGCACCGCCCGGGCGCCGGTGATGCCATAGGGGGCGCCCGCGGTGGCCAGGCCGTCGAGCAGGAAGGCATCCCGCTCATCCGGCCCCTCCAGCCTCACGCCGGGCAGCGCCTCGCGCAGCTCGGCGGCGCCGCCGGCGTGGTCGATATGCCCGTGGGTCAGCAGGATCCGCTCGACCGTGAGGCCCAGCGAGGCGACCGCTTCCAGGATGGCCGGCACGTCGCCGCCGGGGTCCACCACGATGGCGGCCTTGCTGGCCTCGTCCCAGACCAGGGTGCAGTTCTGTTGCAGCCGGGTCACGGGGATGATGGCGGCGCGCAGTTCGGACATGGGGCTTCCCGTGTGGAGAGGCGCCTTCTATCGCGGGGATCGGCCGCCGCCGCAACACGCCCGCCCGCGCCCGCCCGCCTGCCCGGGCAAGCCCGCCCTTGCATGCGCGTCATCGCCTCCGCATCTTGGCGTTGGAACCACGACTGTACAGGACCCATGGACGGCGGCACGGATTCAAGGCGGATCACCATCCACACCACGGCGGACTTCGCCGGCATGCGGGCCGCCGGGCAACTGGCGGCGGAGACGCTGGACCTCATCACGCCCCATGTGCGCCCGGGCGTCACCACCGCGGCGCTCGACACCATCTGCCACGACTTCATCCTGTCGCGCGGCGCGGTGCCGGCGCCGCTGAACTATCGCGGCTTCCCGAAATCCATCTGCACCAGCATCAACCACGTCGTCTGCCACGGCATCCCCGGGGACCGCCGGCTGATCGAGGGGGACGTGCTGAACATCGACGTGACCGTCATCCTGGATGGCTGGCACGGCGACAGCAGCCGCATGTATGCCGCGGGCCAGCCCACCACGCGCGCCAGCCGGCTGATGGACGTGACCTACGAGTCCCTGATGCGCGGCATCGCGGCCGTGAAGCCCGGCGCCACGATGGGCGATATCGGCCACGCCATCCAGGCCTACGTGGAGGCCAACCGCTTCAGCGTGGTGCGCGACTTCTGCGGCCACGGCATCGGCCGCCGCTTCCACGAGGCGCCAAACGTGCTGCACTTCGGCCGCCCCAGGGAGGGCGCGGTGCTGAAGCCCGGCATGTTCTTCACCATCGAACCCATG
Organism: Acetobacteraceae bacterium; assembly: GCA_965199595.1. Lineage (GTDB taxonomy): Bacteria > Pseudomonadota > Alphaproteobacteria > Acetobacterales > Acetobacteraceae > JBBROS01. The sequence goes on from OZ241182.1 coordinate 3,119,611, forward strand.
GTCAATGCCGGCCGCCCGGAGGTGAAGGTGCTGGACGACGGCTGGACCGCCGTGACCCGCGACCGCACCGTGTCGGCCCAGTTCGAGCACATGCTGGGGGTTACCGAAACCGGCTGCGAGGTGTTCACGCTTTCGCCCGCCGGGTTGAACAAGCCGCCCTACGCATGATCCACGCCACCACGCACCGCCTGCGCTTCAACGACACGGACCGGCTGGGCCACGTCAACAACGCCGTGTTCGCCGTGATGCTGGAGCAGGGGCGGACCGAGATGCTGGTGCAGCTCGGACTGCCCATCGGCACCGGCGACCACGCGGTGGTGATCGTTCGCCTGGAGCTTGACTTCGTCGCCGAGATGACCTGGCCCGGCGAGGTGCTGATCGAGACCGAGGTGGCCCGCCTCGGCACCAAGTCGATCAACCTCGAGCAGCGGCTGATCTCCGACGGCGTGCTGTGCGGCCGGGCCGGGACCGTGATCGTCGTGATGGACCGGGCTGCCCGCAAGGCGGTGCCGATCGATCCCTGGCGGGACCGCCTCGCTGCCTGGCAGGCCGCGCCCGCAAGCCCGCCAGCAAGCCCGCCCCTATGAGCGACCTGCTGCGGCCGCACGAGGAGGTGCCCGCAGCGCCCGCCGATCCGCGGCCGCCGTCCCCGGTCAGTGCGGAGGGGCATCGTGCCCGCATGCGCGCCCGGCTGCTGACCGCCGGGCCGGACGCGGTGGCGGACCATGAGCTGCTGGAGATGGTGCTGTTCCTGGCCCTGCCGCGCCGCGACACCAAACCGATCGCCCGCGCGCTGCTCACCCGGTTCGGCAGCTTCGCGGCGGTGATCAGCGCGCCGCTGGCGGATCTGCGCCGGGTCGAGGGGCTGGGTGATGCCGGGGCCGCCGCCCTGAAGCTGGTGCAGGCCGCGGCCCACCGCCTGGTGCGGGCCGAGGTGCAGGACCGCCCGTTGCTGAACGACTGGCAGCGCCTGATGGACTACCTGGGCGCCGTGCTGTCGCGGGAGCGGACCGAGCAGTTCCGCATCCTGTTCCTGGATGGCCGCAACCGCCTGCTGGCCGATGAGGCGCAGAGCCGCGGCACGGTGAACCACACGCCGGTCTATCCGCGGGAGGTGGTGAAGCGCGCCCTGGAGCTGCACGCCACCGCCATCATCCTGGTGCACAACCACCCCAGCGGCGACCCGGCCCCCTCCCCGGAGGACCGCGCCATGACCAAGGCGATCCAGCAGGCGGCCACGTTGCTCTCGGTGGCGCTGCACGACCATGTCATCGTCGGCAACGGCCGCTGGTTCAGCTTCCGCCAGCACGGGCTGCTCGGGGATGCGGCATAGCTGCCCGCCGCATGCGCGAGGCCCACCCCACCCCCGAGTACGAAGCCCTGGCGCCCGGGGCCCTGTGGCGGCAAGATGCACGGGGATGAAGAACCAAGTTGACACCTGCGCCGCGTGGCTGCGCGACGCCGGGCACGCCGCACGGGCCGCTTCGAAGCAGCTCGCGGTAACGCCGGATGCCGTGCGCAACGCTGCGCTGCACGCCGCTGCCGCCCGGCTGCGCGCCGACCTCCCGGCGATCCTCGCTGCCAACAGCCGGGACATCGCGGGCTTCCACGGCAGCGCCGCCTTCCGCGACCGCCTGCTGCTGACCCCGGAGCGGGTGGGGGCGATGGCCGCGGGGCTGGAGCAGATTGCCGCGCTGCCCGACCCGCTGGCCCGCACGCTGGCGGAGTGGACCCGGCCCAACGGCCTGCACTTCCGCCGCATCCCGGCCCCCATCGGGGTGATCGGGATGATCTATGAGAGCCGGCCCAACGTGGGGGCGGACGCGGCCGGGCTATGCCTGAAGTCCGGCAACGCCGTGATCCTGCGCGGCGGGTCCGACAGCTTCCACTCCGCCGGCGCCATCCTGTCCGCCATGCGGGCCGGGCTGGCCGCGGCCGGGCTGCCGGAGAGCGCCGTGCAGGCGGCCCCGGGCTCGAGCCGCGACTATGTGGCGGCGATGCTGGCGGGTGCCGGGGCCATCGACCTCATCATCCCCCGCGGCGGGAGCGCGCTGGTGGAGCGGGTGCAGGCGGAGGCACGGGTGCCGGTGCTGGCCCATGCCGAAGGGCTCTGCCACACCTACATCCACGCCGCCGCCGACCCGGCCATGGCCCGCGCCGTCCTCGCCAATGCCAAGATGCGCCGCACCGGCGTCTGCGGCGCCACCGAGACCCTGCTGATCGATGCCGCCATCGCGCCGGGCCTGCTGCCGCTGCTGGTGGCAGATCTCGCTGCCCTGGGCTGCGGCTTCGTGGCCGATGCCCGGGCGCGCGCCATGCTGCCGCACCTGCCGCCCGCCGATGACGAGGACTTCGCCACGGAATGGCTGGACGCCAGGCTGGGCATCGCCATCGTGGACGGGCCGGATGCCGCCCTGGCCCACATCGCCCGCTTCGGCAGCGAGCACACCGAGGCCATCATCACCGACGACGCGGCGGCGGCGCAGCATTTCCTGGACCGCGTCGGCAGCGCCGTGGCCCTCTGGAACGCCAGCACGCAGTTCTGCGACGGCGGCGAGTTCGGCTTCGGCGCCGAGATCGGCATCGCCACCGGCCGCATCCACGCCCGCGGCCCCGTGGGCCTCGAACAGCTGACCACGTTTCGATACGTGGTCATCGGAACAGGCCAGGTGCGCCCCTGACAGCAGACCCGCTGCCGACCTGGGGCGACCGCCGCCGCACCCGCGTCGGCGTCCTCGGCGGCTCCTTCAACCCGGCGCATGAGGGCCACCTGCACGTGGCGCGCCTGGCGCTGCAGCGGCTGCGGCTGGACCAGGTGTGGCTGCTGGTCTCACCCGGCAACCCGCTGAAGGCCGCAGATGGCATGGCCCCGCTGGCCGACCGCCTGGCCAGCGCCCGCTCCATCGCCGACGGGCGGCGCATCGTCGCCACCGCCATCGAGTCGCGGCTGCATACCCGCTTCACCTACGACACGCTGCGCGTGCTGCGCCGCCGGTTCCCGCGGGTGCAGTTCGTCTGGGTGATGGGTGCGGACAACCTGGTGCAGCTGCCGCGCTGGCAGCATTGGCTCGGCATCGCCGCCACCATGCCCTTCGCCGTCATGCCACGGCCCACCTACAACCAGCGCGCCCTCTCCGGCCAGGCGGCGCAGCGGCTGCGTCCGGCGCTGCTGCACGCCCGCGCCGCGCCGCTGCTGGCGAGCCTGCCCGCCCCGGCCTGGACCTTCCTGCCCGCCCGGCAGAACCCCACCTCGGCCACCGCAATCCGCGATCCGCGAGCTGGGCCGCGAGCTGGGCCGCGAGCTGGGCCGTGAGCAGGGGCGGGAGCAGGGGCGCATCCGGCTGCTGACAGCCTGGCCGCCGGTGGCCGCCATGCCGCGAGCGCAGTTGCATCGCACCCGCGTCCTTGCCACAAGTCGCGCCTGAAGGAGCAAGTTCGATCGCCAGAAAGCCCCCGTCCGACCCCGTAGCCACCCCCGCCGCCAAGCGCCGCGCGCCGCCGAAACCGGCGGCCGGCCTGGCGGAAGCGGCCAAGGCGCCCGGGACGCCGCGCAAGAAGGCTGCAGCCGCCGGGCCCCGCATCCGCAAGCCCGCTGCCGTGAAGAAGGCCGCGCCCGAGCGGCTGGACCAGATGCAGGCGGTGATCGTCGAGAGCCTGGAGGCCGACAAGGCGGAGGAGGTCGTGACGCTGGATCTCTCCGGCCGCGCCGCGTTCACGGACCGCATGGTGATCGCCACCGGCATCGCCGACCGGCAGATCGCCGCGATGGCGATGCACCTCGAGGAGAAGCTCGAGGCGATCGGCGTCAAGCGCGTGCAGATCGAGGGTGCCAACGGCTCCGACTGGGTGCTGATCGATGCCGGTGACATCGTCGTGCACCTGTTCAAGCCCGAGGCCCGCGCGCTGTATGCGCTGGAGAAGATGTGGGGCCGCGACCTCGACGAGCCGGCCGCGGGCGCCGACGCGGCCGGGGAGCCTCCGCCCGTCTAGCTGACGAGAGCCGGGCCGTGCCCGGCCCGGTCCGGCCCTAGTGCCGGCGCGGCCGCAGGTCGATCTGCGGGGCCGGGCTGGTGTCGCGGTAGGCGGTGCCGGTCCAGACGTAGTGGTCGGTGTCGGTCAGCAGGTCCGCCATCCCGCCCGTGCGGGTGGAGGCGATGCGCAGCCTGCCGCTGACCCCGTCCAGCACGCGCGACCAGGTGCCGTTGCGCCACAGGAACACCTGGGTGTTGCACCCGGCGGAGCCACATTCACGCGGCGACTGCAGCTGGACGAACAGGGCGGCGCGGTCGGCGGGTGCGGCGCTCAGCCTGGCCGAGCCCACCAGCAGCAGCGGCACCTCGCCGGCGCGCCGGGCCTCGACCAGGTCCTGTGCGGTCAGGCGGCGGGCGGCGGTGTCCATCCAGGTGCGCGGCTGGTTGCTGAGCGGCACCGCGGTGTCCGTTGCGGGAACGGGGGCGTGAGCGGGGCGGGTGCGCGGCGCCGGGGCGGCGCCCAGCAGCAGGATGGAGAGCAGCGCCACGGCGGCTCCGCGCGAGCGGGTCGGGGTGTTCATTCGGGTGTCTTTCCGGGTCGGTCGGCCATGGCTTGCGTGCCCGACACACCGGGTCCGCGTCAACCCGGCAGCGCCCCTGTTCCGCAAACATATCCCGGCGCTTCCGGCAGACCGGCGGCCGGGCTACCCTGCCGCATGCGCCTCATCGCCGTCGGGAAGCAGAAGCAGGGACCGGAGACCGCGCTGTTCGACCGCTACAGCACCCGGCTGCGCCCCAGGCTGACCCTGGTGGAACTGCCCGATGGCCGTGGCGCCCCGCCGGAGATCAAGCGCCGCGAGGGGGAGGCGCTGCTGGCTGCGCTGCCCGCCGGCGCGCTGGCGATCGCGCTCGACCTCGGCGCCCCCTGCCCCGGCAGCGACGGCCTGGCCCGGCTGCTGGAGCGCTGGCTGGGCACCGGCCGCCTGCCCTGCTTCCTGATCGGCGGCGCCGAGGGGCTGGACGCCCCGGTGCTGGCCCGCGCGGACCACGCCCTCTCGCTGGGGCCGATGACCTGGCCGCACATGCTGGTGCGCCCGATGCTGGCGGAACAGCTGTATCGCGCGCAGTCGATCCTGGCGGGCCATCCGTATCACCGTGCGGGCCGCCCATAGCTTGCAGCAAACCCCGCGGCCCGTCATATCGGGGCTGATGTTCAGGAGCCCCGCATGTCCGCCTTGATCCCCCGTCCGGTCATGCTCGTCATCCTGGACGGCTGGGGCTGGCGCGACGATGCGGCGGACAACGCCGTGGCGCAGGCGGACACGCCCAGCTTCGATCAGCTGATGGACGGCCCGCACGCCTTCCTGCGCACCTTCGGCCTCGATGTCGGGCTGCCGCCGGGCCAGATGGGCAATTCGGAGGTGGGCCACACCAACATCGGCGCCGGCCGCGTGGTGATGCAGGAACTGCCGCGCATCGGCCTGGCGGTGGAGGATGGCAGCCTGGCCCGCACCCCGGCCGTGCTGCACCTGGTCCAGGCGCTGCGCACCAGCGGCGGCACCTGCCACCTGATGGGCCTCGTCTCCCCGGGCGGGGTGCACGCGCACCAGGACCACGCGGCCGCCCTGGCCCGGATCCTGAACGAGGCGCGCATCCCCACCGTGATCCACGCCTTCACCGACGGCCGCGACACCCCGCCGGAGTCGGGCGGCGAGGACCTGCAGCGACTGCTCGCCGCCCTGCCGCCCGGCGTGCGCGTCGGCACCGTGTGCGGCCGCTACTACGCCATGGACCGCGACAACCGTTGGGACCGGGTGGAGCGTGCCTACCTCGCCATCGCCGAGGGCCAGGGCGCCGCCTTCGCCGACGCCGCCAGCGCGGTGGACGACGCCTATTCCAAGGGAGTCACCGACGAGTTCGTGCTGCCCGCCTGCATCGGCGGCTATGCCGGCATGAGGGACGGCGACGCCATCCTGTCCTTCAACTTCCGCGCCGACCGCATCCGCGAGCTGCTCGCCCCCCTGCTCGACCCGGCCTTCGACCGCTTCGGCCGCCCCCGCACCCTGCACTTCGCCGCCGCCATCGGGATGACCCGCTACAGCGATGCGCTGGCGCCGTTCATGCAGCCGATCTTTTTGCCGCAGCCCATGGACGGCATCCTGGGCGAAGTGGTCTCCGCCGCCGGCAAGCGCCAGCTGCGCATGGCGGAGACCGAGAAATACCCGCACGTCACCTATTTCCTGAACGGCGGCCGGGAAGCGGCCTATCCCGGCGAGGACCGCATCATGGTGCCCTCCCCCAAGGTCGCCACCTACGACCTGGCGCCCGAGATGTCCGCCCCCGAACTCGCGGACAAGGCGGTGCAGGCCATCGGCTCCGGCACCTACGACCTCATCGTGCTGAACTTCGCCAACCCGGACATGGTGGGCCACACCGGCAACCTCGCCGCCGCCATCCGCGCGGTGGAGGCCGTGGACACCGGGCTGGGCCGCATCATGGATGCCATCCGCGCGGCCGGCGGCGCCCTGCTGGTCACGGCGGACCACGGCAACTGCGAGCTGATGCGCGACCCGGCCACGGGGGGGCCGCACACCGCCCACACCACGAACCCGGTGCCGGTGATGCTGGACACGCCAGCCCGCCTCACCCTGCATGATGGCCGGTTGGGGGACCTGGCTCCCACGCTGCTCGCGCTGATGGGGATGCCGCAGCCCGTGCAGATGACCGGCCACCTTCTGCTGGACTCCGGCGTCCCGGCCCCGAGCGCCGCTCACGCAGGCGTGGAGGCAGGCAGGGCCGATGCGGCGGCTGCTGCTCGCTAGCCTGCTTCTCACCACCGCTGCGGCGCCACGGGACCTTGCGGACGCCGACCGCAGGCGCGTGCAGGCGCTGAGCCAGCAGCGGGCGTCGCAGGACCAGGCCCGCGCCGCCGGATTGGAGGAACAGCGCCTGGCCCAGGCCCGCGTCGCCGCCGCGGCCCGGCTTCGCCTGGTCGAGACCGATCTCGCCGCCCGGGCCGGCGAAGTCTCCGACCTCGCCGAACGCCGCGACGCCACCGCGGCCCGGCTGGCGGAGCGCGCCGCCGCCCTCGTGCCCCTGCTGCCGCTGATGCAGCGCCTGGCGCTGTTCCCCGCCGAGACGCTGCTCGCCGTGCCGGCCAGCCCGGAGCAGACCCTGCGCGGCCTGGCCGTCCTGCGCGGCGTCGCCCGGCAGCTGGAGCGGGAGGCCGCTTTCCTGCGCGCCGATCAGGCGGCCCTGATCGCGGAACAGGCGGCCATCGACGAAGCCCTGCCCCGGCTGCGCGCCGTGCAGGCCACCCAGGCGGAGGAGGCGCTCGGGCTGGACCAGCAGCTCGCCGCCGCCCGGACCCAGCGCCAACGGTTCGAGGATGCGGGCGCCGATGCTTCCCGCCGCGCCGCCGCGGAGGCCGGGCGGGCCGATACCCTGCGCGCCGCGGTTGCCACGGTGGAGGCGGCCCGCGCCCGGGCGGAGGCGCAGGCGCGTGACGATGCGGCGCGCGCCGAACGCCAGCGCAAGGACGCCGCTGCCGACGAGGCCCGCCGCCGGCAGGACGCGCTGGCCCGGCCCGCCGCCCCGCCGCCCGAGCCGCGCGGCCAACTGATGCAGCCCGTCGCCGGCACCGTGACCCGGGCCTATGGCGACGCGACCGATGCCGGGCCGGCCACCGGCGTCTCGTATCGCCCGGCCCCGGCGGCGCGCGTGGTGGCGCCCTGTGGCGGCCGCGTTCGCTTCGCCGGGCCGTTCCGGAGCTATGGGGCGCTGGTGATCCTGGATTGCGGCGGCGGGTTCGCCTTCGTGCTGGCGGGTCTCGGGCGGCTGGACGTGGCGGTGGGCGGCGCGGTGCTGGCCGGCGAGCCGGTGGGCGTGATGCCGGACTGGAATGCCGCCGCACCCGGCCCGCGCCCCGCCTTGTACCTGGAATTGCGGCACGATGGACAGGCCGTGAACCCCGGCCCCTTCCTGCGCGGCCGCGGATGACCATGTTCTCTGCGTCGGATCGCGTTTACAATATTACAAGACCTTATGTGATATCGTCCGGCGTCGGCGTGGTAGGGTTTTGCGAATGGTGCCCGCCCGGGCGCCGAAAGGATCGACAGGCATGAAGTTCCGGACTGGTTTGCTGCTGGGTGCGACCTTCGTCGCCGGCGTTGTGGCGGGGCCCGTGACGGGTCTCGTGGACCATGGCCTCGGCTGGTCGGTGGCCAGCGCGCGGGCGCAGGACAACAGCCGCGCCGAGACGTATCGGATGCTGACGCTGTTCGGCGACGTGGTGGAACGCATCCGCGCCGAATACGTGGAGCCGGTGAATGACCGCGAGCTGATCGAGAACGCGATCAACGGCATGCTGACCGGGCTTGACCCGCATAGCAGCTACATGAATGCCAAAAGCTTCAAGGACATGCAGGTGCAGACCCAGGGCAAGTTCGGCGGGCTGGGGCTGGAAGTGCAGAGCGAGAACGGCATCATCAAGGTGGTGAGCCCGATCGACGACACGCCCGCCTTCCGCGCCGGGGTCAAGGCCGGCGACCTGATCACCATGCTGGACGGACATACGGTGCAGGGCCTGACGCTGAACGAGGCCGTGGACAAGATGCGCGGCGCCCCGGGCAGCACCATCAAGCTGACGATCAAGCGCGAGAACGTGAACACGCCGATCGAGCTGACCATGCAGCGCGAGGTCATCACCATCCAGGTGGTGAAGTCCCGCCTGGAGGGCGATGTGGGCTATGTGCGGCTGACCAGCTTCAACGAGCAGACCGATCCCGGGCTCCGCAAGGCGGTCATCGACCTCAAAGCCAAGGCCGGCGCCAACCTCAAGGGGTTCATCCTCGACCTGCGCAACAACCCGGGCGGTCTGCTGGACCAGGCCGTTTCCGTCAGCGACGACTTCCTGGATCAGGGGGAGATCGTCTCCACGCGCGCGCGCCACCCCGAGGAGAGCCAGCGCTGGAACGCCAAGGCCGGCGATATCACCAATGGCCTGCCGGTCGTCGTGCTGATCAACGGCGGGTCGGCTTCGGCCAGCGAGATCGTCGCCGGCGCGTTGCAGGATCATCACCGGGCCGTGCTGGTCGGCACCCGCAGCTTCGGCAAGGGTTCCGTGCAGACCGTCATGCCGCTGCCGGGCAACGGCGCCATGCGCCTGACCACGGCGCGCTACTACACGCCGTCCGGCCGCAGCATTCAGGGCCTGGGGATCGTGCCGGACATCCAGGTCGCCTCATCCCGCACGGAGGGGCCGCATTTCGGGCCGGAGCGTGAAGCGGACCTGAACAAGGCGCTTCGCAACTCCGGCGGCACGACGCCGCCGGCCGGTGCCGGGCCGCGGACCGATCTGCCGCCGATCGCCAGTGAGATCCCGAAGCTTCCGCCCGAGGGGTTCCCGGCCTTCGATGCCACGAAGTCCGACACCGACTTCCAGTTGCAGCAGGGCCTGGCCGTGCTGCACTCGATGGCTGGGCAGCGCCGGGCTTCCCGCTAGGGGCAGCCGACATGGCGGTGGGGTCCGCCTGGCGCTCGCTGGGTTTGTTCTGGCTGGCTTTGCTGGTGGTGGCTGCCGCCGGTCTCGCGACCCTGGCGGTGCTTGGCCCGCCGCGCCCGGAGGAGGTCGCGGTGGAGCACGGGCCCGCGCGCAGTGAGGCGCCGGCGGCCGCAGCGGTGCCGGATGAGCGCAAGCCGGCGCCGCACGCCGAGCCGGCTTCGGCCGCACCGGTTCAGGCCGCGCCTGCCGCCATCGTTCCGGGTGTGGCCCGCCCCGACCCGGCCCTGCTGGAACGCTCGCGTGCCTTCCCGCAGCTGATGTTGCCGCGCGTAGCCGCGGATGGCCGGACGGCTCGGACCGTCTATGCGGCGCCCGTGGCCGTGCCGGTGCCGGAACAGGCCGGCAAGCCGCGCATCGCTCTGTTGCTCGCGGGGTTCGGTCCATCCGAAAGGGAGAGCCGCACCGCGATCGAGACGATGCCAGGTCCCGTGGGCTTTGCGGTGTCCGCCTATGCCGGATTTGCCGGGCCGCTGATCGAATCCGCACGAGCCGCAGGCCATGAACTGCTCGCCTCCATTCCGATGGAACCGCAGGGCTATCCCCTGAACGACGAGGGCACGCGCTCGCTGCGCACCGGTCTGTCACCGGAGGAGAACCGCGCCAACCTCGAATGGTCGCTGGGACAGACAGCCGGGGCCGTGGGCGCGACCGGCGCCTCGGACGGGATGCGCGGCGAACGGTTCGCCGACCTGGCCGGCGCGTTCGACCCGGTGGTGGAGGAGATCACGCGGCGCGGCCTGATCTACATCGATCCCCGGCCCGGCCGCTCGCCACCACAGCCCGGCGATGCCACCCGCTCCGTGGACCTGGTGCTGGATGAGCCGCCGGCGCGCGCGGAGATCGAGGCCAAGCTCGCGAGCCTGGAACGCATCGCGCGGGAGAAGGGCTCGGCCATTGGCCTGGCCGTGCAGTTGCGTCCGGTCACGCTTGAGCGTATCGCGGCCTGGGCCAAAGGGCTGCAGGCGCGCGGCATCATCCTCGTGCCGGTCAGCAGCCTGGTGGAGAGCCGGAAATGAGTGACCTGCCGTATCGTCCCAACGTGGGTGTCGTGCTGTTTGACCGCCGCGGCCAAATCTTCGTCGCACGCCGGGCCGACCTGCCGAACGCCGAGGGCGCGCCTGGCGGCTGGCAGCTTCCCCAGGGCGGCATCGATGCGGACGAGGACCCGGCCACCGCGGTGTTCCGCGAGATGGAGGAGGAGATCGGCACCGCGCGCGCCACCATCATGGGCGAGCATGACGAATGGCTCACCTACGATCTGCCGCCCGAGCTGCTCGGCAAGGCGCTCGGGGGCAGGTTCCGTGGGCAACGGCAACGGTGGTTCGCCCTGCGCTTCACCGGGGAGGATGCGGACATCCGGCTCGACCTTGACCCGGATCCGGAGTTCGACGCCTGGCGCTGGGCCCCGCTCGCGGAGCTGCCCGGCCTGGCGGTGGGCTTCAAGGCGTCGATCTACGCCACGCTCGCCCGGTCATTCGCCCGGTTCGCCGTCCCGCTCTAGCCGCGCGCCATCGAGCCTTGCGTCCAGATGGCGACGCTTTTCGGCGGGCTGCTCCCGTTGGGCGCGGGTGCGGCCGAAGGCGATGCGGTTCGCCGCCGCCTGCTCGGCCGCGGCTTTGCGGTCTCGTGCCTTCCTGGCACGGCTCAGGTTGACGATTTCACCCATGGCGCGACGATGCCATGGCACAGCAGGCGAGGAAAGCATGGGAATGATGATCGAGTTGACCGCGGCGGACGGGCACCGCTTTGGCGCCTACCAGGCGGGCCCCGACGGTGCCGCGAAGTCGCTGGTGGTGGTGCAGGAGATCTTTGGGGTGAACAGCCACATCCGCCGGGTCTGCGACCGGTTTGCGGCGGAGGGGTTCCGCGTGGTCGCGCCGGCCCTGTTCGACCGCGCCACCCCGGGGATCGAGCTTGGCTACACCCAGGACGACGTGGCCAAGGGGCTGGCGCTGCGGGCGAAGGTTCCGGAAGCCGGAGCGATGATGGATATCGAGGCCGCGGCCAAGGCGCTGGGCGGGTCCATCGGGATCGTGGGCTATTGCTGGGGCGGCACGCTGGCCTGGTGGGGCGCCACCCGCAGCAGCAGCTTCAAGGCGGCGGTGGGCTGGTATGGCGGCGGCATCGCCGCGAGTTGCGACGAGACGCCGCGCTGCCCGGTGCAGTTGCACTTCGGCGCCGACGACCACGGCATTCCGCTCACGGATGTCGAGAAGATCCGCGCGGCCCAGCCCGGCATCGAGGTGTTCGTGTGTGACGGCGCCGGGCATGGCTTCGGCTGCGACGAGCGCGGCAGCTACCACCCGGACGCCTACAAGATGGCGCAGGACCGCACCCTGGCCTTCTTCAACAATTACCTCTGACGGCGGTGGCGGGCTCCGTGGCACGAAGCCCGCCCCGGAGCCTATGCCAGCACGCGGCCGGCGACGGCGTCCAGCTTCGCCATCAGCGCCGGGTCGCGCCGGTCGGCCGGAGTGATCAGCGCATATTCGAGCGCCCGGTCGCAGCCGGCGGGGCATGGGCCCCGGGGCGCACCCAGCCCGGGCACCACGGCCTGGAGCAGCGAGCGCGCATTGTCGGCATTCGAGGTCATCACCTTGATGACGGCATCGACCGTGACGGCCTCATGCTCCTCGTGCCAGCAATCGTAGTCCGTGACCATCGCCACGCTGGCGTAGCAAATCTCGGCTTCCCGCGCCAGCTTCGCCTCGGGCATGTTGGTCATGCCGATCACGCTGCAGCCCCAGCTGCGATAGAGATGGCTCTCCGCCCGGGTGGAGAATTGCGGTCCCTCCATCACCAGGTAGGTGCCGCCGCGATGCACCGGCAGGCCGAGCCCGCGCGCCCCGCGTTCCAGCGCATCGCCGAGGCGTGGGCAGACGGGGTCGGCCACCGTCACATGCGCCACGCAGCCATCGCCGAAGAAGCTCTTTTCCCGTGCGAAGCTGCGGTCGATGAACTGGTCCACGATCACGAAGTGACCCGGCGGAAGCTCCTCCCGCAAGCTGCCCACCGCCGACAGCGAGATCACATCCGTGACCCCGGAGCGCTTCAGGGCATCGATGTTGGCGCGGTAGTTCAAGTGCGTGGGAGACAAGGCATGTCCACGACCATGCCGCGGCAGGAACACGCAGGATACCCCGCTCAGCGTGCCGAACAGCAACTCGTCCGATGGCTCGCCCCAAGGGGTCTCGACCCGCTGCCACCGCTTGTCCTCGAGCCCGGCGACATCATAGACGCCGGAGCCGCCGATGATCCCGATGACGGGCGTGATCTCGCCCGTCATCGCTGCTGCGGAGGTCAGTGGACGTTCTTCCAGATCTTGCGCTTCACCGCATAGGTCAGCCCGGTCATCAGCGCGAGGAACAGCACCGCCTTGATGCCCAGCCGCTTGCGCGCCTCCATCTCCGGGCTCGAGGCCCAGGTCAGGAACTGCACCACGTCCAGCGACATCTGCTCGACCGTCGCCTTGGTGCCGTCAGCGTAGGTCACCTGGCCATCCGTGAGCGGCGGCGGCATCGCCAGGAGGTGGCCCGGGAAATACTCGTTGTAATACTGACCCGCCGGGACATTCAGGCCCGCCGGTGCATCCCGGTAGCCATTCAGCAGGGCGTGGATATAGTCGGACCCATGCTCCCGCGCCTTGACGATCAGCGACTGGTCCGGCGGCAGGGCGCCGCCATTGGCGGCCCGCGCCGCCTTGTCGTTCGGGAACGGCGAGCGGAAGCGGTCCGCCGGCAAAGCGGCGCGTTCGATCGGCTGCCCGGCGTCATCCGTGCTGCCACCCACCTGGACCCCGGCCGCAATGGCCTTCACCTGCTCGGCGGTGAGGCCGATGCCGGTGAGGTTGCGATAGGACATCAGCTTCATCGAATGGCAGTTGGCGCAGACTTCCTTGTAGACCTGGAAGCCACGCTGGGCCGAAGCGCGGTCATAGGTGCCGAACGGCCCGTCGAAGCTCCAGGTGGTCTTGGGCACAACGATCTCGTCATGCACATGATCCTGCGCTTCGTTCGCCACCGGCCGGGCCGCGGGCGGCGTGGAGGCCTGGATGGCAGCCACCGGAGCCGCCGGCGCCGCACCACCGGGGGCTGGTGCTGGCGGAGCCACGGCGGGCGGGCGCTGCGCCGGAGCGGGCGTGGTGGCCGGCGCCTGGGCATAGGCCGGGGCAACCACCGTCAGCGCGGTGGTCAGGAACAGCCAACGCATCACGGCTTCTCCATGCTCTTCGCAGTCGCAGCGGCCGGCATCGGCCCGCCGCCGCCGCCGCGCGGGCCCATGCCGCGCTTGATCACCGGGCTCGAGATGCTCTCGGGCAACGGCAGAGGACGCTCGAGCTTGCCGAGCAGCGGCAGCAGGACCAGGAAGTGCAGGAAGTAGTAAGCCGTCGCGACCCGGCCCAGCACCACGTAGATGCCCTCGGGCGGCTTGCCGCCGACATAGCCCAGCACCACGAAGCAGATCACGAACAGGATCATCAACTGCTTGTAGATCGGCCGGAACCGCGCGCTGCGGACCGGCGAGGTGTCGAGCCAGGGCAGGAAGAACAGCAGCAGGATGGAGGCGAACATCAGCACCACGCCGCCGAGCTTCCACTCCACCGCCCGCAGCATCGCATAGAAGGGACGGAAGTACCATTCCGGCGCGATATGGGCCGGCGTCACCAGCGGATTGGCCGGGATGTAGTTGTCGACGTCACCCAGCAGGTTCGGGCCGAAGCAGACCAGCGCCGCGAAGATCAGCAGATAGACGCAGATGCCGACGCTGTCCTTCGTGGTGTAGTAGGGGTGGAAGGGCAGCGTGTCCTGCGGTGTCTTGATGTCGATGCCAAGCGGGTTGTTTGACCCGGTGATGTGCAGCGCCACGATGTGCAGGAACACCACGCCGGTGATCATGAACGGCATCAGGTAGTGGAGGCTGAAGAAGCGGTTAAGCGTGGGGTTGTCGACGCTGAAGCCACCCCAGAGCAGCGTGACGATCGAGTCACCCACCAGAGGCACGGCTGAGAACAGGTTGGTGATGACCGTCGCACCCCAATAGCTCATCTGGCCCCAGGGCAGCACGTAGCCCATGAACGCCGTCGCCATCATCAGCAGGAAGATGACCACGCCCAGCATGAACAGCAGCTCGCGCGGCTTCTTGTAGGACCCGTAGTAGAGTGCCCGGAAGATATGGATGTACACCACGATGAAGAACATCGAGGCGCCGTTGGCGTGCACATAGCGCAGCAGCCAGCCGTAGTTCACGTCGCGCATGATCCGCTCGACGCTGTCGAACGCGCCCGTCGTGCTAGGATTGTAGTTCATCGCCAGGAACACGCCGGTCAGGATCATGATGACCAGGTTGATCATCGCGAGCGCGCCGAAGTTCCAGAAGTAGTTGAAGTTCTTGGGCGTCGGGAACGCGCCGTATTCCTTCTGCATCATCGTGAAGATGGGCATCCGGGTATCGACCCAGTTCACCACCGGGTTCTTGAAGTCGCTCTGGTGCAAGCCGGCCATCGTCTCTCTCCTCAGCCGATCTTGATCTTGGTGTCGGACATGAACGCGTAAGGGGGTATCGCAAGATTTGACGGCGCCGGCCCATGCCGCACCCGGCCCGAAACGTCATACTGGCTGCCGTGGCAGGGGCAGAACCAGCCGCCATAATCGCCACGCGGGTCGGTCGGCTTGTTGCCCAAGGGAACGCAGCCCAGGTGGGTGCAGATGCCGACGACGATCAGCCATTTCTCGTGCCCGGCCTTCACGCGGTCCTTGTCGGCCTGCGGGTCGTTCAGGTCGCGCAGCGGGGTGTCTTCGGCGGTCTTGATCTCGGCCGGGGTGCGGTTGCGCACGAAGATCGGCTTGCCGCGCCACACCACGGTGATGGCCTGGCCCTCGATCACGGGCGCCAGCTCGACATCGATGCTGGACAGCGCGAGCACGTCACGCGCAGGGTTCATGCTGTCGATGAACGGCCAGGCGATGGCCCCGGCGCCGATCACGGCCGCGCTGCCAACCAGCAGTTTCAGGAAATCGCGCTTCGTGGGATCATCAGCACCGACGGTGGTGATTGCTTCCCGAACGGTCGCGCTCGCGGTATCGGCCATCTTGTCCCTCTACTCTCCTGCGCCCCGGGCACGCTGCCCGAACCACGCCTTCACTTGCACAATTCAGCAGCAAGGAATGTGGCGTATCATAGAGGCGCGTCCAGCCCCCTGCAACACAGGCGGCGCTTCTGTTTGCATGCCGGCCCACGACACAGGCGGTCAGCGGCCCTTCGGCCCCAGGCGCGCCCCGAGGACAGCCCGAAACCGCTCCAGCGCACCGGGTTCGACAGCAGAGATGCACACGCAGAAGCCGACCATGGCATCACCGAGCACCATGATGCGTCCATCGGTTTCTTCCCAACGCTTCAGCATGTTCCAGCGCACCAGCGTCACACCGGTGCCGGTCCGGCTTTCCAGGCCCTCGTCACTGACGATGACCCGAGCCCGGAAGGCGAGCTGCGGGTCCGACGCATCCACGTCCGGACGCGCCCGCAGAACTCGGCGCAGCACGCGCCGCAGCCAGGGCCTCCGCAGCCATCGCTGGAGGACCATGCCGCCGGCGGTGCAGCCGCCCATGGCCAGCGCGGCGATCATCAGGGTGCCGGGCTCATCGAGCACCAGGGTGCGGAACAGCCATCCAAGCGACGGCCCATTCCGGTTCCCGGCCCAGCCGAGCAGGATGCCCCCGCCGACCGCCAAGGGCGCGCAGGCGGCCGTGACCAGCACGACGATCGCTTCGCGCCGTAGCCGGCCGGCCTGCATGGCCGGGGTTGCCAGGCAACGCATCTGCAAGGCGAGCATGTCCTCCAGCGTGACCATCACCTCGAAGGCAAGGACGTCCGGGACATCGGCCGGTGGCGTCGCTGTGTTGCTCATCTCTCCGATCCCGCCTTGCCCGGCAGCTTGCCACCGCTTGAACCTGTGACCGCCGGCCGCCAGAAACCGCTATCCGGAGCGGGGCACCACTGCAACCCGGCGCGCGGCTGCCTTATGCTGTTACACAGGATTTGAAAGCCAATCGATGCCGCAAGGTCACATGCCGCCGCACCATCAATGGGAACCCAAGGTCCGCGCCTGGTTCGAACAGTTGCGGGATCAGCTCTGCACGGCGTTCGAACTGATTGAGGACGAGTATGGCGGCGCCGGCACGCCGGGCCGGTTCGAGCGCACGCCGTGGTCGCGCCCCACCGTGGACGGCGCGGAGGGCGGCGGCGGCGTGATCAGCGTGATGCGCGGCCGGGTGTTCGAGAAGGTCGGCGTCAACGTCTCCACCGTGATGGGGGAGTTCAGCCCGGAGTTCCGCAAGCAGATCCCCGGGGCCGAGGAAGACCCGCGCTTCTGGGCGAGCGGCATTAGCCTGGTCAGCCACATGCAGAGCCCGCGCGTGCCCGCGGCGCACATGAACACCCGCATGCTGGTGACCACGAAGGGCTGGTTCGGCGGCGGCGGCGACCTCACCCCCATGAAGATGGACGCCCCCGAGTCGCTCGAGGACGGCGCCCGCTTCCACGCCGCCTTCCGCGATGCCTGCGACCGCCATGCCAACGATGGCGCCGGGCCCGGCGATTACCCGCGCTTCAAGCAGTGGTGCGACGAGTACTTCTTCCTGCCGCACCGCAACGAGCCGCGGGGCCTGGGCGGCATCTTCTATGACCATGTGTCGAGCGGGGACGTGGCGGCCGACTTCGCGTTCACCCAGGATGTCGGCCGGGCGTTCCTGGAGAGCTACACCGGCATCGTGCGCCATCGGATGAACGAGCCCTGGACGGCGGCGGAGCGCGAACACCAGCTGCTGCGCCGGGGCCGCTACGTGGAGTTCAACCTGCTGCACGACCGCGGCACCCTGTTCGGGCTGAAAACCGGCGGCAACGTCGATGCCATACTGATGAGCCTACCGCCGGAGGTCCGCTGGGCGTAGCCTGCCCCCACCTCACAGGAGAAGCTCCATGCGCAAGTTCATTCTGGCCGCCCTGATGACCGTGCTCGCGATGCCGGCCATGGCCCAGGCGCCCCACGCCCCGGCCGCCCATGCCCCTGCGGCCGTGCCCGCCAGGCCAGCCGTTCCGGCCCCCGCCGCCGCACCCGCTGCGGCGGCGGCGTCGCCTGCCGCCGGCGCGCGGAAGGTCGACATCAACGCCGGCACCGCGCAGCAACTCGATGCGCTGCCCGGCATCGGTGCGGCCCGTGCCAAGGCCATCATCGCCGGCCGCCCCTATGACGACCTGACCGACCTGGTGCGCAAGAAGGTGCTGTCGCAATCGGTGTTCGACGGTGCCAGGTCCGGCATGGCGCTGGCCAACATCAACAGCGCGCCGGCCGCGCTGCTGGAACACACCCTGCCGGGCATCGGCGAGGTCCGCTCGAAGGCGATCGTCGCTGGCCGCCCCTATGCCGCCCCGCAGGACCTGGTGACCAGGGGCGTGCTGACGCAGGCGCAGTTCGACAAGATCAAGGACCTCATCGTTTCCTGATCCGGGCCGTGAGCGCGGTGTTGCCGTGTCCTGCCATACCGCCGTGGTCGCGGGCTGGAAGCACGACGTTCAGTCAGCCGGGCTGGTGGCGTGACCTGGTGATCAGGCCTGCAACCTCCTGCAGGCTTCCGCGGAACAGCAGCGCCATCACACCCAGGTAAACGGCCGCCCCTGCCGCCGCCAGCGCGGCCAGCCGAACCAAGTCCGGTCCCGGCAGCGCCGGGCGCAGCGCCGCCACCGCCGCCAGCATCACCAGCCCGGCCGCCATCGGGCGCAGCGGCGTCTGCAGCATGGCCGGCAGGGGCAGCCGGCCGCGGCGGGCGCCGACCCAGCAGTTCAGCACGAACACCACGGGATACCCCACCAGCCAGGCGACGCAGACCCCCATGATGCCCCACCGGCACCCCACCAGGAACGCCAGCGGAAACACCACGCCCGCCGTTGCCGTGCACCAGAACCCGGCGCGTGCATCGCCGATGCCCTGCAGGAAGCGCGGCAGCACCACCAGGATCGCGCGGAACCCCATCGCCACCGCCAGCACCGCCAGCATCGGGGCCGCCGCCGTCCATTGCGGGCCGAACACCAGGCCGACGATCTCTGGCGCCACGGCCGAGACGCCGAACAGCACCGGGACCAGGATGGCGCCCAGCAGGCGCATGGCTTTCACGGCGTAGAACCGGGCCTGTGCCGGGTCATGCTGCACGAGGGCGAAGGCGGGGAAGGCGACCTGGTTGATGATGGGCGACAGCTTGTTCAGCGGCATCCCGGCGAAGTTCAGCGCCACGCTGTACAGCCCGAGGCTCTCCGGCCCGAGCAGCCGCCCGATGATCAGCACGTCGGCCGAGGTGAACCAGGCCCAGGCGACGTATTCCAGCGTGCTGAACGCCCCGAAGGCCAGCAGCGGCCGCACCGGGCGCACGTCGAGGCTCGGCCAGACCCAGGCCTCGGCGGCCAGCACGCCGAAGCCCGCGAGCCGCACCAGGTTGCCCGCCATCACGCCCAGCATCAGCGCCCAGACGCCCCAGCCCGCATAGGCCAGCGCGATCACGCACAGGGCGCCCGCCAGGCCCGAGCCCATCTCGATCATGAACATCGGCCGCACCAGCAGGCTTTTCAGCAGGAAGGCGCGCGGGATGGTGGTCAGGCCGTTGAGCAGCAGCGACAGGCCGGAGACCTGGATCAGCGGCACCAGGCGCGCATCGTGATACCAGGCCGCGATTGGATAGGCCGCCAGCGCCACCAGCACCGCAAGCCCGCCGGACACCAGCAGCAGCAGCCCGAACACGCCGGCCACCATGGGCCGCGGCGTGTGCGGCCGTTGCACCAGCGCGTCGCCCATGCCGAAATCCGAGAACCCGGCCAGCACGCCGGTGAACAGCTGCGCCAGCGCCATCAGCCCGTAATCATCGGGCGACAGCACCCGGATCACCGCCAGCGTCATCCCCCAGGTCACCACCTGGAACCCGGCCTTCACCGCGGCCGACCAGCCCACCGCCGCGGCGATGCGCCGCCCCAGGCTCCCTGGTTTCGAACCGGGCAGCCTGGGGTCCACGGTCATGCCTTCCTGGGCGGCAGCTCCACCCGGATCGACAGCTCCTTGAGCTGCGGGGCAGCGACCTCCGAGGGGCTGCCCATCATCAGCTCCTCGCCCTGCTGGTTCATCGGGAACAGGTTGACCTCGCGCAGGTTCGGCTCCTCGGCCAGCAGCATGACGATGCGGTCGATGCCCGCCGCCATGCCGCCATGCGGCGGGGCGCCGTAGCGGAAGGCGTTGAGCATGCCGCCGAACCGCGCCTCCACCTCCCCGGGCGGATAGCCGGCGATCTCGAACACCTTGAGCATGATGTCCGCCTTGTGGTTGCGGATGGCGCCGCTGCTCATCTCATAGCCGTTGCACACCACGTCGTACTGGTTCGACAGGATGCTCAGCGGGTCATCGTGCTCCAGCGCCGCCAGCTCGCCCTTGGGCATGCTGAACGGGTTGTGGCCGAAGTCGATCTTGCCGGTCTCCTCGTTCAGCTCATAGAACGGCATGTCGACGATCCAGCAGAAGCGGTAGGCGTCCTGCTCGATCAGGCCCAGCTCGTGGCCCAGCCGGGTCCGCACCGCACCGGCGAACTTCGGCGCCTCGTCCTTCTTGCCGGCGGCGAAGAACACGGCGTCACCGGGTTGCAGGTTGCAGGCGGCGCGGATCATCTCCAGCCGCTCCGGCTCCAGGTTCTTGGCGATCGGTCCCTTGGCGTCCGCGCCGTCGAAGGCGATGTAGCCCAGGCCGCCCGCGCCCTCCTGCCGGGCCCACTCGTTCAGCTTGTCGAAGAAGCCGCGCGGCTTGCTCCCGGCACCCGGCGCCGGAATGGCGCGGACGACGCCGCCCGAGGCCGCGATCCTGGCGAACAACCCGAACCCAGACCCGGCAAACGCCTCCGTCACATCGGAGATGATCAGCGGGTTGCGCAGATCCGGCTTGTCGCTGCCGTAGTCCAGCATCGCCTGCAGGTACGGGATGCGCCGGAACGGGGCCGCATCCACGCTCTTGCCGTTGGCGAAGTCCCGGAACACCCCCTCCATCACCGGCTCCACCGCGGCGAACACGTCGTCCTGCGTGACGAAGCTCATCTCGAGGTCGAGCTGGTAGAACATCAGCGTGCGGTCGGCGCGCCCGGCCTCGTCGCGGAAGCACGGCGCGATCTGGAAGTAGCGGTCGAAGCCGGCCACCATGCACAGCTGCTTGTACTGCTGCGGCGCCTGCGGCAGGGCGTAGAACTTGCCGGGGTGCAGCCGGGCCGGCACCAGGAAGTCGCGGGCGCCCTCCGGGCTGCTGACCGTCAGGATCGGGGTCTGGAACTCGTTGAACCCGCCGGCCATCATGCGGCGGCGGATGTTGTCGATGACGTTGGCGCGCAGGATCATGTTGCGCTGCAGCTTCTCCCGCCGCAGGTCCAGGAAGCGGTAGCGCAGCCGCAGCTCCTCCGGATAGGTCTGGTCGCCCGCCACCTGGAACGGCAGCACGTCCGCGGCGGACTGCACCGCGATCTCGGCCACCTGCAGCTCGACCTCGCCGGTCGGCAGCTTCGGGTTGATGGTGCCGGCCGAGCGCGGCACCACGGTGCCGGTCACGGTGATGACACTCTCCACCCGCAGCGCATCCGCCGTCCCGAACCCGGCGGTGCCCAGCGGCAGCACGCACTGCGTCAGCCCGTAATGGTCGCGCAGGTCGATGAACAGCAGCCCGCCATGGTCGCGCTTGCTGTGCACCCAGCCGGAAAGGCGGGCGGTCTGCCCGGCGTCGGCGGCGCGAAGCTCGCCACAGGTATGGGTGCGGTAGGCGTGCATGGGCGGGTTCCTTCGCGACGCGCGCACACAAACCGCGGGGGGTCTCGAAGTCAAGTTGCCCACCCCCGCCCGCACCGCACGGCAGGTTCACGCGCGCCCGGCCGCGTGCCATACAGCGCCATGCCCCCCAAACCCGGTCCTGCCCTCCCCGACCCCGTGCTCGTCACCACCACGCCCGACCTGGTCGCCCTGTGCGCCCGGCTGCGGCAGGAGCCGTGGATCACCATCGACACCGAGTTCATGCGGGAACGCACCTACTATCCCGAGCTCTGCGTCGTGCAGCTGGCCAGCGGCACGGATGTCGCGATCGTGGACGCGCAGGCGCCGGGCATCGACCTCGCCGCGCTGGGCGCGCTGCTGGCCGATACCGCCGTGATGAAGGTGTTCCACGCCGCGCGGCAGGATGTGGAGATCTTCCTCGAGATGTTCGGCGCGGTGCCGAAACCGCTGTTCGACACCCAGATCGCCGCCATGGTGGCAGGCTTCGGCGACCAGGTGGGCTACGACGCGCTGGTGCAGGCGCTGACCGGCGGCACCATCGACAAGGCGCACCGCTTCAGCGACTGGTCCGCCCGCCCGCTCTCGCCCAGCCAGGTCGCCTATGCCGCCGCGGACGTGACGCATCTGCGCACCGTGTACGAGCGGCTGCAGGTTCAGCTCGCCAAGGACGGCCGGGCCGAGTGGGTGGCGCAGGAGATGGCCGCGCTCGATGAACCCGGCACCTACCGCGCCGACCCCGAGACCATGTGGGAGCGCCTGCGCCCCAAGACCAGCAACCGCCGCATGCTCGGCCTGCTGCGCGCCACCGCCGCCTGGCGGGAGCGGGAGGCGCAGCGCGTCAACATCCCGCGCCAGCGGCTGCTGAAGGATGAGAGCCTGCTGGAGATCGCCGCCACCGCGCCCACCACGCCCGAGGCGCTGGCCCGGGTGCGCGGCATCACCCGGGGCTTCGCCGAGAACCGCAGCGGCCTTGGCCTGCTGGCCGCGTTGCAGGAAGCGGCGGCCCTGCCCGAGGACGCGCTGCCCGCCGCCCCGCGCGGCAAGGATGGCCCCCGCGCCTCCCCGGCCCTGGTGGCGCTGCTGAAGGTGCTGCTGGCCGCGAAATGCGAGCAGCACCACGTGGCACCCAAGCTGCTGGCCTCCTCCGAGGATCTGGACCGCCTCGCCTCGGAGCCGAACCCCGACGTGCCCGCCCTGCAGGGCTGGCGGCGCGAGATGTTCGGCGCCGACGCGCTGGCGCTGAAGGCCGGGCAGATCACGCTGGGCGTCGATGGCAAGCGGATCAAGCTGGTCCGGGCCTGATCCCATGCGCATCCGCCGCCTCGCCACCGCCGGAGCTGCCCTGCTGATGATGGCGCAGGCTCAAGCCCAGGCGCCTGCGCCAACGCCTGCGCCAACGCCGCCGCCGCCGCCGGCCGAGCAGGAGCTGATCTATCACGGCGAGGCCGCCAGCATCCTCGGCCGCATGGTGCGGGACCGCGATGACGGCATGGTCGGCCGCATCGTGGACGTGCTGGTGGACGATACCGGGCAGCCGCGCGCCGCGATCGTGGATGCCGGGGGGTTCATGGGCATGGGCACGCGCCGGGTCGCCGTGGCCTGGCGCACCCTGCGGTTCCAGACCAGTGCGGGCCGTGCCGGCCGGATCGTGCTGGACATGACGCTCGATCAGATCAAGGACATCCCGGAGTTCAAGCGCTCCGTCAGCCCGGCCGACCCGCCCATCACCGTCGCCGTGCCGCCCCCGCCCCGGCCGCAGCCCGAGCCGCAGTCCACGCCCGAGCCCCCGCCGCGCCCATGACCCCGGGCCGCGGCCTGGACCTGTTCAACGCGCTGGTCGCCAGCGTGCAGACCGGGTTCGGCCCCTTCGTCGCCGTCTATCTGGCCTCCGAGGCCTGGACCCAGCGCGAGATCGGGACCGCGCTCAGCCTCGGCACGCTGGCCGGCATGCTGAGCCAGGTGCCGGCCGGCGCGCTGGTGGATGCGGCACGCAGCAAGCGCACCGCCGCCTTCGTCGCCTGCGTCGCCGTGGCCGCCAGCGCGCTGCTGCTGGCGGTGTGGCCGGAGCGGCTGCCGGTGCTGGGGGCGGAGGTGCTGCACGGCTTCGCCAGCTGCATGCTCGGCCCGGCCATCGCCGCCGTCAGCCTGCGCCTGGTGGGCCATGCCGGGCTGGGCGAGCGCCTGGGCCGCAACGCCCGCTATGCCGCGATCGGCAGCGGGCTTGCGGCGGCGATCATGGGCGCGGTCGGCACCTATGTGGACGAATCCGCCGTGTTCTGGCTCACGGCCGTGCTGATGCTGCCGGCCCTGATCGCGCTGCGCACCGTCCGCCAGCCCGCCCGGGAGCCCGGCGCCGCCGAGGCCCCGCGCACCGAACCGGTCTGGCGGCTGCTGACCGACCGGCGCCTGCTGCTGTTCGCGCTGTGCATGGCGCTGTTCCAGCTCGGCAACGCCGCGGTGCTGCCGCTGATCGGCGCGGCGATCACCCGCACCTCGGGCAGCAGCGCCAGCCTGGTGATCGCCGCCTGCATCGTGCTGCCGCAGGCGTTCATGGCGCTCGTCTCCCCCCGGGTGGGGCTTGCCGCGGACCGCTGGGGGCGGCGGCCCGTGCTGCTGGCGGCGCTGCTGGCCCTGCCGGTGCGCGCCTTCCTGCTCGCCAGCGTCGTGAACCCGGTGCTGGTGGTCACGGTGCAGCTGCTGGACGGCATCAGCGCCGCCGGGCTGGGCGTGCTGGTGCCGTTGATCGCGGCGGACCTGACGCGCGGCACCAACCGCTTCAACCTGTGCATCGGGCTGCTCGGCCTGGCCGTCGGCCTGGGTGCCACCGTCAGCACGACGCTGGCCGGCACCCTGGCCGATGCCTATGGGCCGTCGCTCACGCTGTTCGTCCTGGGTGGGGCCGGGCTGCTGGCGGCGGGTGCGGCGGCGCTGATGCCGGAGACCCGCCTGGCCGTCAGTTCCGGCTGAGGTCCGCCTGCAGCTTGCGTGCCGCGGCCTGCTCCTCGAAGGCCGGGCCGGTTGCCAGCGGCGCGAGCACCGCCAGGGCCTCGGTGCGCCGGTTGTCGTCCGACAGGGCCACGGCCAGGTGATACTGGATGCTGAGGTCCGCCGGGCGCAACCCGGCGGCGCGTTGCAGCAGCGGTACGGCCGCCCGCGCCGAACCATCCTTCACCAGGATCCAGGCCAGCGTGTCGCCGGTGGTCGCATTCGGCCCCTGGAGGTAGGCGCGCTGCGCCGTCGGCAGCGCCCGCTTGTCGTTGGTCACGGAATAGGCCCAGGCCAGGTTGTTCAGCGCCAGCACGTTGGTGGGGTCGCGCTCCAGGACGATGGCGAGGTGCTCCTGCGCCTCCTTCATCCGGCCGGCCTTGAGGTCGAGCTGGGCGAGGCGCTGGGCCGCCTCGGCATCCTTCGGATGGCCCGCCAACCAGGTGGTCAGCACGCCGCTGGCCGCATCATCCTGCCCGCTCGCCGCCAGGGCACCGACGGCCTTGAGCATGAGTGGGAAGATCGGGTCCTGGGTGTACTCCGCCAGATAGGCCCGCGCGGCATCGGCCGGGCGGTTGGCCTGCATGTACAGGTCGCCCTTCAGCGCCGCCGCGAAGGGCATGCTGCCCGGCCGCGCCCTGATCTCGTCGGCCAGCGCCGCGGCGGCGTCGACTCCCTTCCACCGGGCCTCGTTCGCCACCAGGCCGGACATCAGCGAGTAGTTGGCGGGTTCGATCGCCAGAGCCTGCTCGAGGCTCGCGCGCGCCTCGGGAAAGGCCTTCTCGCTGGTCAACAGAGCCGTGTAGAGGCCGCGCACCACCAGGTCCTTCGGCGTCTCCTTCAGCACCGCGGCATAGGTGGCGCGGGCATCATCGAACCTGCCCGCGGCGGTCTGGGCGCGGCCGAGCGCCCCGGCCAGCATCGGCGGCAGCGCGCTGTCGGCACCCGTGTCGCGCAGCATGCTGATCGCGCGCGGCGCCTCGTTGTTCGCCGTCAGCGCGTCGGCCAGCATGGATGTGAGGGCAGCGTTGCGGGGGGCGGACTGCCGCGCGCTCTCCAGCACCTTGATGGCCGCCGGCAGGTCGTTCTCGTTGGCCTTCAACTGTATGTAGGTGTTCAGTGCCGCGGTCTGCGCCGGCTCCTTGGCCAGAACCGCCAAGAGCAGCGTCAACGCCTCCGAGGTCTGGCCCTGCTGCACCAGCACCTGGGCCAGCTGCACGCGGACGTCGGCGACGTTGGGGAATTTGCGCGCCGTTTCCGTGAGCACGCTGCGGGCGCCGGACAGGTCGCCCTGCCGCTGCCTGATGGAGCCCAGCATCATGCCGAGGTCGGCCGTCTCTCCGCCGGCTTCCCGCATCCTGCTCACCACGGCCTCGGCCTTGCCGATCTCGTTCGTGCCCAGCAGGGCGCTGACCAGCGCCTGGCCGCAGCCGGGCAGCTTGGGGTCGGTCTCGAAAGCCTTGCCCAGCGTCGCGGCGGCGTCCGCATAGCGGCTGGACTGCAGCTGCTGCACGCCCTGGTGATAGCGGATCAGGTTGTCGTCCGGCGCCAGGGCGGATGCGGTGCTGAACGCCGTCGCCGCCTCGCCCAGCCGCCCGGTGGAGGCATAGGCGCGGCCCAGCATGTCATAGACGTCGGCATCCCTGGTCGGCTGCAGCATCAGCTTCTGCAACGGCGCCAGGGCGTTCGAGGGGCGGTCCAGCGCCAGTTCCGTGCGGGCCAGCTGGCGCAGCCCGTCCGGGTCCTCCGGCACCAGCGCGCTGTAGCGGCGGGCGAACTCCGCGGCGGTCTGGGTGTTGCCCTGCTGCAGGGCGATCAGGGACTGGTAGTACAGGCCCTGCGGGATGCGCGCCGAAACCGAATCGAGCCGCTCGAGCTGTGCCGCCGCATCGGCCAGCTGTCCGCGCCGGGCCATCAGGATGCCATTCAGGTACACGGCATCGATGAAGCGCGGCTGGGCCGAGAGGATGGCGTTCACGTCGTCCTGCGCCCGCTTGTCGTCGCCCGCGTAGATCAGCTGGTTGGCGCGTTCGATGCGCGCCATGGCGGACCACGGCGCCGCCTTCACCGCACGCTCGGCCATGGCCAGGGCGCCGGGGCGGTCGCCCGCCAGCGTCAGGATCTTCTCCTGCATCAGCAGGGCCTCGACCTGGGCCGGGTCGAGCTTCAACACCTCCGCCACCTTGGCCGCCATCAGCTTCGGGTCATCGCGCGCGGCGGCCACCCGGGCGGCGATCAGCGCCACGTCCGCCTGACCCGGTGCCTGCGCCTGCCCCTGCGCGAGGGTTGCCTCGGCCGCCGGCAGGTCCTGCAGCGACAGCTGCGCCACGGCCCGCAGCAGCAGGTTGTTGGCCAGCACCGCCGGGTTCGGGCCCCGCGCCGGGATCTCCCGCAGCACATCGCGGAACCGGCCCTGAACCAGGATCGACTCGCCAAGCTGCGGCGTCACCGCATCGCGGTCGGCGCCCACCGCCAGCGCGATGCGGAACTCCTTCTCGGCCGCAACCGGGTCCGCGAGCTTGGACTGCACCTGGGCGATGCGCACGTGCAGCTCGGGGTCGCGCGGCTTGTCGCGCGAGGCGTTGCGCAGCTCCACCAGGGCATCGCGCAGCTTGCCTTCGGCCTCCAGCCGCTCCGCCTTCACCGCCGGGTCGGCGTTGTGGAGGTAGGTGCGAACGGCGTATCCGCCGCCGCCGAGCACGGCCAAGGCCAACAGCAGCACCAGCACCTTGAACTTCACGTCAGCAGCTCCTGCCCCTCGATCACCGGCACGAGCCCGACGGCGGAAGCCAGCCGCTCCAGCCGTCGCATCATGCCGTCACTCGTCGCCACGCCATCCCCGGCCAGCCGCACCACCAGCCGCCCCGGCTCGCGCCGCAGGGCCGTCGTCGCCAGCAGGGCCGGCGTGCCGGCCGATACGATATACGCGAGCCGCAGGGCCGTGCCCAGGGTCGTTGCGCGAGTGATTGCAACCGGATCGAGCAGCGCCCTGGCGGTGGCCAGGAAGCCGGCATCCGCCTCCGGCTCGTACCGCAGCGCCACGGCCAGCGCCAGAAATGCGCGGGACGTGTGGCTCAGCCCCACACCGGGCTGGCGCAACACGCGCCAGAACGCCTGCTCGGCCCGGTATTCCGGGTGGTCGTGGCTGCCGGTATCGGACATCCAGCACGCCGCCTGGCGCAGCCGCAGCGCCGCCGGGGTCTCGGCCGGGAACAGCGGTGCCGTCCACTGGATCAGCATTGGCGGCAGCCCGGCGTCGCGGCCCAGATGCGCCGCCATCTCCTGCGCGGCGGCCAGCAGCGGGTCCTGCCGCCGGGTCTCCTCATCCACCTGGTGCATGAACCAGCCCTCGCGGATGCCGTTGGCGCTGAACACCACGCGCCGCGCGCCGGACTGGCGCAGCAGCCGCCGCAGCACCGTGGCGGCATAGGGCAGGTCCTCGGCCCGGCGCCGCGGACCCTTGCGCGTGCCATCCAGCACCAGGCTCGCCAGGTCCCGCGCCGCATCGGCATCGATGGTGTAGTGGTGAACGATGGCGAGCGGATAGCCGATGTGCTGCATGTGCAGCCGGGCCAGGGCACGCCAGGCGCCGCCCACCAGGAACAGGTCGCGGCCCGCCGCCTCCCCCAGCCAGGGCAGCGTCGCCAGGTCCGCCTCGGCGATGGCGCGGGCGCGCTGCATGTCGCCGCCGGAGCGCTCGGCCAGGCGGATCACGCCCAGGCGCAGCGTCGCGGCATGGCGCACCCCGCCGGTGCCGAGCCGCACCAGCTCCAGCGAGCCGCCGCCGATATCGGCCAGCAGCCCGTCCGCGCCAGGGATGCCGCACAGCATCCCCTCGGCCGAGAGCGCCGCCTCCTCGGCACCCGACAGCACCTGGACCCGCGCGCCGCCCAGCACCGCCTCCATGGCGGCCACGAACTCCGCACCGTTCGAGGCATCGCGCACCGCCGCCGTGGCCAGCACGGCGAAGGGGTCCGCACCCATGGCCCGGGCCACGGCGGCATAGCGCGACATGACCCGCACCGCCTGCTCCACCCCCTGCTCGTTCAGCCGGCCGGTCGCCGTCATGCCGCGGCCCAGGCGCAGCACCGCCTTCTCGTTGAAGATCGCCACCGGGTTGCGGCCCCGCCCCTCGAACACCACCAGGCGCACGGAGTTGGAGCCGAGATCGACCACGGCGCAGCGGGAGGCGGCGCCGTTCTCAGTTTCATACAAGCGGTTCAGTCCTGGCTCACGCGGTCCTGCCGCCGGGGGGGCGCCGCCGTGGCGATGCCGCCATGCAGCGCCGATCCGCGGCCGGACAGCGACGGGTTGGTCATGAAGTAGTGGTGAGCCGAGACCGGCTTCTCGCCGCCAGGCACCCGGCGCCAGGTGGCATCCGGCCCCAGCACCCAGGACTGCAGGCTGTCCTTCAGGTTCACGACCATGATCTGGTCCAGCACCTGCTGATGCACCGTCTCGTTATGGACCGGCACCAGCGTCTCGACCCGCCATTCCAGGTTGCGCGCCATCCAGTCCGCGCTGCTGATGAACACCTTGGCAGCGCGGCTCGGCAGCCGGTGCCCGGCGCCGAACACGAAGATGCGGCTATGCTCCAGGAAGCGCCCGACGATGGACTTCACCCGGATGTTCTCGGACAGGCCCGGGACGCCGGGGCGCAGGCAGCAGATGCCGCGGATGACCAGCATGATCGGCACCCCGGCGTTCGACGCCGCATACAGCCGGTCGATCAGCGCGTCGTCCACCAGGCTGTTCATCTTCAGCCAGATGCCGCTCGGCCTGCCGGCGCGGGCGTTCTCCGTCTCGGTGTCGATCAGCGTGTTCAGCGTGCTGCGGATGGTCAGCGGGCTGAACGCCAGGCTGTCCATGCGTTCGGGCCTGGCATAGCCCGTCATGTAGTTGAACAGCCGGGCACTGTCGCGCGTGAGGTCGGGGTCGCAGGTGAAGAAGCTGAGGTCCGTGTAGATGCGGGCGGTGATCGGGTGGTAGTTGCCGGTGCCAAAATGCGCGTAGCTGCGCATGAGGGAGCCTTCGCGCCGCACCACCAGGGAGAGCTTGGCGTGGGTCTTCAGCTCCACGAAGCCGAACACCACCTGCACGCCCGCCGCCTCCATGGTGCGGGCCAGGCGGATGTTGGCCTCCTCGTCGAAGCGGGCGCGCAGCTCGATCATCGCGGTGACGGACTTGCCGGCCTCGGCCGCCTCGATCAGCGCCTTCACGATCGGGCTGTCGCGGCTGGTGCGGTACAGCGTCTGCTTCACCGCCACCACGGCCGGGTCGGCGGCGGCCTGGCGCAGGAACTGCACCACCACGTCGAAGCTCTCGAACGGGTGGTGGACGATGATGTCCTTGGCGCGGATGGCGGCGAAGCAGTCCCCGGCGAAGTCCCGGATGCGCTCCGGGAAGCGCGGGGTGTAGGGGGTGAACAGCAGGTCCGGCCGGTCATCCACGATCATCTGCTTGAGGTCGGCGGCACCCAGGATGCCGTCCTGGACGATCACCTCCTCGCCGGGCACGCCGGTCTCGTCCACCTCCAGCTCATCCACCACCAGCGCCCGCAGGTCGTCCGGCATCCCGGCGTCCACGCTCAGATGGATGGCGACGCCGCGCCGGCGCCGCTTCAGCGCGGTCTCGTAGGAGCGGACCAGGTCTTCCGCCTCCTCCTCGAACTCCACCCCGGTGTCGCGGATCAGGCGGAACATGCCCTGGCCCACCACGCCGAACCCGGGGAACAGGCGGTGCATGGACAGGCCGACCACGTCCTCCAGCAGCACGAACCGGATGCGGGTCGGGGCCCCCGCCCCTGTGGCAGCCGCGCCGGGCTCGGGCGGCAGGCGGATGAAGCGCTCGACCATGGCGGGCAGCGGGATCAGCGCCGTCATGCCGTGGTTGTCCTCCTCGCGCAGCAGCTTCAGCACCTTGACCAGGCCCATGTTCGGGATGAACGGGAAGGGATGCGCCGGGTCGATGGCGAGCGGGGTCAGCACCGGGAACACGCGGTCCATGAACCAGGTGTCGAGCCAGGCGCGATCCTCGGCCGAGAGCGCCGCCTCGCCGCACAGCTCGATCCCGGCCTCGTGCAGCCGGCCGCGCAGCAGCTTCCAGACGCGCTGCTGCTCGCCGATCAGGTGCTGCGCCCGCGCCTGCAGCTCGCCCAGCTGCTGGGCGGGCGTGAGGCCGTCGGGGCTCAGCGCCACCACGTTGGCCTTGGCCTGGCCCATCAGCCCGGCGACGCGCACCGAGAAGAACTCATCGAGGTTCGAGGCCGAGATCGAGATGAAGCGCAGGCGCTCCAGCAGCGGGTGGCGCTCGTTCTCCGCCTCCTCCACCACGCGGTGGTTGAAGTCGAGCCAGGACAGCTCCCGGTTGATGAAGCGCGCCGGGCTGTCGAGGGGGATCGGCGGCGGCGGGGCTGCCTGGGCGCGCGAGGACGGGTCGGTGTGGGGTATCTTGCGGCGGGACATGCCCCACCCTAG
The DNA here is from genome assembly GCA_965199595.1 of Acetobacteraceae bacterium. Taxonomy (GTDB): domain Bacteria; phylum Pseudomonadota; class Alphaproteobacteria; order Acetobacterales; family Acetobacteraceae; genus JBBROS01. The sequence goes on from OZ241182.1 coordinate 3,150,438, forward strand.
ACCACGTCCGGTTCAAGATGAACCGGCCTGTGTGGTGCAGGGGTCGTCGATGAGGGCGTCTGGCGGATCAGGTCGAGCCAACCTGATCCGGACGCGCTCTAGCCCGGACCCGCTTCCGGCGGCGAGGGATCAGCGGTCCGCGATGCCGAATTGTCACTGAGGCCCAGCACTTCGGCGGCCAGCGGGCGGGTGATGCTGCGCCCGCTCTCCAGCCCGGCCGCGTCCAGCCGGCGCACGGCGTCGCGCAGCGCCTCGGGGGTGCGGGGCAGCCGGGTCAGCAACCAGGTCTGCAGGGCGGCGGGGAGGCGCAGCTGGCGTTCGGCCAGCAGCCGGGCCAGCAGCATGGCGAGGAACTCGTCGGGCGCCGGGCCGATCTGCACGGCGGTGGTGGCGCGCAGGCGGCTGGCGAGGTCCGGCAGGCGCACCGGCAGGCGCCCGGGCGGGATGGCGCAGGCCAGCAGCAGCGGCTGCCTCGCTTCCTGCGATGCGTTCAGCAGATGCAGCAGCCCGATCTCGTCGGTGACCGCCTCCAGCCGGTCCAGCGCCACGGGTTGCCGCGGGAAGTCGGTGGCGGGCACCCCGGCCAGGACCACGCCGCCCACGGATTCCGCCCAGGCGTGCAGCAGGTGCGACTTGCCGCAGCCGGGCCCGCCCCACAGCACCAGGCGCCGCAGCGGCCAGTCCGGCGTGCGGGCCAACCAGGTGCGCGCCTCGTCCTGCGCCGCGTTCGGCAGCAGGTCCGCGGCGCGGAAGCCGGCGGGTGCTGGCGGGAAGGCCAGCACGAATTGCGGCGACTCGCTCACGCGACGGCTCGTGAAACGAAGTCGCTCACGCGACGGGAGGATCAAGATACAGCGGGCTGGCCAGATAGCGCCGCAGCCAGAACCGCGCCAGCACGCCGATGGCCGCCGCCACCGGCACCGCCAGCAGGATGCCGAGGAAGCCGAAGGCCGCGCCGCCCGCGAACAGGGCGAAGATCACCCAGACGGCATGCAGCTCCACCCGGTCGCCCAGGAAGCGCGGATAGATCACGTAGCCCTCCAGCAGCTGCCCGGCGATGAACACCCCGGCCACGATCGCCACGCCCTGCCAGCTGAACTGCGCCAGCGCCAGCCCGATGCTGGCGACCCCCCCGGCGATGCTGCCGACATAGGGGATGAACGACAGCAGCCCGGACGAGATGCCCACGATCAGCCCCAGGTCGAGCCCCACCAGCGACAGCGTGAAGGCATAGAACCCGGCCAGCACCACGCAGCACAGCGCCTGCCCCCGCACCCAGGCGGAGAGGATGCGGTCCACCTCGCGCGCCTGCGCCCGCAGCACCCCGGTGTAGCGGCGCGGCAGCCAGCTATCCACCCGCGCCACCGCCCGCCGCCAGTCCCGCAGCAGGTAGAACGCGACCACCGGCGTCACCACCGCCAGCGACAGCACGTTGAACAGCGCGAAGCCGCCGCCCACCACCCGCGTGGCCGCCCCCACCAGGAACGCCAGCATCGACCCGGCCTGCCCGCCCACCAGCTCCCGCAATTTGCCGTCGATATAGTCCGGCCCGAATGAGTCCTGCAGCCGCAGGATCACCTCCTCCGCCCAATGCCGGATGGACGAGGCGTAGATGGGGATGCGCGAGGCGAGCAGCCCGAGCTGGGCCAGCAGCAGCGGATACAGCAGCAGCGCGAACAGCAGCCCGGCCGTGATCAACGCGACGATCATCAGCAGCGCCGCCAGCCCCCGCGGCATCCCGGCCCGGGTCAGCCGCGAGGTGGGCGGATCGAGGAAATAGGCGATGCCGGCCGCGGCCACGAAGGGCAGCAGGATGGAGGTGAACAGATAGAGTGTAAGACAGGCCACCACGAACAGGCCGGTCAGCAGGCCCAGGCGCTGTGCCCGCGTGGCCTGCGGCGCCACCACCACCACGGTCTCGGCCGCCCGCGTCTCCGGGTTCATCGGAGCGCCTGCCGCACCGTGGCCGCGCCCGACAGCACCGTGGTGCCCGCCACCAGCCAGCCGAGCGCCGAGAGCAGCAGCGCCGCCTGCTGCCCCATGGCCGAGAGCACCAGCGCCAGGCCGACCAGCAGCAGCTGCAGCGCGGTGTTCAGCTTCGAGACGAACACCGGAGCGATCCGCACCGCCGGCCTGTTCTGCACCGAGTTCCTGACCCACAGCATCAACACCCCCAGCACGATCACCGAGTCGCGCACCAGCACCACCACCGCCAGCCAGCTGGGCAACACACCCGCCACCGCCAGCGTCACCAGCATGCCGAGCACCAGGGCCTTGTCCGCCACCGGGTCCAGCGCGGCGCCCAGGGCGGAGCCGCCGAGGCGCCGGGCCAGCCAGCCGTCGAGCACGTCGGACAGGCCGGCCAGCGCGAACAGCGCCGCCGCCCAGCCCAGCTCCTGCCGCAGCACGAGCATGACCGCCACCGGCACGGCGCAGAGCCGCCCCGCCGTGACGATGTTCGCCGGCTTCACCACTCCGCGCGTCACAGACCCGGCCCGGCGCGAGGGCATCGCACCGTCAGGCATGGCTCGCCCGCCGGGCGGCCGTTGCCCTGGCCCCGCTGCTATGGTTGTGTCCGCCCCGCTTGTCCGGACCTCGCATCCGGCCTCTATACCGCAGCCTCCGCGAAACCGCAGCACGGAACCGTCATGACCCAGCCCCCCAGCACCGATGCAGCGAACGGCGTCACCTATCGTCAGGCCGGCGTGGACATCGAAGCCGGGGATGCCCTGGTGGAGCGCATCAAGCCCCTGGCCCGCGCCACCGGCCGCAGCGGGGTGATGGGCGGGCTGGGCGGCTTCGGCGCGCTGTTCGACCTGAAGGCAGCCGGCTTCCATGACCCGGTGCTGGTCAGCACCACGGACGGCGTCGGCACCAAGCTCAAGATCGCCATCGACACGGGGCGGCACGACAGCGTCGGCATCGACCTGGTGGCGATGTGCGTGAACGACCTGGTGGTGCAGGGTGCGGAACCGCTGTTCTTCCTGGATTATTTCGCGACCGGCGCGCTGGACGTGGCGCAGGCGGCCAGCGTGGTCGGCGGCATCGCCGCCGGCTGCACCCAGGCCGGCTGCGCCCTGGTGGGGGGCGAGACCGCGGAGATGCCGGGCCTGTACAGCGGCGGCGACTATGACCTGGCCGGCTTCAGCGTGGGTGCGGCCGAGCGCGAGCACCTGCTGCCGAAGGAGGTGCGGCCTGGTGACACCATCCTGGCGCTGCCCAGCAGCGGGGTGCACAGCAACGGGTATTCGCTGGTGCGCCGGGTCATGGCGCTGGCGGCGGTGGGGTGGGACGACGCGGCGCCGTTCGCCCCCGGGCAGAGCTTTGCGGACGTGCTGATGGCGCCCACGCGCATCTATGTGAAGCCGGTGCTGTCGCTGCACCGGGCCGGGCTGCTGCTGGCCGCGGCGCACATCACGGGCGGCGGGCTGGTCGGCAACCTGCCGCGCGCCCTGCCGCCCGGGACCGCGGCGGAGCTGGACGCGGGCCGCTGGACGCTGCCGCCGGTGTTCCGCTGGCTGGCCCGGGCCGGCGGCGTGGCGCCCATGGAGATGCTGCGCGTGTTCAACTGCGGCGTCGGCATGACGCTGGTGGTGCGCGATGCCGCCGCCGCCATCGCGCACCTGGCCGAACTGGGCGAGGCCGCGGTGCCGATCGGCCATGTGGTGGCCGGCGATGGGGAGCCGGAGGCGCGCATCGCGGTGCCGGAGGGCTGGCTGGCGTGAGCCGCGTCGCCGTCCTGATCAGCGGGCGGGGCAGCAACATGGAGGCGCTGCTCCGCGCTTCCGCCGATGGCCCGGCCCGGATCAGCCTCGTCCTCGCCAACCGGCCGGACGCCGCGGGCCTCGACCACGCCCGCAGCCATGGCGTGGCCGCACTCTGCATCGACCACAGGCGGTTCGGCCGCGACCGTGGGGCGCATGAGCGGGAGATTCAGGCGGCGCTGGTGGCGCACGGGATCGAGGTGGTGTGCCTGGCCGGGTACATGCGGCTGCTTACGCCCTATCTCGTCGGCGCCTGGGCCGGGCGGATGCTGAACATTCATCCCAGCCTGCTGCCCGCCTTTCCCGGTCTGGACACCCATGCCCGGGCGCTGGCGGCCGGGGTGAAGCTGCACGGCTGCACCGTCCATCTGGTGACCGAGGTGATGGATGAAGGCCCCATCCTGGCCCAGGCCGCGGTGCCGGTGCTGCCGGAGGATACCGCCGGGAGCCTGGCCGCCCGGGTGCTGGTGCAGGAGCACGCGCTGTATCCGCTGGCGCTGCACGGCTTCCTGGGTGGCACGGTCGCGCTGCCCAGGCCGAACGACGCCTTCCGCAACCCGTCATCTGGCTGAAAACCCCGGGTTCCACCCGGGCGGCCGATCGAATATCATCCCCCATCAGCAGTATCGAGGCAGACATGGCACCGCTTCCCCCGGATATGGTCCCGAGCATCCAGGACGCTTTCACCGCCGACCGCGTGATATTCTGGCAGCGCTTCACCGTTTTCGGCAAAGGCGCGGTCATCGCCCTTGCGGTTCTGCTGGTGCTGATGGCCATCTTCCTGACCTGAGCATGACGGCATCAACAGCCGGGTAGCGGCGCCCGGCGCCAAACCCGGGTCTGGCAGTCACGTTATCCGTGCGCGATCAACGGAGAACGTCGCCCATGTTCATGCGCATTGACAAGCTGCAGGCTGAGATCCCCGCGCCGAAGAAGGCCGACCCGAATGCGGGCGCCGCCCTGCAGGAGCTGCTCGGGGGCAAGTACGGGGAGATGTCGACCCTCGGCAACTACCTGTTCCAGAGCTTCAACTTCCGCAGCAAGTCCAAGCTGCGGCCCTTCTACAGCCTGGTCGCGGCCATCACGGCCGAGGAGCTGGGCCATCTCGAGCTGGTCAGCAACGGCGTCGCCATGCTGAACAACGGCCCGGACAACGACGGCGACCTGAAAGACGGCGGCGACATCTCCAAGGCGCCATGGAAGCACATGCAGGACATGCGCTCCTTCTCCGGCTTCGCATCCTACGGCGGCGGCTCGGTGCCGGTGAACGGCAACTCCATGTCCTGGAACGTCGACATGGTGACCACGACCGGCAACGTGGTGGTGGACCTGCTGCACAACTTCCACCTGGAATGCGGTGCCCGGATCCACAAGCTGCGGGTCTATGAGACCATGACGGAGCAGACCGGCCGCGAGGTCTGTGCCTACCTGCTGGTGCGCGGCTCCGTGCACGCCCATGCCTATGCCCTGGCGCTGAAGCAGATCACCGGCGTGCAGATCGAGAAGATGCTTCCCACCCCGAACATCAACCTCGACCGGATCCCGGAGTGCCAGAAGTACCTGGACGAAGGCTCGCACCGCCGCCTCTATACCTTCAGCCCGAAGGACTACACCGAACTGGCCGGCATCTGGGGCAATGGCGAGATGGCCCTCCCCGGGGACCCGGCGGGCAATCTGGAAGTGATCGACGGCCACCCGGAAGGCGGCAAGATCCATGACCTGACCGGCACACCCTCCGCCTTCTCCCCGGATTACGCCCCCGAGGAGATGTTCGAGATCGCCAGCAAGCTCTACAAGAAGTCGCGCTGAAGCCCCGAAGCCCTCTCCCGGTGGGAGAGGGCTTATTTATGCGGCCCGGGAGGAGTAAACCCCCGGGCATGCGCCTCCCTCGCCCCACGCAGATCGACCGCTACATCTTCCGCCAGCTCGCCGTGGCGCTGGTTGCCGTCAGCGGCGGGCTGGTGGCGCTGATCTGGCTCACGCAGTCGCTGCGCTTCGTCGAGCTGGTGGTGAACCGCGGCCTTTCCATCGGTGTGTTCCTGGAGCTTACCGGGCTGCTGATCCCCAACTTCGTCGCCGTGATCCTGCCCATCACCACATTCGTGGTGGTGCAGTTCGTGTATCAGCGCCTGAATGGCGACCGCGAGTTGACGGTGATGCGCGCCGCCGGGCTGTCGCCGTATGGGCTTGCGCGCCCCGGGCTGATGCTCGCGGGGCTCTCGGTCATCGCCTGCTTCGTCCTGAACATCTGGATCGTGCCGGTCAGCTACACCGCTTTCCGCGAATACCAGTTCGAGATCCGCAACCGCATGGCCGCCTTCCTGCTGCAGGAGGGCGTGTTCACCCCGGTGTCGGACGACCTCACCGTCTATATCCGCAGCCGTGACCGTGACGGCACGCTGCGCGGGATCCTGGTGGAGGATGCACGGCAGAAGAACAGCCGGGCCACCATCCTGGCGGAGACTGGGCGGCTGGTCAGCGGCGCCAACGCCCCCCGCGTGCTGCTGCTGAACGGCAGCCGGCAGGAGATCGACCGCACCACCGGACGCCTCAACGTGCTGACGTTCCAGGAGAACTCCATCGACCTGGCGAGCAGCACCAAGGGGGGCGAGGTGCGCTACCGCGACAGCACCGAGATGTCGATGCGGGAGCTGCTCAACCCCGACTCGGCGCTGAACCCGCGTGATGTCGGCAAGCTGCTGGTGGAGGCGCATCGCCGCATCTCCGCGCCCTTCACCGCCGCGAGCTTCGCCATGGTGGCGCTGCTCTCCGTGCTGACCGGAGCGTTCAGCCGGCATGGTGGTGTGATGCGGCCGCTGATCGCCGTGCTCTCGGTGGTCGGGCTGCTCGCCCTGGGCCTGGCGGTGGCGAACCTCGCCGCCCGGCAGCCGGTGCTGATCCCGCTGATCTGGGTGCATGCGCTGGCCCCGGGGGTGATCGCCGGATGGATCCTGTTCGCCCCCCTGCCCTCGGCCAAGCGCATGAAGCTGCGGCGGCGCGCGGCATGATGGAGGTGCTGATTGCCGGGCTCGCGCTGCTGCTGGTGCTCGCCCTGCTCACCATCGTGCTGCTGCTGCGCCAGCCCGGCGGCAAGCTGCAACGCGCGCTGGAACAGGGGCAACGCGCCGAGACTGACGTGATCCGCGCCAGCCTGGCCGCCACCGAACGCGCGCTGACCACCCGCGCCGAGCAGTCCCGCCTGGAGGCACATTCGATGCTGGGCGGCCTGGCGACGCAGCTGGCCCGGGAGCAGGGCGACCAGCGGGTGCTGATGGAGTCCAAGCTGCGGGAGATGAGCGAGCACGCCGCCGCCCGGCTAGGCGACATCCAGCGCAGCGTCAATGAACGGCTGGGCGAGTCGATCGAGAAATCGGTGCAGGGCAGCTTCCAGCGCGTGATCGACCAGTTTGCCCAGGTGCAGAAGGCGATGGGCGACGTGCAGGCCGTGACCTCGCAGATCGGCGACCTGAAGCGGATCTTCACCAACGTGAAAACCCGCGGCGCCTGGGGCGAGATGCACCTGCGCGCCCTGCTGGAGGACGTGCTGCCGCACGGCGCCTGGGAAGCCAACCGCAAGCTGCGCGCCGATAGTGACGACATCGTGGAATTCGTGCTGCTGATGCCGTCGCGCGCCATGCCCCGGCCGCTGCTGGCGATCGACGCCAAGTTCCCGGCCGAGGATTACGACCGCCTGCTGCTGGCCGCCGAGGCCGGGGACGCCGCCGGCGAACGCAGCGCCCGCCGCGGCCTGGAGACCAGGTTGCGGCTGGAGGCGAAGAAGATCGCCGGCAAATACATCGTGCCGCCCACCACGGTCGATTTCGCCCTGATGTATCTGCCGACCGACGGGCTGTATGTGGAGGCCGCTCGCATGCCGGGCCTGATCGAGAGCCTGAACAAGGAGCATCGGGTGCTGATCATGGGCCCGACCCTGCTGCCCGCCTTGCTCCGCACGCTGCAACTGGGTGCGCTGACGCTGACCATCGAGCAGCGGGCGGAGGAGATCCAGCGCCTGCTGGGTGCGGTGCGCACGGAGTTCGGCAAGATGGACGGCGTGCTGGCCAAGCTGGAGAAGCAGGCCGGCAGCGTCAGCAACACCATCGTGGATGCCCGCCGCCGCACCCGTGCCATGGACCGGACGCTGCGCGGTGTTGCGGTGCTGGGGGCCGAGGAGGCCGGGGCGGCGCTGCAACTCGGCATGCTGGAGGATGAGAACGCGGAAGGCCCCGGGATCACTCCCGGGGCCTCCCCATTGTTCGACAGTCGCTAGGCTGCCGCCCCTCTCCTGTTCAGCCGGTCATGGCCGGACAGGCTGTTCAGCCGATGACGGCCGAGGTTGCGGGCGTCCAGGTCACGGCAACGGACTGATGGCTCGAACGATGAGACACTGGATCACCTCCTTTCAGAATGTTTCGACTGATTGGAATGTGGGACCAGGTCGTGGCGGTTGCAAGGATTCGATGGGCCCGAACCTTGGGATCACGCTGCCGAGGCGCGCTCCGCCGCCATGCGCACCCGGCCGCCCGCGGTGTTCTCCTCGAACAGCTCCGCCAGCTTCTTCATCACGGTGCCGCCCAGCTCCTCCGCATCCACGATGGTCACGGCCCGGCGGTAATACCGCGTCACGTCATGCCCGATCCCGATGGCGATCAGCTCAACCAGGTTGCGGCCCTCGATCTCGCTGATCACGGTCCGCAGATGCTTCTCCAGGTAGTTGCCGGGGTTCACCGACAGCGTGCTGTCATCCACCGGCGCGCCGTCGCTGATCACCATCAGGATGCGGCGATGCTCCGGGCGATGCACCAGGCGGCGGTACGCCCACATCAGCGCCTCGCCGTCGATGTTCTCCTTCAGCAGCCCCTCGCGCAGCATCAGCCCGAGGTTCTTGCGGGCCCGGCGCCAGGGCTCGTCCGCCGACTTGTAGATGATGTGCCGCAGGTCGTTCAGCCGCCCGGGGTTGCGCGGCTTGCCGTCCTGCACCCAGCGCTCCCGGCTCTGCCCACCCTTCCAGGCGCGCGTGGTGAAGCCTAGCACCTCGACCTTCACGGCGCATCGCTCCAGCGTGCGCGCCAGGATGTCGCCGCACATCGCCGCCACCGTGATCGGCCGGCCGCGCATGGAGCCGGAGTTGTCGATCAGCAGCGTCACCACCGTGTCGCGGAAGTCGGTCTCCCGCTCCCGCTTGTAGCTCAGGCTCAGCAGCGGGTTCACGATCACCCGGGCCAGGCGCCCGGCATCCAGCATGCCCTCCTCGAGGTCGAACTCCCAGGCCCGGGTCTGCTGCGCCATCAGGCGGCGCTGCAGCCGGTTCGCCAGCTTGCTGACCACGCCCTGCAGGTGCTGCAGCTGCTGGTCGAGCTGCTGGCGCAGCCGGGCCAGCTCCTCGGGGTCGCAGAGGTCCTCGGCGGAAATCTCCTCGTCATGCGCGCGGGTGAAGGCGCGATAGGCCTGGTTGTCATCGGGGATCGCCTTTTCGCGGCGCTGCTGCGGGCCGCCGGGGCGGTCCTCGCCATCGGCCGCGGCGGCATCGTCCTCCGCGTCGTCCTCGCCCTGGTCGTCGCTGGCATCACCCTCCATCTGCTCGGGCTGCGCGCCCAGCATGCTTTCCGCGTCGGACTGGCTGTCGCCCTCGGTCTGCTCGGCGTTGTCCTGGCTGCCGGCCTGCTCGCCGCCTTCGTCGCCCTCGTCGCTCTGCTCGTCCGGCTCGCTCTCGATCTCGGCTTCGGCCAGGTTCATCGCCGCCAGCAGCTTGCGGGCGGCGCGGGTGAAGCTGGCCTGGTCGGCCTGCGCGGTCGCCATCTCGCCCAATGCCTGCTCGGCGTCATCGCCCAGCGTGCCGCGCCAGCTGTCCAGGATGCGCGACACGGCGGGCGGCGAAGCCTGCCCGGACATGCGTTCCCGCGCCAGAAGGGCCAGCGCCACCGGCAGCGGCAGCTGGTCCTTCCGGGTCATGCGGTCATAGCCCTCGGACTCGCACTCCTCGGCCAGCCGCGCGCGGAGGTTGGCGGAGACGCCCTCCATGAACCGCGCGCCGACCACCTCGACCCGCGCCTGCTCCAGCGCGTCATACACGTCCTTGGCCTCCCGCCGGCCCGGGCTGCGGGCGGCATGGACGACATCATCATGGTGCCGCAGCCGCAGCGCCACGCTGTCCGCGGCGCCGCGCAGCTTGGCCATCTCGGCCGGCGGCAGCGCGCGGGTGGGCAGCGGCAACCGGGCGCGCTTGCCGACCAGGCCGGAGGGGCCGGGCTGAAACGCGACCTGCACCTCCGGCTGCTGCGCAATGGCGCGCAGCACGCCGGCGGTGGCGCGCTTGAACTCCTCGGTCCGGTTGCCGTCCTTGCCGGCCGGTCCGCCCGCGCCGCTCCCCGAACCGCTCATCTCGGGCCTAGATCCCCTTGCGGGCCATCAACCCGGTCGGCAGGTCCTCGTTGAAGCAGCGCTGGTAGTACTCGGCCACCGTGCTGCGCTCCGCCTCGTCGCACTTGTTCAGGAACGTCAGGCGGAAGGCGAAGCCGATATCCTTGAAGATCCTGGCGTTGTCCGCCCAGGTCATCACCGTGCGCGGCGACATCACCGTGCTGATATCCCCGTTGATGAACCCGGCCCGCGTCAGGTCCGCCAGGGCCACCATGCTCTCGACCTGCTTCTTCATCGCCTTGTCCGACGCATCGGCACCGATCTTGGCCAGCACGATCGCCGTCTCCTGCGCGTGCGGCAGGTAGTTCAGGGTGGCGACGATGTTCCAGCGGTCCATCTGGCCCTGGTTGATCTGCTGCGTGCCGTGGTACAGGCCGGTGGTGTCGCCCAGGCCGACCGTGTTGGCCGTCGCGAACAGGCGGAACGACGGGTGCGGCCGGATCACGCGGTTCTGGTCGAGCAGCGTCAAGCGGCCCTCCACCTCCAGCACCCGCTGGATGACGAACATGACATCCGGCCGGCCGGCGTCATACTCGTCGAACACCAGGGCGCAGGCGTGCTGCAGCGCCCAGGGCAGGATGCCCTCGCGGAACTCCGTGATCTGCTTGCCGTCCTTGACGACGATCGCATCCTTGCCGATCAGGTCGATGCGGCTGATGTGGCTGTCGAGGTTCACCCGGATGCACGGCCAGTTGAGGCGCGAGGCCACCTGTTCGATGTGCGTCGATTTGCCGGTGCCGTGATAGCCCTGGATCAGCACGCGGCGGTTATGCGCAAAACCCGCAAGGATCGCGATCGTGGTCTCGCGGTCGAACTTATAGGTCACGTCCTTTTCCGGGACATGCTCGGAGGCGACCGAGAAGGCCGGCACCTCCATATCGATGTCGATCCCGAACACGTCACGGACATTGACCGTGGTGTCCGGCAGGTTCACCGCCGAGGTCGGGGTGGTGCGCGCTTCGGCGATGGCAGCGATGTCGTTCATTAGCCTGGGGTGTCCTGTGTTCCGCCGCCCGAGGGAGGCACTATGGGGGGCCACGTCCTGATCCGGACAGTCTAGTCCCGTTCTGCCGCGTTGCGAAAGCTACCCTGCTGCGGCCATCCGCGGCGCGTCGGTCAGGTAATGCCGGACTGCGGCATAGGCGATGTTGATGGTTTTCAGCCGCTCCTCCGCCTCACGGTCGCCGCCATTGGCGTCGGGGTGGTGGCGCTTGGCCAGTTGCTTGTACCGGGTCTTCAGCACATCGATCGACACCGGCCAATCCAGGCCCAGGGTCTGGATCGCCTCGCGCATCTCTGCCGGCACCTTGGCCTTGGGCGGTTCGCGCTTGATTCGCCCGGTGGACAGCAGCTGCAACGGATCATGCAGCATCGTCTCGTCGAAGTTCTGCCGGCCGAGGCTGCCCAGCGGCCAGGTCGGACGCTGCCAGCTGGTGTCCGCGCGGGTCTGCGCCTCGATCTGCCCCGGCGTCATGCCCTTGTAGAAGTCCCACGCGGCGTTGTAGGCCCGCACGTGTTCGAGGCAGAACCAGTGATACTCGTTCACCGTGCTGCGCGATTTCGGCGCGCGATAGCCACCCTCCAGCATGCAGCCCGGATGGTCGCAGCGCCGCCCGGCGGGGGCAGCCGGGTCTGGCGCAAAGGCCTTGGTGCGCGGGGGGCGTCGGCTCGTCATGATCCGATCTTATGTGCGCTGCGACGCGGACCCGGCAAGTGCCGCGCTTGGCCACACCCGCACTTGCCGCTAAATGGATGGCATGACCGAACCCGCCCGCGCCGACCGGATCCGCACCCTGCTGGCAGCAGCACTCGAGCCCACGGCACTCGACGTGATTGATGACAGCGCCAGCCATGCCGGACATTCCGGCGCGGCGGCGGCCGGGCAGACACACTATAACGTGCGCGTCGTTTCGGCCCGTTTCGAGGGCCTGGGCCGCGTGGCGCGGCATCGCCTGGTCAATGCCCCGCTCGCCCCCGAATTCGCGAGCGGACTGCATGCCCTGTCGCTGATCCTGCAAACCCCGGCCGAGGCCGCTCAGCCAGGTATATAGTACTCCGGCCACTCCCGCTGCACGATCGGGCTGCTCGGGCCATAGGCGAGACAGGTGCCAAGCATTGGCGGACGAGGCCGGGCCGCCTGTTCGCCGGTGCTCTCGGCATTGGGCGCCACCCCGACCCGTTCGCGCTTCGAATACATGGTCTGGAACGCCACGGTGCCCATCTGCCCCAGCATCTCCCGCAGATGTGTGCAGCCATGCACGCCGCCGACGCGCTCATTGGCCATCTTGATGAAGCCGCGCCCGATGCGCAGACCGGCCAGCCGCTCGAAGTTCGGCGCGGCCTGCGGGCAGATCGTGTAGGGGGCGAACTCCGTCGCTGCCTCGAACCGGATGATCAGCAGGTCCGCATCGATCGTCATGCGGGCCAGCATGCGATGCAGCGGCGTGCCGGGCTCGATCGTGCCGCGGTCCTTGTTGCCGAAGGTGTAGCTCTTGGTGTCCACCAGCCGGGCTTCGATGTCATAGAGGCCATCCGTTCGCTCATAGCCGACGATCTCGATCTGCCGGGTGTGAAGCATGCGCCGTTCGGCAGGGGGGCTCAGGGGCATCGCGTGGTCTCCAATCCGCTGCGCCGCAGCATACAGCCAGCCTGGCCGCGGCGATACGGCGCCCGGCGGCCCCGAGCCGGGCACCGGCCGCACCGTCAGGCGGCGCGCACTTCGGTCACGAAGCTGTTGAACGCGATGGAGAGCTGATTGGCCTGGAGCGAGAGATCGCTCGCGGCACTCAACACCTGGTTCGCGGCGGTGCCGGCATCGTTGGCGGCCTGGCTCACCTCCACGATATTGCCCGTGACCGTCAGCGTGCTGGCCGCGGTGCGCTGCACGCTCCGGCTGATTTCGGATGTGGCCGCCCCCTGCTCCTCAACCGCCGCGGCAATCGCCACCGCGACGCTGCCGATCTCCTCGATCACCTGTGCGATGGTGCCGATGGCTGCCACCGCCTCGGTGGTGGCGCTCTGCAGCTGACCGATCTGGCTGCCGATCTCCTCCGTGGCGTTGGCGGTCTGCTGAGCCAGGCTCTTCACCTCCGAAGCGACCACGGCGAAGCCCTTGCCCGCGTCTCCGGCCCGCGCCGCCTCGATGGTCGCGTTCAGCGCCAGCAGGTTGGTCTGCCCGGCGATGCTGTTGATCAGCGCCACCACATCCCCGATCCGCTGCGCCCCATCCGAAAGCGTGTGCATCACCCCGGCGGTGCGTCGCGCATCGGCCACCGCCCGCTCGCTCACCCGGGCCGAGTGCGCCACCTGGCGGCTGATCTCACCGATTGAGGAGGTCAGCTGCTCAGCCGCGGCGGCGACGGTGTTCACGCCGCTGCTGGTGATCTCGGCGGCAGCGGCCACCGCGGCGGCCTGGTCGTTGGTCTTTGCCGCAGTGTTCGTCATGCCGCGGGCGGTGTGCTCCATCTGGCCCGATGCCGTGGTCAGCTGCCCCGTCAACGTGCCGACCCTGGCCTCGAAGCCGCCGACCAGGCTCTCGAGCCTGGCCGTCCGCTCGAGCTTGATGGTGCGGTCCCGCTCATGGGCCGAACTCAGCTCCATGTTCCGCACCATGCTGTCCTTGAACACCTGGACCGCGCCCGCCATCGAGCCGATCTCGTCGCGCCGTCCGATCCCGGGGATGGCGGCCGCCACGTCGTTCCTTGCAAGCCGCCCCATGGCTGCGGTCATCAGCGCGATCGGCCCGGATATCGTGCGGGCCATGGCGACCCAGAGCAGCACGCCGATCAGCACAGCGGCGCAGAGCACACCCGCAACCCATTGCCGTGCGGAGTTCGAGATCGCCTCGCCCTCACTCGCGACGAGGCGCCCCTGTTCGACGTTGTAGGCGCCGACGGACTGCATGGCGGCGCGGAACGTGTTCATGGCCGGGTTCATCCTGTCCAGCAGCACCACGGCCTCGGCCGTGTCGCCCTGTGTCACCAGTCGCAGCAGCTCGTCCGAGAACAGCTTGTAGCTGTGCCAGGATGTCGCGACCGCGGCCGCCAGCTCCCGTTCCTTTCCGGGTGTGATCAGCTTTTCATAGGCCTGGTAAACCGCCTCGAACTCGGTCACCCGCTGGGCGGTCAACACCAGCATCTCTCGCTTGCGCTCTGCCACCGTGGTGGTCGCGACGATGTACTGGTTGAGGCGCAGCCGCTCGGCGTTGAACGCCATCAGTCCCAGCAGGCGGACCGCTGGCAGCGACTTGTTGCGCAGCTCCGCCGCGGCGCCGTCCACCCGGTTCAGCCGGTCCACGGCAAACAGGCCAAGCAGGAGGGTGCATGCCACCATCAGGGCCACGGCGCCGCCAATCTTGCCCTTGATGCTGATGCCCGCGAACGTATGGCGCAAAGCCGTTCCCCTTGAAGATCAATCGGACGTCATGACCCGACGCCTTCTGATGCCAGAGAAATGCTGCGGAAACGTTAAGCGTCCTGCGGAGGCGCCACGAAGCGTGCCAGCCGCACCGCGGTATGCCCGCGGCTGGCCCGCAGGCTGGGCATCACCAGCAGGCAGTCATCATGCGGCGTGCGGATCTCGGTGGTGCCGTCCATGGCGATCAAGGTGTTGCGCAGCGGCACCACGTCCCCGCCGCGATAGGCCCGCACGAACGCGAAGCCCGCCGTCGCCGCCGTGACCGCCATGGTCACCTCCGCACAGCGCGGCGGCGGCGCGCTCCCGTCACGCCGGCCGTCGCCCAGCAGGGCGTCGATCGATGCCTGCATCACGTCCACCGTTGCCGGCTGCCAGTGCTGCCCCGCCTCCACCAGACAGGCCGCCGCCGTGCCGGACCCGGCAAACCGCGGGTAGTCGATCAGCCGCGGCCCCGTCTGGTGCCCACGATCCGCCACCACCAGGTCCGGCACGCCCAGCCCCACCGCAAGCCGCCGGCCCTTCTCCGATTGCCCGCTCAGGATCAGCGGGTCGGACGGCCACAGCATCGAGTGCAGGTCCAGCACCAGGTCGGCGCCGTCGATCAGCGGGCGCATCTGCCGGGCCCGGTGCAGCTCCCGGCTGGCGCGCGGCCCGTCCAGCACGGCCGGGTCCCAGACGCGGTTCATGTCCTCGTCCAGGAAGCGCGAGGCGGTGGGGTGCGCCGGGTCGAAGCGGGTATAGGCATCCAGGTTGGCGAACCCGACCGTCAGCCGCCCCCGCCGCGGCCGCAGCCCGGCGCGCAGCAGACGGTCCAGCGCCACCGCGCCGGCGATCTCGTTGCCGTGCATCAGGCTCACGACGACCACGTGGGGCCCGGGCTCCGGGCCGGTCGCGGTGGTGAAGCCGGTGATGCCCGTGTTGCCCACCAGCCAGGGCGTGAGGTCGGGCGCGGCCAGCCCCACCGTGAAGCGGGGGATGGCGGCCGGGTCGATGCCGGATGTCAGCGACATTTGAGGGTAGGGGCGAGGGCGGACATCGGCGGAGTGTGGCGCGGCGGCACGAACCCGGCAACCTGCCGATCCCGCCATGCCGCCCGGCACGCTGGCTGCTGTGGCACGGCGCTTGTATGATGCATCATCGCACCATGCACGGGAGCCACCAGAACCATGACGGCCGCCAGCCTCCTTCAGCAGCACCCGGCATGAACCTCCCACCGGCGCGGGGGCGCTAGATGGCGAGCTGGCTGCTTCGCCGCCTGATCCAGGCGATGTTCGTGGTGCTGGCGATGACCGTCATCGTGTTCATCGGCATCAACGTCATCGGCAACCCGATCGACATCCTGATCTCGCCGGAGGCCGATGCCGCGGAACGCGCCCGCGCCATCGCGGCACTCGGGCTGGATAAGCCGCTGTGGCAGCAGTACCTGTCGTTCCTGTCCGGCATCCTGCACGGCGACCTCGGCCGCAGCTTCGTGTTCAACGAGCCCGCCATGCGCGTGATCCTGCAGCGGCTGCCGGCGACCATGGAGCTGGCGGTGGCCGCGGTGCTGATCAGCATCGTCATCGGCATCCCCGCCGGGCTGTATGCCGGGCTGAAGCCCGACGGGTGGATCGCCCGCGGGCTGATGGCGGGCAGCATCCTGGGGTTCAGCCTGCCCTCCTTCTGGGTCGGGCTCATGCTCATCATGGTGTTCGCGGTGCAGCTCGGCTGGCTGCCCAGCACCGGGCGCGGCACCACGGCGGCGCTGTTCGGCATCCAGTGGTCGTTCCTGACCCGCGACGGCCTGGCGCACATGATCCTGCCGGCCTTCAACCTGGCGCTGTTCAACGTCAGCCTCATCATGCGCCTGACCCGCGCCGGGGTGCGCGAGGCGCTGCCCTCCGACTACGTGAAGTTCGCCCGGGCCAAGGGGCTGTCGCTGCTCCGCGTCATCGGCGTGCACGTGATGAAGAACATCATGATCCCGGTCGTCACCGTGGTGGGCCTGGAACTCGGCACCACCATCGCCTTCTCCGTCGTCACCGAGAGCATCTTCGCCTGGCCCGGCATGGGCAAGCTCATCATCGACAGCATCAACCTGCTCGACCGCCCGGTGATCGTCGCCTACCTCATGCTGATCGTGCTGCTGTTCGTCGGCATCAACCTGGTGGTCGACCTGCTCTACACCGCACTCGACCCGCGGGTCCGGCTGGAGGAACAGGGATGAGCGCCGTGACCGCACCCGCCGCCGTGCCGCCGAAGGAGGAGACGCCGTTCCAGCGGCTGGCGACCGACTTCGCGCAGTCCAGGCTGGCGGTGTTCGGCCTGGTGGTGATGGTGCTGATCGCCGTCATCGCTCTCATCGCCCCCTGGATCTCGCCGCAGAACCCGTATGACCTGGCGCAGCTCGACATCATGGACGGCCGCCTTGCGCCCGGCTCGGTTTCCGGCGAGGGCCTGACCTTCTGGCTCGGCACCGACGACCAGGGGCGGGACATGCTGTCCGGGATCATGTATGGGCTGCGTATCTCGCTGTTCGTGGGCGCCGGATCGGCCTTGATCGCGGGGATGATCGGCTCGACGCTGGGGCTGGTGGCCGCCTATGCCGGCGGGCGCACCGAGAGCGTCATCATGCGGCTGGTGGACCTGCAGCTCAGCTTTCCCAGCATCCTGGTGGCGCTGATGATCCTCGCGTTCCTGGGCAAGGGCATCGGCAATGTCATGCTGGCGCTGGTGATGGTGGAATGGGCCTATTACGCCCGCACCGCCCGCGGTTCCGCCCTGGCCGAACGGCGCCGGGAGTATATCGAGGCGGCGGAGTGCCTGGCGCTGTCCAACACCCGAATCGTGTTCCGCCACCTGCTGCCGAACTGCATGCCGCCGCTGATCGTGGTCGGCACCTTCCAGATGGCCCGCGCCATCGCGCTGGAGGCGACGCTGAGCTTCCTCGGTCTCGGCGTGCCGGTCACGGAGCCCAGCCTCGGTCTGCTGATCGCCAACGGCTATCAGTACATGCTCTCCGGCAAGTACTGGATCAGCTTCTACCCGGGCATCGCGCTGCTGATCACCATCGTCTCCATCAACCTCGTGGGGGACCAGTTGCGCGACGTGCTGAACCCGAAGCTGCGCCGATGAGCGCCCCCGCGCTGGAGGTCCGCAACCTGTCGACCCACTTCGTCTCCCGCGCCGGCGTGGTGCGGGCGGTGGACGATGTGTCCTTCACCCTTGGCCGCGGCCAGGTGATGGGGCTGGTGGGCGAGAGCGGGTCCGGCAAGTCCGTCACCGGCTTCTCGCTGATCGGCCTGGTGGACCCGCCGGGCCGCGTCGTCTCCGGGCAGATCCTGTTCCAGGGCCGCGACATCGCGGGCCTCGATGAGCGCGAGATGCGGCGGCTGCGCGGCCGGCACATCGCCATGGTGTTCCAGGACCCGATGATGACGCTGAACCCGGTGCTGCGCATCGATACCCAGATGATCGAGGCGGTGCAGGCGCACGAGAAGGTGGGCCGCGCCGTGGCCCGCGCCCGCGCCCGGGATGCGCTGGGCCTGGTCGGCATCCCCAGCCCGGACGAGCGCCTGGCCTCCTACCCCCACCAGTTCAGCGGCGGCATGCGCCAGCGCGTCGCCATCGCCATCGCCCTGCTGCATCAGCCGGAGCTGGTGATCGCCGACGAGCCCACCACCGCGCTGGACGTGACCATCCAGGCGCAGATCCTTTCCGAGATGCAGGCGCTGTGCGGCCGGTTCGGCACCGCGCTGGTGTGGATCACCCACGACCTTTCCGTGATCGCCGGGCTCGCCGACCATGTGGCGGTGATGTATGCCGGGCGGATCGTGGAGAAAGGCACCGTGGCGCAAGTGCTGGACACGCCGATGCACCCCTACACCAGTGGCCTGATCGGCTCCGTGCCGTCCCGCACCCCGCGCGGGCAACGCCTGCCGGGCATACCGGGCATGACGCCCAACGTGATGAACCTGCCGGCCGGCTGCGCCTTCCGCACCCGCTGCGCCCGCGCCACCGCGCAGTGCGAGCTGGACCCGCCGGAGTTCATGGCGGGCGAGGGCCACGCCCATCGCTGCTTCCACCCGATGGCGACCGTGTCCGCATGAGCGCCGCCCTCACGCAGGCGGCCGAACCGCCGATCATCGAGCTGCGCCACGTCACCAAGCGTTTCGAAAAGCCGATCGACGGCCCGGCCCGGCTGATCCGCCGCTTCCGCAGCAGCCTGGGGCCGCTCGCCCCCAGGCCCGTGGTGCGTGCCGTGGATGACGTGAGCATCGCGGTGCGCCGCGGCGAGGTGCTGGGCCTGGTGGGCGAGAGCGGCTGCGGCAAGTCCACCCTGGGCCGCATGGTCGCCGGCATCATGCCGCCCAGCGACGGCCAGGTGCTGCTCGACGGACGCGACCGTGCCAGCCTGGAGGGCGCCGAAGCCCGCCAGGCCCGGCTGCGCGTGCAGATGATCTTCCAGGACCCCTATGCCAGCCTCAACCCCCGCCTCCGCGTCAGCGAGATTGTCGGCGAGGCGCCGCGCGTGCACGGGCTGATCCCCAAGGGGGGCCAGCGCGAGGACTACCTGGACGCCCAGCTGAAGCGCGCCGGCATCGACCCGGCCTATAAACGCCGCTACCCCCACCAGTTCAGCGGCGGCCAGCGGCAGCGCATCGGCATCGCCCGGGCGCTCGCGGTGCAGCCGGAGTTCCTGGTGTGCGACGAGGCGGTCGCGGCGCTCGATGTCTCGATCCAGGCGCAGATCCTCAACCTGTTCATGGACCTGCGGCGCGAGCTGAACCTTACCTACCTGTTCATCAGCCACGATCTCGGCGTCGTCGAGCACCTCAGCGACCGCGTGGCGATCATGTACCTGGGCCGCGTGGTGGAGCAGGCGGAGACCGAGGCGGTGTTCGCCCGCCCGAACCACCCCTACACCCAGGCCCTGCTCTCGGAGGTGCCGCGGCTGGATGCGCGGGCCCGGCGCTTCACCAGCATCAAGGGCGAGATCCCCAGCCCGCTGCACCCGCCCAGCGGCTGCCACTTCCACCCGCGCTGCCCGCACGCCTTCGCCCGGTGCAGCGCCGAGGTGCCGGCCCTGAAGGAGATCGCGCCGGGTCATCGCAGCGCCTGCCACCTGAACGACGGCTGATGGCGATCGGGCGGCAATGGTCCTGACGCCGCTGCACCGGCTTTGGCGCGCCCTGCCGCAGGGGCCGCGCCGCCGGGCCCTGCAGGCCGCCGCCACCCGGCTGGCCCCGCGGCCGGACCGCGTGCCGCCGCCGGCCCAATTGGGCATCGCCGTCGCAGGCGAGCTGGACCGTGCCTCCGGCCTGGGCGAAGGCGCGCGCCTGATGCTGAGCGGGCTCGATGCGCTGGGTGTCCGCCGCTGGGCGCTGCGGGCCGGCGACCCGCCGCCGCCGCCGGGCGTGCCGCTGGTGCTGCACGCGAATGCGGCGGCGCTGCCGCTGCGGATGCTGCAGCTGGGCCGGGCCATGGTGCGGGGGCGGCGCATCATCGGAGTCTGGCCATGGGAGCTGCCGGTGGTGCCGCCCGCCTGGCTGGCCGGGTTCGGGTTCGTGCACGAGATCTGGGCGCCCTCCCGGTTCTCGGCCGAGGCGATCCGGCGGGCCATGCCGGCGGGGTTCGACCCCGCGGCGGTCCGTGTCGTGCCGCACTGCGTCGCCTGCGGTCCGCCCGACCCGGCACCGCAGGACCGCGCCGCCCTGGGCCTGCCGCCCGATGCCGTCATCACGCTGCTGGCGTTCAACCTGGCCTCCAGCTTCGAGCGCAAGAACCCGCTTGGCGCCATCGCCGCCCACCAGGCTGCGTTCGGATCGCGCACAGACCGCGTGCTTTTTATACGCGCAGGCGAGACAGGGCATTTCCCCGGCGACCTGGCGGCGCTACGAGATGCCGTGGACCGATCGCCCAACATCCTCCTCGACACGACCGTCCGGCCGCGCGCCGAGGCCCACGCCATCATGGCGGCCTGCGATATCGTGCTGTCGCTGCACCGCAGCGAGGGCTTCGGCCTGGTGCCGGCCGAGGCCATGCTGCTGGGCAGGCCCGTGGTCGCCACCGCCTGGTCCGGCACCGAGGATTTCCTCGACGACGATTGGGCCTGCCGCATCCCATTCACCCTTGTCCCGGCCCTGGACCCGCGCGGCGTGTTCGAGGGCCCGGGCGCCGAGTGGGCCGAACCCGACATCGCCGCCGCCGCCGCCAGCCTCCGCCGCCTTGCCGATGACCCGGCGGAACGCCGCCGCATGGGCCAGGCCGCCCGGAGCGCCGCGCCCGCGCGGCTCGGGCCCGCCCCGCTTGCCGCAGCCTTGCACGGTTTGGGCATCGGCACCGGCGCATGAAGGTGCTCGTGTGGCAATGGGGGCGCCATGGAGCCGGCCCGCTGGTGGCAGCCGCCATGGCGCGGGCGCTTTCCGAGGTTCCCGGTGTGGAGGTCGTGCTGTCGCTCTCCACCAAGGCCGAGCTGCTGGGCCTGCCGGATGCGCCGCACAACGACCTGCCGGTGCGGACCTATACCAGCCGCCTCGGCTTCATCGGGCGGCTGATGGGAACACCTTGGATGGTGCCGGGGCTGTCCCGCGACATCCAGGCCGCCGGCATCGACGTCGCGCTCTGCGCCATGCCGGCACCGCTGGACTTTGCCATGGCGGCATCGCTGCGCCGGGCCGGCGTGCCCTACGCGGTCGTGGTGCATGACGCGCAGCTGCATCCCGGCGACAGCTATCCCATGCAGATCGCGTTGCAGCGCAACCTGCTGAGCGGCGCCAGGCTGGTGTTTGCGCTCAGCACGCATGTGGCGGGGCAGCTGCGCCGGAACGGCCTGCGCCCCGGCCAGCAACTGCTGCAATCGTCGCTGCCGCCCTTCGTGTTCGGGCCGACGCCGCCGCCGGTCCGCGCCCATGGCGGCCGGCTCCGGCTGCTCTCCTTCGGCCGGCTGATGCCTTACAAGGGACTCGATCTGCTGGCCGCCGCGATGGTGCGGCTTGGCGGCTCCGCCGAGATCGAATTGCGCGTCGTCGGCGCCGGGCCCGACAGCCCGGACCTGGTGTTGCTGCAAAGCCTGGATCACGTCACGGTCGAGAACCGCTGGGTGCCGGAAGCCGAGTTGAACGACCTGCTCGGCTGGGCCGATGCCTTGATCCTGACGCATCGTGAGGCCAGCCAGAGCGGGGTGGCGGCGGCCGCCCTCGCCGCCCGGCGCTGGGTGCTCGCCACCCGCGTGGGCGGCCTGGCCGAACAACTGCGTGACCAGCCGAACGCGATCCTGTGCGACCCGGAGGCCGCAAGCATCGCCGCGGCGATTGCGCAGCTTCCCGGCAGGGTCGTCCCCGTCCCGGCCACTCCGGGCGACTGGACCGCGACCGCCACCGCGGTGGCCACCGGCCTGCGAACGCTGCTCGCGCCCGATCTCAACCAGGCGCAGGACGGCTGGGACAAGTCCGGCAACCAGGCGGCCTGACCCGGCTACAGCAGCGAGAGCTGCGCCGTGGGCCGGGCAAAACGGCTTGCGTCCAGCACCTCCCGCGCGTCGAAACCCAGCTGGCGCCGCATGCGGCGGAAGCGCTGTGCCAGCAGCTCGGCATAGGCGCCCTCGCCCTTGAAGCGCTGGCCGAACCGGCTGTCGTTCAACTGCCCGGCGCGCGTCTGCCGGATCAGCGCCAGCACGTGCCGGGCCCGCTCCGGCACGTGTTCGTGCAACCAGGCCGTGAACATGTCGCGCAGCTCAAGCGGCAGGCGAAGCAGCACATAGGCGGCGTGACGCGCCCCGGCCTTGTGCCCGGCGGCCAGGATCCGCTCCAGCTCCGGGTCGTTCAACCCCGGGATCATCGGTGCTGCCAGCACACCCGTGGGCACGCCAGCCTGGTTCAGCGCCGCGATCGCCTGCAGCCGCCGGGCCGGGGTGCTGGCCCGCGGCTCCATGATGCGGGCCAGGGCCGGGTCCAGCGTGGTGATCGACAGCCAGACCCGCACCAGGCCCTTCGCCGCCATCCGCGCCAGGATATCGATATCCGCCAGCACGCCGGCCGATTTGGTGACGATGCTGACCGGATGGTTGAACCGCTCCAGCACCTCCAGGATGGACCGCGTCAGCCGCAGCGTGCGCTCCACCGGCTGATAGGGGTCCGTGTTGGAGCCCAGGCCCATGGTGCGCGGCGTGTAGCCCGGCTTTGACAGCTCACGCTCCAGCAGCTTGGCCACGTCCGGCTTGAACACGATCCTGGTCTCGAAATCGAGCCCGGGGGAGTAGCCGAGATAGGCGTGGCTCGGCCGGGCATAGCAGTAGATGCAGCCGTGCTCACAGCCGCGATACGGGTTCACCGCACGGTCGAAACCCACGTCCGGGCTGTCGTTCCAGGCGATGGCGGAGCGGGCGTTGTCACGAACGAGCACCGTCTCTCTTGGCGGCGCCGTCAGTTCATCGCCGGTGAGGAACGACCAGCCATCATCGGCCGGCGCCTGCTGCCGGGCATCGTAGCGGGAGCCCGGGTTGGTCACGGCCCCCCGGCCCCGCTGGCGCAGCCCTGGCAGCACCACGGCGGGCGCCGGCTCGGCCCGCTCCGACCAATCGAACGACGCAAGTGCCTCGGCATCAGGATGGACGGACTGGATCGAACCATCGGGCATGTTAACGTTCCCTTTATGTTCCTGACCTACCTTGCGCGCCATGCGAGGTCCTGTCAAGAACGCAATGAGAACGGATTTAGCGCAGATGCTCCTGCAGCCGTGGCATCAGCTCCACCAGGTTGCACGGCCGGAACCGCGAATCCAGCTGCCACAGCAGGATGTCGTCCCAGGCATCCTTCACCGCCCCCGTGCTGCCCGGCAGCGCGAACAGCAACGTGCCCCCGGCCACGCCGCCGAGCGCGCGGGACTGCATGGTCGATGTCCCGATCTTCTGATAGCTCAACATGCGGAACAGCTCGCCGAAGCCCTCGATCCGCTTTTCCAGCACCCGGTCGAAAGCCTCGGGCGTCACGTCGCGGCCAGTGATCCCGGTGCCGCCCGTGGTGATGACGCAGTCGATGGCTGGCTGGGCGATCCAGCCGCGCAGGGCCTGCTCGATCGGCCCGGCATCGTCGCGTTCGATCGCGCGTGCGCCCACCCGATGGCCCGCCGCCTCGATCCGAGCGGCCAGGGTGTCGCCCGATCGATCATCCGCCAGCGTCCGAGTGTCGGACACGGTAAGCACAGCGATCGTGACAGGAATGAAGGTGCGGCTCTCATCGATCGGCACAGGCGTTCCTTCAATGCAGGCGGGGTGTCACATCCCGCCGGTTGGCCTGCACGGCCTGCACGCTCGGCCAGCGGCCGAGAGCAAGCTCGTCCAGGCTCGGCGAAGACAGGTTCAGCTGCGCGGCATACAACCACGTATAGGCAAGCGCCCGAGGAATATAGGCCCGCGTCTCCGCGGACGGCAGCGATTCGATGAACAGCAGCGGGTCGTCCTCGTGAAGCGTATCGAGCCACCGCACCACGTTGCCCGGTCCGGCATTGTAGGTGGCGAGCAGCCGGATCAGGTCCTTCCCCACCACCTCCATCTGCATCAGCTGCGAGAGATAGCGCTGCCCGATATCGAGGTTGGTCGCCGGGTCATGCAGCCGGATCGGGCCGCCGCGGCCGCCCGAAAGCACGATCTCGGCGGTGCTCGGCATCAGCTGCATCAGGCCCCGCGCGCCAGCGGGCGACACCGCCCCGGCGTCGAAGTTGGATTCAAGACGGGTCAGCGCATAGACCAGCGCCGGGTCGAAGCGGAACCCGCCCGTGGGCCGCAGGCGCGCTGCCGGGAGCCGAACCACCGCAGGCTCCATCAACCCGTCCAACTGCCCGCTCAGTTCTGCAAGCCCGGCGGTCCGCGCCACCAGCCGGATCGACCGGGCGAACCCGGCCTGTTCCCGGGTCTCGCTGAACAGCAGGCGCAATTCGGCGGCGGCGCGGGTGGGTTGGCCCACCTGCAACAGGCCGAACGCCCTGGAGCCGCGCGGTGTGGCGGCGATCGCCTCGATGTCCGCCTCGCCCAACGTGCTCTCCGCGGCACTCTCGACCTCGATGCTCTGCCGCAGCAGCCGTCGGGCCAGCAATCCATAGAAGGTGCGCGGGTCCTGCGCGGCCCGGCGCAGCCACTGGGCATGGTCGCCCCGCGTCACCAATGCCGCACGGGCGGCCCAGAATGCGGCGCCGGCCCGGCGGCCCGGCGGGATGATCGGCGCCCGGTATGCCGCCTCGAACCACGTCCGCGCCAGTTCCGTGCGGCCCAGGCGCCAGGCGGCCAGGCCAGCGACCCAGGGCGCGAGCCCGATCTGTCCCTGCGATTGCCAGGTCGCGGCCTCTGCCAGCCGCAGCGCCTCCGCATCGCGCCCCTGGCCGAACAACGCCTGGGCGATCTCCGCCCGCAACAGGGCGCCGTATTCAGGGGTGATCCCGCGCGTGCGCCGGACCAGCCCGATGGCCCGCTCGATCTGACCGGCGCGCGCGGCACTGCGCACGGCGCCGTCCAGCACCGGGTTGCGCGGCAACAGCGGGCCGTTCGCCTCGACATCGTCGCCTGGCAGGGCGGAGACGAAGCTGGGCAGGGCGGGTGCGACGGGCGGAGCTGTACCCCGTGGCAGCCGGGCCACCAGGGCGGCATAGATGGCCGGGGCATCCGGCTGATCGGAATAACGTTCCAGCCAGGCCTGCAACTCGTCGGCGCCAGGCTTGGCGGCCGAGAGCAGGCGATTGGCGAGAACATGGCCCAGCAACGGATGATCCCGCAGACCTTCCAGCGACGCACCGGCATCCTTGAACGCCGCGCGCAACAACCCGGCCGTCACCGCCGTGAGCGGGCGCGGCAGCGTCACGCCGTCATTTCCAGGCACGTCGATCCGCGGAATCGCGAGCGCCATGTCCCCGGACGGGGACGAAGCCCGGGGCGTTGCAGTCGCTTGAGTGGCGGCCCCCGCCAGCATGGCGGCGCCTGCCAGAAACGCTCTGGCAGCCGAGAAACGTGGGCGCGCAGGGTGGAGCCCTCGCATGGACCGCAGCGGCTACACGCCATGGCGCCCCGGCGCAAAACACGCCATCGCGAGGAACAAGCCCTGAAAGTGTCAGGCGCCGAGCGCAGCGCGCAGGGTGAGCAGGTCCGCCCAGGTGCCGGAACGCGCGCCCGCGCTGCCCAGCCACAGCTCCGGCGGCAGCATCGGCAGGGCCGGCACCGGCGCCGCCATGCCTGGCACGGTCACGGCCACCCACTTGCCCCGCGCCCGCCGTATGCCGCTCGCGTCGCCCGTCAATGCCTTCAGGGCCAGGCCGCTCATCAGCACGATCCGCCGCGGCCGGGTCAGCGCCAGCAGGCGGTGGATGAAGGGCAGCGAGGCCGCGATCTCGCCCTCGTTCGGCGGCCGCCCGCCCGGGGGGCGCCACGGCACCAGGAACGCCAGCAGCAACTCCTCCCGCGACAATCCGGCGCTGCCGAGCACCCGGTCCAGCACCTGGCCTGGCCTCCCGCTATAGGCCTGGCCCGAGCGGTCATCATCGGGGCCCGGAGCCTCGCCGATCAGCACGAGGCCCGCGGCCGGGTTGCCGGAGGGTCCGACGGTGTTGGACGCGGTGGCGCGCAGCGGGCTGTCCGAGGCGTCGATCGCGGCGTGCAGCGCGGCCAGGTCCGCGACGCCTGCGAGGGACGAGCCGGGTGCAACCGCGCGCGGGACGGTCCTGGCGACCGGCCGAACGATGGCGGCGGCCGGAGCCACGGCAAACCGGTCGACCGGCGTGTCGAGCAGCGCCTCGTCGGCCCCCCATTCGAGCTGCAGCCGCAACGCCGCCAGGTCGTGCATCCGCCAGTCCTGCCTCTCGCTCGCACCCGTCGGCACGACAATCTGCTCCGCCGGGTTTTGCGCAACCCGCCAAAGACCCTACCTTAGCAGAACGGGAGTGGAGGCAGGAATGGCAGAACGCGAGGCGATGGAGTTTGACGTGGTGATCGTGGGGGCTGGTCCCGCCGGTCTGTCGGCCGCCATCCGCCTGAAACAGCTCGCACCCGACGCGACCGTGTGCGTGGTGGAGAAGGGCGGCGAGGTCGGCGCCCACATCCTCTCCGGCGCCGTGATCGAGCCGCGTGCCCTGGCGGAACTGATCCCGGACTGGCAGGCCCAGGGCGCCCCGCTGCTCACGCCCGCGGGCGAGGACCGCTTCCTGTTCCTCACCGCCACACGCAGCATCCGCCTGCCGACGCCGCCGCAGATGCACAACCACGGCAACTATATCGTGAGCCTGGGTGACGTGGTGCGCTGGCTGGGCCAGCAGGCCGAAGCGCTGGGCGTGGAGGTCTATCCAGGCTTCGCCGCCGCCGAGGTGCTGGAGGAGGATGGCCGCGTCGTCGGCGTCGCGACCGGTGACATGGGCATCACCAAGGAGGGTGCGCCGGGTGCCAACCACGCCCCCGGCATGGATCTGCGCGCCACCTACACCCTGTTCGCCGAGGGTTGCCGTGGCAGCCTGAGCAAGCAGCTGATGACCCGGTTTAACCTGCGCGACGGCCGCGACCCGCAGACCTACGCCATCGGCATCAAGGAGTTGTGGGAGATTCCGGCGGATCGCCACCAGAAGGGGCTGATCGAGCACACCACCGGCTGGCCGCTCGACCCCGGAACCTATGGCGGCTCCTGGCTGTATCACTTCGGCGAGAACCTGGTCAGCTACGGTTTCGTCGTCGGGCTGGACTACAAGAACACCTGGCTTTCCCCCTTCGACGAGATGCAGCGGTTCAAGACCCACCCGCAGATGCGCAAGCACTTCGAGGGCGGCCGACGCATCAGCTACGGCGCCCGGGCCCTCAGCGAGGGCGGATTGCAGTCGATCCCGAAGCTCACCTTTCCCGGTGGCGCACTGATCGGCGATGGCGCAGGGTTCCTGAACGTGCCGAAGATCAAGGGCACCCATGCCGCCATGAAGTCCGGCATGCTGGCGGCCGAGGCCGTGGCCGCCGCCCTGGCCGGCGACCGCCCGGCGGAGCCCGCGGGCTACGAGGCCGGCTTCCGCGACAGCTGGCTGCACGAGGAGCTGCATTCCGTCCGCAACGTGCGCCCGGCCTTCGCCAGGTTCGGCTTCTATGGCGGCATGGCCTATGCGGCGCTCGACACCTATGTGTTCCGCGGCAAGGCGCCCTGGACGCTGCACCACAGGCACCCGGACAATGAGGGCCTGACCCCCGCCGCCCAGGCCCCGAAGATCGCCTATCCGAAGCCGGACGGCGTGCTGACCTTCGACCGCCTCTCCTCGGTGTTCATCAGCAACACGAACCACGAGGAGAACCAGCCGGTCCATCTGCGCCTGCGCGACCCGGCCCTGTGGAAAGGCGTCAACTACGACACCTATGCCAGCCCCGAAAGCCGGTATTGCCCGGCCGGCGTGTATGAGGCCGTGGGCGTCGAGGAAGGCAACCCGCGCCTGCAGATCAACGCGCAGAACTGCGTCCATTGCAAAACCTGCGATATCAAGGACCCCGAGCAGAACATCGACTGGCAGGTGCCGGAAGGCGCCGGCGGACCCAGCTACCCCAGCGGCATGTGATATGCCGCCAGCGGCATGTGACGTGCGTCTCCCCCACCCGAGCAGTAGGCAAACGATGCACCGAGGCCGCAACCTGAGCCGGGCCGCCCTGTTGGTCCTGACGACACTCTCCGCCTGTGCGGCCAGCGATTTCGGCTTCGACGACGCGCCGGGCCGCTCCAGCTTCAAGCCGACCGGGGCCTATGGCGCCTACCTGTCCGGCCGCTTCGCCGCCCAGGGGTCCGACCTCAACGTCGCCGCCGACAAGCTGGAGATCGCGGCCAGGGACAGCGGTGTGCGGGAGGTCGCGCTCCAGGCGTTCATCGCCGCCGTGATGGCCGGGCGCAGCGACGCGGCGCGGCTGGCGGCCGAGCTGCCGGACAATCCGGTGGCCCAAATGGTGCTGGCCGATGCCGACGTGAAGGCCGGCCGGTGGGAAGATGCGGAGGCCCGCTTCGCCAGCCTGCCGCAACAGGGGCTGACCCAGGTGCTGCGCCCCCTGCTGATGGCCTGGGCGCAGGCCGGCGAGAAGCGCACCGCGGCCGCACTGGCCACCTTGCAGCCCTTCTACGAAGGCGGCCGGTTCCGCGGCGTCATGGCGCTGCACGCCGCCATGATCGCCGATCTGGGCCAGCAGACCCAGGATGCGGCACGGCTCTACCGCGTCGCCCAGGTCGAGTACGGGCAGCTCAACCTGCGCCTCGGCATCGTGCTGGCCAGTTGGCAGGCGCGTCAGGGCCTGGTCAGCGAGGCGCAGCGCGTCGTGCGTGAACTCGCCGGCGGCAATGGCGAGCTGGGCATCGCCCGCCTGGCGCTCGAGGCCGATGTCAGCACGCCCGCCATCCGCAACGCCCGCGACGGCATCGCCGAGACCTACCTCGCTCTGGCCGCGACCCTGCGCCAGCAGAACGCCGCCGACACCGCCCAGGTGATGCTGCGCCTGGCGCTCGACATGCGGCCGGACTTCACCGCTGCCCGCCTGCTGCTGGCCGACATGCAGGACCAGGCCCGGCAGCGACAGGCGGCGCTCGACACGCTGCAGCCCGTCCCCTCATCGGACCCGCTGATCGCGGTGATCCGCCTGCGCCAGGCCGCCATCGAGGATGCGCTGGGCCGTACCGACGAATCCACCGCCCTGCTCGAGACCCTGGCGCGCGAGTATCCGGACCGGTCGGAGCCGCTCACCCTCGCCGCCGACATCCTGCGCCGCAAGGGCCGGTTCGCCGACGCGATCGCCATCTACGACCGCGCCATCGCCCGGGTCGGCACCCCCACCCGCTCCGCCTGGCCGCTGTTCTATGAGCGCGGCATCGCCCAGGAACGCGCCGGGCACTGGCCGCTGGCGGAGAGCGACTTCGAGTTCGCGCTGCAGCTGGCGCCGGACCAGCCGAGCATCCTGAACTATCTCGGCTATGCCTGGACCGAGCAGAACCGCAACCTGGACCGCGCCCACGAGATGATCCAGCGCGCGGTCAACCTGCGGCCCAACGAGGGCTCGTTCATCGACAGCCTGGGCTGGGTGCAGCTGAAACAGGGCGACGCACCCGGCGCCCTGAAGAACCTGGAACGCGCCATCGAGCTGCAGCCGGAGGACGCCGTGGTCAACGGACACCTGGGCGACGCCCTGGCCGCCGTGGGCCGCTGGCGGGAGGCGGTGTTCCAATGGCGCCGCGCGCTGACGCTGAAGCCGGAGCCCGAGGAGCTGCAACGGATCACCGCCCGCCTCAACGCGGCGCCCGGCGTCCTTCCAGCCGCGACCACCGCGCCGGTGCGGACCCCCTGAATGCCTGAGACTGCATTGCAGGAGGCGGCGCGGGCGAAGGTCAACCTCTACCTCCATGTCACCGGCAAGCGGGCCGATGGCTACCACCTGCTGGACAGCCTGGCCGTGTTTCCCGGTGCCGCGGACCTGCTGACCGCGTCACCGTCCGATCGACTGAGCCTGACCGTGCAGGGCCCGTTCGCCGCCGGGCTCGCGGCCGAACCCGGCAACCTGGTGCTGCGGGCAGCGGCAGCCTTGCAGTCCGCGGCCGGCGTAACGGAAGGCGCCGCCCTCACCCTCGACAAGCGATTGCCGATCGCCAGCGGGATCGGCGGCGGCTCGGCCGATGCCGCGGCTGCGCTGCGCCTGCTGTCCCGCCTCTGGCATCTCTCGGTCCCTCCGGCCGAA
Organism: Acetobacteraceae bacterium; assembly: GCA_965199595.1. GTDB lineage: Bacteria > Pseudomonadota > Alphaproteobacteria > Acetobacterales > Acetobacteraceae > JBBROS01. The sequence continues at coordinate 3,180,726 of OZ241182.1, forward strand.
CTGGCTGCCATTGCCACGACGCTGGGCGCCGACGTGCCCGTGTGCCTCGCCTCGCAACCGGCGCGGATGGGCGGCATCGGCGAAGTGCTGGGCGTCGCACCCGGCCTGCCGGACTGCGGCATGGTGCTGCTGAACCCCGGTCTCGCCGTATCCACCCCCGAGGTGTTCGGCGCCCGGCGCGCCGGCTTCACCGGCCCGGCCGCGCTCCCGCCACACTGGCGGGACGCTGCCGCCATGGCGGAGGACCTGGTGCGGATGACCAACGACCTGGAGGCGCCCGCCCTCCTCTGCTGCCCCGCCATCGCGGAGGTGCTCACCTGGTTGCGGGCCGAACCCGGTTGCCTCCTGGCGCGCATGAGCGGCTCCGGCGCCACCTGCTTCGCCCTGTTCGCCACCGCATCCGAGGCGGACCGGGTGGCACGATCCGCGCCATCCACCTGGTGGCGATGGGGCGGCGGCTTGCGCTAGGCGCCCCGCTCACCTTATTGGAAGCAGCAGCTGGGGCGTCGCCAAGCGGTAAGGCAGCGGACTTTGAATCCGCCATTCGAAGGTTCGAATCCTTCCGCCCCAACCAATGTCTGCTCGCAACTTCAACCATATATCGAAATTTTGGTGATCCAGTGACAGCTAAAAAGTGTGCGTCCGGATACCTGTGGGACACCAGGCAAATCGGTTGACGGCGGCCGTGTCAGGCAACCGAGGTCGATTCTGTTTATCAAAAGTCGCTACTGGGACTTTCGCCGTCGAAAGGCAGCCACGTCCAGAGGGGTAAGCTTGAACCATTCCCCGTTTACCCGTCGGTCCGCAAAACGCCTGTGCCAGTAGGCTTCTATGCCCGGCGGATCATCTGTCCGAATGGCGTGCACCAGGGTCACGGCCTCAGGCAGGGCAACGCGGACCTCCTTGATCCGACGCTCAAGCTCATTACTCCGCCCGATCTTGTGGTGCTTTCCAGATATCAGGAGGTAGACCATACCGTCGGTCGGCAGGGTCGTAGCTGGCGCTTGAAGCTCGGTTTTCGGCTCGTGCGCTGGAAGCAAGGCTGCGATGTCGGAGAAGTCAGGGTCGTTCTCGGCAAGCTTGGCAAGCGCTGACAAGAGGGCTGTCCTGGTCGGGAAATGGCTCGCAATTGCACCCTTGCTTGGAAAGCCAGGATCATCTCGCCTACAAAGCTTCATCTCCGCTACTGTCGGAACCCGACCATATCGGCGGCACGCCTGCGCAATGTGAGCCACGACGTCGGTCGTTTCAAATCGCAGCTGCAACTTGTTGGCCTGAAACCCTGCATCAACGAGTGCATCGCTCCATCGCGCCCATATGACGCCGCTCCACTGATGCTCCCCTATACCAGTGCGACGCATGAACGACTGCTTGCCGGGTGGCTTCCCATCCATTGCCGCCAACTGGCGGATCTCAGCAATGATACGGTCCCGCATGGCGCGCCCTTTCGTTTTCAAACCGTAGCCCGGCCCTGCATGGCGCGAAAGCCATGACGGCCCAGTAACGACCCTGCGTAACAGCGAAGCCCGGCCCGCGCCCGACCTCGTGGACCGGGACTTCCCCCGCAGCCGGGCCGGACCAGTCGTGGGTCGCTGCCGTCACCTTTGAGGACGCATCATCTTCTTTGCGGGATGCAAGGGCGTCCCGCGAGATGATGCTTAGGCCAGCAGCGCCTCCGCCTCCCGCCAGGCATCGCCGAGCACCTGCGCCGCCGGGGCCGCCCGTGCCAGCCCGGATGCCTGTCCGGCCCAGACCTGCATGCGTGCCACCTCCCCGCTGGCCTGACCGGCGGTGCGCATCGCCGCCGTCAGCGCGCGCTGGATCGGATAGGGCGCCGGGTCGGGGGCCGCCGAGCCTTTGGCCGCTCGCACGTAGTCGGTGGCGATGCTGCGTCCGGTACGGCCGCTGAAGGCACGGGTCAGGCAGGTGCCTTCGGGCGCCAGGCCCTCCAGCGCCGCGGCCCAGGCCGGGTGGGTCTGCGCCTCGGGGCAGCGCAGGAACCCGCTGCCGATCTGCGCCGCGCTCGCCCCCAGCGCCAGCACCGCCGCCACGCCCCGGCCATCGGCGATGCCGCCCGTGGCGATCACCGGCACCTTCACCGCATCCACCACCGCGGGCACCAATGCGAGGGTGCCCACCATGCCAGCCTCGGCCGCCGCGGCATCGAAGCAGCCGCGATGGCCGCCGGCCTCCATCCCCTGCGCCACCACCGCATCCGCCCCGGCCGCCACCGCCGCCCGTGCTTCCGCCACGGTCGACACGTTGGCGAACCAGGCGATGCCGCGTGCCTTCAGCCGGGTCACGAAGGCCGGGGGATACAGGCCCATGACCGAGGACACGATCGGCGGCCCGGCCTCCAGCATCGCCTCGCACTGCGCCGCGAAGTCCGGCGGCACCACCTCTGCCGCCTCGGCCGGAACCTCCGGGCCCCACTGGGCAAGGAAGCGGCGGATCTCCGCCTCGTGGTCCGGGTTTCGGTGCGGGGCCGGGTCGGGGATCCAGAGATTGACCTGGAACGGGCCGTTGCTGCCGCTGCGCATCGCCCGCGCCCAGGCCCCGATGGCCTCGGCCGACAGCAGCAGCGCGCCGCAGCTGCCAAGTCCCCCGGCGTTGGCCACGGCAATCGACAGACCCGGCGGGCACGCCCCCGCCATCGGCGCCAGCAGGATCGGCCGCTGCAAACCGAAGGCCGCGCAGAAGCTTGCGGCACGGGCGCGTGGGGCAAGGCGCGGCATGGGTTCAACTCCGAACGACGCCGCATGGTCGGCGGGTCGCGACGCGATGTCCAGCGGGGCTAACTGCCTATAACCTGAGCGCAACGGCGTTTTCGTTTTTTATTCCCGTCGGCAACAACGGCGGGCTGATCTCCACCACCTCCCTGCAATACATGCCCAGCTCCGACCTGAACCGCACCGTCGTGGAACAGGCGGAACGCTTCGGCTTCGACTTCGCGCCCTCCATGATCAAGCTGTGCGGCTATGGCGGGCCTTCGGGGTATTGGGACCACAACCTCGACCTGGAGGCGCTGGCCTGGCGCGACGGGCAGGCCGGCAACGACACCGTGAGAGATGCCATCCCAGTCGCCGGCCGCTTCAACGTCGGGCTGGAAAAGCGGCTGCCGACCAACATGGGCACGCTGGCGGGGTCCTTCGCCAAGGCCGCCGGCCTGCTAAACAAGCTGTCCGAGGAGCCGGGCGGCAGAATAGTACAGGGCCAGGACCGGCACGATTTCCAGCCGCCAGGGCCCGAGCGTCAGGCGCGCTGGATCCAGTCCTCCAGCAGCGCGATGTTGCGCAGGTTCGCCTTGAACACCACGTCGAACAGGTCCCCCAGCAACGGCACCGCGCCGCCCACGACCTCGACCGCCACGTTCACCAGCATCCGCCCGAGCAGCGCCGGTGGCGCGCCCATGCTCCGGGCCTCGTTGACGATGTAGAGCGACACCAGGCCCATCACGATGTCACCCATGGCGGGTGCGAGGCCGACCAGGCTGTTGATGCCGAAGCGGAACCGGGTGCCCGGCAGGCCGAACTGCGCATCCAGGAACCAGGCCAGCCTGCGAAGCCGGGCCAGCCGGGCCGCTGCATCGAGCGCGGGTCCGGCAGTGCTGGAAAAGGTGGCGGCAACCATGTCGGGGCTCCGGGGGTTCGAGGACCGCGACCCATGTCATGTGGGCCGGGCCCGCGCGCAAGTGCCGGCGCCGCCGATATTTGCGCCCGGATATCACGCGGCGCGCTACCCGCTACCCGGCCTTTTCCCAGCCGGTGCCGGTCTGCCGCCAATAGGCCAGGTCGTGCCCGGCCTCCCGCGCCGCGGTCCAGCGGACCCGGGCCGCAGCCACGGCGGCCTCGTCCTGGCCGTCGAACAGGTCGAACACCCGCTCCCACCCGGCGAGGGGCGCCTGGGTGCCGTCCAGCAGGAACAGGAACCGGGCGCCGTTCGGGCACTCGATGGCCGGCGTGATCCAGATGGGCTGCAGCGCCGCGTGCCCGGTGCGGGCGCTGCCATGCGGCAGCCAGTCCGGCCGCTCCGCCGCCCACAGCGCCTTGTCCAGCACCGCCACCCGCGCCTCGGACCCGGCCAGCACCACCGCGCGCTGACCGGCCGACAGCGTGCGGCCCAGCAGCTCCGGCAGCGCCTGGTCCGGCGTGGTGCGGGTGAGATGGTAGAAACCGACCTGGCTCATGCGGAGGGTGGTACAGACCCGCGCCGCCGCAGGCAACGCCCGGGATGGTGGGGGGGCCGGGTTTCCCCTGGCTGGCCCGAGGCGCTAGAGAGGCGCCATGCCGGTCACGCTCTCCGTCTATATCGCACGCCAGTTCAGCCTCGCGGTGCTCGCGATGCTGGCGGCGCTGTCGGGCATCGTCAGCCTGTTCGACTTCATCGAGCTGCTGCGCCGCTCCGCCACCAAGCCCGACGCCACCTTCGGCCTGGTGGTCGGCATCGCCGGCCTGCGCCTGCCGTATGTGGCCATGCAGATCCTGCCCTTCGCCGTGCTGCTCGGCGGCATCCTGGCGTTCTGGCGGCTCACCCGGTCCTCGGAGCTGATCGTCGCCCGCGCCTCCGGGGTGTCCGCCTGGCAGTTCCTCGCCGCGCCTGTCGCCTGCGCCATCCTGCTCGGCGCCATCGCGACCGGCGCCGGAAGCCCGCTCTCCTCCGCCATGCTGTCCCGGGCGGAGACGCTGGACAACGCCTATCTCCGTACCTCCGGCGGGCCCACGGCGCTGGCGGGCGGCCAGCTGTGGCTGCGGCAGTCGGACCGGGAGCTGGACCCGCAGGGCATCGCCATCCTGCACGCCCGCAGCGTGCAGATGCGCGGCGACCACCTGGTGGCGCAGGATGTCAGCGTGTTCCGCCTCGACGGTTCGGACCACCTGCTGGCGCGGCTTGAAGCCACCCGCGCGGAACTCGATACCGGCAAATGGACCTTGAGCGGCACCCGGCGCATGTTGCCGGACAAGCTGCCGGAAGCCGCCGGAACCGTGTCGCTGCCCACGGACCTCACGGTCGGCCGGGTGCAGGACAGCTTCGCCAGCCCGGACACGCTGAGCGTCTGGACACTGCCGGACTTCATCGGCCTGCTGGAGCGGTCCGGCTTCTCCGCCATCCGCCACCGGCTGCGGTTCCAGGCGCTGCTGGCCATGCCGCTGCTGGCCGGCACCATGGCGCTGGTCTCGGCCGGGTTCAGCATGCGGGCGACGCGGCGCGGCGGCGTGGCGCAGATGATCGGCAGCGGTGTGGCCGCCGGGTTCGCGCTGTTCCTGGTCAGCAAGGTGGCGGAGGAGTTCGGGCAGTCGGGCGCCCTGCCGCCGGGCCTGGCCGCCTGGGCGCCGGCCGGCGCAGGGCTGATGCTGGCCATCGCGCTGCTGCTGCATCTGGAAGATGGATGAGTGGTAAGGCGGGTTGTGCTTTTACCCGCGCCCCCTCCCCTGTATAGGAGCCGCCATGCGTCCGGCTCCCCTTCCGACCTGGTTCCCATGCGACGGCTGAGTGCAGGTGCGGTGCGCATGGCTGCGGCGGCCGCGGTGCTGGCCTGCCTGGCGGTGCCGGCGCGGGCCCAGTTCACCGCGCTCCGCAGCGGCACCAAGGCGGCGCCCGCCACCCCGATCAACCGCACCGACCCGGTGGCCTTCACCGCGGACGAGGTGCAGTACGACCGCGACAACGCCCTGGTCACCGCCACCGGCAAGGTCGAGGCCTGGCAGAACGACCACGTGCTGCGCGCCGACAAGATCACCTTCGACCGCAACACCAACATCGCGGCGGCCAGCGGCCACGTCATGATGATCGAGCCGGACGGCCAGGTGCTGTTCAGCGACTACGCGGAACTCACCGAGGGCATGCGCGACGGCGTGCTGGTGGGCATGCGCGCGATCCTGGCCGAGAACGGCAAGCTGGTGGCCAACGGCGCCCGGCGGGTGGATGGCAAGATCAACGAGCTGTCGCGCGCGGTGTACACCACCTGCAACCTCTGCAAGAACGACCCCAGCAAGCCGCCGCTGTGGCAGCTGCGCTCCCGCACCGCGGTGCAGGACACCGAGAATAAGCGCATCGAGTACCGCGACGCCGTGCTGGACATCTACGGCGTCCCGGTCGCCGCCTTTCCGTACCTGTGGCACGCGGACCCCTCGGTGAAGCGCGCGAGCGGCTTCCTGGTGCCCTCCTTCGGGCAGTCCAAGCACCTCGGGGCCTTCGCCAGCGCGCCGTACTACTGGGTGCTGGATGAACAGTCCGACGCCACCATCACGCCCACGGTGAACACGCAGCAGTACCTGAACGTGAACACCGAGTACCGCCGCCGCTTCAACGACGGCACGCTGACGGTGGATGCCGGGCTGGGCTACGACCGCAAGAAGCCGCAGGCCGACGTGTTCGCCCGCGGCCGCTTCGCCTATGACGACACCTGGCGCTACGGCTTCGACATCGACCGCGCCAGCTCCGCCGAGTATCTGCGGGACTACCGGGTCAGCAACCGCAGCGACGTGCTGACCAGCCGCCTGTATATCGAAGGCTTCGGCACCGGCGCCTACACCAAGCTCGACTCGATCGCCTATCAGGGCCTGGTCGACAGCATCAAGCAGAGCCGCCTGCCCTATGTGCTGCCGCGCTACACCTACAGCTTCGTGGGCGAGCCCGACGCGTTCGGCGGCCGCTTCAGCCTCGATACCACGAACTTCAACGTGATCCGCCCGATCGGCACCAACACGCAGCGGGTTGGCGGCACGGTGAACTGGCAGCGGCCGTTCTCCGGCTATCTCGGCGAGCAGTACGGCCTGACCCTGCAGGGGATCGGCGCCGCCTACAGCGCCACCAGCCTGGACCAGAACCCCAACTACTATAATCGCGGCAGCACGGAGCTGGTGCGCCTGCACCCGCAGGCGGCGCTGGAGATGCGCTGGCCCTTCGTGCGTGACGGCGGCCGGCTGGGCACCCAGACCATCGAGCCCATCGCGCAGATCGTCGTCTCGCCCAACGGCGGCGGCAACCGCAACCAGCGTGTGCCGAACGAGGACAGCCTGGACTTCGAGTTCACCGACCAGAACCTGTTCTCGCTCAACAAATACCCCGGCATCGACCGGCTGGAGGGCGGCGTGCGCGCCAATGTCGGCCTGCACGCCAACTGGACCATCGGCACCTCGTCGCTCGACATGCTGGTCGGCGAGAGCTTCCGCACCCACAAGGACGACACCTTCCCGGTCGGCAGCGGCCTCGACAAGCGCGCGTCCGACATCGTCACCCGCACCACCTTCACGCCGACCCCCTGGCTCGACCTCACCGGGCGCACCCGGCTGGACCACGACCGACTGACCCCGCGCTTCGCCGATGCGCTGGCCAGCGTAGGCGGTCCCAAGTTCCGGCTTGGCGGCGGCTACATCTATTCGGCGGTGAACCCGTATTTCTTCTACGACAGCGCCACCATCCCGCCGAACTACTTCACCCACCGCAACGAGGCCACGCTGAACGCCAGCTCGCAGATCGATCAGTACAAGGTGAGCGCCTATGTCCGCCGGGACCTGCAGACCAGCAAGCTGACCAGCGCCGGGGTGCACGCGACCTATGAGGATGAGTGCTTCATCTTCGATGTGAACTATAACAAGCGCTACACCTCGCTGAACGGCGATAGCGGCGGCAGCATCGTGCTGTTCCAGATCACCTTCAAGACCGTCGGCCAGTTCGGCTTCCACGCGCTTTGACCCCAGCAGGACCCGCTCCATGACCCCGTCGCGCCTCGCACTCGCCCTGCTGCTGGCCTCCACGCCCCTCGCGGTCCAGGCCCAGCCCCGCGCCGTGCCGCTGGCGCAGCGCCCGCCCGTGGCCGCCACCCCGGCCCCCGGCGAAAAGATCGTCGCCGTGGTCAACGGCGACATCATCACCACCGGGGACGTCGCCAACCGCGGCCGCCTGTTCGCACTCAGCACCGGGCTGCCCGTCACGCCCGAGGTGCTGGCCCGGCTCCGCCCCCAGGTGGTGAAGCAGCTGGTCGACGAACGCCTCCGCCTCCAGGAAGCCCAGCGCCGCAAGATCGCCGTCAGCGACAAGGACATTGCCGACGCCATCGGCGAGATCGAGCAGCGCAACGGCATGCAGAGCGGCGCCATGGCTGCCAGCCTGCGTGGACAGGGCGTGGCGATGCGCACCCTGATCGACCAGGTGCGCGTCCAGCTCGGCTGGACCCGGGTGCTGCGGCAGGAGCTTGGGGGCAAGGCCGATGTCAGCGAGGCCGACGTGTCCGACCAGGACCGCATCTTCAAGGCGACCATCGGCAAGCCCGAATACCGCGTGAGCGAGATCTTCATCCCCATCGATGACCCGGCCAAGGCCGCGGACGCCCAGCGATTCGCCGAGACCGTCATCAGCCAGCTGCGCGCCGGCGCCCCCTTCGCCGTGGTCGCGGCCCAGTTCAGCCAAAGTCAGACCGCGCTGCAGGGCGGCGACCTCGGCTGGGTCAGCCCCACCCAGCTTGACCCCGAGGTCACCGCCGTGGTGACGCAGATGCCGCCCGGCGCCGTCAGCAACCCGATCCGCGTGCCCGGCGGCATCAGCATCGTCTCGCTGCGGGCCAAGCGCGAGGTCGGGCGCGACCGCAGCACCGTGATCAGCCTGCGCCAGGTGTTCTTCCCCTTCACCGGCACGCTGAACCCCCAGGCGCCGACCGACCAGCAGAAGCGCGTCGTGGAGCAGGCCGGCACCATCAGCCGCACCGCCCATAGCTGCCCCGAGATCGAGGAGGCCAACAAGCGCGCCGGCGCCGTTCGCCCGTCGGACCCCGGCGAGGTGCGCCTGGAGGGCGTCGCCTCCGTACCGCTGCGCAACCTGCTGGCCGGCCTCGCCATCAACACGCCCAGCAAGCCGGTGATCTCGAGCGACGGCGTGGCCGTGCTGATGGTCTGCTCCCGCGACGAGAAAGTGGCCGCCGCGCCCACGAAGGAGGAGCTGACCAACCGCGTGCTGCAGGAGCGCATCGAGCTGACGTCGCGCCAGCTGCAGCGGGACCTGCGGCGCCGGGCCGTGCTGGACGAACGCGGCAGCTGACCGCAGGCGGCTGGCGTTCCCGGCGCGCGGCAAGCTAGGCTGCGGAGGGAGGCACTGAATGAACGTCGCGCTGCGCCGGGCCATGACGCTGGACGAGTTCCTGGCCTGGGAGGACCAGCAGGAGCTGCGCTGGGAGTTTGACGGGTTTGGGCCGGTGGCGATGGTGGGCGGCACCTTGGCCCACTCCACGATCTCCCTGAACATCGGATCGGAACTCAGGTCGCGGCTACGCGGAACACCGTGCCGCGCCTTCGTGGAAGGCCTGAAGGTGGTGGTCGCCGGCAGCATCCGCTACCCCGATGCCTTCGTGGCCTGCGGGCCTCAGCCCCGGGACGCCACCATCGCCGAAAACCCCGTCGTGGTGTTCGAGGTAGAGTCCCCCAGCACCGCCCACATCGACTACGGCCTCAAGAACGCCGAATACCGCGCCACCCCCTCCATCCAGCGCTACGTGATCCTCGCCCAGGACCGCATCGCCGCCACCATCTTCGAACGCCGGGGCGCCGAGTGGGTCGGCAGCCTGCTCACCGACCCGGCCGCCCCGCTCGCCATGCCCGAGATCGGCGTGACGCTCATCCTGTCCGACCTGTATGAGGGCGTTCTCGAGCCGTGACGCCGGCCTGCGACACCATCATCATCGGCGGCGGCACGGCGGGCTGCATCCTCGCCGCCCGCCTTTCCGAGAACCCGGCCCATCGCGTGCTGCTGCTGGAGGCCGGGCCGCCCGACACCGACCCCTGGATCCACATTCCCGCCGGCTACGCCCGCCTGTTCGCCAGCGGCAAGTTCGACTGGAAGTTCGGCACGGAACCGGAGCCGGAGCTGGGCGGACGCGCCATCGCCTGGCCGCGCGGCCGGGTGCTGGGCGGCTCCGGCTCCATCAACGGCCTGGTCTTCCTCCGCGGCTCCCCGCACGACTATGACCGCTGGGCGCAGGCCGGCGCGCGCGGCTGGTCCTATGCCGACGTGCTGCCCACCTTCCGCCGCATCGAGGACTGGCAGGGCGCGCCCGGTCCGGCCCGCGGCCAGGGCGGGCCCATCCCTGTTTCCGAGCCCCGCGGCCTCGCCCCCGGGGCGGCCGCCTTCATCGCCGCATGTGAGGGCGCGGGCTTCCCGCACCACGCCGACATCAACGCCGGCTCCATCGAGGGCGTGGCGCCGATGCAGCTGAACGTGCGGCGCGGCCGGCGCATCAGCACCGCCCAGGGCTACCTGCGCCCCGCCCGCCGCCGCCCGAACCTGCGCGTGGTGACCAACGCCGCGGTCAGCCGCATCCTGATCGAGAACGGCCGGGCCGTCGGCGTGCTGGCCAGCATCGACGGCGCACCGCCCGCCCCCATCCACGCGGCGCGGGAGGTGATCCTCAGCGCCGGGGCCATCGTCTCCCCCAAGCTGCTGATGCTCTCCGGCATCGGCGATGGCGCCGCGTTGCAGGCACTGGGCCTGCCGGTGCTGGTGGATCGCCCCGCCGTCGGCCGGAACCTGCAGGACCACCTGATCGCCCGCTTCGCCTATCGCACCCGCCCGGCCGGCACCATGAACGAGCGCGCCGGCACCCTGCTGCGCCAGGCCGTCATGGCTGCCGGCTATGCGCTGCATCGCCGCGGCCCCATGGCGGTCGGCGCCTGCGAGGCCACGCTGTTCGCCCGGGTGACGCCAGGGGCGGAGGAGGCGGAGATCCAATACCAGTTCGTGAACTTCAGCCTGGCGCCGAACCGGGGCTACACCCTCGCCGCCCATCCCGGCGTGATGTTCAACTTCGGCCAGTGCCGCCCCGAAAGCCGCGGCACCATCAGCCTCCGCAGCGCCGACCCGGCCGACAAGCCCGTCATCCACGCCAACTACCTGACCGCCCCCGCCGACCGCCACGCGATGATCCAGGGCGCCCGCCTGGCCCGGCGCCTCGGCCGCACCCGCCCGTTCAGCGACCTGGTGCTGGAAGAACTCGCACCGCCGCCGGGCGAGGACACCGATGAAAGCCTGCTGGCCTATATCCGCGACCACGGCACCACGGTCTATCACCCCTGCGGCACCTGCCGCATGGGCAGCGACGCGGCGGCGGTGGTCGATCCGCGGCTGCGCGTGCGCGGCCTTGGCGGCCTGCGGGTCATCGACGCCTCGGTGTTCCCGCTGATCCCGTCCAGCAACATCCAGCCGGCGGTGATGATGGTGGCGGAGCGCGGCGGTGCCATGATCCGCGAGGACGCCGCCTGAACCACGATTTGTTGACGCCTACCCTTTGGGAACCTGCGGAACAGCGCCCGGTTGAACGCGGGCACCCGCGCGACGGATGCGGCGGTGCGCTGGAGTGAACCACGTGCAGACCACGATCGAAACCCGGACGCCCGATATCGCCGACCAGGTCATCAGCCTCACCATCAACGGCCAGACCCGGCAGCTCAGCGTCTCGCCCTGGACCACCCTGCTGGACCTGCTGCGGGAGGACCTGCACCTGACCGGCACCAAGAAGGGCTGCGACCACGGGCAATGCGGTGCCTGCACCGTGATCCTGGATGGCAAGCGCATGAACGCCTGCCTCAAGCTGGCCATCATGCTGGATGGCGCCAGCATCACCACTGTCGAGGGTCTGGCCGGTGCCGATGGCAGCCTGCACCCGCTGCAGGCCGCGTTCATCGAGCATGATGCGTTCCAGTGCGGGTATTGCACGCCGGGTCAGCTGTGTTCGGGCGTGGCGCTGCTGAACGAGGGCCGGGCCAGGAGCACGGATGAGATCAAGGAGCTGATGAGCGGCAATCTCTGCCGTTGCGGCGCCTACCCGAACATCGTGGACGCCATCGAGAGCGTGCTGGCGGAGAGCGGCCGATGATCCGCTACGACTACATGCGGGCGGATACCCTGCCCAACGCCGCCGCAGCAGCAGCGCAGGCCGGGGCCAAGCTGATCGCCGGCGGCACCAACCTGGTTGACCTGCTGAAATATGACGTCGAGCGGCCGACGCAGCTGATCGACATCACGCGCCTTCCGGGCCTCGACACCATCGCCGCGTCGGATCGGGGGGGCTTGCGCATCGGCGCGCTCGTGAGCAACAGCGATGTCGCCTACAGCACCGAGATCGAGCAGCGCTATCCGCTGCTGTCCCTCACCATCCTGAACGGCGCCACCCCGCAGCTGCGCAACGCGGCCACCACGGGCGGCAACCTGCTGCAACGCACGCGGTGCTACTATTTCTATGACACCGCGGCGCCCTGCAACAAGCGCCAGCCCGGCAGCGGCTGCGGCGCCATCGGCGGCGTGAACCGCATCCATGCCGTGCTGGGCGCCAGCCCCTCCTGCATCGCCACCAATCCCTCCGACATGAACGTGGCACTCGCAGCACTGGAGGCCGTCATCCACGTGCAGGGCCCGAACGGCGAGCGCAGCATCCCCATCGCCGACTTCCATCGCCTGCCCGGCGACACCCCCGAGCGCGACACCACCCTCGAACCCGGCGAGATCGTCACCGCCGTCGATCTGCCGGAGCAGGGCTTCGCGACCCACTACACCTACCTGAAGCTGCGCGACCGCCTCTCCTACGCCTTCGCCCTGGTCTCCGTCGCGGTGGGCCTGCAGATGGACGGCGGTGCGGTGAAGCGCGCCCGCATCGCCCTGGGCGGCGTGGCGCACAAGCCCTGGCGCGTGCCGGAAGCCGAAGCGTTGCTGGAAGGCCAGGCGCCGGGTGAGGCGGTGTTCCACCAGGTCGCGGCCCGCATCATGCAGGGCGCCGTCGGCCAGGGCACCAACGACTTCAAAATTCCGCTGGCCACGAAGGCCATCATCCGCGCCCTCCAGCAGGCCGCTGCCGGCACGCCGCAGAGCGTTTCCGACAAGCGCATCGCCTAAGGAACCATCATGCCCGACACCCATATCGGCCTCCCGCGCAGCCGCGTCGATGGCCCGGCCAAGGTCACCGGCGGCGCCCTCTACGCCGCCGAGTTCGCCACCCCGAACCTCACCTACGGCTATGTCGTCAGCAGCGACATCGCCCGCGGCCGCATCCGCCACATCGACAGCGCAGCGGCCCGCGCCCTGCCCGGCGTGCTGGCGGTGATCACTCACGAGAACCGCCCCCGCACCGCCTGGCTCTCGAAGAACTACAGCGACGACGTGGCTCCGCCCGGCAGCCCGTTCCGCGCCCTGTATGACGACACCATCCAGTTCAGCGGCCAGCCGGTCGCCCTGGTCGTCGCGGAGGACTTCGACACCGCACGCGACGCCGCCTCGCTGATCTGCGTCGACTACGATGCCGAGACGCCCGAGTTCAACCTGGAGGCGCAGCGCGGGGACGCCTATGAGCCGCCGAAGAAGCGCAGCGGAATCGAGCCGCCGCCGAAGCCGCGCGGCGACGCCGATGCGGCGCTCGACGGCATACCGGTGCGGATCGACGCCGAGTACACGATCGCCAGCGAGCACCACAACCCGATGGAGCCACATGCCACGACCGTGGTGTGGAACGCCGACGGCTCCGTTCTGGTGCACGACAAGATCCAGGGCGTGAAGGCCACCCAAACCTATATCCAGAACGTGTTCGGGTTGAAGCAGGTCCGCGTGGTGTCGCCCTACATCGGCGGCGCCTTCGGCTCCGGCCTGCGCCCGCAATACCAGCTGTTCCTCGCCGTGCTCGCCGCCACCATGCTGGAGCGGTCCGTGCGCGTGGTGCTGACGCGGGACCAGATGTGGAGCATGACGCATCGGCCGGAGGTGATCAGCAAGGTCGTCGTCGGCGCCACCACGGACGGCTCCATCCAGGCGATCCGCCACGATGCCATCAGCATGACCTCGCGCTACGAGGACTATCAGGAGGTCGTCGTCAACTGGTCCGGCATGCTGTACGCCTGCGACAACGTCACCCTCACCTACAAGCTCGCCAAGCTGGATACCTCGACCCCCGGTGACATGCGGGCGCCGGGTGCCCCCACCGGCACCTTCGCGATCGAGAGCGCCATCGATGAGCTGGCGGCGCGGCTGGACATGGATCCGGTCGCCCTTCGCCTCAAGAACTACGCCGAGACCGACCAGAACAAGGGCAAACCCTGGAGCAGCAAGGAACTGCGCTCCGCCGTGCAGCAGGGCGCCGCGCAGTTCGGCTGGGCCAGGCGCACGCCCGCGCCCCGCTCGATGCGCGACGGCAACGAGCTGATCGGCTGGGGCATGGCGATCGGCGCCTGGGACGCGCAGATGCAGACCACCAAGGCCCGCGCCGTGCTGCGCCCGGACGGTACGCTGGAGGTATCCAGCGCCACGGCAGATATCGGCACCGGCACCTACACGATCCTCACCCAGATCGCGGCCGATACCATGGGTCTGCCGATGGAGAAAGTAACGGTGAGGATCGGCGATAGCGACCTGCCGGAAGCCCCGCTGGAGGGCGGCTCCTGGACCGCCGCATCCGCCGGCACCGCCGTGCAGCAGGCCTGCCTCGCGGTGCGCGAGACCCTGTTCGGCTATGCCCGCAAGGCAAGCGACTCGCCATTCGCCAACGTGCCGATCGATCGCGTGGTGTTCCAGCAGGGCCACATCCTGGTGGAAGCCGACCCGGCCCGCAGGATGAGCTATGCCGCCGCCATGACCGCCGGCAGGGTGGCCGAGATCAGTGAGGAGGGCACCGGATCCGCGGACAAGCTGGTGAAGGCCGGGTTCTCCTCCTTCACCCATAGCGCCTGCTTCGTGGAGGTGCGGATCGACGAGGCGCTGGGCGTGCTGCGCGTCACCCGCGTGGTGAACGCCGTGGCGGCGGGACGTATCCTCAACCCCAAGACGGCGCGCAGCCAGGTGCTGGGCGGCGTGGTGTGGGGCATGGGCATGGCGCTGTATGAGGAATCGATGCCCGACCACACGCTGGGCCGCTTCATGAACCACAACCTCGGCGAGTACCACATCGCGGCCAACGCGGATGTGCCGGAGGTCGAGGTGATCTTCGTGGACGAGCATGAGCCGATGAATGCGCTGGGCGTGAAGGGACTGGGCGAGATCGGCATCGTCGCGACCCCGGCCGCCATTGCCAATGCTGTCTATCACGCCACCGGCAAACGGATCCGCAGCCTGCCGATCACCATCGACAAGATCCTCTCCGCCTGACGCGCCGGGCGCGGCGAGCCATCGTGTTCGCCGCGTTCCTGCAGGCCGGCTGCACCGCGCAGCCCGCCTGCTCGCCCATGGCAGAGGCCTTGCTGTTGTTCGGCGACGGTGACAACCCTGCCTTCCCGGACTCCCTCGACCGCCCCGTCACGACCCGCTTCCCCGCCGGGCTCACGGTACTGAACGCCAGCGGGCCCTTGCGCAGCCGCGGGATGCGCAACTCCACCGTGCCCGCCCGCGTGTGCAAGTCGCGCTTGCGGTAGCCGTTCCGCTGCACCTGCCGGTCCGAACTCCGCTCACCATGAACGGCGCCGGTCAGGGACTCGGTTTCCAGCTCCATCAGCCTCTGCGCGGCAAAGCCGATCATCTCGCGCAGGAACGTGGCATCCAAGCCTTTCGCCAGCAGCTCGCGCCGGGCGGAGTGGCCCAAGGTTCCGCCAGCGTAGCTGGTGGAATGGCTACGGAGGGAGTTTCGTGCTCGGTCATCGTTGGGTCCTTGGGTCAGTGTTGCGTGTCGCAACCCAACTCTACCCAGGTTCACCGCGGTGACCGCCTCCTACACCACCACCTGGGACACGATCCCGTGGCCGGGCCCGATCGGGCCGCTCGTGAACTTCTTCTTGGCGGGCATGTCGCCGTCGACGTTGGGCAAAGCCAGCCAAGGTTCTGTCAGCGAAGTTGACGGAAAGCGGGCGGAGGGAGCCGGAAGATGCCACGTCGCTCCAGGCCGCGCTGCAGGGTCGAGCGAAGGTGCGGGATGCTGGCTGGAGGGCATTGAGGCAATCGTCAGCAACATGTGCCGGCGGAACGCGACGGCCATGGTTTCCTGCTCCGGCGTCAGGACAGTGAGGCGGGGCTGCCTGGGTCCCATGGCGGCGGCGGCGGCGCGCCTGCGCCATTTCCGGATAGTGGTGTGGCTGTCGCCGATCGCGCGACGAACTCTCTGCATCGTGCGGGCGGAGGTGGTCAAGGTTCTGCGGACATGGTCCGTCGAAAGCCACCGGAGAGGCAGCCGTGGAGAACCTGGCCCATAGATCATTCCTTGCTGCATGGTGGTCAATCGTCCCACTACACCCGGGGCTCGAACACCTAGAACGGCAATAAAATATCGAGCAACTGCTGCCCGTAGCGCGGTCGCTGCACATCCGAGATCTGACCGCGACCACCATAGGCAATCCGAGCTTCTGCCAACCGGTCGTGACGCACCGTGTTGTCGCTGCCGATATCCTCCCGTCGCAACACGCCGCTGACCTGCAACTCGCGCAGTTCGGCGTTCACCCGCACTTCCTGGCGCGCCGCCACCGCCAGGTTGCCGTTCGGCAGCACCTGGGTGATCACGCCGGCCAACCGCAGCGTCACCGTCTCGTTCCGCTTGATGGATCCCGAACCGGTTGACGATCCCTTGCTGGTGGCGGCGAGCAGGGACGCTGGACTCGCGGCTGTCGCCAAGGCTTTTTCCACGCCGAAGAAGTTTGGCAGCCCGACATTCTCGGTCCCGCTACGCCCGCCCGCGCTCTCGTTCTTGAGGTCGGCGGCGTCGGAGATATTGACCAGTATCGTCACGATGTCGCCCACCTGGGCGGCGCGCTGGTCCTTGAAGAAGGCGCGGCTGCCGGTGCGCCACAGGCTGTTGGCCTCTGCCGCCTCGGCCTGCGGCCGCGGCATGGGCAGGTTGATAGGGCGATAGGCCGGGTCTGCCGTCGGATCGCCGCTGGGGGTCATGGACGGCGGGCGGCCAACTTCCGAAAGCCGGGTCAGCGTGCCGCAGCCCGGCAGCAGCAGCACGCCGGCGAGCACCAGCGCCCTCATCGCGCGGCCACCACCGTGTTGGCGGAGGGCACCACGCGCGCCCGGCCTGGCCCGATGATTTCCGCGACGATGACCGCGCGGGAATAAGGGTTGGTGACATGGATGCGTTCACCCAGGCCACCCGGCTCCGCCGCCACGCCCTGGGCCGTCACCTGCAGCCCGGGCTCGTTCAGTTCAAGCAGCAATGGCGTGCCCTTGCTGACGATCACCGGGCGCCCGAGATCGGCCAGCAGCACCGGCTGACCCTGTTGCAGCGGCCGACGGAGCGCCTGGCCCTCGGCCTGGCCGGGCTGGCGCACCAGCTCGCCCCGGGCGAGACCCACCCGCATCCGGGTCCATTGGAAGTCGGCCGCGACCACGACCTCGCCGGGCATCATGGCCCGGCGCGGCACCGGCAGCACCACCATCTCCTGCACCCGGCCGGAGAGCCGGAGCTGAACCGGGGACACGCCTTCGGCCGTCACCAGCAGCATGGTGGTGAAGCGGCCGCTCGCCGGGTCGAAGGTGACGGCGCTGAAGTCGAGCGACGGCGTGACGTTGGTGGGCAGCGGCGCCGTGGTGAAGCCCGGCAGCTCGATCTCGCTGTCCCGCGGTGCGCCCGCACTCAGCAGCACGGCGCGCAACGGGCCCAGCACGTCCTCCTTCGCCAGTGATCGGCCGGGACGTTCCAGGATGGCGCGCTCGGAGCCCGCGGGGTGCCAGTCCACGCCGAACAGCCGGGCGATCGCGGTGAGCTGCGGCGTCTCGACCGTGATGCGTGCGCCGGGCAGCGGGCCGGGCCCGATGGCGCGGTCGTCGGCGCCATCGAACAGGTCCGACAGGCGCACCACCGGCAGCTCGAGCGCGGTATAGGGCTTGAGCGTTGCAGCAGAGACCGGCAGCGCCAGGCAGGTGAGCAGCAGGGCGAGCTTCATGGCCATCACCGCAGGTTCGTGAGGGTGGACTGCATCTGGTCGCTGGTGGTGATGACCCGGCTGTTCATCTCATAGGCGCGCTGGGCGGTGATCAGGTTGGTGATCTCGCTGACGATGTTCACGTTGCTGCTCTCGACGAAGCCCTGCATCACGCTGCCGAAACCGGGTGCGCCCGGATTGCCGGTGACTGCATTGCCCGATGCGGTGCTGGCCATGAGCAGGTTGTCACCCTTGGCCTCCAGCCCCGCATCGTTCGGGAAGGCGGCAAGCTGCAGCGTGCCGACCGTGGTGGTCGCCGCCGTGCCGTCGATCTTGACCTGAACGCCGCCGGTCTGGTCGATGGTGACGTCAGTGGCGTTGGGCGGCACGGTGATGCCCGGCGCAACGGTATAGCCGTCCGCCGTGACGATCTGCCCGGCCGGCGACAGGCCAAAGGTGCCGTCCCGGGTATAGGCCGTCTCGCCGCTGGGCATCGTCACCTGGAAATAGCCGTTGCCCTTGATGGCGACGTCCAGGCTGTTGCTGGTCTGCTGCAGGTTGCCCTGCTCGTTGATGCGGTAGATGGCGGCGGTCCGCACGCCCAGGCCGATCTGCGCGCCTTGCGGCACCACTGTCCCGGTGTCGCTGCTGTTGGAGCCGACCCGGCGCAGGTTCTGGTAGATCAGGTCCTGGAACTCCGCCCGCCGCCGCTTGAAGCCAGTGGTCGTCATGTTGGCGATGTTGTTGGAGATGACTTCGACGTTGGTCTGCTGGGCCTGCATGCCGGTTCCGGCAATGTCGAGAGATCGCATGATCTTAGCCCTTCCGCTGCGTGATCTTGTCGATGGCGGTCTGCTGCCGGGTCGCTTCGCCCTCGACGAACTGGGCGGCGAACTGGAAGCTGCGCAGGCCCGACATCATCCGCGTCATCTCCAGCACCGGCTGCACGTTGCTGTCTTCAAGTGAGCCCTGGACCAACCTTGGTTGCTCGACCGGGGTGGTGGGACTGTCGGATCGGAGCATGGTGGTGCCCTCAGTCTGCATCCGGCCCGGGTCTTGCGGCTGCACCACGCCCACGCGGCCGATGCGGCCATTCTCGCTTTCGATGCTGCCATCGGCGTTGATGGAGAGATTGATGTCCGCGGCGGACAGACGGATTCTCTGCCCGGCTGTGTCCATCAGGGCGTTGCCCTCATGGTCCGCCAAGGTGCCGTCGGGCTGCGGCGCGAATCGGCCGGCGCGGGTCAGGCGGGGGCCGCGGGCCGTGTCCACCGTGAAGTAGCCATCCCCGGTGATGGCCAGGTCGAGCGGGTTGCCGGTCTGCTGCAGCGGGCCGGGCGCCTGGTCGCGATAGGTGGCACGGTCCTGCACGAAGGCAACCGGGCGGGCTCCCATCGGTCCTTCGACTCCGTTCTGCCGGCCGAGCCAGTCGCTGAACAGCACCCGCTCGGTCTTGAAGCCCGCCGTGCCGGCATTGGCCAGATTGCCGGCATGCACCTCGAGCGCCCGGCTTTGCGCCGTGAGGTAGGAGAGGGCGACGTAGCTTGGCAGTTCCATGGCGCATCCAATCAATGTCTGAACCGGGAGATCGCAACCCGTGTGCCAGGCAGCATCGGTTGTAATCGTTGATTTTTCGCTAAGACGGGGCTGGGCATTTTCTGCCGCCTCGGGCGTTCCGCCCATGCTGCTGAAACGGTTCGTTAACCAATTCCATGCAGGATCGCCGTGAAGGAGACCGGCATGAGTAAACCCGCCGCACCAGCGGAAGACGGCAAAAAGCCAGCAGGCAAGAAGAAGCTGATCATCATCGTGCTGGCGGTGCTGATTTTGGCTGGCGGGGCCGGGACCTGGTTCTCCGGCTTTCTGCCGAAGCTGCTCGGCAAGTCGGTGGTGGCAGCAGAGGCGCATGGGGCCGAGCCCGTGAAAACAGCCGAGGCGAAGCCGGCGCATGGTGCCGCCAAGCCTGAACACGGGGCGGCAAAGCCGGAGCATGGCGGCGCGAAAACTGAGGCTTCCAAGTCCGAAGCCGCAAGCGGCTCACCCTTCATGGACCTGCCGGATATCGTCGCAAACCTGAACGGTGGCCCGCGGCGCACCGTGTTCGTGAAGTTGAAGACCAAGCTCGAACTCGCGAGGCCTGAGGACCAGGCGATCCTCCAAGCTGCCATGCCCCGGGTGCTGGACCTGTTCCAAGGCTATCTGCGGGAGATGCGGCCCGAGGAGCTGCGCGGCACCGCCGGCACTTACCGGCTGCGGGAGGAGCTGCTGGCCCGCACCAATCTGGCCGCACCGCCTGCACGGGTTGTGGCCGTGCTGTTCACCGAGATGCTGGTTCAGTGACGGCTGCCATGCGCAACCCCGATCAAACGTCCCGCTGAGGCAAAGGAGCACCCAAAATGGGCGGCATCGATATCCTTTTGGAGCTGGTTCTAGTCGTTCTGCTAGGCATGACGCTGCTTCACGCGGTCCGATTGCAGCGTAGCCTGGCCGCTTTGCGGCAGGACCGGGCAGCCTTCGACGCCGCCGTGAGCGGCTTTGATGGGGGAGCCCGGCAGGCAGAGGCCGGATTGCTTCGTCTGCGGGATGCAACGGATCGGCTGGAAGGGCAACTGCGCAGTTCAGGTGCCTTGAAGGATGACCTGGTGTTCCTTTCCGAGCGCGGCGAGCGGCTGGCGGATCAGCTTGAGACGCTGGTGCGGAGCGGCCGCGGCCTTGGCACGGCGCCACCGCCGCCCGAGCCGTCGACACCGGTGCGAAGCCAGGCGGAGCGCAGCCTGTTGCTGGCGCTGCAGGCGCGCCGCTGATGCGCCCGCTGTTTCGCCCGCTGCCGCTCTCCGTTGTCACCATGGCGCTGCTGGTGATGGTCAAGCTGGTCGGCGTGGTGCAGGCGCTTGGCCCGTCTCTGGCAAGCGCCGGTGCCAGCGCAGGGCGCACGATGCTGCCCTCGGCTGTCGCGGCGGAAACGAAGCACGACGCACCACCCGCCCCGGTCCCGGCGACGGCACACCAGGCTCCTGCACCGCAGCTCTCGGCATTGCAGCCCGCTGAGGTCCAGCCTTCGGTGGCCCCGGTCGTGCCGGTCCCCTCGGATGCGGAACGCGCGCTGCTGGTTGACCTGCGTGCCCGGCGCGAGGCGCTGGATTCCCGTGCCCAGACCATCGAGTCGCGGGACGCCCTGCTGAAAGCCGCCGAACGCGGGCTCGCGGATCGGCTGAGCCAGCTGACTGCTATGCAGACCCGGCTCGAAACCCTGGACAAATCCAGGCGGGAACTGGACGAAGCGAACTGGCGTGGTCTGGTGAAGACCTATGAAATGATGCGACCGCGGGATGCCGCGGCGATCTTCAACGACCTGGAGCAGACGGTGCTGATGCAGGTGCTCGACCGCATGAAGGAAGCCAAGGCGGCACCGGTGCTCGCGGCCATGCAGCCGGAGCGCGCGCGCGTTGCCACCATTCAGCTCGCGAAATGGCGCAGCCGCGCTGCTGGAGGGACGTCAGAATGAGTGCGATGTGGCGAACGATGATCAGCATCGGCGTCGTCTGCGCGGCGATGCAGCCCCGCCCGGGTCAGGCCGCGGATGGGGTGCTCACCACACCGGCCACGGTCATCCGGGTTGGCGATCATCCCGGGTTCGGGCGCGTCGTGTTTGATCTGCCGCCGAACGCGACCTACAACCTGGTGCGGGAGGGTGACCGGCTGCTGCTGGTTTTCCAAGGCGCCGGAAGCGTGGTGGAGCCTGGCAGTCTTCCGCATAACGTCCAGGCCATTCACGCCGGGTCCGAGACGGCAACGCTTGAGCTGAAGCCCGGTAGTCATCCGCGCACTTCCCGGATCGGCAATCGGCTGGTGATCGATCTGCTTGATCGTGCAACGAGTTCCAAGGTGCGCCCCGCAATGGTGCCTGCTGCGTCAGCCGCGCCTGCGTCTGCGCCCGCGAATGTTGCGATTGAACGCCCCGTTGTCGCGCGGTCCGAGCGCCCGGCCGAAGTAGTTGCCGCGCAAGCGGCGGCCTCTGCCCCCGTCGTCGTTCCCCCTCCTGCTCTCATAACGCCACAGCCGGCTGCCCCGCAGGCAGATTCGGCTCCCGCCCTCGCGGCGCCCGTCACGCCGGTTGTGCAGCAGCCGCTGGCCTCGGCCGGCGACGTTGTCATGCCCGCCGTGGTTGCGCCTCAACCTGCCGCGACTATCTCGGCACCGATACCGCTGGATCGCGCCTTCCTGATCCGCGCCGATAGCGACGTGGGTGCCGCAGCCTTTCGGCGTGGCGGTCTGGGCGTCGTCGTGCTCGACCGCCGGTTGCCACAGCAGGCCGGGTTGTCCGGTGTCACCTGGAGTTCAGCTGCGGTCAGCACCGTTCTGCAGGTGCCGCTCGCGCCCGACGCTGCGTTGCGCTTGTCCCGGCAGGACTCGGGCTGGTCCGTCGAGATCACGAGAGACCCGGCGACGGGCACGCTGATCGCGGCTCCGGTGGCGGACGGGCTTAGCCTGCCGCTGCCGCGGGCGGGCCGCATGGTCACGGTACTGGATCCGCTCTCTGGCGGAACGCTCCTGGTCGGCGCGAGTCTTGGGGCCGGGTTGGATACCGGACTGGCCCAGGGCCGGCGGACCCCGGATTATCGCCTGCTGTCAAGCTGGCAGGGCGTCGTGGTGGAGCCATCGTCGGACCGGGTGGATCTGCGGTCCATCGCTACCGGGTTTCTGGTCACGGGCGGGGCGGCGATGGTTCCGGCCACGATGGTGGCGCAGACGCGGCGCTTCGATTTTCCCAACGAGCCCGCAACGGCCGCGCTGAACCGGATGCAGGCGCAACTGGCCGGTGCGGCGGCGGCGCCACCCCGGGGCCGGGCCCGCGACCGGTTGGCTGCTATACAGAGCATGATCGGTCTCGGCATGGGGGTCGAGGCGGCGGCGCTCACCCAGGTGACGGCGGCGGAGGACCCGCAGGCGGCGGCGGATGCGCAGACCACCGGGCTCGGTGCGGTGGCGGCCGTGCTGGCGGGCCGGCCGAACGAGGCGGCTGGCCTCGATGACCCTCGGCTCGATGGCACTGACGAGATCATGCTGTGGCGCGGCCTGCGGGACCGGCGGCTGGGGCGGGACACCGCGGCGGCACGTGGCCTCGGTGCCCTGGCACCGCTGGCGCGCAGTTATCCGCCGTCGCTCCGTCGTTCGGTCTGGCCTGACGTGGCGGAGGCTGCGGTGGAGTCCGGTGTTGCCGGGCCGGTGGAGCAGCTGCCGCGCTACGCTGCGGCGCTGCTGCTGGAGCGATCCGGCAAGGTGGACGAGGCCCTGGCGCGGTATGATGAGCTGGCGGCCGGGTCGAACCGGTTGGACCAGGTGCGTGGGTCGGCGCGTGCCGCGGAGTTGCGGCTGGCCTCCGGGCGGATCGGCCCTGTCGCGGCAGCGGTGATCCTGGAGCGCCAGAGCCTGGCCTGGCGTGGTGACGACCAGGAAGCCCAGTTCCTGCTGCGGGCTGCGATGCTGCGGTCCGCGGGTCGCGAGTGGCGCCCGGCGCTCGAGGCGCTGCGGGCGGTCGAGTCGACATTCCCGGCGCAAAAGGCCGCCGTTCAGGCGCAGAAGGCCGCTGTCATGGAGTCGATGCTGGCCGCCGAGGGCGCGGGTCTGTCGGCGCTCGATCTGGTCCTGCTTGCCGCCGACTATGCGGATTGCGTGCCGGAGGGCCCGGCCGGTGCCGCAATGGCGCGGTTGCTGGCGGACAAGCTCACGGCGCTCGATCTGCCGGCACGCGCCATTCCCGTGCTGCAGGGCTTGATGCGGGCGACGGTTGCCGGGGAGGCAAGGGCGGAGTTCGGCGCGCGTTTGAGCCAGATGCTGCTGGACGGCGGTGATCCCACCGCTGCAAAGGCTGCCTTCGACGCATCGGATGCGCCGGACCTCTCGCCCTTGTTGCGGGATCGGCGCGGGCTGCTGCAGGCCAGGCTGCTTGCTGCACGAGGCGAGGTTGCGGCAGCGGCCGCGGCGTTGCAGCGGCTCGGCACCGACGAGGCTGACGATCTGCGGGCTACGATCCTGGCCACCGCCGGCGACTGGCCCGGCAGCCTCGCCGCGATCACGGCCCTGGCCGCGAAGGTCGTGCCATCAACCGGGCCGCTCCCGGCCGCAGCGCAGGATGTGCTGGTGCGGCAGGCGAATGCCGCGGTCCAGGCACAGGATGCCGGAGCCTTGCGTAGCATGGCCCGCATGGCGCCGCGGATGGAAGGGGCACGCGGCGACGTGTTTCGCCTGCTGACCGCCGCCCCCTTGGGCAACATGGCAGACCTGCCCCGGTCTGGCCGGGAACTGGCCTCGGCCAGCGCGCTGCCGCAGCATTTACAGACGATCGGGATGCGCTGACGTTCGCGTCATACAGAAATGCCGGGCCTGGCGAGGACATTTCAATGAGAGGCGGGGCCGCTTGGGTATTTTATCCCTTGCCATACTCCCCCCTAAGGCATATCTCGGCCCCTCTTGGCCCAAGGGGGCGATCCCGCCCAACAGGCTGTCTACTGGTTTGGGGGTACGTGATGAACGCACTTGCTCAACTGGGGATGGTCTCGGAACTTCCGAGCGAAAACCAGACGACGATTGCACTTGTTCCTGGCCTGTCTGCCGAGGATCGGAAGGATTACTTCGTCGAGAAGGACGGCGAACGCTTTGCCGGCACTCATCTTCTCGTCGATCTGTGGGACGCGTCCAATCTGGCCGATCCTGCGCATATCGACGCTGCCTTGCGAGAGGCGGCGATAGCAGCTGGTGCCACGATTCTGCACAGCCATTTCCATCACTTCACGCCCAATGGTGGAGTGTCTGGCGTGGTCGTGCTGGCGGAGAGCCATATCTCGATCCATACCTGGCCCGAGCGTGACTTTGCGGCGATCGACATCTTCATGTGTGGGGCCTGTAATCCACACGATGCGATCCCGATCCTGCGGCGGGCGTTCACGCCAGGTCGCGTGGACCTGAACGAGGAGCGCCGCGGTCGCGTCGCTTGAAGGCGGGCGGCGTCATGGAGTCACTTGTGGGCAGGCGACCCGCTGATGTCGCCTGCGTGCAGGCCGGGCTCGGTCTGCCGGTCGGCTCAGGATCGAATCCCGGATGACTGAATGGCTGGTTGAGACGCTGTACCCCGGTTGGGGGCAGCGCTTCCGGGTTCTCGATGTGCTGGCGCGTGAGCGCAGCGACTTTCAGGACATCGTTGTATTTGAAAGCGCGAGCCATGGCCGGGTGCTGATGCTGGATGGCTGCGTGCAGATCACCGAGGCCGATGAGTTCGTGTACCAGGAAATGCTGGCACACGTGCCCCTGCTGGAACATGGCGCAGCGCGACGGGTGCTGATCATCGGCGCCGGCGATGGCGGGGTGCTGCGGCATGTGTTGCAGCACCGGACCGTC
Organism: Acetobacteraceae bacterium; assembly: GCA_965199595.1. Lineage (GTDB taxonomy): Bacteria > Pseudomonadota > Alphaproteobacteria > Acetobacterales > Acetobacteraceae > JBBROS01. Next base: position 3,205,931 of record OZ241182.1, read on the forward strand.
GAGCATGCCACCATGGTCGAGATCGATGGAGCGGTGATCCGGCTCGCCAAGGAGTTCATGCCCGGCATCGCTGCCGGCGCCTGGGACGATCCGCGGGCTGAGGTGATCGTGGGTGATGGCATCCGCCATGTGGCCGAGGCAGCGGCGCAGTCCTACGACGTGGTGATCATCGACAGCACTGACCCGGTGGGTGTCGGCGAAACGCTTTTCACCGAGCAGTTCTATCAGGAGTGCGCCCGCATCCTGACCCCGCAGGGCATCGTGGTGAACCAGGCCGGCGTGCCGTTCATGCAGCCAGAGGAGTTGCAGGAGACGAGTGCGCGCCGGGCCAAGGCCTTCGCGCGGGTCAGCGCCTATGTGGCGGCGGTGCCGACCTATGTCGGCGGCTTCATGACGCTCGGGTTGGCCACCAATGCGGCAGCCAGTGATGCGGTGCCGGTCGAGGTTCTGCGGCGGCGGGCGCACGAGGCGGGCATCGAGGGCATGACGCGTTATTGGAGTCCCGAGGTGCATCGGGCGGCGTTCCAGTTGCCACCTTATATCGCGAGGCTGCTGCATCCGGCGGACACCGCCGCCGGTTGAGCGGTGGGGCGGTCGCCCGCTGGACCGGGAGGCTCGGCGTGGTCCCCACACGATCAGGGAGCCAGTCGTTGCACCGCGCCGGCCTGACGAGGCCGAATGCCTCGAAGTGATTGATGAGGGGCGGGCGCAGGGGTCAGCGTCGGCAGCGCTGGCCTAGGATGAGAGGCCGGAATGCGACGGTCATGCTGCTTTCGCCGGATGCGCGAACGTCGTCTCGCAGTAACGCCGCAACAGGTCCGGCTTGCTCGCCGGCCCCCGGAAGGCGATGTGCCCGTCCGGGCGGATCAGCGCGAGCGCGGGTGTGCCCCCCAGCCCGTATGCCGCGTGCGCGGCGCCGTCCAAGTCGGACAGGCTATCGCTTGCGGCCGCCTCGTCGACCATCGCTTCAGGGGCGGAGACGATCAGCGTCGGCCGCACGAAACTCCACGGCGCGACGATTGCCGCAGCCTCCCGCAGCGAGGCTGTCGCCGCGGGATCGCGGCCGTCGAACGCAAGCAGGTTCCAACCCCAGCTACGCCCCTGCGCGTTGTATAATATGGGAAACAGCGTCACCGTTCGACCGTCCGACGCGATCAGCTCCGCATCGGGCGCGCGGTCGCCGGCATGGGGCACGCCGCGTTTCAGCGCCTGCCGCAGCTTGAGGTGGTCGTCGCTGAGCGGGCTGTCAGGGTAGGCGACCGATAACTGCTGGAGGTCGTCGCTCCCGAACAGCTTGGAGCCGAGATTGGGGACGAGACCGCCCGCGGCATCGAGCACAACGTCACCGACGCGGCTGCGATAGACGAGGCGGCGAAAGCCCTTGGTCTGGTTGTCGTCCAGCGCGGCATGCTGGTTCTGCCGCTCGGCGCCATAGGAGTCGAGCACCACCGGCGCGGCATGGCCCGCGAGCGTCATGGCCAACCGCCAGGCGATGCACACCGCATCGTGCATGCCTGCGTTCATCCCCTGTCCGCCGATCGGCAGGGTATAATGCCCCGCGTCTCCCGCCAGGAACACGCGCCCCTTGGCATAAGCGTCGGCATGACCGTGCTGGAACTTGCTGTGCGACAGCCAGATCGGGTCGGTGAAGGTCAGCGTCCCGTCGCCGGTGATTTCGCGGGCACGGGCCTGCATTTCCTCCAGCTTCGGTTCGCGATCGGGCATCCGCTCCTCGTCCTCCAGGAAGAACATGCGGTGGTAGCCCTCCCAGACCGGCAGCACGCCCGCGAAGCCGTGGTGGTAAACGAAGAACCACAGCTGGTCGGCCTGCGTGGAGCGCTGCCATGTAAGCTTGGCGTCGATCTGCCAGGTCGCGCGCCCGGTGAGCTTGTCGACCGGGAAGTCGAGGCCCAGCGACTTACGCACGAAACCTTTGTCGCCGTCCGCGCCCACCACGTAGCGGCACCGCAGCGTCTCGCTGGCGCCGGTTTCCTTCCCCTCGTCATCGACCGTCGCCACGATCACGGTGACGCCGTCAGCGTCCTGATCGATCGAGGTCACCTTGCGCCCTCGCTCGATCGGCGCGCCCTTGGCGGCTGCCTGCTCGCCGAGCACCTTCTCGATCACCTCCTGGCCGCTGTAGAGAACCTGCGGGAACGGGCTCTTCACCTCATCGAGCGGCACCTGGTCGAGCGGTTTCCCGTCGAGGAACGCGGTCTGCTTCTCGATCCGGTAGCTCTGCGCCGCCAGCGCTTCGCGCACACCGATGCCGTGCAGCAATTCCTGTCCCCGCGCCCAGACGTTGTTCGCGCGCGAATGCGGCTTGGGCTGGGTGCGCTCCTCGAACACCCGTGTCTTCACGCCGTGGTGCCCGAGCGCGCATGCCGTAGTCAGGCCGATTGGCCCTGCCCCGACTACGATCACATCGACATCATAACTGGACTTGCCAAGCGGATCAGGCATCTGGATCTCCAACAAAAAACAAAACACCGGATCAACTCGGCTGTTGCCGGGTTCCCGATATCCTCATCGGGCATCAGGGCACAGCCGAAAGCCCGGTGCGGCCACTCAGGGCGTGCAACGAAGTGTCCAGCGCCTCGATCAGCATGCGGAAGCTCTCGTCAATGGAGGCCGTCATCTGGAACCCGCGCCGGGCCTCTATGTCGGCAAAGCCATGCAGCCCAGCCCGGATGAGCCGGATTGCGTGAACGGCGAGTCTGTCTGGAATGCCATAGCCTGCGACGACGGCACCAAATACCTCGAGCGCGCGCGCGACCTCAACCCGCTGTTCGGCGCAGGCCGGCTCCGGAGCGGCCTGGGTCAACAAGTAAAGCCCGGCATGGTCCATCGCGAACCGGCGGTACGCTTCCGCGACCGCGTGAAGCGCCTGGCCGGCCGAGCGCCCGATTGCCGCCGCTACCAACCCGTCCACCAAGCGGCGGATCGCCAGCGTCGCCACTCGTACGGTCAGGTCCTCCAAGCCATCGACATGTTTATACAAGCTGGGCGGCGCGATGCCGAGGGAGGCTGCGAGCCGCGCGAGCGTCATGGCGGCGAGACCCTCGGCATCGACAATGGCAGCGGCGGCCTCCGTGACGATCTCTGGATCGAGACCGGCTCTAGGCACTGGGCGCTACGGGAACATCGCCCGTGCGAAACCTCTCAAGGAAGGTGGACACGGCTGGAGTGACGATCCCAGGGCGCTCGAGCATCGGTGCGTGTCCCGCACCATGAACCATCACGGTCGTCGCGCCATTGAAGTTTGATACGACCCATGCAGCTTCCGCCGCCGGATCCGGCCAGTCCGGGTCGGCATCGCCCATGACGACCAGGACCGGAACGTGGACGCGACCGAGCCAGGGTGTGACGACGTCGTGGTCGACCGCGGACGTGGCGTGAAACGCCGGCCACCGGCCGGGGCGGGTCAGCGACGCCTTGGAACGGGCGGCCCTTTTGCCGGCCTCTTCGCCGAGACCCGGCCATAACCTGGCCGCGTACATCCGCCAGACCGAAGGCCCCCAAGGCCGCGTGAGTGCGACATGCAGGACCCACCGCATGAACTTGCTCCCTCCATTCCGGAGGTAGGGGCCGATGAGGACCAATCCGGCGACCAGATCGGGACGACGGCCCGCAGCGATGGTCACCGCGGCGGCGGACAACGAAGCGCCCACCAGAATCGCCGGACCGCCGCCAAGCGCGTCGATCACGCTCAGCAAGTCGGCTGCGGTCGCTTCGTCACCGTAGCTGTCGAAGTCTGCCGTGCTGTCGCCATGGCCGCGAAGATCAACACAGGCGACGCGAAATCCTGAAGCCCTGAGATGGGTCGCCAACGGAGTGAACGCGTCGCGGAAATCCCCCAGCCCCGGCGAGCAGATGACGAGCGGACCGTCACCATCGACCTCCATGGCGAGCCGACCACCACCCGAACTCACGTAGCTAATTGTCATACCTGCACAGCTATTGGAGATAGCAAGCCGAGTCAACGATGATTGAAGATGGACGCCAGCTTGAGGGTTCCTGCTTCCATAACTGAAATCCCGCCACCACGCCCTGGAATTGTCAGCGTTTCGAACCGTCCTCCGGCGCCGAATAGTGGGTCATCGCCGCCATCGCGGCCCGATCGCCGCACGTCATGCCCGGTGTGCGGTATACGGGCTGCAGCAGCGCCTCAGCGGCCGACCTCTCCGACGAAACCGGTCGGCGCTGACCCGATCAGCTTCGTGGCCTGCACAATCTTAGGATCGTGCTGGTAGGGATTGAGAACGGCCATGGCGGCGTCCTGGCTCTCCCAATGCGTGTTCACCATGGCATGGCCGGGATCGCTCACATCAAGAATGACCTCATGGTCGAGGTAGCCTGCCTTTTTGGTCATGTCGGCACCGACGGAGCGGCACAGCGCGACGCCCTCATCTGCATGCTGCGCGGGAAATCTGAAGTCGAACATGGATTTAACGGACATGGCACGGCGCCTCTCTGTCGGGGTGGAAACCGCAAGGCTTACCGGGCTGCCAATCCCAATCAATTGCCTGACAATCAGAACATTCGTTAGTATGGAAGAGGAATGGACCGACTTACCGCAATGTCGAGCTTCGTCAGGGTCGTCGAGCGTGGCAGCTTTGCAGCCGCGGCAGCGGCCGCCGACCTGTCACCCGCGATGATCGGCAATCACATCCGCTTCCTGGAGAAGCGGCTTGGCGAGGCGTTGCTCAATCGGTCGACGCGGCGGCAGGTGCTGACGGAGTTTGGACGCGAATACTACGAACGCTGCCGGAGCATCTTGCAGGACGTGGAAGCGGCCGAGGCCGCGCATGGTGCCGACGCGACACTTTCCGGTGTTCTGCGCGTGACCGCGCCGACGGTGCTGGGCACCACCGTCCTGCCAACCTCGATCACACGCTACCTGCGCCAGAACGCCGGGATGAAGGTCGATCTCGTTCTGGGAGATGACCGGCTCGATCTGCTGACCGAACGGATGGACATAGCGCTTCGTTTCGGCGCGCTGGCCGACTCGACCATGACGCAGCGCGCACTTCCCCCTGTCCCGCTGGTCCCGTGCGCGGCGCCCGATTACCTGGCCCGGCGAGGCTCGCCCGCAACGCCTGACGAACTGACCAACCATGACTGCCTGGACTTCTTCACGACCGGCCCAAGTATGTGGCGGTTTCGGACGCCACAAGGTCTGCAACCCGTGCCGATCTCCGGACCGGTCAGAGCCAACAGCGGCCAAGCGCTGCGGATGTTCGCGCTCGACGGACTCGGTATCGCCATGCCGCCATGGCCGCTGGTCAAGCGGGACCTGGCGGAAGGCGCGCTCTGCGAGGTTCTCCAGGGCTACACGCCTGAGCCGCTGCCCCTGCATCTTCTCGCATTGCCGGGTCGGATGGACACGCCCAAGGTCCGCCGCTTCGTCGAGATCGTTTCCGAGGACCTGTCGCGAAGCAGCCTGCAGGCCGATCGGTCTCGTCTACGACTTCAGCGGGCGCCGGCAATCTAGAAACCTCGCTCGAGATGGTGCAGCACCTCGTCCTCGAGCCGGCCTTGGCGGTGGAGGTGGAGGTGGATCGCCGAAGGCAACCGGGACTATCCGGCGCAACCTCCGATCGCGACGATGCGTGCAATTGCGGTCGACGCGCCCGCCCCCGGGTCCGGCGCATAAGGCGGCGGCCCGGCTCGATCAGAGCTGCGCGCCGCGCGCCGTCCACGCCGCCATCTCGCCATCGGCGATCGTCAGCGACACGCGCCAGCGGTCGGTCCGGCGCAGGATGTAGACATGGTCCCATGCGGCCACGAGCTCGTCGCCTTCTCCGAGCATACGGTAGGCGATGCGCGCCTGAACGACGCCCGGGAAGAGTTCGTCCACGGCAATAAGCTCGCCTTCCGGCCGAACGACGCCCTGCCGGCGATAGAAGTCCATCAACGTCAACAGGTGGGCATGAAAGTGCTTCCTATCCATCGCGAAGTTGCCGGTCGGCGAGGGAAACAGACCCACCGCATCCCAGGACTCGCTCAACGCGTCGGCATCGTTGCGGGCGAACGCGTCGATATAGCCGGCGAAAAAGGCCTCAATCTCGTCTTGCGTGCTCATCAGCTCTTCACCTGTTTGAACCCATTCCCGCTTCGGCTCGCACCCGCGCAGTAAGCGCACGTCGCCGCCGCGCCAACAAGCCTTGGCCTGCCGCCGAAACGTCGTTCACGAAGCCGCAGAGGAAAACTGGGGTATCGTTAGTAGCGGGCGATCTCGCCGCTGCGCAAGCGTCCTTGGTGCACCCGCACCACAACGTTTTTGCTCTTGCGCAACGAGCGCCAACCGGGAACGTCCAGTGCGGCCCTGATTGGGAAGGTCACGTCATCAGCGTGCGTCCGGACGGACCTGCAATCTCATCGCGCGTGCGCCGGGGTGGGCCTGTAATCTCGCGTCAGACCGATCATTAGGGCAGGCCGCCAGCCTTGTGGGCGAGGGCGCCGCGCCAATACTCCTCCAGCGCCTCGGCGAGCTCGGCGGCGAAGCCGGAGTCGTACTGGCCGAGCGCATCGCCGAAGGCGACGCTCTCGTCGTAGGACTGCCATATCCCGCGGGTCAGGGCATAGGTACGTGTCAGGAGACGCGCGCCGCGGCCCGAAGGCAGGCCCAGAGCGCGTTCCACGCCCGCGCCTCCCGCCGCCACCCGGGCGGCGAGTTCGGCCTTGAAGGCGACGAGCGCTGCCGGCTCCAGATTCTTCATCAGCACGCCGTGACCCAGCGCGTCGAGCCGCAGCAGATCGAGATGGGCGTCAATATGGGCCACATAGCGCACGAGGAAGGCCGTCACCCGCCCGGCGGCCGGGCGGTGCTCGGCGAACACCGCCTCCACCAGGGCGACCACCTCGCCCCAGCCCTCAAGGAGCAGGGCGGAGAAAATCTCCTCCTTGGTGCGAAAGTACAGATACACCGTGCCCTTGGCGAGGCCGGCAGCCTCGGCGACCTGCGCCACCGGCGGCAGTTCACCCCCGCCCGCGGCGAACAGGCCGGCTGCGGCCTGCAGGATGACGCGCCGCCGCGCCGCCTTGTCCTCTGCCGCGAAGGCGCGCTTGACCATGCGCCGGCTAGGCGTGCGTCTTCGCGCCGGCCGACATGCTCATGCTGAGCTTGGCCGCCAAGTGGCGAGATATAAAGCGGTTGCTGAATGCCATGACGGCGTTCGCGCGCCCGACGATCACGCTGGGCTTGCCCGCGAAGAGGGCGTCCAGCCCGATGCGGGCCACGCGCGCCGTGGGCAGGACGAAGCGCTGCATGGCCGCCGGCGTCTCGAAGCCGGACGCGGCGTTGAAGCCGGTGTCCATCAGTCCGGGCGACAGGACCGTCACCCCCACCTTGGGCCCCAGCTCCACGTTCAGTGCCTCGCCCAGCGAGAGGACGTAGGCCTTGGAGGCGCCATAGGCGGCGAGCAGCGGGGCGGGCTGGTGCGCTGCCAGACTCGCCACCAGCAGGATGCGTCCCTCTCCCCGCGCGGCCATGCGGCGGCCGAACGCCTGCGTCAGCTCTGTGAGGCTCAGGATGTTCAACTCCAGCATGGACCGCAGGCGGGCGGGATCGTGGTCGAGAAAGGGCGCGCTCAGGCCGAAGCCGGCATTGTTGACCAGCACCTGCGGTTCGATCTGCCGGGCTGCGAGCTGCTGCTGCAGCCTGGTCGCGCCGCCGGGTGCGCCGAGGTCGACGGCCTCTGTCACCACCTCGACGCCGTGGGCCCGCCGCAGCGCGTCCGCCTGTCTGGCCAGCGCCTCCTCGGAGCGTGCCGTCAGGGCCAGCGCATAGCCGCGTTCCGCCAACCCGCGGGCCAGCTCCGATCCGAGCCCGCCCGAAGCCCCCGTGACCAGCGCCCACTGTGTCTTCGTCCCTGGCATCACCGCCTCCATCATGACCAACGGTCAGATATATGTGACCATTGGTCAGATGAACAAGTGTGGGCGCTGATTTATGTTGGGCGCTGACCCAACCCCGGTTCGCTTGATCAGAGTGAGAGTCAGGAATTGCGCGATGAACCGATCTGCGTCGCCGGGGGCAGACCGACGTCTTCGGCACCACTGGTTAGCTGAGCGTACCTCGTTCGTAAGCAGGCAACGCATTGTCGAGGCCAGGCGACCTGAGTACCTGTCCGAGTGTCTCGTGCGGTGCCAAATCTGCGAACGCCGATCGCCGCCATCAGGCCGCGCCCGGCAGGAGCGGATGCGGCACGGGCCGCCATCGGCCCGGCGCGAGCAAGGAAATGCAAGGAAGCGCTCCCATGAAATACAAGCAACTGGGCAACACCGGCCTTCTCGTCTCCCAGCTTTGCCTCGGCACCATGACCTTCGGTGACGGCGACGGCGTGTACGAACATATCGGCGCGGTCGATCAGGGGGCCGCGGACGCGCTGGTCCGGGCCAGCATCGACGCCGGCGTCAACTTCTTCGACACGGCCGACATCTACTCGCACGGCCAGAGCGAAGAGCGGCTCGGGCGATGCCTCCGCAACCTCGGCATCGCGCGCGACGACGTCGTCCTGGCCACCAAGGGCTACATGCGCATGGGCCCGGGCCGCAATGCGGTCGGCGCGTCGCGCGGGCACATCATGGCGGCGGTGGAGGCGAGCCTTCGGCGGCTGCACGTCGACCATATCGACCTGTACCAGATCCATCAGAGCGATAGCCTGACGCCGATCGACGAAACGCTGCGCGCGCTGGACGACCTCGTGCGCCAGGGCAAGGTACGATACGTCGGCTGCTCGAACTGGCCGGCCTGGAAGGTGGCGCTGTCCTTCGGCACGGCTGCGCGCCATGACCGGACGCGATTCGAGACGGTGCAGGCCTACTACTCGCTCGCCGGTCGCGACCTGGAACGGGAGATGATCCCGCTCCTGGAGCACGAGCGCGCTGGCCTGCTGGTCTGGAGTCCGCTGGCGGGCGGTCTCCTGTCGGGCAAGTACGGCCGGGATAATCAATCGCCCGAGGGCGCGCGCCGGTCGGGCTTCGATTTTCCCGTGGTCGACAAGAACCGGGCCTGGGATGTGATCGACGCCTTGCGCCCGATCGCGGACGGGCATGGCTGCAGCCCGGCACGCGTCGCGCTGGCCTGGCTGCTCTCACGACCGGCGGTCACGTCGGTCATCGTCGGCGCGAAGCGGCCGGATCAGCTCGCGGACAATCTCGCGGCCATCGACCTCGATCTGAGCGAGGACGAGCTGGCCGGACTCGATGCCGCAAGCGTCCTTCCGCCGGAGTATCCGGGCTGGATGGTGCAAGCGATGGGCACCGATCGAATGGGACCGACCGATCTATGGAAGGGCAGAAGCACGTCCGGTAACTGACGCCCCCCCCCCGCGAGGGCTCAGGCGGCGGGTCGCGTGGCGGCCTGCCGCCGGACATGGTCCACGAAGGCGCGCAGCTTGGGCGCGTGGTTCCGCCGGTCGGGGTAGTAGAGGTAGAAGCCCGGAAACGGCCGGCAGAACGCGTCCAGCACTGCCACGAGGTCGCCATTGGCGAGATGGCGACGGAAAGTCTCCTCCACCCCGAACGTGAAGCCGCCGCCCGCGATCGCGGTGTTGACCATCACCCGCATGTCGTTGGTCGCCACCTGCGGATCGATCGCGACATCGAATGCGCGTCCGTTCTCCTCGAACTCCCAGCGGTATGGCACGACGTCCGGGGACGGGCGCCAGCCGATGCAGCGATGCCCGACCAGGTCGCGCGGGTGTTCGGGCGCACCATGCCGTTCGAGGTAGGAAGGCGCGGCGACCACCCTCTGCCGCTGATTTCCTGACGCCGGGATCGCGATCATGTCCTGCTCGATCACCTCGCCCAGGCGGACCCCCGCATCGAAACCGGCCGCGACGATGTCGAACTCGTCGTCGGTGACGGTGATGTCGAGGGCGACCTGCGGGTAGGCCTCGTTAAAGGTCGCGAACAGCGGTCCGCTCAGAAACCACTCCGCGATCGAAGACACCGCGATACGCAGCCGTCCGCCGGGCGCGGCGCTCCGGGCGCGGGCGGCGGCGAAGGCCGCGTCGATGTCGGCCAGAGCGGGCGTCGCCCTGTCACGGAGCCGCTCGCCCGCTTCGGTCAGCCGCACGCTCCGCGTCGTGCGCTGGACGAGCGCGATGCCGAGCGAGTCCTCCAGACGGCGCAGCGCCTGGCTGACGGCCGGTCGCGTAACCCCGAGGCGCTCTCCGGCCAACCGGAAACTTCCGGCCTCCGCGACCGCGAGGAAGACGTTCAGACCGGACAGATCGGTGCTCATTGGTGACAGGACGTTACCGCCCTGTTCCGAACTGGACAAGCCATATGCCGGTTCACCGCTGCTATCTTGAGCCCCGATCCTGTCACCAACCGGGAAGGTCCCGCATCGTGCCAAGCACTTCTTTTCTCTTCGTGATCCTGGGTGCGACCGCGCTCGCTTCAGCGCCTGTCCAAGCTCGCTCCCCCGCCACCTGCGCGACCGCGGGCGAGCGCGGTCCGGGCGATCTGCACCGGGCGTGGATCCTGCAGGGCTGGGAATGCCATCCCGGCGATCCGCGCTTCAGCTTTCGTGAGAAGCTCGGCCGTTACTACGACTGGTCCGCGCGCGACGTCCTGCTCTTCGACGATTTCGATCCGCAGCGCCGTGCGGCCCGCAGCGCCGCCGCCTACGGCGCCATCTGGGAGCCGATCTTCCGCGCCAACCGGTCGGCGCGGCACACCGTCAGCGACAGCCCCGAGGTCGTCACGGGAACGGGCGATCTAGCCGCCTCCTCGCTGGAGTTCACCGCGCGCATCGAGCCCCTGGAGGGCGAGGTCATTGGCATCAGAACCCGGTCCGACATCGTGTGGCGCTGCCGGGCGGACGGCTGGAAGATCGTCCGCGAGCACAATTCGTCGAAGGTCATTCCGGTCGCCGAGGCCGAGCGCGTTCTCGCGCGCGACGGCCGCTGAGCGGTGACGTCGATCGTGGACCAGCCACTCGCACTCGCTCACAAGGCCGGAGGTTGGCAGGGACGCGAACGATCTGCGGCTTACCGTCGGTGCCGATCTACTGCGGCGCATAAGGGGCGCCGACCATGAGGGGGGCGTTCGCGGGGGTCTCGCCGGCTCTCGCCCGCTGGGCGGTCGAGGACGAGTTCGGCGACGTCCTGGCCCGCGACGCCCTGCCGGCCGCGACGCGCCAGCCCGCCGCGATCATGGTTCGGAGATCCTCGGTGTCGTCGGGCCACGGCAGGAGAAGCCAGCCTAGGCCGCGATCTTCATCTGCACCCGGGCTTGGCGGATATCCCGCGCGGGCGGTTGACCGAACATACGTCCATATTCGCGCGTGAACTGCGGAACGCTCTCATAGCCCACGCCGTAGGCGGCATCGCTGATCGCCTCGCCCTCTGCGAGCATCCGGCGCCGCGCCTCGATAAGGCGAAGCTGCTTCTGGAACTGGAGAGGCGTGAGCGACGTGATGGCTCGGAAGTGCACGTGGAAGGCCGACACGCTCATGCCCGCGGCTTCCGCCAGCGCCCCGATCCCCACCGGCCCGGCGTAGCAGCCTCTCAGGATAGCGACCGCGCGTGCGATCCGCTGCGCATGGCTGTCGGTTACGCCGAGCGCACGGATCGCGCCGCCGTGGCGGCCAGTGAGCAACCAGTAGTGCAGCTCGCGCCTGAGCTGTTGGCCGAGGACGGCCAGCGTATCCGGCCGATCGAATAGGCGTAGCAGGCGCAACGCGGCGTCGGCGACCTCAACCTCGGTCGGATCGACGCGGACCGGCTGATCCGCCTTGAACGGCGCCGGGCCGAGCTGACGTACCAAGTCGCCGATGGTGCCAAGATCGAGTTCCAGGACCAGCGAATAATAAGGCAAGACCCTGGTGGCGCTGGTGATCTGGCTGACGGTCGGCACGTCGGTGGTGACGAGGAGGGAATCGCCGGCGCCGAAGTCGAAGGTGCGGCTTCCCATCGTCACCCGCTTGCTCCCTTGCAGGACCAACGCGACCAGCGGCTTCGAGATGGCGTGGTGCAGCATGGTCGGTGCGGTCTCGCGCAGGATCACCAATCCATCGACCGGCGTCGGCGCGACGCCGTTCCGGTCGGCATGGGCGTCGGCGTAGCGCCGCGCGTGGTCCAGGAGCTGGTCGGTCATGCCGCTCTTGATAGGCGGAGCGGCGCCGCGCGACAACATGTCAGGATAATCAGGCAAGAATACCGGATGATCGCGCAACAGCGGCAGGTTCGCTTACCGCATAAGGATGCCGTGCCAACGGAGACATCCATGACCACCATTTCGCTCGTGACCGGCGGCAGCCGGGGCCTCGGCCGCAACACCGCCGTCAGCATCGCCCGCCACGGCGGCGACGTGATCCTCACCTACCGCAGCGGCAGGGACGATGCGGAAGCCGTCGTGGCCGAGATCGTCGCGCTGGGACGCAAGGCCGTGGCGTTGCAGCTCGACACCAGTGTCGTCTCGACCTTCCCCGCCTACGTCGACGCGCTGCGCGCCGCGCTGTCCACGACCTGGGGCCGCGACACGCTGGACCACCTCGTCAACAATGCCGGTCACGGCGAGATGGCCGACTTCGCCGCGACGACGGAGGCGCAGTTCGACACGCTGTTCGCCGTTCACGTCAAAGGCGTGTTCTTCCTGACGCAGGCGCTGCTGCCGGTGCTGGCCGACGGCGGGCGCATCATCAATCTCTCGTCGGGGCTGACCCGCGTCTCGTTCCCGGGCTTTTCCGCCTATTCGGCGGCGAAGGGCGCGGTAGAGATTTTGACGGTCTACATGGCCAAGGAACTGGGCGGCCGCGGCATCACGGCCAACACCGTCGCCCCCGGCGCGATCGAGACCGACTTTCTCGGCGGGGCCGTGCGCGACAATGCCGACTACAATCAGGCGTTCGCCGGCATGACCGCGCTCGGCCGCGTCGGCGTGCCCGACGACATCGGGCCCATGGTGGCGAGCCTGCTCGGGCCCGACAATCGCTGGGTCAACGGTCAGCGTATCGAGGTTTCGGGCGGCCAGAGCATCTGACACCCGGCGGGTGCCGAGCTTCGGCACCTACTCCTGATAAACCATGGAGGAGGCACCATGCCGAAGCTGATCATCCACTCGCCCGCCGGAACGTTCAGCACCAGGGCCCGCTCGGGCGGGGCCATGTAAAGCCGGACCAGGTCGCGCACCTTGGCCACGAAGTCCGGATCGGTGGACAGCTTGAAGGTCTCCGACCGATGCGGCTGCAAGCCGAAGGCGCGCCAGATGCGCTGCACCGTCGAGGCCGACAGCCCGCTGGCCCTGGCCATGCCGCCCGAACTCCATTGCGTGCCGTCCGCGGGCAGGCTTTCCAGTGTGCGCGCGATCACCGCCAGGACCCGCACGTCGTCCATCCTACGCGGCGCCCCCGGGTGAGGATCGTCGCCGCATCAAGAGCCAGCCGGGCTGCGACATCCTTGTGCTGCGTGCCATCCGTGTTGCGGCGGGACGCCAAACCCGAAAGCTCAGCCCGCCCCGCTTCCGTCACCTGCAACGCAACTGCCAGACGAGCCATGCCAGCCTCCTGCACCTGCCAGGAAGCCTCTCAAACCCCGTCGAGCGAGTATAATGGCGAAGCTCTGGTTCAGGACACTAGGGCGACGCCGGCCTGGTATTCCGGAAGCCGGTGGCCACGACGTAAAGCTCGCTCGAGTCCTTGCGGCTGGCTGGCGGTTTCGCGTGCCGCACGGTGGTGAAATGCTTCTTCAGCTGCTCCAGCAACGTTTTCTCCGAGCCGCCCTGGAACACCTTGGCCACGAAGCCGCCGCCCTCGTTCAGCATCTCGAGCGCGAAATGCAGGGCCACCTCCGCCAGGCCCATGATGCGGATGTGGTCCGTATCCGTGTGCCCCGTGGTGTTCGGCGCCATGTCGGAGAGCACCAGGTCCGCCTTGCCGCCCAGCATCTCCTTCAGCCGGGCCGGCATGGCCTCGTCCATGAAGTCACCCTCGATGATCGTGGCCCCGGCGACGGGCTCGACGAACAGCAGGTCCACCCCCACCACCTTGGAGGCGCCGCGCTGCACCAGCACCTGGGTCCAGCCACCGGGTGCCGCGCCCAGGTCGATGCAGCGTGCGCCCTTCCTGATCAGGTGGAACCGGTCATCCAGCTCCGTCAGCTTGAAGGCGGCACGCGACCGCCAGCCCTGCGCCTTCGCCGCCCGCACATAGGGGTCGTTCAATTGCCGCACCAGCCATTTCTGCGACTGCGTGCTGCGCCCCAGCGCAGTCTTGAGGGAGACGGATAGCCCCCGGGCGTTGCCGGGTGGGCGCTTGCTGACAGTCATGGAGTTAACGCCGTTTCATGCTGAGACGCGGCAGCTTTCCGGGCCGGCTGACGCCCTTGATCCTGCCGCATCAGCCGCTGCAGGATTCCTTCGCGCAGGCCGCGATCCGCCACCGTGAACTGTTCGATCGGCCACATCGACCGGATCGCATCGAAGATGGCGCAGCCCGGCAGCACGAAGTCCGCCCGGTCCGCCCCCACGCAGGGATGCGCGTGCAACCCCGGAATCCCCATGCCACGCAGCTGCCGCAGCGCATCGTCTGCCGCGGCGGCCGACAGTGTGGTGCCATCCACCAGCGGGCGCCGATACCGCGCCAGCTTCATGGCAACCCCGGCCAGCGTGGTCACGGTGCCGCTCGTGCCCAGGGCCTGCACCCCGCCCAGCCGGATCTCGTGCGCGATGCGATGCACCTGCTCGAACGCTTCAAGGTGCTGAAGGGCCTCGGCCACCATCGCTGCGTAGCCAGCGGTGGTGAACACCGCCGGGCCATGGCGCTCGGCGAGCGTCACCACACCCAGCGGCAGGCTGACATAGCCGATCAGTTCCGGCCCGGACGAAGCGGCCAGGCGCACCCAGGCCAACTCCGTGGACCCGCCCCCGATATCGAACAGCAGCACCCGGCGGCTATCTCGGTCCAGCAGCGGACCGCAGCTCTCCAATGCCAACTCGGCTTCCTCGCGCGGGGCGATGATATCGAACCGGATGCCGGTTTCAGCCAGCACGCGCTTGAGGAAGGCCGGGCCGTTCGTGGCCTGGCGGCACGCCTCGGTGGCGACTGCCCGCACCACGCAGCGGGGCCGCCGCTGCAGCCGAACCCGGCATGCCTGCAGCGCTTGCATCGCCCGGTTCATCGCGGCGTCGCCCAATGCCCCGCTGGCCTGCAACCCCTCCCCCAGCCGCACGATCCGACTGAAGCTGTCGATCACGCGGAACCCGTCGCCAGCCGGGCGTGCCACGAGCAGCCGGCAGTTGTTCGTCCCAAGATCCAGCGCGGCGAACGTGCGCCACCCGTCCTGAATGTAACAGGTGCGTCCCAGACCCCGCTCGGAAACGCCTTTGCTCAAGATGTGTGCACGCTGCGCATCACCTCAATGTCGTCGCCAACCAGCCGCGCGACAACCCACGCCGCACCAAATTCAGCGCGGCGTTGCAGCCCATGAACTGCCATGCTATGCAGCCGCCCTCGCTATCTGGGACGATTGTTCCAGTCGTGGTGGGGGATAGTTTAGCGGTAGAACTTCCGACTCTGACTCGGAAAGCCTTGGTTCGAATCCAGGTCCCCCAGCCAATCCCTAAGTAAGTCATTGGAATCGCTGCATGTAGTCCAGCGCTGTGTATCAAAGGTCCACAGCGCTGCTCCACAACCCTGCTACACAGGCGGGCGGCATGCAGCGGACTTCATGCGTTCAGCGACGCGGCAACACTTGGCACTTCCGACGGCGCGTCCCGCCCAGCATCGCCTCCCTGCTTGACCAGCGGGAGGTCACCGTGGCCCTGTCTACCCACGGATGCCCGCGTGGCGTCCGTCCGTGGACGCGCCATGTGGGACCGCACGGAGGAGGTGTTCAGGAAGGTCATGGACGGGTCATTAGAAGCAGACCAGGCGCGTATCCTTCTGCGCCACATGGCCAAGGCAATTCCATGGGAAGGAGGTCCACTCGACACCATCGCGCGACGCGCCGCTGCCGGGACGAGTCGGACGTGCTGCGCATCCTGGAACACGGGCAGGCAGACATCCTGGCCCTGCCCCGGGACGACCAGGCACGGGTGCTGCTGCACCTCCAGTCCTGGCTAGGAATGCTTGAAGGCAAGGACCGTGCGCCGCCCTCCGTGGGGCATGCAGGGGTCGATGCGCTGTCCCAGGGTGTCGGCCTGGCGCGCATTAACCGCCGCGAGCGCGAGCATCTCCGCCTGCTCAAGGGACTGGATCGCCAGGTCATGGAGCCGGAGGCGATCCAGCCGGCGCTCTCGCACTACATCGAAGACTACCTGTCCGAGAAGCAGCGGAGCACGCGCACCGAGGAGGGCGTCACAGCCAATACGGCATACCAGGCCCGCCTGACCATGCGGCTGTGGGAAGAGGCTATGGGGCCAATCCCTGTGGCCCAGGTAGGCCGGAAGGAGGCCGCGAAGTTCAAAGACCTGCTGCTGAAGCTGCCCAGCAGCCATGGCAAGTCGAGCGTGCGACGAACCCTGATGGAGGCCGTCGACGCCGCCGATGCAAAGCAGGAGGCGGGCCAGGTCATCGAGCGCATGGCCATGAAGACGTGCAAGAGACACTTCTCCAGCATGCAGCAGGCATGGAAGTGGCTCTTGGAGCGCGGGGAGGTGAACGCCAACCCGTTCGCAGGCTTCTCATTCTCCGGCGCGCAGTCATCGCCGGATGACCGGAATAAGTGGTCCGACGATGACCTGCTGAGCCTGCTGCAGTCGCCCTACATGCAGAAGGTCGCAGCCGCCCGTGCTCGGGACTGGTGGCTGGTCTCAATCGCCATGTGGGCCGGCATGCGGGTGGAAGAAGCATGCCGTCTGCGTCCTGTGGCCGATGTGGAGGAGCAGGACGGGGTTCCACTCCTTCTCGTTGAGGCCCAGGGCGCACCCCTGCCGGAGTGGAGTCCAAAGACGCAGAGCGGCGCCCGTGCAGTGCCCGTCCACCACCTGCTCATGGAAGCCGGGCTGCTCGACCTGGCACGGGAGCGGGTCACGTCCGTCAACGTGGTGGAATTTGCGGTGTAGTTGAGGTGGCCAGGGATCAAGCGGCCACGGTGGAAATCTGTGGTGGGATGGCATCGATCAGCGGCGGTGTGAGTTCGGCCATGACCTCGGTCTGCATGTAGCGGTGCTGGAGCTGCCACTCGTCGTTGGCTTCCAGCAGCACCGCACCGATCAGCCGGATGATGGCACCCTCGTTGGGGAAAATGCCGACCACGTCGGCCCGGCGCTTCACCTCCTTGTTCAGCCGCTCCAGCGGATTGGTGGAATGCAGCTTGGCCCGGTGCGATGCGGGGAAGTTCATATGGGCCAGCACGTCGGCCTCGCTCTCGTCGATGAACGCGCCGATGACGTGCCAACCGAAGTTGCGGAACATCGCCTCGAAATTGGCCCACAGGCCCTCGCGTACCACGGCGTCCAGGCTCTGGCGGTTGTAGTCCACCACCCACCAGGTTGGAGCGGTGGATGCGCTCGAAGCTCTCAGCGACGACCGCCCGGACGCCGAGCAGGGCCGTTCCCTTGGCTGCCCAGTCACGGGGCGAACCGCAGCCGTAGTTGCGCCCGGCGATCACGACGATCGGGATGCCCGGCGTGCCATAGGCCATCACGGCGTCGAACACGCTCATCTCCGCACCGGTCGGCATGTACCGGGTCAGCCCGCCAGGCCGGCCAGGCAGCAGGTCGTTCTGCAAACGCGGGTTGGCGAACGTGCCGCGCACCATGACCTCGTGGTTGGCCCGGCGGCCGATGTAGTTGTCCAGCTCGCTGCGGCCGACGCCTTGGGACAGCAGGTACCGCCCGGCCGCGCTGGTCGGCGGCACCGGGCTGCCAGGGGAGATGTGGTCGGTGGTCACGTCGTCGCCGAGCAGAAGCAGGATACGCCCGCCCGTGAGGTCGCACACCGGTGCGGGGTCGGCCGCAAGGGCGTCGAGGAAGGGCGGGCGCTTGAGGTATGTGCTCGCCTCGTTCCAAGCGAAGGCCGGGTCCGTTCCCAACGGCAGCGCCTGCCAGCCCGGACCACCGTCTGCCGGCGCGGCGTACCGGTCGACGAACAGGTCCGGCGTGACAGTGGCGGCGGTTAGCGCATCCAGCTCCGCCTCGTCCGGCCAGATGTCGCGCAGCGGCACGGGATGCTCGTCGGCGTCCCTGCCCAGCGGTTCGTGCTGGAGGTCGACCAGCACGGAGCCGGCGATGGCCATCGCGACCACGAGCGGCGGCGACCCGAGATAGGTGCCGCGAACCGACGGATGCAGCCTGCCTTCAAAGTTGCGGTTGCTGGACAATACTCCGCAAACGGCCAAGTCCCGCTCCGCGACCGCGTCCGTGACCGCCTGTGGCAGCGGGCCCGCCATGCTGCCGCAACTCATGCATCCGTAGCCGGCCACGTCGAAGCCGAGGCGCGACAACGGCTCCATCAGCCCGGCACGCTCAAGCATGGCCGTGATGGCGCGCGAGCCCGGCGACAGCGACGTCTTGACTGCGGGCCGGGCGCGCAGGCCGCGGGCGACCGCGTTTCGGGCCAGCAGCCCGGCGGCAAGCATCTGCCGCGGGTTGGACGTGTTGGTGCAGGAGGTGATGGACGCGATCACCACGTCGCCGGTCTCGGGCCGCCCAGTGTCCGCCGCGGTCGCGGCTGCGGCGGCGGCAGGAAAGGCGGTACGGAAGCTGTCCGGCACACTCCTGAGGGGCACGCGCGCTTCCGGCCGGGTCGGCCCGGCCATGACTGGCTCCGTTGCGGACAGGTCATATTCAACGACCGCGTCACAGCGGGGCGCGTCAGCTGCGGAGCGGAACAGGCCTTGGTGCTTGGCGTAGGCCTCTACCAGCGCCACGCGCGCGGTGGGGCGGCCGGTCAGGCGCAGGAACTCCAGCGTGCGACTGTCGATGGGAAAGTAGCCCATCGTGGCGCCGTATTCCGGCGCCATGTCCGCGACCGTCGCGCGGTCGGACACAGGCAAGGCGTCCACGCCTGGGCCGAAGAACTCCACCACCGCCCCGAGCAGCCCGGCCGGGCGCAGCCGTTCCGTCAAGCTCAGTGCGACATCTGCCGCGAGCACGCCCGGTGGTGGCGCGCCGGTCAGACGGCAACCGACCACGCGCGGCGGCAGCAGCCCGACTGGCTCTCCTAGGAGCGCCGTGGTCGCCTCGATGCCGCCGACGCCCCAGCCGAACACGCCCAGGCCGTTGACCATCGGGGTATGGCTGTCCGTGCCGACCAACGAGTCGGGAAAGGCCCAGATCGCCCCATCGCGCGGCGCCGTGGCGACGACGGTGGCTCCCTCGTCCTACCCAGGATCTATCGCTATCGTGGTGAGGCTTGCGCTACAGCCTTCTAGAGGAAGTGTCGGCAGCTCGTTAGGATCGTTGACATCGACAGGAGGGCACACGAGCGGATGGTGGCAGACAGAAGCCCGGATCGGGCGCTGGTGGACGGCGCCGTCGCGCTGCTCGAGCAGGCGATCCTGTCTGGCGAGATCGGCCCCGGCGAGCGGGTTTCCGAGCAGCCGCTGTCGGTGCGCTTCGGGATCAGCCGCGGCGTCCTGCGCGAAGCGGTGCGGATGCTGGAAGGCCGCCGCTTGCTGGAGCGGACGCCCAATACCGGGGTGAGGGTCATCAACCCGTCGCTGGAAGACCTGGAGCAGTTGCTCGCCGTGCGCGAGGCGTTGGAAGGGATGGCCAGTCGGCATGCGGCTGAAGCCATGTCGCTGCGGGAGACCCGGCGGCTGCGTGCCTGCCTTTCGAACTACGACCACACCATCGAGGCGGAAGGATTGGGCGGCGTGTTCCGCCGGGGCACGCTGGACAACGACTTCCACGTCCAGATCGTGCAGGGAAGCCACAACCGCTGGCTCCACGAGTTGCTGTGCCGGGACCTCTACTCCGTGCTGCGCGTATTCCGCCTGCGCTCCGTCGCGATCGGCAGCAGGGCGGAGCAGGCGACGGAGGAGCACCTGGCCATCCTGCAAGCGATCGAGAACCGCGATCCGGACGCGGCCGAGCGGCTGATGCGGCGCCACATCGCATTGGCGCGGGAAAACCTGCTGAGCCGCGCGGCCGCCCGCTGACCTACTCCGCGGCACGGGCTTGCGGCATACCCTGCGGCACCACCGTCGTGACGATGCTGTGGTCCAGCGCCTCGTAGCCGGCGTAATCGATCGTCCCATACAGCTCGGCCCGCGTGAGCATCGCGTCGACGCAGTTCTGGGCGCCGCCGTCCCGTTGCAGGGCTGCGTAGAGCTTGGCGGTCGCCTTGGCGCTGACACGCAAGCTGGTCACCGGCCAGATGACGATCTGATAGCCCATCGCCTTGAACTCGGAGGCCGTGAAGAACGGCGTCCGCCCGAACTCCGTCATGTTTGCCAGCAGCGGCACGCCCGGCACGCGGTCGGCGAAGGTCCGGAACGCCTCGGCGGTGTGCAGTGCCTCCGGGAAGATGATATCGGCGCCTGCTTCGACATAGCGGCGGGCGCGCGCTACGGCGCCGTCGAGCCCCTCGCTGGCGGCGGCGTCCGTACGGGCAATGATCTGCAGATGCCGCCGTGCCTTCCGCGCCGCTGCCACCTTCGCCGCCATGTCGTCGACACTGGCCAGCTTCTTGTCGTTCAGGTGCCCGCACTTCTTGGGCAGCAACTGGTCCTCGATATGGACCGCCGCCGCGCCCGCGTCCTCGAAGGTGCGCACCATGTGCATGACGTTCAGCGCCTCGCCGTAGCCCGTGTCGCCGTCCACGACGACAGGCAGCCCTGAGGCGCGGCTCACCTGCCGTATGAAGAACGCGACTTCGTCGACGGTGATCACGCCCAGGTCGGGCAACCCCATGCTCGCCGTCATCGCGGCGCCCGACAGGTAACAGGCCTCGAACCCGGCCGCGCGTGCTTGTTGCGCGGCAAGCCCGTTATGGGTGCCGGGGACGCGCAGGATGCCGCCTTGCTCAAGCAGTGTGCGGAAGCGCTCTCCTGCCGGGCGCGGATCGATGTTGTGGCCTAGAAGGTACGTCATGGCACTTCTTCTCCCGGCAGTGGTCCGGCGGCGACCACGAGTTGTGGTGCCGTGCGCCCGAGCGCGTAGGCCAGGCCGAGGTAGCAACCTGCAGAAACGGCCAGGGCGCCGACCATAAGGCCGAAGCCGGCGTTGAACGAGCCAGTGGCATGGACCAGCCATCCGATCACGGCCGGGGCCAGGACGCCCCCGAGCTGGCCGCCGGTGTTCACGAAGCCGGCGAAGGCACCGCGCTCGCGCTCCGGCGCAAGCTCCTGCACCAGGGAGACATAGGGGCCGAACCCGCCGTACATGAAGAACGCCGTCCCGCACAGCCCGGCCAGGCTGACCTCGATCGTGTCCGCCGTGTAGGCGACGTAGAGGCTGACTGCCGCGCAAAGGTAACCGGCTGCGATCAAGAGCGGGCGCACGCGGTATAGCACCGTGCTGCCGAGCCAGCCGAACAGGAGGATGCCGGCAAAGCCGAACACGTAGGGCACCGAGGCGGCGACGCCGAGCGCCTTGATGTCCAGGTGGCGCTGCAGCGACAAGTAGCTCGGCATCCAGCCGAGGTAACCCCAGTAGCCGACGTTGAACGCGAGGTAGGCGAAAAAGATCAGCCAACTGCTGGGCCGCCGGAGCAGCCAACGCCAACCCGGCGAGCGCGTGGCGGTGTCCGCCAGCCTGGCTCGAGCGGCCTCTTCGCGGGGGATGGCGAACCAGAGCACGGCTGCCAGGACGAACCCGGGAAGCGAGAACCAGAGGAACATCTGCTCCCAACCGACGGAGCGGAGCGCCCAGGCTGCCAACGGCGCCACGGAGGCCGGCCCTGCGGCCAGGGCGGTGATCCAGATGCTGTTCGCTGACGCACGCTCG
The DNA here is from genome assembly GCA_965199595.1 of Acetobacteraceae bacterium. Lineage (GTDB taxonomy): Bacteria > Pseudomonadota > Alphaproteobacteria > Acetobacterales > Acetobacteraceae > JBBROS01. The sequence goes on from OZ241182.1 coordinate 3,227,777, forward strand.
CGCGGAGCGAAGTTGTCGCCGACCGACTTGTATATCGCGCTGTTCGACAAGCCTTCCGCCATCCCGAAGCACAGGCGGATGGCGATCAGCGCGGTCGCGGTCTCGACGAGGCCGGTCAGCCCGGTGAACACGGACCACAGCAAGGGCGCGGCCACCAGCAACAGCCTGGCCCCGAACCGGTCCGCCAGCGCACCTCCGGGGATCTGGATCAGTGCGTAGCCGATGGTGAAGGCGGACAGCACCAGTCCGAACGTGCCGGGATCGATAGAGAGCGACTTCATCATTGATGGCGCGGCCACCGAGATGTTCACCCGATCCAAGTAGTTGACGAACATCAGAAGCCAAATCAGCCCGAGCAGCTTATAGCGTTGGCTCACTGTCACCTCCCTAGCCGGCGCTCCTTGCCCTGGGCGCTCTATCGCGGGGCGGGCTGCTCGAGCTCACTCGTCCGCGTCTAGGGAATCATGGTGTTAACACTTGTGCCATGATGTCAACACTGCCTAAGGTGACTGAAACGAGCTGTCCACCTGCAAAGCGGGAATGGGAGGAACTGTGGTGCTGCCAGAACGGCTCCTTGGAAACCTATGTCGCCTGCTGGTCACCATATTTGCCGGGATGCTGGTGTCCGGTGGCGTGCGGCCGGCGCTAGCGCAGGGACAGCCGGTGCGGATCGGGGTGTTGGGCGGCATGTCCGGCATCGCATCCAGCATCGGCGGTCCTGGCTCGGTCGCCGCCGCACGACTCGCGGTCTCGGACGCCGGTGGGCGGGTGCTGGGCCGCCCGGTCGAGATCGTATCCGCCGACCACCAGGACAGCCCCGACATCGCGCGCACGATTGCGCTGCGCTGGTTCGACCAGGAAGACGTCGTGGCCATCGCCGACCTGAACCTGACCGCCGCGGCGCTGGCCGTGGTGGAAGCCGGACGGCTGCGGCACCGGACGACAATGGTGTCCGGGGCAGCGTCCGCAGATTTCGCGGGCCGGTGGTGCTCGCCCTACAACACGCTGTGGTCGGACGACACCTGGACCCTGTCGCGGGGGCTGGTGCGGGCGCTGCTGGCTCAAGGGCTGGACACCTGGTTCTTCGTGGTCGCCGACGTCGCCTTCGGCAACTCGCTGGCGGCGGAAGCGTCGGACGCCGTGCGCGCGGATGGTGGACGGGTGCTGGGCATGGTTCCCATCCCCTGGGCACCGCCGACTTCTCTTCGTTCCTGTTGGCCGCGCAGGGCAGCGGGGCAAAGGTCGTGGCCCTCGGCAGCGTAGGCACGGACACGGTCAACGCATTGAAGCAGGCGGCAGAGTTCGGGCTGACGCGCACCCAGCGCATTGCGACCTTTCTGACGTTCATCACCGACATTGATGCAGTTGGACAGCAGCAGGCCCAGGGCGCGCTGCTTCTCTCCGGCTTCTACTGGGACCAGTCCGACCCGGCGCGCGCCTTCGCCCGCCGGTTCGGGGAGGCGATGGGCGGCACCGACCTGCGCGTGCCGACGAAGGAGCAAGCGGCGGTGTACGCCTCTGTCCGGCATTTCCTGCGCGCGGTCGAGGCGGCAGGCACGACCGACGCCACGGCGGTGGGGGAGGCGATGCGCCGCTTGCCCGTCGATTTCCTGGGCCGCCCCGGCAGCATCCGGCGTGACGGGCGGGTGCTGTTCGACGTGAGCCTCTACCGGGTCAAAGTGCCCGAGGCGTCGAAGGCTCGCTGGGACCTTTACGAGGAGGTCTCACGCCTGCCCGCCGCGGAGGCGTACCGGCCCGAGGACCCGGCGCCCTGCAAGGGATAGCCTGCAACCCGTTCACCACCCTGCCAATCAATTGGACCCGGGCGCGTCCGGTCGAGGACGGCGCACCGCCCGATCAGAGGACGAAACCATGACGAGCGTATCGATACCGCCGCTCAGGCTGGAAACTTCTGGCTTCTTCTACGTGGGCGGCTGGATGGAGCCGTCCATCAAGGGGAGCCCGCTGATCGGCCAGATGTACGTCGAGTACATGATCCCCGAGGAGCGGCGGCATCCCTATCCGCTCATCATGGTCCATGGCGGCTACCAGACGGGCACCAACTTCACGGGTACGCCTGACGGCCGTGAAGGGTGGGCGCAGTACTTCGCGCGCCGTGGTTGGGCCGTGTACGTCGTCGATCAAGTCGCGCGTGGCCGCTCGCCCAACTGGGCCGACGCACATGGCCCAACCGATCCAGCCAGCTATTCGGGTCACGAGTTCTTCGAGAAACGGTTCACGGCATCCGGCCAATACAAACTCTGGCCGCAAGCCGGGCTGCACACGCAGTTCCCGGGAACCGGGCGGCCCCCGGACCCGGTGTTCCTGCAGTTCTATGCGACGCAGTACCCTTCCCTCTCAGACTTCCCGAAGCAGCAGGAGTTGAACCGCGACGCCCTCGTGGCCCTGCTAGACAGGATCGGGCCTTCGGTCCTGCTGACCCACTCGCAGTCCGGGGCGTTCGGTTGGCCGGTCGCGGATGCCCGCCCCGACCTGGTCAAGGGCATCGTCGCCATGGAGCCCAACGGCCCTCCGGTGCGCAACGTGGTGGACGGCCTCCCACCTCCCGAGTGGTACCAGGACCACCCCGTGGAGAAGCCGTATGGGCTTACCATGGTGCCGCTCACGTATGATCCGCCGGTCGCACCCGACCGGCCGCTGCGCTTCGAGCGGCAGGGCGCTCCGGACCGGCCCGACTTCGTTCGGTGCTGGCTTCAAGCCGAGCCGCCCGCGCGGCTGACGCGCCTTGCGGGCATCCCCATCGTTATCGTGGTGTGCGAGGCAAGCTATCACGCGGCCTATGACCACTGTACCTCCTCCTATCTGGCTCAGGCAGGGGTGCAGCACGACTTCATCCGCTTGGAAGACCGAGGTCTCCACGGGAACGGGCACATGATGATGGTCGAGAAGAACAGCGACGCCATCGCGGAGATCGTCGAGGACTGGCTCTCGACGGCGGTGCGCCCCGCCAAATGATGACCGATACAACCCGCAAGCCAAATGGAGCAGGACAGATGCCGCATATGATCACCAGGCGCACGGCGCTGGTCGCGCCCCTCGTCGCGACGCTCGGCGGTCCCGCAGCACGTGCGCAAGGCCGGCCGCTGCGGATCGGCGTCCTGAACGACCAGTCCAGCTTCTACGCCGACAGCGGAGGTAGGGGCGGCGTGGTCGCGGTCCGGATGGCGGTACAGGACTTCGGCGGAACCGTCCTGGGGCGTCCGATCGAGATCCTCTCCGCGGACCACCAGAACAAGGCCGACATTGCCTCCACCGTAGCCCGCCGTTGGTTCGACGCGGACAGCGTCGAGGTGATCGTGGACCTTCCGAACACCGCCACTGCCTTGGCTGCGCAGCAGGCGGGGCTGGAGCGCCAGAAGGTCACGCTCGTGACGGGTGCGGGCGGAACGGCGCTCATCGGCAAGCAGTGCTCGCCGACCAGCGTGCAGTGGACGTACAGCTCGTACGCGACGGCGAGGGCGATCGTCGCTCCCGTGCTGGCTTCCGGGGGCGACACCTGGTTCTTCATCACGGCCGATTACGTGGGCGGCATCGCGCTGGAAGACGGGGCCAAGCGCTTCATCCTCGCAGGAGGGGGCAAGGTCGTGGGTTCGGCCCGCCATCCCGTCGGGACGACGGACTATGCCAGCTTCATCCTGCAGGCCACCTCGTCGGGTGCCAAGGTCGTTGCGATGGCGAGCGGGGGGCAGGACATGCAGAACGTGGCACGCCAGGCGAGAGAGTTCGGCCTGGGCCGAGACGGCCGCCAGACCCTGGTGGCCACCGCCGCCTTCGTGACGGACATCCATGCTCTCGGATTGGAGGCCGCGCAGGGCCTGCGCGTGCCGGCATCGTTCTACTGGGACATGAACGACGGGACACGCGCCTGGTCGAAGCGCTTCTTCGCCCAGGTGAACCGGATGCCGACGATGCTGCAGGCCGCGAACTACTGCGCTGTCTCGCACTATCTCGCGGCAGTGAAGGCCACGGGCACGACCGACGGACCCACCGTCATGGCAAAGATGCGGGCAACGCCGGTGCACGACTTCATGACGACAAACGGGACGATCCGCTCGGACGGGTACCTGATGCGCGAGATGCGCCTGTTCGAGGTGAAGAAGCCCGTCGAGAGTAGCGGTGAGTGGGACCTGTACAGGCAGATCGGCATCGTCAGCGCCGAGGACGCGGCCTACCCTCTTTCCGAGGGGGAGTGTCCGTTCGCAAAGCCGTAGCAGGGCCGTGTGTCCAGCCCGCATTGCGTCCCGGCCGACAATGCAAGGCGGCGCGGAGTGCGACTCTGTGACGCGTCAACCTGCCTCTGCCAGGAGGATCTCTGCCACCCTGTCCGGGGCGTCGACCATGAGATCGTGCCCGCAGGCGACGTCATGCACCACCCACTGCGGTGTGGGCCTCACCCTCGCAGCGAACTCCCGAAAGTCGCTTCTGTGGTATCCGGTCGCGCAGATGAACACGCGCCGTTTCGGAGCAGGCCGTATCAGCTCAAGCGGTTCCGTGCAGCTACGTAGCGGATGCGGCGTGAGCAGGCCTTCGACCCACGCGCGGTCGGCCGCGTCGGCGATGTCGTAGCCACTTGCTGATGGGGGTCTCACTCGCCAACCGTCCCCGTGCTCCACGGCGTTTGCCACCATGGCCGCACTCCGGTCGGGCCCTAGCAGGTCCAACAGCGACTGACCGCTTTCGGGCACGAATGCATCGGCATAGACCAGACTCCCGATCCGTGCCGGCTCGGCGTCCGCCACGCCCGTCACCACCATCCCGCCGTAGCTGTGGCCGCACAGGACGACGTCGTCGAGCCGCTCCCATCGGATCACCCCAAGTACGTCCTGGATGTGGGTGGAGAGGCCGACCGTGGGGCTGAGCAGGTGCGCCCGCTCACCCAGTCCCGTGAGCGTGGGCGTATGCACCCGGTGGCCAGCAGCGCGCAGACATTCAGCAACCCGCGTCCAACACCATCCGCCGTGGAACCCTCCGTGGACAAGAACATAATTGCGCATGGTGGGCGTCCTTCGGTGCTAGGTATATAAGGTGGTGGCCGACGATTGGGATTGGGTGGGATTGACCCGTTCTTGTGGACGGGTTGTGGACTTGGGCGCTATGTCTTGGTCGTGGCGACCTGCCTGTCGGCTTCGTAGGCCATGGGCGAGCGATAGCCCAGGCTGGAATGTAGGCGGACGGGGTTGTACCACCCTTCGACGTAGCTGAAGCAGGCCATGCGTGCCTCTGCCTGCGACATGAACCGGCGGCGGCTGAGCAGTTCGGCCTCCAGGGTGGAGAAGAAACTCTCGGCCATGGCGTTGTCATATGCGTCACCGACCGAGCCCATCGAGGGTCGCACGCCCGCCTCGGTGCAGCGCCTGCCGAACGCCAGAGACGTATATTGGGACGCCTGGTCCGAGTGGTGGACCACTTGTTCGGCCGCCTCTGGCTGACAGCCATCTCCAGCGCATCCAGTAGCAGTTCGGCGCGCAGGTGGTTTGCCATGGACCAGCCGACGACCTTGCGGCTCCAGGCCGACGCGCCCTGTCCAGGTTCGTCGGGCCGAACAGGTCCGCCATGCCGGCGTCCGAGGCCATGGGCGTCCCAGGGCAGAACACGCCGACCCTGGCCTGCCACATCGTCATGTCCGCCGAGTAGGACTGCATGAACTGCATTTGGTCAGCGGCACGCAGCACCGTGCGCCGCACCGCCCGGTTGTCAAAGGGTGGCTGGATGCAGTTGAAGCGAAAAATGGGCTTGACCCCTGCCTTGTCCCTCACCTCCACCCGCAATCCCGTGGTCGCGCGGAGCAGGGGCGTCAGGTCGGGACTGGGGGCCTCGAGCCAGTCGACCTCACCGCGTTGCAGCGCGGCGGCGGCTGTCGCCGCATCCGGCATTGTCAGCCACTCGATCCGGTTCACCCTGGCGACCTTCGGCCCGGCACTGATCGATGGTTTGCCGTCCATGCGGGGCACGTAGCGATCGAAACGCTTATAGACCGCCCGCGCTCCAGCAATCCGTTCGCTCGCCACGAAGCGGAACGGGCCGCTGCCGGCCATCCCGGTCACTGGCTTGGCTGGCTCCGTGCGGGCAAGACGTTCCGGCATGATCGCGCAGATGTTCGGGGAGAGCTAGCCGAGGGCATCAGGCAGTAGCGCGAAGGGCCGATTGAGCCGAAACACGATCGTGCGGTCGTCCGGGGCCGAACGGGTAACGGTGGCCGCGAGCAGCGCCTGTCCGAAGCCGTCCCGCGCCGCCCACCGGCGGATGCTCGCGACAACGTGGAACCACAACGAGGCTCGCAGCGTGAGTGTCCAACGCTTGCCGCGGTCTTCCACCCCGGTGCCCATCCAGCATCTGCGGCTGAGCTTGGTAGGCATCCATCAAGGCCATAGAGCGTGTCAAATACAAGGAACGCATGGTTCCGCGTGGGCGTCGCGGTGTTGACAACAGGGTCCAGCAGCGAGAGGTCGGCATAGAGCACGAAGCGGAGAGTGCGGCGGTCGGTCCCCTATGCGACGTGCGGCAAGGCAAGGCTAGCCGTGCCGGCTGGTCCGGACTGCAGAAAGCTGCGTCGCTTCATCATTTTCTCTTCCGCCGTATGGTGGCAAAGCGTCAGTCACATCCATCGAGACGCGCCCGACGGCTGCAGCACGACGAACCCCAATTCCGGATCCAATGGAGGTCAGATCCAGCCCCACTGACCCTTCGTCAACTTCCAATGCGGTCGTGGAGAGCTGGTAGAAACAGATCCTGCCAGGACCCCACCTTGTTCTTCACGATGCCTCCTTGAGCCAAGAACGTTGCGTAGGTCAGGCTGCCGTTTGGAGTGACGCTGAAACCTTCTTCGCCGCCCTTCAGCACCTCCATTATCTGGTCATGGGCCACGTTCAGCCTCGACACCCGGCCGTAAGCTGCCGCGGCGGCTTCGGGGTCGGCAGCGATGAATGCGTTGGCCTCGTCCTGGGCTGCCACGAAGGCTTGCATGAGGCCGGGGTTTGCCGCCGCGAAGTAACGCTGGGTCATGACCATGAGAATGCTCAGCCGTCCTACCGCGTCGGCGGTATCGAGGACACGGAACACCGCCGGGCTTTTGACCTCCTGGTAGGAGAAGGGCGGCGATGCCAGGTGCGACGTGATTTCGGTTTTGCCCGACATCATTGCGGCGTAGGCATCCGGGTGGGGCATCCCCACCGTCAGCGGATCCAGCTTGGCGTAATTCTCGATGCCGAACTGCTTGGCGACTGCCGTCTGTAGCACCACGGCGGCGAACGAGGTCTTGATCCCCGGCACCGCTATGCGGTCTCCCGGCCCGTAATCAGCGAGCGACCGCAGGCGCGGGTTGATAGTGTTGAGCCAGAGCGCACCGAAGCTGAGCGAACTGATGCCGATCAACTCCTGCTTTCGGCCGAGCGTACGGTCTCGCAGCACCAAGTAGCCCGGTATGCCAGTCGCGGCGATATCTAGGGAGCCGGCCAGCATGGCATCGTTGATGTTATTGCCGCCATCCGTGATCTGCCAGCTAACCTCCGGGACACCCACGCCCAGCCGGGACGCATGCTTCTCAATCAGTTTCTGGTCGCGCATGACCATGAGAGGGAGATAACCGGTGCTGTAGCCGTGCGAAATCCGTAATTCCTTCGCCTCGGCCCGGGCCGGCAATGCGGCGAACCCTGCGGCGGCCGTACAGCCCGCGATCGTCAGCCGTCGTGTAAGGTTCAAGATCGTCCTCCTCCGTTTTTCGCCGGATTGATTGTTCAGGTGAGCGCGGCTTCGGTCATCAGCTCCCGCAACGCATTGGGAAGGATGCCGCCGTGACGCAGCCACTCCAGCTCCACGCTGGTGTCCACGCGACAGGTCAGCGCGATGTCCTGCGGCGCGCGCCCGGCGCGATGGATGCGCAGGATGAGGGATGCACCGGGCCGGATGCGGGCCAATCCCAGCACGTCGAACATCTCGGTGCCATCCAGGCCAAGGCTGGAGGCGCGGATGCCATCGGCGAACTGCAGCGGCAGAACGCCCATGCCCACCAGGTTGCTTCGATGGATCCGCTCGAAGCTTTCCGCAACCACGGCGCGGATGCCGAGCAGGCGCGTTCCTTTTGCCGCCCAGTCCCGGGACGACCCGCAGCCGTAGTTCGCCCCGGCGATGACGATCAGGGGCACGCCGTCGCGCCGGTAGCGCTCGGCTGCCTCGTGCACGGTCGTTTCCTCGTCCCCGGGCATGAAGCGGGTGAAGCCGCCCTCGGTCCCAGGGGCCATTGCGTTCCGAAGCCTGATGTTGGCAAAGGTGCCCCGGATCATGACTTCGTGGTTCGCACGCCGAGCCACGTAGGTGCTGAACTGGTTCGGCTCTACGCCATGGGCAATTAGGTAGCGACCTGCCGGCGCATCGGCCGGGATCGCGCCACCCGGAGAGATGTGGTCGGTCGTCACGTTGTCGCCGAGGATCAGCAGGGGCCGGGCGCCCAGGATGTCGCCGGTCGGCGGAGTTGCGTCGTCCAGGAAGGGGGGACGCTTCAGGTAGAGGCTCGCAGGATCCCAGGCGAAAGTCGGGTCCCGGCCGGGCTGCAGTGCCGCCCACTCGGGGCCTCCATCCGCCAGGCTCCCATAGGCCACTGCGAACAGGTCCGGCGTCAGGGCCGCATCCATGACCGCCTGGACCTCGGCATCGCTCGGCCACAGCTCCGCCAAGTGGACAGGCTGCCCTGCCGGGTCGTAGCCCAGGGGCCCGTGCTCGACGTCCTGCAGCACGGATCCGGCGAGCGCATAGGCGACGACCATGGGCGGCGAAGCGAGATAGGTCCCGCGGATGGCGGGATGCAATCGGCCCTCGAAATTGCGATTGGTGGAGATGACGCCGAGCACGACCAGGTCCCCGGCCGAAACCTGGTCGGTGACCGCAGGCGGCAGCGGGCCGGCCCCGCCGCCGCAGGTCATGCAGCCATATCCCACTGTGGCGAAGCCGATGGCGTCAAGCGCGTCCTGCAGTCCGGCCTGAGCGAGCATCCCGGTCACCACCCGCGAACCCGGCGAAAGCGACGTCTTGACCCAGGGCTTCGCCCGCAATCCGCGGGCAAGCGCGTTGCGCGCCAGCAAGCCGGCGGCCACGACCTGGAACGGATTGCTGGTGTTGGTGCAGGACGAGATAGCGGCGATCGCGATGTCGCCGTCCTGCAGCGGGCGCGTGCCGCTGCTCACTTCCGGTATGCCCGTATGCTGCCGGCCATAGGCGGCCCGGAAGCTGCGGGGAACACCGGCGACCGGCACGCGGTCCTCCGGCCGGGTCGGTCCTGCGAGACAAGGCTCCACTGCGCCGAGGTCGAACTCGATCATGTCCTCGAAGTGCGGTTCCGAGGTGCCATCGCGCCAGAGCCCCTGCGCCTTCGCGTAGGCCTCCACAAGCGCGACCTGGTCCGCCGCTCGGGCGGTAGCCGTGAGATAGCGGATGGTTTCCATGTCCCATGGGAAGAAGCCCATGGTCGCGCCATACTCTGCCGCCATGTTGGCAATCGTTGCACGGTCCGGCGCGGACAGCGTGTCCAGGCCGGGACCGCAGAATTCCACCACGGCCGCCAGCACGCCATGCCGACGTAAGGCCTGGGTCAGCGTCAGCACGATGTCGGTACACACGACACCGGGACGACGGCGCCCGACGATGCGACAACCTACCACCCGTGGCACCAGCATCGACACGGGCTGCCCCAGCATTGCGGTGGCGGCCTCGATCCCGCCGACGCCCCAGCCGAAGATGCCGAGGCCGTTGATCATCGGGGTGTGACTGTCCATCCCGACCAGGCTGTCGGGAAACACCGTCCGGCCATCGGCGGAGGCGGCGACCACGCTGGCCAGGTATTCGAGATTGAGCTGGTGCACGATCCCGTTGCTGGGTGGGATCACCCGCAGGTTGTCGTACTGCTCCATCGCCCACCGGACCACGCCGTAGCGCTCGCGGTTGCGCTCCATCTCCAGCTTGAGGTTCCTGGTGAACGCCTCGGGTGAGCCGGTGAAGTCGGCGCGCACCGAGTGGTCGATGACGAGGTCGGTCGGGATTCGCGGGTTGACCCGGCGCGGATCCTGGCCGCCAGCCACCATCGCGTCGCGCATGGCGGCGAGGTCGATCAACAACGGAATGCCGCTGGAATCCGGCATCAGGACGCGTGCCGGGTAGAAGGCTACTTCCCGGTCAATCGCGGCCGGAGCCGGCCAGTGGGCCAGCGCCTCGATGTCAGCCGTGGTGACGGCCTGGCCGTCCTCGTGCCGCAGCAGGTTCTCAAGCAGGACGCGCAGGGAAAAGGGCAGGCGCTCCAGCGCCACGCCGAGGCGGGCGGCAAGGTCGGGTAGGCTGAAGTAAGCGGCGCCCCGCCCCGCCCCGCCCAGGATGCGGCGGGACTGGAAGGTGTCCAAGCTCATTCGGCGGCCTCGCTGCGTGGCGCGTTGCCAACGAACCTTGCCTCCAGAGCTTTGATGTGGTCGAGGCCCATCAGGCTATTCAACTCGCCGAACGGGACGAGAAGGTCCGGCCGGTCGATCACACGTTCCTCGTCGAGCGATTGCTGCAGCACGCCCAAGGCGTTCTTCATGCCCTGGATCGCCGCAGCAGACAGCAGCCGGGGATAGGAGACCGCCTTAACCCCCATGTCCTCCAGCTGCCGTGCCGACAGCAAGGGCGTGGTCGGCCGCTGCCGGATGCCGAAGCCCATGTTGACCGAGAGCGGCTTGCACACGTTGCGGGCCACGGTCGCGATGTCCTCGGCCGACAGCAGCGCATCGGCGAACAGCAGGTCGGCCCCGGCTTCGGCATAGAGGTTCAGGCGTCGGATCGCCTCGGCGAGCCCATGAATGGCGGTGGCGTCGGTGCGCGCCTTGATCATGAAATCGGGGTCACGCCGCGCCTCGGCCGCTGCGGTGATCTTTTCCACCCCCTCGTTCACCGAGATGACCTGCTTGCCGGCCATGTGGCCGCACCGCTTCGGCCAGACCTGGTCCTCAATCATCAGACAGGCCAGACCCGCGCGCTCGAAGCCCTGCACAGTGAAGTAGACATTGACCGCATTGCCGTATCCGGTGTCGCCATCCGCGTGCAGAGGCAGGGACGTGCAGGCAGCGATGGCAGCCGATGCACGGACGTTCTCCTCATATCCCATGAGCCCGACATCGGCCCAGCCAAGATGGGATTCACTCACCCCAGCCCCGGAGATCGCTGCCGTCTTGAAACCCATCTGTTCGACCATCCGAACGCTGAACCCGTCGTAGACACCGGGACAGACCAGAATTCCCGGTTCCTCGATCAGAGCCCGCAGCCGACGGCCGGGCGACGTCGTGGTCTTTTGCATTGTCTTCTCCCTGCATGATAATGTCGACATCACAGGCGGTCGAGTCAAGGAATCTGGGCTAAAAATGTGAAGATATGTCGACACCTTTGAACGGAACCATGGTGGCTGCTCTGGGCAATGACACGGAAACCAGGCCGGTCATCACGCTTGCCGAACAGCTGTTCGTCGCCATCAGCGACGCGATCCTGAAAGGCGACATGCCGCCGGGCTCCAAGATCAGCGAACCCGAGCTGGCCCGGCGGTATGGCGTCAGCCGCGGCCCGCTGCGCGAGGCCCTGCACCGGCTGCAGGAGCGGCGGCTAATTACCCGCTCCGCGAACCAGGGTGCGCGAGTGGTCGAGCTCTCATTGCAGGGGTTGTCTGACTTCTTCGTCGTCCGGGAGGGCCTCGAGGGCATCGCCGCACGTGAAGCGGCGATGCACGCCAGCGCGGAGGAACTGGCCGCGATGCGACTTACCGTCGCCCGGCATCGCGAGGAGGTCGCCGGCTACACGACGGCAGGCGGAGAACCAGTGACCGCCAACCGCGACTTCCATGTCCAGATCGCGCAGGCCAGCCGTAACCCGATGCTGGTCCAGTTGCTGTGCGGCGAGCTGTATCCGCTTCTCCGATTGTATCGCGGCCACATGAACGAGCCGTCGGATCGCGTGTTGCGTGCCTATGAGGAGCACCGTCGGATCCTGGAAGCCATCGAGGACCGGGATCCTGAACTGGCCGAGCTCCACATGCGGCGGCATGTCATGGCGTCGAAGGTCCGGCGCGGACAAGCTCTCGCGCAATTCGAGGTGCGGAAGCGCCCGCGCCGCTCGGGGCCCAGGCCCGTGTCACCCCTGCCGGAGCCCACCTGAACCGAAGCTGGTCAGGGCCTCAGCTCGGCGGACAGCAATCGCAGCAGGTTGGCCCGAGTGTTGCGGTTGTGCAGTCGCATGAGCCGTTCGGCCCCGTCGGGATCACGCGCCTCGCTGGCGACGAGGATGGCTTGGTGCTCCTCGACGGCAGTCTCGTGCCGGTGGCGGAAGGCCGAGGATTGCAGCCGCAGGACACGCAGCGCGCCATAGAGGTCACGGCACAGCACGTCGTGGATCCAGCGGTTCCGGCTGCCAAGAACGATCTGCACGTGGAAGTCGTTGTCGGGCGTTCCCTGCCGGAACGGTCCGCCCTGCAGATCCGCTTCCCTCGCCTTGCCATGGTTGCTGAGGCAGGCCCGCAGGGCACGAGTATCGTGCAGCGACATGGGCTCGGCGGCGAGCCGGCTCGCCATGCCTTGCAAGGCTTCGCGGGTCAGCAGCAGCTGGGCGTCGTCGACCAGGCTGCGGTGACCTGCGTTTGACTGCCGATCCAATGCTCGCTCCCTTACCCTTCGTGTTGACATCTATTATCAAGTGTCGACAATCTACGTTAAGGATGGAGAGCATCAGGAAGTGTGGGGTGCCCGCGACAGCGAGGTGCAATCAAGCCTAAACTGATGAGGTGACGCGAGCGCTGAATACGGCCGGACCGGTCGTTGAAACTGCCCCGTTAGTGGCTGACGTTGACGGGGACGAGATTGTGCACGTCAAGGTCTGGCTGCTCGGGGTCCAATGGTATGGCGCCGTTTGCTGGTACGAAGGACCTGCACTCTGCGCGAGTTGCACGGCTTCATCCAGGTCGCGATGGGGTGGGAAGGCACCCTCTGTGCCAATGATGATGAGACACTGACCCTATGCAAGTTTAGACTTGGGCGCAGGAGAACAGCATCGTGGTTACGCCCAACATTCATACCCATCTGAACACCGTGGTTGACGCGGGCCTTGAGGAAGGTCACCGGCCGACGATCGTGCCGGCCCCAGCCACGGCCTCACCGGAGCTATCGGCACGACCGAAGCGCCGGATCTTTTCGGCTGCCGCGAAACTGCGGATCCTGATGGAAACCGATCGTGCAGCCGACACCGGCGGGATCGCCGCCATTCTGCGCCGTGAAGGCCTTTACTCCTCGGCCTTGACTGACTGGCGCCGACAGCGCGATGCCGGCGCCTATGCCGCGCTCAAACCACTTCGGCGCGGGCCGAGCAGTGCAGCTTCCAGTCCGGTCAATGCCGAATTGGCCAAAGCCAACCAGGAGAACGCCAGGCTCCGTCAGCGGCTTGAGCAAGCCGAAGCCATCATCGAAATCCAAAAAAAAGTGGCAGCCTTGCTGGAACAGCCCCTGGCGACGCGCGCCGGCGGCGACAAGCCGTGATGCAAGCGGCCCTGGCCTTGCCCATGAGGCTCGGACTCACCGCCGGTATTTGCGATGCTTTGGGTGTGTCGCGGGCCAGCCTGTATCGCGGCCGTGTTCGTCTGGCCCGTCCGCCTGCAAGCTCCCCTCCCGCCAAGCCCCGTTCGCCTCGCGCGCTGAGCCTTGAGGAACGCCGGCATGTGCTTGATCGCCTGAGCGAGCCACGCTTTGTCGACCTCGCACCAGCCGAGATCTACGCCACGCTGCTGGACGAGGGCACCTACCAGTGTTCGATCCGCACCATGTATCGCATCCTGGCCGAACACGGCGCGGTTCGCGAGCGCCGCAACCAGCTACGCCATCCCGTCTACCAGAGGCCCGAACTGCTGGCCGAAGCACCCAACCAGGTCTGGTCGTGGGATATCACCAAGCTCATGGGACCGGCCAAGTGGTCCTACTTCTATCTCTACGTCATCCTCGACATCTTCAGCCGCCGCGTCGTCGGCTGGTGTGTCGCCGACGCCGAAAGCGCCACCCTGTTCAAAGCTCTGTTTGACGACACTCTGGCCAAGCACGCCGTCTTGCCAGGTCAGCTCACGCTGCACGCCGACCGCGGCGGGCCGATGAAGGCCAAGGCCACCGCCTTGATGCTCGCCGACCTCGGCGTCACCAGGTCACATAGCAGACCGCACACCTCCAACGATAACCCGTTCTCCGAAGCTCACTTCAAGACACTCAAATATCAGCCCGAGTTCCCCCAGCGCTTCGGCTGCATCGAGGACGCCAAAGCCTTCTGCCGCCGCTTCTTCACCTGGTATAACCAGGATCACCATCACGCCGGCATCGGCCTTATGACACCCGATCAGGTCCACTACGGACAGGCCAACGCCATCCACGCCGCCCGACAGCACACCCTCAACCAGGCTTACCAAGCAAATCCAGAACGCTTCGTCCGCAAAATGCCCGAACCGCCCGCACCGCCAACCGCAACCTGGATCAACCCACCCCAGAAATCGACTAACAACCAAGCCTAATCTTACATGTCGGCCGTCTCATAGTCGTTGACAGGTTCCGGCATTCACCTCTACCAATTCTGCCTGCGTAGCGGCCGCTACGGTTCGTCGGAGCTGTCGGCGTCCTCGCCTGAGGTGACGGTGGCAGCCTTGCGGCTCCGCAAGGGCGCTCGTTCCACTTACGAGTACGACCTGACCATCCCCTGGCGCCACGAGATCCGCATCGAGAACTGGCTGGCACCGAAGATGGGCAAGGCTCACCCTGTTTGCACTGGCGGGGGTGGCGCTTGTCCTCCGGAGGACTGCGATGGGCCGGCCGGCTTCATGGCCAGACGCAACGCCATGCTGTCGATGGACGGGCTGGAGGACCTCGACACCATGGCCGAGATTATCGGCGGGGATCGCAAACCCAAGCGTCGGCTGTTCAAGGTTCTGAAGAACCAAGGCCTGCGGGCAAACCAGGACGTCACCTTTCTCACGGACGGCGGCGAGGAGGTGCGCGCACTGACCGAACTGGTCACCCCGGAGGCTGAGCATGTGCTGGACTGGTTCCACATCACCATGCGCCTGACCGTGCTCAGCCAGTATGCTCGCGGCGTCGCGCACCACGACGAGGCCGAGGGTGCCCGCCTCCTTGTCTCGGTGGACAGCATCAAGTGGCTGCTGTGGCACGGCAACCAGCATCGGGCCGGCGAGGAGATCGCGTTCTTCGAGGACGTGGATGGATTGGAGGTGAGCTAGCCGAACCTGGGCAAGTTCAAGCGCACCGCACACGAGTTCGCCGTCTACATAGCCAGCAACGCTGGCAGCCTGATCAACTATGGCGAGCGATATCGCTCCGGTGAGCGCATCTCCTCATGCCTGGCCGAAAGCACGGTGAACGCCGTCATCAGCAAGCGTTTCGCCAGGCGGCAGCAGATGCAGTGGACCAAGCGCGGCGCCCATCTGCTGCTGCAACCCGAACCCGGACGCTCGACGGCACACTCCGATCGCTATTCGAGCGCTGGTATCCGGGGTTAGCCAAGAACAATGGAAACAAGGCGGCTCAAGCCACCGCGGCGTGAACACCCCACAGATCCTGATGCTCTCCAGTCCCTACGCCTCGCTCAATTCCCGCCGCACCGTGGGCGAGGCGCTGATCGAGCCGCTCACCATCAACCGCCGCGGCAGCCGCGCCGACCGCGTCCGCGACGCCCGCCAGATGCTCGACCGGGTGGGCCTCCGCCCCGAGGCGTTCGACCGCTACCCGCACCAGTTCTCCGGCGGCCAGCGCCAGCGCGTGGCGCTCGCCCGGGCGCTGATGCTGCGCCCGGCCGTCGTCACCGCCGACGAACCCGTCTCCGCACTCGATGTCTCGGTGCAGGCGCAGGTGCTGAACCTGATGCGCGACCTGCAGGACGAGCTGGGGATCGCCTATCTCTTCATCAGCCACGACATCTCCGTCGTCCGGCACATGGCGCAGGACGTGCTGGTGATGTACGCCGGCCGCCCCGCCGAGCAGGGCCCGCGCGACGCCGTGCTCGGCCGCCCGCGCCACCCCTACACCCAGCTTCTGCTCGCCTCCACGCCCTTCGTGGACCCCACCCGCCGCAAGTCCGCCACCGTCGTGCGCGGCGAGCCGCCCTCGGTCATGGACCCCATCCCCGGTTGCGCCTTCGCCAGCCGATGCCCCCACGCCACCGGCCACTGCCGGGCCGAACGGCCGGCGCTGCGCAACGTGGACGGACGGCTGGTTGCCTGTCACTACGCGGAGCAGATGGCCTGACCGGCCAGGCGGCCCGCTGAGTGGATGGAACCGAGCCTTGCCAACGAGCGACGACGACATCGCGTGGCTGCAATTGTTCCGGGGCCTGAACCGGTCAGGCGCCGCATTGCAGACCCAGATCCGGCAGGTGCTGGCGGCGGCAATCGAGCAGCAGCACCTCTCCGCCGGGCACCGGCTGCCGTCGTCGCGGCGGCTGGCCGGGATGCTGGGCGTCTCGCGCAACACCGTCAGCGCCGCCTATGAGCACCTGGTCCAGGATGGAGCGCTCTCGTCCCACGAGCGCAGCGGCGTGTTCGTGGCCGAACCCGGCGGCCACCGCGCCGCACCGGCCGGCCCGCTGGCGCAGCCCTGGGCGCCCGAACTCGCGGTGCGGGTCTCTGCGTTGCACCACATCAGCAAGCCGCGTGACTGGCAGAGCTACCCCTACCCGTTCCTGTTCGGCCAGTTCGACCCCGGGCTGTTCCCGCTCCAGTCCTGGCGGGAGAGCGCCGCCGCCGCGTCCAGCGCATCGAACGTGAACGACTGGGCCGGTGACCTGATCGACGAGGACGACCCGGAGCTGGTCACCCAGCTGCGTACCCTCGTGCTGCCGCGCCGGGGCATCTGGTCGGCGCCGGACGAGGTGATGATCACGATCGGCGCGCAACAGGCGCTCTATCTGGCGATCCGCCTGCTCGTCAGCCCCGGCACCAGGGTCGCGGTCGAGGAGCCCGGCTATCCGGATGCGCGGCACATGATACGTCTGGCCGGCGCCCGGCTGCACAGGCTTGCGGCGGACCGGCATGGCGCGGTGCCGGACCCGGGATTGTCCGGGTGCAAGGTCATGCTGCTGACGCCGGGGCATCACTGCCCGACAACGGCCACCATGCCGCCCGAACGGCGGCGCGCCATCATGGCCGCGGCGCGGATGCACGGCCTGACGGTGATCGAGGACGATTACGACGCCGACCTGTTCCACGAAGAAGCCGTGCCGCCATCGCTGAAAGCGAGTGATGCCGAAAGCCGCGTCGTCTATATCGGCAGCCTGTCGAAAGCCTTGGCGCCCGGGCTGCGGCTCGGTTACGTCGTCGCCTCGGCGCCGATCATCCGCGAATTGCGGGTGCTGCGGCGGATCATGCTGCGGCATCCGCCCAGCAACAATCAACGGGCGATGGCGATGTTCATCTCCTCCGGGCACTACCGCGCCCATCTGCGGCGCCTGGCAGCGACGCTGGCGGCGCGGGCGGCGATGATGGACCGGTTCCTGCCGCTGCACCTGGCCGGCTCGCGCTGGCAGCGGGCCCCGGGGGCGGCGAGCTACTGGGTCGAGGGGCCACCCGGCTTCGATGCGCGGACGGCAGCGGAGGCGGCCACGGCGCATGGCGTCCTGATCGAACCGGGAGAGGTGTTCTTCGACGACGCCGGGCAAGGCAGGGCCTGCTTCCGGCTCGGCTTCTCCTCGATCCGGACGGAGCGGATCGAGGAGGGGCTGGCACGGCTGGGCCGGGTCGTCAGGTGATGGTCAGCCCATTCCCTTCCACGGCACCAGCATCCGCTCCAGCCAGCGCATCAGCACCTCGAACAGGATGGCGAACACCCCGATCACCAGGATGCCCATGATCACCACGTCGGTGCGCAGGAAGTTCGACGCGCTCAGCACCATCTGCCCGAGCCCGGCGTTCGCCGCCACCATCTCGGCCGCAACGAGCGTCGTCCAGCCCACGCCCATGCCGATGCGCAGCCCGACCAGGATCTCGGGCATGGCGGCCGGCAGCACCACGTGCATCACGACCTGCAGGCGGCTGGCACCCATCGAAAGGGCGGCGTTGACCTGGTCGCGCGACGCCGACAGCACGCCGGCGCGCGTGGCCAGGGCCACGGGAGCGAAGCAGGCGAGGAAGATCAGCAGCACCTTCGCCGTCTCGCCGATGCCGAACCAGATCACCATCAGCGGCAGGTAGGCCAGGGGCGGCAAGGGCCGGTAGAACTCGATGATCGGGTCGAGCGCCGCGCGGGCGTAGCGGTTGAGGCCCATCGCCAGCCCGGCCGGGATGCCGAACAGCGCCGCCAGCCCGAACGCGCCAAGCACGCGGGCCAGGCTGGCGCCCGCCTGCACATACAGCGGGTTGCCGTCGAACGTGCCCGACCAGGCCTGGCGGAACGCGACCAGGATGGCGTCCGGGCCAGGCAGGAACAACGGCTTGATCCAATGTGCGCCGGTCACGACGGTCCAGAGCGCCAGGAGGCTCACCACGGTCAGCGCGCTGATCACGGCGGTTCCGGGCAGCGCCGGGCGGCGTGCGGGCGGATCCGGCGGCAGGGCGGCGGCCGTGGCGCCTAAGCAGACGTCCGTGGCTTGCGCCACGCAAGCCTGCTTAGGACTCCTTGAAGACGCATCACCTTGTTCGCGGGATGCAAGGGTATCCTGCGAGATGATGCTTAGAACCTCGTCCATGTCAGGCGGCCTCGACCATGGTGGGGAGCGGCGGGCGGTTGTGCACGATATCGAGGACGTGCTCGCGCATGGCGATGAACGCCGGGTCGGCGCGAACCGCACGGGCGTCCGCGCCGGCGGCGAAACGGCGGGAGAACGGCAGGTCGATCGTGTCCACGATGCGCCCCGGGCGCGGGCTCATGATCACGAGCCGCGTCGCCAGGAACACCGCCTCCTCCACGTCGTGCGTGATGAAGAAGGCGATCTTGCCGGTGCGGTGCCAGATGCCGAGGATCAGCTCCTGGATCTGACCTCGGGTGAACGCATCGAGCGCGCCCAACGGCTCGTCCATCAGCAGCACCCGCGGGTCGCTGGCCAGGGCGCGGGCGATCCCGACGCGCTGCTGCATGCCGCCCGACAGCTCATAGATGCGGCGCGGCCCGGCATCCGGCAGACCCACGAAGCCCAGCATCTCGGTGCCGATCTGCGTCCGCTCCGCCTGGCCCACGCCGCGCATGCGCAACCCGAACGTCACGTTGTCGGCCACGTTGAGCCAGGGCATGAGCGCGTGCTTCTGGAACACCACGCCGCGATCCGCACCCGGACGGGCGACGGGCACGCCGTCGAGCAGGATGCTGCCCTGGGTGGGGGCGATGAAGCCCGCGATGCAGGAGAGCAGCGTCGTCTTGCCGCACCCCGAAGCCCCGAGCGCCACCACGAACTCGCCCGGGGCGATCGAGAGGTCGATGCGGGCGAGCGCGGTGACGGCGGACGCGCCCTCGCCGTAGCGCAGGCTGAGATTGCGTATCTCGAGCATGGTGCCCTACTCCATGGCGGCTTTGACGTACTCGGTGGTGACGAAGCGGGCATAGTCGGGTGCAAGTTCCGCCACCTTGCCCTGCTCCTTGAGGAACGCCGCGGTGTCTTTGAGCGCGCTGGCCGCCCCGCCGCCCAACCAGGTGGCGGAAGCCTGCTGCGCGAGCGTCGGGAAGCGGTAGGCCGCCATGCCGGCCGGCACGTCGGCCGGGCTCGCACCCGTCCATTTCGCGACCGCGCTGACCTCGGACGAGCCCTCGGCCCACTTGGCCGGATCCGCCTGGTAGGTGGCGTCCTGCCTGGCCAGCAGCCGCACGAACTCGACCATGAACGGCTTGTTGGCCGCCGCCCAGCTTCGCTGCACGATCAGCCCGTCGAACGTCGGCCGGCCCTCCTTGGCGATCGCCTCCGCGGAGGCGAGCACGGTGCCGTTCTGCTTCACGCGGGCCAGCACCGGATCCCAGATGAACGTCGCGTCGATGTCGCCCCGCTCCCAGGCGGCGGCAATCTCGGGCGGCCGCATGTTCAGCACCGTCACCGCACCCGGCGCGATGCCTGCCTTCTGCAGCGCGAACATCAGCTGGTAGTGCGACGTGGACACGAAGGGCGTCGCGACCTTGTGGCCCTTCAGGCCCGCCACCGTCTTTATGCCCGTGCCGTTGCGAACGACAAGCTGCTCCGCGTCGCCGATGTCATCGAGGATCCAGAACAGCTCGACGTCGAGGCCCTGCGAGGCGGCCGCCGCGATCGGGCTGGACCCGGCCTCGCCCAGCGCGACATTGCCCGACGCCATCGCACGCACCACGTCGCCGCCGCCGCCGAACTTGCGCCAGTTGACGGTGTAGCCCGTCGCCTTCTGCAGCGCTTCGGTCTCCATCAGCACACGGAACGGCACCACCATGTCCTGGTAGGCGAACGTCACCACCTTCTCGGCAGCGCGGGCGGAGCGGATGGCGGGAGTGGCGAGCAGGGCGGCACCTGCACCAAGCAGGGCGCGGCGGGTTGGCTGAACTACAGGCATCGGCTGAGGCTCCGTCGATTGCTGAACGCAGCTAACAACGCCGTCGCTCTCCGGCGATAGAGCCAGAATTGCACGTACGGCAGTCAAACCCAGTTTCGTAGGTTTTTTTGCTGTTCTTATAAGCAAGTGTTCGATTTCTCTGCTGGTTATGCAGGCGTTTGGCCAGCGGCCTGCCAAATGGGATTGATCTGGCTCTATCCAGCGCGGCCTCTCACGCGCACGGTGTTGGCTGACAACGCCGTGCAGGAACCCCAATGACCGAAGCCGATCGGCTCGCAACACTCGACCGCTTGTTCAAGGCCTTCAACGCCCATGACGCAGATGGCGTGATGGCCTGCTTCGCACCGTCCGCAGTGTTTCTTACCGCCGCCGGGCCCGAGGCGGTGGGCCGCACGATCGAAGGGCTGGAAGCCATCCGCGCCGCCTTCGTCGCGGTATGGACCGACATGCCGGACGTGCAGTGGACGGTGCGGCGAAGCCGGATGTTGGGAGCGGAGGGCGTGACCGAGTGGCTGTTTACCGGCACCAGGGCCGACGGAACCCGGATCGAGGCCGAGGGCCTGGACCTGTTCGCCTTCGAGGGCGCGCTGGTGTCCCAGAAGAGCGCCTTCCGCAAGGATCGCCCGGTGCAGAAGGCGGCCTGAACCGGTGAACATCGCCCTCCGCCCCGGCGCGCCCGTCCAGCCATATGATCCCCATTATGATCCGCTGGTGGACGCGACGCCCGGACGCAACCGCGCCTATGCGCCGACCTACTGGGTCGCCACCGCCGGTACGCCGCCCGATGACGACGGACCGATCGGATCGGACATTGATGCCGATGTGGTGATCATCGGCTCGGGGTTCACCGGCCTGACCTGCGCCCTTTTCCTGGCGCGCGAGCATGGTATCAAGGCGACGGTGCTGGAGGCCAACCGCGTGGCATGGGGCTGCAGCACGCGCAACGGCGGACAGGGACAGAACGCCTCGGGGCGGCTCTCACGCTCCCAGTGGATCGCACGCTGGGGCGAGGACACGGCGAAGGCGCTGCATGCCGAGATCCGCGAGGGCTTCGACCTGTTCTCATCGTTGATCGCCGAGTTCCCGTGCGACGCGCAGCCGGGCGGGCATCTCTACATCGCCCACCGCCAGCGCACGCTCGAACGGCTGCGGACAGAGTCCGAGATCGCCAACCGGGTGTTCGGCTATCGGACGCGCATCCTGGACCGCGCGGCACTCCATGCAGACTGGGTGCGCGAGGCCGAGGCGGCGGGCGCGTTGCATGAGCCGCTCGGCACCGGCGTGCATCCGGCCAAGCTCGCCTTCGGCTACCTGCGTGCCGCCCGTGAGGCAGGCGTGCGGGTGCATACGGCGAGCCCGGCGCAAGCGATCGAACGGGACGGCGCGCACTGGCGGGTGCGCACGCCGGGCGGCGTCGTGCGGGCGCGGGCCGTGGCGATCGCGACGGGCGGCTACACCAGCAACAGCCTGCACGCCCGCCTCCGCAGCCGCGTGATGCCGATCCTCTCCAACTCCCTGGTCACGCGGCCGCTCACGGCGGCGGAACTCGAGGCGACCGGCTTCCGCACCCACCAGGTCATCACCGACACCCGCGTGCTGCGCCACTACTACCGCCTGCTGCCCGACAACCGCCTGCAGATCGGCAGCCGAAGTGCGATCACCGGGGCGGACGCGGCGAACCCGGCGCACCACCGGCGGCTGGTCGAGGGCATGCACGTTAAGTTCCCCGCCCTGCGCGGGATCGAGGTGGATTACTCGTGGTGGGGATGGGTGGACGTCAGCCACGACATGATGCCCCGCATCGTGCAGCCCAATCCGGCCGAAGCGCTGTTCTATGCGGTGGGCTACGGCGGCAACGGCGTCAGCTACTCGGCCCAGGCTGGCCGGCGATTGGCGGAGCTGGTGGCAGGATGTCCGGCCCGGCATGCGATCCCGATCTTCAAGGGCGAACTGCCGGGCCATGCCTTCGCACCATTCCGCAGGCTCGGACAGCGCATGCTCTATCAGACCTATCACCGGCAGGATGAACGGCCCGACTGAGACAGCTCCTGAAGGCCGCGACCGGGCGGGCTATGGCCACGGCGGGTGTTGTCAGGTTGGCAGCCTCTGCCGGATCATGGCAGCCTTTTGGCCATGGCGCACGCTCCCAACCCATACCGCGGTCTCCGCTACCGGCCGAGGTGATCCAGCACGCGGTATGGCTGTATCACTGTTTCAGCCTGAGCCTGCGTGACGTCGAGACGATCCTCGCCGGCCGCGGTGTGGTGGTCAGCCACGAGACGATCCGTGCGTGCGGCCTGCGCTTCGGACGGCAGTTGGCAAACGAGCTGAAGCGGTGCCGGCCCCGTCCGGGCGACAAGTGGCATTTGGACGAGGTGTTCATCCGCGTGGACGGCAAGCAGCACTACCTCTGGCGCAGGATGGCACCTGCTCGACATCCTCGTCCAAAGCCGGCGCAACACGAAGGCGGCCAAGCGGTTCTTCCGCAAGCTGCTCCGTGGCTTGCAATACGCGCCGAGGGTAATCGTAACGGACAAGCTCAAGAGCTACGCCGCCGCGAAGCGCACGATCCTGCCCCATGTCGAGCACCGGCAAAGCAAGTACCTGAACAACCAGGCCGAGGTGTCACATCAGCCGACGCGACGACGAGAGCGGCAGATGCAGCGGTTTGTCAATCAGCGTTGAATAGTTTTTAGGGACTGGAGTGCGCCCCTGCGGGTGGACAGGGTCAGGCTGCTGTTTTGACCGTCTGCTGGGCGTGTTGAAGCTCGAACTGCACGGGGCTGAGACAGCCCAGGGCGGAATGTAGCCGTCGTGAGGTGTAGACCTCGTCGATGAACCGCGGAAGGTCGGCGGTGACGTCCTCGAAGGTCTCGTAGGCGGCCAGGTAGACGGCCTCGACCTTGAGCGTCTTTATAAAGCTCTCAGCCTTGGCGTTGTCGTATGGATTGCCGCGTCGGCTCATCGAACCAACCAGCCCATGAGCTGCCAGCAGCTCGCGATACGCCTCGGATGCGTATTGTGACCCACGTCCGAGTGGTGGGTACAGCCCTTGGGCGGTGCGCGGTTCCGGATCGCCGCCTTCAGCGCCGCGACGGCGATCCGCGCGTCCATCGCCTGAGGCGGCAATATCAGCGGCAGCGGCTTCGCGGGAACGGCGAACTGCGCCTTCTGCACCTTCGCTTCGTGAGCAGCGCGGGGGTGACCGCCGGCGTCGATCTGATGCTGCACCTGGTGGTTCGCTGGTGCGGGACGGCGGTGGCGGTCGCGGCCGCGCGCCCGCTGGTGGACTACCTGCGCCGCGGCCCCAACGACCCGCAGCTCTCGCCCTGGCTGGAAGCGCGCAACCACATGCACCCGGCGGTGCACCGGGCCCAGGACGCCATCGCCGCCGACCCGGCCGTCACGGATGCCGTGAACCGGGCCCGCACCGCCGTGGTGTACGAGCTGCTGCAACGCACCGGGCTTGGCATGGAGCAGGTGGCCGAACGCGCGGGGTGTATCGGTCCGAGACGTGTCGTCTGCTGTCCGAGACGTCAACCCAGCCGGCCGGAACACCCCTGCGGCATACGAGGTCAGACTGGCAGCGTCACGGTCGCGGCTGGATCGCCTGCCCGCGTCGCGCGTTCCGGGCGCCGGGCATGGCGCTTGGCCCCGGCGACGCACAGCACGGTGGCGCCGCTGGCGGCGAGCATCGTCCAGGAGATCGCGTCGTGCAGCAGCAGTGCCGACAGGCTGAGCCCCAGGAACGGTTGCAGCAGTTGCAGCTGGCCGACCCCGGCGATGCCGCCCCGGGCCAGGCCGCGGAACCAGAACACAAAGCCGACCAGCATGCTGAACACCGAAACGTAGGCCAGGCCGGCCCAGGCTCCGGGACCGATCCCCGCCAGCGTGTCCGGCGCCGTGAGCACCGCCGCCACCGCCATGACCGGCAAGGCCAGCAGCAAGGCCCAGCAGATGCTCTGCCAGCCGCCTAAGCGCCGGGTCAGCACGGTGCCCTCGGCGTAGCCCAGCCCGCAGACGGCGATCGCGGCCAGCATCAGCGCGTCGCCGGCCAGGGTCGGCGGGCCGCCGTGCCCGGCCGCGAAACCCACGACCACGACCGCCCCAGTCCCGGAGAAGGCCCAGAACAGCGGTGCCGGCCGCTCGCCGCCTCGCAGCACGCCGCACAATGCGGTCGTCAACGGCAGCAGGCCGACGAACACGACGGAATGCGCGGCGGTGATCGACTGCAGGGCCAGGGCGGTCAGCAGGGGAAAGCCGACGACCACTCCGAGCGCCACGACCGCGAGCGACGGGAGGTCGCCGCGACCCGGCCGCACGGCCCGGCCGAGCGCGAGCAGCGCCGCCCCGAGCAGCGCTGCGATCACCGCCCGGCCGGAGGTCAGGAACAGCGGCGGGAACCCGTTCAGAGCCAGGCGCGTGGCGGGCAGCGAGCCGCTGAAGATCACCATGCCGATCAGGCCGCTGACCCATCCAGGGCTCGGCCGGATCATGCCGTCTGTTCCGCACGAAGCCACGCGATCACGTCCTCCGCGCTACGGTCCGGCGGGAACACCGGGTAGAACAGGTGGGTGATCCTGCCGTCGTCGATCACCAGGGTGAGGCGTCGCAGCAGCGTCATGCCGTCCACGGCCAGAGTCGGCAGGCGGAGTGCCCGCGTCAGCCGCAGCCCGTGGTCGGACAGCAGTGGGAACGGCAGGTGCAGCCGGGTCGCCGCCTCCGCCTGGTAGGCCATGTCCTGGGTGGACAGGCCGAACAGGTGCCGCACGCCGAGCTGCCGCAGGGTTTGGGCGTGATCGCGGAAGGCGCAGGACTGGGGCGTGCAGCCGCGGGCGCCGGGGATGCCGTCCCAGCCGTCCGGGTTGGCGATGCCGGGTCGCCCGGTGCGGGGATAGGCATACACCACGCAGCGTCCGGGCAACGCGGACAGGTCCACGGTCGTGCCGTCCGTCGCCGGCATCGCCATGGCGGCAAGTGCGGTTCCGACCAGATGGGCGGCAGCGCCGTCGTCCAACGGGGGCGGGATGCTGGCCCAGTCGGGCGTGTCCACGCTCATTGCCCACCTGCTTGCCGCGTTCGGCGGGGCGGTTGCGTTACCGTGTCGGCCAGAATGAGGTTATCTTGCGTTGTCATGATCAGCAGTAGCACCCCCTCCAGCGTTACTCAACGCCTCCGCGGTCGACCCGCAGCCTCGGGTACTTGGCGTCCCACGCCTGCAGCTCAGAGTTCGTCCAAGATCATGTTTAGCCTTGGCAGAGCCTTCGGAGCATCAGCCGGACTGATGCCCAGCGGAGGAATGCGAGCGCGTTGTGCTTGAGGCACTCCCAATCCTTGCTGAGGCGGCGGCAGCGGTTCAGCCAGGCGATGGTGCGTTCCACGATCCAGCGCTTCGGCAGCACCACGAACCTGCCCTTGTCACACCGTCGCACGATCTCGATGTTCACGCCACGGCAGACCCGGGCCAGGCCCTGCTGGAGCTTCGGTTCCTGATAGCCGCCGTCGGCGTAGAGCTTCAGCAGGAACGGATATCGTCGCCATCAGCAGCACACCGCCATCGCGGTCCTGCAGGTCGGCTGCATGGACGACGGCTTATCGCCAGGCCCTGGGTGTCGACGAGGACATGCCGCTTCTTGCCTTTGATCTTCTTGCCTCCATCGAAACCCGGCCGGTCGATCCGACGCCCCCTTTTCAGCGCTCATCACGCTCTGGCTGTCGATATCCGGCACGCGCCTTCGCATGACGATGACCGCTGTCGGACTGGCCTCACGCTCCGCCTGCTCGCGGCAAAGCACGTCGCACGACATGCCGGGGCGTGCGCGACCGGATCGGCATGGTCCGCGTGCAAGTGCGTCACGATCGCCGCCACCGCGCTCGCCGGCTGGAAGGCGCGTGGAAAAAGGCTGCGAGGCGTCGCGCATGGAAGCTGCGACGCGTCGAGAACGTAGTCAATCAGCAGCGTGCCGCCGTCCTGCTCGACTTCGACGCCGGCCCAGCCGAGTCTTCTGACGCGCATGGTCGTTCTCCTAAAGCTTCGAGGGGGACGTGGCGGTCAAGGTCGGCAGGCCGTCGGTCTGGCGAGGGATGCCGCCCAGCGCCAGCGCGGCGTGCGCCATCCCGGTCCGTTCCGGTTTCAAGGCGACAAGCGTCACGACCGGAGCCTCGCGTCAGTAGGCGACGGAGAAGCGGGCGCGGTGGTGCGCCGGGCGTTCGGCCTCGTCCAGCATCGCGACCGCGTAATCTTCCAGCGAGATGCGGCTCTCGCCGGCTTCGTCGGTCAGCAGCTGGTCGCGGCCGACCCGGTAGCGGCCGGTGCGCTCGCCGGGAATGAGCATCGCGGCCGGGCTGAGGCAAGCCCAGCCGAGCTCCGCCTCGTCCCGCAACAAGTCGAGGAAGGCCGCGGTCTTCAGAGCACCGGCCTTCCACTGGGCGGGACGGTCGGGCTGGTCGATCATGCGCCGGCCGGGCGCGACCTCCAGCGTTCCCGCGCCGCCGACAACCAGGAGGCGCGCGATCCCCGCGCGCTTGGTGGCGTCCACGATCGAGCGCGGTCCCGCGCCGCTCTCTGCAGCGCATCACGACCCGCCGTCAGCGTGATGGTGCGGGTGGTCGGGGTCGAACCGACACTCCTTGCGGAACCGGATTTTGAGTCCGGCGCGTCTACCAATTCCACCACACCCGCTATGATCGTCATGAACTCCTGACCATCAGTCCGTTGCAGATGCCACAAATGGCGGGCGGCCGTCCAGAGGGCCGGGTCTCGCTGCGGCCGCACGTCGCATCCCGGCGATTTCTTTGACGCGGGGGTTTGCACTACGGCGCGGTCAGGGTTATAGAGCGGCCCCGCCTGATCCGTGATAGCTCAGTTGGTAGAGCAAGCGACTGTTAATCGCTCGGTCGTAGGTTCGAGTCCTACTCACGGAGCCAGGCGGCTTTTCCGAGCCCTCCCATAGCCACCAGAGACTCAACAGCAGTCGGGTATTCCGTTCCCACAGTTTCCCATAGGTTCCCACTCTAGCGCCGCGATCAGCCGGGTATCCTACCCGGTCCCGGCCGCGGAGATACCCGGTCGTGCCGCTGACTGACAAGACGATCCGTGTCGCCAAGCCCCGAGACTCGGGCTATCGCCTGCCTGATGGCGGCGGCCTGCACCTATTCATCACTCCCCAGGGCGGCCGATCCTGGCGCTGGCGCTACGAGGTGGCGGGCCGGGAGCGCACCGCGGTGCTGGGCAGATACCCGGATATGAGCCTGTCCGGTGCCCGGTCCGCCCGGGACGAGGCGCGGCGCAAACTGCGGCTCACCGGCACCCTGACCGATGCGGAGCCTGCCGCGCCGCCGCCAGCCCCACCGTTCCGCGATGTGGCGCAGGACTGGCACACCCGCAACGCCTCGCGGTGGAAACCCGGACACGCGGCCGATGTGCTGTTGAGCCTACAGGTCGAGGTGTTCCCGGTGTTCGGGGACCAGCCGATCGACCAGGTGTCACCCGCGACGGTGCTCGCAGCGCTGCGCCCGATGGAAGCCCGCGGCGCCATCGAGACGGCGCGGCGTGTGAAGCAGCGGATCGCTGCCGTGTTCGGCTACGCCATCGCATCCGGCCTGGCGCAGTACGATCCCACATCGGCGCTCCGCAACGCCCTGGCGCCACTGCCGCCCAAAGGCCACCGTCCAGCCGTGCTGACGCTGGAACTGGCGCGCGAGGTGATCACGAGCATCGACGCCGCCACCGGCCAACCGATAACGCGCCTCGCACTCCGGTTCCTGGCTCTCACGGCGGCGCGGCCGGGCGAGGTCTCCGGCGCGCGCTGGGCCGAGATGGAGGCGCTGGACGGCCCCGCCCCGCTCTGGCGCATCCCAGGCGCGCGGATGAAGGCCAGCACCGGCGGGACCGGACATGAGCATGTCGTGCCCCTCGCCCCGGCCGCCGTCGCGTGCCTGACGGCCGCGCTCACGCAGTCCGAGGGCAGCCGGTTCGTGTTCCCCAACGCGCACAACCTCACCCGGCCCATGAGCGAGAACGCGATGAACTACATGCTGGCCCGGATCGGATGGAGCGGCCGCCACGTGCCGCACGGCTGGCGGGCCACGTTCTCCAGCATCATGAACGAACGGCGCCCGGCGGATCGGCAGGTGATCGACCTGATGCTGGCGCACGCCCCGAAAGATGCGGTGGAGCGCGCCTACAACCGGGCGGCGCACATGGCGCGCCGGCGTGAGCTAGCGGAGGAGTGGGCCACGCTGCTGCTCGACGGCGCGCAGCCCCTGGATAGGGTACTGGATGGGCCTAGACGCGCGGGTTGAACCGGTCCATCAGCGCATCCGCCTCGGGCTGCCCCGCCGCGATGCCAGCCTGCGGGACAGCCGACCGCCCCAACCGCCGCGCATAGGCAGTCGCCAGCCTCCCCGCATACAGGTCCACCTGGCCCGGCCCATTGTAGCCCCGCGCGAACGTGGTCCAGTCGTGCCGGTTCAGGGCGGCCGCCAGTCCAGCGTGGCGGATGAACTGCATCATCGCACCGAACTGTGCGACCTCACTGTCCATGGCCGCGACGATCATATCCTGCACGCTCGCATACCCGCAGGCGGCGAAATTGAACCCCATCGCCTGTCCCAGCCCCCAGCTGCACGATTTCAGCGCGGCGGTCTGATCGACGGCCATCATGCGGGCGAGCAGCGCATAGCACCCGTCCGAGGTCGCCGGATACGGCAGCGTGCCCCAGGACAGATAGGCCAGCCCCGCGCGGATCGCCGCGTCGCGTTTCGGGCCGGGGCCGAGCTGGGCGTAGAAAACCTGGCGTTCCGGCAGCATTTTCGGCCGGCCCGCCGCATCGAACCCGGACCCGGCCGCTTCCACGTCCATCACGGCCTGGAGGGTGGCGACCTCGTAGCCGCCCAGCCTGGCGACCTGGATGAGATCGGCGGGTTGCAGGCGTTTCGCGGCGCCGCGGAAACCGGAGGCGGTGAAATCGATCATGGTCGCTCCTCGAACACAGGATGCGGATACGCCGCCCCGTCCAGCACGGTCCCGGCGGTGAGCACCGCCCATGCAATGGGATGTCCGGCCGGGAGCGGCGGACGGTCAGCAGCACCAGGCCGGCCGACCACGCGGCAGATGATGGGATCGGCCGGCATGGATGGGTTACGACCGGAGCGGGATGCTCACGGTGGGCGGCAGCGTCACGGTGATCGTGCCGACCGGCGCACCGGACGGCGACACGGCCACCGAGTTGACGGCCGCGCACACCGCATCGACCGCGGCCTTGGTGGCGCCCTTGGCCAGGATCGCGGCCCCGGACGGTACGAACATCGCGAGTGCGGCGGGGCCAGCGGCACACAGCAGCTGCCCCTCGGCAACGTAGGTGCGCACCGTGTTGGCCGAGACCGGAACGGTGGGTGTGGTCGTGCAGGCGGCAAGCGCGAGGGCGCACGCGCCGAGGATGGCGTATTTCATGGATGGTCTCCGTGTTTTCAGGTTGAGTGCTTACGGCGCACACGAGCCGGCTTGTCCTGGCAGAGTTGCTCAGGCCAACCGAGGGCAGCCTTGACCCGGTTACCCCCTTGAGCGGCCTGGCCGCAGGCCTGGAGGGTGTCGCCATAGGTGACGACGTGCGTGGTCGCGCCATCCCAGGTCACGATGATGACCTGTTGCTGGCCGTATTCCGCAGCAATCCGTTTGGCCGCCGCAATCGGGATGCGTTTGGCGGGCTCAGGCATCGTTCAGCAGCTCGCCCGACACGATGCCAGATGCGATCAGCATGACGCCTTGGGCAAATGCTTCAGGCTCGCCATGAACTGTAGCCATGCACCCAAGCAGGCTGCCCACCGCCATAATTGCGGCCTGGCGGTCCTCGCTGACCGGCCTGATAGCGTTGAGCATAGCTTCGGTGGCGCGCATAGCCGCATCCGCCCGCTGTTCGTCGGTCATGGATGGTCTCCGTGGTGGGAATGCCGGTTGCGGACCGGCGGCCGATGCCATGCCAACTATTTATCGTGGCACGCCACATTTATCTTGCGTCAGGTGAATAACTGTGGCACAACACGTATACCGGCTGCGATGATGCCAAGCCGGACGGAGATGCGGACCTTGACCTACTCAGTGACCACCGAAGCAGTTTGCCTCTCCGCGGGCTACCCGGCCCAGCTTCCCGCTGATCTTCTGACCCGCGAACCGATTGCCCAGGATGTCGCGATTGCCTCCATCTTGACCGATAGCAAGGGCCGCCGCCGGGTGCAGGTCACTTGGCGTCACGACCGCTGGTGTGTTTGCTTCTTCGGCATGCGCCGCGTCAGCCGGGACGCCCCTAAGTTTCCGTCCAATCCTACGGACATTAAAGACGCCGATTGCGTCACCCGTCAGGAAGCGATCGACATGGCCGCCTCCATTTTGGCCGCGCACGATGCCGCCCACAGCCTCTAGCCCGAAGGGATAACGCCATGCCAATGAACCGCACCGCAGCCACTGCACAGGCCCGCCGAGAGGTCACTAGGCCGTATCGCACGACAGGCAACCGACACGACTGCACCTGGGGGCTGTCCGTGCCACACCCAGGCAGCATCAGCGCCCGCGTCCAAACCAATATCGGAAGCTACGCGGACGCCCTTGAAGCGAGGCGGAACTGGATTGCAGAAAGAATTGAGGCGTTGAC
Organism: Acetobacteraceae bacterium; assembly: GCA_965199595.1. Classification (GTDB taxonomy): domain Bacteria; phylum Pseudomonadota; class Alphaproteobacteria; order Acetobacterales; family Acetobacteraceae; genus JBBROS01. Next base: position 3,258,983 of record OZ241182.1, read on the forward strand.
GGAGGCCGACGCCTAGCTATGAGCGACACCCTGCCCCGCGGCCCAGGTCGCCCTCGCAAGGACAACGCCCTTACCGCCGCTCAACGATCCGCCGCCATGCGGGAGCGGCGCGGGCTGGGAACGCTGCAATTGGAAAGCGACACGTTGGCCCAGCTAGATGCCATCCGCGAGCGGGACGGCGATGCTAGCCGGGTTGCCGTGGTAGCCAGATTGGCGCGAGAAGCAGCGCCCTGACCCATCAACATCCCCGCGCCTGCGGGGAACACTCGCAAACCCAGTCCCAACAAGGTGACGGGTCATCCCCCAAGGGGGACAGCAAGCGCCTGCATCCTGCATCATGTCGAGGGCTTGATCAAGTGGCGATTAGTCCGTAGGCACAACCTGAACAGCGACCGGCGGCCGATGGGGTCAGGCGCCCGGCGACGGCGTCGCCTCCGGCACCCGCTTGACCGCCTCCGCCAGCGTGCCCGCTGCGCCCTCGACCGCGGCGGCCGTGGCCCGCAGCTCCGCCGCATGCTCCGCCACGCTCGCCGGGATCGCACCCGCCGGCACGGCATTGCGGGCGAACCCACGGTTGAGCGCGAGCCAGTGGATGACGTTGCGGACGGCCACCCACCGCGACCCCTCGGCAGGCGGTGGGAACGCGGCGTCGATGCTGCTCGCCACCAGGCACACGGCGCTGGCGATGGTCAGGAACATGGCGAGATAGGTGCCGAACGGCGGCGGCACGAGCGCGAGCACGGCCGCGAATGTGGGGTCCATGGTGGTCTCCTGTTGATGATAGGGCGCCCTGCCCGGGCCAGGTGTCAGCCGGGTGCTACCGCACCACATCCGCCAGCGACCGCGGCGGCCGCCACTCCTCCGCCTGCGCCACAGCCGCCGCCAGGCTCGCCAGCAGCACCCGCGCGACCGGCAGCGGCAGCTCGCCGGATACCAGCGTCTCCGGCCCGCGCATGCTCACCGCGACCTGGTTCAGCACGGCGCCGAAGTGAATGGGAAGGCTCATTTCGGGTCCTCGACGCCCATGGGCAGCACCGGCACGTCCGGCACCGCATCCCATGCCGGCGTCGGCTCATCCGGCAACCGGCGGAACAGCGACACGACCACCTGCCGGGCATTCATCAGGTCGTGGCGCAGGTTGCGGAACAGCCGCAGGATCTCATGTGCCCGGCCATGCCAGTAGCGCGCCAGGTCCCAGCCGCGGTTCCGGTCGCGCTCCACCTCGATGATTCGCTCCCGCAACCCCCTGTTCTCGTCCCGCAGCCCGGTGACGAGTTCCGAGGCCTGGCGGGTCAGGCCCGCCTGCTGCTCGTCCAGGTCTTTCTCGCGCCGCTCCTCGCGCGTCAGGTGCTCGCTTGCCCGCTTGTCGCTGCGGTTGGCCAGGAACTGATAGGCGACCCACACCGCGCTGATCGCGCCGGGGATCGAACCGATGGCGACCACCCACCAGGCTGACGCGCTGGATGGCAGGTCTGCCAGCACTGCGGCTGGCAACTCGACGGCCACGGATCAGCCGCCGTGGTGCCGCAGCAGGCGAAGGATCGAGAACAGGTTGATGCCGCACCAGCCCATGAACATGGTCCACATGGGAGACCCAGGGACACCGAAATAGACGCCCACCGTCATCACCCCCCAGAACCAGCAGAGCGCCAGCGCCGCCACCCACCGCGGCCAGCGATAGTCCAGCACCAGCAGCACGATCTGCGTCACCCCCAGCACCAGGGCCACGACGTGCCACGTCTGATCGTCGGCAATTTCCGTGAGCACCGACATCGACGGCCAGTCCTGCGCGCCCGCATTGACCGCGACGGAGTCCACCGCCCAGGCGACCGCGATCAGTCCCGACCAGAACTCCGCCCACCACGGCTCGCGGCGCATGATGAACCGGAGCCGGGCCATGATGCGGGCAAATGCCGCCCGGATCGCCACGAACACCGGACTGACCGTCTCGATCATCGCGCCGCCTCCCCCTGCAAACGCATGATCAGCAGGTAGCCACCCAGCAGCGACTGCAGCGTGTAGATGCCCGAGCCGGAGCCCGCCGGCGAACCCCAGAACATCAGACCCGCCACGATCAGAAACCCGGTCGATACGATGATCGCGCTGCCGAGCCGCAGGGGGCGCGCGGATGTCGCGGCCCCCACGAACCCGACCGCCGCGAGGATCATGAACACGATGGACCAATGTCCCTCGCTGCCCAGCTCCGCGAACTTGTTCCACCCCCGCCCGGAACCGAACGTATCGCCCGGCGCCGCCAGGATGCCAGCGAGCCACAGCATCCCGCACGCGAGCGCCGTGTGGATCGCGGTCAGAGGCTCAGGCCAGCGCATGATGATCCTCCTCCGTCACGGCCCGACGATCTTGACGCCCTGCCCGGCCGGCCGCGTCCCCACCATGGCCGTGCCGTCGAACGTCACCGTCCCAACGCCCTGGATGAACGATCCGTCGCCACCCGTGACCGTGCCCCCGGTGACCACCATCCCAGCCGCGCCCTTCGACGCGCCCTCCTCGCCGTAGCCGATGAGGCGGTGGTTCGCGGCGCCAGGGTTCTTGGTCAGGGTCACGCCGGACAGCGTGGCCACCGTGGCCGTGCCGTTCGGCAGGTCGATCAGCGTCTCGTCGGCCGAGAACGAGCCACCCACCGCGCTGAACATCGCCGTGCGGGCCTTGAAGGCGTGCCCGCCGCGGGGGTTGCGGCTGGTCACCCGTGTCAGGCTCACCCGGATGGCGTCGGCCGGGTAGGCGTTGTGCGTGTAGCCGTCACCCAGGCCGTTGCCGTCCAGCGTGGTGTCGACCATGTCGAGCACCCACGGAAAGCCGCCGCCGGCGACGCCGTTCTGGCACTTCGTCAGGTCGATGTTGCCGCGAATGGTGATATAGCTGGTCGCCGCCGGGCGAACGCAGGCGGTGCCGCCGGCGCTGGTTTCCTTGATCCCGGCACCGGTCACGATGGCAGCCGCCTTGTCCACGGTCGGCCCCTCCAGGATGAAATCCCGAGCCGGCACGAAACCGCCCTTGCCCTGCGCCAGCTCCTGATCGGTGAAATCCACGACCGTGCCCGGCATCAGACGAACCAGCAGCGACACGCCGATGAGCGGCACCGTCTCCGCATAGTGGCCGTCCAGCACCAGGGTGTCGCCGTCCTGCGCCGTCGCCAGCACGGAGGCGACCTGGCCGGGGACAGCGGTCAGCACCCGGCCGGAGCTGCCCGGCGCGACCGCATAGGGGGCTGGCAGCGTCGTGCTGGCGCTGGTCGTGGTGGCAGCGCCAGGACCAGCAGCGGAAGCCACGTCTGGCAGCGCCGCGTTGTAGAAGCTACCCATCGCAGGCTCGAAATGCTGCCATTGGCCGCCGGAGAGCTGCACATACACCTGCTTGCCGCGGACGATGGCACCGCTGATCGTCGTGCCCAGGTAATGGGTCCGGCGCTGCCCGGCGATCTCGATGCCGGCATCCTGCCGGCCCGCCGCCTTGTCCGCCTCGGTCGGTGGGATGACCGGCACCAGGCGGGTCTGCACGCCATCCTGGTCGAGCAGATACGGCCTGCCGCCGATCGTGCCATCGGCGTTGCGGGACATGCGGCTGTTCTCGGGGCTGGGGAACAGCGCGTCGCCCGACGATGCCGGGAAATAGGCGGCATCGGATGCGGGGCCGGAGCCGGTGGTGGCGACGGCGCCCACGCCCGCCGGCGCGGCCTTGAGCTGGACGATCAGCGCCTGGATGTCGTTGTGCAGCAGGTCGAGCTTCGCGGCCTCGGACCCGGCGTTGGCCTTGAGCTGAGCGACGATGGCGTTGGTGGCGGCGTAGAGATCGTTGTGCAGCGTCTTGGTCTGGGCAGCGATGTCGGTGGACGAGGCGGGCTGTGCCAGCGCGGGACCGGCGATCAGGGTGGTGGCGAGCAGCAGGGTGGAGAGACGCATCATGGGACAGCTCCGGGGTTGCCCCGCCCGGTGACAGGCGGGGCGTTGCAGGGTCAGGCGGCGGGCGCGTCCGGGCTATCCGGAGCATCGGGGTTCGCGGGCGCATCCACAGCCGGCGTCTCCGGGCTGACCGGAACCGGCGCGACCACCGGAGCCGCGTCCAGCGCGGTCAGCTGGCTGACCACGGCGGCAACCGAGGCCGTCTCGGTGGCGATCTGCGCCTCGAGCGCCGCGGTGTCGGCGGGCATCGCCGCCAGCTTGGCCTGCACATCGGCCAGGGTCGCCTGGGTGGTAGCCAGGCTGCTGACCGCCGCGTCCCGCGCCGCCTCGGCTGCCGTCAGCTTGGCATTCTGCTGGTCGATGCGGCCGGACAGGCCGGTGACGGCGCTGCCGAGGTTGGCGACCTGGTCGTGCAGCAGCTTGATGGATTCGGACATGGTGTGGATCTCTCTCATCAATTCGGAATGCCGCTGATCCGCAGCGGCGACGGCTTGCGGGCTGGACGCGCACAGCGCGGTCAGCCACGAAAAGAGAAACGAATGCATGGGGCCTCGATCGGTCAAAGAACACGCCCGGCCCAAAACCCCAGCGCCAGCAGCGGCGCCAGCAGGACCAGGAACACCAGGGTCAGCAGCAGGCCGGAGCGGATCGCCGCCCAGCCGCTGGTTGCGCCGTCGCCGGTGTCCAGCGCCTGGATGCAGTGGCCGCGCGCCACCAGCACGTCCAGCACGCGGCAGAGGACGCAGCCCCAGCGGTCGCCGCGAACCTGGCTGCGCGCGGCCATGATCGACACGGTTTCGCCCGCCTTGGCGCGGCAGAACATCGCGGCGAGGGCGCGGTCCCAGCCATAGGCGTTGGCGGCGATGGGCACCGTCATGCGACACCCGGCTGCGGCAGCAAACCTAGTGGCGCCAGGATCACGTTCGCCCGGTCCGCCGTCAGCAGACCGAGCACCACCAGCCCGCCGATACCCTGCTGCACTCGCGGGTCGGTCAGATCGAGCTGGATGGCAGCGCCCATGGTATCGAGCAGCATCTGCAACTTCGGATCGCCCTGATCCAGCGCGCGAGATGCAGCGACCGTCACGGCGCCCATTTCTGCATCGGTAAAGCGGTCGCGCAGCGCAAGGCACTCCACCAGAGTGACAGGCCGCGATGCTTCCCCGGTGGCTACCAACCCGGTGCCAGATGCCTCCGTGTAGCCGCTCACCCCTGCCAACCAGGTTCGGTCGGTTGGCGTGGGGATGAAACATCGCCCATCCGCCAAGGCCGACGGCACGGCATAGAGGAAGGTGGAACCTGTGAGGCCCATGGCACTGCTGATGGACGCGACTGCTGCTGCTGCTCCTGCCAGTGTATCAAAGATCAGAATGCCCGTTACGCTATGGCGTTCCATAATAGGACCTCTGGCTGGATCGAATTAAAGACAGGTCAGACAATGAAGCATCCGACAACAGCAGCAAATGCTCACATTGAACGCCATCCCAGGCTTCACCATGCGCATAAGGCGTCGCGCCGATTTCGAAATAGCCTGGGTTGACCAACTGCCCGCCTCCACCCGCCGCCCCCGCCGAAACACCGTCAAGAGCTAGAATGTTGGCAGGAGAGGTTGCCGTCCACATACTGGATAGCTGGAATGGCAATGTAGTGAGCGAAACAACACTTCCATTCCCTCCTCGATATCCGAGGGCATTGTTTCCGTTCCAGAAGGCAAAAATACAGCCATCGTTGTTATAGTCTGCGCCGGTAGGATTCCCTGAAATAGAGGCAAGTCGTCCATTGGTCGGGATCGAGCTAGTCCGAGCCGCTACTGTGTGCAGGGAGAATGTCGTTGCAGACAAGGTTTGTAGGCTGGGCACCGCCATAAACGTTTGGGATGCAGAGATCATCATCAGGCCAGGGCGTTGCGTTGCATTCGGGAGAGCAGACACAACTCCTGACGAAACTATCAGTGGTTGATTCGTGGCAACCGTCTGAATGAAGTGCGCGCCGACAAGGCTTTGATCATACCATTTGGTGAGATACCCCGAACTAGACCCACAGAATGCGAGAAGCGCCGCAACATCGAGGCCAGTCCCCGCAAACCCGATATCCGCTTCGGTATTATCACTAGACCGACGCACGCGCAGACACGGCCCGGCATAGCCGGTTCGCAACTTACGGAAGCCCCAGGCACCGCCGACGGTCGCGGCAAGGCTGTCCAGCAGCAACCCCGCCACCGCGGCCACAATCGGCGATGACCGAAACCCAGACCGCGCCAACCCCCACGTCATGCTGTGTTTCCGAGAACCGCGACCGTGCCGGTGCCGGTGCAGATCACCGTCAGTCCGGCCCAGCGGCGGGCGGTGGCATAGCTCGCCGTCGCCTTGTCCGAAGCCAGCGTGACGCCCGCCCCTGCCGCGATCGTCACCTGCCCGGCACCAGCCTGCACCACTCCGAACGTCTGATAGCCTCCCAGATCGTTGACGGTGATGGTGACGGCGCTCCCCGAGGTGCAAACGATCGTGCGATCCTGATCCGCCGCAGTGGGCGTGTCGGTGGCTCCGGCCACGATCCGAACACCAGACGGAGCCAACCGGACCGGCATCAGCCGTGCACCACCACGCGGATCGACGCCGACGCCGGAGCCGCCGCGAAACTCACGGTGGCCTGCGTTGCGCTGATCGGCGTCACATCAACCTCAACCGGCGCGTCGTTCGAGACGAACCGCGCGCTGTAGGTGATGTCCTTGGTGCCGAGCGAATGCGTGATCGTGTAGGACGTGGCCGATCCATCCCCGACCGTGGCGGCGAACTTCCGCACCGCGACCGCGGTGTCGAGGTAGACGCCCGTGCCGTCCGCCACCAGGCCACCACCAGCCACGAGCTTCAGGCTGAAATTGCTGCTGACCAGTTGCACGCCGTTGCTGGCCGTGTAGCCGCCGCCCGCCGCGAACTGCACGATGGACAGCGCCGTGGTGCCCAGGGTGACGGCCCCGGTGGTCGCCTGCCGCCATTGGGTGCCGGCATAGGCCGTGCCCTCCGTCACCAGCCAGGTGGCCCCGGCCATCATCTCGCTGGCCTGGTCCTCGGCCGTGGCACGGGTCCATGACCCCGCCGCCACCACGTAGACACCGTTGCCCGAGGCCGCCGTCTGCGCCGTGGCCAGCACCCGGTCTCCTGCCGCCAACGCCACGCCGTCCACGGTCTGGGTGCCGGACAGCGTGAGGTTGCCGGTCCCCACCGCGCGCACCGGCGGGCGGGACACGATGCCGGCCGCGGCGCTGCTGATCTGGCCGATCACCCAGGCGTATTCCGCCGCATCGCCCGCCGTGGTGGGCGTGCCGATCCCCGTCAGCCGCTGGTTGCCGAACCCCACCGGAGCGGCAGGCGCGGCGAACTGGTCCAAGCGGTTCGCGCGGATCGTGGCCGTCAGGTCGCTGATCGTGGCCGAGAGCTGCGTCCCGGTATGGTCGCCGCGCGCCAGCGGGTTCCGCCACACCGCGCCGTCGTAGAACCGGAACGCGCCGAGCGACGTGTCGAAATAGGCGTGCCCGCCGCCATAGGGCGAGCCCGGCGCCGCGACCAGGTTCTCAAGCCGCAGATGCAGGAAAGGGATGCCGGCACCGTCGATGCCAGACAGGAACTGCTTTGCCATGTGGAACTCCTAGAGGTAGGCGGTGCCGGCGAAGGGGGCGGCGAACGTCAGGATCACCGTGTTGGCGTCCGGATAGTTGGCGGCGCAGTCCACCAGGTCGCCCGAGCTGGTGACCACGCGGGGTTGCGGATGCCGTCCGAGGTTGTGGGTGATGGTCCAGGTAGCGGCCGGGATCGCCTGGAAGAACACCAGGTCCGCCACGGCACCGCCGCCGCCCAACTGTGTCACCGGCAGACGCCCGGCGAAGTCAGGCGCGCCGTCAACCCCAGGCCGGACCACCAACGTCAGATCGCCGGCCTGCAAACCGCCGGGCAGCAGCGGCATGTCGCCGATCTCCAGCGGCCGGTAGGCCACGGTGACCAGCTCGCTGTTGATGCTGACCGCATCGTCCGGCACGTCCGGCGAGGCTGGCAGCATCGGTTGCACCAGCACCACATCCTCCCGCACGTCATCCGCGAAAAGCAGCGCGATGCACACCCGTCCAGCCGGAACACCCACGGCGCCGCCGCCGAGGTGGAACGTCACGCTGGTGCTGTCGAAGCCGGCCGCGCCGCGTATCAGCGGTGCATCAGCTTCGACCACGGCGCCGAGGATGGCCGGCTGCCCCAGCAGGCGCAGCAGCAGCGCAAAGTCGATCTGGTAGATCCTGCGGCTGCGCGGAGCCTTGGCCGGCAGGGTGGCTGGGTTCGCTGCGACCGATCGAGGCGGCGCGTAGACGTAGGTGCGGAGGGTGTCGTCTGTCATGGCGCACCCATCATCAATGCGGCAGCGACATGCCGGATCATGACTGCACGAACACCCAGGCTGTGCCCGCGCCAGGCCACCAGAACCGCGCATGCGATCCGCTGGGCATGCTGATCGAGGCGCTGGGGCTCATAATGGTCAGTATCGACCCGGTCGCGGTGTAGATGGTCTTGGAGTTGCTGCTATAGTTGAACACCTCGATCCACGTGGCCTTGCCGTTGACCATCGATGCGAACGGCGGCAGCACGGCGCCGGACCCAGACCCGTCGATCAGGAACACCGAGTTCAGCGAGATCTGCGCGGCCGTTGCAGCGGTCGTCCCTGTCGTCGCCAGGTTGATGTTGACCCCCCCGGAGTTCAGCCCGCCCGTGGTCAGCGCGCCGGCGACCGCGACCCCCGCATTGATGCTCACCGGAGCGTTGAAGATCATCGAGCTGCCGAAGAACGTCAGGCCGCCCTGCCCAGTGGCCCCGTTGCCCCCGGACCCGATGATCCGCGCATCGTAATCCGTGTCGGTCGCGCCGGAGTGGAAGTCGAGGTACGGCGTGTTTGCCGCTCCCCGCCCCCCGAGTTCGATCGCAGCCCCGGCGCCGGCCACTGCAACGGAGCCGGTGAACGAGGGCGTGTTCATGGGTGCCCGGCTGGCCACCTGGTTCGCGACGAACGCCGTGGTCGCCAGCTGCGTGGTAGCTGTGCCGGATGCAGCGGTTGGCGCCGTGGGCGTTCCTGTCAGCGCCGGAGATGCCAGCGGGGCCACGCCGGACACGTCCGCCGCCGCGAGGACCACGGCGCCGGTCCGACCAGCCACGCTCTGAACCGGAGCACCAGAGGCCGCGATATATCCGGCCGGATTGGCGGCGTTGTAGGGGGTGAACCCCAGCGCCGCCGTCACGTCGCTGGCGATCATCCTCGACAGGATCGCGGCGACTGAGGCAGATCGAGGATCATCCCCCTGCGCCAGCGGCACGACGTTGTTGCGGGTGAGCGCAGTCGCGGGGTTCAGGCATCCGAAATAGTGCGGGTCAACCGTGCACCGGGACACGCTGCCCTGCGCATAGGCCCCAGTGGGCAGCAGGATCAGAAGCAGGAGCAGGAGAATGCGCATGGTCACAGTCGCTCCGTGATGGTGGCGCGCCAGGTGCGGGTCTGCGCCGAATTGTTGGCGTATCCGATGCCAGCCGCCGGTTTCAGCCGCCCGAACACCGCCTCGCGGTTGATAAACGGACTGCTCGGGTTGGGCACGAACAGCAGGTTGCCGCCCAGCCGGGCCTGACCGTCCAGGTCATCGACGATGGGCACCTCGGCCGGGGTGACGGCGCCCAGGTCCATGTCGTAGCCGCGGCGCTGCCAATCGGGCCGCACGATCTCGGCCCCGCTGCGCGTCTCGGTCGTGGCGGTGGAATCGACCCGCAGCTTCGAGCTGCCGTAGCCGAGGTTCCGCACCGGCTGGAATGCCGGGCCTGCGAATGCCTGGGCGATGTTCAGGTGCCCGTCTGGGTTCGTGGGGTCCTGAACGTCGATCCGGACCAGCCGCCCGGCCAGCGCAATAGGCAGCACCAGCACGGCCTGGCCGAAACGGGGGACAATCCCCATGCCGATCAGGCTGCCCCCGGCCGGGGCGGTGTCGAATACGACAGCCGTGTCGCTCGTGGCGCCGGCGAAGACACGGACGCGCCAGGTTGCTGCGGTGGTCAGGTTGGTGCGATGCAGGCTGATGACCCGGTAGAGCACGGCTTGGCCAGGATCCACGGTCACGAAGGCCGACAGGGCGGGACACTGCCATCCCATGGACGCTGCGCCCTGATCGTTGGCGAGGTTGGTGACCGGCAGCGCAGCTTCCTGCGCACTTGCTACCAGCGCGCCGGAAACGAAGACGTTTGGCCAGCCCAGCAGGAAATTCGGCATTATGCCGCCGACACACGAGCGCGGCGGGGCCGCTTCGGTTTGATCGGAGCCGGCGGCGTGGGGGGCGGAGCTGCGATGGCCTCAAGGGCGCGCATGGCCTCTCCAACCGCCATGGCGCGTTCGGCTTCCTGCTGCAACAGGCCGATGATGTTCCGGGCGATGCGTGCGTCCATGATCGTGTCCTAGAACCGGATTTTCAGGGTGCCGTCAGCCGTCACGTAGACCTGGCTGACCGGGTAGCTCGCCACGGCCGCGGCGGCGTTATCGGCGAACGATGACAGGCCGAACAGCGAGAAGCCCATACTCACGGAGAGATGGCCGTTCACCGTGCAGTCCCCCGCCACCACCGGAATGGACGTGCCTGCCGCCTTGATCTCGATCTTGGCGTTCCCATCGGGACCTTGCAGCACCATCCCCGTGTTGGTGAAGATGAACGCCCCACCTGCCCCGGACGTGGCGGCCGTCACATCGGATCGGATGTTCCCGACGACCCCGGCATCCACCGGGCTGTACCAGGCCACCGCATAGCTCTGCGGGAGAGCGAGGGCCACGGGAAGGCCGAATGCCGAGACGCCAGGGGCGACCGATCCATTGCCGAACACGATGCCCTGGCTGAACTTGCAGCCGCCGGGCCCACCGATCACGCCGGCGAACGCGGACGGGTTGTTGTTGACGGCCAGCTCCGTTCGGCCCGCCGATGCCCAATACCCCACCGTCAGCCCGGGCGGGATCATCGTGTAGGGCGTGATCGGCTGCACATCGCCGCTATTGCATACGCCAACCTCGATCCCGAGCGTGGGGCCGCCCCCTGCATATCGCCGGGCCTCCGCATACACGCCGTGGGCGTTCATCACCTGCGTGCGGTTGTCGTTGACGACGAAAAACCCGCCGCCCCAGGTGCTGTCCCCGCCCGTGTTCTGGCTGTCGCTGGTGCGCGATGCCGCAACGATGCCGGCGCCGCCTGTCGTGTGGATGGACACGGTTTGCCCGACGATCTCGGTCCCGCTGATCAGGGCTTCCAGCCAACCGCGCGCGCCGATCTTGGCGGTGGGAATGCCTTTGACCGCATCCACCGTGTCGAACACGGCGTCCAGGTCAGCCGCGGTGATCTGCCGGACCGACCCGGAGGGGAACGGCTGGAAACGGCTCATGGCGCTACTCCGATGATGTTGACCTGCGGCGGAGCCGGCGCGCCCGCAATGCCCACCAGGTCAAGGAAGCCCGGCCGCGGCTTGTCGCGGGACACCAGGATCTCCAGCGTCACCGTCGCGTCGTAGGAGCGGACCTGCTCACCCACAATCTGTCCCAGAGCGCCTCCGGCCAGCACGCCCAGCGACCAGGTCAGCCGGACCACGCTGCCGATATCCAGCCCGGCCGCGATGTCGATCGGCACGACCACCGTGTAATAGTCCGGATTGCCGGCCCACATGGCGCCGTGGTCCTCGGCAACCCAGCGCGCGTGCCGGGCATTGAGGAGATACGTGAGCAATGGGCTTGGATCGCCGGGCCGCAGCCAGACCGCGGACACGTCGGTGTCGGACCAGGTCGAGGTCTGGGAGTCGACCGCGATCAGCTGCTTGCGGGCATCCGACACGGCGCCGTTCAGGCCGCTGGATTGCACCGTGTAGTTTCGGTTGTAGCCGACCCGCCAGCGATAGGGCGGCGGATCGAGCGTGCTCGGCAACGCCGCCGGCGCCACGGACACCACGCTGCCCATGTCCAGCAACCGATCGACTGCCACCGCGGCGGGCAGCGGGCGCAGGATGTAGGGGCGGAGCTGTCCGGCCCGAGTGGAGGCGAGACGCACGCCGGCGGAGGTCAGCAGGTCCTGCACCAACTGCTGGCCCGTGCCGGTGCCGTCGTTCCAGAAGCCAGCCACGTAGGGCACTGCGGCATCGACGGCCATGAACGCGCCCGCATCCACGAAATCGGGCGGCAGGCCCACCATCTCCACCAGCACCTGATAGGCCAGCGCCACGGCGTTGGACACTGCGCCGGCAGCCGGGAACGCCCCGGTGACATCGGCGGTGATCTGCGCCGACGTGGGCGAACCCAGCTGCAGCACGCCCAGGGCATTGCAGGTGCGATACTGGCCCGGCGCGGTGCTGCCGGCATACAGGTCAGCCACATCGCCGCCATAGATGAACACCACCTGCCCGGCCTCGTAGACCTGCACCACGCTGCCGGGCCCATCCGTCCACTGCCAGATGTTGAACACCGTATCGACCTGAACCAGCGGCACGTTGAGCACCGGCGCCGCCGCCGTGCCGCCACGCGTGACCGGGATCGTCTTGCCGGATAGGGCGGAACCGCCTTGGAGCTTGCCCGCCCCGCTGTAGGCCTTCGACTGCACTGGCCTCTGGGTCCAATAGGAGGTGTCCTTCAGCGGGATTTCCAGCACGTCGTCCGCCAGGAGCCAGGAACCGCAGGAGCCGCTGAAGAACGGCCGCAGCGTGGCATACGGCGGGTCCACGAACACACCGCGGGCCGGGTCATAGGTCTTCTGGCCGACGAGCACCCGAATGCGGCGGCTGTCGATGTTCCGCCCCAGCGTGAACGCATCGAAGATCGCGCCCAGGTTGACGATCCGAACCGCACCATCGCTGCGGCTCGATGCCTGGGCCGGGTCCAGCGAGAGACGCCGGTCGATCTCGAATGCGGTCTCCAGGAGCGGCGGGTAGGCCAGCACCCCGAGCGGATCGGTTGCACGGGTCCGGTAGCCCTGATCCGAGACCCGCAGCGTGTCGGTGGTGCCATGCTCCAGCGTGCCCGGGGCGGTGCCGGGCAGGTAGGCGTCGATCTCCACCGCGACGAACAGCGCGATGCGGGCATCGTAGATCGCGACGCTGCTGCCATCCGTGAGCGCGCCGCCCTGACCGTCGGTGAGGACGTTGCCGAGACCGTCGGTGAGCTGGGCCATCAGGCAGCCTGCGCGATGCGGTTCTGCTGCGCGACCTCGCGCCGGAGCGCCGTGATCTCCGCCCGCAGGGTGTCGCGCAGGTCAGTGACCGAGGCGGTGAGCTGATCCGTCTGCGACTGCATGATTTCCCGCTGGCTTGAGATGGTCAGGGCTTCGGTCTGTGCCGACACGTTGGACAGCGCATCGAGCACCCGGCCGAAATCGGCCGCGTAGCCGGCCCCGCTGCCGTTCACCGCCCGGCTGGCGGAGAGGAACGTGTCCGAATAGCCCTGAAGCTCGGTCGCGCTGTGGTAGTCGCCCGCCGCGGCGGCGCCGGAAACGGCATTGAACCTGCTGGCAGCCAGGGCATACTGATCCGTGGCCGAGAGCGGGCTGTCGCTGCCGACCTTCAGCTTGTCGGCATAGGCGGTCAGGCTGGTGAACAGCGCGCCGACGTTGGTCTGTGCCTGCTTCAAAGCGTCCGCCATGGCGGTGCTGGTGGCAGCGCCATACTTCTGCACGATCTGCAGCCGCTCGCCCTCCTGCACCCGGGTCAGTTCCGTCAGGCGGTTCTGGTAATCCTTCGAGGTCCGGAAACTCTCGCCATAGGCGTCCGCGAGCTGGTTGCCATAGCTGTCCTGCTCCTGCGCTGCCTTGGCGTCGAAATTGAGCAGGTCGGCCTTCTGCTGGTCGCCAGCCAGCACCGCCGCCCGCGCCTGGATGCTGGAATAGGCGGCCGCAATCGTGAGGCCGTTCGTCTTCTGCGCCCGCTGATAGGCCACGATGCTGGCCGTGGCCTGGGCCGCGAACGTCGCGTCGAAATTGGATAGCTGGCCGAAGAAGAAGTCGGTGCTCGTGACGGCATCGCCATAGACGGATTTCAGCGAGGCGATCAGGGCATCCCGCTTCTGCTCCGCCGCGATCTGGGAATCGCGGAACTGCGCCCGGAATTTCTCGTCCGGTGACCCGGTGCCAGCGATGATCCCCGCGTTCCGCACACCTTCATCGGCCTGGTCCAGCTGCTTGCGCGCCGGGGCGTAGAGCAGTTGCTCGGCCTGCCCTTCGGCATCCTGCAGCGGCCGGATGTCCAGGCCATAGCCTGACGCCTGGTAGATCGCGTCGTAATACTGCTTCTGCACCGCGGCCAAGCTGTCCAGGAAGCTGCTGCTGGTCTTGAGCACAGGGTTGAGCAGGCCCGGCATCGTGCCGTTGACGAACTGGTTGACCTTGTCGACTTCGGCATTGAGCGCGTCCTGATTCGCGAACAACTGCCCCGGCAGATCGTGTTCCAACGCGGTGCGAAGATCGCTGCCGGTCCCCAGCGCATCGGTCAGGTCCACGCTGGCGATGCTGATGCTCGTCAGATCCTTCCCGACGCTGGCGAGGTGGAACCCGAGGCTGTCCATGGCATCGGCGAACCCGGCGACTTTCAGCAGGGCGCCGTTAAGGGCGTCAGGATCAGCAAACGACGTGTCGGAAATCGCGTGGCGCGCAATACCGAAATTGGAGGATGCGTCTGCGGCATTCGGGTCCGTATCGAACCGCAAGTCCTTGAACGCCTTGCCCACGTCGTCGATCTGCGTGAGACCTTTGATGCCATTCCCCACATGGGCAATGACGCCATTGGCATTCGACAACTTGATGCCGACCACATCCATGTATTTGTTCAGGCCATCGGCAAAGTTTCTGACCTGCGCGGATGCCAGATCGAGCTTTTCAAGCTGGTTGACTTGCTTGCCGCGCTGGAGGCGACCATCCACAACGTCAAGCTCTGTGTCCTGATACGGATTTTTCTTGTGGCCTGGGAAGAACGTATCATACAGGACGCCCACCGTGGCGCCGATGCCTGCACCAATGGCGGTGCCGATACCAGGCACAATGGACCCAACGATCGCGCCCACGGCTGTTGTCGTCGCGACAATGGCGGCGCCCCGGTAGTTCCCGGACACCAAGTCCGTAACGATGGACACCGCCGCGCCGATGTAGGGCAGGGCCTGGGTGATGGTGTTGATGGCAGTGCCCACCGTGCCCACCACCGCCTGCCCAGCGCCCACGATGCTCGCGGCTGTGGTCGCCGATGCGATACCCCCGGCACTCACGCCCGCCGCGGTCGCCGCGGTCGCCGCAACGGCCGCACTCGCACCTACGCCCGCCGCCGCCACCCCGGCCGCAGTCGTCTCGCCAATCAAGCCGGAAACCCAACCGCCGATCGACTGACCTGGCGTATAGCCCACAGCCTTGAAAACGTAATCCTTGGCCCCGGCGAGCAGCTTTCCACCGGATAGCGTGTCAGCCCCTTTCAGCGCGGTGCCCACGCCTCCCACGGTCGTGGAAAGGCTCGGAGACGACGAGGCGACGGTATCCAGGGTGGCCCCCGATTGCGTCGGGCCCTGAACCGGACCGCCACCCTTCACACCCGCCGCCAGGGCCCCGCTGCTCACCAGCAGCCCGGCGATAGCAGACCCCGCGCTGCTTGCGACGGTCGATACGCTGGACGAGCTGCCAAACAGGTTCCCGACGATCCCGCCCACGCTGTCCAGCGTCGGTGAACTGTTGCCGAAGAAAGCATTCTTGAGCGGATTGAGCAGCGCAAGCTTGAGGAACTCGGCCTCGAGCGCGGAGACGACCGCCTTCCCGACATCGCCCAGCTTGGCCATGCTGATCTCGCCGGTCGCCATGGCAGACGTGATCGCGGTCGAGATGGTCGAGAACGTGTTGTCGAAGAACCCGCTCAGTTCATCGAGGCTGGCCTTCTGGTTGGCATAGGCCGCAGTGGCATCAGCCTGCGCCGCAGTCAGGGCGAGATAGGCCTTGGCTTCGTCCGGCAGCACGTCGCCAAACTTGCGATGCATGTCTTGCTCGGCCTTCATCACGGCCAACAGCTTGGTGCGCGCGTTCTCGTTCATGCCGAGCGTCGAGGTCTCGGTCTGGATGTACTGCAGGTTGTCTCGCGTCGCGGCGTTCTGCTGCGCGACCTGCGCCTCGGCCGCGGCCTGCGCGACCTGCTGGTACCCAACCACCAAGTCCTTGTAGGCAGCCCGGAAGGCATCGCTACCCGGCTTGAACATGGTCAGAGCCTGATTGTAGGCCGCCTGTTTGGCGGTGGCGTCGACCACGGACTGGTTGCCCTCGTCATACGCCCGAGCCATCTGGATGCTGTTGGCAGCGGTGTTCGCCATGCTGAAGTTCAGCCGGCCCAACGCCTGCACCTGTTCGGCGGTCCGGTCGGCTGCCACCTTCGCCGCGTCCGCTTCGGTGAACGGCACGCCAGAGCTTAGCGCGAGCTGGCGCCGCTGCTCGAGCGCTCCGTTCAACGCCACTTCGGCAGCCGTCAAGCCCTGGTTGGCCCGAAGGCTGCTGTCAGAGGCTCGGTTCGCCTCGGTCTGGGCATCGACGTTCTTGTATAGGCTGGCCGTCAGCTCCTGCGCACGCTGCTGGAGGCCCTGATATGCCTTGCTGCCCTCCTGCCCTGTGCCCGCCAGGATGCCCATCTGAGCGCCTATGCCGGCCAGCTCGGACTGCATCTGCTCGGCCTTGTAGGCCCGGGTCTCCGCATTCAGCTTGGCCTGCGCGTCACCGGCAGCCTTGGTCTCGGACACCATTCCTTCGGACACCACCGGCGGCAGGGTCGATACAACCCCGCCCGGAGCGGCCACCTGATTGGCAGCGGAAACCGCAGCGGCCGCATTTTTGAGTAGGTCCTTGGGCCGCTCGAACTCCCGGTTGAAGGTTGTCGCTGCCTCCGCCGGCGACTGCGTCTGCATCTGCGACCACATGGCGCGGAGGCTGGGGCTGGCGAAGATCTCCTTCATGGTGAAGGCGACCTGCTGCTCGACGGAGGCTTGCTCTCCGCTCGAGACGCCCGCATAGGACGCCAGGGCAGTGGCGCGAGGGCCGTTATGCTGGAACAGCCCCACACTCGGCAGGCCGTTGCTGTCGATGACCCGGCTGGTCGGGTTAAAGCCGCTTTCCTTGAACGAGTTGCCCAGCATGCCGGCGATCGCACCGTCGCTGGCCTGATACTGGGTGCGGAGGATGGTCGCGATCTGTGTCGCGACGGCATTCGCACTCGGCACGACGACAGTCGCGGCCGGGGGCACGTAGCCACCGGTCGGCATGCCGTCGATCTCGGTGCTGCCAAATGCCGTCCCTGGAGCCACGTTCCTTCCAAGCGTAGGAACGACAGACAAAGCGCTGATCATTGCGTTCCAGACCCTGGTCAGGCCTTCGATCTCGCTTGTGGTATCGCGAATGAACTTCGCCAGGTCATTGGCGAACCACTCGCCTATAGTCTGGCCCTTGGTCTGCGTGGTCGACATGGCGTTCGTTAGGCCTTCCCAGGCCTTGTCGAGGGGGGCCATGTCACCCGCCGCACCCTTCGCCGCACCTTCGACCGCGGCCAACCAGGTGGCGAAGGCCTTCGCACGATCACCTCCGGCCTGCATGAGGTCGATCGCACGAACGACCTCCGGCGTCAGGGTGCGGAAGCCCTGATCCGCCAGCGCATGTGCCGCTCGGCTGGTATCGTCCAAAGCGTCACGGACCGTCGAGGCACCCTTTGCGGCATCGCCGCCTAGCGTCTTCCCCAGATCGGCCGCATCCCTGGTAAGGCGCTCAAGATCGGCCGAGGTGCCGCTGAAATACTTGGCGCCGGCGATTGCGGCAGCGGCCTTCGTTGCCGCATCTCTCGTCAGCCCGGACGTCGCTGCCACACGCTGGCCGACTGCATCGGCCGTGTCAGCCAGAGCGCCGAAGTTCTCCTGGGTGGCTCGAAGGCCGGAGCGGAGATCCGCCAGCATGGCGAGATGATTGTTGCCAGCGATGGTCGCCAGGCCGATAGCACCCGCGACAGCCGCGATCACACCGATCGGACTGAACAAAGCTCCCACCAAGCTGCCGGCAGCCTTGGTGATGCCGCCGAAGCCCTGGCCCATCGCCAGCGACTGGTCGACCACCTGGTGGCCCTGCTGGATGAACGTCGTCAGGATCGGCTGGCCGGTTGCAATGCCGGAGGCGCCCTGGATGAACTGGATCGCCATGCCGCGTTGAGCGGCCGCCGCGGCGCCGGCACCCTCGGCCACCTGCTTGTAGCTGGTGGTCGACCTGGCCAGAGCTGCCGCGTGCTGCGTCGCCGTCAGGTTG
The DNA here is from genome assembly GCA_965199595.1 of Acetobacteraceae bacterium. GTDB lineage: Bacteria > Pseudomonadota > Alphaproteobacteria > Acetobacterales > Acetobacteraceae > JBBROS01. The sequence continues at coordinate 3,277,228 of OZ241182.1, forward strand.
CCCGAGGCGAACAGGGCATTGATCTCCTGCTGCTCCTGCGCCTGGGCACGCTCCATGGCGACGAGCGGAGCGTATTTGTCGATCAACCCTTGCAGGGCATCGCCGCTGGCCTTGCTGGCAGCCGTCGCTGCCGCTGCCTGCTTGGCCGCCGCCGCTGCTGCTGCCGCTGTGGTGTCGCCAGCCGCCGCAGCCTGGCGATAGGCGGTCGCGACCCGTTCCAGGGCGGCAGACTGCTGCTCCGCGGTCAGGTGTCCGGCGTCGAACAGGCCGTTGATCACCTTCTGCTCTTCCGCGAACTCCCGCGCCGCCGGGATCTCAGGAGCGTACTTGTCGATCTGGCCCTGCAAGGCGTTCGCCGCCGCCGAGCGCTGCGCTGCCGCCGCTGCCTCGCCGGCATTGGCGACCTTGCTATACGAGGCGGTCACCTTGTCCAGGGCAGCAGCCTGCTGCTCACCCGTGATCTGTCCGGCGGTGAACAGGCCGTTGATCGTCCGCTGGGCGTCGCCGAACTGACGCGCCGCCGCAACGCCGGGGACAAGCTCACCGATCAGCGCCTCGATCGCGTTGGCAGCGGCCCGCGCGGGCGCGCCGGCGGCCAGCTCGCCGTTGAAGGCGGCGATGGCAGCGGTGGCCTCGCGCTGGGCGATCAGCACGTCCCGAGACGCCTGCGCACCCGCGGCGATCTGACCCGACCAAGCCTGGATCGCGCTCGCGCCTTGCCCGACGGCACCGTTCCAGGCCTGCGTCGCCAGGGTATTCGCCTCGGCTTCCGCCTGGAGCTGGCCTAGCTTTTCCGCTGAAGCCGACACGCGCTGCGCTGCAGCAGCCAAGGTGCGTTCGTATTGCGCGAAGTTCGTCCCGCCAGCCTGCACCTCGCGGTTGACGGCCTCCTGTGTCGCCCGAAGGGCTCCCTCTTCCCGGGTCAGCTGGTTGTGTGCCCGCGTGACGTCGTCAACGCGGCCAGCGATCTTGTCGAAGGCGGTCGCAGCCACGACCAGCTTGCCGCCGGTGTCGGCCGTGGCCTGGCCGGCATCCCTGACAGACGCCGCGGTGGTCTGCGCAGCGGCCTCCAGCCGGTCGAGGGCCTCGGCGGCCTTATCGGCGCCGGCGGAGGAGCCGTCCACCAGGACGGTCTCGATGGCGTACTCGTCGAGGAGCTGGGTGGTCGTTGCCATGGACATGAACCTCCCTTCCTGATGGTAGCCGGACAGACACACGAATTATTCGCTATAAGCGAACAATCTACTTGCAGAATTATTCGCCATAAGCGAATATCTGCTCATGGAACTGATCTTCACCGCTTCCGCGCTCAGGGGCCTCAGGGCGATGCCGAAGGCCGACGCCAAGCGGCTGAAGGATGCCCTCCAGGCCATCGCGGACAACCATCCCCAGCGCCTGGGCTACGTGACCGAAATCACCGGGTCCAACGGCATCTGGCGCGCCCGCAAGGGCGACTACCGCGCCACTTACCGCATCACCGAGGCTGCCATCGTGGTCGAGGACGCCGACCACCGAAAGGAGATCTACCGATGAACGCCATCACCATCCCCCAGCCGCTGTCCCTGGACGCGGACACCGTGACATTGAGCCGGGCCGCCTGGGACGGGCTCATGGAGCAAATCGAGGACGCCGCCGACCTGGCCGCCGTGTCCGCCAACGACGCGCGCCGCAGCGCGATCGGCGCCGAACAGTTCGACCGGGAATGCTTCAGCTCCGAGGAGGTGGATCGGGTGCTGGCGGGCGAATCCGTCATCACCGTGCTTCGCAAGCGTACAGGCATGACCCAGGCGGCGCTGGCCAAGGCGTCCGGCGTAAGCCAGACCTACCTCAACGAGCTGGAGCGCGGGAAGAAAGGCGGCAGTGCCACGGCGTTGAAGAAGCTCGCCGGCGCCCTGGGTGTGTCCATGGACGTGTTGGTGGACTGACCGCCGCGCTGTCACCGGGCCCGCTCGCTGATCACCACCGCCGGGTAGGTCAACACCTGTCCGACCTGGCGATCCTTGGCCCGGGCGGGCCGAGGCTTATGCTTGCGGCCCCAGCCCTGCTTGGCCGAGAAGGTGAGCCCGCTCTCCCGGCCGCGGCCCTTCAGCACGTAGCTGTTGGGCAGGGTCACGAAGGCCACCTCCACGGTCAGGCCGCGGAACTGCCGCTGCACTGCCTGGCGGGTCGCTTCCACGATGCCCGGCGGCACAGAAGTGATCATCCCGCCGGTATCGATCTTGCGGTGGTAGGGCTGCGCGTTGGTCAGTGTGACCACCGAACCGGGTGGGATCTCGGCAAACGGTGCGGTCCATGGCTGCCCACCCACCGCGACGAACCACCCATCTCTGTAGGCGCCCGATTTCACCGGAGAGCGGTTCGTCGCCTCCGTCAGGGCAAAGGCCGCCGCCTGCGCGATCTGGCTGAACAGATAGATGATGGATCCGCCATTCAGCTTGACGGTCTCCTCCGCGGCGCCGGCCCTGCCGTCGACAAAGACGGTCGATACCGGCGAGGCCCGGCCCGCGGCGACCAGCTCCGCCAGGCTCTCCCGAGCATAGGCGGCCACCCGGGCGCGGGTGGCGGGGCTATCGGCATGCCCCCGCACCAGCTGGGACACACGACGGCGGAACAGAGCCCCGAGTGCCATCAGCTGCGGTCGAAGCGGACGAGCTTGTCGGCGATGTCCTCGCCCGCACCCTGATTCTGGGAGATACGCCAGTGCTCGAGATAGAATTCGTCCATTGCCCCCAGCCCTCGATCGAGAAACAGGAACTCATTCCAACTTAGGCGATGAGTCTTTGCCCACCGCCGCACCAGCGCCCACGGGATGCGGCCCGGCACCGGTGGGCCCATGCCCCCGGCGATCCACGGCCGGTCGGCCGAGAGGCGGTTCCAGGTTCGCCACACCCAGAGCAGGTCCGCCCGGATGGCGGGTTTGGGCGGCAGGTCAGCCGCCGGCACCCCGGCCCGCACCGCCGCGGCGCGCGCGGCGCCGAAGACGAGCAGGACCCGGAGTGCCTCGGTCAGTTTCCCAGGGCGGCCGCGGTCGACTTGGTGGTGCGCGAGGACACGCGCGACGCCGCCTCCCAGCAGGCGCGCACCAGGCGGCCGGCGTTCGGCTTGTCCAGCATCGCCTTGAAGTCCTCCACGGAGACCTGGATCCCGTCGTCGCCTTCCAGGTTGCGGACATCGAGCACCAGCAGGTCGCGCAGCAGGCCGGCGTTCAGCTCACGCTGCATGGCGTTCGGCAGCGGGTCGCCCTCGATGATGTCGTTGTCGAGCCGCAGCTTGCGGAGGCGGGCGGCCTGGGCGTCGACGAAATCGTCGGTGAAGCCGCGCGTGAAGATCTCCAGGTCGTCGTAGAAGGCCGGGTTGACCGGCTGCCACATGCCCTCGTCGATGCTCTTGGTGTCGGAGAGGAGGCTGCTGAGCTTGGCCATGATGGGTCCTTTGCGTGCTGCCGGCGGCAGCGGAGGTGACGAAGGCGACGAAGCGGGCTTGAGGTCAGGCCCCGGCGGCGAAGCGGTCGAGACTGAAGGTGCAGCCCGTGACCGGATCCGGGTTCATCTCGATGGTGAAGTCCTACATCAGCGCCTTGTTGGGCCCATCCGCATTCACGCCGCTGTCGAGCAGCAGGGTGGCGTTGGGGATGGAGGCGACGTAGCAGTTGCCGGCCTGGTCGCCGGTCCGGACAGAAAACACGCCGGGTGTCTCGGCCCGGAACAGGTCGTAGTATGCGAAGTCTCGGAAGTAGCCGCGGAACTTGCCCGACCCAGTGAACGTGCCCTGCGTCATCCCCTGGGCCAGGGCGCTGCCGAGACCATACTGCCCGGCGGCGCCGTCGTTCATCAGGTCGAGGCTGAACTGATCCACCACGGTGGTGAGCAGCTGGTCGTTCCAGTAGACGCCCTTGAAGCCGGCGACCGGGTCGAGATCCCGGGTGCCGGGCGCTGCGATGATGCCGCCCGTGGAGGCGTCGACGATGCCCTTCAGCTCCTGCTGGGCGGTCACGTCGAAGCTCGCCTGCAGGAACTGGCCGAGCTGCAGGGTGATGCTCGCCTTGTTCGGCATGGCGCCCGGGTAGCGGAAGAACTTGGTGGCGGCGACGTCCAGCCGCTGCTGCAGGTAAAGGCTTTTGAACAGGCTGCCGTTGCGGAGGTTGGACCAGGTGACCTTTGCGGCGGCGCCGGCTGGGGTCTCCGCCACCAGGGAGGTGACCAGCACGCCCAGCGGCGACAGCTGCAGGCTGGCGGCGCCGTTCACCGCCGCCACGCGGTAGAACACGTTATTCACCGCGTTGGCGAACCCACCCAGCTTGAGCGTCTGGCCGGGCTGCACCCCGGTGAACTTGCCGGCCGTGGTGCTGGTCAGCACGCCGGTGCCGGACAGGGCGATGTCGCCGGCGGCGCCGGCGACCGTGGTGACGGCCTGCCAGTCCGAACCCAGGACGCAGCTCATCCAGTCGTCGAAGGGGCTGGCGCTGCCGGCGCCTGCGAAGAACACTGGCATTACCACGGAGCCGTTGGCGGTCTCCTGCGTCGTCAGCCCGGCGGCCGCCTGGCGATCACCCCGGATCTCGCCGGGACGGGTGCGCGTCTTCTTGTGTGCGAGGCTCTCGCTGATGATGCGGGTGCCCTGGAAGGTGCTGGCCGGCAAGCTCGCCCAGATGGACTCGAATGCGTAGCTCAGGTTGGTGTTCGAGGTCTCGAGGCCGACCTGGTAGGCGGACGTCGCGGGCATGGGGCAGTCCTCCAAAAGGAAGGGCGCCCCGAAGGCGCCCATTGTGGTTCAGTGTGGTTAAGCGGGCCGCCTACTCGGCGTGCCGCTCGGACGCAGCGGCGATCGGCTCGGCGCCCTCAGCGGGCTCGAGCTGCACACCGGGGTGGGCGTCGTCCGGTCGGGTGCCGACGCCGCTGATGCCGACAGCGTATCCGAGCGGCTCTCCGGAGTTCAGCGCCTCCAGCTTCGGCATGCGGGCGCGCTCCTCGTCGGTCAGCTGCAGCTCCTCGCCCTGGATGGCGGGTTCGCCATCGACGTGGGTGAGGCGGGCCTCCTCCCCGTCGCGCAGCACGGGCCGAATGGTCAGATCGACCGTGGCGGTGCGCAGCACTGCGCCGGTGACGCCGTCGATGATCTCGAAGGTCTGCATGATCAGCTCCTGGGAACGATGGTTTGAAGGTGCCAGTCGGCGGTGACGCTAGTGCGCCACCAGTTGCCGTCGTCGCTGCCCGGGCCGCCGGGGTCGGAGGTCACGCGCTCGTAGACCACGCTCTCGTGAGGCGGGCCGCGGAACATCGCTTCGACCTGATCGACGATGCCGAACACGCCCGTGACCCCGGTGTTCACGGGCACCATGACGTGGATCATGGCCTGCCCCTCGGACAACCAGTTCTCGCCGCCCAGGGAGATCGGGCGCGAGCTGCCGCCGGTCATCTCGATCAGCAGGAATGCACCCGCCGGGGTGTTGCGCTTCATGTTCGGCCAGAATACCGGGAGGACCGCTCCGTCTACTGCAATGGCCGCAGCACCGATGCGGGCCTGCAGGTCGGCCCAGGCGGTGAGGCTCGACATCAGCCGCCTCGCACCTGGATGACGTGCATGGCCGGGACACCCCTCAGACTGCGGGTCTCGCAGGACTGCACCGTTGCGCGTGATCCGCCGATTTCCAGCCTGTCCAACCGCTCGGGCCAGCGGGGCACACCTACGGCCAGCAGAGCGCCGGGAGCGATCGTCACCTCACGGTCGCCCTGCTGGATGTCATTCACCAGCTCGGCCGCGCGGTATCCCCGCACGAACGCCGGCACCTGGCCGGGCACGGACACGTCGCCATCGACCGCCGTGAAGGTGACGATCTCACCGTCGCGCTCGATACGCGCCGCGATACCCTCGACGGTCGGCATCACACCGACACGAACCGCAAGCCAGCAAGGGCCGCCAATGCCGTCGGTGGCAGCGCCGCAGCGGCACCTTGACCGGGATCCAGATAGGAGGTGGAGCCGATGCCCTCCACGCTTTCGGACCGGATCATCGGATCCCCCCGCCCGGCCCGGAAGAACAGCGCGACCACCGTATCCATGCAGGCGCGTTCGATCTCACCCGGCATGTCGCTGTCCCGCAGGTCCGCCGCGACGTAGCCTGCCTGGTAGGTGAGAGACAACGTGCTCGAGAACGACGCAGGCGACAGGATGCCCGTCTCCGAGTCCAGCACCAGCCCTTCGGGATCAATCAAGGCGCCGTCGGCAGAAGCTGCGATCACCTCCACGATAGGCACACGGGACAGAACGATTGTATCCGGGCAGGGATCACACGGGTCCAAGGTAACAGTCTCCATCACCTGCGCACGGATGATCTCGCGGCCTATTGCCGTCCGCACCAGGCCAGAAGCCTGACGGATCAGCGGAGCCAGGCGCGCAAGGGTCGGCTGGCTGAAGTCGTTCAGCTCAGCCTGCATCGCGCCTGGCGTGGTCAGAGCGGAACTGGAGGACCGCTGCAACACACGGACGGACTGGCGCATCAGGCCGACCGGCGCGCCAACTCGGCTTCGACCGCCACAACCGCGGCTTCCTTGGCGCGAACCGCGGGATCGAAGTTGAGCGCGAGCACGCGCAGCTCGTTCCATCCCAGATCGCGCCAGCCCGCCGGGATCTCCACCGGCGTGATGATGCCATGAGCGAGCGACAGACGCGTTTCGAACTGCTGGAGGGCAAGCGAGCGGGCGGCCGCCTTGTTCGGGAGCGGCTCGCGGTTCAGGCGCTCCTCCCCCGGGTCGATCACGTCGAAGCCGCCTGCCTCACAGGCCACGATGCGATAGCCGGGCGGAGGAGCTTCCCGATCGGCCTCGTGCAGGCCAATCGGGAGTGAGAGGCCCGCCTTGGCCAACTCTGCATCCGTCACCGGCTCCGCCGTCCCCATCGCGATGTTTGAGGTGGCGGCATGGTAAGGCATCTCGACGATCGCGCCGGCCTGGCGACCGATCAGCTGGCGGACATACATGGGCTGGAACTCCGTATCTCTGCTGCTGGGTCCGGCCCGACATCACGCCGGGCCGGCCCTGGCCTAGTCGGCGCGCGCAGTCGGCGACGCCGCCTGTTGAAAGCGCTGCTCGGACAGGATGTACTCGGCCTGGGTGACGTTGGCGGCATTGGACGCGCCGGTGACTATCGCGATGCAGTCGAAGCCGTTGTTCACGTCCAGGTAGGTCGGATCGACCTCGATCAGGACCTGCTTGTTGGCCACGGCGCCCGAGGTGGTGAAGCCGACGGCATCGGCCTGGCGGACCAGCATGTCGCTGGCGCCGGTGTCCTGGTTGACCCAGACCGGGACAGCGTTGCCCAGGGGCTTGGCGTTGCTGCCGGACACGTCGGTCGCCTGCATCACGGTGACCGCCACGGTGGCGGCGTTGCCCTGCGCGACGTGCACCTTCACCGTGGCCTTGCCGGTGTTCTTGAGGGTGATGAAGCGACCAGTGCGGCCGGCAGCATCCGTGGCGGGCGCCAGCGCCTCGACCAGTTTGGCCTGCTGCGGGAACGAATACTTCGACATGGTGGACTCCTGCGGAGCGGGGGGCGAGAGGGGCGGGGCTCAAACCCCGCTCCGGACGATCAGGTGCGGCTCTGCAACACCACGAAGGGGGACTGGGTGTTCGTGCCGCGATACGGCGTCATGGGCGCCGCCCACAGGGGCTGGCCGTTGAAGCGGTAGACGAAGCGGAACACGGTCTCGTCGTAGATGAAGCGCACGTGGATGGACGACGCCTGCTGCATCGGTCCCTTGTCGATGCCGAGATACTGGCTGAGGTCGCACAGGATGATGTCGCCGGCGGTGCCCGCCGTGGCGCAATACTCACTCGGGATCACCGGGCGGCCCATCAGCATCCCGTACTGGTTGCCGTTGGTGCCGGGCGGCGTGTAGCTGACCATCGGCGAGGCGAAGCCGCCCACGTTATCGGTGCCGGCTGCGTTCTTGATCGCGATGCTGAGCTGGAACAGGTTCGGCTCGGCATCCTGGTTGACCAGCCACACGGCGTTGCCGCGGGAACGCGAGGGCATGCGGGCCCACATGGCCAGCACGTTGTTCGCGAGGATGCTGCCGGCGGGCTGACCCGCCAGCTTCGGCACGCTGATGGTGCAGCCGCTGTTCAGGAAGCCGAGCGGCATGCCGGCGCCGGTGCCATTCACGATGGCATCGCCGATCTTGAACTTGAACTCCTCCTCGAAGGCCTGCGCGAGCCAGGCGCCCAGGGCCGTGGCATCCTGCAGCAGCTCGTCGGTCGCGTAGCAGAGGCCAGTCAGCTTATCGAGTTCCATGGCAACGCGGCGGAACTTGGGCTGGCTGGCCAGCTTCAGCCCGGCCTCGCCGGTCCAGAACGCGCGGATGCCGCCCCAGCGCGAGCCGTCTGCTCGGCTGGTCTCGTCCACGCCGTTCATGCGGAGGCCGTTGCTGCCCTCGCCGATCGGGATCCGGCGGATGCGGCTGGCTACCTCGTCCGCGTCGTAGACGTTCTGCAGCAGATCGGACGCGAAGTCGCTCTGCACCAGGAAGCCACCATCCGATGGCGATCCCTCGGACATGCCCGTCGGACCGGCGCTGAGGCGCGGATCAATGGAACCATGCGGCCCGGCGGCGCGGGACACGGCCAGCAGCTGCTCGCCCAGGCTGGCGAAGGCCTTGTCGTCCCGCGGTGCACCGCCCCGGCGGCTCGCATCGGCATTGGCGTCGGGCACGGAACCGATCGCGCGCTGCCGATCCATCTGGCGCTCGGCACGCATGATCTGGTCATCCAGGGCCGCGATCTCGCCGCCGATGGCGTCGTCGCGGGCCGCCTCCACATCCGTCAGCGACCGGTTCTCGCCGGCGGCGAGGTCGAACGTCTTCTGGGCCTCGCCGACCAGGTCGGCACGCTTCTGGCGGAGCATCTTGATGGACATGCGGTGATCCTTTGGGTTCAGGGCCGGGCGATGGGCGCAGGAACGCAGCCCACGGCCCGGCGGGGCGTGGGGTGCAGTGGAACAGCGGTGCTAGGCGGAGCGGCCGCGGTGCGCGTGACGGCGGCGACGGAAGGCGTCGGGGTCCTCTGCCGGCCGGGTCGCCTCCGGCTCGGCCTCCACCACTGCCTCCGCAGCGGTGACCAGTGGTTCGGGCATGTCCGGCAGACTGGCCTCCTGCCGCACCTGATTGGCGACCACGTCCCCCCCGACCAGGGCCGCGGCGCCGCCCGCCTTGGGCCGCTGGGCGCCCAGACGCCGCAGCGTGTCGCTCAAGGTGGCGACACGGTCGGCCATGCCGGCCTTGACCGCATCCTTGGCGCCGACGACGCGGCCCTGGCCGAAGCCGTCCTGCACGGCCATAGCCTTCACGCCGCGGCCACGGGCCACGGCCTGGACGAAGCTGTCGTAGTAGCCGTCCACCTGGTCCTGCATGGCCTGGTGCGCCTCGTCGCCCAGAGGCTCCAGGCTGTTGCCCTCGACCTTGTACTTGCCGGCAGACACGAAGGTGCCCTTGACCCCCGCCTTGTCCATGGCACCGGACACGTCTTGGTGTAGGCCATAGACGCCGATCGAGCCGACCTGACCGCTCGGCGTCACCACGATCTCATCGGCCGAGCAGGCGATCCAGTACGCGGCCGAGGCGGCCATGCTGTCGACCTGTGCCACGATCGGCTTTTGGCCGCGGGCCGCGAAGATCTGGTCGGCCAGCTCCTGCACGCCGTACACGCCCCCGCCCGGGCTATCGATCCTCAGGATCATCGCCTTGACTTGCGGGTCCGCCAGGGCGGCCGACACGCTCGCGCCGACACGGTCGGTCGAGGTGCCACCCGGGCCGCTGATGTCGTCGACCTGTGACGCGTGCTGGGCAATGATGCCCATGACGCTGATCACGGCGATCACACCACCTGGAGCCTGCCCCTGCTGCGCGCCGGGCGCGGCCACCCGGGGCCCACCCGTGCGCTGCGCGCGCTCGTCATCATCGTCGAAGGCCAGCGGCACCAGCGCCATCGCACCGTGCGGTTCACGGCGCCCCTTCAGGGCCGCGATCTCTTCCGGCGCGAGGCGGACCCCCTGCAGACGGCGCTCGACCACTTCCACGATCGACTCCAGCCGGCCGGGCAGGATCGCCCATGGCGTGCCGACCAACGCCGCACGCACATGCGGGAAGTTCGTGGTCATCTCCGTTTCTCCGAGGCAGGGCGCCCAAGGCGCCGGTCCGATGTCAGGCCGCCGGAACACCGGCGGGCGGGGCGTCATCCAGCGGCGGTCCGCCATTGTGACCGACCAGCGCGGAAGCGCCGCCCCCGTTTCCCGGCAGGCGATCCGATGTGCTGGTGTTCGTGGGGGTGAGCGGCGTATCCAGGCCCGGCAGCGGGTTGTAGCCCAGCATCAGCCGACCCTCGTTGCGGGTGAGGACGCCGTTCAGCACCAACCTCGAGATGTAGTCGGCCAGTGCCTTGCTGTCGCCGCGCTGCAGGGCCTCGGTGTCGAAGCGGGCGCTGTACACGTTGGGCACCAGGATCAGGTCCCGGCGGATCGCCTGCTCCCAGGCGCGTAGCCAGGGGCGCAGGTTGTTCCGCACGAAGGCCAGCATGATCGCCTCGACGCCGGTGCCCCAGCTGGTCTGGTCGGTCATGTGGTGGAGCATCACCAGCGGCACGTCGAACCACCGGGCGATCTCCTCGATCTGGAACCGCCGGGTGCCGAGGAACTGCAGCTCGTCCGCCGTCATGGAGATCGGCTTGAACTCGGCCCCCTCTTCCAGGATCGGGGTGCCGCCAGACTTGCTCAGGCCGTGATAGGCGCTACGCCACTCCTGCTTGAAGCGCTGGAAGGCGGCTTCGCCGAGGGTCTTCTTCAGCTGCACCACGCCGCTCGGTCGCGCACCGTTTGAGAACATGCGGGCGCCATGCTCTTCGGTGGCCATGGCCAGGCCGATGGTCTCGCGGGCATAGGCGATCGAACCGACGCCCACCAGCCCATCCGGGGCGTTCGAGCTGCGGATGTGCAGCATCTCGTCTTGGAGGAGACGGCGGCCATCGGACAGCTGATAGCGGATCGAGCCATCGGGCAGGCGTTGCGGGATGACACGGTCTGGATGGAGCGGCTCCAGCTGGTCCACCGCGCCGCGCGGGCCCGGCACGATCTCCGCATAGGCGTTCCCACGCATGCAGAGGTGGGTCATCATCATGGCCCGGAAGTCGAATGCGGTCTGCCAGCGATTCGGCTGATGCTCGAGCACGTCATACAGCGGATGCTCCGGCGCCTCGAAGGTGCCGCCCTGCCCCGTGCGGTACATCAGCAGCGGCAGGCTGGCCACAGTACGTGCCAGCAGGTTCACGCAGGCGTAGACGGTGGATACGCGCATCGCCAGGTCTGGGGTGACGCGGCGCCCAGTGAAGCTCTGCACCCCTGCCCCGCCGCCATACCAGCGATCATCATCGGGCGGCATGGCAGGCGTGCCCGCGTCGGCTCCCAGCAGGGTGGCGAATAGGCCGGCCATCAGAGCGGCCGGCGCAGGGTGCCGGCGATCGTGACCAGCAGCAGGGCGGCGCCTCCAGCGACGTAGCCGAGCGGCTGGTAGTGGAGCCAGGCGCCATAGGCCAGCAGCCCGCCACCCAGCAGTCCGGCCACGTCGCGCACGGTCTGGGCGTGGATCTTCATGGAAGGCTCCATTCAGGCGACCCGCAGGCCGCGTTCCTCATAGATGCTGGCCTTCGGGCCGGGATTACGGCTCATCAGCGCCACGGCGTTCAGCATCGCCAGCAGCGGATCGATCTTCGCCGACCCGGAGGTCTGCTTCGTGATGGTCACGGCATTGCCCCGCGGCTCAGTCTTGGCGTTGCCCACCGACCAGGCGACGATCGGCTGGCCCGCATGGTGGAGCGTGCGATCGGCCAGCTTGCGCTCGGCTGTCTTGATCGCGCCGGTCAGGGTCCAGCCCTGGCTGATGCCGATAATGCGATCCTCGCCCTCGATACCGCGCTCCGCCAGGGCATCGACGATCGCGCCTATCCCGTAGGGGTCGAGACCGACTTCAGCCAGCAACCCGGAAACCTCCACCTGCTCCACCAGGTCGGCCACCTCCTCCACGTCCTGTCCCACCCGCTCGACGATGGTGAGGTCGCCGGACGCCGCAAAGTCGAGCAACCGGGGCGCCTCGCTCTTGCGGCGCTCCAGCACCGCCGGGTGGGCCCAGGCCTTGCCCCAAGCGAGCCAATCACGGGTCTCCCGGCATCGGCCGATGACGCCTAGCCCCAACAGGTCGTCCAGACCGCCACCATCAATCCCGGTCACCACCACCTCCGACCGCTCCAGCAGCCGCTCGAGGGTCAGCGTCGGATCGGCCTGCGCCTCCCAGAAGTCCGCCCCGGCCCAGCGATCGGAGCGCAGCGCCAGGCCGATCTCCTTGTTCGCGTGCTGCGAGGCGAACAGCGCCAGCGCCTCAGCCCCCTGCCCCTCCGCCTTGGCCAGTTCACGAGTCAGGAACTCGACATTCACCGAACGGCCCAGGTTCGGGTTCACCAGCGCCATGTTCTCGGGCAGCTTCCACTGCTTCACGGCGCTGGCCGGCAGCTCGTAGATCACCGGCAGCAGGGGCAGCTGCAGCCCTCCGTCCCGAACCTTGCGGGCCGAGTCCAGCTCCTGCTTGAACACGCCCGCCGGCGGCGTCTTGCTCTGGGTCGAGATCTGAAACAGGAACCCGTCAGGCCGTGCGGCCAGGGCTCCGCGCAGCTCAACGAAGACGTCTGCCGCCCGTGACTTCGACGCGAATACGTGCGTCTCGTCGATCAGGATGAAGGTGGCCTTCACTCCGGTGATGGCATCCGTGTCAGCCGCCTTCACCTGGATCATCGCCCCGCTCTTGCGGTGCGTGATGGTCCTGATGTGGCGCTGCGGATGAAACAGCACCTTCAGGGCCTCGTCGGCATTGATCATGCCTGCCGCCTGACGGAAGGAGATGTCCGCGATCTCCTTCGTGGGCGCGATCAGCAGCAGCTCCGCCTCTGGACGGCGGTTGAGGATCGCCGCGGACACCATCACGGCCGCGGCGCCGGTCGATTTCGCGTTCTTCTTCGGGACCAGCAGGAACACCTCCTGAATGGCGCGCCGGTGGGTGACCGGGTTGTATGAGCCGAACAGGGCGGCGACGATGTCGCGGAACCAGTCACCCGTCGCCTCACCGAGGGTGGGCCTGCCGATGACGTCCGGAAGACGCAGCCGGTTGAACACCCGGACCGCCTTGGCAGCTTCGTCCGGGTTGATCAGCGGGAAGTCCGGTACCAGCGACCGGCCCGCCAGGAGACGCTGCTCCCAGTCGAGGCACGAGGTGTCCCACATGGTCAGTGCTTCATTCCTCCGTCGAAGGCCAGGTCACTGCCCCACTCATTGTCGCCGCCGGCGGCGACACGGGCAGCATCATCCTGCGCGGCAGCCTTCTTGCCCTTCACGGAGAGGGCCGACGGCTTGTCCGGACCGCCCGCGGCACCCACGCAGGCAGACAGGTGCTTCTGCGCAGCCACGTTGCCCTTGCGGGCGCTGCGGAACAGCAGGCCGATGACCTCGGCCCGCTTCTTGGCGGTCCCGCTGCGCAGTTCCTCCGGGAAGTGCTTGCGCAGCGTGTCGGGCGAGCAGCCCAGCACCCGCGCGACATCCTGAACCGTCATGCCGCACGATACCAACTCGGCGACCTGGCGCTTTCTGGCCGCCGTGCACGCGAATGCCGGCCGCCCTGCCTTAGCCATCCGTCACCTCAGTTTGGCTCGATTGGACGGCCCGGTGAAAATTCCGTAGCCGCCGAAAAATTCTGCGCGTGAGACCCGTGCGGTTAAGGGTCTATTCCCGAAAGCGACTTAGACCCCCCTACCCCCGCGTCAGGCGCATAGCATGGCTTCGGCCCGACCCGTGCGTTTCCGCATGGCTGCACCAGGGTCACGTCCGGTCGTGGACCTGTGCGGTCCGGGCGGCACGGGCGGCAGCGGTCTTTCGGGTATGGCAGCTGCCGCACATCAGCTGCACGTTCGACGGGTCCAGCTCCGCGCCACCATCCTGCAGTTCGACGACATGGTCGCCGAACAGGCGGGTGTTGGTGCGGCCGCAGCCCACGCCCTGGCACACCCGGCCACGCTCCCGGATGAGACGCGCCACCAGCGCCCTCCAGTTGGAGGACAGGTAGAACGGGTCGGCGCGCTTCGCTGGTGCTCGAGCCGACCGCGTATCCAGGGCAGCAACCCTGGGCCGCTGCACCTTCAGCGTCACGGTGCCGGAGCTGACGGGGTGATGTCAGGCCAGTGCCGCCGCAAGTACACCTGCCCGTCACCACGAGCCATGATCTCCAGGTGCGCTCCGACAGCCAGGCCACCGACACCCAGCATGCGGAACAGGCCCAAGGTGTAGGTGACCCCGAATAGCTCGATGGTGTCGGCCAGCTCGTCAACCTTGATGCCGTCCGTCAGGCGGCTTGCCTGCGTGGTCATCGACGGCGCCGCCCTGACCGGAGACCGAGCACCGCACCGGCACCCAGCAGTCCGATCAGCATCATCACCAGCACGAACGCGAGCCCGCCCCAGAAGGGGAGCAGCACCCATACCCAGGACCAGTCGATGTGACCGGTCAGCTTCAGCCCGACGAACAGCAAGCCCAGCAGCGGCACGATTGGCATCACCCCTCCACCTTCGCGATGTCCAGCGGCAGCTGAACGTATGGCTGGTCCACGCCGCGCCGCGTGTAGAGCCGGATGTAGCGCTTGCTGGTCTGCACCCGCACCGCGTCGCTGATCGCCTCGATGGCCCGCAGCCACTCCGGATCATCGATGGCGATGCGGCGCAGCCCCAGGATGCGGTCTACCCGGACCCGACCTTCCTTGCCCACGTCGAACGCGTCGGTGACGATGGCCTGCAGGTTGGCGTTGCCGCCCTCGCTCCAGCGACGCAGGCAGGAGTCGATCAGCCCCTTGGCCGCCTGCAGCTCCGGCCCGAACGTCAGCTGGTCACCGACCGCGACCAGGATGCGCAGGTTGCCGTCATAGCTGGTGAGGGTGAGGTTGCCCTTCTCGCCGCCCTTCGGTGCTCCATGCTTCTCGGCCAGCAGCTCGAGCAGCGTGGCGATCTCGGCGAACCCGTCTGCCTTGAGCTGCACCATGGCCTGGCGCACCACCTCGGCCCGGCCGTGGAGTTCGCGCACCAGCCGGTCCTCGAGCAGGTGCTCCGCCTTGACGTTCGCGGTCGGCACCAGCCGTCCCTGCGCATCCTTCATGTAGCCGTTCGGCACCGTGGAGGCTGGCACCGCCTGCTGATCCTGGTGCAGGTTCACCGCTTCCTCGCCGGGTCTGCAAGCTGCGCCTGCGCGGCCTGCATCGGCCGCCCCTGTTGCGGCAGCAGCACCTCGCGACGCATCACCAGCTCAACCGGCGCAGCGGGCTCGGTGACAACGGCCACGGCCGTGCGCCGCAGACCGGCGAACAGGCTGTCTCCCGCGCTGCGCCGTCCGGCGCCGAACCGCAGCTCCATGGTGCTCACTCCGGCAGATACTTCGCCGACCCGTCATCGGGCCGTGCGTGGGTGTAGATCGACGTCGTAGCCAGGCTGGCGTGCCCCAGCGATTCCTGGACCACGTGCAACGGCGCGCCGTGATCGATCGCGTGCGACGCATGGGCGTGGCGCAGCCAGTGCGACGATGCTTTCTCCGTCACGCCGGCCCGGGCGCACGCCGCCTTGACGATGCGGTGCGCCTGCGACGGATCGAGGTGTCCGCCTTGTTCCGACTGCAGCACCGGGTCATCCGGCCCGGCCTCGCGCTTCAACAGGCCTGCGGCCTTCCACAGTTTTGGCGGCAGGATCACCACCCTGGTCTTGCCACCCTTGCCGTGCACGGTGGCCTGACCGCCCGCGCGGGTGCCACGCAGCTCGCGCCAGCAGAGGCCGCACGCCTCCGACACGCGGAGGCCGCAGAAATACATGAGCCGCAGCAGCACGTGGTTGCGCGGGCTCGGTTCCAGCGCGATCAGGCGGCCGACCTCGGCCTCCGTGATGATGCGCTGCGCCCGATCCTGCCGCAGCTTCGGCTGGCGCAGCGGGCGGGCCACGTCGAACTGGATGTAGCCGACCCGGTGCGCGAAGCTGCACAGGCTCTTCACGGCGCCGAGTGCCGTGGCCCGGCTCGCCGGCGCCTTGCCGTCCAGGCTGTCGAGCCAGCCCTGCAGATCCGCCAGCAGGATCTCGCGCAGCGGCTTGCCCACCTGCACGAACAGGCTCGTCACCGCGCGCCGATAGACCCGGGCCGTGGACTCTGGTCGCCCGTGCATCCACAGCTGCAGCAGGGTCGCATCGTCCTGGGCCTGCTCGAGCGGCGCCGGCGACGGGTGGACGCCCACGGCATGGGCCGGGACGATCTCGCCGTCGAGCACCACCGGCAACGAGGCCGGGCCGCCGTCACCGTTCACGCCGCCTCCGCCCGGCCGCCGCGGCGAGCCCGTCCATAATTGAGTTATCCCGAGCAACGGCGCGGGGTTTGGCACTGCCGAACCGCAGCGATAACCGCCGGGTTCGGGGTGCAAGATAACGTCTATTACCTTGCACCTGACCGGGCCTGCTTCCCGGTGACATGCAGCGATAACCCGCTCCTCGCCACCGACTTATCTTGCACCGCTTTCGCCCGGCCAAACGCCTGGCGATCAGCCGACCAGCTTGACGCAGCGGTCGTCGGCGTTGCGCCGGTGCCGTTCGTCGTCGGTCCATTTCCGCACGATACCCGCCTCGGTATCGGTCCGGATCACCCCGAGCACCACGCGACACAGCAGCCTGCCGCCGACAGTGCCGACCTGCTTGAGCCCCGAGCTGGCCACCGGAGCTTGCGGGCGTGGACGAATCACCGCACTGGGGATCGTCACGGCAGTTGCCACCAGGTCGGCCAGCTCGAGCGGGATGTCATGCGCCATCGGCTTGCGCGGCCGCAGGATCGGCAGCAGCACCAGCTCGGCGCCCGCGGCACGCGTCTCCCACACCACGCTGAAGCCGCGTCCAGACAGGACGACGGCACCGCGAAGCAGCGGGTCGGACATGCAGCCTCGAATCTGGAGCAAAGGGTTGAACCGAGGCGGAGTAGAGCTGCCCGGCCTGTTGTTCGACTCGGCTCTCAGGAACCAGGCTCGATCCTGACGTTCCCATCAGCCGATCGTTCTGGAGCCTTCTTCATGCCGGATCCTATCAAACCGACCCAACGGATCGTTGGACCGCTAACCGACCGTCATTACTGCTTGCTCGGCCGAGTGATTACCGCCTGGAGCACTGTCGAGCTGAGACTGGCTCACACCGTGGCGATGGTCAGCGGTGCGAAGGTCAGGTCGGTCCTGTTCGCATTCCAGAACATGACGGCGCGTGCGAAGTTGGACACCGCACGTTCCGTCGTATCAGCCGACGGCTTCGATGACCTACGTGCGACCTTTACGCCGCTGCTTAAGGAGGCGGCCCAGCTTTCCGCCATCCGCCATGTCGCCGCGCATTCGGTATGGCTTGGCCTGACCGCGCGAGGCCGGATGGTCGCGGTCGATATCGAAGTCCGGCGGGAGCGCGCGCAGATCGGACGGGTATCGTGGGCTGAACGAGAGTTTGTAACCACCATCCGCGGACTCGACGATCTGACCGTGAAACTGCACGCCATCGGTCAGGACTATCAGGTCATCGGCCTCCGGGCGGAGGAATTCGACGAAACCGACTTTTCCTGATCGCCGCATGCCGGGCTTCACGCCGCTCGAAGATGTCAGGGGACACGCCGGATGCGAAAATCTCCAGCATGACAAAAATAGGGCCAGAAACCGTCAACTCTGTCAAGCGGCCGTTTGCGGTCAGTCTCACGGTTCGTGTCGGGACGGCAGCTGCACCACGCTCCGCGTGCGGTCCAGCAGTGCCTCCAGCGCAGCCAGGCAGTTCAGCCGCGCACTCTCGATCACCGCATCGTCGAACATGAGGCAGGCCGCCGTATGCTCCTTCAGCTTGGCTTCATGGACCAGGTAGGCCGCACCGAGTTCCCGCTCCATCCGCTCGCGCCGCAGGTCATGCACCATCACGCCGGCTCGGGCATCCTGATGCGGGTGGGCCGCCTCGCCTGTGCGGCAGCGCGCCCGATCGCCGCGTCCACCACCGGCCGGCCCCTGCCCACCCGGCCCCCGGCGGCGGCGCAGAAGCCCGGCTTGTTCAGGTGCCCGACGATGATCGAGATCCCGATCGCGTGCCACCCGCGCACCGCCTCATGGCTGGCGCCGAGCAGCGCCGCGATCTTGCGGAACCCATACAAGGGTCGCTCGGTGACTGGGTGGGTCAGCAGCCTGGCGCCCACGATACGCCGCTTCACATATTGATCTGCTGGGATGAGCCGTACCCAGGACAGCACCTGGTCCATCTTGGCGATGTCGCGGCTGGACGGAATGGGAGGCCGGACGCGCAGCCCGGTCCAGCCATACGCCTCGTGGACTTCCTGGATCATCTCCGGCATCGCAGACCGGTAGCCGGCGGGCCGACACCCGGGAACCTGCAGCGTGCAGAGCGTCCGTCCGGCTCCGGACAGCTCGGCTTCAACCCGGGCTGCGTCCCACTGCTGCTGCATGCAACCTCCAGCCGGCTCGCCTGGCGCGAGCATCGGTGCAACCTGGAATATACCACCGGGAGTTAAGAATAAAAGACTAGTGAACGCCGTTCATTGGCCGCGGTCCATCCAGACCGTCCGCCCCGCCATCGGCTCATCCGCCTCATCCACCTCGCGCCGTCGCGCAGCCCGCACCTTCTCCCGCACCTCGGTTGGCCCGGCCTCGCCCTCCATACCGAAGCGCAGCTGCCCGAACACCACCGACAGATCTGGCAAAGCCACGTGCGGCTCCGGCGCTGTCACCCCGGCCGGTGCCCCACCCTGCACGAAGGCATGCGCCGCCGGCGACTCCTGCCGCATCAGTGACAGCCAGCACTGCAGGTCCTGCTCGATGCTGCCGCGCACCGGTCGGTAGCCCGGCGACAGGATCTCGGCACGCCGCACCTGCCAGCTCTCCACCCAGTGCCGCTCCCCCCGGCTCAACGCCGCAAAGGCTGGATCGTGCATCAGCGCCGGCAGGATCGGCCGATTACGCCCCCACCAGGTCGCCAGCGCCACGCTCACCTCACCATAGGTCGGGAAGAACTTCATGGTCTTCGCCAGCGCCCGCAGGCTGTCGCCGCAGAATACCGCGGCCGGCAGACCATCCCCGGCCAGCAGCATCGCCATGGTGATGATTCGCTCGGCACTCACCGGCTCCGCCCCGGGGGCCGTCACATTGGCCAGGTTGTTCAACCAAGTCCTGGCGGCATCGTCGAAATGGTCATCCATGCCCGGTCCCTCCTATCCCACCCGCGCCATGCCACCAGGCGGCGCGTAGTCCATCACCGAACGCACCCCCAACTCCCGCCGGCGCTTGTCAGAAGGCGACTCCTTCCCGGCCGGCGCCGGCCGGGCCACCGCAGTACCCGTCGCCGCAGCCATCGCGGCCTCGCGCCGCATCTGCGTCAGGATCGGCCGGAACCAGCTTGCGCCCTTGGCGCCGCCCGCCGCCCGTTCCGCCAGCAGCTGCACCAGCTCCTGCTCGCTGCCCAGGCCGCTGCGGATCATGGCCGCGAACTCCGCCGGAGCGGCCGCCACGGACTCGGGACGCCACTGGAACTGCCGCACCGCCAGCGCCGCCAGCCGCTGCCCGGCCTGGTCAGCCTCATCGGGCATCACAGCCGGGGTAGGGTCTGGGTAAGCAACGATACCGGAAGCAACCGCGTCGCGTGCTGCTTGCGTTGCTTCGGTGCTGCCTGCTGCTTCACGCTCGCGCGCGGCCTGAAGAGGCTGCTGCTGCTTCCCTTCTGAATCCAGTTGATTCAATGGAATAGAAGCAGCAGCAGCAGTACCTTCAAGCTCCCCGCGAGGCAGCAAACTGGAAGCAGCCGAAGCAACCTGCTGGGCAGCAACCGAAGCAGCGTGCTTCGCAGCCGTAAGCAAATCTGCTTCGGCGCTGCTTCCGGCTGCTTCCCTCACTAGGCTCAGCATCATGCCCGGGCTCAGCGGCAGCTGGCGGCTCCCGAGCTGCAGCTTGTCCTCCTCTTCTGCCCGCCGCCGTGCATAGGCCTCGTCATACAGGGCCGCCCGGGCGGCCTCGTTCTCCGCCGGCGACAGCGCAGGGTCCGGCCGCCACCGCTGCTTCAGCACCGCCTTGGCGAAGCCGCCACAGACCTTGGCCATGGACTTGCCATCCACGGTCAGCGACTGCGTGGCCCCCGTGCCCGGTCCATCGACGGCGCGCGGCCGTGCCCCCGCCTGCGCCCCGCGCCGGCTCCGCCCGAAATCCAGCGCCACAGTCAACGCATTGCCCGGCAGGCGCTGCACGATGCCCACGGCCACCAGCTGCTCGATCCCCGCCGTGACCGGCCCGGCTCCGTCCCGCCGCATCATCTGCGACAGCACCGTGGCAACCGGCCGGTCCGCCAGCACCGCGATCGGCCGGAACACCCCAGGTTCAGGGCTGCGCCGCAGCTCCTCCAGCAGGCTGGCGAGCACCGCGTCGGCCGCCAGCGGGATCACCGCCTCGATCCCGAACGCCTGCCGGAAGCGCGGATCCTCGCGCAGCATCCGGAGCATGCGGCTCACCGTCGGCACCCGCTCCGGCCAGGCCGTCATCTCGGTGGCGATCCCGGTCTCGTCTCCCTCGGGCGTCACCCGGTGGGCAGCATTCAGGCTCATCAGGCAGACTCCGAGGGACGCATCAACCAGCGTGGATATTCCAGGAACGCAGCGGCCGCGCGCCGCATCACCGATGCCACCCAGAATCCGCCGCCCGGGCGCTGGTGCCCGGCAAAGGTGGCGGCAACTGGCCCGGCGCGGCCCCGGCCCCGGCATCCCGCCGCGCGAACGCCCGGGCATGATGCGCCGGGCAATAGGACGACCCCGGCCGCGACGGCGCGTCGCAGCTCACGTAGCGCGGCCGCCCCGCGCGCTCGAACTGCCAGCAGCACGGGACCGGCCGCAGCGACCGGAACACCGTCTCGGCCCGCACCGTCTCGCTCGGCACCGCCGGCTCGGGCGCAGCCGCAACGGCAACCGCCGTCTCGATGGGCGAGGCCGCCGCCAGCGTCGCACTACGCCGCACCGGCGATCCCGGCACGCGCGCATTCGAGCGGATGATCGGGCACGGCCGCGTGGCCAACCTCAGCCGGCGCACCTTGCCGATCACGCACCCCTTGGTCAGCCCCATGGCCCTGGCGATCGAGGCGATGCTGAGCGGCGAGTCCCAGTGCACCCGCAGCGCCGCCACCCGCGCCACGGTCCAGACCTCCGAGACGCCATGGCGCGCCCCCCGGCCCGTCACGCCCCGGCTCGGCTCGGCTCGGCTCGGCTCGGCTCGGCTCGGGGTCATGCCCGCACCCGCGCCTGGGCAATCTGCCCGAAGCTCCGGGCCATCCCCACGGCGCCGCGCTGGCACACCAGCGCCGATCGCATCCAACCCATCAACCTTCCTCCTCCTGGGGTAAGCCGTTCGCGGCCACGTGGCTGAGCCACCGCATGATGCTGGACGCGGCGTTGACCACCGCGTGCAGCTCGCCGGAGAGCTGGGCGCACTCGGCCGGCGTCAGCACGCCATCGGCCATGGCCTCGGCGGCTGACATGCAGGCCTGGCCCGCCAGGCGCATCAGCGTGCCGGCCTGCTTCAGCAGCTCGGACTCGCCGGGTTCCGCCGCCAGCGGCACAAGGGCGTGCCCGGACAGATGCGCCAGAGCCGTCGTGACCGGCACCACACCGGCGACGCGCTGCAGCTCGGCGATCACGTCGAGCGGCAGCATCTCCGGATGCTCCGGGCTGTAGTGCCGCGCCAGGGACGCGTGCTTCAACCGGCACGCCGCCGCGGCCGCCTCAAGCCCGCCGGAGGCCACCACCAGCTGGCGGGTCGCCACCTTCAGGCCATGCCACTCCGGCCGGCTCAGCTGGCTGTGCCGCGTCAGCACGCCGCCACCTCGCGAGAACGCTTCCCGTTGTCCAGGGCGCTGTCCTGGCGGCATTGCACGCTCGGCAGGGACGAGGTGGAGCGCACGTGGCGGAGGCGATGGAGGCAACCGGTCATGGCCGTAGCAGCGCGAGCGGCAGGCCGGTGAGGTCGGACACCGACCGCGACCGCGCCTGGCCCATGGACCGCGGCGCCGCGCACCAGCCCTCCACCTCGACCAGGGACACCTGGAGGTGCTGGGCCAGCATCATGTGCCAGAGCAGCCCGTGCGCGACCCGCCAGCCATCGCGCGGCAGCTTGGGCGGCGGCCCGCCCCGGGCATCCGGTTGCTCGCAGACCAGCTGGAAATCCTCGCGGTTGATGAAGCTGGGCTGGGCCGGCGTGCGCTCCTCGTCCGTCCGCCGCTTCGCCTGCACCCAGGACACCGCGCAGAGCTGGCAGCACCAGCTCGTCATGCCGCCACCCGCGCGCGCGATCCGGAGCCAGGTCGTTGCCGACCCGGCCCCGGCGCTTCACCATCGGAGCACGACCAACCGATGGAGAACTTGATGGCCCACCCTGCAGCAGACCGCCTGGAGATCAACGATGACGGCATGATCACGCCCCGTCCTGTGCTGGGGTGGGTGCATGGTCCCATCGGCGGCGTGATAGCGGTCCTGCGGCTGAACTATGCAGACAGCCCGCAAGATCAAATTGCCGGAGGACGTCATCTGCAGGTGACACTGACACCTCAACAAGCATTGGCGCTGGCAGAGGACCTGACCCGTACGGCCAATCTCCTCCTGGCGCAGGCGCCTTCGGGGCCGCCGAATTGATCACCGAGGTCAACATGACGCCCACCACGCCTCCTGAAGAGTGATGCAGGCGTCACCGACCAGCGCGCTCTCGTTCCGGGCAGGCAGGCCATCCACCTGGGGGACAGCGTCCGGCGCCGTCATGCCAGCACCAGCAAGCCGACCACGATCCAGAAAACGCCGCACACCGGCAGCGCAAAGGTCAATCCCCGCGCGAAGGTGTGGCCGGAACGGGCATGGCCCCGTCCCGGCTCCGCCGCTTCCCGACGCGCATCTGCCGGAGCCGCATCGATGAACCACAGCAATGTCCGCCCGATTGCGCGGCGGATCATGCCGCCACCCGCGCGCGCGATCCGGGGCCAGGTCGTTGCCGACCCGGCCCCGGCACTTCACCATGGGCGGTGCGACCCAACCCATGGAGAACTGAATGGCTCTCACCAACGCGATGCTCGCGGGCTTTCCGCCCGAGCGAGACGTGATCTCGTTCACCTGTCTCGTCGCCAAGCAACAGCAGATGCTGGGCGTCAAGTTCCTGCTGAAGAACGGAACGCATGAGATGCTGTTTTTCCCAGCCGCGATTGCCGCCCATATCGCAGACTCCATCAACAAGGGGATGAGGCCCGGTCGTTGGAAAGATGTCCGCCGAGGTGCCGGCGATGCGCGACCGCAGCCAGCCGTGATCCAGGCGTTCCTGGACAACCTCCCGACGATCGATGAGGGGGACTGGACCGGCGTAGCCAATGGAATGAGCCGGGTGGCATGCGGCTGCGAATGTCATGCGCAACCGAGCCTGCTGTATTTGGGCGCGCTCATCGATCCGAGCCGATCAATCTATAAAGTCCTGCGCCTACCGGCAGCCATTGTCGTTTACCTGCGGGACTATGTTGCCGCGGCGCTTGAAGCAGGCGACCTCTACTTCCTCGCCACACCCAGCGGTTCGAAGCCAAATTGACCTCGTACTGCGGCACGTTCGCCACCAAGGTGCTGGTGACCGGGCAGGACAGGCGGTCCGGCATCATGCCGCCACCCGCGCGCGCGATGCGGAGCCAGGTCGTTGCCGACCCGGCCCCGGCGCTTCACCATGGGCGGTGCGCCCCAACCCATGGAGAACTCGATGACACAGGACGAGATTCAGGTTCTGACCGACATGCTCGATCAAATCGGCAAACTCAACACCGCGTTGCGCGAACACCAGCGGTTCACCGCCGGCCTGTTCGGCATGGTTTTCGGCATCCTGAAGCAAGTGGAAGGCGCGCCGCCCCTTACCGAAATCATGGAGATGACCGGCGACCTGCTGCCCGACAGCACGCTTGGAGCCAACGCCGAAATCCTGGCCACCGTGCAGCGGATCGCGTTGGCAATCGGCCGAGGGCATTGATCCTGCCAAGCATAGCCGGCGACAGCGGCGGTATGCGCGTCCTGTCGAGGGCGCGCAGCAGTTCCGGCAGGTCTGCGGGGTCGATGCGGCAATTGATCGCCATGACTGATCCTTTCGAAGCATGCGAGCCGACTCTCTCCCAATACGGAGAGGACGATCGCTGCAGCCGAACCGGCGCTGCAGGCGGCTGCCGGGGCCAGGTCGTTGCCGACCCGGCCCCGGCGCTTCACCATGGGAGATGCGACCCAACCCATGGAGAACCCGATGTCCGAAACCACTATTCAGGCGATGCAGATGATGGCCCGGCAGTTGGAGGTGCAGGGGCAGCAGATCACCGCCCTGGCAAGCACCGTCGGCGTCCTGCTCGGTGTCCTGCAAACCAAAACGCTGCTGCAAGAAGTGGAAATCGAAGCCATCTTCGAACTCCTGTCCAGGATATGCCCGCACTCCGAGGAGGCGCAGGTGGCCGAGATGCTCGCCGCCGTGAAGCTCGGAGCCCAGCGGTCGCCGGAGTTTGTTCAACTCGACTGAAGTGCTGCGTCCATTCGCGCTTGAACCGTTCGAAGTCGGCATCTGACCCAATGCACCGGAGATGTGGTTGGTCCATGACTGCTCCTGATGATACCCGCGCGATCCGGAGCCAGGTCGTTGCCGACCCGGCCCCGGCGCTTCACCATGGGAGATGCGACCCAACCCATGGAGAACTGAATGTCGGACTGGTCCAAGAACGCGCAGGGCAACGTCACCGTGCGGCCACTGACCGGCTATGCGACCGCCCTGTTCGCGAAGATCGGATGCGTGCTGCGTGTCACGTATCTCCTTCCGGGGCCGCGTCGAAGCGAAGGCACTGTTCAGCTGGCCATGACCTCGTCGCAAGCACGCGAACTTGGTCAGGCGCTGCTGAAAATGGCGGATCAGGCCGACCAGCAGGACCTGGGCCCCAGGATGTAGAGACGAACGCCTCTGTCCACTGCCGCTTGAGGTCGGCCAACTCAGCGTCGGACGCGACGATGCGCAACCGGCCCTCGGGCATGCTGCCTCCTTGGTGGGTGAGAGATGGATGGGTCGCCGCCTCCGCAGGAGTGACGACAGGCCCGGAAGGTTGCCCCCAGCCAGCAGGTTCATGCCGCCCGCTCTGCTGGCTCTGGCGGAGGATCGTACACGTCAGGCCGAACGTCGTGTGGATGCACACCAGCAAGTTCAGCAACCTGGCGAGCGTGCTCGGCGGGAACGCGCTCCCAACCGAGAACGGTGGCATGATGGCGACCAATTTCCCTTCCCACGCGGGAAGCTCCGCCAGCAGCTTTGATAATTTCGCGCACTTGCATGACCATCATGTTGGTTGTTCCAACGTATGATTGTCAAGGCATGTGTTGGGAAAGCCGTCCCGGTATATTTTTCTGAGTGCCAAGATCGCCGGATGGCAACCTTACCGATCCTTGGTCAGCGAATTAGAACATTGCGCGAACATGCGGGGATGACGCAAGCTGACCTGGGGGCCGCAATCGGCGTCTCGCGGACGCATGTGACCAACATCGAGCGCGGAAAGGACTATCCTGGAAGGGAGCTTCTTTTGGCCCTCGCGACGCAGTTCAGCGTGTCACTTGATTGGTTATCGGGAGGACCAGGGGACGATCGACCTGCAAAAGCAACCAACGAGAGAGAGGCCATGATGCTGTTTGCGTTCCGCAAACTACCCGAAGAAGAAGCTGGCGCCTTGCTCAACCTCCTTCTGAAGCGAGTGCGTCAGGATGGTTAAGGCGCTTTGGTGGCTTGGGTTGCTGACAACGATCATCCTGACCGTCGGATGTACTACTGCCGAGCAAATTCGTAGACCCAACGGCGATCTTGAGTATGTCGTCGGATGCGGAGCCTCGCTTGGCTGGAATGTCTGCTACGGCCGGGCGACCGAACTGTGCCCCTACGGCTACGATACAATCTCTGAGCAAGCAGGGTTCAATCGCAAGGAGCTGCGTATCTCCTGTCCGACGCCAGTCTTCCGAAAATCCTAGCCGCTGCACATATTGTTGGAACTGCCAACATTATAGCTTGACGAGCTACGTTGGAATAACCAACAT
Source organism: Acetobacteraceae bacterium (assembly GCA_965199595.1). Taxonomy (GTDB): domain Bacteria; phylum Pseudomonadota; class Alphaproteobacteria; order Acetobacterales; family Acetobacteraceae; genus JBBROS01. The sequence goes on from OZ241182.1 coordinate 3,303,447, forward strand.
TGCCGCGACCGATGACGGAGCGGCACAGTGCAGGACCAGCCCACCCCAGCGGACGACGCGAACGTCGGTCCCGCGCAGCCTGAGACCGAGACCGGGGGCGCCGCCACCGGCGGCATCGCCGCGGACCGCCTCCGCAGCCTGATCGAGCGCGTCGAGCGGCTCGAGGAGGAGCGCCGCGGCCTCGCCTCCGACATCAAGGACATCTTCGCCGAAGCCAAGTCCGCCGGCTTCGACGTGAAGGTGCTCCGCCAGCTCATCGCGCTCCGCAAGCAGCAGCCGTCCGAGGTCGACGAACACGAAACCCTGCTCGACCTCTACCGCCGCGCGCTGGGGATGTAGGCGATGGGACACGCCCTTGTCAGGAGCCCCACCGATGTTGCCAGCCTGGCTGCGCACGGCTTTACTCGGCCGCGCAATGACCGATCCTGCCGCACCCACCATCCCGCCGCCGGGGCACGTGCTGACAATCAGCCTGTTCCATGCCGGCCCGGTCGAGCTGGGCTCGCTGAGCGCCAGCCTCACCGCCCTGGCGGACCAGCACGCGCGCTTTGCGGAGCGGGAGGGCTTCTCGATCAACGGGGAGGGCGTTCGGCTCTATGTGAAGGAGATCAGGTCGGGCTCCATCATCGTGGAGCTGGTTGCAGCGGCGCAGACCTATGGTCCGCTGATCGGCACCGCCAACACGATCGCCTCGTTCGCCAAGAACCTGAAAGGCCTATTGGACTTTGGCACCAGCAAGACGGCGGCGCCGCCCGAGCGAACCACGGCGAGAGATGCTCGGGACATGGCGAGCTTCCTGGAGCCCGTGGCACACAACGCTCAGTCCATCCTGAACATCGACATAACCAATTCACCCGGGGCAACGGTCTCGCCGATCATCGTGGTGTCCTCGCTGGAGGCGAACGCTTCGCAGAACCGGCTGCTGAACTTCGCGGCACAGCAGACCGCGCCGGTCAGCAGCCGGCGGAGTGGCGTGATTCTCTACTTCAGCCATGCCACGGACGACGCGGACGGCACGACGGGGGACAAGGGCCGGATCGATGCCCTGTCCAAGCGGTCGGTCAAAACCCGATTCTTGAGCCCGGATCTCAAGGCGTCGGTGCTGACGGAGGCGCTGTTCCGGAAAGCCTACCTGGTCGACGTGGATGTCCAGGAGATCGAGGGGAAGCCGTTCCTCTACACCGTGCTGGAAGTCCACGAGAGCTTCGACCGGGAGGACTGACGCGCCGCGGTCGGCGCGATAGCGCACACCGCAAGGCGAACGGTGCCTACCGCCACGCGCTGGGGATGTAGGCGATGGGACACGAAGCCCCCCTCACCCCAATGGCGGCCGCGCTTTCCCTGCTTTGCGGCGCCGTCCTGGCTGCTGCAGGCCTCGCCCTCCTGCGGCCCGCCCTGCACCTTCTCGTCGCCGTGGCCGGCTCGTGAGCGGCCCTGTGGTCGGCAACTGCCGCACCCGCGGGCCGGGGGCCTAAGCCATGGCAAAGCCCCGCCGCGCCCCCAGCGCCACCCAGCTCGCCGCCGTCGAGGCCGCGGCCCGCCCGATCGTCGACTCGCTGCGGCACCAGCTGGCGCAGCTGCCGGCCGACAAACAGATGAGCGTCGCGCTCACCGTCCTGGGCAGCACGGCCGGCAACCTGCTGGCGCCGCTCAGCCCCGAGACGCGGCAGCGCGCCGTCGACGTGATGTCGTGCGTCCTGCAGGCGGTGCTGGAGCGGTCCGACGCCCGCCCCTGCTCGCCCAGCGCGGTGCTGCACTGATGCCACGCACCCAGACCCATCTCGCAATGGAGGATCGTATGCCCGCCGCCGTCACCGCGCCGCGTAACCCCGCCCCAGCCCCCAGGCCCCCTGCTCGCCTGACCCCCGCTCGCCAGCCCGCCTGCTCGCCGGAGCCGCACGAGCCGCTGCTCGACGCCCTGCGCACCGCGGTCATCGGCCTCGTGCGCCATCCGGACCTGCCGGACCTGAGCCTGCGCCAGATGGGCGTGCTGATCCATCTGGTGACCGAACCGCTCGAGCGCCGCAACCGTCGCGCCATCGCCGCGAACCTTGGCGTCTCGCGCCAGGCGGTGAGCCGCGCCATGGAGCGGCTGCACGCCTGCATGCTGGCGGTCCCGCTGCCGGGCTGCGACAGCCACCTGGCCCGGTTCTACGCCATCACCCCCCAGGGCGACGCCTGGCTGCGCGCCTTCGCCGCGAGCCCAACGATCGCCTGGAGGGCCGCGGCATGAGCAGCGCCGCCGTCCACGCCCCGCGCCCGCAGCTCGCCGGCTGCACCAGGTCCTACGAGCTGCAGCGCTGCGACCAGTGGCGCGCAGAGGTTGATGGCGCCTGGGGCACCGTCACCGGGTTCCACATGCTCGGCAGCGAGATCACCGCCTACCGCGTGGCCTTCGACAACGGCGCCGCCTACCACGTCTGGACCGCCGCGGTGCGGCCCGGCCCGGCCCCGGCTGCCCGCCCGGCGCTGGTCTGCCTGCCGGGCGGCCGGTCATGAGCCTCCAGATCGCCTACCTGCCGGACCCCATGCGGGACGAACCCTGGCGCCTGATGATCCCCGCCGCCAGCCCTCCCGCCGGCATGTTCCCGCCCGGCATCAACCCGCCCGGCACCTATCTGCTCCTGCTGAGCAGCCACGCCAGCTACCTCGGTGCGGTGGCGGCGCGCGAGCAGGCCAACGCCACGAACTTGCGCATCACCGACCTGCTGCTCGGCGACGGGGTGCACTGATGCCCGCTCCCGAGCACGTCCCGCCGCTGCCGCTCGACCCCATGCTGCCCCTGGTGTTCCGCATCCTGGCCGACGCCACGCTGCGCCACCCCCGCGCCACGGCGGATCACGTCCTGGTCCTGGCCGATGCCTGCGACGAGGCGATCGACCAGGCCGACCTCGACCACCTCCAGGTCGCCGCCGTCCAGGACCTCGCCAGCGAACTGCGCCTGCGTTCGGGCGAGTACGCCTGATGCAATGCGGCTGCGTCGCCGAGGTGAACGGTCTGCTCGCGGATGAGAATGCGCGCCTGTGCCTCATCATAGGCGGAGGCGCGGCTCACGGCAGCCCTATGCTGGTGGTGGAGAAGATCGCGCCGCGCGGCAGGAACTTGCCGGTCATGATGGTGACCTACTGCCCCTTCTGCGGCGTGAAGTCCGCAGCGGAATGACCCGCCCGGTGCACCAGCTCTCCCGCCTGTTCCAGCTGCTGCGTCGCGGCGACGCCCTGGTCGGCACCCAGCAGGCTGAGGGCCGCACCTGGGCGCTTGCCCGCGACGGCCGGCCGGTCGAGCCCGACATCGCCGCCATCCTGGTGAAGCGCCACTTCCAAGGCGGCCGCCTGGTCCCCGGCGGCGACCACCTGCCGGGCTTTGAGGACGCCGGCAGCCAGAGCTGGACCTGGCAGGCCTCCACGCGCCCGCATCCGCGCAACCAGAAGCCACAGGTGGCCAAGCCCGCCGCGGCTAAGCCGCCCCCCCCCCCCCCGCAGGTCCGCCCCGGACGCCGCCGCCCCGGCGACGCACCTGTGATGCGGCAGACGCTGTCCCTGGCGGCCTGGGCCGGCCTGAAGCCGATGCGCATGCCGCGTCGCGCAAGGCAACCGCTCACGCCGGAGCAGCTCGCCGAGATCGCCACCGAGCGCGCCTACCGCTGCGGCTTCCGATACTTCAGCCGCCGCTGGCCGCGGCGATCGCCGCCCCGGTTCGCATGGGTGCCCTACTCGCATCCGGACAGCGAGCTGCGCGCCGCCTGCCGCGCCGCCTTCATCCGCGGCTACGACGCCGGCAGCCGCGCCGAACAGGCCCGGCGCCGGCAATGGGCCGTGACCTGGGCCGTGGAGCCCGCGGCATGACACTCACCACCAGCCAGGAGACCGCGACATGCGCGTGACGCTCGCCAATGACCAGGTCGGGGGGGGGGGGGGTCATGCAGCCGCTGATCCTGCGCGTGGAGCTGGATGCGACGCCGGCGCTGCTCGGGCTCATGGAGCGCATCCTGGCCGCCCTGCTGCCGCTGGCCCCGCCGCCCGCGCTGCCCTCGCCGGCCGCGGCCATCGCGCCGATCGCTGCGACGCCCGCGCCGCCGGCGGCAGTCGAACAGTCGATCGCGTCACCAGACTCCACACCCCCTGCCCTCGACCCCAGTCCAGCCCCCGCCGCCCGGGTCCCGTCGCCGCGCAAGGGCAAGCCGGTCGGTCTCCCGCTGTGGACGGAGGAGCGCAACGCCATCATCCGGCGGGACTGGCCGACGCAGCGCACCACCGCAGCCATCTTCGAGGAGGTGAATGCCCTGCCCGGCCCACCGGTGTCCGCAGCGGGGCGCATCTCGATCCAGGCTCACAAGCTGGGTGTCGGCCGTCCGCCGCGTCAGCGCCCTTCCGTCGAGCCGGCGACCCCGGCAGAGATCACGCCCCAACCGCCGGCGCCGGCGATCGCGGCTCCGTCGCTGGCCGAGGTGGACAAGCCAGCTCCGGAACCCCTGCCAGAGGCATCGCCGCCCCCGGCGCCCGTCCCGAACCAGGTGCCCCAGCCTTCGGCACCGGTCCAGCAGGCGCCGCAGGAAGCGGACGACGACGATCTGCCCGCTCCACCCGTCCGCGCTGTGTTCCGGCCGCGGCAGTCCGAGCCCTGCGCCTGGCCCCTGCCCCGCGCACCAGGTGCGGTGGGTCCGGCCCTGAGCTGCGACGAGCCCAGCGTGCACGGCAAGCCCTACTGCCTCGAGCACTGCATCCAGGCTTACCCGAAGTTCCAGCCTCCGACGGAAAAGGCGGCCTGACATGACCTGTCCATCGAACCTCGCGCGCGGCACCGAGCGGCACGGCCGCGTCTTCGTGGCGGCGAACATCGAAGCCGAGATGCATCAGCAGGTCTATGCCCAGGCAGGCCGGCAGGGCGTCTCCATGGCCGAGCAAATCCGACAGCTCGTTCACACCGGCCTGAAGGTGATCGAAGGCAGGCCGGTGCCGAAAGCGCCGCGCTTTATCCACAGCGGAGGTCAGGCGCTGGCGCAGGGTCGACGCATGGCAAACGGGACGGTGCAGATCGCAGTCCACTTCGCCGCGCCAGTGTTCGCTGCGATACGTGCCCGGGCCAAGCGCCGCGGCACGAGCGTCAGCGAGCAGATCCGGGTGCTGATCGACTGGGGGCTGAGCGCGCAGGACGATCCTACGCCGCGCGCCATACCCGAGAACATCCACGCGGCGGTGTGCTGATGCCCCAGCTGCAGGACATGCCCCTGTGCTGCGCGAGCTGCCAGCACGACGCGAGCTGCCAGCACGAGTGGACCGGCCAGATCGTCATCCAGTGCAGCATCAAACTTGCCGCGGCCAGCATGCGCGAGCTGGTCGACCGCGGCTGCCCCGCCTGCGGCGCCCGCGCCGAGGGCACCGTCTGCCTGGCCCTCACCCAATCATCCGGAGCTGCCCATGTCTGACCAGGTGCCGCAAGGCATGAAGTTCCCGCGCTACGCCGCCACCACGATGCAGAAGATTGGCGACGCCGGATTGAACCCTTTCGCGGCGCAGCTGCTGGCGGAGGCGCATGCCGACAAGCCGGAGCGGTTCGGTGACGAGACGGTGATGCTGGTCGCGCATGCCCACGACGGCACCCCGGTGTTCATGCTGCTCAGCACCCGGCAACCCACCCTGGACCAGTTCAAGGATTGGCCTGCCGCCGCGACGCCGCTGCCGATCGAGGGCAACGCGGTCGATCTGGAAATGGTGATGGTGCCGCGCAGCTTGCTTGGTCAGACTGCCGAGGCGCTAAAGCTGGATGTGGGCATCGACGAGCCGGCCCGCGTGTTCGCCGTCCAGTGTGCTGCCCGGGAGGCGCTGCTCGCCGCGCTCGAGCGCAAGCACGGAATGCCGTGATGAGCCGCCACGAGGTCCCGGCCCGCAAGCCCGGGCAGAAGGTGTTCATCGGCTGGGACCACCCGCTGCTGACCTTCTTCGGGCAGGTCTACGACGAGGCCGTCGACGAGGACGAAAACCCGGTGGTGTGGGTCGGCACGAGCCGGCTGCGGGGGATCTACGAGATCGAGGACCTGGTGCGCGTCATGGGCAAGCACGCCGTGATCGACGCCGACATGCGCACCAAGCTCTACAGCGACAAGGATGAAGGCCGATGACCGACATCAAGCCGACCCTCTGCATCGACTTCGACGGGGTGATCCACAGCTATGAGAAGGGCTGGCAGGACGGTGTCATCTACGGAACCGTGGTGCCCGGCTTCTTCGAGTGGGTTGAGCGCGTGCGGCACCAGTTCAAGTTGACGATCTACTCGTCCCGGTCGAAGACGGACGACGGCATCGTTGCGATTCCGCGCCCTCGCTCCCAACGCTGGGGTGCATGATGGGCGACATGCTGATCGAACGCCGGGCGGACATCAGCCCCTGCCGGAACCTGCGGTGGACGCTACACCGGTCTTGGGGGCCTGGCACCCGGGTTTGCTTCATCGGGCACAACCCTTCGACCGCAGACCACGAGATAGATGATCCGACTGTGAAGCGGTGGATGCACTTCGCCCGGGCGTGGGGCCATGACGGGTTCGTGGCGGTGAACCTCTACCCGATCAGGGCGACCGATCCGAGCGAAGCCAGGAAGTGGATCGATTGGGAAAGCCGCGGCCCGGACTGGTGGGCGCGGGATGCCATTGATCACAACCTGAGCCTAGTGGCGCAGGAGGCGAAAGCTGCCGCTCTCGTGGTGGCGTGCTGGGGCGCCATCGCAGCAGACTGGAACTGGGCCGAGCATCTGATCGAGCACATCGTCAGCGAGGTCGCGCCCTGGCCGGATCTGCATGTGTTCGGGCTGACCAAGAGCGGGGCTCCGATCCACCCTATGGCCCGCGGCAAGCACCGGGTGCCGGACCACGCTCAGCCGGTGCTCTGGCGCCAGCCCCGCAGCATGAAGGAGCCGAATGATGCGAAAGAATGATCCGAGGGTCATGCCAAGTTGCATGACATGACGGCGCAGCTTGGCGGGTGGAAGGAATGGATTCTTCCCTGCAGATCGTTTGTCCACATTGAGACCGGAGCCACTGTGTTCGACAGCAGCCTTTGGCCCTTCTTTCGCAGCTTTGGCGTTAAGGACGGGTCATCCAATTTTCTCGGATACTTCAGCGGATCCAAGGCTGCAGCCCTATTCCGCCTGATGAAGCAGCGCGCAGAAGAACAGCGGAGGATGGAGGAGCACTCCCATCTCGCTACGTGGCTCCAGGCTGCCATCCCCACCGAGCCCACGCCATGAGCCCCGACGTGCTGGCGGCGGAAGCAGAAAAGATGCCTACCCACGCAGGTGATCACATTGACCGCGTGATTGCTGCCGCCATCAAGCGGGCGGCACAAAGAAATGGGCCGGTTCGGTTCACCTTCAACAACGCAGACGTGACCGTGCTGCCTGGGCAGGCCGCCGCTGATGTTCGTGGAGAGATACAGCGCCAATGGGATGCTTCAACAGAGGCTTGGCGCATGAGCCCTGACGGCATTAGGGCTGCGATTGACGCTGCAAGCCGCCTTGATGCCTGCCAGAAAGCTCACGATGCCTGCATGGCTGAACTGCCAGAAGCGGTGTTCGACGAGCTTTCGATGATGGAGTGGCTTTGCCGATTTACGCTCGCCGCCGACCATAGAGACGTGACCGGCAGGGATTTCACCGCAGTAATCCGCCATCTTGAGGCTGCTGGCTATCGGCGGGATGCACTCACGGGTTTGTCGCCATGCGCCTACAACGACCCGCACACCATGGCAGCCTGGATTGCTGGTCAGGCGATTGACTACATGATGCGCGGCTGGCCGCCGCACGGGGTCACGCTCAAGTTCGCCGGTCAATACCGCGCCGCCCTCCGCCTCCAGCCCCCCGAGCCCGACCATGGCTGACCGGCGCGAGGGGGAGGCGCGGCGCATCGGACCACGGGACAGGAACGGGCGCCTGTTCACTCGCAAGTGCGTCGACGCCAACTGCGACGGTGAGCTGGCCCCAGATGGGCCGGGATCATGGCGATGCAACGGCCTGACCTACCGAGGCCGCCCAGACGAAGGCTATCCGCTGGAGGCATGTCGCTATTGGCACTCAGACGGCGATGTGCAGAAGGTGACTCCATGACCGCCCCGAACGCGCCCGACCAGGCGGGGGAGGTTCCAAGGGTAGCCGCTTACGCCCTGGCAGAGGCATTCACATGCCAGTGGTGGGATCAATGGTCATCCCTGCCAGTGTCGAAGGACGACGCAATGGGCATTCGTCGTTCTCAGCACCGTGAAGTCATCGAACTGCCCAAGGCCGAGCGATTGATTCGACTTCTGTGGACGCTGCCGAAACTGGACCGTGAGGCGATTGCATCCGCAATCTGTAGGCCCCGAAGCCCGACCACCACCAGCCCGGCGCGGGGCGAGCAGGAGATGAGGGATGTCTGACACACAGCAGGCGGACCCGATCTCTCGCGAGGGACTGCTGTCCCTGCACGAGGTGCGCCGGCTGACCACGCTGTCGCAATCCGAGGTCTACCGACGCATGGATACCGGCGCATTTCCGCAGCCGTTCCGCATCAGCCCGAACCGGGTTGCGTGGCGGGCCGGAGAGGTGCTGGACTGGATTGCCGCCCTGGATCGAGTGGAGCGGATCATCCGATCACGCGCGGCCTAGCCGGGCACGAAACCGGGTATGTGGCGACGCCACCCGCCTGAACGCCAATTCGAGTAGACCACCACGGCTCCTACTCACGGAGCCAGGCGCTCTTACCTTTCATCTCAGGCCCACCACCGCATAGGCCCGCGCCGCGTTCGGCCATGCCTGGATCACGCCGGCCCGGTATGTGACCGCGGCCCAGCCGAGAGCGGCCAGCAGGATGATCGTCAGCAGCCAGGCCAGCATGGCCGGCACCGCGCTGCGTCGTGCCGCGGGCTGCGCAGTCCCTCCCGCAGGCTCCAGCACGATGGGCAGCAGTTCGGCAATGGCGGCCGGCGCGATCTCCGCAACCGGCTCGAACACCGGCCGGGCATCCAACCGCTCCACCGGAACCCAGATGGTGCCACAGCGGGCGCACTTCACGCCCTTGCCCGGCGGCACACGCTCTGGCGGAACATCATAGGCGGCATTGCAGCTGGAGCAGGCGATCCTCATGGAGTCGTGATAACCCCTGCCCCGCGGCGTGAACAGGGCCGCGTGCATGGCATTCCGCACCACGCCCGGCCGTGGCAGAACAGGCGCACGCGGGAACGGGAAGTGACAGATCGGTCGATGGTGGAGCTGGAAGGGGTCGGGTTGCGCTATGGGTCCGGCCGACGTGGCGCGGCGGTGCTGCAGGACCTCACCTTCAACGTGCCCGAGGGCGGCTTCCGCTGGCTGCTCGGCCCCTCGGGCGCCGGCAAGACCAGCCTGCTGCGCCTGCTGCAGCTGGCCGTGCGCCCCACCGAGGGCGACCTGTTTTTGATGGGCGAGTCCATCGGCCCCGCCCCGCGCCGCCGCCTGCCGCTGCTGCGCCGCCGCATCGGCATGGTGTTCCAGGATTTCCGCCTGCTGCCGCATCTCTCGGCCTATGACAACGTCGCCCTGCCGCTGCGCCTCGCCGGCCGGCCGGAGGGGCAGATCCGCGTCGATGTCTCCGAGCTGCTGAACTGGGTCGGCCTGTCCCGCAAGCTCGCCTCCCGCCCCGCCGAGCTGTCCGGCGGCGAGCAGCAGCGCGTGGCCATCGCCCGCGCCGTGGTGGGCCGCCCTGCCCTGCTGCTGGCCGACGAGCCGACCGGCAACCTGGACGAGGTGCAGGCCGAACGCCTGATGCAGCTGTTCCACGAGATGAACCGCCTGGGCGCCACCGTCATCGTCGCCACCCACAACGACGCCCTGGTGGCCCGGCACCCCGCCCACACCCTGCTGCTGCACGACGGTCAGCTGGTGCGCGATGACTAGGACCAGGCGGGGGGCGCCGCGCCATTTCCGCCCGGCCGGCTCCGACGACCTGGGCCTGCGCCGCGCCCTGTCGGACCGGCTGCTGCCCATGCTGGTGGGCGCCATGGCCTTCCTCGCCGCCCTGGCCCTGGCCGGTGTGGTGGCCGCCTCCGCCCTTGCCGGGCACTGGCAGCGCGGTGCCGCGGCGACGCTCACGGTGCAGGTGCCGGAGCCCACGCGCGATGCCCGGCTGGAGCGCGCCATGGCCGCCCTGCATGCCGCCCCCGCGGTGGCCGAGGCCCAGGTGCTGAGCGAATCGGAGATGGAGACGCTGCTGCGCCCCTGGCTCGGCGCCGGCACCGGCCGCATCAACCTGCCGCTGCCGGCCGTGATCGCCGTGCGCCTGCGGGACGCCGCGGATGATGCCGACCTGGTGCAACAGCTGGAGGTCGCGGCACCCGGCACGCTGGTGGAGGCGCATGACCGCTGGATCCGCCGCCTGGCCGTGCTGGCGCGCAGCCTGCAGGCCTGTGCGGCCCTGGCCATGGGGCTGGTCGGCTTCGTGGCGGTGGCGATGGTGATGGTCGCCACCCGGGCCGGGCTGTCGGCACGGCGTGACGCGATCGAGATCGTGCATGGGCTGGGGGCGACGGACGGGTTCATCGCCGGGCGGTTTGCCCGCCGGGCCACGCAGCTGACGGCGAGCGGGGCGCTGCTGGGGGCCCTGGTGGCGCTGCCGGTGCTGCTGGGGCTTACCGGCCTCGCGGCCCCGTTCGGCGGTGGGGAGCCGCCGGTGGGGCTTTGGGCGCTTGCGCTGGCCATGCCCCTGCCGCTCTGGCTCGGCCTGCCGGCGCTGCCGCCGCTGGCCGCGGCGATCGGCTGGATCACGGCGCAGGCCACCGTGCGGCGCTGGCTGCGGCGGCTGCCATGAGGCGGGCGTTGCGGCTGCTCACGCTGGCCTGCGCGGCGCTGCTGGCGGGCGGCGCGCTCTGGTGCAGCGGCTTTGCCGTGTTCGACGGTTTTGCCCGGCAGGCCTCCGCGGACCCGGGCGAGGCCGAGGGGATCGTGGTGCTCACCGGCGGGGCCGAGCGGCTGGACACGGGGTTGCGCCTGCTGTTCGAGGGCCGCGCGCCGGTGCTGCTGGTGTCCGGCGCCGGCCGGGGCCTCGATCTCGCGGAGCTGTCCCGCCGCGTACCGCTCTCGCCGGAACAGGCGGCCCATGTCACCTTCGGGCGCATGGCGACGTCCACCCTGGGCAACGCGACGGAAACGGCCGCATGGGCGCGGGCGCACGGCATCACGCGGCTGATCGTGGTCACCGCCGGCTATCACATGCCGCGCGCGCTTACGGAGCTGCGGCGGGTGTTGCCGGGCGTGGTCCTGCTGCCTGTCTCCGTGCAGCCGCCGGCATTACGGCATGGAATGGAGTTCGCGACGGTGCGGATGATGGCGAATGAGTATGACAAGTATCTGGCGGTGGCCCTGCACCTGAGCCGCCACGCCAAGGCCCGGCGCTCATGACGCTGATCCGGTCGGCGCTGTTCAACCTGTATTTCGTGCTGGCGACGCTGGGCTACGGCATCGTCGGCCTGGGCGTCCGTGCCTTCGCGCCGCAGCGGGCGCTCTGGCTCGCCACCGCCTGGGTCCGCGCGCTGCTGGGCGGGGCGCGGGTGATCTGCGGCATCCGCATCGTGGTGCTCGGGCGCGAGAACCTGCCCGATGGCCCGGCCCTCATCGCCTCCCAGCACCAATCCGCCTTCGACACCCTGGTCTGGCTGATGATCGTCCCCCGGGTCAGCTACGTGTTCAAGGCGGAGCTGGCGCGCATCCCGCTGTTCGGCCCCATGCTGCGGCCCGCCGGGCAGATCCCGCTGGACCGTGGCGCCAGCTTCGCCGCCATCAAGGCGCTGCTGCGGGGCGCCGAACAGGCGGTGGCGGAGCGGCGGCAGATCGTCATCTTCCCCGAAGGCACCCGCGTCGAACCCGGCGCCATCGTGCCGCTGCGCCCCGGCATCGCGGCCCTGGCCTCCCGCACCGGCCTGCCGGTGATCCCGGTTGCCACGGATTCCGGTGTGCGCTGGGGCCGCCGTGCGTTCCGGAAGGAAGCCGGCACCATCCACCTGGTGATCGGCACGCCGCTGCCGGCCGGGCTTGGCCAGGCCGGGCTGATGGATGCGCTGCGGGCCTCCTGGCGGGACGGGGAGGAGCGGCTGAAGGCCTGTGGATAAATCTGTGGGGTATCCTGGAGGAACCCGGACGATCTGGCGAGCTTTAGGCCGCAAGCCGTTCAGGCGACTACGTTTTGACACTAACAATTCATTACCTGGAAAGGGATTGGAGCAGCCGGCCACCGCAGGAGTTTTTCACAACCCACTGTTTCAATTGACTATTTGTCGGCACCGCAGGCCGTTGCCAGCCAGCCGGATGCCGGGACCTGCTGGAGAGCGCCGCGGCTTCGGTCTCACGCCCAACGCCTGTGGACAAATCCCGGCGGCCGAACGGGAGAGCTTTGGGGATATGCCATGATCCGCCGCCGCGCCGTCATCATCGCCGCCGCACTTCTTGTTCTGCTGGCGGCTGCCCACACCGGCCTGTGGTGGGTGGTCACCGGCCGTATCCTCGCCGGGCTGCCGGTGTTCACGGCCCAGGCGGCCCGCGAAGGATGGGTGCTGCAGGCCGGCGCCCCCACACGCGCGGGCTGGCCGCTCGCCGCGGCCGTCCGGGTGCCAGACCTGGTCGCGACCCGGCAGCTGGGCGGCACCCGGGTGGTCTGGACCGTGCAGCACCTGGACCTCTCCATCCATCCGCAGGACCCCGCCACCCTGCTGGTCGTTCCCGCCACCGAGAGCACGCTGCAGCTGGGTGAGGCCAGGCCGCTGCCGATCAGGGCAGCATCGGCCGCGCTCAAGGTGCCGCTCGATGGCCGCGGCCCCAGCACCATTGCGGCGCACGACCTGGTGCTGGGCACTCCGGCCGCAGGCGTGAGTGTGGCCGCGCTCGAGGCGAAGGTCGATCTCGGCGTCATCGCGGGACATGCCGGGCCGATCATGGTCGCACCCGCATTTGCCGCGCCGTTCGATCAGGGCGCGACCTTCACCGGCCGTCTCGTGGCCACGCCGCCGATCCCGATGGCGGAGACACCCGAGCAGTCGGCGCGGAACTGGCAGCGTGCGGGCGGCCGGGCGGAGATGCCGGAACTGCTGCTGCAATGGGGCCCGTTGCAGGTGGCGGGCACCGTCGCGGGCGGGCTCGATGCGCAGTTGCAGCCTACGGGTGAGGCGCATCTGCGGGTGCAGGGTGCGCTGGAGGTGCTGGACGCAGCGAGCCGGGCCGGGGTGGTGGCGCCGGGGCCCGCCAGTGCGGCGCGCGCGGTGCTGGGCCTGCTGTCGCTCGCGGCACGGGGCGGTCCGCTGGCACTGCCGGTCACCTTGCGCGACCGCACGCTGACGGTCGCGCAATTCGCCCTGCTGCGCGTCCCGCTGCTGCAGTGGGACGCGCCGTAGCCCTTACCGCCTGGTGGAGAGCTTCGGCTTGCCCCGGGTGACGGCGAGGGGCACCGCGCCCGGGGCTGGCGCCGTCTCGGGGGCTGGCACGTCAGCCATGACATTGGCTGCCCCGGCCTGCACCGGTGCGGGCTGCGGCAGCTTGGCCTTGCCCACCACCAGCTCGGCATGCGCGATGGCGAGCTGGGCGCGCAGGCTCTCATTCTCGTGCCGCAGCGCCTCCATCTCGGGCGCCGGCTGCGGCGCCTGCCCGGGCTGCGATGCATGATCCGCCTGCGATGCCGAGGCCGGCTCGGCCCCATGCTCCAGCGGGGCTGGCTGTCCGGGCGGCGCCCCGGCCGCCGCGTCGCCGCCGCGCTGGTGGAACGGGTTAAAGATGGTCATCGCCCGCTCGATCATGGCGATGTTCTGCCGGCTCATCTCCTCGACGCCCACCGGGATGAACGGGCTGAACGTCTGCTGCACCACCTGGCGCATCTGCTGCTGCTGGCGGGCGAAGTTCGCCATCGCCTGTTCCAGGTAGTTCGGCACCACGCCCTGCAGGCTGTCACCATAGAAGCCGATCAGCGAGCGCAGGAAGGTGGTGGGCAGCATGGAAGCGCCCTTGCTCTCCTCCTCGACAATGATCTGGGTCAGCACGCCGCGCGTGATGTCATCGCCGGTCTTCGCGTCATACACGACGAAGTCGCGGCCGGCACGGATCATCTCCGCCAGGTTCTCCAGCGTGATGTAGCTCGACGTCTCGGTATTGTACAACCGGCGGTTGGCATATTTCTTGACGACCACCGGCGGGCGGGGCGGCGTTTCGGCGGGTGGGGTGGACGGCTGGTCGGCCATGATGATCCTGGTTACGTTTTCGCGACTATACCACGCAGGTGCAGCATCGGCGACAGCAAGCCCTGTCCGGACGGCTGAATCGCCGCGATGGGCTGGCTCGTGCGGGCCGGACTGCCTATCTTACGGGAAAACCACGGAGGATCATCATGGAAGACGTCGTCATCGTTTCCGCGGCCCGCACGCCGGTCGGCAGCTTCAACGGCGTGTTCGGCGGCGTGCCGGCGCATGTGCTGGGGGCGGCCGCGATCCAGGCCGCGGTGGAACGCGCCGGGTTGCAGCCTGGCGACATCGACGAGGTGATCCTGGGCCAGGTGCTGACCGCCGCCCAGGGCCAGAACCCGGCCCGGCAGGCCGCCCGCATGGCCGCCATCCCCGATGACAAGACCGCCTTCCTGGTCAACCAGGTCTGCGGCAGCGGCCTGCGCACCGTGGCCCTCGCCGCCCAGCAGGTCCGCAGCGGCGAGAGCGACATCGTGCTGGCCGGCGGGCAGGAGAGCATGAGCCTCTCGACCCACGCCGCCTATCTGCGCGCCGGCACCAAGATGGGCGACCTGAACCTGATCGACACCATGATCAAGGACGGGCTGTGGGACGCCTTCAACGGCTACCACATGGGCACCACGGCGGAGAACGTGGCCACCAAGTACCAGATCACCCGTGAGCAGCAGGACGCCTTCGCCGCCGCCAGCCAGCAGAAGGCCAGCGCGGCGCAGAAGGCCGGGCGGTTCCAGGACGAGATCGTCGCCGTGACCATCAAGGGCCGCAAGGGCGACACCGTGGTGGCGGACGACGAGTACATCCGCCACGACAGCACGCCCGATGCCATGGCCAAGCTGCGCCCCGCCTTCAGCAAGGACGGCACCGTGACCGCCGGCAACGCCAGCGGCCTGAACGACGGTGCGGCCGCCCTGGTGGTGATGTCCGCCGCCGAGGCCAGGCGCCGGGGCCTCACCCCGCTCGCCCGCATCGCCAGCTTCGCCACCGCCGGCGTGGACCCGGCGCTCATGGGCACCGGCCCCATCCCCGCGGCCCGCAAGGCACTGGAGCGCGCCGGCTGGCACGCCAGCGACCTGGACCTGGTGGAAGCCAACGAGGCCTTCGCCGCCCAGGCCTGCGCCGTGAACAAGGACCTGGGCTGGGACACCGCGCGCGTGAACGTCAATGGCGGCGCCATCGCCATCGGCCACCCCATCGGCGCTTCCGGCGCCCGGGTGCTGGTGACGCTGCTGCACGAGATGGGCAAGCGGGACGTGCACAAGGGCCTGGCGACGCTGTGCATCGGCGGCGGCATGGGCGTTGCCATGTGCCTGGAACGGTAGATCGAAACACGCGATCAGGGCCATTCCCAGGGGCGGCGATGTGGCGTTATCGTCGCCCTGGACCGGATTGGAGTGACCCCATGCGCATGATCGCTGTTGCTGGCCTGTTGCTGGCATTGACCACCGCGGCGGAGGCGCAGGACGCCGGGTCGATCCGTGTGCCGGTGGCGCTGTTCGTCAAGGAGCGGGCCAGTGGCTATGGAATGTACGAAGCCCGGGCGAGCAACCACTACAAGGTCGGCGAGCAGTTGCTCTTCTACCTGGAGCCGGCCGATTACAAGTATCAGACCAGCGGCGAGCTGAACAGGTTTGGCGCAACCATGGACCTGCGGCTCACCCAGGATGGGAACACGCTTTACAGCAAGGACGGCTTTCTCAAGGCCGACTTCCTGAGCCATCACATGAACAAGGAGATCAACTTCAGCGGTTCGCTCGACGTGGCTGGGGCACCGGCTGGCGAGTATAACCTCGAACTCATTGTCCAGGATGCGTTCAGCAACGGCATTGCAAAGGTGGTGCTGCCGTTTATCATCGACTGAAACACCGAGCGCCCGAACTTAAACGGCGGCCACATAAATCAAAAAAGAGCCTGGGAGGCAAAGATGGCAAGAGTTGCACTGGTGACCGGCGGCACGCGCGGCATCGGCGAGGCGATCAGCATGGGGCTGCAGGCGGCAGGCCGCACCGTGGTCGCGAGCTACGCCGGCAATGACGCGGCGGCGGAGGCCTTCACGGCAAAGACCGGCATCCCCGCGATGAAGTTCGACGCCAGCGACTTCGCGGCCTGTGAAGCCGCGGTCAAGCACATCCACGAGACGCATGGGCCCGTCGAGATCCTGGTGAACAACGCCGGCATCACGCGGGACGGCACCATGGCCCGCATGTCCCGCGACATGTGGGATGCCGTCATGGATACCAACCTCGGCAGCTGCTTCAACCTGTGCAAGCTGACGTTCGACGGCATGCGGGCGGCGAAGTTCGGCCGGGTGGTGAACATCGGCAGCATCAACGGCCAGGCCGGGCAGTATGGCCAGGTGAACTACGCCGCCGCCAAGTCGGGCATCCATGGCTTCACCAAGGCCCTGGCGCAGGAGGGCGCGCGGTTCGGCATCACGGTGAATGCCATCGCGCCGGGCTATGTGGATACGGAGATGGTGCGCGCCGTGCCGCCGGACGTGCTGACCAAGATCGTGGCACGCATCCCCATGGGCCGGCTCGGCACGGCCGATGACATCGCGCGCGGCGTCGCCTTCCTCACCAGCGATGACGGGGATTTCATCACCGGATCGACGCTGTCGATCAATGGTGGCCAGCACATGTACTGAGGCGAGGGCGGCCCGGCATCTCCGGGCCGCCTGCCGGGTTCAGGGCTTGGTGTTGGCCAGCTCCGGCCGTTCCGACATCTTCGCGAACCACGCCGCAAGCTTGGGGTGGGCGCCCCGCCAGTCCTCGTCCGTGAACCGGAAGTCGAGATAGCCGAGGGCGCAGCCGACCGACAGGGTGCCGATATCGGCGTGGTCGGCGGGCAATTCGATCTCCAGCACGTCCAGCGCGCGGCGCACCGCATCCGCGTGGCGGTCCATCACCGTGGTCCGGGCGTCCTCGGCCGGGCGGCCCTGCTCCAGGCGGCGCGCCACGGCGGCGTCCATGATGCCGTCGCCGATCGCCTGCTGCTTCAGCGCCCGCCACCGCGCCGGACCCGGCGGCGGAAACAGCGACCCGGCCCCAACCGAATCCAGGTACTCGCAGACCACCGGACTGTCGAACAGCGCAAGGCCATCCTCCGTCACCAGGCAGGGGATGCGGCTCAGCGGGTTGACCGCAAGCAGCTCGGGCGGTGAGACGTGCGGGTTGGTCGGCACCAGCGTGATCTGCTGCTCGATGCCGCAGGCGATGGCGGTGGCCATCACCTTGCGGACATAGGGGCTGGTGGCGGCATGGAACAGCTTCATCGGAAGTTGTCTTTCCTGGTGCGGATCACGGCCAGCGCGGCGGCATCCGGCGCGCGCAGGAAGGGGTTTTCGGCCAGCTCGTCGCTCAGCTTCGTCGGCACCGTGGCCTGGCCGGCGGTGCGCTGCCGCTCGACCTCCTTGGCCCGGGCCTGCAGCGCCACGTTGCCGGGGTCGACATCCAGCGCGAACCTGGCGTTGCTCTGGGTATATTCATGGCCACAGCACACCAGCGTGTCGCCGGGCAATGCGGCAAGCTTCTGCAGGCTTGCGAACATATCCGCCGCCGTGCCCTCCAGCAGCCGCCCACACCCCAGGCTGAACAGCGTGTCGGCACACAGCAGCACGCCGCCCTCCGCCGCAAAGTACGCGATATGGCCGCGCGTATGGCCCGGCGTGTCGATCACCGCCAGGGCCGCATCGCCCACCATCACCGTATCGCCCTCGGCCACGGATTGATCGAGCCGCGGCAGCCGGTGCGCGTCGGCCGTGGCGCCCACCACCGGGCAGCCGTATCGTGCCCGCACCTCATCCACCCCGGCGATGTGGTCGCCGTGGTGATGGGTGATCAGGATCTTGTCGAGCCGCCCGCCTTGGGCCTCGATGAAGGCGATGCAGGCGGCGGCATCCGCCGGGTCGGCGATGGCGGTGGCGCCGGTCGCGCTGTCCTGCAGGAACCAGGCGTAGTTGTCGGAGAGGATCGGGATGGCTTCGGCGGTCAACGGCATACGGAGATTCCTCGGTTGGGCCAAGCCTGTCGCAGCCGCCCCGGCGGCGCAAGCAGACAGGTGTGGTATAGCAGCGCCATGACGCTCGACGCGCACATGGCCGCAGGGTTCTACGCCACGAAGCGGGGCACGGTTGCCTGCGGCCTGGTTCGGGCCCGGCTGCAACTGGTGTGGCCGGCGCTGGACGGCATGGCGGTGCTGGGTGTCGGCTACGCCTCGCCCTATCTGCGCTGCTGGCCGGATGCGGCCCGGCGCGTGGCCGCGGTGCCGGCGCAGGTGGATGTCGAGCCCTGGCCCTCCGGCACCGGCAACCTCACCTGCACCATGGAGGAGGACGCGATGCCGTTCCCGGACCTCAGCTTCGACCGCATCCTGCTGGTGCACGGGCTGGAAGCCGCGGACAATGCCCGGGCCCTGTTGCGGGAGGTGTGGCGCGTGCTGAAGGATGACGGACGGTTGCTGGTGGTGGCGCCCAACCGGGTGGGGCCCTGGGCCTATGCCGAGGGAACGCCGTTCGGGCATGGGCAGCCCTATTCGCCGGGTCAGATCGGGCGGCTGCTGGCCGGCAGCATGTTCCGGGTGGAGCGGCGGGACACGGCTCTGCATGTGCCGCCGGTACGCGGCCGGCTGATGCTGCGGGGCGCGCGGGCCTGGGAGTCCGGCGCGCGTTGGCTGCTGCCCCAATTCGCCGGCGTGACGATCACCGAGGCGGTGAAGGACGTCTATGCCGCCATCCCGTTGAAGCGCGGCCACCGCCGCATGGTGCTGAGCCGGGCCGCATGATGCTGGACGAGAGGACCGCCGACCGCCTGGCCCGCATCGCCCTCGGCCACGTCGAACGCCGGTATCCCCATGGCTTGAGCCATGTGTTCGCGGGCCCGGAGGATGCGACGCCCGCGCTGCTGCACCCCGTGTTCTTCGGCAGCTTCGACTGGCATTCCTGCGTGCATGGCTACTGGCTGCTGGCCGTGCTGCTGCGGCGCTACCCCGCCATGCCCGCCGCACCCGGAATCCGCGCCCTGTTCGACCGCCGCCTGACGCCCGGCGCCATCGCGGCCGAATGCGCCTATCTCGCCCGCCCCGGCGCCCGCGGCTTCGAGCGGCCCTATGGCTGGGCCTGGGTGCTGGCGCTGCAACATGCCCTGGCCGGCACGCCCTGGGCCGCCCTGTCCCGGCCGCTGGCCGAGATCATCGCCGACCGCTTCCGCGCCTTTCTGCCCAAATCCGCCTACCCGGTGCGGGTCGGCACCCATTTCAACACCGCCTTCGCCCTCACCGTCGCCGCCAGCTATGCCGACGCCAACGATCCGGCGCTCGCGCTGCTGCTGCGCGAGCGGGCACTCGCCTGGTATGGTGCCGATGCGGCGTGCCAGGCGTGGGAGCCGTCGCAGGACGATTTCCTGTCCCCGGCACTGATCGAGGCCGTCTGCATGCGCCGCCTGCACCCCGCGGGTTTCGCCACCTGGTTCGCCGGGTTCCTGCCCGACCTGGCGGCGCGGCGCCCGGCCAGCCTGTTCGAACCGGCGGAGGTGAGTGACCGCACCGACGGCAAGATCGCACATCTGGATGGCCTGAACCTCAGCCGCGCCTGGTGCTGGCGTCTGCTCGCAAACACGCTGCCGACTCCGCTCGCCCGGGTGGCGGAAGCAGCGGCGGACCAGCACCGCGAGGCCGGGTTGGCGCATGTCGAAGGCGACTTCATGGGCGAGCACTGGCTGGCGACCTTCGCCGTGCTGGCGCTCTGGCCCGAAGCCCTGGACTAAAGCGCGCCCGCCATCCGCCCCACGGTGCCGACCAGCGCATCCACGTCATAGGGCTTCACCACGAAAGCCGTCGGCTGCGCGATCGAGCGCGCCCGCCGCTCCGTGTCCGCCTCCCCCGAGACGAACACCACCGGCAGGCCGGGGTGCAGCTCGCGCGCATGTTCCGCCAGACCGATGCCGTCGATCTGCCCCGGCATGTTCACATCGGTCAGCAGCAGGTCGAACCCGTCCTCCGCGAGCAGGATCGCCGCCTCGTCCCCGGTGCAGGTCGCGGTGACATCGAAGCCTGCATAGGACAATACCTCGGCCGTGATCTCCCGGATCAGCGCCTCATCCTCGACGAACAGCACCTTGGTCTCCCGCCCGATCGGAGCCGATGCCCCGGCGTCCCCATCGTCGCCCCTCATCCGCGGCCTGTCATTCGCGCTCTCTCACATGGTGAATACTACGATAGCGGCACCTTGAGCCTCAACGCCACCATTCCGCAGTCCGATGTTGCGTGGGAAAAGAGTTGATGGACTACTTCCCGATTTTTTTGGACCTGCGTGACCGCCCGGCTCTCGTCGTCGGGCAGGGCGAGGCCGCCGAGCGCAAGGCGGACGCCCTGCGCCGCGCCGGGGCCGTCGTGCGTGCCACCCCGGGCTTCGACCCGGCGGACCTCGTGGGCTGCGCCATCGCCATCGGCGCCGAAGCCCCCATCGCGGTGCTGGAAGCGCTGTTCGCCGCGGCGCGCAACGCCGGCATACCGGTCAACACCGTCGATAAGCCCTGGCTGTGCAGCTACATCACCCCCAGCGTCATCGACCGCGCGCCGCTCGCCATCGCCGTCAGTTCCGGTGGCGCGGCCCCGGTGCTGGCCCGGCTGCTGCGCGCGCGCATCGAGGCGATGGTGCCGCCCGCCTATGGCCGGCT
The DNA here is from genome assembly GCA_965199595.1 of Acetobacteraceae bacterium. GTDB lineage: Bacteria > Pseudomonadota > Alphaproteobacteria > Acetobacterales > Acetobacteraceae > JBBROS01. Next base: position 3,324,330 of record OZ241182.1, read on the forward strand.
GGCCGCGCTGGCCGGGCGCTGGAAGCAGCGCATCCGCACCGCCCTGCCCGACACGGCGATGCGCCGCCGCGTGCTGGAACGGGCGCTGTCGGGCCGGGTCGCGGACCTGGTGCTGGCCGGGCAGGACGAGGCGGCCGAGGCGGAACTGGCCCGCGAGCTGGAGCAGGGACCGGACCCCGCCGGCATCGTGTATCTGGTCGGCGCCGGCCCCGGTGCGGCGGACCTGCTGACCCTCCGCGCCCAGCGCCTGCTGGGCGAGGCTGACGTGATCGTGCACGACCGCCTGGTCACGCCCGAGGTGCTGGACATGGCCCGGCGCGACGCCGAGCGGATCCTGGTCGGCAAGCAGCGCTCCAACCACACCATGAGGCAGGAGGACATCAACACCCTGCTGGTGCGGCTGGGCAAGGAGGGCCGCAAGGTGGTGCGGCTGAAGGGCGGCGACCCCTACATCTTCGGCCGCGGCGGCGAGGAATCGGAGGAGCTGCGGGCCGCCGGCGTCGCCTTCCAGATCGTGCCCGGCATCACCGCCGCGCTGGCCTGCGCCGCCGGGGCCAACATCCCGCTGACCCATCGGGACGCCACCCAGGTGGTGACCTTCGCCACCGGCCACCAGCGCGGCGACACGCTGGACCTGGACTTCGCCTGGCTCGCCCGCGGCGGCACGCTGGTGATCTACATGGGGCTGCACAGCCTGCCGGCCCTGCGCGACGGGCTGCTGCTGCATGGGATGGACCCCGCCACCCCCGCCGCCCTGATCGAACGCGGCGGCCGCCCGGAACAGCGCGTGCTGCGCGGCACGCTGGACGAACTGGTGGCGCAGGGCCCGACCTGGCACACGGACGGGCCCACCCTGGCGATCATCGGGGCGGTGGCGGGGCGCTGACGTCCAGGCCCCGCGCCGCCGCGGCCACCCCCAGCAGCATGAGCGCCACCAGCACGAAGGCGGTGGACAGGCTTGCCGCATGGGCGATGAAGCCGATGGCCGCCGGGCCCGCCAGGATGCCGGCATAGCCCAGCGTGGTCACGGCCGGCAGCGCCTGGCTCTCCGGCATCAGCCGCTGCCGGCCCACGGCGGTGAACAGCACCGGCACGATGTTCGCGCACCCGGCGCCCACCAGCGCATAGCCCGCCACCGCGGCCGGCCAGAACGGCACCGCGGTCATCAACCCGAAACCGGCCGCCGCCAGCACCCCGCTGCAGGCCACCACCGCCCGGCCGCCAAAGCGCGCCACCACCCGGTCCCCGGTGAAGCGACCCACCGTCATGGTGGCCGAGAACGCCGCATAGCCCAGCCCGCCATACACCGCCGGCACGCCGCGCTGCGTGGCCAGGAACACGGCACCCCAATCCAGCACCGCGCCTTCCGCCAAAAACGCCACGAAGCACAGCACACCCAGCAACAGCACGATGCCGCGCGGCACGGCAAAGGCCGGGCCCTCCCGTGCGCTGCCATAGGGCAGCAATCCGCCGGCCGATCCCGCCAGCAACGCGAGCAGGGCGGCCGCGGCGATGGCGCCCGCCAGCAGGGGTGAGGCGCCGAGCGCCAGCAACCCCGCCATCGCGCAGGCTCCCACGATGCCACCCAGGCTGAACAGCGCGTGGAACCCCGACATCATCACCCGGCCGCTGCCGCGCTCCACGATGATCGCCTGCATGTTCATCGCCACGTCCACGGTGCCGAACCCGGCGCCGAACACCAGCAGCGCCAGCGCCAGCAACGGAGGGGACGAGAGACCCGCCAGCAACGGCAGCATGGACGCCACCACCAGCAGCGCCCCCAGGATCAGGGCGCGGCAACCGACCCGCGGCGCCAGCGCGCCCGCCACCGGCATCGCCGCGATCGACCCGGCACCCAGCCCCAGCAGCAGCAATCCGAGCGCCCCGTCATCGAGCCCGGCCCGCACCCGCACGAACGGGATCAGCGCCGCCCAGGCCGCTCCGGCCACGCCGACGGCCAGGAATACGAGCCGGGTCGCCCAGGCGGACCGCCGCATCAGCGCCGCTTGCGCCGGGTTGCCAACAGGTTCAGCGCCTCGACCGCGACCGAGAAGCCCATCGCGCCATACACATAGCCCTTCGGCACATGCACGCCGAAACCATCGGCCAGCAGCACCAGGCCGATCATCAGCAGGAAGGCCAGCGCCAGCATCTTCACGGTGGGATGTTTGTTGACGAACGCGGAGAGCGGCCCGCTGGCGATCAGCATCAGCACCGCCGCGACGATCACCGCGGTCGCCATGATCGACAGCTCATCCACCATGCCGACGGCGGTGATGACGCTGTCGAGCGAGAACACCAGGTCCAGGATGATGATCTGCACGATGGTCGGCCCGAAGCGGGCCGAGCCGCCGGCGGGGCCGGCCTCGTCCTCACCCTCGACCCGGTTGTGGATCTCCATCGTGGACTTGTACAGCAGGAACATCCCGCCCCCGATCAGGATCAGGTCGCGCCAGGAGAAGCCGCGCCCCCAGGCGGTGAACACGGCCTCCGTCAGCCCCACCAGCCAGGACAGCGAGGCGAGCAGCAGCAGCCGCATGATGAGCGCGAGGGCGAGCCCGACGCGCCGGGCCGTGTTCTGCTGCGCCGCGGGCAGGCGGGTGGCGAGGATGGCAACGAAGATCAGGTTGTCGATGCCGAGCACGACCTCCAGCACCGTCAGCGTCAGCAGGCTGATCCAGGTCTGCGGCTCTGCCAGCAGCGGCAGGAGGCTCATGCCCGCGCCGCCTGCATCAACGCCTTCATGCGCATCACCACTCCCGGCAACCCGTCCATCAAGGCCTGCCCCATGAGGAAGTGCCCGATGTTCAACTCCCGGATCTGCGGCAGGGCAGCGACGGCCTGCACGTTGGCATAGGTGAGCCCATGCCCGGCATGACATTCAAGCCCCAGCCCTGGCATCGCCGCGGCCGCTTCGGCCAAACGGTCCAGCTCGCCCTCACGGCCCTCGGCATAGGCGCCGGTGTGCAGTTCCACCACCGCGGCGCCCAGGGACGCAGCGGCCTCAAGCTGGTGCAGGTCCGGGTCCAGGAACAGGCTGACGCGGATGCCGGCCTCGCGCAGGGCCGCAATCCGGGGCCGCAGCGCACCGGCCTGTCCGGCGGCATCCAGCCCGCCCTCGGTGGTCACCTCGGTCCGCTTCTCCGGCACCAGGCAGCAGGCGGCGGGGCGCAGACGCAGCGCGATCCCGACCATCTCCTCGGTCGCCGCCATCTCGAAGTTCAGCCGGATCTCGGACGACCCGGCAATCCGCTCCAGGTCCATGTCGCGGATGTGCCGCCGGTCCTCCCGCAGATGCACGGTGATGCCGTCAGCCCCGGCGCCCACGCAGACGAGCGCCGCGGCGAACGGGTCCGGATGCGCGCCGCCCCTTGCGTTCCGGATCGTCGCGACATGATCGACGTTCACGCCCAGCCGGATCGGACCTTGCGTCATCGCGCCATCTCATCTGCCGGGTCTGCCATGGTCGACATCAGCACCGGCCTATCCTGCCGCGAGAAGGAACACCGCTTCACACCGGACGGGAAAGTTCACGGAGTTGGCGATGAAGCAGCGCGTATGCGCCTGCTCGTGCAGCGCCCGGGCCCGTGCCTCGTCGGCACCCGGCTCCAGCGTCACCTCCGGCTGCAGCACCACTTCGCTGAACCGGCCGCCGCCGCTGGGTGTCTCGATCATCACGCCTTCCGCGACATCCTGGTAGCCGACGACCACGATGCCCTCGGCGGCGCAGAGGTGCAGGTACCAGAGCATGTGGCAGGTGCTGAGCGATGCGACCAGCATCTCCTCGGGGTTGTATCGGGTGGGGTCGCCGCGAAAGGCCGGGTCGGACGAGCCGAGCAGCAGCGGCTTGCCGGGCACGGCGATCTCGTGCGCCCGCTCGAAGGCGAGATAGCCGGAGGTGCCCGAACCGGTGTTGCCGGTCCAGGTCACCGTGATTTCATAGGTGTGGTCGCGGGGGGCCTCGATTGCCATCAGATGTGGATCGCGCGCCCTTCGACGGCCAGCGCCGCCTCCTTCACCGCCTCGCTCAAGGTCGGGTGGGCATGGCAGATCCGGGCGACGTCCTCGCTGCTGGCCCCGAACTCCATGGCGGTGGCCAATTCGGCGATCAAGGTCCCGGCGTCGGGCCCGATGATGTGAGCGCCAAGGATGCGGTCGGATTTCCGATCCACCAGGATCTTCACGAAGCCGTCGGTGGAGCCCATCGCCCGGGCGCGGCCATTGGCGGTGAACGGGAACTTGCCGACGGTGTAATCGGCACCTTCGGCCTTCAGCTGCTCCTCGGTCTGCCCCACGCTGGCAACCTCGGGCCAGGTGTAGACCACACCGGGGATCACGCCGTAGTTCACGTGGCCGGCCTGGCCCGCCAGGCGCTCGGCAAGCGCCACGCCCTCCTCCTCCGCCTTGTGCGCCAGCATCGGCCCGGTGATCACGTCGCCGATCGCATAGATGCCCGGCACGTTGCTGGCATAATGCGCATCCACGATCACTCGGCCCCGCTCGTCCAGCGCCACGCCGGCCTCCTTCAGGCCCAGCCCCTCGGTGAAGGCCCGGCGGCCGATCGCCACCAGCACCACGTCGCACGCCATCGTCTCGGCCGCACCACCGGCCGCCGGCTCCAGCGTCAGCTCGACGCCGCTGCCGGTCATCGCGGCGCCCGTCACCTTGGTGGAGAGCTTGAAGGTCATGCCCTGCTTGCCCAGCGTGCGCTGGAACTGCTTGCCGACCTCGCCATCCATGCCCGGCACCAGCCGGTCCAGATACTCGACCACCGTCACCTTGGCGCCCAGCCGCAGCCAGACGCTGCCCAGCTCCAGCCCGATATAGCCGCCGCCGATCACCACCAGGTGGCCCGGCACGCGGTCCAGCTCCAGCGCGCCGGTGCTGGTCACGATGGTCTTCTCATCAACCGCCACGCCCGGCAGCGCGATGCTGTCGCTGCCGGTGGCGACCACGATGTGCCTGGCCTTGTAGGCCGTGCCATCCACGGTGACGGTGCCTGGTGCCGAGACGACGCCGGCGCCCTTGAGCCAGACCACCTTGTTCTTCTTGAACAGGAACTCGACGCCCTTGGTGTTGGCGCTGACCACGTCGCCCTTGCGCGCATGCATCCGCGCCAGGTCGAGCTTGACGCCATCCACCATGATGCCGTGTTCGGCATAGTGGTGCGACACCTCATCGAAGTTCTCGCTGGACTGCAGCAGCGCCTTGCTGGGAATGCAGCCGATGTTGAGGCAGGTGCCGCCCAGCGTTGCCCGCTTCTCGACGCAGGCGGTCCGCAGGCCCAGCTGGGCCGCGCGGATGGCGCAGACATAGCCGCCGGGGCCGCTGCCGATGACGATGACGTCGAACTCAGTGCTGTCGGACAATGCCGAAACTCCCATTCGGCACCGGCTCGCGCCCGGGTGCCCCGTCTCAGATCATTATGCCAACCACCGCCATCACGCCTGCGATGGCAGGGTCAGCGCAACCGTCGTAGAAGCCTAGAGATCCAGCAGCAGCCGCCGCGGGTCCTCGACGCCTTCCTTCACGCGCACCAGGAAGCTCACCGCCTCCTTCCCATCCACGATCCGGTGGTCATACGAGAGCGCCAGATACATCATCGGCCGGATCTCGACCTTGCCGGCGATCGCCATCGGCCGGTCCTGGATCTTGTGCATGCCCAGGATGCCGGACTGCGGCGCGTTCAGGATCGGCGTGCTCATCAGGCTGCCATAGACGCCGCCATTGGTGATGGTGAAGGTGCCGCCGCTCAGCTCATCCACCTTCAGCTGCCCATCGCGCGCCCGGCGCCCGAACTCCGCGATCGACTTCTCGATCTGCATGAAGCCCATCTGGTCCGCATCGCGCACCACCGGCACCACCAGGCCGTTCGGGCCACCCACCGCGATGCCCATGTGCACGAAGCGCTTATAGACCAGCTCGTCGCCCTCGATCTCGGCATTCACCGCCGGGAACTCCTGCAAAGCGGCGACGCAGGCGCGCACGAAGAACGACATGAAGCCCAGGCGCACGCCCTTGTGCTTCTTCTCGAAGGCATCCTTGTATTCGGACCGCAGCGCCATCGCGTTCGTCATGTCCACCTCGTTGAAGGTGGTCAGCATGGCGGCGGTGTTCTGGGCCTCCTTCAGGCGGGCGGCGATGGTGCGGCGCAGCCGGGTCATCTTGACCCGCTCCTCGCGCGCGGCCTCAGAACGCGGACCGATCGGCGCGGCGGCAGCAACGGGCGCCGCGACCGGACGATCCAGGAACGAAAGCACGTCGCCCTTGGTGATCCGACCATCCTTGCCGGTGCCGTCCACTAACCCGGCGGACACGCCGCGCTCCTCCATCATCTTCGCGGCGGACGGCATCGGCGGATGCGAACCGGCCTGCGCGGCCTTCACGTCCGCAGGTGGCGTGGCGGGGCGCGACACCGGCCCACGCGGCTGCGGCGGCGCATTCACCCCCGGGCTGGGGTTGGCTGCCGATGCCGGGGCAGCCGCCGGCTTCGCAGACCCGGCGGCCTCCAGCATGGCCAGCACGGCCCCGACCTCGACCTCGGCACCCTCCTGCGCCTGGATGCCCGAGAGCACGCCGGCACCAGGGGCCGGAACCTCGACGGTCACCTTGTCGGTCTCAAGCTCCACCAGCGGCTCGTCGACGGCCACGGTGTCGCCGGCCTTTTTCAGCCAGCGCGCGACCGTCGCCGTGGTGACGCTCTCGCCAAGCGTCGGAACCTTGATCTCGGTGGCCATTCTTCTACGTCCTCAATTCAAACCAAGCGCCTCACGCACCAGCTGCTGCTGCTGCGCGGTATGTACCTTCGCGAGCCCGGTGGCCGGGCTCGCGGCAGTCTCGCGCCCCACATAGGTCGGGCGCTTCGCGGCATTGCCAAGCCCGGTCAGCACCGCTTCCAGCCGCCGGTCGACGAAGCTCCAGGCGCCATTGTTCATCGGCTCCTCCTGGCACCACACCACCTCGGCGTTCCTGTAGGCGCTCAGCACGCGGCCGAGGGTCTGCTCCGGGAACGGATAGATCTGCTCCAGCCGCACCAGCGCCACATCCTGCACGCCCTTGTCGCGGCGCTCCTGCACCAGGTCGTAGTATACCTTGCCCGTGCTGATCACGACGCGCCTCACCTGGTCGGGTGCCGCGATCGCGTCGGTCTCGGGGATGACGAACTTGAAGCGGCTGTCCGGTCCCATGTCCGCCACCGGGCTCACCGCCAGCTTGTGCCGCAGCAGGCTCTTGGGCGTCATGATCACCAGCGGCTTGCGGAAGTTCCGCTTCAGCTGGCGGCGCAGCGCGTGGAAGTAGTTGGCAGGCGTGGTCAGGTTGCACACCGTCATGTTCCGCTCGGCGCACAGCTGCAGATACCGCTCCAGCCGCGCGCTGCTGTGCTCGGGGCCCTGCCCCTCATGCCCGTGCGGCAGCAGCAGCGTCAGGCCGCTCATGCGCAGCCACTTGGTCTCGCCGCTGGCCAGGAACTGGTCGATGATCACCTGGGCGCCGTTCGCGAAGTCACCGAACTGCGCTTCCCACAGCACCATCGTGGTCGGGTCCGCCAGCGTGTAGCCGTATTCGAAGCCCAGCACCCCGGCCTCTGACAGCAGCGAGTTGTAGATCTCGATCTTGGCCTGCTTCTCGGCGATGTTGTTCAGCGGCGTGTATTCGTTCTGGTTGGCCTGGTCGACCAGCACCGCATGGCGCTGGCTGAACGTGCCGCGCTGCACGTCCTCGCCCGAGAGCCGGACCCGGTTGCCGTCGAGCAGCATGCCGCCGAACGCCAGCGCCTCGCCGGTCGCCCAGTCCACGCCCTCGCCGCTCTCCATCATGGCCCGCTTGGCCTCGAGCTGCCGCGCGATCTTGGAGTTCAGCTCGAAGTCGCCGGGCGCCGTGCTCAGGGCGCGGCCAATGGCCTGCATCTGCTCGGCGGACAGCCCGGTCGCGGTCTCCTCGCGCTCATCGGCCTCATCGGCCTGCTTCAACCCGGCCCACTTGCCCTCCAGCCAGTCGGCCTTGTTCGGCTTGTAGCCCTTCGCGGCGGTGAACGCGTCCTCCAGCGTCTGCTGGAACCCGTCCCAGATGCCCTGCGAGTCCGCGGCCGTCACGCTGCCCTCAGCCGCCAGCTTTTCGGCATACAGCGTCCGGGTGGTCGGCATGTCCTTGATGGCACGGTACATGATCGGCTGGGTGAAGGCCGGCTCGTCGGTCTCGTTGTGGCCGTGGCGGCGGTAGCACACGATGTCCAGCACGAAGTCGGTGCCGAACTCCATGCGGAACTCCGCGGCCAGGCGGGCGCAGAACATCACCGCCTCCGGCTCGTCGCCGTTCACATGCAGGATCGGGCACTGCACGGACTTCGCGATATCCGTGCAATACAGCCCGGAATAGGCATGCGCCGGCACCGTCGTGAACCCGATCTGGTTGTTCACCACCAGGTGGATGGTGCCGCCGGTGCGGTAGCCGATCAGCTGGCTCATCGCCAGTGTCTCATACACCAGGCCCTGCCCGGCAAATGCCGCATCACCGTGCATCAGGATGCCCATGACGCTGTGGCGGCCCTTGGTGTCGCCGGCCGCATCCTGCCGGGCCCGCACCTTGCCGACCACCACGGGGTCCACGGCCTCGAGATGGGAGGGGTTCGGCTGCAGCGAGATGTGCACCGACCGCCCGGCGATCTCCATGTCGGTGCTGGTGCCGAGGTGATACTTCACGTCGCCCGAGCCCTGCACGTCATCGGGCTTGAAGCTGTTGCCGCCGAACTCGCTGAACACCGCCGTGAACGGCTTTTTCACCACGTTCACCAGCGTGTTCAACCGCCCGCGATGCGGCATCCCGATCGCCACTTCCGTCACGCCGCCGCGGGCACCGGTTTCGATGATCGCGTGCAGCGCCGGGATGGTGACCTCGCCGCCCTCGAGCCCGAAGCGCTTGGTGCCGACATAGCGCTTCTGGCAGAACGCCTCGAAACCCTCCGCTTCCGTCAGTTGCTGCAGGATCAAACGCTTCTGCGCGGCATCGAACCCCTGCCGCCATGGCGCACCTTCGATACGCCGCTGGATCCAGGTCTTCTGCTCCGGGTCCTGGATGTGCATGAACTCGACGCCGATGGCGCCGCAGTAGCTGGCCCGCACGATGGCGATGATCTCGCGCACCGTGGCCGTCTCCCGCCCCAGCACCCCATCGATGAAGATCGGGCGGTCCATGTCGCCGGGGCCGAAGCCGTAGGAGGCCGGGTCAAGCTCGGTGTGCGGGGCGGGGACCTGGAGGCCGAGCGGATCGAGCCGCGCTTCCAGATGGCCGCGAACCCGGTAGGCGCGGATCAGCATCAGCGCGCGCAGGCTGTCGGTCGCCGCGGCGCGAACCTGCTCGGGCGTGGCGCCCTGCATGGCGGGCGTGGCGGCTGGCTTCCCCTTCGTGTCCTTGGGCGCCGCCGGCTCGGGCTCCGCAACGCTGTAGGTCGAAGGCGCCCAGGACGCGCCGGAGGCATCCTCCAGCACCGCCCGCGACTCGTCGTTGAGGGCGGAGAACAGGTCCTGGAAACTGGGATCGACACTGTTCGGGTCCCGGGCCCACCGGGCATACAGGTCCGCGATGAAGGCGGCATTGGCCCCGTTGAAGGCCGATGCGATCAGGTCGAAACCAGGCATGGATCGTTCCTCTCCGATACCCGCGCCCATTCGGGCCGCGGGTCTAGCCGTCAGTTTGAACGCTTAGCCGACCAGCTTGCTGCTGGCGTCGATCAACTCCTGGACGCTCGCGCAGCTCTTGTCGAATGCGGCCTGCTCGGCGGCATCCAGCTTGATCTCCACGATCTTCTCCACGCCCCCGGCCCCGATCACCACGGGCACGCCGACATAGAGATCCTTCACGCCGTACTGTCCGCTCAGGTGCGCCGCGGCCGGCAGCACCCGCTTCTTGTCCTTCAGGAAGCTTTCCGCCATGGCGATCGCGCTGGCGGCCGGCGCATAGAACGCGCTGCCCCTCTCCAGAAGCTTGACGATCTCGCCGCCACCATTCGCCGTGCGCGCCACGATGGCGTCGATCTTGGCCTGGGTGGTCCAGCCCATCTCGATCAGGTCCGGCACCGGAATACCTGCCACCGTGGAATAGCGCACCAGCGGCACCATCGTGTCGCCGTGGCCGCCCAGCACGAAGGCGGTCACGTCCTCGACCGAGACGTTGAACTCATGCGCCAGGAACAGGCGGAACCGCGCGCTGTCCAGCACGCCGGCCATGCCGACCACCATGTGCGGCGGCAGACCCGACTTCTTCTGCATCACCCAGACCATCGCATCGAGCGGGTTGGTGATGACGATGACGAAGGCGCCCGGGCAATGCTGCTTGATGCCCTCGGCCACGGTCGCGATCACTTCGGCGTTCTTCGCCACCAGGTCGTCACGGCTCATCCCCGGCTGGCGCGGGAACCCGGCGGTCACGATCACCACGTCCGACCCGGCAATCGCGCTGTAGTCGCTGCCGCCCACCATGTGGCTGTCGAAGCCGTCCACGGGGCCGGACTGCATCAGGTCGAGCGCCTTGCCCGCCGCAACACCCCCGAACACGTCGAACAGAGCGACATCGCCCAGCTCCTTCAGCCCGATCATATGGGCCAAGGTGCCGCCGATGTTGCCGGCGCCGATCAGGGCAATCTTGTTGCGTGCCATCATGAGTTCCCGTCCGGGGTGGGGAGGAAGGCCGGCAGAGGGCCAGCGCCGATCGGAACGCCCGGGCGCCCGGAAGGTGCGGGGTGGTTACTCCATCAATCCCGGCGGGGCAACCGCTGCCGACCGACAAATGCCTTACAAAACGCCGACCTGCTCCACTTATAAGGTATGCCGATGGACACCCCCGCTTTCGAGGCGACGCACTTCGAGGCCCTCATCACCCCGCATCGCAGCCTGGGGCCGGCCGGGTTGCGCCGCCTGGCCGCGGCGATCCTGATCCTCAGCAGCACCGTCTCCACCATCCTCTGGATCATCGGGGCCTGGCCCGCCATCGCCTTCAACGTCATCGAGATCAGCCTGGCGCTCGTGCTGCTGTATCGCCACAACCGGGACCGCCGCACCACGGAGCGCCTGGTGCTCTCGTCCACCGGTCTGGTGGTGCAGCGGATCGACCGTGCCGGACAGCCGCATGAGCGGCGGCTGGACGTGGGCTGGCTGCAGGCGGTGCTGCACGAACGGCCGGGCCGCGCACCGGCCTTGCTGCTGATCAACCGCGGCCACCGCATGGAGGTGGCCGCCAACCTGGGCGAGGCGGAAAAGCGCGACCTTGCTGCCGCCCTGCGCGCCGCCCTGCACCGCCTGCGCAACCCGGTGTTCGACAACCCGCAGCTCGGGGCCTGAACCCGGCTATCCGGCGTAGATCATCTTCCGCGTCATTCCGCCGTCGATCACGAACTCCGCCCCGGTCACAAACCCGGCCTCTTGTCCCACCAGCCAGGCCGCCAGTGCCGCCACATCCTCCACCGTGCCCACCCGGCCCGCCGGATGCTGCGCATGGTCCTCCGGCCGCAGCGCCACCCCGCTCACGTCGATCCAGCCCGGGCTGATGCTGTTCGCCCGGACCTCCGGCCCCAGGCTGACCGCCAGCGCATGGGTCAGCGCCACCAGGCCGCCCTTGCTGGCGGCATAGCTCTCCGTGTCCGGCTCGCTCATCCGCGCCCGGGTGGAGGCCGTGGTGACGATGCTGCCGCGCCGGGCCCGCAGCATGGGCGCCGCCGCCCGGGCGAGCAGGAACGTCGCGGTCAGGTTGGTGCCGATCACCCGCTGCCACTCCGCAAGCGACAGCGCCGCCAGAGGCTTGCGCACCATGGTGCCGGCATTGCTCACCAGCGCGTCGAGCCGGCCCTCCTGCGCCCCGATCCCGGCCACCAGCTCGGCAACGGCGGCTTCCTCCGACACATCGGCGTCCACCCGGCGCATCCCCGGTTCGGCCGGGCCCGGCAGCCGATCGGCGGCCACCACCCGCCAGCCATCCCGCACCAGCCGCCGGGCGATGCCGAGGCCGATGCCGTGCGCCGCCCCCGTCACCAGTGCCACCCGAGCCTCCATGATGTCCTCCCGCAGAGATTGCCAGCTTCACCTATCCGGCTTCACCGATATGGTGCGGGTGCGGGCAAGTGGACGCCGGGGCGGCACACCGCCTATAATGCCATCATGCGTCATCCCTGCTTCGCCCTCGATCCAACCGTCGTCCGGGCCGCGCAAGCCGGGCGTCGCGTGCGGGACATGACCGCCGTCACCGTCGACACGCTGCCGGCCAGCCGATGAGCAGCGCCGCCGACTTCACGTTGACGACGCTGGGCGGCGAACCCCTGCCGCTGCGGGCCTATGCCGGAACGCCGCTGCTGATCGTCAACACTGCGTCGCTGTGCGGCTTCACCCCGCAATATGCCGGGTTGCAGGCGCTGTGGACCGAGTATCGCGACCGCGGCCTGACGGTGCTGGCCGTCCCATCCAACGATTTCGGCAGGCAGGAGCCCGGCGATGCCGCCAGCATCGGCGCGGTCTGTGATGCGCGTTTCAACATCACCTTTCCGGTGGCGGCCAAGGCCGTGGTCTCCGGCGCGAACGCCATCCCGCTGTTCCGCTGGCTCGCCGACGCCGCCGGGCCGCTGGGCCGGCCGCGCTGGAACTTCTACAAATACCTGGTCGGCCGCGATGGCCAGCTGATCGACTGGTTCGGCAGCGTGACTGCGCCCGGTGCCGCCCGGCTGCGGCGCGCCGTCGAGCGCAGCCTCGCAGCCTAGCTCCGGACGTTCCGTGCCGCCCCTGAGCCAGACCTGCGCCATCGCCGTCATCGCCAAGGCGCCCCGGCCCGGTCACGTCAAGACCCGGCTGCAGGCGGTGCTGCGCCCCGTGGAAGCCGCGGAACTGGGCGGCGCCTTCCTGCGCGACACGCTCGCCAACCTGGTGCTGGCCAGCGCCGAGGTGCCCATCGCGCCCTTCGTCGCCTACGCCCCCGCCGGGGAGGAGGCGCGGTTCGACGGCATGCTGCCGCCCGGGGTGCAGCTGGTGCTGGCCGATGGCAGCGACGGCGCGGCGGAGGGCGTCGAGGGCTTCGGGCGCGTGCTGCTGCACACCACGCGCCTGCTGCTGGCCCAGGGCCATGGCGCCGTCTGCGTGCTGGGCGCCGACAGCCCCACCCTGCCGACCGCGGAGCTGGTGCGTGCCGCGCGTCACCTGCTGGACGGCAGCGCCGACGCCGTGCTGGGCGCCGCGGAGGATGGCGGATACTGGCTGCTCGGCCTGACCCGGCCCGACGCAGCCCCCTATGCCGGCATCGCCTGGAGCACCGGGAACGTCGCCGCGACCACGCGGACGCGCCTGCTCGAAGCCGGGCTGCGCACGACGGAACTGGCCACTTGGTATGACATCGACGACCGCGCCGCGCTGGTTCGGCTGGTGCATGAGATCAACGATGCCGGCGGCCCGGCCTTCGCGGCGCCGAACACCGCCGCCGTGCTGCACCGCCTGGGCGTGGCCGCCCGGCTGCACCAGGTTGCCACCTGATGGGGCGTCGCCTGGCGGGCGCCGTCCTGGTGCTGCTTGGCCTCGGGGTCGTGGCCCTGGTGTTCCTGGGCCTGCGCGCCCAGCCGCCCGGCAGCTTCGGCTCGCTGACACTGACCGATGCCCGCTTCTACATCGGCTGCGCGCTGGGCGCCGGTGTCCTCTACGCTGCGGCGGTCGGCGTGGTGCGCAAGTGGCGGGTGCCGGGCTGGACCCTGCCCGTCGTGCTGCTGCTCGGCCTGGTGGCCCGGCTGGCCGTGCTGGCCGCACCGCCGATCATCTCCACCGACATCTATCGCTATGTCTGGGACGGCCGGGTGCAGGCTGCCGGCATCAACCCCTACAGCTACCTGCCCAGCGACCCCGCCCTGCTGGCCCTGCGCGACACCGCGCCGGGCGCCACCGCGATCTACCCCAACATCAACCGCGTCGACAGCGCCCCCACCATCTATCCACCCGCCGCGCAGATGCTGTTCGCCCTGATCGGGCTGACCCTGCCGTCGATCTGGACCGTGAAGGCGGTGATGCTGGGCTTCGACCTGCTCACCACGCTGGTCGCCCTGCTGCTGCTGCGGGCTGCCGCGCGGCCATCGGCGCAGGTGCTGGTCTGGGCCTGGAACCCGCTGGTGATCTGGGAGTTCGCCGGCGCCGGGCACATCGATGCGGCGGCGCTGGCGGCCTCCGCGCTGGCCATGCTGGCGGTGGTGCGCGGGCGGCGCGCCTGGGGCGGGCTGGCGCTGGGCGTCGCGGTGCTGTTCAAGCTGCTGCCCGCCGCGCTGTTCCCGGCGCTGTGGCGGCGGTGGGACTGGCGGGTGCCGGTCATGGCGGCGGTGGTGATCCTGGCGGGATATGGCGTCTATGCCTCGGTGGGGTTGCGGGTGTTCGGCTATCTGCCGGGCTATGCGTCGGAGGAAGGGCTGGATGGCGGCGGCTTCCTGCTGCTGCGGCTGCTCGCGCTCTGGGTGCCGGTGCCCGCCTGGGCCGGAGCGGTTTACGCCGTGGCCGCCCTGGCGCTGCTCGCGGGCCTTGCAGCGCTCGTGGCATTGCCGGCCCGGCTGCCGACCAGCGCCTCCGGCCGGGCCGAGGCCGTGGCTGGTGGCGCACTTGTGCTTTCGGGCGCCCTGATCGCCGTGCTGTCGCCACATTACCCATGGTATATGACGATGCTGGTGCTGCCAGCCGTACTCGTGCCCGCCTGGTCCGCGCTATGGCTGACAATCGCCGGGCCATTGTTATATCTTGACCATGGGCACGGCCAGGTGCTTTGGCCGGCCCTCGTGTTCCTGCCCGCCCTGCCGCTGCTGCTGATCGACCTTTACGCACCACAGGCCGCGCCCAAGGCCGACCCGCGGGCCCTGCCTGCCGATGGAGGACTCTGATGCCCGACACCGCCCTCGACACCCGTTCGGACCTGCTGCTGAACCCCACGCGCTATTTCGAGCAGGTGAGTTCGGGCGACAGCATCGCCGCCGCACCCCCGGTCTGCCTGTACCTGGAGGTGACGAACCGCTGCAACCTGCTGTGCGAGACCTGCCCGCGCACCTTCGAGGCGCTGGAGCCGCCGCAGGACATGAGCATGGACCTGTTCCGCAAGATCGTGGACCAGGTGCCGGGCGTGAAGCGCGTGGTGCTGCACGGTGTGGGTGAGCCGATGCTGGTGAAGCACCTGCCGGACATGATCCGCTACCTGAAGGCCCGCGGCACCCACGTGCTGTTCAACACCAACGGCACGCTGCTGGCCCCGCGCAAGCACGCCGAGATCATCGACACCGGCCTCGACGAGCTGCGCGTCTCGCTGGACGCCGCGGAGGCCGCCACGTTTCTGAAGGTGCGCGGCAAGGACATGTTCGATCGCATCGTCCGCAACGTCAGCGCCTTCACCAACCTGCAGGCCGCAACAGGCGCCACCAAGCCCGTCGTCTCGCTCTGGCTGACCGGGTTGAAGGAAACGGTGGATCAGCTGCCTGCCTTCGTGCGCCTCGCCGCCGAGATCGGCGTGAAGGAGGTGCACCTGCAGCGCCTGGTGTTCGATGACGCCGGGTTCGGCATGGCCCGGCCCGACAGCTCCCTGTTCGAGAGCACCCGCGCCGAGGAGGAGGCGACCATCGCCGAAGCCACCGCCATCGGCCAGCAGCTCGGCGTCTCGCTGGATGCCTCCGGTGCCACCGAGCCCGGTCTGAGCCTGAAGAAGCAGGCCGACGACAAGCCCTGGGCCACCTGCCGCCGCCCCTGGTCGCTGATGTATTTCACCGCGCATGGCCGCGCCCTGCCCTGCTGCATCGCGCCGTTCAGCGCCCGGGGCTACGAGAACTACACGCTGGGCAATGCCTCCCAGCAGGACCTGCTGGAGATCTGGAACAGCCCGGCCTACCAGGACTTCCGCACCAACCTGGTGGGTGAAGTGCCGCCGAAACCCTGCCAGGGATGCGGCCTGCGTTGGAGCCTCTGACCCAACTGAGTGTTGTCATCCCGACCTGGAACGAGGCTGGCGCCATCGGGCCCGTGGTGCTGGAGGTGCTGGACCAGGGCGTGGGCGAGGTGATCGTCGCCGATGGCGGCAGCACCGACGGCACCGCAGACGTGGCCCGCCAGGCCGGCGCCCGCGTGATCGACGCCGGACGCGGCTATGGCCGGGCCTGCCACATGGGCGCGCAGGCAGCGGCGGGCCGGGCCATCGCCTTCATGGACGGTGATGGCGCCGACCGGCCGGACCAGTTGGCGATGCTGGCCGCGCCGATCCTGGACGGCACCCGTGACTTCACCATCGCCAGCCGCACCCGAGGCGTGCGGGACCCGGGCTCCATGAGCTGGCATCAGGTGGCGGCCGGCGCCATGGCGGGCCGGCTGATGGGCGCGCTATATGGCGTGCGCTACACCGACATGTGCGCCTTGCGGGTGATCGGTGCCGAAACGTTGGCCCGGCTCGGCATGACGGAAATGACCTATGGCTGGAACATCGAGATGCAGATGAAGGCCGCCCGGGCCGGGCTGCGCATCCAGGAGTTCCCGGTGCCTTACCGGGTGCGCGCCGCTGGAACTTCGAAGGTCGCGGGCACGCTGGGCGGCAGCCTGCGGGCGGGGACCAAGATCATCGAGGTCATCGCCCGCATCGCCACCACCCGGCGGTAATGGTTACTGCGCGTTGGCGCTCGCCTCGCTGCGGGTGGCGCCCACCCGGGCGGCCAGGGCCGCAGCCATGAACTCATCCAGGTCGCCATCCAGCACCGCGTCCGGATTGCCCTTCTCGACCCCGGTGCGCAGGTCCTTGACCATCTGATACGGCGCGAGCACGTAGCTGCGGATCTGGTGGCCCCAGCCGATCTCGGTCTTGGCGCTCTCCTCCACCGCGGCCGCCGCCTCGCGCTTGCGCAGCTCCGCCTCATACATCCGCGCCTTCAGCATCGTCATCGCCGTGGCGCGGTTGCGGTGCTGGCTGCGGTCGGTCTGGCAGGCGACGATGATGCCGGTGGGGATATGGGTGATCCGGATCGCCGATTCCGTCTTGTTCACGTGCTGACCGCCGGCGCCGCTGGCCCGGAAGGTATCGATCTTGAGGTCGCTCTCATTCACCTCGATCTCGATGGTGTCGTCCACCACCGGATAGACCCAGACGCTGGCGAAGCTGGTCTGCCGCCGGGCCGCGGCATCGAACGGGCTGATGCGGACCAGGCGGTGCACCCCCGCCTCGGTCTTGAGCCAGCCATAGGCGTTCAGCCCCGTCACCTGCAGCGTGGCGGACTTGATGCCGGCCTGCTCGCCGTCGCTCTGCTCCAGCAGTTGCACCTTGCAGCCATGCCGCTCGGCCCAGCGGGTGTACATCCGGGTCAGCATCTCCGCCCAGTCCTGCGCCTCGGTGCCGCCGGCGCCGGAGTTCACCTCCAGGAACGCGTCGCGGCCATCGGCCTCGCCCGAGAGCAGGCCCTCGATCTCCAGTCGCTTGGCGCTTTCCAGCAGGTGCTTCAGCGTGTCGATCCCATCCGCGACCATGCCGGCGTCGGCCTCGCTCTCGGCCATCTCGATCAGGTCGCTGGCATCCGCGGCCTCCCGCTCCAGCCCGAGCAGGCCGTCGATGCCGGTGGACAGGCGGGTGCGCTCGCGCATCACGGCCTGGGCCTCGGCCGGGTCATCCCAGAGCTTGGGGTCCTCGACCCGGGCATTCAGTTCCTCAAGGCGGGCGGTGGCGACATCCCAGTCAAAGATGCCTCCTCAGCAGCGCGACCGTCTGCTTGAGCTGGGTGTTGAGCGAGTCGGATTCGGTGGACATGGGTCTCTCGTTCTGGCCGGCGGATCAGCCGACGGTTAGTAAAGCCCGCCCACACCGCTGTCGATGCCCACGCCGGGCGCGCTGGTGCTGAGCGCCATGTCGCCGCTGCCGCTGCTCTCGCCGCCGCCGATCACGCCCTGTGTCGCCCCCGGCTCCTGCCCGGTCTTGAACGCATCGGTGACCCGGCCGCTGCCGCTGTCCCACGCCAGCAGCTTCACCCCCTCCGGCATGCGGAACTGCAGCGCCGGGCGGTTCTTCAACGCCACCGCCATGAAGTCATGCCAGATCGGCGCCGAGACGGAGCTGCCGGTCTCCCTGTCGCCCAGGCTGGTGTTGTCGTCGAACCCCACCCACACCGCGGTCACCAGATCCTGGGTGAAGCCCACGAACCAGGCGTCGTTGTAGTCCTGCGTGGTGCCGGTCTTGCCGGCGATCGCGCGGCCCAGCCCCTGCCCGGCGGCATAGCCGGTGCCGCGCGACACGACGCCCTGCATCATCGTCACCAACTGGAACGTGCTCTGCGGGTCCGCGATCTGCTTGCGGTTGTCGATCAGCACCGGCGGCCTGGAGGGATCGTCGCAGCCCCGGCACTCCACGCCGCTGGCCCGCCAGATCACCTTGCCGTCGCGGTCCTGCACCGAATCGACCATCGACGGCAGCACCTCCTTGCCCCCCATCGCCAGCCCGGCATAGGCCGAGGCCTGCCGCAGCACCGTCGTCTCCACCGCGCCCAGCGAGGCCGGCAACACCTTCGGCATCCCGTCCACCACATGGAAGGCAATGGCGTTCTGCGCCACGGCATCCATCCCGACCTTCTCGGCCAGACGCACCGTGACCAGGTTCAAGGACTTCTCGAGCGCGATCCGCATCGGGGTCGGGCCGCTGAACGTCAGCCCGTAATTGTTCGGCTTCCACTCCACCTTCGTGCCCGGGTTCTGCACGAACGGCGCATCCAGCACGCGCTGGCTGGGGGAGAACCCGGCCTCCAGCGCCGTCAGGTACACCATCGGCTTGAACGAGCTGCCGGGCTGCCGCTGCGCCTGGGTGGCGCGGTTGAACTGGCTGCCATCCGCACTCCAGCCGCCGGACATCGCCAGCACACGGCCGGTCGCCGGGTCGAGCGAGACGATGGCGCCCTGCACCTGCGGCACCTGGCGCAGCTGCAGCCGCTCCGGCCGTGCCGGCGTCCGCCCCTGCGCGGGCACGCCGGCGACCGGCTCCACCATCACCACGTCACCCACCTGCAGCACCTCACCCATGGTGCGCGGCGAGCCGCCCAGCCCGGTGGCACGCACCGGCCGGGCCCAGGCGAGGTCGGACAGGAACAGCGACTGCACCTTCGGCGTGCCGTTCGCCACCGGCTGGCCCGGCACCCGTTCCAGCCAACCCACCTTGGCCTCGCTCTGGTTCACCTCCAGCACCGCAGCCACCTTCCAGTCCGGCAGCAGACCCGGCGGCCGCGGCTGTGCGCTCAGCAGGTTGCTCCAGCCCTGGCGCAGGCCGGGGCCGCCGGCCAGGTGCGCCACCGGCCCGCGCCAGCCGCCATGCGAGCGGTCATAGGCCATCAGCCCCTTGCGCAACGCTTCATCCGCGGCGGTCTGCAACGCCGGGTCGAGGCTGGTGCGGATCACGTAGCCGCCCTGGGTCGAGGCATCGGCGCCGAAGCGGTCCACCATCTGGCGGCGCACCTCCTCGCCGAACCACTCGGAGCCCGCCACCGTCTCCGGCCGGCGATACGGCGCGGGCTGGATCGGGGTCGCCTTGGCCTGCGTGGCCTGCTCCACGGTGATGGCGTGGTCTTCGGCCATGCGGTCCAGCACCCAGTCGCGCCGGGCCTTGGCGGCATCGGGGAAGCGGAACGGGTTGTAGTTGTTCGGCGCCTTGGGCAGCACGGCCAGGAAGGCGGTCTCCGGCAGCGTCAGGTCGGTAAGGGGCTTGTTGAAATAGGCCTGGGCCGCCGCGGCGACACCATAGGATTGCAGGCCGAGATAGATCTCGTTCAGGTACAGCTCGAGCACCTTCTCCTTGGGCATGGACTGATCGATGCGGACGGCGAGGATCAGCTCCTTCACCTTCCGCGCGATCGAGACCTCGTTGCCCAGCAGCATGTTCTTCGCAACCTGCTGGGTGATGGTCGAGGCGCCGATCGGGCGCCGGCCCTGGCCATACTGCTGGATGTCCATCCAGCCGGCCCGCGCCATGGCCATGGGGTCCACACCACGGTGGCTCCAGAACTTCTGGTCCTCGGCCGAGATGAACGCCTGCTTCACCAGCTCCGGGATGGCGTTGATGGGCAGGAAGATGCGCCGCTCGGTCGCCAGCTCCGCCACCAGGCGCTCGTCGCCGGCATAGATGCGGCTCATCACCCGCGGCTGGTAGTTGCGCAGGCCATCGAGCGTCGGCAGGTCCGCGGCATAGCGCTCATAGGTGTGCCAGCCGAAGGCCGCGGCCCCGAGCCCGCCCAGGATGACCACCGCGAAGCCGCCGGCCACCAGGCCGCGCACCACGCGCCCGGTCCGGCTGCGCTTGACCGCCGGCTTCGGCGTGGTGCCGGAGCGCGGGGCCCGCCCGTCCCGCTGCGGTTCCGTCTTCTCTGAACGTGCCATGACCCTACCCTGCCGCGACCCGGACCGCGCGATTGCCCGCGGCCAGGTATGATTCGATTGCCCGGCGCAACGCGCCCGCGACCCGGACCCGGTGGTCCGCCCGCCGCAACGCCGCCTCGTCCAGCCGGTTCGACATGAACCCCATCTCCACCAGCACGCTCGGCACGTCCGCTGCCTTCAACACGGCGAAACGGGCGTGCCGGGCCGGGTTGGTCAACATGCCCAGATCCGGCGACATCGCTCCCACCAGGCTGCGCGCCACGCGGGCCGAGCCCTGCCGCGTCTCCTGCCGCACCAGGCTGGAGAGGATCTGCGCCACGTCCGCCGGCAACCCATGCAGGCCGCCGGCCAGGCGGTCCACGCTGTTCTCCCGCTGCGCCAGCGCGGCGGTCTGCGGGTCGGATGCCGTGTCCGCCAAGGTATAGACGCTGGCGCCTCGCACCGTGTGGTCCGCCAGCGCATCGGCGTGCATGGAGACGAACAGCGCCGCCCCGTGCCGCTGCGCGATGCCGACACGGTCCGGCAGCGGGATGAACACGTCCCGCGTCCGCGTCAGCACGACCCGGCACTGCCCGCCGGCCTCCAGCTGCCGCTTCAACTCCTGTGCCGTGGCGAGTGCAACGTGCTTCTCATACGTTCCCGAGACACCGACCGCCCCGGGGTCCTTGCCGCCATGCCCGGGGTCGAGCATCACCAGCGGCAGGGGCGCGCCCGGCCGCGCGGCACGGCGCTGTGCCGCCAGCGCGGCCGTGGGCGCGATCGCCAGCCCGGCGAGCAGGGAGCGGCGAAGGATGAGTGCTGGCGGTGCCATGCCCGCTCCATAGCACAGGAGCGCGGCCGCTGCATTCCGTTCGTTCGGCAGGAGCAGACGCAGGTTGCGGGGCGTGCCGGGCCACGCATGGCAGGCATCTTGCGGCATGTTGCAGTTTCGGCCATCCTGGTCCTGTTCCGGTGGCGCAGCCCCGGCCGACTCCGTGCATGCCGCCGCGCCCCAGGGTGTGGCCGCGCGAACTCCGGTGTCGCCCCTGCGCCGCTGCCCGCGCCGCGCGAAGGCGCGCCGGGGTCCGATCGCCTCACCGGGCGACGCACGCGGCCTTGGCCGGGTCGCGGCGCCCACCTTACCAGGGTCTGCATGCCAAGCGTCGGTTCCGTTATCCCAAGTCCCGAACCGAACACGCGGCTCTTCGCACCTGGCGAACCGTCCCCAAGCCTTTTCCGCCGCCACAGCAGCGTGCCACGCACGCGCGGGCCGGCGGACCTTCGGAGTTCCCAACACCATGACGAAGCGCATGCTGATCGACAGCACCCACGCGGAAGAGATCCGCGTGGTGGTCCTGGACGGTAACCGCCTCGAGGACTACGACGTCGAGACTTCCACCAAGCAGCAGCTCAAGGGCAACATCTACCTGGCGAAGATCGTCCGGGTGGAGCCGAGCCTGCAGGCCGCCTTCGTCGAGTTCGGCGGTGGGCGCCACGGTTTTCTGGCGTTCGGCGAGATCCATCCGGACTATTACCAGATCCCCGTCGCCGACCGGAAGCGCCTGCTGGAGATGCAGGAAGCCGAAGCCCGCGAGGACGAGGAGGAAGAGGAGCGCGAGGCCGCCCGCAGCGAACGCCGCGGCCGCCGCGACCGTCCCTCCGCCAGCAGCGACGCCGGCAACGGCGAGGCCGGCGAGACCACGATGGAGAGCAGCACCGCAGAACCCGGAGCCGCGCCGGACGAAGCCGCCGCCCTCCCCCAGGACGAGCCCGCCGCCGCTGACAGCGTGATCGAGGCCGGCTACGCGCTCCAGGCGGACCCCGAGGGCGCCGAGCTGGCGATGCCGCGCCCCGACCAGGTGGCCCAGGCCGCCGCCATCGCGCAGGACATCATCATCGCGCCCGCCGAGGCCGCCGAGCTGTTCCCGGCCGCGCCCGAGCCGCAGCAGGAGGCGGAGGCCCAGGCGGTCGCCGGTTCCGCCACGGAGATCCAGGCCGAAGCCGAGGCGGAAGCCGTGGTCGACGCCATCCTGTCCGCCGAACCCGAACAGCAGGCCGACCTGCTGGCCGAGGTGTTGGGCTTCGGACCCGCCGCATCTGAGGCTGCCGGGCCGGCCGCGGAAGCGCAGGTCCCGAGCCTCGAGGTCATCGACGCCCCGGCCCCCGACGCCCCCGAGAGCCTGGGCGGCGAGCACGACACCGACGAGCAGCCGGATCGCCGCTCCACCCCCCGCTTCCTGCGCAACTACAAGATCCAGGAGGTGATGCGCCGCCGCCAGATCCTGCTGGTGCAGGTCGTGAAGGAGGAGCGCGGCACCAAGGGCGCGGCGCTCACCACCTATATCTCGCTTGCCGGCCGCTTCTCCGTGCTGATGCCGAACTCGCCCCGTGGCGGCGGCATCTCCCGCAAGATCACCTCCGCCGCCGACCGCCGCCGCCTGAAGGAGATCACCGCCGAGCTGGACCTGCCGCGCGGCATGGGCCTGATCGTGCGCACCGCCGGCGCCAACCGGCCGCGCCCCGAGATCATCCGGGACTGCGAGTACCTGCTGAACCAGTGGGACCAGATCCGCGATCTCACCATGAAGAGCATGGCGCCGACGCTGATCTATGAGGAGGCGAGCCTCATCAAGCGCGCCATCCGCGACGTGTACTCCCGCGAGGTCGACGACATCCTGGTGGATGGCGAGGAAGGCTGGCGCGCCGCCCACGACTTCATGCGCATGCTGATGCCGACCCACGCCAGGAAGGTGCAGCTGTGGAAGGACCCGCAGCCGCTGTTCGCCAAGGCGCAGGTCGAGCAGCAGCTGGACGCCATGCTGCTGCCGAACGTGCAGCTGCGCTCCGGCGGCTACCTGGTCATCAACCAGACCGAGGCGCTGGTCGCCATCGACGTGAACTCCGGCCGCTCGACCCGGGAGCGAGGCATCGAGGAGACGGCGCTGCGCACTAACCTCGAAGCCGCCGAGGAGGCGGCGAGGCAGCTCCGCCTGCGCGACCTGGCCGGGCTGATCGTCATCGACTTCATCGACATGGAGAGCCGGCGCAACAACACGGCGGTCGAGAAGAAGCTCAAGGACGCGCTGAAGAACGACCGCGCCCGCATCCAGATCGGCTCCATCAGCCATTTCGGCCTGCTGGAGATGAGCCGCCAGCGCCTGCGCCCCTCGCTGGCCGAGACCAGCTTCATCACCTGCCCGCATTGCGGCGGCAGCGGCCATGTCCGCGGCACCGAGAGCGCTGCCCTGGCCGTGCTGCGCGGCATCGAGGACGAGGGCAGCAAGCGACGCTCGGCCGAGATCATCGTGCACGTCGCCGGCGCCGTCGCCTTCTACATCCTGAACCACAAGCGCGTGCGCCTGGGCGAGATCGAGGAGCGGTTCGGCCTGCACGTCGCCTTCAGCCCCGACGAGTCGATGCGGGCGCCGGAGATGCGCATCGAGCGGGTGCGCGCACAGGTCACCTCCGACCTGCCCGCCCCGATCAGCCAGCTGGCGCCGCCCGAGCCCTTCGAGGACCCCGATGAGGAGGTCGTCGTCGAGACGCCCGACATCGCCGAGGACGAGGACGAGGTTGAAGCCGCCGACAGCGAGGCCGACCGGCCCGGCGAGACCGCCGAGGAAGGCGACCAGCGCCGCAAGAAGCGCCGCCGCCGCCGCCGGGGCGGCCGCCGTGAGGATGGCGCCGCCGCGCCCGACGGCCCGGCCACGGATGACACCGCAGGCCCGTCAGAGGCCGGCAGCGCTGCGGGCGACGACGACGCGGCTCCCGCGAACCTCGAGGACGGAGCCCTCCCGGAGCAGACCGAGCTGCTGATCGGCACCGACGCCGAGCCCGGCAGCGAGAACGCCGGCGAGCCCGAGGCTGCCAGCGCCGAGGATGGCGAGCGCAAGCGCCGTGGCCGCCGCGGCGGCCGTCGTCGCCGCCGGGACACGCCGGCCGCCGGTGAGGGCACCGAGGGCGGCGAGCCCATCGAGGATGCAGTGGACGCGCCCACCGCCTCCGCTCCGATGACGCCGCCGCCGGGCCTGCCCGTCCCGGCCCCTGTGCCCGTGCCGATGTATGTCGGCCCCACCCCGGCCGATCCCTTCGGCGGCAGCAACGCCTTCGACTTCTTCGACGCCATCGAGCAGGCCGAGCAGCAGCGCGCCATGCAGCCGGTCCAGCGTGCCGAGCCAGCTTCGGCTCCCGCGCCGGCTCCGGCCGCGGTCGAACCGGCGCCCGAGCCAGCCGCCCCGGCATCACGCGCCGAGCCCGAGCCGGAGGTGCCGGAGACGGTCGAGCAGCCGGCTCCCGTCGAGGCTCCCGCTGCCGAGACGCCCGTCCAGAACCAGACCGCCCCCCCGGTCATGGTGGGCGGCGATGAGGAGCCAGCCGAGAAGAAGCGCGGCTGGTGGCGCCGCTGACGCCCACGGTCAGCGCGTCAGCCTGATCTCCAGCCCCTTCCGGATCCAGCCGGCCTCGATTGCGTCGAGGTCGGTCTGGCCGGAGGGGTTCGCCTTGCCGGGCCGGGTCGAGAGGCCCGGCTGCACGTCCCGTGTCCAGAGGTCCAGCAGCCGGGCCAGCTCCGGCAGCGGATCGGCGTGATCATCGACCCGCAGGTCCAGGTCCGCGAAATCCTCGGCCGTCACCAGCCGCATCGCCGCCGACTGCCGGCCCCGCCGGTCGCCCCCGGCCCGTTCCCCCGCCAGCATCGCCGCCATCATCCGCCGCTCCAGCGGGCCCGGCCCCTGCATCGCCGCCAGCGTCTCCGCCAGCACCGCCGGCCCGGCCAGCATGTTGCCGGCGACGCTTACACCCTCGCCCGACACGCTGCCGCACCAGGCCACGCAATGCCGCCCGGTCCAGGCGGCGGTACGGCCGTGCCGGTCCACCACGTGCACCTGCCGCAGCCCGGCCCCGCCATCCCCCGCCAGCGCCCCCTCGATCGCGGCCTCTGGCGACAGGCCGCGTTCGAGCGCGTCCAGGATCGCCGGGCCGAGATAGCGGTTGGTCATGGACTGCGTGGACACCGCACCCACCCCCGCCCGCACGAAAGGACAGCTGGCGCCCACCGCGAAGTTGCACGTGGCGACCGCCACCGCGAAGGCTCCGGTTCCAGGATCATGGGCAACGATCGACCAGGTCATGCGGCAATGCTCCAGTTTATTGACCCGCCAGCCATGCAGCGTCTCGACAGCCGCGCCAAGCCCGGCCATGACGGGAGCAGCGGAGGATCCATCCATGCAAACGATCGACATTGCCGGCCTGAAGGTCGCGAAGGTATTGCACGACTTCATCGACACGGCGCTGCCCGGCACCGGAGTCACGGCCGAGGCCTTCTGGTCCGGCCTGTCCGGCATCGTCGCCGAACTGGCCCCGGTGAACGCCGGCCTGCTCTCCCGCCGCGACGCGCTGCAGCGCGAGATCGACGCCTGGCACGGCGCCAACCAGGCCAGGCCGATCGACGCGAACGCCTACGAGGCCTTCCTGCACGAGATCGGCTACCTGCTGCCGGAGCCCGCGCCCTTCGCCGTGTCCACCGAGAACGTGGACCCCGAGATCGCGACGCTCGCCGGGCCGCAGCTGGTGGTGCCGGTGATGAACGCCCGCTATGCCCTGAACGCCGCCAACGCGCGCTGGGGCAGCCTGTATGACGCGCTGTATGGCACCGACGCCCTGCCGGAGTCCGGCGGCGCCGAACGGGCCGGCGCCTACAACCCGGTGCGCGGCCAGGCCGTCGTCGCCCGCGCCAAGCAGGTGCTGGACGCCGCCGTGCCCCTGGCCGATGGCAGCCACGCCGAGGCCACCGGCTATGCCGTGAACGATGGCACCCTGATCATCTCGCACCCCGGCGGCTCCACCGCGCTGCAGGACCCCGCGGCCTTCGTCGGCTACCTCGGTGACGCCGCCTCCCCCACGTCCATCCTGCTGCGCCACAACGGCATCCACCTGGAAATCAAGGTCGACCGCAGCCACGCCATCGGCAAGGACGACCCGGCCGGCGTCTCCGACCTCGTGCTCGAATCCGCCATCACCACCATCCAGGACTGCGAAGACAGCGTCGCCGCGGTGGACGCCGCGGACAAGGTGGAGGTGTATCAGAACTGGCTCGGCCTGATGCGGACCGACCTCACCGCCAGCCTGGAGAAGGGCGGCCGCACCATCGTCCGCCGCCTGAACGCGGACCGCGTGTTCACAGCACCCGGCGGCGGCACCGTGACGCTGGCGGGCCGCAGCCTGATGCTGATCCGCAACGTGGGTCATCACATGTACACCGATGCGGTGATGGACGCCGAGGGCAACGAGATCCCGGAGGGCATCCTGGACGCCGCCGTCACCTCGATGATCGCGCTGCACGACCTTCGTGGACCGGGGCCGATGCGGAACAGCCGGGCCGGCTCGGTGTACATCGTGAAGCCGAAGATGCACGGGCCGGAGGAAGTGGCCTTCGCCGACACGCTGTTCGCCCGCACGGAGGCGATGCTGGGCCTCGCGCCCAACACGCTGAAGATGGGCATCATGGACGAGGAGCGCCGCACCAGCGCGAACCTCGCCGCCTGCATCAAGGCCGCGAAATCCCGCGTCGTGTTCATCAACACCGGGTTCCTGGACCGCACCGGCGACGAGATGCACACCTCGATGGAGGCGGGCGCCATGATCCGCAAGAACGAGATGCGCGGCACGCCGTGGATCAAGTCCTACGAGGAGCGCAACGTCGATATCGGCCTCGCCTGCGGCCTGCGCGGCAAGGCGCAGATCGGCAAGGGCATGTGGGCGGCGCCGGATCGCATGGCGGAGATGCTGGAGCAGAAGGTGGGCCACCCCCGCGCCGGCGCCAACACCGCCTGGGTGCCCTCCCCCACCGCCGCCACGCTGCACGCCCTGCACTACCACCAGGTGGACGTCCCGGCCCGGCAGGCCGAACTCGCCGCCGGCGGCTCCCGCGGCACCCTGCGCGAACTGCTGACCATCCCCGTCGCGGATCGCCCGAACTGGGCGCCGGCCGATGTGCAGCAGGAGCTGGACAACAACGTCCAGGGCATCCTGGGCTATGTGGTACGCTGGATCGACCAGGGCGTCGGCTGCTCCAAGGTGCCGGACGTGCACGATGTCGGCCTGATGGAAGATCGCGCCACCCTGCGCATCAGCAGCCAGCACATTGCCAACTGGCTGCTGCACGGCATCGTCAGCGAGGCCCAGGTGCGCGAGACCCTGACCCGCATGGCCGGCGTGGTGGACCGCCAGAATGCGGACGACGCGGCCTACAAGCCCATGGCCGCCAACCTCGATGGCCCGGCCTTCAAGGCCGCCTGCGATCTGATCTTCGACGGCCGGGTCCAGCCGAACGGCTACACGGAGTTCGTGCTCCATCGGTGGCGGCGTGTTGCCAAATCAGCCTAGCAACGAAGCCGATGGCCTGATATCACGCTCCTGTGAGCCAGGAGCGTGACCGGTGATTTCGGCCGGTCACTCAGTGCTCTTCCCGACATGATCTTTGCGTGATATAATCGTATTTGATGGTTAATGGGTCATTAACCATTTCACGATATGGATCCCACGTTGTCTGACAATGCAAACAGGGGCGGATGACTGCCATCACGCATGGGTTCGATCCACTGCCGCGCCCAAGGGTGGGGCGCGTGCCGTGTTGATCGAGCAGACGGCGCATGCCCCGGGCACCTCTGGCCCAGATTCGCGCACCATCATGCCCGGCCTCTCACCGGCTGGTGCGCCCGCAGACCCGCCGACAGACGCCGGGCTGGCCGGGGCGTCCGTTCCGCCGGCCAAACCCGCCTATCCCCCCACCGCGGCCCTGCCCACCCAGGCTGGCCCGGCAGGCATCCGCTACGACTTCAACCAGGGTGCCCGCATCGACCTGCCGCCCCGCACCACCGGCCAGTGGGGCATCCGCCTGCGCGACCGGCAGACCGGCAATATCCTGTTCCAGAGTGAGAACCAGGGCGCCCGGGTGCTGTCGAGCAAACGCTGGTTCATCCAGTTCGAGATCGAGATCTGGTCCGTGGACAGCGAAGGAGCCGCCCCCACGCCGGTGCTGACCCACACCTATGACAACACCGGCAAGGACGTGCTGATCCAGCTTCCGGTCGGCACGCTCGGCGATATCCTGGCCTGGTTCCCGTATGTGGCGCGGTTCGCCGAGGTGCATCCGGCCTGCCGGGTCACCTGTGCGATGTCGGACCTGATCATCCCGCTGCTGCGGGACAGCTATCCGAACATCCGCCTGCTGACCCATGAGCAGGTGGTCGAGCAGAAGGTGGCGGAGGCCGCATACGCCACCTACTCGATCGGCCTGTTCTTCGACGATGCCGCCAATGATTGGCAGCCGACCGACTTCCGCCATGTCGGCCTGCATCGCACGGCGGCCTACATCCTGGGCGTTGACCCGGCCGAGGCCCCACCGGAGCTGACCCTGCCGGACAACAGCCGGCCCATCGACGAGCCCTATGCGGTGATCGCGGTGCAAAGCAGCAGCGGCTGCAAGTACTGGACGAACCCGGCCGGCTGGCTGGAGGTCGTGGCCTTCCTGAAAGCCCGCGGGCTCAGGGTCATCTGCATCGATCAGAAGCCCGTGCACGGCCACGGCCTGATGTGGACCAGCCTGCCCCACGGCGCAGAGGATGAAACCGGGGACCGCCCGCTCGCTGAGCGGGCGCGGTGGCTGCGCCATGCCGAGGTGTTCGTGGGCCTGAGCAGCGGCCTGGCCTGGTTGGCATGGTCGGTGCGCTGCCCAACAGTGATGATCAGCGGCTTCACCCACCCGACCAACGAGTTCACGACACCCTATCGGGTCATCAACTGGCACGCCTGCAACTCCTGCTGGAACGATCCGCGTGTGCGTTTCGACCACCACGACTTCCTGTGGTGCCCGCGCCATGCCGGCACCGCCCGGCATTTTGAATGCACCCGGCTGATCACCGGATCCATGGTGACGCAGGTTCTCGGGCACGTCCCCGCGATCGCCGAACGACACCTGGCCCATCCCCGATGCTGACACAATCGACAGCTATTCGGCCGCTGCCGCCAATGCGGCACACCCTGCACGCGTCTAAGTTTTTGGAGTTGTCGGCATGACCATTTACACCGCAGCAGCCGGGCAAACCAGCAGCGGGCTTGTCCTGGGCGCAGGAGACACCCTGAACGTCAGCAGTGGCGGGATGGCATTCGGGAACACCCTGGCGTCCGGCGCCCTGGAGCAGGTGTTCGCCGGCGGCCTGGCCAGCAACGAGACGGTCAACGCCGGTGGCGTGCAGTTCGTGCAAGGCACCACCAGCGGCACAACCATCAATTCGGGTGGCACGGTATCCGGCGCTGTGGGCGGCCTGCTGGCCGGGTCGGTCGTGAACTCGGGCGCGCGGCAGGTGGTGATCTCCTCCACCGCCCGCAACACGAACATCATGTCGGGCGCGGTTGAAGTCGTGAGCCTCGGCGGCGTCGCCAGCGCCAGCGTGGTCGCGACCGGCGGCACCGAGTCGCTCGGCGGCGGCAGCACATCCTATGGCGATGTGCTGTCTGGCGGCGTCGAGATCGTTGCGGCCGGCGCAATCGCGAGCGGCACGACGGTGCAGGCCGGTGGCACCCTGGTGATCATGCCCGGCGGCCAGGCCCCCGGCACCATCCTTGCCGGCGGCAGCGTGGTCTCCGCCCTGGTCCTGGCGGTAGGGGCCGGTGGCCAGTACATCAGCGCGGGCACCACGGTCTCCGGCGTCGTTCTGGATCCAGGAGCAACCGGGACCGTTCTCGCCGGCGGCCTGGCCACCGCAACCCAGGTGAGATCCGGCGGCGTGCTCACGGTGTCCAGCGGCGGAAGTGCTGCTGCCAGCAACATTGCCGGCGGCGTCGCCATCATCGCGTCGGGCGGCGTCGCTTCGGCCAGCACGGTTGCCCGCGGCCCCGAAGGCAATAGCGGCATCATGGCCGTGCAGGCCGGCGGCACGGTCAGCGGCACCACCATCGGCAATGCCGGCTACGTCTACGTCAGTTCCGGCGCGGTGGCGTCCGGCACGACCTTGGCTTCGATCGGGGCCACGGTGTACACCTACTCGGGCGGCCGGATCGTCGATACGACGCTCAATGGCGGATACCTGGCCATCGTCAGTGGCGGGACCGCAACGGGCACGATCGTCAACAGCGGCAACTTCACAGTGCAGTACGGCGGCGTCGCCTCGGCCTCCGTGATCGCCGCCCGCGCCGCCCCTTATGTCATCGGCGGCATCTACGGCACCATGCTGGGCACCACCGTGCTGTCCGGCGCGGCCTTGATCGTCTCCAGCGGCGGTGTGACCACGGGCTCCATCATCGCCAGCGGCGGATCGCAGATCGCGTTGTCGGGCAGCGTGTTGCAGGGCGGCACGATCCAGTTCGGCGCGTCGGAACTGGTCTCGAACGGCGGCAGCGCCAGCGGAAGCGTTGTCGCCGGCGTCGAACTCGTCCTCGGCGGCGGCACGACGACGGCCACCGTGGTGTCGAGCGGCGGCTACGAGGTCGTCTCCTCCGGCGGCAGCGCGAATGGCACCAGGGTGCTCGCGGGCGGCACCCTCATCCTGATGGCGGGCGCCGCGGCGGCAGGCACGATCAACTCGGGCGGCACCGTCATCTCCGGTGGCGTGACCGTCACCAGCGCCAACACCGCGTTCACGGCGCCCATCATCCTCGCAGCCGGGCAGACCCTTTCCAACATAACGGTGTCGGCCGGTGTGACGGAGACCATCCAGGCCGGCGGCGTGGCTGTCGGCTCCATCATCAACTCCGGGACCGTCATCGTGTCGTCGGGCGGGGTCGCGTCGGCCACCATGGTCAACTCGGCCCTCTACGTCGGCAGCGGCCTGGTCATCTCCGCTGGCGGCTTGGCGACCGCGACGGTGGTGTCCGGCTCCGGTGGCGATTCGATCCTCTCCGGCGGCGTCGCGGTCGGAACCATGATCACCGGGGGCGGCACGGAGCTGATCCTGGCAGGCGGCCGTGCCTCCGCAGCGGTCGTGTCCAGCGGCAGCCAGGTCGTCCAGTCCGGCGCGGTCGCCATCGGCTCCATCGTGGGCGGCGGCGCGGTGAACTTCATCGCGGCGACCCAGGTGGTCTCCGCCGGGGGCACCGCCAGTGCCACGACCCTGAACGCCGGTGGCGCCCTTACCGCAGTCGGGACGGTGTCTGGAGCAATTATCAACAGCGGCGGTTTCGCCTCGATCTCGGCCGGCGGCTCCGCCATCGGCACCACGGTCGGCAGCGGCGGGCGGCTGCAGATCTACGCAGGCGGCAGCGCGACCTCGACGCAGCTCCTGAATGGCGGTTCCCTTGCCCTGTTCGGCGTGACCTATGCTGCGAACGGCATGGCGGCGCTCAACAGCGCCAACGTTCTCACGCTGACCGAAGGCGCCCAGACCTACAGCCAGCAGCTGACCGGCGCCTATGCCGGCGGAACGTTCGGCCTGGCGCAGGATGGCACCGGCGGCACCATCGTCACCTTCACCGCCGCCGCGGTCAGCTCCGCCGTGACAGTCACCAGCGGGGGCCAGGTGATCAGCACCGGGGCAAGCCTCTCCGGCGTGGTGCTCGGCTCCGGCTTCGTGGAAACCGTGCAATCGGGCGGCATCGCGACCAACACGGTCGTGAGCAGCGGCGGCGTTCTCACGCTGCTGGCCGGCGGCACGGCGGATGGCCTGCAGGTGTTCGCGGGCGGGCGGATCGATCTGAGCTTCCTGCCCTATGTCAGCAGCGGTTCGGCCAGCCTCAGCAGCGCCGGGCTGCTCACCGTGGCCGAAGGTGGCCAAAGCTTCAGCCAGCAGCTCGCAGGCTCCTATCGCGCACAGACCTTCGGGCTGAGCGCCGATGCCTCGGGCGGCACCGTGATCACGGTTGCCGCCTATGTCAGCCCGGACCCGCTGTTCGACGCGATCTACTACCTGGCGAACAACCCCGACGTCCCGGCGGGCGTCGATCCCTATCAGCACTACCTCACGACCGGCTGGAAGGAAGGGCGTGATCCTTCGGCCCTGTTCAGCACCAGCGGCTACCTGAACCAGAATCCGGACGTGAAGGCGGCTGGCATCAATCCATTGCTGCACTTCGAGAACAGCGGCTGGAAGGAGGGCCGCAATCCGTCCGCCGGGTTCGACGTACGGGACTACCTGGCCGCCAACCCCGATGTGAAGGCGGCGAACCTCAACCCGCTGGTGCACTACATGGTGAGCGGCAAAGCGGAAGGCCGGCAGATCTTCGGCGTGTCCGGCCTGCCGGCGGACCCGCTGTTCGATGCCACCTACTACTATGCGCATAATCCGGACGTGAAGGCGGCGGGCGTCGATGCCGCCGCGCATTACCTCACCAACGGCTGGAAAGAGGGACGCGACCCCAGCGCATTCTTCGACACCAACTACTATCTCACCCAGAACCCTGACGTGCGGGCGGCCGGGATCGACCCGCTGCAGCACTTCGAGACGTCCGGCTGGTTGGAAGGGCGCCAGCCGAGCCTGGTGTTCGACGACGCGAAGTACCTGGCGGCAAATCCGGACGTGAAGGCCGCCGGGATCGACCCGCTCGCCCACTACATGACCAACGGGCAGTTCGAGGGCCGGCAAACCTTCCTGACCGGCGGGACCGCGGCGGCCGACCCGCTGATCGATGCCAGGTTCTACGACGCGCAGCTCGGCGCCACGCTGCTGCCGACCGGCACGGCTGCGGCACAGCAGGCCGCCTTCAGCTACGATGCGACCGGTTGGAAGCAGGGGCTGAACCCCACCGCGCTGTTCGACACCAACTACTACCTGGCGCACAACCCGGACGTCGCTGCGGCGCACATCGACCCCCTGCAGCACTTCGAGACCTATGGCTGGCTGGAAGGGCGCGATGCCTCGGCACAGTTCAGCACAAACAAATATCTGAATGCCTACGCGGATGTGAAGAACGCGGGCATCGATCCGCTGCTGCACTATGTCCTGAACGGCCAGGCGGAGGGACGCACCGCGTTCAGCGTCTGATCGGCAGGGACATCACCAGCGCAGCCGCGCCGGGTCCAGCGTCACGGCATGGTTCAGCGGACCATGCCCAGCGCCAAACCCGGGCGCGGCCGTGATTGCGGCCTGAACATAGGCGCGGGCCCGGCGCACGGCACGGCTGAGCACAAGCCCCTGCGCCAGGCCGGCCGCGATGCCGCTGGCAAGGGTGCAGCCAGTGCCGTGAGTGTGCGGGGTGTCGATCCGAGGGTTTTCGAGCACTTCACAGCCCGCCGCCGTCATCAGGATATCGCGCGCGACTGGCCC
Source organism: Acetobacteraceae bacterium (assembly GCA_965199595.1). Taxonomy (GTDB): domain Bacteria; phylum Pseudomonadota; class Alphaproteobacteria; order Acetobacterales; family Acetobacteraceae; genus JBBROS01. Next base: position 3,357,934 of record OZ241182.1, read on the forward strand.
CGGCAGGTGCCCGCCCTTCAGCAGAACCGCCTGGGCGCCCAGTTGCAGCAAGGCCTTGGCAGCATCGAGCGCTGCGGCATGATCCGGGATCGCGCGGCCCAGCAACGCTTCGGCCTCCGGCACATTCGGCGTCAGCACCGTGGCGAGCGGGATCAGCCGGCGCAACGCATCGAGCGCCGCCGGGTCGAGCAGGCGAGCACCGCCCTTGGCCACCATCACGGGGTCCAGCACCAGCGGCAAGCCCCGGCCATCCAACACGCCCAGCACAGTCTCGATCACCGCAGCCGTGCCCAGCATCCCGGTCTTCACCACATCCGCCCCGATATCGGTGAGCACCACCCCCATCTGCTGGCGAATGAACTCCGGCGGCACCGGCAGCACCCCATGCACCCCCAGGGTGTTCTGCGCCGTCAACGCCGTGATCGCCGTGCTGGCATAGGCCCCCAGCGCCAAACAGGTTTTCAGATCAGCCTGAATGCCCGCCCCGCCCCCGGAATCCGACCCGGCGACAATCAACACCCGCCCGCGCATGGCTCAGACCGCGCCTTCCGCCGCCATGCGGATGGTGTCGCACAGCCCGGTCACGATCTCCCGCACGAGAGCCTCGTCCTCCCCCTCCGCCATCACCCGCACCAGCGGCTCCGTGCCGGAAAGCCGCAGCAGCACCCGGCCACCCCGCCCCAGCCGCGCCTCGGCCTCCGCAACCGCGGCCAATACCTGCGGCTGCTGCAACGGTGATGCCCCGACGAACCGTATATTCTGCAGCAGCTGCGGCAGCTTATGGAACACGGTGCACACCTCGCTGGCCGGGCGCCCAACCTCCACCAGCACCGCCAGCACCTGCAAGGCCGCCACCAACCCATCGCCCGTGGTGGCATAGTCCGACAGGATCACGTGCCCGGACTGCTCGCCGCCGATGTTCATGCCCTGCGCCCGCATCTGCTCCACCACATAGCGGTCGCCCACCTTGGTGCGATGCAGCTTCAGGCCCTCCTTGGCCAGGAAGCGCTCGAGCCCCAGGTTGGACATCACGGTCGCCACCACCCCGCCGCCGCGCAGCCGCCCGGCCAGCCGCCAGGAGCGGGCGATCAGCGCCAGGATCTGGTCGCCATCCACCGTCTCGCCGCGCTCATCCACCAGCAGCAGCCGGTCCGCGTCGCCATCCAGCGCAATGCCCAGATCGGCCTTGTGCTCCAGCACCTTGGCACGCACCAGGTCCGGCACGGTGCTGCCGCAGCCGCGGTTGATGTTGAAGCCATCGGGCTCCACGCCCACCGGGATGATGGTCGCCCCCAGCTCCCACAGCACGGTCGGCGCCACGCGATACCCGGCCCCGTTGGCACAATCCACGACGATCTTGACGCCATCAAGCGTCAGGCCGCGCGGGAAGGTCGCCTTGGCGGCCTCGATATACCGCCCACCCGCATCATTCAGCCGGGCCGCCCGGCCCAGCCGGTCGGAGGCTGCCAGACGGATCCCGAGATCGGTATCCATCAGCGCCTCGATCTCCATCTCCGTCTCGTCCGAAAGCTTGAAGCCGTCGGGCCCGAACAGCTTGATGCCGTTATCCTCATAGGCGTTGTGCGAGGCCGAGATCATGACGCCGATATCCGCGCGCAGGCTGCGGGTCAGCATCGCAATGGCCGGCGTCGGCAGCGGCCCCACCAGGGTCACGTCCATGCCGGCCCCGATGAAGCCCGCCACCAGCGCCGGCTCGATCATGTATCCGGAAAGCCGCGTGTCCTTGCCGATCACCACCTGGTGCCGGTGCGCGCCCCGCACGAACATCAGCCCCGCCGCCTGGCCCAGCCGCAGCGCGACCCCGGCCGTCATGGAGCCCTGGTTGGCGGTGCCGCGAATGCCGTCGGTGCCGAACAGGCGGCGGGCTATGGTCATGACTGTGCCTTCAGTGGATTTCGCCGGAACGCCGCATCGCATCGCGCAGCTGGGCGACGTTGAAGCCCGGCGAGGCGCAAAGGTCGAGGATAACCCTCTCGCGCCGCGTGCAGAGGTCGATCGCGGCCGGCAACCTCTTCACCGCATCGGCCGGAATCACCACGGCGCCGTGGAAGTCCGCATGGATCACGTCGTCATGCACCACGTTCATGCCGAAGATATCGACCGGCTTGCCGAAATCGACCATGTGCACGTGGCTGTGGCTCGGCCCGATCCGCCCGGCGATGATCTGGAAGTCCTGCGCCAGCATGCCCAGGTCGCGGAAGCTGCCATTGGTCACACAGCCCAGCGAACCCAATGACTTGTGGACGGTGGTGTGCACCTCACCCCACCAGGCGCCGTAGCCGGGCCGGTCATCCAGGTCCTGCAACACGGTCACGGTCGGCAGTTCGGCCGCGGCGACATACTCGTACCAGGCCATCCGGTCCGCCACCGGCCCACGTGGCGCCTCCTTGGCGCGGATCATGCCCACCCGGGCCAGCCCCACCATCGGCGGCAGCTTGGGGTCCGCCGCCACCATCGGCTCCACCGTGAACCCCACGGCCCGGCGCTCCGGCGCAACCAGCTCCAGCCCGTTGCAGATGGTCGGCGTGTCCCATTGTTTCAGGATCTCGAGGTCGGCGAGGGTAAACGGGTAAGGCATGTCATGCTCCCTGATCGAACCGGCGCGCGCTGAACGGCGCAATAGCGATGGTGGGCGGCCGCCCCGCCACCAGGTCGGCCACCAGCTGCCCCGTCATCGCGCCGGCCGCCAGGCCGACATGGCCGTGGCCGAAGGCATATACGATATCCGGTGTGAGGGTTGCCGGGCCAATCACCGGCAACCCGTCGGGCGTGCTCGGCCGATGGCCCATCCATAGCTTGATGCGCTTGTCCGGAATATCGTCCGGGAACTCCACCAGCGTCCGCTTCAGCACCCGCCGCAGGGACTGCGCCCGCTCCCAATCCGGCATCGCGTCCAGCCCCGCCAGCTCCACCGTGCCCGCCACGCGCAGCCCGGCGCGGGTGGAGACCACGGCCACCTTGGTGTCGCTGGTCAGCATCGGGTGGCGAAGCTCCATCCCGGGGTCCGCGACCACGATGTGGTAGCCGCGCTCGGTCTCCAGGCTCACCCCATCCCCTGCCGCCGACGCAAGATCGCGGGACCGCGCACCCGCCGCCACGACGGCAGCATCCGCCGGCACCTCGCTCCCCTCCGTCAGCACGGCCTGCAGGCGCCCCGCAGCCACCCGGAACCCGGTTGCCCGGCCCACCACACGCGCCGCGCCCAGGCCCTCCGCATGGGCCACCAGCGCCGCCACGTAGCCGCCGGGGTCCACCACGTTGCCGGCATCCGGCACGAACACGCCGAAGGTGTAACGCCGGTCCAGCGACGGCTCCTGCTGCCGCAGGGCTCCCTCGTCCAGCTCCGTCCAGGCCACCCCATTGTCCCGGCGCAGGCGCCAGCCCAGGGCATCCGCCTCGAACGCGGCCCGGTCCACATACGGGTAGAGCAGCCCCCGGCGCTGCACCAGGTCCGCCACCCCGGCCGCCTCGGCCAGCCGCCGGTGCCGCTCCGGCGAGTCCCGCAGCAGCGGCGCCAAGGCCCGCGCCGTCGCCTCCACCCGCGCCACCGTCGACCCGGCCCGCAGGAACCGCGCCAGCCAAGGTGCCAACCGCGGCAGATACCGCCACCGGATGGTCAGCGGCCCCGCCCGGTCCATCAGATAGCCCGGCACCTTGCGCCACAGCCCCGGCATGCTGACCGGCACCACGGAGCCCGGGTTGAGGATCGTGCCGTTCCCATGGCTCGCCGCCTGCTCCCCACCCGGCGCGCCCGGCTCCAGGATCGTGACGGCGTGCCCGTCCTGCAACAGGTGCACCGCGGCGGCGGCCCCGGCGATCCCGGCGCCGATCACCACGACATGCCTAGCCACGCCGGGTTCCGGGGTCGGCATCCGCCAGCAGCGAGACATGGGCGGAGACGACGTGCCATCCATCCGGGAACCGCACCATGATCTTGGTCTCCCGCCCCACCTGGTCGCTGCCGACGCGCCGATACAGCAGGTGCGTCGTCGCCAGGTCGGTGCCGAAGCTGGTGATCTCGACCCGCTCCTGCACCCGCTGGGCATAGGCGCGGATGCTGGCGCGAAAGGCCCGGATGGCGTCGTGGCCGAACAGGATCTCGGTGATCCCGAACCGGACCGTCCGCGGGTCCGCCCAGAAGATCTCGTCCAGCACCGGCGTGTCGTTGGCCATCAGCGCGCGTTCGTAGCGATCGAACACGGCCCGAACCTCCGCGAGCACGTCCGGCCGGTCGATCTCCATCAGCCGGTTCCTGTCAGGCGGCGGCGACGGCCCGCCGGGCCATGACGCCGATCAGGTGGGCGCGGTATTCCGCGCTGGCGTGGATGTCGCCATTCAGGCCATCCGCCGGGGTCACGATGTCCTTGATGGCATCGGCGGAGAAGTTCGCGGTCAGCGCCTGCTCCATCGCGGCATGGCGGAACACGCCGCCCTGCCCGGCCCCGGTGATGGCGACGCGGGTGCCGGCCGGGCCACGCGCCACGAACACGCCGACCATGGCATAGCGGCTCGCCGGGTTGCGGAACTTCTCGTAGTTGGACTTCTCCGGGAACGGGATCACCACCTTGGTGATCAGCTCGCCGGGCTCCAGCGCGGTGGTGAACATGCCCTGGAAGAAGTCGTCGATCGGGATGGCGCGGCTGGTGGTGTGCACGGTGGCGCCCAGCGCCAGCAGCGCGGCCGGGTAGCAGGCCGAGGGGTCGTTGTTGGCCAGCGAGCCGCCCATGGTGCCGCGGTGCCGCACCTGGGTGTCGCCGATCCAGGACGCCATCTTCGCAAGCCCCGGGATGCGCGCCTGGATGGTCGGGTCGCTCTCCATCATGTGGTGCGTGCTCATGGCGCCGATGGTCACGCCCGCCGCATCCGCCGTGATGCCGGACATGCCGAGCGCCGACAGGTCGACGATGGCGCTGGGCTTGTTCAGCCGCTGTTTCAGCACCGGGATGAACGTCTGGCCGCCCGCGAGCGCCTTCGCGTCCATGTCATCGGCCAAGGCCCTGAGCGCGTCCGGCAGGCTGCTTGGCTTGGTGTAGGTGAAATCATACATGGCTATGCTCCGCCAGTTGTCGCGCGCGTCAGGCGGCCTGCTTGTCGTGCATCAAGGGCCAGGCCGCGGCGATCGCCTTGACGATGTTGTGGTAGCCGGTGCAGCGGCAAAGGTTGCCCTCGAGGCCGTGACGGATCTGCTCCTCGCTCAGCCCCTCGGGGTGCAGCGTCACCAGGTCGATGGCGGACATCACCATGCCCGGCGTGCAGAAGCCGCACTGCAGCGCGTGATGCTCGCGGAACATCTCCTGCATCGGATGCAGCGTCCCATCCGGCCCGGCCAGGCCCTCGATGGTGAGCACCTCGGCGCCGTTCGCCTGCAGGGCCAGCATGGTGCAGGCCTTCACCGACTGCCCATTCACGTGCACAACGCAGGCGCCGCACTGGCTGGTGTCGCAGCCGACATGCGTGCCGGTCAGCAGCAGCTTCTCGCGCAGCAGCTCGACCAGCAGGGTGCGCCCCTCGACCTCGACCTCATGATGTGTGCCGTTAACCGTCAGCGATACCTGTGGCATCGAAGCTCCCCTTGATCGCAAGTGTCTTGGTTGCGCGCCAGTGTGCGGTCCCGAGGCGGGCCGGGTCAAGCCGCGGGCCGCACGGTGGTTGCGCGGCCGGCGTTTCGTTCCATTATACAGCAGGACCGCGTCGGTGCCGGCGCCCGGCCGGCCCTTGCGTCTGCCCTGTTGGAACGGCTGTCATCATGTCACTGTTTTCATCCGCGACCCTGATCAGCTTCGGCACCGATGTCCTGCGGCTGTGCGCGTGGCTGGTCCTGCTGGCAGCCATCTTCGTGCCGCTGGAACACCTGTTCGCGTTGCGGCCCAGCAAGGTGTTCCGCAAGTCCGTCGCGGCGGATCTCGGCTATTATTTCTTCAGCAGCCTGCTGCCCAGCGTCATCCTCGCCATACCTCTCGCCTTCGTCGCGGCCTCCGCCCAGCGGCTGATGCCCGAGGCCGCCTATCACGCCGTCGCCACCGCGCCGCTCTGGGTCCGTATCCCCGCCGCCCTGGTGGTGGGAGAGATCGGCGCCTACTGGGGGCATCGCTGGACGCACGAGGTGCCGCTGCTCTGGCGCTTCCACGAGGTGCACCACGAGGCCGAGCACATGGACTGGCTGGTGAACACGCGCGCCCACCCGATCGACATGGTGTTCACCCGCCTGTGCACCCTCGCCCCGCTCTACGTCTTCGGACTCGGTGGCCCGGCGGGCACGGGCGGCACGCTGGTGCCCACCCTCATGGTCATCATCGGCGCGATGTGGGGCTTCTTCATCCATGCCAATGTGCGGTGGCGCTTCGGCCGGGCCGAGATCGTCATCGCCACGCCGGCCTTCCACCACTGGCACCACACGCTCTCCGGCCCCATCAACCGCAACTACGCGCCGATGTTCCCCATCCTGGACAAGCTGTTCGGCACCCTGCATCTGCCGCACGACCAATGGCCGGATGAGTACGGCGTGCTGACGCCCGAGGCCGCGAAGGCGCAGATGCAGGCCAACGCCGCGCTCAAGTCACCCGCCATCTAGAAAGGTGCAGTTGCCGCTGCAGCCGGCCCGCGGTGTCCTCCACCGCTTCCGCCAGCGGGGCATGCCAGGGCCGGGCCTGGTCGATGTCGAAACGGGTGCACACCATCCGCATGGTCTCGGCGATCACCGCTTCGATGGCCGGGTCCTGCGGCTGGTCGCCCAGCTCGTTCACCGGCTGCACCGGCTCTGCCGCCGTGACGCTCTCCCAGCCCTGGCCCCACACCGCCTGCGCAAACCGCTCGTTGGTCGTCGCGTATCGCGCATGGAGCCGGGCACGCAGCTCCGGCCCCACGCCCTTGAACGGCACGGCGTCGAAGCCCTGCGCCCGCACCCGCTGCTCCACCTCCCGCATTGCCGCCCGCGGACGCACAGGCAGCCGCGACGGCACGCGAAGCAGCCGCAGCCGGCGCGAGACCTCGACGGAGACCGGGCCCGGGCTGCGGTTCTCCACCCGCGTGCCCTCCTCGGCGCCCAGCAGCGGCCTCACGCGGTCCAGCAACCCAAGCTCCGCCAGGAACCGGTCCACCAGCGGCGCGCCAGACCGCACATCGCGCAGCGGCACCGCCCGGACCCGGCCTGCACACACCACCCGCCACGGCGCCATCAGCTCCGCATAGGCAAACCGCCGCGACCCCTCGAAGCCCCGGCAGAACGGGCCGAACAGGTGCCGCTCCCGCATCAGCTGGGTCCGGTGCGAGTAGATGGAATTGAGATGCTCGCTCTGCGGCTTGGCGACGGTGATCGCCTCCATCGCGAAACCGTGCCGCGCGAACACCCCGCTCAACACACCGCCGATCCGCCCCGCCCGCTTCTCCTGGATCCAGTCCTCGTAGGAGAGCAGCACCACGTCCGCTGCCGTGGCGGCCAGCCGGGCCGAGAGCGCGTCCAGCAACTCCCGCCCTTCCGCGGCGGGGCGCCGGCCATCCAGCGACTCGCCCAGGTGCTGGTGGTTGATGTGCGGTTCGTGCGCAGCGGAGCGCGGGGTCAGGTCCGGATACAGGATGCCTGCCGCCTCCAACCCGGAGCGGCGATGCGCCAGGATGTGCTGGATGGTCGTGGAGGCGGTCCGCGGCATCCCGATATGGATGATCGCCCGGCGCGTCACGGTTTGGCCCGCCCTGTCTAGCCAGCGCCGTCGTTCAGCAGCACCCGCTGCTTGGTCGCGGAGATGTCCTGCAGCTTCATGTCGAGGTCGATCCGCTCGACCGTGTAGCCGACATCGCGGCCATAGAACACGTTGGTGATGTTGGGCAGCGGGATCACGATGAACCGCCCCTCGTGCCGCCGCAGCCCCAGCTCGATCCGCGACCGCACGTATTCGAACGAGAACGGATTCTTCTCGTCGGTGCCCGTGGTGTTGCGCACCGCGACGCAGACCTGGCCCACCCGGTTCATCCCCTCCTCGATCAGGGCGCGGTGCCCATCATGGAACGGCTGATACCGCCCGATGAACAGCGCCGTGGGCGCCTGCGGATCAAACAGCGGGCGCAGCTTCAGCGCGACCTGCTCGGCCCAGTATTCCGGGCTGCCGGTGGCGGTGACGCGAATATCGTAGTGCTCGGGCGGCGTGAACAGCCGGTTGGTGTCCTCGAACCGGCCCTCCGCGATCCGGTCGACCCAGACGACGAACGCCGGGCCATCGCCCTGGAATATTGCGCGGGTCTCGGGTGTGGGGCAGACGAAATCCGCCACCGCATAGCTGCCGGCCTCGACCACGCGGTCGCACAGCCACCCCATGCGCCGCGCGTGCTCGATCCGGTCCGCGACCGAGAAGCCGAGGTCGCGGCTGACCTCGGCGCGTACGGCGTCCGCGTTGAAGTGCACCGCGTTGATGCGCTTTAGCAGCGCCTGGGCCAGCGTGGTCTTGCCGGCACCCGGCAGGCCCATGATCAGAATCTTACGCGCCATCAATATCCTCGCCACTCTTCCTGGTGCCCGGGCAACGCCACGGCAATCGGATGTAAAGACGCATCGGCGAGCTCAGGCAAGCGCGGCGGACGCCAGGCAGGTTTGCCATCGGGCCGCACAGACAGGTTTGTCGGCGCTCAGGCTGCCTTGGAGAGCGGCCATTCCTGCCGGAACGCCTGCAGCACCTGGTCGATGGCGGCGGCATCGATATGCCGGTGCGTCACCGCCCGGATCTGCCAGGTGTCCCAGGCGCCGACGCGCACCCCGCGCTGCTGCAACCGCTGCACCCACTCTGCCGCCGGAATACCGGTGCCGGTGGTGTCGATGCGGACGATGTTGGTCTGGGTGTCGGTGACGGAGGTGAGCGCCGGGTCGATCGCGGCGAGGCCCTGGGCCAGGCGTTGGGCGGTCCGGTGGTCCTCCAGCAGCTGCGGCACCTGGTCCAGCGCCAGCAGGCCCGCCGCCGCGATGCCGCCGGCCTGCCGCAGGTTGCCGCCGACCATCCGGCGAAACGCCCGCGCCCGCTGGATGAACCCGGCGGACCCCACCAGCACCGCGCCGATCGGGGCACTCAGCCCCTTGCTGATGCAGAAGCTGACGCTGTCGGCAGGCGCCGCAAGCTCGGCGGGCGGCAGGCCCAGCGCCGTGGCGGCGTTGAAGAAGCGGGCGCCATCCACATGCACCGGCACCCCGGCCGCGTGCGAGGCATCCGCCACCGCCTGCATGTGCGCCAGCGGCAGCACGGCACCGCCGGCATCGTTATGCGTCGTCTCCATCCAGGTCAGCGCGCTGGGCAGCCTGGCCGGCATGAACTCCGGCACCAGCGCGGCGCGCAGCGCGACGAGGTCCACGGCGCCGCGCCGGGCCGGCAGGATGCGCGGGAACAGGCCGCCGATCATGCTGACCCCGCCCAGCTCGGACCGCAGCAGGTGCGCGCCACTATCGATCAACACCTCACCGCCCCGCCGCGCATGCGCCAGCAGCGCCACCAGGTTGCCCATGGTGCCGCTCACCACGAGCAGACCGGCTTCCTTGCCCAGCAGCGCCGCAGAGGCTTCCTCCAGCTGCCGCACGGTCGGGTCGTGGTCCCGGCTGTCATCGCCCATGGTGGCCGCGGCCTGCGCGGCCAGCATCGCTGCGGTGGGCCGGGTCAGCGTGTCGCTGCGCAGGTCGATCATCGCGGACTTCCCTACCGAAGCGGCGGCGCGAACATCAGGCCGCCCTTGTCCCAGAGGTTGTTGAGGCCACGCGGCAGACCCATCTGCGCCACGTTGCGCTGCCACATCTCACCATAGTTGCCGACGGCCTTGATGGCGTTCGCCGCCCAGGCATTGTCGAGCCCCATGGTGCTGCCCACACCGCTCTCGGTGCCCAGCAGGCGCCGGATATCAGGCGAGGGCCCCTTGGCCGCGGCATCCACCCCGGCCTGCGTGACGCCCAGCGACTCCGCCCAGATCAGCGACAGCCCCACCCAGCGCACCACATCGAACCAGCCGTCGTCGCCCTTGCGCACGAAGGCGCCCAGCGGCTCCATGGTGATGACCTCGGGGATCAGCAGGAAACCGGCCGGGTCCGCCTGGCGGGAGCGGAACCCGGCCAGCGCCGTCATGTCCCGCGTATAGGCGTCGCACCGGCCGCTGAGGAAGGTCGACGCGATCTGGTTCGGGTCGTCGATGATCACCGGCTTGAAGGTGCCGCCATTCTTGCGGAACCAGTCCTGCAGGATCACCTCGGTGGTGGAGCCCGGCGGCACGCAGATCGAGGCGCCATCCAGCCCCTTGATGCTGGACACACCCAATGCGGTGCGCACCAGGAAGCCCTGGCCGCTGTAATAGTTGGCCCCGGCGAACATCAGCCCCAGCGAGGACTCGCGGGTGGTGATCCATGTCGTGCTGCCGAACAGCACATCCACCTCGCCGCTCTGCAGCGCCGGAAACCGGGTCAGCCCGGTGATGGGGCGGATCGTGACCTTGGCCGGGTCCCCCAGCACGGCGGCGGCGATGGCCCGGCAGCTATCCACATCCATGCCGCGCCACACACCCTGGCTGTCCGGGATGGAGAACGGCACGTTGTCCGCCTGCATGCCGCACACCACGCTGCCCCGGGCGCGGATCGCCTCCAGCGTCCCGGACTTCTCCGTAGCCCGATCCGCGGCCTGCGCCCCACCGGCGAGCAGCAGCAGCAGCGCCAGTGAACGGATCATGCGGCGACCGGCACCGCGTGCAGTTCCGGCAGTTCATCCAGGTGGCAGGCGGCGCGCTGGCCGGGTCCGCCCGCCGGCATCTCGCGCAGCACCGGCTCCTCCACCCGGCACCGGTCGAACACATAGGGGCAGCGCGTGTGGAACCGGCAGCCGCTGGGCGGGTTGATCGGGCTCGGCACGTCACCCTTCAGGATCACCCGGTCACGCTTCGCCAGCGGGTCCGGCACCGGCACGGCGGAGAGCAGGGCGCGGGTGTACGGGTGCCGCGGGCTGCTGAACAGGGTGCGGCGATCCGCCACCTCGACGATCTTGCCGAGATACATCACCGCCACCCGATGCGTCAGATGCTCGACGATGGCCAGGTCGTGGCTGATGAACAGCAGCGCGAGGCCCAGCTCGTCCTGCAGGTCGCTCATCAGGTTGACGATCTGCGCCTTCACCGAGACGTCGAGCGCGGAGACCGCCTCGTCGCAGATGATCAGGTCGGCGCCAGGGGCCAGCGCCCGGGCGATGCCGATGCGCTGGCGCTGCCCGCCGCTGAACTCGTGCGGGAAGCGGTTCATCGCGTCGCGGGGCAGGCGCACGGTGTCCATCAGCTTCGCCACCCGGTCGTCGATCTCGGAGCGGCTGCCGGCCAGGCCGAAGTTGTGCAGCGGCTCCGCGATCACGTCGCGCACCCGCATGCGCGGGTTCAGGCTGCTGAACGGGTCCTGGAACACCACCTGCATCTTGGCGCGCAACGGCCGCAGCTGGCTGAGCGGCAGGTCATGGATCGGCTTGCCGTCCAGGAGCACCTCGCCGTCCGTGGGCTCGACCAGGCGCAGGATCGCCTTGCCCACGGTGCTCTTGCCGCAGCCGGATTCACCCACCAGCGACAGGGTCTCGCCCCTGGCGATGCTGAAACTCACTCCATCCACGGCATAGACGTAGCCCGTGGTGCCGCCCATCAGCCCGCCCTTGATCGGGAAATGCTTCTTGAGCGCGTTCACCTCGAGCAGCGGGACCGGCGTGTTCATGCAGCCACTCCCATGGCATATTCGGCGTAGTGGCAGGCCACGCTATGCCCCGGCCGCTTCACCTCCACCGCCGGCGCCACCGTGCGGCACAGATCGGTCACGCTCAGGCAGCGCCCGGCAAAGGCACAGCCCACGATCGGCTTCCGAAGCGACGGCACCAGGCCCGGGATCTCCGCCAGCTTGGTCCGCCCCGCCCCGGTCAATGAGGAGCCCAGCTTCGGCACGGCACCCAACAGCCCGCGCGTGTAAGGATGCTGCGGGTTGGCGAAGATCTCCTCGGCCGTCGCCTCCTCCACCTTGCGGCCCGCGTACATCACCACCACCCGCTGCGCCATCTCCGCCACCACGCCGAGGTCGTGGGTGATGAGCATGATGGCCGAGCCCAGCCGGGTCTTGAGGTCCCGCATCAGGTCGAGGATCTGCGCCTGGATGGTCACGTCCAGCGCCGTGGTCGGCTCGTCGGCGATCAGCAGCTTCGGGTTGCAGGCCAGCGCCATGGCGATCATCACCCGCTGCCGCATGCCGCCGGACAGCTGGTGCGGATACTCCCGCACCCGCCGGCCCGGCGCCGGGATGCCCACCAGCGTCAGCATCTCCACGGACCGCGCCTCGGCCTGCGACGCATTCATGTTCTGGTGCAGCCGCAGCGTCTCCCCGATCTGCCGCCCGATCGTCAAAACAGGATTGAGCGACGTCATGGGCTCCTGGAAGATCATGGAGATGTCGTTGCCGCGCAGCTTGCGCATCTCGGCCTCCGGCACCTTCAGCAGATCACGGCCCATGAAGCGGATCTCGCCCGCCATCTTGCCCGGCGGCTCCTGGATCAGCCGCAGGATCGACATGGAGGTGACGGACTTGCCGCACCCGCTCTCCCCCACGATCGCCAGGGTCTCCCCGGCCTCGATGTGGAAGCTCAGCCCCTCCACGGCGCGAACCACGCCGTCCGCGGTGCCGAAATGCGTTTGCAGCCGGTCGACTTCGAGCAGTGCCATCAGAGCCTCTTGGCCATGCGGGGGTCCAGCGCGTCGCGCAGGCCATCGCCGAGCAGGTTCACCGCGAGCACGGTCAGCGACAGGAACACCGCCGGGAAGAACACGATATAGGGCTTCACCTGCCAAAGGGCCCGGCCCTCCGCCATGATGTTGCCCCAGGACGGGATGATCGGCGGCGTGCCCGCGCCGATGAACGACAGGATCGCCTCGGTGATCATCGCCGACGCACAGATATACGTCGCCTGCACCGTGATCGGCGCCAGGGTGTTCGGCAGGATGTGCCGCCAGATGATCTTCGGCACGCGCGTGCCCGAAGCCACCGCGGCCTCCACATACGGCTGTTCCCGCAACGACAGCACCACGCCGCGCACCAGGCGGGACACGCGCGGGATCTCGGCAATGGTGATGGCGGTGATCACGTTGCCCACGCTGCCGCGGGTCAGCGCCATCAGCGCGATGGCGAGCAGGATCGGCGGAATGGACATCAGCCCGTCCATCACCCGCATGATCACGCTATCGGCCCAGCGCACGAAACCGGAGATCAGCCCGATGGTCATGCCGATCACGCTCGCCAGCAGCGCCACCGAGAAGCCGACAATCAGCGAGACCCGTGCGCCGTAGAGCACACGCGAATACACGTCCCGCCCCAGCATGTCGGTGCCGAACCAGTATTGGGCGGAGGGGGCCCGGGTGCGCCGGGCCGGGGCCAGGGCGGTGGGGTCGATGCTGGTCAGCAGCGGGGCGAACACCGCCATGCACAGGATCAGCACCAGCAGCACGCCGCCGATCGCCATGGTGGGGTATCGGTGCACGAAGGTGCCGATGCGCCCCCGCACCTTGGCCGGCGGCAGCACCTCCGGCATCACCGGTGCGGGCGTCACATGGGCCTGGGTCGAGGCCGCGACCGGCTCCTCCACATGACCATGGAATGGGGAGTCGGGTATCGTGGTCGTGCTCAATAGCGGATCCTCGGGTCGAACACGGTGTAAAGGAGGTCAACGCCCAGGTTCACCAGGACGTACATGAAGCTGAACAGCAGCACGACGCCCTGGATCACCGGATAGTCGCGCCGCAGGATGGCGTCGACCACCAGGCGGCCCAGACCGGGGATGGCGAACACGCTCTCCGTCACCACGGAGCCGCCGATCAGCAGCGCCACGCCGATGCCGATCACGGTGATGATCGGCACCGCGGCGTTCTTCAGCGCGTGCAGGAACAGGATGGTCCGGCTGCCCACGCCCTTGGCCTTGGCGGTGCGGACGTAGTCCTGGCTCAGCACCTCCAGCATGGTCGCGCGGGTGATGCGGGCGATCAGCGCGATATACACCCCGCCCAGCGCCACCGCGGGCAGCACCAGGTTGGAGAGCCAGGGCCCGATCCCGTTGGCGATGGGCGTGTAGCCCTGCACCGGAAACCAGTCCAGTTGCAGCGCGAACACGTAGGCCAGCAGGTAGCCCACCACGAACACCGGCACCGAGAACCCGAACACCGCGAACACCATGATGATGCGGTCGATCCAGGTGCCATGGTTCCACGCCGCCAGCACGCCCATCGGCACCGCGATGGAGATGGACAGCACCAGCGTCAGCAGCATCAGGCTCACCGTCGGCTCGATCCGCTGCGCGATCATGCGGGTGACCGGCAGGTTGGTGAAGATCGAGACGCCGAGATCCCCGTTCAGCACGTGCCAGAACCACTCGCCGAACCGGATCAGGAACGGACGGTCCAGCCCCAGCCCCTCGCGGATGCGCTCCACGTCGGCCGGGGTGGCCTGGTCACCGGCGATGATGGCCGCCGGGTCACCGGGGGCGATGTAGAGCAGGCTGAACACGAACAGCGCCACGATCGCCATGACGGGGATCGTGGCCGCCACGCGGCGGAGGAGGTAGGACAGCATCAGACCGCGCTCATCAATGGTGCACTCATGTCTTCTGTACGCCCCAGAACACCGGGAACGGCGCCTTCACGATGCCGCTGACGTTCTTGCGCCAGGCCTGGTACATCAGGAAGAACCCGGTCGGCCCGAACACAACGAAGTCCATCGCCGTCTTGTTGAGTTCCGCCATGGCGACCTTCTCGGCCGCCAGGTCCGGCGCCTCGTACCACTTGGCGATGCCCGCCTGCACCGCGTCGGACTTCGGCCAGCCGAACCAGGCGGTGTCGCCGCTGCAATCGAGCGCGGTGTAGGGCGCCGGGTTCACGCAGTCCGCGCCGGCGTGCCAGCTGTGGAAGATGTGCCAGCCGCCCTGCCCCGGCGGGTCCTTCTTGGCCCGGCGCGCGCCCACCGTGCCCCAGTCCAGCGCCTGGTAGTCCACGTTCATGCCGATCTTCTTCAGCAGGTCCGCCGTCACATCGCCCTGGGCCTTGGTGATCTGCACGTCGGTGGCGACGCACAGGACGATCGGCTCGCCCTTGTACCCCGCTTCGGCCAGCAGCTTCTTGGCCTCCTCGTACTTGCGCGGACCCTTCAGGATATCGCCGCCATTCTCGGTATAGACGTCCGTCCCGGGCGTGAAATAGCTCGGCAGGTGCTTCCACAGCGTCTCGTCGTCGCCCACCACGGCGCGCATGTAGTCCTCCTGGTCCAACGCCATCATCACGGCGCGGCGGGCCCGCACATCGTTGAAGGGTGGGTGCAGGTGGTTCATCCGCAGCGTGCCGATATTGCCCAGCGGGTCCGAGATGTCGAGGCTGATGTTACGGTTGCGCTTCAGCAGCGGCACCAGGTCCGGCACCGGGTTCTCCCACCAGTCAACCTCGCCGTTCTGCAGCGCGGCGGCCTTGGTGGCGTCGTCCGGCAGGATCAGCCATTCGATGCGGTCGAACATCATGCGCTTGCCGCCGCTCAGCCAGTCCGCGGCCTCGGCCCTCGGCTCATAGCCCTCGAAGCGGGTGAACACCGCCTTCGAGCCCGGCACCCACTCGTCCTTGGCAAACTTCATGGGCCCGGAGCCCACGTATTCCGTGATCAGGCGGAACGGGTCGGTCATCGCGATCCGCTCCGGCATGATCTCCGCCACCGGGGCGTTGCTCTTGCCCAGCGCGAACAGCATCTTCGGGAACGGCTTGTTCAGCGTCAGCCGCACCGTGCGGTCATCCAGGGCCTTGAACTCCACCATCGAGGCCTTGATCCGCTGGCCCATGGTGTCACGCACCATCCAGCGGTTCAGGCTCGCCACCACATCCTTGGACAGCACCGGCTCGCCGTCATGGAACTTCAGGCCCGGACGCAGCTTGATGGTCCAGATCTTGTAGTCCGGGCTGTTCTCATAGCTCTCCGCCATCTGCGGCCGCGCCACCACCTTGCTGTCGATGCCGAACAGCGTGTCCCAGATCATCAGGCTCGCGTTGCGCACCACGTACTGGGTGCCCGCGACCGCATCGAGCGTGGACAGGTTCGCCTGCGGCACGAACCTCAGGGTGCGGCTGTTCTGCGCGAGGGCGAGGCGCGGCGCGGCCAATGTGCCTATCGCCGCAGCAGTTCCGGTTGCCAGTAGATCACGACGCTTCATGGTGTCCCCGTTTCGAATCGATCCGTTGCAGCGAGCAAAGCACGTATTGGGCCACGGCGCAGAGGTCAGCCCTGGCGGATGCCCCAGAAGATCGCGAAGCCGGGCACGCGGTCCACAAGATTCCGCCGCAGCGCCGTCGGCTGCAGGTAGGCGCCCACCGGAATGAACGCGACCTCCTCCATCGCCACGCGCTGGATATCGGCACACACCGCCTTCCGGCTGGCCGCATCCGGCGCATCGAACCACGCGTCGCGCAGGGCTTCCAGCTTCGGCAGGGTGGGCCAGCCGGGCCAGCCCTGCAGGCCGTTGCCGCGCAGCGTCGGGTGCACCGCCGGGTCCGTGAAATCAAAGCTGCTGAAGCTGGTGAGCAAGGCGGACCAGCCGCCCTTGTCGAGCGGCTCCCGGCTGGCCCGGCGCTGGATCACGGTGCCCCAGTCGCTCAGCACCAGGTCCATGTTGAAACCAAGCCGGCGGAACAGGTCCGCCGCCACCTGCGTCAGGGCGGAGGGCGCGAGGATATCGGTGGGCCCGATCAGCCGCATCGGCTGGCCGGTATAGCCCGCCGCGTTCATCAGCGCGCGGGCGCGGTCCAGGCTGCGCGGCCCCAGCAGCGGCTCCAGCCCGGCCTTGGTGGTATTCGGCGTGCCGGGTGTGAACACGCCGCACGCCGCGTCGAACATCGCCGGGTTGTCGCCCACGATGGCGGTCATGAAATCGGCCTGGTTCACCGCCGGCAGCAGCGCCTGGCGCAGCGCCCGGTTGTCGAACGGCTCATGCAGGAAGTTCAGGCGCAGCACCGCGACGTTCGGACGGTTGTCGATGTTCTCGATCTTCACCCCGGCATTGCGGGCCAGCAGCGTCTGCAGCTCCGGCGGCGGCTGCTCGTACCAGTCGATCTCGCCCTGCTGCAGCGCCGCGGCCGCGGTGGCGGCATCGGTGATGATCTGCCACTCGACGCGGTCGAAATGCGCGACCTTGGGCCCCGCCATGAAATCCGCCTGGCCCGGCGCCGGCCGATACCCGGCATGGCGCTCATACACAACCAGGCTGCCGGAGTTGAACTCGTCGCGCTTGAAGCGGAACGGGCCGCTGCCGACCGGGTCGGTGATCTGCTTGAACGGGTCCGTCAGCGCCACCCGCTCCGGCATGATGAACGGCGGCGAACTCAGCCCGGCCAGCGCGTGGAACAGCAGCGGAAACGGCTTCCTGAGCCGGAACACCACCGCCTGGTCCCCGTCGGCCGAAAGCTCGTCCACGGACTGGGCCAGCTTCTGGCCGAAGGCATTGCGCGCCATCCAGCGGCGCAGGCTGGGCACCACGTCGCGCGACAGCACCGGGGTGCCGTCATGGAACACGAGCCCCTCCCGCAGCCGGATCGTGACCCGGCGCCCATCCTGCTCCACCAGGTGCCCCGCCGCCATCTGCGGCTGCGGCTCCAGCGCGGCGTTCATGCCATACAGGCTGTCGTACACCATGAAGCCATGGTTGCGGGTGATGTTGGCGGTCGAGAAGACCGGGTCGAACGACGCCAGGTTCGCCTGCGGCACCATGCGCAGCCGCCGCACGCCCTGCGCCAGCGACACCCGCGGCAACGCCACCGCTGCCGCTGCCGTGCCAAGGGCCGCCCGGCGGGTGATCATGCCTTCTTGACGTTCCAGAACAGCGCGAAACCCTCCAGCACGCCGCTCAGCGTGGTGCGGTAGGCGGTCGGCTGCAGGTACTGCCCCATCGGGATGTACGGCACGTCCACGAACGCCTCCTTCTGGATGTCCGCGCAGATCGCCTGCTGCGCCGCCACGTCGGGCGCCTCGAACCAGGCGTCGCGCAGCTGCTCGATTTTGGGGTCGGTGGGCCAGCCAGGCCAGGCGGCCGCACCATTGGCGCGCAGCGAGATGTGGCCCGCCGGGTTCAGGTGGTCGGTGCCGGCCCAGGCGGTGCAGAAGGCGCTCCAGCCGCCCTTCTCCACCGGCTCCTTGCTGGCCCGGCGCGTCACGACGCTGCCCCAGTCCGTCGCGATGTAATCCACGTTCATCCCGGCGCGCTGCAGCATGTCGCCGGTCACATCCGCCATGGCCTTCAGCACCGGGAAGTCGGTGGCCGCCAGCAGCACGACCTTCTCGCCCTTGTAGCCCGCGGCCTTCAGGTCGGCCTTCACCTTGGTCATGTCGCGCGGGCTGTTCAGCACGTCCATGCCCACCTGGCTCGCCATCAGGGTGTCCGGGCAGAAGAACCCGACCCCGGTCTTCCACATTTTGGGGTCGGTGCCCGCCACCGCCGTCACCACGTCCTCCTGGCTCACGGCGCCCAGCAGGGCGCGACGGATGGCCGGGTTGTCGAAGGGCGGCTGCAGGTGGTTCATCCGCATGATGGCGATCTGCCCGCTGGGCTCCTGCACCACCACCTTCACGCCGCGGCTTTTCTGCAGCAGCGGCATCAGGTCCGTGGTGGCGTAGTCCCACCAGTCCTGCTCGCCGTTCATCAGCGCCTGCGCGGCGGTGGTGGGGTCCGGGATGGTGGTCCACTCCACCCGGTCGAAGTTCACGACCTTCGGCCCGGCGGTCCAGGCGGTGACGCCCCCTTCCCGGGGCTTGTAGTCGGCGAAGCGCTCATACACCGCACGGGCGCCGGGCACCCGCTCATCGGCCTTGAAGCGGTAGGGGCCGCTGCCGATCATCTCCGTCACCTGGGTGTAGGGGTCGGTCCTGGCCAGGCGCTCCGGCATGATCGCCGGCATGAACAGCGGCGTCTTGGCCAGGGCGGAGGGCAGCAGCGGGAAGGGGCGCTTCAGGCGGAACACCAGGGTGTTGTCGTCCTTGAAGCTCAACTCGTCGGTCGCCGCCATCAGCGCGCCGCCGAACGCGTCCCGCTTGCCCCAGCGCTGGATGCTGGCGACGCAGTCCCGCGCCCGCACCGGCTCGCCGTCGTGGAACTTGAGGCCGGGCCGCAGGGTGAGCGTCCACAGCTTGCCGTCATTCCCGGTGGTGAAGCCCTCCACCATCTGCGGGCTGGGCCGATACTGGCCGTCCTGCCCGAACAGCGTGTCGTACACCATGAAGGCATGGTTGCGGGTGACGTAGGCGGTGGTCCACATCGGGTCCAGCACCGTGAGGTCCGACTGCGGGATGAACTTCAGCAGCCGGCTGCCCGGCGCCTGCGCCAGCGACGGCGCGGCCAGTGCTGCTCCGGTCAGTGCGGCGGTTCCCGCGATAAACGAACGACGACGCATCGGTTCCCCCGGGATGTCGCCGGGAGCAAACCACGCCGGCGCTTCCCACGCCAGCACTTCCCACGCCGGCACCTCCCACGCCGGCACCCCCCACGCCGGCACACAGGTGCGCGGACGCTCCAGATCCGCTACATCGGCCGCAATGACACCCGTGCCCAAGATCGCCGTCCTGATCCCCTGCTACAACGAGGCGGTGGCGATCGGCACCGTCGTCCGCGATTTCCGCGCCGCCCTGCCCGGCGCCCGCATCTACGTCTATGACAACAACTCCAGCGACGAGACCGTCGCCGTGGCCCGCGCCGCCGGCGCCGTGGTGCGGGGCGAGGCGCTGCAGGGCAAGGGCCATGTCATCCGCCGCATGTTCGCGGACATCGAGGCCGAGTTCTACGTCCTGGTCGATGGGGACGACACCTATGCCGCCGCCGACGCCCCCATGATGGTCGCCCACGCCATGCAGGGCGGGCTGGACATGGTGAACGGCATGCGGGTGAGCGCCGTGCAGGCGGCCTATCGCAGCGGCCACCGCCTGGGCAACCGCGTGCTGACCGGCATCGTGCGGCAGATCTTCGGCAACCGCGTGTCGGACATGCTCTCCGGCTACCGCGTGTTCTCCCGCCGCTTCGTGAAGTCGTTCCCGGCGCTGTCCAGCGGGTTCGAGACCGAGACGGAGTTCACCGTGCACGCGCTGGAGCTGCGCATGCCGATCGGCGAGGTGCCGACGCGCTACAAGGAGCGGCCGGAGGGCTCCACCTCCAAGCTCCGCACCTACAGCGACGGGCTGCGCATCCTGCGCACCATCGTGCTGCTGGTGAAGGAGGAGCGGCCGCTGGCCTTCTTCGCGGTTCTGGCGGGCGGGTTGGTCGGCATGGCGCTGTGGTTCGGCGTGCCGGTCGTGCTGGACTTCGCCCGCACCGGCCTGGTGCCGCGCCTGCCCACCGCCCTGCTCGCCACCGGACTGATGGTGATGGCGGCGGTGGCGACGGTATGCGGGCTTATCCTCGATTCCGTGGCGCGCGGCCGCAAGGAGTTCAAGCGGCTGGCCTATCTCGGCATCCCGGCGCCGCCGCGCCACGACACCGGCGTCATCCTGTCCGCCGAGGCCTGATCCCCGTGAGAGGCCCCGCCATGCCCAGGCATCTCCTGCTGCTGCTCTCCCTCCTGCTGCCCGCCGCCGCCGAACCGCCCCGCATCGTCGGCGGACCCGGCCCGGGCTGCATCGCCGGCGCCGTGCAGCTGCCGCCGGAAGGACCGGGTTTCGAGACCATCCGCATGAGCCACAGCTGGTTCTGGGGCCACCCCGACACCATCGCCGCCCTGCAGACCCTGGCGCTGCGGGCCCGCGCCGCCGGCATCGGCACGCTGTTCATGAACGACATCAGCAAGCCCACCGGCGGCCCCTTCCCCGGCATCCACGCCAGCCACATGCTGGGCCTCGATGCCGATGTCTGGCTCGACGTCCGCCCCAAGCCGCCGCTCAGCCCGGCCCAGCGCGAGGCGGTGGAGGTGCAGAGCCTGGTGCGCGCCGACCAGCGCGGCATCGAACCCGGCGTCTGGACACCGCAGCACATCGCGCTGATCCGCCTGGCCACCGAACTGCCCGGCGTCGACCGCGTGCTGGTGAACCCGGCCATCAAGCGGCAGCTGTGCCAGGAGGTCCGCGGCGACCGCAGCTGGATCGCCAAGGTGCGGCCCTGGTATGGGCATGCGGCGCATATGCACATCCACTTCCGCTGCCCGCCGGGTCAGCCCGAGTGCAGGGACCAGGCGCCGCCGCCGGCCGGCGAGGCGTGTGATGCCAGCCTGCAATGGTGGTTCGACCAGCTGGACCTGCCGCCCAGGCCGCCGGGCCCGGTCTCGCCGCCCAGGCCGGTGGTGCTGCCCGCCGCCTGTGCCGCCATCATGGCGCGGGGCCCGGCTTGATCGGCCGCCGCGGCATCGGCATCGCTGCGGCGGGTGTCACCACCTTCATCAACCTGTACCCGACCCAGGCGCTGCTGCCGACCCTGGCAGCGAGCTTCCAGACCAGCCTGGCGCAGACCGGCCTCACCGTCACCGCCTCGTTGATCGCGGTGGCCCTGGTGGCGCCCTTCGTGGGCGGCATCTCCGACGTGTTCGGCCGGCGCAGGCTGATCCTGGGTGCCGCGCTGCTCCTGGTGCTCCCCACGGGCCTCGCCGCCTTCGCCCCCACGCTGGGCCTGCTGATCGCCTGCCGCTTCGTCCAGGGTCTGCTGCTGCCGTTCGTCTTCGCGGTCACGGTCGCCTATATCGCCGATGAGTGCCCGGGGGCCGAGGGGGTGAAGGCCACCGGCATCTACGCGATCGGCACCATCATCGGCGGCTTTGCCGGGCGCTTCGTCGCCGGCTGGGTCACGGCGCTGCTGGACTGGCGCGCCGCCTTTCTGGTGCTGGCGGGGATCACCGCGCTGGGCGCCCTGGTCATCGCCCTGTGCCTGCCGCCCGAGCGCCGCTTCCGTGCCACCGAGGGCTGGCGCGGCAGCCTCGCCGGGTTCCGCGACCAGTTCGGCAACCGGCAGGTGATGGCCACCTGCGCCGTGGGCTTCGCGGTGCTGTTCTCCATCGTCGCCACCTTCACCTACGCCAACGTCCTGCTCGCCGCCCCGCCCTACGCCCTGGGCCCGGCCGCGCTCGGCTCCGTCTTCGTGGTGTACCTGCTCGGCGCGGTCGCCACGCCGGCCGCCTCCCGGCTGACCCTGCTGCTGGGGCGGCGGCGCACCATGGTGCTGGGCGGCGCGGCGGTGGCCTGCGGGCTGGTGCTGACGCTGGTGCCCAGTCTCACGGCCATCGTCGCCGGGCTGGCGCTGGTGGCCATCGGCGTGTTCACGGAACAGGTGCTCTCCATCGGGCACGTCGCCACGGCGGCCCGGCAGGCCCGCTCCACCGCGGTCGGGCTCTACGTCACCTCCTATTACGTGGGCGGCAGCCTGGGCGGGGTGGTGCCTGGCGGCATATGGGTGCATTTCGGCTGGATGGGCTGTGTGGCGCTGGTTCTGCTGGTGCAACTCCTGACTGTCAGCCTCACATGGCTGGTCTGGCCCCGCACCGCGGGTTTACCTTGAGGAAACCCTCCCCAGCTTAGCCTTCTGCTCGCAAGGATACCGATCGGCATGAACGTCGCATTCACCCCAACGATCGAGAAGTTCGCCATCGGCCAGCCGGTGTCGCGCAAGGAGGACCCCATGCTGCTGCGTGGCGAGGGCCGCTACAGCGACGACCTGAACCTGCCGGGCCAGCTGTACGCGGTGGTGGTGCGCAGCCGCCATGCCCACGGCATCCTGAACGGCGTGGACACCGCCGAGGCGGCCACCATGCCCGGCGTGAAGCTGATCCTCACCGCGAAGGACCTCAAGGCGGGCGGCATCAACGTGATGCAGGCCGCCGCCGGCAAGAACCGCGACGGGTCAGCCACGCCGCGCCCGCCGCAGACCGCCCTGGCCGAGACCCGCGTGCGCTACGTCGGGGATCCCGTGGCCGTCGTGGTGGCGGAAACCGCCAAGCAGGCGAAGGACGCGGCGGACGCCGTGCTGCTCGACATCGACTCGCTGCCCGCCGTGACCGACGCGAAGCGCGCCGCCGCGCCGGATGCGCCGCTGCTGCACGAGAGCGCCCCCGGCAACCTGGTGATGGAATACCACCACGGCGACACCGCCGCCGTGGACGCCGCCTTCGCCCGCGCCGCCCACGTGACCCGGCTCAGCCTGCGCAACAGCCGCATCGTGGTCGCCGCCATGGAGCCCCGCTCCTGCCTCGCCACCTTCGACCCGGCCGATGGCCGCTACACGCTGCGCCTGGGCTGCCAGGGCGCCTTCGGCATGCGCGCCGGGCTGAAGGACGTGCTGGGCGTGCCGGCCGAGAAGCTGCGGATCCTCACCGGCAATGTCGGCGGCTCCTTCGGCATGAAGGCCTCGATCTACCCGGAATACCCCTGCGTGCTGCTGGCGGCCAGGCTGCTGGGCGCGCCCGTGAAGTGGACCGATGAACGCTCGGACAGCTTCCTGTCCGACAGCCACGGCCGCGACCACACCTGCGACGCCGCCCTGGCGCTGGACAGGGACGGCAAGTTCCTGGCGCTGCGCATGGAGGTGTACGGCAACCTGGGCGCGCATCTCAGCAACGCCACCACCATCCCGCCGACGCAGAACACCATGAAGAACGCCATCGGCGTCTATGCCACGCCGCTGATCGAGGTGACGTCGCGCTGCATGTTCACCAACACCACCCCGGTGGGCGCCTATCGCGGTGCCGGACGGCCCGAGGGCAACTACTACATGGAGCGCCTGGTGGACACGGCGGCGGCCGAGATGGGGATCGACCGCGTCGACCTGCGCCGCCGCAACCACGTGCAGCCGGAGCAGATGCCCTACACCACCCCGGCCGGCACCGAGTATGACAGCGGCGACTTCCCCACCATCCTCGACAAGGCCCTGGCGCTGGCGGACTGGGACGGCTTCAACGCGCGCGCCAGGGAGAGTCGGGCCCGCGGGCGCATCCGGGGCCGGGGCATCGGCCAGTACCTCGAAGTCACCGCGCCGCCCTCACACGAGATGGGCGGGCTGCGCTTCGAGGAGGACGGCACCGTGACCATCATCACCGGCACGCTGGACTACGGGCAGGGCCACGCCTCGCCCTTCGCGCAGGTGCTGTGCGACCGCCTGGGCGTGCCGTTCGACAAGGTGCGGCTGCTGCAGGGCGACAGCGACCAGCTGATCGCCGGTGGCGGCACCGGCGGCAGCAAGAGCATCATGGCCAGCGGCGCCGCCATCGTGGAGGCCAGCGCCATCTGCATCGACAAGGGCCGCGCCGCCGCCGCCGACGTGCTGGAGGCCGCCGCCGCCGACATCGAGTTCGAGCGCGGCCGCTTCACCATCGCCGGCACGGACCGCAGCATCGGCGTCATGGACCTGGCGGCACTCCGGCCCGGCGCGCTGGACGTGCAGCACATCCACGAACACGCGCCCTCCGCCTACCCGAACGGCTGCCATGTCGCCGAGGTGGAGGTCGATCCCGATACGGGCGTGGTCGAGGTGGTGAGATACAACATGGTCAATGACTTCGGCGTGCTGATCAACCCGATGCTGGTGGAGGGCCAGGCCCATGGCGGCATCGTCCAGGGCATCGGCCAGGCGCTGCTGGAGGCGATGGCCTATGACGAGGACGGTCAGCTGATGACCGGCTCCTTCATGGACTACGCCCTGCCCCACGCCGTGCATGCGCCGAACTTCGTCATGCAGAGCCACGCCGTCCCGGCCAGGACCAACGTGCTGGGCGCCAAGGGCTGTGGCGAGGCCGGCTGTGCCGGGGCGCTGCCGAGCGTGATGAACGCGCTGGTGGATGCCCTGCGCCAGGTCGGCGTGAAGCACATCGACATGCCCGCCACGCCGCAGCGGGTCTGGGACGCGATGCAGGGCGCCTGATGCACGCGGCGGGCGTCAGGCCCGCCGCACCCCCCAGAACACCGGATAGGACGCCGCCACCACATCCGCCAGCCCATCCCGCATCGCCGTCGGCAGGAACCGCTGGCCCACGGGATAGAACGGCACCTCCTGGAAGGCCCGCAACTGCATGGCGTCGCAGATCGCCTTCTGCGCCGCCACGTCCGGCGCGTCGAACCACTGGTCGCGCAGCGCCTCCATCGGCGCGTCCGTGGGCCAGCCATACCAGCCGTCCAGCCCGTTGCCCCGCAGCGGCAGGTGGCTGGCCGGGTTCGCGACGGTCATGCCCTCATAGGTCGTGCAGAACATCGACCAGCCGCCCTTCTCCGGCACCTCCTTGCTGGCCCGGCGCTGTACCAGCGTGCCCCAGTCCATGCTCACATACTCGACGTTGATCCCGACCTTCACCATCAGCTCCCGCATCACCAGGCTGTAGGCCTGCTGGTCCGCATAGTCCGACGGCGACATCAGCACCACGCGCTCGCCCTTGTAGCCGCTTTCGGCCACCAGCCGCTTGGTCAGCGCCAGGTCGCGCGGCCGGGTCAGCACCTCCATGCCGGCCGTGCTCGCCATCGGCAGCCCCGGCGTGAACACGCCCACCCCGGTGCGGAACAGGTCGGTCTCGTCGCCATAGGCGGCCTGCATGAACTCCGTCTGATCGATCCCGGTCAGCAGCGCCCGGCGCAGCTTCGGGTTGTCGAACGGCGGGTGCAGGTGGTTGATCGCCACCATCGCGATCGCCCCCACCCGGTCGTTGCGCAGCACCCGCACGCCCTTGGCCTTTCGCAACGTCGGCAGCAGGTCGAACAGCGGCTGCTCCACCCAGTCCACCTCGTTGGACTGCAGCGCCGCCGCCGCCGTCGCCTGGTCCGGCACGATGCGCCATTCCACCCGGTCGAAATGCACCACCTTGCCCCCGGCCGCGGCGTCCGGCTTCTCGCTGCGCGGCACATAGGCCTCGTTGCGCGCATAGACGGCCCGGCTGCCCGAGACCCACTCATCCGCCACGAAGCGGAACGGGCCGCTGCCGATGTATTCCCTGATCTGCTCGAACGCGCTGGTGCGCGCGATCCGCTCCGGCATCACGAAGCACCAGTCGGCCAGCGCGGTGGGCAGCAGGGCGTAGGGCCGGGTCATGCGGATCTCGAACACCTGGTCGCTGATCACCGGCATCGACTCGGTCTGCGCCAGCATCCGCTGCCCCAGCCCCCGCCGCTTCGCCCAGCGCTGGATGCTGGTGACGCAGTCGATGGACCGCACCGGCGTGCCATCGTGGAAGCGCAGCCCGTCGCGCAACTGGAACCGCCAGGTGCGGCCATCGTCGCGGACCTCGTGCGCCGCCACCATCTGCGGCTGCGGGTTCAGCGCGCCATCCACGGCATACAGCGTGTCCCAGATCATCAGCCCGTGGTTGCGGGCCAGCGTCGTGGTGGTCCACACCGGATCGGGGTTGTTGAGGTTGCCCTGCGGCACGAAGCGCAGCGTGCTCGCGGGCTGCGCGATCGCGGGGGTTGCCAGGGCCGATGCGGCCAACGTCAGGGCGGTTCGGCGTGTGATCATGCCCAAACGCTAGCGCGCGCCCCGCGAAGTTGATACCGCTTACTCATGCAAACTCCCGACGTGCTCCTTCACATCGATGCCAACCTCGACCCGGCCCGCGAACGCTGGTTCGAGTTCCTCCGCATCCCCAGCGTCTCCGCCCAGCCGGTGCATGCCGCGGACTGCACCCGCGCCGCCGAATGGGTGCGCGACCAGCTGACCGCGATGGGGTTCGAGGCCGCCGTGCGCCCCACCGCCGGGCACCCCGTCGTTCTGGGCCACCATCCCGGGCCGGGTCCGGATGCGCCGCACGTGCTGTTCTACGGCCATTACGACGTGCAGCCCGCGGACCCGCTGGAGCTCTGGACCGCCGACCCCTTCGACCCCAAGCTGACCGATGGCCCGCACGGCCCCCGCGTGGTGGCGCGTGGCGCGGTGGACGACAAGGGCCAGGTGATGACCTGGTTGGAGGCCATGCGCGCCTGGCACGCCACCACCGGCACCCTGCCGGTGCGCGTGACGGTGCTGGTGGAGGGCGAGGAGGAGGTCGGCAGCCCCAACCTCGAACCCTTCCTGCTGGAACAGCGCGCGGCACTGGCGGCGGATGTCGCGGTCATCAGCGACACCGGCATGTGGAACATCGACACCCCGGCGCTGACCACGCGGCTGCGCGGCATGGTCTATGCCCAGATCAACCTGCGCGCCGCGGACAAGGACCTGCATTCCGGCATGTTCGGCGGCTCCGCGCTGAACCCGATCAACGCGCTCACCCGCATCCTGGGAGACCTGCATGATGCGGAAGGCCGCATCCAGCTGCCGGGCTTCTATGACGGCATCCCGGTGATCTCGAACTCGCTGGCCGCGGAATGGGCCGGGCTGAACTTCGACGAGGCGGCCTTCCTCGGCGGCGTCGGCCTGAAAACCCCCATCGGCGAGCAGGGCTACCCGGCCTTGCAGCGCCTCTGGGGCCGGCCCACGGCGGATATCAATGGCATCTGGGGCGGCTACCAGGGTGCCGGGTCGAAGACGGTGATCGCGTCCGAGGCCGGGGCCAAGGTCTCCTTCCGCCTCGTTCCCGGCCAGAACCCGGCCAATATCGTCGAAGCCCTGCACGCCTTCGTCGACGCCCGCAAGCCGGCCGATGCGCAGGTCGAGATCCAGGTGTTCAGCACCGCCCCCGGCGTCGCGATCCCCGATGAGAGCCGCTACGTGCAGCTGGCCCGCACCGCGCTGGCCGAGGAATACGGCCGCCCCGCCGTGCTGATCGGCTGCGGCGGCAGCATCCCGGTGGTGGAGAGCATGCACCGCCTGCTGGGCCTCGACAGCCTGCTGATGGGATTTGGCCTCGACGACGACCAGGTGCATTCGCCGAACGAGAAGTTCGAGCTGCGGTGTTTCCACCAGGGCATCCGGGCGCATGCGCGGCTGCTGGGGGCCTTGGGGGAACGGTCGGTTCGCTGAGCCTGTATCTGACGGTCGCGGCATTGGCTGCCAATCCGCACGGAATGTCCGCGCCTGATCCGAAGACGGCAGCGGGCCATGTGCGTCCAGCCGTAGAGACAAGGTGATGGCCGGTCGGAATGGTACCACGCTGCGGCAGCTTCTGTTCTGGCCATGCGTCGTCGCAGGGCTGATCGCCGTTGCCGGGCTGCTTGCGCTGGGCTTGCCCGGCGCCTTGGTCCTCGAGTCGGCGCTGCCGATGGTCCACCTGCTCACTTCTCGCGAACTCGGCCCGGATCAGGCCTGGCCGGTCGCGATCGGCATAAGTATTCTCGGCCCCTTCGCTCTGGTCCCGGCCTACCTGGTGATGGCCAGGGTTACGCCGTCCCGGTCTGCACGCTTGCTGGGCACGACGGCCATCACCTTCGTGGCAGAAATGCTGGGCAGCGTCGTGGCAGTCTTGCTCGCGGGCGCTTAGGTGTTCAGTTCCGGGAGGTGATGGTGCAGGCTTAGCCCTGACCCGTCAGCAGCCTGTGGCAGGGCGGAAAAGCGAAGCGCGCAGGGCGTCATCGCTGGATCCTGGAACGCACCCGTCCCTGCATGGCCCGGCTGAGCCGCTTCGGCGTGCGCCACGAGCGGCGCGACACTACGCGCATGGTCGTGGCTCTGCTCGGCTGCATGAACCAGATCAGGCGGCTCCGTCAGCTATCCCAAAGCCGCCGCAATCGCCTCCCACTCCGCCGTCAGCGCCCCTGTCGCCACCGGCCGACCAGCCTGCCCATACCAATACCGCGCATTCTCCAAGTCACCCTCGACCCGGTGCAGATACGCATGCACCCATGCAGCATCGCGCCCGTCATCCGACTGCGCCGCCTCGTGCGCCTTCTCCCACTCGTCGCGCGCGGCCCACCACAGGGCGGCGCGGGGAGCATCGTCCGGCGGGGCCGGCAAATCGCGCAGGCTCATCCCAGCAGCGCCTGGGCGCAGGCGTCCAGGATGGCGTCGGTGTCCACGCCATACTCGCGATACAGGTCCGGCAGATCGCCGCTTTGCCCGAAATGGTCAGGGCCCAGCGGCACCACGCGCTGCCCGCGCACCGCGCCCAGCCAGCTATGCGCGGCCGGATGCCCGTCCAGCACCGTCACCAGCGCCGCACCCGGGGCCAGCGGCGCCAGCAGCGTCTCGATGTGCGACGGCATCGGCGTGCCGGCCCGGCGCGCGCGGTTCGCGTCCAGCCAGCCCGCGTGCAGCCGGTCCGGGCTCGTCACCGCCAGCAGCCCGGCGCCCGGCACCTCGGCCTGCAGCTCGGCGAACGCCGCCTCCGCTTCCGGCGCGATCGGTCCCTGATAGGCGATGGCGATCGGCGCGCCCGCGGCGGGCGGCACCACCCAGTGCCCGCCGGCGATCACGGCGGCCGGGTCGAGCACGCGGTCGGGCTGCTGCAACTGCCGGGTCGAGAGACGCAGCCAGACGGCGGAGCCCTGCGGCGCCTGCATGTGCACGAAGGCGTGGCGCAGCAGGATCGCCAGCTCATCCACATAGGTCGGCTCGTAGGAGGCCAACCGGTCCGCCGCCATGCCGATCAGCGGGGTGTTGATGCTCTGGTGCTGCCCGCCCTCCGGCGCCAGCGTGATGCCGCTGGGCGTGGAGACCAGCAGAAACCGGGCATCCTGGTAGCAGGCGTAGATCAGCGCATCGAGGCCGCGATTGACGAACGGATCATAGACCGTCCCGATCGGCAGCAGCCGCGCCCCGGTCAGCCCGGTCTGCAGCCCGGCGGCGGCCAGGAGGAGAAACAGGTTCTGCTCCGCAATCCCAAGCTCGATGTGCTGGCCCGTCGGCGACATGCCCCAGCGTTGCGCGCTCGCCAGCTTGGCATCGCGGAACACGTCGTTGCGGGTATGCCGGTCGAACACGCCGCGGCGGTTCACCCAGGCGCCGAGGTTGGTGGAAACCGTCACGTCCGGGCTGGTGGTGACGATGTGTTTGGCAAGCTCGGTGCAAGCGCCCTGCCCCCGCCCGATCTCGGCCAGCATGTCGCCGAACCCGGCCTGCGTGCTCACCTTCCGGCCCACTACAGCCGGGCCCGGCAGCACCGGCGGGATCTCCACCGCGGCAGCCTCCAGCCGGCGGCCCTGCGGCGTCAACGGCGTGGCGAACGGCGCATCCTCGATCACCGCCTGGAACGCGGCCTCGTCGAGGTCGAGTCCCTCCGCCACGTCCCATTCATGGCCGGGCCGGATGCGCATGGCAGCCCGGAACCCCTCCATCTGCTCGCGGGTCATCAGGCCGGAGTGGTTGTCCTTGTGCCCGGCGAACGGCAGGCCCATCCCCTTCACGGTATAGGCGATGAAGCATGTCGGCTGATCGCCGGCCGCATCCGCCGCCCGGAAGCTCTCGATCAGGTAATCGACGTCATGCCCGCCCAGGTTGGTCATCAACCCCGCCAGCTCGTCATCGGTCAGCGGGTCGATGATGGCCCGCACCCCGGCTTCCCGCCCCAGATCGGCCAGCAGCGCCTGGCGCCAGGCCGCACCGCCCTGGAAGGTGATGGCGGAGTACAGGCTGTTCGGGCAGTCATCGATCCACCGCCGCAGCGCCTCGCCGCCCTCCCGCTCGAAGGCCGCCTGCAGCTTGCGGCCGTATTTCAGGGTGACGACATTCCAGCCCATGTCCTGGAACAGGCCCTCGATGCGGCCGAACAGCCGGTCCGGCACCACGCTGTCCAGGCTTTGCCGGTTGTAGTCGATGATCCACCACACGTTGCGGACATCGTGCTTCCAGCCCTCCAGCAGGGCCTCGTAGATGTTGCCCTCGTCCAGTTCGGCATCCCCGGCGATCGCCACCTGGCGCCCCACCGGCAGCCCGGCATCCAGTCCATGCAGCCGCACGTAGTCCTGCATCAGCGCGGCGAAGCTGGTCAGCGCCACGCCCAGGCCCACGGACCCCGTGCTGAAATCGACCTCGGCGCCATCCTTGGTGCGGCTCGGGTAGCTCTGCACCCCGCCCATCTGCCGCAGCCCGGCCATCAGCTCCGGCGTCTGCCGCCCGAACAGGCGATTGATCGAGTGGAACACCGGACCCGCATGCGGCTTCACCGCCACCCGGTCCTCGGGCCGCAGGATCTCGAAATACAGTGCCGTCATGATGCTGATGACACTGGCGCAGCTCGCCTGGTGCCCGCCCACCTTCAGCCCGTCCCGGCTGGGCCGCACGTGGTTCGCGTTGTGGATCATCCAGGCGGAGAGCCACAGCAGCTTCCGCTCGACCTGGTGCAGCGCCGCGAGCCGCGCGGCCGGCAGCTGCGCCGGGATGAACGGGGCGTTCAAGACCAGCCCCGCGCCAGCTTGCGCACCAGCGTGCTGGCGTTGCGCTTGCCCTCGCCGGCGTAATCCTCGTGATAGTCCTCGATCTTGGCGGGGTCGTAGAGGTAGTTGACCATCAGGGTGGCACTCTCCTTGCCGCCCTTCTCCGACGTGTCGGCCAAGGCCATCAACCGCTCCACCCGCGCCCCGTTCGACAGGTGGAAGTGCGCGACGGGATCGATCGCCCGCGTGCCCCGGCTTTCCACCAGCAGGTAGCGTGCCGCCAGCCGCACCAGCACCGGTTCGGCGGCGCGCAGCATGGCGGTGTCGCGGAACCAGCCGCGCCGCGCCAGGATGGCGGCGAGGGCCGCGGTGCCGTTCTCCGGCGCCGCCTCGGCCGCCGGGGCGGCGGTGCGCAGGCTGCTCGACTCCTCGTCGCTCAGCAGCTTCGGGTCGTTCTCCCGCAACTTGCCATCCAGCCAGCGGCGGAACCCCGGCAGCGGCGAGAGGGTCGCGAAGCTCTTGATGTTGCGGAACTCCGCCCCCAGCAGCTCGACCACGCGCTTGATCAGGAAGTTGCCGAAGCTGATGCCCGCCAGCCCCTTCTGGCAGTTGCTGATGGAATAGAAGATCGCGGTGTCCGCCGCCTTCGGGTCCAGCAGCGGCGCCTTCTTGTCCAGCAGCCGCTGCACGCTGTCCGCCAGCCCCTTCACCAGCGCCACCTCGACGAAGATGAGCGGCTCGTTGGGCATCCGGTGATGGAACAGCGCATAGCAGCGCCGATCGCTGTCCAGCCGGTTCTTGAGGTCGCTCCAGGAGCGGATCTCGTGCACCGCCTCATACCCCACCAGCCGCTCCAGCAGGATGGCCGGGCTGTGCCAGTCGATGCGCTGCAGCTCCAGGAAGCCCACGTCGAACCAGGCGGCCAGCAGCAGGCGCAGGTCGCTCTCCAGCGCGTTCAGCCAGGGGTCGCTGCCCTTCAGCGCCAGCATGGTGGCGCGCAGGTCCACCAGGAACTTCATGCCGTCCGGGATGGTGGTGAACTGCGTCAGCAGCCGCACCCGCGGCGGCTCCAGCGCGCGGCGCAGCGCCACCTGGGCCACGGCGCGCTCGGCCGGGCCTTCCGCGGCCTGCACGGCGGCATAGGCGCGGTCGGTCTCGCCGGGGTCGCTGTCGAAGGCCGCGAGGTCCAGCAGGAAGGCCCGGCGCCCGGCATCATCCAGTCCCAGATAGGTCTGCGCCAGCTTGGCCGCGCGGTTGCGGGCGCTCACCTCGCCGCCCCGCGCGTCCAGGCAGGCGCGCATCTGGCCGGCGATGCTGTCGGTCTCGTCGCTCACGGTGGAGGCCATTTCGCGCCATACCGTCGTCAGGCGGCGGAGGGCACGGTCGAACAGGCCAATCTGGGCGGCGGTGTCGCTCATGGGCTCATCTCTCCGGAAGCATGCGGACTATAGCGCAGACTGCGCCGGTTGCGATCCTCGTGCGAGTGAATGCAGCGCGTCGACCAGGTCTTCCGCGATCAGCCCCGGTCCCGCCAGCCCGCCCGCCGCGCCATGCCGGTGCACGGCGGCGCAGGCGGCCTCCCACGCCGGCATGCCCTGTGCCAGATACGAGGCCACCAGCCCGGCCAGCACGTCGCCGGACCCGGCGGTCGCAAGCCAGGGCGGCGCGTTGTCGTTGATGGCGGCGCGGCCATCCGGCGCGGCGATCACCGTGTCCGCCCCCTTCAGCACCACGACGCACCCGAGGCGCGCCGCCGCCGCCCGCGCCGCCGCCAGCTTGTCGTCACCCACCGGCCCGAACAGCCTGGCGAACTCGCCTTCGTGCGGCGTGATCACGCTGCAGCCGCGCAGCCGCTCCGGTGACCCGGCACAGACCCCGAGCGCATCCGCATCCGCCACCACCAGCCGCCCCGCCGCGAGCAGCACCGGCAGCGCCGCCCGCGCCGCCTCCTGCCCCAGGCCCGGTCCGCACAACCAGGCTCGCCGCCGCGCATCCTCCAGCAGCGACGCAAGTGACGCGTCGGACACGATCACGCCGGGGTCGCCCGCCCGATACAGGTCACCCGCGCCGCCCGCCGCGCCCCCGGTCGCAATCGTCACCAGCCCGGCCCCGCCACGCCGGGCCGCGGCCGCGGCCAGCCGCGCGGCCCCGGTCATGGCAGCGCCGCCCAGCACGGTGACATGGCCGCGGGTGTATTTGTGCGACCCGTGTTCCAGCGACGGCAGCGCCCAGAGCGCCGGGGTGTTGCGCCAGGTGCGGACGGGCCCGAGCGCGCCCGGGGGCATGCCGATATCGGCCAGCACCAGCGCGCCGCACAGATCGCGCCCCGGCAGCAGCAGATGCCCCGGCTTCCGCGCGGCGAACGTCACCGTGGCCCGCGCCGCCCGCACCCGGCCGCGCGCCTGGCCGGTGGCGCCATCCACGCCGCTCGGCACATCCACCGCCAGCACCTGGTGCGCCGCCGCCAGCACGTCGGCCACCGCTTCCGGCACCGCATCCCGCAGCCCGGCACCGAACACCGCGTCGATCACCAGCGCCGCCCGCCGGGCCTCCGCCGCCTCGAACCCCACCACCGGCCCGCGCCAGGCCGCGCGCATGGCCGCCGCGTCGGAGCCGGGGCGGGGCTCACCCCAGGCGGCCACCGCCACCGGCCAGCCCCGCTGCGCCAGCAGCCGCGCCACGGCCCAGCCGTCGCCGCCATTGCCGCCGGGTCCGCACAGCACCAGCGTGCGCGCCGGACCCATCCGGCGGGCGGCCCGCGCCACCGCCGTGGCAGCCGCCTCCATGAGGGCCAGGCCGGAGCGGCCCAGGGCGGGCGCGCGCTGGTCCGCCGCGGCCATCTCCGCGGGCGTGGGCAGGGGTTCGGGCTGGCAGGCGGGAGCAGCTCGGTGCATCCTGATCCCAATGGCTGGGGGTTTGGCGATGGCGGTGGTGATCACGGTGGCACAGCAGAAGGGCGGTGCCGGCAAGACGACGCTCGCCGCCAATCTGGCCGCGGCGCTCGCAACCAGCAAGACCGTGGCGCTGCTGGACATCGACCCGCAGCACAGCCTGAAGCGCTGGCACGCCCTGCGCCTGGCCCGCCCCACGCCCGCCGCCGCCATCACCTTCAGCGACACCGCCGGCTGGCGCCTGGCCGCCGAGCTGGAGCGGCTGGGCAAGTCGCACGACGTGCTGCTGATCGACAGCCCGCCGCAGATCGACGCCGATGCGCGCCGGGCCATCCGCGGGGCGAACCTGGTGGTGGTGCCGCTGCAGCCCAGCCCGCCGGACCTGTGGGCGGCGGAGGGCACGCTGGTGCTGGCGCGCGAGGAGAAGCGCCCCGCCTGCCTGGTGCTGAACCGCGTGCCCGCCGCCGGCAGGCTGCGCGACACCATCGCGGCGGAGCTGGACAGGCACGCGATGACCGTGCTGCCGCAAACCCTGGGCAACCGCGCCGCCTATGCGCAGGCCTTCGCCGAGGGCCTTGGCGTCACGGAGTTCGCGCCCCGCAGCAGCGCCGCCACCGAACTGCGGGCGGTGCTGGCTGCGCTGCTGGCGCTCATCAAGATATAGCGGGATGGCCCGTCAGCAGCCCGGCGCCGGCCGCGGATCGACCACGAAGCGGAGCAGGCACGCGGCATAACCCCGCGCGAACAGCCAGGTGCCGCCCCCGAAATGGCCGCTGAAGCCCTCCGGCTGATCCAGGATCAGCAGGCCGCCGAGTTTCGGGCGCAACCGTTCGATCAACGCCCGCCGCCCTGCCAGATC
Source organism: Acetobacteraceae bacterium (assembly GCA_965199595.1). Classification (GTDB taxonomy): domain Bacteria; phylum Pseudomonadota; class Alphaproteobacteria; order Acetobacterales; family Acetobacteraceae; genus JBBROS01. The sequence goes on from OZ241182.1 coordinate 3,392,870, forward strand.
ACCCGCGAAGGGATCGGCGGCGAACTGGACAAAGGCGAGCCGGGTCGGGGCGGCAGGGACCGCGGCGACCAGTTGCCGCAGGTCGTCGTACTGCGCGGTCAGGTTCGTGCTCCCGCCCGACCCGTGCGCCGCCGGGGACACGGCGATCACGGCATCAGCCAGCCCGGCGGTCCGCAGCATCTGCAGCGCGTTCCAGCCGCCGCGGGACTGTCCCCCCACCACGATCCTGCGATAGCCCCGCCGCCGCATGTCCGCCAGCGTGTCCTCCAGCCAGCCCGCCGCGCGCTCCTTGTCCCGATCCGCGTTCGGCTCGCGGTCGAAGCGCACCACGTCGAAGCCCGCATTGTTGAAGGCGCGCACATGCCCCTGCGGCTGCGTGCCGCGCGCGTCGGCCAGTGCGCCGGCGCCGTTCAGCGCGCCGAGCCCGTGCGCCCACACATAGACCCCCGCCGCCGCCGCCGGGCCGCGCCAGAAATAGCGGGCATCCGGCACGATCGCATAGTTCCAGTTCGAGACGAGCGGGCCTGGCGGCGCCGGAGTGCTGGTGACCTGGCCGGGCCAGACCACATCGAGGCCCTCCGCATAGAGCGCGCAGTCGGTGGCGCCCCTCTGCGCACAGCCCGCCAGCGCCCGGGTGCGAACGCTGTCCGCCGTGCCGGTGCCGCCGGCCCAGCCATAGGCCCCATTGCCGCCGACCGCGAAGGCGCGCGGCAGGTTGATCAGCAGGAAATCGGCGTAGGCCGCCTGCCCGGCCGCAGTCAGCCCGGGCACCCGGCCGGCATCCAGCACCGGCTGGGCGCGCGCGGCACCTGCGAACATGCTGGCGATCATCAGGGCGAACAGCATCGGATGCTTCATGCGCACAGTCTAAACCTGGCCCCGCCCCTCCCGCCACCACGTGAACAGCCCCGAGGCCACCAGCACCGCAATCCCCGTCATCTCCCAAACCCCCGGCACCTCGCCCCACACCGCCCAGCCCAGCACCACCGTGTAGAAGATCGCGCTGTACTCGAACGGCGCCAGCATGCTCGCCTCGCCGCTGCGATACCCCTCCGTCATCAGCAGCTGCGCCCCGGCGGACCCGGCGCCGATGCACAGCAGCAGCAGCCACAAGCCCGGCGCCGGCATCACCCAGACCGGCACGGACAACACGGCGCACGCCACGGTGCAGCACAGCGAGAACAGCATCACGATGGTGACGTTGCGCTCCCCCGCCTGCCCCATCTGCCGGATGCTCACCATCGCCAGCGCCCAGGCCACGACACCCGCCAGCACCACCGATGTCTCGAACAGCGGCAGGCCCGCCGCCCCCTGCCACGGCCGGATCACCAGCAGCACGCCCACCAGCCCGGCCAGGATGGACACGACCCGGCCCGGCGTGATCCGCTCCCGCAGCATGGGCACGCTCAGCACCGCCAGCGCGAGCGGCATGGCGAACCCCAGCGCCGTGACCGCCGCCAGGGGCAGGTGCGCCAAGCCGTAGAACGTACCGAACATGCCGCCCAGACCCGCCGCCGCCCGCACCACATGCGCCAGCGGCCGCCGGGTGCGCAGCGCCGTCCAGCCGCCGGACCGCATCAGCAGCGGGATCAGGCACAGCAATGCCACCGCGCTGCGGAACAGCATCAGCTCGACGGTCGGGATGTCCTGCGCCGCCACCTTCACCAGTGCCGAGACCAGGGCGAAGCTGCCGGAGGAGCCAAGCACGAGCAGGATGGCGCGCCGCCTCGCCGCGGCCTGGAGCATCGGGGTTGTCACCGCGGCATCCTACTCCAGCGGGATCACCGCCTCCACCACGTCCGGCTCGTCCGGCAGGCGGCGGATGGTGGCGCCCATCCGCCGCATGAACCCCAGCATCGGCACGTTCTCCGCCAGCACCTGGCCGACGATCTGCCGCATGCCCCGGCTGCGGCCCCAGCCCATCACGTCCTGCATCAGCCGCCGGGCCAGGCCGTGGCCCTTCATGCCGGGCTCGACGACGACGGCGAACTCGCCCTGGTCCGTGCCGGGCTCGCGCACCAGGCGGCACACGGCGACCGTCTCCGCGGTTGCCTCGCGCACGGCGACGAAGGCCATCTCGCGGTCGTAGTCCACCTGGGTCATGCGGGCGATCTGCTCCGCCGACAGCTCCCGCAGCATGTTGAAGAAACGATAGCGGACATCCTCCGGCGTCAGCCGGCGGAACAGGGCGGCATGCGCCTCCGCATCCTCGGGCCGGATCGGGCGCACCAGCACCGTCTCGGACCCGGCATCGAACTGATGCGCCAGCTCCGCCGGATAGGCGGAGATGGCAAACGACGCCGCCTCGCCCACCGGCCGCAGCCCGACCCAGGCATCCGCCGCCGCAACACCCGCCGCAGTGGCGAACAGCGGGTTGATGTCGATGGCCGCGATGTCCGGGTGATCGATCAGCAGCTGACTGACGCGCACCAGCGCATCGGCCACCGCCGCCTGGTCCGCCTCCGCCAGGTCGCTGCCGGCGCGCATCAGCAGCCCGGCACGGGTGCGGGCGATCAGCGTGCGGGCCAGCGCCAGGTTCAGCGGCGGCAGGTCATAGGCGGCGTCGCCCAGCAGATCCGCCGCACTGCCGCCCAGGCCGAAGCCGATGGCGGGACCGAACACGGCATCATCGCCCACCGTGATCCGCAACTCGCGGGAGCGGCCGCGCTGGGGCTGCACCAGAACACCATCCGGTGCGGGCGCCAGCCGGGCCATGGCGGCCACGACCGCCGCGGCATCGTTCAGGTCCAGCACCAGGCCGCCGGTGCGTTCCCGATAGGGCCGCGTGGCCCGGCGCCGCTTCACCACGGCCGGAAAGCCCAAGCCCCCCGCAGCCTGCGCGGCCGCGTCGCCAGACCGCGCCACCCGGCTGGGCACCACCGGCATGCCATAGGCAGATAGCACCGCCAGCGCCTCGTCCTGCATCATCCCGTCCCGGCCCTCGGCCCGCACCGCAGCGATGATTCGTTCCACCGCGGCGTGGTCCGGCATCAGGTCCAGGATGCGCCGGGGCGGCAGCTCGGCCGCCGCGGTGCGAACCTGGCGCTGCCGCACCAGCTGCACGAAGGCCCCCACCGCCGTCTCGGGCGTGGCGAACACCGGCAGCCCGGCCTCCGCCAGCGCCCGGCGATGCGGCGCCCCGGTGGTCTCGCCCAGCACGCACACCAGCAGCGGCACCCGCAGCGCGGCGCGGGTGGCGGCCAGGGCGGCGACGGCGGCACCATCGGCCGGGCCGGTGGGCGCCAGGATCGCGACCACGCCGCCGGTTTCCGGCACGCCGGAGAGCAGGGCCGCCGCCTCCGCCACCCGGGTCGGGCGGTCCGCCCCGGTCCAGATGATGCCGGGGTCCATGGGCCCGGTCGGCAGATGCAGGCGCAGCACGGCGGTGGAGGCGGCGTCCAGCTCCAGCAACGGCAACCCGGCCGCCACCGCCGCATCCGCCGCCAGATGCCCCGGCCCCACCGCATTGGTGACGATCGCCAGCTGTTCGGACCGCGCCGGCCTGGCCCGGGTCAGCACCTCCGCCGCGCCCAGCAGCCCGGCCAGCGTGCTCACCCGCAGCACGCCCGCCCGGCGCAGCGCCGCCTCGAACACCGCATCCGCCCGGCCCGACGCATCCAGCAGCCGCCCGCCGGCCCGGATCGCCACCACCGGCCGCAGCCGGGCCGCGGCGCGGGCGGCGGCCAGGAAGGTGCGGCGGTCGCGGATGTTGCGGATGTCCAGCAGGATCGCGCCGGTGCCGGGGTCGCGCGACAGCCAGTCGAGCGTGACGCTGAACCCGGTCTGGGCGTTGCCGCCGATGCCGATGACATGGCTGAAGCCCACGCCGTTCGGCCCCGCCCAGTCCAGCACCGCCCGGCACAGCGCCGCGGATTGCGACACCAGCGCCACCTTTCCCGCCGCCACCGGCACATGCGCGGTGGAGGCGTTCAGCCCGATGCCCGGGATGATGATGCCGAACGAGGCCGGGCCGAGCACCCGCACCCCGGCGGCCCGGGCGCTTTCTGCAAGGTTCGGGGCCGGGGTGGCGCAGATGGCGGCAAAGGTGCCGCCCGCGCCCAGGGCCAGCAGCACGGCACCCACCTGGTCGGGTTCGCAGGCCAGCACCGCGAGGTCCACGGGCCCCGACTGCGCCAGGTGATCGCCGACCGCCTCGGGCGCCGCCATCGCCACGGTGCCGCCGAACCCCGTGAGATTGGCCGCGATGGTGCGGCCCAGCGCGGTGTCGGGCCCGACCAGCAGGAGGGAGCCGGGCTTGAACAAGGCCTCGGCGCGGAAGCTTCGGGGGATGCCGGAACGGAACACGCAGCGTCCTTCGGGAGTGCGGCGCCACCCTACAGGAGCCGGCGGCTTGCCAGAACCCCGCCCGTGCCGGAGCATCGGCGCCGCAACGGAGACAGACGATGGACGAGCAGGCCTGGGACCCCGAGATGCTGGCCTGCCAGAGGGATTTTCTGGCGGCTGCCGCCAGGCTGCCCCCGATCGTGCTGCAACGCCCCCTCGACCCGCAGCGCGTGGTGAACGACGCCCTGGCGATGCTGAACGCCGAGGGCGGCCCCACCATGGCGGAGACCACGGACCGCTGGGTGTTCGGGCGCGGGCGGCGCATCCTGTGCCGGGTCCATCGCCCCAGCCTGGACCCGGCTCTGCCGGTGCTGGTGTATTTCCACGGCGGCGGCTGGGTGTGGTCCTCGGTCGACACGCATGACCGGCTGACCCGGGAATACGCGGCGGCGTCGGGCTGTACCGTGGTCTCCGTCGATTACGCGCTGAGCCCGGAGGCCGTGTTCCCACAGGCGATCGAGGAATGCGCCGCCGTGGTGCGCTGGATCGGCCAGCATGGCGGCGAATGGGGCCTGGACCCCAGCCGAATCGCGCTGGGCGGCGACAGCGCCGGCGGCAACCTGGCGCTGGGCACGGCGCTGATGCTGCGGGACCTCGGCGGCCCGGCGCTTCGCGGCATCCTGGCGCTGTATCCCGTATGCGACGCGGATTTCAGCCGGGCCAGCTATCAGCGGTTCGGCGCTGGCGGCTACTTCCTGACCGAGGAGAAGATGCGGTTCTACTGGAGCGTCTATGCCCCCGAGGAGGCGACGCGCCGCCACCCTTTCGCCTCTCCGTTGCACGCGAACCTGGCCGGCCTGGCGCCCACCATGGTCCAGCTGGCAGAGCTGGACGTGCTGCGCGACGAGGGCGAGGCGCTGACCGCCAAGCTGCGCGCGGCAGGGGTGGAGACGACGTTCGAGCTGGTGACGAGCGTCATCCACGGCTATCTTCGAGCCAGCGCCCGCGTGGCCAAGGCACAGGCCGCCATCCAATCCGGCGGCACCTGGTTGCGTGCTGTGCTGGCGATCTGACCACAGAGGCACGGAGCCTGGTGGTTACATCGGTGCCGCTGTGTAGCAGGCACACTTCACCGCGAAGGACACGAAGCAGGGTCCCTGCTCCGTGTCTCTGCGGTCAATCCATCGCAACAAGGCTGCGCCGCTACAGGTTGATCCGCAGCTTGGCCGCGATCTCGCCCACGATGCCGCGGCGGAAGGCCAGCACGCAGAACACGAAGATCGCGCCCTGGGTCACCGTCACCCAGGCGCCGAACTGTGCCAGGTAGTTCTCCAGCCCGACGATCACCGCCGCACCCGCCACCGGCCCGAAGATGGTGCCGAGCCCGCCCAGCAGCGTCATCAGCACGACCTCGCCGGACATGGCGTAGTTCACGTCGGTCAGTGTGGCGATGCCGAACACCAGGGACTTGGTGCCGCCCGCGATGCCGGCGATGAAGCACGACAGCACGAAGGCGATCAGCTTGTAGTCGTCGGTGCGATAGCCCAGCGAGGTCGCCCGCGGCTCGTTCTCACGGATCGCCTTCAGGACCTGCCCGAACGGTGAATGCACGGTCCGGTGGATGAGCACGAAGAAGATCAGGAACACGACGGCGACCACGGCATACATCGCCATGTCGTTGTGCAGCGAGATCAGCCCGAACAGCAGGCCCCGCGGCACCTGCTGGATGCCGTCCTCGCCGCCGGTGAAGGTGGTGGCCTGCAGGCAGAAGAAGTAGTTCATCTGCGCCAGCGCCAGGGTGATCATGGCGAAGTAGATGCCCTGCCGCCGGATCGCCAGCCAGCCGAACACCACGCCCAGCGCCGCACCCGTGAGGCCGCCGAGCAGGATCGCCACCTCGGGCGTCAGTCCCCAGTTCTTCGCGGTCCAGGCCGTCACGTAGCTGCCCATGCCGAAATACGCGGCATGGCCAAAGCTCATCAGCCCCACGTAGCCGATCAGCAGGTTGAAGGCGCAGGCGAACAGCGCGAAGCACAGCAGCTTCATCAGGAACACGGGATACAGCACGAAGGGGCAGATGATGACCAACGCGACCAGCAGCAGGAACGCCACGCCCTGCGCGCTGGTGAAGCCCAGCAGCCGGAAGGGTGGCGCGGCGCCGGGCGCGCGGCCGGTGAGGGACATGCTCATGGCTCAGGCCGCCTTTCCAAAGAGCCCGGCAGGCCGGGTGAGCAGCACGATGACCATCACGACAAAGATGACGGTGGCGGAGGCCTGCGGGTAGTACACCTTGGTCAACCCCTCGAGGATGCCGAGGCCGAACCCGGTGACGATGCTGCCCAGGATGCTGCCCATGCCGCCGATCACCACCACCGCGAACACGGTGATGATGAAGTTCGACCCCATGTTCGGGTTCACCGAATAGATCGGCGCCGCCAGCACCCCGGCGAAGGCCGCGAGCGCCACGCCGCCGGCATAGGTCAGGCTGATCATGCGCGGCACGTTCACGCCGAAGGCCTGCACCAGCCCCGGGTTCTCGGTCGCGGCCCGCAGGCGGGAGCCGAGTGACGTCTTCTCGATGATGATCCAGGTGCCGAAGCATACGATCGCCGCCGCCGCAACCACCCAGCCGCGATAGTTCGGCATGAACATGAAGCCGAGGTCCGTCGCGCCCTGCAGCTGCGACGGGATGCGATAGGGCATGCCGGAGCTGCCGAAGGCGTTGCGCGCCAGGCCCTCGATGATCAGCGCCATGCCGAAGGTCAGCAGCAGCCCATACAGGTGGTCGAGCTTGTACAGCCGCCGGATGATGGTCTTCTCCAGCAGCAGCCCGAAGGCACCCACGACCAGCGGCGCCACGATCAGCGCCGGCCAGTAGCTGAGCGACAGCCAGTCCGGCACCATCAGGCCCGGCGAGATCATGCCCAGCCACACGTTCGGCGCCAGCATCATCCAGGCGACGAAAGCCCCCATCATGAACAGCGCGCCATGGGCGAAGTTGATGATGTTCAGCATCCCGAAGATCACGGCGAGGCCGAGCGACAGCAGCGCATAGAACGCCCCGTTGATCAGCCCGAGCAGCAACTGCCCGAACAGCAACGGAGCCGGGACGCCGAACAGCATGAACATGGGCGCTTACGCCTTCACCAGAGAGCAGCCGCTTTCGGCCAGGGGCCTCCAGGCCTGGTCGGCCGGGGTCATGGCAACCTGCTTGTAGTAGTCCCAGGGATATTTGCTCTCCCCGGGCGTCTTCACCTCGAACAGATAGGACGGCGTCAGCGCGATGCCGTCCTGGCGGATGGTGGTGGTGCCATAGGCGTCATCCTCGGCCTGGGTCGCCTTCATCTTGGCCACCACTGCCGCGCCGTCCTTCGCCGCCGCAACGCCCAGCGCCTTCACGGCCTTCAGGTAGTGCAGCGCGCCGGAGTAGCAGCCGGCATTGGTCATGTTCGGGCACACGCCGGGCATGAAGGCCTGGAACCGCTTGGTGAAGGCCCGGGTCTTGTCGTTCATGTCCCAGTAGAAGCTCTCGGTCAGGAACAGCCCCTGCGCCGCCTCCAGCCCCAGCCCGTGCACGTCGTTCAGGAACATCAGCAGCGCCGCGACCTTCATCTTGCGCGTGAGGCCGAACTCCGCCGCCTGCTTGATGCTGTTCACCGTGTCCGACCCGGCATTGGCCAGACCCAGCACGTTCGCCCCCGATGCCTGGGCCGAGACCAGGAACGAGGAGAAGTCCGTGGTGCCCGGGAACGGATAGGCCGAGGCGCCCAGCACCTTGCCGCCGGCCGCGGTGATGAAGGTGGTCGCGTCCCGCTGCAGCTGCTGGCCGAACACATAGTCCGCGGTCACGAAGTACCAGCTGTTGCCGCCGGCCTTCACCATGGCCCCGCCCGTCGACTTCGCAAGCATGTAGGTGTCGTACGACCAATGGATCGTGGTGGGCGTGCACTGGCTGCCGGTGAGGTCCGCGGTGCCGGCGCCGGTGTTGATGAACACCTTGTTCTTCTCGCGGCACACGCTGTTCACCGCCAGCGCCACCGAACTGGTCGGCACGTCGAACACGATGTCCACGCCATCCCGGTCGAACCACTGCCGCACGATGCCCACGCCCACATCCGGCTTGTTCTGGTGGTCCGCGGCCACAACCTCGACCTTGAAGTCCGCCCCGAACTCCGCCACGGCCTGCTTCACCGCGGCCACGGAGTTCTGGCCGCCAATGTCCCGGTACGGCCCGGACTGGTCGTTCAGCACGCCCAGCTTGATCGTGGGCGCCGCACCCTGCGCCCGGCTGCGGCCCGGCACGGCAAGGGCGGCGGCAGCGGCGCTGCCCAGCAGCATGCGGCGGTCGATCGTCATTGGCGCGTCCCCTTCCTGTTCAGCTCTTGACCGGGTCAGCTCTTGACCAGCGCGCAGCCGCCCTTGTCCATCGGACGAAACGCTTCATCGGCCGGCGTGGTCGCCAGCAGCTTGTAGTAGTCCCACGGCCCCTTGCTCTCGGAAGGCTTCTTCACCTCCCAGAGGTAGGAGGGATGGATCTTGCGGCCGTCGGCACGGATGCGGCCGGGTCCGAAGCAGTCGTCATCGGTCGGCATGGCCTTCATGGCGGTGACGGTGGCGGCACCGTCGAGCTTGGCCTTCGCCGGGCCCATGGCGTCAGCGGTCTTCAGGTAGTGCAGGATGCTGGAATACACCCCGGCATGCACCATGGTCGGCCGCAGGGTCGGCGCCTTCGGCTTCAACCGTTCGCTGAATGCCCGGGTGCGGTCGTTCATGTCCCAGTAGAAGCTGTCGGTCAGCGCGATGCCCTGCGCCACCTGCAGCCCCAGCGAATGCACGTCGCTGATGAACAGCAGCAGCCCGGCCAGCTTCATCTTGATGCCGAACTCCTGCGCCTGCTTGATGGTGTTCACCGTGTCGGCCCCGGCATTGGCGATGCCAAGCACCTTGGCGCCCGACGCCTGCGCCTGCAGCAGCAGCGACGAGAAGTCCGTGGTGCCGGGGAACGGGTACTTGACCCCACCCGCCACCTTGCCGCCCGCCGTGGTCACGAACTCCGTGGTATCGCGCTGCAGGGCGTTGCCGAAGGCGTAGTCCGCCGTGATGAAGAACCAGCTGTCTCCGCCAGCCTTGACCAGCGCGCCGCCCGTGCTCTTCGCGAGCATATAGGTGTCGTACGCCCAATGGATGGTGTTAGCGTTGCACTGCGCGGCCGTGAGGTCCGACGTCGCGGCACCGGAGTTCATGTAGACCTTGTTCTTGTCCCTCGCGACGCCCGCCACCGCCAGCGCCACACCGCTGTTGGCGACCTCGGCGATCACATCGACACCGCTGTCGCACCAATGCCGCGCGATGCCGGCGCCGATATCCGCCTTGTTCTGGTGGTCGGCCTGGATGATCTCGACCGTGAAGCCCTTGCCCGCCATCCCGAAATCCTCGGTGGCCTGCTGCGCCGCCTTCACCGCCAGCGGCCCCGCCAGATCCTGATACGGGCCCGACAGGTCCGTCAGGATCCCGATCTTGAGTGCCGGCAGCGCCTGTGCCCGGCCCACGAGCGGGACAGCCATGGACGCGCCGAAAGCGGTTGCAGCCAGAGTGCGGCGAGTGATCGACAAGGCGAGGCCTCCTGGTGTTGGGGTTCGCGGCTAGACGCCGAGGTATTCGTGCAGCTTGTCCATGTTCGCCGACAGCGCGGCATTCGGGATCATGTCCACGATCCGGCCGTGATCCATCACGTAATGCCGGTCCGCCACCGTCGCGGCGAAGCGGAAGTTCTGCTCCACCAGCAGCACCGTGAACCCCCTCGCCTTGATCTCGCGGATGGTGTGGCCGATCTGCTGGATGATCACCGGCGCCAGGCCCTCGGTCGGCTCGTCAAGCAGCAGCAGCCGGGCTCCGGTTCGCAGGATGCGCCCGATCGCCAGCATCTGCTGCTCACCGCCCGAAAGCTTGGTGCCCTGGCTGTTGGCGCGCTCCTTCAGGTTCGGGAACAGCGTGTGGATCTCGGCCACCGTCATGCCGCCGGGCGCGATCTGCGGCGGCAGCATCAGGTTTTCCGTGACGTTGAGGCTGGCGAAGATGCCGCGCTCCTCCGGGCAGATGGCGATCCCGGCCCGGGCGATGCCGTCCGGCGCCATGCCGATCGTCTCCCGCCCCTTGAACTGCACACTGCCGGCCCGGCGCGGCACCAGGCCCATGATGCTTTTCATGGTGGTGGTCTTGCCGGCACCGTTGCGGCCCAGCAGGGTGACGACCTCGCCCTCCTGCACGTTGAAGTCGACGCCGTGCAGGATGTGGCTCTCGCCATACCAGGCGTTGAGTCCGTTGACCTCCAACATGGCGCTCACTCCGGGGCGCCCAGATAGGCCGTCACGACATCGGGGTTCTTGCTCACGCTGGCATAATCCCCTTCGGCCAGGATCTGCCCGCGCGCCAGCACCGTGATGCGGTCGCACAGGCCTTCCACCACACCCAGATTGTGCTCGACCATCAGGATGGTCCGCCCGGCGCGGATCCGCTTGATCAGCTGCACGACGCGGTCCACGTCCTCGTGCGTCATGCCCGCCGTGGGTTCGTCCAGCAGCAGCATGGTCGGCTCCAGCGCCAGCGTGGTGGCAATCTCCAGCGCCCGCTTCCGGCCATAGCTCAGCAGCGCCGCCGTGGTGCCCTCGTAGCCTTCGAGGCCGACATCGGCCAGCAGCCCGCAGGCCTGGTCGTCGAACTGGTTCAGCAGCGTATCCGAGCGCCAGAAGTCGAACGAGGCCCCCCGCTTGCGCTGCAACGCCAGCCGCACGTTCTCCAGCGCCGTCAGGTGCGGGAACACGGCCGAGATCTGGAAGCTCCGCACCAGGCCCAGGCGCGCCACCGCCGCCGGCTTCAGGCCGGTGATGTCGGCGCCCTTGAACCGGATGGTCCCGCGCGTGGGCGCCAGGAACTTGGTCAGCAGGTTGAAACAGGTCGTCTTGCCGGCGCCGTTCGGGCCGATCAAGGCATGGATCGTCCCCTCCTGCACGCGCAGGCCGACGTCTTTAACTGCCACGAACCCCCGGAATTCCCGTGTGAGCCCGGACGTCTCCAGGATGGTGTCGGACACCCCGGCGCCTCCCCAATGATGATACTTGCTTCGTTGATTTGCATATCGCCGAAGCTTGCGCAAGATTGTTGCACGGCCTTCCGGCGAAAGTTCCGCGGTCGAGCCGCCCGCCGGCAGCCATCCAGGCCCCCGCATCCATGGGCGCGGCCCGCGTGGGTTGCAGCGGCCGCCCTCGTATTACCATCATGTGCAGGCCATCTTCGCGTCCATGACCGATCCCACCGGCTCCCTCCCGACCGACGCAGAGCTGCTGACCCGCTCCGCACAGGGCGACCGCACCGCGTTCGACACGCTGGCCGGGCGCTATGGCCTGCGCCTGCGCCGGGCCGCCATGCGCGTGCTGGACGATCCGGCGGCGGCCGAGGACGTCGCCCAGGAAACCCTGCTCCGCGCCTGGACGCGCGCCGCCTCCTATCGCCCGGAGCAGGCTGGCGTCGGCACCTGGTTGCACCGCATCGCGGTGAACGCCGCCATCGACCGGATCCGCGCCACCCGGCCGACCGCCGAGCTGAGCGAGGAGCTGCCGGACACCGGCATGGGCGCCGAGCTGGCCCTCGCCGGCCGCCAGCGCAACCAGGTGCTGGCCCAGGCGATCGCCGCCCTGCCGGACCGCCAGCGCACCGCCATCACTCTCACCTATGGGCAGGGCTGGTCCGGCGCCCGGGCCGCCCAGGCGCTCAGCGTCTCCGCCCGCGCGCTGGAGGGCCTTCTGCACCGCAGCCGCAAGGCCTTGCGTGCCTATATGGACGAGCGCGGCGCATGATCTGGATGACGGCCCGGCGCTTCGACTGGATCCTCCGCAGCCGCGGCACCCGCCTCGCCGCCTGGCCCGGTGCCGAGCGGGAGGCCGCGTTGCGCCTGCTCCGCCGCAGCGCCGCCGCCCGCAGCGCCCTTGCCGACGCATTGGCGCTCGAGGACGGTCCGGAGCCCGACCCGGTCGCCCTTGGCCGTATGCAGGGCACCGTCCGTCACGCCCTGCTTCCCGCGACCCCGGTGCTGCGCGGCATCCGCTGGGGCGCCATCGCGGCTTGCGTGGCCGCCGGGCTGTATCTTGGCGTCCCGGCGCTCGACCTGGTGCCGGATTACGAGCCGGGCCCCACCATGCAGGCCACGTCTCCCGCCATGGTGCTGGCAGCGCTCGATCAGTGAGTGCGGCCCCGATGCGTCCCCCAGCGATCCCGGCATGAGCGGCGCCGCAGCACGGCCGTGGCGGCCCTGGCGGCCCCGCCCCTTGCTGGAGCCGTGGCGCACGCGGCTGCTCTGGCTGTCGCTGGGCCTCAACCTGTTCCTGGTGGCGCTGGTGGCGGCACCGCATATGTGGCCGCATCGCCCGGGTGGCCCACCGGGCTTCGACGGCCTGGTGCGGCGCATGGCCCGCAGCCTGCCGCCCGCCGACGCCGACGGCTTCCGCGCCGCGATGGACCGCGAACGCCCCTGGTATGAGATGAGCCGGCAGCGCCTGGCCGATGCGCGCATGGAGATCGGCCGGCAGATCGGCCGGCAGCCCTTCGACCCGGCCGCCACCCGCGCCGCGATGAGCGAGATGCAGAACCGCCTGCGGGAAAGCTCGCTCCGCTTCGATGAGAGCCTGGTCACCGCCCTCGCCGGCCTCTCGCCCGAAGCCCGCGCGCAACTCTCCGCGGACATGACCCGGCACCACCGATGAAGCGCCGCACCCTGCTGCTCGCCACGGCGGGCCTCGCCGGCTGCCGCCTGGGGCCCGAGTACGAACGCCCGGCGCTCGACCTCCCGGCCGCGTTCCGCGCCACGCCCGACAACGCGGTCGCCGCCTGGCCCGAGGCCGGCTGGTGGCGCGCCTTCGGCTCCCCCGAGCTGGACCAGCTGATCGAACGCGCCCGCGGCTACAACACGGACCTCGCCGCCGCCGCCGCCCGCATCGTGCAGGCCGATGCCCAGGCGCGCATCAGCGGCGCCCCGCTGCTGCCGACCATCAACGGCACGGGCAGCTTCAGCTACAACCGCACCGGAACCGGCGAGAGCAGCAGCCGCAGCCGCACCAGCAGCGTGATCAGCAGCCTGGGCGCCGGCAGCCTGGGCACCGGCACCCTGGGCGCCGGCAGCCTGGGCACCGGCAGCGTGGCGACCAGCAGCGTGGTCACCACCAGCAGCAACAGCCACTACTTCGACAGCCGCAGCTACAGCCTGGGCCTGGGCACCAGCTACGACCTGGACTTCTGGGGCCGCAACCGCGCCAACTTCCAGTCCGCCCAGGCCTCGGCGCTGTCCACCCGCTTCGACCAGGAGACGGTGGCGCTCACCGTCATCGCCTCGGTCGCCAACACCTATTTCCAGGTGCTCGCCGGGCAGGACCGCCTGCGGGTGGCGCAGCGCAACCTGCGCGACGCCGAGCGCATCCTGGGGGCCTACCGGGCCCGCCTCTCGGTCGGCACCGCCAACGCGCTGGACGTGTCGCAGCAGGAGGCGCTGGTTGCCGGGCAGCGCGCCAACCTGCCAAGCTTCCAGAACACCATCGAGCAGCAGCGCATCGCCCTCGGCATCCTGGTCGGCACGCCGCCGGAACGGGTGACGATCGCCGGCGGCTCGCTGGAGGGGCTGCCGGTGCCGATGGTGGTGCCCGGCCTGCCCTCCGAGCTGCTGCAGCGCCGCCCCGACGTCGCCAGCGCCGAGACGCTGCTGATCGCCGCCAACGCCAACATCCGCGCCGCCCGCGCCGCCTTCTTCCCCGACATCACCCTGACCGCGCAGGGCGGCCTGACCAGCGCCGCGCTCAGCACCCTCACCGGACCCGGCACCCTCGTGGCGCAGCTGGCCGCCGCCCTCGCCCAGCCGATCTTCGACAACGGCCTGCGCCGCGGCCAGCTGGACGTGGCGAAAGGCCGCTACCAGGAACTGGTGGCCGACTACGCCAGGGCCATCCTGCAGAGCTTCACCGACGTGGAGCAGGCGCTCACCGCCATCCGCTACGTGGGCGAGCAGGAAGCGCTTGAGCAGGCGGCCATCAAGGTGGCACAGCGGTCCGCGGATATCGCCAATGCACAGCTCCAGGCCGGGACCATCGACATCATCACCTCCCTCAACACCCAGCAGACGCTCTACAACGATCTCGACCTGCTGACCCAGATCCGGCTCGCGCGCTTCCAGGCGCTGGTGAACCTGTACAAGGCCCTGGGCGGCGGCTGGCAGCAGCAGGGAGCGGCCCCATGAAGCGCCTGCTCGTCGTGGTCATCCTGCTGTGCCTGGCCGGGGCAGCCGGGCTGTGGCTGCTCGGCTACCGCCCGGTGTTCGAGGGCGGCGGCATCGGCCTCGCCAGGCCCCAGCAGACAGCGGCGACGGCCCCGGCGGCTGGCGGCCGCCGTCGCGGTGCGCCGGACCCGGACCAGCCGATCCCGGTGGTGATGACCAGGGCCGAGGCGCGTGACGTGCCGATCTACCTCGACGGCCTCGGCACCGTGCAGGCCTTCAACACGGTGCAGGTGCGCGCCATGATCGAGGGCCCGCTGGTGGAGGTGCGGTTCAAGGAGGGCCAGGACGTGAAGCGCGGCGACGTGCTGGCGCTGATCGACCCCCGCCCCACCCAGGCGACGCTGGACGCCGCCCTGGCCAAGAAGCAGCAGGACGAAGCCTATCTGGCCAATGCCCGCCTCGATGCCGCCCGCTACCAGAAGCTTGCCGCCACCGCCTACAGCAGCGCCCAGCAATCCGACACCGCACGCTCCCAGGTATCACAGTTGGAGGCGCAGGCGCGCGGCGACCAGGCGCAGATCGACACCGCCCGCACCCAGCTGAGCTACACCAGCATCACCGCGCCGTTCGATGGCCGGGTCGGGCTGCGCCAGGTGGATGTCGGCAACATCGTGCACACCAGCGACGCCACGCCCATCACGGTGCTGACCCAGCTGATGCCGATCTCCGTGGTGTTCACCCTGCCGCAGCAGCAGCTGCCGGCCGTCGCCAGCGCCATGCAGGCCGGGCCGCCCGAGGTGCTGGCGCTGGAATCCGGCAACGCCCGGCAGACGCTGGACCGCGGCAGGCTCGCGGTGCTGGACAACCAGGTGGACAGCAGCACCGGCACCATCAAGCTCAAGGCGACCTTCCCCAATGCCGGCCTCAAGCTCTGGCCCGGCGGCTTCGTCAACGTCCGCATGCTGGTGAACACCGAGAAGAACGCCATCACCGTCCCGCCCGCCGCGGTGCAGCGGGGGCCGCGCGGCACCTATGTGTTCGTCATCAACCCGGACATGACGGTGAAGCGCCAGGCCATCACGGTGGGGCACGAGGATGAACGGGTCAGCGTCATCACCACCGGGCTGAAGGCAGGGGACGAGGTGGTGGTGGACGGCGCGCAACGGCTGAGCGACACCTCGAAGGTCGCGATCGCCGGGCCGGACGGCAATGCGCCCGACGCGGCCCCGCGGGAGCGCAGCGCCCCCGGCACCGCCCGGCGCTCGCGCACCGCCTCCTGACATGAACATCTCGGCACCGTTCATCGCGCGGCCGGTCGCCACCTGGTTGCTGGCGATCGCGGTGCTGCTTGGCGGCATCCTCGGATACCGCGCCCTGCCCGTCGCCGCCCTGCCCACGGTGGACTTCCCGACCATCCAGGTGACGACGCAGCTGCCGGGCGCCGGGCCGGAGACGGTGGCGACGCTGATCACCGCCTCGCTGGAGCGGCAGTTCGGCCAGATCACCGGGCTGGCCAGCATGACCAGCACCAGCAGCGAGGGCACCAGCCAGATCACGCTGCAGTTCGGCCTGAGCCGCAAGATGGACAGTGCCGCGCAGGACGTGCAGGCCGCCATCAACGCCGCCGCCGGCACCCTGCCGGTCACGCTGCCCTACCCGCCCACCTACGCCAAGGTGAACCCGGCCGACGCGCCGATCATCTCCCTCGCCCTCACCTCCAACGGCCTGCCCATCGACCGCGTCAGCGATGCCGCGGACACGCTGCTGCAACCGAAGCTCAGCCAGATCGAGGGCGTGGGCAAGGTGACGGTGCAGGGCGGCCAGCGCCCCGCCATCCGCGTCCGCATCGACCCGGCCCGGGTCGCCGCCTATGGCCTGAGCCTCGAAGACGTCCGCACCGCCGTGGCCTCCGCCAACGTGAACGGCGCCAAGGGCGGCTTCGACGGGCCGCGCCAGGCCTACGCGCTGGGCGCCAATGACCAGCTGACCACGCCCGACGCCTACCAGAACCTGGTCATCGCCTGGCGCAACGGCGCGCCGGTCCGCCTCTCCGCTGTCGGCAGCGTGGTGGCGGGCGTGGAGAATGACCGCGTCTCCGGCTGGTACAGCGGCGCCAGCGGCCGCGGCCAGGCCGCCGTGGTGCTGGACATCCAGCGCCAGCCCGGCGCCAACATCGTCGCCACCGTCGCCGCCATCAAGGAGGCGCTGCCCGCCCTGCAACGCGCCATCCCGGCGCAGATCCGCATGGAGATCGTCACCGACCGCACCGAGACCATCCGCGCCTCGGTGGCGGATGTGCAGTTCACCCTGGCGCTGTCGATCGGCCTGGTGGTGTTCGTCATCTACCTGTTCCTGCGCAGCGCCCGCGCCACGCTGATCCCCGCCGTGGCGCTGCCGCTGTCGCTGGTCGGCACCTTCGGCGTCATGGCGCTGTGCGGCTACAGCCTCGACAACCTCAGCCTGATGGCCCTCACCGTCGCCACCGGCTTCGTGGTGGACGACGCCATCGTCATGATCGAGAACGTGGTGCGCTTCATCGAGAAGGGCGTGCCGCCGCTGGAGGCCGCCTACCGGGGCGCGGCGCAGATCGGCTTCACCATCGTGTCGCTCACCGTCAGCCTGATCGCGGTGTTCATCCCGCTGCTGTTCATGGGCGGCGTGGTCGGCCGCCTGTTCAACGAGTTCGCCGTGGTGCTCAGCACCTCCGTCATCGTCTCCGCCGTGGTGTCGCTCACGCTCACGCCCATGATGTGCGGCCGGCTGCTGCGGGCCGAGGTGAAGCCCAGCCGCCTGACCGCCTGGTTCGAGCACGGCTTCCAGGCCACTGCCCGCTTCTACCAGCGCACCCTGCAGGTCTCGCTGCGCCACCAGGGACTGACGCTGCTGGTCGCCATCCTCACCCTCGTTGGCACCGTGGTGCTCTACGTCGTCATTCCCAAGGGCTTCCTGCCGCAGCAGGACACCGGGGTGATCATCGCCGTGACCGAGGCGGCGCAGAGCACCTCCATCCCCCGCATGCGCACCCTGCAGACCCGGCTGGCAGAGATCGCCCGCCAGGACCCGGGTGTGTCCGGCGTCGCCTCCTTCGTGGGCGCCGGCAGCATCAACGCCACGCCGAACACCGGGCGGCTCACCATCGCGCTCAAGCCCCGCAGCCAGCGTGACCTGGTGCCCGCGGTGATCGCCCGCCTGAACCAGGCGATGAGCGGCGTGCCCGGCATGTCCGTGTTCATGCAGCCGGTGCAGGACATCCAGATCGGCGCGCGCGTCAGCCGCACGCAGTTCCAGTACACCCTGCTCGACACCGATGCGGCGGAGCTGAACACCTGGGCACCCCGCCTGGTCGCCAAGCTGCGCACCATGCCTGACCTGCAGGACGTCACCACCGACCAGCAGACCGAGGGCTTCGCCACCCGCATCCAGGTGGACCGCGACGCCGCCATGCGCCTGGGCGTGAGCATGCAGGCGGTGCAGGACACGCTGTACGACGCCTTCGGCCAGCGCCAGATCAGCACCATCTTCAGCCAGTCCAACCAGTATCGCGTGGTGCTGGAGGCGGAGCCGGACTGGCAGTCGGACCCGCTCTCGCTGTCCCGCCTGCGGGTGCCGGCCACCGGCGTCTCGCCCGCCAGCGCCGGCAGCACCAGCAACGCGGCCTCGGGCGGCACCGGCACCAGCACCGGCACCACCCAGGTGCCGTTGAGCGCCATCGCCACCGTGGTGCGTGACACCGCCCCGCTGGCCATCACTCACCAGTCGCAGTTCCCGAGCATCACCATCAGCTTCAACCTGGCCGCCGGGTCGAGCCTCAGCCACGCGGTGGCGGCGATGGCGGAGGCCGAGGCGTCGGTCGACATGCCCGGCACCATCGTCGGCAGCTATTCCGGGGATGCGGCGGAGTTCCAGACCAGCCTGGCCTCCGAGCCCTGGCTGATCGTGGCCGCCATGGTGGTGATCTACATCGTGCTGGGCGTGCTGTACGAGAGCACCATCCACCCCATCACCATCCTCAGCACCCTGCCCTCGGCCGGCATCGGCGCATTGTTGGCGCTCATGCTGGCAGGGCTGGACCTGTCGCTGGTGGCCCTGGTCGGCATCGTGCTGCTGATGGGCATCGTGAAGAAGAACGCCATCATCCTGATCGACTTCGCGCTGGAGGCGGAGCGCGACCACGGCATGAGCCCGCGCCAGGCCATCGAGGAAGCCTGCGCCCTGCGCTACCGTCCCATCATGATGACCACCGCCGCCGCCCTGCTGGGTGCGCTGCCGCTGATGCTGGAGAACGGCACCGGGTCCGAGCTGCGCTACCCCCTGGGTGTCACCATCGTGGGCGGGCTGCTGCTCAGCCAGGTGCTGACGCTCTACACCACGCCCGTCATCTACCTCTACTTCGAACGCGCCCGCCTGCGCTTCACCCGGCACACGCCGCCCCTGCCGCCCGTGCCCGCGGAATGAACCTCTCCGAACCCTTCATCCGCCGGCCCATCGCCACCATCCTGCTCGCCATCGGCCTGCTGATCGCCGGTGCCGTGGCCGTGCGCTTCCTGCCCGTCGCCCCGCTGCCCAGCGTCGATATTCCCACCATCGTCGTGTTCGCCGGCCGCCCCGGGGCGGACCCCGAGACCATGGCCGCCAGCATCGCCGCCCCGCTGGAGCGCCGCCTGGGCGAGATCCCGGGCGTCACCGAGATCACCAGCACGTCGAGCACCGGCAGCACCTCCATCGTGGTGCAGTTCGATATCGACCGCCCCATCGAGGGTGCGGCCAGCGACGTGCAGGCCGCCATCAACGCCGCCTATTCCGACCTGCCCAGCGACCTGCCGACCCGGCCCTACTACCGCAAGTTCAACCCGGCCGACGCCCCCATCCTCACCCTCTCCCTCACCAGCGACACCCTGGGCACCGCGCAGGTGTATGACGCCGCCGACACCATCCTGGCGCAGCGGCTGGCGCAGGTGGAGGGCGTCAGCCAGGTGACGGTGAACGGCGCCGAGAAGCCGGCGGTGCGGGTGCGGCTGATCCCGGGCGCGCTGCGCGCCGCCGGGCTGAGCAGCCAGGACGTCTACAACGCGATCCGGACCGCCAACGTGAACGGCCCGATCGGCGGCTTCTCCGGCCCGAACCGTGCCGAGACCCTGCTGCTGAACGGCCAGATCAGCCAGGCCAGCGACTACGGTGCCCTGGTGCTGAAGTCCGTGAACGGCGCCACGGTGCGGCTGTCGGACGTGGCCCAGGTGATGGACGGCGTGGCCAACACCAAGCTCGCAGCCTGGCAGGGCACCCATCCCGCCATCCTGCTGAGCATCACCAAGACCGCCGGCGCCAACGTGATCGACACGGTGGACCGCGTGCAGGCCGTGCTGCCGCAGCTGCTCAAATGGATCCCGCCCGACATCCACGTCACCACCATCTCGGACCGCACCGCCACCATCCGCGCCAGCGTGGACGACGTGGAGATCACGCTGCTGATCAGCGTGGTGCTGGTGCTGATGGTGGTGGCGCTGTTCATGCGCCGCCTGGTGCCCACCCTGGCCGCGGCCGTCACGGTGCCGCTCAGCCTCGCCGGCACGCTGGCCAGCATGTATTTCTTCGGCTTCAGCCTCAACAACTTCTCCCTGATGGCGCTCACCATCTCGGTCGGCTTCGTGGTGGACGACGCCATCGTGATGATCGAGAACATCCACCGCTACCAGGAGCGTGGCCTGGCGCCGCTCCCCGCGGCCCTGCTGGGGGCGCGGCAGATCGGGTTCACCGTCATCTCCATCAGCATCTCGCTGGTGGCGGTGTTCATCCCGATCCTGTTCATGGGCGGCATCCTGGGCAAGCTGCTGCACGAGTTCGCCGTGGTGCTGACCGTTGCCATCGCCACCTCCGCCGTAGTCTCCCTCACCCTCACGCCCATGATGTGCGGCCGCTTCGGCGCGGGGCGCCCGCCCGGCGGCGTATGGGGCCGGATCGACGCGCGGGTCGAGCGGGTGTTCGAGGCCGCCCGCACCCGCTACGTCAGCAGCCTGCACCGGGTGCTGCGCTACCGCTGGCTGGCGCTGCTCGTGACCCCCGCCATCATCGCCGGGGTGATCGGGATGTGGCAGGCGGTGCCCAAGGGCTTCCTGCCGATCCAGGACACCGGGCTGATCCAGGGCGGCACCACCGCCAGCCCGGACATCAGCTTCGATGCCATGGCGGAGCGCCAGCGCCGGGTGGTGGACGTGCTGCTTGCGGACCCGGCGATTGAAGCCGTGGCCAGCACCATCGGCATCACCTCGGGCTGGTCCAGCATCAACCGCGGCCAGCTGACGGTGAACCTCAAGCCGCTCGCCGAGCGCAAGATCGGCAGCGAGGCCGTGCTGGCCCGGCTGCGGCCCAAGCTGATGGAGATGGCGGGCATCCAGACCTTCCTCTACTCCGCCCAGGACCTGCGCGGCGGCGGCCGCTCCGGCGGCAGCGGCTTCCAGTTCGTGCTGCTGGACCAGGACCTCAACGAGCTGCGGGAATGGACCATCAAGATGGAAGAGGCCCTGCGCAACGTGGCGGGGATCACCGACGTGCAGAGCGACCAGGACCGCCCGGGGCCCCAGGCCGATATCGTGATCGACCGCGACCAGGCCAGCCGCCTCGGCGTGTCCGTCGGCGCCATCGATGCCGCGCTGAACAACGCCTATGCCCAGCGCCAGGTCTCCATCATCTACACCCAGCGCAACCAGTATCGCGTGGTGCTGGAGACCCTTCCCGGCCTGCAGCGGGACCCGTCGCTGCTCGACAACCTGTATGTCCCGGGCCGCAACAACGCGCAGGTCCCGGTGAAGGCGGTCGTCAAGCTGGAGCGCAACACCGCGCCGCTGGCGGTGAGGCACCAGGGCCAGTTCCCCGCCGCCAGCATCAGCTTCAATCTCCGCCCCGGCACCTCCCAGGGCGACGCGATCAACATCGTCGCCGAGACCGCGCGCAACCTGCGCATGCCGGCCGGGCTGCGCACGGAATTCGCGGGCAACGCCGCCTTCCTTCAGAAGTCCCTGAGCACCCAGCCCATGCTGATCGGCGCCGCGTTCATCGCCATCTACATCGTGCTCGGCATCCTCTACGAGAGCTGGCTGCACCCGCTGACCATCATCAGCACCCTGCCCTCCGGCATCTTCGGCGCCCTGCTGGCGGTGTGGGTCACGGGGTCCGAACTCGGCGTGCTCGCCATCATCGGCGTGATCCTGCTGCTCGGCATCGTCAAGAAGAACGGCATCATGCTGGTGGACTTCGCCCTGGAGGCGGAGCGCGACGCGGGGCTGTCACCCGAGGCCGCGATCCTCGACGCCTGCAGCGAGCGGTTCCGCCCCATCATCATGACGACACTGGCCGCCCTGCTCGGCGCGGTGCCGCTGGCGCTGGCGACCGGGACGGGCGCCGAGTTCCGCGCACCGCTCGGCATCACCATCTGCGGCGGGCTGATCGTGTCGCAGCTGCTGACGCTCTACACCACGCCGGTGGTGTATCTGGCGCTGGAGCGGCTGAGCCGCCGCCGCCGCCACAGGATCACGGCCCCCAACCCGGCGGAGTAGCCGAGCCGCCTCAGGCTTGCTGCGGCCCACCCGAGAGCAGGATCGCGGTGCTGACCAGCGCCACATGGCTGAATGCCTGCGGGAAGTTGCCGACCAGGCGCTTGCTGCGCGGATCATACTCCTCGCTCAACAGCCCCACGTCGTTGCGCAGCGCCGTCAGCCGCTCGAACAACGCCTTCGCGTCCTCGTTGCGGCCCAGCAGATGCAGCGCCGCGGCCAGCCAGAAGCTGCAGGCCAGGAACGCGCCCTCCGTGCCCTTCAAGCCATCCGGCGACTCGTCGGCGCGGTAGCGCAGCACGAACCCGTCCGACATCAGCCCCTTCTCGATCGCCTCGATCGTGCCGATCACCCGCGCATCGTCCAGCGGCAGGAACCCGGTGCGGACGATCAGCAGCAGGCTGGCATCAAGCGCCTTGTCGCCGAAGCTCTGTGTGAAGGCGTTCTGCGCCTTGTCGAAGCCCTTTGCGCAGACTTCCTGGTGGATGCGGGCCCGAACCACCTTCCAGCGTTCGACCGGCGCTTCCAGCCGGTGCTTCTCCGCATCCTTGATGCTGCGGTCAAAGGCCGACCAGGCCATGATCTTGCTGAACGTGAAGTGCCGGCGCCCCCCGCGGGTTTCCCACAAGCCCTCATCGGGCTGCTCCCAGATGGTTTCCAGGTGTTCGAGCATCTCCCGCTGCACGGACCAGCTCTCGGTGTCCTCCAGCAGGCCGTGCTCCCGCGCATCGTGCAGCGCGCCCATCACCTCGCCATACACGTCGAGCTGCACCTGCCCTGCCGCGGCATTGCCGGTCCGCACCGGTTTCGCGCCCTGGTAGCCCGCCAGCCACGGGATCTCAGCCTCGTCCAGCCGCCGCTCCCCGGCGAGGCCATACATGATCTGCAGCTGCGCCGGGTCCCCCGCGACGCTGCGATGCAGCCAGTGGGCCCAGGATGAGGCCTCCTCCTTGTATCCGGCCGCCATGAACGCGAACAGCGTGATCACAGCGTCCCGCAGCCAGCAGAACCGGTAGTCCCAGTTCCGCTCTCCGCCCAGCACTTCCGGCAGAGAAGCCGTGGGCGCCGCCACGATCCCGCCTGTCGCGGTATAGGTCAGTGTCTTCAGCACCATCAATGACCGCCGCACGTCCTCCGCGTAGGGCCCCGTGAACTCGCACTGCCTGGCCCAGGCACACCAGAACTGCTCGGTCGCATACAGCGCATCATCCGGGTCCGGACTGGCGGGCAGCGGCAGGTGGGAGGCGCCGTGGGTCAGCACGAAGGGCACCCGCTCGCCCTCCCGCACCGTGAACTCCGCGACCGTTTTCATGTCCCGGCCCTCCACCGGCACCGGCGTGCGCAGCACGATCATCTCTGGCCCGGCGATTGCCACCAGCCCGTTGCCGCCGGGTCGCCGGGTCACCCAGGGCACGGTGATGCCATAGTCGAAGCGGATGCACAGTTCGGCCTGCATCACCACGGTGCCGCGCCGGCCCTCGACGATGCGGACCAGGCTGCTGTTGCCGGGCCCTGCCGCCATGAAGTCGATGATGGCCACCTCGCCCTCGGGCGTGGTGAACACGGTCTCCAGCACCATGCTGTGGTCGCGGTAGCGGCGGACCGCCGGCGGACACCCGGCCTTGGGCGCCAGGAGGAACCGGCCGTTATCCGGCGCGCCGAGCAGGGCCGCGAACATGGCCGGACTGTCGAACCGGGGCAGGCAGAGCCAGTCGATGCTGCCGTTGCGGCCCACCAGGGCGGCGGTGGAGCAGTCACCGATCAGGGCGTAGTCCTCGATCGGCAAGGCTTCGGCCGGAGTCGTCACGGGTTTGTTCATTCCATTGCAGCGCATCATCCTCGGCATGGTTCCGTTGCATCGAACATGGTTCCGTTGCATCGAAGGTGCAGCCGGACTCTAAAAGACGCATCGGCCGGCTGGACTGCGCGCCTTGTGGTTGACTTTCGCACCTTATTTCACGATATCGCCGGTTGAGCGCGCATGGTCGCGCCACGCTGCCCCGGCTCCGGCATCCGGTGGGGTGGTCGAGACCCCTCGCTGAAACGAGATCCTGCGCTTTGAACCAATCCTCCACCGCCCCGGCGGACGACACGTTGCACGCTGAACACGATTCGGCGCCGGACGAGCCCGCGTCCAGCGTGTCCGCAGCCGTTGCGCCTCAAGGACCTGCGACTCAGGTGACCGACCCGGTCGCCGATCTGGCCGAACCCCGCGACGTGGCGCCCGTGCCCGTCGCGGCCGGGCAGCCGGCGGCGGAGCACGTCGCCGCCACGGCCGATGAGCCCGGCCCGGCCTCGCAGGTCACGGACCCGGTCGCCGACCTGCCGGAGCAGCGCGTGGAGGCCGGGGGCCAGCACGCCGGAACCTCCACCGCCGAAAACACCGAGGAGCCGGCGGCCGCAGCCGAAGACATCCCCGAGACCGGCTTTGCGGATCTGGGCCTCTCGCCCGAGATCCTCGCGGCGCTGACCGAGAAGGGCTACCGCTCACCGACGCCGATCCAGGCGCAGGCCATCCCCTCCGTGCTGATGGGCCGCGACGTGCTAGGCTGCGCGCAGACCGGCACCGGCAAGACCGCCAGCTTCGTGCTGCCGCTGCTGGATATCCTGACCGGCAAGCGGTCCCGCGCCCGCATGCCGCGCTGCCTGATCCTGGAGCCGACCCGCGAGCTGGCCTTGCAGGTCGCCGAGAACTTCGTGCAGTACGGCAGCCGCCTGAAGCTGACCCACGCCCTGCTGATCGGCGGCGAGAGCCTGCAGGATCAGAAGGAGACGCTGATGAAGGGCGTCGACGTGCTGATCGCAACGCCGGGCCGGCTGATGGATTTGTTCGAGCGCGGCGGCCTGCTGCTGACCGATTGCAGCGTGCTGGTGATCGACGAGGCCGACCGCATGCTCGACATGGGGTTCATCCCCGATGTCGAGAAGATCGTCGGCTTCCTGCCGCCCACGCGCCAGACCCTGTTCTTCAGCGCCACCATGGCGCCCGAGATCCGTCGCCTGGCCGATGCCTTCCTGCAGAACCCCAAGGAGATCACCGTCAGCCGCCCCGCCAGCGTGGCGACGACGATCATCGCCGGGCTCACCATCGTCGACGACCTCGACAAGCGGGAGGCGCTGCGCCGCATGCTGGCGGTGGAGAACGTCTCCAACGCGCTGATCTTCTGCAACCGCAAGCGCGACGTGGACATCCTGTTCAAGTCGTTGAAGCGGCACAACTTCAGCGTCGGGCAGCTGCACGGCGACATGAGCCAGCCCGAGCGCTTCGCCACGCTGCAGAAGTTCAAGGCCAACGAGCTGAAGCTGCTGGTGTGCTCCGACGTCGCGGCCCGCGGCATCGACATCGGCGGGTTGAGCCACGTGTTCAACTTCGACGTGCCGATCCATGCCGAGGATTACGTGCACCGCATCGGCCGCACCGGCCGGGCGGGCATGACCGGGCACGCATACACGCTGGCGGCCCCGGATGACCGCGCGTTCGTCGAGGCGATCGAGAAGCTGGTGGGTGCCGAGATCCCGCGCTTCCAGGTCGAGGGCATGGATCCGCTTGCCTTCGCCGAGAGCGATGGCAGGCGCCGCGGCCGCGGCCGTGCCGCCAAGCCAGCCGAGAAGCCGGCGCGCGCCAAGCCGGCGGAGGCCGCCATTGCCGAGACCGGGGCCGCCGACGCGCCACGCAAGCCACGCCGCAGCCGCACCCGCAAGCCGGACAATGCCGCCGCGGTCGAGGCCGTCGACCCCGGTGAGGCGCCGCAGCCCGAGGTCGCGGCCATCGGGACCGAGATCAACTCGCAGCCAGCCTCCAGAACCCGCGGCCGTGACCAGGCGCCTCGCCGCAGCCGCTCCGAGGAGCCACGCGCCGCGCGCCGCGATGAGGAGCCCCGCTACCCACGCCGCGACGATGAGCCGCGTCGCTCACGCGACGATGAGCCGCGCCGCTCACGCGACGACGAGCCGCGCCGCTCACGCGACGACGAGCCGCGCCGCTTCCGCCGCGACGATGACCTTGGCCCGGCGGTCATGGGGTTTGGGGACGACGTGCCGGCCTTCATGCTGCTACGCTCACGCGGCAAGGCGGCTCCAGCGGTTGCCGAGAGCGAATAAGAACCAGCTCCAGGGAGGGCCAGCATGAACGTCGTATCCCCCGTCCAGGCTCCAGAGGCCATCGCCGAATCACTGCCGGGCAGGACCGCCCGCAAGCTCGGGCCGTTTCAGTGGGACGACGCGCTGCTGCTCGAAGGGCAGCTGACCGAGGACGAGCGCGCCATCCGTGACGCCGCCCGCGCCTTCTGCCAGGACAAGCTGTTCACCCGCGTGCTCGAGGCCAACCGCCACGAGCATTTCCACCGCGAGATCATGAACGAGTTTGGCGAGATGGGCTTCCTCGGCGCCACGCTCGACAGCCATGGCTGCGCCGATGTCGGCTACGTCGCCTATGGCCTGATCGCCCGCGAGGTCGAGCGGGTCGATAGCGGCTATCGCAGCGCCTTCTCCGTGCAGTCCTCGCTGGTGATGTATCCGATCTGGGCGCACGGCTCCGAGGACCAGAAGGACCGCTTCCTGCCCAAGCTCCGCACCGGCGAGTTCGTCGGCTGCTTCGGCCTGACCGAGCCCGACGCCGGTTCCGACCCGGCCAGCATGCGCACCCGCGCCAAGTCCGTCGATGGCGGCTTCCTGCTCAACGGTTCCAAGACCTGGATCACCAACTCTCCCATCGCCGACGTGTTCGTCGTCTGGGCCAAGAACGACGCGGGTGACATCAAGGGCTACATCCTCGAGAAGGGGATGGCCGGCCTGACCGCGCCGAAGATCGAAGGCAAGTTCAGCCTGCGCGCCTCCACCACCGGCATGATCATGATGCAGGACGTGTTCGTGCCTGCCGGCAACGAGCTGCCGAAGGTGAAGGGGCTGCGCGGCCCGTTCTCCTGCCTGAACAACGCCCGCTACGGCATCAGCTGGGGCGCCCTGGGTGCGGCCGAGTTCTGCTGGCACGCCGCGCGTGACTATACCATGCAGCGCATGATGTTCGGCCGCCCGCTGGCCGCCACGCAGCTGGTTCAGAAGAAGCTGGCGGACATGCAGACCGAGATCACCCTCGGCCTCCAGGGTGCGCTGCGCCTGGGCCGCCTCATGGAACAGGGCGAGGCCGCGCCCGAGATGATCAGCCTGATGAAGCGCAACAACTGCGGCAAGTCGCTGGACATCGCCCGCACCGCCCGCGACATGCACGGCGGCAACGGCATCTCCGACGAATACCATGTCATGCGCCACGTCATGAACCTCGAAGCAGTGAACACCTACGAAGGCACGCACGACGTGCACGCCCTGATCCTGGGCCGGGCCCAGACCGGGCTGAGCGCCTTCGGCTGAACATGACCGCCCCCCTCCCGCTCGCGGGAGGGGATGCCGTGCGCATCGAGCGACTCGGCGCCGATGGCGATGGCATCGTCGCCCAGGGTAACGTCACCCTCTATCTCCCCATCACCCTCCCCGGCGAGCTCGTGGAACCCGGCCCCCGCTTCCCCCGCGGCCAGGGCAAGACCGCCGACGCGACCATCCTGGAAGCCTCGCCTCACCGCGTGGTCGCACCCTGTCGCCATTTCGGCCCATGCGGCGGCTGCACGGTGCAGCACATGCACGACGCCTTCTACGCCGGATGGAAGCAGGGCCTGCTCGCCGAAACCGTGCGCCGCCTCGGCTTCACCGGCGAGCTGCCCGCCCTTGCTCGCACCCCACCCCTGGCCCGGCGCCGCATGGACCTCGCCATCCGTCGCGAGAACGGCGCCGTCCGCATCGGGCTGCACATGCGCCGTTCGCCCTCGGTGGTGGACATGCAGGAATGTCCGGTGCTGCACCCCGCTCTGTTCGCCCTGGTCACCGCCCTGCGCCCCGTGCTGCGCGGCCTCACCGGGTTGAAGCGTGAAGGCTCGGCCGTGGTGAACCTGCTTGATGACGGTCCCGACCTGCTGCTCCGCACCGACGCCCCGCTCAGCGCCTCGGACCGCTCGCGCCTGGCGCAGCTGGCCGAGGCGCTGCGGATGCCGCGCATCAGCTGGTCCGGCAATGCCCGCAACGGAACACCGGAGCCCGCCTGCAACATCCGCCCGGCGCTCACCACCTTTTCCGGCCGGGTCACCACCATCCCGCCGGGCGCCTTCTTGCAGGCCTCGAAGCAGGGCGAAGCGGCGATCCAGCAGGCGATCCTGACCGCCCTGCCGAAACTGCGCGCCAAGGCCCGCATCGTCGAGCTGTTCGCGGGCTGCGGCAGCCTGACCCATGCCATGTCCGACGTGGCCCGGGTGGATGCCTATGAGGGTGACCCGGCCGCCGTCCTCGCGCTCCGCGCCGCCCGCAACCCCCGCGTCACGGCCTTCCACCGCGACCTGGCCCGGCAGCCGCTCCAACCCGCCGACCTCAGGACCGCCGCCGCCATCGTGCTGGACCCGCCCCATGGCGGCGCCCGCGAGCAGATGCCCGCCCTGGCCGGCAGCGGCGTGCCGATCATCTACGTGACCTGCAACCCCGCCGCCCTGCTGCGGGACGGCCGCATGCTGACCGATGCCGGCTACCGCGTCACCAGCGCCGTGCCGATCGACCAGTTCCTGTGGTCCGCCCGGGTCGAGGGCGTCGTGGGCTTCACCCGCCCCGGCTAGGAGCTTGATCCCAGGGTGAGGTGTAACGGGTGAACCCTGAACCGCTGCGGATCTGCCGTCCAGGTTTGATGGATGAACTTGACGGGTGTGAGGCCGCGCAGCGTCTTGAACCGTTGTGCGTAGTTGCAGGCATCCACAACTAACTCTCAGTTCCGCCATCCCGAGCCATCGTCGCCAGACGGTCTGCTCGCTCGTTCATCGGGTCACCGGCGTGGCCCTTGACCCAGCGCCAGTCGATCTCGTGCGGCTTGGCGGCGTCCAGCACCCGGCGCCAGAGGTCCATGTTCTTGACCGGGTCGCCGGCCGCGTTGCGCCAGTTGCGGCGGACCCAGCCGGTGTGCCAGCGGGTGATGCCGTTGCGGACGTACTCGCTGTCCGTGTGCACCACCACGCGGCAGGGCCGGGTCAGGGCCTCGAGGGCGGCGGCGGCGGCGGTCAGTTCCATGCGGTTGTTGGTGGTGGCGGGCTCATGGCCCGTCATCTCGCGTTCGGAGGTGCCGAAGCGCAGGATCGCGGCCCAGCCGCCGGGTCCGGGATTGGGCTTGCAGCCGCCGTCGGTCCAGATCTCCACGGCAGCGGCAGCAGCATCGGGGGCAGCGGCGACATCGGGGGCGGGTTCAGAGACCGTAGGCATGGGCATCCCGGGCATGCAGGTGGAAGCGGAGGCGGCGGAGGTATTCCAGCGGGTCCTTGCGGGTCACCATGGCGCCGGGAGGCGTGTTGACCCAGTCGAACAGCCGCGTGAGCAGGAACCGGAGCGCCGCACCCTGGCACAGCACCGGCAGGGCGGCCTGCTCGGCCTCCGTCAGCGGGCGCACGGCGTTGTAGGCGCGCAGCAGGGCATGAGCCTTGGTGACGTTGAACTGGAAGTCGGGCTCGAAGCACCACGCGTTCAGCGCGATGGCCAGGTCGTAGGCGAACAGGTCGGTGGCGGCGAAATAGAAGTCGATGATGCCGGAAAGCTGCCCGTCCAGGAAAAACACGTTGTCCGGGAACAGGTCCGCATGGATGTGGCCGCGGGGCAGATCGCCCGGCCAATGCGCCAGGATGCGCGCCATCGCGGCCTGCAGCTCCGGCCCCAGCCCCACCTGCACCATGTCCGCGCCCGGCAGGCAGCGGGCGAGCAGCGGTGGCCAGCCGGCCGGGCCCAGCGCGTTCGGGCGCTCGGCCGCATAGCCCTGCCCCGCCAGGTGCAGCGCGGCCATGGCGGCGCCCACGGGCCCGCAATGCTCGGGCCTGACCCGGCGCGGCCACACTCCCGGCAGAAAGGTCGTGACACAGGCCGGACGGCCCGCGAGCTGGCGCAGGCTGTCGCCGTCGCGCCCCTGCACCGGCTGCGGACAGGTGATGCCGCCCGCCGCCAGATGCCGCATGAGGCCGAGGAACCACGGCAGCTCCGCCGGGTCGACGCGCTTTTCGTAGAGGGTGAGGATGAAGTCCCCGGCCGTGGTACGCAGCTGGAAGTTGCTGTTCTCGACCCCCTCGGCAATCCCGCGGAACGCGACGGGGGTGCCGAGGTCGTAATCGGCCAGGAAGGCGCTCAACGCCTCGTCGGTCACCTCGGTATAGACCGCCACAGGATTAGAGGCGCGCCTCCAGCGGGGCGGGCAGCTTGAACACCACGTCCTCCTGCGTCACCTGGCGCTCCTCGATGTTCAGCGTGAAGCGCTGGCTCAGCAGGCGCACCAGCTCCTGCACCAGCGATTCCGGGGCGGAGGCGCCGGCGGTGAGGCCGAGGGTGCGCACGCCCTGCATCACCGACCAGTCGAACTGATCGGCCTTGGGCAGCAGGATGGCCTTGCTGGCCCCGGCCCGCTCCGCCACCTCACGCAGCCGCTGCGAGTTGCTGCTGTTCGGGCTGCCGATGACGACAACCAGGTCGCAGTCATGCGCGATGGCCTTCACCGCGGCCTGGCGGTTGGTGGTGGCGTAGCAGATGTCCTCGCGCTTCGGCCCCTCGATCAGCGGGAAGCGGCGGCGCAGCGTCTCGACGATCTCGGCGGTGTCATCGACCGACAGCGTGGTCTGCGTGATGAACGCCAGCTTGCTCGGGTCGGCCGGCATCACGGTCGCGGCATCCTCCACGCTCTGCACCAGCGTCATGCTGCCGGGCGGCAGCTGGCCCATGGTGCCCACCACCTCGGGGTGCCCGGCATGGCCGATCATCAGGATGTGCAGGCGGTCCGGCCCGCCCCCGGCGAAGTGCCGCTCGGCCTCGCGATGCACCTTGCTGACCAGCGGGCACGTCGCGTCTAGGTAAAGCAGGTTGCGGCGTTCGGCCTCGGCCGGCACGGATTTCGGCACGCCATGGGCGGAGAACACGACATGCCCATCGGCGGGAACCTCGTCCAGCTCCTCGACGAACACGGCGCCCTGCGCCTCCAGCTCCTCCACCACGGTGCGGTTGTGCACGATCTCGTGGCGGACATAGACGGGCTTGCCATACCGGCGCAGCGCCTCCTCCACCACACGGATCGCGCGGTCCACGCCCGCGCAGAAGCCGCGCGGCCCGGCGAGAACCACCCGCAGCTCAGGCTTCACGGCGATATCGCCGACGGTGCCTGTATCCACGGTCTGCTGCATCATGTCCGGCATGTGTCTGGCCCACCTGGGGTGCGCCCGATGCGCCCCGCCTTGCTCGCGGCCACTCATAGGCGTACTGCCGGAAATGCGCCACCCTGGCGCACGAGCCGCCTCTCGCACCCGCCGATCCGGAGACTGCCATGCCCGCTCCCCTCAACCGCCTGGGTGCCTCCACGCTCGGCCTGCTCTCGCTAGCCGCCCTCACCGGCTGCGGCGGCGACAAGGCGGGCGACAACTTCGCCCCCCAGTGCCCCAAGCCCAGCATCCCCCGCGACTTCAACGACATCCGCCGGTTCCGCGGTGCCGGGCGGGACATCACGGACTCGGTGCTTGAAGGCCGCATCCTCGGTGTCGACGGCTCCTGCAAGCGGGACGGGGACGTGGTCTCCACCACCATCACCGTCAGCCTCGAACTCGCCCGCGGCCCGGCCGCCACCGGCCGCCAGGTCGATGTCGCCTATTTCGTGGCCGTGAGCCAGGGCGAGCGCATCCTCGACAAGCAGGTGTTCCGCCTGGCGCCGGAGTTCCCCTCGAACACCGACCGCCTGCGCCTGCGCGGCGATGAGATCGAGCTGCGGCTGCCGGTCACCAGCACCACCAGCGCCGCCGCCTACCAGATCTCGGTCGGCTTCCAGCTGACCCCCATCGAGCTGGAGTCGAACCGCACCCGCACCCGCACCCGGTAGCGGCGTTCCGGCCTACACCACCGCCGCCGGGCGAAGGCGGCACCGGGCCGCATGGGCCGGCGCCTCGATCTGCACGGTCGCGTGGTCGATGCGGAAACGGTCGTGCAGCAGGGCGCAGGCCTGCTGCACCAGGCCCGGGCCAGGCGCGTCGCTCACCAGGTGCGCCGTCGCCGCGTTCTGCGTGGTGCTCAGCGCCCATATGTGCAGATCGTGCACCTCCGCCACCGCCGGCAACCCGGCCAGGGCGGCGCGCACCGCGGCACAGTCGGGGTCGATGGTGAGTTGGTCGCCGTAGAAGGCGAGGAGTTGGCTGCGCTGCTCCTCGTTTTGCAAGGAAGCTGATCGAGGCTTTCCCACGGCTCACGCTTCATGATGACCTCACCCAAACTACGCCAGCCGTCCGCGGCCCCGTGCATGTCGCTGAGAATGCCGGATTGCCGGTTGATCGGCCTGAGCTTCGCCGCCAGACGGCTCAGGCGCTCGACGTCCTCGTCATCGATCATTCGTCCCGCCGGGCCAGGACGGCGCGCATCGCCGCCCGCTTCTGCCGCACCGACCGCCCGGGCATCGGCGGATACAGGCAGAACTCGTCGGTATGGTCCAGGAACGTCACCAGCGGCCCGGCCTCGCTCGACCACAGCGGCGCCACCAGCAGCCCCGTCAGCCCGTGCGCCGCCACCAGGTCCATGAACCGGTCGGTGGCGAACAGGCGGCCGAGCAGGCCCTTGGCGCGGAACAGCGTGGCATCGGCCACCACCTCCGGCTTGAAGGCGTATTGCATGATCTCGTCGCCGAAGAAGTCGCCGCTCTCCGGCCGGTACATCATGGCGCCGTGGTCGATGGCGTCGAGCTGCCGGTCGCAGACGAAGGCCTCGAAGGCGTGCCCCGTCCACGGCGTCATCGGCAGGATGGTGCCGACCTCCCGCAACATGGGCCGCAGCACCTCGGTGCGGGGCCGCCGGAGGAGCAGAGCAGGCCCTGCCCTCATAGCCCCGAAATCGGTGAGTATCGGCTGCTCGGTCTCAATCCCAGAGTAGTGCCAGCCGACAATTTCGGACGCGTCGATTACGGGTTTGTTCTCACGATCAGCAGCGATGAACGCTCGCATCTGCATACGATCTTTGAAGCTGGAACCGAACTAGTCCCCATCGCCTTCGATCAGGTAAACGTTCATTGTCTTACTCCGACCATGGAAGGAGCAGTCTCACTTCGGCAGCTTGCCCGCATCGTTGAGCCGGTCGTAGTGCTCGCCCAGCCGCCGATATCGCTCATTGGATGCAGCGGCCAGTCGCTCGAACGCGCCTGGCACGTCGGCCAGGATGTCCGCGCAGTGCTGGCGCAGCAGGTCGGCCATCGCCGTGTAGGCGGCCTGCGCCTCGGGTTCGGTGGTGATCTTAGGTCTTGCCTGGGGTTCGAGCGGGGCGTTGCGATCCGTCATGTAGAGGATATCGGCAACCTCGTAGCTGCTGGTCGGTTCAGCCAGGGATCGCAGTTCCAGCAGGCTTCTCACCCGATCGAAAGGCCAGTCCAGCTCAATTTTGAGGGGGCCTCGCACGTAGCCGGGCCATGTCGTGCCGCCGTCTTGCCATACGAAGCCATGCTCCGTCACCAGGAAGCCGAAAGTATCGCGGATGATGTCGTTGCATCCAAGATATCCGCGCGGATCACCAATGACGAGCTTGCCAGCAGCGATCACGCGCGCGCCCCGTTCCATGATCTCGGCAAAATCGGGGTCGGCGAGGACGGCGCCGCCGTGGAAGGCAAGAATACCCTCACGCTGTTCCTCGTTCTCCATAGAGAGTGCCCGCAAATCCTCCCATGGTTGACGCTTGAGGATAAAGTTGCCCAGCGAGCACCAATCGGCAGCAGCCTCGTACAGATCGCTGAGGATGCCGGACTCTCTGTTGATGGGTTTGAGCTTCGCGACCAACTCACCAAGACGTTCTGTGTCCCGCGCGATCATCAGCGTTCCTTGATATAGATGGTTGCCTTTTTGAGACCTGTCGGCGTGTTTGCGTAGTAATTTATATGACGCTCGCTGTGCGGACTATTGAATCCTAGAGGATGGCCATCCTCAATCCTATCAACAACCCCTCCGCTTTCTTGAATCATTCGTACTGCTTCGTCTTCTGTCGGCACGCGTCCATTGACCGTCTCGTGAGTGCCTGCCTTTTTCAATTCCTCAACAGCTTTTTTATAAGGTGCCTGGTCCTTCCACCCCCAGGACGTCATCGTCGGCGCGACCACACCGGCCGGCCATGGCGTCGCGCCAACCCCGCGAAACTCCTTGTCGAGCGCGATGACCTCGTCATCGGACATCGCATCGATCTCAACCCGCTGGCCGTCGCGCATGAAGACAGAACCACCTGCCGATCCCATGGAGCGGCGCAGCCCGTCCGCCTTCTCGTGCAGGGTCTGAGCCAGGCCGTGATCGTGCAGCCACCACCAGGCCCGGTTGTGTTGCGGCTCCGCCGCCCCGGCCGCATCCGGCGCGGGTGCGGCTGCGGGGCCAGCGGCGCTTGCCTGCATGGCAGCGGCCCGCACCGCCTGGAAGTCCGCCAGCGACAGGCCCGCCGGGTCCAGCGCCCCGGCCTGGCCGCCGTCCCAGACCGGCTGGACCTGTGCGCGTTCACCAGGTCCCCGGCCCTCCGACGCCGGGCGCCGGGGCGGGGTCCAGTGCCCGGCCACGAACCAGTCGGGGTGCGCCTGCTTCCACCGCTCCAGCGCCGCGGCATCGCCAGTGTCGAGGAAGGCCGGCACCTCGATCTCGTCGTGGCTGGGCAGTACGAAGCGTTCGATCATCCAACCACCCGCCCAAAAACGAGTGTATGGACTTTATTCCTATCAAGACGCAAGCACCTTTCCGCCCCGATTGCACTTGAACCCCGCCGCCCTTTCGGGCATCACGGCCGGGTTCGAAATCTCCCCCGCGGGAGAGTTGCTGGCGCCGCCCTTGCAAAACGGGGTGCCAGCCGCCGAAGGCGCAACCGGCCCCCGGAAACGCTCAGGCACAAGGGACCGCGGATGGGACCGGACCTCTGGAAAGCCGCGGCCCGCCTGGTCGCGCACCGACGGAGTAAGGGCGCCGCACCGCGGCCCTGAATCTCTCAGGTTCCCGGACAGAGGGGGGTCGATGCCGTGGGCGAACCCGCCCGGGGCCGACCTCGTGCCCCCGCCAAGGGGCGCGCCGCTGGAGGCTTGCCGTGTCCGATACCGACCCGAACGCGTCCGATTGGCCCATCGCCGATCCGAGCCTGATCGACAGCCCGCCGTCCGACCACATCACACCGCCGGGCACCCCCACCGGCCCGGTGATGAACCTCGAGCCCTCCGCGCCCGACACGCTGTTCACCACGCCGCTCAATGCGCTGCATCGCCGTCTCGGCGGCAAGATGGTGCCCTTCGCCGGCTATGCCATGCCGGTGCAGTACGGACCCGGCGTGATGGCCGAGCACAACCACACCCGCACCCATGCCAGCCTGTTCGACGTGAGCCACATGGGCCAGCTCAGCCTGCACGGCACCCAGGCCGCCGCCGCACTCGAGCGCATGGTGCCCGGCGACATGCAGGCGCTGAAGCCCGGCCGCCAGCGCTACACCCTGCTGCTGAACGAGGCCGGCGGCATCCTCGATGACCTCATGGTGGCCAATTACGGTGACCGCCTGGTGATCGTCGCCAATGCCAGCCGCAAGGAGTTCGACGCGCACCACATCGCCGAGGGCCTGCACGGCGACGCCAAGCTGCTGCAGCACCCGGACCGCGCCCTGCTGGCATTGCAGGGCCCCGCCGCCGCCGGGGTGATGGCGACGCTGTGCCCCGAGGCCGTGGCGCTGCCCTTCATGGGCGTGGTCGGCGCCTCGATCGGCGGCCACATCCATGCCTGGATCAGCCGCTCCGGCTATTCCGGCGAGGACGGGTTCGAGATCTCCGTCCACAACGACGATGCGGAGGCGCTGGCGACCCTGCTGCTGGAGCAGCCGGGTGTGATGCCCGCCGGGCTGGGTGCCCGGGACAGCCTGCGGCTGGAGGCCGGGCTGTGCCTGTATGGCTCCGACATCGATGAGCTGACCACGCCGGTGGAGGCGAACCTGTCCTGGGCGGTCGGCAAGCGGCGCCGGGCCGAGGGCGGCTTCCCGGGTGCGGTGGTGATCCAGGACCAGCTGGCGCACGGCCCGGCCCGGCTCCGCGTCGGCCTGCGCCCCGAGGGCCGGGCGCCGGCCCGCGGCGACACGCAGATCGCGGCACCGGACGGCACCCAGGCCGGCAGCATCACCTCCGGCGGCTTCTCCCCCACGCTCGGCGCCCCCATCGCCATGGGCTACGTGCGCCGCGGCCTGACCGCCGATGGAACCCGGCTCGACCTGGTGGTGCGGGGCAAGCCCCTGCCCGCCCTGGTCAGCCCGATGCCCTTCGTTCCCACCCGTTACTTCAAGTAGAGAGGACCCGATCATGCGCTTCACCAAGGACCATGAGTGGATCAGCCTCGACGGCACCACCGCAACGGTCGGCATCACCGATCACGCGCAGCAGGCGCTGGGCGACGTCGTGTTCGTCGAACTGCCGGAAACCGGGCGTGCCGTGTCCGAAGGCGAGGCGATCGCCGTGGTGGAGAGCGTGAAGGCCGCCAGCGACGTCTATGCGCCGCTCACCGGCACCATCGCCGCCATCAACGACGCCCTGGTCGACAACCCGGCGATGGTCAACTCCGATGCCGAGACCGGCGCCTGGTTCTTCCGCATGACCCTGCCGGACATCGCCGCCTACGAGGCGCTGATGGACAAGGACGCCTACGACGCCTTCGTGGGCACGCTGTGATGGACATGCTCGCTGAACTCACGGACCTCGAAGCCGCCGACAGCTTCGTGGCCCGGCACATCGGGCCCTCGGAAACCGAGATCGCCGGCATGCTCGGCGTCGTCGGCGCCGCCTCCCTGGCGGAGCTTGCGGCGAGAACGGTGCCCGCCAGCATCCAGGCCGCGGCACCGCTGCCGCTGCCGCCCGCCATCGACGAAGCGGCCGTGATCGCGGAGCTGCGGGCGATGGCGGCGCAGAACGTGGTCAGGACCAGCCTGATCGGCATGGGCTACCACGGCACCGTCACGCCCCCCGTCATCCTGCGCAACGTGCTGGAGAACCCGGGCTGGTACACCGCCTACACGCCGTATCAGGCCGAGATCGCCCAGGGCCGGCTGGAGGCGCTGCTCAACTACCAGACCATGATCTGCGACCTGACCGGGATGCCGATCGCCAATGCCAGCCTGCTGGATGAAGGCACCGCCGCGGCCGAGGCCGTGACCATGGCGCATGCCGCCAGCAGGTCGAAGTCCGACGTGGTGGCCGTCTGCACGGACCTGCACCCGCAGACCCGCGCCGTGCTGGCCACCCGCGCCGCCCCGGTGGGCATCACGCTGGTGGACTTCGCGCCGGGCGACCTGGCCGCCATCGCCGCCGCCAACCCCTTCGCCATCGTCCTGCAATACCCGGGCTCCACCGGCGCCCTGCGGGACCTGCACCAGGAGATCCTGGCGGCGCGCGAGGTGGATGCGCTGGCCATCGTGTGCGCGGATCTGCTTTCCCTGGTGCTGCTGACGCCGCCGGGCCAGATGGGCGCGGATGTCGTGGTCGGCTCCTCGCAGCGCTTCGGCGTGCCCATGGGCTTCGGCGGCCCGCACGCGGCCTTCTTCGCCACGCGCGACCAGTACAAGCGGCAGATGCCCGGCCGCCTGGTCGGCCTGAGCCAGGACGCCGCCGGGAACCCGGCCCTGCGCCTGGCCCTGCAGACCCGCGAGCAGCACATCCGCCGCGAGAAGGCGACGAGCAACATCTGCACCGCCCAGGTCCTGCTGGCCGTGATGGCCGGCATGTATGCGGTGTGGCATGGGCCGGAGGGGCTGACCCGCATCGCGCGCCGCATCAACCTCCAGGCCCGGCTACTGGCCGCCGCGGCGCAGCAGGGCGGCGCCACGCTGCGGCACGACGCCTGGTTCGACACCATCGCCTTCGACGTGGCCGATGCCGACGCGCTGGTGGCACGGGCCGCGGAATCGGGCTTCAACTTCCGCCGGCTGGACGGCGAGGGCGTGGCGCTGGCGCTGGACGAGACCGTGACCCGCACCCAGCTGGAGCTGCTCGCCCGGCTGCTGGGCGGCACGCTGGGCGCGGCCCCGCCCTCCATCCCCGCCGCCTCCCTGCGCGGCGTGCCGGTGCTGCCGCAGCCCGTGTTCAGCGCCTATCATGCCGAACACGAGATGCTGCGATACCTGAAGCGGCTCGAGGACAAGGACGTGGCGCTGAACCGCAGCATGATCCCGCTCGGCTCCTGCACCATGAAGCTGAACGCCACGGCGGAGATGGTCGCCATCACCTTGCCCGGCTTCGCGGACATCCACCCCTTCGCGCCGTCCGACCAGACGCAGGGGTATTTGACGATGATCCAGCGCCTGTCGGACTGGCTCTGCACCGTCACCGGCTTTGCCGCCGTGTCGTTGCAGCCGAATGCCGGCAGCCAGGGCGAGTATGCCGGGCTGCTGGCGATCCGCGGCTATCACGAGGCCCGGGGCGACGCGCACCGCGACATCTGCCTGATCCCCAGCAGCGCGCACGGCACCAAC
Source organism: Acetobacteraceae bacterium (assembly GCA_965199595.1). Taxonomy (GTDB): domain Bacteria; phylum Pseudomonadota; class Alphaproteobacteria; order Acetobacterales; family Acetobacteraceae; genus JBBROS01. The sequence goes on from OZ241182.1 coordinate 3,431,486, forward strand.
CCGGCCAGCGCCGTGATGGCCGGCTACCGCGTCGTCGTCACCGGGTGCGACCGTGACGGCAACGTGGACCTGGATGACCTGCGCGCCAAGGCGACGCTGCACAAGGACAGGCTGGCGGCGCTGATGGTGACATACCCCAGCACCCACGGCGTGTTCGAGGCCACCATCCAGGAGGTGTGCGCCATCATCCACGGCTATGGCGGCCAGGTTTACATGGACGGCGCCAACATGAATGCGCAGGTGGGCCTGACCAGCCCGGGTGCCATCGGTGCCGACGTCTGCCACCTGAACCTGCACAAGACCTTCTGCATCCCGCATGGCGGCGGCGGGCCCGGCGTGGGCCCCATCGGCGTCGCGGCGCACCTGGTGCCGCATCTGCCGAACCATCCGCTGCGGGCCGATGCCGGGCCGGACACCGGGTTTGGGCCGGTGTCGTCGGCACCCTTCGGCTCCGCGCTGATCCTGCCGATCAGCTACGCCTATATCCGCATGATGGGCGGTGCCGGGCTGACGCGCGCGACCGAGGTGGCGATCCTGTCCGCCAACTACATCGCCACCCGGCTGCGTCCGCACTACCCGATCCTCTACACCGGCACGGATGGCCTGGTGGCGCATGAGTGCATCCTGGACTGCCGCGGCTTCAAGGTGGAGGCCGGGATCGAGGTGGAGGACATCGCCAAGCGGCTGCAGGACTACGGCTTCCACGCGCCGACCATGAGCTGGCCGGTGGCGGGCACGCTGATGGTGGAGCCGACCGAGAGCGAGAGCCGGGCCGAGATGGACCGCTTCATCGACGCGATGATCGCCATCCGCGCCGAGGTCTCGGCCGTGGCGGCCGGCACGCTGGAGCGGGCGGACAACCCGCTCAAGAACGCGCCGCACACCGTGGCGGAGATCACCGCCGCGGACTGGACCCACGCCTATTCGCGGGAACAGGCGGCGTTCCCGTTGCCCTGGGTGCGCGCCGCCAAGTACTGGCCGCCGGTGAAGCGGGTGGACAACGTGTACGGCGACCGCAACCTGGTCTGCACCTGCGCGCCGCTCGAAGCCTATGCGGTGGCCGCGGAGTAAAACGGCGGCCCTGCACCGCCTGCACGCAGGGCGGCTCTCGACCCGCCGCTGTCTCCCCTCCCTGTTCGCAGGAAGGGGAGGCGGCCCAGGCCTTACTTCACGTCCCAGAACGGCCGGTTGGCCTCCATGTGCGCGTCGGCCCGGCTGGTGCCGATATCGGCAAGCTGGCGGCTGTCCATCTCCGCGAGGACGCGCCGGGTCTGCCGGGCCTGGAGCATCGCGCGGGCCAGGGTCCAGGCCTGGCGCAGGCCGAACGTGCCCCGGCCGGACATGAAGCTGGTGCCGAGGATGCTGTGGGTCGCCATTTGAACTCTCCTGTTTCCGATGATCTCGGATGACTGGACCCTAGGGCCTGCAAGTCTATCAAGGAAACGAATTGCCTTGATGTAGAGCATCAGGGATACTGATGGCATGACCATCCCCATCAGCCTGGACCCGGACCTGCTGCGCGCCTTCGTGTTCATCGCGGAGGAAGGCAGCTTCACCCGCGCCGCCCAGCGGGTGGGCCGCACGCAATCCGCCGTCTCGATGCAGGTGCAGCGGCTGGAGGGGCTGCTGGGCCACCGCCTGCTGTCCCGCGGCAAGGGCGGCGCGGTGCAGATGACGCCGCACGGCCAGTTCCTGCTGGTGCGCGCCCGCGAGATGCTGGCACTGAACGACCAGATCTGGACCAGCTTCCGGGCGCCCTCGGTGCAGGGGACGGTGCGGCTGGGCACGCCCGACGACTACGCGCTGCGCTACGTGCCGCACATTCTGCGCCGTTTCGCCGAAAGCCACCCCTCGGTGCAGGTCGATGTGCTGTGCCTGCCCAGCCACCTGCTGGTGGAGCGCCTGCGCGCCGGTGAATTGGACCTGACGCTGTGTTCCGAGGGGCATGAGCCGCCGGGCTGGCCCGTGGTCTCGGTCTGGCGCGGCCCGCTGAACTGGGTGACCTCCACCACCTATGCGCCGCAGCGGCAGGACCCGATGCCAGTGGCGCTGGCGACCGGGGAGCACTGCACCTGGAGCACGGCGGCGCAACGCGCGCTGGACCGGCTGGGCCGGCCCTATCGCGTGGCCTATTCCGCCGGCACGCTGATGGGCACGCTGGCCCCGGTGATGGCAGGGCTCGCAGTCACGGTGTCGCCCACCACCTGGTTGCCCGAAGGCCTGCGCGTGGCCCGGCCCGAGGACGGCTTGCCGCCGCTGCCGGAATTCGGCATCCTCATGCTGCGCGGCGCCGACGCCCGGCAGCCGGTGACGGACGTGCTGGCGCAATACATCACGGACACGTTCCGCGCCGATGCGGCCCGGCCGCTGGCGGCCTGAACCAGGCCGGCCCGATGGTCGCAACCGCATGACATAGGAATGTTGTCCTTGGGCCACTGAGCGAGGAAGTCCGGCTTTGAAGCAGCCAGCCGAGCGCGCCTGCCCCGGCGGGTGCGGTCCGAGTTCGATGCCTTCACCGGGCGTGACCAGGGTGCCCGGCTGCTGAACGCCATGGCGGTCTGGACCGATGCGGCGGCAATGGACCCGGCCGCGTTCCGCAGCACCGTGGTGGGCGGGAGATCGTGCCGGAGGCGGGGGCGGCGGTGGGCGAGCACCTGGCCGCCGCGCTGGACAGCCTGCGGCCACACGAATTCCGACACGATCTCGCTTCGGTGCAGGACCAGGCGATGTATGCCGCAGTGAACGGCCTGGTGCCGGACCGCCCGCCGCTGCCCTCCAAGGCACCGGACCTGTCGATCACAACCCACCCGTACGGCAACGACGCGGCGGCCGCGCCGCCGATGGCCGGGCCGGCGCTGGCCGAGACGCTGGGCAGCCTGGCCACGAGGCTCGCCCCTGCGGCCTTTGGCGAGGCGGCTGCCGCTCTGCTCGGCCCGCTGTCGCTCGCGGCGCCGGCGGCGCTGGTGCTTTACCTGCTGTCGAAATCGGGGGAGAGACCGGGCGAAGAAGGGCTGGCTCTCCTGCGTCGGCGCATTTCAACCAAGAGCATCCGGCCCGCCCACCGCGAGCTGATGCGGCTGGGCCTTCGGCAGTCCGAACCCGCACCGCGGTCCGGCGTTCTCAGCCTGAGGCATCAGCGGAAGGACACACCATGGCCCAAGACCCAAAGCTCACAGACCTGAAGCCCACCGGCACCACCGGCGCCCCGAACCCCAAGACCGGCAGCGCCGACGCCGCCCGCGGCCTGGGCGGGCACAGCAAGGATGCCAGCCACGCCCCCGGCGCCCCGGCGGAATACGTGGAGAAGGGCGAACCGGCCAAGAAGTAACCGGGAACCGGGCGCGGTCTATCGCCCGATCGCGCCCATCAGCTCCGCCCATTCCCGCTTCGACAGGCCGCTGCCGGGCTGCTCCACGGCCTCGCCCGCCAGCAGGCGCTTCACCACCGCGAGCATACCGGCGGAAAACGTCATGGCGCCCTGGCGGTAGTCCTTGAACGCCGCATAGGTCTCCGGCACCCAGGCCGCCACGGTGTTCAGCATGGCGTCGGCATAGACGCGGATCTCGTACTGCGCATGGCTGTCGGCACGCAGGCTCAGGAAGTTCAGCAGGTTGTGCAGGTCCGACTTCCAGTACCACTGCGTATAGGTGTTCAGCGTCAGGTTCATGCGCGCGAGCTCGCGGGCCAGGCCCTGGCGGGCCGGGTCGGCGCCGTCCTCGTTCAGCATCGCGGCATAGTGGTCATAGGTCTGGGTGGCGTCGTCGCGCAGCAGGCGCAGCACGTCCTCGGCCTCCTGCCCCTGCAGCACGTCGCCGCGGCCCTGCCGGTTCATGCTGCTCTGTGCAGCCAGGTTCTCGGGCGCGGGGATGTAGAACTCGCGGTCCATGATGGAGTAGCGGGCCGAGTACTCGTTGACGTTGGCCATGCGGTGGCGGATCCATTGCCGGGCCACGAAGATGGGCAGCTTCACGTGGTACTTGATCTCGCACATCTCGAACGGCGTGGAGTGCCGGTGCCGCATCAGGTAACGGATCAGCCCGGCATCCTCGCTCACCTTGCGGGTGCCGCGGCCATAGCTGACGCGCGCCGCCTGCACCACGGCGCCGTCATCGCCCATGTAGTCGATCACGCGGACGAAGCCGTGGTCGAGCACGGGCTGCGCCTCATACAGCATGGCCTCCAGCGCCGGCACGGTGGCCCGGCGGGTGGCAGCGGTGCCGTCACGGTGCGCGGCGATCTCGGCGAGTTGTTCTGCGGTCAGGGCCATGGCGGCTGGGTAGCACCACTTCGGCGGCCGCGACAGGCTTGCTTGGCGATGGGAGATCGCCTATCTTGATGGGGTCACTTCGGTGACTATGGCGGTAGACGATTGGAGAATAGGTGTTTCGGACCGGAGGGGCAGCACCTCCGCACCTCCACCACTCGCGCGGCTTTGGCGCTACGGGGGTGAATTAGGATCGACGGGTACTGAAAAGCCTTTTTGCTGCTCGGCATGATACCGCCGTTATCGGGTCATCACTACAAGTGCCAATGACAATCATGAAGCACTTGCGATCGCTGCGTAAGCAGTGACACGCGCGGTTCGGGGGGCACCGGGCAACAGAAGCCCCCTACTCTTCGAGATCAACTTTTCAAAATAGTCACGACACGTTTGATCTCAACCGTGCCGTTCGAACGGAGCCAAAGCGCACCATCAATCTCATTGCGTCAATTAGCACCAAGCGCATGGGCAGATTGACTCGCGACCTGCAGCGCTGGTAAAGCCCGTTTTAAAATCACGGGGCGGGCACGCAGACGGTTTGGTCTGACGGCGCTGAGCATCGGATCAGAGGGTCGCCACCCGGCAGGCGCTCGTAGTCTTTTGACGCCGGCCAGCGTCCGAGCCGCGAACGTGTTCCACCACCTATCGGCGTCGGTCGCACAAAGCCTTTTGCGCGTGGCGGCTGATGATCAGCAGGACGAGCCCGAGCAGGAAGCAAGCCAGGATTGCCGGCAGGTAGCCGCCGTCGAACACGGCACGCAGCCGCAATACAGCGGCTTGACGCGCCTGAGCAGGTAGCCATGCCGTCCGCGTCCTGGACAAGCACGACGACGCCCAAGCAGCCCTTGCGTGTCCACGGCGATGTGCCGCTTGCGCCACTTTCTTGGCCGCGTCTATGGTCTTCACGCTTTGGCTGTCGATCACCTGTGGGGCTTGGCTCCCGGCTGCAACGGAGCATGACCACGAGGTGATGGCGCATGGACTCCCATCGTCCAGGAAGGCACGGAAGTAGCATACACGGTCGTCCACGGCAGGAACGTCGCCATTGGCAGCCGGTGCGAGCAGGTAGAACAGGCTGTCCGCATACGCATTTGATCGTGCGCGGGCGGCCTCCGGGCTTGAAACGGGACCAGTGGCTGCAACAGTCTGGTCGTCCGTCAGCGCCAGGCCAGCCCCGTAATCTCCAACCAACGCACGATCTTCAGGCGACGGCTGCTCCACAACAAGCAAACCACCGGAACGCCGCAACAACCGGCCTGGTCACACCGTCAGGCTCGAACCACAGCCACTTTGCTTTTAGTAAATGTCGATGCTTCAGCAACCTTTTTGCGCACCTTTGCCAAGTAGGGCACCCATAAACGCTTGAACGGCTTCGCTCCCGACCAAGCTCGTTGCATTGTAGCGCGCCTGAAGGTAGATACGACCAGTCCAAGTTGGTCCTCTCGAATAAGGCCATCGACACCTCCGTCGCCTGTCCCGCCAAGTTGCTCCCCCGCATCCGCTCTCGACCCGCCGTAGCCCATGCTTAGCAAAAGATCGACAATGAGCCTTTCGAAGAACGTTGGCGTGCCCTCCAGAATCCTTGCCAGCAGCCGTCGCGAAGAGCTTCAAAGTGATCGCGACGCAAAGGAAATCTGCTCCTCCGGTCTGCGACGTTTCCCAATGGACAGCCACTCACGGCCGATGGATCATCGACCACGCTTTCCAGCCCGGTCGTCGCCTCCCTGCCGCGGAGTTTCACGGAATTCAGCAAATCTTTGCAGCAGATCTTATGTGGCCGGGATCCGTCGCGAGGACTTGCTTGCTGTGTGATCTGCACGTAACCGCGTTTGGTTGCTCAATCAAGCCTGCTCAGATAGGTTTTCGCCCAACGCGGCTACTGATGACTGTCGTGCTCCCACTTGGAATCAGCTGTGAGCGCTCTTCTGCGTAAGCTGGAGTGTATTTGCAACAGGCAACGAGGTGCCGTCAACCATGTCTTGCTGGCTGTGAGCTTAAGCAACGGCAGCATGAGACTGTCGTAAGTCGGAATCCGCACAATCCTTCGGCGATAAGGTTGAACTAACGTCGACGTGGGCACGACGATTTACCCCCGCTCGATGTTCCAGAACACCGGCAGCCCCGGCAGCACGCCCTTCAGCCCCGCCTGATATGCCGATTGCTGGAACTGCTGGCCCAGCGGCACATACGGCACCTCCTGGAACGCCTGCACCTGGATCTGCTCCGCCAGGCTCTTCTGCGCCGCGAGATCCGGCGCGAGGAACCAGGCGTTGCGCAACGCCTCGATCCGCGGCGCCTCCGGCCAGCCCGGTGCCGCGGCCCGGCCGTTGCCGCGCAGGAAGATGTTGGTGGCGGGCGTCAGCTGGTCGGTGCCGGACCAGCTGGTCTGGAACACGCTCCAGCCGCCCTTGTCCGGCGCCTCCATGTTGGTGCGCCGCTGCACCGCGGTGCCCCAGTCCATGGTCTGGCCGTCGAGGTTGAGTCCCAGCTTGCGGAACAGGTCCGCCGTCACTTCCGCCAGGGCGTTCACGCTCGGGATGTCGGTGGGCATCATCAGCGCCACCCGCTCCCCCCTGTAGCCGCTCTGCTCGATCAGCCGCCTGCTGGCGGAGAGGTCGCGCGGGCCGGTCAGCGCCGTCATCCCGGCGCTGCTCGCCAGCGGCGTGTTCGGGCAGAAATACCCGACGCCATCGGCCCACAGCGAACGGTCCGGGCCCGAGACCGCCTGCATGTATTCCGCCTGGTCCACCGCACCCAGGATGGCCCGGCGCAAGGCCGGGTTGTTGAACGGCGCCTGCAGCTGGTTGAAGCGCATGGTGGCGATGATGCCGGCCGGGTCCTGCGTCCGCACCGAGAGCCGCGCATCGGCCCGCAGCCGCGCCAGCAGGTCGGGGTTTGCGGCCAGCCACCAGTCCACCTCGCCCCGCTGCAGCGCGGCGCCGGCGGTGGCGGCGTCCTGGATCACCTTCCACTCCACACGGTCGAACAGCACCCGCTTCGGCCCGGCGGTGCGGGACGGCGTGCCCTCCGCCCGCGGCACATACTGCTCGAACCGCGCATAGACCACGCGGTCGCCGGGCACCCGCTCATCGGCCAGGAACCGGAACGGGCCGCTGCCGACCACCTCCGTCACCTGCTTGAAGGCGTCGGTCTGCGCCAGGCGCTGGGGCATGATGGCGCACATGGAGGGCGAGGTCTTGCCCAGCGCGTCCGGCAGCAGCGGGAAGGGGTGCTTCAGGCGGAAGATGATGGTGCGGTCATCGGCGGCGGAGAGGTCGTCGGTCGCGGCCAGCAGCGCCTGGCCGAAGCCGTCTCGGCTGCCCCAGCGGCGGATGCTGGCCACGCAGTCCCGCGCCAGCACCGGGGTGCCGTCGTGGAACAGCAGGCCGGGGCGCAGGCGCAGGCGCCAGACCAGGCCGGCGGCCTCGGTATCCGCGGCCTCCAGCATCTGCAGCTGCGGCCTGAACTCCGCGTCCTGGCCGAACAGGGTGTCGAACACCATGAAGCCGTGGTCGCGGGTCTGGTAGGCGGTGGTCCAGACCGGGTCCAGCACCGCAAGGTCGGATTGCGGGACGAAGCGCAGCACGCGCGCATCGGCCCCCCGGGCCAGGTTCGGGGCCGCCAAGCCGGCCGCTGCCGCCGCAATCCCACCTGCCATGAACCCGCGTCGCTGCATCCTGCCCTCCATGTGACCGCCGCCATCCTCGCATGTTCCATGCCGCGCACGCAGCCCCGTTCCCATCCCGCCTGCGACACGGTAAGGGTGCGCCATGGAAGACGACGAGAACGGCGCCCCACCCGCGCGGCCCGACAGCCTGCTGCCCTATGATTCCTGGACCGAGGAGGCCCTGCGGCACGTCGTGGTGCGCGCCCTGGCCCATGTCGGCGCGGAGGGCATGCCCGGCGACCACCACTTCTACATCAGCTTCCGCACGGACCTGCCCGGCGTGGTGGTGCCGCAGCGGCTGCTCGCGCAGTATCCGCACGAGATGACCATCGTGCTGCAGCACCAGTTCTGGGACCTGCAGGTGGATGAGCCGGGCTTCTGGTTCAGCATCGGCCTCAGCTTCGGCGGCATCCCCACCACGCTGCACGTGCCGTTCAAGGCCGTGACCGCCTTCGCCGACCCGCACGTGCAGTTCGGCCTGCGCTTCCGCCCCGCCGGCGACGAGGCCGCCAACGACGAGGCCGCCGACCCGGCCGCCGAGACCCGCGCCGCGCCCGACCCGGCGGACAAGCCGGAGCCCGAGCCCGAAGCCCCCGGCGAGACGCCCCAGGTCGTCAGCCTGGACGCGTTCCGCAAGCGCACGCCGAAGGATTGAGCCATGAACGATCCCGTGTTTCCCCAGCCCGTTGCTGAGCGCCAGTCCCGGCCCGACAACTTCCTGTATTCCCCGATGTTCCCGCTGGGCGACCGCGGCACGCCGTGGAAGAAGCTGGACATCCCGGGCGTCAGCACCAGCACCTGCGACGGCCGGACCGTGCTGCGCATCAAGCCCGCGGCGCTGAGCGAGCTGGCGTTCCAGGCGTTCCACGACGTCAGCCACCTGCTGCGCCCCGCCCACCTGGCCCAGCTGCGCAAGATCCTCGATGATCCCGAAGCCTCCGCCAACGACCGCTTCGTGGCGCTCGATCTCCTCAAGAACGCCAACATCTCGGCCGGCGGCGTGCTGCCCATGTGCCAGGACACCGGCACCGCCCTGGTGTTCGGCAAGAAGGGCCAGCGCGTCTGGGTGGAAGGCGACGAGGAGGAGGCGCTGAGCTACGGCGTGCACCGCACCTACACCGAGACCAACCTGCGCTACTCGCAGATGGCGCCGCTCTCCATGTTCGACGAGGTCAACACCGGCAACAACCTGCCGGTGCAGTTCGACATCGCCGCCGCCCCGGGCGACCACCATGCCGACGAGATGAACCTGATGTTCATCGCCAAGGGCGGCGGCTCCGCCAACAAGAGCTACCTGTTCCAGGAGACCCGGGCGATCCTGAACCCCGGCAAGCTGCTGGACTACCTCGATACCCGCATCCGCACGCTCGGCACCGCCGCCTGTCCGCCCTATCACCTCTCCATCGTGATCGGCGGCACCTCGGCCGAGCTGTGCCTCAAGACCGTGAAGCTCGCCTCCACCAAGTATCTGGACACCCTGCCGACCCAGGGCAGCGCCGCCGGCCACGCCTTCCGCGACCTGGAGATGGAGCAGCAGGTGCTCGAACTCACCCGCACCTCCGGCATCGGCGCGCAGTTCGGCGGCAAGTATTTCTGCCACGACGTGCGCGTGATCCGGCTGCCCCGGCATGGCGCCAGCCTGCCCGTCGGCATCGGCGTCTCCTGCTCGGCGGACCGGCAGATCCTGGCCAAGATCACCCCCGAGGGCGTGTTCCTGGAGCAGCTGGAGACCGACCCGTCGCACTACCTGCCGGACACCACCGACGACACGCTGGGCGGTGACGTGGTGCGCATCGACCTGAACCAGCCGATGGAGGCCATCCGCCGCACCCTCTCGGCCTTCCCGGTCAAGACGCGCGTGTCGCTGAACGGCACCATCGTGGTGGCGCGCGACATCGCCCACGCCAAGCTGAAGGAGCGGCTGGACCGCGGTGAGGGCCTGCCGCAGTACATCAAGGACCATCCCGTGTACTACGCCGGGCCCGCCAAGACGCCGGAGGGCATGGCCACCGGCAGCTTCGGCCCTACTACCGCCGGGCGCATGGACAGCTACGTGGCGGAGTTCCAGCGCGCCGGCGGCAGCTTCGTGATGCTGGCCAAGGGCAACCGCTCCAAGGCGGTGCGGGACGCCTGCAAGGCCTATGGCGGCTTCTATCTCGGCAGCGTCGGCGGCCCGGCCGCCCGCCTGGCGCAGGACTGCATCCGCAAGGTCGAGGTGCTGGAATACCCGGAGCTGGGCATGGAAGCCGTGTGGAAGATCGAGGTCGAGGACTTCCCGGCCTTCATCGTGGTCGATGACAAGGGCAACGACTTCTACGATGGCCTGGAGAAGGTGGGAGCCGAACGATGAGGTTCACGGTCGATCGCCTCGATCACGTCGTCATCAACTGCAGCAATGTCGAGCTGGCCGCCAGCTGGTATCAGCGCGTGCTGGGCATGGAGCGCGAGGAGTTCGGCCCCGACCGCCGCACCGCGCTGAAGTTCGGCGGCCAGAAGCTGAACCTGCGGCCGCATGACAGCGACGGCAAGGCCTGGATCACCTCCACCGCCACGGCCCCGGGTGCCGCCGACCTCTGCTTCACCACGGCGCTGGGGCCGGAGCATGTGGTGGATCACCTGCGGGAATGCGGCATCACCATCCTCACCGGACCGGTGTCCCGCCAGGGCGCGCTGGGCTCCATGCAGTCCGTGTATTGCCGGGATCCCGATGGCAACCTGATCGAGATCGCGAGCTACCTGGATCGATGAACGGCGGACACGCCGCGCAACCGGGCAGCGGCCGGGCGCTCGGCTGGGCCGCCCTGGTGCTGTTCCTGGCCTGCATCCCCGGCGCCAACTACCTGATCTCCCATGTCGGCACGGTGTGCACGGCCGAAGGGGTCTGCCTGGTGCCGGTGGCGCCTGGGCTCATGGCGCCCTCGGGCGTGCTGACCGTCGGAATCGCCCTGGTGCTGCGGGACGTGGTGCAGCGGCAGCTCGGCGCCGGCTGGGCGCTGGGCGCCGTGTTCGTCGGCACCGCCCTCTCGGCGCTGATCGCCCCGGCGGCGCTGGTGGTGGCCTCGGCCGGCGCCTTCCTGCTCAGCGAGCTCACGGATTTCGCCATCTACACTCCGTTGCAGCGGCGGCACCTGGTGCTGGCCGTGGTGCTGTCCTCGCTGGGCGGCATCGTCATCGACAGCCTGGTGTTCCTGCAGCTCGCGTTCCACAGCCAGCAGTTCCTGCTGGGCCAGGTGGTCGGCAAGGCCTGGGCGGTGCTGGTCAGCGTGCCTGTCATCCAGTGGCTGCGCCGGGTCACGCCCGCCCCGGCATGACCCACCCGCAGGACGTCGCCGCCTACGACTTTCCCCTTCCGCCCGAAGCCATCGCCCACACCCCGGCCCGGCCGCGGGACTCCGCGCGCCTGCTGCACGTCGGTCCCGGCCTGTCGGACCATGTCGTGCGCGACCTCCCCACCCTGCTCCGCCCCGGCGACGTGCTGGTGGTCAACGACACCCGCGTCATCCCCGCCCGGCTCGCGGCCCGGCGTGGCGCGGCGCGCATCGGCATCACCCTCGACCAGCCCCGCGCCGACGGCACCTGGCACGCCCTGGCCCGCAACGCCCGCCGCCTGCGCCCCGGTGACACCCTGACCTTCGACGGCGCCGCCGACCTGCTGGCCGAGGTGGTGGCGCGCGACGAGGACGGCGGCGTGCAGCTGCGCTTCAACGACGCATTCGCCGACGCCCTGCCCCGCGCCGGCGCCCTCGCGCTGCCGCCCTATATCGACCGCCCCGAAGGCCCGACCGCCGCCGATGCCAGCGACTACCAGACGGTGTTCGCCCGCCATGATGGCGCCGTCGCCGCCCCCACCGCGGCGCTGCACTTCACCCCCGCCTTGCTGTCAGCCCTCGACGCCGCCGGCATCCCGCGCGTCAGCGTCACGCTGCATGTCGGCGCCGGCACCTTCCTGCCCATGCGCGCCGACAGCATCGCCGGGCACCGCATGTACCCGGAGCGCGGCCGCATCACGGCCGCGGCCGCCGACGCCATCAACGCGGCCCGGCGCATCGTCGCCGTCGGCACCACCGCGCTGCGCCTGCTGGAATCCGCGGTGGACGAGCAGGGCCGCGTGCAGGCCTTCGACGGCGACACCAGCATCTTCCTCAAGCCCGGCCACCGCTTCCGCACCGCGCAGGCCCTGCTCACCAACTTCCACCTGCCGCGTTCCACGCTGTTCATGCTGGTCTGCGCCTTCGCCGGCACGGAGCGGATGCGCGCCGCCTACGCCCACGCCCTCGCCGGCGGATACCGCTTCTACAGCTACGGCGATTCCAGCCTGCTGGAACGTGCATGACGTTCCGCCACACCACCGAAGCCACCGACGGCCCGGCCCGCGCCGGCACCCTGCACACCGCGCATGGCCCCATCCCAACCCCGGTGTTCATGCCCGTCGGCACCGCCGGCACGGTGAAGGCCATGACCGCGGACCAGGTGCGCGCCACCGGCGCCGGCATCGTGCTGGGCAACACCTATCACCTGATGCTCCGCCCCGGCGCCGACCGGGTCGAGGCATTGGGCGGCCTGCACCGCTTCATGGACTGGCCCGGCCCCATCCTCACCGATAGCGGCGGCTTCCAGGTCATGTCGCTCTCGGGGCTCCGCACCATGGATGAAGGCGGCGTCACCTTCCGCTCCCACCTGGACGGCAGCAGGCACCGCCTGACGCCCGAGAGCGCCACCGAAATCCAGCACAAGCTGGACGCCACCATCACCATGGTGCTGGACGAATGCACGCCGCACCCGGCCACCGAGGACCAGGTGCGGTCCAGCATGGAGCTGTCCATGCGCTGGGCCGCCCGCTCCCGCGCCGCCTTCGTGGCCCGGCCGGGCTATGCGCAGTTCGGCATCGTGCAGGGCGGCACCATCCCCGAGATGCGGGCGCGCAGCGTGGCGGCGCTGCTGGAGACCGGGTTCGAGGGCTATGCCGTGGGCGGCCTGGCGGTGGGCGAGGGCCAGGCGGCGATGTTCGGCGTGCTGGACTGCACCGTGCCGCTGCTGCCGGGCAGCCACCCGCGCTACCTGATGGGCGTCGGCACCCCCGATGACCTGCTGGGCGCCGTGTCCCGCGGGATCGACATGTTCGACTGCGTGATGCCCACCCGCGCCGGCCGCACCGCCCGCGCCTTCACCAGCGGCGGCATCCTGAACATGAAGAACGCCCGCCACGCGGCCGACCCGGCGCCGCTCGATCCCGGCTGCCCCTGCACCGCTTGCACCCGGCACAGCCGTGCCTACCTGCACCACCTGTTCCGCGCCAACGAGATGCTGGGGCCCATGCTGCTGACCGCACACAACCTCACCTATTACCAGTCCCTGATGCAGGGCATGCGCGCCGCGATCATCGAGCACCGGCTGGCGCCGCACATCGCCGCCGTCCGGGCCGGATGGTCCTGATGCAGCTCGGCACCCCCACCCCCCTGCCGGAAAGCCCCGAGGCCGCCCTGCTGGAGCGCATCCCCAACCCGAACCCGGCGCAGGACTACCTGGTGCGCTTCACCGCCCCCGAGTTCACCAGCCTGTGCCCGATGACGGCGCAGCCGGATTTCGCGCACATCGTGCTGGATTATGTGCCCGGCGACTGGCTGGTGGAGAGCAAGTCGCTCAAGCTGTTCCTCGGCTCCTTCCGCAACCATGGCGCCTTCCATGAGAGCTGCACCATGCTGATCGCCAACCGCGTGATCGCGCTGCTGGCGCCGCGCTGGCTCCGCATCGGCGCCTACTGGTATCCCCGGGGCGGCATCCCCATCGACGTGTTCTGGCAAACCGGCGCACCGCCCCCTGCCCTCTGGGTGCCCGACCAGGGCGTGCCCACCTACCGCGGGCGTGGGTAGCATAACATGCCAAGGGCGGATCGAGACCCGCCCTACTCCGCACCTGAAGTCCGACGGGGACCGGGCCTAAGGGCCCGACCCCTGCACGAACACCGCGCCCAGCAGGAACGAGAACCACACCCGCCGCGTCGCCAGGTAGTCCGACCCGACCAGCAGGTCCCCGGCGAAGGGCGGCAGGTCGATGATCGCCAGCACCGGCTGCTGCAGCGTGTCCGTGCCCACCAGCATCGTCCGGAACCTCTGCGTCCGCACCAGCACGCCGCCGGGGTTCACCGATTGTCCCCGCGCCCCCGGCAGCTGCCGCAGCCGCTGCTGGTTGATCCGCAGGTCCTCCGCCGTCTGCACCGACATCGCCGAGACGGAGGCGCCGCTGTCCAGCATGCCGCGCAACGGCTCCCCGTCGATCACCACCGGCACGAACAGGTGGCCGGAACTGGCCTGCATCTGCGCCGGCAAGCGCACCGTGGGCGCCGCCCAGCCCGGCACCGCCGTGGCGCAGGGCCGGGCCCGGTAGAACACCGCCTGCCCATGCGGCACATCCAGGTCCAGCTCATAGGCGCTCAGCACATCCAGCCCCAGCAGCCCGTCATACGGCGGCCCCGGCGAGTCCGACAGCAGTGCCCGCTGGTTCTGCACCGTGATCCCGCCCAGCGCCAACCGCCCGATGCGGCTCTGCGTGACGGAGGCGGCACCGCCGGCACCCCGCACGTCCCGGGCCGCCGTCCCCTCCGGCAGGCCGAACCGCCGGGCCGCATCGCGGTTCAGCACCGTGACGTCGGACCCGGTGTCGATCACCAGGGTCGCCTTGTGCCCATTGATCTCGGCGGTCACCACGGGCACCTTGCGCAGCAGCGACACCGGCAGGGTCGCCAACGGCTCCAGCCGGCACTCGCCCGGCTCGCCGGCGCAGGCGGATAACAGCAGCAGCAACAGGATCGCTCTCATGCCCGCCACCATGCGGGAGACCAGGCAGGACGTGAAGGCCGCCATCCGCGCCAAGGCCCTGGCGCTGGGCTTCCATGCCGTCGGCTTCGCCCCGGCCCATCTCGGCCCCGAGGCCCGCCAGCGCCTGGGCGCCTTCCTCGCCGCCGGGCAGCATGGCGAGATGGCCTGGATGGCGGAGCGCACCGAGCAGCGCGCCCACCCGCAGGCGCTGTGGCCCGAGGCGCGCAGCGTGATCTGCCTCGGCCTCTCCTATGCCCCGGACGACGACCCGCTGGCGGTGCACGCCCGGCCGGACCGCGGCGGCATCTCCGTCTATGCCCGCAGCCGCGACTATCACGACGTCATCAAGGGCATGCTCAAGCACCTGGCCGCCTTCATCGTCAGCCGCTATGGCCCGGCCGTGAAGGTGTTCGTCGACACCGCCCCCGTCATGGAGAAGCCGCTCGCGCAGCAGGCCGGGCTGGGCTGGCAGGGCAAGCACACCAACCTGGTCTCCCGCACCCACGGCTCCTGGCTGCTGCTGGGCGAGGTCATGACCACGCTGATGTTCGACCCCACCCCCGAGACCGACCATTGCGGCAGCTGCACCCGGTGCCTGGCCGCCTGCCCCACCGCCGCTTTCCCCGCCCCCTACCGGCTGGATGCGACCCGCTGCATCTCCTATCTCACCATCGAACATGCCGGCCCGATCCCGCTGGAGCTGCGGCCGCTGATGGGCAACCGCATCTATGGCTGCGACGATTGCCTGGCGGTATGCCCCTGGAACCGCTTCGCCCGCGCGGCCACGGCGCACCCCAAGCTGGCGGCGCGCGACGAGTTGCGGGCGCCGCGCCTGGCGGAACTGGCGGCGCTGGACGATGCCGGGTTCCGCACCCTGTTCGCCGGCGGCCCGGTGAAGCGCATCGGGCGCGACCGCTTCGTCCGCAACGTGCTGACCGCCATCGGCAATTCCGGCGACCCGGCCCTGCGCTCCGCCGCCCGGCGCCTTGCCACCGACCCCAACCCCGTCGTCGCCGAGGCCGCCGCCTGGGCCATGGCGCGCCTCACTCCCGGAGAGACAGCATGACCCGCACCGAAACCGACAGCCTGGGCACCATCGAGATCGACGCGGACCGCTATTGGGGCCCGCAGACGGAGCGCGCCCGCCGCCTGTTCCAGATCGGCACCGAGCACTTCCCGCCGCTGCTGATCCGCGCGCAGGGGTTGCAGAAGCAGGCGAGCGCCGAGGCGAACCAGGCCCTGGGGGAACTGCCCCCGGAAATTGCCGGGCCCATCGCGGCGGCGGCGGCGGAGATCGCCGCCGGGCGGCACGATGCGGAGTTCCCGCTGCCGGTGTGGCAGACCGGGTCCGGCACCCAGACCAACATGAACGCCAACGAGGTGATCTCGAACCGCGCCAACGAGATGCTGGGCCAGCCGCGCGGCAGCCGCACCCCGGTGCACCCGAACGATCACGTCAACCGCGGCCAGAGCAGCAACGACAGCTTCCCGACCGTGATGCACGTGGCGGCGGCGGAGGCGGTGCAGCACCGCCTGTTGCCGGCGCTCGCCACGCTGCAGGCCAGCCTGGAGGCCCGCGCCCGCGAATGGGACGGCATCGTGAAGGTGGGCCGCACCCATATGATGGACGCGGTGCCCGTGACCCTCGGCCAGGAATGCGCCGCCTGGGCCCGGCAGGTCGAGCTGGGCCAGGCCCGGCTGCACGACGCCATGCCCCGGCTGCTCAGCCTGCCGCAGGGCGGCACCGCCGTGGGCACCGGGCTGAACCGCCACATCGACTTCGACACCGCGTTCTGCGAGCGCATGGCGGCGCTGACCGGCCTGTCCTTCACGCCCAACCCCAACAAGTTCGAGGGCATGGGCGCGCATGACGCCTTCGTGGAGCTGTCCGGCGTGCTGAACGTGCTGGCGACGGCACTGAACAAGCTGGGCAACGACGTGCGCCTGCTCGGCTCCGGCCCGCGCTCCGGCCTGTCGGAGCTGGTGATCCCGGCGGACGGGCTCAGCAGCTCGATCATGCCGGGCAAGACCAACCCCACCCAGTCCGAGGCGCTGACCATGGTGTGCGCCCAGGTGATGGGCAACCACGTCGCCATCACCATCGGCGCGGCGCAGAGCTTCCTGGAGCTCAACGTGTTCAAGCCGCTGATCATCCACAACGTGCTGCAATCCACCACGCTGCTGGCCGACGCCGCCACCAGCTTCGCCCACAACATGGTGGACAAGCTGGAGCCGAACCACGCGCACATCGCCGACAACCTGGCCCGGTCGCTCATGCTGGTCACGGCGCTCAACCCGCATATCGGCTACGACAAAGCGGTGAAGATCGGCAAGACCGCGCTGGCCGAGAACATCACCCTGCGCGACGCCGCCACCCGGCTGGGCTTCGTCGCGGGCGAGGAGTTCGACCGCTGGGTGGTCCCGGCCGACATGACCAGGCCCGGCGCCACCCTCGACTGAACCGCACGTCGCGCCTTGCTCTGAACACGATACCGCGCAAGTGTCTGTATAACCGAGGAACTCCGCATGCGCCGTCTCCTGCTCGCCCTCCCGTTGCTTCTGCTTGCCGTTCCGGCCCGGGCCCAGACCCAAGCCCAGGCCCAAGGCCCGGCCTGGTTCGCCGAAAGCGCCGAGACCATCCCCAGCTCGGACACCGGCTGGAACGACATCACCCTCGACCCCGCCACCAACCGCCTGTTCGTGGCCCGGCGCAACGACGGCCTGCTGGTCTGGGACACCAAAACCCGCAAGGCGCAGACGGTGGAGAACAGCAAGGGCGCCAACGGCACCGTGCTGGTGCCGGAGTTCAACCGGGCCTATGTCGCCATGGCGGACGGCGCGGTGCTGACGCTGGACCTCGCCACGCTGAAGCCCATCGCCCGCACCGGGCTGGACGCGGGCGAGCTGAAGGACGGCCTCTACGAACCCACCCTGAAACGGGTGCACATGATCACCACCACCCGCGCCGAGAAGACCGTGTGGGTCACGCTGGACGCTGCGAGCGGGCAGGTGCTGTCGCGCACGGAGTTCAACAGCAAGACGATGGACATGCCGGCGGTCGGCGAGGGCGGCGCCATCTACGCCACCATGCGCGACCGCAGCCTGCTGGTGCAGCTCGACCCCAAGGACCTCAGCCAGCAGAAGACCTGGAAACTCGGTGACTGCACCCAGCCCGTCGCCACGGAATGGGACGCGGCGGCCAGGCGCGTGCTGATCGCCTGCCGCGGCGACAAACCGGTGTTCGTGGCACTCGACCCGGCGGCCGGCGTTGTCGCCACCATTCCCATCGGCCGCGGCGTGGACGGCATCGCCCTGGACCTGCAACGGCACCTGATCGTCACCGCCAACGGCATCGACGGCACCATGAGCGTGATCCGGCAGAACGCGCCCAACGACTATGCCCTGGTCGAGACCATCGCCACCCGCCCCATGGCCCGCGTCATCGCCATCGACCCGGCGACCCAGCGCCTGTTCAGCGTCACCGCCAGCTTCACCCAGCCGGCCACGCCCGCAGACGGCAAGGTGCCGCCCGCCCTGTATCACCCCGACAGCTTCACGATCCTCACCTATCGCCCCAACTGACCGCCACAGGTCTTGCGTCATGCTGGTCAAGCGCAGCTTCAGCCTCTCCGGCCACCGCACCAGCGTGGCGCTGGAACCCGAGTTCTGGGCGGCGCTGACCACGCTGGCGCAGGCGCGCGGCCAGGTGCTGGGCGCCCTGGTGGCGAGCACGGATGCCGGGCGGGTGCCGACGGAACCGCTTGCCTCCAAACTTCGTGTGCTGGCGTTAACGAATGGGCAACAGTTTCGGGGTGATGATCCGGTGCGGTGAAGAACACCGTGACACCAGGAGAAAATCCCATGGCCGCCACCGTTGCCCATGTCTGGCCCGCCCACTCCCGCCCCGTCTTCGCGCTGCCGTTCCCAGGGCGGCCCGGCCTATCAGGTCGGATCAGCCCGCTGATGATCGCCGACCGCCTGATCACCCTGGCGCAGGACGCGGACCGGGCAGGCTACCCCGACACCGCCTCGCAGATCGTGAGCCTCGTCTACACGGTGCTGGATTCGAGCCCCGTCAGCTAGGGTGCGGCAGGCGATGGCCGGTCCGCCAGCCACCGGGCCAGCCCCGCAAGCTCTGGCGTCCGCACCGCCCGGTCGAAGGGACCCGTCACCCGCAGGCCCAGAACGGGTGAGCCGGCAGGTGACCCGGCCAAGGCCGGCGTGAGCGCCAGCCGCAGATCCTGGCCGCCGCCGCGCAGGTCCACGCTGCCGGCCAGCGTGCCTTGCCCGGCTTCGCTCGCCAACGTGCCCGCCAGCGTCAGCACGCCGCGCTCCATGCTCAGCCGGGTATCGCCCTGCGTGATCGGCGTGGTTCCCGCCAGCAGCGCGGTGCGGGCGGCTGCCAGCACCTCGGCCGGGGTGGGCAGCATCAGCGCGGCACCGGCCGCGGCGAGGTCGAAGCCCTGCACCAACGCATCGCGGGCCCGAAGCGTGCCGGTTCCCGCAAGGGTCGCCAGCAGGGCCGCCGGGCTGTGGCCGGTGGCCGAAAGGTCCAGCGTCACATCCAGTTGGCCGGCCAGCAGATCGAGCGGCGTGTCCATCACGGCACTCGGCACCGCGAGTTGGGACGCCTGTCCGCGCAGGGTGAGGCGCGGTGGTTCCGCACTGGAGTCGAACGACGCATCGCCCGTCACGGTGCCGCCCGCGAGTCGCCCGGTCAGCCGGGCCAGCTGCAGGCGGCCATCCTCCAGCGACACATCGGTGGCCGCGGTCTGCAGCACCGGTATCTGTCCAACGAGCACCTGCGCCGCCTCCAGCCGCAGCGCGGCCTGCCATCCGCGAAGCCAGCTGACCGGCAGCGGATCCGGTGAGCGCACATACACCAGCGGCAGGGGCAGCGTCTCCGCCGCGATCTGGCCGGTGAGCCGCCCGGATTCCAGTGCCACCCGGCCCGTCGCCCGGGCAGAGCCGGCGGCCAGCGTCGCCCCCTCCAGCTCCAGCCTGCCGGGCACGACGGCCATCTGGCCCACCAGCGAGAAGGAGCCATCGCCAAGCCAGGCCGCCGCACCGCTCAGGCCCAATGTCTCCAGCAGGCGCGGCGCCCCCGGATGATGCACCGTCACCGCGCCGGCCGC
Source organism: Acetobacteraceae bacterium (assembly GCA_965199595.1). Classification (GTDB taxonomy): domain Bacteria; phylum Pseudomonadota; class Alphaproteobacteria; order Acetobacterales; family Acetobacteraceae; genus JBBROS01. The sequence continues at coordinate 3,451,364 of OZ241182.1, forward strand.
GCGCCCCGCAACCAGGTTCAACAGCGGCTGCGCCTCGATCCGCAGGTCGGAGGCGTCCAGCGACAGCCGCGTGGCCAAAGCGTCCGGCGGTCCGGCCATCTGCACCGTGATCGTGCCCTGCCCGCGCAGCAAGGGTGCCAACGCCGTGGGCACCAGGCGCGGCACCAGGCCGGGCACGGCCCGCAGCACGCCCAGATCGGTCGCCGACAGCTCCACCCGGCCATCCGTGACCCGGCTGCCATTGCCGACCTGCCCCGACACCGCCAGCGTCATGCCGAGCGGCTGCGACTCCAACCGGCGCACCACCACGCGGCTGGCCTCGGTCTGCACCTCCAACACGGAGGCGCCGAGCGGCACGCTGCCCCAGCTGGCATGGGCCACCTGGAGCTTGAGATCGGCGTCCATCGTCCGCAGCCGGGCCAGGTCGCTTTCCAGCCCGGACCAGGTGGTGGGCCGCGCGTCGCCCGTGATCCAGTCATCGACCGCCAGCCGGTCCAGCACCAGCGCACCATTCACCCGCGGCCGCACCCCGCCGCGCACCGAAGCGGTGCCCGAGATCCGTGTCCCGTCGATCACGCCGCGCAGATCCGTGAGGTCCACGGCGCCACCGCCAGCGACGATGGTGGCCGAGAGTTCGGCGGTGCGCAGCACCGGGGTCGGCCAGGTCGTGATGCTCGCGGGGGCCAGCCCGGGCAGCACCGCCTGCATCCACCGCAGGGTGGTGCGCAAATCGGGCGCAGCCAGCCTTGCCGACCCGGCAAATTGCCGCACCGCGCCCGACATCTGACCCGACAGCGCCACCGTCGCATTGCCCGGCAGTATGGCGGAAACCTCCCGCAACGCCACGTCCGCTGGCGTGAGGTCGATGGCCGCGCGCACCTGGCGCAGCGTGCCGCCAGCCCAGGTGGCAGCCTCGGCCGAGAGATCGATGCCGGTGGGCAGCACCGTCGACAGGCTGGGCTGCACCGCCGGGTCGCGCCGGAGCAGCGCCGGCAGCCAGGCATCGAGGTCGAGCCGCCCGGCCGCGATGGCGAGGTCGAGCCGCACCTCCGGCAGCACCCGCAGCGCCACCGCCCCCCGCGCCGGGGCACCGCCGATCTCCAATGCCAGCTCGTCCGCCACCGCCAGCCCGGCCGCGGCACTCAGCCGGCCGTCGCCACGCCATGGCAGGGCCGGGGCGGGCATCAGCTGCGACAGGTCGGGCCCCCGACCGGCGACCCGGCCGGTGATCGTGCCGTTCGCGCCGATCTGCCCGGAGAAGGTGCCGCCGGTGTCCTGCAGCTTGCCTTGCCCATCCAGGCTGAGGTCCAGCCCGGCCGCCCCGTCATGCGCCACCCGCGCGAGCCTTGCCGTGAACTGCCAGCTCTGCGCGCCCGAATGCCCCACCCCGGCCGCCGACAGCGTGCCGGTCTCCAGATCGGTCGAGAGCGTCGCATCGATGCCGGTGAACGCCATGCCGCCCATCTGCAGCCGCCCATCCTCGACCTGCGCCCGCAATCCGCTGATCCAGGCGGGGGGCGGCCGGGCCAGGGCGACGGCCGGGGGCGGCCAGGGCAACCGCAGATCGGCACCCTGCAAGGTCAGTTCCCGCGCATCCACGGTGCCGGACAGCAGCGCACCCAATGCCACCCGAAGCCGCAGCGCCCGCGCGCGCATGGTGATCCCGTCCCCGTCATCATCGACGGTGACATCGGCCGCCGTCAGGATCGGCTGCGGCAGCAGGTGCAGGGTGATGCCGCCGCCGATGTGCACGGTCCGCCCCATCCGCGCCGAGGCGATGGCGGTGATGGTGTCCCGATACCGGTTCCAGTCCAGCAGCCCCGGCACCAGCCAGACGCCCGCGACCAGCAGCACCAGCACGGCCGCCAGCGCCGCCAGCGCAGTCCGGGACCGGGTCATGGCGGGAACGGCCGCATCAATCCGGCCTTGTGGCAACTCCGGTGTCTCATCGGGCGCTGACGATGCTCCATGCGTCCGGCGCGATGCCGGGCCGATCAGGTTCGGCGGGTCCAGATACGGCAGTTCCAGCCGCGAACGAACGCCTATAGGGTGGCGGGTATGAGCTATTGGGGCAAGTTGCTGGGCGGCGTCGCCGGATTCGTGCTGGGCGGGCCGCTGGGCGCGATGGTGGGAGCGGCCATGGGGCATGCGGCCGATGGCGGGCTGCCGAAGCTCGACCTGCGGCATCTGCTCGGCGCCGACGCCTTCGGCCCGGCCCGGCTGGCCGCCTCGCTGGGGCAGCGGGACCAACTGTTCGCGCTGGCCGTGGTGGTGCTGTCCGCCAAGCTCGCCAAGTGCGACGGGGCGGTGAACCGGGCCGAGGTGGATGCCTTCAAGCGCCAGTTCCGCATCCCGCCCGAGTCGGTGCGCGACATCGGCCGCGTGTTCGATGAGGCGCGGGAGAGCCCGGAAGGCTACGAGACCTATGCGGCGGAGCTGGGCCGGGCCTTCGCGGACAACAAGTCGCTGCTGGAGGACGTGCTCACCGCGCTGTTCAACATCGCCCGCGCGGACCGCGGCATCGTGGTGGCGGAGCACGAGATGCTGCGGCAGATCCATCACCTGTTCGGGCTGGACCATTTGGCATGGGACCAGGCCCGCGGTGCCGCAGCCCGGCCCGAACCCGGCCAGGCCGCCGCCGACGCCTACGCCGTGCTGGGCGTCTCCAAGGACGCGACGGCGGAGAGCATGCGCGCCGCCTGGCTGCGCCAGGTGCGCGAAAGCCACCCGGACCGGCTGACGGCGCAGGGCGTCTCGCCCGACCTGGTGGCGCGCGCCGGCGACAGGGTGGCCCGCATCAACGCCGCCTGGGACCGCATCAAGCGGGACCGGGGCCTATGATCCACGAGGCGCCGAGCCCGAACCAGGACGACCGCCCGGACGGCACGCCGATCGACACGCTGGTGCTGCACTACACCGGCATGCAGTCCGGCCAGGCCGCCATCGACCGCCTGCGGGACCCGGCGGCCCGCGTCTCCTCCCACTATGTGATCGAGGAGAGTGGCGCCGTGTGGCACCTGGTGCCGGAAACCCGGCGCGCCTGGCATGCCGGCATCTCCGCCTGGCGCGGGCATGAGTGGCTGAACAACCGCTCGATCGGCATCGAGATCGTCAACCCCGGCCACCAATGGGGATACCGGCCCTTCCCCACCGCCCAGATGGAGGCGGTGCGCCGCCTGTGCCTGGCGATCCTCGGCCGCCACCCCATCCCGCCGCGCAACGTGGTGGGCCACAGCGACGTGGCGCCGGACCGCAAGGAGGACCCGGGCGAGCTGTTCGACTGGCCGGGCCTGGCACGGGACGGCATCGGGCTCTGGCCGGGTCCGGACCCCGAGCCCACCCAACCCGAAGCCGTGGCGGCGGCGCTGACCAGGATCGGCTATCCCATCCCGGACCTCGGCACCACGCTGCGCGCCTTCCAGCGGCACTGGCGGCCGGAGGCGATCACCGGGGTGGCGGACCCCTCGACTCGGGCACGGATCGCCGCGGTACTCGCCGCCATCGCTTGACGGACCCGCACCCCAGGGCGCATCACCCCGGTGTCAGACGGCTGGACGGCCGCTGCCCGCTTCGCCTCGCGGCGGGTGGGTGGAGGAAAGTCCGGGCTCCACGGAAACACGGTGCCGGCTAACGGCCGGCGGGGGCGACCCCAGGGAAAGTGCCACAGAAAACAAACCTCCCTTCAACTCACCCCAGCGGTGCGGAGGGCAAGGGTGAAACGGTGCGGTAAGAGCGCACCGCGCCCCCGGCGACGGGGGTGGCAGGGTAAACCCCACCGGGAGCAAGACCGAATAGGGGTGGCCAGCGGCGGCGGCATGGGGCAACCCGCCCGCCGTGACGCAGGGGCGTTTTCGCCCTGTCACCCGGGTTGGTCGCGCGAGGCACGCTGCAAGGCGTGTCCCAGAGGAATGGCCGTCCCATCCCGCAAGGGGTGGACAGAACCCGGCTTACAGGCCGTCTGACATCAATCCGCATGGGTGCGAATCACAGATCCGCAACCCTCCGGTCCGTACTCAGAACGAAACAGGAATAGTGTGACGGTTTTGCATCACGGCGGCGTGATGTTAGAATCGCCTTGTAAGCTGTTGATTCTTCACGCCCCTGCAACGGTTGCAGCGAAGACAACCCAGCCAATCCCTTTGACGAACCATCTTTACCCATGTTACCCCATGAATACCCAGCGCAATCGTTTGGGCACACCATCGAAGCGCGCTCGCCGCCGGCCGGGCACTGGATTTGTGAGAGAGGACAGAGCGCGATGAGCCAGTTCCTCGGGACACACCAGACCAGGCTCGATGCCAAGAACCGCACCTCCGTCCCTTCCGCCTTCCGCGCCGCGCTGCGCAACGGCGTGGCCGGCGCCTCCGCCGCACTGGTGCTGCGGCCATCCCACCAGCACGCCTGTATCGAGGCCTGGCCGGCCGACGTGTTCGACGCGCTGGCGGCTCCGGTGGACCGGATGGACATGTTCAGCGACGACCAGGACGACCTGACCACCGCGCTGTATGCCGACGCCTATCCGGTGGAGGCCGACAAGGATGGCCGCATCATCCTGCCCGAGTCGCTGGTGCAGCATGCCGGGCTGACCGACACCATCGTGTTCATGGGCCTGGGCCGGCTGTTCCAGATCTGGGAGCCCGAGGCCGCCGCACGCCGCACCGCGGCGGCACGCGAGCGGGCCCGCAGCCGCGGCCTGACGCTGCCGGGCCGGGGGACGGTGAATTGAGCCACGTCCCGGTCATGCTGAACGAGGTGCTCGCCGCGCTGGAGCCGCGCGCCGGGGCCGTCTATCTCGATGGCACCTTCGGCGGCGGCGGCTATGCGGCCGCCATCCTGGCCGCCGCCGACTGCACCCTCTGGGCCATCGACCGTGACCCGGCCGCCATCGCCCGCGGCGCCGCCCTCGCCGCCCGCTTCCCCGGCCGCCTGCACCTGGTCGAGGGCCGCTTCGGCGACATGCTGGACCTGCTCGGCACCCACCAGGTGGCGGCGCTGGACGGGATCGTGCTCGATCTCGGCGTCTCGTCGTTCCAGATCGACGAGGCCGAGCGCGGCTTCAGCTTCCGCGTGGACGGGCCGCTGGACATGCGGATGGCAGCCTCCGGCCCCACCGCGGCCGACCTGGTGCGTAGCCTGCCGGAGGATGAGCTGGCGGACACGCTCTATCAGTTCGGTGAGGAGCGGCTGTCGCGGCGCATCGCCCGCGCCATCGTGGCCGCGCGCGCCACGGCGCCGGTCGAGACCACGCAGCAGCTGGCCGGCATCATCCGCGGCGTGGTGCCGCCCGACAGGTCCGGCATCCATCCCGCGACCCGCAGCTTCCAGGCGCTGCGCATCCGGGTGAATGACGAGCTGGGCGAGATCGAGCGCGCCTTGGCTGCCGCCGCGTCCCTGCTTGCCCCCGGGGGCCGGCTGGTGGTGGTGTCGTTCCATTCGCTGGAAGACCGGCTGGTGAAGCGCTTCATGCACGATGCCGCGGGCCACGCCCCCGGCCCCTCGCGCCACGACCCCAGCGGCATGCGCCCGCGCCCGGCCGCCGGTTTCCGGCTGATCGCCCGTGGCGCCGGCCGCCCGACCGAGGGCGAGACCCGCGCCAACCCCCGCGCCCGCAGCGCCCGGCTGCGCGCCCTGGCCCGGCTGCCCGGGCCCGACGGCACCCGCCTTCAGCCCGACACGTTTTCCCCGGAAGATCAATTCGCATGATCAAGCCCTTCACCTGCGTATGCATGCTCATGGCCGCAGGCTCCGGCCTGTACCTGTATCAGACCAAGCACCGGTCGCAGATGCTGGACCGTGAGATCTCGCGCACGCTGAAGCTCACGGACCAGGCGCGCGAGCGCATCGGGATGCTGAAGGGCGAGTGGGCGCTGCTGAACGAGCCCGAGCGCCTGGCCGAGCTGACGCAGCAGCATCTGGCGCTGCACACGCTGGCGCCGACCCAGTTCGCCGCCATGGCGGACCTGGGCAACCGCCTGCCCGCCCCGCTGCCGCAGAGCCGGGCCGTGATGCCGGCGGAGGAGGCGCCGGCCGAGACGGTGCCGATCGCCGCGATCGCCAGGCCGGCCACGCCGACCCGCCTTGCCGCGGCGACGGCGCCTCTGCCCCAGAGCACAACGTCGAGCGCGACGTCGAGCGCATCGCGTGCCGCTCCCGCGCCCGCCCTCGTGGCGGCGCCGGTTCAGGCTGCGCCGGTGCAGCTGGCCGCCTTGCCGCTGCCGCCCAGCAGCGTGCCGTCCACCCCACGGTCCCGCCCGGTGGTTGTGGCGACCCAAGCTTCGCAACAGGCGCCGCTGCCGTCTCCGCCCATGGCGGCCGCTGTCAGCCCAGCGCCGCATGCGGCGGCGGCGCCCAGCATGCCGACCCCGCCGCCGCGCTTCACGGCGCCCATCATGTCGGTTTCGGCCAGCCCCATGGCCGCGCCGGTGCCGCCCGCCCCGGCGCGCATCCAGGGCCTGACCACCCGCCCCGCCGGACCCGGCACCAGCATCGGTGAATCCGTCGCCCGCACCGCCCGCGCCAACACGGCACCGCCGCAGCATGCGACGGTCCAGCAGGCCGCGGTGCAGCCGGCCTATGCGCCCGCCTATGCCAGCGTGCAGCCGGCCATGGCCAGCAGCGCACCGGCCGCCATCTACGGTGGCTCGGCCTATGGCGGCAGCGCCCTGGGGGGTGCCGTGGCCGGCGCACGCCCGGCCCTGCCGGCACCCGTCCCCTACGGCGCCGCGTCGCGCTGACCGCCGGGCCGGCGCAGGACCGCACTTGACCCAGCTTCCACCCATCGCGCCCAGCGCCGACGCTCCACCGCCGGGCGGCCCCCGCAGCCGCCTGGCCCAGGCGCAGGTTGTTCGCGTCACTGCGCCGGACTTGGCGCGCCGGGCCGTGGTGGAGAAGACCCGTCCGCGCCTGCTGGTGGCCGCCAGCGGGTTCGCGCTGCTGTTCGCCGCCGTGGTGGTGAAGCTGGCCGGCGCCACCGTCATCGTGCCGATGCAGCCGCGCAAGGAGCGTCTCGCCCGCCTGCCCGACCCGGCGCCCGAGGCCACTGCCACCGACCCCGCCACCGGCAGGCCCGAACCCACCCCCTCCAGCGCCTCCGCCACCCGGGAGCCGGGCCCGCACACCCGCGCCAGCATCGTGGACCGCAACGGCGAGATCCTGGCGCTGAGCCTGCCGACCGCCGGGCTGTATGCGAACCCGAAGGAGATGATGGACACGGCGGAGGCCGCCCAGAAGCTGAAGCGGGTCATCCCACGCCTGGACCTCGAGGTGGTGAAGAGCCGCCTCGCCAGCGCCAAGCAGTTCGTCTACCTGGCCCGCAACATCACCCCGCGCGAGCAGCTGGAGGTGAACAACCTCGGCATCCCCGGCGTGTACTTCCAGCAGACCGAGCGCCGGCGGTATCCGCAGGGCCGGGTCGCGGCGCACGTTGTGGGCGCGGTGGACGTGGATGCCAAGGGCGTGGCCGGGGTGGAGCGCTTCTTCGACCAGCGGCTGCGTGACGACCCGGAGCCGCTGCGCCTCAGCCTGGATGTGCGGGTGCAGGCCGCGGTGCGCGACGAGCTGAGCAGGTCCATGGCGGAGTTCCAGGCCATCGGCGCCTGCGGCATCGTCATGGACGTGCGCACGGGCGAGGTGATCGCCATGGTGTCGCTGCCGGACTTCGATGCCAACAAGCCGGGCCAGGCCACCAACGACGAGCGGTTCAACCGCGCCGTCACCGGCATGTACGAGCCCGGCAGCACCTTCAAGCTGCAGACCGGCGCCATGTCGCTCGACAGCGGCGTGGGCCACCTGTGGAGCAGCTACGACGCCGGGCACGACATCAAGATCGGCCGCTTCACCATCCAGGACTTCCAGGGCAAGCACCGCTCCCTGTCCTTCCCGGAAGTGCTCGTCTATTCCTCGAACCTCGGCGCGGCGCACATGGCCCAGCAGATGGGGGCGGAGCGGCAGCGCAGCTGGCTGCAGGCGATGGGCATGTTCACCCGCGTCGGCATCGAGTTGCCGGAGCAGGGTCAGCCGATCGTGCAGAAGGCGGAGAACTGGAAAGAGATCGCCACCATGACGGTGGGCTTCGGCCACGGCATCGCCGTCAGCCCGCTGCATGTCGTGCGCGGCACCGCCGCCATTGCCAATGGCGGCATCGTGCTGCGCCCCACCCTGCTGGCCCCCGAACCCGGCATGGCCCCGCGCGAGGGCACCCGCGTGATGCAGCAATCGACCAGCGACACCATGCGCAAGCTGATGCGCCTCGTGGTCACGGACGGCTACGGCAAGCCCGCGGACGTGCCGGGCTTCTTCGTGGGCGGCAAGACCGGCACGGCGGAGAAGACCACGGCGCACGGCTACAAGAAGCACAGCAACGTCAGCGCCTTCATGGCCGTGTTCCCGATGAACGCACCGAGATACGCGGTGTACTTCATGCTGGACGAGCCCAAGGGCAACGCCTCGACGGGCGGCTACTCCACGGCGGGCGCGGTTTCGGCCCCGGGCGCCGGCCGGGTCATCGCGCGCATCGGGCCGATGCTGGGGCTGATGCCCGAGACGACGACGGCCGCGGCGACCCAGGCCACCCTGAACATGCCGTTGCAGCCCGGCCGCCCCGCCGGCTACCGCGACGCCCCGGTGGCCCGCATCCCGGCACCGGCCGCCCCTGCCCCGGCAGCGGCCCCGGCCCCGGCGCGCGACGGCTTGCGGCACCGTGAGGCGAACCTTGAACCCGCCAGCACCGCTCGCTGACATGCTGCGCGCCCTGAACATCGCAGCGCCGGCCATGCCGGCCCTGCCGCCCGGCCTCGCTGGCATGACGGCGGACAGCCGCCAGGTGCGCCCCGGCATGTTGTACGCCGCCCTGCCCGGCAGCCGCATGGATGGCCGCGCCTTCATCGCCGACGCCGTGCAGCGTGGCGCCGCCGCCGTGCTGGCGCCGCTGGGCACGGCCTGGCCCGAGGGTGTCCCGGCCCGGCCGTTGATCCTGGATGCCGAGCCCCGCCGCGCCCTGGCCCGGCTGGCCGCACGGCAGGCCGGGCCGCAGCCCGCCGCCGTGGTCGCCATCACCGGCACCAACGGCAAGACCAGCACCGCGGATTTCCTGCGCCAGATCCTGGGCCTGGCCGGGCGCCGCGCCGCCAGCATCGGCACGCTGGGCGTGATCGGGCCGGATGGCGCCGGGCAGCCCGGCCTCACCACGCCCGACCCCGTCGCCCTGGCCGAGACGCTGGCCGCCCTGGCGCGCGACGGCGTGCAGGCGGCGGCGCTGGAGGCCTCCTCGCACGGGCTGGACCAGTTCCGCCTGGATGGCGTGACGCTGGCCGCCGCCGGCTTCACCAACCTGACGCGCGACCACCTGGATTACCACGGCACGCTGGACGCCTACCGCACCGCCAAGCTGCGCCTGTTCGCGGAGCTGCTGCCCGGGGGCGGCAAAGCCGTGGTCAGCACCACGCTGGATGCCGAGACGCTGGATGCCGTGCGCGCCATCGCCCGGCGCCGTGGCCTGCTGCTGTCGCTGGTCGGTGAGGGCGGTGATGCCATCCGCCTGGTGCAGGTGACGCCGCATGCCGGGGGGCAGACGCTGGTGCTGGAGTCCGGCCGCACGATCGAGCTGCCGGTGCCGGGCCGCTTCCAGGTGGACAATGCGCTGCTCGCCGCCGGCCTGGCCGGGGCGATCGGGGTGGACGACCCGCTGCAGCACCTGCCGCACCTGGTCGGCGTGCGCGGGCGGATGGAGCTGGCGGCCACCGTGAACGGCGCCGCCGCCTATGTGGACTACGCCCACACGCCGGACGCGCTGGAACGGCTGCTGCTCGGCCTGCGCCCACACACCACGGGCCGGCTGCTGCTGGTGTTCGGGGCCGGCGGCGACCGCGACACCGGCAAGCGCCCGCTGATGGGCGCCGTCGCCGCGCGCCTGGCAGACACGGCCATCGTCACCGACGACAACCCCCGCAGCGAGGACCCGGCCCTGATCCGCGCCGCCATCCGCGCCGCCTGCCCCGCCGCGCAGGAGATCGGCGACCGCGCCGCCGCCATCGGCGCTGCCCTGGCCATGCTGCGCCCGGGCGACGGGCTCGTCGTGGCCGGGAAGGGGCACGAGAGCGGCCAGACCACCGCGGGCGTGACGGTGCCGTTCGACGACGCCGACACCATCCGCCGCCTGGCAGTCGCGGCATGACCGCGCTCTGGACCGCCGACGCCATGCAGCGCGCCACGGGTGGCACCATGGCGGTGCCGTTCGAGGCGAGCGGTATCAGCATCGACACCCGCACCCTGCGCCCCGGCGACCTGTTCGTGGCGCTGCACGGCGAGAGTGACGGCCACGCCCACGCCGCCCGGGCGCTGGCGCAGGGCGCCGCCGGGGTTCTGGTGAACCGGCTCGACGGCCTGCCGCAGCACGCCCCGGCCCTGCTGGTGGCGGACACGCTGGCGGCGCTGCACGGCTTGGGCCATGCCGGCCGGGCCCGGTTCCGCGGCCGCATGGTCGCCGTCACCGGCAGCGTGGGCAAGACCACCACCAAGGAGATGCTGCGCCAGGCGCTCGGCGCCTTCGGCAGCACCCATGCGGCGGAGGCCAGCTACAACAACCATTGGGGCGTGCCCATTACCCTCGCGCGTCTTCCGGCCACGGCGGCGTTCTGCGTGTGCGAGATCGGCATGAACACCGCGGGCGAGACCCTGCCGCTGGCCCGCATGGTGGCGCCGCACGTCGCCGTCATCACCACCATCGCCGCCGCCCATATCGGGCGCCTGGGCAGCATGGAAGCCATCGCCGACGAGAAGGCCAGCCTGCTCGATGCCCTGCAGTCCGGCGGTGCCGCGGTGCTGCCCGCCGACTCGCCCTATCGCGCCCGCCTGCAGGCGCACCACGCCGGCCGCACGATCGGCTTCGGCGAGGCACCGGGCAGCGACCTGCGCATCCTCGCCGCCAAACCGCACGAAGGCGGCATTACGCTGCGGGCCGAGATCGGCGGACACGGGCTGGCGTGCTGGATCGACGCGCCGGGCCGCCACATGGCCGCCAACGCCGCCGCCGCCCTCGCCGCCTGCGCCGCCCTGACGCTGGACCCCGCGGCGGCCGCGGAGGCGCTCGGCGGCTTCGCGCCCATGGCCGGGCGCGGGCAGCAGCGGCGCATCCATGGCGGCCAGGTGCTGCTGCTGGACGAGAGCTACAACGCCAATGCCGCCTCCGTCCGTGCCGCGCTGGCCGTGCTGGGCGGGCTGCCGGGCCGGCGCCGGGTGGCGGTGCTGGGCGACATGCTGGAGCTTGGCGACTTCGCCGCGGCCGAGCATCTCGGCCTGGCCGGACCGGTGATGCAGGCGGCGGACCTGGTGCATGCCTGCGGCCCCTTCACCCGCGCCCTGTTCGACGCCATCCCGGCGGCGCAGCGGGGTGTCCATGCGCCCGACTCCGCCACCCTCGCGCCGCTGGTCGCCGCCCGGATGCGGGCCGGTGACACGATCCTCGTCAAAGGCAGCCTCGGCAGCCGCATGCGCCTGGTCGTCCAGGCCATCGAACATCCGGACGCCCAGCCGTCCGCAGGAGCTGCCTAGTGCTATTCAGCCTCGCCCGCGGCCTGGCCGACCAGTTCACGGTCGCCAACCTGTTCCGCTACATCACCTTCCGCGCCGGCGCCGCCTGCCTCACCGCGCTGATCCTCAGCCTGGTGCTGGGCCCCGTGGTCATCCGCTGGCTCCGCTCCGTGCAGCGCGGCGGCCAGCCCATCCGCGCGGATGGCCCGGCCCGCCACGTGGTCGAGAAGAAAGGCACCCCCACCATGGGCGGCGTGCTGATCCTGCTCTCGCTCACCATCAGCACCCTGCTGTGGACGGACCTGCGCAACGGCTATGTCTGGGCCGTGCTGCTGCTGACGCTGGGCTATGGCGCCATCGGGTTCGTCGACGACTACCTGAAGCTGTCGCGCCGCAACACCCGGGGCGTCTCGGGCCGCACCAAGCTGCTGTTCCAGTTCATCATGGGCCTCGCCTGCGCCACCGTGCTGGTGATGCTGACGCGCGGGCCGCTCAGCACCGGCCTCACCATCCCGGTGTTCAAGGAGGTGCTGATCCCGTTCGGCTTCGCCTTCCCGCTGGTGGGCATGGTGGTGATGATCGGCGCCAGCAACGCGGTGAACCTCACCGACGGGCTGGACGGCCTGGCGATCGTGCCGACCATCATCGCCGCCGGGGTGTTCGCGCTGATCTCCTACCTGGTCGGCAACCGGGTGTTCGCCGACTACCTGCAGTTGCATCCGGTGGCAGGCGTGGGCGAGCTGGGTGTGTTCCTCGCGGCCCTGGTCGGCGCCGGCCTCGGCTTCCTGTGGTTCAACGCCCCGCCGGCCGCGGTGTTCATGGGCGACACCGGCAGCCTGGCGCTGGGCGGCGCCCTGGGGGCGGTGGCGGTCGCGACCAAGCATGAGATCGTGCTGGCCATCGTCGGCGGGCTGTTCGTGGTGGAGACCGTGTCGGTCATCATCCAGGTGTTCTGGTTCAAGCGCACCGGCCGCCGGGTGTTCCTGATGGCGCCGCTGCACCACCACTACGAGAAGAAGGGCTGGTCCGAACCCACCATCGTCATCCGCTTCTGGATCGTCTCGATGATCCTCGCCCTCGTCGGGCTGGCCACGTTGAAGATCCGGTGATGGGGAAGATCCGGTGATGGGGAAGATCCGATGAGGGGCGTGTTCCACGGCCGCCGCTATATCGTCGTCGGCCTGGGCCGCAACGGGCTGCCGGCGGCCGAGGCGCTGCTGGGCCTGGGCGCCGCCGTCGCCGTATGGGACGACGATGCCGCCGCCCGCGCCGCGCCCCCTTCCCGGCGCACGACCCGGCGCGTGGGCTCACCGGCTTCGACGCCCTCGTGCTCAGCCCCGGCATCCCGCACCGCCTGCCGCAGCCGCACCCGGCGGCGCTGGCGGCGCAGGCGGCCGGCATCCCGATCCTGTCCGATGCCGAGCTGCTGTTCCAGGCGGTGCGCGCCCGCGGCAGCAAGGCCCGCTTCGTCGGCATCACCGGCACCAACGGCAAGAGCACGACCACGGCGCTGCTGGCCCACATCCTCACCACCGCCGGCGTGCCGAACGCGGCGGGCGGCAACCTCGGCACCGCCTCCCTGGCCCTCCCGCCGCTGGGCGATGCCGGCGTCTATGTGCTGGAGATGTCGTCCTACATGCTGGAACGGCTGCAGACCCTGCGCTTCGATGTCGCCGCGCTGCTGAACCTCGGTCCCGACCACATCGACCGCCACGGCGACATGGCCGGCTACATCGCGGCCAAGCGGCACGTCTTCGACCGCCAGACCGCCGCGGACCTCGCCGTGCTGGGCCTGGATGACGCCGAGACCCTGGCGCTGGTGGCCGAAACCGCGGGGCCGCGCGTCACCACCGTGTCCGGTGCGCAGCCCGCCGACATCTGGTGCGAGGCCGGCCTGCTGCGGGATGCCGCCGGGCCGATCCTGCCGATGGCCGATGCCCCCACCCTGCCCGGCCCGCACAACGCGCAGAACGCCGCCGCCGCCGTCGCCATGGGCCGTGCGCTCGGCCTGCCGGACGCCGCCATCGTCACCGGGCTGATGAGCTACCCCGGCCTGCCGCACCGCCAGCAACTGGTGGCGGAGGCCGATGGCGTGGCCTGGATCAACGACAGCAAGGCCACCAACGCCGATGCCGCCGCCCGCGCCCTGGCCTGCTACGACCGCATCATCTGGATCGCCGGCGGCACGGCGAAGGAGGGCGGCATCGAGCCGCTGGTGCCGCTGTTCCCGCACCTGGTCCATACGCTGCTGATCGGGCGCGACGCCCCGGCGCTCGCCCTCACCCTGGCCGCCGCCGGCCAGCCCCATACGATGTGCGGCACGCTGGAACATGCGGTCGAGGCCGCGCGCGCCATGGCCGGGCCGCTGGGCGCCACCACGGTGCTGCTCTCCCCGGCCTGCGCCAGCTGGGACCAGTTCACCGGGTTCGACCAGCGCGGCGACCGCTTCCGCGACCTGGTGCGCGCCGAGAAGCTGCGGAGGACCGCCTGATGCGCGCCCTGTCCCGTGCCGACACCTCCGTGCTGGGCCGCTGGTGGTGGACCGTCGACCGCTGGACCCTGTTCGCCGTCACGGCGCTGATCGGGTTCGGCTACATCATGATGCTCGCCGCCTCCCCCGCGGTGGCGGAGCGCATCCATCAGTCGCGTGACATCTTCATCGCCAAGCAGGTGGTGTTCCTGGCGCTGGCCGGCAGCATCGTCGTCGCCGTCTCGCTGCTCAGCCCGCGCGGGGTGCGGCGGCTGGCGCTGGCGGGCTGCCTCATGGCGATCCTGCTCACCGCCGTGACACTGGTGCATGGCGTCGAGATCAAGGGCGCCCGCCGCTGGATCTCGGTGCCCGGCATGACCATCCAGCCCAGCGAGTTCCTCAAGCCATGCTTCGCGGTCGTCACCGCCTGGCTGCTCAGCGAGGGTGCCCGCGCCCGCCGCTTCCCCGGCCGCTCCGTGGCGCTGGGCGTGTTCCTGCTGATCGCGCTGCTGCTGAAGTCCCAGCCGGACATGGGGATGCTCGCCGTGGTCGGCGCCGTGTTCTTCGTGCAGCTGTTCGTCGGTGGGCTGAACCTGGTGCTGGTCGGCGGGGCCGCCGGGCTGCTCGGCGTCGGCGCGTTCGGCGCCTACACCTTCTTCCCGCACGTCCGCAGCCGTGTCACCCGCTTCCTGGACCCGGCGGCCGGCGACAACTTCCAGGTCAACATGTCCCTGGAAGCCTTCGGCAATGGCGGCCTGCTGGGCCGCGGCCCCGGCGAGGGCCGCGTGAAGGACCTGCTGCCCGACGCCCATGCGGACTTCGTCTATGCCGTGATGGGCGAGGAGTTCGGCCTGGTCATCTGCCTGCTGGTGCTCGGCCTGTTCGGCTTCATCGTGCTGCGCGGGCTGATCCGGCTGCTGGGCGAGCAGGACCTGTTCATCGTGCTGGCCGCCACCGGCCTCGTCACCAGCTTCGGGCTGCAGAGCTTCGTCAACATGGCCAGCACCCTGCACCTGATCCCCACCAAGGGCATGACGCTGCCCTTCGTCTCCTACGGCGGCTCCTCCGTGCTCGCGGTGGCGCTCGGCATCGGCATGCTCCTGGCGCTGACCCGGCGCCGCACCCGCCTCGAAGCCGAGACCATCCAATGAATGCCGTCTCCTCCCGGCCCGAGGCCGAACCGCGCCACTCCGCCCCCCGCCACACGCTGGTGATCGCGGCGGGCGGCACCGGCGGCCACTTCATCCCGGCCGAGGCGCTGGGCGCGGAGCTGTCCGCCCGCGGCCACCGCGTGGTGCTGATGACGGACGGGCGCAGCGGCGGCCAGGACTCGCCGGTGTTCGCCGGGCCGGACGCGCATGTGCTGGCGGGCGCCGGCATCGTCGGGCGTGGCGCGGGCAAGGCGATGCGCGGGGCGCTCGCGCTGGCCAGCGGCACGTTGCAGGCGCGCGGCATCATGGCCCGGCTGAACGCCCGGGTGGTGATCGGCTTCGGCGGCTACCCCAGCGTGCCGCCCGTGCTGGCCGCGCGCCTGCTGCGGCACCGGCCCCGGGTGATCCTGCATGAGGGCAACGCCGTGCTGGGCCAGGCCAACCGCAGCCTCGCGCGCTTCGCCGACCACATCGCGCTCAGCATGGCCCGCACCCTGCGCGTGCCGCCGCGCACGCCCGCGACCCTCACCGGCATCCCGATCCGCGCCGGCATCGCCGCCCTGCACGGCGGCGAATATCACCCGCCCGAGCCCGGCGGCCCCATCCATCTGCTGGTGACCGGCGGCAGCCTGGGTGCCCGCGTGCTGAGCCAGGCCGTGCCCGCCGCCATCGCCCTGCTGCCGGCCGATCTGCGCCGCCGCCTCGTGGTGACGCAGCAATGCCGGGCCGAGGACCTGGAGGGCGTGCGCGCCGCCTATGCCCAGGCCGGCGTGCCGGCGGAACTCGCGCCGTTCCTGGAAGAGATGCCCCGCCGCCTGGCCGAGGCGCATTTCGTCATCGCCCGCGCCGGCGCCAGCACGGTGGCGGAGCTCGCCGTGGTCGGCCGCCCGGCGCTGCTGGTGCCGCTGCCCTCCACGGACAGCCACCAGCGGCACAATGCCGTCGCCATCGATGCCGGGGTGCTGGAGCAGGGCGAGTTGGCCCATTCGCCTGCCGCCCTGGCCGACATCCTGGCGCACCGCCTCGACTGCCCGGACATGCTGAGCGCCGGCGCCCATGCCATCGCCCAGCACGGCATCGCCGATGCGGCGCGGCGTCTGGCAGACCTGGTCGAAACCACCGCTCTACCCATCGCTTCACAGGGAACACCGAAATGAGGGCGCTCCCGCTCGGCATCGGCACCATCCACTTCGTCGGCATCGGCGGCATCGGCATGTCCGGCATCGCGGAGGTGCTGCACACGCTCGGCTATGCCGTGCAGGGCAGCGACATCAGCGACGGGCCGAACGTGCGCCGCCTGCGCGATGCCGGCATCCCGGTGGCGATCGGGCATGACGGCAGCTTCGTGGCCAACGCGCAGGTGGTGGTGACCTCCACCGCCGTGCGCGCCGACAACCCCGAGGTGCTGGCCGCCCGCGCGCGCCTGATCCCGGTGGTGCGCCGGGCCGAGATGCTGGCGGAGCTGATGCGGCTGCGCTGGTCCATCGCGGTGGGCGGCACCCATGGCAAGACCACGACCACCAGCCTGGTGGCCGCGGTGCTGGAGGCGGCAGGCCTCGACCCCACCGTCATCAACGGCGGAATCATCAACGCCTATGGCTCCAACACCCGGCTGGGCGAAGGCGAGTGGATGGTGGTGGAGGCCGATGAGAGCGACGGCAGCTTCCTGCGCCTGCCCGCCACCATCGCCATCGTCACCAACATCGACCCGGAGCACCTGGACCACTGGGGCACCGCCGAGGCGATGGTGGCCGGCTACGACCAGTTCGTCGGCAACGTGCCGTTCTACGGCTTCGCGGTGCTGTGCATCGACCACCCCGGCGTGCAGATGATGATCCCGCGCCTGTCCGACCGCCGCATCATCACCTACGGCTTCTCGCCCCAGGCGGACGTGCGGGCCGAGCGCCTGGTGATGGACAAGCTTGGCGCCACCTTCGAGGTCGCCGTGACCGACCGTGCCCGCAACGTGACCCGGCGCATGGGTCCGTTCCGCCTGCCCATGCTGGGCAACCACAACGTGCAGAACGCCCTGGCCGCCATCGCCGTGGGCATCGAGATGGATGTGAGCGACGCCACGCTGCGCACGGCCTTCGCCGGGTTCAAGGGCGTGAAGCGGCGCTTCACCAAGACCGGCGAAACCAACGGCATCACCGTGATCGACGATTACGGCCACCACCCCGTGGAGATCGCCGCGGTGCTGAAGGCCGCCCGCCAGGCCGGCGCGCGCGACGTGATCGCCGTGGTGCAGCCGCACCGCTATTCCCGCCTCGAGTCGCTGTTCACCGAGTTCTGCACCTGCATGAACGACGCCGGCACCGTGATCGTCGCCGACATCTATGCCGCAGGCGAGACGCCGATCCCCGGCATCAACCGCGATGCGCTGGTGGATGGCCTGCGCGCCAGCGGCCATCGCAGCGTGGTGCCGCTGCCGGGGCCCGAGCACCTGGCGGAGATGGTGCACGCCATCGCCAAGCCCGGCGACTTCGTCATCTGCCTGGGCGCCGGCAACATCACGCAATGGGCCGGGGCATTGCCGGAACAGCTGGCGGCGCTGCAGGCCAGCACCACCCGGCGCGCCTCGTGAGCGCCGCACTCGCGATGCCGCATCTGGCCGACAGCCTGCCGCCGCTCAAGGGCCGCGTGCAGGCCGATGCGCCGCTGGGCCCCACCACCTGGTTCCGCGTCGGCGGCCCGGCCGAGGCCCTGGTGCGCCCCGCCAGCGCCGCGGACCTGGCGCAGTTCCTCGCCGCCCTGCCGCTGGAAATCCCGGTCGCCACGCTCGGCGCCGCCAGCAACCTCATCATCCGCGACGGCGGCATCGCCGGCGTGGTGCTGCGCCTGGCCCGCGGCTTCAGCGACATCGTGGTGGACGCGGACGGCATCGTCGCCGGCGCCGCCTGCCTGGACGCGACCGTGGCGGAACACGCCGCGGCGGCCGGGCTGGCGGGGTTGGAGTTCCTCTCCGGCATCCCCGGTTCCGTGGGTGGCGCGGTGGCGATGAACGCCGGCGCCTATGGCGGCGATGTCGCCACCTGCCTGGACTGGGCCGAGGTCGTCACCCGCTCCGGCGAGCTGGTGCGGCTGCCGGTTTCCGCCCTCGCCTTCCGCTATCGCCACGCCAGCCTGCCGCCGGGCGCCGTCGTCACCCGCGCGCGGTTCCGCGCCCAACCGGGCGACGCCGCCAGCATCGCCGCGCGCATGGCCGCGATCCGCACCAGCCGGGAAGCGACGCAGCCGGTGCGCGCCCGCACGGGCGGCAGCACCTTCCGCAACCCGGAGGGTCAGAAGGCCTGGGAGCTGATCGACGCCGCCGATGGCCGCGGCCTGGTGCGCGGCGGCGCACAGGTGAGCGAGAAGCACTGCAATTTCCTGCTCAACACCGGGGCGGCCACCGCGGCGGACCTGGAGGGACTGGGCGAGGAGCTGCGCCGCCGGGTCCATGCCGCCTCGGGCGTGACGCTCGACTGGGAGATCAAGCGGCTGGGCATTCCCGGTAACACGCCCTGGAGGACCACATGAAGCGCGTCGCAGTCCTGTACGGCGGCATGTCCGCCGAGCGTGAGGTCAGCCTCGCCAGCGGCCGCCAGGTCATCCTCGCGCTGAAGGAGGCCGGGTTCGACGTGGTGCCGGTGCTGGTGGGCGACGACCTGCACGCCGTGCTGCGCGCGCTGGACCCGGCACCGCACGCCGTGTTCAACGCCCTGCACGGCCGCTATGGCGAGGACGGCGCCATCCAGGGCGTGCTGGACTGGCTGAACATCCCCTACACCCACTCCGGCGTCCGCGCCTCCGCGCTGGCGATGGACAAGCAGGCGGCCAAGGCGGTGTTCGCCGCCGCCGGGCTGCCGGTCGCCGCCGGGATGGTGATGGACGTGGCGGCGCTGGAACACCACGACCCGCTGCCGCTGCCCTACGTGGTGAAGCCGTTGAACGAAGGCTCCTCCGTGGGTGTCGAGATCCTGCGCGGCGGCGACAACCGCCGGGCCGAGATCGCGCGCGGCTGGCGCTTCGGCCCCACCGCGATGGTCGAGGAATACATCCCGGGCCGCGAACTGACGGTGGCTGTCATGGGCGACCGGGCGCTGGCCGTGACCGAGATCCAGGCGCAGGCCGGCGTGTTTTATGACTATGAGAGCAAGTATGGCGAGGGCGGCAGCGCCCATAGCATCCCGGCCGCCATCCATCCCGAGACCTATGCCCAGGCCATGGACGTGGCGCTGGCCGCCCACCGTGCGCTGGGCTGCCGCGGCGCCAGCCGGGCCGATCTGCGCTACGACGACACCGCGGGCGAGCCCGGGCGCCTGGTGCTGCTGGAAGTGAACACCCAGCCCGGCCTGACGCCCACCAGCCTGCTGCCGGAGCAGGCGGCGCACCTCGGCATCGGCTTTCCGGCGCTGTGCACCTGGATGGTGGAGAACGCCTCGTGCCGCGAGTAGAAATGGCGGGCGCCCGCCTCTCCCGCGCACCTGCGCCGCAACGCACGCCAGCCAAGCCGCCGCGTCCGGCGGCCGACCGGCCCGGGCGCAGCGCGCTGATGTGGCGGCGGCAGCGCCGGCTGATCCGCCCCGCCATCTGGCTGCTGCTGTGCCTGCTGACCGTGGCCGGCGTCTTCGTCCTCGTGCGCACCGTGCAGCCCGGCAGCAACATCGCCTCCTGGCGCGAGCGCGTCGGCGGCGCCATCGGCCTCACCGTCAACGACGTGGTGATCCAGGGCCGCGAGAAGACGCCGGAACCGCTGCTGCGCGCCGCCCTGGGTGTCACGCGCGGCGACAAGCTGCTCGGCTTCTCGCTGGACGCCGCCCGCAGCCGCATCGAACAGCTCGCCTGGGTGCAGAGCGCCACCATCGAGCGGCGGCTGCCCGGCACCATCGTGGTGACGCTGCTGGAGCGCCGCCCCTACGCGGTGTGGCAGACCGCGGGCAGGTTCGTGCTGATCGACCGTCTGGGCCAGGTGGTCGCGGAACAGGACCCGGCCAAGGACGCCACCGCCTTCGCCACCCTGCCGCTGGTCGTCGGGCCCGGTGCCCCCGCCGCCGCCGCCGCCCTGCTGGACCTGCTGGCGGCCCAGCCGCAGCTGCGCGCCCGCGTGGTCGCCGCCGTGCGCGTGGGGGAGCGCCGCTGGAACCTGCGGCTGAACACCGGCACCGACGTGCTGCTGCCGGAAGGCAACGAGGCGGTGGCGATGACCAAGCTGATGGAGATGGAAGCCAGCCAGCAGCTGCTGGAACGCCCGCTGCAGGTGGTCGACCTGCGCCTGCCGGACCGCGTTGTCGTGCGTCCGCAGCCGGAGCCGCGCCAGGCCAGCCCCTCCACCGCGCCCAAGCGGCCCACCTAGGCGATGAAGGACGTGCCCCGCACCCGCCTCGGCCGCGCCTCCGGCACCAGCAGCCCCGGCCCCGTGCTGCCGCCCGGCATGCCGCCCGACCCGCCGCCGCGCGCCAGGCCGCTGCGCAGCGGCCTGTTCGGCGTGCTGGATGTCGGCAGCTCCAAGGTCTGCTGCCTGATCGGCCGCATGGACCCGGATGGCGCGGCGCGCGTCGAGGGCTTCGGCATGTTCGCCTCCCGCGGGGTGCGCTCCGGCGGCATCACGGACCTGGACGAGGCCAAGCACGCCATCCTGATGGCGGTCGCGGATGCGGAGCAGATGTCCGGCCATCACCTGCGCAACGTGGTGGTGAACCTCAGCTGCGGACAGCCGCAGAGCCGTTCGCTGAACCTGCAATGGCCGGTGGGCGGCCGCCCCGTGACGGAGCAGGACCTGAAGCGCGTGCTGCTGGAGGTGCGGGGCCGGGCCAGCCATGAGGGGCGGGAGACCATGCACGTCCTGCCGCTCGGCTTCGAGGTGGACGAGACCCCGGGCGTCGCCGATCCGCGCGGGCTGCACTGCGAGAACCTGACCGCGCATCTGCACATCATTGATGCCGGCGCCACCGCCTATCGCAACCTGCTGACCACCATCGCCCGCGCCGAGCTGGACGTGGCGGAGATGGTGAGTGCCCCCATCGCCGCCGGCCTCGCGACGCTGGTGGAGGATGAGCGGCAGCTCGGCGCCACCGTGATCGACATGGGCGGCGGCACCACGGACATGGCGGTGTTCAGCGACGGCCACGTGATCCATACCGCGCAGCTGCCCCTGGGTGGCGCACACGTGACCAACGACATCGCCCGCATGCTGAGCACGCCGGTGGCGCATGCCGAGCGGCTCAAGACCCTGTACGGCAACGCCGAGGGCAGCCCGGACGACGAGCGCGAGATGCTCCCGGTGCCGCTGGTGGGCGAGGAGGAGCACCAGATCCACAAGGTGCCGCGCAGCCAGGTGGTCAGCATCATCCGCCCCCGGCTGGAGGAGACCTTCGAGATGGTGCGCGACAAGCTGGAGCGCGCCGGGCTGCAGCGCGAGTCCGGCAACCGCGTGGTGCTGACCGGCGGCGCCTCCCAGCTGGTGGGCGCGCGTGAGATGGCCGCCCGCATCCTGGACCGGCAGGTGCGGCTCGGGCGGCCCATCAACATCCGCGGCCTGCCGGAGCTGCACGATGGCCCGGCCTTTGCCACCGCCGCCGGGCTGCTCGCCTGGTCCGCCGGGCTGGGGCGCTCGCTGCCCGATATCGACGCCAGCGACGACCCGGATCGCGGCATGGTTCGTCGAATCATCAACTTTCTTCGTGATCGCGTCTGAATGGGGGAAGCCGAGTCCGGCTGTTCATGCGAAACCTGTCCCCAAAATCCTTCTGATCCACGCCTGGGAGTCCATCATGACCCTGAACCTCACCGTCCCCGCCCATAGCCACACCGACTTCACCCCCCGCATCACCGTGATCGGCGTGGGCGGCGGCGGCACCAACGCTGTCGACAACATGATCGCCTCCGGCCTGCAGGGGGTCGATTTCGTCGTCGCCAACACGGATGCGCAGCAGCTGGCGCACAGCCGGGCCGACCGCCGCGTGCAGCTCGGGCCGCATCTGACGCAGGGCCTGGGCGCCGGCGCCAAGCCGGAGATCGGCCGCGCCGCCGCACAGGAGGCCGCGGACGAGCTGATGCGGCACCTGGAAGGCACCCACATGGTGTTCATCACCGCCGGCATGGGCGGCGGCACCGGCACCGGCGCTGCCCCCGTGATCGCGCAGCTGGCGCGTGAGCGCGGCGTGCTGACGGTGGGCGTGGTCACCAAGCCCTTCACCTTCGAGGGCGCGCGCCGCACCAAGGCCGCCGAGCAGGGCATCCTGGAGCTGCAGCAGTATGTCGACACGCTGATCGTCATCCCGAACCAGAACCTGTTCCGCCTGGCCAATGAACGCACCGGCTGGAAGGAGGCGTTCAAGATGGCCGACCAGGTGCTCTACATGGGCGTCCGCGGCGTGACGGACCTCATGATGTCCCCCGGTCTCGTGAACCTGGACTTCGCCGACATCCGCACCGTGATGGCGGAGATGGGCAAGGCGATGATGGGCACCGGCGAGGCCGATGGCGAGAACCGCGCCATCCGCGCCGCCGAGGCCGCCATCAGCAACCCGCTGCTGGAGGACACCAGCATGTCCGGCGCCCGCGGCCTGTTGATCAACATCACCGGCGGCGACGACATGACGCTGTTCGAGGTCGACCAGGCCGCGAACCGCATCCGCGAGGAAGTGGCGGACGACGCCAACATCATCTTCGGCTCGGCGATCGACGAGAACCTCTCGGGCCGCATCCGCGTCTCGGTCGTGGCGACCGGGATCGACATGGGCACCCAGGCCGAGGCGCAGCGCCCCCGCCTGGTCGCGGTCGGCGGCGGCGGCGTTCACGCGATCGCATCCTCGCCCGTCATCGGCCTCACACCCTCCGCCCCCCCGGTGCCCGCCCCGGTCAGCCCGCAGCCGCAGCCCGCCCCGGTTCAGCTGCTGACGCCGCGGCCCGCGCCGGAGCCGGTCATCACCCCCGCCGAACCCATGCCGGTCCAGGCAGCGGTCCAGGGACCGGTGCAGACCACGCCGCAGCCCCGCGCGCCCTACGTTCCCCCCGCGCCCATGGCCCGGCCGCAAAGCGCGCCCCGCACCTCCGCCATCTTCTCGGAGCCGGCGCAGTCCCCGGTTCCGATGGCCCCGGCGTCGGCGCCCCAAACCTCACCGGCGCGGTCACTGTTCGGCATGATGACGCGCGGCATGCGTGGCCGGCCGGCCGGCGAGCAGCCTGCCGCCGGGCCGCAGCGGCCGGAACCGAGCTTCCAGGACTGCGTGGTGCCGAACCAGGCGGCTTCGGCCCAGACGCAGCCGCAGGCCCAGTCCGACGAGGCGCTCGAGATCCCCGCCTTCCTGCGCCGCCAATCCTCCTAGCCTGCCGCCAGCAGCCTCGGACTGACCTCGACAGCGGCCTCACCCCGGTGAGGCCGTTTTATTTCTATTGTTAAAACAGTCGGTTATAGCGACATATTCAGAAACATTGATTGAGTTGTGGTGGGGCCCCGGCGACCCGTAGGTTGTGTTTACGCTGCCATCCCGGCATGAGTTGAGAGCCAGCCACAAGGCCGGCCGCGAGGACCAGAATGGACGGATTGGCCTTCCTGCCCCGATCGAACGCCACCGACCTGTCTGGCATTTCGGCCATGCAGCACACGATCAGGACGCCGATCAGCTGTGTCGGCACGGGCGTTCACAGCGGTGCGCCGGTCACGGTTCGCCTGCGCCCCGCCCCGGCTGGCCAGGGCATCATGTTCACGCGGGTTGATCTCGGCACCTCGATTGCCGCGCGCCACGACTCGGTGACGGACACCCGGCTGTGCACCGTTCTGGGTCAAGGCCAGGGGCGCGTCGGCACCGTCGAGCACCTGATGGCGGCGCTTTCGGCCAGCGGGATCGACAATATCACGGTCGAACTGGATGGCCCCGAGATCCCGATCCTGGACGGCTCGGCCGAGCCTTGGCTGTTCCTGCTGGATTGCGCCGGCATGGCGGAGCAGGACCAGGCGCGGTCCGGCATCGAGATCCTGCGCACGGTGCGGGTGGAGGATGGTGACGGGTCCGCCGAGCTGCGCCCGCTCGCCGGCGGCACCGGCCTGTCCATGAACCTCGCGATCGACTTCGAGGCCGCGGCCATCGGGGCACAGGCGCTCAGCTTCAGTCTCAGCGCCGCCGGGTTCCGCCGTGAGTTGGCGCGGGCGCGGACCTTTGCGCAGAAGCGCGAGGTTGAAGGTCTGCAACGCATGGGACTGGCCCGCGGCGGCAA
The DNA here is from genome assembly GCA_965199595.1 of Acetobacteraceae bacterium. GTDB lineage: Bacteria > Pseudomonadota > Alphaproteobacteria > Acetobacterales > Acetobacteraceae > JBBROS01. Next base: position 3,475,709 of record OZ241182.1, read on the forward strand.
CCTGGATAATGCGATCGTGGTGGATGGCGCTTCGATACTGAACCCCGGCGGCCTGCGCATGGCTGACGAGTTCGTGCGCCACAAGATGCTCGATGCGGTGGGCGACCTGGCGCTGGCCGGCGCTCCGCTGCACGGCCGCTTCATCGGCAACAAGTCCGGCCACGCGCTGAACAATCGCCTGCTGCACGCGCTGTTTGCCGATGCGGCGAACTGGCGGTGGATGGCGGACACCGAGGCGCTGCTCGCCGCCTGAGGTCAAGCTTCTATCGGCAGCGAATGCTTGGTATAGAGCGATCCCATGACCCTCAATCGACTTCCGCTTGCCGGCCTGCTCCTGCTCCTGGCTTTGCCGGGTTGCGAGACGCTCAATTCGATCGCGCCCTGGACCGGCAAGGATGCCGACCTGCGCGCCAAGGTCGATCTGGGTGCCAAGACCCCGGAGGAGCTTTACAATAACGGCATCGACGCCCTGAACCAGCGGCGGTTCGCCACCGCGGTGGCACAGTTCGACGCCGTCGAGCAGAACTATCCCTACTCGTCCTGGGCAGTGAACTCCCAGTTGATGCACGGCTACACCGAGTATCTGCAGAACCACTACACCGAGGCGGTGGGTGCGCTCGACCGGTATATCCAGCTGCACCCCACCAGCGCCAACATCTCCTATGCCTATTACCTGCGGGCGCTCAGCTTCTACGAGCAGATTGCCGATATACAGCGGGACCAGAAGGGCACCGAGCAGGCGATGACCGCGTTGCAGGATGTGGTGAACCGTTTCCCGGACAGCGCCTATGCCCGCGATGCCCGCCTCAAGATCGATCTCTGCCGCGACCACATGGCCGGCAAGGAGATGGAGATCGGACGCTGGTATGAGAAGCAGAAGCTGTATGCCGCCGCGATCGGCCGCTTCCAGAAGGTGGTGGACGACTACCAGACCACCAACCACACGCCCGAGGCGCTGCATCGGCTGACCGAGCTGTATCTGCTGCTGGGTCTCACCGACCAGGCGAAGCGCACGGCCGCGGTGCTGGGGCACAACTATCCCGGCAGCCCCTGGTATGAGGACAGCTACCAGCAACTGGCCGAAAACGGGATCGCCCCGCCGGCCCCGCGCTCTGCCGAGACGGCCGGGTTCTTCTCCCGCACTTTCGGCAGCATCTTCTAACCTGCCGCCATGTTGACTGCGCTCTCGATCCGCGACGTCGTGCTGATCGAGCGGCTGGACCTGCGCTTCGGCGGCGGCCTGACCGTGCTCACCGGTGAGACCGGTGCTGGCAAGTCCATCCTGCTCGACAGCCTGGGCCTGGCGCTCGGGGCGCGCGCCGATGCCGGCCTGGTGCGAACCGGCGCCGACCAGGCCAGCGTTACTGCCAGCTTCAGCGCGCCGCCCGACCATCCGGCGCTGGCCCTGCTGGACGAGCAGGGGATCGCGCCCGAGGACGAGATGGTCGTGCGCCGCGTGGTGAACCGCGACGGCCGTTCCCGCGCCAGCATCAACGACCAGCCGGTGGGCGTGGCGCTGCTGCGCCGGGTCGGGCAGTTGCTGGTGGAGGTGCAGGGCCAGGGCGACCAGATGGGCCTTGCCGACCCGGCCAACCATGCGGCCCTGCTCGACCTGTTCGGCGTGCCGCTGGCCACCACCGCCGCCGTGCGCAGCCTTTGGGAGCGGTTGCGCGCCGCCCATGCGGCCCTGGTCGCGGCCCGGGAAGGCATCGAGGCGGCACGGCGCGAGGAGGACTGGCTGCGCCACGCCGTCGAGGATTTGCAGGCGCTTGCTCCCAGCGACGGCGAGGAGGATCGCCTGGCCGCGGAACGTCAGCGGCTGCAACACGGGGAACGCCGGGCCGAGGCCATCGCGGCGGCCCTCGCGGAGATCACGCCGCGGGATCGCCGCAGCTCCAGCCCGGCCGCAGCGCTTCGCAGCGCCGGCCGGGCCCTGCAGCGCCTGTCGCCCGCCGGGCAGAACGCCACGGAGAACCCGGCCGCCCCCGCCCTTGCCGCACTGGAGCGGGCGGAGGAGGCGCTGGCGGAGGCGGAAACGCTGCTGAGCCGCCTGGCCAACGAGGCCGATGCCGATCCTCGCCTGCTGGAGCAGGCCGAGGAACGGCTGTTCGCCCTGCGCGGCGGTGCCCGCAAATACAGCGTGCCCGTCACCGGTCTGCCGAACCTGCTGATTGACCTCACCGGCCGGTTGCTGGCGCTGGAGACCGGCACCGCCGAGATCTCCACGCTCGAGGCCCGGGAAACCGCCGCCCGCACCGCGTTCGAGGCCGCTGCCGTGACCCTGACCCGCGCCCGGCAGGCCGCGGCCAAGCGCCTGCAGACCGCGCTCACCAACGAGCTGCCGCCGCTGCGGCTGGACCGGGCGCACTTCGTGGTGGACGTGCAGCCGCTGGAGCCGGCGCGCTGGGGCCAGGGCGGGGCCGACCAGGTGCGCTTCCTGATCGCCACCAACCCCGGGCAGACGCCGGGCGCGTTGGACCGCATCGCCTCGGGCGGTGAGCTGTCCCGCCTCATGCTGGCGATGAAGGTCGTGCTGTCCGGCGGCGGCACGGTGCCGACGCTGGTGTTCGACGAGGTGGATAGCGGCGTGGGCGGCGCCACCGCGGCCGCTGTGGGCGAGCGGCTGGCCCGGGTGGCGGACGACGTGCAGGTGCTGGTGGTGACGCACAGCCCGCAGGTCGCGGCGCGCGGCACGGCGCATCTGCAGGTGCGCAAGCAGGCGGCGCGCGGCCGGGCCGAGACCAGCGTGGTGCAGCTTGACCCGGCGGAGCGGCGCGAGGAGATTGCCCGCATGCTGGCCGGCGAGACCGTGACCGAGGCCGCGCGCGCCGCCGCCGACAGCCTGCTCAGCCCGGCATGACGGAGGCCGAGGCCAAAGCCGCGCTGAAGGATCTGGCGCAGCAGATCGCCCAGGCCGACCGCGCCTATCACGAGCAGGATGCGCCGGAGCTGAGCGACGCCGAATACGACGCGCTTCGCCAGCGCAATGCCGCCCTGGAAGCCGAGTTCCCCAAGCTGGTTCGCCCCGACAGCCCAAGCCGCCGCGTGGGTGCGGCCCCGGCCGCGGGCTTCGCCAAGGTGCGCCACGGCGTGCCGATGCTGTCGCTGGACAATGCATTCGGGGCGGCGGATTTCACCGAGTTCCTGGCCCGCATCCACCGCTTCCTGGGCACCCCGCCCGAGAGCGCGCTGACCATGGTGGGCGAGCCCAAGATCGACGGCCTCTCCGTCAGCCTGCTGTATGAGCACGGCAGTTTCGTGCGCGGCGCCACCCGCGGCGACGGGGCGGAGGGCGAGGACATCACCGCCAATCTCCGCAGCATGAGGTCCCTGCCGCAGACCATTTCGGGCGCGCCGGAGCGGATAGAGATCCGCGGCGAGGTGTTTCTCGCCAAGCACGACTTCCTGGCGCTGAACGCGTCGCAGGAGCTGGCCGGGTTGCGGAGTTTCGCCAACCCGCGCAACGCCGCCGCCGGGTCGCTGCGGCAGCTGGATGCCGGGATCACCGCCGCCCGGCCCTTGAGCCTGTTCGCCTATGCCATGGGCGAGGCCAGCGCGCCGGTCGCCGCCACGCATTTCGGCTATCTGGCGCAGCTCACCGCCTGGGGGTTCACCGTGAACCCGCTCTCCCGCCTGCTGCCGGACGAAGCGGCGGCGGTGGCGTTCCAGGCCGAGCTGGGGCTGGCGCGAGCCAGCCTCGCCTACGACATCGACGGCGTCGTCTATAAGGTGGACGACCTGGTGCTGCAGCGCCGGCTCGGCTTCGTCGGCCGGGCGCCGCGCTGGGCCATCGCCTGGAAGTTTCCGGCGGAGCAGGCCACGACCCGGCTGGACGACATCCGCATCCAGGTCGGCCGCACCGGCTCCCTCACCCCGGTCGCGGCACTGGCCCCGGTCAATGTCGGCGGCGTGCTCGTCACCCGCGCCACGCTGCACAACGAGGACGAGATCGCGCGCAAGGACCTGCGCATCGGCGACACCGTGACGCTGCAACGCGCCGGCGACGTGATCCCGCAGGTGCTCGGCCCGGTGCTGGACCAGCCGCGCGGCACCCCCTTCGACTATCCCCACACCTGCCCCGCCTGCGGCAGCGCCGCCATCCGCGCCGAGGGCGAGGTGGTGCGCCGCTGCACCGGCGGGCTGATCTGCCCGGCGCAGGCCGTCGAGCGGCTCAACCACTTCGTCTCCCGCACCGCCTTCGACATCGAGGGCCTCGGCGACAAGACCATCCACGAGTTCTTCGAGCTCGGCTGGCTGCGCGAGCCCGCCGACATCTTCCTGCTGCACACCCATCGCACGGAGCTGCTGACCCGGGAGGGCTGGAAGCTCCGCTCCGTCGACAACCTGATGCGCGCGATCGAGACCCGGCGCACCATCGGGCTGGACCGCTTCATCTACGCCCTCGGCATCCGTCGCGTCGGTTCCACCAATGCCCGCCTCCTCGCCCGCCATTACGGCAGCTTCGCGCATTGGTATGACCAGATGGTAAAGGCCACGATCATCGGCAGCGAGGAGCGCGAGGCGCTGGGCAGCATCCTCGGCGTCGGCCCGGCTCTGGCCACGGAACTCGCCACCTTCGTCGCGGAGCCCCGCAACCGCGAGGCGCTGGACCGGCTGGCCCAGGTGCTGACGATCGAGGACGCGGTGAGTGCGGCCGGCGGCGGCGCGCTGTCCGGCAAGGTGGTGGTGTTCACCGGCACGCTGGAGACCATGACCCGGCCCGAAGCCAAGGCCCGCGCCGAAGGCCTGGGCGCCAGGGTCACGGATACGGTCAGCAAGCGCACCGACCTGGTGATCCTGGGCGCCGATGCCGGCAGCAAGGCCCGCCGCGCCGCCGAGCTGGGGGTCAAGACAATGACCGAGGCGGAGTGGCGGGAGCTGGCGCCCTAACCCGCCGGATCAGCCCATCTGGGCGAACTCCGGCTCCTCGAACACCTCGCGCGCCACCTTGAACGCCTCGCCGGCCGTGGGCACGCCGCAGTAGATGCAGGCCTGCAGGAAGATCTCCTGGATCTCCTGCCGGGTCACGCCGTTGGTGAGCGCGCCGCGGACGTGGATGCGCAGCTCGTTCGGCTTGGCCATGGCGGCCAGCATCGCCAGGTTCAGCATGCTGCGGGTGCGGCGGTCGAGCCCCGGGCGGCCCCAGACCTCGCCCCAGCAGTAGCGCAGCGCCAGCTCCTGGAACGGCCGGTCGAACTCCGTGGCGCCGGCCAGCGCCGCCTCGGAGCGGGCCTGGCCGATGACCTCGCCGCGGATCGCTTTGCCTTGTTGCAGCAGGTCGTCGGTCATTCGTGCGGTCCTTTCGGTGCGTAGCCGGCCATGCGGGTGAAGTCCTCGCTGTCGGCGATGGCGGTGCGGTCATCGAGCCACAGCTTCGCCACCGCGCGGCTCAGCGGCAGGTCGAGTCCGGTTTCCGCCACCAGCTCCGCCGCCAGCCCCACGTCCTTGCGCATCAGCCCGGCGGCGAAGCCGCTGTCGAAGCCGCCGGTCATGATCCACTTCGGGAAGTGCACCTCGCTGATGCCGCTGCGGCCGGTGGCGGCGTTCACCACCTTCAGCACCGCCTCCGCCCCCACGCCCGCGGCTTCGGCCAGGCGCACCGCCTCGCCGGTGGTGATCATGTGCGCGGCCACCAGCATGTTGTTGACCAGCTTCGCAACATTGCCGGCGCCGGAGGGCCCGACATGGATCGCGGTGGTGGTCAGGGCATCGACCACCGGTTGCGCCGCCGCGACGTCCCCCGGGTCACCGCCCAGCATCATGGTCAGCGTGCCGGCTGCGGCGCCGGCGGGCCCGCCGCTCACCGGGGCGTCCAGGTGCGCGTGCCCGGCCTGTTGCAGCAGGGCGGCGAGCCTGCGGCTGGTGGTCGGGTCCGCGGTGGAGGTGTCCAGCACGATCACGCGGCGGTCCCGCCGGTCCAGCAGGGCGGCGGGCACGGTCAGCACCGCCTCCACGTCGCGGGCGAAGGGGAGCGAGGACACCACCACGTCCGCCTTGCGCAGCAGCCCGGCCAGGTCGATGACCTGGATGCCCTGTTCGGCCGCCAGGGTCCGCCGGGTCTCGGCGAGGTCGAAGCCGAGCACCGTGAAGCCGGCCCGCACCAGCACCGTCGCCATGCCCAGGCCCATGTTGCCCAGCCCGATCACACCCACCCGTTCGATCTGCATCGCCGCTCCTTTGCTGGCGGCAGTCTCCCCGATGCGCGGGCGGGAGACAATCTCGGCCCCCGCATCCTCCTGGCGCCCCTCCCTGGCGCCAGGGCCGCCGATGTGGCATGCACCACCATGCTCTATGCCATGTATGACGCCACCGCCGCGGCCATGTTCCCGGTCCGCATGTGGGCCCGAACCGCGAGCATGATGCTGCGCGACGTGCCCGGCCCCGACTACCTGACCTGGGGCAGCCGCGCCGCCGTCGCCTGGGCCGATGTGGCGGACGACGTGCTGCGCCCCCGCGGCAAGCCGGATTGGAACATCAAGACCACGCGCGGCGGCGATGTGGCGCTGCCGGAGGAGGTCGTGCTGGACCTGCCCTTCGTGCGGCTGCTGCGCTTCCAGGCGCCCGGTGCCACCGGCAGCCGCGCCCTGCTGATCGCGCCGATGAGCGGGCACCATGCCACCCTGCTGCGCGGCACCGTGCAGGACATGGTGGACACCGGGCTCGAGGTGTTCGTCACCGACTGGCGCGACGCCCGCATCGTGCCGATGGCGCAGGGCGACTTCGACCTCGCCAGCTACATCGAGCACGTCATCCTGTTCCTGCAGCACTTGGGGCCGGACGCGCACGTGGTCGCCGTGTGCCAGCCCGCGCCCGCCGTGGTGGCCGCCGTGTCGCTGATGGCCACGCGCCAGGACCCGGCCCAGCCCCGCAGCATGACGCTGATGGGCGGCCCCGTGGACACCCGCGCCGCGCCCACCGTGGTGACCAAGCTCGCCGCCGAGCACCCGATCGCGTGGTTCGAGAGCCACCTGATCGCGACCGTGCCGGCCTGGCATGCCGGCGCGTTCCGCCGGGTCTATCCCGGCTTCATGCAGCTGGCGGCCTTCATCTCGATGAACCCGGACCGGCATGTCGAGGCGCATAAGCGCATGTTCGACCACCTGATCCGCGGCGACGACGACAGCGCCGGGGCGCATCGGCGCTTCTACGACGAATACCTGGCCGTGATGGACGTGCCGGCCAGCTACTACCTGCAAACCGTCGAGACCTTCTTCCAGAAGCACGACCTGGGCCGCGGCACCATGCTGGTGCGCGGCGAGCCGGTGCAACCCGGCGTGATCAGCCGCACCGCGCTGATGACGGTGGAGGGTGAACTGGACGACATCTCGGCACCGGGCCAAACCATCGCGGCGCAGACGCTGTGCGCCTCGATCCCGACCGACCGGCGCACCCAGTACCTGCAGCCCGGCGTCGGCCACTACGGCATCTTCAACGGCCGCAAGTGGCGCGGCGAGATCCTGCCGCGCATCAAGGCGTTCATGGAAGCGAGCTGAGCCGCTCCCGGTTCGCCAGCGCCGACCGGGTCAGCGCCTCGAAGGACCGTAGCGCACCGCCGATGACATGTGGGGCCGCTTCGGCGGTCGCGGCCTGCTCGAGGTCGATGAGGAACGCTCTCCAGCGCGGCCCGGTTTCGGCCCCCGCGCCCGCGAAATACCGGGCACCATTGGCTTCCGACAGGCCCAGCGCCCCCAGCCGGCGGAGGATCACCCGCCCGCCCAGCGCCGAACCTTCCAGCACGTAGCGCATTCCCCAGGCCTCCGCCTCGTTCAGCACGGGCATCGGGGCCGCCGGCAAGGCTGGCATGCCGAGGGCCGCCAGGTCCTGCGCCAGCCAGGCAGCCTGCGGCCCCGGCGCCGTCCGGAACAACGCAGCCAGCGCCGGGTCCCACGCCGAGCGGATCGCGTGCAGCACCTGCAGCGCCGCTGCGTAGCGCGGCAGGGTCAGCGGGTCCGCATCCAGGTCCATCGCCGCCTCCAGGCTGAGATGGGCCTGGGCGGTGGCGGCACGCAGCGCGGTATGCAGCGGGGTGTTCAACGGGCGGGCTCGATCATGCTCCGCACCTTGTCCACCAGGGTCTGGAGGCCGAAGGGCTTGGTCAGCACCTGCGTCACCGGGCCCAGCAGGCCGCCCGACAGGGCCGCGTTCTCGGCGTATCCGGTCATGAACAGCACCCGCAGCATCGGCCGCCGCTGCCGGGCCGCCTCCACCACCTGGCGCCCGTTCATGCCGCCGGGCAGACCCACGTCAGTCACCAGCAGGCTGAGCGGACCCAATTCGTCCAGCATATCCAACGCCTGCTGCCCGCTGGAGGCCTCGGAGACGGTGTGTCCGTCCTCCAACAGGGCCTCGCACACCATGGCCCGCAGCACGGGCTCGTCATCCAATACCAGGATGTGCGCGCCTGCGACCACGGCGCGCGCCGCGGGCCCAGCCGCCGCCTCGGCGGTCACGGAGCCGAGGTGGCGCGGCAGGTACATCCGCACGGTGGTCCCCTGCCCCACCTCGCTGTAGATGCGCGCCTGGCCGCCGGACTGCTTGGTGAAGCCATACACCATGGAGAGGCCGAGCCCGGTGCCCTCGCCCATCGGCTTCGTGGTGTAGAAGGGCTCGAACACGCGGCCCGCCACCTCGGGCGTCATGCCCTGCCCGGTATCGGTGATCGACAGCCCGACATAGTGCCCCGGCGCCATCTCGTAGCTCTGCGCCACCGCGTCATCCATGCGGATGTTCGTGGCCTCGATGGTCAGCCGTCCGCCATCCGGCATCGCGTCCCGGGCGTTCAGCGCCAGGTTGAGCAGCGCGTTCTCCAGCTGGTTGCCATCGCACAGCACCGTCCACAGCCCGGCCGCCATCACGATGTCCAGCTGTATGCCGGGCCCGACGGTGCGGCGGATCAGCTCGTCCATCGAGGCGATCAGCCGGTTCGCGTCCACGGGCCGCGGGTCCAGCGTCTGCCGCCGCGAGAAGGCCAGCAGCCGGTGCGTGAGCGACGCGGCGCGGGAGGCGGAACCCAGGGCCGCGGCCAGATAGCGGTCCAGCTCGGACCCGCGCCCCTGTACCAGACGCACCCGCGCCAGCTCCAGGCTGCTGATGATGCCGCCCAGCAGGTTGTTGAAGTCATGCGCCAGGCCGCCGGTCAGCTGCCCCACCGCCTCCATCTTCTGGGACTGGCGCAGCTGCTCGCTGATGGCCGCATAGCGCCGGACGCCCCGCAGGATCACCTCGGTGATGGCGTGGCGCAGCAGGGTCGCGGTCTCCACCTCGTGCGCCGCCCAGGGCTTGGCCATGCCGCTCCGCACCTCGACCCAGCGCTCGAAGGACTGGCGCGGCAGCACCAGGCCGTTGTCCTGCACGCCCTTGGCCGGGTTGCCGCCCCAGGTGACGTGCATCGGCTCCTCGGGGCGGAACCACAGCAGCATGTCGGTGCGGGTCGCGTCCAGGAACACGGCGAGCAGGCCGCTGGCGAGGGTCGGATGCGACCAGCCGGGCATCAGGCCGGCGAGGTTGGGGGTCGCGAACACATCACCGGCCTCGGCACTGGTGCGCAGCCATTGGGCGAGCCGGCCGATCGCCTCGTGCGCCGGTGCCTGCCCCAGGGTGGAGATCACGCTGCCGCGCACCACCGCGGCGCCGGGCACGTCGAACAGGTCCAGCACCGTCACCGGGCCCTGGGTCAGCGCCAGGTCGATGTCGTCGACCTCCGCCATGTGCGCGATCAGCGCCTGGTAGCGGCCCTGCTCGGACCGGCGGTCCGCCTCGGCCCCGGCCTGTTCGGCAGGACGGATGCGCAGCGCGAAGGCGTCGGTGAGCGCCAGCGCGGCCGCGCGCTGGGCCGCGGAGGTGCGGTGCGGCCCGCGATGGTGGCACACCACCAGGCCCCACAGGCGCGCGCCGTCCATGATGCTGATCGACATGGCACCATCGACGCCCAGGTTGCGGTGATACTGCAGATGGATCGGCGACAGGCTGCGCAACTGGGCGTAGCTGAGGTCGATCGGCGCCGACCAGCCCGGCACCGCCCGCAGCGGCACCGGCACGGCGTCGCGCGAGAACGTCCAGCGCAGCAGGGACGTGCAATACAAGGCGCGCGCCTGGGCCGGGATGTCGGATTCCGGGAAGTGCAGGCCCAGCAACGGCGGCGGCCCGTTCTCCACCATGTCCTCGGCGACCGCCTGGCCGTTCCAGTCCGCGTCGAACCGATAGACCAGCACCCGCTCGTAGCCGGTCAGGCGGCGGATGCCGCGCACGATGGCCGTGCCGAGCTGCCCGAGGTCGCCGCCGCTGTTGCGCAGTTCCGCGAAGGCATGCTGCATCCGACGGGTGGCCAGCTGGGCGGCCGGTCCATCCTCCGGCTGCGCGACGCTCAGTTCCACCAGGATCACACCGGCCTGGCGGTGCGTGACCAGGTCATAGGCCACGCCCTCACGCGTCAGGCCGGTCTGCCAGGGTGCGCCGGGCGCCAGCAGTCCGGCGGCGTCCAGATCGAGCATTTCACTGAAACAGGTCGGCCCGAGCAGTGACTCGGCACCATGCTCGAGTACTTCGTCCCCCGGCGCCACCAGTGCCGCCGCGTTCCTGCTTGCCGCCACCACCCGGCCCGGCCCGGCCCCGTCCAGCACCAGCAGCATTCCATGCGGCTGGATCGAGCCCGGTATATGGATCGGCTCCTGCGCGCATTGGGTGCCCGGGCGGTCGCCAGGCGTCAGGGCATGCTTGTTGAACATCACAGGGCCAGACCCGGTCGCATCGAGATATCTGTCACCACCCTAGAAATCCGCGAAGCCATCAGCGTTGCTGTATTGCTTGAAAGTTGATGCGGCAACCACGAACGTCGCTTATTCACCAGAAGCCAGGCATCCCGCTACGGCTCCCCGGGGCCATGGCTCGGGTGGCTGCGCTGCCATACTGCCAGCAGCGCCGCCTGGTCCACCGAGGTGTAGCGTTGCGTGGTGGAGAGGCTGGCATGGCCCAGCAGCTCCTGGATCGCCCGCAGATCGGCCCCGCCGCCCAGCAGGTGCGTGGCGAAGCTGTGCCGCAGCGCGTGGGGGGAGGCGTGCTCCGGCAGGCCGGCGCGCTCCCGGTACACCTGCATGGTGCGCCGGGCCACCCGGGCATCGAGGCGGCCGCCCTTCTGGCCCAGGAACAGCGGGGCGCCCCCTTGCATGCCATGAGGATGCTGCCGCAGCCAATCGTGTAGCGCGGCCCACACGGCGGGCAGCACCGGCACCAGCCGCTCCTTGTCGCCCTTGCCGCGCACCCTCAGAGGACTGGGCAGCGGCCCGGCACGCACATCGCCCACATCCAGCGCCAGCGCCTCGGCGATCCGCAGCCCGGCGCCATACAGCAGCGTGAACAGCGCCAGGTCCCGCGCCTGCCACACCGGATCGTCCGAGGTGGTCGCCTCGGTCGTCACCGCCTGCGCCTGCGCCGGGCTCAGCGCGCGGGGGATGGGCGGCCGGGCGCGCGGGGTGCCGAGCAGGCCGGGGGCGGGATTCAGCATTCCGTGGTGCCGCGCCAGGTAGCGGAACAGGGTGCGGACGGCGGAGAGGTGCCGCGCCCGCGTGGCGTTGCCGCGCCCGGTGGCGGCGCCGTGGGCAAGCCAGGCGCGGAAGTCCTGCTGCGTCAGCCCGGCCAGCGCCACCAGGTCCGGCTCCGCCCCCAGATGGTGAGTCATGAAGCCGAGGAAGCCGGTGAGGTCCTCGCGATAGGCCTTGATGGTGTGCGGCGAGGCCTGCCGCTCGCGCTCCATCCAGTCGAGGCAGAGGGCCGCCGCCTCCAGCCCCCTCACCGTGCCGAATCCAGCGCCGCGCCCACGGCCTGGCCCAGGAACACCAGCGCATCCGTCGAGGCCCCGGCCAGCCCGCCCGCGTCGCGCGAGGCCAGCGCCAGCAGCGCCGGGCCGGAGCCGACAGGCACGCGCAGCAGCGCCTCCTGCTCCGCCAGCGCCATCGCCTCGCCATGCAGCAGCACGTCGGGCTGCGCCACGCGCACCAGCGCCCGCCGCTGGCCCAGCGCCGCCGCCACCGTGCCGCGCGGCACGCGGGCCGCCCCCGCTGGCGGGGCCTCGGCCTCCGAGCACAGCCGCGCCGCATCCAGATGGAGCAGCCCGGCCAGTTCATGGGTGGCGAGCCAGGCCGGGTCCGGCGCCCGCATCAGCGCCAGCACCGCATCGTTGACCCGGCGCGTGAACCCCTCTGCCATGCGCCGGTCCGCCGCCGCATCGGCCACGGCACGCACGGCGGCGGCGGCGCGGGTGCGGGCCTGCTGCAGCATCGCCGCCATGTGGTCCGCCAGCGCCGGGCCATGCAGGCGCACGGGCGGGGCGAGCATCTCATAGAGGCCGGGGTGCTCGCTCAGGAAGCCGGGGTTGGCGCGCAGATAGGCGGCCACGTCGTCCTGTTGCATTCCGGGCTCGGTGGGGTCATCCAGGCTTATGGTCGGCCTCCGTTCAAGACAGTCGCGGCACGGAACTCGAAGCGCCGCACGGCGGGCGGGGTTGCCTGCCGATCAGGAGGCGCTGCCAACCCTAACGGACGATCCGCCCCGCCGGAAGCGCGTTCCCGTGCTGCTGTCCCGCCCGTTCCGCGGCCCGTTCGACTATGCGGTGCCCGCGGGGCTCGACCCGCAGCCCGGCGACATCGTGCTGGTGCCGCTGAACCGGCAGGAGGAGGTGGGCGTGGTGTGGGACCAGGGCGACGCCGGCGCGGTGGTCGACAACCGCCTGCGCGCGCTCACCGCCGTGCTGGACACGCCGCCGCTGCCCGCCGCGCTGCGCCGCTTCATCGACTGGGTGGCGGCCTACACGCTGGCCTTCCCGGGCGAGGTGCTGGCCATGGCGCTGCGCGTCAATGCGCTCGCTGCCGAGACGCCCGCGGCCGGGTGGCGCCTGGCCGAAGCACCCGGCGTGCGCGACACACCCATGCGCGCCCGCGTGGCCGCCGTGCTGGCGGATGGCCGCCCGCGCACCACGGCGGAGCTGGTGCGGCTCTCGGGTGTCAGCAGCGGCGTGGTGCGCGGCATGGCGAACGCCGGGCTGCTCGCCCCGGTGGCGCTGCCGGTCGCCGCCCCCTTCGCCCTGCCGGACCCCATGCATCCCGGCCCCGCCCTCTCGCCCGACCAGGTGCAGGCGGCGGCCGGGCTGCGCGCCGCGGTGGCCGCGCGGGAGTTCAGCGTGACGCTGCTGGACGGCGTCACCGGCTCCGGCAAGACCGAGGTGTACCTGGAGGCGGTGGCGGAATGCCTCGCGCAAGGGCGGCAGGCGCTGGTGCTGCTGCCCGAGATCGCGCTGTCCTCGCAATGGCTCTCAAGGTTCGAGCGGCGGTTCGGCGTCACCCCCGCCATCTGGCACAGCGACCTCACCTCCCGCACCCGCCGCCTCACCTGGCGCGCGGTGGCGGAGGGCAGGGCCGCGGTGGTGGTCGGCGCCCGCTCCGCGCTGTTCCTGCCCTTCCCCGACCTCGGCCTCGTGGTGGTGGACGAGGAGCACGAGACCGCGTTCAAGCAGGAGGACGGCGTGGTGTATCACGCCCGCGACATGGCGGTGGTGCGCGCCCGGCTCAGCGCCGCCCCGGCCATCGTGGTCTCCGCCACGCCCAGCCTGGAGACGCTCGCCAACGTGAACGCCGGCCGCTACACGCGCCTCACGCTCCAGGTCCGGCACGGCGGCGCCAGCCTGCCCAGCGTCGCCGCCATCGACTTGCGGGACGCACCGCCGGAGCGCGGGCAGTTTCTCTCCCCGGTGCTGATCGCCGCCATCCACGCGACCCTGGAGCGGGGCGAGCAGGCGATGCTGTTCCTCAACCGCCGCGGCTATGCGCCGCTCACGCTGTGCCGCACCTGCGGGCACCGCATGCAGTGCCCGAACTGCACCGCCTGGCTGGTGGAGCACCGCGCCCGCCGCCAGCTCGCCTGCCACCATTGCGGGCACACCGAGGCCATCCCCGAGACCTGCCCCAGCTGTGCGGCGCCGAACGCCCTGGTGCCGATCGGGCCCGGCGTGGAGCGCATCACCGAGGAGGCGGCCGCGGCCTTCCCCGAGGCGCGCATCCTGGTGATGGCCAGCGACACCATGCCGGGCCCCCACGCCGCGGCGGAGGCGGCGCGGCGGATCGAGGCGCAGGAGATCGACCTCATCATCGGCACCCAGATCGTCGCCAAGGGCTGGCACTTCCCGCATCTGACGCTCGTGGGCGTGGTGGACGCGGACCTCGGCCTGGGCGGTGGCGACCTGCGCGCGGCGGAGCGCACGGTGCAGCTGCTGCACCAGGTTGCGGGGCGTGCGGGGCGGGCGGAAGCGCCGGGCCATGTGCTGCTGCAGACGTTCAGCCCGGAGCATCCGGTGATGCAGGCGCTGGTCGGCGGTGACCTGGCCGCCTTCATGCACGCGGAGGCCGAGGGGCGGCGGCCCGGCGAATGGCCGCCCTTCGGCCGCCTCGCCGCGCTGATCGTCAGCGCCGACACCGCGCCCGCCGCCGATGCCCTGGCGCAGGCGCTGGGCCGCGTGGCCCCGCATGGCGAAGGCGTGCTGGTGCTGGGCCCCGCGCCGGCCCCGCTCGCCATCCTGCGCGGCCGCCACCGCCGCCGCCTGCTGTTGAAGACCCGGCGCGACATCGCCGTGCAGCCGCTGCTGCGCGAGTGGCTGGCGCAGGTGCCCGTTCCCGGCTCCGCCCGCGTCGACGTGGACGTGGACCCCGTCAGCTTCCTGTGAGGACCGCCATGCAGCAGCTCCGCCTGACCGCCTTCGACATGAACTGTGTGGGCCATATCCAGCAGGGGCTGTGGACCCACCCGCGCGACCGCTCCAGCGGCTACACCAGCCTGGACCACTGGGTGGCGCTGGCGAGGCTGCTGGAGCGCGGCCTGTTCGACGGGCTGTTCCTGGCCGACGTGCTGGGCGTGTACGACGTGTTCGGGGCCTCGCCGGAGGCCGCGATCCGCCACGCGGTGCAGGTCCCGGTGAACGACCCGCTGCTGCTGGTGCCGGCCATGGCGCACGCCACCACCCATCTCGGCTTCGGCGTCACCGCGAACCTCAGCTACGAGCCGCCCTATGTGTTCGCCCGCCGCATGTCGACGCTCGACCACCTGACGAAAGGCCGCATCGGCTGGAACATCGTGACCGGCTACCTGGACAGCGCCGCCCGCGCCATGGGCCTGCCGCACCAGGTGGCGCATGACGACCGCTACGACGTGGCCGACGACTACATGGCGGCGGTCTATAAACTATGGGAGGGCAGCTGGGCCGACGACGCGGTGTGCGCCGACCGCGCCGCCGGCCGCTACGCCGACCCGGCCCGGGTGCGCGCCGTGCATCACCATGGCCCGCATTTCCGGGTGGACGGCGTGCATCTCTCGGAGCCTTCGCCGCAGCGCACCCCGGTGCTGTATCAGGCGGGCAGTTCGGAGCGGGGACGGCGGTTCGCCGGGTCGCATGCGGAATGCGTGTTCCTGAACGGTGGCCCGAAGCACAGCGTGGCCGCGCATGTCGCCGGCATCCGGGCGCAGGCGGTGGCGGCCGGGCGCGCGGCCCGCGACGTGCAGGCCTTCGTCGGCATCAGCGTGATCGTCGCCGAGACCGAGGCGCTGGCGCAGGCCAAGCTCGCGGATTACCGGCGTCATGCCTCGCCCGAGGGCGCGCTGGTGCACGCCTCCGCCAGCATGGGCATCGACCTCGCCGCCTATGGCATGGACGAGCCGATCGAGGCGGTGCCCACCCAGGCCATCGCCAGCAACCTGGTTGCCATGGCACAGCAGGGCATGACGAAGCGGAGACTGCTGGACCGCATGGTGCTGGGCAGCCGCCAGGTGCCCCTCGTGGGAAACCCGGCCCAGATCGCCGACGCGCTGCTCGCCTGGCAGGCGGAGGCGGATATCGACGGGTTCATCCTGTCCCGCACCGTGACGCCGGAGTGCTTCGCGGACTTCGTGGACCTGGTGGTGCCGGAGTTGCAGCGGCGCGGCGCCTACAAGGAAGCCTACGCGCCCGGAACGTTACGGCACAAGCTGTTCGGAGCGGACCGGCTGCCGGCGACGCACGCGGCGGCAGCGGAGCGTTTCACGACACTGTGAGCGTTCAACCATTCGGTTCTCTGAATGAAACATCGTGGCGTCACCGCAACCTCGCGCACGCTCGTGAACACGACGCTGGCGCTCGGCAGCGATTCCGGCCCTGCAGCCTGTGCCGACATGAAGGCCGCAGGCCCGGGCCCGCTGCTGCACTCCATCGAATATGGCGCCGGAGAGGGCCGGACCGCCTTCGCGGCCTGACCCCACGCGTTCAGTTGCCCGGCAGGCTCGCGGCTTCCGGGAAAAAGAAGTCCTGCCACCTGGCTGGCTGCGTTTTCAGCACCTTGGTCAGCGCCATGTGACTCGCCACCCGCATCATGCCGAAGGGGCTGGTCGCGAAGGTGACCTTGGGATCGCCGATCTGCGACATCAGCACCTCCACCGTCCCCTTCTCGCCCGTGGCCTTCAGATACAGCGCGCAGGCTTCCTGCGGATGCGCCCCGATATAGTCCGCCGCCTCCTGCGCCGCCTGCATGAAGGCCTTGATCAGCAACGGGTTGGCGTCGTGGAACCGGGTTGACGTGAAATACACCGCGTTGCTGTAGGGTCCGCCCAGGATCGCATCGCTGGTGGTGACCACGTGCACCCCGGGGATCTCGGCCTCGGCGGCCTGATACGGCGCCCCGGAGAAATGCCCGGTCAATGACCCGCCGCCGCCGCCGGTCAGCGCGGCCTGTGCGTCCGGGTGGCTCAGCGTGGTGGTCATGGCGTCGAAATGGTCGAAGTTCGCATCGCCATACAGCGCCCGGGCCGCGATCTGCAGGATGATCGCCTGGCTCGACACCTTCACGGTCGGCACCGCGATCTTGTCGCCGGGCTTGAGGTCGGTCAGCGCCTTCACCGCCGGGTTGTTGCTCACCAGCCACATCGGCGTGGCCGATGACCCGGCCAGCCCCTTCACCTGGCCCTTCGTCCGGTCCCACAGCAGCAGCATGTTGCTGGCCCCGGTGGTGACGATGTCGACATTGCCGGACAGCAGCGCATCCGTCGCGGCGCCGCCGCTGCCGAAGGTGACGAAGCTCACCTTCAGGTCCTTCAATCCCAGCCCGGCGGCCGCCTTCTCCACCAGCTTCTGCTGCTCCATGACGATGGGCGCGAGGTAGATGATGCCGGGCTGCTTGGTGATGCGCAGCGCGCTCGCCTCTGCCCATGCGGCCCCAGGAGCAAGCACGGTGGCAAGCACCATGGCCGGCAACAGCAGGGCAAGCTTAAGGGTGAAGCGCCGCATGCATCCTCCATTATTAACAGTTCGTTGCGCCAAAGCCTATCGGGCCGCAACTCTTTCGGCCAGCGCCTTCGCATCCTGCTGGACAGCGCCCCGCCGCTTGGCGGAGAATGTCGCCAAACGAGAAAATGCGGGAGCGATATGGACCAGTCCTTGCTGATGGACGCGCCGGAGATTGCATTGGGGCAACCCCTGCTGGACGTGCGCGGCGTGACGTTGCAGTACCGCACCGCCGAACGCATCGTCACCGCGACCCACCGCGTCAGCTTTCAGGTGTTCCCGGGTGACCGGTATGTGCTGCTGGGCCCGTCGGGCTGCGGCAAGTCCACGCTGCTGAAGGCCGTGGCGGGGTATCTGCGGCCCGAGGAAGGCGAGTTCCACCTGAGCGGCCGCAAGATCACCGGGCCGGGTCCGGACCGCATGATGGTGTTCCAGGAGTTCGACCAGCTGCTGCCGTGGAAGAGCGTGCGCGACAACATCATGTTCCCGCTGCTGACCACCAGGCGGCTGAACCGGGCCGAGGCGCGGGAGCGGGCGGACTACTACATCGACAAGATCGGCCTGGCGGACTTCCCGGACGCCCATCCGCACACCCTCTCGGGCGGCATGAAGCAGCGCGTCGCCATCGCCCGCGGCATGGCGATGGAGCCGCAGATCCTGCTGATGGACGAGCCCTTCGCCGCCCTCGACGCGCTGACCCGGCGCACCATGCAGGACGAGCTGCTCCGCCTATGGGACGACACGCACTTCACCGTGCTGTTCGTCACCCACTCCATCAACGAGGCCATCAAGATCGGCAACCGCATCCTGCTGCTCAGCCCCCACCCCGGCCAGGTGCGCGCCGAGCTGAACAGCCTGCCGCGCGGCGAGTCCGGCGGCGCGGAGGCCGCCGATCTCGAAAGCCACATCCATGAGCTGTTGTTCTCATGAGCACCCTGTCCGCGGGCAAACCGCCGGCGCCCGTTCCGCCCCTGACGACCAACCGGGCCAACACCTACTTCGACGTGACGGCCTTCACGGCCGCAGACGAGATCGAGCGGCCGATCCCGGCGTGGGAGCGGGTGTGGAACCAGACCTGGTTGCGCAAGGTCACGCTGATCATCCTGCTGTGCGTGATCTGGCAGGCCTATGCGACCTACCTGGACAACGAGCTGCTGTTCCCGACCTTCACCGACACCATGCGGTCGTTCTGGACCAACATCGTGAACGGCATTCTGCCGGCCCGCGCCTGGTCCTCCGTGCGGGTGCTGCTGATGGGGTATTCCGTCGGCGTGGTGCTCGCCACCATCCTCTCCGTCGCGGCGATCAACACGCGCATCGGCAACGACCTGCTGGAGACGCTGACCAGCATGTTCAACCCGCTGCCGGCCATCGCGCTGCTGCCGCTCGCCTTGCTGTGGTTCGGCCTCGGCAATGGCAGCCTGGTGTTCGTGCTGGTGCACTCCGTGCTTTGGGTGGTGGCGCTGAACATGCATGCGGGGTTCCTGGGCGTGTCCACCACGCTGCGCATGGTGGGGCGCAACTACGGGCTCGGCGGCGTGCGGTATGTGCGCGCGATCCTGATCCCGGCGGCGTTCCCCAGCATCCTCACCGGCCTCAAGGTCGGCTGGGCCTTCGCCTGGCGCACGCTGATCGCGGCGGAGCTGGTGTTCGGCGTCGCCTCCGGTGCCGGCGGCCTCGGCTGGTTCATCTTCGAGAACAAGAACCAGCTGGAGATCCCGGCGGTGTTCGCCGGGCTGTTCAGCGTGATCCTGATCGGGCTGGCGGTGGAGAACCTGGTGTTCCGCTGGATCGAGAAGAAGACGGTGCGCCGCTGGGGCATGCAGAACTAGCCTGTACAAGGACCACACCCATGAAACTCGTGAGTTTTATGCGCAGCAACGGCGCCGCGTCCTGGGGCATCGCGGTCGATCACAACGTGATCGACTGCGGCGGCCAGGCGCCCTCGCTGAAGCTGGCATTGGCCGGCGGGATCAACCCGCAGATCACCGGCAAGCGCTACCCGCTGTCCGAGGTGACGCTGCTGCCGCCGATCCCGGACCCCGACAAGATCATCTGCGTCGGCCTCAACTACCTGACGCACATCAAGGAAGGCGGGCGCGACGTGCCCGCCTTCCCCACCATCTTCACCCGCTGGGCCAACACCCAGGTGGCGCACGGGCAGGACCTGGTGCGGCCCCGGCAATCCGAGACGCTGGACTTCGAGGGCGAGCTGGCCGTCATCATCGGCCGCCGCGCCCGGCATGTCACCAAGGCAGAGGCGATGGCCTACGTGGCGGGCTACAGCTGCTACAACGACGGCTCGGTGCGCGAGTGGCAGCGGCACACCAGCCAGTTCACCCCGGGCAAGAACTTCCCGGGCACCGGCGGCTTCGGGCCCTGCCTCACCACGGCCGACGAGATCGCGGACATCAGCACGTCCAGCCTCGTCACCCGCGTGAACGGCGAGGAGACGCAGCGCGCCACGCTGGACGACCTGGTATTCGATGTGCCGAGCCTGGTCGAATACTGCTCCGGCTTCACCGTGCTCGAACCCGGCGACGTCATCCTCACCGGCACCACCGGCGGCGTCGGCGCCTATCGCACCCCGCCGCTCTGGCTCAAGCCCGGCGATACCGTGGAAGTCGAGATCAGCGGCGTCGGCCTGCTGCGCAACGGGGTCAGGGCGGAAGCGTAGCGCTCCCGCTCTCATCCTTGAGAACGACGCCGCTCAGCCGGAGCGCACGCATGCGCTCCAGCAGGTGGAACAGGCGGTGCGCGGCGTCACCGTACGCCAGCCCCTCGGGACGGATGTTGCTGACGCAGTTGCGGGCCGCGTCCGTCGTGTCCGGGGTGGGGGCCCAGGTCAGGTAGGCGCCGAGGCTGTCGGGCGCCGAAAGGCCGGGCCGCTCCCCGATCAGCATCAGCACCGCCGCCGCGCCCAGCGCCTGCGCCACCCCATCCCCCACCTTCACCCGGGCGCCGCGCACCAGCGTGAGCGGGGCCAGGCTCCAGCCGCCGAGCGCGGGCCGCAGCGCCTGCAGCAGCGGCCCGGCATGACGCTGCACCGCCAGGGCGGAGAGCCCCTCGCCGAGGACGATGACCAGGTCGTAGCTGCCGGCGTGGGGGGCGAGCACGGCCTGCGCCGCCGGGTGCAGGCTGCGGCCGAGGTCGGGGCGCATCAGGTAGCTGCGCCGGTCCGCCGCCTGGCTGGACACCACCAGCATGGGCGGCGGCAACATGGCCAGCAGCGCCGGCTCGTCCAGCGCGGTGTGCACGGCATCCCGCGCCCGGGCGTGCGCCAGGCGGAGGGCGAGCAGCGGCGCGGTGGCGAGCGAGGCGCCGCTGCGGGCGAGTCCGATGCGGGCGGCGGTGAGGGTTCGGAGGTTCGCGATGTTGGGCACGCCGGTCATGCCGGGTAAGCCAGTGCGACAGGATTGGCCACGACGGACACGAAGATCGCGATGGCTGTGCAGCGGCGGTTGATCGCGGCACGCGGCGGCGGTGCCTCGTAACCTCCATGATCTTCGTGTCTTCGTGGTGAATTCATTGGGCTGCCGCCGAGGCGGACGCCAGCAGCGGCTGGAACGACAGCGGCACCCCGGGCGGGCGCACCCGGCCCGCCGCATCCAGCAGGCCCTGCCGCCCCAGCCAGGCCTCGAACTCCGGCGCCGGGCGGCGGCCCAGCAGGTCGCGCATCGCCAGGCCGTCGTGGAAGCTGGTGCTCTGATAGCCCAGCATGATGTCGTCCGCGCCCGGCACGCCCATGACGAAGGTGACGCCCGCCGCGACCAGCAGGGTCAGCAGCGCGTCCATGTCGTCCTGGTCCGCCTCGGCATGGTTGGTGTAGCAGACGTCGCAGCCCATCGGCAGGCCGAGCAGCTTGCCGCAGAAATGATCCTCCAGCCCGGCCCGGGTGATCTGCTTGCCGTCGAACAGGTATTCCGGCCCGATGAACCCGACAACGGTGTTGACCAGCAGCGGGTTGTAGCGCCGGGCCACGGCATAGGCGCGGGCCTCGAGCGTCTGCTGATCCACGCCGTGATGCGCCCCCGCGCTGAGCGCGCTGCCCTGGCCGGTCTCGAAATACAGGGCATTCTGCCCCACCGTGCCGCGAGCCATGCCGCGCGCCGCATCCGCCGCCTCGTCCAGCAGCGCCAGGTCGATGCCGAAGCTGGCATTGGCGCCCTGGGTGCCGGCGATCGACTGGAACACCAGGTCGACCGGGGCACCGCGGCGCATCAGCTCCAGCGTGGTGCTGACATGCGCCAGCACGCAGCTCTGCATCGGGATGTCGAGCTTCTGGCGGATGTCGTCGATCAGCTGCAGCAGCAACAGGGTGCGCTCCGGGCTGTCCGTGGCCGGGTTGATGCCGATGCAGGCATCGCCGCACCCCAGCAGCAGCCCGTCCAGGATGCTGGCCGCGATGCCGCGCGGGTCGTCCGACGGGTGGTTCGGCTGCAACCGCATGGAGAGCCGACCCGGCAGGCCCAGCGTGCAGCGGAACGCCGTGGTCACCTGCACCCGGCTCGCCACCACCATCAGGTCCTGCAGCCGCATGATCTTGCTGACCGCCGCCGCCATCTCGGGCGTGAGGCCCGGTGCCACCGCCGCCAGCACCGTGCCGGTCGCGCCATCGGAGAGCAGCCAGTCCCGCAGCCCGCCCACCGTCAGGTGCCGGATGGGCGCGAAGGCGGCGGCATCGTGGCTGTCGATGATGAGGCGCGTCACCTCGTCGGTCTCGTATGGCACCACCACCTGGTTCAGGAAGGTGGCCAGCGGCACATCCGCCAACGCCATCTGCGCCGCGACCCGGCGGGCCTGGCTCTCCGCGGCAACCCCCGCCAGCTGGTCGCCGCTGCGCAGCGGCGTCGCCTGTGCCATCAGCATGGCGAGATCGTCGAAGCCGTGCCGCTCGCCGCCGATGCTGGCGTGGAACATCCTACGTGCCCGTGAACACCGGGCTGCGCTTCTCCTTGAAGGCGCGGCGGCCCTCCTTATAGTCCTCGCTGGCGAAGCAGCCCTGCACCAGCGCATCCACCGCCACGGCGTCCGCCCGGTGCCCGCGCGCCAGCTCCGCCACCGTACGCTTCAGCGCATGCAGGGTCAGCGGCGCATTGGCAGCGATGGCGGCGCATTGCCCGGCGACGAAGCCGTCCAGCTCGGCCTCCGGCAGCACGCGGTTGACCAGGCCCATGCCCAGGGCTTCGGCAGCGGTGAAATGCCGCGCGGTATAGAAGATCTCCTTGGTGTAGGCCGGGCCAACCAGCTCCAGCAGGGTTTTGACACCTGCCATCCCGTAGCCCAGCCCCAGCCGCCCCGCCGGCACGCCGAACCTGGCGCCAGCGGCGGCAAACCGCAGGTCGCAGTTCACCGCGATGCCCACGCCGCCGCCGATGCAATAGCCGCGGATCACTGCCACCGTGGGCTTGCCCGCCGCCTTCAGCGCCCGCCCGGCCCCCTCCGCCACCGCGTCATAGGCGGCCACCGTCTCGGCCGAGCTGCGCTGCTGCTCGAACTGCGAGATATCCGCGCCGGCGACAAAGGCACGATCCCCCTCCCCGGTGAGCGCGATGACGCGAACCGCAGGGTCAGTGGCGAAGTGGTCCAGGATACGCGGCATGGCGGCCCACATCTCCAGGCTCACGGCATTGCGCCGCGCCGGGTTGTTGAACACCATCCAGCCTACGCCATCCTTGGACCAGGCGCGCATCTTCGTCGTACCCAGCGCCGCCGCACTCATCTCCGGCGCACTCATCTCCGGCATGGTACACTCCTGTTCCCCAAGACGACGTTAACGCCCCTGGTTGCGGAGACAAGCATGCGCGCACTCGGCCTGATGAGCGGCACCTCGGCCGATGGGGTGGACGCCGCCATCATCGAGACGGATGGCGAGCGCGTCACCGGCTTCGGCCCGGCCCTCACCCAGCCCTATCCCGAACCCCTGCGCCGCGCCGTGCTGCGCGTGATGGCGGATCCGGCCATCGCCGAACACGGTCCCCTCACCGAACTCGAAGCCGCCGTGACCGCCGCGAACCTGGTCGCCGCCCGCGCGCTGATCGCCAGGGCGGGGCCGGTGGAGCTGGTCGGCCTGCACGGCCAGACCGTGCTGCACCGGCCGGAACGCCGCTTCACCCGGCAGATCGGCGATGGCGCGGCGCTGGCCCGGGCGCTGGGCACCCCGGTGATCGACCGGTTCCGCGATGCGGATGTCGCGGCCGGCGGGCAAGGTGCGCCACTGGTGCCGGTGTTCCACCGCGCGCTGCTGGCGGACCAGGCCCAAGCAGCAGCAGGGGCGGTGGCGGTGCTGAACCTCGGCGGCGTGGGCAACGTGACCTTCATCGGCGGCGACACCCTGATCGCCTTCGACACCGGGCCCGCCAATGCCCTGCTCGACGACTGGGTGGCCCGGCACACCGGCGCCGCCTTCGACAAGGACGGCACCCTGGCCGCCGCCGGACACATCGACAGGGCCGCCCTGGCCGCGCTGCTGGACCACCCCTATTTCGCCCGCCCGGCCCCCAAATCCCTGGATCGCAACGCCTTCTCCCTCGCACCCGTCGCCCGGCTGAGCCCAGCCGATGGCGCCGCCACCCTCACCGCCTTCACCGCCGCCAGCGTGGCCCGGGCGCTGGAGCACCTGCCGCGCCCGCCGGGCCGGTGGTGGGTGGGCGGCGGCGGGCGGCACAACCCGGTGCTGATGGACGCCCTGGCCGCGGCGCTGCACGCCCCGATCGGCCCCGTGGACACGCTGGGCTGGGACGGCGACGCGCTGGAGGCCCAGGCCTTTGCCTTCCTCGCCGTGCGGTCCCGCCGCGGCCTGCCGCTCAGCCTGCCGACCACCACCGGGGTGCCGGTGCCGATGCCCGGCGGGCGGCTGCACCTGCCTTAAGGGCAGCTACTCCGGCGACGGCTCCGGTGGCGCCACGGTCAGCGGCACCAGCTGGCCGGCCGGGCCGTCCATGGTGTGCACGCTGCCGGTCTCGATCCCATACACCCAGCCGTGCAGCGAGAGCTGACCGGTGGCGAGCCGGGCCGCGACCGAGGGATGGGTGCCGAGATGGCCCAGCTGCGTCCGCACGTTCTGCTCCACCAGCGCCTGCAGCTGCGCCGGGCCGTGCAGATCCGGCTGGGTGGCGGCGAGCACGGATTTCGCCGCCTCCGCGTTGCGCAGCCACGAGCGGACGGTGGGCATGGCGCGCAGCTTCGGGTCATCAGGCGTCAGCAGCGCCCGCATGGCGCCGCAGTCGGAATGGCCGCAGACGATGATGTCCGTCACCTCCAGCGCCACGCAGGCGTATTCGACCACGGCGGAGACACCGCCCAGCATCTCGCCATAGGCCGGCACCACGTTGCCGATGTTGCGGCAGACGAACAGCTCGCCGGGGTCGGTCTGGGTGATCAGCTCCGGCACGATGCGGCTGTCGGCGCAGGCGATGAACAGGGTGTGCGGCTTCTGCCCGCCCGCCAGCTCCTCGAACAGGTTCTGCCGGTCCGGATAGGCGTCGCTGTGGAACCGCTGGACGCCTTCGGCCAGGCGCTGCTGGCTGCCGTTACGGTTCGGGTACTTGCTCGGGGATTTCATGCTCCGGGATATACCGGGATCGGCGATGTCGCCCAAGCCCGATGAAAACGTCTCGCCAGCGGTTCCAACCCGGCGCAAACCATTCTAGAAGCTGGCGGGATGCCCGATCCCCTGCACCCCCAGCCGGCCAGCGCCTGGCCGCCGCCTGCCCCGATCCTGGCGCCCAGCCTGCTCGCCGCAGACTTCACGCGGCTGGCGGACGAGGTCAGGTCCATCGAGGACGCGGGTGCCGACTGGCTGCACCTCGATGTGATGGATGGGCATTTCGTGCCCAACATCTCCTTCGGCGCGCTGGTGCTGAAGGCGCTGCGGCCGCACACGCGCCTGCCGTTCGACGTGCACCTGATGATCGCGCCGGTCGATGCGTATGTTGCCGCCTTCGCCGAAGCCGGGGCGGATCACATCACCGTGCATGTGGAGGCCGGGCCGCACCTGCACCGCACCATCCAGATGATCCGCAGCCTGGGCTGCCGGCCCGGCGTCGCCATCAACCCGGCCACCCCGGCCGCCATGGTCGCGCCGGTGCTGGGCGACATCGACCAGATCCTGGTGATGACCGTGAACCCCGGGTTCGGCGGCCAGAGCTTCCTGCACTCCCAGCTTGAAAAGCTGCGCGAGCTGCGGGCCCTGGTGGGTGACCGGCCGATCGTGATCGGCGCCGATGGCGGCATCACCGGCACCACCGCCGGGCCGGCGCTGGCGGCAGGCGCCACGATGCTGGTGGCGGGAACCGCGGTGTTCGGGCAGGCGGACCGCCGCAGCGCGCTGGCTGCCCTTCGATGACAGGTGCAGCATGATCGACCCGCGGCGCTGGGCCCGCGATGCGCGCCGGGCGATGTCGCGCATGCCGGCGCTGCGGATGGGCCGGATCCCCGACGCGCCTTCGTTGAGTGTGCGGGACCCCTGGCCGGGCGATGCGAATCGCGGCGCGCGGCTGATGAAGGGCGAGATGGAGCTGGCCGGCAGCGTCCGCCTGCTGGACCTCGGCAGCTGGGGCAACGCCGCGGGCCCCGACATGCTGCGGGCCGCGGCGCACGGCTTCACCTGGTTGCGCGACCTGCGGGCCCTGGGCACGGATGGCGCGCGCAGCCGGGCCCGGGCGCTGGTGGCGGACTGGATCGGCACGCCGGGCCGCGACCGGATTTCCGGCCGCGCCGATGTGATCGGGGCGCGGATCACCGCGTGGCTCGGGCATTACGACTTCTTCGTCGCCAGCGCCGATGACGGGTTCCGGGCCCAGTTCATGGCCCGGCTGGTCACCGATGCCCGCCTGCTCTCCGCCGCCGTGCCGGCCGAGGAGATGGATGCGCGGGCGCTGACGGCGCTGAAGGGGCTGATCGCCGCCTCCGTCGCGCTGCCGACCCAGGCGACCTACCTGACCCGCGCCATGCGCCTGCTGCCGCAGGAGATCGCGCGCCAGGTGCTGCCGGATGGCTGCCACGCCGAACGCAGCCCGGCGGCCCAGCTCGCGGCGCTGCAGGACCTCACCGAGATCCGCGCCCTGTTGCAGGCGGCGCTGGCCCAGCCGCCCGCGGCCCTGGCCTCCGCCATCGAGCGCATGGCCCCGGCCTTGCGCGCGCTGCGCCACGGCGATGGCGGCCTGGCGCTGTTCAACGGCTCGCGCGAGGACTCCGCCGTGCTGATTGACCTGGTGCTGACCCAGGCCGGGCGCGGCGGCCGCGCCCCGGCCGGGCTGACGGAAAGCGGGTTCCAGCGGCTGCAGGCCGGGCGCAGCGTCCTGATCGTGGATAGCGGGCCGCCGCCGCCGCATGGCATCGACCGCCTGGCCCATGCCGGCACCCTCTCGATGGAGCTGTCGATCGGGCGCGAGCGCCTGATCGTCAACTGCGGCGCCGCCCCGCCCTCGATGGGCCCGTGGCGCGATGCCGCCCGCGCCACCGCGGCACATTCCACGCTGGTGGTGGCCGACATCAACTCCGCCGAGCTGAAGCCCGCCGGGCTGGGCCGCGTGCCCGGCACCGTGGATGCGCAGCGCCAGGAGGCCAACGGCGCCCATTGGCTGGAGACCAGCCATGACGGCTACCGCCTGGTGAACGGCGCCATCCATCATCGCCGGCTGTACATGGCCGAGAGCGGCGAGGACATCCGCGGCGAGGACAGCATCGAGGCAGCGGAGCCGCTGGCCTTCGCCGTGCGCTTCCACCTGCACCCCAGCGTGGTGGCGAGCATGCAGCAGGATGGCCGCAGCGTCGTGCTCCGCCTGCCCGGCGGCACCGTATGGTCGCTGCGCGCCAAGTCCGTGGAGATCGGGCTGGAGGAGAGCGTCTATCTCGGCGGCGGCGAGCCACGGCCCACGCAGCAGATCGTGCTGACGGCCGGGGGCGAGGCCGGCGGCGAGGCGGGTGCCGAGGCCGGCGGCGGCGAGATGCAGAAGGCCGAGTGGGCCATAACGAAGGTCGGCTGAACCTGACCTGACAGGGAGGAATGCCTATGCCCGAGATGATCCTGGCCGAGACCCACGGTGCCGTGGGGCTGATCCGCCTGAACCGGCCCCAGGCGTTGAATGCCCTGTGCGACGAGCTGATGAGCGAGTTGGGCACCCAGCTGCTCGCCTTCGATGCCGATCCGGCCATCGGCGCCATCGTGCTGACCGGGTCCGACAAGGCCTTCGCCGCCGGAGCCGACATCAAGGAGATGAAGGACCGACGCTACCCGGCGGTGTTCCTCGATGACTTCATCGGCAACACCTGGGAGACGGTGCTGCGCGTGAAGAAGCCGGTGATCGCCGCGGTGGCCGGCTTCGCCTTGGGCGGCGGCTGCGAGCTGGCGATGATGTGCGACATGATCCTGGCCGCCGACACCGCGAAGTTCGGCCAGCCCGAGATCACCCTGGGCGTGATCCCCGGGGCCGGCGGCAGCCAGCGCCTGACGCGCGCCGTCGGCAAGTCCAAGGCGATGGACCTATGCCTGACGGGCCGCATGATGGACGCCGCCGAGGCCGAGCGCTGCAACCTGGTGAGCCGCGTGATCCCGGCGGCGGCGCTGGTGGAGGAGGCGCTGAAGGTGGCGGCCGTGATCGCGGCACAGTCCGCAGTCGCCGCCGTGATGGCGAAGCGCGCGGTGAACGCGGCGTTCGAGTCCACGCTGGCCGAGGGCGTGCGGATGGAACGGGCGCTGTTCCTGTCGTTGTTCGGCACGCCGGACCAGAAGGAAGGCATGGCGGCCTTCGTTGAGAAGCGGAAGGCCTTGTTCAAGCGCGGCTAGGCTTTGGCGCGGGTGAACCTTGCGCCCCGGGCAGGGCTGGGCGACGTGCCCAACCTTGACTCGGGGCGGCGCTGTCCATAGAAAAAGCGCCTTCGGGTGCGTCACGCGCGCCCTGCGCCGCATTCCGCTGACCACCTTCCATCGAAGAGACCTCATGGCCAACACCGCCTCCGCCCGCAAGCGCATCCGCCAGACCGAGAAGCGCACCCTTCGCAACCACGCCCGCAAGGCGCGGATGCGGACCTTCGTCAAGAAGGTCGAGGTCGCCTGCGCCGCGGGTGACAAGGCCGCCGCCGCCGAGGCCCTGCGCCTGGCGCAGCCGGAGATGCAGCGTGCGGTGGGCAAGGGCGTGATCCACCTCAACACCGTGTCGCGCAAGCTCTCCCGCCTGTCGGCCCGGGTGAAGGCCATGGCTGCACCGCAGGCCTGACATGCGGACCCTGGGTGGAGCCGGCCGGCTCCACCCCCGGCATGATCTGACTGCAGGATCCGGCAACGGGCAGGCTTAGGCCTGCCTTTTTTGTTACTTTGCTTATACTTGTATCCTGCCGATTTTGATTGCCGGTGGGAACGGTTTTGTCTTATAAGCGTCACACTGCCGACCCCCAAAACCCGACCTGAATCGCTGTCTTGCCGAGAAAGGAAGAGCGACCCTTGACCATGTCCAACTCCGGCCATCTGGAGCTCGGCGCAGCGCGCATGGCCAAGCCCCAGGACCAGCTGGCGGCGCAGTGGGCCCGCATCCGCGGCCGGTTGCAGCAGGAAGTGGGCGAGGTCGTCTATCGCACCTGGTTGCGCAACATGACCTTGGCCGGGGTGGACGGCGACGAGGTCACCATCGTGCTGCCCAGCGCCTTCCAGCGCGACTGGGTGCGCATGCACTATGCCGACCGGCTGAACGACCTGTGGCAGGCCGAGGACGCCAGCATCCGCCGGGTCGAGCTGCAGGCCGGACGGTCCGAACCGGCGCCGGAGCCCGCCGCACCCGCGGAGGCCCTGCCCGGCGTTCTCGATGAGGCGCCCCGACCCGCAGCGGCCGCCGCACCCGAGAGCCGCAACGAGGTGATGGCGCCGCTCGACAGCCGCTTCCAGTTCGACAGCTTCGTGGTCGGCAAGCCCAACGAGTTCGCCTATGCCTGCGCCCGCCGCGTGGCGGAGCGGCCGAACTCCCCGGGCTTCAACCCGCTGTTCCTGTATGGCGATGTCGGTCTGGGCAAGACCCACCTGATGCACGCCATCGGCCTCGAGATGACCCGGCGCACCGGCGGCGAGCTGAAGGTCGCCTACATGTCCGCCGAGAAGTTCATGTACCGCTTCATCTCCGCCATCCGCAGCCAGGCGACCATGGAGTTCAAGGAGCAGCTGCGCGGCCTGGACGTGCTGATGATCGACGACATCCAGTTCCTGATCGGCAAGGACAGCACGCAGGAGGAGTTCTTCCACACCTTCAACGCCCTGGTGGACAGCGGCCGGCAGATCATCATCTCCGCCGACAAGTCCCCCAGCGACCTGAACGGCATCGAAGGCCGGCTCTCCACCCGTCTCGGCTGCGGCATGGTGGCGGACCTGCATGCCACGACGTTCGAGCTGCGCATGTCCATCCTGGAGGCCAAGGCCGCCAAGGCGGGCGTTCACGTGCCGCCCAAGGTCCTGGAGTTCCTGGCGCACAAGGTGAACACCAACGTGCGCGAGCTGGAGGGCTGCCTCAACCGCCTGGTGGCCCATGCCAGCCTGTTCGACCGCGAGGTGACGCTGGCCGGCGCGCAGGAGGTGCTGCATGACATCCTGAAGGCGCATGACCGCCGGGTCACCATCGAGGACATCCAGAAGCGGGTGGCGGAACAGTGGGGCATCCGCCTCACCGATATGACCAGCGCCCGCCGCTCCCGCAACGTGGCCCGGCCGCGCCAGGTGGCGATGTATCTCGCCAAGCACTTCACCGACCGCTCGCTGCCCGAGATCGGCCGCATGTTCGGCAACCGCGACCACACCACGGTGATGCACGCCGTCAGCCGCGTGACGCAGCTGATGGAGGAGGACCCCGATTTCCGCGAGCAGGTGGAATTGATGCATGGGCTGCTGAAACGCTGACACGCCGGCTTTGCGGGTGGCGGCACTTCGGTTACACTGACTTGACGCTGGGTCCCGGGCGTCACTGCGGGCGCGAACAGGAAACGGGACACGATGAAGTTCAAGGCCGACCGCGCCACGCTGATCAAGGCGCTGGCCCATATCCAGAGCGTTGCCGAGAAGCGCAACACCATCCCGATCCTGGCCAATGTGCGGATCGAGGTTGCGGACTCCAAGCTGACCCTCACGGCGACGGACATGGAGATCGCCGTCGTCGAGGAGGTGGCCGCCAGCGCCGCCCGTGACGGCCAGATCACCGCGCCGGCCGCCACGCTGTATGAGATCGTACGCAAGCTGCCGGATGGCGCGGAGGTCGAGCTGGACCTGAACCCCGAGACGCAGCAGCTGCGCCTACGCGCCGGCCGGTTCGCCACCAACCTGGTGACGCTGCCGGTGGACGACTTCCCCAGCATGACCGCCGGGCCGCTGCCGCACCGGTTCAACCTCGCTGCCCTGGCGTTGCGTGGGCTGATCGACCGCACCCGCTTCGCCATCAGCACGGAGGAGACGCGCTACTACCTGAACGGCATCTACCTGCACGCGACCCAAAGCGGCGAGACCCAGGTGCTGCGCGCCGTCGCGACGGACGGCCACCGCCTGGCGCGCGTCGAGATCGAGCCGGTGCCGGAGGGTGCGTCCGGGATGCCCGGCGTCATCATCCCGCGCAAGACCGTCGCCGAGCTGCGCAAGCTGATCGACGAGGAGAGCGGCGACATCGAGATCGGGCTGAGCGACACCCGCATCCAGTTCAAGGCCGGCACCGTGATGCTGACCAGCAAGCTGATCGACGGCACCTTCCCGGAATACGAGCGGGTGATCCCGAAGGACAACGACAAGGTGCTGCGCGTCGGCGTGTCGGACTTCTCGACCGCCGTCGCCCGGGTCAGCGCCATCAGCAGCGAGCGGTCGCGGCCCATCAAGATGGGGCTGACCGAGAACCTTCTTACCCTCTCCGCCTCAAGCCCCGAGCAGGGCACCGCGACCGAGGAGCTGGATGCGGACCGGGTGAAATACAGCTCCACCCCGCTCGAGATCGGGTTCCAGGCCCGCTACCTCAACGACATCACGGACCAGATCAAGGGCGAGGTGGAGTTCCATTTCAGCGACGGCGCCGCTCCCACCATCGTGCGGGACGCGGCGGATGCCTCGGCGCTGTATGTGTTGATGCCGATGCGCGTGTAAGGCCCCTGCGCCTCGTCCGCCTCACCCTCACGCAGTTCCGCAACTACGCCGCACTGACCTGGCAGCCCGACCGCCGCGTGGTGGTGGTCACGGGCCCGAACGGCTCCGGCAAGACCAACCTGCTGGAGGCCATCTCCCTGCTGGCGCCCGGGCGCGGGCTGCGCGGCGCGCGGAACGCGGATTTTCCGCGGCGAGCGGGAGCCGGGTCACCGCCGGCCTGGGGGGTGAATGGCCGGCTGCTGCTGGACGGCCAGGCGCGGGAGATCGGCACCGGCTCCGCCCCCGATGCCAGCAATGACCGCCGGGTGTTCCGGCTGGATGACCAGGTGCCGCGCAACCAGGCGGAGATCGCCGCCGCCTGCGCCTGCGTCTGGCTGACCCCGCAGATGGACCGGCTGTTCCAGGAAGGCGCCTCCGGCCGCCGCCGCTTTCTCGACCGGCTGGTCTGGGCGCTGGAACCCGGTCATGCCCGCGAGGTCTCGGCTTACGAAACCGCCATGGCCGGCCGCAACCGCCTGCTGGCCCGGGGCCGAAGCGGGGGCGGCGCAGACCCCGCCTGGCTCGCCGGGCTGGAGGACAGCATGGCCCGGCACGGCGTGGCCGTCGCCGCCGCCCGCGCCGGGCTGGTGGCCCGGCTCAACGGCGCACTCGCGTCCGGGGCGGCGGGCGGCTTTCCGCCGGCGCGGCTGCTGCTGACCGACGCCATCGCGGACCATCTGGCCACCGGCCCCGCCATTGCCGCCGAGGACTGGCTGCGCGACACGCTGGCCGCCGGGCGCACCGCCGATGCCGCGGCCGGCGGCGCGGCGGTGGGCGCGCACCGGGCGGACATGATGCTGGAGGACGCGGCGACCGGCCTGTCGGCCACCCTGGCCAGCACCGGGCAGCAGAAGGCGCTTCTGATCGGCACCGTGCTGGGCCACGCAACACTGATCGCCGCCGAACGGAAGGCGCCCCCGCTGCTGCTGCTGGACGAACCGGCGGTGCACCTGGATTTCGGGCGGCGGGATCTGCTGTGGACCGCGCTGCTGCGATCCGAGGCGCAGGTGTTCGTCACCGGGACGGATGCGGGGCCGATGGCGGCGCTGCGGGAGGCCGCCGGGTTCTGGCGAACCGGGGAGGACCGCGTGCTGGCGGCATGACTACCCCAGCCGGAACGCATCCGCGATGCGCCGCACCCGGCCGGTCACGTCCACCAGCATCACATCGAACCGCACGCCGCCGCTGCCCCAGCCCGGGTTCTGCACCAGGGCGATCTCGGCGGCGGCCATGATGCGGGCGCGCTGCCGGGCACCGAGCGCATGGGCGGCTTCCGAAAGACTCGGCCGTGCCTTCACCTCGATGAACGCGGTCAGGCCATCGCGGTCCGCCACCAGGTCGATTTCCCCGGCGGCGGTGCGGAGCCGCCGGGCCAGCAGGGTCCAGCCATCCTGCAGCAGCGCCGCCTCGGCCTGCGCCTCGGCATCGAACCCCAGCCGGTTCGCGGCCGAGCCGCGGGCGCGGCGAGCAAGGGTCAGGCGGACAATCCGGCCACCGCCCGCCCTTCCTCGATGGCATGGCAGGCCACCAGCACATCGCCATCCCGCGTGTGCAGCGGCTTCTCGACCCGGCACCGCTCATTGGCCAGCGGGCAGCGCGGATGGAAGGTGCAGCCCGGCGGCGGCGCAATGGGGCTTGGCACCTCGCCGCCCACCGGGGCGCGGTCGCGGCCGGTCATCTCCAGGTCCGGGATGGCGTCCAGCAGCAGGCGGGTATAGGGGTGGCGGGGCGCGCGGAACACGCTCTCGCCGGGCCCGATCTCCACGATGCGGCCGAGGTACATGACGCCCAGCTGGTCCGACATGTGGCGCACCACGGCCAGGTTGTGGCTGATGAACAGGTAGGTCAGCTGGAACTTCTGCTGCAGGTCGCGCATCAGGTTGAGGATCTGCGCCTGCACCGACACGTCGAGCGCCGAGGTGGGCTCGTCCGCCACCAGGAACTCCGGCTCTGACGACAGGGCGCGGGCGATGCTGATGCGCTGGCGCTGGCCGCCGCTGAACTCGTGCGGGAACTTCTCGCCGTCGCGCGGGCTCAGCCCCACCTGGGCCAGCAGCTGGCCGACGCGGTCGCGGATGGCGCTGCGGCCGGAGAGGATGTTGAAGGCGCGGATCGGTTCGGCCACGATGTCCTGCACCCGCCAGCGCGGGTTGAGGCTGGCATAGGGGTCCTGGAAGATCATGTTCATCCGCCGCCGCAACGCCGGCTGCTGCCGGGCGGCGGAGAGCGACTGGCCCTCGAACCGGATGCTGCCGCCGCTGGGCGGATAGAGGCCCACGGCGAGCCGGGCCACGGTGCTCTTGCCGCAGCCGCTCTCGCCCACCAGGGACAGGGTGGTGCCGAGCGGGATGGCGAAGCTGATCTCGTCCACGGCGCGCAGGGTCTGCCGCGGTTCGCGCGCCAGGGTGCGCTGCAGCCAGGGGCGCGAGACGTCGAAGCTGCGGCTGAGCTTGTCGGCCTCCAGCACGATGCGCGATTCAGACATGCGCCGCACTCCCATGGTCATGCAGCCAGCAGGCCGCCAGCGTGCGCCCGGCGTCCAGCAGCGGCGGGCGCTCCACCAGGCAGCGGTCGAACACCTTGGGGCAGCGCGGGTTGTAGGGGCAGCCCGGCGGAATCGCGGTCAGCCGCGGCATGGCGCCATCGATCTGCCGCAGCCGCTGCACACGGTGCTCCAAGGAAGGGATGCTGCCCATCAGCCCCTCGGTGTAGGGGTGCGCCGGGTGCTTCACCACGTCCCGCACCGGCCCGATCTCGATGACCCGGCCCGCATACATCACCGCCACCCGGTCCGCCGTCTCCGCGATCACGCCCATGTCGTGCGTCACCAGCATCACCGAGGTGCCGTGGTCCCGCGTCAGCCGCTTCAGCAGGGCGATGATCTGCGCCTGGATCGAGACATCCAGCGCCGTGGTCGGCTCGTCGGCGATCACCAGGCGCGGTTCGGCGCACAGGGCCAGGGCGATCACCACGCGCTGCCGCATGCCGCCGGAGAACTCGTGCGGATAGGCGTCGATGCGCCGGGCCGCGGCGGGGATGCCGACCATCTCCAGCCAGCCGATCGCCCGTTTCCGCGCCTCGGCGTCGCTGAGGCCGAGATGCGCCTGCATGGTCTCCACCAGCTGGCGGCCTACAGTATACAGCGGGTTCAGCGTGGTCAGCGGGTCCTGGAAGATGGCGCCGATCTGCTTGCCGCGGATCCGGCGCATGCGCTCCTCGCCCAGCTGGTCGATGCGCTGCCCATCCAGCAGCACCGCGCCGCCCGCCACGCGGCCCGGCGGTTCCAGCAGGCCGATGATCGCCGCCCCGGTGAGCGACTTGCCGGCGCCGCTCTCGCCGACCACGCCCAGCACCTCGCCGGGTTCGATGGAGAGGGAGACGCCGTCCAGCGCGCGCAGGGTGCCGCGGCGGCCGGGGAACTCGACGGTGAGGTTCTGGACATCCAGGAGTGCCATGCGCGTCGTTCCCTATCGCAGCCGTGGGTTCAGGGCGTCGCGCAGCCAGTCGCCCAGCAGGTTGATGGACAGCACCAGCAGCACCAGCGTGACGCCGGGGAAGATGGTGATCCACCACTCGCCGCTGAACAGGAAGTCGTTGCCGATACGGATCAGCGTGCCGACCGAGGGCTGCGTCGGCGGCAGGCCGACCCCCAGGAACGACAGCGTCGCCTCGCTGATGACGGCCAGGCCGAGCGTGAGGGTGCCGATGACCAACACCGGGCCCAGCACGTTCGGCAGGATGTGGGTGAGCATGATGCGGAACGGCGAGAGGCCGATGACGCGGGCCGCCATCACGTATTCCTTGCCGCGCTCCACCAGGGTGGAGCCGCGCACGGTGCGGGCGAATTGCGGCCAGAACGAGATGCCGATGGCGAAGATCAGCACATAGATCTGCAGGTCCTCGTGCATGTTGCGCGGCAGGGCGGCCGTCACCACGCCATCCACCAGCAGCGCGATCAGGATGGCCGGGAAGCTCAGCTGCACATCCGCCACCCGCATCAGCAGCCCATCGACGAAGCCGCCGGCATAGCCCGCCAGCAACCCGACGAAGATGCCGACGAACACCGCGAACAGCACGGCGGACACGCCGACGATCAGGCTGATCCGCAGGCCGTACATGATGCCGGACAGCACGTCCCGCCCCTGGTCGTCGGTGCCCATCAAGTGCGCCGCCGTGCCCTCCGGCATGAAGGCGGGGGGCTGCAGGCTGTCCATCAGGTTCAGGCTCGCGAGGTCGAACGGGTTGTAGGGCGCGATCCAGCGGCAGAACATCGCGCCGACCAGCAGCACCAGCAGGATGCAGGTGGAGACCACCGCCACCGGGGAGCGGCGGAAGCTGTAGGCGACATCGCTGTCCCAGGCCCGTGCGAGGGCGCTCATCGGGCAGCCCCCACGCGCGCCATGCGCAGGCGCGGATCGACGGCGTAGTACAGCAGGTCCACCACCAGGTTGATCATCACGAACAGCACCGAGATCAGCATCAGGTATGCCGCCATAACCGGAATGTCCGCGACCTGGACGGACTGCACGAACAGCAGGCCGAGGCCGGGCCACTGGAACACCGTCTCCGTCACGATGGAGAAGGCGATGATGCCGCCGATCTGCAGCCCGGCGATGGTGATCACCGGCACCAGCGTGTTCTTCAGCGCATGCCCGAAGTTGATGGCCCGGCGGCTCAAGCCCCGCGCCCGGGCGAACTTCACGTAATCGGACCGCAGCACCTCCAGCATCTCGGCGCGCACCAGGCGCATGATCAGCGTCATCTGGAACAGCCCGAGCGTGATGGCCGGCAGCACCAGCGCCTTGAGGCCCGACAGGGTCAGGAACCCCGTGGTCCAGTGCCCCAGGTTCACCACCTCACCCCGGCCGAACGAGGGCAGCCAGCCGAGCAGCACGGAGAACACCAGGATCAGCAGGATGCCGATGAGGAAGGTGGGCAGGCTGACGCCGATCAGGCTGAAGATCATGAACAGGCGCGAGGTGAAGGCGGTGCGGTGGATGCCGGTATAGACGCCCATCGGCACGCCCACGAGCAGGGCCAGCAGCGCGGCGGTGCCCGCAAGCTCCAGCGTGGCGGGCGCCCGCTCGCTGATCAGCGCCATGACGGGCCGGGCCAGGCGGTAGCTGACGCCGAACTCGCCGTGCAGGGCGTTCCACATGAACTTCGCGTACTGCACGAAGAACGGCTGGTCGAGCCCGAGCTGCTGGATCAGCGCCGCCTTCTTGGCCTCGGTGTAGTCCGTGCCCAGCATCACGCTCACGGGGTCGCCGACGAAGGCGAACATGACGAAGGCGATCAGGCCGACCATCAGCAGCACCGGGATGGCCTGGAACACGCGGGAGAGGATGAATGCGAGCATGCGGCTCTCCTAGGGGGCGGTGGGGTGGGCTGCGGGCGGCTCGTCGACCGGGTTGGCGAATTCCATGACCATCGTGAACCCCACTCCCAGCAATACCGGCCCGAGGAACAGGCCCAGCAACCCGAAGGCCAGCGCGCCGCCCAGCACGCCCAGGATGGTGAGCAGGAACGGCAGGTCCGCCCCCCGGGCAATGAAGTACGGCCGGATCACGTTGTCCGATCCGCTGATGATGAACAAGCCATAGAGCCCGAGCACGATGCCCCAGGCGGTATGACCGGTGCTCAGCAGCCACAGGAAGGACGGGATCCAGATCACCGGCGCCCCGATGGGCAGCACCGAGAGCAGCCCGGCGATCAGCCCCAGCAGCAGCGGCCGCGGCACGCCGGACACATACAGGCCGAACATGGTCAGCAGCCCCTGCACGACCGCGGTGCCGAGAATGCCATACACCGTGCCGCGCACCGTGGCGCCCGTGACCGTCACCAGCCGCGCCGCGCGGGCCCCGGCGATGCGGTCGGCGATGCGGTCCACGTGCCCGCGCAGCGTGTCGCCCGAGGCCCAGAAGAAGAACGCCACCATCAGCGCGATCAGGAACTGCAGCAGTCCGCCCGCGATCCCCAGAAGGATTTTGAGGCCGTTCTCCGCCAGCATGCCGAAATACGGGCTGAAGAACGCCACCATGACACTGAGGTCCGCCGCCCAGCTGTTCCAGTAGTCCGCCAGCGTCGGCCCCACCAGGGGCACCGCGTGCAGCCAGCCCGGCGCCCCCGGCAGCCCGGCCTGCAGCGCGTCCTGCACCGAGCGCGCCAGGGCGTTCACGTCATCCACCCCGGCCGGCGCCGCGATCGCCACCGGCAGCACGATCAGCACCGCAGTCAGCAGCACCATCAGCGCCGCGGTGCCGCGGTTGCCAAGGCGCAGGTGCAGCCGCAGCCACTCGAAGATGGGCCAGGTGGAGAACACCAGGATCGCGCCCCACAGGATGGCCGAGAGGAACGGCAACAGCACGACGATGCAGCCGATCGCGAGCCCCACCAGCAGCGTGGCGGCCAGCACCCGCTCGGGCGCGCGGCCTGGTGCCAGCCGGGGCGCCAGCCCGGGCGGCAGGCCCGGCGCCTGGTCCGGAGCCAGGCCCGCCATCGAGCCGGGGCCCCGTTTCGTGTGTTCCGGCACTTCCATGCTGTCCGCTCTAGCGCAGCGGCACCGCGCCGCATACCGTCCGCGGACACTCGGGGAGATGCGAGATGCCGCGCCTATGTGCCAACCTGTCCATGATGTTCAACGAGGTGCCGTTCCTGGACCGCTTCGCGGCGGCGGCGAAGGCCGGGTTCAAGGGCGTGGAGTTCCTGTTCCCCTACGACAACACCGCCGCGGAAATCCGCCAGCGGCTGGATGACGCCGGGCTGACGCAGGTGCTGTTCAACGGTCCGCCCGGCAACTGGGCGGCCGGGGAGCGCGGCACCGCCAGCCTGCCGGGCCGCCAGCAGGAGTTCCGCGACGGCATCCTGCGGGCGCTCGACTATGCCGGGGCGCTGGGCAACACCATGGTGCACGTGATGGCCGGGATCCCGCCCGCGGAGCTGCGGCCCGGCGTCGCCGCCGCCACCTATGTCGCCAACCTGGCCTGGGCCGCCGAGCAGGCCGCCCCGCGCGGCGTGACGCTCGTGATCGAGCCGATCAACCACCGGGACATGCCGGGCTTCTTCCTCAACACCATGGCCCAGGGTGCCGCCATCGTGGAGGCGCTGGGCCGCGACAGGCTCGGCCTGCAGTTTGACGTGTATCACTGCCAGATCACCGAGGGCGACGTGACCAAGCGGATGGCGGCGCTGCTGCCGGTGATCGCGCACATGCAGATCGCCGACGTGCCCGCGCGCCACGAACCCGGCACCGGGGAGATCGGCTGGCGCTACGTGTTCGCGGAGATGGACCGGCTCGGCTATGATGGCTGGGTCGGCTGTGAATACCGGCCGGCGGGCGACACGGTGGCTGGCCTGCGCTGGCGCCGGGAGTTTGATGTATGAACCGTCATTAACGTTAATAAAAGTCAATTAAAGGCATTCTTAAGCCTTTGTTAACGGTCTAATGACATGCAGGGCGGAGGTTTTAAGTATAGATAGGTGCGGGAGCGAGGACCAATGGAACAGGGTATGCGATTCGCTGAAATCGGCCATCAATTGCGCGCATATCGCATGGAGTCGGGGTTACGTGCTGAAGAAATAGCGGCCCGGCTTGGTGTATCCCGTGCCGCCCTATACCGCTATGAGAAAGGCGAGGTCATAAAGCTCGACACCGTGAAGCGCCTGGCGGAACTGCTTGCAGTCTCCCCATTGTCTCTCCTCGGGATCGGTGTCGAGTATTACTCGCGCAGCATCGGCTATTTTGAACGGGCCCGGCAGATCGAGGAGTCCTCCGACCAGATCCTCCAGGCCTACGGACCCTTCTGCTACCTGACCACGTCCGACGAATTCGATGCCGCCCTCGCCGACTCCATGGCACAGGCCTCGGCGCAGGCCGATAACGACAATGGCGGCACCCGCGTCTCGATCGACCAGGCATTGACGCTGCTGACCGCCCGCAAGCGTGCCTATCAGCAGCGCCGTCCGGGCATCATCGCGCTGCTGGCCGCCAACGCGGTGCGCAGCTTCCTGGAACATGGCATCCTGGCCAACCTGACCCTGCCGGCCGCGACCCGCAGCCGCAACCGGGCCGTGGCGGCCAGTGAGATGGAACGGATCGCCGGGTTGATGGAGACGGAGCCGATGGGCCTGCAGTTCGGCCTGATGGCGGCGTCCGAGCCCTCCAGCGGCTTCGTCATCCTGCGCGGGCGGGACCGTGCGACCCTGGCGGTCAACCCCTTCCGCGCCGACAGCGTGCCGGCCTGCCAGACCGGGGTCGCCATGATCACCGGGGCGGACGAGGCCGTGCTCGCGCACCAGCGCGTGGCCGAGTCCATGTGGCGCGACGCCGTGCGCGGGCCCGCCGCCGCCGCCGCCGTGCGGGCGCTGATCACCGCGCATGGTCCTTCCGTCATCGTCTAGACCCGCAGCGGCCTGATGTTTTCCAGTCAGGACGATCGCAGACTGGTCGTCCGCAGCCCGGCGCCCTATGCTTCCGGCATGAAGGCCGCTGCCATTCCGCACCATGCCGATGTCGTCCTCGAGCAGCAGCACAGGGCCTGGTCCGGCCGGTTCGCCGTGGATGTCGTGACCTTCCGCCATCGCCGGTTCGACGGCACGATGTCCGGTCCCCGCACCTGGGAGCTGTTCCGCCGGGGCCGCGCCGCCGCCCTGCTGCCCTATGATCCCTGGACGGACCAGGTCGTTGTCATCGAGCAGTTCCGGCTGCCGGCGCTCGCCGCGGGGGTGGAGCCGGTGATGACCGAGATCCCGGCCGGCCTTTGCGACGAAGATGAGCGGCCCGAGACCACGGCGCACCGCGAAACCCGCGAGGAGATGGGCCTGCTGGCCGACCGCCTCACCCGGATCGGCGACGTGGTGCTGACACCCGGCGGCAGCGATGAGCGGTGCACGATGTTCGTGGGCCGGGTCCGTGCGCCGGAGGCGGGCGCGGACGGCATCGGCGGCACGGCGGGGCTGGCTGCGGAGCAGGAGGACATCCGCACCCGCGTCTTGCCCGCGGCCGACGCCATTGAGCGCGCCATCGCCGGCGAGTATCCGAACTCCGTCACCATGATCGCCCTGCTCTGGCTCGCGGCCCGGCGGACAACCCTGCGCGCGGAGTGGCTGGCATGACCGAACGGCTGTATCTCACCGACAGCACCCTGCAATCCGCCACCGCCACGGTGCAGCAGGCGGATGCAGCCGGCGTGGTGCTCGACCGCTCGCCCTTCTACCCCCGGGCCGGCGGCCAGCCCGGGGACAGCGGCACCCTCGCCTGGGCCGGCGGCAGCACCGTCATCACCGAGGCGCGCAAGGGCGAGGGCGACACCATCCTGCACGTGCCCGCCGAGGGCGCCGCCCTGCCGCCGCCGGGCACCGAGGTGGTGGCGCAGCTCGACTGGCCCCGCCGCCTCGCCCACATGCGCATGCACACCGCCATGCACCTGCTTTGCAGCCTGCTGCCCGGCGCCTCCGTCACCGGCGGCGCGGTCGGTGCCGAGAAGTCCCGCCTGGATTTCGACCTGCCTGCCGCCCCGGACAAGGAGGCGCTGGAGCAGGGCTTCGCCGCCCTGGTCGCCGCCGATCACCCGGTCGGTGCGGAGTGGGTGGATGAGAGCGTGCTGGACACCAACCCCGGCCTGGTCCGCACCCTGTCGGTGCAGCCGCCGCGCGGCACCGGCCGGTTGCGCCTGGTGCGGATCGGGGATGGCGACGCGCCCATCGACCTGCAGCCCTGCGGCGGCACCCACGTCGGCAGCACCGGGCTGATCGGGCGCGTCCGCATTCTCAGGATCGAGAACAAGGGCAAGCAGAACCGCCGCATCTCGCTGGCCCTGGAGGACTGACAATGGACCCGCTCGTCTCGACCGCCTGGCTCGCCGAACAGCTCGGGAGCGCCGACCTGGTGGTGTTCGACGCCACCAAGTACCTGCCGAACGAAGGCAAGGACGGCGCCGCCCTCTATGCCGAGGCCCATATCCCGGGCGCCCGCTTCTTCGACATCGACCTGGTGGCGGACCCCGAGACCACCCTGCCGCACATGGTCCCCACCCCCGGGCGCTTCGAGCG
Organism: Acetobacteraceae bacterium; assembly: GCA_965199595.1. Taxonomy (GTDB): domain Bacteria; phylum Pseudomonadota; class Alphaproteobacteria; order Acetobacterales; family Acetobacteraceae; genus JBBROS01. Next base: position 3,517,189 of record OZ241182.1, read on the forward strand.
GCTGATGCGCGAGATGGGCGTCTCGAACGCCAGCCGGGTGGTGTTCTACGACCAGAAGGGCATCGCCAGCTCGGCCCGCGGCTGGTGGCTGATGGGCCTGTTCGGGCACGACCAGGCGGCGGTGCTGGATGGCGGGCTGCCCAAATGGCGCGCCGAGGGCCGCGAGATCACTGCCGCCGCCACCCCGGACCCTGCCGCCACCACCTTCCAGGCCACCTTCCGCGCCACCCGCCTGCGCGGCCTCGGCGACATGCTGGCCGCCTCGCCCGACCGCGTGGTGCTCGACGCCCGGCCCGCCGGCCGCTTCGACGGTACCGTCGCCGAGCTGCGCCCCGGCCTGCCCAGCGGCCACATGCCCGGCAGCCGCAGCCTGCCCAGCACCGGTCTGCTCGGCCCCGACGGCACCATGCTGCCGCCCGGGCAGCTGCGCGCCCTGTTCGCCGCCGCCGGGGTGGATGGCAGCAAGCCGGTCATCACCAGCTGCGGCACCGGCGTCACCGCGACCATCCTCTCCCTGGGCCTGCTGCGGGCCGGGCTGCCGCAGGGGGCGGTGTATGACGGCTCCTGGACCGAATGGGCCAGCCGGCCGGAAACCATCAAGGAGACCACCTGATGCCCCCCGACACCGACGGCCACGCTTCCCACGGCCTGCTGACCCGCCTGTCCCACGCCGGGCGCCACGGCACCAAGATCCGCGGCTTCGTCAACCCGCCGGTGCATCGCGGCTCCACCATGCTGCACGAGAACGTGGCGGACCGCCTCGCGGGCACTACGCAGCGCATGGACCAGGCGCCGGCCTATGGCACGATGGGCAATACCACGCACCACATGCTGGAGGACGTGGTCGCCGAGATCGAGGGCGGCACGCGCTGCCAGATCGTCAGCTCCGGCCTCGCCGCCGTCACCACGCCGCTGCTGGCCTATCTTTCCGCCGGCGACCACTGCCTGATGCCCGACAGCGTCTATGGCCCGGCCCGCACCTTCTGCACCGGCATGCTGACCCGGCTGGGCGTGGAGACCACCTTCTACGACCCGAACCTCGACGCCGCCGGGCTCGAACCGCTGTTCCGCCCCAATACCCGCGTGCTGTACCTCGAAAGCCCCGGCAGCCACAGTTTCGAGGTGCAGGACGTGCCGGGTCTGTCCGCCCTGGCCCATGCGCGCGGCGCCACCGTGATGCTGGACAACACCTGGGGCATCCATTTCTTCCAGCCGTTCAAGCACGGCGTGGACGTGTCGATCCAGGCGCTGACCAAATACGTGGTCGGCCATTCCGACGTGCTGCTGGGCAGCATCACCGTCGCGGATGCCGGACACTGGCATAAGGTGCGCGACGGTGCCCTGGTGCTGGGCCAGTATGCCAGCCCCGATGATTGCTGGCTCGCCCTGCGCGGCGTGCGCACCATGGGCGTGCGGCTGCGCCGGCAGATGGCGACGGGCATCGAGATGGCGGAGTGGTTCGCGGCCCGGCCGGAGGTGCAGCAGGTGCTGCACCCCGCCCTGCCCGGCGCCCCCGGCCATGCGCTGTGGAAGCGGGATTTCACCGGCGCCTGCTCGCTGTTCGGCGTGGTGTTCAAGCCGGAGTTCACGGTGGAGCGGATGCACCGCATGGTCGATGCGCTCACCCTGTTCGGCATCGGGGCCAGCTGGGGCGGGTTCGAGAGCCTGGCCCTGCCCAGCGGCACCCTGACGCGCAGCGCCGGGGCGAGCCGGTTCGCCGGGCCGATGTGCCGGTTCCATATCGGGCTGGAGGATACGGCGGACCTGATCGCCGACCTGGAACAGGGGTTCCGCGCCTGATGCGCGCGCCGCAATGCGTGGCGATGGCCATGGCCGGCGCGGCGCTGCTCACCCCGGCGCGGGCGGAGGTCAGCGGTTTCGAGGTGATGCAGACCAGCAAGCCCGCGTTCGATGGACGCAGCTTCGGCCCCGCTGGCACCGCCACCCGCATCACCGCCCGCGCCACCATCGCGCTCGACCCGGCGGACCCGCACAACACCGGCATCAGCGACATCGCCGCCGCCCCGCGCAACGCCGCGGGCCGGGTGGAGGCGGTGGCGGACGTGATGATCCTGCGGCCGGAGCACCCCAACGGCACCCTGGTGCTGGACGTGCCGAACCGCGGCCGCAAGCTGATCAACACGCTGCTGGAAGATACCACGGCGGAGCAGAGTGCCCGGCTGGACCAGGCCGCCGACGCCGGCCGCGGCTTCCTGCTGTCCCGGGGCTACACCGTGGCCTGGGTGGGCTGGCAGGGCGACCTGAAGCCCGGGCAGGGCATGCGCATCAGCGTGCCCGTCCTCGCCGGGATCACCGGCCCGTCCCGCGACGAGTGGGTGATGGGCGAGGGCACCGGCACCTTCCGCCAGAGCCTCGCCTATCCCATGGCCAGCCCGGATGGCGCGCGCCTCACCGTCCGCGCCCGCCCGGAGGATGCGCGGCAGACCCCGGCGGACCTCGCCTTCCGCATGATCGACCCCGCCACCATCGAGATCACCCGCCCGGCGCAGGGCTTCGGCGCCCGCGCCCTGTATGAACTCACCTACACCGCCCGCGACCCCGCCCTATACGGCATGGGCTTCGCGGCGCTGCGTGACGTCGCGGCCTTCCTGCGGCACGAGACCGGGGCCGGCAATCCGCTGGCGTCCGCCGGGTCGACGGGGATCGCGCGCAGCATCGGCTTCGGCATCTCGCAATCCGGCCGGGTGCTGCGGGACTTCCTGTATCAGGGCTTCAACCAGGACGAGCAGGACCGCACGGTGTTCGACGGCATGCTGGCCGAGATCCCCGGGGCCCGCCGCACCTTCATGAACGGCCGCTTCGCCCAGCCCGGCCGCAACCCCGGGCCCAGCGAGGATCGCGGCTATCCCGTCGATCAGTTCCCCTTCACCTACGCCATCACCGAGGACCGGCAGACCGGGCGCCGCGACGGCCTGCTGCTGCGCTGCCGCCTGTCCAACAGCTGCCCGCGCATCATGCAGGTGGATTCCGAGTTCGAGCAGTGGGGCTCCCATGGCAGCCTGCTGGTGACGGACCCGCAGGGCCACCACCTGGACCTGCCGCCGGAGGTGCGCGGCTACATGATCGCCGGCGCCCCGCACTTCGCCGCCTTCGACGACACCGCCAGGCGCGTGCCCGCCTGCCAGCTGCCGGTCAGCCCGGTCAGCGCCGCCCCGGCCGTCCGCGCCCTGCTGGTGGCGATGGACCGCTGGATCACCGATGGGGTGGAGCCGCCCGCCAGCCGCTACCCGACCCGGGCCGCCGGCACGCTCGGCCCGGCCGAGGCGCTGTATCCCGAGATCCCCGGCCTGCCCTATCACGGCCTGTTCGTGCCGGCGGACCGGGTGGACAACTCCGGCCCCACGCCGAAGATCGCCGGCACCTACCCGTTGTTCCTGCCGCGCGGCGATGCGGATGGCAACGCGATGGGCGGCATCCGCCTGCCGATTATGGCGGCGCCGCGCGCCACCTATGTCGGCTGGAACCTCCGCACGGACGGCACCGAGCTGTGCACCCAGATCGGCAGCACCATCCCCTTCGCCGCCACGCGGGCGGAGCGGGAAGCCACGCATGATCCGCGCCGCTCGATCGAGGAGCGTTATCCGAACCCGGCCGCCTATGTCGCCGCGGTGGATGCCGCCGCGGCCGATCTGGTGCAGCAGCGCCTGCTGCTGCCGCCGGAGCAGGCGGAGATGGTGGAAGCCGCCCGGGCCGGCACGCTGGCGAAGCTGCCGCAGTAGAATCTACGCGACGGCCGCGCGGCAGGCGGAGCAGCGCCCCTCCGCCTCGATCGTTGCTCCGTTGATCACGAAGCCCAGCCGTCCCGCCGCCGCCTCCAGCGCCGCGCGCACCGCGTTGTCCTCCAGCTCCTGCACCGTGCCGCAGCCGCCGCAGATCAGGAACTGCGCGGCATGGGGGTGGTCGTGCACCGGGCAGCCGATGAAGGCGGACAGGCGCTCCACCCGATGGATCAGCCCGTGCTCCATCAGGAACTCCAGCGCGCGATACACCGTGGGCGGCGCCGCCCCCCGCCGCTGGCTGCGCAGCTGGTCCAGCAGGTCGTAGGCGCCGGCCGGCCGGGTTGCCGCCAGCACCAGGCGCAGCACCTGGCGCCGCAGTTCCGTCAGCTTGGCGCCGCGGCGCTCGCACAGGGCAGCGGCGCGGTCCAGCTGCGCCTCCACGTCACCGTGGTCGTGCGAATGCGCTTCGGCGTGGGTGGGGTGGGGTTCCGCGTCCATCCGCCCTATGTCTGACACCCCACGCTCCGTTACAAGGCCACGCTCATGCCGACCGCGCCCGCCCCGCTCGACCAGATCCGTTTCGATGCCCACGGCCTGGTGGCCGCCATCGCCCAGCAGCACGATACCGGCGAGGTGCTGATGCTGGCCTGGATGAACCGGGATTCGGTGGCCGAGACGCTGGCGACGGGACGTGTCTGCTACTGGAGCCGCAGCCGGGCCGCCCTGTGGCGCAAGGGCGAGACCAGCGGACAGACGCAGCACCTGGTCGAGCTGCGGGTGGATTGCGACGCGGACGCCATCCTGCTGCTGGTGGACCAGCAGGGCGTCGCCTGCCACACCGGCCGCCGCTCCTGCTTCTATCGTGCCGTGCAGGGCGAGGCGCTGGTCGAGCTGACGCAGCCCGAGATCAGCCCGGAGCAACTCTATGGGGCGCATTCCCATGGCTGAGCCGGTGCCGCTCACGGTGCTCACGGGATTCCTGGGCGCCGGCAAGTCCACGCTGCTGAACCATGTCCTGCGCCAGCCCGCCCTGGCCGGCACCGCCGTGCTGGTCAACGAGTTCGGCGAGATCGGGCTCGATCACCTGCTGGTCGAGCAGCTGGACGAGACCACCGTGCTGCTCAATGCCGGCTGCCTGTGCTGCACCGTGCGCGGCGACCTGGTGCGCGCGTTGAAGGACCTGGTGCCGCGCGTGGAGTCCGGCCAGGTGCGCCGGGTCATCGTGGAGACCACGGGCCTGGCGGACCCGGCGCCCATCCTGCAGACCCTGATGGGCGACCCGCTCGCCGCCACCCGCTTCGTGCTGGACGGCGTGGTGACGGTGGTGGATGCCGTGAACGCCATGAACCAGATGGACCGGCAGCCGGAAGCGGTGAAGCAGGTCGCCATCGCCGACCGGCTGGTGCTGACCAAGACGGACCTCATCGACCCGGCGCCACTCCGCGCCCGCCTGGCGGCCCTCAACCCCGGGGCGCCCATCCTGGTGGCGGATCACGGCCGGATCGACGCCACCGCCCTGCTCGGCGCCGGCTTCGACCCGGCCTCGAAAACGCCCGAGATCCAGGCCTGGCTCAACGTCGACGCCTATGCCGGACACCACCATCACCATCACGACCGCAACCGGCACGACGCCAGCATCCGCGCCTTCTGCATGACCTTCGACAAGCCGCTGCACTGGCAGGGCGTCGGCACCTGGTTGGAGATGCTGATCGCCACCCAGGGCGAGAAGCTGCTGCGGGTGAAGGGCATCCTGAACCTCGCGGGGCAGGATCGCCCGGTGGCGGTGCACGGCGTGCAGCACCTGTTCCACCCGCCCGCCCTGCTGCCGGCCTGGCCCGAGGGCGACCCGCGCACCAGCCGCCTGGTGATGATCGTCCGCGACATGGACCCGGCGGTGGTCGAGGCCGGCCTGCGCGCCTTCGAGAATGCCGCCGATCCGTGAACGCCGGGCCGGTCGGGACGGTGGCGGATCAGCCATCTCTCAACCTCGCCGGGGATGTCCCGGCGCTCTGCGAAGCGTTCCGCGACATGGCCGACAACTGCACCAGAACCGTGTTCAAGCCGCACGGCTGAAGGTCTAGATGTCCTCCACCCCGGTGACCGCCGAGAGCGGGGCGGTGCCGTAGAGATGGGGGAAATCGTCCATGCCGGGCTCGCTGTGCTCCCAGCGCACATCGAGCCCGGTCTCGTCGATCCGCACCAGCACCAGCTTCGCCTCTTCGGAGAAATGCCGGTCCAGCACGAAGGCCAGCTGCTCCTCCGTGCACAGGTGGACGAAGGGCTCGGCCCCCAGCCCGCCCGCCGCCTGAACCGCCGCCCAGCCACTCGCCGTCGTCACATGCAGCAGCGTCATCGCACCCTCATGTTGCACCCTATGCGGTCCGACCCTATGCAGCCCGGCATGGGACTTGGCAACCGATGCCGCTGATCTACCTGGTGGCGGGCGAGGCGAGCGGCGACGTGCTCGGCGCCCGGCTGATGACGGCCATCCGCACCATGCGGCCCGCGGCGCGCTTCGCCGGCGTCGGCGGGCCGCGCATGGCGGAACAGGGGTTCGAGAGCCTGTTCCCGCTCGCCGACCTGGCGGTCATGGGCATCATCGAGGTCATCCCCCGCATCCGCCTGCTGCGCCGCCGCCTGGCCGAGGTGCGGGCCGACATCGCGGCCCGGCAGCCCGACGTGATCGTCACCATCGACAGCCCCGGCTTCATGCACCGCGTGCTGGACATGGACGTGGCCCGCGCCACCCGCCGGGTGCATTACGTGGCGCCGCAGGTCTGGGCATGGCGGGAGCACCGGGTGAAGCACTACCCCGGCCTGTGGGACAAGCTGCTGTGCCTGCTGCCGTTCGAGCCCGCCTGGTTTGCCCGGCATGGACTGGACGGCACCTTCGTGGGCCATCCCGTGCTGGAGTCCGGGGCCGGCCAGGGCGATGGCGGCCGCTTCCGCCAGGCGCATGGCGTCGGGGCCGGGGCACCGCTGCTGGTGCTGATGCCGGGCTCCCGCCGATCCGAGGTGCCGCGGCTGCTGCCGGTGTTCGGGGAAACCTTGGCGATCCTGGCGCGGGAGGTGCCGGGCCTGCGCACCGTGCTGCCGGTCTCGCCCGTGGTGGAGCAGACGGTGCGGCAGGCGATCGCCACCTGGCCGACCCAGCCGATCATCACCACCGCGGTGCAGGACAAGCACGACGCCTATGCGGCCGCAGGCGCCGCCCTCACCAAATCCGGCACCTCGACGCTGGAGCTGGCGCTGGCCGGGGTGCCGATGGCCGTGACCTACCGCGTCAACGCCATCAGCGCCGCCATGGCCCGGCGCCTGATCCGCGTGCCCTACGTCGCCATGGTGAACCTGCTGGCGGAGCGGGCGCTGGTGCCGGAGCTGCTGCAACAGGACTGCAACCCGCGCCTGCTGGCCAATACCGTCACGCAGCTGCTGCACAACGCGGACACGGCCGCGGCGCAACGGGCGGGGTTCCAGGCGGTGGTCGAGAGCCTGGCGCTCGGCGGTGAGCCGCCGTCGCACGCGGCAGCGCGGGAGGTGCTGGCGACTCTGGCTGCCCCGCTTCAGATCAGCGCGGGGCCGCGGGTGAAGCCGTGGTTCCGCTGACTACTCTTCAGGCTCGGTGGTAAACAGCAGCGGGTAGCCGTTCTTCCGCGCCGCATCCGTCGCGTTGGTCGCCTTGGTCTCCGCCACGTCCCGGGTGAACACCGCGACCATGCAGACGCCGCGCTTGTGCGCCGTCATCATCACCTGGCGCGCCCGCTCCTCGCCCATGCGGAACTCGGCCTTCAGCACCTGGGTCACGAACTCGCGCGGGGTGAAGTCGTCGTTCACCAGGATCACCTTGTGCAGCTTGGGCCGCTCCACCTTCAGCTCGGGCAGCAGGCGCGGCGGGGCGGTTGTGGTGTCGTTGTCGTTCTGCATGGGGATCATCCCTGATCGTTGGTGCATAGGTGTTCTTCGCCGGGCCTATAACAAGATCCCCGGCGCCGGGTCAGCGCGGCGATCCCTGCAGCAGCCCGGAAGCCAGCGCCATCTGCCGGCTCGCCTCGATCCCGTCCGTCACCGCCAGCGCCGCGGCCAGCGCCCGGCGCCCGGCCGCGGCATCCACCACCACGGGCGCGCCATCCAGGCAGGAGGCGACGAAGGCCGCGTGCTCCGCCGCCATGCTGTCATGGTCGGACCAGCTGATCTCCTCCCGCCGGAACCCGCCCGTGCCCGGCAGCGGCAGGCCGCGCTCCCGCCCGATCATCACCAGCTTGCGCGCCACGAAGTCTGCGGACAGATACCCTTCCTCGGAGAACAGCCGCATCTTGCGCTCCGTCTTCAACGAGATGCGGCTGGCGGTGATCGCCGCCACGCAGCCATTGGCGAAGCGCACCCTTGCATTGGCGATGTCCTCGTTGGCGCTGCTGACGGCCGCCCCCACCGCATCGACGGACTGGATCGGGCTGTCCACCAGGGCCAGCACCAGGTCCAGATCATGGATCATCAGGTCGAGGATGACCGAAACATCGGTGCCGCGCGGCTTGTAGGGCGCGATGCGCGAGGCCTCGATATACAGCGGGCGGGTAATGCGGGACGAGATGGCCCGGTGCTCCGCGCTGTAGCGCAGCAGGTGCCCCACCTGCAGCACCAGCCCGGCGGCGCCGGCCAGGCCCGCCAGTTCATCCGCCTGCACCAGCGTCGAGGCGATCGGCTTCTCGATCAGCACATGCCGCCCGGCCCGCAGCGCGGCGGCGGCCAGGGCGTGGTGCGCCTCGGCCGGGGCGGCGACGATCAGCGCGTCACAGGCGGCGAGCAGGGCGTCGAAGGCCAGCGCCGGGGCACCGGCCTCGCGCCCGACCAGGGCGGCGCGCGCCGGGTCGGGGTCGAACAGGCCGGCCAGGCGGGCGCGTGGGTTGGCCGCGACCTTCAGGGCGTGGAAGCGGCCGAAATGCCCGGCCCCGGCGATCCCTATGCGAAGCTGTTCCGACATGGCCGGGCTCTAACAGGCCCGGGGCCCCGGGACCAGGGGCAGCATCGGCCGCTCGGCAGAACATGCCGGGTGCCGGCACCTGGAAATCGATCTCGAACAACGCTTTACGATTGGCACGCCCCCTGCACCAGCGATGGCGCGCGATCCCGCGCAGGAGGAAGATCATGCTTCTCGGAGCCATCGGGGCCAGTGCAGTCTCCCAGCTCTATCAGGGGCTCACCGGCCCGAAGACGGCAGCAGCTTCGTACCGGGCGCAAGAACCGGGCAGCCCGCCGCCGGACGACCAGGCCCGTCAGCCGGGCAGCGGCAGCACGGTCAGCTCCGCCTCGGCCAAGGTGCTGGCGGACCTGAAAGCCCTGCTGCTGGGCGTGCAGGCCGGCGGCACCGGCCCCAGCGCGGCGACCGCAACCAGCGCGGGCCCGGGCGCCACGGGTTCCAGTCCGGACCCGGCATCCGACCTTGCCACACTGTTGGGCGACCTTAAAAAGCCCGGCAGCCCTCACGGGCACCACCACCCCCAGGGCCCGCCGCCGGGTGCGACGCAGACCGACGGCCTCACCGGGACCACGGCCTTGAGCCCGGACGGGTCCGGCCAGAAGCTGGTCGCCGCCCTCACCAAGGGCATCAACGCCTATGCCGCCTCGCTCAAGGCCGGCAGCGCCGGCACGGCGTCCGTCTCCGCCTGAGCCCGGCGCACCGTCGCGGCACCGGGCAAAAGGCCCCGCCGCCCGATGGCCCGCAGGATGCCCCGGCCAGCCCAAGGGTTGCGCCCGCCCGCCCCGCCCGGCATACCGCCCGCAACGTTTCGGAGCACCCTGCCCAGCCATGATGTATTTCAGCCGCCTCAAGGTCACGCTGATCCTGGCGGTCTGCGCGCTGGGCGTGCTGTTCTGCCTGCCGAACGCCCTCCCCGCACCCAATAGCTGGGTTCCGTGGCGCCAGGTGCATCTGGGGCTCGACCTGCGCGGCGGCAGCTATCTGCTGCTGGAAGTGGACATGGCCGCCGTGGCGAAGGAGCGGTTGGAGAGCCTGGCCGACGGCGCCCGCACCACGCTCCGCGGCAAGGTGACGGGCTTCCAGCCCCCGGTGCCGCAGCCGGCGCAGAACCGCGTGCTGATCCGCATGGCCCCCGGGCCGCAGCAGGATGCTGCGCTGAAGCTGCTGCGCGATGCCGCGACCACCACGGGCACGACCGACTACCAGGTGGGCGCCGAGGGCAGCGACATCAGCCTGACCATCCCGCCCGCCGCGCTGCGGGACCGCGCGAACGCCGCCGTGGTGCAGTCGATCGAGATCGTGCGCCGCCGCATCGACGAGACCGGCGTGCTGGACCCGCAGATCACCCGCCAGGGCGACAGCCGCATCGTGGTGCAGCTGCCCGGCGTGGAGGACCCGAACCGCATCAAGGAGCTGATCGGCAAGACCGCGCGGATGACCTTCCGCCTGGTGGACGACACCGCGAACCTGGCCGGCACCCCGCCCCCGGGCGTCGATTTCCTGCCGGTCGAGGGACAGCCCGGCGTGAAGGAGGCGGTGCGGCGCCGGGTCGAGGTGGATGGTGCGAACCTCACGGATGCGCGGCCGGGCCAGGACAGCCAGCGCGGCGGCGGCTGGGTGGTGAACTTCACCTTCGACAGCGTGGGCGCCCGCCGCTTCGCCGACGTGTCCAGCGCCAATGTCGGCAAACGCTTCGCCATCGTGCTGGATGACCGCGTCATCAGCGCGCCGGTCATCAACCAGGCCATCACCGGGGGCCGCGGGCAGATCAGCGGCAACTTCAATGCCCAGTCCGCCAACGACCTCTGCGTGCTGCTGCGCGCCGGGGCCCTGCCGGCGCCGCTGACGGTGGTGGAGGAGCGCAGCGTCGGGCCCGAGCTGGGGGCGGACAGCATCCGCGCCGGCGCCATCGCGCTGGCCATCGGCTTCCTGCTGGTCATCATCTACATGGCAGTGTTCTACGGCCTGTTCGGCTGGTTCGCCAACGTCGCGCTGCTGGTGAACCTGGTGCTGCAGATCGCCATCCTGTCGCTGCTGGAGGCCACGCTGACGCTGCCCGGCATGGCCGGCATCCTGCTGACCCTGGGCGTCGCGGTGGACGCCAACATCCTGATCAACGAGCGCATCCGCGAGGAGGTGCACAACGGCCGCACCCCGCTGAATGCGCTGGAGACCGGGTTCCGCCGGGCCTATGGCACCATCGTGGACAGCAACGCCACGGCCTTCCTGGCGCATGTCATGCTGTTCGTGTTCGGCTCCGGCCCGGTGCGCGGCTTCGCCGTCACCATCACCGTCGGCATCGTCACCACACTGTTCACCGCCACCCTGCTGGCCCGGCTGATGACGGTGCGCTGGTATATCCGCAACCGACCTTCAACGCTCCCGGTGTAAGCGCGATGTTCATCCGCCCCCTGCTGCGCCTGGTGCCGGACGGCACGAACATCCAGTTCATGCGCGGCCGCTACCTGGGCCTCATGACCTCCGCCATCCTGTCGATCGCCTCGGTGGTGCTGTTCTTCTACCCGGGCCTGCGCCTCGGCATCGACTTCCGCGGCGGCATCGTCATGGAGGTGCGCACCCAGGGTCCCGCGGACTTCACCAAGCTGCGGGCGGGGCTGGCGGCGGCGCAGGTGCCGGAGGCCGGGCTGCAGCGCTTCGGAGCCGCGGACCAGGCGCTGATCCGGCTGGACCCGCAGGGCAACGAGGCCAGCACCCAGGCGACGCTGGGCCGCATCCGCCAGGGGCTTGAGCAGGCCGCCCCCGGCATCCGCGTGGTGCGCACCGATGCGGTGGGCGCCTCCGTGTCCGAGGAGCTGTTCCGCAACGGCATGCTGGCGCTGGGCATCAGCCTGCTGATGATCCTGGTATACATCTGGTTCCGGTTCGAGTGGCAGTTCGCCGTGGGCGCGGTGGTGACGCTGATCCTGGACGTCACCAAGGCCATCGGCTTCCTGGTCATCACCCGCATCGAGTTCGACCTGGTGATGGTGGCCGCCATCCTGACGGTGATCGGCTACTCCACCAACGACAAGGTGGTGGTGTATGACCGCATGCGCGAGAACCTGCGCAAGTACAAGACCATGCCGCTGCGTCAGCTGATCGACCTCAGCATCAACGAGACGCTGAACCGCACGCTGGGCACCTCGATGACGGTCTTCCTGGCCAGCCTGCCGCTGGCGATCTTCGCCGGGGCGTCGCTGCAGGGGTTCGCGCTGATGATGCTGTTCGGCATCGTGGTGGGCACGTCGTCCTCAATCTTCATCGCCGCACCGATCCTGCTGCTGCTGGGCGAGAAGAAGCTGCGGCGGGACACGCTGCCGGTGCCGCCGGCGGGGGCACGGAAGGCTTGATCATTACCGAGACACAGAGATCACAGAGGGTGTGAAGCGGGTTGCCCGCGCCGCAGGCAGGATTGAACCACGAAGAACACGAAGACCACGAAGGTTTCTCCACTCTCCTCTGTGATCTCCGTGGTCCAATGACTTCGTCAAGCAAGCTCCGAAATCCTTCGCGATCTTCGTGTCTTCGTGGTGCAATCTCCCGGAACGTCACGTGCTCATGCCATCGCCGCGTCAGGCTCCGGCGTCGCGGGCCGACACTGGGCCAATCGCCATTTTCACCACAGAGGCACAGAGAACACGGAGGGTGTGAAGCGGGTTGCCAGCGCCGCAGGCAGGATTGAACCACGAAGAACACGAAGACCACGAAGGTTTCTCCACTCTTCTCTGTGATCTCCGTGGTCCAATGACTTCGTCAAGCAAGCTCCGAAATCCTTCGTGATCTTCGTGTCTTCGTGGTGCAATCTCCCGGAACGTCACGTGCTCATGCCATCGCCGCGTCAGGCTCCGGCGTTGCAGACCAACGCTGGGCCAATCGCTAGTTTCACCACAGAGGCACAGAGAACACGGAGGGTGTGAAGCGGGTTGCCAGCGCCGCAGGCAGGATTGAACCACGAAGACCACGAAGACCACGAAGGTTTCTCCACTCTCCTCTGTGATCTCCGTGTCTCCGTGGTCCAATGACTTCGTCAAGCAAGCTCCGAAATCCTTCGTGATCTTCGTGTCTTCGTGGTGCAATCCCCGAACGTCAGAACGCCAGCAGGTTCTCCCGGAGCGTTGCGTGCTCATACTGCCGCCGCATGAGGCCGCGGCGTTGCAGCGCCGGTACCAGGCCATCCGACACCAGCCGAGATGGCAGGGTGTGGGCATCCGATGGCTCCGTGACGCAACGCAGACAGGACGCAAGCCGAGTAGACGCGAGCCGTGTACCAGGCGCTACTCCGCCGCCCCGCGCAACGCCGCCCCGGCCCCAAGCGGGCACAGCGGCAGGGCCGCGGCCAGCACGGCGCACAGCAGCAGCAGATGCGGCCGCGGCGTCAGCCCGGCGCCTGCCGCCTCCACCGCCGCCGCACCGAAGATCAGCACCGGAACCACCAGCGGCAGCACCAGCAGCGGCAGCAGCACCCCGCCGCGCCGGGCCCCCACCACCACCGCCGCCCCCAGCGTGCCGAGCAGCGACAACGCCAGCGTGCCCGGCAGCAGCCCGGCCAGCAGCACCGGCACCAGCGCCACCGGCATCTGCAGCATGATGGCCACCGGCCCGGCCGCCAGCAGCAGCGGCAGCCCGGTGGCGAGCCAGTGCGCCAGCGCCTTCACCGCCGCCACGGTGCCGGGCGCCAGGCCCGAGAGCAGCAGCTGGTCCAGCGACCCGTCCTCGAAATCCGCGCCGAACATACGGTCCAGCGGCAGCAGCGCCGCCAGCAGCGCACCCACCCAGACGATGCCGGGGGCCAGCCGGGCCAGCGTCTCGGGCGCCGGGCCGATGGCGAGCGGGAACAGGGCGGCGGCCACGACGAAGAACAGCACGGCGGCCATGGTATCCGCGCCATGCCGGGCCGAGAGCAGCAGCTCCCGCCGCAGCAGCGCCATCATGCGAGCTGCACCGTGGCCGCGTCCGGCAGCGGCAGCGGCAGGTGCGTGGCCGCCACCACGCTGCCGCCCGCGGCCCGGTGCTGGGCCAGCAGCCGGCCCAGGGCCGCAACGCTCCCGGCGTCCAGCCCCAGCGTCGGTTCGTCCAGCAGCCACAGCCCGGCATCCAGCCCCGCCAGCCGGGTCAGCGCCAGCCGCCGCTTCTGCCCGGCGGAGAGCAGGCGGGCCGGCACGTCGGCCAGGGCAGCGAGGCCCAGCGCATCCAGCCGGTCCCGCACCGGGGGCGGGAAGGCCAGGGTCTCGCGCACCGTGAGCCCGGGCTTGATGGCGTCGAGATGGCCGAGATACGCGACGCCGCCTTCCCGCGGGTCCGCGCCGCACCAGGTGACATGGCCGGCATCGGGCCGCTTCAGCCCGGCCAGCACCCGCAGCAGCGTGCTCTTGCCGGCCCCGTTCGGCCCCAGCAGCAGCGCCGCCCCGCCGCGCGGCACAAGCAGCGACACGCCGCGCAGCACCAGCCGCTCGCCGCGGAAGGCGGCCACGCCGTCTGCAATCAAGCCGGTCTTGTCGCGCGCGTCGGTCATTCGGAAACAGAACAGCGTTATCGGCGGGGAACAAGGGGGCGGCGTGTGGACGCCCCCCGCCCGGATGGTTTAAGCCATGGCACAGCAAGACCGCACCAGCAGAGAGGGTTCCCCCGCATGGACATGATCGGGCACGACAGCCTCAAGACCCGCAGCACCCTGACCGCGGGCGGCAAGACCTACACCTACTTCTCGATCCCCGCCGCCGGCAAGGCGCTGGGACAGGACGTGAGCCGGCTGCCGGTCAGCCTCAAGATCCTGCTTGAGAACGTGCTGCGCTTCGAGAATGGCGGCACCTACAAGGTGGATGACGCCCGCGCCATCGCCGCCTGGGCCGAGAATGGCCGCAGCACGCAGGAGGTGCCGTTCCGCCCCGCCCGCATCCTGATGCAGGACTTCACCGGCGTTCCGGCCGTGGTGGACCTCGCCGCCATGCGCGACGCCATGACCACGCTGGGCGGCTCGCCGGACCAGGTGAACCCGCTGATCCCGGTGGACCTGGTGATCGACCACTCCGTGATGGTGGACTTCTCGGGCAGCGCGGCCGCTTTGGAGAAGAACGTGGACGCCGAGTTCTCCCGCAACGGCGAGCGCTATACCTTCCTGCGCTGGGGCCAGGGCGCCTTCCAGAACTTCCGCGTCGTGCCGCCCGGCACCGGCATCTGCCACCAGGTGAACGTCGAGTACCTGGCCGAAACGGTCTGGACCACCAAGGTGGGTGACGACACCATCGCCTATCCGGACACGCTGTTCGGCACCGACAGCCACACCACGATGGCCAACGGCATCGGCGTGCTGGGCTGGGGCGTGGGCGGCATCGAGGCGGAGGCCGCCATGCTGGGCCAGGCCATCGCCATGCTGATCCCGGACGTGATCGGCTTCAAGCTGACCGGCGCGCTGCCCGAGGGCAGCACCGCCACCGACCTCGCGCTGGTTGTCACGCAGATGCTCCGCAAGAAGGGCGTGGTCGGCAAGTTCGTCGAGTTCTTCGGGCCGGGCCTGGCCGAGCTTTCGGTCTCCACCCGCCTCACCATCGCCAACATGGCCCCGGAATATGGCGCCACCTGCGGCATCTTCCCGGTGGACGGCGCCACGCTGGACTACCTGCGCCTGACCGGCCGCCCCGAGGAGACCATCGCGCTGGTGGAAGCCTATTCCAAGGCGCAGGGCATGTGGGTGGATGCCGGCACGGACGAGGCCGTGTTCACCGACCTGGTGGAGCTGGACCTCTCGACCGTGATGCCGAGCATCGCCGGGCCGAAGCGGCCGCAGGACCGGGTGCTGCTGAAGGACGCCGCCACGGCCTTCAAGTCGGACCTGACCAAGGGCCTGGGCGTTCCGGCCAACGACGTGGACAAGCGGGTCCATGTCGCTGGCACGAACTACGAGATCATGCACGGCGACGTGGTGATCGCGGCCATCACCAGCTGCACCAACACCTCGAACCCCTATGTCATGCTCGCCGCCGGCCTTGTGGCCAAGAAGGCGCGCGCCCAGGGCCTCACGCCCAAGCCCTGGGTCAAGACCTCGCTCGCTCCCGGCAGCCAGGTGGTGACCGAATATCTCGACCGCTCCGGCCTCAGCACGGACCTTGATGCGCTCGGGTTCCAGCTGGTCGGCTATGGCTGCACCACCTGCATCGGCAACTCCGGCCCGCTGGACGACGCCATCGCCGACGCCATCGAGAACGAGAAGCTGGTCGCCGTCTCCGTGCTGTCCGGCAACCGCAACTTCGAGGGCCGGGTGCACCCGAACGTTCGCGCGAACTACCTGGCCTCCCCGCCGCTCGTGGTCGCCTACGCCCTGCTCGGCACCATGAACGAGGACATCACCACCGCCCCGCTGGGCACCGGCGCGGATGGCAAGCCGGTGTTCCTCAAGGACATCTGGCCCACCAACCAGGAGATCAGCGACACCGTGAAGATGGCGCTGGGCCGCGACCAGTTCATCAAGCGCTATGGCGAGGTGTTCCAGGGCACCAAGGAGTGGCAGGCGATCGAGGTCGACAGCTCCAGCGAAACCTACGGCTGGAACGGCGGCAGCACCTATGTGCAGAACCCGCCCTACTTCGATGGCATCACCATGACGCCCGCGCCCATCGGGGACGTGATGAACGCCCGCGTGCTCGCGATGTTCGCCGACAACATCACCACCGACCACATCAGCCCGGCCGGCAACATCAAGCGCGACAGCCCGGCCGGCGAGTACCTGGGCGAGCACCAGGTCATGACCCGGGACTTCAACAGCTACGGCGCCCGCCGCGGCAACCACGAAGTCATGATGCGCGGCACCTTCGCCAACATCCGCATCAAGAACGAGATGGTGGGCGGCATCGAGGGCGGCTGGACCAGGCACCAGCCGGACGGCACGCAGATGCCGATCTACGACGCGGCGATGAAGTACAAGGCCGAGGGCACCCCGCTGGTGATCTTCGGCGGCAAGGAATACGGCATGGGCTCCTCGCGCGACTGGGCGGCGAAGGGCACCTTCCTGCTGGGCGTGAAGGCCGTGGTGGTGGAGAGCTTCGAGCGCATCCATCGCAGCAACCTGGTGGGCATGGGCGTGCTGCCGCTGACCTTCAAGGACGGCATGACCCGGCACTCCCTGAACCTCGACGGCACCGAGACCATCGACATCATCGGTCTCGATGACCTCGCGCCCCGCATGGACCTCACGATGGTGATCCACCGTCCGGGCGGACTGACGCAGGAGGTGCCGCTGCTGTGCCGGGTCGATACGGCCGATGAGGTCGAGTACTACAAGAACGGCGGCATCCTGCAGTACGTGCTGCGGCAGATGGCCCGCGCTGCCTGATACCACGCCGAACCCGCGGCCCCCTCCGCATGGGGGCCGCGGGTCGCTGACCCGGCGCGCCTGGCGTGCCGGGCCGGAGGCGGACCTGAGCCGCCTGCCCGTCAGCCTCAACCTTCGGGCCATCAGCCTGGCCGAAGGCACGCGCGCCGCACTCGCCGTCGCCGCCATCATGCTGCTCAATGAATTCCTGCACATCCCGCTGCTGGCCGAGGCCGCGCTGGCCGCGATGCTCTGCTGCCTGGGCGATGCCGGCGGCCCGATGCGGCGGCGGGTACCCGCCCTGCTGGCCTTCACGGCCCTGGGCGCCATCCTCACCACCGGGTTCGGCCTGCTGCGCCCGCTCGGCCTGCCGGTCGTGGTGCCGCTCGCCACGCTGGCGATCTTCGCGCTGAGCCTCGCCCGGGTCTGGGGGCCGACGCAGATGCAGGTCGGCAACCTGCTGGTCGTGGTCACGGTGCTGGCGCTGGATCGGCTGGAGTCGCCGGCGGTCGCCTTCGGGCTGGGCGGCCTGTTCGCCGCCGGCGGCGTGTGGGCCCTGGTGCTGACCATGGTGATCTGGCGCCTGCACCCCTATCGCCCCACGCGGCAGGCGGTGGCGGAGGTGTTTCGCCGCCTCGGCCTGCTGGTCGGCGACCTCATGCCGCTGCTGCACTCGGCGGACATCGCCACCTGGGAGGACCATGCCCGCGCCCACCGCCGCCATGTGCGCGACGGGATCGAGGCGGCGCGCACCATGGTGATGGACACGCTGCGCATCCGCGGCGGCGGCAGCGCGCGCGCCAACCAGTCGGTGATCCAGGTGGAGGCCGCGGACCAGCTGTTCGGCGTGCTGATCGCACTGTCGGACGTGCTGGAACAGGCGGACGCCGCCACCAGGGCCCGCGCCGCCCCGGCGCTGCCGGCGCTGCACCAGGTGCTCGCCGCGCTGGCCGAAGCCACCGCGCGCGACCACGCCCGCGACGACCCGGCCGTGCAGGCCGCCACGGACGCGCTGCTGGCCGCCTTCGCGCCGCTGGAGGCCGACCCGGCGCTCGCCGGCCTTGCCGCCGCCTGCGTGGCCCGGCTGCGCATCGCCCTGCTGCTCACCACGCCGGATGGCCTGCAGCCGGGGCGGGACGGCACGGAGCCGACGCTGCAGCGCTGGCGCGAGCGGGTGCTGGCCCCGGTGCGCGGCAACCTGAACTGGGACTCCGCCATCCTGCGCCACGCCACCCGCACCGCGGTGGTCGCCGGCCCGGCGCTCGCCTTCACGCTCTCCTTCGGCAACATCTATGCCCATTGGCTGACCATCACCCTGGTGATGACGCTGCAGCCGTTCTTCGCCACCACCTGGCAGCGCGCGGTGGAGCGCAGCGCCGGCACCGTGCTGGGCGGCGTGCTGGCGGCCGTGCTCGCCGCCTTCGTCCACTCGCCGCTGGCCACCGCGGCGGTGCTGACCCCGCTCTCGATCGCCGCCTTCGCCCTGCGCGGGGTCAGCTTCGGCCTGTTCATGGTGTGCCTCACCCCGATGGTCGTGCTGCTCAGCGAGCTGGGGCGGCCGGGGGAGAGCGAGTTCCTGATCGCCGCGTTCCGCGCCGGGTTCACCGTGATCGGCGGCACGCTGGCGGTGCTGGGCGGCGCGCTGCTGTGGCCAAGCTGGGAGCCGCAGCGCGTGCGCCTGGCGCTCTCCACCGCGATCCAGGCGCACGGCGCCTATGCGGAGCTGGAGCTGACGGCCCTGCTGGAGCCCGGGCGCACTCCGCCGGCCCGGCTGGAGGCGGTGCGGCGGGCCGCCGGGCTGGCCAGCAACAACCTGGAGACCGCGCTGAACCGCGCCCTGCAGGAACCGCAGCAGGCGGCCCGGCGCGAGGCCCAGACGGCGCTGGTGGTGGACGCAGCCCTGCGCCGCCTGGCCGGCCGCCTGCTCGCCCTGCAGCACGACCCGGCCCAGGCCGGCAGCGACAGGGTGCTGCTGCAATCCTGGCGTGACTGGCTGGCGCGCGCCTTCGCGGCACTGGCGGCGGGCGAGACCCTGCCGCCGGGTCAGCCGCCGGATCGCGCCCACCCCGCCCTGGGCCGCATGGCCCGGCAGATCGAACTTATCGCGGGGAGCCTGGCATCAGCCGCCGGAGCGGAACAACGGTAAGCAGCGCCAGCCCGCCGATCGCGGCCATCGGCAGGAACACCAGGCCGTGGAACCGGCCGTAGAACTGCCCGGTCAGCCAGACCAGCACCCCGGTGGTGAAGGAGAAGCCGATGGCCGCCATCACCGCCTGCGCCATCGCCGCCCGCTGCGGCGCCATGCGGCCCAGCACCAGCATGGTGGAGAGGTGCTGGAAGGCGAAGGTGACGGCATGCAGCACCTGCACCACGGCCAGCGCGCCCACATCCGCCGTAAAGGCCGTGACCGTCCAGCGCACCAGGCAGGCCAGCGCGGCGCAGGCGGTCAGCCCGGCCGGCCCCAGCCGCTGCACCAGGTGCTTGCCCCAGAGGAACAGCGCCACCTCGGCCACCACGCCCTCGGCGATCAGCAGGCCGATCACGCTGTCGGCGATGCCAGCCGCACGCCAGTGCAGGGTGGCGAAGCCGTAATAGGCGGCGTGGCTGCCCTGGATCAGCACGGTGGCGAGGAGGGCGAGGCGGAAGGCCGGGCTATGGAACGGTCCCTCTGCCCGCCCGGCCAGGCGCGGGGTGATGACATCCGGCACCCG
This sequence comes from Acetobacteraceae bacterium, assembly GCA_965199595.1. Classification (GTDB taxonomy): domain Bacteria; phylum Pseudomonadota; class Alphaproteobacteria; order Acetobacterales; family Acetobacteraceae; genus JBBROS01. The sequence goes on from OZ241182.1 coordinate 3,536,920, forward strand.
CAGCGCGAACAGCCCGGCCGCCGCATAGCCCACCGCCAGCAGTACCGGCACCACGGCGGTGCCGGTGCGCGTCAGCACCAGGCCGGCGCCCGCGGTGGCCAGCATGTAGGCCACGGAGCCCCAGGCCCGCGTCGGCCCGTATTCCAGCCGCCCGGCGCGGGACAGGGCCAGCGCCACCGCATCCATCAATGGCGCCAGCAGCGAGGCGGACACCCCCAGCACGATGGTGGCCGCGAGCAGCGGACCCACGCCATGCAGCCCCGGCAGCACCAGCGCCGCCAGCGCCGCGGCTCCCCCGGCCGCCACCAGCACCAGGCGCCGCCCCAGCCGATCCGCCACCCAGCCGCCGCCGGGCACCGCGACCACGCGCAGCGCGGAGGCGAGGCCGAGCACCAGGCCGATCTGCCCGGCCGTCAGCCCCCGGTCCGCGAACCAGAGCGGCAGGTAGGCGGTGCTGACCGCGCCCGCCCCGAAGAACGCCGCCAGCACCAGGCCCACCCGGGTGGAGTCCGTCAGCATGGGAGCCGCGCGGCCGCCCGGTTCAGGCGGGGGCGAGCCCGGCGCGCGCGGCCTCGCGGATGCGGCCCACCATCGCGGTGATGCCGTTCTTGCGGTTGCTGGTCAGCTCCGGCATGCCGAGGTTCTCGAGGAAGGCGGTGTCCGTCGCCATCACCTCGGCCGGCGTGCGGCCGGAATAGACCCGCAGCAGCAGCCCGACCACGCCCGCGACCAGCATGGCGTTGGAGGTTCCCGCCAGCATCAGCTTGCCGTCCTGCAGCGCCGCCTCCAGCCACACCTTGGCGAGGCAGCCCGGCACCAGGTGCGCCGCATCCTGCCACTCGGGCGGGAAGGCCGGGATGCGCTTGGCGTAGTCCATGAGCTGCATGAACTGCATCTCGCCATCGTCGAGGAACTCGAACTCCTCGCGGATGGCCTCGATGGCCGCCTGGGCGCTGGGTTCGGCGGGATGGACGAAGGGGTCGGTCATGCCCGGCATGTGCGAGGCTGTGCCGGGTCCGTCAAGCCGTGAAAGGCTGGCACGTCCCACAAACGAGAATGGCCCCGCCGAAGCGGGGCCATTCCATCAGGCTGAGAGGGCCGGGAGATCAGCTCTTGGTCAGCATGTAGTGGTAGGTGCACTTGCCGCGCATCGAGGTGACGTCGAGGCCGGTCGGCGAGGCCATGCCGGTGAGGCTCATGCCGCGCGAGGCGCGCGACGTGATGGTGCCGTCCGGAGCGATCATGCCGCGGGCGCCGTTCAGGGTGAACGTGTTGTTCGCCATGACGCGGACGGACACGGGGCGCGTCATCTTGGCGCAGCCGCGCGGCAGTTCGGCGGCGGTGTCGGCCATGCCCTTGTACATGCCGGTCATCGGGCCCGACATCATCATCGGGGCCGGCGGGGGCGGCGGCGGGGCTTCGGCCATGGGCGGCGGCGGCGGCGGGGTGGTGGCGCAGCCGACGACGGTGCCGGCGAGCAACAGGGCGGTGAGGATCTTGGTACGCATCGAGAGTCTCCGTGAACGAATCTACAACGGGTTTATACATGCCACGATTGCACGATATCACCTACAGTATGAAACGGCTCAGGTCACCTTTTGCTGCCAAGGGTGCGACACGCTCGTTCACATATGCGGCATCCACCCACAGGCTCTCGCCGCTGCGGTCCGTCGCGGTGAAGCTGATCTCCTCCAGCAGCCGCTCCAGAACCGTCGCCAGCCGCCGGGCCCCGATGTTCTCCACCCGGTCGTTGATGTCCGCCGCAAGCCCCGCCAGCGCGTCCACCGCATCGGGCGCGAAGCCCAGCGTCACGCCCTCCGTGCCCATCAGCGCCGTGTACTGCGCCAGCAGGTTGTGCTCGGGCTCCACCAGGATGCGCCGCAGGTCATCCCGCGACAGCGGCGCCAGCTCCACCCGGATCGGCAGGCGGCCCTGCAGCTCCGGCAGCAGGTCCGCCGGCTTGGCCAGGTGGAAGGCCCCGGAGGCGATGAACAGCACGTGGTCGGTCTTGACCGGGCCATACTTGGTGGTGACGGTGGTGCCCTCGATCAACGGCAGCAGGTCCCGCTGCACCCCCTCACGGGACACGTCGGCCCCGCGGGAGCCGCCTTCGGTGCTGCGGGCGCACACCTTGTCGATCTCGTCCAGGAAGACGATGCCGTTCTCCTCGGCGTGGGTCACGGCATCCTTGGTCAGCTGGTCGGTGTCCAGCAGCTTGTCCGCCTCCTCCCGCGCCAGCGCCACGCGGGCGGCGCTGACGGCCATGCGCTTCTTCTGCTCGCGCTTGCCGAACATGCCCTTCATCATCTCGGCCATGTTCGCCATCTGCTGCGGCGGCATGCCGGGCACCTCGATGCCCACGGGCGCCGTGTCCTGCAGCGCCACCTCGATCTCCTTGTCCTCCAGCTCGCCCTCCCGCAGCATGCGGCGGAACTTGGCGCGCGTGTCGGCGGAGGCGCCCTCGCCCACCAGCGCCGTCACCAGCCGATCCTCGGCCGCCAGCTCCGCCCGGGCCTGCACGTCCTTGCGGCTGGTCTCGCGCAGCATGACGATGCTGGCCTCCACCAGGTCGCGCACGATGCTGTCCACGTCCCGGCCGACATAGCCGACCTCGGTGAACTTGGTGGCCTCCACCTTGATGAACGGCGCCTGGGCCAGCCGGGCCAGCCGGCGGGCGATCTCGGTCTTGCCGCAGCCGGTGGGCCCGATCATCAGGATGTTCTTCGGCACCACCTCCTCGCGCATCCCCTCGGGCAGCTGCTGCCGGCGCCAGCGGTTGCGGAGTGCTATGGCGACAGCGCGCTTGGCGTCGTTCTGCCCGACGATGAAGCGGTCAAGCTCACCCACGATCTCGCGCGGCGAATAGGTCGGGACGTCCATCACAGGCTCTCCACGATGACGTTGGCATTGGTATAGACGCAGATCTCACCCGCGATCCGCATGGCCCGGCGCGCCACCTCCTCCGCACTCAGCCCCTCCACGTCCATCAGCGCCCGCGCCGCCGCCAGCGCGAAGTTGCCGCCGGAGCCGATGGCGATCACCCCGTCATCGGGCTCCAGCACGTCGCCATTGCCCGTAAGCGTGTAGCTGTGGTGCTCGTCCGCCACCGCCATCATCGCCTCCAGCCGGCGCAGGTAGCGGTCGGTGCGCCAGTCCTTCGCCAGCTCCACGCAGGCGCGTTCCAGCTGGTTCGGGAACCGCTCCAGCTTGGCCTCCAGCCGCTCCAGCAGCGTGAAGGCGTCCGCCGTGGCCCCGGCGAACCCGGCGATCACCGCGCCGCCGGACCCGATGCGGCGCACCTTGCGGGCGTTGCCCTTGATGACGGTCTGCCCGAGCGTCACCTGGCCATCGCCCGCCATCGCCACCCGGCCATCCCGCCGGACACAGAGGATGGTGGTGCCGTGCCAGCCGATGGGGTCGTTTGGATTGCTTTGCATCATGGCGGCCTAGGTGGGTGGGCCGCGCCCGCTGCACAAGATCTAGGCAGACCCGCCCCACGGCGACACGCCCGGCTGGCGCCCCACCCGCCCCTGCGCTAACACCCGCCCATGGCCAGAACCGCCGAGATCACCCGCACCACCTCCGAGACCGACATTACCGTCCTGCTCAACCTGGACGGCACCGGGCAATGCGCGGCCGCCACCGGCATCGGCTTCCTGGACCACATGCTCACCGCCCTGGCCCGGCACAGCCTGTTCGACCTCGAGGTCCAGGCCACCGGAGACCTGCATATCGACGACCACCACACCACCGAGGACGTGGGCATCGTCATCGGTCAGGCCATCACCCGCGCCCTGGGCGACAAGCGCGGCATCCGGCGCTTCGGCCATGCCGTCGCGCCCATGGACGAGGCGCTGATCGAGGCCGCGGTGGACCTTTCGGGCCGGCCCTTCCTGGCCTGGACCGTGGGCTTCGGGCGCGACACCATCGGCACCATGGACACGGAGCTGTTCGAGGAGTTCTTCCGCGCCCTGGCGATGAACGGGCTGATGACGCTGCACGTCACGCAGAAGGCCGGGCACAACGCGCACCACGTGGCGGAGGGCTGCTTCAAGGCCGTCGCCCGGGCGCTGCGGGCCGCGACCGAGCCGGACCCGCGCGCCGGCAACGCCATTCCTTCGACGAAGGGCAGCCTGTGAGGGGCTACACCGCGCACCTGAAGCCGGGCCGCAGCCCCGTGCTGGTGCGCGAGGGCTTCAGCTGGGCCGCGTGGCTGTTCGGCCCGCTGTGGCTGGCGGCGCACCGGGCCTGGATTCCGGCTGCGCTGCTGGGTGCCGTCACCATTGGCGTTTGGGTGCTGCTGCCGCGGCCTGTCGTCATGATCCTGGGCTTCGGCCTCGGCTGGCTCACCGGCCTGCTGGCGCAGGACATGCGCCGCTGGTCGCTGGAGCGGCGCGGCTACGTGATGGCGCATGTGCTCTCCGCCCGCGACGAGGAGACGGCGCTGGGCCGGCTGCTGACCTTCCGCCCCGACATCGCCGCCCGCCTGGCCGCACCGCTGCAATGAGCACCCCCGTCATGCAGGTTGCGGTGGTGGATTACGGCAGCGGCAACCTGGCCTCCGCCGCCCGCGCGCTGGAGACCGCCGCCGCACGCGACGGTATCTCTGCGATGATCGAGATCACCTCGGACCCGGCCCGCGTGGCCGCGGCGGACCGTGTGGTGCTGCCGGGCCAGGGGGCGTTTGCGGACTGCGCGGCGGGGCTCTCGGCCGTGCCGGGCCTGCGCGGTGCAGTGGAGGCCAGTGCCGAGGCGGGCCGGCCGTTCCTCGGCATCTGCGTCGGCATGCAGCTGATGGCCCGGCGCGGGCTGGAACACCAGGAGACCGCGGGCTTCGGCTGGATCGACGGGGATGTCGCCGCCATGGACGCCCCCGGCCTGCGCATGCCGCAGATGGGCTGGAACGGGCTGGACTTCACCCCCGGCGCCCACCCGCTGCTGGAGGGGCTGGTGCCCGGCGACCACGTGTATTTCGTGCACAGCTACGCGCTGCGGGGCGCCGGGGCCGCCGACGTGCTGGCCACCACGGAGTATGGCGGCGCCGTGCCGGCCCTGGTGGCGCGCGGCAACCGGGCGGGCACGCAGTTTCATGTCGAGAAGAGCCAGGAGGTCGGACTGCGCATCCTCGGCAACTTCCTGCGCTGGACGCCCTGCCCGCGCGGGACGGCGTGATGGACGCCGAGCCCGCCCACAGCCTCTCCGTCGATCGCGCCACCGAGCTTTCGGATGACGACCTGGCCGTGCTGTGCGAGGCGGCGGATGCGGCCATCCTGGAAGGCGGCGGCTTCGGCTGGATCAAGTCGCCGGGCCGCCTGGCGCTGGAGCGGTATTTCCGCGGCATCCTGCTGGTGCCGGAGCGCGAGCTGTTCGTGGCGCGGCTGGATGGCGACATCGTCGGCAGCGCGCAGCTGGTGCGTCCGCCCCGCAACAACGAGGCGCAGGCCTTCGCCGCCAGCCTGATGCACGCCTTCACCGCCCCCTATGCCCGCGGCCACGGCCTGGCCCGGCTGCTGACCCTGCGGGTCGAGGACGGCGCCCGTGCCATGGGCTACCAGGTGCTGAACCTGGATGTGCGCGAGTCACAGCAGGCGGCGATCCATCTGTATGAATCGCTGGGCTATGCGCGCTGGGGCCGCAACCCCGCCTATGCCCGCGTCGCCGGCCGCACCGTGGCGGGCGTGTATTTCCACAAGATGCTGCAAAGCGAGCCGAAGGCCTGAGCATGCGCCGCGCGTTGCGACTCTATCCCGCGATCGACCTGAAGGACGGCGAATGCGTCCGCCTGCGCCGCGGCGAGATGGACGAGGCCACCGTCTATTCCACCGACCCGGCCGCCCAGGCCCGCGCCTGGCAGGACGCCGGCTGCGACTACCTGCATGTGGTGGACCTCAACGGCGCCTTCGCCGGCCGCCCGGTGAACCACGAGGCCGTGGCCGCCATCCTCGCCGCCGCAACCGTTCCGGTGCAGCTGGGCGGCGGCATCCGCGACATGGCGGGCGTGGCGCGCTGGATCGAGGCCGGGGTGACCCGCGTGATCCTCGGCAGCGCCGCGCTCAAGAACCCGGCGCTGGTGCGGGAAGCGTGCCGGGCCTTTCCGGGCCGGGTGGTGGTGGGCATCGATGCGCGGGACGGCATGGTGGCAGCCGAGGGCTGGGCCGAGACCTCCGGCGTTTCGGCCATCGAGCTGGCGCTGCGGTTCGAGGATGCCGGGGTCGCCGCCATCATCTACACCGACATCGCCCGCGACGGCATGCTGACGGGCCTGAACCTGGTGGCGACGCGGGCGCTGGCCGACCGGCTCGCCACCCCGGTGATCGCCAGCGGCGGCGTGGGCGGCATCGCGGACCTGCAAGCCCTGCTGGACACCGCACGGGCCGCGGCCGGCACCATCGAAGGCGCCATCGTGGGCCGCGCGCTGTATGACGGCCGGGTGGAGGTGGCGGCAGCCCTGAGGCTGCTGCGGACGTAAACCCTCTTGCACCGGCGCCGCATCGACCTCTCTATAGATGGATGCTGAAGCTCCGAGTGATCCCCTGCCTGGACGTGAAGGATGGCCGCGTCGTCAAAGGTGTCAACTTCGTCGCGCTGCGCGATGCCGGGGACCCGGTGGAACAGGCCGCCGTGTATGACGCGGCCGGCGCCGACGAGCTGACCTTCCTGGACATCACCGCCAGCCACGAGAACCGCGACACCATCCTGGACGTCGTTTCCCGCACCGCGGCCCGGGTGTTCCTGCCGCTCACCGTCGGCGGCGGCGTGCGCTCGCCGGAGGATATGCGCCGCCTGCTGCTGGCCGGGGCGGACAAGTGCAGCATGAACTCCGCCGCGGTGGCCCGGCCCGGCCTGATCAGCGAGGCGGCCGCGAAGTTCGGCAGCCAGTGCGTGGTCGTCGCCGTCGATGCCCGCGCCAACGGTCCTGGCCGGTGGGAGGTGTTCACCCATGGCGGCCGCACCGGCACCGGGATGGATGCGGTGGACTGGTGCCGCCAGGTGGCGGAGCGCGGGGCCGGCGAGATCCTGCTCACCAGCATGGACCGGGACGGCACCGGCCGCGGCTTCGACCTCGATCTGCTGCGGGCCGTGTGCGGCGCGGTGCGGGTGCCGGTGGTGGCCTCGGGCGGGGTGGGCGAGCTGTCGCACTTCGTCGAGGGCGCCCGGGCCGGGGCCACCGGGCTGCTGGCCGCCAGCGTGTTCCACTTCGGCACCTTCACCATCCCGCAGGTGAAGCAGGCGCTGGACCAGGCCGGGTTGCCCGTTCGTCTGCCACGGGCGCGTTTGCCAGGGATCGCAGCATGAAGGCTCCCGCGAAGAAGGTGGTCAAGGGCAAGAAGGCCGCAGCGAAGGCCCCTGCGAAGGCGGCGGCCGCCAAGCAGGCGGCAACCCCCGCCGTGGTCAAGAAGGCGGCGATGGCGAAGAAGGCCGTGGCAAAGAAGGCCGTGGCGAAGAAACAGGCTGCAACGACGCCCATGCAGCTGCTCCCGGCCGCAGCCACCCCCCTGCCCGGTGTCCAGGCCGCCGTGCTGGACCGGCTGTTCGACGTCATCACCGCGCGCCGCAGCGCGGACGTGACCCGCAGCCACTCCGCCCGGCTGCTCTCCCGCGGCATGGAGAAGGTGGCGCAGAAGTTCGGCGAGGAGGCGGTGGAGTGCCTGATCGAGGCCGTGACCGGCAACACCGAGGCGCTGGTGGCCGAGAGCGCGGACGTGCTGTACCACCTGCTGGTGATGTGGGTCGCAGCCGGGGTGGAGCCGGACCAGGTCTGGACCGAACTGGCCCGGCGCGAAGGCGTCAGCGGTATCGACGAGAAGGCCGCCCGCCCCCGCCCGATCGGGACGACCAAAATCCCTTAGCATCATCTCGCACGATGCCCTTGCATCCCGCGAAAAGATGATGCGTCTTCAAGAAGTCTTCAGCACCCCGGCCACCCGCGCCGCCGCCATCAGCCCGATCGCCACGCACGTGAAATGCGTGTTGGCCCGGCAGTCCGCCGGCATGACCGAGGCATCCGCCACGAACAGGCCGGGCGTGCCCTTCACCTGCAGATCGGGGTCCACCACGCCGCGCGGATCCTCATAGGCCGTCATGCGGCAGGTGCCCGCGGCGTGCTGGATATCGGCCGCCTGCTCCAGCAGCAGCGCATCCTGCTCCGCCTCCGGCAGCGCCAGCACCGCGGGGAACGACAGACCGGTCTCGGCGAAGCTGATCGGGTCCGCCACCGCCGTCATCGCCGGGTGCGCAGCCAGGGCGGCCAGGCGATGCAGCGCGTCACGCAGGCGCAGGCGGTCGCGCGGGTCGTCCAGCATGTTCTCGTCCACCACCGGGTTGGCGGCCGGGTCGGCGCTGGCCAGCGTCACGCTGCCGCGGGAGAAGGCGTTGAACAGCGCCGCCCCCACGCCGCCCTGCGCGCTGGGCCGCCCGGCCTCGCCGAGCCCGCGATGGTTGAACCCGATCAGGATCATGTCGCGCCGCCCGCCGCCGCCCAGGCCGGAGCTGTAGGTGACGCAGCAGTTCGTGTGCCGCTGGTCCGGGTCGCGGCTGATCGCGGCGGGGCGCAGCGGCAGGGTCATGCGGATGATGGGGTGGTCCATGAAGTGCTGCCCCACCGCCGGCAGCGCGCGCGCCACCGCGATCCCGAGCCCCCTGAGGGCGGCCGGGTCGCCGAGGCCGGAGCGCATGAGGATGGTGGGCGAGTGGATGGCGCCGGCACAGAGCAGCACGGCGCGGGCCCGGATCTCGGTCCAGCCCTCGCCGGGCCGATGCACGCGGACGCCCGCCGCCCGGCCGTTCTCGAACACCACCCGGTCCACCAGCGTATCGCCGCGGATGTCCAGGTTGGTCCGGCCCCGCACCGGCTCCAGGAACGCCTCGTTGGTCGAGACCCGGCGCCCACCGCGGCTGTTGATGGGGTAGCAGGAGACGCCCTCCCCGGTCTCGGCGTTCAGGTCGGGGTTCCAGCCATAGCCCTCGGCCAGCGCCGCGTCGCGCAGGGCGCGGTCCACGGGGCCCCATGTCTCCTGCGGGGCGCGATACACCGGGATGGCGCCGCCGGGCCGGCCCATGTCGGGGTCATCCTCGAAGCCGTCCATCACCGGCAGCACGTCCCGCGCGGACCAGCCTTCGCAGCCGCGCTCCGCCCATTCATCGAAGGCATCCGCCACACCGCGGATGGCGATCTGCGCATTCACCATGGAGGAGCCGCCCAGGCCGCGGCCGCGCCAGTAGAAGCGCGGCGGCTGGGCGCGGGTGCGCCGGGTCATCAGGGCGGGCCACTGCCAGTCCGCCTGGTGGGCCGGGTCGTTCATGAAGGGGTTGATGTTGGCGCTCAGCATGACGCCCGGCGCCTCCGCCGCCCGCCAGTCGCGCCCGGCTTCCAACAGCAGCACGCGGCACGCCGGGTCCTCGGAGAGCCGGGCCGCGGCGGGCGCCCCGGCGGAGCCGCCGCCCACCACGATCACGTCGTACATCGCGCTGTCATCGCCCTGGCCGCTCAAGCATGTCATAGGCGCACTATGCACGCCGTGATCCGCAGCGCCTACCTGGCACCCGAGGGGCTGGAGGCCACGCTCGCCGAGTCGCTCTCCCGCGCCGGTGCCGGGGCGCTGCACTGGCATGGCCGCCTGGCGCTCTCCGCCCAGCCGCCGGTCGCCTGCCCCTGGGCGCAGGACATCTGGACCGACCCGGCGCTGCACCCCGCCCCCTCGGTGAAGGCCGCGTCCGACGTGCTGCGCGGCATGCAGCGGAACTGGAGCGCCTATGCCGCCGGGCACCACCGCCGCATGGCGCTGATCGAGGCGCGGCTGCCCCCGGTGAAGGCGGCGCCGCTGGTGTTCCCGGCCCCGGCCCCCGCGGCGCATCTGGGTGCCTGGACGCTGCTGGAGCCCGGCGTGCTGCTCGCCTCGCCCACCAAGTCCAGCCCCGTGCCGAACGGCGAGTGGCGCTTCGTCGAGGACCATGTCGGGCCGCCCAGCCGCGCCTACCTGAAACTCTGGGAGGCGCTGACCCGGCTCGGCACCCTGCCCGGACCCGGCAACCAGTGCCTGGACCTCGGCGCCTCACCCGGCGGCTGGACCTGGGTGCTGGCACAGCTCGGCGCGACGGTGACGGCGGTGGACAAGGCCCCGCTCGACCCGCGTTTGGAGTCCCTGCCCGGCGTCACCCAGGTCATCGACAGCGCCTTCGCCCTGGAGCCATGCGCGGTGGACTGGCTGGTGTGCGACGTGATCGCCTATCCCGCCCGCACACTGGCGCTGCTGGAGCGCTGGCTGCCGCTGGCGCGGGGGGTGGTGTGCACAGTGAAGTTCCAGGGCGAGACGGACCACGATGCCATCGCGGCGGTGGCGGCGCTTCCGGGGGTCGAGATGGTGCATCTGTTCCACAACAAGCACGAGCTGACGGTGCTGCGCCGGCCCGGCGCGGCGTAGCACATACGGCTTCAGGGCTTTGCGGCGGTCTCGCTGTCCTGACGGTCGGAGTTCGGCGCGCCCTTGGCGTCGGCGTCCTCGGCGCCCTTCGGCACGCCGTTGGGGGCGCTGTCCGGATGGATGGCCGGCTGGGGGGTCGGGGTGTCCGGGTGCGGCTTCGGCGGTGCGGGCGTGTTCATGCAACTTGTAACTCGCGAGAGCCGGAGCAGTTGCGATCAGGCGAGCGCCGCCTGCATCGCATCGCACACCCGCTCCACCTGGTCGTCCGTCAGGTCCGGATGGATCGGCAGCGCCATGATGCGGGTGGCAAGGTCCTCGCTGACCGGGAGCGCGGTGCCGTCATGGGCGCCGGCATAGGCGGGCTGCCGGTGCAGCGGGCGCGGATAGTACACCGCGGTGGGTACGCCCTGGTCCTTCAGCGCCGCCTGCACCCGGGTGCGCGCGGCCTCGCTGTCCAGCAGCACGGCGTAGATCGCCCAGGCGCTGGTGCTGTCCGGCACGCGGGCGGGGATGGCGACCAGGTTGCCCAGCCGGCGGTCATAGGTGCGGGCGATGCGCTCCCGGGTGGCCAGCTCCGCCTCGAACACATCCAGCTTGGCGAGCAGGATCGCCGCCTGCATGGTGTCCAGCCGGCCGTTCATGCCGGTACGCAGCACCTCGTAGCGGGTTGTGCCCTCGCCGTGGCTGCGCAGGCTGCGATACAGGGCGGCACGGTCCGCGTCGTCGGTGAACAGGGCGCCGCCATCGCCATAGGCGCCCAGCGGCTTGCTGGGAAAAAAGCTGGTGGCCGTCGCCATCGCCTGCGTGCCGAGCTTCCGGCCGTGCAGCGAGGCGCCGAAGCTTTGCGCCAGGTCATCGAGCGTGAACAGGCCGTGGGCGGCGGCGATGCGGTTCAGCGCCGGCCAGTCCGCGGGCTGACCGAACAGGTCCACCCCGACGATGGCGCGCGGGCGCAACTGGCCCGCGTCCTGCACGGCGGCGATGCGGGCGTCGAGATGCGCCGGGTCCATCTGAAAGGTCCGGGGGTCCACGTCCACGAACACCGGGGTGGCGCCCAGCACCAGCGGCACCTCGGCGGTCGCGGTATAGGTGAAGGCGGGCAGGAACACCGCGTCACCGCGGCCGATGCCCTCCGCCATCATGGCGATCTGCAGCGCATCGGTGCCGGAGCTGACGCCGACGCAGTGCCTGGCCCCGCAATAGGCGGCCAGGCGATCCTCCAGCTCCGCGACCTCCGGCCCCATCACGAACTGGCAATGCGCCAGCACGGCATCCAGGCGCGGGCGCAGCGTATCGGCCAGGCGGGCCTGTTGCGCCTTCAGGTCGAGGAACGGGATGGGGGGCATGCGATCGGCTCCTGTCAGGCGCCGGGGGCCGCGCGGGCGATGGTGCCCGTACTGCTCCCGGTGGAATTGTGTTCGAACTCCGGCACCAGCCGCGCCAGCTGCGCCAGCGCCGCCCCGGCCTGCCCGGCCCGGCACAGCGCCCCGATCTCGTCGATGGCCCGGCCCACGATCGCCGGGTCCGCGGTGCGCGGCGTGGCCATCAGCAGACCGGGATGGCCGGTGGGCACCGGCGCCTCCCTACCGTGGAACAGCTCCTCGAACAGCTTTTCGCCCGGGCGGAGACCGGTGTAGTCGATGCGGATGCTGCCGGTTGCCTTGTCGCCGGTCTCGGCGATGCGGAGGCCGGCGAGGCGGATCATCTGCCGGGCGAGGTCCACGATCAGGACGGGCTCGCCCATGTCCAGGACGAAGATGCCGCCCTCGTCGTTGCGCCCCGCACTGCCCACCACGCTGGCCTGCAGCACCAGGCCCACCGCCTCCCGCACCGTCATGAAGTAGCGCTGCATCTCGGGGTGGGTCACGGTCAGCGGGCCGCCATGCTCCAGCTGCCGGCGGAACAGCGGCACCACGGAGCCGGTGCTGCCCAGCACGTTGCCGAAGCGGACGGTGACGCAGCGCATGGCGTCGCCACCAGTGTCCAGCCCCTGCACATACATCTCGGCCAGGCGCTTGCTGGCGCCCATCACGCTGCTGGGGTTCACCGCCTTGTCCGTGGAGATGAACACCATGGTGCCGGCGCCCGCGGCCCGGGCGGCGTCGGCCACGTGGCGGGTGCCGCAGGCGTTGGTCAGCAGGCCCTCGCCCGGGTTCGCCTCCACCATGGGAACGTGCTTCAGGGCGGCGGCGTGGAACACCAGCTCGGGGCGCACCTGGTCGAACACGGCGCGCAGCCGGGGCTCGTCGCGAACATCGGCGATGCGGGCCTCACGCGGCACATCCGGGTGGGTCTCGGCCAGTTCGAGGTCGATCTGCCACAGCGCATACTCGCCGTTGTCCAGCAGCACCAGCAGCGCGGGCTCCAGCGCCGCCACCTGGCGCGCCAGCTCCGAGCCGATGGTGCCGCCAGCACCGGTCACGATCACGCGGCGGCCGCGCACCAGGCGCTGCATGCCGTCGCGGTCCAGCGGCACCTGCGGGCGGTTCAGCAGGTCCTCGATCGCCACCGGGGCCAGCTCCAGCCCGCCGCCCGCCATCTGCAGCGCCGTGGGCCGCGGGGCCCGGCGGACCGGCACGCCCTCGGCCTCCGCCGCCGCCAGCAGCGCCGCCAGCGCGGGGCCGGCGAGGGCGGGGTCCGTCACCACCAGGGTATGCGGCAGGCGATCCTCGGCGCGCAGCCGGGCCAGCACGGCGGGCGCGTCATCGAGGCTGCCGAGGATGGCCTGGCCGTGGATGCGGCTGCCCACCTGGTTGCCGTGCCGGGCCAGCAGGCCCACGACGCGGAAGCGGCGGCGGGCGTCGCTGTGATGGAGCGCGCGCAGGAACAGGTCCGCCCCCTCACCGGTCCCGGCCAGCAGCACGGGTTCCGCCGCCCCCTCGGCCCGGGCGCCGCCGCGGCTGGCACGCAGCCTGTACAGCATGCGCGGCCCGCCCAGCGCGACGATCAGCACCAGGGCGTGCACCACCGGAAAGGTGGGCGTCGGCAGCGTGAAGCCGGTGGCGGTGAGCAGCACGGCGAACAGCAGCGCGCTGGCCACGCTGGCCCCGACGACGCCGCGCAGATCCTCGATGCCGGAGAACCGCCAGTATTGCTGCGGCATGTGGAAGAACAGCCCCACCACCAGCAGCGTGACCGCGCCGCCCGCCACGAACCACAGCGGCCGCCACAGCCCGGCCGACGGCTCCGCGATCACGCTCGCCAGCGGCGTCGCCACCGCGGCCAGCGCGCCGTCCAGCAGCAGGTTCATCAGGATGCGCCGGTTGAGCGGCGGTGGGCGTTGCAGGGCCATCGTCCCGCCCGTATAGCCGCTCTGCCCCCGCTCCGCACCCCACCCACCGTTCGAGGCCGATGACCCTCCACGCCGCCCTGGTCCACCTGCTGTTCTGCGCCGGCCTCGCCCTGCTCTCCGCCCTGGTGGTGCGCGGCATGATCGGCGTGGGAGTGATGGACACGCCGGATGCACGCAAGGTGCATGACCGCCCCATCCCCAAGGGCGGCGGCGTGGGCGTGGTGGCGGCGTTCATGGCCGGCATCGTGCTGCTCTACGCCTTCGCCGAGTTCTCCCGCCTGGCGGAGGGGTATTTCCGCGGCGTCATCCTGGCCTCCGCCGCCATGGCGCTGGTCGCCTTCCTGGACGACACGCGGCAATGGAACTTCACCATCAAGCTGGGCGGGCAGATCGCCGCGGCGCTGCTGGCGGTGGGCAGCGGTCTGGTGATCGGCACGCTGAACGTGCCGCTGGTGGGGCCGGTGGCGCTGGGCTGGGCCGGGGTGCCGCTGACGCTCGCGTGGATCCTGTTCGCCACCAACGCGATGAACTTCATCGATGGGCTGAACGGCCTGGCCGCCGGGGCATCGGCGCTCGCCTGCGCCGCGCTGGCGGTGATCGCGGCGGCCTATGGCGGGTGGTTCGTGTATTTCGCCAGCCTGCTGCTGCTGGCCGGGCTGGCGGGGTTCCTGCCGTTCAACTTCCCCCGGGCGCGCATCTTCATGGGCGATGTCGGCAGCCAGTTCTGCGGTTTCGTGCTGGCGGTGCTGGCGGTGGCGGCCGGGCGGTTCCAGGGCGTCGAGCTGTCCGTGCTGCTGGTGCCCATGCTGCTGTTCGGGGTGCTGTATGACGTGGGCTTCACCCTGCTGCGCCGCACCCTGGCGGGGGACCGCGTGGTGCAGGCGCATCGCAGCCACCTGTATCAGCTGGCGCACCGCGCGGGCATGCGGATGGAGTGGGTGACGCTGCTGCACTGGGGCTTCGTGCTGTGGGGCGGGCTGTGCTGCTGGGTGTTCCTGGAGGCATCCGGCGGGGCGAAGGCGCTGGCGCCGCTGCTGGTGCTGCCGCCGCAGCTGATCTGGACGCTGTATGTCGTGCGCCGGGCCCGCGGCATCGGACGCTGGTAGCGCGGCGGCGGCGCCTTATGTACGCTGGCCCGATCGCCACGGAGACCAAGGATGCGCCCGGCCCTCATTCTGTCCGTTCTCGTCCCCCTGGGCGGCCCGGCCCTGGCCCAGGCGCCGGCCAACCCCTCGTTCAACCTTGTCAACCGCACCCAGCAGGTGATCACCCAGCTCTATGCCACCCCCGCCGGCAATGACCGCTGGGGCGGTGACCGGCTGGCGCGCTTCAACCTGCCCCCCGGCCAGACCTTCCCGGTGCGGCTGCCCATCGGCGAGTGCGTCTATGACATCAGGGTGGTCTATGCCGGGCGGGCGCCCGAGGAGATGCGCCGGGTGGACGTGTGCAGGCTCGACAGCGTGAGCTTCCCCGCCAACGCCACCCGAAGCACAGCCCGCAACGCCCCGTCCAGCGACCCGTCCTTCCGCCTGGTGAACCGCGGCCGGTCGGAGATCAACGAGGTCTATGCCTCGCCCAGCGGCGACGACGACTGGGGCCAGGACCAGCTGGGCGATGATACTGTGGCCACCGGCACCATGCGCGTGGTGCGGCTGCCGGCGGGTCAGTGCACCTGGGACGTGCGGGTGGTGTTCGCGAACGGCGACTCGACGGAAAAGCGGCGCCTGGACCTGTGCGCGATCACGGACCTGCGGGTGCCCTGAACGCCGCGGCGGCGAACACCAGCCAGCCCAGCATCAGCATGGTGCCGCCCACCGGGGCCGTCATGCCCAGCGAAGGCCCGCCGAACTGCGGTACCCATACCGCGCCGGCGAACAGCAGCGTGCCGACCAGGAACAGCGTGCCGGCGACATTCACCGTCCAGCCGCCATAGCCGCCCAGCAGCCCGCAGGCCACCAGCGCCAGCGCGTGCCATCCCTGCATCTGCACCGCACTCGACACGGCGCGCATCCGGCCCGGATCGATCGGCGCATGCGCGGAATAGGCGGCGGCGGCCACGGCGAGGGCACCCATCAGGCCACCAAGGCCGAGCCAGAGGCGGGAGGGAAGCATGGATGGCACTCCGATAAAGCGGGAGACGCCTCTTGGGCGCGGCACCCCCCGCGTGTAAAGTCCCTGCATGCCCCGTGGCGACCTATTTCCCGAGATCGGGCCTTTCGAGACCGGCTACATGCCGCTCCCGGGCGGGCACGTCATGTACTGGGAGCAGGCGGGCAACCCGCGCGGCGCCCCGGTGCTGTTCCTGCATGGCGGCCCCGGGGCCGGGGCTGGGGCCGTGCACCGCCGCTTCTTCGACCCGAACTTCTGGCGTATCGTCATCTTCGACCAGCGCGGTGCCGGACGCTCCCGCCCGCTCGGCAGCCTGGCGCACAACACCACGCCGGACCTGGTGGAGGACATCGAGACGCTGCGCCGCCACCTGGGCCTGGAACGCTGGCTGCTGTTCGGGGGCTCCTGGGGCAGCACCCTGGCGCTGGCCTATGCGCAGGCCCATGCGGAGCGGGTGCGCGGCCTGGTGCTGCGCGGCGTGTTCCTGGGGCGCCGGGCCGAGGTGGACTGGTTCCTGGATGGTCTGGGCGCCGTGTTTCCCGATGCCCATGCCGCCTTCATCGGCCACCTGACGCCCGAGGAACGCAGCGACGTGCTCGGCGCGTATCTGAAGCGCCTCACCGACCCCGACCCGGCCATCCACATGGCCGCCGCCCGCGCCTGGTCCGTGTACGAGGGCTCCTGCTCCACCCTGCTGCCCAGCCCGGAGACCGTCGCCTCCTTCGCGCAGGACCGCAGCGCGCTGGGCCTGGCGCGGATCGAGGCGCACTACTTCGCGCACGACCTGTTCCTGCCGCCGGGCGGGCTGCTGGGCGGGATGCACCGGATCGGGCACCTGCCCGCCGAGATCGTGCAGGGCCGCTATGACATGATCTGCCCGGCCCGCACCGCGTTCGAACTCGCCGCCGCCTGGCCCTCCGCGCGCCTGACGGTGATCCCGGATGCCGGGCACTCCGCGCTCGAACCCGGCGTGCGCCGGGCCCTGGTCTCCGCCGTGGAGCGCTTCCGCCATACCCGGTAGTCCGGCAGCCAGGCCTGGTGCATGCTGCCGCCGGGACATCTGGGGGACGCCATGAAGGTTGGACTGATCGGGCTGGGCTCGATGGGCATGGGATCGGCGCTGAACCTGGTCGCCAAGGGGCACAGCGTGTTCGGCTGTGACCTGCGCGCCGCCGCCCTGCAGGAGCTGGAGGCGGCGGGCGGCACCGGCATCGCCAGCCCCGGTGCCCTGCCGGATGGGCTCGATGCGCTGATCGTGTTCGTGGTGAACGCGGCGCAGGCCGAGGCGGTGCTGTTCGGCCCCGATGCGGCCCTGCCCCGCGTCGCACCCGGCGGCGTCGTGCTGTGCTGCACCACCCTGGCGCCCGAGATCGCCCGCGGCCTCGCCACGCGGGTGGAGGCGGCCGGGCTGCTGTTCCTGGATGCCCCGGTGTCGGGCGGCTCCACCGGGGCGCGGGCCGGGTCGATGACGGTGATGGCCAGCGGCAGTGCCGCGGCGTTCGGCCGGGCCGAACCGGTGCTGGAGGCCATCGCCGCCAAGGTCTGGCGCCTGGGCGACGCGGCCGGGGCGGGCAGCACCATGAAGATGGTGAACCAGCTGCTGGCCGGCGTGCACATCGCCACCGCCGCGGAGGCGATGGCGCTGGCGATCCGCGCCGGGGCCGATCCGCAGACGGTGTTCGACGTGATCACCACCTCGGCCGGCAACTCCTGGATGTTCCAGAACCGGGTGCCGCACATCCTGGCCGGGGACGACACGCCGCATTCCTCGGTCAACATCTTCGTGAAGGACCTGGGCATCGTGCTGGACCAGGCGCGCGCGCTGTCCTTCCCGCTGCCGCTGGCCGCCGCGGCGCACCAGCTGTTCCTCGCCGCCGCCGCCGCCGGGCATGGCGGGCGGGACGACGCCTTCGTCATCCGGGTCTGGGAGGCGCTGGCCGGCATCGCCCTGCCGGCCAAGCAGGAGGCGCCGTGATGCACGACTGGGGCACCCTGAGCCAGGCGCAGCGGGATGCGCGCTACAACAACAGCGCCGCCGTGCCGAACAGCCCGGCGCTGATGGCCGAACTGCGCGCGGCCTCCGAAGCCCGCCGCGCCGAGCAGCCCGCCGGGCTCGACCAGCCCTACGGACCCGGCGCGCGTAACCAGGTGGACCTGTTCCCCGGCACCGAAGGCGCGCCCTGCCTGGTGTTCATCCACGGCGGCTACTGGCAGCGCAACAGCCGCGACGGCTTCTCCGCCCTGGGCGACGGGGTGCAGGCGCATGGCTGGTCGGTGGCGCTGCCGGGCTACACCCTGGCGCCGGAGGCCTCGCTGGCGACCATCGTGCGGGAGATCGGCGAGAGCCTCGCGTTCATCCGCACCAGGGTGAGCGGGCCGATCATGCTCTCCGGCTGGTCCGCCGGCGGGCATCTGGCGGCGATGGGGCTGGGCCACCCGGCGGTGCATGCCGGGCTCGCCATCTCCGGCGTGTTCGAGCTGGGGCCGGTGCGCGACACCTACCTCAACGAGAAGCTGCGGCTGACGGATGACGAGATCGAGACGCTCTCCCCGCTGCGCCTGCCGGTGGGGCCGAAGCCGCTGGCTGTCGCCTATGGCACGGCGGAGCTGCCGCCGCTGGTCTCGGACAGCCGGGCGCTGAACTACCACCGCTCTGCCGCACATGCGCCGGGTCCGCTGATCCCCGGGGCGGGGATGAACCACTTCACCGTGCTGGACGGCCTGCGCAGCCGCGACGGGCAGCTGACCCGCGCGCTGCTCGACCTGGTATGACGCCCGCCCGCGGGCGGCCCTCGCGAACGATGCCGGCAGCGTTGCGCTCATCTTTTCGTGAGATAGAATCTCACAATCCGCGCGTTTGTCTCAAATTAAGGATTGAGCGTCATTTTGGTCTCAGCCGGGAACAACCCCGGTTGCGGAGATCAGCGTCATGGCCACCCTCACCGTCGGCACCGGCAAGCAGTATGCCACCATCAGCACGGCATTGGACGCAGCGCGGGACGGCGATGTGGTCGCGGTGTCCAGCGGCATCTACCTCAATGATTTCGCCACCATCCGCAGCAAGGTCTCGCTGACGGCGGTGGGCGGCAAGGTGACGCTGCAGGCCACCACGGCGCTGGCCCCGGGCAAGGCGCTGCTGACGGCGACGACGGATGCGGTCATCGACGGATTCGTGTTCGCGGGCGCCCGCGCGGCGGACGGCACCGCGGCCGGGCTGCTGGGCACCGGCGGCGCGCTGACGGTGCGCAACAGCCTGTTCACCGGCAACCAGACCGGGCTGCTGGTCCAGGCCAGCGCGGCGGGCACGGTGCTGATCCAGGCCTCGGAGTTCGCCGGCAACGGGGCGGGGGATGGCTTTTCGGGCAACATCAACGTGGGCGCGGTGGCGTCGCTGACCATCCAGGACAGCTTCATCCACGACGCGCTGGGCGGCGACGAGGTGAAGAGCGCGGCCAGGGCGACGACCATCACCGGCAGCCGCATCATGGACAGCACCGCCGCGGTGCCGGCCGCCATCCCTGTCGGCACGCCGGTCGCCAACGTGAACCTGCCGAAGGGCGGCGTCGTGGTGATCCAGAACAGCGTGATCGAGAAGGCCGCCGCCGCCGGGCCGGTCATCCGCCTGGGCGGGGACACCGCCTATGCCGTGACCTCGCTGAGCGTCAGCGGCGACACCATCGTCGCGGACCGGCCGAACGCCACGCTGGTGCAGAACAGCACCACCGCCGTGGCCACCCTCAATGCCAACCAGCTCTATGGATTTGCCAACATCGCCACCGGCCTGGCCGTGCAGTCCGCCAACACCGTGCTGGCCGCGCGGCCCACGCTCTCCACCGCCCCGCTGGTGGTGGCGCCGGTCTTCGCGACGGTCGTTGCGCCAGTCGTCGCAACACCAATGACGCCCGCCGTCACGTCGATCGTCGCCGCAACGGTCCCGACAGTGACCGAATACGGCCGGGCCGGTGCCGTGGTGGCGAATGGCACGATCCTGACGGTCGGTGCCGCCGGAACCTACCAGACGCTGGGCGCGGCGCTGGCCGTGGCGAAGGACGGTGACACCATCCGCGTCGCCGCCGGCACCTATGCCGATGCCGGCGTCACCATCAGCCACAAGCTCATCATCGAGGGCGCCGGCGGCATGGCCCGCTTCGTCGCCAGCGGCACCCCGGCCAACGGCCTTGCCCAGATCACCACCACCACGGACGTGACCCTGCGCAACATCGAGGTGACGGGCGCGGCCGTGATGGGCGGCGTCGCGGCCGGCATCCGTGACCAGGGCGGCAACCTCACGCTGGTGAACAGCTACATCCACGACAACCAGGCCGGGCTGGTGGCGGACAAGGGCGCCGGCACGATCGGCATCTACGACTCGGAGCTGGCGCGCAACGGCACCGCCGATGCCCGTGGCGCCAACCTGGATGTGGCGGGGATCACCGCCCTCACCCTCCGCAACGACTGGGTGCATGCGGCGGTGGGCGGCGGCGAGGTGCGCAGCCGGGCCGCCAGCACGGTGATCGACGCGAGCCGCATCCTGCAGACCGCGGGCAGCGGCGCCCATGCAATCGACCTGCCGCAGGCGGGCCGGGTCAGCATCACCGGCAGCGTGGTGGAGAAGGCGGCGGGCAGCCTGGGCGGCGCGCTGGTGCACGTGGGCGGTGACACGCTGCTGCCCGGCAGCGCCGTGACCCTGTCCGGCGACACGCTGATCAGCGACGTGACCGCGGCGGCGACCCGGTTCGTGGTGGCGGAGCCGGGGTCCGGCAGCGTGGCGCTGTCCGGCGTGGGCTTCCAGGGCGGCATCGCCGGCAGCGTGCAGGCCAGCGGCGCCACCAGCACCGGCGCGCTGGCGCGCACCGGGCTTTCGGTCGCGACCACCACGCCCTGGGGCGCCAAGGGTGCCGCGGCGGCCGGCGCGCTGAGCTTCGCCACCCCCGCGGCCGCCACGGCGCATGGCGTGCTGGTCCTGCGCATCTCCGGCGACGCCTATCACGGCAACGCCCAGTTCACCCTGTCCGTGGACGGGGTGCAGGTCGGTGACACGCTGACCGCCACCGCGGCCCATGGCAGCCAGCAGTCGCAGTCCTTCACCGTCGCCGGGGAGTTCGCGCCGGGACCGCATGTGGTGGGGGTCAGCCTGGTCAACGACCTGTCCGGCACCGCGCCCGGCGAGGACCGCAACCTGTTCGTCGATGGCATCGGCTTCAACGGCGTCGACATGCACCAGACGGCGGCGCTGACCGCCAACGGCACCGCCCTGTTCGCCACCGGGGCGGTTGCGCGCCCCACGCCGATCGTCGTGAACCTGTCGGAGGACGCCTGGAAGGGGGATGCCCAGGCGCTGATCTCGATCGACGGCAAGCTGCAGGACGGCCTGGTGACCGTCACCGCGTCGCACGCCGCCGGCAAGACCCAGGCGATGAGCTTCCTCACCGACCTGGTGCCCGGCGCCCACACCGTCGCCGTCACCTACCTGAACGACATCTCGGCCGGGCCCGGGCAGGACCGGAACCTGTATGTCGACTCGATGGACATTGCCGGGGTCCGCGCCACCATGGCGGCGGCGGCGCTGCGCACGAACGGCACCAGCACCTACGCCTTCACGGTGGCGCCGCCCCCGGCTGCGAACGCCGGGCTGTTCCTGACGGCGGGCCTGCCGCAGGCGGCGTCGCTGCTGGTGCCGCTTGGCTAGTCCCGCGTGCCCACCAGCGCGGCGGTGATGCGCCGCGCGAAGGCAGTGGGGTCGGCCGGCAACTCGCCATCCTGCACCCGCGCCACGTCGAACAGCAGGTGCGCCGCATCATCCAGCGCGTCCCCCGCATCCGCCCGCGCCGCCAGGCTGCGGATCAGCGGGTGCCGGGCATTCAGCTCCAGCGTCGGCGGCATCGCGAAGCCCTGACGGCCGGCCCGGCGCAGCAGCCGCTGCATCTGCAGGTCCGGCCCGAACCCACCCGCCGCCAGCACAACGGCGCTGTCCACCAGCCGGTCCGTCGCGGCCACACCACCCACGGCGTCGCCCAGCGCGGCCTTCAGCGCCTCGATCAGCTTCTCGACATCCGCAGCCTCACCTTCCGGCGCCTCGGTGGGCGCGAGCTTCGTGAGATCGGCGGCACCCTGGGTCACGCTCTTGAGCGGCTTGTTGTCGAAGGCGGCCAGACGCTCCGGCCAGAAGGCGTCCACCTGGTCGGTCAGCAGCAGCACCTCAATGCCCCGGGCGCGGAACCCTTCCAGCTGCGGCGACTTCGCCAGCACCTCGGCATCGTCCCCGGCCAGGAAATAGATCGCTTCCTGCTCCGGCTTCATACGGCCCACATAGTCTGCGAGCCCGGTCAGCCCCTCGGCGCCCGAGGAGCGGAACCGCATCAGCCCGGCCAGCTCCTGCCGGTGCTCGGTATCCTCCCACACGCCCTCCTTCAGCACCGGGCCAAAGGCGTCCCAGAACTTGGCGTAGTCCTCGGCGTCCTTGGACCGGGTCTTGAGCTCGCCGAGCACGCGGCTGGTCACGGCCTTGCGGATGCGGGCCAGCACCGGCGTCGCCTGCAGCATCTCGCGGCTGACGTTCAGCGGCAGGTCCTCGGTGTCCACCACGCCCTGCACGAAGCGGGCCCAGGGCGGCAGCAGCGCCGCCTCGTCGGTGATGAACATGCGTCGGACATGCAGGCGGATGCGGCTCTCGCGCTGGCCCTCCACCGGCTCGAACGGGCGCATCCCGGGGATGAACAGCAGGGCGGTGAACTCCATTGCCCCCTCCGCCCGCCAGTGCAGCGTGGCCCAGGGCTCGTCATAGGCGTGGGCGATGTGGTGGTAGAACTCCTTGTACTGCTCCGGCGTCACCTCGGATTTGGACTTGCGCCACAGCGCGGTGCCCTCGTTGGCGGGCTTCTCCTCGCCATCGGCGAGGACCAGGATCGGGACCGTGATGTGGTCGGCCCACTTCTTGATGATCGTCTCGAGCCGGATCGGCTCCAGGAACTCGGCCGCGTCCTCCTTGGTGTGCAGCACGATGGTGGTGCCGGCCTCCGCGCGCGCGCCTTCCGAGAGCGTGAAGGCGCCGCCGCCATCCGAGGCCCAGGTCCACACCTCGTCGCTGCCGGCCCGGCGGCTGGTCACCTCGACCCGGTCCGCCACCATGAACGCGGAGTAGAAGCCGACGCCGAACTGGCCGATCAGGCTGACCTTGTCCTCCGGCTTGGTGTCGGTGCGCTTGGCCATCTCCGCCCCGAACGCGCGGGTGCCGGACCGGGCGATGGTGCCCAGGTTCTGCACCATCTCCTCCTTGCCCATCCCCACGCCGGCATCGGCGATGGTGATGGTGCGCGCCTCCTTGTCCGGCGTGATGCGGATGGCGGCGTCGGCGGGCGGGGTCAGCGCGGCGTCGGTCAGCGCCTCGAACCGGCGGCGGTCGGTCGCGTCCGCGGCATTGGCCACCAGCTCGCGCAGGAAGATCTCGCGGTCCGAATACAGCGCATGCACCACCAGGTCGAGCAGGCGTCCAACCTCGGCGCTGAACTCGTGACGCTCGGTCGGCGCGGCGGGGGGTCGGTCAGTCGTCTCGCTCATAACGCCCTCATTGGTTCGAGGGCCGATATGTCGCCCGACCCGCCCGTTTTCAACCTGGTTCTTCAGCTTGCAATGAACTCCCGGCGCTGTTCGGACCGGGGGTGCTGATCGAACCTCGCGGCTATTTGGCCGGCGGCACCGGCGCCGGGGCTGGCGTGGAGGCCGGCTTCTGGTTCTCGTTCAGTTGCGCCTTGTTCAGGTCATCCACCTTGCTGTTGCCGGTGTCGTTGCCCTTGTCATTGGCCTTGTTCACGTTCTCATAGGGATGGTCCGCGTTGGCGGCCCATGCCGGTGCCGCGACCAGGATCAGTCCCGTAATCAGGAGCGCGCGCATCACCGGCCCATTCGCGGCTGATACAGCGGGGCACCCATCATCGGCGGCGGCGCATAGCCGGGTCCGGGATAGGGCTGGGCACCATACGGCGGCGCTGCATACACGGTGCCGCTCTGACTGCGCACACTGTCGAGCTGCTGCTGGTTGAGCCGCTCGACCTGGCTGTCACCAGTGTCGCCGCCGTTATCGTTGGAGCGATCGACGTTGCTGTAGGGATGGCGGGCGTTGGCGGCGACCGAGGGCACGCCATACAGCGCAACCCCGAGAGCGACGGCCAGGCCCAGGCTGGTGTTGAGTGTTTTCATGCTGCTGCCTCACGAAGGAGATCGTCTCATCGGCAAACGCCGATGCGTTCGGAACGATCCATCCCATCAATCGATGTTGAACCGATCCGCCGGCACGTCGCGCTACAGCGTGCGTCCAGCCGGTTCGCAGGCACCGCGGGCCGCCGCCACGAAGGCGTGGATCAGGGCCGGGTCCTTGACGCCGCGGCTGCGCTCGACGCCGGAGGAGACGTCCACGCCCGGAGCCCCGGTGATGCGGATGGCGGCGGCGACCGTCTTGGGCGTGAGGCCGCCGGCCAGCATCCAGGGCAGCGGCGCCTGCCAGCCGTGCAGCACCGACCAGTCGAAGGCGGTGGCGTTGCCGCCGGGCAGCGTGGCGTCCGGCGGCGCCTTGTGGTCCAGCAACAGGCGGCTCACGCCCGGCGCGGCGGCGGGCAGGTCCGCGGCGGCGGCGATGCCGATGGCGAGCCAGACCGCGACGCCGAAGCGCTGCTGGATCTCCGCACCCCGGGCCGGAGCGGCATGCACCTGTAGCGCCTGCAACGGCACCTGCGCCAGGATCGCGGTGATCTCGGCATCCGTGGGATCGACCACCAGGCCGACCGGCTTCGGACCATCCGGGTGCCGCTCGGCCAGGGCGGCGGCCTCCGCCGGCAGCACCGCACGGGGCGAGGACGCGAAGAACACGAAGCCCACCCATTCGGCTCCGGCCCCGGCCGCCGCGTCCATGGCAGCCGGGTCGCGGATGCCGCAGATCTTGACCTCCGTCATGCGGCGAAAATCAGCTGGGCGGCAGCATCGGCAACGTGTTCGCCATCTGGATCGGCCGGGCGCGCATGGCATCGACCTGCGCCTCCAGCTGACGGACCAGGCGTTCCGCCGCGCGGGCCCGGGCGCGCATGGCGAGCGCCGTGGTCCAGGTCATGAATGCACCCACCAGGAAGAACAGCCCGGCTGCGACCAGCACGGCGACCGACAACGGGATGTCGACCTGGATATCGGTCGGCCACAGTCCGAGCCGCACCGGCTGCTGGTTCGACAGCGCGAAGGCGACGAGGAGGATCAGGAGGGGGATGGCGAGCAGAACGCGCAAGGAAGTGCCTTTCAGGCGCTCGCACGCTCGCGGGCGGCGGCACGGGTGGTCTTGGGGCCGCGGTTGACCCGCTCGCGCAGGTCCTTGCCGGCCTTGAAGAACGGAACGGCCTTCTCGTCGACCGGCACGGCCTCCCCGGTGCGGGGGTTGCGGCCGGTGCGGGCATCACGCTGCTTCACGGTGAAGGCGCCGAAGCCGCGCAGCTCCACGCGCTCCCCACGCGCCAGGGCGGCGGTGATCTCGTCGAAGATGGTGGCGACGATCAGCTCGACGTCACGGCTCGTCAGATGCGGGTTCGCGGTGGCGAGGTCGGCGATCAGCTCGGACTTGGTCATGGTCGTGTCTCTGCCGATCTGCGCATGGGAGTGAACAATGCCCGGTTCGGGGGGCGGGCGTCAAGGAAACGGAGCTACTCGGACGCACCCTGCCACAGCGCCCATGCGCCGGACGGCAGGATGCGCCCCCCCAGCCCGGCCCGCATCAGCACATCCGCCGCAGCCCCGGTGACAGAACCCATCAACCGATCAAAGCGCGACTGCGTGCGCAGATCGGCGACCGGCAGGTTCACGGAGATCTTGTGCGTCCTGGCGAGCCACTCCCGCGCCTCGGCCTCGCCGCCCAGCTCGTCAACCAGGTTCAGCGCCAGGGCCTGACGCCCGGTATAGGCCCGGCCATCAGCCAGTTTCTTCACCGCATCCTTGTCCATGTGCCGGCCTTCGGCGACCATGGTGACGAACTGGTCATACATGTCGGCCACCATGCCATCCAGGTACTCGCGCCCCTGGGGCGTGAGCGGCCGGGTGGTGCTGGGCTGGTCCTTCAACGGGCCGGAGGTGATCGCCTCCGCAGTGACGCCGAGCTTCTGCAGCAGGCCGGACACTTCCCCGGTTTGCAGGATCACGCCGATGGAGCCGGTGAGCGTGGAGCCACGGGCAAACACCCGTTCGGCCGGCATGGCGATCATGTAACCGGCCGAGGCCGCAGTGCCGTGCATAACGGCCACCAGAGGCTTCGCCGCAGCCAGCTTTCGCAGCGCCACATACAGCGTCTCGCCGCCCGAGACCGTGCCGCCCGGGCTGTTGATGCTGAGAATCACGGCGGGGACCGTCGGGTCCTTGGCCAGCGCGGTGATCGCATCCAGCGTGCGGGTGTTCTCGCTGATCACGCCGTCGATATTGATGCGGGCCAGGTGGGGCAGCAGCCCACCGCCGCCCCGGCCGGGCTTCAGCACGACAAGGGCGGCGGCAACCACGGCCACCACCGTGAGCACGCGCCAAAAGTTCAGGCGGCGCTTGAGGCGCCGCCTGTCCAGTAGAAGATCGGTGTCGAGTGACACCTACTCGGAAGCCTGGTTCCGGCGACGGATCGCCGCGCCCAGGATGTCGCCGAGCGAGGCGCCACTGTCCGCGGTGCCGAACTCCTGGATGGCCTGCTTGTCTTCCTCGACCTCGCGGCCCTTGATCGTGAGGCTGAGCTTGCGGGCCGCCCGGTCGATCGCCGTCACCTTGGCATCGACCTTCTCGCCGATCGCGAACCGGTCCGGACGCTGTTCGGACTTGTCGCGCGCCAGCTCGGCCCGGCGGATGAAGCCGGTCAGGATGTCATCGACCTTGACCTCGATGCCGTTCGCCTGAACGGCGGTCACCACGCAGGTGACAACGTCGTTCTTCTTCACGCGGCTGAGCACGTCGGCAGCCGGGTCATCCTGGAGCTGCTTGATGCCCAGGCTGATCCGCTCCTTCTCGGCGTCGATGTCCAGCACCTTGGCGCTGACCACCTGGCCCTTCTCGTACTTGGTGATCGCCAGCTCGCCGGCCTCGTCCCACGACAGGTCGGACATGTGGACCATGCCGTCGATGTCGGCGGAGATGCCGATGAACAGGCCGAACTCGGTGATGTTGCGCACCTCGCCCTCGACCGTTGACCCCACGGGGAACTCGTCCTGGAACTGCTCCCACGGGTTGCGCTGCACCTGCTTGAGGCCCAGCGAGATCCGGCGCTTGCTGCTGTCCACGTCCAGCACCAGCACGTCGACTTCCTGCGAGGTGGCGACGATCTTGCCGGGGTGCACGTTCTTCTTGGTCCAACTCATCTCGCTGACGTGCACGAGACCCTCGACGCCGGGCTCCAGCTCCACGAAGGCGCCGTAATCGGTGATGTTGGTGACGCGGCCCGAATACTTCGCACCCGGCG
Organism: Acetobacteraceae bacterium; assembly: GCA_965199595.1. Classification (GTDB taxonomy): domain Bacteria; phylum Pseudomonadota; class Alphaproteobacteria; order Acetobacterales; family Acetobacteraceae; genus JBBROS01. The sequence goes on from OZ241182.1 coordinate 3,564,203, forward strand.
GGTACTTGGCGGCCACACCCTCCCACGGATCGGCCTCGAGCTGCTTCATGCCCAGGCTGATGCGCTGCGTCTCGCTGTTGAAGCGGATGACCTGCACGCGCACGGCCTGGCCGATCTGCAGCGCCTCGCTCGGGTGATTGATCCGGCGCCAGGCGATGTCGGTGACGTGCAGCAGGCCATCGACGCCGCCCAGGTCCACGAAGGCGCCGTAATCGGTGATGTTCTTCACCACGCCGTCGAGGATCATGCCCTCCTTGAGGCCCTGGATCAGCTCGCTGCGCTGCTCGGCGCGCGTCTCCTCCAGCACCGCACGGCGGCTGACGACGATGTTGCCGCGGGCGCGGTCCATCTTGAGGATCTGGAACGGCTGCGGCGTGCCCATCAACGGGCCCACGTCGCGCACCGGGCGGATGTCCACCTGGCTGCCGGGCAGGAAGGCCACGGCGCCGCCGAGGTCGACCGTGAAGCCGCCCTTGACCCGGCCGTAGATGGTGCCGTTGACGCGCTGCTGCGCCTCGAACGCCTTTTCCAGGTTGGTCCAGGCCTCTTCGCGCCGCGCCTTCTCGCGCGACAGGACGATCGCGCCGTCGCGGTCCTCGTAGCGTTCGACATACAGCTCGATGTTGTCGCCGGGCTTGACCTCGACCTCCTGGCCGGGGGCGCCGAATTCCTTGAGGGCAACGCGGCCCTCGCTCTTGAGGCCGACATCGACGATTGCATACTCGTCGGTGAGGCGGATCACCCGTCCGGTGACAACCGAGCCTTCAAAGCCGCCTTCGCGGCCGAGGGTCTCGTCGAGGAGGGAGGCGAAGTCTTCCATGCCGTGATCGGCGCGGTCCATCGTGGTCGCTGATGCCATGTGTGGGGGAGGATCCTGTGAACGATGCCGGCCTGACCGGCGTCTTCGATATGCGTGCCCGGTCCGGTGTGGAGGGGCGCGGCTGGCCTGCGTCGACGCTTGCGGCAACAGGCTCGTTAAGCTGGGGTGGTTGAGCGGATACGAGCCCCGGTCCTGCGGCCGGTGCTTGTGCCCGCACACATACGATTCCGCCCGCAGGAGTCAAGCGGAACCGATCCGCTCCCGCACGATTCCCATGGCCCGGCTGAACGCCCCCTCCGCATCCAGCCCCGTCGTGTCCAGCAACACCGCGTCGTCAGCCGCCCGCAACGGAGCGGTGGCCCGGCTGCTGTCCTGCGCGTCGCGGGCCCGCATGTCGGCCTCCACCTGGGCCTGGGTGATCGCCACGCCCTTGGCCGACAGCTCCAGCCAGCGGCGATGCGCCCGGGCCGGCACGGAAGCGGTGACGAACAGCTTCACCCGCGCCTGCGGCCACACCACCGTGCCGATGTCCCGCCCGTCCAGCACCGCGCCCGCCGCGGCGATGCGGCGCTGGAAGGCCAGCAGCGCGGCGCGCACGCCCGGCACCGCGGCCACCAGGCTGGCCGCGCGGTCCGCGGCCGGGCCGCGCAGGTCATCGCGCTGCAGGTCCTGCGGGTGCAGGGCCACGGCGGCCTGTTCGGCGGCGGCGGGGTCGGCCGGGTCGGCGCCGGCATCCAGAACGCGGCGGCCGGTGGCGCGATACAGCAGGCCGGTATCCAGGTGCGGCAGGCCGAGGGCGGCGGCCAGCCGCCGGGCCAGCGTGCCCTTGCCGGCGGAGGCCGGGCCGTCGATGGCGATGACCAGAGGCGTTTCGCTCACGAGATCGCGGCGCCCATGGCCTGCATCAGCGGCACGAAGCCCGGGAAGCTCGTCTCGATGAACGCCGAGTCGTCGACGCCCACCCCGGCTTCGGCCACCTGGCCCAGCACCAGCGCGCTCATGGCGATGCGGTGGTCCATGTGCGTCGCCACCACGGCACCGCCCGCCACGGTGCTGCCCTCCACCACCAGGTCGTCGCCCTGGACCACCACCCGCACGCCGTTGGCCGCGAGCATGGCGGCGGTGGCGGTCAGGCGGTCGCTCTCCTTCACCCGCAGTTCGCCCAGGCCGCGCATGGTGGTCTGCCCCTCCGCCACCGCGGCCGCCACGGCGAGGATCGGGTATTCGTCGATCATGCTCGGCGCCCGCTCCGGCGGCACGTCCACACCGGTGAGCGGACCGTGGGTGACGGTCACGTCGCCGACGGGCTCGCCGCCCTCGATGCGCTCGTTCGAGATCACCAGGTCGGCCCCCATTTCCATCAGCGTGCCGAACAGGCCGATGCGGGCCGGGTTCAGGCCCACGCCCGGCACCGTGATGCGGGAGCCCGGCACCAGCAGCGCCGCCACGATCGGGAAGGCGGCGGAGGACGGGTCGCCGGGCACCACCACGTCGGCGGCGCGCAGCTCGGGCTGGCCGCGCAGGCGGATGACCCGGCCACGCCCCCCGGTACGGCCCTCGGCCTCGATCACCACCTCGGCGCCGAAGTGCCGCAGCATCCGCTCGCTGTGGTCGCGCGTTGGCTCCGGCTCCTCGATCACGGTCCAGCCCGGCGCGTTCAGCCCGGCGAGCAGCAAGGCGGACTTCACCTGGGCCGAGGCCACCGGCAGCCGGTATTCCAGGGGCAACGCCGCGCGCGCCCCACGGATCGCCAGCGGCAGCCGCCCGCCGGCCCGGCCCTCGAACACCGCGCCGCAGGCCGCCAGCGGTTCCGTGACCCGGCGCATCGGGCGGCCGCGCAGGCTGGCATCCCCGGTCATCACCGCGAACAGGTCGTGGCTGGCCAGGATGCCGCACAGCAGCCGGGCCGCGGTGCCGGAGTTGCCCATGTCCAGCACGTCATCGGGTTCCGCCAGCGCGCCGATGCCGCGGCCGGCGACGCGCCAGCGGCCCCCGCCTTCCCCCGGTCCCTCCCGCGTCACCACGGCGCCCAGGGCGCGCATGGCGGCGGCGGTGCGCAGCACGTCCTCGCCTTCCAGCAGCCCGGTGATGCCGGTTTCACCCACGGCCAGGGCGCCGAACATCAGCGCGCGGTGGCTGATGCTCTTGTCGCCCGGCACGACGATGGTGCCGTGCAGGGGCCCGGCGGGCCGGCGGGAGGTGAGTGGTTTCAGGGTCATTCAGGGGCTCGGAGCAGGGCTGGGCCGATTAGCATGGACCCCCGGGGTTTGACAGCCGGGTTCAGCAATGGCATGGGCCCCGCCGCTTCCGCGCGCCGCTCGCGCCCGCTGCTTATTCCTGCCGAACATGTATTGAGGACCCGATGGCCAAGCCCGAACTCGGCACCAAGCGCGTCTGCGTTGCGTGCGGCGCCAAATTCTACGACCTGACGAAAGTACCGCCGGTGTGCCCGAAATGCGGCACCGTCCAGCCGGAGGAGCAGCCGCGCATCCGCCGGGGCGGCGGCAACGTGACCGAGGACAAGCGCCCGAAGAAGGCGGCGGCCGAGGATGCCGACACCGACGTCGAGGTGGAAGCGGCCGAGGACGAGGCCGAGGAAGACGTGCTGGAGGACACCAACGACCTGGAAGACGATGCCGATGCCATCGGCACCGAGATCGAGGTCGAGCCCGAGAGCGACGAAAAGGACATGTAGCCGCCGGACCCGGCCCTCCCCCTTTCAACCGGCGGGAGGGCTGGAGCTCAGGGCGGCGTCATGCCCCTGCCGGCCAGCACCACCGCGGCAGCCGGCCCGGCCAGGTAGTCCAGCAGCGCAGCCGCCGCCGGTTGTGTGCTGCGCGCCGTGATCGCGCCGGCATAGACGGTGTAGCTCTGGATCTCCGCCGGCAGCGGCCCCACAACCTCCACGCCCGCCACGCCGGTGAGCTCGCTGGTCTGCTGGAATGCGAGGTCCGCCTCGCCGCTCAGCAGCTTGTCCGCAACCAGTCCGCCATTCACCAGCACGGCCTTGGGCAGCACCAGGCTTGCAATGCCCCAGCGCTCCCACAATCCGTCCATATAGATGCCGCTGGAGCCACCGGCCGCCGGGTCGATCCAGGCGGGGGCGCGGGCATTGACCACGGCGGCGCGGATGGCATCGGGCGTGCCGATGGCCGGATGCGGCGCCCCGGCCCGCACGGCGACCGAAATGCCCACCCGGGCCAGCGGCTGCATCGAGCCGGCGCGCACCTTGTCGCCCAGCGCCTCCACCCCGGCAGGGGTGAGCACGATCACGTCTGCGGGCTCCCCCGCCCTGATCTTCTGCTGAACGCCGCCCGCGGTGTCGCTCTGCACGATCAGCCTATGGCCGGTCTGCTGCTCGAAGCCGGGGGCCAGGCCCATCAACACACTCCGATAGGCCCCGGCGGTAAGCACGCGGATCTCGGCCGCCTGTGCTGCAACCGGCAACAGCATGGCAGTCAGCATCAGAGCCCGGATCATCGGATCGCCTTCAGCAGGGCGAGCAGCCTCGCATCCCGCGCCTGGGCCAGCTCGGCCACCGGCCGGCCGCCTGCCTCCGCCTCCACCCCGGCGACGAGGGCCTGGCGGAACCCGGGCGTCATCTCGGGCGTGCCCAGGTCCGGCCACAACTTGGAGATGTCGATGTGCTCCATCAGGTAGCCCAGCCCCCCGGCCCCGCCCCCGAGATGGAAGGTGAGGATGGGGCCCATCAACGCCCAGCGCAGGCCGGGCCCCATGGCGACCGCCGCATCCACGTCCGTCACGTCCACCACGCCCTGCTCCACCAGATACGCCGCCTCCCGCCACACCGCCGCCTGCAGGCGGTTGCTCACATGGCCCGGCATTTCCTTCTTCAACCGGATCGGGTGCTTGCCGATCGCGGTGTAGAACGCCATCGCCTGCTGGATCGCGGCCTCCGACGTGCGTGCGCCGCCGCACACCTCCACCAGCGGGATCAGGTGCGGCGGGTTGAACGGGTGGCCCAGCAGCACGCGTTCGGGATGGACGCAGCGCGCCTGCATCGCCGTCGGCAGCAGGGTGGAGGAGGAGCTGGCGATGATCGACCCGGGCGGCAGGGCGCGGCTGATCTGCTCGAACAGCGCCTGCTTCACCTCGATCCGCTCCGGACCGCTCTCCTGTACGAAGCCTGCGCCTTCCACGGCAGCCACCGCGTTCGCCTCGAACCGCAGCCGGGCCGGATCGGCCCCGGGGGCGAGGCCGAGAGCGGTGAGGGTGGGCCAGGCATTGTCGATGAAACGGCGGAGGAAGTCCTCGGCACCAGGGGCCGGGTCGCTGGCGGTGACGGTGAGGCCCTGGGCCAGGAAGTTCGCCGCCCAACTGGCACCGATGGTTCCGGTGCCGAGCACGGCGACTTGGGTGATGGTGGCTGGCAAGATGGGTCTCCCTGGGTGCTTGGCGCGCCGGCGAACCTGCCACGAAGCGAGCCGGCGTGTCGCGCCCGGAGACATCCCGGATGCTGCGGACCGTGCCGCTCCGGGACGGAACGGCCCGGCAGGAGATCCTGTACCAGTCCGGCATCATCCGAAGCATGGCGGAAATTGTTTGGTCGATCGGCCAGTGATCATGTGCTCACTGCAACCGCGGGAGGGATCTTGAAAGAGATTTTACCTGTCGGGAGCATAACTGTTATAAATGAACAATTTCATACTTTGTGATACCTGTGTTTTTTCTCCAAGAATTACAAGGTATATTTCGAGAACTCTGAATGTATTTCTGGTGTTCCTCAACCATGATCCAGCATGCCAAATCTACATTGCATGAGATCGGCCGCGACATCCAAGATTACCGATGGGTTCTCCGGATGCATAACGCCGCAACTATGACGGCCAGAGCTACGAGGGCACCAACGTCACCATCCAGGGCAATGTCGCCTTCCTCTCTGCGCCGCCGCGCCTGATCGAAACGCCACGCCTCCATGCGATGAACGGCCGCCTGTCCAGCAGGTGGCCGTTTTCGTTCAGGCCTCCGGCGTCAGCACCGCCTGCACTGCGTCCACCATCGCATTCAGCACCACGACCATCGCCGACGAATACAGCACGCAGGCCATCACCATCGCCAGGTCCAGGCTGCGGAGTGCGTCATAGGTCAGCCGGCCTACGCCAGGCAGGCCGAACACCACCTCCACCAGCACCGTCCCGCCACCCAGCAGCGCTCCCAGATCAAGCCCGAGCACCGCAAGCACCGGGATGGCGGCGTTCGGCAAGGCATGCACCAGCACGATGCGGCCTTCGCGCAGGCCTTTGGCCCGGGCCGTCCGCGCGTAATCCTGCCGCAGCGCCGCCTGCAACCCGGTGCGCAGCAGCCGCCCATAGATCCCGGCATACAGCACGGCCAGGGTGAGCCAGGGCAGCGCCATCATGCGAAACCACCCGGCCACGCCCCGCGCCGGCAGCCCCAGCGGCGGCACCCAGGCGAACACGCTGGCATGCAGCGGCCCCTGCGCCGCCCAGACCACCACCGCACCCAGCCAGAACGCCGGCACCGACACCCCCAGCAGCCCCAGCGCCACCACGGCCCGGCCCACGCCCGGCCCCGCCCGCGCCGCCAGCAGCCCGATCCCCAAGCCCGCCAGGATGAACAATACCGCCGCCCCCAGCGCCAGGCCCAGCGTGGTCGGCACCGCGCGCAGCACGGCCGGCACCACCAGCTGGCCGCGGTTGACGAAGCTCGGCAGGTCCTGCGTCACGAACAGGCGCCGCATCAGCGCCAGGTATTGCAGCGGCAGCGGACGATCCAACCCGTATTCGGCCCGCACCAGCGCCAGGGTCTCCGCCGAGGCGCCGCGCCCGGCCAGGCGAGCCGCCGGGTCCGCCCCCGGGGTGGCGACGAACATCACGAACACCAGCACGCTGATGCCGAACAGCACTGCGGCGGCATGCAGCGCCCGCCCCGCCGCGCGCTCAATCAGCGGCATCCAGCGCCTCCCCGATGGCGTTCAGCGCCAGCACCGTCGCACACAGCGCGAGCCCGGGGGCGATGGCGACCACGGGCCGCTGGTGCAGCAGCGCGACCCCATCGCCGATCAGCGTGCCCCAGCTGACCCCCGGGGCCGGCACGCCCACGCCCAGCACGGAGAGCGTCGCCTCCGTCAGCAGCATCATCGCGGCGATGACCGGCGCCAGGCCCAGCAGCAGCGGCGTCAGCTGCGGCAGCAGATGCCGGCGCATGATGTGCAGACGGCCGCCGCCGATGGCCTGCGCCGCCTCGATGAACAGCGTTCCACGCAACGCCAGCAGCGCCGCCCGCACCGGCCGCGCGACATAGGGCGTATAGACCAGGCCCAGGATCACCATCGGCAGCCACAACCCGGCTGCGGCCCCGCCCAGCACGAGCGACAGCGAGATCGCCAGCAGCGTCACCGGGAACGCCCAGACCAGGTCGATCAACGCCGACACCCCTGTGTCCACCACGGCGCCGAACCCGGCCGCCAGCACCCCGGCCAGGCCCCCCACCAGCAGGCACAGCAGCGTGGCGCCGCCCGCCACCATCAACGAGGTGCGCCCGCCATACAGCAGCCGCGCCGCCACATCCCGCCCCAGACGGTCCGCGCCCAGCAGGTAGCCGCCGCGCAGGCCGGGCCCGACCGGGACGGTGCCGACACCGCCGGCCAGTTCCGCCAGCACCGGCTGCCCGTCGATGCTGCCCAGCACGTTGGTGCGGAACGGGTCCGTGCCGGAAACCCAGCTGGCATAGGCGGGCGCCAGGCCGCACGCCGCCAGGATCAGCAGCAGCGCCGTCAGCCCGGCCTTCATCGGATGCGGGCAAGCTGGAACAACCAGCGGAAGCTCTCGTGATAGACGAAATGGTCCACCCGCCGCGACACCACGTCGATATAGCGTGGCGCGAACAGCACCACGGCGGGTGCTGCATCGGTGATCGCCCGATCCACGGCGGCGACGCCGGGCCAGTCCCGGGCAAGCAGGGCGGTATCCAGCCGTTGATCGAGCGCTGGGTCGCAGAAACCGGGAATGTTGGTGGACGACTCCGACCCGGCGTGGAACGCAGCGCAGCCGAAGTTCCCGCTGAGGATGTTCGCCGCCGAGGGATAGTCGGCATACCAGCTGGTGAGGCTCGCCTGCACCCGGTTGGCGGTGTTCTGGATATAGGTGAACTGCACGTTGCCCGAGAGGGTCTGCAACCGCGGCCGCAACCCGAGATCGGTGAGCACATCGAGCAGATAGGTGCCGATGGCCTGGGACACCGCGGCATCATCCACCACCAGCGTCACCGCCTGCCCGACCCGGCCGCTCTCGGCCATCAGCCGGCGTGCGGCGGCCAGATCCCGTTCATAGGGGCAGTAGGCCTCATGCCCCGGCAGCCCCGGCGGGATCGCCTGGCAGAGCGGCACCGCCAGCCCGGAGCCGCCGAACAGGCGCACGGCGGCGCGGCGGTCGACCGCCAGGTTGAAGGCCCGCCGCACCCGCACATCGTCGAACGGCGGCAGATGGGTGTTGAGCGGCACGAACCACAGCGCCGGCGGCGGGTTGATCCGCACCTGGTCGGCCCTGCCGCTCAACTCGGCCAGGCGGTCGGGCGGCGGCGTGTCGAACATCCAGTCCGCCTGGTCGTTCAGGATCGCCGTGACCTGCGCCTCCGCATCCAGGCCGAACTCGTAGCGGACCGCATCGGCCTCCCCGGGCGGTTGGGCGTCGATGGACCAGGGCGCGAAGAACGGGTTGCGCTCCAGCACCAGGGCGGCATTCGGGTCGTAGCTGGCGATGCGATACGGCCCGGTGCCGGGCAGCGGACCTGTTCCGGCCTGCTGGGGTGATACGTCCGCCGGAAGGATGCTGGCGTGGGGCAGTGCCAGCTTCTGCAGGAACTCCGGGTCGGGCCGGGTCAGCGTGATGCTGATGACATCGCCGTCCGCGCGAACGCCGGGCAGCACGCAGGTGGCCGGGATGGCCAGACACGCGGCTGCACCCTCGATCACACCAAAGAAGGTGCCGGCCGTCGGGCTGCCCACCTCGAAGATGCGGCGGAACGAGGACACCACGTCCTCCGGCCGCACCGGGGCGCCGCTGGAAAAGCGGATGCCGGGTCTCAGCCTGAAGCGATACACCAGGCCATCCGGTGCCGGGACAGCGAGCGCCAGGTCCGGCACGATCTCCGTGCCCGCGGCGCCAGCCACCTTGCGGAAGGCGACCAGCCCGTCATAGACGCCGGCGAACACCTGCCAGTATTGCGCCGTGTAGTTGACCTGCGGATCGATCGACCCGGCGGCGCTGCGGGCCAGCAGCCGCAACGTGCCGCTGGCCTGGGCCGGTGCCGCCGCCAGCAGCAGGAGCAGCAGCAGCCACCGCATCACCTGCGGAACACGAAGGCGTTGCCGTCCCACATCCGGAAGGGTCGCACCCCGGCCTTCAGCAGGATGAACCCCGCGGCCTTTGCCCATCGTTCGGCATCGTCCCGGTCGGCCTGCGCGTCCTGGCGGTAGGACAGGTTCAGGATGCACAAGGCCCCGCCGGCCCGTAACGCCCGGGCGGCACCCTGCACATGAAGCAGCGCCGTCTCCGGCCCGGTCTGCACGATGTAGGGGAAGCTGTCGATCGCGAGGATAAGGTCGAAACCACCGGCCGGCAGGGCGTCCAGATCCTCGCCCGAGGTCTGCGCCACCCGCACGTTCGGCATCGCCTCCAGCCGCCGCGCCGCCTCCGCCACCATGCCGGCCGAGACATCGAGCCCCAGCACGGACCGGCACCGCGGCGCCATCACCGCCGCGACCCGGCCGATGCCGCAGCCCAGGTCCAGCACATCCGCCTCGGAACGCAGCACGCCCTCCGCCGCCAGCCAGTCGACGATCTCCTCCGTGGCGGCCGCCAGGATCACCGGGTCACCCAGGGAGTACAGCGCCACGCTTGCCTCGGGCGAATACGCGACCGCCCGGTCGAAGAAGGCGGCGATGCGCGCCACGCCCTCGCCCGGCGTGGGGCCCGAGGCGTCGTGCTCCGCCATGCTGTGCGCCATATGCGCGGCCAGGTCCGTCAGTTCGGCCTCTCGCGCGGTCACCAGGCCGCGCATCGCCGCTACCGCCGGGCCCACCGGTGCCGCGTCCAGCGCCCGCAGCATCGCCGCGGCATCCAGACCGGACAGCAGCAGCCGTGCGACGGCGACCTGTGGCGAGATGGTGCCGGCAAGGCAGTCCGCGATCGCCGTCACGCGTCGTACCAGCCCATGGCGCGCAGCCGGTCCAGCTCCCCCCGCAGCACGCGGTCGCCGATGTCGTTGCGGTAGCGCAGGTCGGCGATGCATACCCCCCGGGCCCGGGCCATCGCGGCGGCCTGCGAGCCCTCGATGGTGTCGCCGGTGCCGGTCACGACCATGGAATAGCCAGTGTTGCGCCCGGCAAACAGCTGGCCGTCGGTCAGCCGCATGTCCGAGTAGTGGTAGTGCGCCGGGTCATCCGGCGGCTGATGGAACAGCACGGGCGGCTCGAACGACGGGTCGGACCCCGGCCGCTCCTCGGGGAAGGGCGGGATGGTGAGCACGATGCCGGTGCACCAGTCAGGCGATGTGGGAAAGCTGCCGTGGCCCCCCTCCAGCATGCGGGTGAACAGGTCGCCCCACCCCGCGGTCTGCAGGGGCGAGAGGATGGCGTAACCCGGGTTGCCGAACCGGCAGGTGAACTCCAGCGGCCACAGCCCGTCCTTGTTGGCGATCATGTTCAGGTTGACGTAGCCGACATGCCCCGCCGCCGCGAACACGGGCTCCAGCCGCCCCAGCGTTGCCCGCATGATCGGCCCGGCACCGCGGTAGGAGACCAGGGTGCCCATCTCGCCGGTCATCTCGCCGATCTCACCGGGAAAGAAGCGCTTGTGCTCGAAGTCGATGCAGGCGGGCGTCATGAATCGGGTGCCGTCGAAGTAGGCGCCGACGCCGACCTCGACGCCCTCCAGCCGCGGCATCAGCAGAGCCGGGCCGGGCGGCGGCGCGCGCTGCAGCTGGAACAGCACATCGAGCCCGGCGACATGGTCGCCCACGAAGGTCGCGCGGGCATTGTTGAAATACTTCAGCACCATCCGCCCGGGGTTCGCCTGCAGCCAAACCGCCGCCGCCGCCGCATTTTCGAAACGGTGCGCCGGCGCGATGTGCAGCCCGGCCTGCGCCAGAACATCCTGGCCAAACCCGCGATCATACTCCAGCCGATCCCCCAGCGTGCTGCCGCCGATCACGCGGTATCCTTCCGCCCGCAACTCGTCCTGCAACGCGCCCTGCCCCACCTTCTCGAACAGCAGCACCCCGTCCCGGCCCACCCAGGGCAGCGCGGCGCGCCAGTCATCCACCCGGTCCACCAGCCCGGCGAACAGGCTGGCATAGGCCGCGTCGCTGGCATGCACGCGCACCTCGTGACCCTCGCGCATCAAGGTCCGGTACAAGCTGCCCATATCGACGCGGCCGCCGATGCCAAGGACACGCACGGTGCTATCCTTCCGCCTCGAACGCCGCGATCTCGGCGTCGCTGAAGCCGAAATGGTGCGCGATCTCGTGGATCAGCACGGTGCGGACCAGGCCGAACAGATCCTCCCCGGTCTCGATCCACTCCAGCAGGATCGGCTCGCGGTACAGCAGGATCAGGTCCGGCGCGTGGGCCACCGCGCCCTCCGCCTGACCGAACGGGAGGCCGCGATACAGCCCGGTCAGCTCCCAGGCATTGTCGATCTCCATCTCCTGCAGCGTCTCGTCATCGGCGACGTCCTCCACCAGGATGGAGATGCCGCGCACCTTGGCGCGCAGCACGGCAGGGATCGCGGCCAGGGCACGGTCGGCGAGATCACCAATATCTTCGATGGAAGGCGGCAGGGTATAATGGGGCATGGCGCCATCCCGCCGCCAACCGGCCCCGAGGTCAACCCAATGCCGATGCTCACCGCCGCGGAACGCGATCAACTTGGCTCCAGCCTGCCGGATTGGCACCTGCTTCCAGGGCGGGACGCGCTGCACCGCAGCTTCGCGTTCAAGGATTTCAGCGCCGCCTGGGCGTTCATGAGCCGGGTGGCACTGCTGGCGGAGAAGCTGGACCACCATCCCGAATGGTCGAACACCTACAACAAGGTCGCGATCACCCTCACCAGCCACGACGTAGGCGGCCTCAGCGACCGCGACGCCCGCATGGCCGCCGCCATCGACCGCTTCGTGGCCTAAGCCGCCTTGGGCTGCAGCGTCTCGATCAGGCTGGCAAGCGTCGTCCGGTGCAGCGTGTCCAGCATCGCCTGGTCCACCTGGCGGAACACCGAGCCCAGCACGCCGTGCATCTGCCGGCCCACCGGGCAATGCGGGTTCGGCGCGTCGTGCAACGTCAGCACCGTGCCGGCCCGGCCCGCGTTCATCGCCAGCCATACATCGCCCAGGCTGATGGCGTTCGGCAGCCGAGTGAGTTCCGCACCGCCGGGCCCGCGCCGCACTCGCAACAGCCCGGCCCGCGCCAACTGTCCGGTGATACGCCGCACGACCACGGGATTGGTGTTCACGCTCGCGGCGATGTAGTGGCTGGTCGCCGGTCCCTCCCGGCGCTGGCAGGCCAGCAGCAACAGGATATGGATCGCAACTGCGAATCGCGTGGCAACCATAGGACATGCTAGCAGACTCCCGCGTCAGGGTTCCATCCCCTGCTTTCACCTTGCACTGAACCTGTGTACAAAACGTGAATGGATCTTCCGCTCGACCCCAGCTTTCCTGAGCGGACGCTTGCCGTGCGCCGGGCCACGGCGCGGCTGTGCCTGCATCTCGGCTGGTCGCCGGTGCACGAGGTGCCGCTGCCGAACAACCGCCGGGCCGACATCCTGGCGCTGCGGGGCGATGGCGGGTTCGCCTGCATCGAGGTGAAGTCCGGCGCCCGGGATTTCCTGACCGACGGCAAATGGCCGGAATACCGGGAGTTCTCGGATGCGCTGTTCTTCGCGGTGGATCAGGACTTTCCGCTGGACCTGCTGCCGCCGGATGCCGGGCTGATCGTCGCGTGCGGCTGGGAGGCGGAGGTGGTGCGCGAGGCGCCGGAACACCGCCTGCCGCCGGCACGGCGCCGGGCCCTGCTGCACCGCTTCGCCCTGCTCGCCGCCGGCCGCCTCGCCATGGCGGAAGACCCGGCGGCGGCCCTAAGCGTACGGACGGCGCTGCGGGTCGAGTAGGCTAACCAGCGCCACCCGCCGTGATCTTCCGCACCATCGCCGTGGTCGAATAGCCCGGCAGCAGTTCCGCCAGCCATACCCTGCCGCCCCAGCCCTGCACCAGGTCCGCACCAACCACCCGGTCCAGCGTGTAGTCGGCCCCCTTCACCAGCATGTCGGGGCGCAGTTGCTGCAGAGTCGTCTCGGGCGTGTCCTCGTCATAGATCACCACCAGGTCGACCGAGGAGAGGCTGGCCAGCACCGCCGCCCGGGCCGCTTCCGGCTGCACCGGACGGGACGCGCCCTTCAGCCGGCTCACACTGGCATCCGAGTTGAGGCCGACAACGAGGCGGTCACACTGGCCGCGCGCCTGCTCCAGCAGATGCACGTGGCCGGGGTGCAGCAGGTCGAAGCAGCCATTGGTGAAGCCGGTGCGCCAGCCGCGGCGGCGCCAGCGCTCCACCTGCTCGGTCGCCACCTCCCGCGTCACGATCTTGCGCAGCGCCCCGCCCTGCGGCGTCAGCACGGCCAGCAGGTCCTCCTCCCGCGCCACTGCGGTGCCGACCTTGCCGACCACGATGCCGGCGGCGATATTCGCCAGCCGCGCTGCGATCTTGAGGTCCAGCCCGGCCGCCAATCCAGCCGCCAACGTCGCCACCACCGTGTCCCCGGCGCCCGAGACATCGAACACATCCGCCGCCTCGGCCGGGAAATGATGCGCACCATCCGCATCCACCAGCGTCATGCCGTCCTCGGCGCGCGTGACCAGCACGGCGCCGAAGCCATGCGCCTGCCGCAGGACGGTGGCAGCCGCGACCAATCCCGCCTCGGTGTCCACCGGCATCTCCGTGGCCTCGCCCAGCTCCCGCCGGTTCGGCGTCACCACGTCGGCACCGGCGTAGCGCGAGTAGTCGGGGCCTTTCGGGTCCACCACCACCCGCCGTCCGGCTGCTTTGGCGGTGGCGATCAGCTGCGCCGGGATCGTGCCGGACAGCACACCCTTTCTATAGTCGGACAGCACCGTCACCGACGTGGCCGCCATCGCGTCCCCGGCGATGCGCAACATGCGATCGGCCAGCTTGGCGGCGATCGGCGTGATCTCCTCCCGGTCCGCCCGCAGCAGCTGCTGACCGTTGGAGACAAACCGGGTCTTGACGGTGGTGGCGCGGGCACCCTCCACCAGCAGCCAGGGCTCGACACCCGGCTGGCCGCCGATCAGCCCGGTGAGGTCGGACCCGGCCTGGTCATCCCCCACCACGGACACGAACGCGACCGCGGCCCCCAGGGCGGTGAGGTTGCGCACCACGTTGCCGGCGCCGCCGGGCATCGCCACCTCGCGCTCCACCTCCAGCACCGGGATCGGCGCCTCGGGGCTGATACGGTCGACGATGCCATAGACGTAGCGGTCCAGCATCACGTCGCCGATCACGGTGACGCTGGTGCGGCTCAGGCGCTTGATGGCCTGGGCGAGAACCTGGAGCTCGGCTGGCAGCTCCGGCTCGGCCACCGGCTTGCGCCCCTCGGGTCCGGCCGCCCTGCCGCCGGGGATCATGCTGTCCATCAAACCGGCGTAGCCGTCCCGCGCACAACTGGCAAGATCGGCATCACCGCTGGAACAGGCCCAGGCCACGCCCCTCGAGAACGGCGCAGGTCAGCGGCCCGCCCTTCCCGGCCCCGGTGTCGAGCCCGATGCGGTTGGCCTTCACCACCGGGTCCGGCATCGGCGTATGCCCATGCACGATGACACGGTGCGGGACGTCCGGCAGCATCACGCCATTCCAGCCCAGGAAGGAGTCGCGGATCCACAGCAGATCGGTCTCCCGCTGCTCGTTGCGCGGCGTCCTTGGGCGCACCCCGGCATGGACAAAGAAATACCCGTCCTGCTCCCAGTACAGCTTGAGTCCATTCAGGAGAACCAGGTGGCGCGCCGGAATGCCTGCAAGCCATTGCGAGGGCTTCATGGACGATTTCAGCCCCCAGCTGGCCAAGGTCTTGTCCCCGCCATTATCCAGCCAGCGATCGATCTCTTCGTGCCCGCCCCCATTGACCGCGTCGAGCATCATGCGTTCATGGTTGCCCATCAGGTTGACGGTCGGCACACCCGGGATCGGCGGGCCGCTTGCCAGCAGAGCCAGGCAGCCGGCACTGTCAGGGCCGCGGTCGATCAGGTCGCCGAGATGCACCAGCATTGGCGCCGCCACCGGGCGCCCGGCGAGATCCGCCCGGATCGCGGCATGCACGGCGGCCAGCCGGTCACGATGACCATGCACGTCCCCCACGACATAGATCCGCCGGCCGGGTGGCAGTCCGGGTTGACCGGGGCCGGGTTGATCGTGGCCGGTTTGACCGATGCCGCCGGCGGTTAAGGAATTGTCCATCATCTCTGCCCAGAATAGCCGCATGGTCCAGGAACAACGACACTGAATCGCACGCTGAGCCCGCCCAGGCCCGCCACGGCATGGGCTCACGCCACCCACCCGGCTCCGCGGGACAACGCGGTCCTGCATGCCGAACGGATGTTGCTGGACGGGGTGGAGCGCGTGTTGCGCAGCCTGTCCGCGCGCACCGGCTGGTTCCTCCTGGTGCTGCACCTGTCGCGGATTGCACCGCCCGGGCCGCGGGCCCATCACCGCCGGGTCGCCGCCGCGGTGCTGGACGATACGGCGGCGCGCAACGATGGCCAGCTGTTCGGGCTGTGCAACGGCGACATGGCGCTGCTGTTCCGCCCGCCGGACGACGGCACCGGGGTCAGCGGCCTGATCGCCAGGCTGTTCCAGGCCAATGTGCCCGATCTCGACGCGCTACGCACCCTCTGGCCCCTGCCCGCCGCGGCAGATCAGGCGCGCGCCTACATCCACGCTCGCCTGGCGGACAGTGAGCCGTCTCCGCCCATGATCGAAGCATCGGCCAGCGCCACCGCATCCGCCGCCGCCCTGCTGCAGACCGCCTCCATCAACGAACTTCTGACCCGGCACACCGCGATCCGCCTCCGTCCCAGCCGGACCGACCGCATCGTCCCGCTCTTTCATACCGTCAGTGTCTCGGCAGTCGCGGTGGAAGCCCGGATCAGGGCCGCCGGGCCAACCGCGGACGCAGCGTTGCTCGGGCATGTCGTGGCGCGCTTCGACCAGATGATGCTGCACACCCTGCCCGATGATGTGGGCGCGCCTGACGACAAGGCCAGCCTGCACCTCCGGCTCACGCTGGGCGGTGTCTTGTCGGAGGCTTTCGCCCAGTTCGCCACATCCCGCGCACCGGGTCATCGGCCCGTTGATGTCGAGGTGCCGTTCATCGAGATGGTGGCCGACCCGAAGGGTGGCCTGCTGGCCCGTGAGCGCCTTCGCCTGGCCGGCATGCGCCTCGTCGTGAGTGGGCTGACCGATCAGATCCTGCTCGCGAGCCGACCTGCCGTGCTGGAGCCGCATTTCATGCTGCTGGACTGGCGCCCGGGAATATCCGCCGAACCAGGGCTGGCCAGCGCGGTCGATCGGTGCGGCCGGGAGCGCCTGGTGCTGTCGCAGTGTGCGGATGAGGCGGCGCTCACCTGGGGGCTCGCTCTGGGCATCCAGCGATTCCAGGGCCGCTTCGTGGACATGCTGCTTGCGGCGGCGCGCCTGCGGGCCTGCGACCAGGCGCACGGCTGCACCTTGCGGCAATGCCAGGCACGCTCGGCAGCCATCGGCAGCACGATCAGGGGAGACTGCCGCAACCCGCCCTTGCTCGACCGCGGCTTGCCTGCGGTGGGGAGACGCTGATGACCCAGTTCGATCAGCCACCGGACATGCAGTCCTTGACCAACCTGGTCCGGGACTGTTCCGTTTCCGGTGTCACGCGGCGGATCCTGGTGCTGCGGATCGACCTGCTGCCGCCCCGGCTGTCCCGTCCCCACCACCTGCGCCTGGCCCGGGAGGCGCTTGAGCCGCTGCAAGGCGCCGATCGAGCGCGGTTCTATGAGTTGGCGCATGGCCGGATGGCAATCAGCTGGCGCGGCGAAGCGGCAGATCGGCTGGGCCGCACCCTGGAGCTGATCGAACACCTGCTGCTCGACTCGCCGCTCGACGCTCCGGCCATGCCAGAGCTGGCGCGGCTGTTCGACCTGCCGCGCGACGGCGCCGCCCTGCTCGCCGTGGCCGTCAGCCCGTCGCTGAACGAACACGCAGTCCATGTGGTGCCGCAACGAAAGGCGGCGGCACCCATGCCGCCCACGGTGCTGCCTCCGATCGACATCGCCACGATGGACGCGGTCGAGGCCCGGCTGTCCCAGGCCAACGTGGCCCGGTTCGCCCGTCGCCGCACCGTGTGCCGCCTGGGAGCGCAAACCCTCGACACCGCATGGGAGGAGCGGTTCCTGTCGGTCCCCGCACTGATGGCGGAGCTGGCACCGGAACACAATGCGTTTGCCGATCCCTTCCTGATGCGCCGCCTGACGCGGGTGGTGGACCGGCGGCTGCTGGCGCTGCTGTCGCTCAGCTCGGAGCTGCGAGGCGCCGGGCCGTTCAGCATGCGGCTGGGTGTCGGCAGCGTGCTGTCGCCCGACTTCCACAAGTTCGACAACGCCTTGCCTCCCGGCCTGCGCGGACATGCGCTGCTGGCGCTGCAGCCGGCAGATGTGATGCAGGATCTGGCGTCGTTCCGCTTCGCCCGGGCCTTTGCCAGGGCCCGCGGCTATCGGGTGGTGCTGTGCGGGTTGACTGCCGTGCTGGCGGACCTTCTGGACCTGGCGGCCCTCGACGTGGACTTCGTCCAGCTGCGGTGGTCGCCCTCACTGGTCGGGGTCGATCCACAGATGCTGCGGGCCGGAACCGCGCGATGGGTCCTGTCCGATGCGGACGAGGCGGCGGCGCTGCGCTGGGGCCACTCGGTCGGCATCGGCCTGTTCCAAGGGGACGCCGCGCAACCCGGCGCTAGACAGGCCCCGCCAAGGGCGGCAGCGTGACGCCCGTGTCATGGCGGGGGTGCGCCGGTGCTGAACGGTATTCTGGTCCTGCTCGCGAGCCAGCTGCTCGGCGAGGCGCTGGCACGCGGCTCCGGCATCGGCATCCCCGGTCCGGTGCTCGGCATGGCGCTGCTGGCGACGGCACTTCTGCTCCGCCCCGGGCTGCAGGCCGTGGTGGGCCCGGTGGCGGCGGCCCTGCTCTCGAACCTGTCGCTGCTGTTCGTGCCCGCCGCCGTGGGCGTTGTGCAGGTGCTGCCGTTGCTGGCCACGGAGGGCCTGGCGATCGGGGTGGCCGTGGTGGTTTCCACCGTGGCCTCGCTGATCGTCACGGCGCTGACCTTCCGCGCCGTGGTACGGCTGCGGGGCGGGTAGATGGACGGCGTCACCACGCTCTGGGTCTATCTCCGCGCCTCGCCGCTGCTGTGGCTGACGGCGACGCTCGCCGCCTATGTGGTGGCGGATGGGGTGCAGAAGCGGCTTGGCCGCCACCCGCTGGCCAATCCGGTGCTGATGGCCGTGCTGGTGCTGGTGCTGGTCCTGCGCATCAGCGGCACGCCTTACGCCACCTATTTCGATGGCGCGCAGTTCGTGCACTTCATGCTTGGACCGGCGACGGTCGCCCTTGCCGTGCCGCTGGCCGTGAAGGCGCGAGAGGTGCGGCGCCTGTTGCTGCCCATGGTGATCGCGGTGGTGGCAGGCTCGGTGACCGCGATCACCAGCGCAATGGGCACGGCCTGGTTGCTGGGGGCCAGCCGCACGACGCTGCTGTCCCTTGCGCCCAAATCGGTGACGACGCCCATCGCCATGGCCATCGCGCAGCAGATCGGCGGCATCCCGGGCCTGACCGCGGTGCTGGTAATCCTCACCGGGATCACCGGGGCCGTACTGGTCACGCCGTTGATGAACGCGCTGGGCCTGCGCGACTATGCCGCACGCGGCTTTGCGGCGGGAGTGGCGAGCCACGGTATCGGCACAGCGCGGGCGTTTCAGGTGAACGAGATCGCCGGAACCTTTGCCGGGCTGGGCCTGGCGCTGAACGGGCTGGTGACGGCCATCATGGCCCCGGCGCTGGTGCACCTGTGGGAATGGGCGTCACATTAGGGTTGGGTGCACGGCGAAGTGGTGGAGCTGAGCGGGATCGAACCGCTGACCTCCTCATTGCGAACGAGGCGCTCTCCCAACTGAGCTACAGCCCCGCCGTGCAGGCGCCGGACAATGCTGATCCATCCCCCCCGCGTCAACCCCGGATATGCCGCGTTGCACCGCGTGTCGTGCATGGCTAGGGTCCGCCCGAATTCAGGAGTCCACTGACGGTGCTTACCGCCATCTTCGAACTGTTCAATGCCGTGATCGGCCTCTTTATCTGGGCGTTGATCCTGGCGGCCGTGTTCAGCATGCTCGCATCGTTCGGCGTGCTCGACACCCGTAACCGGCTGGTCTGGTCCATCGGGGACTTCCTGTTCCGCGTGACCGATCCGGTGCTACGCCCCATCCGCAATTGGCTTCCCAGCTTCGGCAACGTCGATCTCAGCCCCATCGTCGTGATCCTGCTGCTGCAATACTTGGCCCGGCCGCTGCTCGGCACCCTGTATCGCGGTCTGGCCTTTGGCGCCTGGAACTTCATCTGACCGCCATGGCCGCCCGCATCATCGACGGCAAGGCCATCGCGGCAACCCTCCGCGCCGGGGTTCGCGCGCGCGTGGCCGCCCTGTCGTTCCAGCCCGGCCTCGTTGTGGTCCTGGTCGGCGCCGACCCGGCCAGCACGGTCTATGTCCGCAACAAGGACCGTGCTGCCCAGGATGCCGGGCTTCGGGCCGAGACAATCCGGCTGCCTGCCGACACCGGCCAGGCCGATCTGCTTGCCGTGATCGACCGCTTGAACCGTGATCCGAATGTCGATGGCATTCTCGTGCAGTTGCCGCTGCCAGCCGGGCTCGTTCCCCGCGCCGTCATCGAAGCCATCGACCCGGCAAAGGACGTGGACGGCTTCAATCCCCTGAATGTCGGGCGGCTGCACGATGGGCTGGACGTGCTGGCG
This sequence comes from Acetobacteraceae bacterium, assembly GCA_965199595.1. GTDB lineage: Bacteria > Pseudomonadota > Alphaproteobacteria > Acetobacterales > Acetobacteraceae > JBBROS01. The sequence continues at coordinate 3,584,122 of OZ241182.1, forward strand.
CCCTGCACGCCCACCGGCGTGATGCGCCTGCTGGCAGCAGCCGGAATCCCGGTGCGTGGCGCCAGGGCCGTGGTGCTCGGCCGCTCCTCCATCGTGGGCAAGCCGATGGCGGCCTTGCTGCTGGCGGCGGATGCCACGGTCACCATCGTGCATTCCCGCACCCGCGACATCGCCGCCGAGTGCCGCCGGGCCGATGTCGTGGTGGCGGCGGTGGGGCAGCCGGAGATGGTGCGTGGATCTTGGATCGCGCCTGGCGCCACGGTCATCGATGTCGGCATCAACCGCCTGCCGGATGGCCGTCTGGTCGGTGACTGCGCCTATGCCGAATGCCTGGAGGTCGCCGGAGCCATCACACCGGTTCCAGGCGGCGTCGGCCCCATGACCATCGCCTGCCTGCTGGAGAACACCGTCACCGCCGCCATCAGGCGCCGCGGCTAGAAATCGGTGCAGCGGCCCTTCTGCTCCCAGTCACCGTAGCGCGTGGGCTCGGGACCGGCGGGACCGCCGATCTCCTCCGGCTTGAGTTCGGGCTTCGGTGCGGGCAATGCGGGCTTTTCGTCGGGCATGGACGGTAGATGGGACGCGGCCCGCGCGGCGCCAGGGGTCAGGCGGCGGAGCGTGCCTTGACACTCTCGGTCTTGAGCTGCCCGCAGGCCGCCAGAATATCCTGACCGCGCGGCTGGCGAATCGGGCTCGCGAACCCGGCTTCCGACACGATGGCGGCAAAGCGCAGGAGGGCTTCGCGGCCGCTGGGCTCATAGGCACTGCCGGGCCAGGGATTGAACGGGATCAGGTTGACCTTGGCGGGGATGCCGGCGATCAGCCGCACCAACTCGCGTGCCTCGGCCTCGCTGTCGTTCACGCCGCGCAGCATGACGTATTCGAACGTGATGCGCCGGGCATTGCTGGCTCCGGGATAGCGGCGGCAGGCGGCGATCAGCTCCTTAATCGGATATTTACGATTGAGCGGTACAATCTCGTCACGCAACTCGTCACGGACGGCATGCAGGCTCACCGCCAGGTTCACCCCCAATTCGGCCCCACACCGATCCATCATCGGTACCACGCCGGAGGTGCTGAGGGTGATGCGCCGGCGCGAGAGGCCGATGCCCTCATTGTCCATGACGATTCGCATCGCCTTGGCCACGTTCTCGTAGTTGTACAGCGGCTCGCCCATGCCCATCAGCACGATGGTGCTCAGCAGCCGGGGCGTCTCGCCGCGCGGGCTGGGCCACTCGTTGTAGCTGTCGCGCGCCGCCATGAATTGCCCGACGATCTCGGGGGCGCCCAGGTTGCGCACCAGCTTCTGGGTGCCGGTGTGGCAGAACCGGCAGGACAGGGTGCAGCCGACCTGGCTGCTGATGCAGACGGCGCCACGATCCTCGGTGCGATCCGGGATATAGACGGTCTCCGCCTCCTGCCCGTCGCGGAAGCGGAACAGCCACTTGCGGGTCTCGTCCGTGCTGGTCTGCACCGTGGCGACGGAGGGGCGCTCGATGACGAAGCGCTCAGCCAGCTTTTCCTGCAAGGGCCGGGCGATGCTGGACATGCGAGCGAAGTCGGTGACGCCCTGATGATAGATCCAGTGCCAGACCTGCTTGGCCCGGAACGGCTTCTCGCCTATGGCCTCAAGCTCAGCCGACAGCTCCTCGCGCGACAACCCGACCAGGCCTCGGCGGCCGTCCTCCAGTTGTGTGGGCGGCGGGTTGAACAGCGCGGATTTGGCGAGGATGCGCTCGCGCTCGACCGCCGTCAGCGCGAGCACGTCGCTCATTTGGCCGGGCACGCCTTCACGATGGCCGCATAGGCCGCGCCATAGCCACGCAAGCTGAAGGTGTCGGTCACCGCAGTCGCCTTCGGGCCCGGCGACTTCGCCACCGCCTGGCGCGCGCTGCCGAAGGCCACCGTCACGGCATGGCCATCGCGGGCGAAGGCCGAGCGGCCGCTGGTGTAGAAGGGCAGCTCCGCCTTGTCGACCGTCAGCTGCACCTCGGCCTGGGCCGCATAGGCAAAGCCGGCGCTGATCGCCACCGCGTCCCGCCCCGAGGGCCGCTCTGTCACTGTCAGCACCACGTCGCCACGGCCGGGCAGCGCCGGAGAGGACGTCTGTGCCCGCGTGAAGGCATAACAGACCGTCTGCCCAGACTCGCCATGCGTGGCAGCCTGCCAATCGTCGAACTTGCCGATCGATTTCGGCGCGTTCGCGGTGGCGGGGCGCGCGGCCGGCTTGGCGGCGGGATGGGCCGGGCGGCTTTGGGCCAGCGCCGGAACCGACGAGACGACCAGGCCAACGAAAACAGCGGCTGTCGAGAGAACGCGCAGGGACGGGAAGATTCGCATGAGCGGAGAGATACGGCGCACCCACGCGCAGGACAAGCGCCGTCAGACCTTCCATTCCGGGATGGTGCGGCGGAACACCGGATCACCATGGGGTGGCGCAGCCGACAGCGGCGCGTCCGGCCCGCCGGCCGCTACGGGCCGTTCGGCGAATCGCCCGTGTTGCAGCAGGCGGTCATACAGCACCAGGGCGCCGGCCACCGCCAGGTTGAGCGCAAACCGCGTCGGGATGCGCACCAGGTGCTTGCACCGTGCCCGCAGGGGTTCCGAGAGGCCGGAGCGCTCCGGCCCGAGCACATAGGCGGCATTCAGCGGATGCCGGAAGGATGGCAGGTCCACCGCGTCATCCAGCAGCTCGATCCCCACCAGCGCACACTCGGGCGGCAGGTGCAACGCGGTAGCGTCGGTGAACCGCCACAGCGGCACATGCGCCTGGGTCATGGCAGTATCGGCGCTGCGTACGGCCCTTGCATCCCAGCCGGCCCCGATGGTGAAGCAGAAGGCCGCGCCAAAGGCGTGCCCGGTGCGCAACAGGGCGCCCATGTTGGCGGACTTGGACACGCCTTCCGCGCCAAGGCCGAAATAGCCGCGGCTGCGGATGGGGCTTCTGCTGGCGGACTGCATCGGCGCGGGATAGGTGTTCGTCATGCAGGATGCAACCGACGCCCGGCTGGCGGACCAGTACGAGGCCTACCCCTACCCGCAGCGGGACCCGCGGGACGAGGCGCGGCGGCTGATCATCGGCAGCCCCAGCCACCTGCGCGAGATCGACCACTGGGTGTTCCAGGGCACCCGCCCCGCGGACCAGCCGTTGCGCGCCCTGTTCGCCGGCGGCGGCACCGGGGATGGCACCATCATGCTGGCCACGCAGATGGCGCTGAGGGGGCGGCCCGGCCGCGTCACGCACCTGGATCGTTCGGCGGCGGCGCAGGGCATCGCGCGCGGCCGGGCCAAGGTGCGGGGGCTGGACGTGGCGTTCCATCAGGGCAGCCTGCTGGACCTGGCCGGAAGTGGACTTGGGCCCTTCGACTACATCGATTGCTGCGGCGTGCTGCACCATCTGCCGGACCCGGCGGCCGGGCTGCGCGCCCTGCTCTCCGTGCTCGCGCCCGGCGGCGGGCTGGGGCTGATGCTGTATGCGCCGCACGGCCGCACCGGCGTTTACATGCTGCAGGACGCGCTGGCCCGGCTGGCACCCCCCGAGGAGGCGCCGGCGGTGCGGCTGGATGTGGCGCGCCGGGTCATGCGGCATCTGCCGGAGACGGCGTGGCTGCGGGCGAACCGGTATTTCGGCGACCATATCGAGGGCGGGGATGCAGGGCTCTACGATTTGTTGCTCAATCCGCGGGATCGGGCCTATGACGTTGCGGCCTTGGCTGCTTTGCTGAACGATGCCGGCCTGGTGCCGACCTGTTTCATGGAGCCGATGCGCTACGACCCTGCCACCTACCTGCCAGACCCGAAGCTGCGCGCCCGCATGTCCGCGCTGCCGATGATCGAGCGTGCTGCGCTGGCCGAGGCGCTGACCGGGAACATGAGCACGCATGTCGTCTATTGCGTGCGGGCCGCCGAAGCCCGGCCGGCGCCGGACCCGATGCACCCGGGCGCCGTGCCCATCGGGCGCGAGATGCCGGGACCGGAGCTGGCGCAGGCGATCCGCCCGGATGGCACCTTGCCGCTGCTGTTCGACGGGCTGCGCGTGCCGGTGCCGGTGCCGCCGCTGGCCGCCGCCCTCCTGCGCCTGGTGGACGGCACCCGCACCGTGGGCGCCATCGCCGCCGTGCTGGCGGAGCGCGGCACGGATGCCGCCGCCTTCGCGCGCGCCTGGGGCCAGACCTTCTCGGCGCTGTCCAGTGTCAACCGACTTCTCCTGGCCGCGCCGTGTTCGAACAATCCTTCATAATCATCTACGGAGCCGCGGTCCGGCCCGACGGCGCGCCCAGCGGCGCCATGCGGGACCGCGTGGGCGCCGCCGTGCGCTTCGGCCGCCGCCTGCTGCCGCAGCCCATCTATATCGTCACCGGGGGGCAGGGGCGGTATGGCCCGCCGGAGGCCGAGGTGATGGCACAGCTGCTGCTGGAGCGCGGCATCCACCCCGACTACATCGTGCTGGAGCCGACCGGGACCAATACGGTGCGCTCCACGCTTGCGGTCGCGAGCCTGCTGCATGGTGTGCCGGGCCCTGTGTATGCGGCAACCTCCGCCTATCACATGCCGCGCTGCGTGGTGCTGCTGGGGCTGGCCGGGCTCGATGCGCATCGCAGCCCACCCTCGATCGGCCCGGCTTCCAGCAAGCTCATGCGCCGCTGGTACTGGCGCATGCGCGAGGTGCCGGCCATCCCGATCGATTCGCTGGTGATGCTGTGGCACCGCTGGCGCGGCATCAAGCCAGCGGAGGACCCTGGCGAGACGGACGAGGCGTATGGTGAGGAACCCGCGGGTGAACTTCCTGAGAATGCCGGCGTTGAGGATCTCGTTAACCAGAAAGTGATCCCCATGAGCGTCTTCGGTTCTATCATGTCCAAGATTTTCGGCCACAAGACGGAGGCCGCCGCCGCCCCTGCCGCGCCCGCGTCCTCCTCCGCGTTTGATGGCCCGGATGCAGCCTCCGCCCCGGCGGCTTCAGCCGGCGCACCGGCCCAGTCGGTCGACGTGGGTGCCGTGCTGACCGACATGGCTGCGAAGTCCGGGCAGCCATCCAATTGGCGCACGTCCATCGTGGACCTGATGAAGCTGCTCGGCCTGGACAGCAGCCTGGACAACCGCAAGAGCCTGGCCGGCGAACTCGGCTACACCGGTGATACCAACGACAGCGCCACCATGAACGTATGGCTGCACAAGCAGGTCATGGCCAAGCTGGCCGAGAATGGCGGCATCGTGCCGGCCGACCTCAAGGGCTGACGTGACCCGGCGGCGGTCCCAGGGCCGCCGCCGCTACTCGATCCGCGTGAAGCTGGGCTTCGGCGCCAAGGTTTCGGCCTGCACGGGCGTCGGTGTCGCCGGCACCCCGGGGGTCATGTCCGCCGGCACCGTGTAATCCGGCACGATCCGCGCCTGTGACCCGGCGATCACCAGCACCTTCTGCCCGATCGCCAGGGGCTGCGCGTCCTTCTGCGTCACCGAGATCAGTTCGTTGCCGGATTTGCGCACGATGTATTCGACGGCCGTGGTGTCGCCGGTCGCGCGCTCGATGCCGGTGCCGACCAGCCCGCCCACCAGCGTGCCGCCCAGCGTGGTCAATGCGCTCCCCACGCCCGCAACCGGCGCCTGCGACGCCGCGATCCCACCGGCCGCCGCCCCGGTGACCGCTCCGGTCGTGCCGGATGCCTGCACCGCCACCTTGCGCGCGCCGACGATCACACCCTGCTCCACCTTGCTGGCCTGCTGCACCGCCGTGCTGGCGTAGGTGTCGGGGGAATAGTTCGGCGTGCAGGCTGCCGCCGCCAGGCAGACCGACCCGAGAAGGGCGAGGCGAAGGGCGCTTTCCATGCCGACCCACTTGCGACCTTCCACCCCGGAAGGCAAGACCGCCGGGCAACAGCGAGGCACCCCCAATGACCGGAACCATCGCGCGCGGCGGCCAGGCGATCTACGGCGCACCCCTGGGCATCCTGATGCTGGACGCCCGCTTCCCCCGCATCCCCGGGGATATGGGCAACGCGGCCACCTGGCCGTTCCCGGTGCTGTATCGCGTGGTGCGGGGCGCCACGCCGGAGCTTGTGGTGCTGCATGGCGCGGCCGGGCTGCTGCCGGCGTTCCTGGAGGCGGCGGCAGAGCTGGTGGCGCTGGGGGCAGAGGCGCTGACCACGAATTGCGGCTTCCTCAGCCTGTTCCAGCGGGAGATCGCGGAGCATACCGGCGTTCCGGTGATGACCTCCTCGCTGCTGCAGGTGCCTTGGGTGCAGGCCACGCTGCCGCCGGGCCGCCGGGTCGGGCTGGTGACGGTATGTGCCGGGTCACTGACGCCGGCGCATCTGGCCGCCGCCGGGGTGCCTGCCGATATCCCGGTGGCGGGCACGGAGCACGGGCGCGAGTTCTTCCGCGTGCTGATCCGCGCCGAGTCCGAGGACATGGACATCGGCCTGGCCCGGCAGGACGTGCTGGACGCCGGCGCCGACCTGGTGCGCCGCCACCCGGAGGTGGGGGCCGTGGTGCTGGAATGCACCAACATGCCGCCCTATGCCGCAGACCTGCAAGCCGCCATCGGCCGCCCGGTGTATGACATCTACTCGATGGTCAGCTGGTTCCACGCCGGGCTGCGGCCGCGGCGCTGGGCGCCATGAGCGACCGCGTCAGGCGCGCAGATCCTCCTGATGGGCCCGCACCAGGTCCGCCATGCTGGTGAAGCGGAAATCGATCGAGGCAGAGGCGAGATTTCATCCGCTTGGCCGGGGCATGGTCGTGGAACAGGCTCTGCGCCGTGCAGGTCGCACCGGATTCGCCGCCCAGCACGGAGAAATCGGTGAGCTTCATGCGGCATTCCCGGCGCGCAGGCCCGTCACGACGTCATCCACCCGGATGGTGCCACCCTCGATCACCCGGGCCGTCAGCCCGCCATGGCCGCGCACGGCGTTGTAGCCGCCGGGGCCCAGCTCCTCCTCCATGCGCGAACACGGGTGGCATTGGCCGGTGACCTGCAGCAGCACCGGCCCGATGCGCAGCTGCTGGTCCCGCAGCGCCAGCAGGTTGAGGCCGGAGACGACCAGGTTGCGCCGCAGCCGTTCCGGGGTGGCGTCCTGGCCCACATAGGCGCCGATGGCGGGCAGGTGCTCGGCCTGGATCAGCGTCACCTGCCGGCTGCCGGTGCGGCCGGCGTAGCGGTCACCCACCAGGCCGCTGGCGGGGTCGCACCCGGCCTCGATCACCGGCTGGATCGGACCGCGCCGGGCCAGGCGCAGGCCGATCCACATCAGCCGCCCCGGGCGCATGGGCGCCCCGAGCAGCCGGGCGATGGTGGAGGCCGGGTCGATCAGCCGATCGCCTGGATGACGGCGTCACCGAACTCGCGGGTGCCCGCGGTGCCGCCCAGGTCGCGGGTGCGGACCTTGGAGACCAGCAGCGTGTGGTCCAGCGCCTGTGCCAGGCGCTTCGACATCGCGCCGAGCCCGCAATGATCGAGCATCAGCACCACGGCCATCAGCAGGGCGAGCGGGTTGGCGACGCCCTTGCCGGCGATATCGGGCGCGGAGCCGTGCACCGCCTCGAAGATCGCCCCCTTCTCGCCGATGTTGGCACCGGGCGCGGTGCCCAGCCCCCCCACCAGCCCGGCCACCAGATCCGACAGGATGTCGCCGAACAGGTTGGTGGTGACGATCACGTCGAACTGCTGCGGGTTCAGCACCAGCTGCATCGCGCAGGCATCCACGATCCGGTCGTCGAACGCGACCCGGCCCGCATACTCCCGCCCGATCTCCTGCGCCGTCTCCAGGAAGATCCCGGTCAGCGCCTTCAGCACATTCGCCTTATGGACGATGGTGACCTTCTTGCGCCCGTTGCGCAGCGCGTAGTCGAAGGCATAGCGGGCGATGCGGCGCGACCCCTCGCGGGTGTTGACGCCGGTGGACATCGCCACGCCGTGCGGGTCGTCGCCCACCGGGATGTAGTGCTCGAACCCGACGTAGAGCCCTTCCAGGTTCTCCCGCACCACGACGATGTCGATATCCTCGTAGCGGCCGCCCGGGACCATGGTGCGGTTTGGGCGCAGGTTGGCATACAGGTGGAATTCCTCGCGCAACCGCACGTTGACGGAACGGAAGCCGCCGCCGATCGGCGTGGTCAGCGGTCCCTTCAACGCCAGCTTGGTGCGTCGCACGCTGTCCAGCAGCGCCGCCGGCAGCGGATCGCCCCCGGCCGCGATGCCGGCCATGCCGCCCTGCTGGATATCCCAGGCAAACGGACGGCCCAGGGCATCGAGGACACGGACGACCTGGTCGGTGATCTCGGGTCCGACGCCGTCTCCGGGGATGAGGGTCGCGGGAATCTGGTCGGGCATCGTTGCTCCTGGCGCGTGTTCGCCGGCCTTAGCACATCCGGCCCCGGGCGACACCGGATCAGGCCAGGACGTGTGACACCCGGCGGCGGGCGGTGACGCCGCGCGCTGGCTGAGGCTGCCGTGCAGCGCCTGCTTTTACGGTAAATCACACATTGTTTCAGGGTTTTTGCAGTTCTTTGTTATATCCATCCAGTAAATACGCAGGTTTTCGTGTTCTATTGACAATATAAATCATTGAGTTGTCTGAAGCTCAGCCCAACAAACGCGCCGCAAGGTTCGTTGCAGAAGCCAATGTTAATCAATGCTTGCCATCACGGGTTCGTGTTCAGTAGAACCCAGACTCGAATCCTGCAGGAGAGAACGCTTGACCACTCTGACAGTTGGAACCGGCCAGCGCTACACCACCATCGCGGCGGCCGTGGCGGCCTCGGCCAGCGGCGACACCATCAACGTGAGTGCCGGCACCTACACCAACGATTTCCTCAACATCTCCCACAGCCTGACCATCCAGGGCGTCGGCGGTGCGGTGAACCTGGTTGCGACGGTCGCGCCGCCTAACGGCAAGGCCATCATCGACGAGGGTGGCGCCGGCGTGAGCGTCACCCTGTCCGGCCTGACGCTGTCCGGCGCGAAGGTGGCGGACGGCAACGGGGCCGGCGTGCGCTATGAGGGCGGCACGCTGACGATGGACAACATGACCGTGACCGGCAACCAGGAGGGCATCCTGGGCGCGGCCGACAGCGCCGGGTCGATCACGATCAACAACAGCACCTTCACCGGCAACGGCTCAGGCGACGGCTACACCCACAACATCTACGTTGGTGCCATCGCCAGCTTCACGCTGACCAACAGCACCGTGTCCAACGCGGTGGTCGGGCATGACGTGAAAAGCCGGGCCGCCAACAACGTGATCACCGGCAACATGATCACCGACACCTCCGGCTCGGCGAGCTACGAGATCGACCTGCCGAACGGCGGCATCGCGGTCATCAGCAACAACACCATCGAGAAGGGCGCCAACGCGCAGAACCCGATCGCCATCTCGTATGGCGAGGAAGGCAACCTGTATGCGGCCGGCAGCCTGAAGGTCTCCGACAACCTGATCGTCAACGACGACAAGGCGCACAGCACGACCGCGGTGAAGAACGCCACGGGCGTCGCCGCGACGGTGAGCGGCAACACCTTCTACGGCTGGAACAGCCTGTCCTCCGGCCCCGTGGTCCTTACGGGCAATACGACGGCCACCACCGAACCGGCGCTGACCCGGCCGCCGACAACCGGGACCACACCGCCCGTCATACCGCCCACCACCACGCCTCCCGTCACGCCGCCCGTCACGCCGCCCGTTATAACGCCTCCGGTCGTCACGCCGCCCGTTGTCACGCCTCCGGTCGTCACGCCGCCCGTTGTCACGCCTCCGGTCGTCACGACGCCGCCCGGCACCACGACCCCACCAGCCAGCGGCGGCACCGACACCATCGTGCTGAACATTTCCCAGGATGCCTGGAAGGGGGACGCGCAGTACACCATCAGCGTCGACGGCCGGCAGTATGGCGGCACGCGCACCGCCACCGTGGCCCATGCCAGCGGCAAGACGCAGGCGGTGTCGCTGTTCGGCTTCAGCGCCGGGCAGCACACGGTCACGGTCGATTTCCTGAACGACGCCAGCGGCGGCACGGCGGCCACCGACCGCAACCTGTATGTCGACAGCATCGTCGACAACGCCACCATCACCAAGGGGGCGGCGCTGATGTCGGGCGGCGCGCAGTCCTTCATCGTCGGCACCCCGGCCAAGGTCACCGTAGGCTCCGGCCCGGCCAAGATCGTGCTGCAGATGGCGGAGGACGCCTGGCAGGGCAACGCGCAGTTCACCGTGCAGGTGGACGGCAGGCAGGTTGGCGGCACGCTGACCACCAGCGCGCTGCACAGCGCCGGGGCAAGCCAGGAGTTCGACATCATGGGCGCCTTCACCCCCGGGCCGCACCAGGTGGCGATCAGCTTCGTGAACGACGCCTATGGCGGCTCGGCCGCGACGGACCGCAACCTCTACGTCAACCAGGTGGGCGCCGTGTCCGTACATGCCGCCCTGCTGGGCAACGGCACCCAGACGTTCACGACGGTGCTGCCGGGCCGGTAGAGCAAGCAGCCGGAGGCGCGCTAGGCCGCCTCCGGCCGCACGTCCTTGATGTCGCGGAACGTCAGCCCTTCATTCTGTTCCGAGGCACGGTTCATCATGAATGCGCTGCTGGCCAGGAACACCGGGTCGCCATCCACGTCATCGGCCATGCCGGTGCGGTTGCCGATCAGGAACTTCTCCAACGCCGCCTTGTCGCCCGTGACCCAGCGGGCCAGCGAATAGGGCACGGGCTCGAACCCGATGCCGACGCCGTATTCCCCCATCAGCCGCGAGGCCAGCACGTCCAGCTGCAGCGTGCCGACCACGCCGACGATGGGCTGGCTGCCATCCTGCGGGCGGAACAGCTGCACCACGCCCTCCTCCGCCAGCTCCTGCAACGCCTGGCGCAGCTTCTTGGCCTTCATCGCGTCATCCAGCCGGACCCGGCGCAGGATCTCCGGCGCGAAATACGGCACGCCGACGAAGTTCAGCGTCTCATCCTCGGTCAGCGTATCGCCGATGCGCAGCGTGCCGTGGTTCGGGATGCCCACCACGTCGCCGGCATAGGCCTCCTCGGCAATCTGGCGGTCGCGGGCGAAGAAGAACTGCGGCGCATGCAGCGGGATCTGCTTGCCGGTCCGTACCTGGCGCAGCCGCATGCCGCGCACCAGCTTGCCGGAGCAGACCCGGGCGAAGGCGATGCGGTCGCGGTGGTTCGGGTCCATGTTGGCCTGGATCTTGAACACCAGCGCGGTCAGCCTGTCCTCGGTGGCGACCACGGTGCGGGTGTCCGCGGGCTGGGCGCGGGGGGCCGGGCCAAAGGCGACGAGGCTGTCCAGGAGGTCGCTGACGCCGATCTCCTTGATGGCCGACCCGAAGAACACCGGGGTCAGCGTGCCCTCGTCGAAGGCCTTGCGGTCGAACTCCGGGAGTGCCGCGTTGACCAGCTCCAGATCCTCGCCCAGCTGGATCATGCGCGGATCGCTCTGCTCCAGCGGCTCCAGCAGATGCAGGTTCCGGGTGCGGACATCGTAGGTCCCGGCGAAGGTGCTGGCCCGGCCCACCGGCCAGGTCACCGGCGCCGTGTCCAGCGCCAGGGTGTTGGCCACCTCCTCCACGATCTCGAACGGGTCACGCGCCTCGCGGTCCATCTTGTTGATGAAGGTCACGATCGGGATGTCGCGCATGCGGCAGATCTCGAACAGCTTTCGCGTCCGCGCCTCGATCCCCTTCGCCGCGTCGATCACCATCACCGCGCTGTCCACCGCGGTCAGCGTCCGGTACGTGTCCTCGCTGAAGTCCTCGTGCCCCGGCGTGTCCAGCAGGTTGAACACGCAGCCGCCGTATTCGAACGTCATCACCGAGGTGACGACGGAGATGCCACGGTCCCGCTCGATGCCCATCCAGTCCGAGCGCGTGCGCCGCCGCTCGCCCTTGGCGCGCACGTTGCCGGCCAGCTGGATGGCGCCGCCGGCCCGCAGCAGCCGCTCGGTCAGCGTGGTCTTGCCGGCATCCGGGTGGGAGATGATGGCGAAGGTGCGGCGGCGGGCGATCTCTTCGGTCTGGGTCAGCATGAGGCGACGCCAGTCGTGAAGAGTCGGCAAATTTGACTTCCAGACGGCAAAATAGGATTTCTTTCCGGTCAAGGGAGGAATGGCGATGGGCTGGGAGGAACAGGGGAGTCAATACCATGGAAGGTTCGGATCGGGCACCTCCGGCGACGTGGATGCGGCGAGCCGGCATCTGGCTGCGGCCGTGATGGACGGGGGACGTGCCGACGCCATCTACCGGTTCGCCGGGGCTCAGTATCGAGCGGCCTATGCGGAGGTCAATGGACTGTTGCCAGACGGTCCCACCAGAGCCGAAGCGCCATCCGAAGCGGTTCCTGATAACCCGGTCGTGCTCGCTGCTGCCGGTGATCTGACGTGCGAGGGTTTCAGCGGGGGCTGCCAGAACGGCGGGAGTTTCGGCACGACAGCTGCATACACCGTGCTTGGCCGCAATGTTTGCCGATCTTGTGCGGTAAAGATGATCGGGGCTGGAGATGAGCCTGGCGGAACCCAGAATCAGTTTACAACCCGATAAGAATGAAAGCACAGCAATGCCTCGATCGCTCCATCAGTCGCTTGCAGGGCTTCGCTCTGGCGATTTGATACACGGCACCACTGACCAGGCACACAGCCTGATCTTGCTCGTCCTGTTTTTGACATCAGACGTTATCGTCTGCCGTCAGATCACGAGCGGTCACGTCTTGCGCTTCAGTCAAACCACGGGCCGGGAAATCGGACGATTGGACACCTGGATCGACTCGATCTATCCACTGCCGCGCGAGTTCCACGATGCTTTCATCGACATGGACCGAACATTTCGGTGCGTGGACATCGACGTCTATCCGACGGGATATCACATGACTGCGGTCCAGAAGCGCGCGATCCTCTTCATCGACGCTTTCTATAGAACTCATCCCATTGCCGGGCCAGCCGAGATCGAGCCGACGAGCGACACGGAGGATGAGGCGAGTTCAGTCACGGACGCCCTTTTGCGCCCCTTTGTCATGCGCGCGTAGCCGAGGCATGACAAGGCCCAGGCCCGGCGTATGCCGGAGCCTGGGCCGCCAATCAAAGAAAGATCAGCGCGAGTAGAACTCGACCACCAGGTTCGGTTCCATGGTCACTGGATACGGCACGTCCGACAGCTTCGGCGCGCGGCCGAAGCGGCCCTTCATGGAGCGGTGATCGACCTCCACGTAGTCCGGCACATCGCGCTCGGCGCTCTGCGTCGCGTCCAGCACCATGCCCAGCTGCTTGGACTTCTCGCGAACCTCGATCTCGTCGCCATCCTTGACCAGGTAGGACGAGATGTTGACGCGCTTGCCGTTGACCAGGATATGACCGTGGTTGACGAACTGCCGGGCTGCGAAGGGGGTGATGGCGAACTTCATGCGGTAGATCACCGCGTCCAGCCGGCGCTCCAGCAACTCGATGAGGTTCTCGGAGGTGTCGCCCTTGCGGCGCACGGCCTCGTCGTAATACTTGCGGAACTGCTTCTCGCCGATGTTGCCGTAGTAGCCCTTCAGCTTCTGCTTCGCCATCAGCTGGATGCCGAAGTCGGTCGGCTTCTGCTTGCGGCGCTGCCCGTGCTGGCCGGGGCCATACTCGCGCTTGTTGATGGGCGACTTCGCGCGGCCCCATAGGTTCACACCCAGGCGCCGGTTGATCTTGTACTTGCTTTCAGCGCGCTTCGTCATGCGCCGCACTCCATTCTATCCGCCCGCAGCTTCGCCGCTGAGCTTGTTGCACCGGTAGTCCATCGCCCGGATGGCGATAGCGGGCGCAGGCCCCGAAGGCCTGTCCACGTTCCCGGCAGTGGGCGGGTGCTAGGCCGGAAGGGGCAAGTTGTCAAACGAAACAGGTGAATGGTAGCTCGCCTCCAGGAATATGGAAGGCATGTCATGCCCGCGAGCAACCCTATGACGATGGCCTTCCAAACGGATCTGGCTGTGCCTTACCGTAGCAGGACCCAAGCAGTCCGAGTGATGAGCGAGGCCTGGGCTCACGAGAACCTATACTGCACCAACTGTGGGGCAGAACGCATGATCCAACAGCCTGCTAACAATATCGCATCAGATTTCATCTGCCCGAAATGCAACGAAGAATATGAACTTAAAAGCGCATCCGGCATACCACGAAAGAAGGTTGTCAATGGGGCATATGCCACATTGATTGCTCGTCTATCGGCGGGACTTCAGCCTAATCTGATTCTGTTGGGATACAGCGCAATTTCGCTCACTGTTGACACGGTCCGGGTGGTTCCGAGGCAGTTCTTCACCGCACAACTCGTGGAGCCAAGATTCGCGCTCTCTCCTGATGCCAGGCGTGCTGGCTGGACCGGATGCAACATACTTGTTGGCGAACTTCCGCGCATCGCCGTGCTGGACATCGTTGAAGACGGGGCAGCATGCGCGAAGGCTGACGTGCTGGCGAAGTGGAGTGCAACGAAGTTCCTGCGCGACCAAGCGGACGATCACACCAAGCGTTGGTTGATCGAAATCATGAAAAGCATCGAGCAGCTCCAAAAGGCTGAGTTTCACCTATCAGAGCTTTACGCCGATGAACCACGCCTTCATCTGCTATTTCCGGACAACGCTCACGTACGAGAGAAGATCAGACAGCAACTACAACGGCTGCGTGACCGCGGCTATCTGCAGTTTCTTGGATGCGGGCGCTATCGCCTCAATCCAGGAGCTTGCGACGTGGATCGTGTGCGATAGAACAGCGACCGTGACGATGCCCGATGCACATTCACCGCTCGGTCGATAGCCGTTTGCGGCTTCGTCGTCCTTGCACATTTCGCCAATGCGTCCCTAATTTTCACCCAACCTGGCGGCCACCCATGATCACACGCGGCGAACTCCTCTGGCTCGGCATCGCAGCCGGCACCACCGGCGGCCTCATCGGCGGCATGCTGCTCGGCATCGGCATGGACCTGATGGTGAACGGCCAGCCGCTCGGCCTCATCCTCATCTGCATCGGCGGCCCGGCCTCCGCCATCATCGGCTGGCTGATGGCCCGGCGCCTGGCCCAGCAACTCGAGCCGGACTGACGCTACTCCGGCTCCAGCACCGCCATCAGCTCGTCCTCGAACCGCCCCAGCCGCCGCCGTCCCTGCGCCAGCCCGGCCACCACGCCATGCAGCGTGCGGACCTCCTGCTCCGTCACCTCGCCGCGCTCGAACAGATGGCGGATGTTCTGCACCATGCCGGGCCGCTTGGGGGCGTTGCGCAGGAAGCCGCAGGCGTCGAGCTGGTCGATCAGGTGCACCAGGAACCGCTCCAGCTCCGCCTTGGTGGCGACGCGGGTGTCGTGGGTCATCAGCCGGGCGGCCGGCGTCGATTCGGCAGCCATCCACCACTCATAGCCCAGCACCATCACCGCTTGCGCCAGGTTCAGCGAGTCGAAGTCGGGGTTCAGCGGGTAGCGGACCAGCGTATCCGCCTGCGCCATGTCCTCGTTGTCCAGCCCCGCCCGCTCCGGCCCGAACAAGATGCCGGCGCGCAGCCCCCTGCCCTCCACCTCCCGGATGGAGCCGGCCGCCGCGCGGGCGTTCAGCAGCGGCTTGATGACGTGCCGGGGCCGCGGACAGGTCGCATAGACCCGGTGCAGGTCGCCCACCGCATCCGCCACCGTCTCGTGCACCGTGGCGCTCTCCAGGATGCGGTCAGCGCCCGAGGCCATGCGCCAGGCCCGGTCCTGCGGCCAGCCATCGCGCGGGGCCACCAGGCGCAGGTGGAACAGCCCGCAATTCGCCATGCAGCGCGCCACGGAGCCGATGTTGTCCGCCAGTTGCGGCCGCACCAGCACCACCACCGGGCTCGGGTCGTGCGGCACCAGCCCGGCGCCGCCGTCGCGGCCCGTCACTGGGCCACACTCATTTCGGTTCGGCGGCCCGGCGCCACAGCGTGGTGCCGTCCGGCCTGTCTTCCAGCGCGATGCCCCGGGCCAGCCACTCGGCGCGGATGGCGTCGGCTCGGGCGAAATCCCGGGACTTGCGGGCTGCGATGCGCTCGGCGATGGCGGTCTCGATGGCGGCGCTGTCCTCGCCGCCCTGGAACCAGGTGGTCGGATCCTGCTGCAACAGGCCCAGCAGCGCGCCCGTGGCCCGCAGGCCGCGCGCGGCCACCGCATCGCCCGCGATGGCCCGGCCCGCCAGCTCGTGCATCACCGCGATCACCGCGGGCGTGTTCAGGTCGTCGCACAGCGCGTCCATGACAGCCGGGGGCACGTCGTCCTCATCCCCGGTGGAGGGCGTGCGCTGCAGGGCGCGGTAGAAGCGGTCCAGCTCGTTCTGCGCCTCCACCAGGCCGGCCGGGCTGAACTCCAGGTTGGAGCGGTACTGCGCCCGCAGCAGCAGCAGCCGGATCGCCTCGCCCGGCGCCCGCCCCCGCGCCTCCGCGATGGTGGTGAAGTTGCCGAGCGACTTGGACATCTTCTCGCCGCCGCTCAGCACCATGCCCCAATGCACCCAGGTGCGGGCGAAGCCGCTGCCGGGCAGGGCGCACAGGCTCTGCGCCCGCTCGTTCTCGTGGTGCGGGAAGATCAGGTCGCCGCCGCCGCCATGGATGTCGAAGGTCTCGCCCAGGTACCGCCAGGCCATGGCGCTGCATTCGATGTGCCAGCCCGGCCGGCCGCGGCCCCAAGGGCTGTCCCACCCCGGCAGGTCCGGCGGGGAGGGCTTCCACAGCACGAAATCCCCGGCATCCCGCTTGTATGGCGCCACGTCGATGCGGGCACCGGCCAGCAACTCGTCCGGCGTACGGCCCGAGAGGGCGCCATACTGGCCATACGTGCTGACCGCGAACAGCACGTTGCCCTCGGCGGCATAGGCGTGGCCGCTGGTGATCAGCCGCTCGATCAGCTGGATCATCTCCGCGATGTGCTGCGTGGCGCGCGGCTCCTGGTCGGGCGCCAGGTTGCCCAGCGCCGCCATGTCCGCGTGGAACTGCGCCGTGGTGCGCGCGGTGACGGCATCGATCCCCTCGCCGCTCTCGGCCGCGCGGGCGTTGATCTTGTCGTCCACGTCCGTGATGTTCCGCACATAGGTGACGCGCGGATACAGCCGCCGCAGCAGCCGGGTCAGCACGTCGAACACGGCCATGCCGCGGGCGTTGCCGACATGGGCCAGGTCATAGACCGTGGGACCGCAGACGTAGAGGCGGACGTGGCTGGGGTCGATCGGCGCGAAGGTCTCGCGGCGCCGGGTCATGCTGTTATGCAGGCTGAGGGTTGGCATGGCCCCCTTCTGCGGCGAGCCGGGCCGCAAGGCAACCGCCGCCGCGCACTGCAGTGGCATGTCTAGTACAGCCGGTCGCGATACCCGGTCTCGATGCGCGCCTCGGCCTCGGCCACGCCGATGGTGTTCACCTGGTCCGACAGGATGCGGCCCAGGGACGGGAAGCTGCTGCGCTCGACCTGCGCCTCGGGGCTCCACAGGCGCGAGCGCTTCAGGGCCTTGGCGCAATGAAAGAACGCTTCGTCGATGGTGATCACCAGCCCGGTCTTCGGCACGCGCCCGCCCACATCGGCCCCGGCCAGCACCGCCGGGTCGGTCAGCAGGCGGGCCTGGCCGTTGACGCGGAAAGTCTCGTCGATGCCCGGCACGAAGAAGATCAGCCCGACACCCGGCGCACTCAGCACGTTGGCCAGGCTGTCCACCCGGTTGTTGCCGGGCCGGTCCGGCAGCAGCAGCGTGGTGTCGTCCAGCACCTGCACGAAACCCGGCGGATCGCCACGCGGGCTGGCGTCCACCCGCCCGTCCCGGTCCGCCGTCGCCAGCACCAGGAACGGGGACAGCGCGATGAAAGCGCGGCTGTGCCCATCCAGCCGATGCAGCACCTTGCGTTCCGCCAGGGCGCTCACCGCGCCCATGTGGGCACGCAGGGCGGCGAGGTCCGGGATATCGTTCATGCGGGAACCGCCGCCTGATCCTGCTGCGCCACATCGCGCCCGATGAACGCCACCAGCACGCTGGCCGCCAGGCACAGCGCGCCCGCCGCGACGAAGGCCGCCGTGTAGCTGCCCGTGCCCGTCCGCGTGAGCCCCGCGAGCCAGGCGGCGGAGGCAGCGCCCAACTGGTGCGACGCCGCGATCCAGCCGAACATCACCGGCGCGTTCTCCTCACCAAAGCAGCGGGCGGCCAGGCGCACGGTGGGCGGCACCGTGGCGATCCAGTCCAGGCCATAGAACACCGCGAACAGGCCCAGCCCGGCATAGCCGATGCCATCGAACCCGGCATCGAAGGCGAACGGCAGGAACAGCAGGCTCAGGCCGCGCAGCCCGTAGTACCAGGCCAGCAACATGCGGTTATCCCAGCGGTCCGAGAGCCAGCCGGACAAGGTGGTGCCGACCATGTCGAGCACGCCCATCGCCGCCAGCAGCCCGGCGGCCGTCACCTCCGGGATGCCATGATCCACACAGGCCGGGATCAGGTGGGTGCCGATCAGCCCGTTGGTGCTGGCCCCGCAGACGAAGAAGCTGCCGGCCAGCAGCCAGAAGTCACGGTTGCCGAGCCCGGTGCCGAGGGCGCCGAGGGCGCGCCGGGCCGGGTTCACGGCCATGGGCACACGGGGCAGGATGACGGTGCCACCATAGGGCGGCACCCCGCGGTCCACCGGGCGGTCCCACAGGAAGGCCGAGACGGGCAGGATCAGCAGGGCCGCGACGGCGGAGATCACCAGGCTGACCGCGCGCCAGCCGTAGGCTTCCGCCAGATGCGCCAGCAGCGGCAGGAACACGAGCTGCCCGGTGGCGGTGCTGGCGGTGAGCACACCCACGACCAGGCCGCGCCGGGCGCTGAACCAGCGGGCCGCAACGGTGGAGGCCAGCACCATGGCGGTGACGCCGCTGCCGCTGCCCACCATGACGCCCCAGAGCAGCGTCAGGTGCCACGGCTTCGTCATCAACGGCGTCAGCGCCACGCCCATGGACATCAGGGCCAGGGCGCAGCCGACGGTGCGGCGCAGCCCGAACCGCTCGATGATGGCCACCGCGAACGGCCCGATCAGCCCATAGAGCAGGATGTTGATCGCCACTGCGCCGCCAATGGTGGCGCGCGACCAGCCGAACTCCGCCTCCAGCGGGACGATCAGCACCCCGGGCGTGGACCGCACGCCGGCCGCGACCAGCAGCACCAAGAAGGTGCAGGCGGCGACGATCCAGGCGGGATGAATGCGGGATGTCAATTCGACTCCGGAGTAGATGCACCGTGGTAGGCACATAGGCCTCGATCGGCAAGCCGTTCCATGCTGCCGGGCTTCCAGCCCGCTGTCCGGAACGGCCCCATGCGGACCACGGACGCCCGGCGGTCCTACTGCCGCGAGTTGCCGCCAGCCCTGCGCCGTGCCGCCCGCGGGGGCGTGACCCGGCGGACCGGGCCCGACAGCACCGGGAATGCCGGCCTGTCGAACGCTGCCTTCAGCCGGTTCACCACATAGTCCTCCGCCGCCGCGGCTTCCGGCACCTGGTTGGCCAGCCCGAAGAAGTCATACGTCGTGCCCGGGAACAGCCGCGCCTCGGTCGGCACGCCAGCCGCCGCCAGGTTCCGCGCCAGGGCCTCGCCGCCGGAGCGCAGCGGGTCGATCTGCGCCAGGATGACGGTGGTGGGCGGCAGGCCGGCGAGGTCCGGCCGGTTGACCAGGTCGATGCGCGGGTCCTTCAGCGCCCGTCGCGCATACAGGTCCTGCGCCCAGCTCACGGTCGCGCGGGTCAGCGGCAGGCTGCGCCGGTTCTCGCTCATGCTGGGCGAGGACAGCCCCGTGCCGGCCACCGGCGTGACCAGCACCAGCTGATCCGGGAGTGCCGAGGTGCCCTGCCGTACCCGGTCGCGCGCCGTGAGCGCGGTGGCGAGGGCCAGGTTGGCGCCGGGCCCCTCGCCCACCAGGGCCACGCGGGTCGGGTCGGCGCCCCATTCCCGCATGTGCGCCCGCGCCCAGCTATAGGCTGCGAAGGCATCGTCATGAATCACCGGGAACTGCGCCTCGGGTGCCAGCCGGGTGCGGATGCTCACCACCACCCAGCCGGTGCGCATCGCGAGCTGCCGGGCCGTCTCGTCGTAGGTGTCGAGCGAGCCGGTGGCCCAGGTGCCGCCCGGATAGTAGATGATCACCGGCGTGTCCTTCGCCAGGGCCGGGCGATACAGCCGCGCGCTCAGCTCGGTGTCCGCGCCGCTTGCGGTCAGCGGCGTCACCTGCGGCACGTTCGGATAGGTGGCTGGCAGCCCCTTCACGTTCGGAATGGCCCGCGCCGCATCGATCAGGCCCGGCACGTCGCGCGCCTCGGCCGGGGACAGGTCCGACATCTCCTTGGCGTGCATGGCCTGCCGCTCCTCCAGCACCGCACGCATGGCCGGGCTGGGCGCGTACGGGGTGCTGCCCTGCGGCGGCTGGGTGGCACAGGCGGCGAGGAGCGGAAGGAGCAGGAGCGGAACCAGGCGATGCATTCAGGTATCCCGGCGCAGGGGGCGCGGCTGGGGTGCAGGGTGCCCGCGGCAGGGCGGTTGAACAAGCCCGCCCCCATCGCCACGGCGATTTAGCAGCCAATGGTTGACCCGGCGCCGCCAGGCCCTAGGACCAGCAGGCGTCCCATCTGCGAGGCTTCCGTGACAACGCTCGACCATTCCGTCATCGCCCACCCCGGGACCGAGCGCAGCACCGGGACCGAGCGCAGCCTGGGGCTGGATATCGCCCGGGCGGCGGCGATCACCCTGGTGTTCGCCTCGCACACGATGGTGGACCTGGTCGGGCCGATCGGCGTGACGGCGGTGCAGTGGGGTGGCCGGGCCGGGGTGGAGCTGTTCTTCAGCCTCAGCGGGTTTCTCATCGGGTCGATCCTGATCAACACGGCGGAAAAGGGCCTCGACCCCCGCTCGGTCGGCGGTTTCCTGTTCCGCCGCTGGATGCGGACGCTGCCGTTGTACTACGCCGTGCTCTGGTTCAGCGGCTGGTTCTTCAGCATGCAGAACCCGCACGCCTATCTGCTGCTGCAGAACTTCTACCCCGCCGAGCCGCGGGTGCTCGCGGCGTCGTGGTCGTTGGTGATGGAGGAGTATTTCTACCTGTTCTTCCCGCTGACGATGCTGCTGCTGACCGCCGTGCTTGGGCAGGGCGTGCGCGTGGTGTGGGTGACTGCCGGGCTGCTGATCACTGTCTGCGTTGCGGGTCGGCTGGCCATTGCGGCAGGCCTGTTTCACGTGCCGCTGAACGACATGCACGAGAACCCGTTCATCCGCATGGACTGCGCGGCCTATGGGGTGGTCGCCGCTTTGTTGATGCGCCAGGGCACGGCGCTGCGGGCCTGGTTGACGCCGGCACGGGCGCGTTCGCTGCTTGCGGCTTCGGTGGTGCTGGAGCTTGCCTGCTGCACGATCTTCATCGCCGTGGTGCATCTGCCCGCCGAGCAGTTGCTGACGCTCGGGTTCGGGACGTGGGGATCAGCATATCTGGTGATGCAGTGGTCGCCGCTCGGCCCGCTGTTTGCCGTTTCGGTCACGGCGCTTTGGGTTCTGCGGTTGCAGGCGCCGAGGCCCGTGGCCGCCGTGATCCGAACGGTGAGCCTGTGGTCGTATTCGATCTACCTGCTGCATGCGATGGTGATCGTGCTGGTCGAATACTACCGGCTGGTCGAAGGCGGACCGCAGCGGTTGTTCGCAGTCACGCTGCTGACGATCGCAGCATCGGGCGCGAGCTACTGGCTGATCGAGCGTCCGGTGCTGTGGCTGCGCGACCGGATGGTGCGGGGGTCCAAACCGGTGCCCGGGCGGCCTGCATTGGCCCGCTAGCGGCCGGCAGGTATCGACCCAAGCCTGATCAGGCCATCCGCAGCGGCTCAGGCGCAGGTGTCGGCTCGTTGCCGGGCGGCACCTCGAGCGGCGGGACGTCATCGGCTGGAGGCTCTTCGACAGGCGCGTGATCCGGTTGCGGAACTGGCTCGGGGCTCTGCGCGAACATGACATCCTCGTTCAAGCTGCTCATCAAAAAGAAGGAGCGCCAAACAGCCGTTTGGCGCTCCTGGACGTCATCCGCCAGACGCTGGCAGCCCGGGTTGCGCCCGGGCTGCTCAGGATCAGACGAAGTTGGAAGCGGAGAGGTTGGTGACGCCCGAGAAGGTGATCTTGGTGCCGTCGGACAGCGTGACGGCCGTGCTGCCGCCGGCCGGAGCCGTCGCGACGATCGCGCCGACCTGGCTGCTGCCGAAGCCCGTAAGGGAGATGCGATCACCCTCGGCCGGACGGAAGCCGTTGATGACGACCGAGGCCGTGCTGCCACCGGCGCCGCGGTTGGTGAACCCGATCAGGTCCGCACCGGCGCCGCCATCGATCGTGGCCGTGCCGCTGGCGCCGACGATGACCACGTCGTTGCCCGAGCCGCCGCCGACGAGGTTCGCGCCGGACCCGGTGAAGAACACCGTGGAGCCAGTCGAAGCACCGCCGAAGAGCGTCTCGTTGCCCGACCCGGCGACAAGGACCGTCGTGCCGGAGCCACGCGAGAACAGCTGATCGCCATTGCCGCCGCCGAACAGGGTGGAACCGGCCGAACCGGCGCCGCCGATCAGCAGGTTGTTGCCGGACGTGCCGCCCGAAACGATGCCGCCACCCAGGCCAAGGCCAACCACTTCGCTGGCCGAGCCACCGATGATGGTCGCGCTGCCCGTGGTGCCCAGGAACGTCAGCGACTTCGCGCCATCGGCGATGAACGCCGAGCCGCTGCCGCCGATGACGATGTCGCTGCCCGTGCCGCCGAAGCTGCCAATGGTGTCGTTGCCGACCGACAGGATCAGGTTGTTCGAGTAGCTGCCGGCGGTGCCGGTCGCGATCAGGTTGTTGCCGAACCCGGCGTTGACCGTGTTGGCGCCGCTGAAGACGGCGACCGTGTCGTTGCCGTTACCGGTGGCGATGGAGAACCGGCCGCCACCGATCGTGGAGGTGGCGATGAAGTTGGCGCCGTCACCCGAAAGAACCGTGCCGCTGCCGCCGCCCGTGTTGAAGGTGGTGTTGGTGTTGTCGATCAGCACGGCCTGGTTGGTGCCGCCCGAGCCGAACACGGTGGCCGTGCCGCCGCTGCCGCCCGGCGAGCTGCCGCTGGCGGTGACAAGGAACGAGGTCACTGCGGGCGCAAGCGCCACGGACGTGCCAGAGGTGTTGATGGTCGCGAGACCGCTGCCCCTCGGGGGATTGGTATTCGAGGCAGTGTTGGACAGCGTGCCGTTCATAAGCGCCGTGGAGATGGCCGTGGCAAGCGCGGCCGAGGTCCCATTGGCATCGTTCGAGCCATCGTTGACAAATACTGTACCGGTGTTGCCGCCTGTAATCGTCGCCATATGATCACTCCTTGGTTCGTTAGCTGCCCGCCGACGTCCGCCGAAGAACGAGGGAACAGCTCAAAAATCACGCTTGGATTGCAGCGCAGCATAACCTGCATACCACGGCGTGTAAAGTCTGCCATGCCCGGCAAACGTGACAAAACCAAGGCCAGAACACCTCCCCAAGCCTGAAAACGTCATTGTTTTGTAACGACGCGGCATACTCCTTTGCGTTCGCGCAAACCTGATTCAGCGCTTGACGGGCTGAACCTAGGAAAACTAGCTTAGATTGATGAACGAAACACGAACGATGTTGCCCGCCTTGAGCACTCAGCAAAGCGTTGGGCGCGCCGGCATCATCTATCGAGTGTGTGGGCGGCCGGGCCAGAACGACCGGCCGCCGCTGCCGCCGGGCCACCCCGTGTCGTGGTCGCTGCTGACCGACGGCACCGTCCTTGAGGGTGAGCCCTACCCGTATCCAGTCTTCGATCTTAACGACTCATAGGACTTTCTTCTTTGTTAGCAAATACTCATTTTTTGGAGCGCGCCCCGATGAACACTCCGATCCCGCAAGTCTCTGCCGAGTCCGTGATCGATCGTCTTGAGACCGCAGGACGCACATTGCTGTCCTTGCCGAATACCGGTCCCAGCACCCGCCTGGTCCAGAGCGGCCTGGAATGGATCCGCGACGCGTCCGAAATCTGTTCCAAGCCCAGCGCAAAGCTGCGGCCGCCGATTCCCGCCGCGGGCGACATCACCGCCATGGACGAGGCGCTCGCCTGGATTCCGCTGATCCCGATCGACAAATACGTTCTGCGCCGCATCGTCGGGTCGCGCAGCCTGATCAATCCCCTCACCGGCCGGCACCTGTTCACCTGGCGGCGACTCGGCACCGCCATGGGGTCCGACCACAAGGCGGTGCAGCGTTGGCACGCGCAGGGGATCGACCTGATCGTCGCTGCGCTGCGACGCGGCAGGCGGTTACACCCGGGCGGGCACGCCGGCGTGGCGAAGCCGGCCGGACATCACGGCAGCCCCCAGGCCTGAGAGGATCAGGGCGGCCGTCCAGCGGGCCTGCTCGCCCGCGGCGGCACCTTCGACCAGCATCAGGAACACGATGATGACCACGGCGGCCGCGAAGCGGGAGCGCCCGCCGCGCCGGGCCACGGCGACGGACAGCGCCAGGAAGGTGACGAACAGGCCGATGGCCAGGGCGCGCACCGCATCGAGCGCCGCGACGGACAGGTTGGCGATCGCCTCGCTGATGCGCCACGCCAGGACATGCAGCGTGTCCTGGAAGCGGAACATGAAGTTGTCGGGACCGACGAAATAGATCAGCGCCGCAAGCGCCAACCCGGCAGCCCAGGCGATCGTCACGGGGTCCCGACGCAGCATGTCCATTCCAGCCTGAAGTTCGATCCCTCAGGTCGGAACGCACATACCGGGAAACAAGACCCTACTCCTTCACCGCGCCAGTGAGCGAGCTGACGTAGTACTCGACGAAGAAGGAGTAGAGCAGCGCCACCGGGATCGAGCCCAGCAGCGCTCCCGCCATCAGCGCGCCCCACTGGTAGTCGTCGCCCTGCACCAGTTGCGTCAGCACCGCGACGGGCACCGTCTTCTTTTCCGAAGACTGGATGAAGGCGAGCGCGTAGATGAACTCGTTCCACGACAGGGTGAAGGCGAAGATCCCGGCGCTGATCAGCCCCGGCACCGCCAGCGGCAGGGTGATCCGCCGCAGGATCTGCAGCCGGGTCGCGCCGTCGATCAGCGCACATTCCTCGAGTTCGTAGGGGATGGACTTGAAGTAGCCGATCAGCAACCAGGTGCAGAACGGGATCAGGAAGGTGGGATAGGTGAGGATCAGTGCCCACGGCGTGTCGAACAGCCCCAGCTTGAACACCATGGTGGCCAGCGGAATGAACAGGATGCTGGGCGGCACCAGGTAGGCCAGATAGATGGCAAGGCCCACCCAGTTGGCGCCGCGGAACCGCAGCCGCTGGATGGCATAGGCGGCAAGCACGCTGGCGAAGATGCTGATGAAGGTCGCGGCCGCGGCAATGCCCATCGTGGTCATCAGCCATTGCGGGTAGTCGGTGTCGAACAGCAGCTTCTTCACGTTCTGCAGGGTGGGTGACGTGACCCAGAACGGGTTGTTGTTCTTGTAGTCGTACAGCTCGTTGTTGGATTTGAAGGTGGTGATCGCCATCCAGTAGAACGGGAACAGCAGCACCACGATGAAGGCGGAGAGCGGCAGCCATACCACGACGATGCGGCGCGGGATGCTGTCCCAGTTCATCGCGCCCTGGCGTTCGGCCGCGGCGGCGGGGGCCACGGTTGCAGCGGCGTCGTGGTCGGTCATGACGGGCTCAGTCATTGCCTTCTCCCTGCTGCCACTTGCGCCGGGCCAGGCCGTAATAGCTGATGAGGGTGGCGACCACGAGGAACGGGATCATCGCCACCGCGATGGCGGCACCCTCGCCCAGTTGCCCGCCCGGGATGCCCCGCTGGAACGCCAGGGTCGCCATCAGGTGGGTCGAGTTCAGCGGGCCGCCGCGAGTGATGGCATAGACCAGCTGGAAGTCGGTGAAGGTGAACAGCACCGAGAAGGTCAGCACCACGGACAGCACCGGCATCAGCATCGGCAGCGTCACGTTGACGAAGCGCTGCCAGGGGCTCGCACCATCCAGCATCGCCGCTTCGTAAAGGGAGGGCGAAATGGTCTGCAGCCCGGCCAGCAGGCTGATCGCCACGAACGGGATGCCGCGCCAGATGTTGGCCGCGATCAGGCTGAGCCGCGCATGCCATGGGGTGCCCAGGAAATCGATGTTGGTGTCGATCAGCCCCATGTTCTTGAGCACGTACGAGATGATCGAGAACTGCGGGTCGTAGATCCACCAGAAGGCGATCGCCGAGAGTACGGTCGGCACGATCCACGGCACCAGCACGATGGCGCGGATCAGGGACTTGAACGGGATGTTGTTGTTGAGCAGCAAGGCGAGCCACAGGCCCAGCCCGAACTTCCCGACCGTCGCCACCGCCGTATAGAACAGCGTGTTGGTGACACTCAGCCAGAAGATGCGGTCGCTCCACAGGCTCTCGAAGTTCTCGAGTCCGACCCACACGCCGGCCCGGCCGATCTTGGTGTCGGTGAACGCCAGATACATGCCGAGACCCAGCGGATAGGTCAGGAACACCAGCAGCAGCCCGGCGGCCGGCAACAGGCATAGGGCGGCCAGGAATCCGGTATGATCGAACAGCCGGATCAGCCGCGTGTCCCGCGGTGGCGACCAGCGCCATGCCGGCTTCACGCCCGCCACTTCCGTGGTGGCGGCGCTCGTATCGCCCATGCTTCCCCCGTATCCCGTCGCTTATGCGTCGCGCATTGTATCGGCGCGTCCGACGAGGTTAGCAGGACGTATCAGATGGGCGCCAGCCCACATGCACCCAGCACGCCATGAGCCGCGGCGATTTCTGCCAGCAGGGCCTCGCCCGAATCCTGGCCGGCCAGGCTGGACCGCACGCGGATGACGGTCATGGCCGCGCCTGGTAGCTCTGGAAGCGCAGCAAGGCTGCCTCGATCTCATCGGCGGTGAGCAACCGCGGCTGACCGGCGGCGCGGGCGAGCAGGTACTGGTGGGCCAGGCGCTCCAGCTCGAAGGCTCCCTCCACCGCCGCCTCCAGGCTGGCGCCTGCCACGATCATGCCGTGGTTGGCCAACAGGCAGGCCCGCCGCCCGGCCATGGCCTCGACCGCCAGGGTCGCCAGGGCCGGCGTGCCGAAGGTGACATAGGGGGCGCACCGCACCGCACCGCCAAACGCCAGCACGCCGTAGTGGAACACCGGCAGCTCCTGGTTCAGACAGGCCAGTGCGGTGCAAGCGTTGGAGTGGGTGTGCACGATGGCCGCGAATTCCGGCCGCTCCATATAGAGTGCCGTGTGCAGCGGCCACTCGCTGCTGGCGCCCGGTGCCGGGCGATGCAGGTCCATGGCGACGACCGAGGCCTCGGTGATCGCCGCGGGCGTCGTTCCGGTCGGTGAAATAAGCAGGCCGCCGGGCTGGCGCAGGCTGATGTTGCCGCTGCTGCCCGCAATCAGCCCGGCCTGGCCGAGGTGCCGATACGCCTCGGCCAGAGCCGCACGATCAGGGGCCGCCCGATCAGGCAGCCTTGTCGGCCTTCAGCCGGTCGCCGAACATCTTGCGCAGCTTCGCCACCTTCGGGTTGATGACGGCCCGGCAGTAGCCCGACCACGGGTTGCGCGCGAAATAGTCCTGGTGCTCGTCCTCGGCACGCCAGAACGTCCCGAGCGGCACCACCTCCGTCACCAGCGGCCGGCCCCACACGCCGGCGGCCTCGATCTCCGCCATCACGGCCCGCGTGGTAGCGACCTGCTCGTCCGACGTGGTAAGCACGATGCTGCGGTATTGCGGGCCGGTATCCGCCCCCTGCTGGTTCGGCGTCGTCGGGTCGTGCATGGTGAAGAACACGCGCAGGATGTCGGCGAGGCCGATCACGGCCGGGTCGAAGGTCAGCTGGACCACCTCGGCATGGCCGGTGCGCTTGCCGCAGACCTGGTCGTAGGTCGGGTTGGCCACGGTGCCGCCGGCATAGCCGGATACCGAGCCATGCACGCCGTTCAATGCCATGAACACCGGTTCCAGGCACCAGAAGCAGCCGCCGCCCAGGGTGACGTGCTGAAGGTTCGGGGTCTCTGCCATGTCGATTCTCCCAGGAATGGATGTCATGTGGGCAATGGCGGCCCGGTTTCAAATCTCGCTGACTTCGGGCTGACCAGGCACCTTGTTGCGTGAGGACGGCGTCAGCCTGCCCACCGCACGGATCAGTGCGTCCCACCCGAAGGGTTTGGCCATGAACTCCTTCAGGCCCGGCCGTTGCGGCCGCCCGCTCACCAGCAGCACCGGCATGCCGGGCCAGCGCTGCCCGGCCTCGCGCCCCAGCTCCAGCCCATCCATCTCGGGCATGTTGATATCGGTGATCAGCAGATCGACCGGTCCATGCGTGGTCAGGAACAGCATGGCGGCGGCACCGTCCGCGGCTTCGTGCACCGTGTGTCCCGCATCGGCCAGCATCAGGACCGTCACCTCGCGCACCATGGCGTCGTCTTCGACAATCAGGATCGAGAGGCCAGGATCGGTGCAGCCGGTTGCTGACATGGTGGACGGATCGCTCTCGGGATGGCCGGCAACTCCAGAAGCCCATTGAGATGCCTTCGTTGCCGTCCCTCGCGGCAACGGCATCAAACGCCGGTCAAAACAGCCTCACAAAGGCGGTAGCCAGATGGGTGGGGCGCCATTAAGCTCGCGGGATAAGGCCGGCTCACGGCCAGGATTGAGGAAACGTTCACACCCATGGCCACAGTCTCGATCCGCGGCGTGCGGAAGTCGTTCGGGTCCACCGCCATCCTGCATGGCGTCAGCATCGATATCGCGGATGGCGAGTTCACCGTGCTGGTCGGCCCGTCCGGCTGCGGCAAAAGCACGCTGCTGCGGATGCTGGCGGGGCTGGAGGAGATCGACCAGGGCGAGATCGCCATCGGCGGCCGCGTGGTGAACAAGGTGCCGCCCAAGCAGCGCGACATCGCCATGGTGTTCCAGAACTATGCGCTGTATCCGCACATGACGGTGCGCGACAACATGGCGTTCAGCCTGAAGCTCGCCAAGGCGCCCCAGGCCGCGCTGGACGAGCGGGTGAGCCGCGCCGCCGACATCCTGGGGCTCAACGCCCTGCTTGACCGCTTTCCGCGCCAGCTCAGCGGTGGGCAGCGGCAGCGGGTGGCGATGGGCCGGGCCATCGTGCGGGACCCGCAGGTGTTCCTGTTCGACGAGCCGCTGTCCAACCTCGATGCCAAGCTGCGCGTCAGCATGCGGGCCGAGCTGAAGGACCTGCACCAGCGGCTGCGGACCACCACCATCTACGTCACCCACGACCAGATCGAGGCGATGACGATGGCCGACAAGATCGTGGTGATGAACGGCGGCCGGGTCGAGCAGATCGGCAGCCCGCTGGAGCTGTATGACCGCCCGGCCAACCAGTTCGTCGCCGGATTCATCGGCAGCCCCTCCATGAACTTCCTGCCCGGCACCATCGAGCCCGGCGGCTTCCGCGCCGATGGCGGCTCGCTCTGGCCGCTGCCGCAGGTGACGGCGAACCATGGCCGCCCCGCCGTGTATGGCGTGCGCCCCGAACACCTGCAGCTGGCCAACGATGCGCATGGCGTGCCGCTGCCCGGGGGCGTGCCGCTGATGGTGCAGGTGGTGGAGCCCACCGGCTCCGAGACCCAGGTGCACGGCCGCCTCGGCACCCTGCCCGTGATGGGCGCCTTCCGCGAGCGCGTGATGGCCCGCCCCGGCGAGCCCATCACCGTCACCGCCGACCCGGCGCTCGTCCACCTGTTCGATCGGGAGACCGGAACCCGACTCGTTGCCTGAACCGCGTCGCCTACCCGCCTTCAACGATCAAGACTCAGCAAGGGAAACGACCATGATCGACCTCAACCGCCGGCAACTCGGCCTGGGTGTGGGCGCCGCCACCGCGGCTGGCCTGCTGGGCCGCAGCGCCTCCGCCGCCATCCCGGAAGCCAACGTGCCGCCGCTGAACCTGCCGGTGGAAAAGAACGCCACCCTGCGCGTGCTGCGCCCCGCCAAGTTCGTGGAGCCGGACGAGGTGATCTTCCGCGAGAACACCAAGCGCTTCGCCGACCTGCACGGCATCAACATCCGCGTCGACTTCTCGGGCTGGGAAGACCTGCGGCCGCAGACCGCCGTGACGGCGAACACCGGGGCCGGGCCGGATGTGGTGGTGGGCTGGACCGACGACCCGCATCTCTATGCCGACAAGCTGGTGGACCTCACCGACATCGCCGACTACCTCGGCAAGAAGTATGGTGGCTGGTATCCGCTCGCCGAGATGTACGGCAAGAAATACAAGACCAACCAGTGGATCGCCATCCCCATGGGCGCCAGCGGCGGCCCGGCGGTGTATCGCATCAGCCAGCTCAAGGAAGTCGGCTTCGACGAGTTCCCGAAGACCACCGACGCCTTCCTGGACATGTGCCAGAAGCTCCACAAGGCCGGGCATCCCGCGGGCTACACGCTGGGCCATGCCGTGGGCGATGCCAACTCGTTCTGCTACTGGATGGTCTGGGCCTTCGGCGGCTCGCTGATCGACGAGAACGGCAAGGTCACGATCAACAGCAAGGAGACCATCGAGGCGCTGAAGTTCGCCCGCGCGCTGTACCCGACCTTCATCCCCGGCACCAACTCCTGGCTCGACCCCAGCAACAACAAGGCGATGCTGTCCGGCGAGATCGCGGCGACGCAGAACGGCGTGTCGCTCTACTTCTCCGCCCGCAACAGCACGGAGGCGAGCCTGCGGGAGCTGGCCAAGGACATCAACCAGGCCCGCATGCCCATCGGACCCGTGGGCAAGCCGACGGAGCCGGCGCTCGCCATCAACGCCATGGTGTTCAAGCACACCAAGTTCCCGAACGCGGCGAAGGCCTATCTCGCCTTTATGATGGAGGCGCCGCAGTATGACCGCTGGCTGACCGACAGCTTCGGCTATTGGGGCCAGCCGCTGAAGGCCTACGAACAGAGCGCCGTCTGGACCAACGACCCGAAGATCGCGGTCTATCGTGACACGATGGCTTCCAGCCGCTGGCTCGCCTATCCCGGCGCGATCAACGAGGCCTCGGGCGCCGTTGTTGCGGACTACGTGGTGGTCGACATGGTCGCCGCCGCAGCCAGCGGCGCCAGCACCCCGGAGGATGCCGCGAAGGAGGCGGAGCGGCGGGCCAAGCGCTACTACCGCTGAACCTCATAGGCCCGGCTGCTGTTCGGCAGCCGGGCCGAACCCGCCAGACCGAGATCGAGGCCATGCACCCGGAGCTGCAGCAACTCGCTGCCCTGCCGGGCCAACTGCCTCACGCTGTTCAACTGCCGCTCGGTCAGCGTCCGCTGCTTGGCGTCCAGGGCGCACAGGCACCCCACCACCTGCCGGCCCGCCCCATACAGCGGTGCCGCCACGCAGAAGCGATACTGCGGGGCATCTCCCGAGGCCAGCCGTGGGAACCGGGAATCGATTGCCGCATCCTCCACGACGACCACCTCATCCGTCTCGATGACGAACCGCATGACCGCCTGGGCCCACGCGCTG
The DNA here is from genome assembly GCA_965199595.1 of Acetobacteraceae bacterium. Taxonomy (GTDB): domain Bacteria; phylum Pseudomonadota; class Alphaproteobacteria; order Acetobacterales; family Acetobacteraceae; genus JBBROS01. Next base: position 3,615,595 of record OZ241182.1, read on the forward strand.
TCCTGGATGGCGGGGCCCACGAGGGCCTTGGGCCAGATGCGGTCCTCACCCACCATCATGAACACCACGGCCGGCACGCGCAGCAGCTGGGCCAGGGTGAACACGACCTGATCAAACAGCGGATCCCGGGGCGTGTCCATGACGGCGCAGGCTTCAAGCGCCGAAAGCCGTTGCATTTCTGGACCTGAGGCCACCATTTCATAACAATCCATCGTGTCGCAAAACAACTCACGCCGTGTCCCGGCCCTTCGACGCTAACGCTGCTGTCCGCGCGAAGCAATCATGACAGCGCCATGCGGCCGGAAACTATCGTCAACTGCTGACATTACAAATTGGCAATCTTGTCAGCCCCCTGAATCGCCCGTCCGATCGCAGCGGCATTGGCGGGAACGATCGCGTTGCCCAGAACTCTTATGCGGTCCACCCGGCCGGGAAACCCATGAGCCACTCCACGTACTCCGGGTTCAGCCGCCCACCCACCGCATCGTTCAACGGGCAGGCCCGGCGCCGGCCCCGCTGCCCCGCGCTCCCGCATTTCCAGTCCCGTGCCCGTGGCGTCGGCAACAGCGGTGCGGGCCACCACCCAGACACGGGCGCGCCGGTGCGGGGCGCCGGCATGGACAGCACCCACCACGAACGGCCACCCGGCGTAACCCAGCGCCGCCAGGTCAGCGAGCACCCGGTCCGCGCCCCGGCCTCGGAGGCCAGGGACGTTCTCAGCCACCACCCAACGCGGTCGGCACTCGGCGACCAGGCGGACCATATGGGCCCACAGCCCCGAGCGCGCGCCCGCAAGCCCGGCGCCAAGCCCCGCAAGGCTGATGTCCTGGCACGGGAACCCGCCAATGAGCACCTCGGCCCAGGGCACGCCGCCGGCCCGCAGCGCGGCGGCAGACAGGGTGCGGATATCGGGGTAGATGGGCACGCCGGGCCAGTGCCGGATGAGCACGCGGATGGCGGCCGGATCCTGCTCGCAGAAGGCAACGGTGCGCATGCCGGCCCAGTGCAGCCCGAGGCTGGCACCGCCGATGCCGCTGAACACGTCGATGACGCGCATCGGTTCATCAAAGGGCACGGCAGCGGCTGAACTGTTTGCTCATGCGCGATTGGTATATTTTCCTACAGTCCGTCGTCAAGGCCCTGACCTTCAGGGCGCCGTCGCATGCCCCCGGTCAGTAGGTCGCTCGCCCGCCGGAGATGTCGAACACCGCTCCGGTGCTGAACGAGCAGTCCTCGGTCGCCAGCCAGCAGGCCATCGCCGCGATCTCCTCCACCGCCACGAACCGGCTCATCGGGATCTTGGACAGCATGTACTCGATCTGCGAGGGCGCCATCTGCTTGAAGATGTCGGTCTTCGCCGCCGCGGGCGTCACGCAGTTCACCAGCACGCCCTTCTCCGCCAGCTCCTTGCCCAGGGACTTGGTCAGCGCGATCAGCCCCGCCTTGCTGGCGCTGTAATGGCTGGCGTTCGGGTTGCCCTCCTTGCCCGCCACGCTGGCGATGTTGACGATGCGGCCATACCCGGCGGCGACCATGCCGGGCACCACGGCGGCGCAGGTCAGCATCGGTGCCACCAGGTTCACGTCCAGCACGCGGCGCCACTCCTCGGCCGGAAGCTGCCAGGTGGGCGCGTTGCCCCCGGTGATGCCGGCGTTGTTGACCAGGATGTCGATGCGCCCGTGCCGGGCCAATGTGGCAGCGGCGGCGGCGCGCACGGCGGCCTCGTCGGTCAGCTCCACGACATGGGTGCTGCCCCCGGCGTCATCGGGCGACGCCTCGTCGCCGCCGTCCAGGTCCCACACCGCGACCGTCGCACCCGACTGCCGCATCCGCACCGCGATGGCCCGGCCGATCCCGCGCACGCCGCCGGTCACCACCGCCACGCGGCCCTGCATGTCGAGCTGGTTCATTCGTGCCTCCTCCGTTTGCGCCGATGCTAGCGCGCCCTGCTGGTCCGGAGCCAGCCTTGACCCGAACGGGGCCTTGGAACAGTGATGCCGGCATGAACGAGACCAGCCCGACGCAGAGCAATCCCCTCCTGGCCCCCTGGACCACGCCATTCGGCCTGCCGCCGTTCGACCTGATCCGCCCCGGGCACTTCGCCCCCGCCTATGCCGAGGCCATGCAGCTGCACATCGCCGAAATCGCTGCCATCGGCGACAACCCGGCCCCGCCCAGCTTCGCCAACGTCATCGAGGCGCTGGAGCGCAGCGGCCGCGTGCTGGGCCGGGTCGGCGGGGTGTTCTCGAACCTGGTCGTCAGCCTCGGCGGCCCGGCGCTGGAGGCGCTGGACCGTGAGATGTCCCCGCTGCTCGCCCAGCACTACACGCGGGTCTCGCTGGACCCCAAGCTGTTCGCCCGCATCCAGGCGCTGCACGCCCTGCGCGACACGCTGCACCTGGACTCCGACCAGGCGCGGCTGCTGGAGCGCACGCATCTCGGCCTGATCCGCAGCGGTGCCGCCCTCGGCCCGGCGGAAAAGACCCGCATGGGCGAGATCGCCGAGCGCCTCGCCGTGCTGCACACCCGGTTCGGCCAGAACGTGCTGCACGACGAGAAGGACTGGCACCTGCCGCTGACCGAGGCGCAGCTGGACGGCCTGCCGGACTTCGCGCGCGAAGGCGCCGCCGAGGCCGCCAAGGCGCGCGCGCTGGAGGGGTTCGCCATCACGCTGTCCCGCTCCTCCATCGAGCCGTTCCTGACCTTCGCGACTGACCGCGGCTTGCGCCAGGTGGCCTTCGAGGCCTGGGCCGCCCGCGGCACCCACCCGGGCGCGCACGACAACCGCGCCCTGGTGCCCGAGATCCTCGCCCTGCGCGCCGAGCGGGCCAGGCTGCTGGGCTATGACAGCTACGCCGGCTTCCGCCTGGCCGACACCATGGCCGGGTCCGAGGCGGAGGTGCATCGCCTGCTGACCGAGGTGTGGGAACCCGCCAAGCGCAAGGCCGCGGTGGAGCAGGACCGCCTGTTGAACGAGGCCCGCAAGGATGGCTTCAGCGGCGGCCTGGCGCCCTGGGACTGGCACTTCTATGCGGAGCGGGTGCGCCGGGCCGACTACGCCGTGGACGAGGCGGAGCTGAAGCCGTACTTCGAGTTCGCCGCCATGCAGCGCGCCGCCTTCGACACCGCCAACCGCCTGTTCGGCCTCACCTTCGTGCCCGTGCCGGACGCGCCGCGCTACCACCCGGATGTTGAGACCTACGAGGTCCGTGGTCCCGAAGGCCATGTCGGCGTGTTCATCGCCGACCCCTACGCCCGGGCGGACAAGCGCTCCGGCGCCTGGATGAGCAGCTTCCGCGACCAGGAGGCGCTGGATGCCCCGGTGTCGCCGGTCATCATCAACAACAACAACTTCGCCAGGTCCTCGCCCACCCTGCTGAGCTTCGACGACGCGGAGACGCTGTTCCACGAGTTCGGCCACGCGCTGCACGGCCTGCTGAGCCGGGTCCGCTATCCCAGCCAGTCCGGCACCTCGGTGCGGCGGGACTTCGTGGAGTTCCCCTCCCAGGTGCTGGAGCACTGGGTCTCCCTGCCCGACACCCTGCGCCGCTACGCCCTGCACACCGAAACCGGGGAGCCGCTGCCGGAGCCGCTGCTGCGACGCCTTCTGGACGCCCGCACCTTCAACCTGGGCTTCGGCAAGGTGGAGTACACCGCTTCCGCCCTCATCGACATGGCGCTGCACACCCACCCGGACCCGGCCGCCATCGACATCGACACCTTCGAGGCCGAGTTCCTCGCCGGCATCGGCATGCCCGAGGCCATCCGCATCCGCCACCGCCCCGCCCACTTCCAGCACCTGTTCGCCGGTGGTGGCTACGCGGCGGGCTACTATTCCTACCTATGGTCCGAAGTGCTGGACGCCGACGGTTTCGAGGCCTTCACCGAACTCGGGGACGCCTACGAACCCGCCGTCGCCGCCCGCCTGCGCACGGTGTTCGCGGCCGGAGACACCCAGGACCCGATGGCCCTCTACACCGCCTTCCGCGGCCGGGCGCCGAACACCGGGGCGTTGCTGCGGCTGTATGGGTTCGTGGAGGCGTGATTTCTACGCTTCCTCCGCAAGGATGGGAACGGCGCCGGGCGAGGGGGCCAGCCAATCCTCCGAGCGCAATCCCTCGACACGACCGAACTCGCTGAGATTGCCGGTCACGACGACCAGGCCGCGGCTGCGCGCGTGCCCGGCGATCATGAGGTCATAGGCGCCGATCGGCAGACCTCGCCGCTTGAGGCTGCCGCGTATCTCCGCTGTGTGCGCGGCGGCTTCGCTGTCGAACGGCAGCATGGTCAGCCTTGACGCAAACTGTTCCACGGCACGCCGGTTCTCGATCGGCCGCGCCGACACCTCGGCCCCGTCGAGCAGTTCGAACAGCACCACATCGGAGATGCAGAGCCCATCGGCCTCCGCATTGAACCTGGTCCGCAAGCTCGCCGGCCGGTCCCGGATGACCCGAATGCAAAGATTGGTGTCCAGCAGGTAACGCAGCATCAGAGGCTGTCGCGACTCTGCGGCTCCGGCTGGTCACGCTCGCCCAGGTCAACGCCGGCTGCATCGAAGAAGTCGTCCCAGCTCGCATCGGCCGGCACGATCAGGCGGCGTGGCCCGTCGCGCAGGATCGTCACGCTATGGACACCGGCAGCGAATGCCACCGCCTTTGGCAGCCGCACGGCCTGAGAGCGGTTCGAGAGGAAGACAGTCGTCTGCGTTGCCATGCCGTCAGTATATCCATGGCGGATATTCAAGCAACGATGCACCGCACTCACCCGGGGTGGAAATGCCCATACACCCGCCGCGCCGTCTCCCTGTTGATCCCCGGCGCCGCCTCCAGGTCCGAGAGCCCGGCCTGCTTCACCCCCCGCGCGCTGCCGAAATGGTTGAGCAGCGCCCGCTTGCGCGCCGCCCCCACGCCGGGCACCTCGTCCAGCTCGCTGGTCACCAGCCCCTTGCTGCGCCCGGCCCGGTGCGTGGTGATGGCGAAGCGGTGCGTCTCGTCCCGCACCCGCTGCAGGTAATACAGCACCGGGTCCCGCGGCGGCAGCTGGAAGGGGTCGCGGCCCTCCATGTGGAACCATTCCCGCCCGGCATCGCGGTCCGGCCCCTTGGCGATCGCCACCACCGGGATCTGGTGCAGACCCAGGTCCTGCATGATGCCCCGCACCGCGCTCAGCTGCCCGGCGCCGCCATCGATCAGCAGCAGGTCCGGCAGCGCCGGCGCCGCCCCCTCCCCGGCCTCCGCCGCCGCCTGCTCGCGCAGCGCCCGGCCAAAGCGGCGGTCCAGCACCTCCCGCATCATCGCGAAGTCGTCGCCGGGCGCGATGGGGCCGCGGATCGCGTATTTCCGGTACGCCTGCTTGGTGAAGCCCTCCGGCCCGGCCACCACCATCACGCCATAGGCGTTGCTGCCCATGATGTGGCTGTTGTCGTAGCACTCGATGCGCTCCGGCGTGCCGGCCAGGCCGAACAGCTGCGCCGTCGCCTCCAGCAGCTTCGCCTGCCCGGCGCTCTCCGCCATCCGCCGCTCCAGCGCCTCGCGCGCATTGGTCTCGGCATGCAGCACCACGGCCCGCTTCTCGCCCCGGGCCGGCACCGAGATCTCGACCTTCCGCCTGGCCTGCAAGGTCAGGGCCTCGGCCAGCAGCGCCTGCTCCGGCACGGCATGGTTCAGCAGGATGACGGGCGGCGGCGGCTTGTCGTCATAGAACTGCGCCAGGAAGGCGGCGACCACCACGTCAGCCTCCGCCTCCCTGGTGTGCACCGGAAAGAACGCGCGGTTGCCGTTGTTGCGCCCGCCGCGGATGAAGAACACCTGCACGCAGGTCTGGCCGCCGATCTGGTGCGCCGCCACCACGTCGGCGTCGCTGAGGCTGGCCGGGTTGATGACGGCGGTGCCCTGCACGTGCGTCAGGCCGCGGATGCGGTCGCGCACCGCGGCGGCGCGTTCATACTCCATGGCCTCGGCCGCAGCCTCCATCTCGGTCGCCAGCTCCTTCTGCACCGTGCCCGCCTTGCCGGAGAGGAACGACTTGGCCTGGTCCACCAGGTGCGCATAGGCCGCAGGCTCGATCCGCCCGACGCAGGGCGCGCTGCAGCGGCGGATCTGGAACAGCAGGCAGGGGCGGCTGCGATTGTTGAACACCGTGTCCTGGCACGAGCGCAGCAGGAACACCCGCTGCATCGCCGTCACGGTCTGGTTCACCGCCCATGCGCTGGCGAAGGGGCCGTAATAGCTGCCCTTCCGGCTGCGGGCGCCGCGGTGCTTGGTGATCTGCGGAAAGGCGTGATCCTCTGTCAGCATCAGCCACGGGTAGCTCTTGTCGTCCCGCAGCACGATGTTGAAGCGCGGCTTCAGCCGCTTGATGAAATTCGCCTCCAGCAGCAGCGCCTCCGCCTCCGTGTGGGTGGTGACGATCTCCATGCTGGCGGTTTCGGACACCATCCGCCGCAGCCGCTCCGGCAGCCGCGCGATCTGGGTGTAGTTGGTGACGCGCTTCTTCAGGCTGCGGGCCTTGCCCACATACAGCGCGTCGCCCTTCGCATCGAGCATGCGATAGACGCCGGGGCTGAGCGGCATGGTGAGGAGCGCGCGCTCGATCACGGCGACCCCGCCGGGAACACGGGTGGGCAACGGCGCGGGCAAGGACGGTGAAGTGGGCTGATCCATGGGTCGCTGATTAGGCGTCCCGCACCCCTAAGCTCAAGGGCATCAGGGCCTTGGCGACCGAAAAGAATCTATCCACGGAAGCTGTGGATAAGTTTGTGGGGAAGCTCTGCGGGAGCTGTTCCGGACACCGGATTCCCGGGCTTTCCGATGGTTTGCCACAGAACCGGGCACATCTGCTTAACGTGCTGTTTTCATTAGTTTGTCTGAACTCGGCACCCGTCCGGGCTGAACATCCCCGGCCATCTCTCTGCAAAGATTGAGAGTCAAGCCGCCGGAGTGGACGAAATACCGGCGCAGGTCGTTTCCCGCCATCGTGTGACAAAGGCCGGCGACCCCGGCGAACGCCCGGTCAACCCCCAAACCCGGCCCTGACCGGCCGCCAAACCCGCCGGAATTATCCACCAAACCTGTGGAAAAGAGTGTGGGCAAGCTCTGCGGGACGTGTTCCGGACCAGTGTTTCCGGGGCTTTCGCCCGCTTTGCCGCCGAATCGGGCAACTCCAGCCAACCCATTGATAACATACAGCATAGCTGAAAAACCGGCCGTCCGGCCGCCATGGACCGCCCATCCCCTTACGAACATTGCGAGTCAAGCGCGCGCGGTGGACGAAATGCGCGGCCAGATTTATTTCCGCCGCCGCTCCACCTCCACCCCCACGGCGCCCACATCGGCAAACACGTCCAGCTTCTCCACCCGCACCCGCGCCACCAGAACCCGGCTGTCGCCCAGGCACGCCTCGGCAACCCGCTCCGCCAGCGTCTCCACCAGCTTGATGTGTCCGGCCCCCACGATCGCCCGCACCCGCATCGCCACCTGCTCGTAATCCACCACCCGCGCCAGGCGGTCCCCCTCGCCGCTCTCCGCAACCGCCAGGTCGACGTTGATCCGCACCCGCTGCGTCGCGCCATGCTCGTGCGGATACACGCCGATCGACGCCATCAGCTGCATGTCCCGCAGGAACACGTGGCGCACCCCGGGCCCGACCAGGTTGTTCATTCCTCGATCCCCACGCCACGCGCCGGCGACCACTGCAGATGCTGCCCGCCATCCAGCGCCAGCATCTGCCCGGTCATCGACGGCAGGGACAGCAGGGCCAGCACCGCCCGCCCAACCTCCCCGGGCCCGGTGCCCCGCCCCAGCGGCAGGGAGGCGCATTGGGCAGCGAACTGCACCTCGGTCTGCCGGGCACTCGGCAGCGCCGGACCGGGGCCGATTCCGTTGACGCGGATGCGCGGCGCCAGGGCCAGCGCCATCTGCTGCGTCAGGGCCCACAGCGCCGCCTTGGACACGGTATAGGTGACGAAGTGCGGCGTCAGCGACCACACCCGCTCATCCAGCATGTTCACCACCACACCCTCCGCCCCTGGCGGCAGCGCCCGGGCGAAGGCCTGCATCAGCACGAAGGGCGCGCGCAGGTTCGGCCCCATGTGCCGGTCCCAGCCCTCCCGGGTCGCATCGTCCCACTCGTCGCGCTCGAAGGTGCTGGCGTTGTTCACCAGCACGCCCACGGGGCCCAGCGCCGCAGCGGCCTGCGGCAGCAGCTGCTGCACCGCCGCCTCGTCCGCCAGGTCCGCCTGCAGCACCACCGCCCTGCCGCCGCGGGCCCGGACGGCCGCCGCCACCGCCTCCGCCGCATCGGTGCTGCGGTGGCAATGCACCGCCACGGCGAAGCCCGCCTCCGCCAGCGCCTCCACGATGGCCCGGCCCAGCCGCCGCCCCCCGCCGGTGACGAGCGCGACGCGGGGGATCGTTGGGGCGATGTCATCCATCCGCCGGGCCTAGCCCCCGTGCGGCGAAAGCGCCATCACGCGGCCTGAACACGACTCCGTGTGAGCGCTTGGGCATTGGGGCATCCGCGGTTCCACCTGCCCTGCCACAATGCTACCCCTCAGCCCTCGTCATGCGACACCCGTCACCGACAGGCCTCGATGCCGCTCCCCGGCGTTGGCCGATTCGCCTGATCCTGGTGGGCGTCGTCTTCGCTCTCGTGCTGCCGGGCCTGATGTTCGCCGGGGTGCTGGTCGACCGCATCACCCGGGTGCAGCGCGCCCGCAGCGAGGAAGCCGCCACCGCCACCGCCCTGCGCGCCGCGGACGTGCTGGACCGTGAACTCGCCAATCTCTCGGCCGCCCTGATCGCGCTCTCGACCTCGCCTTCGCTGGCCACCGGGGACCTGACCGCCTTCGACCAGCAGGCCCGCACCGTCGCCGAAGCGCTGAACCAGGTGGTCGTGGTGTCCGACCCCGAGGGCAACCAGCTGATCAACACCCGCCTGCCGCCGGGCACGGTGCTGCCGAGGATGTCGGACAGCGCCACCGTGCGCGCCGCCATCGCGACCGGCCAGACCGTCACCTCGAACCTGTTCATGGGCAGGGTCAGCGGTGTCCCTTCGGTGATGGTGATGCGCGTGGCGCGGGCCAATGGCCGGCCTGCCTATGTGCTGGCGATCACCCTGGAGTCGCCCTATCTGGCGAAGCTGCTGACCACCCAGGGGCTGCCGCCGGGCTGGGTCGCCTCGGTCACGGACGGCACCGGCAGGATCATCGCGCGCAATGTCGAGGCGCCCACCTATGTCGGCCAGGCCGCGCCCGCCGGACTGCCCCGGCGGCCGGCGGCGAACCATGACCTGCGCATCCTTGATGAAACGGGAGCCGCGCCGGCGCTGGTCGCCACCCAGCAGCTCCGCCAGGCGGACTGGCGCGTCAGCGTCGGCGTGTCGATGCACACGGTGCAGGCGCCGTTGCGCGAGACCCTGCGGTGGCTGGCGGGAACGGGCGCCCTGGCCCTGGCGATCGCCACGCTGATGGCCTGGCAGCTGGCCCGGTCCGTCGCCGCGCCGCTGCACCGGCTGTCGCGCGCCGGCGTCGCCCTGGCCGCCGGCCTGCCGGTGCTGGGCGTCCGCTCCGGCATCGCGGAGGTGGACAGCGTCTCCCGCACCCTGGTGCAGGCCACGCAGGACCTGCGGGACCGTGCCGCCGCCCTGGTCGCGGAACGGGCGCAGCTGGCCGCGGTGATCGAGACGGTGCCGGTGGGCCTGGTGATCGCCGACGCGACCGGCCGGGTGCTGGCGGGCAACAGCCGGCTGGATGTCATTCTGCGCCACGGCCTGAAGCGCAGCAGCAGCCCGCTGGAATATGGCGAATGGATCGCCCACCACCCGGATGGCCGCCTCGTGCAGCCCGGCGAATACCCCGTGGCGCAGGTCCTGCACGAGGGCCGCGCCGCCGCCGAGCTGCGCTGCCTGTATCAGCGCGGTGACGGCACCGAGTTCTGGGTGCAGATCGTCGCAGCCCCCATCCTGGATCCCGACGGCGTGGTGACCGGCAGCGTCGCGGCCATCCTGGACATCGACGAGGTGGTGCGGGCGCAGGAGGCGGAGGCGCGGTTCGCCGGGCAGCTGGAGCACCAGGTGGCCGAGCGCACCGCCGTGGCCGAGGCCGCCACCCAGCGTTTGCGCGACGAGATGGCCGCCCGGGCCGCGGCGGAGGAGCAGCTGCACCAGGCGCAGAAGATGGAGGCGGTAGGCCAGCTGACCGGCGGCATCGCGCACGACTTCAACAACCTGCTGACTATCGTGATCGGCAGCCTGGACCTGCTGCGGCGCCGGGCCGGGGACGACCGCACCAGGCGCCTGCTGGACAACGCGCTGGAGGGCGCCACCCGCGCGGCCACGCTCACCGCCCGGCTGCTCGCCTTCTCCCGCCGCCAGCCGCTGCTGCCGCAGGCGGTGGACGTGAACCGTCTGGTGACCGGCATGTCAGACCTGCTGCACCGCACGCTGGGCGAGGCGATCCAGCTGGAGACCATGCTGGCCGGCGGCGTGTGGCAGACCCATGCGGACCCGAACCAGCTGGAGAACGCGCTGCTGAACCTGGCCGTGAACAGCCGCGACGCCATCGTTGCCGCGGCAGCCGCCGCCGCGGCAACACCCGGCACGGCCCGGCCGCCGGGCCGTCTGGTGATCGCCACCGGCAACACCGTCCTCGACCCCGGTTTCGCCCCGCATGACCCGGAGTTCCAGCCCGGCGACTACGTCCGCATCTCCGTGACCGACACCGGCACCGGCATGTCGCCCGAGGTAATGGCGCGGGTGTTCGAGCCGTTCTACACCACCAAGCCACAGGGCCAGGGCACCGGCCTCGGCCTCTCCCAGGTGCACGGCTTCGTGAAGCAGAGCGGCGGCCATGTCACCATCAGCACCAAGCCCGGCGAAGGCACCACCGTCGGCATCCACCTGCCGCGCCTGATCGCCACCCCGCCCCTCGTGGCGGAGCCCGAGCCCGAGCCCGAACCCGTCGCCGCCTGCACCGGGCTCACGGTGCTGGTGGTGGAGGATGACGCCGGGGTGCGCCGCTTCTCGGTGGAGGCGCTGCGCGAGCTGGGCCACGTGGTGCTGGAAACCGGCGTGTGCCTGGAGGCGCTGCGCCTGCTGGACTCGCACCCCGAGATCGACCTGCTGCTGACCGACATCGTGCTGCCGGTGATGAACGGCCCGCGCCTGGCGGACGAAGCCCGGCGCCGCCGTCCGGACCTGCCCGTGCTGTTCGCCAGCGGCTACACCGGCCATGGCGCCATGAACGAGGGCCTGCTGCCCCCGGGCGCACCGCTGCTGCAGAAGCCCTATACGCTGCAGGTGCTGGCGGCCAAGCTGCGCGAGGTGCTGGACCCCGACGAGCCTGCCGCCGGAGCCGCGGATGATGCGCCTGGCAGGACTTGAACCCGCGACCAAGCCGTTATGAGCGGCCCGCTCTGACCAACTGAGCTACAGGCGCATAACCCGGCCATCTGGCTCTCGCCGGGTGGCGGAGCTATACCCCGCGCATTGTCAACAGCCAAGCCAGGACCCCACACCATGGACATCTCGAAACTATCCCCCGGCAAGGACGTGCCCCACGACATCAACGTCGTCATCGAGATCCCCCAGGGCAGCCAGGTCAAATACGAGGTCGAGAAGGACAGCGGCGCCATCTTCGTCGATCGCTTCCTGTTCACCCCCATGGCCTATCCCGCCGCCTACGGCTTCATCCCCGGCACCCTCGCCGCCGATGGTGACCCGGCCGATGCCCTGGTGCTCGCCCCCGCCGCCATCGTGCCCGGTGCGGTGATCCGCTGCCGCCCCATCGGCATGCTGCAGATGGAGGACGAGAGCGGCCAGGACGAGAAGATCATCTGCGTCCCGCACGACAAGATCCACACCCAGTACACCGACGTGAAGTCGATCGACGACCTGCCCGCCATCACCCGCGCCGCCATCGAGCACTTCTTCACCCGCTACAAGGACCTCGAGCCCGGCAAGTGGGTCAAGGTCACCGGCTGGGCCAGCCGGGAAGCCGCCTGTGCCGTGATCCTCGAGTCGCTGCAAGCCGCCAAGGGCTGACGCCGAACAGGCGGGGCCAGTACCGGTCCCGCCTACGCGCCCAGCAGGTGCAGCACGATCTCCCGCCGGTGCGGCCGGCGGCGGTGCTCGAACAGATAGATGCCCTGCCAGGTCCCGAGCACCGGGCGCCCCTCCGCGACCGGGATGCCCAACTGCGTGTCCGTCAGCATGGTGCGCAGGTGCGCCGGCATGTCGTCCGGCCCTTCATCGTCATGGGCGTATCGAGCGGCATCCTCGGGCACCAGCGCCTCGAAATACCGCGCGATGTCCTGCCGCACCGTGGGGTCCGTATTCTCCTGCACCGTCAGCGAGGCGGAGGTGTGGCGGCACCAGATGGTCAGCAGGCCCATCTGCACCTCCTGCGCCCGCACCCACTCCAGGATCGGGCCGGTGATCTCGGTCAGTCCCTTGCCGCGGGTGTCGATCATCAGGCGGTGCATGGCTTGGCGCATTCGCCCCATCTGCGTCGCCCGGCCGGCCACCGCAAGCCTTGAACCCTTTTTGTTCTCAAGCCGCCACGACCCGGCTATGCTCCCTCGACCATGCCCGACCCGGCCGACTCCTTATTCCTGCGCCGCATCATCCACGTCGATATGGACGCCTTCTATGCTTCCGTGGAACAGCGCGACGATCCCAGCCTGCGCGGACGGCCCCTCGCGGTCGGCGGCTCGCGGGAGCGGGGCGTGGTCGCCGCCGCCAGCTATGAGGCAAGGCGCTTCGGCGTGCATTCCGCCATGCCCTCCGTCACCGCCCGCCGCCGCTGTCCGGACCTGGTCTTCGTCCGCCCGCGCTTCGACGTCTACAAGGCCGTCTCCGCCCAGATCCACGCCGTGTTCGCCCGCTACACGCCCCTGATCCAGCCGCTCTCGCTCGACGAGGCCTATCTGGACGTCACCACCCCCCTGCTGAACCTCGGCTCCGCCACCGCCATCGCCGCGGAGATCAAGCGCGCCATCAAGGCGGAAACCGGTTTGACCGCCTCGGCGGGCGTCTCCTACAACAAGTTCCTGGCCAAGCTCGCCTCCGACCACCGCAAGCCCGACGGCCTGTTCGTCATCACCCCCCGCATGGGCCCGGCCTTCGTCGAGGATCTCCCGATCGGCAAGTTCCACGGCATCGGCCCCGTCACCGCCGCCCGGATGCATGCGCTGGGTATCCACACCGGGCTGGACCTGCGGCACCGCTCGCGCGACTTCCTGGCCGAGCATTTCGGCAAGAGCTGCGACTACCTCTACGGCGTCGCCCGCGGCATCGACGCCCGTCCGGTGGACGCCGACCGCATCCGCAAATCAGTCGGCGCCGAGACCACCTTCGAGCAGGACCTGGTGCATTGGGAGCAGGTGGTGCCGGCCATGGAGCCGGTGTTCGCCAAGGTCTGGGCCGCCTGCACCCGCGGCGGCCATGCCGGGCGAACCGTGACGGTGAAGGTCAAATACGCTGATTTCCAGCTGAACACGCGCAGCCGCTCCAGCCTGGTTCCGGTCGGCACCCGGGCGGAACTGGAGCGCATCAGCCTGGACCTGCTGCGCCCGCTGTTTCCGCCGCCACGCGGCATCCGGCTGCTGGGCACCACGCTGTCCAGCCTGGAGGCCGCGGACGCGCCGGGGCGTAGCCAGATGGCGCTGGCCCTGGACTGACCGCAGACCGCGGGTTCAGCGGGTGGTGACGGGCGACGTGGTCATCGGGCCGTTCGGGCTGGTGGGCGCGTTGGTCATCCCGTCGCGGTTCTCCTTGCCCATCAGGTCCTTGTAGATGCTGTCCACCTTGCCGGTCTGTGCCGCCTGGCCCTGCGGCGACGGCGCCACATCCGCCGCACGCTCCCGGCTGCGCACCTCGCCCTTGGTCGGCTGGTTGTCGAGGCCGTTGCGCACGTCACCGTTGCGCTGCGCCATGGCCGGTCCGGCCAGCAGAGCGGCGCCGAGCAGCAGGGCGGCTGGAAGAGGCGGCTGAAAGGTCGGCATGATGGTCTCCAAACGGGTGGTGCGGGCGTCACATGCACCTTCCCTCCGCAGCGGCATCGCGCAGCATCAAGTTTAGGCGATCCGCGGGCGGTGAACCGCCTGTGCTACAATCATGCTTCTTGAAGGAACCAGCCATGAGACGCCGCATTGTCCTGACCGGTGCCGCCGGCCTGATCGCGCCCGCGGCCGCCCACGCTGCCATGCCCGCTGCCGCCGAATTGATCGAGCAGTTCGCCGCCACCCTCACCGCGCATGACATGGCCGCCTTCGCCGCCCTGTTCGCGCCCGGCTACGTGAACCACCAGTCGAGCGCCGCCGCCCCGCCGCCGCCGCCGGGCCGCACCCAGAAGGAGCTGACGGTCGGCTTCTTCGCCGCGCGCCTGGCCGGCATCCCGGACCTGAGGATCGAGATCGAGGCGTCCGTGATCACCGCGGACCAGGTCGCCGCCAGCTTCGTCTACAGCGGCACCCATGGCGGCCCCTATTTCGGTGTGGCGCCCACCGGCCGCGCCCTGCGCTTCACCTCCTGCGACATCTTCCGCGTGCAGGACGGACAGCTCGCGGAGCACTGGGGCATGGGCGACAGCGCCGGCATCCTGGCGCAGCTGCGGGCATAGAACGTGGCCCATCAGGCCCTGGGCTTCCGGCCAGTCTCCGTCGCGTCGGCGCCGAAAAGAAGCGGATTGCCGGCGGAGCAGGCGAACCACGCCGTATCGCGCCGCCTCGTCATGGATCCGAACCCCGGCCCAGCACCGCGGCCACCGCCAGGGCGTTCTCCGTCGCCGCGCCGGCCGCGGTGTTGTCGAAGATGCACCACGCCTCCGCCCCGGCCGGAGGGGTCGCCATGATTTGCGCGATAGCCCGCAGGCCGGTCGGTCCGTAGTCGGACCAGTAGAGTTTCGGCGCGCCGTGCCACCGGTGATACACCAGCCCCGGCCACCCGCCGGGCCGGGCTGCCGCGGGCACCGGGGGTGGATCGGCCGCGACCCGGGCCACGCGCCACTCGACCAGCATCGCCGCCGCGGCGTCGGTGAACCAGGAGGGATGCCGGGGCTCGCACGCCACCAATCCGGCATGTCCCAGCCGAAGTGCCGCGAAGAACCGGGCCGCGATACCGGCGTCGAACACCAGGCTGGGCGGCAGCTGCACCAGCAACGGCCCCATGCGGGTGCCCAGCCCGGCGATCTGCTCGAGGAACATCGACAGCGCCGCATCGGCCGCGACCAGCCGCGCCTCGTGCGTGATGGCCCGTGGCAGCTTCACCGCGAACCGGAACCTGGCCGGAACGCTGGCCGCCCAGCGCGCGAAGGTGGCGGGGCGATGCGGACGATAGAAGGTGGTGTTGATCTCCACCGCCGGGAGCCGGGTCGCGTAGCGCTCCAGATTGGAGCCGCCGGGCCCGAAGGCATGCGCCACCGCACGCGGAATCCCCCAGGCCGCGGTCCCAACATACAGGGTCACGCCAGCCTCACGCGAGGGTCGCGCCGATCAGGAACTCGATGTTGCCCTCCGGCCCCCGCACCGGGCTTTCCGTGATCCCCAGCACGGTCCAACCCGGCAGCCCCGCCCACCAGGCATGGATGCGCGCGCACACGGCCGCGTGCACCGCCGGGTCACGCACCACGCCGCCCTTGCCCACCTGGCCCGGCCCGGCCTCGAACTGCGGCTTGATCAGCGCCACCGCCCAGGCGCCCGGGGCGCACAGCCCGATGGCCGCCGGCAGCACCGTCTGCAGCCCGATGAAGCTCGCATCGCACACCAGCGCCCCCACCGGCTCCGGCACCTGCTCCACGGTCAGGTGCCGGGCGTTCATCCGTTCCTGCACCAGCACCCGCGGGTCCGTACGCAACGACCACGCCAACTGCCCGTGCCCGACATCCACGGCATAGACGCGCGCCGCCCCGTAATGCAGCAGCACGCTGGTGAACCCGCCCGTGCTGGCCCCCACATCCAGGCACACGCGCCCCGCCGGCGACAGGCCGAACTCGGACAGCCCCTTGTCCAGCTTCAACCCGCCGCGCGAGGCCCAGGGATGGTCCTGCCCCTTCACGGCCAGCGGTGCATCCTCCGGCACCATGTCGCCGGCCTTCGCCACCCGCCGGTCGCCCGAATACACCTTGCCGGCCAGGATCAGCGCCTGCGCCCGCGTCCGGCTTTCCACCAGCCCGCGATCGACCAGCGCCTGGTCGACCCGCTGCTTCGAAGTCTTCAGTGCCGCCGCTGCACGACGTACGCCGCCAGCGCCCGCAGCCGGTCCGCCTCCGGCCCGAACCCGGACAGGTGCGCCGCCGCCTGCTCCGCCAGCATCTCCGCCTGCGCCCGGGCCCGGTCCACGCCCAGCAGCGCGATCAGCGTCGCCTTGCCCGCTGCCTCGTCCTTGCCCGCGGTCTTGCCGATGCCCTCGGTGGTGCCCACGGCATCCAGCACGTCATCGGCAATCTGGAACGCCGCGCCCAGGTCCCGCCCATACGCCGCCACCTGAACCCGCACCGCGGCCGGGGCGCGGCCCAGGATGGCCCCGGCCTCGGCGCTGTACTGGATCAGCCGCCCGGTCTTCAGCGCCTGCAGCCGGCCCACCTCGGCCGCGGTCAGCGCCTGGCCCTCGGTGGCCATGTCGATCATCTGCCCGCCCGCCATGCCGCGCGCGCCGCTTGCCAGCGCCAGGGCCGCCACCAGCTCGCACCGCGCCAGCGGGTCCGCATGCGTCTCCGCCTCCGCCAGCACCTCGAAGGCCCGGCACTGCAGCGCATCGCCGGCCAGAATGGCGGTCGCCTCGTCGAACTGCTTGTGCGTCGAGGGCTTGCCCCGGCGCAGGTCGTCGTCATCCATCGCCGGCAGGTCGTCATGCACCAGCGAATAGGCGTGCAGCATCTCCACGGAGGCCGCGACCCGCGCGGCGCTGGCGGTCTCCACCCCGAACAGCCCGGCGACTTCCATCACCAGAAAGCCGCGCAGCCGCTTGCCGCCGCCCAGCGTGGCGTAGCGCATCGCGTCCAGCAGCGGGCGCTCATGCCCCTCCGGCAGCGGCAGCAGCGCGTCGATCGCCTGCTCCACAGCGGCGCCGTGCTGCGCCAGGGCGCCGGGCACGTCGATGCGGGTGGCCTGCATCACGCTCATGGCTCCATCGCCTTCAGCGCCAGCGAGCCATCGGCCCGCTCGACGATCGCCTGCACCCGCGCCTCGGCCTCGGCCAGCTTGGCCTCGCAGTGACGGCGCAGCGCCGCACCGCGCTCATAGCAGGTGATGGCGTCCTCCAGCTTCTGCTGTCCGCCCTCCAATCCGCGCACGATCTTCTCCAACTCGCCCAGCGCGTCCTCGAAGGACAGCGCCGCAATGGTATCGGACATTCCTGCCCTCCCGAAATCCGAGCCCCTATTGCCGCATCAGGCGGCGCACGTGCAAGGCGGCGGAGGCGGCGAGGGCATCGAGGTCATAACCGCCCTCCAGCACGGAGACGACACGGCCGGGGCAGCAGCGGTCCGCGATCGCCAGCAGCCGGTCGGTCATCCAGCCGAAATCCGCGGTATCGAGCCGCAGCTCCGCCAGCGGATCGGCCCGGTGCGCGTCGAAGCCGGAGGACAGGATCAGCAGCTCCGGCGCAAACGACTCCAGCGCCGGGAACCCCACCTCGTCCCAGGCGGCGCGGAACGCCGCGCTGCCGGTGCCGGGCGGCAGCGGCAGGTTGACGATGTTGCCGGCGACACCGCGCTCCGATGCCGCCCCGGTGCCGGGGAAGCACGGCGACTGATGGCTGCTCGCGTAGAACAGGTCGGGGTCGTTCTCGAAGATGTCCTGCGTCCCGTTGCCGTGATGCACGTCGAAATCCACCACCGCGATGCGCCGCAGCCCCCAGCGCGCCCGGGCATGGCAGGCCGCCACCGCCACGTTGCCGAAGAAGCAGAACCCCATCGCCTGCGCCCGCTCCGCATGATGGCCCGGCGGACGCATCGCCACGAACGCCGCCCGCGCCCAGCCCTCCATGACCGCATCCACCGCCGCCGCCGCACCCCCGGCGGCCCGCAGGATGGCATCGGGGCTGCCATGGCTCACCAGCGTGTCACCATCGATCCGCACGAACTCGCCGGGCGCCGGGCGGATCGCCAGCATCGCGTCCACGTAGGCGGCGGGGTGCGCCAGCGCCAGCTGGTCCCGCGTCGCCAGCGGGGCCTGCTCCCGCAGCAGCGGCACGAAATCCGGATGCTCCAGCGCCCGCAGCACCACGCGCAGCCGGTCCGGGCATTCCGGGTGGCCCGGCCCGGTGTCGTGCGCCAGCCCGGCCGGATGGGTGAACAGCGCGACCGTCATTCCTTCGGCTCCGCCTTGCGGATGGTGAAGCTGAACACCCCCTGCTCCTCGCCCTGCGCCACCAGCGCGTGCCCGGTCTCGGCGCAGAAGGCGCGGAAATCCGCCACGGCGGCGCGGTCGGTCGCCAGAACCCGCAGCCGCTCGCCGGGCTGCATCCCGCGCAACGCCCGGTTCGCGCGCAGCACGGGCAGCGGGCAGGACATGCCCTGGACGTCCAGAAGGGTCTCGCTCATCCCGGCAGTCTCCCCCGATTGCCCCGGCTTGAGCAAGTGAGCCGGCCGGGCTACGCAGCGCCATGCAGCAGCGCATCGGCATAGACCTCGGCGGCACCAAGATCGAGGCGGCCCGCCTGGCCCCGGATGGCAGCATCGCCTGGCGCCAGCGCACCCCCACGCCGTCCGGCTATCCCGGCATCATCGCCGCAATCGCCGGGCTGGTGGCGGCGGCGGAGGCAGGGCTGGACCAGCCCGCCAGCGTCGGCCTCGGCATCCCCGGCACCGTCAGCCCGGCCACCGGCCTGGTGAAGAACGCCAACACCCGGGTGCTGATCGGCCAGGCGCTGGACCGTGACCTGGCCGCCGCCCTGTCCCGCCCCGTGCGCATCGAGAACGACGCCAACTGCTTCGCGCTGAGCGAGGCGGCGGATGGCGCAGGCGCCGGGCACCGCTGCGTGTTCGGCGTCATCATCGGGACGGGCTGCGGCGGCGGCATCGTGGTGGATGGCCGGGTGCTGCCGGGCCGCAACCGCATCGCGGGCGAGTGGGGCCACACGCCGCTGCCCTGGCCGCGGCCGGACGAGCTGCCGCTGCCGCCCTGCTGGTGCGGGCAGCATGGGTGCCTGGAGCTGTATCTCGCCGGCCCCGGTCTGGCCCGCAGCTGCGACGCCCCGGTCGCCGCCGAACTCCCGGCCCGCGCCGCCGCCGGGGACGCCCTGGCCCGGGCCGCGCTGGACCGTCACGCGGACCGCCTGGCCCGCGGCCTCGCCGTCATCATGAACGTGCTGGACCCCGACGTGATCGTGCTGGGCGGCGGCCTCAGCAACATGGACCACCTCTACGACCAGGTGCCCCGCCTGATGCAGCGCCACGTGTTCAGCGACGTGACCGCGACCCCGGTGCTGCGCAACCGCCACGGCGACAGCAGCGGCGTGCGCGGGGCGGCCTGGCTGTGGCCGTGATCGCGGCAATGGGGTAAGCCGGTGCCTCCAAGGGAGAACGACCGATGTACAACCACGTCATGCTGGGCAGCAGCGACATCGCCAAGTCCAAGGCCTTCTACGACGCCACCCTCGCCGCCCTGGGCGCCGCGCCCGGCACCACCGATTCCAAGGGCCGCCTGATCTACAAGAACGATGGCGGCACCCTCATGATCAGCAAGCCGCTGAACGGCCAGCCCGCCAGCGGCGCCAATGGCGGCACCGTCGGCTTCAAGGCCGCCAGCACCGAGCAGGGCGACGCCTGGCACAAGGCCGGCACCGAGAATGGCGGCACCACCTGCGAGGACCCGCCGGGCCTGCGCGGCAGCGTCTATCTCGCCTACCTGCGGGACCCGGACGGCAACAAGCTCTGCGTCGTCCATCGCCCCGCCTGAGCAACGCCCGCTTAGGCTACCACCACGGCTCCTGCGGTTTGTAGCCTCGCGGCTCGAACCGCTCGACCGCGCCGAAGCCGATGCTGGCCTGGATCGCCTCCAGCATCGGCACGCCGCGCGCCACATGCAGCAGGCAGCGGATCGGCCCGGCATGCGTCACCACCAGCGTGGTGTCCGCCGAACTCGCAATCCCGGTCCAGGCCCGCCGCACCCGCGTCAGCACCTGCGTGACACTCTCCCCGCCGCCGGGCCGGTAGCCCAGCGGGTCCGCGGCCCAGGCGTCGATCTCGGCGCGCGGCAGGGCGGACCACAGCCGGGTCTCCCACGCCGCGAAGTCCATCTCCTGCAACCGGTCATCCACATGCAGCGGCGCCCCGGTGGCGGCAGCGACGGCGCGGGCGACGGACACGGCGCGGATGGCCGGGCTGCTGACGATCCGCTCGATCGGCTCCGCGATGGCCGAGATCAGGGCCTGCGCCCCGCGCGCCGCGGCTTCCGCCAGCGGCACGTCGGTGCGGCCATAGCAGATGCGCCTCGGCACCAGCGGCCGCGGATGCCGGGCCGCGAGGATCAGCCCGCGTGCCACAGCACCGCCACCAGCACCGCCACCTCCGTCACCTGCTGCGCGGCACCCAGCACGTCTCCGGTGTAGCCGCCGATCCGCCGCCGCGCATACAGCGCCACCGCGACCGCAACCAGGCCCGACAAGCCCAGCGCCGCCCCGGCCCGCGGCCCCAGCAGCAGCAGCGCCGCCAGCCCGGACACACCGGCCACCACCAGCTCGAACCATCCCGGTGCCGCGACACCCGCCGCCATCCCGTGTGTGCGCGCATAGGGCAGCACCGCCGGCAGCGCCGCCATCCAGCCCCGGCTGACCGCATGCGCCGCCACCAGCGCCCAGGGGTCCGCCAGGCCGGCCACGCAACCCAGCTTGGCGCCCGTCACCACCACCAGGCCCAGCGTGCCATAGGCGCCGATCCGGCTGTCCCGCATGATGCGCAGCGCATCGGCCGGGGTGCGCCCGCCGAGCAGCCCGTCGCAGCAATCCGCCAGGCCGTCCTCGTGCAGCGCCCCGGTCAGCAGCAGCGTCGCCGCCAGCGACAGCACCGCCGCCACCCAGCCCGGCAGACCCTGCGCCGCGCCCACGAAGACCAGCGCCGCCACCAGCCCCACACCGGCCCCCACGAGCGGGAAGTAGCGGGCCGCAAGCCGAAGGTCGCCATCCCGATACGCCACCCGCACCGGCAGCCGGGTGAGCGCCTGAACGGCCACCAGCAGCAGCCGCATCTGCCCGGCTAACATCGGCGGCCCATCACACCAGGTCGCGCAGGTCGGCCATGCCATCCAGCACGGAACAGGCGGCCCGCAGCAGCGGCAGGGCCAGCGCCGCCCCGGTCCCCTCGCCCAGCCGCAGCCCGAGATCCAGCAGCGGCTCCGCCCCCAGATGCGCCAGCATGGCCGCGTGACCCGGCTCCGCCGAGCGATGCGCGAACACGCAGGCCGCGCGGCACCCCGGCTGCATCGCCACCGCCAGCACCGCCGCCGCCGTGACGATCACCCCATCCACCACTACGCAGACCCGCCGCTCCGCCGCGCGCAGGATGGCGCCCACCAGCATCGCGATCTCGAACCCGCCGTATTCGGCCAGCGCCGCCACCGGCGCCAGCCGCGCCGCCGTGCGATCCGCACCCGCCTGCACCACCGCCCGCTTGCGCACCAGGCCCGGCGCATCCAGCCCGGCCCCGGCGCCCACATGCAGCGGCAGCCCCGCCGCCTTGTGCACCAGCAGCGCGGCGCTGGCGGTGTTGCCGATCCCCATCTCCCCCAGCGCCAGCACCGTGGTGCCGGCATCCGCCAACGTGTCCACCGCCGCCGCGGCCCGCGCCATCGCCAGGTCCGCCTGCGCCAGCGTCATCGCCGCGCCCTGCGTCCAGTCCTGCGTGCCAGGCGCCACTTTCAGGGCGAGCAGACCCGGACCCGGCGCCAGCACCGCGGCGACCCCGGCATCCACCACCAGCAGCCGCGCCCCGGCCTGCCGCGCGAACAGGTTGATCGCCGCCGTGCCGCCGAGATAGGCCCCCACCATCGCCGCCGTGACGGTGGACGGATAGGCCGAAATCCCGGAGGCCACCGCCCCATGGTCACCGGCGAACACCAGCACCACCGGGTCCGTCACCACCGGGTGCAACGTGTCCTGCAGCAGCCCCAGCTGCACCGCCAGATCCTCCAGCCGGCCCAGCGAGCCCAGCGGCTTCGCCTTGCCGTCCAGCGCCTGGCGCAAGGCGGTCTCCAGGCTCGCGACCTCCAGGCTCACCGCCCCACCAGCCTTTGCCAGAAGCCGGGCTTCTCCGGCTTGTCCATCCGCCCATGCGTCACATGCGGCCGCTGCGCCGGGGGCCGCAGCACGCTGGACATCAGGTGCCGCGCCGTGTCCCCCGCCGCGATCAGGCCCTGCTGATAGGTGAGCACCGCGCGATCCGTCTCATCGAGGCCGGGCCGGGCGAGCAGCCGCCCGGCCTGCGCCGCCGCGCCACCCTGATCCCCGGCGCGGCGCAGCACATCCACCACGCGCAGCGCATCCTGCATGGTCGCGCCGCCCCCCCATAGCGCCGCGGCCCGGCGCCGCAAGGCCGTCGCATCCGTCCCGGCATCATCGCGCATCCAGGCCGCCTGCAGCAGCGCGCCGGCTGCTTCCGCCGGATCATCCGCCGCCTCGCACAGCATGGCGTAGCGCAGGAAGCCGCGCTCCGGCCCGGCAAGCGCCTGATATTCCGGCGTGTCCATCGTCGCCCGCGCCTTGGCCGGCGGGTCCACCAGGTCCGGCGCCGAGAGGCCGCAGCCGCGGCAGGTGGCGACCCAGCGCGGCAGGGTGGAGCGGGTGGGCTCGCCGGGCCGCAGATCGAGATCAGGCGCCAGTTCGGGCGGCGGCGCCTGGAACGGCGGCCGGGCCGGGGCACCGCACAGGGCGCAGGCGCGTGCGGCCGATGCCGGGGCCGATCCCGGGGCCGTGGGCGCAGTCATCGCGCCTGCAGGCCCGCCCGCAGCTTCTGCATCGCCCGGGCCAGCGGTACCGGCGAATGCGCGAAGCACAGCCGCAGCGAGCCCTCACCGCCGGGCCCGAAGGCGCTGCCGGGTGCCACCGCAACCCCGTGCTCCGCCACCAGGCGCAACGCCAGGGCCATGCTGTCCTTCAGTCCATCCACCCCGATGAAGGCGTAGAAAGCGCCATCCGGTGCCGCGACGCGAATGCCGTTCAGCCCCGCCAGGCCCTCCATCGCCAGCCGCCGCCCCTCGGCGCAATGCGCCTGGAACCGCGGGATGAAGCCCTGGTCCGCCACCGCCGCCAGCGCGCCGGCCTGCGCGAAGGGGGAGGTGCCGGAATGCGTCACCTCGACCACCTCCGTCACCCGGTCCCGCGCGCCTTCCGGCAGCACGATCCAGCCGAGCCGCCAGCCGGTCATCGCCCAGGTCTTGCTGAAGCTGTTGCAGACCATCACCCGGTCCTCCGGCTCCGCCACGTCCAGCACGGAGGGCGCGGCCGGGCTGCCGTCATACACCAGGCGGGAATACACCTCGTCCGAGATCAGCCACGCCCCCTCGGCCCGGCACATCTTTAGGATCGCCGTCACCTCCGCCCGCGTCGCGGTCCAGCCGGTGGGGTTGTTGGGGGAGTTCAGCACGAAGGCCCGCGCCCCGCGCACCAGGCCGGCGAGCCGGGCCAGATCCATCCTGAAGCCGCCCGAGGGCAGCGGATCGAGCGGCAGGTACTCCACGGTGGCACCCCGCAACAGGGCGGCGTTCTCGGTGTTGGGCCAGGCCGGGCCGTGCAGCACCACGCGATCCCCGGCCCGCACCACGCTCTGCAGCGCCACGCTGACCGCCGCCATGCCGGAGGCGGTGACCTGCACCCGGCCCTCCGCCACCGGCTTCGCGTGCAGCGCCGTGAGGTACTCGGCCAGGGCGACGCGCAGGGCCACGACGCCCCGCACATCCGGATACAGCGCATCGCCCTCCGCCAGCGCGGCCCGGGCGGCCTGGGCGGCGCCGGCCGGGGCGGACTGGTCGCTCTCGCCGAAGCACAGCAGGTCCGTCCCCGGCGTGGCGAAGGCCGCGCGCGTGACGGAGACGATGCGCGAGGGGGCCAGGGCGATCAGGTCATGCAGGCCGTTCATCGCTCAGGACACCTCACCCTCAAGCCGGTCCAGGGCCGAGAGCCGGGCATCGCAATCCTCCTTCACCTGGGTCTGCGCGCTGGGCGTGCTGAACATCAGGCTGATCAGCGCGTCCCGCTGCTCCGGGGATTGCCCGGCCGTCGCGCGAATCAGCAGCTTGATGACGATGCCGAACACCCGCCGGTTCTCCGCCCCGCATACGGCCGCCGCCGCGATGGTATCCACGGAATCCCGCACGAAGTCGCTGGACTGCGCGATGCTCATCGGCGCCGCCTGCCCGCTCAGCACCGCGCTGGCCGGGGGCGGCACGACCTTCTTGATGGCGTCCAGCCGGAACACGAACTCGGGCTCGGTCAGCGACGCCTTCACGTCCTTGCCGATCTCCTTGAAGCAGTCGTCGGAGCCGCCGATGAAGGTGCCGCTGAACTGCACCCGGTCGCCCACCGCCAGCGCGGAGGCGGCGGCGAACAGCGGGCTGCGCGGGTCGATCAGCGTCTTGTCGCGGTCGTCGGCGGCATCGGTGCGGTTGGTGGCGATCACCACCTTGGGCGCCACCTCGATCCCCACCACGCCGCGGCCGCCGGGGCTCGAGGTCAGCACGGCCATCTTGCCGATCCAGTTCTCGATCCGCCCGCGCGGCACGGCCCGGCACAGCGCCTCCGCCCGCTTCGGCCGGGCCACGCCCCGCACCATGTCGTTCACGCCGTTGCTGAAGGTCTGCCGCCCCTCCTCCACCGCACGCAGGAACGCGTCCTCCGCCGCCGGCTGCGCGCCCATCGAGGCCGGGACAGGGGCGGCATTCGGGGCAGTCTGGGCGAACACGGCCTCGCCCCGCATCGAGATGACGAGGGCGGCAACGGCAACACAGAGCGAAAGGCGGTGCATCAGGGTCTCCGTCCCGTTCCGTTGACCGCACGTCCGGGGCCGCACGACGTGGCGTGCAGCGGCTGGGCGATCAACACCTGAACCAATGTCATACAGCGAACGCCGGCCACTGGGTATCGCGGACCGACAAGGTGGGGTTGGGCAGGGGCCAGTCGATGCCAAAGGCCGGGTCATCCCAGCGCAGGCCGCGGGAGAGATCGGCGCGATAGGGCACGGTCATCTGGTAGAACAGCTCGCTGTCATCCTCCAGCGTCTGGAATCCGTGCGCGAAGCCGGCCGGGATGTAGATGGCATCGCCGTTCGCGGACGACAGCGTCGCGCTCACCCATCGCCCCCGCGTCGGCGAACCCGGCCGCACGTCGACCGCCACATCCATCACCGCGCCCCGCACGCAGCGGACCAGCTTGCCGTCGGGCTGCGGCGGCTCCTGCCAGTGCAGCCCGCGCAGGGTGCCGCGGCGCTGGTTGAACGAGGCGTTGCACTGCGGGAAGTGCCGCGGCAGGCCGTGGGCGGCGAACTCCTCCTCGCAGAAGGTCCGCACGAAATACCCGCGCTCGTCGCGCCGCCGCTCCGGCCGGATCAGCCACACCCCCTCCAGCGCAAGCGGCTGGAAGCGCATCAGAGGACCTGGAGCGACGGGATCGGCACCACGAACCTGCCGCCCCAGCCGCGCACCGCCGCCATCTGGCCGATGATCTCGTCCCTGAGATTCCACGGCAGGATCAGCACGTAGTCGGGCTTCGCCTCCAGGATGGCCTCGGGCGCGCGGACCGGGATGCGCACGCCGGGCAGCAGTGTGCCCTGCTTGTAGGGGCTGCGGTCCACCGTGAAGCGCACCAGGTCAGGCCCGACGCCACAATAGTTCAGCAGGGTGTTGCCCTTGGCCGGCGCCCCATAGGCCACCACGGACTTGCCGGCATCCCGCGCATCCAGCAGGAAGCGCAGCAGCCCGGCCTTCACGTCCACCACCTGCCTGGCGAAGGCGCGATAGGCCTCCGCACTCTCCAGCCCGAAGGCCGCCTCCTCGGCCAGCACTTGCGCCACGGCGGGGTGCTCGACATGGCTGGCGCCCTGGTGGCAGGCGAACACGCGCAGGCTGCCGCCATGGGTCGGCAGCTCGGTGATGTCGAACACCCGCAGGCCCTGCCCGGCCAGGATGCGCTGCACCACGTGCAGCGACAGGTACGAGAAATGCTCGTGATAGATGGTGTCGAACTGGTTCTCCTGCATCTGGCGCAGCAGGTGCGGGAACTCGAAGGTGGCGACGCCCTCGGGCTTCAGCAGCACCGCGAAGCCGCCCACGAAGTCCTTGAGGTCCGGCACATGGGCCAGCACGTTGTTCGCCGCCATCTGATCCGCCGCGTGGCCCTGGGCCTTCAGGCGCTGCGCCGTGGCGACGCCGAAGAACGCGACCTCGCTCGGGATGCCCCGCTCCACCGCCACCTTGGCGACGTTGGCTGCCGGCTCCACACCCAGCACCTGGCAGCCGCGCTTCAGGAACCACTGCAGCAGATAGCCGTCATTGCTGGCGATCTCGACGATCCTGGACTCAGCGCCGAGACCGAACCGCGCGATCATCGCATCCGCATAGGCCTCGGCATGCCGCAG
Organism: Acetobacteraceae bacterium; assembly: GCA_965199595.1. Classification (GTDB taxonomy): domain Bacteria; phylum Pseudomonadota; class Alphaproteobacteria; order Acetobacterales; family Acetobacteraceae; genus JBBROS01. Next base: position 3,642,155 of record OZ241182.1, read on the forward strand.
CCAGCTTTCGGAGAACGACGAGAAATACAGGTAGTCGCTGAAGATGTGCTCGGGGCTCTCGAACTCCTCCAGCTGCACCAGGCGGCACTCGCTGCAGACCCAGGCGTGCAGCGGGTAGGTCGGCTCCATCGACCGCGCCCGCTCCGGCGGGATGAACGAGTTGGACAGCGGCGACATGCCAAGGTCGGCGAAGGTTTCGGACAGGTGGCTGCCGCAGAACCGGCAGGGCCGGCTGGTCGGAACGGGATCGGTCATGCAGCAGCTCCAGCGGCGTATCGTTCGATGTCGTCCAGCACGAGGCGCCGGGCGGCCTCGCCCCTCAGGTGACGTTTGTACCAGTCGGCGGTCCAGGCCAGGCCGCGGCCCAGCGGCAGGGCGGGCCGCCAGCCGAGCTTCGCCCGCGCGCGCGCCGCATCCACCGCCAGCAACCCGGCCTCATGCGGATGCGCATCATCATCCAGCGCCCAGGACGCACCCTCGCCCCAGGCCTCGGCCAGCAGCCCCACCACGTCAGTGACCGGGCGCACGTCATCGAGGCCCGGGCCGAAGTTCCACGCCTCGGCATGGTCCGGCCCGCGCAGCAGGCTCTCCCCCAGCAGCAGATAGCCGCACAGCGGATCCAGCACGTGCTGCCAGGGCCGGGTGGCCGCCGGGTTGCGGATACGGACCTGGCGGCCGGCGGCAAACGCCCGCACGCAGTCCGGCACCAGCCGGTCCGCCGCCCAGTCGCCGCCGCCCACCACATTGCCGGCGCGCGCCGTGGCCACCGCCACCCCGGCTTCGGCCAGGAAGGAGCGGCGCCAGGACGCGGTGACCAGCTCGGCCGCCGCCTTGCTGGCGCTGTAGGGGTCGTGGCCGCCCAGGCTGTCGGTCTCGCGGTAGGGCCAGGCCCATTCGCGGTTCTCATAAACCTTGTCTGTCGTCACGCTGAGCACGGCTTTGACCGATTGTGTCGCCCGCACCGCCTGCAGCAGGTTCGCGGTGCCCATCACGTTCACCGCGAAAGTCTCGATCGGGTCGGCATAGGAGCGGCGCACCAGGGGCTGGGCCGCCAGGTGGAACACCATCTCGGGCGCTGCCGCCTGCATGGCGGCGCACAGGGCGGCGGCGTCCCGCAGGTCGCCGAACTGGCCGGGGATCATGGCACCGATATCGAGCGCTGCGCCGAGGCTGTCGGCGTCCGGCGCAAGGGCATAGCCGGTCACCTCGGCGCCCATGTGCCGCAGCCAACAGGCGAGCCAGCCGCCCTTGAAGCCAGTGTGTCCGGTCAGGAAGACCCGGCGTCCGGCCCAGACCGCCGGGTCCGGCTTGCGGCCGTCGCTCACGGCGTCGCGGTCTTCCACGGGGCCTCGCCCGAGGCCCAGAGTTCCTCGAGGACGCGCTTCTCCCGCAGCGTGTCCATCGGCTGCCAGAACCCGTCATGCCGATAGGCGTGCAGGTTGCCCGAGGCGGCCAGGCGTTCCATCGGCTCCCGCTCCCAGGTGGTCTGGTCGCCGTCGATCAGGTCCAGCACGCCGGGCTCCAGCACGAAGAAGCCGCCGTTGATCAGCGTCTCGCCGATCGGCTTCTCGCGGAAGCCGCGCACCGCCGTGCCGTCCAGGTCCAGCGAGCCGAACCGGGCCGGAGGGTGCACCGCCGTCACGGTCGCCAGCTTGCCATGCGCCTGGTGGAACGCGATGGAGGCGGTGATGTCCACCGTGCTGACGGCATCGCCATAGGTCATGCAGAAGGCTTCGTTGCCGATGAAGTCCCGCACCCGCTTCAGCCGGCCGCCCGTCATGGTGCCGGGCCCGGTATCGACGAGCGTGACCTTCCAGGGCTCCGCACTGCCGCGATGCACCTCCATGCCGTTGCGCGCCAGGTCGATGGTGACGTCCGCCATGTGCAGGTAGTAGTTGGCGAAATACTCCTTGATGACGTAGCCCTTATAGCCCAGGCAGATGACGAACTCGTTAATGCCGTGGGCCGAATACTGCTTCATGATGTGCCACAGCATCGGCTTGCCGCCGATCTCGACCATCGGCTTCGGCCGCGTATCGGTCTCTTCCATCAGGCGTGTGCCGTAGCCGCCGGCCAGGATCGCTGCTTTACGAATCACCAAGGGTCGCCTTTTGCTAAGCTGCTGAATGCTGCCGGCATCGTATCAAAATCAAGCCGCCGCGCGAGAAATCCCCGGGGAACGGCCCGCACCCTGGTAGTCGGACAAAGCCGCAGAGACAAGCGCGCCAGCCTCCGGCGAGAGGGTAGCCGCTGATCACGAATGAAACGTGAATGGCGAGGTCATGCACCTCCACGCCGAACCAGCACGGCGGGAAAGCTGTTCACACCGCAGGGTCCAGCGCCGCCTCCAGCGCCGCCTCGGCCTCCAGCCACGCCGTCTCTTCCACGCCCTGTTCGCGCCCCAGGGCGGCCAGCCGCTGCTGCGCCGCCGTCACCTCGGCACCGCGGCCCGCGGCATACAGGGCCGGATCGGCGAGCTTCGCCTCGATCCTCGCGCGCTCGGCCGTGAGCTTGGCGATGCGCGCCTCGGCATCCCGGATCCGGCGGCGCAGGGGGGCGGTCTGCACCCGCGCCTCCGCCCGCTCCCGCCGTTCATCCCGGCGGTTCGGCCCGGCCTCCACCCGCGCCGGGCCGCGCGCCCGCTCGGACAGCAGGGTGCGGTATTCGTCCATGTCGCCGTCATAGGGCCTGGCGGTGCCGTCGGCCACCAGCCACAACCGGTCCGCCACCAGCTCCACCAGGTGCGGATCATGCGTGATCAGCAGCACCGCGCCCTCGAAATCCGCCAGCGCCCGCACCAGCGCCTCCCGCGCGTCGATGTCCAGATGGTTGGTCGGCTCGTCCAGGATCAGCAGTTGCGGCGCGTCCCGTGTGGCCAGCGCCAGCAGCAGCCGGGCCTTCTCGCCGCCCGAGAGCGCCGCGACCTTGCTGTCGGCCCGGTCCGCGTCCAGGCCGAACCGCGCCAGCTGGCTTCGCACCTGCGGCGGCAGCGCCTTCGGCAGGGCGCGGGCCATGTGATCGACCGGCGTCTCCGTCATCACCAGCTCCTCGCTCTGGTGCTGCGCGAAATACCCCACCCGCAGGCCCTTGGCCCGGCGCATCTCGCCGGCCAGCGGCTCCATCCGCCCCGCCACCAGCTTGGCCAGCGTGCTCTTGCCGTTGCCGTTGGCCCCCAGCAGGGCGATGCGGTCGTCGGGCTCCATGCTCAGATTGATGTTCTGCAGCACCTTCGTGGTGCCGTAGCCCACCGCCACACGCTCCAGCACCAGGATGGGCGGCGCGAGCCGGGCGGGTATCGGGAACTGGAACCGGCTGGGCGCGTCCTCCACCACCGTGTCCAGCGCCGGCATCCGCTCCAGCGCCTTGATGCGGGACTGCGCCTGCCGGGCCTTGGTGGCCTGGGCGCGGAAGCGGTCGACGAAGGCCTGCATGTGCGCCCGCTGCGCCGCGATCCGCTCCGCCGCGCGGGCGTGCTGCATGGCGTGCTCGGTGCGGATGCGCACGAACTCGTCGTAGCCGCCGGGGGTCAGCGTGATCTTCTGGCGGTCCAGATGTGCGATGGCCTGCACCGCCCGGTCCAGCAGGCCGCGGTCGTGGCTGACGATCAGGCAGGCGCCGGGGAAGCGGGCGAGCCAGCCTTCCAGCCACAGCGTCGCCTCCAGGTCCAGATGGTTGGTGGGTTCGTCCAGCAGCAGCAGGTCGGGAGCGGCGAACAGGGCTGCCGCCAGCGCCACCCGCATGCGCCAGCCGCCGGAGAAGCTGTCCACCGGCCGGGCCTGCTGCGCGCCATCGAAGCCGAGCCCGGCCAGGATGGTCGCGGCCCGGGCCGGGGCGGCATCGGCCTGGATGGCGCGCAGGCGCTCATGCACCTCGGCCAGGCGCAGCGGTTCCGCGGTCTCGCGTTCGGACAGCAGTGCCAGGCGTTCCGTGTCCGCGGCCAGCACCGTGTCGAGCAACGAGGCAGGTCCGGCCGGCGCTTCCTGCCGCACCTGCGCCAGGCGGGCGCGGCTGTTCAGGCGGATCTCGCCGCCATCCACGGCAATCTCCCCGGCGATGGCCTTGAGCAAGGTGCTCTTGCCGGCACCGTTGCGCCCCACCAGGCCGATGCGGCGGCCCGGGTCCACTCGCAGCTCCGCCTGGTCCAGCAGGGTGCGCCCGGCGATGCGCAGCGTCACGTGGTCGATGACGAGGAGGCTCATGGCCGCGAGATACGCGGTCGGCGGCATGCGGCACAAGCGGGCATCCACCCTGACAAACTTGCCCCGAAGCCGCCCTTGGCCTACACGCCCGCCACCTTCACGATTTGCCCAAGGACACCCCCATGGCCACCGAACGCACCTTCAGCATCCTCAAGCCCGATGCCACCAAGCGGAACCTCACCGGCAAGATCAACGCCGTGTTCGAGCAGAATGGCCTCCGCATCGTGGCCCAGCGCCGCGTCCAGCTCAGCACGGCGCAGGCCGAAAGCTTCTATGGCGCCCACAGGGAGCGCGGCTTTTTCCGCGACCTCGTTTCCTTCATGACCAGCGGCCCCGTCGTGGTGCAGGTGCTTGAAGGCCCCGACGCCATCGCGCTGAACCGCAAGCTGATGGGCGCCACCAACCCGGCCAACGCCGACGAGGGCACGATCCGCAAGATGTTTGCCGAGAGCATCGAGGCCAACAGCGTGCACGGCTCCGACAGCCCGGAAGCCGCCGCGGCCGAGATCGCTTTCTTCTTCGCCGGCGCCGATATCGTCGCGTGATGGCGATGCGCGGCCGGGCCACGCTGCTGAGCCTGCTGGTGGTGTTGGGCGGCCTGGGCGCCTGCGCGCCCCGGCCGGCGGGGATTGTGCTGACGCCGCAGGCACCGCCACCCGGCACCGATGGACGGTATCGCGGCACCGCCCGCCTGGTGCGCGGCGACCGCGCCTGCCCGCGCAGCGGCCCACGGGTCTATGACCTGGAGAACGGCACCGTCACGCTGGCCTACTCCGGCAACCGCAGCACCGCCCGCTCCACCCCGGCGCGGGTGCAGCTTTCGGCGACGGTGCAAAGCGACGGCAGGCTGCAGGGCTCGGACGGCGTCGGCACCATCGATGGACAGCTACGGGACGGTACGCTGGAGTTCACCATCAGCAGCGCCGCCTGCGAACACTTCTGGTCGCTGCGCCACGTTCGCTGACGCCGGACACCAAGCGCCCGCCCCGGGGAAGCCCGGGGCGGGCGCAATGGGACGCTCAGCCCTTTTCGGCGAGCTTCGCCTCGTGCTTCTTCACCCGGGCGGCATCTTCCGCGGCAAGCTCGGCCTTTTGCTTGGCCACGTCCTCCGCCTGGTGGCGATACAGGTCCACCGCCTCCATCGCATGGCGGTTGGCCACGGTGTCGGCCTCGGCGGCAGAGGTCGCGAGGTCCTGCGCCTTCTCGAAATTGCCGGACGCCGTGTGCTTGGCCGCGTCGTGGTGCATCTTCGCCGCGATCTCGAGCTGGTGTGCGGTCTCCTCATGCAGCTTGGCCGCCGCGGTCTTGATGTCGTCCATGGGATGTTCCTGCCTGTGAAAGGGGGCCAAGGTTAACCCAGGCGGCCCCGATGATCCCGTCACGGCTTCGGCATCATGCGGCGATGCAGCGTTGTGGGATGACAAGATCGTTCATGCCCCCACCTGCTCATGGACCTGTTCGCATACTGAGAGAGAGGCTAGGGTTGCTTATGCCGTTTCATCGATCGCCCAAGCAGACCCTCGCATGATCGAGCATGGGGCATGACCAAACGTGTAGGGATCATCGGTGCCGGGCCAGGCGGCCTGGCTGCCGCCATGTTGCTGGCGAAGGCCGGCATCGACGTGACGGTGCACGAGGCCCGGCCGCAGCTGGGCGGACGGTCCAGCACCATCACCGCGCCCACTGACCAGGGCACCTTCCGGTTCGACATGGGGCCGACCTTCTTCCTGTATCCGCGCGTGCTGGCGGATATCTTCGCCGCCTGCGGGCGCCGGCTGGAGGATGAGGTCGAGCTGATGCGGCTTGATCCGCAGTACCACCTGATCTTCGAGGGCGGCGGCGAGATGCACGCCACCGGCGACATGGAACGGATGGCCGCCGAGATCGCCCGCTTCTCCCCCTCCGACGCTGCCGCGCTGCCGCGCTTCATGGCGGACAACCGCGCCAAGCTGGCGCTGTTCCGTCCGGTGCTGGAAAACGCCTTCAACTCGCTGCGCGACCTGATACGGCCAGACGTGATGCGGAGCCTGGGCAAGCTGCGCCCGCATCGCAGCGTGGACCAGGATCTGGGCAGCTACTTCAAGGATGAGCGGGTCCGCCTGGCCTTCAGCTTCCAGAGCAAGTACCTCGGCATGTCGCCGTTCCGCTGCCCCAGCCTGTTCACCATCCTGTCATTCATGGAATACGAATACGGCGTCTATCACCCGCGCGGCGGCACCGGTGCCGTGATGGCGGCGATGGCCCGCGTCGCGCGGGACATGGGTGCCCGGATCGAGCTGGCGGACCCGGTGGAGGAAGTGCTGTTCCAGGACCGACGGGCCAAGGGCGTCCGGACCAGGAACGGCGACCAGCATTACGACGCCCTGGTGATCAACGCGGACTTCGCGGAGACCATGAAGCGACTGGTGCCCGACACCATCCGCAAGCGCTGGACCGACAAGCGCATCGCCAAGAAGCGGTTCTCCTGCAGCACCTTCATGCTCTATCTCGGCATCGAGGGCACCCTGCCGGACCTCGCTCACCACACCGTCTACCTGGCCGAGGATTACCGCCGCAACCTGGCGGAGATCGAGGCCGGCAAGGCGCCGACCAATCCCAGCTTCTATGTGCAGAACGCCTGCGTTACCGACCCGGCGCTCGCGCCGCCCGGCCACTCCACCCTCTATGTGCTGGTGCCTGTCGGTCACCGCATGGGCGAGGGCGTGGACTGGGCGACCGAGGCGCCGCGCTACCGGGCCATGGCGCTGGAGCGGCTGAAGCGCATCGGCATCCCCGACATCGAGAGCCGCATCCGCTTCGAGAAGGTGCTGACGCCGCAGGGCTGGGAGGACGACCTCCGCATCTATCGCGGCGCCACCTTCAACCTCGCGCACAACCTGTCGCAGATGCTGCACTTCCGCCCGCGCAACCGCTTCGAGGACCTCGACGGCGTGTATCTCGTCGGCGGTGGCACCCACCCCGGCAGCGGCCTGCCGGTGATCTTCGAGAGCGCCCGCATCAGCACCCGCCTGCTTACCGAGGACCTGGGGATCGACCCGCACTGGGATTCCCACTCGGCCATGGCGGCCCCCAACTACATTCCAGCCATCGCAGAGGCCCTATGAACGCGATCAACCCGGCTTTCGGCCCGCTCCCCATCGGCGTTGTCGGCGCCGGGCTGGCGGGCCTGGCCGCCGCCTGCGTGCTGGCCGCGCGGGGCCACAAGGTGGTGCTGTTCGACAAGAACGACTGGCTGGGCGGCAAGGCGGCCCAGCTGGAGGAGGACGGCTTCCGCTTCGACATGGGCCCCACCATCCTGACGGTGCCGCACGTGCTGGAGCGGGTGTTCACCGAGGCCGGGCGCAAGATGTCCGACTACCTGGACCTGCGCCGGCTGGACCCGCAATGGCGCTGCTTCTTCGAGGACGGCTCCGTGCTGGACCTGCAGGAAGACATCGAGAAGATGGCCGGGGTGATCGCCGAGTATGCCCCCGGCAGCCAGGATGGCTACACCGACTTCATGGCGATGAGCGCCAAGCTGCATGAGGTGTCCGAAAAGTTCTTCTTCTGGAAGTCGGTCGAGGGCATCGCCGACACGCTCAGCTTCAAGGGCATGAACCTCGCCACCCTGAAGGACGTGATGAGCCTGCGCATGGGCTCCTCGGTGGCCAGCCAGATCAGGAAGCGGGTGCCGGATGGCCGGGTGTCGCAGATGCTGGACCATTTCGTGCAGTATGTCGGCAGCTCCCCCTACGCCGCCCCCGCCGTGCTGTGCAGCATCGGGCATATGCAGACGGACCTCGGCGTCTGGTATCCCATGGGCGGCACCCGCGCCGTGCCGCAGGCGCTGGAGAAGCTGGCGGGCGAGCTGGGCGTGGACCTGCGCCCCGGCACCGGCATTTCCCGCATCCTGGCGCATGACGGCCGGGCCTCGGGTGTGGTGACGGATGACGGTGAGACCATCCGCCTCTCCGCCGTGGTATCGAACATGGACAGCGTCCGCACCATGCAGGAGCTGGTCGGCGGCCCCCCCGCCCGCAAGTTCGGCCGCCGCTGGAAACGCGATCCGGCCTGCTCCGGCGTCGTGCTCTACCTCGGCCTGAACAAGGGGTACGACCACCTGGCCCATCACGACTTCGTCTTCTCCAAGGACCCGGAGGAGGAGTTCAACTGGATCTACGACAAGGGCGAGCCGGCGCCGGACCCCACCTGCTACATCGCCGCCACCGCCCGCACCGAACCCGGCGTGGCCCCGCCGGGCGGCGAGGCGCTGTATGTGCTGGTCCACACCCCCTTCCTGCGGCCGCACCATGACTGGTCCAGGATGTTCCCGGCCTATCGCCAGGTGATCCTCGACAAGCTGAAGCGCTGCGCCGGCATGCCGGACCTGGAGGAGCGCATCGTGTTCGAGCGGCACCTGACGCCGCAGGACATCCACGAGCGCTACAACGTGCTGAACGGCGCCATCTACGGCCTGGCCAGCCACGGCAAGGTCAACGGCGCCTTTAAGCCCGGCAACCGCTCACGCGACCTGAAGGGCCTGTATCTCGCCGGCGGCGCGGCCCATCCCGGTCCTGGCATGCCGATGGTGCTGATGAGCGGCTGGATCGCGGCAGACAGCCTGTGCCAGGACCTGGCGCAGCTGCGCGTGGATGCCTGACGCACTCCGGGCCAGGCGGGTGAGATGACGGTGACGCCGCCGCCATCCGATGATCCCCTGGCCCGGCGCTCGCCCTTCCTGTTCTGGGCCTTCGGCTGGTATCTGCGCTGGTATTTCTGGCGGCGCTTCCATGGGGTGCGGCTGTCCCGCGGCGGCCGACCCATCACGCCGCCTGGCCGGCCGGTCATCATCTACAGCAACCATCCCTCCTGGTGGGACCCGGCCTTCTTCATCCTGCTCGCCACCAAGCTGTTCGCGGGCCGCGCCGGGTTCGGGCCCATGGATGCGGCGGCGCTGGGCCGGTATGGCGTGCTGCAGCGCATGGGCATCTTCGGCATCGACCTCGCCTCCCCCCGCGGCGCCGCCCGGTTCCTGGAGACCAGCCTGCGCGTGCTTGCCACACCGACCTCCATGCTGTGGATCACCGCGGAGGGTGCCTTCACCGACGCCCGCAGCCGCCCGGTGCATCTGCGCCCCGGCATCGCCCACCTGGCCCGGCGCGTCCCGGGCGCCATCATCCTGCCGCTGGCTGTCGAATACAGCTTCTGGAACGAGAGCAAGCCGGAAGCCCTCGCGCGCTTCGGCACGCCCATCGAGACCGGGCGCGGCCGCAGCGTGACGGAATGGACCGCGCATCTGGAGGCGGAACTGGCCCGCACCATGGACGCCCTGCAGGCCGAGAGCATGCAGCGCAACCCCGCCCTGTTCGACAAGCTGCTGGGCGGCCGCGCCGGCGTGGGCGGCATCTACGACACCTGGCGCCGCCTGCGCGCCTGGGCCGGCGGCCGCCGGTTCGACCCGTCGCACGAAGGCCCCGAATGATGACTGGCGTTATCCTCGGCTGGATCTGCCTGGTGCTGGCCGCGGTGCCGCTGCTGATGACTCTGATCAACCTGCGGGAGTTCCGCACCCCCGCCCTCGCCACGGGGCGCCCCTCGGTCAGCGTGCTGATCCCGGCCCGCAACGAGGAAGCCAACATCGCCGAGGCCTGCGCCGCCATCCTGGCCAGCGAGGGCGTGGACGTCGAGCTGATCGTGCTGGACGATGCGAGCACGGACCGCACGCCCGCCATCCTGGCCGCCATCGGCGATTCGCGGCTGCGCGTCGCCGCCGCACCGCCGCTGCCGCCGGGCTGGTCCGGCAAGCAGCACGCCTGCCACATCCTGGGCGGGCTGGCCCGGCACGAGCTGATGGTCTTCGTCGACGCCGACGTGCGCCTGGCCCCCGATGCGCTGTCCCGCATGGCCGGGTTCATGGCGGTGCGCGCGGCGGGGCTGGCGAGCGGGTTTCCGCACCAGGTGGTGGTCACCTGGTCGGAGCGGCTGCTGCTGCCGTTGATCCACTTCCTGCTGCTCGGCTTCCTGCCCATGCCGCTGATGCGGACGCGGCCGGATGTGGGGCTGGGGGCCGGGTGCGGGCAGTTGTTCATCGCCCGGCGCGGCGCCTATGTCGCGGCGGGCGGGCACGCGGCGATCCGCGCCAGCCTGCATGACGGGCTGATGCTGCCGCGGGCGTTTCGCCGGGCCGGGCAGCGGACGCTGTTGTTCGACGCGACGGGGTTCGCACGGTGCCGCATGTATGCGAGTGCTGCGCAGGTCTGGGAGGGACTATGCAAGAACGCGACCGAGGGCATGGCCAAGCCGGCCGCCCTGCCGATCTGGACCGTGATCCTCGCCGGGGGCCAGGTGGTTCCGGCCATTCTGCTGCTGGCGGCGCTTCTTGGGCTGGCAGCGCCGGGCTGGCCGGCCGGGCTGGCGCTGGCCTGCGGGATCGGGACGCGGCTGGTGCTGGCGGCGCGGTTCCGCCAGCCCATCCTGTCGGCGGTGCTGCAGCCGCTGGGCGTTGCCGCCTTGCTGGTGGTGCAGTGGTTCAGCCTGTTGCGCGCCGCGGCCGGCGGCAAGGCAACCTGGCGCGGGCGGGCCTATACGGCGCAATCCTGATGCTGCTGACCGGGCCCTTGATGGGCGGGCCGGCGGCGGCGGCCACGCTGGACATCGTCGTCGGCAACATCCGCAACGGCACCGGCGATATCCGGGTCGCGGTGTGCTCCAGGGCGCAGTTCCTGAACGAGTCCTGCGAATACGTGGCCGTGGCCCCCGCGCAACCCGGCGAGGTGCGGGTGCACCTGGAGAACGTGGCGCCCGGCACCTGGGCCGTGCAGGCCTTCCATGACGAGGACGGGGATGGCAGGATCGGCACCAACCTGCTGGGCCTGCCGACCGAGGGGCTGGGGTTCAGCAACGACGCCCGGTTCCGCTTCGGCCCGCCCCGCTTCGACGACGCCGCCTTTCGCCTGAACCCGGCCGGCGGCCGGGTCCGCGTGCCACTCCGCTACAGCTTCTGAGGTTCCCATGGGCATGCCCCTTGCCACCGACCCGGCGCCGTTCTTCGAGGCGCACCTGTTCGTCTGCACCAACCGCCGTGCGGACGGCCACAAGCGCGGCAGCTGCGCCGCCCGCGGCTCCGAGCATCTGCGCGACTACATGAAGGCCCGTGCCAAGGAACTCGGCATCGCCGACATCCGCGTCAACAGCGCCGGCTGCCTGGACCGCTGCGAGCTGGGGCCGTGCCTGGTGATCTACCCCGAAGGCGTGTGGTATCGCATCGACAGCACGGCGGACGTGGACGCGGTGTTGCAGCAGCATCTGGTCGAGGGCGGCCGGGCGACGGCGCTGATGCTGCCCGCGACCTGAATCGCGCTCGCAGCCGCCCGCCCCGCATCGACAGGGCAGCGCGTTCGGCTGACTGGCTTGGCTGAACCGGCGGGCGTCAGACGGCCCGCCGCCCGCGCACCGCGGCCGAGAGCGTGCCATCGTCCAGCACATCCAGCGCGCCGCCGATCGGCACGCCCTGCCCCACCCGGCTGATCCGCACCTCCGGCACCACGGCGCGCAGCCGTTCGGTCAGCCAGTGCGCGGTGCTGGCGCCATCCACCGTGGCGCCCAGGGCGAGGATCACCTCGTTCACCCCCGCCTCCACCCGGCTCAGCAGCGGCGACACGTTCAGGTCGTCCGGCCCGGTGCCCCCAAGCGCGGAGAGCGTGCCACCCAGCACGTGATACACGCCGCGATGCACCCCGGCACGCTCCAGCGCCCACAGGTCGCCGACGCCTTCCACGACACAGACCAGGCCATGGTCCCGCCCGGCATCGCCGCAGATGCCGCAGGGGTCGCGGCTGTCCAGGTTGCCGCACTGGCTGCACGGCTTCACCGCCCGTGCCGCCTCGGTGAGCGCCGCGGCCAGCGGCACCATGCGCGACTGCGGCTGCTGCAACATGCGCAGCGCCGCACGCCGGGCACTGCGCGGCCCGAAACCCGGCAGCCGCGACAGCAGCCCGATCAGCCGCTCGACTTCAGGCCCGCCCATGCCCGGTCCTAGAACGGCAGCTTCAACCCCCCGGGGAGACCCATGCCGCCGGTCGCCGCCTCCATCTCCGCGGCCATCATGGCGTCGATCTTGCGCTTGGCGTCGGCATGCGCGGCCACCACCAGGTCTTCCAGCATCTCGGTCTCACCGGGATCGGCCAGCTTGGGGTCGATCCTGATTCGGCGCAGCTCGCCCTTGCCCGACATGGTGACGACCACCATCCCGGCCCCGGCCACGCCCTCCAGCTCCATGGCCTCCAGCTTGGCCGTCATCTCGGCCATCTTGGCCTGCATCTGCGTGGCTTGCTTCATCAGGCCTGCGAGGTTCTTCACGTCCTATTCCTCCGGTTCATCGGCATAGTCGGCGTCCACTGGCGCGAACTCCGGCATATCTGGTTCGCCCAGGGCCAGCTCGGGCATCAAACCATAGGCATCGACCCGGCTGTCACTGACCTGCGTGATCGCCGCCCCGGGGAACGCGTCGAGGATGGCGCGCACCAGCGGATGATCCGCCGCCGCCACACGGCGGGCGCCATCCGCCTCGCGGCCCTGCTCGGCCAGGGTCGGCTCGCCGGTCTCGCGTGACAGGGCGATGGTCCAGCGCTCGCCGGTTTCGGCCAGCAGCATCCTGGCGAGGTCGGAGGCCAGGCTGCGCGGGGCATCCGCCTCGGGCCGCAGCTCGATCAGGCCCGGCGCGAACCGCACCAGATGCACCTGGTGCAGCAGGTTGCCGTGCAGCACCGCCTCGCGCCGGGCCGCGGCCAGTTGCGCCACGTCGCGGAAGTTCGCCAGCACGGGCCCGGGGGGCGGCCCGGGATCCGCCACAGGCACGGGACGTTCAGCGAGCGGCGGCGACATCGCCACGGGCGCGCCATTGGCCACCGCGCGGGTGCCGCCGCCCTCCGGCACCGGGGCGGGCGGTGCGCGCGGCGTGGCGGGGGCGGCGTTCGGGTCAGCCAGGCGGCGCACCAGGTCCCCGGGGGTGGGCAGGTCCGCGACGTAGCAGGCGCGGATCAGCACCATCTCGGCGGCGGCCCGGCGGTCCGGCGCCTGCTCCACCTCGGCGGCGCCCTTCAGCAGCATCTGCCACAGCCGGGCCAGCACCGGCATGGAGAGCCGGTCCGCCAGCGCGGCGCCCCGGGTGCGTTCGGCCTCGGGCAGTTCGTTGCCGTCGCGCAGGGCGGGCACGGCCTTGAGCCGGGTCAGCGTGTGGGTCAGCTCCAGCAGGTCCTGCAGCAGCAGGCCCATGTCGGCGCCGCGCTCATGGGCCCGGCCGGTCGCCTCCAGCACCTGGTCCGGGCGGCCGGCGAGCAGGGCCTCGATCAACGCATAGACGGAGGTGCGGTCCGCCAGGCCCAGCATGTCGATCACCTGGGCCGCCGGGATCGGCACGCCGCCGGCACCCTGGGCGATGGCCTGGTCCAGCAGGGAGAGCCCGTCCCGCGCCGAGCCGTCGGCGGCGCGGGCGATCAGGTCCAGCGCGCCGGGCTCGATCGCCACGCCCTCGGCCGCCGCGACCCGGCCGAACAGCCCGCCCAGCTCCGCCACCGAGATGCGCCGCAGGTCGAACCGCTGGCAGCGCGACAGCACCGTGACCGGCACCTTGCGGATCTCGGTGGTGGCGAAGATGAACTTCACATGCGGCGGCGGCTCCTCCAGCGTCTTCAGCAGCGCGTTGAACGCGTTGCGGGACAGCATGTGGACCTCGTCGATGATGAACACCTTGTATCGCGCCTGCAGCGGGCGATACCGCGTGGCGTCGATCACCTCGCGTATGTCGTCGATGCCGGTGTGGCTGGCGGCGTCCATCTCCACCACGTCCGGATGGCGGTCGGCCAGGATGGCGACGCAGTTCGCACAGACGTTGCAGGGCTCGACGGTGGGGCCTCCGGTGCCGTCCGGGCCCACGCAGTTCAGCGCGCGGGCGATGATGCGGGCGGTGGTGGTCTTGCCCACGCCGCGTACGCCGGTGAGCATCCAGGCATGGGCGATGCGGCCCTGGGCGAAGGCGTTGCGCAGGATGCGCACCATGGCCTCCTGCCCCACCAGGTCGGCGAATCCGGCCGGGCGGTACTTGCGGGCGAGCACACGGTAGGCCGGCGCCTCGACCGGGGGAGCGGAAGGCGGGTGCGCGGAAGGTGCGTCGCCGAACAGGCCGGGCCCGGAGGGCGGCGGCTCCGGCAGGGTCTCGTCCACAAGGCCAGACATCGGTGGCGCCGGACTCCTGCGTTCGGATTGGGTGGGAGGCCGACATCGACCCGAGCGGAACTCGTTGCGGCTGCTTCCTTCCGGACCTGACCGGGTTGGCAAGGCGCTCGTCCGCCGCCGACCTCCCGCGCCGGTCTTAGCACGGCCCTGGGGGAGCGGCACAAGCCCTCTCCCTATACCCTCTGGCCTCTGGCCCGCCTTCATGCGAAACCGGGGGGCCCATGACCACGATCCTCGCCAGCCGCCCCAATGCCTATTCCGGCAGCCCGCTCGACCGCGCCGGGCACCTGCGCGACGACACGGACTGGATCACGGCCCGGCTGACCGACCCCGGCAGCCTGTTCGTGCCGGTGTGGCGGGCGCGCACCCTGTTCACCGGGCTGGACGCCGCCGCGCCGGGTGGGCCGCAGCCCCGGGCCACGTTCCTGGCGCAGGCGGACGCCGCGGCACTGCGGGCCCCGGGCAGCCCGCCCGATGCTCCCCTGGGCGACACCTGGGCCTTCCTCGGCCTGCTCGCGGACCGCGCGGTGTTCACCCTGGACATCAGCGCCACCGAGGATCCGGCGCCGCTGCTGTCCCCCACGCATGGCCGCTTCGAGGACCTGCGCGCGCTGGCCGGGCTGCTGACGGCGCATGACGCCTCGGTGCTGGCCCATGCGCGCGGCCTGATGCACTGGCGCGTGCGGCACCGGTTCTGCGGCGTGTGCGGCGGCACCTGCGCACCGCGCAGCGCCGGGCACGCGCTGGTGTGCAGCCAGTGCGGCACCCAGCACTTCCCGCGCACGGACCCGGCCGTCATCATGCTGGTGCATCGCGGTGATCGCGTGCTGCTTGGCCATTCGCAGCGCTTCCCCAGCTCCACCATGTATTCCACCCTCGCCGGCTTCGTGGAGCCCGGGGAAAGCCTGGAGGAGGCGGTGGCGCGCGAGGTGCTGGAGGAAAGCGCCATCCAGGTGGGCCGGGTCAGCTATCACAGCAGCCAGCCCTGGCCCTTCCCGGCCAACATCATGCTCGGCTTCTATGCCGAAGCCCTGACGGAGGCGATCACCATCGACGAAACCGAGCTGGCCGATGCCCGTTGGTTCAGCCTGCACGAACTCCGCAACAGCGAGGCGCACGGCTTCAGCCTGCCACGGCTGGACAGTATCGCGCGACGGCTGATCGAGGACTGGATGGCCCAGGCATGAGACAATTCGCGGCACGCGGGATGATGCTGACACTGGTGCTCGCCGGCTGTGCCCGCGGCCCGGCCACGCCGCTGCAGACCTGCGAATCCCTGGCCAACGACGATCCGAAGGTCAAGACCATCATCATCCGCGGCGTCGGCAACCCGCATGCCCAGCTCGAGGACCAGGACCTGCTGCGCGCCGCCAGGCAGGACGCGACGCTGGCCTGCCTCCGCACCCGCGGCCTGATCCCGCGCGGCGGGGTCGAGCGTCAGAAGCCGCTGTGACGGCGGGCAGGCGGCAGATATCAAGCCCGACAAGGGCTATGCCTGCCATCAACGGCAGACCGCTGCATCCGGGAGCCTGGTTCCAATGACGGTGAACGCACCAGGAGATCGTCAAGCCGGCTACCTCGACCTGTGCGTCCAGTCGCACTGTGCCGGATGGGCCGTCGAGGACAGGAAGGCAACGGTGCTGTCGTTGTTCATCAACGACGTGGACGTGGCACGGATCGAGTGCACCGTCGCCCGGCCGGACCTGGCGGCGCATGGCCTGCCCGCACTGTGCGGCTTCTCCCATAGCTTCGACCGCCCGCTGCACGCCACCGACGTGGTGGACGTGCGCTTCTCCGACGGCACCTCGCTGGGCGCCTCACCCAGCGCCGCGCACAAGGAGCGGCTGGAGATGATGCTGGAGGGCGTGGTGGCGACCGAGCCCGGGCTGGAGATCGGGCCGCTGGACCGGCCGATCCTGGGCAAGCCGGACTACCAGGTGCGCTATGTGGACCACGCCAGCCGCGAGGACCTGATCGAGAAGTACAAGCTCTCCGGCACCGAGGCCACCGTGCAGCCGGATCATATCCGCGACGTCGACGTCGTCTGGCACGGGCGCCTGCTGGACCTTGCGGGCGGCGGATACAGCTACTGCCTCGCCTCCCACGTGATCGAGCATATCGCCGACCCCATCGGCTGGCTGATCGAGATCGCGGAGGTCCTGAAGCCGGGCGGGCGGCTGAACCTCGCCGTGCCGGACCGGGCCCGCACCTTCGACTACCGGCGCCAGCCCTCCATCCCCGCGGCGCTGCTGGAGGCGCACCAGCGCCAGCTCAAGCGGCCCTCCTTCGGCCAGATCTTCGATCACGTCTCCGGCGTGAGCCAGATCGGCGAGCCGGTGCCGGACCCGGTGGCCGCCGCGCGCAACGCCTATGCGCTGGCCCGGCTGACCGACGAGACCCAAGGCTACGTCGACGTCCACTGCCATGTCTGGACCCATGAGAGCTTCAGCGCGTGCTGGGCGGTGATCGACGCGCTGGGCCTGGTGCCTCTGCAGCTGGCCCGGATCACGCCGCCAGTGGGGACGTGGAACGAGTTCATCGTCTCCTTCGTCAGGAAACCGGACGCCTGACCGCCATCTGCCGGATAGCGCATTGTTACCGATTGTCCATCACAGGTTCGGCCCGTAAGCTTCGGCATCCTGAATGGAACACCATGGCACCCTCCGTCGCCGGGCCAAGGATCCTGCCATGACGCCCGGCAGGACCAGCGGCCTGTCCACCGCATGAAGCGCGTCCTGGTCACTGGCGGCACCGGCTTCATCGGGCGACAGACCCTGCAGCCGCTGGTGAGCGCCGGCTGCGAGGTGCATGCGGCCTGCCGGGACCCGGCACGTGCGATCCCGGTCCCGGGGGTCGTGTGGCATGTCCTGGACCTGCAGGACACCGCGTCTGTCGGGCGGCTGGTGGCCGAGCTGCGGCCGCATACGCTGCTGCACCTGGCCTGGGGGATGGAGCACAGCCGGGTCTGGCATGGTCTCGAGAACCTGGACTGGCTGGCTGCCTCGGTGCAGCTGTTCCGGCACTTCGTGGCGGCAGGCGGCCACCGGATCGTGGGGACCGGCAGTTGTGCCGAGTATGACTGGCACGGTGCCGGCGCGGCGCGGCCCTTCCGCGAGGATGACGCGATCCGCCGTCCCGCCTCGCTGTACGGTGCCGCCAAGGTGGTGGCCTGCGAGACCCTGGCGCTGTTGTCGCAGTCCCGCGGTCTCAGCTGGGCCTGGGGGCGGCTGTTTCACCTGTATGGTCCGTTCGAGGATCGCCGCCGCCTGGTGCCGCACGTGATCACCACTCTGCTGGACGGCGGCGTCGCCCGCTGCACCGCCGGCACGCAGGTGCGGGACTTCATGGGCGCCGGGGAGGCGGGCCGGGCCCTGGTGGCGCTCACGGTGTCCGACGTGCAGGGGCCCGTGAACATCGCCAGCGGCCAGGCCGTCGCGATCGCCGAACTGGTGGGGCAGACGGCCGCAGCCTGCGGCGGCGCGGCCCGGGTCGAGCTGGGCGTGATCCCGATGCGGCCGGATGACGCGCCCTATATCGTCGCCGACATCCGGCGCCTGACGCACGAGGTTGGTCATGTGCCGGCGTTCAGCAGATCGAAAGATCTTGCTGATACGGTGGAGTGGTGGCGTGCGGCGATGAACGCCTGACAGGATTTCGACCCGCCCCGCGCCCGGAACTGCCCAAGGTGCGCCGGCTGGATTTGAGGATACGATGATGCCGATCCCCGAGATTTTGCCGCTCTCCGCCATGGCCATCCGGCGCACCACGATCTATCCGGCCGTGACGGAGCCGCTGGTCAATCCGCTGGTCTATTCGAACGCGCACCTGGCCGGGCAGGAGTGGTTCACGCGGCTGCGCCTGCAGGCCAGCCTGGCGCGGGACGTGCAGATGGGAGAGGTGTTTCTCGGCACCTACCCGCCCGGCGCGGTCCTCACCGGGCAGCACACGCACTGGGTGCTGGCCGACGGCGCGCTGAACAGCGAGCAGATCTACCCCGACTACACCAACATCGCGGGCACCCTGGCCGACCTCGAGGCCCGGGTGAGCGAGACCCTGACCATCGACGATCCCTGCGTCCTGCTGGCCCGGTATGGCAGCTTCACCTGGGCGCACTGGCTGGGCGACCTGCTGCCCAAGGCCATCGCGGCCGAGGATGCGTTCCCCCGCCAGTTCCGCTATGCGGTCCCGGCTGAAATCATCGACCCGGGTCCGCAGTATCCGTTCAACGTGCAGCAATCCTACGCCGACGCCGTGCTGGGCTCGCTGGCGGCCTACGGCATCGGCCGCGACCGTCTCCTCAAGATCGAGCCGCGATACAATTACCGCTTCGCCGAGCTGATGGATGTGCAGAGCGTGTGGCTGTACAACGTCATGCACCCCGGCATCCTGCGGGCGATGCGCGAGAATATCGCCCGGCCGGGCCAGCGCCCTGCCGCATCGGGCGGACGCCTCGCGATCCTGCGCCGGGACACCGTCACCCGGCCGATCCACAACAATGCCGAGGTCGAGGCCTATCTGGCGCGGGAAGGTTTCGAGATCGCGACGATGACCGACCTGCCGTTCATCGAGCGGGCCGCGCTGGTGCGCGATCATGGCACGGTGTTCGGCATCTGGGGCTCGGGGCTGATGTATCTCATGTACGCGATGCCCGGCACCAAGGTGCTCAGCGTGGCGCCGACCGACTGGGTCGACAACTTCATCACCGGCATCATCCAGCAGTGCGACTGCCGCTTCGCCGATATCCGCGGGCCGTCGCTATGGTCCGGCAAGGGCCTGGTGCGGGACGCACCCTTCATCGTCGACCTGCAACAGCTGGCGATCGGTCTCGACCGCCTGGATCAGCCGCCGGGTGCGCTGCACGAGGATGGCATGATCGAGGTGATGGGCACGACGACCCCGGTGCGTGTCGGGCCTGCGGAGTTCACGCTGGACTTCACCGCGGGCGGCAACGCCTGGACGACGCTGGAAACCGGCTGGTCCGTCCAGGAGCCCTATCACATCTGGGCCCTGGGCGCCCTCAGCACGCTGAGCCTGCCGGCCGAGCCCTTCACCGGAGACTACATCATCGAGATGGATTGCAGCATCATGATGTCGCCGCCGCATTTCGTCTCGAAATCAGTGGCGGTGCAGGTGAACGACGTGAACCTGGCCAGCTTCACCGCGAGCGGGCGCGGCCTGTTCACGTTCAAGCTGCCGCACCAGGTCTATGCCGGGCACAACCGGTTGCGGTTCACCTTCGACCACCCGATCTGCCCGTCGCCGCGCGCGCTGGGCATCAGCATGGACGAGCGCCCGCTGGGCCTGGCGCTGACCACGCTGCGGTTCCGCCGCCTGTTGCCCGGCGTCGCGGCCGGGGCGGCCGCAACCGTGCCGGGCTGAACCGGCTGCGCCGGTCAGGCGTCTTGCGCCTGGTCCTGCTCCCACCGGCTCCGGTAGTCCGGTAGTCCCAGGTTCTGCCGGAGCGTCGTGCCTTCGTACTCCCGGCGGACCACGCCGCGGCGCTGCAGTTCCGGCACCACCAGCTCCACGAAGTCATCGATGCCGGGCGGCAGATGGGTGGGGGTGAGATTGAAGCCGTCGGCGCCGCGCTGCTCGATCCAGTGCTCCATCACGTCGGCGATGTCCGCGGCGGTGCCGATCACCTGCAGGCCGCCGCCGCCGGCATGGGCGGTGTAGAACTGGCGGATGGTCATGCCGTCCTTCGTCGCCTTTTCCCACCATTTATAGGCGAGGCTGCGCACCGGAGCGTTCACTGGCTCCGGCACCGGGCCATCCAGCGGATGACCGGAGAGGTCGCCCATCTGCACATAGATCCCGGCCAGGCCGACCAGCGGGTCGATCAGCTCCTGCAACTGGTCGAATTTCGCCTGCGCCTCGGCCCGGGTGCGGCCCACCAGCGGCACCAGGGCGGGCATCACCAGCAGGTGCTCGGGGTTGCGCCCGTGTTTCGGCATGCGGGCCTTCAGCGCCGCGTAGTAGGCCTGGGCCGGGGCAAGCTCCAGGGCGGAGGCATAGACCACGTCCGCGTTCGCCGCCGCGATCTCCTGGCCGGCCTCGTTGGCGCCGGCCTGCACCAGGATCGGCCGGCCCTGCGGCGTGCGGTCCACGTTCAGCGGGCCGCGCACCTGGAAGTGCTTGCCCTTGTGGTGCAGCGTGTGCAGGCCCGCCGGGTCGTAGTACTGGCCGGTGGCCTTGTCGCGCACGAAGGCACCCGGAGCCCAGCTGTCCCACAGGCCGGTCACAACCTCCACGAACTCGCGGGCGCGGTCATACCGCGTGTCGTAGTCCAGGTGGCTCTCGCGCGAGAAGTTCAGCGCCTCCTGCTGCGACCACGAGGTGACGATGTTCCAGCCGGCCCGGCCGCCGCTGATCTGGTCCAGCGAGGCGAACTTGCGGGCGATGTGGTACGGCTCGTTGTAGGTGGTGCTGGCGGTGGTCACGAGGCCGATATGCTCGGTCATCGGCGCCAGGGCCGAGAGCAGGGTCAGCGGCTCCAGCTCCACGTTGCGGTTGCTGTGCGACAGGGAGCCCGGCGGGTTGTCCTCCGCCCGCACCCCGATGCCGTCGGCAAAGAACACCATGTCGAAGCGGCCCTCCTCTGCCCGCCGGGTGCAGCGGAGGAAGTGCCTGTAGTCGGAGGCACCGTTCGCCGGCACCTCCGGGTGGCGCCAGGCCGCGTCGTGGTATCCGAGATACCGCAGCGACAGGCCCAGCTTCATCTGGCGCTTCATCAGCTATAGCCGGCCTTTGCCAGCATGGACCTGGCCAGGTCCATGTCGAACGGGATCGGCTTGTTGGCGTCGTGGTCGTATTCCGGGGCGGACCACGGGATCGGCACCGTGCCGGGTTGCCCGTAGCCGCCGGCCATCTGCTTGATGATGTCGTCACGCGGGATGGCGTAGCTGAAGGCCTTGCGGACGTAGGCGGCGGCTTCCGCGGCGCGGGCCGGGTCCTGCTTGCCGAGGGGGGTGTCGACGCCGGTGCCGAAGATGGGGTGGCGCAGGTTGTAGCAGATGTGCTGCCACTTGAAGCTGTCATAGCGCTGCAGCTTGCCCCAGCTCGGGTCGATGGTGCTGGCCACCGGGCCCACGTCGTACATGGGATCGTGCGCGTCGATCTCACCGGATTTCAACGCAGCCAGCACCGCGTCGGTGCCGTTGATGTTGACGTAGTAGTAGCTGGTGACGTTGCCGGTGGTCTTGTTCCAGTACTTGGCGTTCTTCGTGTAGCTGAACGACTTGCGGGCGGCATCGAAGCCGCCGCAGATCCAGGGTCCGGTGCCGATGGCGCCCTTGCTGGTGTAGCTGCCCTTGCTGGTCTTGATGGTGAAGGGGCTGCGCCAGGTGTTGATCGGGTGGGTGCGCATCTGGTCCGGCTTGATGTCGGCATAGGCGTGCATCGGCATGATCGCCACGGCGCTCAGCACGTATTCGCGCATCAGCATGGAGTAGCGCGGCAGGTCCACCGTCAGTTGCAGCGGTCCGGTGATCCGATAGGCATCGGCACCGCCGAACACGTCGAGCAGGATGCCGCGGCTGTCGCTGGCGGCGGCGGGGTTGAGGATGAGGTCGAAGGTGAACTTCACGTCTTCCGCGGTGAAGGGCTCGCCGCTGTGCCACAGCACGCCGGGGCGCAGGTTGATGACCCAGCGCTTGCCGTCGGGCGACTCCTCGATGGACTGCGCCAGGGCCGGCACCAGGTCCTTCTTCTCCCAGCTGTCGTATTCCAGCAGTTGGTTGTACACCGGCCCGGCGGCGTTGCTGTCCTGGTAGCCCTGGCCGAATATCGGCAGCAGCGAGTCGGGCGGCGGCCAGCAGGCGAAGGCGGCGCTCGCATCCGGCCCGGCGCCGGCAATGGTCCAGTTCTCCGGCCGTGGATAGAAGGCCGGGCGGAAGGTGGTGGCGTTGAGGCCCGAGAGCTTCGGGTTCACCGCGATCACGTCCTCGGGGTAGAACAGGACGGTCAGCGGCTCGGTATCGATCCAGCGCTTCTGGAACGCCCTGATGGCCGTGGTCTGCGCCGCAGCGTCCACCGACCCGGCATAGGTGTCCAGCTGCGCGTTGATCACGGGGTCGTCGAGATAGTAGAAGTTCTGCCCCGCCGGCGGCTGCATCTTGCCGGAGAACAGCGAGTTCGGGACCGGCTTCAGCGAGCTGTAGTAGTAGCGCTCCAGGTAGGCGTCCCAGCCGCCTTCCGCATAGGTCTTGCCGTCACCCTTGTTGCGCCGCGGGTAGATCGCGGAAAACGGCACGTAGGAGGGGGTGACGTCGATGCCGAGGGCTGCGAACTGCCGGGCCGAGAGGGTGCCCCAAGCCATGCGGGCGGCCTGGTTGTTCGGGATCATGAAGTACATCTTGAAGAACGGTGCCGCGCCCCGCGCACCCCGTATGGCCGGCGTGGCCAATGCTGCGGCGCCTCCCGCGATCAGGCTGCGGCGACGGATGGGGAAGGGTTCGGTCATGGGGGGCGGCCTCGCATGCTGCGGTGGCAAAGCGGACCCGCCACGCCCCTGGCTGTCAAGCCGAAAGCACGATCAAAAAGATCGGGATGCGGCATTGTCCAGGGCGGCGGCAGTCCGCCATAGTCGCGCGATGCCTCGCCCCCCCGCATGACCGGCACGCTCCGCTTCCTGGCCCGGCGCCTCGTCTTCGCCGCCATCCTGGTGCTGGGCGTCAGCGCCATCGTGTTCTTCCTGGTCAATGCCATCGGCGACCCCATCGCCATGCTGATCGGCGGCCAGCCGAACGCGACGCAGGACCAGATCGCGGCGCTCACGGCGTACTATCACCTCGACGAACCCGCGGGGCAGCGCTACCTGGCCTGGCTGGTCAACCTGGCGCACCTGGATCTCGGCACCTCCATCGCCTTCAACCAGCCGGTCAGCGAGGTGCTGCTGGTCTGGGGTGCGGAGACGCTCAAGATACAGCTGCCGGCGATCCTGCTGGCCTTGGGCCTGTCGGTGCTGGCGGCGGGGATGGCGGCGCGCCGGGCCAACTCCAGGACGGACCTCGCGATCGTCAGCGCCAGCCTGCTGGGGCAGAGCATCCCGGTGTTCCTCACCGGCATCATGCTGATCCTGGTGTTCGCCTACTGGCTGGGCTGGCTGCCCAGCTATGGCGCCTACTCGCTGCGCCGCCCGGCCTGGAACAGCCCGGTGCTGGACGCGCTGTGGCACATGGTGCTGCCGGTGGCGATGCTGACCTATTTCAACGCCGCCACCTTCACCATGATCCTGCGCGCCAACCTGGCCGAGGTGCTGCGGCAGGACTACATCGCCGCCGCACGCGCCAGCGGCCTGCCGGAGCGGCGCATCCTGTTCGGCCACGCGCTTCGCAACGCCATCATGCCGGTGCTGACCTATCTCGGCATCAGCTTCGGCCTGATGCTCGCCACCGCCCCCGTGACGGAGACGGTGTTCACCTGGCCCGGCATCGGCGTGCTGTACATCCAGGCCATCCAGCAGCTCGACTATCCCGTCATCATGGGTGTCACGGTGGTGGTCGCCACCATGCTGGTGATCGCGACGCTGCTGACGGACATCGCCTACGTGCTGCTGGACCCGCGGATCAAGCTCGCATGACCCGGGCCGCAAAGCCCCGCCCGGGCACCTGGCGCCGCGGCCTCACCCGCCTGCGCCGCAACCCCATGGGCCTGACCGGCGCCGTGCTGGTGGGGCTGGTGGTGTTCACCGCGCTGTTCTGCGCCGTGCTGTCGCCGTATGCGCCTGACGACCAGTCCGCCATGATGGGGTTCGGCGCCAGCAGGGCCCCGGCGCTGTCGCACCCGCTCGGCACCGACCGGCTGGGCTACGACGTGCTCACCCGCGTGCTGTACGGCGCGCCCACCGCCTTGGCCGTCGGGCTGGGCACCATGCTGATCGCCAGCGTGCTGGGCGTGCTGGTGGGCGGCATCAGCGGCTACATGGGCGGCAAGGTGGACGAGGCGCTGATGCGGTTCACCGAGTTCTTCATGGTGGTGCCGGTGTTCCTGGTGATCCTGGCCGTGGTGCGGCTGTTCGGCATCGTGGTGATCGGCACCTGGATGGAGCACATCCCGCATCTGGGCCTGCTCACCATCATCGCACTGCTCGGCCTGTTCGGCTGGCCCGCCATCGCGCGCCTCACCCGGGCGGAGTTCCTGCGCCTGCGCCATGCGGACTTCGTGGAGGTCGCCCGCTGCATCGGTGCCACCACGCCGGACATCATCCTGCGCCATATCCTGCCCAATGCCATGCCCTCCATCATCGTCGCCATCGCGCTCGGAATCGGCGGTGCGGTGCTGGCGGAGGCGATGGTCAGCTTCCTCGGTTTCGGCGACCCGAACGCGGTCAGCTGGGGGCAGCTGATCTTCTTCAACTACGAGAACCTCAAGATTGCCCCCTGGGCCTCGCTGGCGCCGGGTGTCGCCATCTTCATCACCGTGCTCGGCTTCAACCTGCTGGCCGATGGCATCTCGGATGCCTTCAACCCGAGGCGCCGGACATGAGCCTGCTGTCCGTCACTGACCTGCATGTGCAGTTCGAGACCGAGAGCGGCCGGGTCCGCGCCGTGGATGGCGTGGACTTCGCGGTGGACCGCAACGAGGTGCTGGGGCTGGTAGGGGAGAGCGGCAGCGGCAAGACCATGTCGTCCCTCGCCCTGCTCCGCCTGGTGCCGCGCCCCGGGCGCATCACCGGCGGCGGCATCCACTTCAATGGGCAGGACCTGCTGGCGCTGCCCGAGGCCGGGATGGCGGCGCTGCGGGGCAACCGGATCGCCATGGTGTTCCAGAACCCGGCCCATTCGCTGAACCCGCTGTTCACCATCGGCGCCCAGCTGATGGAGATCCTGCGGCACCACAAGCGCATTCCTCGCCGGGCCGCGGCGGAGCGGGTGGCCGAACTGCTGCAGCTGGTGGGCCTATCCAACCCCGCCCAGCGCATGCGCCAGTATCCCCACGAACTCAGCGGCGGCATGAAGCAGCGCGTCTGCATCGCCCGCGCCCTGCTGTGCGACCCGGCCCTCATCCTCGCCGACGAGCCGACCACCGCGCTCGACGTCACCATCCAGGCGCAGATCCTCGACCTGCTGGCGGACCTTCGCCACCGCCTCGGCACCTCCATGGTGCTGGTGACGCACGACATGGGCGTGGTGGCGCGCATGGCGGACCGCATCGTGGTGATGTACGCCGGCCGGGTGTGCGAGACAGCCCCGGCCCGCACCATCTTCGGCACGCCGCTGCATCCCTATACCCTGGCCCTGCTGGAGAGCGTGCCGCGGGCGGACCGGCCCTCGCCCGTGGCCGGCGGCGCGCGCATCCCGTTGCCGGTGATCGGCGGCCGCCTGCCGGACCCGCGGCACCCGCCCAGCGGCTGCCGGTTCCATACCCGCTGCCCCGAGGCGATCCCGGATTGCGCGCGGCTGCTGCCGATCGCGACGGAGGTGGCGCCGGGTCACACGGTGAGCTGCATCCGGCGCGGCAGCCGTTCGGTGCCGGCATGAGCCTCGTCACCGTCAGCGGGTTGCGCAAGCACTATCCGGCGCCGCGCCGCTGGTTCCGCCCCACGCCGGACCTTCGCGCCGTGGACGGCGTGTCGTTCACCGTGGACGCCGCGGAGACGCTGGGCCTGGTGGGGGAGAGCGGCTGCGGCAAGACGACCGTGGCCCGCAGCCTGCTGCACCTGGTGCCGCCCACCGCCGGACAGGTGCGAATCGGCGATGCCGACGTGACCGCCACCTTCGCCGCCGGGCAGCGCGACCGGGTGCTGGCGGTGCGGCGGGCGGTGCAGTACGTGTTCCAGGACCCGTTCCTGGCGCTGAACCCGCGCTGGACCGTGGGGCAGGCGCTGGCGGAGCCCCTGCGCGTTCATGCGCTGCTGCCGCCGCGGGACTGGCCGGACCGGGCCGAGAGCCTGCTGGATCTGGTGGGGCTCGATGCCGGCCATGCCGAGCGCTACCCCCACGAGCTCTCCGGCGGGCAGCGGCAGCGGGTGGGCATTGCGCGGGCGCTGGCGGTGGAGCCGCGCTTTCTGGTGCTGGACGAGCCGGTGTCCTCGCTGGACGTTTCGATCCGGGCGCAGATCCTGAACCTGCTGGGCGAGCTGCAGGACCGGCTGGGCCTCGCCTATCTGTATATCTCTCACGACCTGGCCTCGGTGCGCAGCATCAGCCACCGGGTGGCGGTGATGTATCTGGGCCGCATCGTGGAACAGGCGCCTGCGGACGCGCTGTTCACCCGGGCGCGCCACCACTACACCCGCGCCCTGCTGGCCGCGATCCCGGTGCCGGACCCGGATGCGCCGGGGGCCAGCGGCATCGTGCTCGGGGAGCCGCCGAGCCTGCTGGCGCCGCCGCGCGGCTGCCATTTCCACCCGCGTTGCCCGGCGGCGTTGCCGGTGTGCAGCACCACGGTTCCAACGCTGGCCGGGACCACGCATCAATATGCCTGTCACAACCCGGCCGGTTGATCGCCCGACCTCAACCGGAACATGAGGCTTCCTTCCTAACGCCATAATCCGACGCTATGATCCTGGCCAGCCGACACAGGATCTGACCCGATGCGCTCCATTCTCGCCGCCTTCCTGATGACCCTGCCGCTGGCCGCACCCGCCTGGGCACAGGCCGAGCAGCAGCAGGTGGTGGACCGCGCGACCCTGGCGGCGCAGGAAATGCTGAACGACCGGGATGGCACGGACGCCGCCGCGGTGCTGAAGCGGGCGCGGGCGGTGATGATCTGCCCGCAGATCTTCCGTGCCGGGTTCCTGATCGGGGGCCAGGGCGGCAGCTGCGTGCTGGTGGCGCGGGATGGCGCCGGGTCATGGTCCTCGCCGGCGTTCTACGGGATGGGCGGCGGCAGCATCGGCTTCCAGGCCGGCATCCAGGATGCGCAGGTGATGCTGTTCATCATGAGCGACAAGGGGCTGCAGGCGATCATGGACAGCCAGTTCAAGCTGGGCGCCGATGCCAGCGCCACCTTCGTGGACCTGGGCGGCGGCATCGAGGGCGCCACCACTGCGGCCTTGCGGGCGGATATCGTGGGGTTCACCCGGGCGCGCGGCCTGTTCGCCGGCATCGCGCTCGGCGGCAGCCTGATGAGCACGAAATCCGATTGGAACCAGGCGTATTACGGCAAGCCGCTCGCGGCCCAGCAGATCGTCGTGCAGATGCAGGCCAGCAACCCCGCGGCCGATCCGTTGCGCGAGGTGTTGATGCGCTACGGCAGCCAGAACGGCCCCGCCGCGCGCCCTGCCCTGCCGCAGCCCGTGCCGCAGATGAGCCCATCGACCGGGCCGGTGCCCGCGTATGGGGTGCAGCAGCAGGCGCTGCCGCCACCACCCCGCCGTTGAATCGTCAGTTATCGCCATCCGCCTCATATGCGGCCGCGCTTTATGAATGTTTTAACCTGACGCACCGTAGAGTGGCGTCATGCCCTCAGAAGTCCGCCATCTCATGTTCCGCCCGCCCGAGGTCGCCATGGCAGTCCAGGCCTATTACCGCCAGCTTGGACAGCCGCTGCCCTCGGGGCACATCGTCGGCTGCACCGTCATGGGAGATGGCGGGGCGGTGCCGCTCGCGGTGCGGCTCAGCGTGCATGCGGATGTCGGGGCGGGCCGGCCAAGCCAGATCATGATCGATGCCACGACCCTGACATCGGCCCTGATCCTGTATTGCCAGCAGCACCAGATCCCGCTGCCGGTCCGGGCGCGAAAGTCCCTGCAGCGCTTTTCGGATCAGATCTGCCTGATCTCGACCATCAGCCAACGGCCAGCGGCGTCACCGCTGGCCTGATGGCCGAGGGCGCTTCAGTGTCCGCGCAGGATCTGGCTGAGGAACAGCTGCAGCCGGTCGGTCTGCGGGTTCTCGAACAGGCTGTTCGGCGGTCCCTGCTCCACGATTTCGCCACGGTCCATGAACACCACGCGATCCGCCACCTGGCGCGCGAAGCCCATCTCGTGGGTTACGCACACCATCGTCATGCCGTCTTGCGCCAGGCCGATCATGGTGTCGAGCACCTCCTTGATCATCTCGGGGTCGAGCGCCGAGGTGGGTTCGTCGAACAGCATGATCTTGGGCTTCATGCACAGCGCCCGGGCGATGGCCACGCGCTGCTGCTGGCCGCCGGAAAGCTGGCCCGGATACTTTTTCGCCTGTTCGGGGATCTTGACCCGGCGCAGATAGCTCATCGCCAGTTCCTCCGCCTCCTCCTTCGGCATCTTGCGCACCCAGATCGGCGCCAGAGTGCAGTTCTCGAGGATGGTCAGGTGCGGGAACAGGTTGAAGCTCTGGAACACCATGCCGACCTCGCGGCGGATGGTGTCGAGCGCGCGCAGGTCGCTGGTCAACTCGGTCCCATCGACGATGATGCGGCCCTCCTGGTGCGTCTCCAGCCGGTTGATGCAGCGGATCATGGTGCTCTTGCCGGAGCCGGAGGGGCCGCAGACCACCACCTTCTCCTTCTGCCCCACCGTCATGCACACATCGCGCAGCACGTGCATGGCGCCATACCACTTATTGACCTTGTCCAGCACGATAGCGGGCTGCTCGCCCGGGACAGACGCCGGATGCTCGAGGGTTGCGGACGCGCTCATGTTGCTCTCCATCACTGCCGCAGGGCGGCCTTACCGCCGCACGCCGCGGCTCAATTCAACTTCGAGGCCACGGCTGTAGCGGGCCATCACATAGCAGAACGCAAAGTAGATCACCGCCAGGAACACATAGACCTCGGTGCTGTAGGCCTGCCAGGCCGGCTCCGCGATGGAGACCTTGCCGGCGGTCAGCAGATCGAACAGCCCGATGATCAGCACCAGCGAGGTATCCTTGAAGAAGCCGATGAAGGTGTTCACCAGCGGCGGGATCACCAGCCGCAGGGCCTGCGGCAGGATGATGAAACCCGTTTTCTTCCAGTAGCTGAGCCCCAGCGCATCGGCCGCCTCATACTGGCCCTTCGGCAAGGCCTGCAGCCCGCCGCGCACGACTTCGGCGAGATAGGCGGCGGCGAACAGGATGAAGGCGACCTGGGCGCGCAGCAGGTTGTCGGGGTTGAAGCCCTGCGGCATGAACAGCGGGAACATGACGCTCGCCATGAACAGCAGCGTCAGCAGCGGGACGCCGCGGATCAGCTCCACGTAGATGACGCAGAGCGCCTTCACCGCCGGCAGCTGCGTGGAGCGGCGGCCGAGCGCCACCAGCAGGCTGAGCGGGAAGGCGAAGGCCAGGCCGAAGGTGGCGAGGATCAGCGTGATCGGCAGGCCGCCCCACAAATCGTTCGGCACGAAGGTGAGCCCAAACAGTCCGCCCCACATCAGCACGCCGATCAACGTCAGCGTGACGGCCCAGATCCCCATCAGTGCGGGGCGCCAGAAGCTGCGCATGGCGGAGACGCCATAGAGGGCGAGAAACAGCACGACCACCAGCGCTGGGCGCCACTGCTGGGCGAACGGGTAGCGGCCGAACAGGATGAAGCGGTATTTCTCGCCGATCACCGCCCAGCAGGCGCCGTGCACCGCGGCGTCGCGGCAGGCGCTGGGGTCGCCGCCGGTGGGGGTCTGCGGAACGGTCCAGTGCGCATTCAGCACGCCCCAGTCGAAGAAGCCAACCGCCCATTTCAGGATCAGCAGGCCGAGCACGATGGTGACGAGGGAGGAGCCGATCGAGTTGAACAGGTTGACCCGGGACCACCCGAGCGGTCCCACGCCGGCGATCAGCGGTGGGGGCCGGGCCGGCAGGGGGGCGGCGGCGATGCCGGCGAGCGAGGGCACCGGATCGCGGGCCGCCTCGGAGAGTTGTGCGGTGGTGTCGGACATGGCCTAGCGCTCCACCAAGGCGATTCGGGCGTTGTACCAGTTCATGAACAGGCTGATCGACAGGCTGATCGTGAGATACACCAGCATGATGGTGGCGATGCCCTCGATGGCCTGGCCGGTCTGGTTCAGGGTGGTCGACGCGATCGAGGTGACGTCCTGGTAGCCGATCGCCACTGCCAGAGAGCTGTTCTTCGTGAGATTGAGGAACTGGCTGGTCATGGGCGGGATGATCACGCGCATCGCCTGTGGCAGCACGATCTTGCGCAGCATCATGCCGGGCCGCAGGCCCAGGGCGCCGGCTGCCTCCCACTGTCCGCTCGGCACCGCCAGGATGCCGGACCGCACGATCTCGGCGATGTAGGCGGAGGTGTAGAGCACCAGGCCGAGGGTCAGGGCGCCGTATTCCGGGCTGAGCGTGGCGCCGCCCACGAAGTTGAAGCCGCGCAGCTCCGGGATCCCGGGCGTGAACTGCGCCCCCAGCGCGGCCCAGGCCAGCAGCGGCATCACCACCATCAGCCCCAGCGCCACCGGCCAGATCGGCGGCCGCACGCCGCTTGCATCCTGCTTCCGGTCCGCCGCCTTGGACCACAGGATGGTGCCCGCGGTCCCGACCAGGAAGGCCACCACCACCCACCAGTGGTCCGGCACCCACTCGATGATCGGCACCTTGAAGCCTCGGTTGGACAGGAACACCCCGGGCACCGGTTTGAACGCCTGCCGCGGCCCGGGCAAGCTTTGCAGCAGCGCGTACCAGAACAGCAGCTGCAGCAGCAGCGGGATGTCGCGCACCACCTCCACATAGACGGCGGCGAGGCGGGAGATCAGCCAGTTCCTGGACAGCCGGGCCACGCCCAGCAGGGTACCCCAAAGCGTTGCGAGCACCACGCCGACGACGGCCACCTTCAACGTGTTGAGGATGCCGACCAGGATGGCGTCGCCATAGGTGTTGATCGAGGGATCGTAGTCGATCAGGTGCTCGCCGATCGGGAAGCCCGCGGTGCGGCTGAGATAAGCGAAGCCGGTGGCGATGCGGCGCGCCTGGAGGTTTCGGCTGGTGTTGTCGACCAGGTACCAGATGATCGCGGCGACGGTGCCCACGATCAGCACCTGCCACACGATGTTGCGGAACCGGGGGTCGGACCAGCTGAACTGGAACGGCTTCTTCGGTGCCTGCCGCGCGGCTTGCAGCCGCGGGTCGATCGTTGAGTCGGACATCCTCAGCCACCCTTCATCGCGCCGTCACCCGGCCGTCAGCGCTCTCCAGCGGAGCACATGCAGGCACGGGTCAACTGCCATGCCTTCAACGCATGTGTGATGCCCGATCACGGGCGCGTCAGCAACGCAGAAGATGTGGTCGGGACAAGAAAAAGGCTGCCCCTAAGCCGGGGCAGCCCATTCCGTGTGCAGCGGCTTAGCGCATGGGCGGCGGATAGTGCAGGCCGCCCTTGTTCCAAAGATTGTTGATGCCGCGCGGGATGCCCATCGGGGTGATGTTGCGGTCCCACATCTCGCCATAGTTGCCGACCGCCTTCACGATGTTCACCGCGAACTTGTTGTCCAGACCCATAGCCTTGCCGAGATCACCTTCGAGGCCCAGCAAGCGGCGGATCTCGGGGTTGGTGGACTTGGCCATCTCGTCCACGTTCGCCTGCGTCACGCCGCTCTCTTCGGCCTGATACATGGCGAACATGGTCCAGCGCACCACGTCGAAGAACTTGTCGTCACCCTTGCGCACCATCAGGCCCAGCGGCTCCTTGCTGATCACGTCGGGCAGCAGGACGAAATCCTCCTTCTTCGGGCCCTGCTGGAAGCGGAAGGCGGCGAGGGCCGAAAGGTCCGTCGAGTAGGCGTCGCAGCGGCCGGACAGGAAGGCGCCCTGGATCTCGGCCAGTTCCTGGATCAGCACCGGGGTGAACTTCAGCTTGTTCACGCGGTAGAAGTCGGCGACGGCAAGCTCCGTGCTGGTGCCGGGCTGCACGCAGATGGTGGCGCCGTCCATCTCCTTGGCGGTCTTCACGCCCATGGACTTCTTCACCAGGAAGCCGGTGCCGTCATAGAAGTTCACGCCGGCGAACAGCAGGCCGAGGTTGGCTTCGCGGCTCAGGGTCCAGGTGGTGGAGCGGACCAGCAGATCGATCTCACCGGACTGCAGCGCGGTGAAGCGGTTGGTGGTGGTCAGGGGCACGAAGCGGATCTTGCTGGCATCGCCCAGCACGGCGGCGGTCACGGCGCGGCAGGTGTCGGCGTCGATGCCCTGCACCACGCCCTTGCTGTCCGCCAGCGAGAACCCGGCCACGCCGGTGGACACGCCGCAAGACAACACGCCCTTGCTGCGAATGTCATCAATGGTCTTGGAGCCGCTGCCCTGCGCCATGACGGGCGCGGAGAGGGCCAGGACGCCGGCCAGCAATGCGGCCCCGCCCAGGGTGTAAACCGTCTTCATCGAAACAAATCTCCCATGACAGCCGGGATTGCGTCCGGCGATGGGCTGGAATGTGCTGAAAGCGGGGCATAAGATCAATGCCCTGTGAGCGGAAGGCGGAAAGTTCAGTGCAGGCGTGGCCAGCCTGCCGCCGAAAGATGCGCGACACGGCCGCCCGCGAGCGTTGCCACCACCGCGCCACTGGCGGGCTCGACCAGCACCAGGTCCGCCCGAAGACCCGGCGCGATGCGGCCGCGGTCCGGCAGCAGGGCCGCCGCCGCCGGGTTCGCGCTGATCAGGCTCCAGGCTGCGGGCAAGCCCAAGGGGCCGCAACCCAGCGTCAGCGCCGCCTGGGCCATGGCAGGGTAGTAGTAGTCACTCACCAGCACCGAGCACACACCGGATTCGGCCAGGGTCGCGGCAGAGGCCCAGCCGAGATGCGAGCCGCCCCGCACCACGTTGGGGCAGCCCATCACGACGGCCTCCCCGGCCGCCCGGGCCTCAATGCCGACGTCCTCGGCCATCGGGAACTCGCAGATGGCGGCGCCCAGCGCGCGGAAGCGGGCCCGGGTGGCCAGGGTGTCGTCGTCGTGACTCGCCATCGGCAGGCCGGCCGCGCGCGCTGCGGCGGCCAGCCGGGCCAGGGCGGCGGGCACCTCGGGATCGCGCGCCAGGGCGGCCTCGGCCAGCACGCGGAAGCCCGCGATGTCCATCATCGCCCGCTCCGCGAACTTCGCGGCGCCCGCCGGAGTCGCCATCTTGCGGACGATGGAGGGCGTGTGATCGTTGAACGACACCAGCCCGACCCGGCCCGCCGCCACGTCCTCCAGCGCCATGTCCAGCGCATCGAGGTTGTGCAGCTCCCATCGCATGTGCACCCGCTGGTCACAGGCGCCGCCCTGGCCCCTGGTCCGGGCCAGCGCATCGAGGATGGCCCGCCAGGTGGCGACGCTGCGCAGGCCGGGTTCCCAGGACAGGGTGATGGCGTGGAAGGCGGTGGTGATGCCGTTGGCGAGCAGCTGCGCCTCGGTGTCGCGCAGGGCCAGGTCCATGGGGAAGGCCACGCCGGGCCGCGGCTGGATCTGCCGCTCGAAGGCATCCCCGTGCAGGTCGATGATGCCGGGGAGGACCCACAGGCCGCTCGCGTCGAACACCCGGCCGGGTGCCGCGCTGCCGATGGCGGCGATGCGGCCATCCTCCAGCACCAGGTCGGTGCCGGCAAGCCCCTGGTCCAGCAGCACCTGGCCGCGTTCGATCCGTAGCGTCATGGTATCCTCAGGTTCCGCTGCCGCGTTTCTACAAGCGGGGCCGGGCGGGTCCAAGCCGGTCGCCGCCGAATCCGCGGCTGATCGTGCCCTTGCCGGCGACTCGTCCCGCTCCCTTATTCTGGGTCCATGCTGCACATCACGAAGCTCGCCGTCGGCATCCGCGACATCGCCCATCTGAACGCCGTGCAGACGGAGCGCGGCCGGATCGATGCGCCGCTGCGGCACCGCACCCGGCACATGCCGCGCCGGGCCAGCGAGATCACTGAAACCGGCAGCATCTATTGGGTGATCGCCGGCACGCTGCTGGTGCGGCAGCGCGTGGTGGGGATCATCGAGGACACCTGGGAGGACGGCAGCCGGTGCGCCGGGCTGCTGCTCGACCCGGCGCTGGTGCAGGTGGAGGGCCGTCCGGTGCGGCCGTTCCAGGGCTGGCGCTACCTGGCGGCGGAGGACGCCCCGGCCGACCTCGGTGCGTCCGAGCTGGGGCCGGATGCGATGCCGGCCGCGCTGCGTAATGAATTGCGCGCACTGTGTCTCATCTGACACTTGCCTTGCTGAGTCGGCAGTTGGTAAATGGATCAGCGGCCTAGAGCGGGTTGCTGAACCACTCTCTCAATTCATGCCGGAGCTGCCGATGCCCCATATCCGTCGCCTGATCGCCGCCGCGATCGGCCTGTCCCTTCCCCTCATCATGGCCGCAGGCGCCGAAGCCGCGCCGCGCCATCGCCCGGCGCATGTGCGGACCGCAACCTACAAGGTGGTGCAGCACAAGGCCGTGCGGCATCGGCATGCCGCCCTGGCGAACCGGCGCGTGGCGCAGGCGGGCCGCCATCACAGCATCATGCGCGGCAGCTAGCCTGCGATCGTCCTCGCCGGAAACAGGGAGGACGATCGCAGACCAGCGGATAGGCGGCTGCAGCTACAGCAGCCGCACCAGGCGGTCCCATTCCGGGATCGTCAGCGTTTCCGCCCGCCGCTGCGGGTCGATCTCGGCCCGGTCCAGCAGCGACTCGCCGCCCAGGGCGCGCAGGCTGCCGCGCAGCATCTTGCGGCGCTGGCCGAAGGCGGCGGCGGTCAGGCGTTCCATGGTGATGAACAGGTCGGCCGGGGGCTGCTCCGCATGCGGCACCAGGCCGACCACGGCGGACCAGATCTTCGGCGGCGGCACGAAGGCGCCGGGGGGCAGGCGCATCAGCAGAGTCGTGCCGCAGGTCCAGCCGGCCAGCACGCTCAGGCGGCCGAAGGCGTCGGTGCCGGGGGCCGCGGCGATTCGCTCCGCGACCTCCAACTGGAACATCAGGGTCATCCGCTCCCATTGCGCCGCCTGCCGCAGCCAGCCGACCAGCAGCGGAGTCGCGACGTTGTAGGGCAGGTTCGCCGCCAGCACCCGCGGCGCGGGCACCATGGCGGCCAGGTCCAGCTTGACGGCATCCGCCTCCAGCACCGTCAGCCTACCCGGGAAAGCCGCGCCCAGTTCCGCCAGCGCCGCGATGGCGCGGCGGTCCAGTTCCACCGCCAGCACGCCGGCCGCCGCGCTGGCGAGCAGTCCGCGGGTGAGGCCGCCGGGTCCGGGGCCGACTTCGACCACATGGCGGCCGTCCAGCGTGCCGGCGCGGCGCACGATGCCGTCGATCACCCCGGGGTCCAGCAGGAAGTGCTGGCCGAGCGCTTTCCGCGCGTCCAGCCCATGCCGCGCGATCACATCCTTCAGCGGCGGCAGGTCGACCATGGCGCCTGTTCACAACCGCCCCCGCCCGGTGTCAAGCCGTAGCGCTTGACTCCCGAAGGCAATCTAGAACAAATAGTGAACGATACGCGCCTGCTCGCATCCTAGGGGGTTCTGATGCCAACAGCCAGCCTTGTCCTGCCATTCACGCCGTTGCTGGACGTGGACACCATCGAGACGCTGCGGCGCCGGGCCATGCGGGCCGGGCATGGTCTGGCCTATGCGGCATCCAGCGTGGCGATGGCGGCGTTCCTGTGGCTGCTGCTGGCGGGACCGGGGTTCATCACGGATGGCGCGAGCACGATCGCACATTCGGGTGCGCGGCACGGCCGGGTCGTGGCGCAACGATAAGGGCCGGGTCCCTTTCGGAACCCGGCCCTTTTCGGCTTAGGTGCAGACGTTAATGGGCCGAGGCGTCGTCGGCCCCGATGCCGGTTTCGGCGCGCACGTACTGGGCCTGGAACGAGGCCCGCTCGCGGTTGCCGCGCTGGCTGGTATCAAGCTTCGAGAACAGCCAGATGCCGATGAAGGCGAGGGGCACGGAGAACAGCGCCGGGTTGTCGTACTTGAACACGGCCACTGTGGCCATGTGGAAGGTATCGACCCACACCGCCTTGCTGAGCACGATCATCACGACGGCGCTGAACAGCCCCAGGAAGCCGCCGACCAAGGCGCCGACCGTGGTGGTGCCGCGCCACAGGATGGACATGACCAGCACCGGGAAGTTGCAGGACGCCGCCACCGAAAAGGCGAGCCCCACCATGAAGGCCACGTTCTCGTTCTCGAACACATAGCCCAGCGCGATGGCCACGAGGCCGATCACCACGGCCGACCACTTGGACACGGCGACCTCCCGCTTCTCGTTGGTGCGGCCGCGGGCGATGACGGAGGCGTAGAGGTCGTGGCTGACGGCCGAGGCGCCGGCCAGCGTCAGCCCGGCCACGACAGCGAGGATGGTGGCGAAGGCGACGGCGGAGATGAAGCCGAACAGCACGTCGCCGCCCACCGCCTTCGCCAGGTCCACCGCCGGCATGTTGGCGGCGCCGCCGATGAGGTCGGCGATCTTGTTGTAGGTGCCGTTCGGGCCGAGCTTGTAGTAGGTCGGGTCGTTCATCAGGAAGCTGATGGCGCCGAAGCCGATGATGAACGTCAGGATGTAGAAGTAGCCGATCAGCCCGGTGGCCCAGAGCACCGACTTCCGCGCCGCCTTCGCGTCGGACACGGTGAAGAAGCGCATCAGGATGTGCGGCAGGCCGGCGGTGCCGAAGATCAGCGCCAGGCCGAGCGAGATGGTGGAGACCGGGTCCGCCACGAAGGCGCCGGGGGCCATGATGGCATCGCCCTTCGGGTGGGTGGCGACGGCGGCGGCGAACATCGCATCGGGGCTGAACTTGAAGTGCAGCAGCACCAGGAAGGCCATCAGCGAGGCGCCGCCCAGCAGCAGGCAGGCCTTGATGATCTGCACCCAGGTGGTCGCCTTCATGCCGCCGAACGCCACATAGACGATCATCAGCACGCCGACGATGCCGACGGCATAGCCGTAGCGCAGGCCGAACAGCAGCTGGATCAGCTTGCCGGCGCCGACCATCTGCGCGATCAGGTAGAAGGCCACGACGATGAGGGTGCCGACGGCGGAGAGGATGCGGATGCCGGTCTGGTCCAGACGGAAGCTGGCGACGTCGGCGAAGGTGAACTTGCCGAGGTTGCGCAGCCGCTCGGCGATCAGGAACAGCACCAGCGGCCAGCCGACCAGGAAGCCGATCGAGTAGATCAGCCCGTCGAAGCCGTTGGCGAACACCAGGCCGGAGATGCCGAGGAACGAGGCGGCGGACATGTAGTCACCGGCGATGGCCAGCCCGTTCTGCCCGGCGGTGATGCCGCCGCCGGCGGCGTAGAAGTCGGCCGCCGACCTGGTCTGCATGGCGGCGCGGTAGGTGATGCCGAGGGTGAGCAGCACGAAGGCCACGAAGATGACGACGGCGGTGATGTTCAGCGGCTGCTGCTGCACCGGGCCGCTGATGGCGTCGGCGGCCATGGCGACGCCCGGGACCAGCAGCGCAAGGGCTGCAAGGGCGCGGATCATCGGCCGTGATCCCGCACGATGGCGGTGGTCAGCTCGTCGAACCTGCCGTTGGCGCGCAGGACATACAGCCCGGTGAGGATGATGGCCGCCACGATGACGACCAGGCCCAGCACGATGCCGAGCGACGTGGTGGTGCCGCCGAATTTCGTGGCCAGCAGCGGCTTGTCGAGCGCCACCAGGAAGATGAAGCCGAGGTAGATCGCCATCATGGCGATGGACAGGATCAGGGCGAGGCTGTTGCGGGTGCGGACCAGCTCCTGGAACTTCGGGTCTGCGGTGATCGCAGCGATGGTGGCCCCATGCTGGGCCGGTTGCGGCGAGTAGGCGCTTCCGCTCATTGTCTGACGTTCCCTAATGTGCAGACCGACCGTTCCGGATTCTGCTTTGGGGCCAGGACATGGCGAACGCACGAAAATGTCAACAGCCGATCGGGTCCTGGCGTTTGCCGGAGGCCTCGGGCGCGCGGCGGGGCCGCGCTGCAGCCCCGCCCTTCAAGTCTCAGGCCACCGTATGCACCCAGCCATGCGGGTCCGCGGCCTGGCCACGCTGGATCCCCACCAGCGCCTGCCGCAGCGCGCCCGACACCTGGCCCGGCCCGCCGCTGCCGATCAGGACGTCGCCGCTCACGCTCTTGATCAAGCCGATCGGGGTCACCACCGCCGCGGTGCCGCAGGCGAAGCACTCGGTCAGCGCGCCGCTCTCCGCATCGGCGCGCCATTGATCAATGGAATACGGGACTTCCGACACCGTCAGCCCCTGCGCCGCGGCCAGCGCCATGATGGCATCCCGGGTCACGCCCGGCAGGATGCTGCCGGTCAGCGGCGGAGTGACGAGCCGGCCGTCGTTGAACACGAAGAACACGTTCATGCCGCCGAGTTCCTCGACCCAGCGCCGCTCCGCCGCATCCAGGAACACCACCTGGTCACAGCCATGCGCCGTCGCCTCGGCCTGGGCCAGCAGGCCGCCGGCGTAGTTGCCGCCGCACTTGGCCGCCCCGGTGCCGCCGAGTGCGGCCCGCGTGTAGGTCTCGGACACCCAGACCTTCACGGCCTTCGGCGCGCCCTGGAAATAGGCGCCGACCGGCGAGGCGATCACCACGAACTGGTAGGACGCCGAAGGGCGGACGCCGAGGAACACCTCGTCGGCGAACATGAAGGGGCGGAGATACAGGCTGGCATCCGGCCCATCGGGGATCCAGTCGCGGTCGGCCACCACCAGCTGGCGCACCGCTTCGATGAACAGCGCCTCGGGCACTTGCGGCATGGCCATGCGCTCGGCGGAGGCCTGGAAGCGGCGGGCGTTGGCGTCGGGGCGGAACAGCACGGCGCGGTTATCCGGGGTACGGTAGGCCTTCAGGCCCTCGAAGATCTCCTGTGCATAGTGCAGCACCGCGGCGGCCGGGCTGAGCGCGATGGGGCCGAAGGGGCGCAGCTGCGCGTCGTGCCAGCCCTGGCCCGCATCGTAGCGCACCACCACCATGTGGTCGGTGAACACCTTGCCGAACCCGGGGTCCGCCAGCAGGGCCTGGCGGTTGGCCTCGGGCATCGGGCCCGGGTGTGGGACGTGGGTGAAGGCGGGGGTTGACTGGTCCATGGCGATTCTCGCTCTCAGGTCGAAAGGAAAAGATCGGCGGGCATATCGGCGGTTTCGCCACCCTGGTGCCGGTGGCATGGTATCCGTGGTGGTCTAGCCGGGCTGACTTTGAGCAGCCTGGCATGAAACGGTGTTCTGCAAGTGATTTGGCGTAATTATCTGTCTCATAAGAGCTGATTTGTATAATGACCATGGTTTTAAGTCAACGAAGCTGCCCTAACTCACCGGGATGCCTGCCATGCTAAACCACCGGATCACCCCCAGCGCCATACCACGAGGCTGAACCAGGCCATGCCCGCCCCTGCCCCCACCCGCGGCCTGCCGCCCGCGTCCCGCCCTGCCGGCGTGGATCACCTGTTCCTGCGCGAGGAACAGATGCGCCAGGCGCAGGACCTGCTGTTCTTCGCCTATCGGGACTTCACCGCCGCGGCGGATGCCATCCTGGAGGAGCTGGGCCTGGGCCGGGCGCACCATCGCGCCATCCACTTCATCGGCCGCCAGCCCGGCACCACGGTGGGCGACCTGCTCGCCATCCTGCGCATCACCAAGCAGAGCCTGGCCCGGGTGCTCACCACGCTGGTGGAACAGCAGCTCGTGGCGCAGGCGCCGGGCCGCAGCGACCGGCGGCAGCGGTTGCTCACGTTGACGGAGGCCGGCCGGGCGCTGGAGCGCCGCCTGTTCGAGCAGCAGCGCGAGCGTCTGGCCCATGCCTATCGGGAGGCGGGTGGCCCGGCGGTGGATGGGTTTCGCCGGGTCATGCGCGGGATCATGGATGCCGAGGCCCGGGCGGTGCTGGACAAGGGGACCAGCGGATGAGCGACACCGACGCGCATGTGCTGGTGGTGGATGACGATGCGCGGCTGCGGGGCCTGCTGTCGCGCTACCTGGCGGAGCAGGGGTTTCGGGTGACCACCGCCAGCCATGCCGCGGATGCGCGCGACAAGCTGCGGGTCCTGCAGTTCGACCTCATGGTGCTGGACGTGATGATGCCGGGCGAATCCGGGCTCGACCTGACCTCGGCACTCCGCCGGGAGCGGGCGGACGTGCCGATCCTGCTGCTGACCGCGCGGGGGGCGCCGGAGGACCGGATTGCCGGCTTCGAGTCCGGGGCGGACGACTACCTGGGCAAGCCGTTCGAGCCGTATGAGCTGGTGCTGCGGCTGCGGTCCATGCTGCGCCGGGTGGCGCCGGCGCCGGCGGCTGCGCCCACGGGACCGCTGCGGCTGGGGCGGCTGGTATTCGATGCCGGGCGGGGCGAGCTGATGGAGGCCGATACCCAGCGCGTGGTGCATCTGACCGGCAGCGAGGCGGCGCTGCTGCAGGCGCTGGGCCGCCAGCCCGGCGAGATCCTGTCCCGCGAGACCCTGGTCGAGACGTTGCAGATGGATGAGGCGGCGGAGCGGGCGATCGACGTTCTGGTGACGCGCCTGCGCCGCAAGGTGGAGGTGGACCCGCGCGAGCCCCGCTTCCTGCACACGGTGCGCGGGCGCGGCTATGTGTTGAAGCCCGGAGCCTAGCCGTGAGCCTGTTCGCCCGCCCGATCAAGCGGATGCTGCCGCGCGGGCTGCTGGGGCGCAGCCTGCTGATCGTGCTGGTGCCGCTGGTGGTGCTGCAGGCGGTGGCCTTCACCTTCTTCTATGGCGGCCATCTGGACCTCGTCTCCCGCCGGCTGTCGGGCGCCATCGCTGGGGAGATCGCGCAGACCATCGATCTGCTGGGGCGGTTTCCCGAGGATAGCGACGGCATCCTGCGCACCGCCTGGACGCAGTTCGAGGTGCCGATGCGGCTGGTTCCCGGGGCGCGGCTGCCGCCGGACACGCATGTGAACCAGCTGGGCCCGATGGATGACGACCTGGCCGCGGCGCTGCAGGCTAAGCTGGGCCGGCGCTTCGTGATGGACTGGACCTCGGACAGCCGCAACGTGCTGGTGCGCGTGCAGCTGGCCGATGGGGTGCTGGAGGCGGAGGCGCCGCGCAAGCGGCTGTATACGCAGACGATCTATCTGTTCGTGCTCTGGGTGGTGGGGTCCGCGCTGCTGCTGTTCGGCATCGCAGCGCTGTTCATGCGCAACCAGGTGCGCGCCATCCGTCGCCTGGCGCAGGCGGCGGAGGCGTTCGGCGTGGGGCGGGACCGTGGGCCGATCAAGCCCGAGGGGGCCACCGAGGTTCGCATGGCGGCGGCGGCGTTCAACCGGATGCAGGCGCGCATCGTCCGGTTCCTGGGGCAGCGCACCGAGATGCTGGCCGGGGTCAGCCACGACCTGCGCACGCCGCTGACCCGGCTGCGCCTCGCCCTCGCCGTGCTGCCCGCCACGCCGGCGCTGCGGGAGGACATCGCCGAGATGACGGCCGATGTGGCGGAGATGGACCGCATGATCAGCGGCTACCTGGCCTTCGCCCGCGGCGAGGGAGCGGAGCAGGCGCAGCCGGTGGACGTTGCGGCGATGCTGGACGAGGTGGCGTGCGGGGCGCGCCGGGCCGGGGCGGAGATCGTGCTGCAGGCGCCGCAGGACCTGGTGGTGAACCTGCGGCCGGATGCGGTGCGCCGGGCCGTGACCAACCTGGTCGATAACGCCCGGCGCTATGCCTACCACATCCGCCTGAGCGCCGAGCCGCATGACCGCACGGTGCAGCTGATCATCGACGATGACGGCCCCGGCATCCCGCAGGACCAGCGGGAGAGCGTGTTCCGCCCGTTCGAGAGCGGCACGGATGGCGGCACCGGGCTGGGGCTGACCATCGCCCGCGACATCGTGCGGGCGCATGGCGGGGAGATCCTGCTGGAGGACAGCCCGATGGGCGGGCTGCGGGCGCGGCTTCGGCTGCCGGTTTAGGGCAAGGGTGGCTTTAACATGGACAGGACGATGCATGTATATGAAAGGCTACCTTGCATATAGAGGGCGAAAGCGTCCTTATTAAAGGATGCCTAAAGTAGCTGCCCCTCACCAAAGCCGAGCTGGACGATACATCCGGCAACCGCAAGGCTATCGAGCGTTTAGCCCGGCTGCGATGCCTCCAACCCCGACCATCGCCATAACGGGGCGATTGCAGCAATTGCTTTCGCAAGCGGACCTAGCGCTGGGTCGGCTTGCAGGCTCGATCGAGACATTGCCGAACCCTGATCTGTTCGTGTTCATGTATGTCCGCAAGGAGGCTGTTCTCTCCAGTCAGATCGAGGGAACACAGAGCTCGCTGCACGATGTGCTTGTCGCTGAAGCGCACATGTTTGACCCGCTCCAGCCCAGGGACGTCGACGAGGTGCTCAACTACGTCCGCGCGATGAATCACGGATTGAAGCGTCTCTCCAGCTTTCCGGTGTCCATTCGGCTGATTCGGGAACTGCATGCCGAGCTTCTGTCGGGCGTAAGGGGATCGCATCTCACGCCTGGGGAGTTACGAACCAGTCAGAACTGGATCGGACCGAGTGGCTGCACGCTGAACGAAGCGACCTTCGTTCCGCCGCCGCCCCACGAGGTTCTGGACCATCTCGGCCGGTTCGAGACCTTCCTGCACACTGCGGATGATCTGCCACTCTTGATCCGTATTGGATTGGCCCATGCCCAGTTTGAGACCATTCATCCTTTTCTTGACGGCAATGGCCGAGTTGGCCGTCTGCTGGTTACCTTCTTGTTATGTGAGCAGGACATATTGCCAAAGCCTGTCCTCTACCTTTCACATTTCTTCAAGAAGCACCGAAGCGCCTATTACGATCATCTTCAGGCCGTCCGCGATCATGGCGCATTCGAGGAGTGGCTGGCGTTCTTCCTGACCGGGGTTGCAGAAGTCAGTGCAGAAGCCAGCAAGACGGCTCGCCAGATCCTGCAACTGCGTGAACACCACCGGGATCTCATTGCTGCCAATCTCGGGCGAGCGGCAGGAAACGGTCACCGAACACTGGAATACTTGTTTTCTCATCCAATCGTCGCCGTCAGCGATGTTCAGTCACTGACGGGAACAACCTATCCCGCGGCCAATAGTTTGGTCGATCGCCTGCGCGAACTCGGCATTCTGACTGAAGTCACCGGACAGCAGCGCAACCGGCGGTTCCGCTACGACCCCTACATCAGACTGTTTGCAGAAGACGACAGGCGCTAGTCCCAGGCGGGCGCGAAAGCCGGGGAAACGAAGCGCTGGTCCTTTGGGAGGGCGGCGATGGCGGCGCGGTCCGTGTCGTCCAGCGTGATCGACAGGGCGTCCAGGTTGGACTGCTGGCTTTCGCGGCGGCTGGCCTTCGGGATGGCGGCGACGTTGT
The DNA here is from genome assembly GCA_965199595.1 of Acetobacteraceae bacterium. Lineage (GTDB taxonomy): Bacteria > Pseudomonadota > Alphaproteobacteria > Acetobacterales > Acetobacteraceae > JBBROS01. The sequence continues at coordinate 3,685,690 of OZ241182.1, forward strand.
CCTGGTCCAGCAGCCATTTCAGCGCGATCTGGGCCGGGCTGGCGCCGTGCCTGGCGGCGATGTCGCGCAGGGCCTCGTGCTCCGCAAGGCGGCCCTGGGCGAGCGGGGCGTAGGCGACCAGCGGCACGCCGGCGATGTGCTGGGCGGCGAGCAGCTTATCCTGGCCCAGCAGCACGTGGTATTCCACCTGGTTGCAGGCGATGGGCGCCAGGCCGGCGGCGCGGTCCAGCAGGGCGACCGGAAAGTTGGCGACGCCGATCGCGCGGGTCTTGCCGCTCTCCTTCAGCTTCATCAGGCTGTCCATCACCGCCGGCAGGTCCATGTCGGGGGCGGGCCAGTGCACGAGGTAGAGGTCGAGGTAGTCGGTGCCGAGCCGGGCCAGGCTGGCGTCGATGGCGGCGGTCATGGAGCCGGGGGCCAGGTGGTCCCACCAGACCTTCGAGGTGAGGTGGATATCGGCGCGGGGGACCGAGGTGCGGGCCAGGGCGGCACCGACTCCGTCCTCATTGCCATACATCTCGGCGGTGTCGATGTGGCGGTAGCCCAGCGACAGCGCCATCTCGACGGCGTCGCGGCACTCGTCGCCCTTGAGGCGCCAGGTGCCCAGGCCCAGCTTCGGCATCGACATGCCCTGTGCGGTGATCGTGTCCATGGCCCTAACCCTTCTTGGAGAGATCGATGATCGCGGCAAGGCCGGTCTCGGTTCCGAAGGCCAGATGCGTGCCGTCCGCCGACCAGGCCAGGGCGGAGACGGAGCCGCGCCCCGGGGCCGCCACCGGCAGCACCCGCTCGCTCGCCACGTCCACCACCACCAGCAGCCCGTCTGCGAACCCGGCGGCGAGCATGTCCTGCTGCGGGTGGAACGCCACACGGGTGCAGACCGGGCCGTCGCCGCCCGCGAGTTCCGTGGGGGCCTTGCCCATGGGCCCGCCGCCGAAGAACGGCCAGAGCACGACGCTCTCGGCGCCCGAGGTGGCCAGCCACTTGCCGGTGCGGCTGAAGCTGAGGCTCTCGGTTTTCGTTGGATAGCCGCTCATGCGCATGTGCTGGCCGTCCGACAGGCGCCAGCCGTGCAGCGCGCTCTCCTGCATGGAGGTGACCACCGCTTCAACTGCCGGGTGGATGGCGATGCCGGTGTGGCTGCCCTTCCACTCCAGCAGGCGCGGGCTGTCCACCTTGGCGCCGACGAACCAGAGCGTGGCGCCGTTGTAGTGGGAGGCCGCGACGCGCTTGCCCTTGGCGTCGAAGGCGAGGCCGGTGACGGTGGAGGGGTGGTCGAGCTGCTTCAGCCTGGTGCCGTCGGCGCGGAACAGGTGCACCGACCTGCCGACGCCGCAGGCCATCAACGCCGCCTTGCCCTCACCCCAGGCGGCGACCTGCTCCACCCACTTGGAACCGAAGGCCGCGACGTCGCTGACCGCGCCATCCGGCCCGATGCGGCGAAAGGCGCCATCGTCGCCGCCGGTGAGCCAGCCATCGCCGGATTCCACCAGGTTCAGGATGGCGCCGTCATGCGCCTCCACCGTGGTCCAGGCGCCCACCAGCGGGGCCAGGCGGAGGGTGCCGTCGCCCAGGGCGAACGCGGCGGTGCGGCCGTTGCGGGCGAAGCGTGCGCCGACCACGAAGGCGTCCAGCTCCTGCTGCGTGCCGCGGTCGCGCAGCACGAAATCGGCTTCGCTCATCGTTCTACTCGGATACCTGACAGGCCTCAAAGCCGCGGCGCAGTTGCGGGCGGTTCAGGTTGCGGCCGATGAACACCAGCTTGCTGCGGGCCGGGGTGCCCGCGGGGGCCGGGCCGATGAAATCTCCGTCGGCGATCATGTGGACGGCCTGGAAGGCAAAGCGCCGGGCTTCGTTCGGGTAGAACAGGATGCCCTTGGTGCGGAGGAGGTCACCGCCCTTTTCCTGCAGCAGGGTGCCGATCCACTGGTTGAACTTCTCGGGGTCGATGGGCCGGGTCACCTCGAAGCTCATGCTGGCGATGTCGTCGTTGTGCTCGTGCTCGGTGTTCTCCAGGAACTCCGGTTCACGCTCCAGCACGCGGGCCAGGTCGAAGGCGCCCTGGTCCAGGATCTCGTCGATGGCGACGGCGGAGCGGGTGGTGCGGTGGATGCGGGCGAAGCGGTTGATGGTGCGGATGCGCGCCTCCACCGTGTCCAGCTCGGCGGGTGTCACCAGGTCGGTCTTGTTCAGCACGATGACGTCGGCGAAGGCGACCTGTTCCCGGGCCTCGCTGCTGTCGTCCAGCCGGGCCAGCAGGTTCTTGGCGTCCACCACCGTCACGATGGCGTCGAGGCGGGTGCGGGCGCGGACGGTCTCGTCGACGAAGAAGGTCTGGGCGACGGGGGCCGGGTTGGCGAGGCCGGTGGTCTCGATGATGATGCCGTCGAACTTGCTCCCGGCCTTGCTGCCCTGGCGCTTCATCAGGCCGCCGACGATGCGGATGAGGTCGCCGCGCACGGTGCAGCAGATGCAGCCGTTGTTCATCTCGAACACTTCCTCGTCGGCATCCACGACCAGGTCGTTGTCCACGCCCAGCTCACCGAACTCGTTGATGATGACGGCGTATTTCCTGCCGTGGTTCTCGCTGAGGATGCGGTTCAGCAGCGTGGTCTTTCCGGCGCCCAGGTAGCCCGTCAGGACCGTCACCGGGATCTGTGTTTCCGACATGTTCAAGCCCTCTCGTCGTTCGGTCCGGTGATATAGTGTTGCACCTCCGCCAGGCCCAACCCCAGCAGCACGAAGAACCAGCCGCCGAGCGGCATGGAGGTGAAGGCGGTGGTGGAGGCGATCGGCCAGAGCTGGATCAGCGCGGCCACGAACAGGCCGACGCGGAGGGGGGCCGGGTTGTCCCACAGGCCATGGAACAGCCGCAGCAGCCAGGCCGCGGCGAGTGCGGTGAACAGCAGCAGGCCCGGTATTCCCGCCTCGACGAGCGCCTGCAAATAGAAGTTGTGGGGGTGCTGCACGCACATGGCTGCCCCGCCGCCATCGCCGGCCCCGGTTCCCCAGGGCCAGCTTTGGAAGTAGGCGGGCGTCTCGCACAGGCGGCGGAACCCGTCGAACCCGGCACCCAGCAGCGGCTTGTCCCGCGCGATGGCCAGCGCGCGCGCGGCGATCTCGCCGTAATGGCTTTGCGGGAAGTGCTCCATCTGCCGGGTGAACTTGGTCACCAGGCGGGCGAAGGTGGGCGGGGCGACGACGGAGGTGAGCACCAGCAGCCCCAGCGCCGCGCCCGACCCGGCCAGCACGAAGCGCCGCAGGCGGGGCAGCAGCAGGCCGGTGACGAACAGGCCCATCACCGCCAGCAGCAGCGGCATGCGCTGCCCGATCAGCACCATCACAGCCAGGCTGACCGGCAGCACGGCCAGGGCGGCAAGGGGCCATCCCCGCGTGATCCAGCGGTCCAGCACCGGCAGCACCGCGGGGAACAGCAGGCGGGACAGCGGGGCGCCGGCGCGCGGGTTCTTGTAGGGGCCGGTCAGCTCGCCGTCGGCGCCGCGGGGATAGCCGAACAGGTTGCGGCCCGTGGCGAACTGCAGGAGGGACTGCGCCGCGAGATACACCGCGGACCAGCGCAGCAGCCGGGCGAGCCAGGTCCGCACCCCGGCGTCCCGCAGCACCCAGTGTTCCAGGGCAGCGACCAGCAGCAGGAAGCGGAGCACGCCCACCGCCTGCCCGGCCACCCCCCAGCCCCAGGGGATGGAGCACAGCACCAGCCAGGCCCACCAGGTGAGGCCGATGCGCACCCAGCCGCGCCGCAGCCAGGACCAGTCGCGCGCCCGCGCGGAGCGGAGCAGGAACAGCGCCGCCACCAGCAGCAGCAGGGCCTCCGCCACGCCGCGGCCGTGCAGCAGGAACAGCGGCAGCAGCAGCGCCGCCGCCACGCCGACGCGGTCGATCCAGGCGGTCATCCCCTGGCGCCGGCGCGGAACGCCAGCAGGCGGCGCACCGCGGCGGGGACGCCGAAGCCTTCGGCGCGGGTACGGGCGGCGGCGGCCATCGACGCGCGGCGGGCCGGGTCCTGCGCCAGGGACAGGATGGCGGCGGCGACGGCGGCGGGGTCGGCCGGGTCGGCATAGAGGGCGGTGTCGCCGGCGACTTCCGGCAGGCCGCCCAGGGGGGAGCAGACCAGGGCGGCGCCATTCACCATCGCCTCCAGCGCGACCAGGCCGAAGGGCTCGTGCCAGCGGCTGGGCACCACGACGATGGCGGCGGCGCGCATGGCGGCCAGCACGGCGTCGTTGGCCTGGTGGCCGCGCAGCTCCACGCCCGCGGCGGCGGCGGCGGGGCGCAGGGCGGCGATGAACGGGGTCTCGGGGCTGTCGGGGCGGAAGCGGTCGGCGCCGATCATCGCGGCGCGCCAGCCCGGCAGCTGCGGCAGCACCGCGGCGCAGGCCTGCACGAACACATCGGCCCCCTTGTCCGCCACCAGGCGGCCGGCGAACAGGATCAGGTTGTCACGCTCGAGCGGCGGCGGGGGCGGCACGTCGATGCAGTTGGGCAGCACCATGGGCAGGCGCGCGGGCCGGGGCACACCGGCGAGCAGGCGCGTGCGCAGCCACTCGGAGGAGGTGGCGACCCCGGCCAGGCGCTGCAGCAGCACGGCGCGGTCGTGGGGCGAGCGGGTGCCGCGCATGGTCTGCGGGTCGTTGTTCAGGATGAGGGTGACGGGGGGGCCGGCGCGGCTGAGGCGCAGCGCGACCTCCGGCCAGTTGTGCACCTCCACCAGGCGCGGGCGGCGGCGGCGCACCAGGCGCGCCACGCCCGCGGCATAGCGGCCGGCGCGGCTGAACCCCAGGCCCGGCACCACCGGGAGGAATGCGATATCCGGAAAGGTCGCCGCCTCGTTCATGCGGCCCACCACCGTGCCGGGGGCGCCGCCGCGCACCAGGCGCTCGACCAGCAGGCCGATGGCGCCCACGGCCTCCGGGGTGAAGCCCTCCTTGGGCGGCAGGACGATCAGGACTTCAGACGAAGGCAATCGCCGCCCCCCCTGCCCGCGCCATCCAGCCGCAGGGGCCCTGCTCCAGCCGGGCCAGGCCGCGCACCGTGGCGGCGGCATCCGCGGTGCGCACCACCATGCCGGCCATGAAGGGCAGCGTGGGGGTGTCCAGGCCCGGCAGCACGGTGCCCAGCGCCTCGGGCGGCAGCATGCGCACCAGGCCGCGGTCCAGCTGCAGCGCGAAGCCGCCGGCGGGGTCCGGCACCACGGGGCGCCCGGAGAGACGGGAGAAGCGGGCGGCGGTCTCGGCCGGGTTCGGCACGGCGAGGATCACGGCCTCCAGCGCCAGCGCCTGGTTGGGGTGGCTCATGAAGCGCTCCTGCCAGATCGCCTCGGGCGTGAGGTGGCGGATCAGCTGGATGCGGCCCTCCGGCGCGTCCGGCAGCGGCAGGCGGGCGAAGCGGGCCCGGGGGCCGCCGCGGGTCCGCGCTGTCCACCGGGCGCTCCAGGTGCAGCACGCCGGGAATGTCGAGGCCGGCGCGGTGCAGCCGGGCCAGGGCGGCGGTCTCGTCATCGATGCCCAGCGCCAGGATGTGCAGCCCGGCGTAGCGCGCCAGGAAGGCATCCAGGCCGTTGGCCGGGGCGGTGGGGTCCACGATGCCGAGCAGTTCGATGTAGCCGTCGCGCAGCATGGCGCAGCGGTTGGCGGTGCCCCAGGGGACCACGGGGCCGTCGGCGCGCAGGCGGCCGGACTGCCGGGCCAGGGGCGTGAGGGTGAAGCCCAGCGCGGTGAAGGCGGCGTGGAGCGCGCCGGGGTTCGGCCCCACCAGCCCGGCATGGTCAAGCGTGATCAAACGGCGTTCTCGTAGTGGGCGAGCTGCCACTCGACGGGCTCGGCGGCGGCGAGGGCATACCAGCGTTCCATCAGCGGGTGGGCGCGCACGGCCTGGCAATAGGCCAGGGTGTCGGGCGCGATCTCGGGCCGGAAGGTCAGCAGCCGGGTCACGACGGGGGCGAACATCGCATCCGCCGCGTTGAACCCGGCGCCGAACAGGAAGGGGCCGCCCGCGCCATAGGCCGTGCGCGTCTCACGCCACAGCGCCTCGATGCGCGCGATGTCCGCCAGCGCCGCCTCGGTGCGGCCCAGCCCGGCCTTGTCCACGCCCAGCACCATGGGCATGGACTGGCGCAGACCGCGGAAGCCGGCGTGCATCTCGGCGCTGATGACGCGGGCATGGGTGCGGGCGGGGAGGCTTTCGGGCCAGAGGGCGGGCTGCTTCTCGGCGCAGTACTCGCAGATGGCCAGGGTCTCCCAGATGCGAAGGCCGTCATGCTCCAGATAGGGCACCAGGCCGCTGGGGCTGGTCCGGGACACGGCGCTGCCGGGGCCGCCGCCGGTGAGGGGGATCACCACGTCCTCCACATCCAGCCCGGCCAGCTGCACGGCGAGCCAGCCGCGCAGCGACCAGGACGAATAGCGGCGCGTGCCGATGAACAGGCGACCCTCGGCCATGTGAACTCCCCCAAACCGTTGAACCCGGCCGACCATGCCATGCTTGCGCGGCGGGTGCCAAAGCGCGATCCTCCGGCAACGCACAGCGAGGCCCCGCATGAACGAGATCAGCCGCCCCAACAACCTCGATGCCTTCTGGATGCCCTTCTCGTCCAACCGGGCGTTCAAGCCGGCACCGCGGATGCTGGCCCGGGCGGAGGGCATGTTCTATTACACCAACGACAACAGGGAGGTGCTGGACGGCACCGCCGGGCTGTGGTGCGTGAATGCCGGGCATGGGCGGGTGCCGATCGTCGAGGCGATCCAGAAGCAGGCGGCGGTGATGGACTTCGCGCCGACCTTCAACATGGGGCATCCGCTGGCCTTCCAGGCCGCCTCGCGCCTGGCCGATATCCTGCCGGCGCCGCTGGAGCGGGTGTTCTGGACCAATTCCGGCAGCGAGAGCGGCGACACCGCACTCAAGATCGCGCTGGCGTATCACCGGGCGCGGGGCGAGGCGCAGCGGGTTCGGCTGGTGGGGCGCGAGCGCGGGTATCACGGCGTGGGCTTCGGCGGCATGTCGGTGGGCGGCATCGGCGGCAACCGCAAGCAGTTCGGGGCGCAGCTGCCCTACGTGGATCATCTGCCGCACACGCATGACATGGGCCGGGCCTTCACCAGGGGGATGCCGGAGCAGGGTGCGAACCTGGCCGATGCGCTGGAGAGCCTGGTGGCGCTGCATGGCGCGGACACCATCGCTGCGGTGATGGTGGAGCCGGTGGCGGGCAGCACCGGGGTGCTGATCCCGCCCGTGGGTTATCTGAAGCGGCTGCGGGAGCTTTGCACCAGGCATGGCATCCTTCTTATTTTCGACGAGGTGATCACGGGCTTTGGCCGGATGGGCACCAACTTCGGGGCCGAGCGGCTGGGCGTGGTGCCGGACATCATGACGCTGGCGAAGGGGCTGACCAACGCTGCGGTGCCGATGGGGGCCGTGGCGGCCAGCGCCGCGGTGTATGACGCCATCGTGCATGGCAGCCCGGCCGGGATCGAGCTGTTCCACGGCTATACGTACAGCGGTCATCCGCTGGCGAGTGCGGCGGCGATCGCGACCATGGACCTGCATCGGGCCGAGGACCTGCCGGGTCGGGCCGCGGCGATCGAGCCCTATTGGGAGCAGGCGATGCACAGCCTGCGCGGGCTGCCGAACGTGATCGACATCCGGAACCTGGGGCTGATCGCCGGGATCGAGCTGGCGCCGCGCGAGGGTGCGCCGACGCAACGGGCGATGCAGGTGTTCCAGCGTTGCTTCGATGACGGGCTGCTGATCCGGACCACGGGGGACATCATCGCGCTGTCGCCGCCGTTGATCGTCGAGACCGGGCATATCGACCGGATCACGGAGACGCTGACCACGGCGTTGCGTGCCGCGGCCTGAAGGGCCAGCCAGGCATGAGCCTCGATCCCGCTGCGATCCGCGAGCTTGCTCCGTCCGGAAGGCTGCGGGTGGGGTTGGTGCAGGCTCCGGCGGCGGGGATGTTCTTTGTCGCGCGGGAGGGGGATGCCCCGCCGCTGGGGGTGACCGCCAGTCTGGCTGACGCGCTGGCCCGGCATGTAGGGCTGGCGGTTGAGTGCGTGCTGTTCCCGAACAGCGGCGAGTGCACCGAGGCGACTGCGGGTGGCAGCGTGGATGTGGCGTTCATGCCGGTGGATGCCTATCGGCAGGGCCGGGTGGCGTTCGGGCCGGCGTACTACCTGCTGGAGAGCACCTACCTGGTCTCCGCCGCGTCCGGCATTTCCAATCTTGCCGGCGTGGACCTGCCGGGGGTGCGGGTGGTGGGTATCGCCGGCACCACCACCATCCGTGCGGCCACGCGCACGCTGTCGCATACCACCCCGGTGGCGGTCCAGGGGGTGGATGCGGCGATCGGGATGCTGCGGGACGGGGCGGCGGATGTGCTGGCGCTGTCGCGGGATTCGCTGGCGCAGATCGCGCCGGGGATTCCGGGCAGCCGGATCATGCCGGGCGGGTTTCAGCGGACGACGGTGTCGGTTGCGGTGCCGCCGGGGCGGACCGAGGCGCTGGCCGTGGTTTCGGCATGGCTGGAGGCGGCGAAGCGGGATGGCACGGTGCGGCGGGCGATGGATGCGCTGGGCCTGCCGGGCGAGGCGGTGGCGCCGTGAATCGGGGGCGGCTCTTTGCAGGTGTGCCGGACGGCCTCATCTAGGGTGGGGCCTTTGCCGGGTCTGCATTGAACCAGGGTGGGGCGAGTGGCACCGGACTTTGACATCGTCGTGGCCGGGGCCGGGCCGATCGGGCTGGCCTTCGCGGCGTCCCTGGCTGGCGCGGGGCTTCGCATCGGCCTGGTCGATCCGCAGCCGGGCCATGCGCTCAGTGATCCCGGGGATGACGGGCGGGAGATCGCGCTCACGGATCGGAGCGTCGCGACGCTGACCGGGCTGGGCGCCTGGGCGCGGATCCCGGCCGACCAGGTGGCCCCGCTGCAGCACATGCGGGTGCTGAACGGCCCCTCCGATTACGCGATGCAGCTGGGGCCCGGCGGCTCCGGCAACGGGTCTGGCGGGGGTATGCTGGGGCGGTTCGTGCCCAACCACTGGCTGCGCCGCAGCCTGTATCATGTGGCGGTGGAGACGCCGGGGGTGACCGTGCTGCCAGGCCTGTCGGTCACGGCGGTGCGGGCGCTGGGGGATGGCGTCACGGCGACGCTCTCCGACGGGCGGGCGGTGCGGGCCGGGCTGGTGGTGGCGGCGGACACCAGGCGCTCGAAGCTGCGGCGGCAGCAGGGGATCGGGGCGGCGCTGCATGACTACCGGCAGCGCATGCTGGTGTGCCCGGTGACGCATCCGGTGCCGCACCGGGAGACGGCGACCGCGTGGTTCGAGTATGGGCAGACGCTGGTCACGCTGCCGTTGAACGGCGGGCGGTCCTCGGCGGTGATGACCGTGAGCGAGGCGGACGCCGCCGCGCTGCTGGCGCTGGATGACGACGCCTTCGGCCGCACGCTGACCCGGCGGTATCGTGGGCGCCTCGGCGAGATGCGGCCCGCGGGGCGGCGCCACGCGGTGCCGGTGGTGACGGCCTATGCGGACCGGTTCGTGGGGCGGCGGTTCGCGCTGATGGGGGATGCGGCGGTGGGGATGCACCCGACCACCGCGCACGGCTTCAACTTCGGCATGCTGGGGCAGCACGCCCTGGTGCGCGAGCTGCGCGGGGCGCTGGCGGCGGGGCGGGACCTGGCGGACCCGGCGGCACTGGCGCGCTACCAGGCGGCGCACCGGGCGGAGACGCGGCTGTTCTTCACCGGGGCGGAGGCGCTGATGCGGCTGTATGCGGCCGGGGACAGCCTGCCGGCCCGGCTGCTGCGGAACGCGGCGCTGCGGCTGGGCAACCTGCCGCCGGTGCGCGATGCGCTGGCGGGGCGGATGCGGGACCCGGACCAGGGAATGGGGGATCGGGGTGTATCCTAGTCGGTGCTTTGCGGTGTTAGGGTTCGGGATGCCGTGAGAGCGGGAACCCGCCTGCCCTCCATTCCGTAGAAGCGAGCCGCGCCATGCAGACCCTGTTCCTCAACGCCGCCATCATCGACGGTACCGCGCCCGAGCCCCGGCATGGCAACGTTCTGGTCGAGGACGGGGTGATCCGCGATATCGACGCCAAGACTGGCGGGGCCGAGGGGCGCGAGGTGATCGACCTCGGGGGCCGGACGTTGATGCCGGGGCTGATCGACTGCCACGTGCATGTGGTGGCCAGCATGATGGACCTGACGATGAACGCGCAGCTGCCGGAGGCGATGGCGGTCCTGCGCTCGCTGCCGTTGATGAAGGGGATGCTGGACCGGGGGTTCACCACGGTGCGCGATGTGGGCGGGGCGCCCTATGCGCTGGCGGAGGCGATGGCGCAGGGCTATGCGCCGGGTCCACGGCTGGTGGTGTGCGGCAAGGCGATCGCCAAGACCGGCGGCCATGTGGATGCCCGGCCGCGCTACGACACGCATGACGCCTATCGCTGGAACCGCAACTTCGGCGCGCTGGGCCGGGTGGCGGATGGGGTGGAGGAGGTGCGCCGGGCCTGCCGGGAGGAGCTGCGGCAGGGGGCGCAGTTCATCAAGATCATGGCCAATGGCGGGGTGTCCAGCCCGACCGACCCGATTGCCTGGCAGGGGTATTCGGTGGCCGAGATGACGGTGGCGGTGGAGGAGGCCCGGGACGCGCAGACCTATGTGTCCGCGCATCTGTACACGCCCGAGGCCATCGAGCGGGCGCTGCACTGCGGGGTGCATTCGCTGGAGCACTGCAACCGCATCGATGCGGCGCGGGCGCGCATGGCGGCGGCGGCGGGCGCGGTCGCGGTGCCGACGCTCGTGACCTACGAGGCGCTGGCGCAGGACGGGCCGTCCTATGGCTTGCCGCCGGCGTCCATCGCCAAGATCGAGGATGTGCGGACCGCCGGGATGGACAGCCTTTCCATCCTGCGGGATGCGGGGGTGACGATCGCGTTCGGGACCGACCTGCTGGGCGAGACGCAGGGGCGGCAGAACGAGGAGTTCAGCATCCGGGCGCGGGTGCTGCCGTCGTTCGAGATCATCCAGAGCGTCACCACCATCGCGGCCCGGCTGCTGGGGATGGAAGGGCAGATCGGCATCGTGGCACCCGGGGCCATCGCCGACCTGCTGGTGGTGGAGGGTGCGCCGCTGACGGATGTCTCGGTGCTGGCCGACCATCAGAACGCCATCAAGCTGGTGATGCAGGGCGGGCGGGTGCACCGGCGCTCGGCGTTCTAGTTTAGGCCTTCGGTCAGCCGATCATCATCAGGTTGGCATTGCCGCCGGCAGCGGTGGTGTTCGTGCTGACGGAGCGTTCCTGCACCAGCCAATCCAGCGGGTAGCGGCCATCCGGCCCGGCGATGTGGATCGGGACGATGGGGCCGGCGCGGTCCGCCATCGCCCGGCTCAGCGGCTTCAGCGCATCGGACGTGCCGGCGAACAGGATGGCGGCGACCTCCTCCCGCTCCGGGTTTGCGGAGGCGATCACGTGAGCGGCGAGTGCGGGCGGCAGCGCTGGGTATTGGGCCAGCGCACCGGCGGGGATCACGGCCGGGTTGCCGGTGGCCAGGGCGGCGCCGATCTGCGGCAGCAGGGTTTCGGCATCAGGTGCGATGCAGCGGATGCTGCCGCGGGGTTCGGTGGCGTAGAGGTTGCGTTCGCCGACGGGGCCGGGCAGTTCCGTCGCCACGCCGAAGGGGGTGGCGGCCAGGCCGGCGCGGAACGCCGCTTCGGCGGCGGTGAGGCCGGCGCGGGTGAGCCAGGCGGACCAGTCCTGGGCGGCCGGCGGCACCTGGTGGGAGGACAGGCCGGTATCCGCCGGGCGGGTGGCGAGCAGGCGGCGGAGGTAGAGCGGGCCGCCGGCCTTGGGGCCGGTGCCGGAAAGGCCGTGGCCGCCGAAGGGCTGCACGCCCACCACCGCGCCGACCAGGTTGCGGTTGACATAGATGTTGCCGGCCTGCGCCTGGCTGGTGACGCGGGCGATGGTCTCGTCGATGCGGGTGTGGACGCCGAAGGTGAGGCCGTATCCGGTGGCGTTGATGGCGGCGAGCAGGTCGTCGAGCCCGTCGCGGCGATAGCGCAGGACGTGCAGCACGGGGCCGAACACCTCCGCCTTCAGGGCGGACATGGTTTCCAGCTCGATGATGGCCGGGGCGACGAAGGTGCCGCGGGCGCAGGCCTGGGGGAGCCGGGCCTGGTGCACCGGGTGGCCGCTGTCGCGCATCGCCTGGATATGGCGGCCGATGCCGTCGCGGGCTTCCGCGGTGATGACGGGGCCGATATCGGTGGCCAGGCGCCAGGGGTTGCCGACGGTGAGTTCCGCCAGGGCGCCGCGCAGCATGGTGAGGGTGCGGTCCGCTACCTCCTCCTGCAGGCACAGCACGCGCAGCGCGGAGCAGCGTTGCCCGGCGCTGTCGAAGGCGGAGGCCAGCACGTCGGCCACCACCTGCTCGGCCAGGGCGGAGCTGTCGACCACCAGGGCGTTCTGGCCGCCGGTTTCGGCGATGAGCGGGACGGGGCTGCCATCGGGGTTGAGGCGCCGGGCCAGGGTGGCCTGGATGAGGCGGGCGACGTCGGTGGAGCCGGTGAACACCACGCCGCGGGTGCGGGCGTCGGCGACCAGCCGGGCGCCCACCGCGCCCTGGCCGGGCAGGAGTTGCAGCACGGCGGGGGGCACGCCGGCCTCGTGCAGCAGGGCGACGGCCTGGGCGGCGATCAGCGGCGTTTCCTCGGCCGGTTTGGCGAGGACGGCGTTGCCGGCGGCCAGGGCGGCGGCGACCTGGCCGGTGAAGATGGCCAGCGGGAAGTTCCAGGGCGAGATGCAGGTGACGACGCCCAGCGGCGTGTGGTTGCCGGGCTGGAGGTCGCGGGCGGCGGCGGCGGCGTAGTAGCGCAGGAAGTCGACGGCTTCGCGAACCTCGGCCACCGCGTTGGGCATGGATTTGCCGGCTTCGCGCACGATCAGGCCGAGCAGGCCGGGCATGCGGGCCTCCAGCAGGTCCGCGGCGCGGTGCAGGCAGGCGGCGCGCTCGGCGGGCGGGGTGGCGTGCCAGGCGGGCGCGGCTTGGGTGGCGGTGGCGAGGGCGGCGTCCACCTGGTCCGCGGTGGCTTCGACGACGGTGCCGACCTGGTCGGTGTGGTCGGCGGGGTTCAGCACCGGCAGCGGCGGGGCGGCCTCGCCGGCGGTGGGGGCGGCGTGCCAGGCCCGGGTGGCGCTGGCGTCCAGGCTTTCGGCCACGGCGGCGAGGGTCTGTTCGTTGTTGAGGTCGAGCCCGGCGGCGTTCGCGCGGTCCGCGAACAGGTCGCGCGGCAGGGCGATGCGGTCGTGCGGGGTTCCGGGCGGCTGGTGGGCGGCGACTTGCGCCACCGGGTCCGCCGCCAGTTCGGCGACGGGGATCGCGGGGTCCTGGATGCGGTTGACGAAGGAGGAGTTGGCGCCGTTCTCGAGCAGGCGGCGCACCAGGTAGGCCAGCAGCGTCTCGTGGGTGCCGACCGGGGCGTAGATGCGGGCGGGGCGGTTCAGCTTGTTATGGCCGACGACCTCCTCGTAGAGCGGTTCGCCCATGCCGTGCAGGCACTGGAACTCATACTGCCCGCCGTAGAAGTTGGCACCGGCCATGCTGTGGATGGCGGCGACGGTGTAGGCGTTGTGGGTGGCGAATTGCGGGAACACCGCGTCGGGCGCGGCCAGCAGCTTGCGGGCGCAGGCGAGGTAGGAGACGTCGGTGTGCAGCTTGCGGGTGAAGACCGGGAAGCCGTCCTGGCCTTCCACCTGGGCGCGCTTGATCTCGCTGTCCCAGTAGGCGCCCTTTACCAGGCGGACCATCAGGCGGTGGCCGGTGCGGCGGCCCAGGGCGATCATCCAGTCCAGCACGGCGGCGGCGCGCTTCTGGTAGGCCTGCACCACGAAGCCGATGCCGTTCCAGCCGGTGAGCGCCGGGTCCAGGCAGAGGGCTTCCAGCAGGTCGAGCGAGAGGTCCAGGCGTTCGGATTCCTCGGCATCGATGTTGAGGCCGATGTCGTAGCGCCTGGCCAGCACCGCCAGGGACAGCACGCGGGGATACAGCTCCGCCATGACCCGGCCGCGTTGCGCGCGGCTGTAGCGGGGGTGCAGGGCGGAGAGCTTGATGGAGATGCCCGGGCCCTCGTAGATGCCGCGGCCCGCTGCGGCCCGGCCGATGGCATGGATCGCGGTCTCGTAGTCCTTGCCGTAGCGCTCGGCGTCCGCGGCGGTGGTCGCGGCCTCGCCCAGCATGTCGTAGGAGTAGCGGAAGCCCCTTGCCTCCAGGCGTTTCGCGTTGGCCAGGGCTTCGGCGATGTCCTGCCCGGTGACGAACTGCTCGCCCATCATGCGCATCGCCATGTCCACGCCGCGGCGGATGACGGGCTCGCCGCCGCGGGCGATCAGCCGGGTCAGCGCCGCGCCGAGACCGGTCTCGTTGGCGATGCCGGTGAGGCGGCCGGTGACGACCAGGCCCCAGGTGGCGGCGTTGACGAACAGGGAGGCGGAGTGCCCGACATGGCCGCGCCAGTCACCGGTGCTGATCTTGTCGCGGATCAGGGCATCACGGGTGGCGGCGTCGGGGATGCGCAGCAGGGCCTCCGCGAGGCACATCAGCGCGACGCCCTCCTGGCTGGAGAGGTCGTATTCGCGCACCAGGCCCTCGACGGTGCCGCGGGTGCCCTTGGCCCGGAGCGCCTGGACCAGGGTGGTGGCGGTGTGCCGGGCCTGTTCGACGATGGCGGCGGGAAGGGTTGCGGCGTGCAGCAGGGCGGCGACGCATTCGGGCTCGGGCGCGCGGGTCTGGCGGGTGATGGCGGCGCGAAGCGGGGTCTGGGACTGGAGGTCCAGCGCGGCCGGGCCGGCTTCGGGAGCGGAACGGGTCATCATGGGGCTCCAGCTGGGGCAGATGGGAGTTTAGCGGGTTATCGGAGCGTGGGGGATGCCCTTGTTCGCGAGGGGCCTCTCATGGCGAGGCATTCGGTTTGACCCGGCGGGTCGCACCGCAGAGAATGCGGGCGCTGCGGATCGGGGCCCTGTCCCGGGCTGCCGGTCAAATGGGCAAGGGCGCCCATGGTGGGGGCACAATGGCTTTGGCGCGGGCACGACCGACCGAGACGCAGACCGTGGCGGAGCGCCCTGCCCCGCATGAGCGGATCCTGCTGGTGGCGCGCGAGCTGTTCTGCCGCAACGGGATCCATGCCACCGGCATCGACCGCATCCTGTCGGAGGCCGGCGCCTCGAAGATGACGCTGTACAGCCGGTTCGGCTCCAAGGAGGCGCTGCTGCGGGAGGTGCTGTCGCGGGAGGGCGTGGCGCAGCGGGCGGCGATCTATGCGGCGATCGAGGCGGCCGGGCCGGACCCGGAGCGGAGCCTCCGCGCGGTGATCACCGGGCTGCGGGGGTTGTTCGATGGCGACAGCTTCTATGGGTGTGCGTTCATGAATGCGGCGGCCGAGCATACCAAGGGGGCGGGTGCCGAACCCTGGCTGCGGGAGGTCGCGAAGGCGCATCAGGACGAGTTGCTGGCCCGGCTGGAGAGCCTGGCCACTGCGGCGGGCTATGTCGAGCCCAAGCTGATGGCCCGGCAGGTGCTGCTGGTGATGGATGGGGCGATCGCGGCGCTGATGGTGAGCGGCGATCCGGAGGTGCTGGCCATCTCGGAGCGGAACCTGCACGCCATCCTGGCCCGCTGAGGACGACTGCCCGTTGAAGACAAGTGGATGACAACGCGCCGGGCCATCGCGATCGGGCGATGACGGATCGGTATGGTTGAGGCAGGATGAGGGCCGGACCTGCCGGAGAGCCGCCCATGTTGTCACGCCGCGCCGCCCTGATTGCGACTGGAGCCTTTACGGCCAGCGGGGCTGCGGGCGGGGCGCGAGCCCAGGGGGCCGGCGCCAGGCGAGCCTGGGCGGACCAGGTGCCGGTGATCCGCATCGGGCTGCTGGGCGGTGAGAACGATGCCGACCGGTTGAAGCGGTATGGGCCGTATCAGGCGCTGTTGCAGGAGACGTTCGGGGTGCCGGCGCGGATGCTGACCGCCGCGGACTATGCCGGGGTGATCCAGGCCTTCGCGGCCAAGCAGATCGAGATCGCCTACATGTCGCCGGCCTCCTATGCCAGCGCCTGGATCGAGAGCAATGGCGACGTGATCCCGATGCTGACGGCCGTGGAGTCGGACGGGACCACGGCCTATGTCTCCGCGATGTATGTGCGGGCGGATTCCGGGATCACGGACCTGGCGGGCATGAAGGGCAAGTCCCTGGCCTGGGCGGACCCGAACAGCGCCTCCGGCTATCTGATCCCGCGGTCGGAGTTCCGCGAGAGCGGGCTGGACCCGGCGACGTATTTCAGCCGCACCGGGTTTGCCGGCGGGCATGAGCAGGGCGTGGTGGCGGTACTGGGCAGGCAGTACGATGCCGGCGTCACCTGGACCTCCGGCGTGGGCGACATCAAGCAGGGCTATACGCGGGGGGCGCTGCGCACGATGGTCGACAAGAAGATGCTGTCGATGGACGACCTGCGGATCATCTGGAAGTCGCGGCCGATCGAGAACGGGCCGCTGACGGTGCGGGCCAGCACGCCGCAGAGCTTCCGCGACGACATGCTGGCGTTCCATCAGGCGCTGTCCAGGACGAACCCGGATGTGTTCCAGGCCATCAACATGGGCACCGGGCCCGGCCTGGTTCCGGTGACGCAGAAGGATTACGAGCCGTTCATCGACATGCTGAAGGCGGAGGCGGCGGCGAGGCGGCGGCGCTAGTTGACCGGTGCTCGCCGGGCCGGTTCCTAGCGGATTCGAGGCCGCCTATGCGCAACGGCGGCGCGCCCGGCTGACGGCGTGGGGCCTGTGGGCTGCGGTGCTGGTGCCGGCGCTGCTGGTAAGTGCCTGGATCTCGGATGCGACGCCGGCCAACCTGGTGGCCGGGCTGCCGCGGGCGGGGGAGTATTTCGGCAAGCTGGTGCCGGACCTGCGGTGGCCGATGCTGTTTGCCGGGCCGACGCAAGAAGGGTCGGTGGCATACTGGTTCTATCGTCTGGACTCGTGGGCGTGGCTGCTGTTCGAGACGAGCCAGATGGCGCTGCTGGCGACGCTGGGTGGGGCGGTGCTGGCGTTCCTGCTGTGTTTTCCGGCGGCGGCGAACCTGGCGCCGAACCGAACCGTGTATGTGGTGTGCCGGCGCGGGCTGGAGCTGTTCCGGACGGTGCCGGACATCGTCTATGCGCTGATCCTGGTGTGGGCCGTGGGGGTGGGGCCGCTGGCCGGCATCCTGGCGATCATGGCGCATACGGTGGGGGCGCTGGGCAAGCTGTTCGCCGAGGTGGTCGAGAACGCGGACATGCGGGCGCTGGAGGGGGTCAGGTCGGCCGGGGGCAGCTGGGCGCAGGGGGTGCGCTACGCGATCCTGCCGCAGGTGGCGCCCAACTTCCTGAGCTATGTGCTGCTGCGGTTCGAGGTGAATGTGCGCGGCGCCACGGTGATCGGGTTCGTGGGGGCGGGCGGGATCGGGCAGGAACTCTATACGGTGATCAGCTTCAACTACTACCAGGAGATCTCGGCGATCCTGGTGCTGATCCTGCTGAGCGTGAGCGCCATCGACCTGCTGAGCGAGCGGCTGCGGACCTCGGTGAGCCGCTGATGAGCGACGTGGTGGACTGGCGGGCACGGATGCCCGGCGCCTTCGGGGCCAGCGCGGGCACCAAAGTGGTGCGGATGATGGCCGGGCTGGCGGCGGCGTGCTGGCTGGTGGCGCTGTGCTGGTGGTTCGAGATCACGCCCGGACGGCTGGCGCGGGGGGTTTCGGGGCTGCTGGTGATTCTGCGGCAGATGGTGCCGCCGAGCCCCGGGGATCAGTGGCGGGACATCCTGAACGGGCTCGGGCAGAGCGTGGCGATGGCGCTGCTGGCGACGCTGCTGGCCGCCGTGGTGGCGGTGCCGCTGGGGTTCCTGGGGGCGCGGAACGTGGTGGTGAACGGGCTCGCGCATTTCTCGATCCGCCGGGTGTTCGACGGGCTGCGCGGGATGGACCAGCTGATCTGGGCGCTGGCGTTCGTGCGTGCGGTGGGGCTGGGGCCGCTGGCGGGGGTGCTGGCGCTGTTCATGGCGGAGGTGGCGGTGCTGGCAAAGCTGTATGCGGAGGCGATCGAGAACGCCGACGCGAAGCCGCGGGAAGGGATCATGGCGGCCGGGGGCAGCCCGGTTCTGGGCGTGCGGTTCGGGCTGTTGCCGCAGGTGGCGCCGGTGATGCTGGCGCAGGCGCTTTATGCGTTCGAGAGCAACGTGCGCAGCGCCTCCATCCTGGGCGTGGTGGGGGCCGGCGGGATCGGGCTGCAGATCGCGGAGCGGATCAAGATCCGCTACTGGGACCAGGTCGCGTTCATCATCATCTTGATCCTGGTCACCGTGGGGGTAATCGACTTCGTGTCGGCACGGATCCGGCGGCGGCTGATCGGGTAGGTCATGCCGGCTTGGGCGCTTCGAGGTTCACTTCGACGAGGATGGTGTCAGACATGAACTCCGCGCTGTGCCAGGCGCCGGCTTCGAGGCGGAGGGCGGTGCCGGGTTCGAGGGGAATGGTGCCCTGCTCGCATTCCAGGCGGGCGTGGCCGCTGACCACGTAGAGGAACTGCTCGAAATCATGGTGATGCCGGGTGGCGATGTGCCCGGCCTTGACGTTGATATGGCGCATCACGCCGCCCGCGCCCGGCAGCTCGGACCGGGGCGGCCCGGCCGAGGACCAGCGGGCGGCGTGGATGCTGGGCATCAGACGACGGAGAGCTTGACGTCGACGTTGCCGCGGGTGGCGTTGCTGTAGGGGCAGACCTCGTGGGCCTTGTGCACCAGCGCCTCGGCCTTCTCCTTGTCGACGCCCGGGAGCGAGACCTTCAGGGCGATGGCGAGGCCGAAGCCTAGGCCTTCGCTGCGCTTGCCGATACCGACTTCGCTGTGGACCTTGGCATCGCTCGGGACCTGGGCGCCGTCCTTGTTCTCGTTGGCGACGTGCTTCATAGCGCCGAGGAAGCAGGCCGCGTAACCGGCGGCGAAGAGCTGCTCGGGGTTATTGCCGCCGCCCGGGCCGCCCATCTCCTTCGGCACGGCCAGCTTGACCGAGAGCGCACCGTCATCGGTGCTGGAGGAGCCATCGCGGCCGCCGGTTGCGGTGGCGGTGGTGCTGTAAATGACGTCGACGGACATGGTGTTTCCTGGCGCTGTGGGCGGAGCAGACAGGCCCGCGGTCGGGGACGTGGGCCGGGGCTGCCTGGGTTGTTCAACGTCCCGGAGCGGAGTGGGTTGCCCGCAATCGAGGCATCGCCGGTTCCGGACATTCCGGTGAAGCAGAACGAACGGTCTCTCCTGTTTCGGCGTGACCCTTGCCTGCACCGTGCTCGGGTACTTCAGGCGCCGAGATGGTGGCTGTCATGCTGATGCGCGATGGCAAGCCGGTGCGCACCTTCCCGATACTGGGAGAACGGAGTCCCGCTGCATGCTGGATCGCGGGTGGAGACGATCGACCGGTATGCCAAGGATGGGGTGGTGGTGACCGCCTAGCCGTGGCGTGGCCGTGCTGTAGTCTTCGGGTATTCGTTCCGGAGGCTGCCATGTCCGTTCCTGTTTCCGAGTTGCTTGATACCGGTATCGTGGCCGGGGCGGGGCTGGCTGAGCCGCGGGTGATCGATCTGGGGCCGCTGCACCAGCGGCAGCGCCGGGTCAATTATGCGGCGAAGCGGCTGGTTGACATGATCTTCGTGACCGGGCTGGACCAGGCCGAGGCGGAGCGGCGGTTCGTGATGCCGGAAACCGGGGCGCCCGGTGGGCTGCAGACGCTGGGGGCTGCCGAGCTGGCGCCGCCGCCGTTGCGGGTTGTGGCGGATGCAGGGGCGCGCCGGGTCACGGTGGCATGGGAGGACGCGGCGTTCGGTGCGCCGGTGGTGGGGCATGCCGTGGCGGCGCCGGGGTATGGCGGGATCGTGCTGGGGGCGGCGTCCGCACCGCGGTTCGAGCCGGTTCCGATCGTTCGGCCGGCCTTCGATGCGGCGCGGGCCTGGCCTTCTGGCGATGCGGGTGCGGTGGAGACGCCGGCGGCGCTGGCTGAGGCGGCGGACCGGTTCTTCGCGGCGTCACCGGGGCTGTACGGCGTGCTGGTGGCGACCTCGCGCGGGGTGTTGCTGGAGCGGTATGGCGCGGGCGGCGGGCCGGATGTGGTGACGCCCAGCTGGTCCGTGACCAAGGCGATCACCGCGACGCTGATCGGGCGGCTGGTGCATGAGGGCTGGCTCGGATCCATCCATGACCCGGCCCCAGCCCCGCTATGGCGCGACCCGCGCGGCATCCATCGGCTGGTGACTGTGGATCATCTGATGCGGATGCGGTCGGGCCTTGGGTTCCCGATGATCGACGGCGCGGGGGGCACGCGCGGCGGGTTCGAGAATGGGGAGGTGTATTGCGAGGGGGAGGACGCCTTCACCGCGGCGCAGCGGGCCAGCGTGCTGACGGTGCCGGGGGCGGTGTATCGTTACGTCAACACCGGGATCAACGTGCTGGGGGCGATCATCCGGGAGCGGATCGAGGCGCGGGGGCTGCCGTATCATGCGACGGTGTATGGGCTGCTGGCGGACCGGATCGGGATGGGCAGCTATCAGCACTCGGCGGATATCGTGGGGAACTTCGTGGCTTCGGGCTCGGGGTTCGCGCGGTTGCGGGACTATGCGCGGTTCGGGGTGTTCCTGGCGCAGGACGGGGTCTGGGATGGGGTTCGGCTGTTGCCCGAAGGCTGGGTGGATGCGGTGATGCGGCCGAGTCATACGGGGACGGCCTATGCCGGGTCGTTCCGGAGCAATGCGGATGGGCAGTTCCCGTCCTTGCCGCGGGATGCGGCCTGGGCGACGGGGGCTTCGGGGCAGCGGGTGTTCGTGCTGCGCCGGGCCGGGGTGGTGATCGCGGTGACGAACGAGACGGACCATGCGCAGGACCTGGCGGCACTGGATGCGCTTGGGGCGGCGGCGCTGGCGGTGGTGGGGGCCGGTTAACCCGATGGCACCATGAGGGAGACGTGGGCGGAGACGACCTTCCAGCCCACGTCGGGGAAGCGGACCCAGGTCTGGCTTTGGCGGCCGGGTTCGGGGCGGCCTCGCATCTGGAACTCGAGGTTCACGGTGGCGACGTCCTGGCCGATGGTGAGGATTTCGAGGCGGATGCGGGACTGCTTGGTGCCGCCCGCGGTCTTGGGGGCGGCGACGCGGGCGGCGTGGATCTCGTCGAAGCCGTAGCCGTTCTCGCGCAGGGCGTAGCGGATGGTATGGGGGTCGTTCCAGAAGGTGGCGTCCAGCACGGCGACGTCCTTGTCGATCAGGGCCTGTTCGTAGCGTTCGAACAGCGCGGTGATCTCGGCGACGACGGCGGGGTGGTTCAGGGTGGTGTCCATGGTCAGGCCTCCAGGCGGGTGGCGGTGGCGAGCAGGTCGAGATCGGTGCCGCGGGCGCCGATGATGGAGAGGCCGATGGGGAGGCCGTTTATGGTCGAGTCGGGCACCGTGGCGCCGGGGAGGCTGACCTGGGGGATGCCGGTGAGGCCGGCCGGGCTGGTGAGGCAGCTGATGCGCTCACGCAGCGGATTGAGGACGTGGTTGGGCAGGCCCTTCACAGGGGCGGGGAACGGCGTTGTGGGCAGGCAGAGGATGGTGCCGGGGGGCAGCAGGTGCCGGAGGCGGGCGCGGGCCTCGATGCGCATCAGGGTGGCGGCGGCGCGCTCGGCATCGGTCATCTGGGACCCGGCGACCAGGGCGCGGGCGACGCCGAAGGCCAGGCGGGGGTTGCAGGTGTCGAGCCAGGGCTCGAAGGTTCTCCAGCTCTCGCTGCTCTGCAGGACGCGCTGGGCGCGCTGCCAGACGGAGAGGCCCTGCGGCGCCAGGATGACGTCGCGGCGGGCGCCGATGAGCGCGGCCAGGCGGTCCAGCAGGGGTGCCAGGGCCTGCTGGACGTCATCCTCGGCGAAGCCGAAGGCGTCGGTGGCGACCAGGAGGGTGGTGGGCAGGGTGGTGGGGATCGGGGCGCCGCAGAGGACCTGGCCGACCTTGGCGAAGGTGGCGGCGTCCCGCGCGAACCAGCCGCAGGTGTCGGCGCTGGGGGCCTGGACGGTGATGCCGGTGAAGTCGATGCGGCCATGGGTGGGGCGGATGCCGTAGAGGCCGCAGAAGCTGGCGGGGACGCGGACGGAGCCGCCGCTATCCGTGCCCAGGGCGAAGTCGCAGGATCCGGCGGCCGTGGCGGAGGCGGAGCCGCTGGAGGAGCCGCCGGGGACGTGGTTGGGCGCGGCCGGGTTGAGGGGGGTGCCGTCGTGGGCGTTCTCGCCGAGGATGCCGAGGGAGACCTCGTCGGTGACGGTCTTGCCGACGACGCCGGCACCGGCGTCCAGCAGGGTCTGCACGACCCATGCGTGGCGGGTTGGCGTGGGGGTGGCGCGGGGCCAGTCCGGGTTGCCGCCGCCGGTTGGGGTGCCGGCCACGTCGATCAGGTCCTTCACCGCGAAGGTGAGGCCGACGAGGGGTCCGGTAGGGGCCCCGGACACCGTGCAGCGGGGTCCGGGGAGGAAGGCTTCGGTGGACAGGGACACGGGTGGCTCCGTGGATTTATTTCCCCCGCGCGACGATCTGCGTCGGGTTGACGAAGCGTAGGGCGATCAGCAGCCAGATCAAGGTGGTGACCATGTAGAGCACCGCCATGGCGTCGATGGACTGCACGGCGCGGACGCCGGCGGCGAAGACGGAGTAGTACAGCGCCACCACCAGGGTCTGGCTGGTGGGGCCGGCCACTAGGAAGGTCAGCTCGAACATCGCGATGGTGCGGACCAGGACCAGCAGCAGCGCGGCCAGGATGCCGGGCAGCAGCAGCGGCAGCAGTACGTGCCAGAACAGCCGGGGTGTGTTGGCGCCGAACACCTTGGCGGCGGCCTCCACCCTGGGGTCGATCTGTTCGATGAACGGGATCATCACCAGGATGACGAAGGGCACGGTGGGCACCAGGTTCGCGACCACAACGCCCGCCATGGAGCCCGCGAGACCGGTTTGGTAGAGCACGGTGGCGAGCGGGATGCCGAAGGTGATGGGCGGCACCAGCAGCGGCAGGAGGAACAGGAGCATGACCAGGCGCTTGCCGGGGAAGTCGCGCCGGGCCAGGGCGTAGGCGGCGGGGACGCCGAGGATTCCGGCGATGAGGACGACCAGGAACACCGTCTGGAAGGTGGTGATCAGCACGTCGTCCAGCTGGAACTCGGTCCAGGCGGATTCATACCACTTCACGGTCCAGCCGCTGGGCAGCCAGCTGCGGAGCCAGCGGCTGGCGAAGGAGCTGGTGACGACGGTGGCGATGAGGGCGAACAGGTTGAGGATGAAGAAGGCGACGAAGGTCCAGACCACGGTGGACCAGGCGCGTTCGCCCAAGGTTGCGCCGCCTGGGGTGCGGGGCATCAGCCTTTGCCTCCGCTGGCCGGGCCGCGGTAGAGCATGCCGCGGCCGGCGAGGACGAGGCCGACGATGACCAGTTCGACCACGCCCATCAGCATCGCGATGGCGGAGGCCATGGAGTAGTCGTACTCCTCGAAGGCCGCGGTGTAGGCGGCGATGGAGATGACGCGGGTGGGGCCGGCCGGGGCGCCGAGCAGCACGGCGGAGGGGAACACCGAGAAGGCCTGCACGAAGGACAGGCAGAAGGTGATCGCCAGGCCCGGCACCAGCAGCGGCAGCAGCACATGCCGGAAGCGGCTGGGGGCGCCGGCGCCGAGGGTGGCGGCGGCGCGCTCCAGCGCCGGGTCGATGCCCGAGAGATAGCTGAGGGTGAGCAGGAAGGTGAAGGGGAAGCCGGTGATGAGCAGGGAGAGGAAGACGCCGGTGTAGTTGTGGATGAGGCGCACCGGGGCGTCGATCAGGCCGAGCAGCATCAGGGTGCGGTTGAACCAGCCTTGCGGGCCCAGGTAGTTCAGCATGCCCTCCGCGACCAGCACGGTGCCCAGGGTGATGGGGATGACGAGGATGGTGGTGAGCAGGCGCTGGCGGCGCATGAGGCGCACGCGCATGGCGATCGGCACGGCCAGGACCAGGTTCAGCAGGGTGACGGGGATGGCGAGGTAGAGGGTCTTGGCGATGGTGTCGTAGAGGAAGGGGTCGCTGAAGAACCTGATGTAGTTGGCGAATGCGCCGCCGCCGTCCTTTGGCTGGAACGACAGCACCAGGCCGTAGAGGAAGGGGTAGACGAAGGTCGCGAGCAGGAACAGGGCGCCGGGCAGGACGAGAAGGGTAAGGCGGTCGAGACCGCGGGCGCTGAGGCGCCGGCTGAGCGGAAGCGTGCTCATGCTGCGGGGTAGGCCAGGGTGCGGGCCGGGTTCGGCTCCAGCGCAACGGGGGTGCCGGGGGCGACGCCCGCATGGGCGGTGAAGACCAGCTCCGTGCCGTCCGCCATGCGGGCGAAGCCGGTGTAGTCGTTGCCGCGGAACTCGCTGGAGACGGCGGTGGCCGGCAGGGTGTTGGCGGCGCCGGGGCGGTGTACCAGGTCATCGGGGCGGATGGCGAGCATGGCGGCGGTGCCGGGTGCGGCGGATGCGCGCAGGGTGGCGGGGAACCGGGCGGTGCCGACCTGGATCACCGCGTGTTCGCCCTGCACCGAGACCACCTGGCCCGGCACCGCGTTGCGGAACCCCATGAAGGCCGCGACGTCCAGGTGGTCGGGGCGGGCGAATAGCTCGGCCGGGGTGCCGACCTGGCGGATCACGCCGTCCTTCAGCACCACGATGCGGTCGGCGAGGCTGAGCGCCTCCTCCTGGTCGTGGGTGACGTAGATGGTGGTGGCGCCGAGCATGGTGTGGATGCGGCGGATCTCGGCGCGCATCTCGAGGCGGAGCTTGGCGTCGAGGTTGGAGAGCGGCTCGTCCATCAGCACCAGCGGGGGCTCGACCACGATGGCGCGGGCGATGGCGACGCGCTGCTGCTGGCCGCCGCTGAGCTGGCCGGGGAGCTTGGTCTCCTGGCCCTGGAGGCGGACCAGGGCGATGGCTTCCTCCACCCGCCGGGCGGCTTCGGCCTTGGCGATGCCGCGCATCATCAGGCCGAAGCCGACGTTCCGGCGGACGGTCATGTGCGGGAACAAGGCGTAGTTCTGGAACACCATGCCGAAGCCGCGCTGCTCCGGGCGGAGGGTGTCGATGCGTCTGTCGTCGAGCCAGATGCCGCCGCCGGTGGCGGGCAGCAGGCCGGCGATGCAGTTGAGCGTGGTGGACTTGCCGCAGCCGGAGGGGCCGAGCAGGGCGATGAACTCGCCCTGCCGGATGGTGAGGGAGATGTCCCGCAGGGCGTTGAGCGTGCCGAAGTCCCGGCTCAGGCGGTCGATCCGCAGCTCCCTGAAGGGGGTGGGGCGGATGCTCACTTGAACTTCTTGCCCCCGACCTGCTCGTCCCAGCGGCGGAAGGCCAGCACCATCTGATCGGCGTCCAGCGGGGTTTCGGTGGGGGTCTCGGCGATGATGCGGGCGTATTCCGGGCGGCCGAACTCGGCCAGGATGTCCTGGCTTTCCTTGGGCGCCATGGTGAGGGGGACGTCCTTCACGGCCGGGCCGGGGTAGAAGTATCCGGTGTCCCAGTTGAAGGCCTGGGCGGGCTTGGTGAGCATGAAGGCGGCGATATCCGTCAGTACCGCGATGCGTTCGGCGTCCAGGCCCTTGGGCACGCAGATGTAGTGGGCGTCGGTGACGAAGTGGAAGCCCTTGAGCAGGGAGATCCTGGCTTCCTTGGGCACGATGCCGAGGGCGCGGGGGTTGATGTCCCAGCCCGTCATGGTGGTGACGATGTCGCGGGAGCCTTCGCCGAGTTCCTTGAACACCGGACCGGTGCCGGTGGGGTAGTATTCGATGTTCTTGTCCAGCTCCTGCAGGAAGGCCCAGCTCCTGTCCCAGCCCTTGACCGGGTCCTTGGGGTTGCTGTCGCCCAGGAGGTAGGGGAGGCCCATGAGGAAGGCGCGGCCGGGTCCGGAGTTGGCGGGGCGGGCGTACATGAAGCGGTTCTTGTTGGCCCGGGTCCAGTCCAGCAGCTCCTGCGCGCTGGTGGGCGGGGTCTTGACGCGGTCCGGCATGTATTCCAGCAGCGGGCCCCCGGGGCAGAAGCTGACGATCACGCCCTGGTTCTGGGCGAGGGCCTGCATCTTGAGGGCGCCGGGCTGCAGGATGGGGTCCAGCGCGGGGATGCCGGGGGCGCGGGCGATCTCGGTCCAGATCTTCTGGTCGATGCCGGCGGCGAGGGCGTCGGTTCCGGTCAGCACGATGTCGATGTCGACGCGGTTCGCGGTCTGCTGGGCGCGGATCTTGGCGGGCAGCTCGGGGGCCGGGGCCTTGGTGAAGTTGAACTTCGCGACCATCTCGGGCCTGGCCTTGCGGTAGGCCTCGAAGGCGGCCTGGGTGAGCGCCAGGTTGCCGGCGACGTCGACGATGGTGACGGAGAGCGGGGATTTCGGCTTGGCGGCCTGGGCGCGGGCGAAAGCCGGTGCCATCGCCAGGCCGGCAGCGGCACCCAGCGCAGTACGGCGGGTGATCGGATCGGACATTGGTGGTCTCCCTCGTTCGGCACTGGCTTCAAGGCCGCCGTTGGTTCCAGGATTGCCAGGATCGCCCGGGATACGCCAGGGGCGTGAACAAGGGCGCCGGGCTTGCTTGTCTCCGGGGGGACAAGGCGATATCGGGGGGCAGGGACACGGGAGCGGCGTGATGAGCAGCGGGTTGCGCAAGGGCCTTACCAGCTATGGCGATGCGGGCTTCTCGCTGTTCCTGCGCAAGGCCTTCATCAAGGCGGCCGGGTATTCCGATGATGCGCTGGACCGGCCGATCGTGGGGATCACCGACACGGCCAGCGACTTCAACCCGTGCCACGGCAACGCGCCGCAGCTGATCGAGGCGATCCGGCGGGGGGTGATGCTGGCGGGGGGGCTGCCGATGAGCTTCCCCACCATCTCGATCCATGAGTCGTTCGCGCACCCGACCAGCATGTACCTGCGCAACCTGATGGCGATGGACACGGAGGAGATGGTCCGGGCGCAGCCGATGGATGCCGTCGTGCTGCTGGGTGGCTGCGACAAGACGCTGCCGGCGCAGATCATGGGGGCGGCCTCCGCGGGGATCCCGGCCATCGTCGTGCCGGTGGGGCCGATGGTGGTGGGGCATCACCGGGGGGAGGTGCTGGGGGCATGCACGGATTGCCGGCGGCTGTGGGGGCAGCACCGGGCCGGCACCATCGATGCTGCGGAGATCGAGGTGATCAGCGGGCGGCTGGCGCCTTCGGTGGGAACCTGCATGGTGATGGGGACGGCTTCGACCATGGCGTGCATGATCGAGGCGATGGGGTTGTCCCTGCCGATGAGTGCCGCGATCCCTGCCCCGCATGCGGAGCGGTTCCGCAGCGGCGAGGCCAGCGGGCGCGCGGCGGTGGCGATGGCCCGCGCGCAGGGGCCGGTGCCGGCGGCGCTGATCACGGCGGGTTCGATCCGCAACGCGATGGTGGTGCTGCAGGCGATCGGCGGGTCCACCAACGGGCTGGTGCACCTGGCGGCGATGGCGGGGCGGGTGGGGATAAGGCTCGACCTGGTGGCGTTCGACCGCATCGGGCGGGAGGTGCCGGTGCTGGTGGACCTGAAGCCCTCCGGCGACCATTACATGGAGCATCTGCACCACGCGGGCGGCGTGCCGCGGCTGTTGCGGGAGCTGGCGCCGTTCCTGGACCTGGATGCGCCGACGGTGCTGGGCGGGACGCTGCGGGACTATGCGGACGGCGCGGAGGAGGTGCCGGGCCAGACGGTGATCCGGCCGCGGAGTGCGCCGTTGAAGCCGACCGGGGGGATCGCGGTGCTGCATGGCAACCTGGCGCCGGGCGGGGCCGTCATCAAGCATGCGGCGGCGACCCCTGCCCTGTTGCAGCACACCGGGCGGGCGGTGGTGTTCACCAGCATCGAGGACATGACCAACCGCGTCGATGACCCGGCGCTCGATGTCACCAAGGACGACGTGCTCGTGCTGCTGAACGGGGGGCCGAAGGGGGCGCCGGGGATGCCGGAGGCGGGGTATCTGCCGATCCCGAAGAAGCTGGCGCAGCAGGGGGTGAAGGACATGGTGCGGATTTCGGATGCGCGGATGTCGGGCACGGCGTTCGGCACCATCGTGCTGCACATCACGCCGGAGTCCGCGGCGGGGGGGCCGCTTGGGCTGGTGCGGGACGGGGATCTTATTTGCCTCGATACGGAGGGGCGCAGCATCGATGTTCTGGTGGATGCGGCGGAGCTGGAGCGGCGGCGGGCTGCGATGCCGCCGGCGAAGGCCGGGCCGCGGCGGGGATATGCCAAACTGTTCCATGACACGGTGACGCAGGCGGATCAGGGGTGCGACTTCGACTTCCTGATCGGCGTGCCGGATGACGCCGCATGAGCTTCCAGGGCACGGACCGCTACATCGCGTCGCGCGACCTGGAAGTGGCGGTGAACGCCGCGGTGGCGTTGCAGCGGCCGTTGCTGGTGAAGGGGGAGCCGGGGACGGGGAAAACCGTGCTGGCGCACGAGGTGGCGGCCAGCCTGGGGTATCCGCTGGTGGAGTGGCACGTGAAGTCCACCACCAAGGCGCAGCAGGGACTTTATGAGTATGACGCCGTCTCACGGCTGCGGGACAGCCAGCTGGGTGACCCGAAGGTGGCGGAGATCGGCAACTACATCCTGCGCGGCAAGCTGTGGGAGGCGTTCGAGGCGGAGACGCCGCGGGTGGTGCTGATCGACGAGATCGACAAGGCGGATATCGAGTTCCCCAACGACCTGCTGCTCGAGCTCGACCGGATGCAGTTCTTTGTCTACGAAACCCGGCAGACCATCGTGGCCAGGCACCGGCCGGTGAT
Source organism: Acetobacteraceae bacterium (assembly GCA_965199595.1). GTDB lineage: Bacteria > Pseudomonadota > Alphaproteobacteria > Acetobacterales > Acetobacteraceae > JBBROS01. Next base: position 3,714,598 of record OZ241182.1, read on the forward strand.
CATCATCACGTCCAACAACGAGAAGGAGCTGCCGGATGCGTTCCTGCGGCGGTGCTTCTTCCACTACATCCGCTTCCCGGATCGCTCGACGATGGAGCGGATCGTCGAGGCGCATTATCCCGGGTTGCAGCGGGAGCTGGCGCGGGAGGCTCTGACCGTGTTCTTCAAGGTGCGGGACGTGCCGGGATTGAAGAAGAAGCCGGCGACGTCCGAGCTGCTGGACTGGCTGAAGCTGCTGATGATCGAGGAGATGCCGGCGGAGGCGCTGCGGGACCGGGAGCAGGCGATCCCGCCGCTGCATGGGGCGCTGCTGAAGAACGAGCAGGATGTGCACCTGCTGGAGCGGCTGGCGTTTTTGAACCGGCGCGGCGGCTGAGGCGGGCGGGGTGTTCCCCACCTTCCTGTTCACGCTGCGCGAGGCCGGGGTCCCGGCGTCGATCACCGAGTACCTGACGCTGCTGGGGGCCATGCAGCTGGGCGTCGCGGATTACAGCGTCGATGATTTCTACTTTCTGAGCCGGGCCACGCTGGTGAAGGATGAGCGGCATCTGGACCGGTTCGACCGGGTGTTCGCGCAGGTGTTCCGGGGCGTGGAGGGTGCGGCGGCGGGCGAGGATGGGCTGGCGTCGCGGGTGTTGCCGGAGGAGTGGCTGCGGCGCATGGCGGAGAAGCACCTCACGCCCGAGGAGCGGGCCGAGATCGAGGCCCTGGGTGGGTTCGACACGCTGATGGAGACGTTGCGGCAGCGGCTGGCGGAGCAGAAGGCCCGGCACCAGGGCGGCAGCAAGTGGATCGGCACGGCGGGGACGTCGCCGTTCGGGGCCTATGGCTACAACCCCGAGGGCGTGCGCATCGGGCAGGAGGGCAGCCGGCACCGGCGGGCGGTGAAGGTGTGGGACGAGCGGGCGTTCCGGGACCTGGATGACGGGGTGGAGCTGGGGACGCGCAACATCAAGCTGGCGCTGCGGCGGTTGCGGCGGTTTGCGCGGCAGGGGGCGGCGACGGAGCTGGACATGGCGGGGACGATCCGGGCGACGGCGCATAATGCCGGGTCGCTGGATTTGAAGATGATGCCGGAGCGCCACAATACGGTGAAGGTGCTGCTGTTCCTGGATATCGGCGGGTCGATGGATGACCACATCCGGGCTTCGGAGGAGCTGTTCTCGGCGGCGCGGTCCGAGTTCAGGCAGATGGAGTTCTTCTACTTCCACAACTGCCCTTACGAGGCGTTGTGGACGGAGAACCGGCGGCGGCGGGAGACCGTGGTTTCGACCGCCGAGGTGATCCGCACCTATGGGCCGGACTACCGGGCGATTTTCGTGGGTGATGCCACCATGAGCCCCTATGAGATCATCCAGCCCGGCGGCAGCGTGGAGCATTGGAACGAGGAGGCCGGCAGCGTGTGGATGGCGCGGCTGCTGGCGCAGTGGCCGCGGAGCGCCTGGCTGAACCCGACGCCGCCGGCATACTGGGGCGGAATCCGGTCCACCGGGTTGATGCGCCAGCTTATGGGGGAGCGGATGTATCCGCTGACGCCGGGTGGGCTGGAGGAGATGACGCGGGCGTTGAGCCGCTGATCGGGGGCCGCAACTGCTCCAGCGGGACGGGGTAGGCGTGTGGGCGGGTGGCGAGCATCTGGTCGATGAGGGCGAGGGCTTCGGGGCGGCCGCTATTGGCGGCTTGCTCGAAGGGGGTCCAGGTCTGGATGAAGTCGAGGGGAGCGAAGACGTCGCGGTATCTGCGGAGTTCGTTGGGGGTAAGCGGGATGCCGCGGACAAAAGCCTTGTGGGTGGAGATGGTGCTGGCGCGGCGGGGATTGGCCGGGTCCAGCTCGAACTTGAGGGCGTCGCCGCAGAACAGGATTTGGCGGGCGCGGTCGAACAGCACGGCGTGGCCGGCGAAGTGCCCGGCGGTGCAGTAGAGTTCGAGACCGGGGAGCGGCTCCAGGTGGTCGTCGAAGGGCCAGCTGACCTGGAGGGCGGCGGACCATTCGAGGTCGCCGGGGTGCAGGGCCAGTTCGGGGTCCCAGCGGTCCTGGATCTGCCAGAGGGCGCCGTAGCCGTGGGGGTGGGAGGCGGCGAGGATCTTGACGCCGCCCAGGGCCTCCATGTGGTCGAGCGCGGCTTCGCTGAAGATGGGGCAGCCTTCGAACACCATGTTCCCGGCCGGCGTCTGGATCAGGTAGCTGCTGGGGCCGATGCCGTTGACCGGGTCGTTCCAGAAGCGCCAGACGCCGGGCTCGATCTCGGCCCAGTGGCAGGGGAAGCGCGCCTGGGCCTCGGCCGGGGTCCAGAACTGCCAGCCCTGTTGCGGGACGACGTGGCGGGCATCGAGGCACAGGGGGCAGGATAGGGGTTCGGCGAAGTGGCGTTGCCAGAAGCCGCAATTGTCGCAGAGGAACGCCGGGAGCTTCAGCGCCCCGGCAAAGGGCAGATAGCCTGGGCTCATCGGGCGGGTGTCGTGTGGTGCGGCAGGGTGCGCAAGGTCAGGATTTCTTGAGCTCTTCGGGCTTGTGCACGGCCTTCTTGCCGGACTTGGCGCTTTTCACCTGGACCTCCGGGTGCTCCTTGGTGGCCTTGGCGGTGTGGCCCTTCACCTTGGTGGTTGATGTCACGACCTTTTCCACGGTGCCGTGGGTCTCGCCCTGGGGGGTGTCCCACTTCACCTTGTCGCCGGGCTTTGGCAGCTTGCTCATCGGTGTGCTCCGTGGTTGTGCTGGTGCAACGCGGCCGGGGCGGATCGGTTTATTCGGGGGGCTTGGTCATGACGCTGTGGGTTCGGTCGCTGGCGATCTATCCGGTGAAGGGGTTGCGCGGGCTTGCCGTGGAGAGCGCGGCGGTGGAGCGGCAGGGGCTGGCGGGGGACCGGCGCTGGGCCGTGGTGCGGCCGGGCGGCAAGGTGCTGACGCAGCGGGATCTGCCGGGCATGGCGCGGATCGATGCGGTGCCGGCGGCGGCGGGGGTGCGGCTGGAGTGTGCGGGGTTTGGCGGGGTGGATGCCCGGGCTGATGGGGGAGCGGTGACGGCGGTGGTCTGGGGCACGGCGGTGCCGACGGTGGCGGCGGAGGCCGGGGCTTCGGCTTGGTTGCGGCGGGTTCTCGGGGTGGAGTGCAGCCTGGTGTACCTGGCCGACCCGGCGGCGCGGGCGGTGACGCCGGACCTGGCCCGGGCGGGGGATGTCGTGTCCTTGGCGGATGGGTTCCCGCTGCTGGTGAGCAGCATGGCTTCTCTGGCCGCGTTGAACGGGCGGCTCGGTGCGGCGGTGCCGATGGAGCGGTTCCGGGCGAACCTGGTGGTGGAGGGCGCGGAGGCCTGGGCCGAGGATGGCTGGGGCGCCGTGGAGACCGATGCGGTGCGGCTGCGGCTGGCCTCGGCGTGTGTCCGGTGCAAGGTGATCACGCTGGACCAGGCGACAGGTGCGGGGACCGCCGGGCTGGAGCCGTTGCGGACGCTGGGGACGATGCGGCGGGATGCGGCGGGGCTGGTGACGTTCGGGTGGAATGCGGTGCCGGAGCGTCTGGGCGTGGTGCGCGTGGGTGAGGTGCTGCGGGCGACCTTGCAATAATAAACATATCCTTATATAGCCGCGGCGATCAGGGGGCGGTGGCCTCCGCTATGAAGCAGGAGCTTTCATGCCCGATATGAATGTGCCGTCGTTCTCGACGGATGGTGACTACAAGGTTCGTGACATCTCGCTGGCCGGCTGGGGCCGGAAGGAGATCAACATGGCCGAGGACGAGATGCCCGGCCTGATGGCGCTGCGCGCCGAATACGGCGCGAGCCAGCCGCTGAAGGGTGCGCGGATCGTCGGTTCGCTGCACATGACCATCCAGACCGCCGTGCTGATCGAGACGCTGACGGCGCTGGGCGCCACGGTGCGCTGGTCCTCGTGCAACATCTTCTCGACGCAGGACCATGCTGCAGCCGCCGTGGCTGCCGCCGGGACCCCGGTGTTCGCCTGGAAGGGCATGAGCGAGGAGGAGTTCTGGGCGGCGATCGACTCCACCATCACGGGTCCGGACGGCTGGAAGCCGAACATGATCCTGGATGACGGCGGCGACCTGACCAAGGTGATCCATGACCGGTTCCCCGAGCTGCTGAACGACATCAAGGGCATCAGCGAAGAGACGACGACGGGCGTGCATCGCCTGTGGGACATGGCGAAGGCCGGGACGCTGAAGGTGCCCGCCATCAACGTGAACGACAGCGTGACCAAGTCCAAGTTCGACAACCTGTATGGCTGCAAGGAGTCGCTGGTCGACGCCATCCGCCGCGGGACCGACGTGATGATGGCCGGCAAGGTTGCCGTGGTCGCCGGCTACGGCGACGTGGGCAAGGGTTCGGCGGCGAGCCTGAAGAATGGCGGCTGCCGGGTTCTGGTGACCGAGGTCGATCCGATCTGCGCGCTGCAGGCGGCGATGGAGGGCTATGAGGTCGTGACGATGGAGGAGGCGGCGCCGCGCGGCGACATCTTCGTGACGGCGACCGGCAACATCGACGTCATCACCGTGGACCACATGCGCGCCATGAAGCACCGCGCGATCGTGTGCAACATCGGGCACTTCGACAGCGAGATCCAGATCGAGGGTCTGCGGAACTTCAAGTGGGAGAACGTGAAGCCGCAGGTGGACGAGGTGGTGTTCCCGGACAACAAGCGGCTGATCGTGCTGAGCGAGGGCCGCCTGGTGAACCTGGGCAATGCCACGGGCCATCCGAGCTTCGTGATGTCCGCCAGCTTCACCAACCAGGTGCTGGCGCAGCTTGAGCTGTGGACGGCTCCGGCGGGGAAGTATGAGCGCAAGGTTTACACCTTGCCGAAGCACCTGGACGAGAAGGTTGCGGCGCTGCACCTGGCGAAGGTCGGGGCGCATCTTACCAAGCTTAGCCCGGCGCAGGCCGAGTACATCGGGTCGGCGGTGGCCGGGCCGTTCAAGCACGACCTGTATCGCTACTAGGACTTTACGGCCTCTGCTCTCCTCCCGGCTGGGAGGGGAGCGTGGTTCTTCCGGCTCCCTTCTCGATTGAAGGGGGCCGGATTTGTTTCAGAGCCCGAGCAGGGCGATGGTTTTTGCGATGACCGTCTGCTCGTCGTAGTGCGCAAGCGCCCGGTCGCGGCCTGCCCTGCCGAAACGGGCTCTCGCTTCGGCGTCTTCGACCAGGCGGCGCAGGGCTGCCGCCAGGGCCGGCACGTCGTGCAGGGGGACGAGGAGGCCGGTTTCATCGTGGACCACCTGTTCCCGGGGGCCGCTGACGTTGGTCGCGACCACGGGGAGGCCGGTCAGCATGGCTTCGATCACCGACATGGGGAGGCCTTCGAACTCGCTGGGGAGGACGAAGATGTCGGCGGCGGCGAGGATGTCGGGGATGTCTGTGCGGTAGCCCAGGCGGCGGAGGCGGGGGCCGAGGCTGGCGGCGGCGAACAGGGGCTCGATATCGTCGCCGTGGTCGCTGGGCAGGCGGTCGCCGACGACCCAGAGTTCGGCGCCGGGCACCGATTGCATGGCGGCGAGGAGGTCGGGGTAGCCCTTGTGGCGGACCTGGCGGGAGACGATGACGATGGCGACCGCGGTCTCGGGGGCGCCGAGCGCGGTGCGGATGCGGGTGCGGGCTTCGGGGCTGGGGTGGAAGCGGGCCGGGTCGCGGCCGTTGCCGGTGCCGATGGCGTGGCGGTGGATGTGCAGGCGGCGGGCGGTGGCGGCTTCCTCGGTGGAGACGGTGAGGTAGGTTCGGGTGAGGCGGCCGCCGATCCATTCGATGGCGAAGCCCAGGGCGCGGCGCCAGAGGGGGCCGGGCTGGTTGAACAGGAAGCCGTGGCAGGTATAGGCGATGTGCGGGACGCCGCAGAGCCGGGCCGCGAGGCGGGCGAGGAAGCCGCTGATGGGCATGTGGGCGTGCACCAGGTCCGGCCGTTCGGCGCGGATCAGGCGGACCAGGGCGCGGAGGGCGCGCCATTGCGCCAGCGGCGAGAGGCTGCGGGCCATGGGCAGGGCTTCGACGCGGAGGCCTTCGGCGCGGATCCCGGCGAGCAGGGGGCCATCGGCGCAGACGCCGATGACCTCGTGGCCGTGGTTGCGGGCTTCGCGCATCAGGGGGAGGAGGAAGTGGCGCAGCGAGAAATCGACGTTGGTGACTTCCAGGATCTTCAATGGCGGGCTCCCCTGCCCTGCCTTGTCCACCGTGCGAGTTGTGGGGACAAGCCGCGTGTTGCGCGGTAGGAGTGCCGGATGACGATCACGTTGCTGCTGCTGTTTGTCGCTTCGGGGTGGGCCGGGGTGCAGAATGCCCTGGCGGGGGGTGGGTCGTTCGTCACCTTCCCGGCGCTGCTGCTGGCGGGCCTGGATATCCGGGCGGCGAACGTGACCTCGACGGTGGCGCTGTTTCCGGGGCAGGTGGTTTCGGGGTGGACCACGCGGCGGCTCGCTTCGGGGACGCCGGCGGTGGGGCTGGGGACGCTGTGCCTGATCAGTGTTGCCGGTGGCGGGGTGGGCGCCGTGCTGCTGCTGGCGACGCCCAGTTCGTTCTTTGCCAGGCTGGTGCCGTGGCTGGTGCTGTTCGGGACCTGCGTGTTCGCCTGGGGCAGCTTCCGGCCGAAGCCGGCGGCCGGGGCGGCGCGGATGGGGCCGGGGATGACGGTGGCGATCCAGTCCGCCGTTGCGGTGTATGGCGGGTATTTCGGCGGGGGCATCGGGTTCATGATGCTGGCGACGCTGACGGTGGCCGGGGTGGCGGTGCGGGCGGCGAGTGCGAGCAAGAACCTGTTGGCGGGGGTGATCAACGCCGGGGCAATTCTGGTGTTCGCGTTCTCGCCGGACGTGGCCTGGGGGCCGGCGGCCGTGGTGTGTGCCGGGTCCGTGCTGGGGGGGCTGGGCGGGGCCTGGATGTTGCCGCGGGTGCCGGAGCGGGCGCTGCGGATCGGGATCGTGCTGGTGGGGCTGGCGCTGACCGTCGGGCTGTTCCTGCGCGGGCACTAGGGCGATGCTGTTCAACTCCCAGGCGTTCGTGCTCGCCTTTCTCCCGCCGGTGCTGCTGCTGTATTATGCGGCGCGGTCGGAGGCGCAGCGGCAGGGCGTGCTCGTGGTGGCGTCGCTGCTGTTCTATGCGGGCTGGGACGTGCGGTTCGTGCCGGCGCTGGTGGGGCTGACGGTGGCGAACTGGGCGGTGGCGCGGTGGTTCGGCGCGACGCGGTGGAACTGGGTTCTGGTGCTTGGCATCGTGCTGAACCTGGGTGTGCTGGGGGTTTGCAAGTATGCGAACTTTCTTGGCGCCAACGTGGCTGCGCTGCTGGGGGTGGGTTTCGTGCCGTTCTCCATCATCCTGCCGCTGGGTATCAGCTTCTTCACGTTCCAGAAGATCTCCTACCTCGTGGACCTGCGGCGGGGGGACCGGCACGTGTACGGGCTGCTGGAGTTCATGGCGTTCGTGACGTTCTTTCCGCAGCTGATCGCCGGGCCGTTGGTGCGGCATAACGAGATGATCCCGCAGTTTGCGCGCGACCCGCATGGCAAACCCGGCGGGGACGCCATGTGGGAGAACCTGTCGCGGGGGGCGCTGCTGTTCGTGATCGGGTTCGCGAAGAAGGCCGGGATCGCGGACACGGCGGCGCTGACGTGCGACCCGGTGTTTGCCGCGGCGGCGGCGGGGCCGATCGGGGGGGCGGCGGCCTGGGCGGGAGCGCTGGCCTATGCGGTGCAGATCCTGTTCGATTTCTCCGGGTATTCCGACATGGCGATCGGGCTGGGGCGGATGTTCGGGTTGCGGCTGCCGATGAACTTCGATGCGCCGTACCGGGCCAGCAGCGTGCGCGAGTTCTGGCGGCGGTGGCACATCACGCTCAGCCGGTTCCTGCGGGACTATGTGTATGTGCCGCTGGGGGGTAATCGCGGCGGGGCCTGGGGGCAGGCGCGGAACGTGGTGGCGACCATGCTGCTGGGCGGATTGTGGCATGGGGCGGCCTGGACGTTCGTGGCCTGGGGCGGAGTGCATGGGGTGGCGCTGGCGGTGAACGGGCTATGGGCGCGGCGGGGCTGGCGGATGCCCTGGGGCGTGGGATGGGGTGCGACGCTGCTGTTCGTGGTGCTGGCCTGGGTGCTGTTCCGTGCGCCCGATTTCGCCACGGCGGTGCGGGTCTATACGGGGATGACCGGGGCCGAGGGGTGGGGCCGGGGCCGGGTGGAGGCGCCGGCGGTGCTGGGGCTGGCGGCCGTGGTGGCGCTGTTCGGGCCCACCAGCCAGGTGGTGGCGCTGGAGATGGCGGCGCCGCGGCGGTGGGTGGCGGGGCTGGCCGGGGTGGCGCTGGCCGGGCTGCTGCTGCTGGCGGGGGGGCGGGTGCCGAATGAGTTCATCTATTTCCAGTTCTGATCCCGCGGCCGCGCCGTGGCGGCGGTTCGGGCGTTGGCTGCTGCTGACGGCGCTGGGCGTGGTTGGGGTGCTGTACGGCTTTGTCGTGCTGGTGGACCCCTGGGATGTGCTGCCGCTGTCCCCGCCGCTGCCGCGGGTGCCGATCAGCAGCAATGCGCGCTTCTCGTTCCCGGCGCTGGCGCGGAGCCCGCGGTTTGATTCGGTGGTGCTGGGGACGTCCACGGCGCGGCTGCTGCAGCCTTCGGCGCTGGACCCGGCGTTCGATGCGCGCTTCGCCAACCTGGCGATGAACAGCGCCACGGCCTGGGAGCAGATGCAGTTGCTGCACGTGTTCCTGCGGGCGCATCCGGCGCCGCGGGTGGTGCTGCTGGACATCGATGCGGCCTGGTGTGGCGGCACGGATGAGCGGCTGACGCCGCGGCCGTTTCCGGCGTGGATGTATGGCGGGGATCGCTGGGCGGGGTATCGGGAGATGCTGACGCCCTATGCGGTGCAGGAGGCGGCGAACCAGTTTGCCGTGGTGGTGGGATGGAAGCGGCGGCGCTACGGGCTGGATGGCTATACCAGCTTCGTGCCGCCCGACTCCGCCTATGACCCGGCGCGGGTGGATGCCGCGTTCGCGCGCTGGTCGGTGCCGGACATGGCGCCGGCGGTGGCGGGGGACGTGGTCGCGCTGCCGGCGCTGGCACGGTTGGGGCCGGCGCTGGCGGCGATCCCGGCCGGGACGCGGGTGGTGCTGTTCTTTCCGCCCATCCATGTGGAGCAGCAGGGCGTGCCGGGCAGCCGGGCCGCGGCGCGCTGGGCGGCGTGCAAGGCGGCGGTGCGGGGGATTGCCGCGGGACGGGCCGCGGTGGTGGACCTGCTGGTGCCGAGCGCGATCACTTCGGCGCGGGCTCACTATTGGGATCCGCTGCATTATCGCGCTGCGGTGGCGGCGGAGGTGGTCGCGGCGCTGGCCCGGGGGCAGCCGTAGGCCGAAGCGTGGCGTTGCAGGAATGCTGGAGCACCCGCTACTAACGCGCATGGCCGATCCCTCGACCGAATCCATCGTCTTGCCGCACGGGCCGACCCTGGTGCAGTGGCGCCGGAGCGCACGGGCGCGGCGCATCAGCCTGCGGATCGATCCACGCGCCGGGGGTGTGGTCGTGACGCTGCCGGCGCGGGCGGCGCAGGCGGCCGGGCGGGCGCTGGTGATGGACCATGCAGGGTGGATCGGGGAGCGGCTGTTGCGGCTGCCGACGCCGGTGGCCTTCGAGCAGGGCGCCGAGGTGCCGCTGGACGGGCAGATGCTGCGCATCCGCCACTGGCCCGGTGGCCGGGGCGCGCGGGTGGATGAGGGGTCGTTGCTGGTGGCGGGGGCGCCGGAGTTCATGGCGCGCCGGGTCACGGATTTCATGCGGGCCGAGGCGCGGCGGCGGCTGGGCGAGGCGGCGATGAAGAAGGCGGGGGCGGCCGGGCTGCGGGCGCGGCGGGTGGTGGTGAAGGACACGCGGACGCGCTGGGGCAGCTGCACCGCCGATGGCACGCTGATGTTCTGCTGGCGCCTGGTGATGGCCCCGGCCCTGGTGCAGGACTACGTGGTGGCGCACGAGGTCGCGCATCTGCGGCACATGGACCACAGCGTGCGGTTCTGGGCGCTGGTCGATGAGCTGACGCCGCACCGGGCAGCGGCGACGCGGTGGCTGAGCGCGGCCGGAGCCAGCCTGATGCGCACCGGGTGAGGCTTTCCGACGAAAGTCTGCTGCGGGACAAGCTGTTTCGCACGGTTCTGGTTTCGGGCGTGCTGGCGCGGTTCGCATCTTCGGCGATGACGGTGCTGCTGGGGTTCCAGGTGTTCGCGATCACCGGCAACCCGCTGGATCTCGGCTGGCTGGGGCTGATCGAGGCGGTGCCGGGGATCGGGCTCGTGCTGTATGGCGGGCATGTCGCGGACCGGCTGCGGCGGCGGCGTATCCTGCTGACGACCTCGGCCCTGTTCACGCTGCTGGCGGCGGGGGTGGCGACGGCCTCGTTCTGGTTGCCGGGACAGGTCTGGCCGCTGTTCGGCATCGCGTTCCTGCTGGGTGTGGTGCGGGCGTTCGAGGACCCGGCGGCGGTGGGGCTGGAGGCGCAGGTGGTGCCGCTGCATGCGCTGGTGCGGGGCACGGCGACGATGGCGACGGCGGCGCGGCTGGCGCAGGTGCTGGGGCCGGTGGTGGGCGGCGTGGCGTGGAGCGTGGCGGGGGCGGCGGGCACCTATGCCATGATCTCCGGTTTGTTCGCGCTGTCCTGGCTGGCGCTGCTGCCGGTGCCGGATGCCTCGCAGCCGGTGGTCGTGCTGGATGACCGGGGCACGCTGGTGCTGATCGCCGAGGGGGTGCGGACGGTGCTGCGGGACCAGCTGCTGCTGGGGTCGATGATGCTGGATCTGTTCGCGGTGTTCTTCGGCGGGGCGAATGCGCTGCTGCCGGCGATTGCGACCGATGTGCTGCATGTGGGGCCGGTGGGGTTCGGGCTGCTGCGCGGGGCGGGGGCCGCCGGGTCCATGCTCGCGGCGATCGGGGCGGCGCGGGCGCTGCCGGAGCGGCGGGCGGGGGCGGCGCTGCTGTGGGTGATCGGCGGGTTCGGCGTGGCGATCGTGGTGTTCGGGGTGTCGCGGGTGTTGTGGCTGTCGCTGCTGGCGCTGTTCGTGGCGGGGGTTTGCGATGGGCTGAGCGTGGTGATCCGCCGGGCCATCCTGCGGCTGGCGTCGCCGGAGGGGATGCGCGGGCGGATTGCGGCGGTGAAGTCCGTGTTCGTGGGATCGAGCAACGAGCTGGGCGCGTTCGAGAGCGGGCTGATGGCGAGCTGGCTGGGCGTGACGGCCGCGGTGTGGAGCGGGGGGTTGCTGACCATCGGGATCGTGGGGGCGACGGCGTGGCTGGCGCCGCGGTTGCGGCAGCTGGACCTGGTGGCAATGGGCCAGGCCCAGCTTCAGACTCAAACTCAGGCCGGGTCGCCGTCCCTGAGCCTAGAGGGCAGCAGCGCGCCCTCGGCCTCCAGCACCGGGTAGGCGGCGGCGCCGACCAGGTGGGCATTGACGCGTTTCAGGTCGTGCAGGAGGTCGAGGTGCAGGGGGGCGGCGGTGCTGCCGCGGGTGGTGCGCAGGGTGGCGAGATAGGCGTCGCTGGCGGCGGTCTCGATCTGGCGGAAGGCTTCCTTTTCCGCCACCAGCGCGCGGGCGGCCGGGCCATCCTCGGTCATGAAGACGGCGGCGGCGGCGCGGATGTTCACGGCCAGGCGGTCGAGGGCGGCGGTGATGGCCGCCTTGTCCTCCGCCAGCAGCGTGGCGCCCTGCCTGGCCCGGCGCGTGGAGAGCGCGTGCACGCCGCGCACCAGAACGTCGCCGGCATTGTCGATGTTGCTGGTGAAGGCCAGCACCTGCGCCAGGCGGCGGCGATCCGCGTCCGACATGGCGTCGGGCTCCAGCTCCATGACATAGGCGCGGATGGTGTCGTCCAGGCGGTCCAGCATGGCGTGGCGGGATTTCAGGTCCGCGAGGCGCTTGCGGTCGTCCTGGTGCAGGGTTTCGGCGGCGGCGTGCAGCATGTCGGTCAGGATGTCGGTCATGCGCAGGGCCTCGCGCGCCGCGCCGGCCAGGGCGACGGTGGGGGCTTCCTGCTCTGCGGTGCCGAGATAGATGGGCTCGGCCGGGTCTGCGGCGCGGGCGGGTGCCGGGAACCAGGTGGTGAGCAGGCGGGCGAAGGGGCGGAGCACGGGAAGGAACAGCAGGGCCATGACCAGGTTGAACCCGGTGTGGAAGATGGCGACCTCGCGGGCCGGGTCGTTGATGGCGGCGGCGAGGGCTGGCCCGATGCGGTCGAGCAGGAGGAGTGCCAGGGCGCAGCCGAGAATGCGGTTGATGAGGTTGCCGATGGGGAGGTGACGGCCGACGCCGCCATCGCCGCTGGCGCCCTCCAGCACCGGGTTGATGGCGGTGCCGAGGTTCGCGCCCAGCACCAGGGCCAGGGCGGCGTGGGGCGGAACGACCCCCTTCGCCGCGAAGGACATGACCAGCAGCACGGTGGCGACGCTGGAATGGGCGGCCCAGGTGAAGATGGCGGCCACCAGCACGGCGACCACCGGCTCCGTGGCGATGCTGCCGAGCAGGAGGCGCAGGCTGGGCACGTCCTCATAGGGGGTGACGAGGCCGAGCAGGGTGTGCAGAGCGAGGAGCATCAGGCCGAGGCCGATGGCGACGCGCCCGAGGTCCCGCGTGCGGGTCTGCAGGCTGCGGCGGAACATGACCACGCCGATGAGGATGGCGAGGGAGGCGATGCGGGAGACATCGAAGGACAGCACCTGCACGATCAGCGTGGTGCCGACGTTGGCGCCGAGCATCGCGGCCAGGGCGGGCACCAGGTCCACCAGGCCCGCGGCGGCGAAGGAGGCGATCATGAGGCCGGTGGCGGTGCTGCTTTGCAGGACGGCGGTGACGGCGAGGCCGGAGGCGAAGGCCTTGAGCCGCCCGCCGAGCGCCACGGCGAGCAGGCGGCGGAGGCCGGGGCCGAAGGCGCGCTGCACGCCGGTCTGCACCATGTGCAGGCCCCAGAGCAGCAGGGCGATGCTGCCGGCGAGGTCGACGAGGGTGAGGGTCGCGGACACGCTCAGGCCGGTGGGGCGCGGCGGCGGAACACCAGGACCAGGTTGTCGGCGGGCATGGGCACACGCTCCTGCAGCGACAAGCCATGCGTGCCGGCGAGGGCGGTCACGTCGGCGATCTCGCGCAGGCCCCAGGCGGGGTCGCGGGACTTGAGGTCCGCGTCGAAGGCGAGATTGCCGGGCCGCAGGGGCGCGGGGCTCTCGCGGAAGGGACCGTAGAGGATCAGGCTGCCATGGGCGGGGAGGATGCGGGCGGCGCCGGCAAACAGGCCCTGCGCCGCGGCCCAGGGCGCGATGTGGATCATGTTGATGGCAACCACCACATCGGCCTGCGCCACCGGCCAGTCCGGGGACGCAGCATCGAGCGGCAGCGGCGGCAGCAGGTTGGGGCTGGCGTCGCGGCGCCAGGCGGCGATGCTGTCGAGTGCGGCCGGGTCGCGGTCGGTGGGTTGCCAGGTCAGGTGCGGCAGCGCGGCGCTGAACCAGATGGCGTGCTCGCCGGTGCCGCTCGCGACCTCCAGTACCAGGCCGCTCGATGGCATGACCCGGCGCAGCACGTCCAGGATCGGTTCACGGTTGCGGGCGGCGGCCGGGGCGAGCCGTGCCGCCGGGTCGGGTGGGATCACGTCCGCGCTGCGGCGATGGTGCGGCCGCGCACCAGCATCAGGACCAGCAGGGCGATGAGGATGGGCGGGAACACGACCCAGTTCACCGCGGCCCAGCCGAGGGCGGCGAGCAGGCCGCCGGAGGAGAACGATCCGACCGCCATGGTGCCGAACACCAGGAAGTCGTTGAAGGACTGGACCCGCGTGCGCTCCTCCGGTCGGTGCGTCTCCAGCACCAGGGCGCTGGCGCCGACGAACCCGAAGTTCCAGCCGATGCCGAGCAGCACGAGGCCGATGAAGAAGTTGGCGGGCTGCAGGCCGAGTATGCCCGACGTGGCGGCACCACCCAGCAGGCACAGCCCGACGGCGACCACGCGGGGAGCACCGAACCGGGCGATCAGGGTGCCGGTGAAGAAGCTGGGGCCATACATGGCGACCACGTGCCATTGGATGGCGCTGTTCGACATGGCGATGGGCAGGCCGCACAGGCGCATGGCGAGAGGGGCGGAGGTCATGACCAGGTTCATCAGCGTGTAGGTGACGACACCGCATACCACTGCGACGATGAAGCGGGGCTGGCGCAGGATGATGCCGAGCGGCCGGCCGCCGCCGCTGCTGCGGCTCACCGCCGGCAGCCGGACGCCGGAGAGGACGATCATCGCGATGACGGCGACCCCGGCCTGCGCCAGGTAGCTCGCGACGAAGATATGGGGGGAGAGGTTCATGGTCCATGTGACCAGCTGCGGCCCCAGCACGCCGGAGAACACGCCGCCGACCATGACCCAGGACAGCGCACGCGGGCGGAAGGCCGGGCTTGCACCATCGGCCGCGGCGAAGCGGAACGATTGCACCACGGCGCCGTAGAAGCCGCCGAACATGGTCGCGATGCAGAACAGCAGGAAGGATTGCTGCAGCAGCGCCACCGCCGCGATCAGCCCGGCGGCCACACCGCAGGCGCCGCCGGCCATGAAGGCGGCGCGCCGCCCGTGGTGCCGCACCAGCCAGCCCGTCGGCAGGGTGCCGAGCGCCATGCCGACGACGAAGACGGAGATGGGCACGGTCGCCATGGTGGGCGTGGGGGCCAGCGTGTTGCCGATGATCGAGCCGGTCGCGAAGATCACGGTGGCATTGGCGCCGGCCAGGGCCTGCGCCGCGGCGAGCCGAAGGACGTTCGAGCGGGACTGACGATCGAAGCCGTCGGCCAGTGTCACGGACATTGTCTTGACCCTCCAGCCATGCTGGATACCGCGTCTGCCTTGCGTTGCACATGGTATGGGGCGCATGGCACCATTGCCGCGGCTCAATGAAATGGACGTTCATGCCCGACCTGTTTGGCGTCATGCCTGATGGCACCCCGGTTCATCGGTTCCGGCTGGAGACGGCGGTGCTCCGGGTGGAGATCCTGGAGATCGGCGCGGCGATTCAGTCGATCGAGGCGCCGGACCGGCGGGGCGAGCGAGCGAACGTCGTGCTCGGCATGAAGACGCTGGAGGATTACCGGACGCGCAGCCCCCATTTCGGCGCAGTGCCGGGGCGGTATGCGGGGCGCATCGGCGGCGGCCGGTTCACCCTGGATGGCGTCGCGTATCAGCTTGCGTGCAATGCCCCGCCGAACGCGCTGCATGGTGGGCCGGACGGGTTTGGGCGCCGGGCCTGGCGCGCGAGCGATCATGGGCCGACGCACCTGACGCTTGATCTCGTCAGCCCCGATGGCGATGCCGGGTATCCCGGTGAGCTTCGGGTCCAGCTCCGCTACAGCCTCGATGGCCCGGCTCTGCACATGGACTACACCGCCGAAACCACGCGGCCGACGATCCTCAACCTGACCAATCACAGCTACTTCAATCTGGCCGGGGAGGGATCCGGCACGATCCTGGGGCACAGTCTGCGGGTCGATGCGGATCGCTTCCTGCCGGTGGACGCCACCAGCATCCCGACCGGCGAGCAGCGGGACGTAGCCGGCACACCATTCGATTTCAGGGTGGCACAGCGGATTGGTGCGCGGATCCATGAGGCCGATCCGCAGCTGATCCTGGGCCGGGGCTATGATCACGCCTACATGCTGCGCGGCACCGGGCTGCGCACCGCAGCACGCCTGGTCGAGCCCGAAAGCGGACGGCGGTTGACGGTGGTGACGACCGAGCCCGCGCTCCAGGTGTACACCGCCAACAACCTGATGGGGGAACTGGCCGGACCATCGGGCCGGACCTATCGGCAGACGGACGCGATCTGCCTTGAAGCCCAGCATCCCGGGGACAGCCCCAACCAGCCCGCATTTCCCCGGACCGTGCTGCGCCCCGGCGAAATCTTCCGGGCCACCACGATATTCCGGCTTGATGCCGCCGAGTCCGACCAGGATTGAGCAACCGTGTCTTGGCGTGGGGCCCCGGCTGTGGCAAGCCCGCGGCAGAATGACGTCCAGGAGCCGAACTTGAACAAGCATCTGATCGCGATCGCCGCGAGTGTCGTAGCCCTGCAGGGCTGCGCCGTGCAGAACCCCGCAGCGCAGGTTGCCGGCGAGGACCTGAACGTTGGGATCGCCAAGACCTGCACAGCATCGAAGGTCGACCTGTCCGCCGCCACCAGCGCCGGCGCGACCATCGCGATGACCAACGATGGCTGGTGCGCCGTCCGCCTGGTGGAAAAGGACGGCCAGCCGTTCAAGCTCGGCCTGGTGCGCACGCGCCCCGAGCACGGCGTGGTGCTGATCCAGCAGCTGGGCGGCGAGACGCGCCTCGAATATACCGCCGACCAGCGCTATGTCGGCGCCGACCGCTTCACCGTGGCGCTGCGCTCGAAAACGGCGAATGCGCCGGACACCGTGGTGCAGGTGGCGGTCACCGTCACGATGGGCGAGGTGGTGGCCCCCGTGGCCGCGGCACCGGCCAGCACCCCGGGCAGTTCCGCGGCCAGCTCAACCCGCGCGGCCACCCGCCCCGCCGCACGCACGGCGCCGCGCACCCGCTGAGACCCGCGTCAGCCGCGTTCGGCCAGGCTCGCAAGACGCTCCTCCTTGCGAGCCGACCCGGCGCTGCTGCCGACCCAGTAGCCCACCACGCTGGTCGCCATGGCGCCGAGCGTGCCGAGCAGCACGTTCAGCACCGTATAGGTCGACTTCGCCGAACCCGGCGGCAACAGCAACATCAACCGGTCAAACCGCCCCGCCGCCAACCCCTCCAATTCCCCGATCACCAGATGATGGTGCCGCGCCGGCCGGAACCCCTGCCCCTTCAACGCCAGGAACGACCACGCCCCCAGGCTATTCCGGATCCGCGTCCGCAGCCGCTTCTCCGCCGTGATCGCCCGTCCAACCGTCGAGCTCGTCATCCGGCACCCCCGCCAACTCGCCCGAAGGCCGCATTGCCGCCGCCCGCCCATGCAGATACGGCGCAGCAAGCCGCGCCAGAGCCACAGCCCCCTCGTTGTCTCCAGCCTTCCATCGCTGCCGCATCACCGTCAGCAAAACGTACAGCGGCGTAGGATCGGCCATACCGTCTCCATGTTCAGCTCCAAGGTTTCAGGAAAACACAGCGCTCCGGGCCCAAATCGCCAGGCACTCCATCATGCCGGGAAGCATACCCGATAACGGGTCAGTGATCAAGGTAATCTTTCCTATTAGGAGGCGCCAGATACCCCAAACTTGATCAAGCCCGCCTTAAATCCGCCACGTGCCGGGATCATCTTCCAGACCAAGGGGAAGTCGCCCCCAACCATTCAGGAACAGGTGTCTTCATGGCCCGGTTTTCAAAGCTCTTCGCCGCCGCCGCCGCAATCCCCCTCGCCGCAGCCGTCCTCCTCGCCCCAACCCACGCCGAAGCCCAGTGGCGCCGCGGCGGCTATGGATATGGGGGCGGCTATGGCTACGGTCACGGCGGCTACGGCTATGGCCACCGCGGCTACTATCGTGGCCCCGGCGTCGGCGCCATCGTCGGCGGTGCAGCCCTCGGCCTCGGCATCGGCGCCCTGCTCGCCGCCCCCTACTACGCCCCGCCCCCGGTCGCCTACGCGCCGCCCCCGGTGGTCTATGCCGCCCCTCCGGCCTACTACCCGCCCCCGGCCTACGCCTACGCACCGCCGCAGGGCTACTACCCGTCATACTACCGCTGAACCCCGGCGCACCTGCACCCGCCTGAACAAAAGGCCGGCTGACCCGAAGGGCAGCCGGCCTTTCTCACATCAGCGGATGGCAACCCGCAACGGCGGCACCCCATCAACCCGGCCCTCCAGCACATCGCCGCGCACCACCGCCGCCACCCCCTCGGGCGTCCCGCTGAAGATCAGGTCCCCCGCCTCCAGCCGCACCAGCCCCGACAGATACGAGATGGTCTCCGCCACGCTCCAGATCATCTTCGACAGATCGCTCGTCTGCCGAACCACCCCATTCACCTTCAGCTCGATCGTCCCCCGCGTCGGATCGAACCCGGCCGCCGGAACCATCGCCCCGATCGGCGCCGAATGGTCGAACCCCTTTCCCATGTCCCACGGCCGCCCCAGCTTCTTCGCCTCCCCCTGAACATCGCGCCGGGTCATGTCCAACCCCACCGCATAGCCCCACACGCAGCCCAGCGCATCGGCCTCGGGGATATCGATACCGCCCGACTTCAGCGCCACCACCAGCTCCAGCTCATGGTGCAGGTCCTTGGTCGCCGCCGGATAAGGCATGTCCGCCCCACCGCTCAACAGGGCATCCGCCGGCTTGCTGAAAAAGAACGGCGCCTCCCGGTCCGGGTCATGCCCCATCTCCCGCGCGTGCTCGGCATAGTTCCGCCCCACGCAATACACCCGCCGAACCGGGAACCGCCCCCCACCCTGCACCGGCACGAACGCCTGCTCCGGCGCGGCAATCACGAAATCCGACATCCAGCCTCTCCTTGTCCGCGACAACACGCCGCACCCGACTATACCGCGCCAGCCCATCCGGTCGCCGCAGCATTTCATGCATCCCCGCCACCACCCTTGCAGGAAGGCAGCAGTTTAAGATAACCGGACTGAAACAAAGCAACACGCCCGGTAGGAGACATCAAATGGACGGAACCCTTGCAGCACGCCCCCCCGGCCCCGCCCAGCCAACGGTGCGGCAGCCCTGGTACAAGGTGCTCTACATCCAGGTCCTCATCGCCATCATCCTCGGCGTCCTGATCGGCTGGGCCGAGCCCGAAACCGCCAAGTCCTTCAAGTGGCTCGGCGACGCCTTCGTCGCCCTCATCAAGATGATGATCGCCCCGGTCATCTTCTGCACCATCGTGCACGGCATCGCCTCGATGGGCGACCTGAAAAAGGTCGGCCGCGTCGGCGTCAAGGCCCTCATCTACTTCGAGATCGTCTCAACCCTCGCCCTCCTGGTCGGCGTCATCGTCGGTGAGATCGTCAAGCCCGGCGCCGGCTTCGGCGCCAACCCGGCAACCCTCGACCCCAAGGCCGTCGCCACCTTCGCCAGCGCCGCCGCCAAGGACAGCACCGTCGCCCACATCATGGCCCTCATCCCCAGCAGCTTCTTCAACGCGCTCTCGGGCGGGGACCTGCTCCAGGTCCTCCTCATCTCCATCCTCACCGGCGTCGTCGTCTCCGGCATGGGCGAGCGCGGCGTCGCCGTCGGCCATGCCATCGACCTCGCCGGACAGATCTTCTTCCGCATCATCGGCCTGGTCGTGAAGCTCGCCCCCATCGGCGCCTTCGGTGCCATGGCCTTCACCATCGGCCAGTACGGCATCGGCAAGCTCGGCAACCTCGC
This sequence comes from Acetobacteraceae bacterium, assembly GCA_965199595.1. Lineage (GTDB taxonomy): Bacteria > Pseudomonadota > Alphaproteobacteria > Acetobacterales > Acetobacteraceae > JBBROS01. The sequence continues at coordinate 3,733,911 of OZ241182.1, forward strand.
CGGCCTCATCGCCACCTTCTACATCACCAGCGCCCTGTTCATCCTCATCGTCCTGGGCGGCATCGCGAAAATCTGCGGCTTCTCCATCATCCGCTTCATCATCTACATCAAGGACGAGCTGCTGATCGTCCTCGGCACCTCCTCCTCCGAAACCGTGCTGCCCCAGATGATGATCAAGATGGAACGCCTCGGCGCCTCCAAGCCCGTCGTCGGCCTGGTCATCCCCACCGGCTACAGCTTCAACCTCGACGGCACCAACATCTACATGACCCTGGCGACCCTCTTCCTGGCCCAGGCCGTCGGCGCAGACCTCAGCTTCGGCCAGTACGCCACTATCATCGGCGTCGCCATGCTCACCTCCAAGGGCGCATCGGGCGTCACCGGCGCCGGCTTCATCACCCTCGCCGCAACCCTGGCCGCAATCCCCAACAACCCGGTCCCCGTCGCCGCCATGGCCCTCATCCTCGGCATCGACAAGTTCATGAGCGAGTGCCGCGCCCTCACCAACCTGGTCGGCAACGGCGTCGCCACCGTCGTGGTCAGCGCCTGGGAGAACGAGCTGGACCGCGACAAGCTCCGCCACGCCCTCGCCAACCCGGGGGCGCAAGGCACGCTTGCCGAACAGATCCCCCTGGAAAAAGCCATCTAGCCGATGCGCTGGCCCCTCCTCGCCCTCCTGGCCCTGGCCTCCTGCGGTGGCACCCCCACCACCGCAGGCACCTGGAGCGGCGATGTCACCCCGAAATCCCCAACCGCAGTCTGCGCCAGAACCCGGGGCACCGCCCAGATCATGGGCGACCACCTCACCTTCGCCCCCAACGAAGCCACCTGGATCCTCTCCGGCACCGCCGAACCCGGCGGTCACGCCACCGCCGAACGCATCCAGATCGGCGCCAACAAGCAACCCTTCGAAACCCGCTTCGAGGGAACCTGGTCCCAGACCAGCCTCTCCGGAACCTACACCACCCCCCGCTGCGTCTTCGACGTGAGCCTCACCCGCCGCTGATCACTTCGGCACCACGCTCCGGTCCCCACCCGGGCTCCCCGGCGGCACGATCACCGGCATCGACCCAACCGAAGGCGGCCGGATCACCGTCGTCGACCCGGCCCCGGAAACCGGCGGAACAATCACCCCATTCTCCGGGATCGGCCGCCCCCCCGTCCCCGCATCCGGCCCACCCGGCGGCCCACTCGGCGGCCCACTCGGCGGCAAAGTGGGCGACTGGCTCTGCGGCCGCACCACCTCCGGCACCGGCTGGCTCCGCGCCACACTCAGCCCACACACCACCACGCCCAAAGCCGTCAGCGCCGCCAGGCTCCAGGACACACCAGGCCGCTCCGCCACCCGGGCACGGGCCGCCCCACGCCGATGAACCACACGCTTATGCATCCCGCAGCCTCCTACAATTCCAATCACATAGGCACCGCCCAGCCATAAGTCCCCGCCTGCCACAGCAACGTGACCACCCGGCAGGAGCCGTCCCGATCAAACATGTCCAAAAAACTTAAATCCGCGCCAGCATCCCCCCCGGCAGCGCCCAGAGCGCATCCCCAGCCAACGACAAACCCCCATCCCCCGCCGCCCAGCCAGCCCGCATCGCATCCATCCACGGCCCAACCAGCGCCCCATCCACCGCCAATGACCCGGCCCGCCGCGGCAACGCCGCGATCGACCGCACCATCCCCTCGAAGTCAGCATCCGCCACCCGCTGGTGCAGGTTCGTATCCGCCCGGGCAAACGCCTGCCCCCGCGTCCGCCCCAGCCGCGCCAGCCCGGCCCCCAGATCCGCATACCGCAGATGCACCATATACAGCGGCCCCACCACCGGCGCCGCATCGCACCCATGAAACCCCGGGCGCCACCGCACCGCCCGCTTCACCAGCGCCGGCTTGCACATCGCCCCGCTGAACCGCACCCAGCGCCGCTGCACCCCCAGCGCCAGCCCCGGCTCCAGCACCGCCTCCTCGTCCGGCAGGTGCTGCAGATCAAGCCCCACCGCGGTCGCCACCTCGGGCGCCACCGCCGCATAGGCCCGCAGATCGGCATAGACCGCCGGGTCCGCGATCAGCAGCTCATCCGCATCCGAATGCACCACCGCATCATACCGCCGCAACAAGGCCGCCACGCAATCCGAAACCAGCACCGCCCGCGCATCCTCGTCCAGCGCCGAACGCCGCATCCGCTCCACCGCAACCCCCAGCCCGTCCAGGCTCCCATCATCCGTCCCATGATCCAGGATCAGGCAGTTCTCCGCCCCCACCTCCCGCGCATAGTGCCGCGCCCAGACCGGTGCCCAGACCGGCTCGTTGTACATCATCGTCAACGCCGCTACCCGCATCACCCGCTACCCTTCGCGTCTAGGCCCGGCGTCCTGTATAGCGAACCCGCCACCAACCGAACCGGACACCATCATGGCCAATGCAAACCCCAGCGACACCATCTTCCGCAACATCCTCGGCCCGAACCTCCAGGGCGGCGCCCTCCGCGCCATCCTCATCCTCGCCGCCTTCTCCGCCATCGGCGCCATCATCGCCATGTTCATCGTCTGACGACACCACCCGATCCATGCGCCCCACCCTCAGGCCAACGACAAGGCCCCTGGCCCCTCGCCCGAGGTGCTATAAGGTGCGCTTCCAATGCTGACCGACCTGCCGAACGTCCTGACGCTCTCCCGCATCGCCGCGATCCCGTTGCTGGTGGCCCTCGTCGCCTGGCATACCCCGGAAACGGACTTCGCCTCCTGCCTCCTCTTCAGCCTCGCCGCCATCACGGACTACTTCGACGGCCGCATCGCCCGCGGCCGCCGTCAGATCTCCGACATCGGCCGCATGCTGGACCCCATCGCCGACAAGCTCCTCGTCGGCGCCACCCTCATCCTGCTGGCCGGCCAGGGGCGCCTCTCCGAATGGGGCCTCTACCCCGCCCTCGTCATCCTGCTGCGTGAGATCCTGGTCAGCGGCCTGCGCGAATACCTCGCCGGCCTCCGCGTCGGCCTCCCGGTCACGAACCTCGCCAAATGGAAGACCGGCGTCCAGATGGGCGCCCTCGGCACCCTCCTCGCCGGGGACGACTCCGCCATCCTGCTCCACCTGAACTTCCTCCCCGTCAGCACCATCGGCGAAACCATGCTCTGGGCCGCCGCAGCACTCACCCTCTGGACCGGCTGGGACTACCTCACCGCCGGCCTCCACCACGCAGCCCTCCCACGCTCCCACCCAGCCGCCTCACCAGGGTCCACACCCGGAACGACGCCGGGCTCCACCACGGACGCTTGAGGATTTCATGCTGCACATGCACATTCGCCAGATCGGCCGGCCTTCCGGTCCAGGAGCCTCCATGCGGCGCACCGCCCTCTTTGCCTCTCTGCTGATGCTTCCAGGCTGCACCGGCTTCGGCGCATTCCTCGACCACACCTTCTCCAGCCCCTACGCCAACCCGAACATCCCCATGGCCGATAGCGAGAACGTCCGCCGCGCCCTCGGCGCCAGCACCGGCATCGAACCCCTCCAGCCCGAAGCCGGCAACGTCTGGCCCGCCCCCCAGGGCCCGGACCCCACCCTCGCCGACCTCCAGAACGCCCCCGGCACCGAGAACGCCCGCGGCTTCGCCCCCACCAACGTCCCCGGCGCCGAACCCGGCCTCCCCGCCGGCCGCCAGCCCCGCCCCCTCGGCAGCTCCACGCCCCCCGGCTCGAACCAGCCCGGCGCCACAGGCCCGTCCTCCTTCGCCCCGCGCCCGCCCCCGCCGCCCTCCTCCGCCCGCGGTCCCGGCCCACAGGGCCAGATCGTCCAGACCCCGAGCGGCCCCGCGGTCGATGCCGGCGGCACCAGCGGCTACCGCCAGCTCACCACCCCACAAGGCCCCGGCGCCATCATGGTGCCGAACGGCAACGGCACCAGCACCATCATCAACCCGAACGGCACCGTCCAGACCGTGCCAACCCCCCGCTGACATGATCCACCTCCTCTACTTCGCCTGGATCAAGGAACGCATGGGCCGCGACGCCGAATCCATCGCCCTCCCCCCGGGCGTCACCACCATCGCCAGCCTCGCCACCTGGCTCCAGGCCCGCGACGAACCCGGCCGCCGCGCCTTCGCCGAACCCACCCTGGTCCGCGCCGCCGTGAACCAGGACTTCGCCCCGCCCACAACGCCCATCGCGGACGGCGACGAGATCGCCTTCTTCCCCCCCGTCACCGGCGGCTGACATGCCCGCCCCCTTCGCCATCCGCGTCCAGCCCGAACCCTTCGACCCCGGCATCGAGATCGCCGCCCTGCTCGCCGGCCGCACCGACATCGGCGGCATCGGCTGCTTCATCGGAACCGTCCGCAACGCCGCCGCCGGCCGCCCGATCGACGCCATGACCCTCGAGCACTATCCCGGCATGACCGAGCGCTCCCTCGCCCGGATCCTTGCCGAAGCCGAGGCCCGCTGGCCCCTCCTCGCCGCCACCATCATCCACCGCACCGGCCGCCTCGCACCGGGTGATCCCATCGTGCTGGTCCTCACCGCCAGTGCCCACCGCCAGGCCGCCCTCGACGCCACCGCCTTCCTGATCGACTGGCTCAAGACCAGCGCCCCGTTCTGGAAACAGGAACACTTCACCGACGGCGAGAACCTCTGGGTCGCCGCAAGGACCGAGGACGATCACGCCGCCGCCAAATGGACCGCCAGCCCGGCTGCCAGCCCCGGCTAGCAACCATGTCCACCCCGCTGCGTTGTGTTCTGCCACGCCCTTGCGTGAAAAACAGACCGGAGATTTCTATGCGCAACCTTCCCTTTCTGGCCGCCGCCGTCCTGCTCACGGCTCTGTCAGGCTGCGCCGCCGCCGACCGCGCCGCCGGCACCGACACCAGCGGCCTCTACCCGAACCAGCGTGATGGCACCCGCGCCAACCCGTCCGGCACCGCCGCCACCCGCGCGCTCGACCGCGCCGCCGGAACTGACGTGAGCGGCGCCTACCCCGCCCAGCGTGACGGCACCCGCAACAACCCGCCCGGCACCGCCGCCACCCGCGCGCTCGACCGCGCCGCCGGAACCGACGTGAGCGGCGCCTACCCCGCCCAGCGGGACGGCACCCCCGGCAACCCGCCCGGCACCGCCATCAGCCGCACCTACGACCGCGCCACCGGCAACACCTCCGGCTCCCGCGGCTACTAGCAGGCGAACCCTGACGCTCGAATCCCGAGCGTCAGGGCCATTTGGCCCACCACAAGCCTGCACGCGTCCTGACCGGCCACAGTCAGGACGCAAGTTGCCGGACCAGGCCAGACCAGACCCGGAACGGTCTGCTTGGCTGAAGCGCCCCCCGCTCCCCTCTGCTACCCTCGCACCATGCGGAACCTACCAGCCATCCTCGCCGGCGCCGTCTTCCTGATCTGGCCAGCATTCTTCAACGGCTACCCCATCGTCTTCAGCGACACCGGCGGCTTCCTGGAACAGGCCCTCATGCCCGACATGGGCTGGGACAAACCTTGGATCTACGGCCCGTTTCTCACACCGTTCCACGCCCGCCTGACCCTCTGGCCCGCAATCTTGGCCCAGGGCCTGATCCTCTCCGCCCTGCTCTGGCTCACCCTCATCGCCATAGCCCGGCCCGCGAACCATCCCGCCCCGCGCGCAACACACCTCGCCATCTGCGCCGCCCTCGCCGCACTCACCGCCGCCCCCTGGTTCGCCGCGACCCTGATGCCTGACATCTTCGCCCCCATCACCGTCCTCGGCCTCTTCCTCCTCGCCACCCCCCTCGCGCCCGCCGCCCTCACCTTCGTCGCCCTCATCACCACCATCGCCATCGCCACCCACCTGGCACACCTCATCCTCGCCGCCACCTGCCTGGCCACCCTCAGCCTGCTCCACTGGCGGCTTCTCTGGCGCCAGACCGCGCCCCTCATCGCCGCCCTCGCCCTGATCGCCACCACCAACCTGGTCGGCGCCGGCATCCCCGCCATCTCCCCCTACGGCAGCGTCTTCGCCCTGGCCCGCCTCGTCGCCGATGGCCCGGCCGCCACCACCATCCAGCGCCGCTGCCCCGCTGCCAACTGGCATCTCTGCGCCTGGAAAGACCGCCTCCCCGCCGACAGCGACGACTTCCTCTGGGACCCCAACGGACCCGTCTGGGCCTGGGGCTACGGCCCCATCCGCCTGGCGCCCGAAGCCACCACCATCCTCCGTGACACCCTGATGAACGAACCCCTCGCCGTCCTCCAGGCCATCACCCGCAACACCATCATCCAGCTGACGGAAGTAGCCATCGGCGACACCCTGACCCCCGATCACCTCGACGTCGCCGTATCACTCCGCCTGGCCGCCTACTTCCCCCCAGCCGAACTCGCCCGCTTCCAGGCCAGCCGCCAGGCCCGGGGTCAACTCCCCGCCCTCGCCAAAACCCTGAACCCCATCTACCTGGCCGCCCTGATCGCCGGCACCCTCGCGACGATCATCATCGCCATCACCCAGCGCCGCCAGAACCACCGCCGGAACCGTCCCCTGGCAACCCTCGCAGCCCTGACCCTGGTCGCCCTGGTCGCCAACGCAGCCTCGACCGGCGCGCTCTCCCACCCGCATGACCGCTACGAAGCCCGCATCGCCTGGCTCGTCGTGCTGGTTCCCGCCCTCTACGCCGTCACCCGCCGGCAACGACTCCCGTCTCGGACCGCCCCGCCTCGGCCGCGCTCCGCAACCGGTGATAGCTCCGCCGGCTGAACGGCAGCATCCCCGCATACATCAGCCCGGCCACCGCAAGCGCCGCCCAGGGATCAGCCACCATCACCGCCGCAAACGTCCCAACCCCAAGCAGCAGCGGCAAAACATACTGACGCGGCACCTTGAAGTTCTTGAAACTCCAGACCGGCAACGTCGAAACCAGCAGCAAAGCCGTCACCACCAGGATAACGGCGCAGAACAGAGGATGATGCGCCAGCCGCTGCATCCATTGAACCCCCAGCACCCGCCCCTCCAAGCCCAGGAACAGCGGAAACAACACCAGCCCCGCCCCCGCCGGCGCCGGAACCCCCGTGAAGAAATTATAGGCATAGGCGTGCCGGGCCGCCCCATCCCGGTCCACCGGCTCCGCATCCAGCGCCGCATTGAACCGCGCCAGCCGCAACGCCATGCAAACCGCAAACATCAAGCAAGGCGTGTAGCCGAATCCCCCAACAGTCTGCAACGACCACAGATACAGAATGAACCCCGGCGCCACCCCGAAACAACAGAAATCCGCCAGACTGTCGAACTCCGCCCCAAACCGCGATGTCGCCTTCAACAGCCGCGCAAGCCGCCCATCCAGCCCATCGATGCAGGCCGCCACCAGCACCGCCACCACAGCCGCGCCAAACCGCCCCTCCAGCGCATACCGCATGCTCGTCAACCCGGCACACAACCCCAGCAGGGTCATGATGTTCGGGATCATCCGGTTGAATGACGGCCCCGAGAACCGCGGCCGCGACCGCACCGGAAACCGCCGCTTCAACCGGCGGACCGGCGAAGCCTGCTCACTCAAGCCCCGCTCCCCAGCTCCGCCATCACCGTCTCGCCGCCAATCATGGTCTGCCCCTCGGACACCAGCGGCATCACCCCCTCCGGCAGATACAAGTCGGTCCGGCTCCCGAACCGGATGATCCCGAACCGCGCCCCCGCCGTCACCCGGTCCCCCTCCCGCACCTGACAGACGATCCGCCGCGCGATCAACCCGGCAATCTGCACCACCGCCATGTCCCGCCCATCCGCCAGCCGGATCGCCAGCGCATTGCGCTCGTTCTGGTCACTGGCCTTGTCCAGGCTGGCATTGACGAACGCCCCGTGCCGGTAGGCGATCCGCGTGACCACCCCATCCGCCGGCACCCGGTTCACATGCACGTCCATCACGGACAGGAACGTCGCGATCCGCCACCGCGGCGCCGGCCCAAGCCCCAGCTCCACCGGCGGCACCGCCGGCATCACCGAAACCACGCGCCCATCGGCCGGCGCCACCACCGCCCCGGCCCGCCCGGGCGCCACCCGCTCCGGGTCCCGGAAGAAATACAGGCAGAACACCACGAACAGCAGCCCAAGCACCACCAACCAGGTGCCCACCAGCAACCCGGCCAAGGCAGCAATGGCCCCGCCCAGAATGAAGGGACGCCCCACCGGATGCGGCGGAGCAAAAATCGTGCGGAGCGTTTCTGAAAGGGTCATGACCCAACCTGTATGATGCCGCCAGCGCCGTCACACAAGTTGCGACCACCCTGAAACACCCTCAGCGCGCACTCGCCGGCATGGCAAACGCCTGCCCCGGGTAGATCCGCGCCGGGTCACGGATCTGCTCGCGGTTCGCCAGATAGATCACGGTGTAGCGCACCCCGCTGCCATAGGCCCCCCGCGCCAGCCGCCACAGGTTCTGCCCCGGCTGCACCACGACCCGCCCCGCCGCCAGCTCCGCGGCCGCCACCGCCGTCCGCTCGAACGGCACCTCCACCCGCGCCACAACGCGCCCCGACCCATCCAGCCGGTCCACCCGCAGCGTGTGCACCCCCGCCGAAACCACCTCCGCCGGCGTCAGCATCCAGCGCCCACCCGCATCGGCCGTGGCATCGCCCACAAGCTGGTTGTCCACATAGACCCGAACCCCGCTCCCCAGGCTCGCCCGCCCCGCAAACCGGATGCCGCCCTTGTCGTCATAGTCCACACTGTCGAACCCAACCCCGCTCGAACCAGGCTGTTCACCCTGCAACACCCGCGGCACCGCCATACTCGGCACCAGCACCGCCAGCACAGCCGGCGCCGCAGCAGCAGGAGCAGCACCAACAGGAGCAGCAACCGGCGCCGCAGGCACCACCACCACCACCGCCCCGTCCCCCCGAACCTCCGCCGAAGCCCCAGCCCGCGCCACCAGCGTCAACGACCGCCCACCCACGGCCAAAGGCGCCGCCGGCATCGCCACGAACGCCCCCTGCCGATCCGCCCGGACCCGGGCAATCTCACTGGCCCCATCCAGAACCACCACCTCGGCCCCCGGCGCCGCCCGCCCCGCAATCACCGCCTCACCCCGCGGACTGACCCGAACCACGTCAAAGCTCGGCACCACCCCGCCCGACGCAGCAGCCGGCCCGGCAACCGGCCGCGCCGAACCCGCAACCAGACCATCAACCGCCGGAACAGCCGCCGAAGTCACGCCGCCGGAACCCACCTGCCCCCGCAACACATAGCCGCCGCCGCCAATCAACAACAAAGCAATCATCGCAACGATGACCACCACTCGCGAATATCCCGGCCGCGTCTCAGGTCCGATCTCTGCCATGGTTCCTGTCTATAAGGCGCAACCCACTTCTGCAATCACGCACACCAGGCGAAGGATCGCACCGGATCCTTAAATCCGAATGAACCGCGAAACCCCCCAGGCCACCCCAACCCCAAGCATGACCACCCCCGCCGAACGCCCCACAATCCCAAACCGCCCCACCACCCCTGCTCCCCCAACCGGACGTCGAGCGGCCCTCCCGGAACTCCGACCAGAAGCCCGCCTGCCAGCCCGCGCCCCAAACCGTCCCATCAGCCGCTCCACCCCACCCGCAGCCCCCGGCGCCAGCATCGCAGCAACACACACCAGGTCCATGAACCCCACCCGCCCCCGAACCACCCCCCCGGTCCCCAGATCCACGGCAACAATCCCGGCCGCCAGAACCACCACCCCCGCCACCGCCCCCGGCCGCAACAGCACAACGCCCAGCCACGCCCCGAACAACACCAGCGCCACCCCGCTCCAAACCAGCGCCGCCCCACTCAACAGCAGCCCCAGCAACAGCGTCGCCCCCACCAGCACACCCCGCCCCACCACCCGAGCCCCCCCGGCCCGCAGCAACCAGGCCACCCCCACCACCCCGAACCAAACCCGCCAGAACTCCACCCGCCCAACCCCGGACCCGGCCAGGCTCCAGGCCGCGAACCCCAGCACCACCACCCCAACCCACCCCAGCAGCCGCCCCCGCACCCAGCCCGCCGCCACCGCCCCCACCAGCGCAACAAACGCCGGCAGCACCAGATGCTCCATCACCACGCGCGGCATCACCCACGCCCGCGGCACCGGAACCAGCAGCATCCATCCCACCAGCACCGCCCCAGCCACCACCCCGGCCACCACCCCGGGCCACCGCCCCTCGGCCCGGCGCGACACCACGATCCCCACCAGCGACAGCACGAACGCCACCACCCCCGGCAGCGCGACCGAAACGAACCCCGGCAGATTGTTCCAGAAATGCATCACGCCCGGCGAATGACCGCCCCCCGCACCCCCGTCAAGTCCTTCCAAGCCGCATCCCACCCAGGCATGATGCCACCCCAACCAGGAAGCCCCGCATGCAACGACCCCAAGCCGGCCGCCTCCCGATCGGCTCCGCCAAGCCGCGCGTCCCGAACCTGATGATGCGCGTGTGGGACGCCCCCATCCGCCTGTTCCACTGGGTCATCACCGCCCTGGTCCTGTTCAGCTACATCACCATGCGCCAGGGCTGGCTCGAGCTGCATTTCCTCTCGGGCTACACCATCCTGGCCCTGCTGATGTTCCGCCTGGCCTGGGGCTTCATCGGCAGCGACACCGCCCGCTTCTCCAGGTTCCTGCGCAGCCCCATCGAGGGCCTCCGCCACCTCACCCACATCACCCGGCGCGAACCCGATACCGAGATCGGCCACAACGCCGCCGGCGGCTGGATGGTCCTCCTCCTCCTCCTCGTCCTGCTCGCCCAGGTCACCACCGGCCTGTTCAGCAACGCGGATGGCATCACCGACGGCCCCCTCGCCCACCACCTCAGCCGCGCCGCCAGCGACCGCGCGACCAATATCCACGGCATCATCTTCTACTACGGCCTGCTCACCCTCATCGCCCTGCACGTCATCGCCGTCCTGGCCTACGCCGTGCTCAAACGGCAGGACCTGGTGCGCCCCATGGTGACAGGCCGCAAACGCCTGCCCGCCACCATGCAGCAACCCCGCTTCGCCAGCCCGGCCTTCGCCATCCTGGCCCTCGCCATCGCCGCCCTGCTCGTCTGGCTCCTGGTCCGCTTCGGCTGACCCGCCGGCCCGCTTGCGCTACCGGGCCTTGTAGGACCGGTGGCACCCGCCGCAGCTCTGCCCCTCAGCCGTGAACGCAGCCGTGAACGCAGCCTTGTCACCCGACTTCGCCGCCGCCTCCAGATTGGTCGAGGCCGTCACGAACGCCGCCGCCGCCTTGTCGAACCCGGCCCGGTCCGACCAGATCTCCGCCCGGGCCTTCGTGTTCGCCACCCCCTGCGTCCCCTCCGGGAACAGATGCGGATAGGCATTGGCCCACTTCAGCAACGCCGCCGCCGGCTCCTCGAACGTCTTGACATCCACCCCGGCAGCCAACCCGGCCTTGATCATGTCCGTGACGCTGCCGGTCAACGCCATCCCCCCCTGCCGGGCCCAGACGATCTCCTCGGGCTTCAGCGAAACCCCCTGCGCCACCGCGAAGCCGGACACCGACACCGTCAACGCCACCGCCGCAACCCATACGAACCGCTGCATGCCGAACCCCATTGTTGATGGCAGCGATCGTTGCACCCCACCCGCCAATGCGCCATGGAAATCGGAACGCCTCAACGAAAGCACATGATGCCGCCCCAAACGCCCCTCTCCGTCGCCGTCTTCTGCGGCTCCCGCTACGGCCACAACCCCGCCTGGCGTGCCGCCGGCGAGCACCTCGGCCGCGCCCTCGCCGAAACCGGCAGGCGCCTGGTCTATGGCGGCGGCCAGGTCGGCCTCATGGGCGTCATCGCCGATGCCGTCATCAACGCCGGCGGCAATGTCTTCGGCGTCATCCCCGCCTTCCTGCAACGCCGCGAAGTCGCCCACCAGGGCCCGGTCGCCCTCGTCGTCACCGACACCATGCACGACCGCAAGCGCCAGATGTTCGAAGCCGCCGACGCCTTCATCGTCATGCCCGGCGGCCTCGGCACCTTCGACGAAGCCATCGAGATCACCACCTGGGCGCAGCTCGACCTCCACGCCAAACCCATCTTCATCGTGGACATCGCCGGCTGGGCCCAGCCCTACCTCGCAATGATCGAGGCCGCCATCGACAACGGCTTCGCCCCACCCGAGACCCGCACCCTCTACCAGGTGGTCCCCGACGTCCCCGCCCTCATGAACCGCCTCGCAACCCTGACCCGCCCCGCAATCGGACAACCAGGTCAGCTCTGACCCTTGCCCCCGCAAATACAACCCGCTACAAGCCCGCAACGGCCGGGGCGTAGTACAGCCTGGTAGTACGCTTGCTTCGGGAGCAAGAGGCCGGAGGTTCGAATCCTCTCGCCCCGACCACACCAAAACCGACCACACCAAAAGCCCTCTCCCCGCGGGAGAGGGTTGGGTGACCAGCTAAACCAGCCGCCCCCCCGTCACCGCATCGAACAGATGCGTGTCCCCGGCATCGAACCCCACCTCGATCCGCTCGGCCACCGCCACCGCCCCCTGCAGCTTGCACAGCAGCGCGGTCCCATCCCCCATCCGCCCATGCACCAGAGTCTCGGACCCCAGCGGCTCCACCAGCTCCACCATCACCGGCACCCCGCCATCCACCAGCCGCACATGCTCCGGCCGAACCCCCAGCGTCACGGCCCCCGCCGTAGCCCCCGCCACCGGCACCATCGCCCCGGTCGAGAGCCGCACCACACCCCCCTCCATCACCCCGGGCAGGAAGTTCATCGCCGGCGCCCCGATGAACCCGGCCACGTAAGTATCCGCCGGCCGCGCAAACACCTCCATCGGCGTCGCCAGCTGCACCGGCCGCCCCTGATGCAGCACCAGCAGCCGGTCCCCCAGCGTCATCGCCTCCACCTGGTCGTGCGTCACATAAAGGCTCGTCACCCCCAGCCGCCGCTGCAGCCGCCGGATCTCGGCCCGCATCTGCACCCGCAGCTTCGCATCCAGGTTGCTCAACGGCTCGTCGAACAGAAACAGCTTCGGGTCCCGCACAATGGCCCGGCCCATCGCCACCCGCTGCCGCTGCCCCCCGCTCAACTGCCGCGGCTTCCGCCCCAGCAGCGCCCCGATCCCCAGCAGCCCCGCCGCCTCATCCACCTTCCGCCGGATCTCCGCCTTCGCAGTCCCCCGGATCCGCAGCCCATACGCCATGTTGTCGAACACGCTCATATGCGGATAGAGCGCATAGTTCTGGAACACCATCGCAATATCCCGCGCCGAAGGGTCCACCCGCGTCACATCCCGCCCATCCAGCAGGATCCGCCCGGCCGTCGCCACCTCCAGCCCCGCCACCAGCCGCAGCAGCGTGCTCTTCCCACACCCGCTGGCCCCCACGATCACCAGCATCTCCCCATCCCGCAGCGTCAGGTCGATGCCGGCCAGAACCGCCGTCCCCTCGAAGCTCTTCTTGAGGCCGTCCAGCTGCAGCGTCGCCATCACTTGTCACTCTCTGAAAGGCCTTTGACGAACCACCGCTGCATCAGCACGACAACCGCCACCGGCGGCACCAGCGCCAGCACCGCCGTCGCCATCACCCGGTTCCACTCGGTGGCGGTCTCCACCCCGATCATCTTCACGATCCCGATCACCACGGTATCCAGCTTCGGGTCGGTCGCCACCAGCAACGGCCACAGATACTGGTTCCACCCATACACGAACAGAATGACGAACAGCGCCGCCAGGTTCGCCGCACTCACCGGCAACAGGATGTCCCGCAGGAACCGCAGCGGCCCGGCCCCATCCATCCGCGCCGCCTCCACCAGCTCATCCGGCACCGCCAGGAACACCTGCCGGAACAGCAGCGTCGCCGTCGCCGAAGCGATCAGCGGCACCGTCAGCCCGGTGAACGTGTTGATCAGCCCCAACCCCGCCATCACAGAGAACGTCGGAATGATCCGAACCTCCACCGGCAACATCAGCGTCAGAAAGATCACCCCGAACGCCAACGGCTTGAACGGCCACCGGAAGAACGCGATTGCATACGCCGACAGCACGGAGATCACGATCTTCCCCACCGCAATCGCCATCGCCATCCCGAACGACACCAGCAGCATCCGCCAGACCGGGTTCGCCCCGTCCGACCCATGCCGCAGCACCTCCCAGTAGATGCCCAGCCCACCCGGGTCCGGCACCAGCGAAAGCTCCCCCCGCGCAATCGCCGCCGCCGTCTGCGTCGACCCGGCAATCACCAGCCACAACGGCAGCGCGAACAGCACCACCCCCAACCCCAGCACCAGGTGCGCCAGCCAGTCAGTCCGCACGGCGGCGCCCCAGGAACCGGAACTGCACCATCGTCAGCAGCACCACCGCCACCATCAGCACCACGGATTGCGCCGAGGACGACCCGATATCCAGGTTCACCACCCCATCCCGGTACACCTTGACCACCAGCGTCTCCGTCGCCTTGCCGGGCCCCCCGCCCGTCAAGGCCTGGATGGTCCCGAACGTCTCGAACGCCGCATAGACCAGGTTCACCACCAGCAGAAAGAACGTGGTCGGCATCAGCAGCGGCAGCGTGATGGTGCGAAACCGTCGCCATCCCCGCGCCCCATCGATCCGCGCCGCCTCCACCACGCTCCGCGGGATCGCCTGCAACCCGGCCACGAAGAAGATGAAGTCATAGCTCACCTGCTTCCAGGCACTCGCCAGCACGACGACGAACATCGCCTGCCCACCCTGCAGCTTGTAGTCCCAGGCCATCCCATGCTGGTTCAGCCACCGCCCCAACAGCCCGATCTGCGGATGCAGCACCAGGATCCACAGCACCGCCGCCATCGCCGGCGCAATCGCATACGGCCAGATCAGCAGCGTCCGATACACCCCCCGCCCGCGGATCTCCCGGTCCGTGAACACCGCCAGCAACAGCGCCACCCCCATCGCCAGCGCCGCCACCGCCACACAGAACCCGGCCGTCCGCACGATGCTGTCCACATACAGCGGGTCCGAGAACAGGTCCGAGAAGTTCTCGAACCCCACGAACTCCGACCGCAGCCCGAATGAATCCTGCCGCTGCGTGCTGGACCAGATCGCCTGCCCCGCCGGCCACAGAAAGAACACGGCGGTCAGCAGCAGTTGCGGCGCCACCAGCAGCAAAGGCAGCACCACCCCCGGAAAAACCGTCCGCCGCTCACTCAACGAACAAGCCCCTCGCCCACTACGCCTTGTTGGCCCGCTCGAAGTCCCGCAGAACCCGGTTCCCCCGCGCCACCACGCTGTCCAGCGCAGCCTGCGCGCCCTGCTGCCCCTGCAGGGCCTTCTCGACCTCCTCATAGACGATGTTCCGGATCTCCGGCATCCGCCCCAGCCGGAACCCCTTGCTGTTCGCCGTCACCTTGCCCCGCGCCAGCTGCTGGATCGGCACATCCGCCCCCGGGTTCTTCTCATAGAACCCCTGCGACTTGCTCAGCTCATACCCACCCAGCGTCACCGGCACATACCCGGTCCGCTGATGCCACGAAGCATCCTGCTCCGGCAGCGCGATATACTGCAGGAACGACGCCACCCCCTTGTACTCCGCCGCCGTCCGGCTCGGCGCCGTCATCGTCCACAGGCTCGCCCCCCCGATCACCGAGTTCAGCGGCGCCGGGATGACAGCAGGATCGAACGGCAGCAAAGCCTCGCCCCAGCGGAACTTCGCATTCTTCGTCAACTCACCCCGAAGGCTCGACGACATATAGGAAATCGCCGCCTGCCCCGAGACGAACAAGGTATCCGGCGCATTGTCCCGCCCCGCATACTTGAACAACCCCTCCTTGGACATGTCCAGCAACAGGTTCAACTGCTTCACGAACGGCGGCGCATTCACCCGCAACTCGGTGTCCAGCCCCTCGAACCCGTTGGCCTTGGTCGCATACGGCAGGTCATGCATCGCCGCGAACGTCTCAAGCTGGATCCACGGGAACCACGAGGTCGTCATCGCCACCGGCGCCGCCTCCTTCGCCTTCAGCGCCCGCGTCGCCGCAATCACCGCGTCCCAGGTCGCCGGCGCCTTCTCCGGGTCCAGCCCGGCCTTCTCGAACGCATCCTTGTTATAGAACATCACCGACGTCGATGAGTTGAACGGCATCGAAGCCAGCCGCCCATCCGCCAGGCTGTAATACCCCTTCACCGCCGGAATATACGCATCGGTGTTCAGCGCCACCCCGGTCTCCTGGATCAGCTGCCAGACCTGCTTCACCGCCGGCCCCGCCGCCAGCATCGAGCCCGTGCCCACCTCGAACATCTGCACCAGATGCGGCGCCTGCCCGGCCCGCCAGGCCGCAATCGCCGCCGTCAGCGTCTCCGGATACGTCCCCTTGAAGATCGGCATGATCTCATAGACGCCCTGCGACCCGTTGAACCCGGCACACAACCGGTTCACCTCCTCGCCCAGCACCCCCGGCATCGCATGCCAGAACGTCACCTTGGTCGGCGCCCCCGAACCCTGCCCCCAGGACGCGCCCGAAGCACCCACCAGGGCCGCAGCTCCCGCCATCAGATCACGACGCTTCATAGTAGCCTCCCGAATGGCGGCACCGCTCCGGCAACGCCTTGTTCCCTCCACCTAGCAGCATAGGAGGGGTCCGGTGAAGCGCCGTTCAGGGAACCGGCCGAGAACCCAGCGCCTGCGCCGCCGCCAGATGCGCGGCAAACTCCCTGTTGCCCGGCGCCAGCCGGACCGCATCCCGGAAACTGCCGATCGCCTCATCCACCTGCCCGGCCACGAACTGGCTGCGCCCCAGAGCATCGGACAGCCGCCCATCCTTCAACGTCCCGCCCTGCGACAGCGTCTCGATCGCCCGCCCCGGCCGCCCGAACCGCAGCTCCAGGTCCGCCGCCAGCACCAGCCCCGCCACATCCTTCGGCCGAACCTTGAGGTAGCGGCTGATCGCATCCAGCGCCGCCCCGTTATGGTTCAGCCCCGCCGCCGCCATCGCCTGATAGTAATATCCCCGCGGCATCCGCTCGAACTCGCCCGCCATCCGCTGCAGCTCCAGCTCCGCATCCGCCACCCGCCCGCGCAGCAGCATCACCACCGCCCGGTCCAGCTGCAGGAACCGGTCACGCCCCTCCAGCGCCAACCCGGCATCCACATCCCGCTGCGCCGCCACCAGGTCCCCCCGCAGGATCGCCAGCTCCGCCCGCCGGTGCAGCGCCCCCTGCGAGAACGGCACCAGCAGCACCGCCCGGTCCAGCGCCGCCCTGGCCCCATCCAGCTCCCCCTGCCGGATCATCACATCGGCCCGCAGGTACTGCCCCTCCAGCATCGAAGGCGCCGCCTCGGCCACCGTGTCGCTCCACCGCCGCGCCCCCGCCACGTCGTCGGCAGCCAGGGCCACCCGCGCCTGTTGCACCAGCACCGCCGGATCCGCCGGCGCCACCCGCACCGCCGCCGCGATACTGCTGCGCGCCCGGTCCATGTCCCCCAGCGCGGTGAACGCCGCCGTCCGCGCCAGGAGGTTGGCCAGCAGCTCGGCCCGGCCCGACTCCAGCGCCGAGAACTCGATCAGCACGTCCTGGTAGCGTCCCTGGTCCAGATAGGCCTGCGCCAGCAACGGCGCCACCACGGCCCGGTCGTGGCGCAGCCCCTGCGCGAGCTTCAGCTCCTTCTCCGCCGCCAGCGGATCGCCAAGCTCCAGCTGCGTCCGCGCCAGGGCCACATGCAGCGCCCCGTTGCGCGGGTCCGCCCGAACCGCCGGCCGCAACAGCGCCTGCACCGCCCGCGGGTCCGTCTTCTCCTGCAACGCCACCGCCAGCGGCTTGGGCGTCTGCCAGGCCACCGCCAGCCGCACCGCATAGGCCGCGCCACCCACAACCACCATCGCCAGAACGATCAGCAGCAGCCGCGGCAGCATGGCCCCTACCCCGGCGCGTCAGTCATCGTCACGCACCACCCGCGTCAGCACCTCGCGCTTGCCCACATGGTTCGCGGCACTCACGATCCCCTCCTTCTCCATCTGCTCGATCAGCTTCGCCGCCCGGTTGTACCCGATCGACAGGTGCCGCTGGATGAAGCTCGTGCTGGCCTTCCCCTCGCGGGAAACCACGTCCACCGCCTGGTCGAACAGGCTCTTCTCCGCATCGCTTCCACCGGCAATCCCGGGCATCCCCCCGCCCGCGGCCCCCTCCTCCTCGTCGTCCGGCCCCTCGGTCACCTCCTCGTCATAGGTCGGCTCCGCCTGCGCCCGCAGGAACGCGACGATCTCCTCCACCTCCCGGTCCGCCACGAACGGCCCATGCACCCGGTTGATCCGCCCGCCGCCCTGCATGTGCAGCAGGTCGCCCATCCCCAGCAGCTGCTCCGCCCCCTGCTCGCCCAGGATGGTGCGGCTGTCGAACTTGCTGATCACCTGGAAGCTGATCCGCGTCGGGAAGTTGGCCTTGATCGTCCCGGTGATCACGTCCACCGAAGGCCGCTGCGTCGCCATGATCACATGAATGCCCGCCGCCCGCGCCATCTGCGCCAGCCGCTGCACCGCCGCCTCCACCTCCTTGCCCGCCACCATCATCAGGTCCGCCATTTCGTCGATCACCACCACGATGAACGGCAGCGGCTTCAGCGCCAGCGGCTGCTCCTCGAAGATCGGCTTGCCGGTCTCGCTGTCGAACCCGGTCTGCACCCGCCGGGTCACCACCTCGCCCCGCGCCAGCGCCTCCGTCACCCGCTCGTTGTAGCCGCCGACGTTCCGCACCCCCAGCTGGCTCATCGCCCGGTAGCGCCGCTCCATCTCCCGCGTCGTCCACTTCAGCGCCGTCACCGCCTTGCTCGGCTCCGTCACCACCGGCGCCAGCAGATGCGGGATCCCCTCATACACGCTCAGCTCCAGCATCTTCGGATCGATCATGATCAACCGGCACTGCTCCGGCGTGAACCGGTACAGCAGGCTCAGGATCATCGCGTTGATCCCCACCGACTTGCCGGACCCGGTCGTCCCCGCAATCAGCAGATGCGGCATCCGCGCCAGATCGGCGAACACCGGATCCCCCCCGATGTTCTTCCCGATCGCCAGGATCAGCTTGGAAGGATCGCGCGCGAAATCCCGCCCCGCCACCAGCTCGCTCAGAAACACCGTCTCGCGCGTGGCGTTCGGCACCTCGATCCCGATCACGTTCCGCCCCGGCACCGTCGCAATCCGCACCGCGGTCACGCTCAGGCTCCGCGCCACGTCATCCGCCAGCCCGATCACCCGCGCACTCCGAATCCCCGGCGCCGGCTCCAGCTCATACATCGTCACCACCGGACCCGGCCGGATCTCCCGGATCGAGCCCTGTACCCCATAATCCCCCAGCACCGTCTCCAGCAGCCTCGCATTGGCCTGCAACGCATCCTCGCTCGGCCCACTCCCCTGCCGGATCGGCGCCGGCGTCAGCAGGCTGATCGGCGGGAACTCCCACCCGTTCTCCACCACGGGCGCCGCCGCCCCCCGCACCTCCGGCTTCTTCTGCGGCACCGCAACCTTCGGCTTCCCCGCCCCAGCCGCCACCGGGTCCCGCGCCCCAATCTCCCGCGCCCCAACCTCCCGCGCCACCGCCTCCCGAACCGGTATCGCAACCCGCGCCCGCTCCAGCACCGCCCGCGCCACCGCCTCCGGCGAGGACCCGGCGTCCGGCACCGAAGCCGCCTCAACCTCCACCTCAGGCACCGACATCCCCCGCGGGTCCAGCGGCAGCGGCGGCAACGCCACCTCGTCCCGCGGCTCCAGCATCCGCCGCACCGGCGCCCACGCCACCCGGCCCCCCGCCGCCACCCCACTCGCCGTCCGCGCCGCAAACCCGGCAGCCCCCCGCCCCCCACGCACCGAGCCCCGCGCCACTCCCACGGCCCCATGCCCCGCCGCCCGCCATTCCCCGGCCGACAACCCCAGCGCCAAAACCACCAGCAGCACCGCCAGCACCCCACCGGCCGCCAGCACCACCCAGCCGCCAGCCGGGCCCATCAACCCATGCCCCATCGCCCCGGCCCGCAGGCCCAGCAACTGCCCGATCGCCCCGCCCGCCCCGGCCTCCACCGGCCAGCCCATCGCCCCACCCCGCCCCGGCACCGCCGAAAGCACCGCCGCCCCCACCGGCAAAGCCACCAGCAGGAACACCAGCCGCGCCGCCAGCCGAACCGGCCGCCCCATCGCCAGCCGATACGCCCAGGCCAGCATCGCCACCGGCAACAGAACCCCCGCCGCCCCGAAATACTGCAGCAGCACATCCGCAGCCACCGCCCCCGGCGCCCCCAGCAGATTGCTCGTCGGCAACGACGTCGCCGTGTTCAACGAAGGATCGTGCGGGTTGTAGCTTCCCAGCGCCACCAGCAGCACCGCCGCCGCCATAGCCACCCCGATCGCCACCAGCTGCCCGAACCGATGCCGGATCAGCCCACGAAGCTCACGACTGGCGAAAACGGCTGTTGCCATGGGAATACCCGACGTTCTTGGGACCGAGCAGCACCTAGCCCGCTTTCCCCCCGATCACGCAAGCATGTTTCTGGCGTTCAACCATACCGTTCCTCCCCCCAGGGCTCCCCGCGCCGATGATACCCGCGCTCCTCCCAGTATCCGGGCTTGTCCACCGGGCTGAACTCCACCCGATCCACCCACTTGGCGCTCTTCCACAGATACAGATGCGGCACGATCAGCCGAACCGGCCCGCCATGCGCCCGGCTGATCGGCGCCCCCTGCCAGTCCGTGGCAAACAACGCATCCTCGGCCGCGAAATCCTCCAGCGGCAGGTTGGTCCTATACCCGTCATGCCCATGCAGGATCACGAATCGCGCCGCCCCATGCGGCCGCACCACCGCCATCAGGTCCCGCGTCGCCACCCCCCGCCAGGCATTGTCGTAACGCGACCAGGTCGTCACGCAATGCATGTCGCTCAGGAACTCCCGCTGCGGCAAGGCCGAAAACCCCGCCCAGTCCAGCGTCAACGCCTCCGCCACCGCCCCGAACACCCGCAGCGACCACCGCTCCCTCGGCACATCCGGCTGCACCCCCAGATCCAGCACCGGCCAGTCCCGCACCAGGTGCTGACCCGGCGGCAACCGGTCCTCCCCCACCCGAGCCACCGTCCCGGTCAGCCCCCGCCCCTCCGCCGCCCAGCGCGCCTTCATGCGAGAAAGCTTGCTCTCCTCCGGCGTCTCGCTCACGGCCTCGCCCCCAAGGCCCGGTCCAGCACCACCACCGAATGAACCGCCGCCCGCCCCCCCAGCTCCGCGATCTGATGCCGGCACGATGTCCCATCCGCCACCACCAGATCCTCCGCCCCCGCCGCCCGAACCGCCGGCAGCAGCGAGGCCTCCGCCATCGCCCGGCTCTCCCCCTGCGTCTCCGCCTGATACCCGAACGCCCCCGCCATCCCACAGCAGGCGGACTGGATCGGCACCACCTCCATCCCCGGCACCCGCCCCAGCACGCTCAGCGAATCCGGCAGGGCCCCAAACGCCTTCTGATGGCAATGCCCATGCACATGCACCCTCCCCACCACCGGCCCCAGCTCGAGCCCGCCCCCATGCCTGGCCAGGAACTCCCCGATCAGCATCGCCCGCCCCGCCAGGCCCTCCGCCTCCGGTCCCGGCAGCAACGCCGTGAACTCGTCCCGCAGCGTCAGCAGGCAGGAAGGCTCGAGCCCCACCACCGGCAGATCCCCCGCCAGAGCCACCAGCGTCCGCCGCGCCTCGGCCCGCGCCGCCTCCACCATCCCCGCCGACAGATAGGTCCGCCCACAGCAGAGCCGCTCCTTCGGCACCACCGCCCGGAACCCGGCCGCCGCCAGAACCCGAACCGCCGCCCGCAGGTTCTCCGGCTCGAAGTACCGGTTGAACGTATCCACGAACAGCAACACGTCCCGCAGCCCGGCCGCCGCCGGCGCCGAAACCTCGGCCGCCCGGAACGGCCGCCCGCTCCACGCCGGCAAGGCCCGCCCGGCCGCAATCCCCAGCCACCGTTCCGAAGCCCACCGCAACACCCGCGACCGGTTCCGCAGGTTCATCACCCAGGCCACCCGCGACACCCAGGGCGCATACCGCGGCAAGCCAGCCACCAGCCGCTCCCGCAACCCCATCCCATGCGCCCGAGCCCGAGCCGCCAGCGCCTCGATCTTCATCCGCGCCATGTCCACGCCCGTCGGACACTCCCGCCGGCAAGCCTTGCACGACACGCAAAGCTTCATCGCCGCCGCCACATCCTCCCCCGCCAGGGCATCCGCCCCCAACTGCCCCGTCAAGGCCAGCCGCAACGTGTTGGCCCGGCCCCGCGTCAGGTGCACCTCATCCCGCGTCACCCGGTAACTCGGACACATGCTCCCGGCATCGAAGCTCCGGCACGTCCCGTTGTTGTTGCACATCTCCACCGCCGCCAGCATCCCGCCCAGCGGTCCCGGATACGCCCCCCAGTCCAGCACCGGCTCGAACCCCGCCGCCGCCGCATATCCCGGCCCATACCGGAACAAGGTCCGGTCATCCATCGCCGGCGCCCGCACCACCCGGTTCGGGTTCAGCACCCCACCGGGGTCGAACGCATCCTTCACCGTCTCGAACGCCCGGACGATCCGCGCCCCGAACATGCTCTCATGGAACTCGGACCGCACGATCCCGTCCCCATGCTCCCCGCTATGGCTCCCCTTGTATTCCCGCACCAGCGCGAAGCACTCCTCGGCCACGGCCCGCATGGTCCGGACATCCGCCGGGTCCTTCATGTTCAGCACCGGCCGCACATGCAGGCACCCCACGCTGGCATGCGCATACCAGGTCCCCTTGGTCCCGTGCCTCTCGAACACCTCGTTCAGCCGCTCGGTATAGTCCGCCAGGTCATCCAGCCCCACCGCACAGTCCTCGATGAAACTGACCGGCTTCCCGTCCCCCTTCATGCTCATCATGATGTTCAGCCCGGCTTCCCGCACCGAAGCGATCGCCGCCTGGAATCCCGGCTCCACCGCCCGCACCACCGCCCCGGGATAGCCCAGGTCCGCCATCATCTCATCCAGCTCGCCCAGCTTGCCCAGCAAAGGCCCATCCGCCTCCCCGTGGAACTCGACGATCAGAAGGCTGTCCGGCTCCCCCCCAGGGCCATTCACCACCATGCGGTCGATGGTCGGGCGATAGATCTCGATCCCCCGCCCCAGATCGATCATCGTCCGGTCCACCAGCTCCACCGCCTCCGGCCGCAACCCCACCAGGTGCCGCGAAGCCTCCATCGCCGCCCGGAACGTCGGGAACTGGCAGATCCCCAGCACCTTGCGCGGCAACAGCGGCTGCAACTCCAGCTCCAAAGCCGCCGAGAACGCCAGCGTCCCCTCGGATCCCACCAGCAGCCGCGCCAGGTTTTCCCGCCCCTCCCGCCGGGCCCCCGGCGTCAGCACCTCGATATTATACCCCCCGACCCGGCGCAGCTGGTGCGGGAACCGCGCCGCGATCTCCTCCGCCTCGCTCGCCCCCAGCATCCGCAACCGCTGGATCAGCGCCGCAACCCCCGCCGGTAACGCCTCCCCCAGGTTATCCCCTACCGCCCCGAACCGATGCCGCGTCCCATCCGCCAGGATCGCGTCGATCGCCCGCACGTTATCCGCCATCAACCCATACCGGATCGACTTCGACCCGCACGAGTTGTTCCCCGTCATCCCCCCGATCGTGCACCGCGCATTGGTTGAAGGATCAACCGGGAAGAACAACCCATCCTTCTTCAACGCACCATTCAGATGGCTCAGCACCAGCCCGGGCTCCACCCAGGCCCGCCGCCCCGCCACATCCACGTCCACGACCCGGCGCAGATGCTTCGTGCAGTCGATCACCAGCGCCCGGTTCACCGTCTGCCCGCACTGGCTGGTCCCGCCCCCGCGCGGCAGCACCGGAACCCCATGCTCCCGCGCGATCGCCATCGCCGCCGCCACGTCATCGACGCTGCGCGGCACCACCACGCCCACCGGCTCCATCTGATAGATCGAGGCATCGGTGCTGTACCGCCCCCGGTCCCCCCGCCCGAACAGCACCTCGCCCTGCGTCTCCCGCCGCAGCCGCTGCGCCAGCCGCGCATCACCCACAGGCACGCGTCCACCATCAGGCACCGGCAGTCCTCCTCACATCCGTCCCGAACCCCTGGCCGGGCCGCATCGCAAACGCCGCGGCCACCCCCATCAGCAACAGCCCCATCGTCGTCCACCACCGCCGCTTCGTCATCGCTCCCTCCCGAACGCCGGCCGGTTGATCCCGGCCATGTCGTCCCTGAGCCTCGCCGCTATCCCGCCAGCACCGCCATCGCCGCCAGCACACCCCCGGGCTCATGCGGCACGCCCGCCGCCTGCAACCCCATCTCCACACCCGACAGCGTCCCCATCAGCATCAGATCATTGAAGTCCCCGAGGTGCCCGATCCGGAACACCCTGCCCTTCAGCTTGCCCAGCCCCGCCCCCAGCGACATGTCGAACCGCTCCAGGATCACCTCCCGCAGCGCATCCGCATCATGCCCCTCCGGCATCATAACCGTCGTCAGCACGCTGCTGTACTCCCGCGCATCCGCCGCCAGCACCTCCAGGTTCCACCCCCGCACCGCCGCCCGGGTCGCCTTGGCAAACCGGTCATGCCGCGCGAACACCTGCGGCAATCCTTCCTCCGCCAGCATCGCCAGCGCCTCCTCCAGCCCATACAGCAGGTTGGTCGCCGGCGTGTACGGGAAATACCCCGTCGCATTCGGCCCCGTCATCTCGGCCCAGTCCCAGTAAGACCGCGGCATCCCCCCCGTCTTCGCCACCGCCATCGCCTTGGCCGAAACCGCATTGAACCCCAGCCCCGGCGGCAGCATCAGCCCCTTCTGCGACCCGGCCACCGTCACATCCACCCCCCAGGCGTCATGCCTGTACTCCATCGACCCCAGCGACGAGATCGTATCCACCATGAACAGCGCCGGATGGTCCGCCCGGTCGATCGCCGCCCGAACCTCCGCAATCCGGCTCGTCACCCCGGTGCTGGTCTCGTTGTGCACCACCATCACCGCCTTGATGGCGGGGCCGCCAGCCTTGGCCTGATCCGCCCGCAGCCGAGCCTCCACATCCGCCGGGTCCACCCCATGCCGCCAATCCCCCGGCACGAACTCCACCTTCAGCCCCAGCCGCGCCGCCATCGCCCGCCACAACCCGGCAAATTGCCCGGTCTCATACATCAGCACCGTGTCGCCCGCCTGAAGCACGTTGACGATCGCCGCCTCCCAGGCCCCCGTCCCGCTCGACGGGAACACGATCACCGTCCCCTCAGTCCCGAACACCGGTGCCAGCCCGGCCAGCACCGCCCGCCCCAGCCGCCCGAACTCCGGCCCCCGATGATCGATGGTCGGCCGGTCGATGGCACGCAGGATCCGGTCCGGAACATTGCTGGGCCCCGGGATCTGCAGGAAATGCCGCCCACTCTTGAAGGCCCGGTTCTTCAGCACGGCACGCTCCGTCGATTTTGAATACAATCCAGCCGTCGCACACTACCTGCCGCGCCGCAAGGCAAAACGCTTTGAATGCAATCCCCCAGGCGCCATACTCCACTCATGTCGGCCACCATCACCCCCCCGCTTCACGCCACCTCGCTCCACGCCGGCCTGCTGGACGCCCTCCGCGCCCTCATCAACCACGGCGACCTGCTCCCCGGCGCCCGCGTCCCCGAACGCGGGCTGTGCGAACGCTTCAACGTCTCCCGCACGCCCCTGCGCGAATGTCTGAAGGTCCTTGCCGCCGAAGGCCTGGTCGAACTCCTGCCGAACCGCGGCGCCCGCATCGCCACCCTCGCCGACGAGCACCTGGTCCACCTGTTCGAGGTCATCGCGGCCCTCGAAGCCGAAGGCGGCCGCCTCGCCTGCCGCCGCATCACCCCCGCCGCCCTGGCCGAGATCCAGGGCCTGCACTACCGCATGCACGCCCACTTCCTGCGCGCCGAGCTCCCGGAGTACTTCGCCCTCAACCAGGCCATCCACGCCGCCATCATGCAGGCCGCCGGCAACCCCGTCCTCCTCGCCACCCACACCAGCCTCGCCGGCCGCATCACCCGCGCCCGCTACATGTCGAACCGCATCCGCCCGGACCGCTGGAAGGCCGCCATGGACGAGCACGCCGCCATCCTCGAAGCCCTGGTCCAGCGCGACGAAACCCGACTCCCCGTCCTCCTGGCCACCCACCTGGAGAACAAGCGCGACATCATCACCCAAACCCTGCGCGACCCGCCCGACTGAGCCTGCAATCAAGCCAGCGGCGCCAGGAACTCGTCGATCGCCTGCCACAACGCCGCCCGATACCCCTCGGCCTCCCGCAGCAGCTCATGCCGCGCGCCCTCGATCTTGAGCATCTTCCCCCGCGGCAGCCGCACCGCGAACCGCCGGGTCGCCCGGTTGTCCACCAGCCGCTCGTCCCCCGCCATCACCACCAGCACAGGCATGTCGATCCGCCCGATCACCCGCGCATCCTCCAGCGCCACCACGCTGTCCAGCGCCGCCCGCAGCCAGCCCCAGGTCGCACCCCCCACCGCCAGCGCCGGGTTGTCCCGCAGCAGCCCGAGGCTCAACGCATGCCGCTCCGGGCACGTGGTCAGCCGGTTGCCCTCGAACGCCCGCTCGAAGTCCGGCACCCGCCGCGTCCCCGGCCCGAACCGCAGCCGCTGGCCCGGCACCAGGCACATCCCCCCCAGGATCGCCCGCGCCATCCAGCGCGGCCCCGTCCGCCCCCGCAGGAAATCAATCATCGGCGCCAGCAGCACCGCACACGAGAACAGCCCACCCCGCCGCGACAGCAGATGCGCCCCCAGATGCCCGCCCATCGAATGCCCCATCAGCACCAGCTTCCGCCCCGCCGAACCTGGCACGGCCAGACCCGGCACGACATGCCGATCCAGCATCGCATTCAGGTCGCCGACATACTCGTCGAAATGCCCCACATGGTTCGCATGCGCCTCCGGCAACGGCCGGGTCGAACCGCCCTGCCCCCGCCAGTCCAGCGTCCACACCGCAAAGCCCCGCGTCTGCAGCGCCGCCACCGCCTCCAGATACTTCTCGATGAACTCGGTCCGCCCGTTCAGCAGCAGCACGACCCCCCGCGCCCCCTCCGGCCAGACCGCCAGCCGCAGCCGCACCCCACCCGGCCGCTCCAGCCACACCACCGTGCCGCCAGCCGCCTCGATCGCCGCCATGCTCACCGCCTCAGCTCCCAGAACGCAAAACGCCCCGCGGCACTCCGCAGGGCGTCCAGCACGAAAGAACCCGGCAGCCTTACGCCGTCGCGGTCTGCGCCCGCCGGCTCTGCCACAGCGCCACGAAGTCGATCGGCTGCAGCAGCACGGGCGGGAACCCGCCATCGCGCGTCACGTCGGCCAGGATGTTGCGGGCATACGGGAACAGCAGCCGCGGGCATTCCACCAGCAGCACCGGCTCCACCGCATCCTCCGGCACGCCCGTCAGCGTGAACACGCCGCAATAGGCCAGCTCGGTGATGAACACCGGGGCCGGCTGCGCCCCATTGGTCCCGGCCGGCGTCTCGGTCGCCTCGGCCTTGATCTGCAGCGTCACCTCGAACACGTCCTCGCCCTCCTGCAGGCGCCGGGCATTCACGTCCAGGTTGATGGCCACGTTCGGCTGCGCCCGCAGCGTGCTGTAGATCGCGGGCGCGTTCGGCACCTCGAACGACAGGTCCTTCACATACTGGATGTTGACGACCAGCGGCTGCGCCGGCGCTTGCGGCTGGTTCTGGGCGGACTCGGACATCAGGCTTCCCCGGCGATTGTTCGGCCGCGCGGTATCACGTCCCACCGCACAAGGCTACCCGCCCCGCATTCAACGCGCAGCCTTCGGGTTCACCCACAGCCGCGCCCCGCTCGCATCCGTCAGCACCAGCTCCCAGTCGTGCCGCTCCGCATATGCGGTCAGCGCCCGGTCCATCGGCGTCCGGAACGCCGTCGCATAGGCCCCGGCGAAAATCCCCGCCGGCGGATCCCGGTCGAACGCCGCCCCCACCGTGTCCGGCGACAACGCATGCAGTGCCGCCAGCCGCGCCGGCGAATACAGATCACCCGAGCGGAACACGAACGGCCCGGAGGTGAACGCCACCGCCACCGGGTTCGCATCCATCACCATGTGCGGGAACAGCGTCGCCACCGCTCCGCCCTTCGGTAACGCCGCCCGAACCGCCACCGCCGTCCGGTGCGCCTCGAGCCCCACCCAGTCGCCCCGCACGAACCGCACGACCTCCGGCCCCTGCAACAACAGCACCGGCACCACGGACAGCGCCGACACCACGAACAGGATCCGTTTGCGGAACGGGTCCGCCAGATGCGTCGTGATCCGGTCCAGATGCGCGATGCAGCACGCCAGCAACGGCGCCGTCGCCGCATAGTACATCGCCCAGGACGGCGACGGCACGAACGCCATCCCCGCCGCTCCCACCAGCAGCAGCACCAGCAGCGCCCCCGGCCGCTTCCATTTCCGCTTCCGCGCCATCGTGATCAGCGACAGCACCACCGCCAGCACCACCAGCGTCAGGTTGCCGCCCAGCACCAGCCAGTCCAGCAGCGCCAGCAGCCGCGCCGGTGCCGTCAGCAGCGGGCCCAGCCCCGCCCGCCCATACCAGTCCGGCGTCGCGGTCACATGGAACTCGAACAACCCGAACCGCATCGCATCCGGCGCCAGCCGGTACAGCACCAGCCCCGGCACCGCCGCCACCAGGGTGCCCAGCACCACCGGCAGCAACCGCCGCCGCACATGGAACAGCGCATGCACGCCCAGCACCACCGGCGCAAACAGATAGGTGAGCTTCGCCTCCACCGCGAGCCCCATCAGCACCGCCGCGGCGAACCGCCCCCACCAGCGCCGGTCCTGCGCCCACAGATACAAGGACAACCCGGCCAGCATCAGCGTCAGCGGCAGAACGTCGTTGCGCGTGTTCGCCAGCGGCGAGGCCAGGAACGGCGAGGCCAGGCACGCCGCCATCAACACGCTCGCCAGCGTCAGCCCGGCCCCCAGCCGCCGCAACAGCCCCCACAGCAGCACCGCCGACACCATCGACAGCCCGAACGTCAGCAGCCGCCCCGCCAGCAGGTAATACCCCCCGCTGAGCTTGAACACCGCCCCCAGCACGAACGGATACAGCGGCGGCTGCAGATAGACGAAATCCCGGTACGGCAGCAATCCATCCGCCACCCGCAGCCCGGCCGCCAGATACTGGTCCTCGTCATACGTCACGGTCCGCGACATGGCCGCCGCGAGCAGCAACAGGATGCCAACCGCCGCCAGCACCACCAGCGCAAGCCTCCCAGCCAGCCGGCCCTTGCCCGCCGCAGGAGCTGATGAATCCGCGATTATGTCAGACATGGCAAACGATGCCGCCCCCACCGCCCCGGGTCAACGCCGATCATGCCCTGACCCTAGCTCCGCCAGTGCAGGGTCGTCGGCCGCAGCGGATTGACGAACGCCCGCCCCTCCGCCTGCGCCGCCAGATACTCCCGTTTCAACCGCAGGTACCACCGCACCTGCGTATCCGCGTCCCCCACGAACATCGGCGTCGCCGGCGCCCGGTTGTCCGCCATCTTCACCGCCACCATCCGGTCCTGGTCCAGGAAGTCCCGCGCCATGTACCCGGCAAACGGCTTCAGCGGCGCCAGCCACTTCGGCGTCCAGTACAGGCAGTAGTGCACGTCCGTCTCCGTCCCGCTGACCGGCGTCGCCGCCGCCAGCACGCAGGCGGCATGCCGGTCCCCCTCGATATGCTCGATCCGGATCCCCGGCAGCTCGATCCCGATGTCGATATGCACGTTCCGCCCCAGCAGCCGATACGGGTTCGCCCCATGCTTCAGGTGATGCCGCAGCATCCGGAACCCCAGCCCGGCCGGCTCGAAGTGCTTCTCCTTCAGCCGCAGCCGCGCCGCCGGGTTGCTCTTCCACCACTTGGACGTATGCACGAACGCCGGGTGACCGGGATCGAAGAACCCAGTCGCCGCCAGGTCGATCCCGCAGGGAAACCGCATCGTCGTGCTCACCTGCGGCACCGCATCGCCAAACCCCGGCACGACAGGCACCGGCCCCGGCTCCCCCTCCCCCACGTAGACCCAGATATTCCCCTGCACCTCCCGGCAATCCCAGGTCTTCAGCCGGAACCGCGCCGGGTCGGTGGCATCGTCGAGCGGCAGGGACGGGATCTCGGTGCAGCACCCATCCGTGCTGCGAAACGCCCAGCCATGATAGCAGCAGCGCAGGGTGTTCCCGTCGAAGCTGCCATGGTGCATCGGCATCCCCCGGTGCGGGCAGGCATCCGCCACCGCGAACACGCTTCGGTCCGCCCGCCGCCCCAGCAGCATGGCGGTGCCCAGCAAGGTGATCGGCATGGTCTTGCCCGGCCGCAGCTTGGCGCCCGAGACAGCCAGATACCAGAAGTCGCGCAGCAGGATATCCATCCCCGTTGTATGGGGCCGCCCGCCGCTCAAGTCATCCCATACAACCGCCCCAAACGCGCCGCATACGCCGCCCGGCTGAACACCGCCGCCCGCACCAGCCCCCGCCGCACCAGATCCCCCCGCAACCCGGCATCCCCATCCAAGGCCCGCAGCCCGGCCGCCATATCCCCCACATCCAACGGATCGACCAGCACCGCCGCCCCACCCGCCACCTCCGCCAGGGCCCCACCCCCACTCGTCAGCACCGGCGTCCCCAACGCCATCGCCTCCGCCACCGGCAACCCGAACCCCTCGGCCAGCGACGGCATCAGCACCCCCCTTGCATCCCGCATCAGCCCCAGCAGCCGGGGCCGCTCCAGCCAGGGCAGCCGCACGATCCGCGCCCCCTCCCCCAGCGCTCCACCCGGATGCAGGAACGGCGCCGCATCCGCCAGGGTCTCCGCCGCCATCCACCCATCCGGCCCCGCCAGCACCAGTGGGTGCACCGTCCCGCTCGCCCGCCACGCCGCGATAAGCCGCCGCAGGTTCTTCCGCCGCTCCACCGCGCCCACATGCAGCCAGTACTCTCGCCGCACCAGCCCCGGCACCACGGCATCCACCGCCCCGCGCACATCCACCGCCTGCAACGTGTTCGTCACCCGCGCCGGGTCGAGCCCCAGATGCGAGATCAACTCCCCCCGCGTCGCCTCCGACACGGTCACGACCTGGTCCGCCGCCCGCAGCACCGCCCCCAGCATGCGCCGGAACCGTCCCGCCTCGATCCCGGTCAGCGTCGGATGCAGCAAAGGGATCAGGTCATGCACGGTATAGACGTTCCGCCGCCCCGGCATCACCAGCGGCAGCGGATAGGTCCAGTGCATCACATCCGGCAGCCCACGCCCCCCCACGCCGCGCAACCGCCCATACAGATCGAAATGCACCTGCGCGACCCGGAACACATCCGCCGCATGCCGCTCATCGCCCCGCATCCACGAAGGGCTCCGCCCGGGCCAGGCCGCCGCCGCCCAGCGCAACGCCCGCGGCAGACGCGGCGCCCCCAGCAGCACCTCCGCCCGCAACCCAAGCCCCGCCACGCAGGAAGCCAGCATGGCCGCATACGTCGCAACCCCGGTCCCCCGGCTCAGCCCGAGGTTGCGCCCATCGATCCCAACCCGGCTCACCCCATCCGGGATCAGCGCAGCGCCAGCTGAGCCTTCAGCGCCGCCATGCTGATCCGCTCGGACCCGGCGCGCGCCACCTCCTCCGCAATCGCGTCCACCGTCTCGTCGATCTGCGCCAGCTCATGCTCGGAGGAGATGAAGAACCGAAGCCGCGCCGCCCGCTCCGGCACCGCCGGGTGAATGATCGGCTGCACGTTGATGCCCCGCTCGAACAAGGCATGCGACACCTTCACCGCCCGGATCGAACTGCCGACGATGATCGGCACGATCGCCGACCCGATCGAAAGCCCGGTGTCCAGCCCGGCCCGCCTGGCCCGCTCCAGGAACCGCGCCCCGTTCTCCGCCAGCTTGCGAACCCGCTCCGGCTCCGCCCGCATGATGCGCAGCGCCTCCAGCGACGCAGCCGTCACCGGCGGCGGCATCCCCACGGAATACACGAACCCCGGCGCCGTGAACTTCAGGAAATCGACCAGCTTCTGCCCGGCCGCCACATACCCGCCACACCCCGCCAGCGTCTTGCTCAGCGTGCCCATCCAGATATCGACCTCGTTCGGGTCCACCCCGGAATGCTCGGCAATCCCCTGCCCGCTCGCCCCCAGCACCCCCAGGCTATGCGCCTCATCCACCATCAGCGTGGCCCGGTGCCGCCGCACGATCGGGATGATCGCCGCCAGGTCCGGCACATCGCCGTCCATGCTGTAATGCCCCTCCACGATCACCAGCGCCTGCTTGTGCCGCGGCCGCAGCGTGGACAGGATGCTGTCCAGCGCATCCAGGTCGTTGTGCGGGAAGCTGGCCCGGTGCGCGCCAGACAGCATGGCCCCCTGCACGATGCTGTTATGGCTGAAGCTGTCATGCACGATCAGGTCGCCCTGCTCCAGCAGGCACCCGATGACCGTCACGTTGGTCGCATGGCCGCTCACCATCACCACCGCATCGTCGGTGCCATACATGGCCGCCAGGCCCCGCTCCAGCGTCCGGTGCAACGGCCGCTCGCCCGAAACGATCCGGCTGGCCGAAACCGAGGTCCCGTAATCGTCGATCGCCGCCTTCGCCGCCGCCGTGACCCGCGGATCGCCGTTCAATCCCAGATAGTTGTAGGAGGCGTAGTTCGACAGCCGCGCGCCTGCCACCCGCGTCCGCGCCCCGGCCACACCATCATGCAGGTTGAAGAACGGATCCTCGATCTTGAGCAGGTCCGCCGCCTGGCGCATCAGCCGGATCTCCTCATAGCGCTCGGCATTGCCTAGCACCGGGGGCCGCGGCTGCGCCGCCGGCACCGTCGCATCCGCCGCCTTCGGCACCACGGCCCGGCGCCCACCCAGCCGGTCCAGCAACCGCGACCGCGCCCCGCTGTCCAGCCCGAACATCCCCGCCTTGTCGCTCATGGCCGCCGACCCTCCAAACTCGTGCCCACCACGTCGGAACCAGCCGCGGCCTCCCCTACATCGTCATCCCCGGCCGGATCACCAGCCTCATCTCCCGGCCCATCCTCCCGCTCATCCTCGAACTTCGCCAGCAGGGCCGTGGCCGCATCCATCTTCACCCCCGGCGTCGCCGCCGAAAGCTGCCGCACGATCCGCCCGGCGATCGACCCGATGCTCGCCCCATCCGCCAGCGACAGCAGCGGCAGGTTGCTGCCGAAGCGCCGCTCCAGCGCCATCCGAAGCTCCACCGCCATCAGGCTGTCCATGCCCATGTCGGTCAACGACCGGCTGAGGTCGATCTGCTGGTTCGGCGTCTTGGTGATCGCGGAAACCTCCTCCGCCATGATACCGCCCACCAGCGCCCGCGCCTCCTCCGGCGTGCTGTCGGCCAGCAGCTGCGCCAGGTCGATCTGCCCGACATCAGAGACCTCGTCCCCCGCCACCTCCGAGAAGATCGGCGTGGCGAGATGCGGCAGATGCTGCCGCACCATGCCCCAGCGCAGATGCGCCACATCCACATGCGCCCGCCCACAGGCCAGCAGCGCCGGCAACAGATCCAGCGCCTGCTGCGAGTCCAGGTGCGCCCCACCCATCCGCTGCGCCAGCGCATCGCTCACCGCATGCTCGCGCGACAGGTATCCCACATCCGCAATCGGCCCCCAACCCACCGACATGCCCGGCAGACCCGCCGCAAGCCGCCGCGCCGCCAGCGCCTCCAGCCCGGCATTTGCCGCCACGTAGTTCGCCTGCCCCGGGTTCCCCAGCGTCGTGGTGATGGAGGAGAACAGCAGGAACGTCTCGATCGGGTCCTGCCGGGTCAGCCGGTCCAGCAGCAGCCCGCCCGCCAGCTTCGGCTGCAACACATGCAGGAACCGCTCGGCACTCAGCTGCGGCAGCAGCGCGTCATCCAGCACCATCGCCGCATGCACCACCCCGCGGATCGGCATCTGCCCGGCCCGAACCTCCGCCAGCACCGCCGCCAGCCCCACCGGGTCCGCCACGTCGCACGCATAGGCCTGCGCCAGCACACCCTGCGCGGCAAACCCGGCCATCGCCTCCGCCGCCCCGGGCGTCGCCAACCCCCGCCGCCCCAGCAGCGCCAGGCTGCGAACCCCCTGCGCCACCAGCCAGCGCGCCGTCTGCAGCCCGAACCCACCCAGCCCACCGCTCACCACATAGGTCCCGGCCGCGCTCGGCGCCCAGGGCACCACCTCGGGCGGCAGCGCGATCCCCGCCGGCTCCGGCTCCAGCACGATCTTCCCGACATGCCCGGCCGACTGCATCAGGCGGAACGCATCCGTCGCCGCCCCGGAGCCGAACACCCGATGCGGCAGCGGACGCAACGCCCCCTGCTCCATCAGCGCGGCAATCTCCGCAAACACCCGCCGCGCGATGTCCGGCCGCTGCATCGGCAGCTGGTCCGCGTCGATGGCGAAATACGAGACATTGTGCCGCAACGCCCGAAGCCCCAGCGGCGTGTTCCCATAAAGGTCCCGCTTGCCCAGCTCCAGGAACCGCCCGAACGGCCGCAGCACACCCACGCTGCGCTCCATCGCCTCCCCGGCCAGCGAGTTCAGCACCACGTCCACGCCCTGCCCGCCCGTCCGCGCCATCACCTCATCGGCGAAGTCCATGCTGCGGGAATCAAGGATATGCTCCACCCCCAGCAACGCCAGAATGGCCCGCTTCGCCGGCGACCCGGCCGAGGCGAACACCTCCGCCCCCCGGTGCCGCGCATACTGGATCGCCGCCAGGCCCACGCCGCCAGCCCCGCCATGGATCAGCACCCGCTCACCCGGCTGGATATTGGCCAGCGTGCCCAGCGCATAGCATACGGTCAGGAACGCCACCGGCACCGTCGCGGCCGAAGCCATGTCCATGCCATCCGGCAGCCGCACCACCGCCTGCGCCGGCGCCACCACGTTGGTCGCCAGGCTCGCCGGCGCAATCGCCATCACCCGATCGCCCACCGCGATGCCCTCGACGCCCGGACCCACCGCCGTCACCACACCCGCGCATTCCAGCCCAAGCGTCGCGCCCGCCAACCCGTCCATCAACGCCTCGTCGGGCAACAGCCCCAGCGCCCACATCACGTCGCGGAAGTTGAGCCCGGAGGCCGCCACCGCGATCCCCACCTCGTTCGCACCCGGCGCGGCAATCTCCATCCGCTCCCAATGCAGCGTGTCCAGCAGCCCCGGCCGCCCCACCGCCAGCCGTGCCGAGGCCTGCGCCGCCGCCACCCGCCGCGGCGCCATACCCCGGCGGATCCGCGGCACCTCCCGCCGGTCCGCCGCCAAGGCCACCTCCGGCTCCAGACCGGGCGCCCCGACCTCCAGCACCAGCAGACCCGCCGCCGCCTCCAGCGCCAACCCACGATCCACCTGCAGGAAATACGGCCGCAGGTTCGGCGCCTCGTTGGCCAGAACCCGCGTCACCCCCCGCAACGCCGCCGCCACACCATCATCCCCGGCATCCGCCCGCGCCACCACCCAGAGCCGCAGCCCCGTGGTCTCCGCCAGCGCCGCCGCCCAGGCCCCCAGCGCAGACCCGGCCCGCGCGATCCCATCCAGCATCGCCACCGGCCCGACCAGGTCCGGCACCACGAACACGATGTCCCCATCCAGCGGCGGCGCGGCCCGCAGCACGTCCTCCCCGCCATCCAGCGTCACCGCCAGCGAAGGCCGTCCCGTGGCCAGCATCGCCTCCGCCAGGGCCACCGCCAGCCCATCCCCCGCCGCCGACACGATCAGCAACCCGGCATCGGTCCCCGTCTTGGCGGCACCCGCCGCCAGACTGCCATGCGCCCGCGCCGTCAACAGGTTCGCGGACCAGACCGCCTGGCCCACCGCCGCCGCCGCCGCCTCGCCGAATCCGGCGGCATGCAGGCTCCGCAGCCAGTCCCGCTGGTCATGCAGTGTGGAGCCGGTGCCATCCGCCCGCCACCAGGCCGGATCCGCGCCAAACCGCAGATCCCAAGCCCGGTTCGGCCGCGGCTCCGCCAGCAGCAGCAGCCCACCCGGCGCCATCAGCCCCTGAACCCGGCTCAACGCATCCGCTTCGAACCCGCGCGTGAACACCAGCGCGCCCACCACCAGGTCGAACCGC
The DNA here is from genome assembly GCA_965199595.1 of Acetobacteraceae bacterium. Lineage (GTDB taxonomy): Bacteria > Pseudomonadota > Alphaproteobacteria > Acetobacterales > Acetobacteraceae > JBBROS01. Next base: position 3,769,945 of record OZ241182.1, read on the forward strand.
CCCGCCGCCACCGCCAGCGGCACCTCCTGGGTCGCATCCCACTCCACCGCGCCAGCCCCGGGCACCGCCCCCAGCATCGCGGCAACGGCCGGCACATCCCCACCGGGCGGCACCGCAGCCACATACTCCACCTCACGCCCCACCCGGGCCAGGGCCCGCATCAGCGCCGGCGTCGTGCCATCCGCCGAGGCCCCAAGCTCCAGCACACGCAGCTGCTGGTGCGGCGGCCACGAGGCCGCCAGCTCCGCCACCGCATCCGCCAGCGCGTCCAGCACGGCCCGGCCGGTGGGCGAACCCACCAGCATCTGCCGGGTCAACGGCCCCAGCCCGCGCGGCAAGGCCGCCAGCCCCTCCGCCAGGATCGCCGGCAGCGCCTGCCCCACGGTCCCGATCAACGCCGCCTCCGCCACCGCAGTCGGCGCATCGGCCAGGATCGACTGCCAGATCTCGGCAGCCGCCGGCTGGTCCGCATCGGCCACCAGGCTCCACGCCCCGGCCTCGCAACTGGCCAGGCCATCCTGCTCCAGCCACCCCAACATGCCCCGCGCCAAAGGCAAGGCATCCGCATGCAGCCGCCCGCCGCGCACCAGGGCGTGCAGGTCGATCCCGCCATCCACCGCCAGGGGCAGGAACGCCTGATACGCGGCCGCGGCGGCATAGGCCTCCGTCAGCAGCGCCGCATCATCCGTCCCCGCCGCATCATCGGCCGGCAGCGTCGGCAATGGCCGCAGCACCCGCGCATTGCCCAGCGGCATCGGCACCGCCACCGTGTGATACGCGGCATCCACCAGGTCCGTCACCGCCGCCGAGGCGGTGCGCGTGAACCAGCAGTCCCCCAACACCCCAACCACGCCGCCATCCGCATCCAGCAGCGCCACCTCGGCCGAGATCGAGCGCGGCCCCACCCGCAGCACCCGCAGCTGCGCCGCCTCCACCGCCCCGCCGCCAGCCGCAAGCCGCACCCGCCCGATCCGCCACGGCAGCAACGCCCCCGCCTGCGCCCCGGCCCCCGCAGCCATCTGCCGCGCCGCCAGCGACACCAGCCCCTGCAACGCCCCATCCAGCCGCGCCGGGTCCGTCAGGAACCCAAGCCGCGCCCGGTGCGCCTCATCGGCCACCAGGTGCACCGTCCCCGCGCGGTCGCTCTGCAGGCTGACCCGCTCGACCGTCTGGAACGCCGGCCCATACTGCAGGCCCAGCTGCGCCGTCAGCCGGTAATGCTCGGCCGCCGCAACGCTCGCACCCTCCTCGTCATCCAGCGCCAGCGGCGGCATCGCCGCCCCGCTGCCCGCCGCGATCCGCCCCGTGGCATGCACGGTCCAGGGCTCGCCGGAAAGCCGCGTCCGGCTCGCCAGCTCGAACACCCCGCGCTCGCCATTGACGCTGAACCGCGTCTCCCGCGCCGCATCACGCTCCAGCAGCAGCGGCCGGGTGATCTCCAGGTCCAGCACGTCCAGATGCGCCGCATCCGGATACCGCGCCCGCGCCGCAGCCAGCGCCATCTCCACCATCGCCGTCGCCGGCAGCAGCGGCGACCCATCCACCGCATGGTCCGCCAGCCAGGGCTCGATCGTCGTATCCAGCGTGTTGTACCACAGCCCCGGCTCGTCCCCGCGCCGGAACCCCAGCAGCGGATGGTCCCGCTCGGCCGAGATCGTATCCGTCGCCTCGTCCGTCCGCTCATACCAGTAGCGTTCGCGCTGCCACGGATACCGCGGCAACCCATCCGGCGTCGCCAACCCGGCAAACTGCGCGCTGCCCGAGATGTCATGCCCCGCCACATGCAACGCGAGGGCGATCCGCCGGAACGGGTCCACCCCCCGGTTGCGCTGCGACAGCGTCGGCATCACCAGCCCCGGCCGCTCCGCATGCTTGAGCCCGTCGCGCAGATAGGATTGCAGCACCGGGTTCGGCCCGATCTCCAGCAGGATGTTGCACCCATCCGCCAGCACCGCACTCACCGCATCGGCAAAGCGCACCGGCGCCCGCACGTTCTGCCACCAGTACTCCGGCCCCAGCCCGGTGCCGTCATGCGCCCGCCCGAACACCGTCGAGTAGAACGGATCGGTCGCATGCCGCGGCCTGATCCCATCCAGGTCCAGCAGCAGCCCCTCGCGGATCGGGTCCATCGCCGCGCTGTGGAACGCGTAATCCAGGTCCAGCATCACGAAATGCACCCGCCGCCGCGCCGCCAGCCGCCCCAGCCGCTCCAGCGCCTCCGCCGGCCCGGCCACCGTGATGGACATGCTGCTGTTCACCGCCGCGATCTCGACCGTCGGCACCGTGTCCAGCAGCGCCAGCGCCGCATCCGCCCCCAGCGCCAGCACCGCCATCCGCCCATGATGCGCCGTGCACTGCTGCGCCGCGGACCGCGCCGCGATCACATGCGCCGCATCCTGCAACGACAACGCCCCGGCCGCCGCCGCCGCAGCCACCTCGCCAACGCTATGCCCCAGATGCGCCGAGGGCACGACCCCGGCCGCAGCCAGCGCCCGCGTGCAGCCATACTGCACCGCGAACAGCAGCGGCTGCGCCACGTCGGTCGCCCGCAGGGCAGCCGCATCCACGCTCCGCAGCTTGTCGGCGATCGACCAGCCCAGCAGCTGCGCCAGCTCGGAATCCACCTCCTCGATGGCGGCGCGGAACGCAGGGTTCTGCAACCCGTCCACCCCCATGCCGGCCCATTGCGAGCCGTTGCCGGAATACACGAACGCCACCCCGCCCTTCCCCAGTGGCGTGCCCAGGGCCGTGCCGCTCACCAGGTCGGGCGAGTCCTGCTTCGCCGCATAGGCATCCAGCGCCCGCACCAGCGCCGAAGGCGTGGACCCGGCCGCCGCCAGCCGATGGACGTGATGCTCCCGGTTCCGCGCTGCCGCCCGCAGCAGCGGAACCGCCGCCGCGGCATCCAGCCCCTCCAGCCGGTCCCGCCAGTCATGCGCCAGCGCCGCCAGCGCCGGGGCGGACCGCGCCGAAACCAGCAGCGGCGGCAGCTCCCCCGCCTCGGCCACCGCAACTTCGGCAACCACGCCAGGCCCGGCCATCTCGGGTGCTGCCGAAAGCACCGCATGCGCATTGGTCCCGCCAAACCCGAACGAGTTGACCGCCGCCGCCCGCAACGCACCGCCAGGCCCCACCGGCATCGCCGCCTGGGCCAGCACCAGGTTCAGCTCGTCGAACCGGATCGCCGGGTTCGGCACCTCGGAATGCAGCGACACCGGGATCACCCCATCCCGCAGCACGACCATCGCCTTCAGCAGCCCGGCCATGCCGCTCGCTGCCTCCAGATGCCCGACGTTCGTCTTGACCGACCCGATCGGCAGCTTCGTGGCCCGGCCCAGCCCCAGCACCTCGCCCAGCGCCCCGGCCTCGATCGGGTCGCCCACCGCCGTCCCGGTGCCATGCGCCTCCATATAAACAAGGTCGTCCGGCGCCACGCGGGAACTGCCATAGATCTCCCGCAGCAACGACGCCTGCGCCGTCCCGCTCGGCAGCGACAACCCGGCCGTCCGCCCATCCGAGTTGACCCCGGTGCCCTCGATCACGAACCGGATCGGGTCGCCATCCGCCAAGGCAGCCTCCAGCGGCTTCAGCAGCAGCACGCCGCCGCCCTCCGCCCGCACATAGCCGTCCGCCCCCTCGGCAAAGGCATGGCAGCGCCCCCGCGGCGACAGCATGGAAGCGCGCGAGAAGCCCACGAAGCTCTGCGGCGACAGCAGCAGGTTTACGCCGCCCACCACCGCCATGTCGGCCTCGCCCCGGCGCATCGCGGTGCAGGCCAGGTGCAGCGCCACCAGCGACGACGAACAGGCGGTATCCACCGTGAAGCTCGGCCCCTTCAGGTCGAACACATACGAGATCCGGTTGGACAGCGTGCTGAGCGTGGCGCCGATCATGAAGTAGGCATCGGCCACCGCCGGGTCACCCAGCCGCAGCGCCAGGTAGTCGGAGGCGGAACCGCCGACGAACACCCCGGTGCGGCTGCCCGCAAGGGTCCGGCCGGACACGCCCGCATCCTCGAGCGCCTCGTGCGTCAGCTCCAGCAGCAGCCGCTGCTGCGGGTCCATCTGCACGGCCTCCCGCGGCGAAATGCCAAAGAACGCCGCATCGAACCGGTCCACGTTGTCGATGACGCCGGCAGCCATGGTGTAGGACTTGCCGGGCTGCCGCGGGTCGGGGTGCAGGTACGCTTCCCGGGACCACCGATCCGCCGGGATCTCGGTCACCGCATCGCCACCCCGCGCGAGCAGGCGCGCGAACGACTCAAGGTCCGGCGCCCCGGGCAGACGGCACGACACGCCGATGACCGCGATGGGCGAAACTGGCGCCGAAGCCTTCATCTCAATGTGCATAAGTCAGCCAACCCTCGCTGCTCGCAAGCCCTCAATGTGCCCGGCTCGCACCACTCAAATTACGCAATCGCAGCCGCGGAGCTACAGGATCGACCCCCGGAGTGCAATCGAATGAGGCATTGACGCGGTCCCAGCCCGGCACTTCCGCCATCCATGTTGCATTGCAACACACAGAGGCCTAGCATCTCTGCCGGTGGCAGAGCGAGTATAAGCGTGGAACCGCTGGTTGTAAGCGGCACAGGTCAACTGGACGCGGGCCCGCATCACGCCGCGCCCGGCTCCATTCCATTTGACTTCGGCCTGCCCTCCGCCGCAGTGCTGCGCGTGATCGGCCGCGCCAACCAGTGGCCGGCCCGGCTCCTGCCCGAACTCCGGCTCGACCGCACCGCCCGGCACCCCGACGCGATCCTCTGCGCCAGAGCCCGACCGCACCGCTCCGGCCTCCCGATCCTCCGCCCCCACCCGGCCCTGCTGCGTGCGCCAGACACCCGCCCCGGCCGCGCTCGCACCAACACCCTCACCCTCGCCGCCCCCCATCAGGGCCGCATGGTCGGCTGGGCCGAGCGCATCCTGCAGCATCCCGGCTGGTTCACCCCCAGCCTCGCCGCCCGGGCCCGGCGCCTGCTGCCGCACTTCGCCGCATCCCGCATCGGCGGCACCTGGTGGGCGCCGGCACCTCCCGCCGTCAGCGGCCAGACAATCGTCTTTGCCGCCGCCGACCCGGTCATCACGCACCGCATGCTCAACGCCGCCCTGGCCGACACCGGCGCAGCCGGCACGGTGCTCGTCGCCCGCCGCCCCGGCTCCTGGCTGCCCCACTGCCGCCGCCTCGGCATCACGGTCATCACCGGTCCCGTCGACCCCTGGCCCCTCCTGGACCACGCCGCCCAGATCCACGCCGACGGCAATGACGAGATCGCCCTGCTCGCCGCCCTGCTCGGCAGGCCCGTGCACCGCCCCACCCCCGGCCCCCTCGACCACACCACCGACCCGGTCCGCCTCCTGGCCGCCGCCCTCCTCCTCGGCAGCCGCTACACGGACCCCTTCGACGGCCGCGCCATCCCCTGCGAAGCCTTCCTGGACCGCGCCGCCCCCTGGCGCCGGCACAGCGCCGCGAACGCTGCCATCGCCTGCTGCGTCGGCATCTCGTTCTGGAAGCGCCGCCGCATCGCCGTCATGCTGGGAAACGGCGCGCCCGCCTTCCGCAAGACCGCACCCGCCGCCATCGCTGCCGCGGCCCGGCGCGGCGGCGGCATCGCCGTCTGGCCCTCCCGCGCGCCCGCGGGCCTCGATGCCCTGGCGGCAAGCGCCCAGGTCCCGGTCTCGCGCGTGGAGGACGGCTTCATCCGCTCCATAGGCCTGGGCGCGGACTTCCTGCCGCCCCTCTCCATCGTGCTCGATGGCGCCGGCATCTACTACGACGCCACCCGCCCCAGCGACCTCGAAACCCTGCTGTCCCAGGCCGGCTTCCCGCCTGCCCTGCTCCACCAGGCCAGCACCCTGCGGACCCGCATGGTCGCGGCCAAGGTCACCAAATACAACCTGCCATCCGGCACCCCGCTGGAACTCCCCCGGGGCCGCCGCCTGATCCTCGTCCCCGGCCAGGTGGCCGACGACCGCTCGGTCCTGCTCGGCGGCGCCGGCATCCGCCCGGGGCTCGACCTGCTGCGCCGCGTCCGCGCCGCCGCCCCCGGCGCCCACATCATCTACAAGCCCCACCCGGACGTGGACGCGGGCCACCGCGCCGGCGCCCTGCCGGACACCGAAGTCCTGCTCCACGCCGACCAGGTGCTCCGCGGCGGCTCCATCGCCGAGCTGCTGGCCCGGGTGGACGAGATCCACACGCTCACCTCCCTCACCGGCTTCGAGGCCCTGCTGCGCGCAAAGCCCGTCACCACCTACGGCCAGCCCTTCTACGCCGGCTGGGGCCTCACCACCGACACCAACCCGCCCGCCCGCCGAACCCGGCGCCTGACCCTCGACCAGCTCGTCGCCGGCACCCTCATCCTCTATCCCCGCTACATCGACCCTGTGACCCTGTTGCCATGCGATCCCGAAATCGTGCTGGACCGGCTGGCTGATCCGGCGTTGAACAGGGTAAGCCTCCTCGTCATGCTGCGGCGGTTGCAAGGCCGCATCCTGGTAATGGGGCAACGCGCGGCCCACAGGCAGGCCCCGCAGGCGTCTGCCCCGGCCACCACCTCCCAAGTTCGGAAAGACTCCGTGCGATGATCAAGCTTGAACCACGGCGGCGCACCTTCCTGTTCCTGCAGGGGCTCGCGAGCGACTTCTTCAGCCGCCTGGGCGCACAGCTCGCCGCCCGCGGCCATGGCGTGCTGCGCGTGAATCTTAACGCCGGGGACCGCGTGTTCTGGCGCAACCCCGGTGCCCTCAACTACAGCGGCACCCCGCAGGACTGGCCGGGCTACGTCGCGGACCTGATGCAGGAGCGCTGCGTCACCGACCTCGTGCTGTTCGGCGACTGCCGCCCCATGCACCGCGCCGCCATCGACGCCGCCGCCGGCCAGCACGTCGCCGTGCACGTGATCGAGGAAGGCTACCTCCGCCCCGACTGGGTCACCGTCGAGCTGGGCGGCGTCAACGGCCACTCCAGCCTGTCCCGCGACCCAGCCTGGTACCGCGACACCGCCGCCGGCCTGCCCGAGATCGCAGAGATCCCCGCGATCGCCTCCAGCTTCCGCCGCCGGGCCAGGGAGGACCTGATCTACAACATCAGCGCCATGGCCCTCAGCTTCCTCTACCCGCACTACCAGACCCACCGCCCCTGGCACCCCATCGTCGAATACGCCGGCTGGGCCCGGCGCCTGCTGCGCCAGTCCGGCGGCCGCAAGCGTTCCGCCCGGGCCGTGCAGAAGCTGGTCGAGGGCTCCGAATACTTCCTGTTCCCGCTCCAGCTGGACTGCGACAGCCAGATCCGCCTGCACTCCTCCTTCAGCGGCATGCACGGCGCCATCGAGACGGTGCTGACCTCCTTCGCCGCCGCCCCGCCCCACACCATGCTCGCCATCAAGGAGCACCCGCTCGACAACGGCCTGGTCAACTGGCGCGAATACACCCTGGCCCTGGCGCAGCGGCTCGGCGTGCTGGACCGCATCGTCTATCTGGAGGACGGTGACATCGCCAGCCTCACCCGCGGCGCCCGCGGCGTGGTCACGGTCAACAGCACCTCCGGCACCCTGGCCCTCGCCTCCGGCGTCCCCGTCATCACCCTCGGCACCGCCATCTACGACATCCGCGGCCTCACCTTCCAGGGCGACCTGGCCCAGTTCTGGCACGCGCCCACCCCCCCCGATGCCGGGCTGTATGACGCCTTCCGCCGCGTCCTGGTGCATCGCTGCCTGGTGCGCGGCGGCTTCTTCAGCGAGCAGGGCCTCGGCATGCTCATCGAGGGCGCCATCGCCCGCCTCGAAGCCGTGAGCCCCGCCCCGGCCCTCGCCGGTCAGCAGACGGCCCGGGCCCAGGCCCCGCGCTACCACCACGACGACCCCATCGCGGCCACCGCCGTCCGCCGATGAGCAGCAAGCGGAGCCGCGCGCCCGCCTCCATCCTCATCACCGGCGCCTCCAGCGGCCTCGGCGGGGCGCTGGCCCAGCGCTACGCCGCCCCCGGGGTCCACCTGGCGCTCACCGGCCGCAACCAGCCCCGCCTGGACGCCATTGCCGCCGCCTGCCGCGCCAGCGGCGCCACCGTCCAGGCCGCCACCCTCAGCGTCACCGACCCGGCCGCCATCAGCACCTTCATGCTCGCCACCGACGACGACGCCCCGCTCGACCTCGTGGTCGCCGCCGCCGGCATCTCCGGCGGCCCGCAAACCGGCGAGATCACCGAGGGCCTGCCCTCCGCCACCAGCCAGGTCGCCACCAACCTGCTGGGCGTGATGCACGTCATGGAGCCCATCCTCCCGCGCCTGCTCGCCCGCGGCCACGGCCACGTCGCCATGGTCTCCTCCGTCGCCGGCTACCGCGGCCTGCCCTACAGCCCCGCCTACAGCGCCAGCAAGGCCGGCGTCCGCGCCTATGGCGAAGGCCTCCGCGCCGCCCTCCGCCCCCACGGCGTCGCCTGCAGCGTCATCGTCCCCGGCTTCTTCGACAGCCCGATGACCGACCGCTTCATCGGCGACAAACCCTTCCTCATGCCGCTGGACCGCGCCGCCGCCATCGTCCACGCCGGGCTCCTTCGGCAGAAGGCCCGCATCGTCTTCCCGCGCCTGCTCGGCCTCGGCATCCAGGCCACCGACCTCATGCCCTGGTTCCTCGGCGACCTCATCCTCCGCTCCGTCCACTTCCACATCCGGCCCCGCGCCGACCGCTGACGGCCCCTTCGATGCAGTTCGCCGTCGCCTGCGCCCTGTTGGTCGCGTCCTGGCTGCTCCTCCGCCGGCAGGCAGGCGGCGGCACGCCCGCGCTGATCCCGCCAAGCATCATGTCGCGGGATGCCCTTGCATCCCGCGACAAAGATGATGCGTCTTCAGGGAGTCCTAAGCAGGCGTTGGTGGCGCAAGCCACGAACGCCTGCTTAGACATCGCCCCCATCGCCCTGGGCTGGCTGCTGCTGCTCTCCCTCACCGCCCGCCCCGTCATGGCCGCCACCGCCATCGCCGCGATCGCCGCCGGCCTCGCCACGACCGACGCGGTGAAACGCGCCACCCTCCGCGAACCCCTGGTCTTCGCAGACCGCGCGGAGCTGCTGGAGGTCGTCCGCCACCCCCGCCTCTACCTCCCCTTCGCCGGCCCGGTGAAGGTCGTCGGCGGCGCCCTGCTCGCCCTGGCGCTGGTCGGCGCGCTGGTCTGGCTGGAGCCCGCCGCCCCCCGCCCCTCGCCGCTGCTGATGCTCCCCCTGGTCCTCGCCTGCGTCCTGCTGCCCACCTGGCCGCCGCTGCTCCACCGCCTGGCCGCCTTCTACCGCCGCTTCGGCCTCACCGACGACCCGGCCCGCGACATGCGCCGCACCGGCTTCCTCGCCTGCCTCATCATCCACGCGACGATCGCCCGCGCAGAACGCCCGCACCGCCGCGCCGCCATCCCCCCCTTCGCCCCGCTGCCCCCGCCACAGGCCAGGATGCCCGTCGTGCTGGTGCAGATCGAATCCTTCTTCGACGCCCGCCGCCTCGGACCCGCCATCCCCGCCGGTCTCCTGCCGGGCTACGACCGCCTGCTGGCCGGCGCGGCACAGGCCGGCCGCCTCACCGTGCCGTGCTGGGGCGCCAACACCGTCCGCACCGAGTTCGCCATCCTCACCGGCATCGACCAGACCGCCCTGGGCCTCGACCGCTTCAACCCCTACGAGCGCTTCGCCCAGGCCCGGCTCCGCTCCCTCGCCTGGGAGATGAAGCGCGCCGGCTACCGCACCATCTGCCTGCACCCCTTCGACAAGCGGTTCTACGCCCGCGCCGCCGTCATGCCCCAGCTCGGCTTCGACGAGTTCCGCGGCCTGGAAGCCTTCGAGGGCGCCTCCCAAGCCGGCCCCTACGTCACCGACCTCGCCGTCGCCCGGGCCATCATCCGCATCCTGCACGAGGAAGGCCCGGCCGTCTTCGTCTTCGCCATGACCATGGGCAACCACGGCCCCTGGATCGGCACCGGCGCCCACCCGCCCCTCCCCGCCTGGGCCGCCGCCCTCGACCACCTGCCGGAATCCGAGGGCCTGCGCGGCTACCTGGCCGGCCTGGTCGCAGGCGACGCGATGCTCGCCCCGCTGCTGGACGCCCTACCGCCCGGCGGCACCCTGGCGATCTACGGCGACCACCAGCCCAGCCTGCCCGCCGCCTTCGCCGCCCTGGGCGTGGTGGACGAAACCACGGACTACGCCATCTGGCACGCCGGCCATCCCCCCGGCACCCCACCGGCCACCCGCCCCGACCTCCACCACGACATCCGGGCCGAAGACCTCGCCGCCCTGCTGCTCCATCAGCGCGCGCCGATGGACAGCACCGCCCCAGGCCTGCGATAGCCGCCGCATGAACGGTCCCATCGTGCTGGATGTGTCGCGCCTGCTCTCCCGCGCGGAACGCCGGGTCCCCACCGGCATCGACCGCGTGGAGCACGCCTACGCCACCGGCCTGCAACGGGTCGCGCCGGACCGGCTGCGCTACGCCGCCCTGCATCCGCTGGGCCGCTTCTGCCACCTCTCCACCGCCCGCACCCGCAGCTTCGTGGAACGGCTGGGCCGGGAGTGGGAGAACGAGATGCCCGTCACCGCCAGGAGCGACGGCAACGAGGCCCGGGCCCTCGGCTGGCGGCTGCAAGCCTCGATGCTGCTGCCCAAGACCCCGCCGCGCTTCCTCGGCCGCTCCACCGGCCGCGCCACCTACCTGCTGGTCTCCCACCACCATCTGCACCAGCCCGAAGCCATCCAGGCCGCCCGCCGCCGCCTCGATGCCGCCTTCATCTGCTTCATCCACGACCTGATCCCCATCGAGTTCCCCGAGTTCGGCCGCCCCAGGGAGGCCGACAAGCACCGCCGCCGCATGGAGACCGCGGCCCGCTACGCCGACGCCTTCGTGGTCAACTCCGCCGCCACCCGCGACGCCCTGCTGCCCTTCATGCACGCCGCCGGCCGCGACGTGCCCCTGCTGGTCGCCCCGCTCGGTGTGCACGACATCCAGCACCACCCCGCGCCCCCCACGCCCACCACGGATGAACGCCCCTACTTCCTCTACGTCGGCACCATCGAGCCCCGGAAGAACCACCTGCTGCTGCTTAACATCTGGCGTCGCCTGGTGCTGGAGCTGGGCCCGGCCGCCCCCCGCCTGGTCCTGGTCGGCCAGCGCGGCTGGGAGAACGAGATGGTGATCGACGTGCTCGACCGCTCCGAGCTGCTGCGCGACCACATCACCGAACACAACGCCCTGCCCGACAGGCAGGTGCAGGCGCTGATCGCCGGCGCCCGCGCCGTGCTGCTGCCCTCCTTCGCCGAAGGCTACGGCCTGCCCCTGGCCGAAGCCCTCTCGGTCGGCACCCCGGTGCTGTGCAGCGACCTGCCCGCGCTGCGCGAAGTCGGCGCCGACGCCCCGGAATACCTGGACCCGCTGGACGGCCTGGGCTGGGCCGCGGCCATCCGCGACTACCTGGACCCGCACTCGCCCCGCCGGGCAAACCAGGTGGCACGCATCGCCCATTGGTCCCGCCCGCAATGGGCCGGCCACATCGACGCGGTGGTGGACCTCATCGACCAGGTCGCCGCCTCCTGAACCCCCGCCCTAGCCCGCCCCGCCGCCGCTCTGCTACACCACGCCCATGCCCGGCGACCCGCCCTTCTGGAAAACCACGCCGCTCGACCGGATGACACCCGAGCAGTGGGAATCCCTCTGCGACGGCTGCGGCCGCTGCTGCCTCCACAAGCTGCGCGACGAGGACACCGAGGAGCTGGCCTTCACCAACGTCTCCTGCCGCCTGCTCGACACCGCCTCCTGCCGCTGCAGCCGCTACGAGACTCGGCGTGACTGGGTGCCGGACTGCGTCTCCCTCACCCCCGCCGCCCTGGCCGGGATCGACTGGCTGCCCCCCACCTGCGGCTACCGCCTGGTCGCGGAGAAGCAGGACCTGCCCTGGTGGCACCCGCTGGTGTCCGGCAATCTCCAAACGGTGCACGAGGCCGGCGTCTCGGTGCGCGGCCGGGTGCTGGACGAGCGGCGCGCCGGGCTGCTCGAGGACCACGTGGTGGACTGGCCGAACCAGGTGCCACGACAATCAAGACGAAAGGGAGTGAACAAGTGAACAACGCGCTGTATGGCGGCGTCAACGCGGCGGTGCTCACCGCCATGCGCCCGGACCTGTCGATCGACCTGGACCTGATGGCCGCGCATTGCCGCTGGCTGCTCGGCAATGGCTGCAACGGCCTGGGCGTGCTCGGCACCACCGGCGAGGCCAACTCCCTGGGCGTCAGCGAACGCCTGGCGCTGATGGAAGGCCTGGTCGAGCGCGGCATCCCCGCCGCCAGGATGCTGCCCGGCTGCGGCCTGCCCGCCATCCCCGATACCGTGCTGATGGCCCGGCGCGCCGGTGAGCTGGGCGCCCGCGGCGTGCTCGTGCTGCCGCCGTTCTTCTACAAGAACCCCAGCGAGGACGGCCTGTTCGCCTACTACTCCGAAGTCGCCCAGCGCGTCGCCGGCGCCGTGCAGCTGTATTTCTATCACTTCCCCGCCCAGTCCGCGGTGCCGGTCACCCTCCCGCTGATCGAGCGCCTGCTCCGCGCCCACCCCGGCGCCTTCCGCGGCATCAAGGACAGCACCGGCGACTGGTCCAACACGAAATCCTACATCGACGCCTTCGCGAAAGACGGATTCGAGGTCTATTGCGGCGATGACGGCCACCTGCACCAGACGCTGAACGCCGGCGGCGCCGGGTCCATCTCGGCCGCCAGCAACGTCAGCTGCGCGGAGAACGCCAAGGTCTATGCCGCCTGGGACCAGCCCGCCGGCGCCGCGGCGCAGGCCACCCTCTCGGCCATGCGCGCCGCCGTCACCTCCGCCCCGCTCCTCCCCGGCCTCAAGGCCCTCCTGGCCCGGCACACCGGCAACGACGCCTGGCTCAACATCCGCCCGCCCCACACCCGCCTGGGCACCGAAGCCGCCGCCAGGCTGTTCGCCACCTTCGACGCCTGCGGCGTGCAGCTGGCCCGAGCCGCCTAACCCGCCGCCACCGGACCAACCGGCCCTGAATAGACCAGGGCCGGCACCCGCTGCGGCCGGCCCAGCAGATACCCCTGCACCTGGTCGCAACCCAGCTCCCGCACCAGCGCCAGCTCCGCCTCGGTCTCAACCCCCTCGGCCACCACCCGCAGCCTGCACGCCACCGCCACGGCCTGGATCGCCGCCAGGATGCCGCGCCCGGTCATGTCCCGCACCGCATCCTGCACAAACGACTTGTCCATCTTCAGGACATCGAACGGGAACTGCCGCAGGTAGCCCAGCCCGGCATGCGCGATCCCGAAATCATCCAGGCTAAAACAGACCCCGATCTCCCGCAGCCGGCGCATCGTCGCCATCACCGCCGGCGTGCCCTCCAGCAGCACCCCCTCCGTGATCTCCAGGTTGAGCCGGGCCGGCCGCAGCCCGGTCCGCGCCAGGATCGCCTCCACCTCATCGGCCAGATCCTGCCGCGTCAGCTGCACCGGCGAAAGGTTGACCGCAACCTCCATCGTCACCGGCCAGGACACCGCGGCCGCACAGGCCGTCTCCAGGGCCCACAGCCCGATCGGAACGATCAGCCCGGATTGCTCCGCGATCCCGATGAACTCGACCGGAGGGACGATCCCCAGCACCGGGTGCGTCCATCGCAGCAATGCCTCGAGCCGAACCACCGCCAACGTCCGGGCATCGAGGATCGGCTGGTACTCGACGTGCAGCTGGCCAAGCTCCGCCGCCCGCGCCAGGTCCTTCTCCATGGAGAACGATGCCTGCGGCCCATGGTCCACCGTGCTGTCATAGGCGCGGAACCTGCCCTTGCCATCGGCCTTGGCGCGATACAGGGCCATGTCCGCGTTCTGCAGCAGATCCTCTGGCAACACGGCGTCATCGGGATACAGCGCGACGCCGATGGACAGGTTCACCGAGCAGCGCGTCTCCCCGAACACATAGGGTTGCGCCACGGAATCCAGCATGCGCTGCGCCAGATCGCCGACATCGCCGCCGGCCCCGATGAACGGCTGCACCACGGCGAACTCGTCCCCGCCCATCCGCGCCACGATGTCGGTTTCCCGGATCGCCGCCTTCAACCGGCTCGCGACAGTCACCAGCAGCCTGTCGCCGACCGAATGGCCATGCGTGTCATTGACCTGCTTGAAGCCGTCGAGATCGAGATAGAACACCCCGATCTGCCGCCCATGCCCGGCCGCATCCTCGATCAGCGACGCCAGCCGCTCATGGAACGCCGCGCGGTTCAGCAGCCCGGTCAGCCCGTCATGCCGTGCCAGGAACCGGACCTGCCGCTCCGTCTCCCGCCGCTCCGTCACGTCGGAGTAGGTCCGCACCAGGCCGCCACCCTGCATGGCGATCGTCTGCACCTCGATGATGGTGCCGTTCGGCCTGGTCCGCTCATACACCTGCGGTCCGGCCACCGCCTCCTCGAACGTCAGCGCCCACACGCTGGCCGCCGGGTCGGCGAACTCCCCGATCGAACGCTGGTACGCGATCAGATCGCCGAAGCTCGGCTCCCGGTCAAGGAAGTCCCGCGGCAGGTCGAGCATGGAAGCCGCCTGCTCGTTGCAGACGACGATCCGGTCCCCGGCGCTCACCATGATGATCCCCTGCTTCATGTAACGCAGGGCAAGCTGCAGCGTGGCGGATTGCTCCGCCACCACGGCCCGCCTGGCCGACAGCGCTTGGGCTTGCCGCCGAAGCGTCCGGTCGGCGCCCTCCAGCCTCGCATTGCGTTTGGCGAGCAGCGTCTCGGACCGCTCCAGCCGATAGAACTGCCGCACCTGCTGCCGGAGCAGCAACAGCACGCAGATGATGGTGAACAACGTCACCACCCCGATGGCAGCACTCACGCGCGACCACGCCGCCAGCGAAGCCCCCTTGCTGATCCGCACGTCGATGATGAGCGGATAGCTCTTCAACGGCTGCACCGCAACGAGTTGCCTGCCCCGGCCCGGCACCTTGTCGCTCTCGAACACGTCGCCCCCGGCCTTCACGGTCTGATACCAGGGCGACCCCTCGGGCAGATTGTCACCCGTCGCGATCAAGGGTGGGAAGCTGGTAAGCATCGTGCCGGTCCTGTGCAGAAGCGATACAGTCATCCCGGTCGTCTCGGTCAGCTTATAGAAGAAATCCCTGAAATAGGTCAGGTCCATCGAGATCAGGACCAGTCCGATGAACTCGCCGCCAGCCGAATCGATCCGCCGGATCACGAACGTCGTCCAGTGCCCGTTCCGCAGGTTCTGCATCGGCCGGCTGACCAGCGCCGCCGGCGTGTCATGCGTCCGCAGATAGATCATGTAGTCGCGTTCAGCCAGGTTCACCGGCGGTTGCGGCCACCCGCGCGAGCTGCTCACCAGCGTGCCGTCCGCCGCCACGATGGCGATCGCGTCCACCTGCGGCAGGAACGTCGAGCGGTCCTTCAGGAACCTGTACAGGCGCTCGGTCGCAAGCTCCGTCTTGAACGCCGCAACGGTGTCCAGCCGCCGCTCGATGATCTGCCGCCGAAGGTCCTGCAGCACCACGTCGGCGCTCTCCACGGATCGCGCCGTCTGCTCGGCGATGGTGAGGGACAGCGACCGGAGGGTCGACCGCGTCTCCGCCAGCGCATTCAGCCGCAGCTGCCAGACCATCACGCCGAGCCCGGCAACCGTCAACACCATCAACCCGGCCGCAACCAGCAGCAGGCGGCGACTCGCGCCGGACAGCGTTCGCCACCAGCTCCGGCGCCCCCGTCCACCCGGTACCCATCCACGCGCGCGGGCCACAGCCTTGTCCCAACTCATCATCGAATGCCTGCGCAAGCCCTCAGATCCGTCGTCCCACCTTCAACCCCGCGGTTTAACATATCAACAATCCGGGAGCGCCCCACCGCTGCAATCCCGAACTCGGAATCATTTTCCCATGAATCGGCAAGGATTTCACACCACAACGAGCCATCAACCGGCATTACTAACGAATTCCGTTAATGAATGCGGCACAGATTACGACTTTTAACGAAACGTCTTTCACCCCGACCGCCACTGTAGAAAGAGGTTGTTAAGGAATAACCGTCAAGGGACTGGACTCCAAGACCAAACCTCATCCAGGCTGTTGAAGTTAGTGCCGAGGCGGAGATCGAACATGGTGGACATTATGACAAAAGCAAACGTTTCTACCCAGGATCAGATCGTGACACCTCCGGCGCCAGTCCAGCAGGCAGGCCTGCAGGACCGCCGCCGCCCCGGACGGATCGAGAATCCCAGCCCGGAACTGATCGCGCTGATGCGCAAGCCGTCCGCCGCCGCCATCCAGCAGGTGGCACTCTACGACGCGCCACACTTCGTCCTCCCCACAGCCGGGTCAGACACTTCGGGCATCAGCGTCATGCAGGTGATGCGCTTCGCCACCGCCTTCGGCATCTGCGCCGCAGCCTGGATGGCGGCGCTGAAGATGATGATGGTGATGTGGGGCTGACACCCGCCCCTCCCATGAACCCGCTGCACGAACGCCCGTCCCACCCGGCACAGGCCCACTTGGCACAGGCCCACCCGGGACATGCATCACGCAAGGCTGAGACCGGCCCGCGACGACCGGCGTCAGCCTTGCCGCTGCCCACCTCCGCCGGCAGCCTGATGGCCAGCCGCGCCGACCGGATGGCAACCGTGCAGCCTGCCTGACCCGAACGCCTCCCAAGGGGTGTTGCAACGCCACGGCCGCGGTGGCACGCAGGCACGATGATCGTCGTCGACTGGGGCACCACCAACTGCCGCGCCTTCCGCCTCCACGGCGGCGCGATCGTCGAGCGCGCCACCGCACCCGGCATCCTCGGCGTCCCGCCCGGCGGCTTCGGCACCGCCCTCCGCACCGCCATCGCCCCCTGGCTCGCCGCGGGTGAAACCCGCGTGCTGCTGGCCGGCATGGTCGGCAGCCGCCAGGGCTGGGTCGAGGCCCCCTATCTCCCCTGCCCCGCAGACCCGGCCGACCTCGCCGCCGCCGTCATCGCCATCCCCTTCGCAGGCGCCACCCTGCGCCTCGTGCCCGGCCTCTCCGCCACGGACGCGGATGGCGTGCCGGAAGTCATGCGCGGCGAGGAGGTGCAGCTGTTCGGCGCCCTGCAACAGATGGGCGCGCATACCGGTCCCGAGGCCCGCATCTGCCTGCCGGGCAGCCACTCCAAATGGGTGCGGATCACCGGCGGCCGCATCGCCGGGTTCCAGACGCACCTGACCGGCGAGGCCTTCGCCGCCCTGCGCGGCCACACCATCCTCGGCCGCCTGATGCAGGACGCGCCCCACCACCCCGAGGCCTTCGCCCGCGGCGTCGACCGCGCAGCCCAGCCCGGCGGCCTGCTGCACCACCTGTTCGGCGTCCGCGCCCTGGGCCTGTTCGGACAGTTGCCGGAGGACCAGGCCGCCTCCTTCCTCTCCGGCCTGCTGATCGGCCACGAGGTGCGCGCCGCCCAGCCTTCCGGCCCCATCCATCTCATCGGCACCCCGGCGCTCACCGCATCCTACGCCGCCGCCATCGCCCAGTGCGGCGGCACCCCCATCATCCGGGACGCCGATGCCGCCGCCGCCGGCCTCGCCCACATTGCGGAGCACGTCGCATGGACCTGATCGCCCACCTGGCCGCCAACCCCCTGGTCGCCATCCTCCGCGGCATCCAGCCCCACGAAGCCGTCGCCGTCGCCGATGCCCTGCTCGCCGCCGGCATCGGCGTCATCGAGGTGCCGCTCAATTCACCCGACCCCTTCGACAGCATCGCCCGCCTGGTGCGGCACTGCGGCCACCGCGCCCTCATCGGCGCCGGCACCGTCATGCGCCCCGCCGATGTCGACCGCCTGGCCGCAACCGGCGCCCGCCTCATGGTCACCCCCCACGCCGACCCAACCCTCGTGCGCGCCGCCAAGGCCGCGGGCCTCCAGGCCGCCCCCGGCTTCCTCACCCCCGCCGAAGCCTTCGCCCTGCTGGACGCCGGCGCCGACGCGCTGAAGCTGTTCCCCGCCGAAGCCGCCAGCCCCGCCGTGCTGAAATCCCTCCGCGCCGTGCTGCCGGCCGGCACCGCGGTGCTGCCGGTGGGCGGCATGGACGCCGCCACCATCCCCGCCTGGCGCGCCGCGGGCGCCGCAGGCTTCGGCATCGGCTCCGCCCTCTACAAGCCCGGCGACACCCCGGACCAGGTGGCCGCCAAGGCCCGGGCCCTGATGGCGGCCCTCGCATGATCGCCCACCAGGTCGTCACAGCGGCTGGCCCAAACAATTTCAGCCCAATCCTGAATTGCCCCACCCGCCCGGCCCATACACCCTGGACGCCCGATCCGGAGTTGCCCCACCCATGCGCAGGCCTGGTTCCCCAACACGCCGCCTCGCCCTGCTGACCCTGGCCACCCTCGCCTCAACCCCCGCCACCGCCCAGACAACGGCCTTGCCCATGGTGGTCCGCCCCGAAGGCCGCGTCACCAGCAGCACATTCGGCACCACCGGCGCCGCCGCCCAGCGTGACCGCAACGGCCACTACTACTTCTCCGTCCTGGTGGATGGCCGCCCGGTCCGCATGATGTTCGATACCGGTGCCTCCATGATCGCCCTGCGCGCCGAGGACGCCGCCCGCCTGGGCATCGACGTCGCCGCACTCAGCTACAGCATCACCATGCACACCGCGAACGGCATCACCCAGGCCGCCCCCGTCACCCTCGCCGCCATCACCATCGGCGGCATCACCCGCCGCAACGTCCAGGCCACCGTGGCCCGGCCCGGCACCCTCACCGAGAACCTGCTCGGCCAGTCCTTCCTCAGCCGCCTCGCCGGATACCGCCAGGAAGCCAGCCAACTGGTCCTGCTCGACCGCGAATAGAAACCCCGCACCCGGCTTGAACCCGGCCCCGCCCCCGTCCACACTCCCCCACGAAAACAGGGGGGAACCATGGCCGAAGTCTCGGTCCGAAAGGTCGTCAAGGCCTACGAGGGCGGCGTCCAGGCCGTCCGCGGCATCGATCTGGAAATCGCCGACCAGGAGTTCGTCGTCCTCGTCGGCCCCTCCGGCTGCGGCAAGTCCACCACCCTGCGCATGATCGCGGGGCTGGAGGAGATCAGCGGCGGCGAGATCCACATCGGCGGCGCCATCGTCAACGACGTCCCGCCGCGCGACCGCGACATCGCCATGGTGTTCCAGAACTACGCGCTCTATCCGCACATGACGGTGTTCGACAACATGGCGTTCGGCCTCAAGCTCCGCGGCACGCCGAAGGCCGAGATCAAGGCACGCGTCGACGAAGCCGCCGGCATCCTGGATATCGTGCCGCTGCTGCTGCGCAAGCCCAAGGCGCTCTCGGGCGGGCAGCGGCAGCGTGTGGCAATGGGCCGGGCCATCGTGCGCAAGCCCAAGGTGTTCCTGTTCGACGAACCCCTCAGCAACCTCGATGCCAAGCTGCGGGTGCAGATGCGCACCGAGATCAAGAAGGTCCACCAGACCGTCCGCACCACCACCATCTACGTCACGCACGATCAGGTGGAGGCCATGACCCTCGCCGACCGCGTGGTGGTGATGAACGCCGGCATCATCGAGCAGGTGGGACCGCCGCAGGAGCTGTACCACCACCCCCGCACCCGCTTCGTCGCCGGCTTCATCGGCTCCCCCGGCATGAACGTCCTGCCCGCCACCCTCACGGAAGGCGGCATGCGCCTGGCCGACAACCAGGTGCTGCCCATGCCGCCGGAGCGCACCGCGCGCTACGCCGCCCTCCGCGGCCGCCCCGTGCTGCTCGGCATGCGGCCCGAGCACATGCTGGAACAGCCCCGCCCGGGCACCGCCCCCTTCACCGCCCTGGTGGACGTGGTGGAGCCCATGGGCATGGAGACCATGGTGCATTTCCACCTGCGGGACACGCCCGTCGTCGCCCGCGTCCCGCCCGACACCCTGGCCCAGCCCGGCCTCGCCCTGCCGCTCCACTGGGACATGAACCACATGCACCTCATCGACCCCGACAGCGGCCTCGTCATCTGATGCGAGATCTCGGGAACCAGGTCGTCTGGATCACCGGGGCCGGCACCGGCATCGGCCGCGCCATCGCCCTCGCCTTCGCCCGGGCCGGCTGCCGCCTCGCCCTCAGCGGCCGCCGCCTGCCCCTGCTGCACGAAACCGCCGCCCTGCTGCCCACCCCGCCCCTCATCGTGCCGCTGGATGTGACGGACCCCGACCAGGTCACCGCCGCCCACGCAAGGGTGGCGGCAGCGCTCGGCCCCGTCGAAATCCTGGTCAACAACGCCGGCGCCAACACCAGGCGGCGCCACTGGAAGGACCTGCAGCCCGCGGACATGGCGCAGATCGTCGACGTGAACCTCAAGGGCCCGTTCCTCTGCACCCTGGCCGTGCTCCCCGCCATGCGCGCCCGCGGCGCCGGCGGCGGCGGCGGCCTGCTGATCCACGTGGTCAGCAACGCCGCCACCGGCATCTACGCCGTCGCCGGGCCCGCCTACACCGCCAGCAAGCACGGCGCCCGCGCCATGTCCGCCACGCTGAACGCCGAGGAAGGCATCCACGGCATCCGCAGCGTCTGCATCAACCCCGGTGAGGTCGAGACCCCCATCCTCGACCACCGCCCCAACCCCGTCGGCGCCCGGGACCGCGCCCTCATGGTACAGCCCGAGGACATCGCTGAAGCCGCCCTGTTCGCCGCCCGCCTGCCGCCTCGCACCTGCATGGCCGAAATGCTCATCACCCCCACCGACAACAACTTCCATCGCGCCACCGCCCGGCGCCTGGCCGGAGAACCCTGATGGCGCTCGCAACCGTAACCATCCCGCTCGGCACCCTGCGCACCTACGTCGCCGCCATCTTCACCGCCGCACGCTGCGACCCGGCCGAAGCCGAGCGCATCGCCTTCCACCTCACCTCCGCCAACCTGGCCGGGCACGACAGCCACGGCGTCATCCGCGTGCCGCGCTACGTGCAATGGCTCCAGGAAGGCAAGGTCCGCGCCGGCCAGACCCCCACCGTCATCGCCGAAAGCCCCAACCACGCGGTGCTGGACGGCAACCTGGGCTTCGGCCAGACGATCGGCCCCATCACCGTCGATCTCGGCATCGCCAAGGCCCGGTCCGCCGGCCTCGCCGTCGTCACCCTGCGCAACGCCGGCCACATCGGCCGCATCGGTGACTGGGCGGAGCGCGCCGCCGCCGCCGGCCTGGTCTCCATCCACTTCGTCAACGTCGGCTTGGGCGAGATCGTCGCCCCCTTCGGCGGCACGGAGCGCCGCTTCGGCACCAACCCCCTGTGCATCGGCGTGCCGCAGCCCTCCGGCCCGCCCCTGCTGCTGGACTTCGCCACCTCCATCGTCGCCGAAGGCAAGGTCCTGGTCGCCAGCAACGGCGGCAAGCCGATCCCGCACGACGCCCTGGTCACCGCCGAAGGCCAGCTCTCCAGCAACCCGGCCGACTTCTACGGCCCCATCGAAGGCACCCATTTGCGTGACCCCGGCAACGGCACCGGCGCGCTCCGGGCCTTCGGCGACCACAAGGGCAGCGCCATCGCCTTCATGTGCGAGGTCCTGGCCGGTTGCTTCGCCGGGTCCCCTACGGCCGGGCCCATCCCCGGCAACAAGCGCGGCGGCATCGTCAACGGCATGCTGTCCATCTACCTGAACCCCGGCCACTTCGGCGCCGCGCACTTCGCGCAGACGGCGCAGGACTTCGCCGAATACGTGCGCGCCACCAGGCCCATCACCCCCGGCGGCGAGGTCCTGGTCCCCGGGGACACCGAGGACCGCACCCGCACCGCCCGCACCCGCGACGGCATCCCGCTGCAGGAGAACACCTGGGCCAGCATCCGCGCCACGGCCGAGGCGCTGGGAGTCGCCCCAGCCTCCGCATGACCCTCGGTCTCCGCATGGCCCCGCCCCGCCCCGGCCGGACGCGCCAGGCTTCGCGCATGCAGGGCCTGGCGCCCGCCGAGACCCCGCCGGACACCCTGCTGTCCAGCGGCCGCCGCGGCACCGCCGGGCAGCAGGTCTATCGGCAGATCCGGCGCGACATCATCGCCGGCACCTTCCTGCCGCTGCACCCGCTCTCGGAAAGCGCCCTGGCCGCCAGCTTCGGCGTCAGCCGCACCCCGGTGCGCGAGGCCTTCGGCAAGCTGGAGGAAGACGGCCTGGTCGCGATCCGCCCGCAATACGGCACCTTCGTCGCGCCCATCCGCATCGACCGCATCGCCGGCGACCATTTCGTGCGGGAGGCGCTGGAATGTGCCGCCGTGCAGGAGGCCGCCCGCCGCTGCACACCGGCAGACGCCGCGGACCTGCGCGGGCGCATCGAGCTGCAACGCACCCTGGACTCCGACAAGGCGTTCTTCGACGCCGATGACGGCCTGCACCAGGCGCTGATGACCATCGCCGGGCACCAGGCCGCCTGGCACGTGGTGGACAGCGCCAAGGTGAACCTGGATCGCGTGCGCCACCTCTCGGCCCGCGGGCTGTTCAAGCGCCGGCAGATCCTGGCCGAACACGACCGCATCGTCGCCGCCGTCACCGCCCAGGCCCCCGCGGAAGCCGCCGCCGCGATGCGTCAGCACCTGCTCGGCGTGTTCAACTCCAGCGAGGCCATGATGAAGGCGCATCCCGAATACTTCCAGCCCGGCGCCGCCGACCTCCGCCCCCGCCGCCGCCCCGCCGCCTGGCGATCAACCTGACTGTAGAAAACCCGCCTTGTTCTCCCAAAACGTAGGGCGGGTCTCAACCCGCCATCGCGCAAGCCAACCCCCGGCAAAAACAGCCGGCACAACTCAAGCCTAGGCCGCCTCGCCGAACTGCGCATCGTACAGCCGCCGGTACTGCCCGCCCACCGCCATCAGCGCCGCATGCGAGCCCTGTTCCTCCACCCCCGTCGCGGACACCACGAGGATGCGGTCCGCCTTGCGCACCGTCGCCAGCCGATGCGCGATCACCAGCGTGGTGCGCCCCGCCGCCAGCTCCGCCAGGCTGTCCTGGATCGCCCGCTCCGTCTCGCTGTCCAGCGCCGACGTCGCCTCATCCAGGATCAGCAGCGGCGGATTCTTCAGGAAGATGCGCGCAATGGCGATGCGCTGCTTCTGCCCGCCCGAAAGCTTGGCCCCCCGCTCCCCCACCTCGGTATCCAGCCCCGCCGGCAGCCCCGCCACCAGATCGCCCAGCCGCGCCCTGCGCACCGCATCGGCAATATCCGCCTCCGAGGCCCCCAGCCGCCCATAGGCGATATTGTCCCGGATCGACCCGGCGAACAGGAACACATCCTGCTCCACGATCCCGATCTGCCGCCGCAGCGACGCCCGGGTCACGCTGCGCACATCGATCCCATCAATGGTGATCCGCCCGGCATCCACATCATAGAACCGCGGCAGCAGCGAGCAGATGGTGGTCTTCCCGGCACCCGAAGGCCCCACGATCGCCACCGTCTCCCCGGCCGGAATCGCAAGGTCGAGACCCCTCAGCACCGCCCGCCCGGCCTCATAGCCGAAGCTCACACCCTCGAACCGGACCTCGCCCCGCAGCGCCGGCGCATCCCGCGCCCCCGCCACATCCGTCACGTCCGGCGCGATCGCCAGCAGCGCCTGATACCGCCTGAACCCGGCCATCCCGCGCGGATAGATCTCGATCATCGACCCGATCTTGTCGAGCGGGCGGTAGAACACGCTGACCAGCAGCAGGAACGCCACGAAATCGCCAATGGACAACCCGCCCCGCACGATCAGCATGGCCCCCGCCAGCATCACCACGATCTGCACCAGGCGCATGCCCAGGTAGTTCAGCGTGAGGCTCACCGCCATCAGCCCATAGGCGCCCATCTTCTCCAGCCGGTAGCTGGCGTTCTCGGTCGCGAACAGCGCCCGCTCATGCGCCTCGTTGGCAAAGGCCTGCACCACGCGCACGCCGCCGACATTCTCCTCGATCCGCGCATTGAACCGCGCCACCCGCTTGAACTGCCCCTGCCAGCTGCGGTCCATCCGCGCGCCGTAATGCGCGATCAGCCAGATCGCCAGCGGCACCATCAGCGCCGCCACCAGCGCCAGCGGCAGGCTGACATGCACCATCAGCACGAAGGCGCCGATGAAGGTCAGCAGCGCCACCAGCATGTCCTCGGGCCCGTGATGCGCGACCTCGCCGATATCCGCCAGGTCCGTCGTCACCCGGCTGACCAGGTGCCCGGTCTTCTGCCCGTCATAGAACCGCATCGACAGCGCCTGCAGATGATCGAACGCCCGCCGCCGCAGCTCCGTCTCGATCCCGATGCCCAGCACATGGCCCCAGTAGTTGATCACCGCCAGCAACCCGGCATTGGCGACATACACCACCAGCAGCCCCGCGATCGCCAGCAGGATCAACGTCATGTCCGCAGCCGGCAGCAGCCGGTCGATGAACGCGCGCACCGCCATCGGAAAGCCCAGCTCCAGCAAGCCGGACAAGGCGGCGGACCCGAACACCGCCAGCAGCAGCCGGCGGTGCGGCCGATAGTACGTCATGAAGTCACGGAACACGCGGACCATCCCTCCACCCAAAGCCGGGCGCCTGCTTCTACGCCGTGCCGGGCCGCACGGCCACCCAGCCCCACCCACACCGGCAGTCTAGTGAACGGCAGCGCCGAAGCCCGCCCGCGGCATGGCAAACCGCGCCACCGCGCTGTCCGGCGCCGGCAGCACGCGCCCGGCCGCCGCCATCATTTCGCCAAACCCCTCGGCGCTGCGCAGCGCGGCGCGGGCGGCCTGCGGCGTGGCAATCTCCCGCAGCAGCAGCAGCGCCTCGAACGGCCGCGCCTCCTGCGCCAGGCCGAAGGCATCGAGCAGCGCCCGCTCATCGGCACCGACGCTGGACTGGCAGACGCAATGCACGCCGATGCGCCGGGTCGCGCCGTGGCCGAGCGCGAACATGAAGCCATCGAGATACGGCGCCGCAGACCCGGCGCCCAGGCGGCCAAGCATCTCCTCGATCCGCGATGCAACCCCGACGTTCTGCGCAAGGCCAGTGACCCAGATGCGGATGCACCAGAGCAGCACGCCCTGCGCCACGGGAAGCGAAAGCCGTTCATCGCGCGGCGTGAGGTCATGGATGTGAGACATGCGGCGGCTCCATTATGATCGCGACGAGAATGATAATGAGAGTAATTCGCAGTTGCAAGTAAAGATCGTCACCCGCCATCACCAGGCCCCGCCCCACCAGCGCGGCCCCGGCGGCGAAGGACAACCCCAGCCAGCATTGCGCCCAGCCCCGCCGGCTGCTTCAACGCCAGCGTGATCGACAAGCTCACCTACCTGCTCGCCGTGGCCCGCGCCCAGAACTTCCGCCGCGCCGCCGAGGCCTGCGGCGTCGCCCAGCCCACGCTCTCCGCCGGCATCAGGCAGCTGGAGGCGGAGCTGGGCGTCCTGCTGGTCCGCCGCAGCTCCCGCTTCCTGGGCTTCACGCCCGAGGGCGAGACCGTGCTGGCCTGGGCCCGCCGCATGGTGGGAGACGCCGCCGCCCTGAAGCAGGAGCTGCGCGCCATGCGCATCGGCCTCACCGGCCACCTCCGCATCGCCGTCATCCCCACCGCGCTCGCCATGGTGCCGCGCCTCACCGGCCCCTGCCTGGACCGGCACCCGGCGCTCCAGTTCACCATCCTGTCCTGCACCTCCGCCCAGGTGCTGCAGATGCTGGAGGCGCTAGAGGTGGATGCCGGCATCACCTACCTGAACAACGAGGCCATGGGCCGGGTCCGCGCCGTGCCGCTCTATACCGAGCGCTACCGCCTGGTCATCCGCACCGACGCCCCGCTGGCCGGCCGCGCCAGCATCGCCTGGGCGGAGCTGGCGGCATTGAAGCTGTGCCTGCTCACGCCCGACATGCAGAACCGCCGCATCATGGACCGGCTGATGCGCGGCGCTGGGGTGGAGCCGCGGGCGGTGCTCGAATCCAACTCGCAGATCACCCTGCTCGCCCATGTCCTCACCGGCCGCTTCGCCACCGTGCTGCCGGAGAACCTGGCCGAGACCTTGGCCAGCAGCCCGCGCCTCGCGCGCATCCCCATCGTCACGCCGGAAGCCACCTATCAGATCGGCCTGATCGTGCCCGACCGTGACCCGCTGCCCGTGCTGGCCGCGGCCCTGCTGGCCGAGGCCCGGCTGCTGCAAGGTGCTTGATAGGAGTTCGCTATCGCAGCACGCAACCCGGTCCTTGAAGTTTGTCTGGAAAACGCCTCTCTGTCGGCACAAGCTCCGAACGGGGCATCCAAGCAGGAGGCGACGCCGTGGCCACCGTGATCGATCATCCCGCCGCACCCGGACGCTGGGATGCCAGCCTGGCCGCCACCATCATCGCCGCCCACGCCAGCATGGAGGGCGCTGGCCTGCCCATCCTGCACGCCCTGCAGCACGAGTTCGGCTATGTGCCCAGGCAGTCCGAGCCCCTGATCGCCGACGCGCTGAACCTGTCGCGCGCCGAGGTGCACGGCCTGATCTCCTTCTACCACGACTTCCGCCGCGCCCCGCCCGGCCGCCACGTGCTCAAGATCTGCCGGGCCGAAGCCTGCCAGGCTTCCGGCGCCGTCGGCATGGCCGAACGCCTGCTGGCCCGGCTCGGCATCGCCTGGGGCGGCACCACCGCCGATGGCAGCCTCACCATCGACCCCGTGTACTGCCTCGGCCTCTGCGGCTGCGGCCCCGCCGCCCTGCTGGACGAGGAGCCGGTCGCCCGCCTCGATGACCGCGCCCTCTCCGACATCTGCCATGAGGCCAGCCTCGCATGAGCCCCACCCGCATCTACCTCCCGCAGGACGCCGCCGCCCTCGCCCTGGGCGCCGACCGCGTGCTGCGCGCCCTGCACGCCGCCGCCACCGCCCGCGGCGTGGTGCTGGACGTGGTCCGCACCGGCACCCGCGGCGCCCTCTGGCTGGAGCCGATGCTGGAGGTCGCCACCCCCGCCGGCCGCATCGCCTACGGCCCGGTCGCCCCGCGTGACGCCCCCGCCATCCTCGATGCCGTCCTCGGCGGCGGCACCCACCCCCTCCATCTCGGCCGCCCGGAGGACCACCCCTGGTTTCAGGGCCAGACCCGGCTGACCTACGCCCGCTGCGGCATCATCGACCCTGTCTCCGCCCAGGACTACGAGGCGCATGGCGGCCTGGCCGGCCTGCGCAACGCCATCGCCATGGGCGCCGAGGCCACGGTCGAGGAGGTGCGCAGGTCCGGCCTGCGCGGCCGCGGCGGCGCCGGCTTCCCGACCGGAATCAAGTGGGAGACCGTTCGCAAGGCCCCCGGCGGCGGCACCGGCCCCGAGCGCAAGTACATCGTCTGCAACGCCGATGAGGGCGACAGCGGCACCTTCGCCGACCGCATCCTGATGGAAGGCGACCCCTTCAGCCTGATCGAGGGCATGGCGATCGCCGCCATCGCGGTGAATGCCACCAAGGGCTACATCTACACCCGCTCCGAATACCCGCACGCCATCCGCACCATGCGCGCCGCCATCGCCGCCGCCCGCGCCGCCGGCGTGCTGGGCCCGGACATCCTGGGCTCCGGCTACACCTTCGAGCTGGAGGTGCGGGTCGGCGCCGGCGCCTACATCTGCGGCGAGGAGACCTCGCTGCTGGAAAGCCTGGAGGGCAAGCGCGGCACCGTGCGCGCCAAGCCGCCGCTGCCCGCGCTGCAGGGCCTGTTCGCCCGCCCCACCGTGGTCAATAACGTCCTCTCCCTCGCGAGCATCCCCTGGATCATGGCCAATGGCGGCCCGGCCTATGCCGCCCTCGGCACCGGCCGCTCCCTCGGCACCCTGGCGGTGCAGCTCGCCGGCAACATCCGGCGCGGCGGCCTGATCGAGCTGCCCTTCGGCCTGCCGCTCCGCGCCCTGATCGAGGACTGGGGCCAGGGCACCGCCAGCGGCCGCCCGTTCCGCGCCGTCCAGGTCGGCGGCCCCCTCGGCGCCTACTTCCCCGAGGCGCTGCTGGACACGCCGATGGACTACGAGGCCTTCGGCAGCAAGGGCGGCCTGCTGGGCCACGGCGGCGTCGTGGTATTCGACGACAGCGTGGACCTCGCCGCCCAGGCCCGCTTCGCCTTCGAGTTCTGCGCCACCGAGAGCTGCGGCAAGTGCACCCCCTGCCGCATCGGCTCCGTCCGCGGCATGGAGGTGGTGGACCGCATCGTCGCCGGCATCGACCCGGTGAAGAACACCGCCCTGCTGGAAGACCTCTGCATCACCATGACGGACGGCTCGCTCTGCGCCATGGGCGGGCTCACCCCCGTGCCCGTGGTGTCCGCCCTGCGCCACTTCCCGCAAGACTTCGACCACGCCGCCCGCCTCCCACACGCAGCGGAATAGGAGACAGCCATGGCCCTCATGCGCGAACTCGACACCGGCACCCCCATCCGCGTCGCCGACACCACCGTGACCCTCACCATCGACGGCAACCCGGTGACGGTGCCCAAAGGCACCTCCGTCATGGCCGCCGCCACCATCATGGGCACGCAGATCCCCAAGCTCTGCGCCACCGACAGCCTGGAGCCCTGGGGCTCCTGCCGCCTCTGCCTGGTGCAGATCGAGGGCCGCCGCGGCTACCCGGCCTCCTGCACCACCCCCGCCGAAGCCGGCATGGTGGTCCACACCCAGAACGCAGCCATCGCCCAGCGCCGCCGCGGCGTGATGGAGCTGTACATCAGCGACCACCCCCTCACCTGCCTCACCTGCTCCGCCAACGGCGACTGCGAACTGCAGGACATGGCCGGCGCCGTGGGCCTGCGCGAGGTCCGCTACGGCTACGAGGGCGCCAACCACCTGCAGGCCCCAACGGACGACAGCAACCCCTACTTCACCTTCGAAGCCAGCAAGTGCATCGCCTGCTCCCGCTGCGTCCGCGCCTGCGAGGAGACCCAGGGCACCTTCGCCCTCACCATGGAAGGCCGCGGCTTCGCCTCCAAGATCTCCACCGGCGGCACCAGCTTCATGGACAGCGAGTGCGTCTCCTGCGGCGCCTGCGTCCAGGCCTGCCCCACCGCCACGCTGAACGAGAAGTCCGTCATCGCCCTCGGCACCCCCGAGCACGCCGTCATCACCACCTGCGCCTATTGCGGCGTCGGCTGCTCCTTCCGCGCGGAGATGAAGGGCGAGACCATCGTCCGCATGGTCCCGCACAAGGATGGCGGCGCCAATGAGGGCCATAGCTGCGTCAAGGGCCGCTTCGCTTTCGGCTACGCCACCCACAAGGACCGCAAGACCAGGCCGATGATCCGCGCCGCAATCACCGACCCCTGGCAGGAGGTCAGCTGGGACGAGGCCATCGCCCACGCCGCCAGCGAGTTCAAGCGCATCCAGGCCAAGTACGGCCGCGACAGCATCGGCGGCATCACCTCGTCGCGCTGCACCAACGAGGAGACCTACCTCGTCCAGAAGCTGGTCCGCGGCGCCTTCGGCAACAACAACGTCGACACCTGCGCCCGCGTCTGCCACTCCCCCACCGGCTACGGCCTGGGCGCCACCCTCGGCACCTCGGCCGGCACGCAGGACTTCGCCTCCGTCGACTACTCGGACGTAATCCTGGTGATCGGCGCCAACCCCACCGACGGCCACCCGGTCTTCGCCTCCCGCATGAAGAAGCGCCTCCGCGCCGGCGCCAGGCTGATCGTCGCCGACCCCCGCGCCATCGACCTGGTGAAATCCCCCCACATCCAGGCGCAGCACCACCTGCCCCTGCTGCCCGGCACCAACGTCGCCCTGCTGAACGCCCTCTCGCACACCATCGTCACCGAGGGCCTGATCGAGCAGGACTACATCCGCGAACGCTGCGAATGGGACGCCTTCGAGGCCTGGGCCCGCTTCATCGCGCTCGAGCACAACAGCCCGGAGGCCACCGAGGCCAACACCGGCGTGCCCGCCGCCCAGGTCCGCGCCGCAGCCCGGCTGTTCGCCACCGGCGGCAACGCCGCCATCTACTACGGCCTGGGCGTCACCGAACACAGCCAGGGCAGCACCACCGTCATGGCAATGGCGAACCTCGCCATGGCCACCGGCAACATCGGCAAGCTGGGCGCCGGGGTGAACCCCCTGCGCGGCCAGAACAACGTCCAGGGCGCCTGCGACATGGGCAGCTTTCCGCACGAGTTCACGGGATACCGCCACGTCTCCAACGACGCGGTGCGCCACGAGTTCGAGGCAAGCTGGGGCGTGCCCCTCTCGGCCGACCCGGGCCTCCGCATCCCGAACATGCTGGACGAAGCCGTGGGCGGCACCTTCAAGGCGCTCTACATCCAGGGCGAGGACATCGCGCAGTCCGACCCGGACACCCAGCACGTCACCGCCGGCCTGCGCGCCATGGAGTGCGTGGTGATCCAGGACATCTTCCTGAACGAGACCGCCAAATACGCCCACGTCTTCCTGCCCGGCTCCAGCTTCCTGGAAAAGGACGGCACCTTCACCAACGCCGAACGCCGCATCAACCGCGTGCGCCGGGTCATGACGCCGCTGGGCGGCAAGGCGGACTGGGAGGCGACCATCGCCCTCTCCAACGCTTTGGGCTTCCCGATGGAGTACAGCCACCCCAGCCAGATCATGGACGAGATCGCCGCACTCACCCCCAGCTTCGCCGGCGTCTCCTACGCCAGGCTGGACGAGCAGGGCTCCATCCAGTGGCCCTGCAACGACGCCGCCCCCTTCGGCACCCCCATGATGCACGTGGACCGCTTCGTCCGCGGGCTCGGCCGCTTCATGCTGACCGAATACATCCCCACCGAGGAACGCACCGGCGCCCGCTTCCCGCTGATCCTCACCACCGGCCGCATCCTCTCGCAATACAACGTCGGCGCCCAGACAAGGCGCACCGAGAACAGCCGCTGGCACGAGGAGGACGTGCTGGAGATCCACCCCTTCGACGCCGAGAGCCGCGGCATCAACGACGGCGACCTGGTCGGCCTGGCCAGCCGCTCCGGTGACATCGCCCTGCGCGCCCGCGTCAGCGAACGCATGCAGCCCGGCGTGGTCTACACCACCTTCCACCACGCCAAGACCGGCGCCAACGTCATCACCACGGACTTCTCCGACTGGGCCACCAATTGCCCGGAGTTCAAGGTGACCGCGGTGCAGGTCCGCAAGACCAACCGCCAGTCCGACTGGCAGGCGAAGTTCTGGGAGGAAGACGAGTCCCTCACCCGCATCGCCACCCCGCTGGCCGATGCAGCCGACTGAACCCGCCCAACAGGTTCCCGCCAGCGTCGAACGTTTCGACGGCGGCAGCACGGCCATCAGCCGCGCCGTCGCCGTCGAAACCCCCATCAACATTGTCTACGGCACCGTCGCCTACGCGGTGATGATGGCCACCCCGGCCGACCTCGAAGACTTCGCAACCGGCTTCAGCCTCACCGAAGGCGTCATCGAGGCCCGCGCCGAGATCCGCGGCACCACCGTCGAAACCGCACCCGACGGCCTGCGCCTGGTCATCGACCTGGTGCCCGCCCGCTTCCACACCCTGCTGGCCCGGCGCCGCGCCATGGCCGGCCGAACCAGCTGCGGCATCTGCGGCATCGAGGACCTCGCCGCCCTCCCCCGCGCCCCAATCCGCGCCACCACCGGCATCCCCGTCAGCCACGCCGCCATCCAGCGCGCCCTGGGTGAACTGCCCGCCCACCAGCCGCTGAACCACGCCACCCGCGCCGTCCACGCCGCCGCCTGGGCCAACCGGGACGGCGCCATCACCCTGGCGCGCGAGGATGTCGGCCGCCACAACGCACTCGACAAGCTGCTCGGCGCCCTGCTCACCGCCGGCACCGGCCCGGCCGGCGGCTTCCTGCTCATCACCAGCCGCGTCTCCTACGAGATGGTGGAAAAGGCCGCGAGCTTCGGCGCCACCACCCTGGTCGCCATCTCCGCCCCCACCTCCCTGGGCGTGGCCCAGGCGGCCCGCCACGGCATCACCCTCATCGGCATCGCCCGCGCCGACGGCATCACGGTGTTCGCATAGCTTCGCTCCGGCGCTACCTCTGCCGGCAGCAACGCGACAAGGACCACCCGCCATGACCGAAACACCCGCCCCGCCGCACGCCGCCGACGCCACCGGCCTGGTCGTGGTGCAGCGCCTCCACCGCCTGGTGCGGCACGGCTTCCGTCCCTGGCTCGGCTACGACGTCGCCAGCGCCGCCGACCGCACCATCGAACTGCGCCGGCGCGGCGGCGACGCGATCCTCTACCCGGACGGAACGCTGCTGCTCGCCGGCCCCGAAGGCCTGCCGCCACCCGGCACCAACCCGGCAGAAACCGTCCCGCACACCCTGATCCCCGGCAACGACGCCGCCGCCTTCGACACCCGCTTCCCACCAGACACCCCGAACCGCCGCAACCTGATGCGCCGGCTCTACGAAATTGGCGTCCTGGCTTGAAAGAATCGTGGATAAGTAGGCGGGTCTCGACCCGCCTGCTGCCAACCCCGAAAGCCGTCAGTACACGATAACAGCCAAGACCACCGTCCCCATGACCCCCGCCCCAACCCGCAACTCAGTCGGAACTGCCGCTCAACCGGATCCCCACGACCCCCACCACCACCAGGCAAGCGCTCGCCACCCGCCAGAACCCCGCCGGCTCCCCCAGCAGCACGATCCCGACGATGAAGGTGCCCACGGCACCAATCCCGGTCCAAACCACATAGGCCGTGCCCAGCGGCAGCGTCTTCATCGCAAAGGTCAGCAGGAAGAAGCTGATCAGCGACGCCACGATCGTCGCCGCACTCCACCCCCAGTTGGACCAGCCATTCGCCTGCTTGGCGCTATACGACCACACCATCTCCAGCAGCCCGGCCGTCACGACCATGATCCAAGCCATGCGCTGGCCTCCGTATGATTACAGCCCGCTGTTACCCTGTCCGCCCGCCCCCGTCACGCCAGCCCGTCACGCCAGCCCGTCAGCCGCGGGCCAGGATCCGCTCGGCGGCGCGCAGGTGCGGCTTGTCGATCATCCTGCCGTCCAGCGTCCGCACCCCCGTCCCGGGATCGTCGAACAGCGCCATCACCCGCCGGGCCCACTCCAGCGCCGCGGCGTCGGGCGTGAAGGCGGCGTTCACCGGATCGACATGCTTGGGATGGATCACCGCCTTCGCCCCGAACCCGTCGCGGCACGCCGCCACCGCTTCCAGTTGCAGGCCGTCAATGTCATCGATTTCGGTATAGACGGTATCGATCGCCACCACCCCGGCAGCCGCCGCGGCCATCAGGCACATGTCGCGCGCCAGCATGTACGGCGAGTGATACCGCCGCCCCTCCTTGTTGCCCGCAGCACCCAGCGAGGCGGACAGGTCCTCCGCCCCCCACATCAGCCCCGTCAGCCGCGGCCCGGCCTCCCGGTAGCTCCCCAGTCCGAACATCGACCCGGCCGTCTCCGTCGCGATCGCCACGATCCCGGTGCCACCCACGGCCGCCCCATCGGCTGCCTCGAACGCATCGAGCCACGCCCCCACCCGCGCCACATCCGCCGCACTCTCGCATTTCGGCAGCACGATCCCGTCCGGCCGCCCCGGCATGACCGCCGCCAGGTCCGCCAGCGTCAGCCCGGTGTCCAGCGCATTGACGCGCACATACAGCGCCTGCGCCCCGCGCCCGGCCAGCATCTCGCGCACGCTGCCCCGCGCCGCCGCCTTGCCCGAAGCCGCCACGCTGTCCTCCAGGTCGAGGATCAGGGCATCCGCCGCCCCGGTCAGCGCGCGGGCGAACTTGCGGGCGCTGTCGCCGGGCACGAACAGCATGGAGCGCAGGGCGGACGCCGCCATCAGGCCGCCCCCTTCCGCATGAACGCGGTGCGCCGGCACGAGGCCACCACCACCCCATCCTGGTTCAACGCCTCATGCTCGAACTCCACCACCCCCGCCTCGGGCCGCGACTTGCTCTCCCGCTTCCCGGTCACGGTGGTGCGGGCCCGCAGCGTGTCGCCATGGAACACCGGCTTCGGGAACTTCACGTCGGTCATGCCCAGGTTGGCGATCGTGGTGCCCAGCGTGGTGTCGTGCACCGTCATCC
Source organism: Acetobacteraceae bacterium (assembly GCA_965199595.1). Taxonomy (GTDB): domain Bacteria; phylum Pseudomonadota; class Alphaproteobacteria; order Acetobacterales; family Acetobacteraceae; genus JBBROS01. The sequence goes on from OZ241182.1 coordinate 3,803,913, forward strand.
CGATCAGCAGCCCCAGCGTAAACAACGAGTTGACGATCCGCTGCCCCCACTCGGTCTGCGCCGCGAAATGCGCGTCGATGTGCAGCGGCTGCGGGTTCATCGTCATCAGGGAGAACATGGTGTTGTCCATCTCCGTCACCGTCCGGCTCAACGCATGCTCGAACACGTGCCCCACCACGAACTGCTCATAGGTCAACCCGGCCATCGCTCAGCACCCTCCATCCGACAGAATGGCGGCAGCCTATCCCGCTACGAGCCGCTGAACCAGTTGTACCCCTGGTCCTCCCACCAGCCCCCCGGATAGTCGTTGGTGACGAACAGCGAGACGATGTGTTTGGGGTTCTTGAACCCGATCTTGGTCGGCACCCGCAGCTTCAGCGGAAAGCCGTATTCGACCGGCAGCGGCTCCTTGCCGTAATCCAGCGCCAGGACGGTCTGCGGATGCAGCGCCGTCGGCATGTCGATGCTGGAGTAGTAGCGGTCCGCGCACTTGAACCCGACATAGCGCGCCCGGGTATCGGCGCCGATCCGGTTCAGGAAGGTGCGGAACGGCACCCCACTCCACTGCCCGATGGCGCTCCAGCCCTCGATGCAGATGTGCCGGGTGATCTGGCTCTCCTGCGGCAGGGTGCGCAGCCGCTCCAGCGTCCAGGGCGTCCTGTCGTCCACCAGGCCCGACACCTCGAGCTTCCAGGTGGTACCGTCGATCTCCGGCGCACTGTCCTCGGGGTAGAAGGCGTTGAACGGGAACGGCACGGTGACATCGCTGGCCTGATAGGTCGGTGCCAGCTGGTTCGGGTCGAACAGCCAGGCCTGCACCCGGTCATTGAAACGCGAGATCGCCCACAGCGCCCGGTCCACGGCATCCCCGTCCGACAGGTTGCAGCCCGTCAGCATGGTCAGCGCCCCAAGCGACAGGCTGCCGCGCAGCAGCCCGCGCCGCTCCAGCCGCCGCAGCTCCGGCCGGATCTCGCCCAGGGTCACCGCCGGCATCCCGCCCCGGCTGCGGTCACGCGGCCTGCTCATGGCTCGGCCTCCGCAGGGGATGCAGGCACGCGCGCGTGTCCGGTGATCATGGCAATCAGCGTGCCCGGCACCAGCATCACCAGCACCAGGTGCAGCACGATGAACCCGGCAATGCCCGCCATGGCGATGAAATGGACCCGCCGGGCCACCTCATAGCCGCCCATCAGCGAGGCCAGGGCATGCAGCTGCACCGGCTTCCACAACGACAGCCCGGAGGCGACGGCCAGCACGCCCAGCAGCAGCACCACCACATAGGCCAGCCGCTGCACGGCGTTGTAGGCCCCGAGCCGGTGCGTGAGCCGCAGCGACAGCGCCGCCCGCAAGTCCCGCCACACCAGCCGCGGCGTCAGCGGCAGGAAGGACCGCATGAAATGCCGCCCCACCAGCCCATAGGCGAAATACACCAGCCCGTTGCCCACCAGCAGCCACATCGCCGCCAGGTGCCAGGCGATGGCGCCGCCCAGCCAGCCGCCCAGCGTGGCCCAGCGCGGGAAGGTGAAGGGGAACAGCGGGGAGGCGTTGTAGATCTGCCAGCCGCTCATGATCATGGCGATCAGCGCGATGGCGTTCAGCCAATGCGTGACCCGCACCACCAGCGGATGGATCACCACGAACCCGGGCCGGGCACTCGAACGCATCGGCATCGTCTCCAAACCAGGTCAGCCCGGGCCGGCACACCAGGCGCCGGCCCGGCACCACCCTACATCGGCGGAACGGTGCCGTTCTCGCCCACGTTGATGCGGCTGGCGCTCAGCGTGCCGTCGGCAGCCTTGGCCGGCGACACCAGGATATGCGCGCCCACCTTGATCAGCGACTTGTCGGCCATCGGGTTCAGCAGCACGATCGGCACGTCGTCCGGCACGAAGATCTTCTTCTCGCCCACGCCGTTGCCATTGTAGTGCACCGTCATGGTGCGGCCGTTGGAAACCACCAGGTCACCCACCGTGCCGTTGGTCATGGTGCTGTTGCTGCCCAGGTCCCAGGCGAAGCTGCCCTCGCCGGTGCCCTTCATGCTGGGCGGGAACACGGTCACCTCCAGCGCCTTCTGCGTGCCGTCGGGCTGCGGCACGGTGGCGGTGCCGATGAAGCTGCCTTTCTCGATGTCGCTCAGCTTGGCCTGCTTCACGCCGACCACCTTGATGTCGTCGGCCAGCTTGATCACCACCTCGGCGCCGCTGCGCGGCTTCACCGTCATCATGTCGCCATCCAGCTTGGCGATGGTGCCGCGGATGCGAGTGGGTGCCGCGGCAGGCTGGGCAGCGGCGGGCTGCACGAAGGCAATGCCGCCAGCCAGGGAGAGCCCGGCCACCACGGCCAGGAAACTGCGCTTGTCGATCATGGGGTTCATCATCCGTATGGGAGGGGGACAGGCCTCCGGAAACGCCCGTCCACCCCCATCAACGCCGCAGGATCCCACCTATTCCATGAAGCCCCGGCTTTTTTTCACGGCCCCGGCCCCCGGCATGGAATAACCGGCGCCATCCCGCGTTCACCCCCCTGTATGTCGTTCAACGCCGCTATCGAGGCCGCCGTGCCGGCCCTGCACCGCTACGCCCGCAGCCTGGTCCCGCATCGCCACGATGCCGACGACCTGGTGCAGGACTGCCTGGTGCGCGCCTTCAGCCATCCCCCGCCCGCCGGCGCCCACGCCACCGTGCTGCCCTGGCTGTTCACCATCCTGCACAACCTCAGTGTCAGCCGCTGGCGCCGGCTGCGGCGGCAGGGCCGGGTGGTGGATGCAGACGACGCCGCCCTCTCCGTCGCCCCGGCCCAGGAATGGGCACCCCTCACCCGGGACCTGCTGCGCGGCTTCGAGCGCCTGTCGCCGGAACACCGCCAGGTGCTGCTGCTGGTCAGCGTGGAGGGCCTCGGATACCGCGAGGCCGCCACCATCCTCGGCGTGCCGCTCGGCACCGTCATGTCCCGGCTCAGCCGCGCCCGCGACGCCCTGCGCACCCACATGGACGGCGAGGAACGCCCCCACCTGCGGCGGATCAAATGACCCACGCCCCCCCCAACGGCCCCGAGAACGTAACAGAGAACGACCTGCACGCCTGGGTCGATGGCCGTCTCGACCCCGCACGCCACGCCCTCGTGGAGCATCACCTGGACCAGAACCCGGCCGTGCGCCGCCGCGTGGAGGACTGGGCCAGCCAGGCCGCCGCCCTCCGCCTGGCTCTGCGCCAGCAGGACGCGGATACCGGACCCGCCCTGCTGCATCGCCTGGGCCAGCCGCGCCCCCCCGCCCGCTGGCCCGCCCTCGCCGCCGCGGCCGCCCTCCTGCTCGGCCTGGGCCTGGGCGGCTACGGCGGCTGGACCCTGCGCGGCGACCGCAAGCCCACCGAGATCAGCCGCCTGGGGGTGGAAGCCGCCAGCGCCTACCGCATCCTGAACACCGGACCCGGCCCGGCGGTCGAGGTCTCCGCCACCAACCGCGCCGAGCTGCGGGCCATGCTGACGGACCGGCTGGGCCGCCGGGTCACGCTGCCGGACCTGTCCGGCATGGGCTACCGCCTGCTCAGCGGCCGGGTGCTCGCCGCGATCTACGGCCCGGCGGCGATGCTGGTGTATGGTGACACCGAGGGCAACCGCCTCACGGTCTATCTGCAGCCCATGGCGGTCGGCGCCCCCGCACCCATGCGCCCGATCCAGACCGAAGCCCTGAACGGCTACGCCTGGATCGAGCAGAAGATCGGCTACACCGTGATGTCCGAGGACGGCCGCGACCGCCTGCTGGCCGCAGCCGGGCGGGTGCAGGCGGAAAACCAGCCGTAACGCCCGCGGGCGTCGATCATCACGGCTCCTCCGGGCGGCGCGCGGCTTCAGCCCCGCGCCGCCGTGGCGCCAGCTCCGCCAGCGTGACCGGCGCGAACCCCCGGCAGTCCACCCCCACATCCCGCTGCCCGCGCATCGGCGGCAGGCGGCCGTGGCTGTGGCCATGCAGGTTGAGCCAGCCCTTTGCCTGGCCGCGCCAGTGCCGCAGCGCATAGTGGCACAGCACCACGCGGTGTTCCGGCAGCTCCATGAACGCATTGACGCTGGCCCAGTGCGGCAGCGCCTGCACCGCCGGCGGATCGTTGTTGCCGGCCACCAGGTGCTTGCGGCCGTGCAGCCGGTCCAGCAGCGCCGCCACTTGGCCCGGACTGCGGCCCAGGGCGACATCGCCGAGATGCCAGACCTCGTCCGCCGGGCCGACACGGGCGTTCCAGCCGGCCTCCATCGCTGCATCCATCGCTGCGACGGAGGCGAACGGCCGCCGGAACAGCCCCAGCGCGCCGCCATGGCCGAAATGGGTGTCAGCGGTGAAGTACAGGGCCACAGCGAATCACCTGGATCAAAACAGGGCGCCGCACCGCCCGGTTCCCCTGATCCGGTATCATGGCATCCCTTTTCCCAACGATTCCAGACTGGCCTCGCCGCGCGAACCTGAATTAACATTTATTTCAAAGTTCAGAGTCGATGATGCCAGCGTCTTGCGAGGATCGTCCCCGTTGCCAAACCTCCTTCGGCTGAAAACCGGCTTGCATCAGAAACTCATGCGAGGCCGCTTCATCGCGCTCGCCTGCATCATGTTCATCGTGTGCTTCTGCGGCATCACCGGGCACACCCTGCTCGAACTGCGGCACCAGGCCTGGAACAGCGCGATGCGGGAAGCGGAGAACCTGCTGCAGGCGCTCTCGCAGGACATCGCCCGTAATATCGAGCTGTACGACCTGTCCCTGCTTGCCGTGGTCGACGGACTGAAGCTCGAGGAGCTGCCCAGCCTGAGCCCGGCCATGCGCCATGCGGTGCTGTTCGACCGTGCCGCGACCGCCCGATACCTCGGCAGCATCCTGGTGCTGGATGAGACCGGCAAGGTGATCGAGGACTCCGGTGCAAACCCACCGCGGTCCGACCGGTTCGATGATCGGGAGTATTTCCTGAAGCACCGTGACACGCCCGGTCTGGGCCTGCTGATCAGCGCCCCGTACCGCCGCCGGCTGACCGGCAACAACGACCTGGTGATCGCCTTCAGCCGCCGCATCGACCATCCGGACGGCTCGTTCGCGGGTGTCGTGTCCAGCACGCTGCGGCTGGACTACTTCAAGGACCTGTTCGAGCGGTTCAGCCTGGGCGAACGGGCCGCCGTGAGCCTGGCCCGGAGCGACGGCACCATCCTGATGCGCACTCCGTTCAAGGAAAGCCTGATCGGCCAGCAGCTGGCCAGGAACCCGATCATGCGCACCATGATGGCATCCGACCATGGCCGGTTCCTGGGTAAAGCGATGCTGGACGACGTGGTGCGTGTGGTGAACTTCGTCCATATCCGCGGCTTGCCGCTGATCCTGGGTGTCTCGTTGTCCGAGCACGAGGTCTACGCCGCCTGGAACAGCCGCGCCCAGGTCATCGCTCTGGTCATGGTCGCCGTCTGCACGACCCTCGCTTGCCTGGGCCTGATGTTCTCCTGGGAGCTGGACCGCCGCTTTCGTGCCGAAGCCGAGACGCGGCGCAGCGAGGCGGAGCTTCGCCTGCTGACCGACCACTCGACAGACGTGATCATCCGCCTGGATGCGAACCTGGTCCGGCGCTACGTGTCACCCTCCTGCGTCAACGTGTTCGGCTACACACCCGAGGAGATGATCGGGCAGCAACTCCGCGCCACGATGCACCCCGAGGACTGGCCGCACGTCTCCGCCACGCTGGCCCATGCGCGGCAGCATGGCGACCATGCCGAGGTCGCCTACCGCATCCGGCACCGTGACGGCCAGTTCGTCTGGGTCGAGGGCCAGTACGGCTTCATGAGCGGCGATGGCGGCTTCACCGTCGTGCTGCGCGACATCAGCCAGCGCAAGGTCGCGGAGCAGGACCTGTCGAACGCCCATGCGGAACTGACCCGGCTCGCCACCACGGATGGCCTGACCGGCATCGCCAACCGCCGCCGCTTCGATGAGGCGATCCTGCGGGAATGGCGCCGGGCCGCACGCGAGGAAGTCCCGCTGAGCCTCCTGCTGCTCGATGTCGACCAGTTCAAGCCCTACAATGACCGCTATGGCCACCAGGCCGGCGACGGCTGCCTGAAGGCGATCGCCAAGGCCGTGGACATCTGCGTCCGTCGCCCGGCAGACCTGGTGGCCCGCTATGGCGGCGAGGAGTTCGCCGTGCTGCTGCCGGGAACCAATGCCACCGACGCCGCCATCCTCGCCGAACGCGTCCGAAGCGCGGTCGCAGACCTGCAACTGCCGCACGAAGGCAACCCGGCCCATGACCGGATGGTCACCGCCAGCATCGGCGTGGTCACGATCATCCCGCCAAAAAGCTCGACACTTCCCGAGTCTGACGCCAACATCCGTGAGCTGGTGGTTGCTGCCGACCAGGCGCTCTATCTCGCGAAACGGCAGGGACGCAACCGTGTGGTGATATCCGGCGCCCCCCTGATGCCTGTCGAGTTGTCCTTGGGCAACACCACGGTCAGGACCATGGAACCGGGGCTCGCGGTGCGGGTCGGCTAGCGTCTCGCCACCCCCGGAGCTCAACGCCGCATGACCAGTTCCGACGTGCTCTACCTCAGCACCGCCGACGTCTTGGCGGTGGACCTCGCGCCAAAAACCGCACGGGCCGCCATCCTTGCCGCGTTCCGCGCCCACCATGCCGCCCGCGTGGTGACCATGCCGAAAACCACGCTGGCGATCGGCCCGGGCCATGCGTTCCAGTCGATGTGCGCCGCCTGGAGCGACGAGGGCCTGGCCGCAAACAAATGGCTGGGCACGACAACCCCGCCGCCGGGCTCCGGCCAGGCCGCCGTGCAGGCGCTGATCGTGCTGAACGACCACACCACCGGCCAGGTCCGCGCCATCATGGATGGCAACATGGTAACGGCGATCCGCACCGCCGCCCTCTCCGCCGCCGCCGCCGGATCGCTGGCCCGGCCCGGCAGCCGGAGCATCGGCTTCATCGGCTGCGGCCTGCAGGCGCGCGCCCACCTCACCGCCCTGCGCGCGCTGTTCCCCGGCTTCGCGCAGCTCCACGCCTTCAGCCGCACCCGCGCATCCGCCGCGGCATTGGTCGCTGACACCGCCGCTGCGGGCCTTTCGGGCACCATCGGGGACACGGCGGAAGCGGTGGTGCGCGCCGCCGATATCGTGGTGAGCAGCGTGCCGATGGAGCCCGGCTTCCGCCCCTTCCTCGACCCCGCATGGATCCGCCCCGGCGCCTTCGTCACCAGCGTGGACATCGGCCGCTCCTGGCTGCCGGAGGGTCTGCGCGCCCTGGACGTGCTCGCCATCGACGATCATGCCCAGCAGGCGGAGAACCCGCCCATCGCCCCCGGCCTCGGCCCCCGCGGCAGCTTCGACGTGGACCTCTCGGAGCTGGCCGCAGGAACCGGACGAACCCGGCAGACCGCAACCGAACGCACGATGTTCATCTTCCGCGGCCATGGCGTGGCCGATCTGGCGGTGGCCGCCCAGGTCTATGCGGCGGCAAAGGCCGCCGGCATCGGGCGATGGCTGCCACGCTGAGCCAAGCCATCGCGAAAGCCGCGCCCACGGGCTAGGCTCCGGCCAGCGGCGGGGGCGGGATGAATGGCATTGGTGGCGGAGGCGGCACATCCCGGCATGCGGGAGGCCCTGGTGATCCTGGGGGCCGCGGCAATCGTCATCCCCATCTTCCATCGCCTGCGCGTCAGCCCGGTGCTGGGCTTCATGCTGGTCGGCGTGCTGGCCGGGCCCGCCGGCCTCGGCGCCTTCGTGCAGCAGGCCCCGTGGCTCGCCTGGTTCACCATCACGGACCGCGCCTCCATCGCCCCGGTGGCGGAGCTGGGCGTGGTGCTGCTGCTGTTCATGATCGGGCTCGAATTGTCGTTCGAGCGCATCCGCGTCATCAAGCGCCTGGTGTTCGGCCTGGGCGGGCTGCAGGTGCTGGGCTCCACCCTGCTGATCGCGCTCGTGGCCCGGCTGTTCGGCGCCAGCGGCACCGAAGCCACCGTGGTCGGCCTGGCGCTGGCCATGTCCTCCACCGCCGTGGTGGCGCAGGTGCTGGCAGAGGAGCGGCGCGTCACCGGCCGCGTCGGCCGCGCCAGCTTTGCCGTGCTGCTGTTCCAGGACCTGGCCGTGGTGCCCATCCTGTTCGCCCTCGGCGTGCTGGGCGATCCCGGCACCATGGGCCTTCCGCAGCTCGCCATCGCCGTGGGCCAGGCGCTGGGCATGATCGTGGCGCTCGTGCTGCTGGGCCGCCTGGTGCTGCGCCCGCTGTTCCGCGGCGTGGCCCGCACCCGCAGCCCGGAGCTGTTCATGGCCGCCTGCCTGCTTGTGGTGCTCGCCACCGGGCTGGCCGCCGCCGCCGCCGGGCTGTCGATGGCCTTGGGGGCGCTGATCGCCGGGCTGCTGCTGGCCGAAACCGAGTATCGCCGACAGGTCGAGGTCACGGTGGAGCCGTTCAAGGGCCTGCTGCTGGGCGTGTTCCTGGTCTCGATCGGCCTGAACCTCGATCTCGCGCAGGTGCTGGCGCAGCCGCGCGCGGTGCTGGGCGCCGCACTCGCCCTGCTGCTGGGCAAGGCGGCGCTGATCGCCGGGCTCGGCCGCCTGTTCCGCCTGCGCCTGCCGGTCGCCGGGCCAGCCGGGCTGCTGCTGGCGGCGGGCGGTGAGTTCGGCTTCGTCATCCTGGGCCTGGCCGGCTCGCTCGGCCTGCTGCGGCCGGAGCTCGGCGCCTTCGCCTACCTGGTCGGCGCGCTCACCATGGCCAGCATTCCGCTGCTCTCCCGCCTCGGCACTGCCCTGTTCCCCGCCCCCATCGCCGCCATCGACCCGGCGCTGCTGCCCCCCGTGGAACAGGCGGGGATGCCCGCCGTGCTGATCGCCGGGTTCGGCCGCGTGGGCCAGACCGTCGCGTCGCTGCTGGAGGCGCACGCCATCCCCTATCTCGCGCTCGACTCCGACATCCGCCGGGTCGCACGGGCGCGCCGGGCCGGCCGCCCCGTGTTCTATGGTGACGTGACGCAGCCCGAGATGCTGCGCCTGGTCGGCATCGCCGCCGCACGCGCCATGGTGGTGACGGTCGATGACCGCGCCCGGTCCGACACGGTGGTACGCGTGGCACGGGCCGAGAACCCGGCCATGCTGCTGATCGTCCGCGCCCGGGACGCGGAACACGCGGCCCAACTCTACGGCCTGGGTGCCACCGACGCGGTGCCGGAAACCATCGAGGCCAGCCTGCAGCTGGGCGAGGCGGTGCTGGTGGACCTCGGTATCCCGATGGGCCCGGTGCTGGTGTCCATCCACGAACAGCGGGCGGCGTTCCAGGCGGAGATCAAGGCGCGGGTGCCCGGCGCGCCGGTCCGCAGCCTGGGCCAGATCCGCCTGCGGAACAGCGAACCGGCGGGCTGAACCGCGTCAACGATGGGCGGCGGAGCGGGCCGCCAGCCGAGCAAGGGCCCGGCTGCCCAGCAGCAGCGCCGCCAGCACCAGCGCATACACCAGCAGCTGCATCCCCGCCGGCCGGTCCGTATAGCCCACCAGCGCATGCAGCGCCCGGCCCACCATGCTCTTCTCGTCCAGCACCGCCGAGCTGTCCCACACCTGCGGCGCCAGCGGCGGCACCAGGTCCGCCTGGATCAGGAAGCCGATCCCCTGCGCCGCCATGCCCGCCGCCAGAAAGGCGAGCAGCGCGTTGGTGAGGGTGAACAACCGCCGGGTCGGGATCGCGACCAGCCCGAGATACAGCAGCGCCGCCACCAGGCTGCCGCCCACCAGCCCGGCCGCGACGCCGCCCCCCAGCGCCGCCCAGCCCTCGCCGCCCACCACCAGGCCATAGAGGAACAGCACCACCTCCGCCCCCTCGCGCAGCACTGCCGCCCCCACCACCACGGCAAGCGCCAGCAGCGTGCGCCGGCCCTCCGTCACGCTGCGGCCCAGCGCCCGCATGTCGGCCGCCATCTCGCGCCCATGCGCCGCCATCCAGATCATGTGCCAGCCCAGCATGGCGGCGGCCACCAGCAGCACGGTGCCGTTCAGCACCTCCTGCCCCGCGCCCTGCATCGCATCGCCGATGGCCCCTGCGAACACCGCCACCAGGCACGCCCCCACCAGCCCGCCCACAACCCCGGCCCCCACCCAGGCCCCCCGCCCCGGCACGCCCCGCGTGGCGCTCAGCACGATGCCGATCACCAGCCCGGCCTCGAACACCTCGCGGAACACGATCAGCGCGGCCGCCAGCATGCTACGGCGCCACCGCCACCAGAACGCCCTGTCCGGTCGCCTGGTGGAAGTCATCCTTGAAGGCATACTCCCCCGGTTGCAGCGGCCCGAGCCGCACCAGCGCCTCCCGCCCGGCAGAGATGATCTTCTCCACGTTCAGCGCGCCGCTCTCGAACTCGGCGGGCGTGTCGTCGCCGTTGCGCACCATCAGCACGAACCGCACGCCGGCCGGCACCGTCAGCCGCGGCGGCTCGAACCTGTGGCCCTTGAGCTGCAGCTGGAACACCGGCGGCTCCTCGGCCCGGGCATCGACGACGCCACACAGGAGCAGAGCCAGCGCGAAACCCAGCCGGGCAGGAAAAAGCCGCATGACGATACCTTGTAGTTGCAACCGACTCTCAATTGCATTATCGAGCCCGCATGACAAGTGGAGCCGGCACGATGAAACTCACCGCATGGACCTGCCTCGCCGCCGGCACGGCGACCCTGGCCGCCGCATTGGCAATGCCGACCCGCGCAGCCCCCACGGCGCTGCGCCCCGGCTTCGAGGCCACGATCTGCAACGCCAAGCCGCCGCACTTCGACCACGCCTTCGCCAACGACATCCAGGTGATCCCCGCCGGCAGCGTGATCCGCGCCGCCGACACCACCATCACCCAGGCGGACCAGGCCGAGATCATGTTCAAGCTCGGCCTCATGCAGGGCCACCTGATGATCGGCCGCGCGCTGATCGAGGCCGGGCAGCCCACCCTCGCCCTGCCGCATTTCGGCCACCCGGTGCGGGAGCTGTACGACGACGTCTCCCGCGAGATCACCAGGCGCGGCCTCACCCAGTTCGACGGCGAGCTGATCGCGCTGGAGGCCCTCGCGGCCGGCAAGCCCGGCGACCCGGCCATGCTCGCGCAATACGACAAGGTGCTGCGGATCATGGACGCGGTGCGCGCCACGGTGCCGTCCGAACTGCGCGACAACCAGCGCTTCATGCTGGGCGTGCTGGGAGAGATCGCGGTCGTCGCCTCCGAGGACTACAACGAGTCGGTCGAGGGCGGAAAGATCGCCAAGCCGGTCGAGTATCACGATGCCCGCGGCTACCTGCTGTACTTCAACCAGGAGCTGAACCGCCTGGATGCCCGGCCCGAGCTGAAGGCCTCCCCCAATCTCGCCGCCGCCCATGTGAAGCTGAAGGAGATGCAGGCGATCGTCGGCCCGCTGCTGCCGCCGCAGAAGCCGATCAGGACGGTCGCGGCCTTCAAGGCGATCGTCGCGCAGTACAAGCAGACGGTCACTCCGCCGGGCGCTCCAACCGGGGCCTGATCCACGCCGATGCGAGGCGTCTATTCCGACTTCGCCCTGACGCTGCCGACCGACTGGCTGGTCTGGATCGCCACCAGCGGCGCCCGAATGATGGTGTATCGGATGCAGGGCTGGCACATGCCGCTGCGCCTGCTGCACCTGGGCGGCACCGCGGCCTTCTTCGGCGGCATCCTGCTGCTCGATCTCCGCCTGCTGGGGCTGATGGGGCGGGAGATCGCGGTCGAGGCGCTGTCCCGCCTGGTGCTGCCGGTGGTGCACGGCGCCTTCGCACTCGTGTTGGTGACCGGCGTCTGGCTGTTCCTGTACGACCCCATCCAGACCGGCAGCCACACCTGGTTCGTGCCGAAGCTGCTGCTGATCGTGCTCGCCCTCGGCAACGCCGCGCTGTTCAGCGGGCCGCGCCCGACGCCCCGTCCCACCGGCAACCTCACCCGCCACGCCCGCCTGGCCGGAGCGCTCTCCATCCTGCTCTGGACCGGCGTCATCGCCTGCGCCACCGCGAACCAGGAAGAACGTCCCATGGTGCGCGGCCGTGGCGTCATGCTGCCGGCCGAACCCGCGTCGGCAACGGAGTAGCTCGCGATTCCGTGTGCAGAATTATGCGATGCGCTTCGAGTTTGCGCTTGCATCCCGCCGGCATCCGAATAAATTGTGCAACGCAGCAAGACGGTTCGCCGGCTTCTGCAGGACGTTTCCTCCCTAAACTTGGCGGCACTTTCGGGTGCCGCCATTTTTTTATCTGCAACGCAAGACTGACCATGCCGTGAAGTTCACCGCACCACGAAGGCCTCGCACGGGCGGGAGGGCTATGACGGCAGCACGTATCACTCCATCATCACCCGATGGAAAGACGTGGTGACCGGCATGGCGATCTGTCAGACCTGCAATCCCATCGCCGGGACGCCAGTAGCCGCAACGCCCTGGACCCCGCTGACCATCCACGGCAGCCGCTGACCCCGGTGCGCCCGGCTCACGAGGGCCTCGCGGCGCTGGAAGCCCGGCTGCGGCACGACCTGGTGCTGCTGGAACTCCCGGGCAAGACCTGGGTGCCGCCCATGGTCGCCGACAGCATGCCGGTGCACAACGTCGCCATCCTGGGCGGCGGCATGTGCGGCCTGGCCGCCGCCGCCGCCCTCCGCCTGCTGGGCATCGACGCGGTGCAGGTGCTGGACCGCTCGCCCGCGGGTCAGGAAGGCCCCTGGGTCACCTTCGCCCGCATGCAGACGCTGCGCTCCCCCAAGACGCTCGCCGGCCCGGCCCTGGGCCTGCCCTCCCTTACCTTCCGCGCCTGGTTCGAGGCGCAGTTCGGCCTCGCCGCCTGGGATGCGCTGGGCAAGATCCCCAAGGGCCAGTGGATGGAATACCTGGTGTGGTACCGCCGGGTCATGGGCGTGGACGTGCGGAACGGGGTGGAGGTGCAGCTGATCCGCCCGCGCCCCGACGGACTGCTGGCGCTGGACACGCCAGATGGCCCCGTCCTGGCCCGGCACGTGGTGCTGGCCACCGGGCGCGACGGCCTGGGCGGCCCCTTCGTCCCCCCCATCGCCGCCACGCTGAACCCGGTCCTGTGGGCGCACTCCCGCGACAGCATCGACTTCGCCGCCCTGCGCGGAAAGCGCGTGGGTGTGGTCGGCGCCGGCGCCTCCGCCATGGACAACGCCGCCACGGCGCTGGAGGCCGGGTGCGCCCGGCTGGACCTGTTCGTCCGCCGCCCCGCCCTCCCGCGCGTCAACAAGTTCACCGGCATCGGCAGCCCCGGCGTGGTGCATGGGTTCGAGGCGCTGCCGGATGAGTGGAAATGGCGCTTCCTGCACCACGCCCTCAATGAACAGACCCCGCCGCCCCGCGACAGCACCCTGCGCGTGGCCCGGCACCCGCACGCCCACCTGCACCTCGCCAGCCCGATGAACGCCATCACCGAGCAGGACGGCGCCCTGCACGTCGAGACCCCCGGCGGCGCCTACGACGTCGATTTCCTGATCTTCGCCACCGGCTTCCGCGTGGACCTGGCGCACCGCCCCGAGCTGGCCCTGCTCGCACCGCACGTCCGCTTCTGGCGCGACCGCTTCACCGCCGCCGCCGGCGAGAGCAATGACGAGCTGGCCTGGTCCCCGGACCTCGCGCCCGACTTCGCCTTCCAGGAGCGCGTGCCCGGCGAATGCCCGGCGCTGGCCCACGTGCACTGCTTCAACTACCCGGCCTCGTTGAGCCACGGCAAGCTGACCGGCGACATCCCCGCCGTCTCCGCCGGGGCACAGCGCCTGGCCCGCGGCATCGCGCAACGCCTGTTCGTCGCCGACCGCGCGACGCACTACGCCACGCTGCAGGCCTACGACGTGCCGGAGCTGCTGGGCAACGAATGGGAACAGCCATGACCGACCCGAACACCGACTTGATCGAACACCTGCTGGGCATCGCGCCGGGCTCGGACCTCGCCACGCTGCGCGCCGAACGCGGCCCCATCCGCCAGCACGCCCAGGGCGCCTACCATGAGCTGGTGACGCCCACCGAACCCGGCGGCGTCAGCCTGCTGGACCGCGCCACCCTGGCGCACCGCGTGGCGGAGCTGGAGGGCGACCAGGCCCTGGCCGCGCATTTCCACAGCCTGGTGCCCGGCGGAACCACGGCCCGCCTGCCCCTGCTGCTGCGCTACGCCGAGCGCGTCGCCACCCACCCGGACCAGGTCGGCCAGTCCGGCATCGACGAACTCACCGCCGCCGGGCTCTCGCCGCAGGACATCGTGGCGGTCACGCAGCTGGTGGCGATCATCCCCTACCAGACCCGCGTGCTCGCCGGCCTGCGGGCCATGCAGGGCCACGCGGCAACAGCCATGCCGCCCCCCAACCCGGCGCCCGCGGCCTTCACCATGCAGGAGGTCGGCTGGACCCCCCGCCTACCGCCCGTCGATGCCGAAACCGCCACCCCCGCCCAGCTCGCGGCGCTGGACGCCTGCCCCCCGGCCGTCCGCCGCTCCAGCTACTTCCTCACTCTGGCGCAGGACCCGGCCTCCCTCGGCGAGCGCGGCGCCCTGTTCAACAGCGTCATGTACGCCCCCCGCGGCCTCCCGCGCGCCGAGCGCGAACTGGCCACCGCCGTCGTCTCCATGGTGAATGGCTGCGTCTACTGCTGCTCCGTCCACGCCCGCCGCTTCGCCGAGCTGTCACGCGAGCCCGCCGTGATGCAGGCGCTGCTGGACCAGGGCTTCGACGCCCCGATGGACCCCCGCCGCACGGCGATCACGGCCTTCGCCGCCAAGCTCACGGCAACGCCCGGGGCCGTGGGCGCCACGGACCTGGTGCCGCTGCGCGACGCCGGGCTGGCCCCGCTGGAACTGCTGGACCTGGTGCACGCCATCGCCATGTTCGCGAACGCCAACCGGCTGATGCAGTCACTGGGCGAGTCGATCCCGCCCGCCTAGCCCGCCCGCCTAACGCGCACTCTCGAAGTGCAGCGTGATCGGCACCACCACGCGCGGCCCGGCAATCTGCAGCGCCGCATCCTCGAAACGCGGCCCCGCCAGCCGCAGCGGCGCGTTGCGGGAAAACCCGACCCCCTCGACGGGCAGACCGACGAAGTCCCGGTCCACCTCCCCGTTATCGTTGCTGTCGTGGAACGCGATGATGCCATAGACCCCGTCCGGCACCCCCGGCACCACAACGACCGAGACACCCCGGGCGGCCACCGCGCGGCCCGACAGGGTGCAGTCCTTCAGCCACTCCGCCCGCGAACAAACCTCCACGCGCATGCTGCCCGAAGCATCCGCGCTGTTGAGCACCCGCACCTCCACATCCGTGGCAAAGGCCGGTGACGCGAGCAGAAGCAGCAGGGCGGTCAATGTACGCATCTAGATCTCCGGCCAGTCCACGGCGAGCCGCACCTCGGTCTCGCTGTAGAGCAGGTTGGGGTTGAGGAACGGATCGGCGGTCAACGCACCCTGCCAGCGCCGCCGCATCCAGGCCTGCTCGCGCCGGAAGCGGGCGTCGTTCTCCGGCGTGTCGTCGCTGCCGCGTGAGGCCTGCTCCATGTGCAGCAGGCAGGCATGCGGCGTCCAGATCACCCGCAGCCCGTGTTCACGCACCCGCAGGCAGAGGTCCACGTCGTTCCACGTCACCGGCAGGTTCTCGGCATCGCAGCCGCCGATCGCCTCATAGACCTCCCGCCGGATCGCCAGGCAGGCGCCGGTCACGGCCGTCACCTCCCGCGTCACCACCAGCGTGTCGTCATGGCCGGGCTCGGCAGCGCCGCGCCGCCGCCACATGTGCAGCGCATGGCCCCTGGTATCCAGCACCACGCCGGCATGCTGGATCGTCCGGTCCGGATACAGCAGCTTCGCCCCCACCGCGCCCACGCCGGGCCGCATCGCCTGCGCCACCATCTCGCGAAGCCAGCCGGGGTCCAGCACCTCGGTGTCGTTGTTCAGCAGCACTGCCACCTGGCCGGTCATCTGCGCCACGCCCGCATTGTTCAGCGCCGCCCAGTTGAACGGACCCGGCTGCCGAACCACCCGCACCCGCGCCTCCCGCCCCAGCCGCTCCAACAGGGCCAGCGCATCAGGCTCATCGCTGCCGTTGTCGACGATGATGACCTCCAGCGCCGGATAATCGGTGCGGTTCAGCAGCCCATCCATGCACCGCTCCAGCAACCCGGCCCGGTTGCGCGTGGCGATGATGATGGAGGCGCCGGGCGGCGGCTCGGGCAGCGGATGGTGCACGCGCAACCGGCCCTGTTCGGAACTGACGGTGCAGCCCGGCTCACCCGTCGCCGCGAGAAAGGCGATTGCCGCCGCCGCCGGAGCCGGTCCGGCCGGCGCGGTGCGGCTCAGCCAGAGCGCGGGAACGTGGACGATGCGTTCGGCCCGGGTCAACGCGGCGGCGGCCAGCAGCAGGCCGGGTGCGCCGCCGCCCCGCGCCATCGGCCAGGCCAGCCGCAACAGGGACGTGCGGGCGAGCAGCACGCCGGGCACACCGGTGGCCAAGGCGCGGTCGGGATCCCAGGCCGCCCCCAGGCGCGGGCTGTGGCGGAGCCCGGCCGTGTCCAGCGCGTCCTCGTCGGACAGCACGATGTCGGCACGTTGCAGCGCCGCGGCAACCGCGGGTGCGGCGCGAACATCCAGGCGATCCCCCGGTTGCAGCAAGGCAGTGAACACCCCCCGGCAGCGGCGCAGCGCATGGCCCGGCCACGCAACCGGCCCCAGCCAGAACGGCACCCGCACCAGCCGCACCCGCCCCTCCGCCGCCAGCGCCAGCGCCGCGGCCCCGAAGCGCCGGCCGCACAGGATGATCTCGAGCCCCGGCCAACCCAGCGCAAGCACGCAGCCGACCGTCTCCGCCAGCCCCGGCGGATCAGGCTCCGCCAACAGCATCACGAACGAGACACCGGCCGCCGCCGCACCAACGGCATCCGGCCGCCCGGCGAGCCAGATGCGGTACTCGGCGGGATCACGAAGCACCAGCCCATCGGGGAACAACGCCGGCAGAACCGCCAGATGCCAATCCGCTGGCGGCGAGAGAACGAGCCCGGCGGCCAGCGCGCCCAACGCCGCCGCGTCCGGCGTGCCGGCCCCGGCCCCGCCCGTTCCAGCCTGCCGCAGCAGCACCGCCCGCGCCGATCCATCCCCCACGCGCGCGCGGAACTCGTCCGAGTCCAGGAACGCCTCGGCCAGCACCGGCAGCGGCGTGCCCTCCGCCAGGTGCGAGACATAGGACCGCAGCCCCGCCGCATCCGGCGGCCGCCCGAACACGACCAGGTAGAGCCGGGTGATCTGCGCCAGGAAACCCGGCCCCTGCGGCGACGACAGGATCGCATCGAAGCTGAGTGCCATGGCATGTTCTTGCGGCAGCGGCTGCGACGAGGCAAGCGCCGCCGCGGCCGGGCCGCCCCCGGCCGGCGGTCACACCAGTGTGTGCTTTGATCGGCCAGGACGCTGTGATAGGACCGCCCGCAAGTCGGGGAAAGGGCATCGCCGCAAGCCTGGTGAACCCACCCGGCGGCCTCCCAAACTGGCTCGCTGGGCCGCCCGGCATGTTTGACGACAGAAATGGGCACGCACGATTGACCAATCCACAGAGCCACCTGCTGCTGGGGGGCGCCGGCTTCATCGGCCGGCACGTCGCGGCCGGTCTGCTGTCCAGGGGCCACCGGGTCACCATCGCCGACCGCGTCCCGGCGGAGCAGCCGAACGCCACGCCGCACCCCGCGCCTGAACAGGCCCGGTCCATCCTGGTCGATTTCGCGACCGCCGATTGGGATGCGCTGGTCCAGGATGCCGACGTGGTCCACCACTATGCCTGGAACTCCATCCCGGCCAGCGCCAACGCCAACCCCTTCGGCGACCTCAGCACCAATCTGGGCGTGACCCTCGGCCTGCTGGAGGCGCTGCGGCGCCGCGGCGGCGGCCGGGTCGTGTTCTCGTCCTCGGGCGGCACCGTGTATGGCCGCACCGGCGCGAACCCCACCCCCGAGACGCACCCGCTGGCGCCCATCACCGGCTATGGCGCCGGCAAGGCCGCGACCGAGGTCTATCTCGGCCTGTATCACCACCTGCATGGCCTGGACTGCCGGATCGCGCGCATCGCCAACCCCTATGGCGCCGGGCAGGACATCCGCCGGGGCCAGGGCGCCGTCACGACGTTCCTGCAGAAGGCCCTCGACGGCGAGCCCATCGTGATCTGGGGCGATGGCGAGATCACCCGCGACTACATCCACATCTCGGACGTGGTGAAGGCGCTGGTCCGCATGGCGACGATCCCGCGGATCGACGAACCCGCGACCTTCAACATCGGCAGCGGCGCCGGGCTGAGCCTGAACGGCATCATCCAGGCGCTGGAGCAGCGGCTCGGGCGCAGGCTGCAGGTCGAGCGCAGGGCGGCCCGCAGCTTCGACGTGCCGGTCAATGTCCTGGACGTCACGAAGGCCGCGCGGCTGCTGCCCTGGGCACCCGTCCTGTCCTTCGCCGATGGCCTGGACCGTACCCTGAGCGACCTTGCGGCGGGCGCACGCCTGTCCTGCCTGGATTAGACCACACCCTCCTCGGGTGCCGCGCACGCGCAGGGCGCCCGACCGACGACCAGAAGGCAACGAGAACGGCATGACAAGGATTGCGAAGAAGGTGGTTTCGCTGCTGGGCGAAACCGGCCGCCTCATCGGCAACAAGCGCGGCATCGTCGGCACCGCCAGCCGTGAAGGCGACCAGGCGCGGGACAGCCGGGACTGGCTGGGCGCCGTCGAGCACTACCGCCGCCACCTGGAGCGCAACCCGGCAGATGCCGGCATCATGGTCCAGCTGGGCCATGCGCTGAAGGAGAGCGGGCAGCTGATCGCGGCCCGCACCGCATACCACCAGGCGGTGAAGCTCACGCCGAACGACGCAGACCTGCACCTGCAGATCGGCCACCTCGCCAAGATCATGGGCGACCAGCCCGCCATGCTCGCCAGCTACGCCCGCGCCTTCGAACTCTCGCCCGACCAGGCGGACCCCTACAAGGAGCTGCTGGAATTCGCCCCCCGCACGCCCGCGGAATGGACCGAGGCCACCACGGTCCGCGCGCTGACCTCCCCGCACAACCTGCAACGCCCTGCGGAACCGCAGATCCGGGCCCACGGCCTCGCCGCCCACACCGTGGAGGACGCGGCTCTGGCGGCGCTGGACACGGTGCGGATCGCCCGCATCTTCCGCAAGACCGCACCCGGCACCGCGCTCACCCCGGTGGAGCAGGACTACGCGCTGATGAAGATGGGCGTCTTCAACTCGACCTATGAGGGCTCGCTCAACGTGTTCGCGGCCCTGGCCGGGCTCTCCGGCATCCGCCAGGACCAGCCGGTCGATGTCGCCCGCACCTTCGCCCTGGGCGCGGTCCCGGCGCGCCGCCCCGGCATGGACGTGCCGGACCAGCCGAACATCCTGCTGCAGAACTACCAGGACCGGCAGATCGCCGCCTCGGCGCGCCTGATCCTGCGGCCGGAGCTGAAGGGCACCGTCAAGGGCGGCCCGCTGATCTCGGTGCTGCTCCCGGTCTATCGCGGTCCGGCCGTGTATGTGGAACGCGCCATCCTCTCCGTGCTGATGCAGACCTACCAGAACGTCCAGCTCTGCGTGGTCGACGACTTCTCGCAACGCTCCGACATCACGGCGCTGCTCGCCTACTACGCCGCCCAGGACCCGAGGGTCTCGCTCGAGACCCACACGGCCAACCGCGGCATCGCCGAGGCGACCAACACCGCCCTGCGCCTGGCGCGCGGCGAGCACATCGCCCTGCTCGACCACGACGACATGATCGCCCATGACGCCATGGCGCTGATCGCGGCCCGCCTGCAGTCCGAACCCGGCATCGACCTGCTCTACACCGACGAGTGCAAGATCGACGGCAACGACATCGCCGACGAGATCTTCACCAAGCCCGACTGGAGCCCCTCGCTCCTGCTGTCGGTGATGTACACCGCGCACCTCTCGGTCTATCGCAAGGCCCTCGTCACCCAGGTGGGCGGCTTCCGCTCCCGCTTCGACTTCTCGCAGGATTACGACCTGGCCCTGCGCGTCGCGGAGACGAACCCGCATGTGGTCCATCTGGCGGAGTGCCTGTACGGCTGGCGCATGATCGCCGGGTCGGCGGCACAGGGCGGCAAGCCCATGGCGCGGATGGGCAACGTCGCGGCGCTGCAGGACGCGGCGGACCGCCGGCACCTGGACGGCCAGGCCATCGGCCTGCCGCTCTCGAACCGCATCCGCCACCGCCGCTCCTCCAACCCGGCGCTCGTCTCCCTCATCATCCCGTCCGACAACGAGACGAACATCGCCGCCACGGTCGCCTCCGTGCTGCTGATGACATCCTATTCGCGCATCGAGATCCTGGTGGTCGCGAACTCCGACTGCGCCGCGGCCTGCCGGAGGCAGTTCACCTCGGACACCGTGCGCTACGTCCCCTACGACAAGCCCTACAACTTCTCCGACAAGTGCAACGTGGGCGCCGCCGCTGCCCTCGGCCAGTATGTCGTGTTCTTCAACGACGACGTGCGGGTGACGGACCCCGACTGGCTGGACGTGGTGCTGGAGGTGCTGAGCCTGCCCGGCGTGGGCATCGCCGGGCCGAAGCTGCTGTATGAGAACGGCGCGATCCAGCATGGCGGCATGGTGACAGGCGTGCGCGGCCTGGTCGGCACCGCCTTCCACACCTTCCCGGACACGACGAACGCGCATTTCGGCTTCGCTCAATGCACGCGCGAGGTGTCGCTGATCTGCGGCGCCTGCCTGGCGATCAAGGCCGAGGTGTTCAAGGCGGTGGGCGGCTTCGACGCGGTGAACGTCCCCATCGCCCATTCCGACGTGGACCTGTGCTTCAAGGTGCGCGAGGCCGGCCTCAGCTGCGTCTACACCCCGCACACGGCATTGACGCATATCGGCCATCTGTCGATCGGCGCCGCCAAGAAGCTGCAGAAGAGAAAGCCGGCGCGGAAGGACAAGGCGGACCTGTTCCTGCTGCGGCGCTGGGGCGCCTATTGCGCCTACGACCCCTACTTCCCACCGGGGATGCGCGACATCGCCTTCATCGATTCGATGGAACCCTACGAACTGCATGTCGGCAGGCGCGGTGCCGGCGATGGCGGCCGTGACATCCTGATCGTGTCGCACGACCTCTCCGGCAGCGGCGCGCCAAAGGTGGCCTATGACATCGCCGCGCACCTGCGCGCCCGCGGCGACTACGTGCTGGTCGTGTCCCCGGAGGATGGGCCGTTCCGCAAGCGCCTGCTCGCGATCGGCGCCGACGTGCTGATCGACCCGCTGTGCACCTCGGGCGCGAGCCCCGCCTTCTTCTCGCTGGCCAGCAGCTTCGATGCCGTGATCGCCAACACCATCGTCACCTGGCCCGTGATCAACCAGCTGGCACCCACGACCAGGGTGTTCTGGTACATTCACGAGACCATGCTGATCGATCACCTCGCGCGCATCCATCCGGAGCTGGGGCGTGAGGCGAAATCCGCCACCATCTGGGCCGGCAGCCGCATGGCCGCTGAGGCGCTGCGGCCGCTCGGCGTCACCGCCACCGTCATCGAATATGGCGTGGAGCCCTCCAGTCTGGCGCCGGACACGGCAAGGCACGACAGGATCGTCGTCTCCGTCATGGCAACCTACGAGCCGCGCAAGGGGCAGGACCTGGCGCTGCTCGCCATCCAGCTGCTGCCGAAGGCCGTGCGCGACCTGTGCGAGTTCCGCTTCGCCGGCCGGATCAACGACCCGGTCTTCCACAGCCACCTGCTGGATCTGGATGAGGACGAGTTCGTGCAGCACCTGGGCACGCTGACGCTCGAGGGCTATGCCGAGAACATGGCGCAATCCGACATCGTGCTGTGCCCCTCCCGCGACGATACCCTGCCCCTGGTCTCGCTGGACGCACTGGCCAATGGCAAGATCCTGGTCTGCAGCCGCGCGGTCGGGACCTCCGCCTATCTCCGCGACCGCGTCTCCGGCTATGTGCCCACCACCAGCGGACCCGGCGATATCGCCAGGGCACTCACCATCGCCATCACCGATCGCACCAGGTGGCCGGCCATCCAGGCGGCCGCCCGCAAGGTGTTCGAGGACAACTTCACCGAAGCCCGCTTCCGCAGCCGGATCGACGAACAGCTGGCCCCGGAAACAACGGAGAAAGCGTCGCGGGCTCTGCGGAACGTCACCGCACCCGCGTCGAGCCCGGCTCAGCCCCGGTAGCGGCGCGGGATCAAGAAGTTGCTCGCCGCGGTGAGCACCAGGGTCGTGCCCATCAGCAGCAGCGCCATGGCGCTGGCGAAGGGCCAGTTGTTGTTGGTGCTGAACTCCCAGTACAGCAGCGGCGCCATCATCTGGAACCGTGGGCCGCCCAGCAGGTAGGGCGTCGCATAGGCGTTCATCGCCAGGATGAAGCACAGGATGCCGGCGATCGCGGTGCCGGGCAGCGCCAGGGGCCACACCACGTGCCAGAAGGTACGGCCCGGCGCGGCACCCAGGCTCTGCGCCGCCTCCTCCACCCGCGGGTCGATGGTCTCGATCGTGCTCTGCACCGTCAGCACCACCACCGGCAGGTTGATGGACACGATGCCCACCACCACGGCGAACGAGGTGTACATCAGCTCCATGCCCCGCCCGGACACCAGTCGCACCGCGCTGTCCACCAGCCCGCCATGCGCGAACAGGATCATCCACCCCACCATGCGGATGGTGCTGCCGATGAACAGCGGCAGCACCAGCAGCAGCATGCAGGCGGACTTCCACCGGCTGCGCATCCGCGCCAGGCGGTAGGCGATGGGCAGCCCCAGCGCCAGGCACAGCGCGGTGGAGACCGCCGCCACGCCCAGCGTGGTGCGCAGCACGCCGAGATAGAACGGGTCGGACACGAATCGCAGGTAGTTCGCCGGCGTCACCGTCTCGATCATCAGCTCGGTGGCGTCGTACTGGTTCAGGCTGAACCGCAGCACCAGCAGCAGCGGCGCCAGCAGCATGACGGTGACCACCAGCATCGCCGGGGACAGCAGCGCCGCCGCCCCCCGCCGCGTCCCGGATCCGGCAGCGATCATGCCTTCTGCATGTTCTTCTTCCACCATTCGGAGGTGGCGCCCTGCAGCTTCCCGGTGATCTCGTAGTTCGGCGGGTGCATGGTGAAGCCCGAGGTCGGCAGCGCCAGCTGCTCGGCGATCTTGCCCTCCAGCCTGGTGTCGTCCACCGTGCTCTCATACCCCATGCGCTCGGCGAACCGCGTCTGGGCGGCGGGCGTCAGCATGGCATTCAGGTACTTGTAGGCGCCATCCTTGTTCGGCGCGTTCTTCGGCACCACCATGCCGGAGATATACAGGACCGAACCCTCCTTCGGGAACGACGCCTTCACCGGGATGCCGGCATTCTGCCACATCACCACGCGGGCATGCCACATCAGCCCCACGTCGATCTCGCCCGACTTCAGCCCGGCGCCGATCGAGTCCGTGGACGGATACAGCCGCAGCCCGTTGCTGTTCAGCTTCAGCGCCAGCGCTCTGGTGTCCTCGTGGTCCACCTTGTTCACGTCGCCGGTGGCGGCCAGCGCGGCGGCCATCATCACGTACATGTAGTTGATGTCGCCCACGCCCACCCGGCCCTTCCACTTCGGGT
This sequence comes from Acetobacteraceae bacterium, assembly GCA_965199595.1. Classification (GTDB taxonomy): domain Bacteria; phylum Pseudomonadota; class Alphaproteobacteria; order Acetobacterales; family Acetobacteraceae; genus JBBROS01. Next base: position 3,827,535 of record OZ241182.1, read on the forward strand.
CCAGCAGGTCCGTGAACGTCACCGGCGGCGCCGCAACCTTGTCGGGGTTATAGATCAGCACCTGCGGGCTCCAGATGTGCGGCGCATAGAACGAGGCGCGCAGGTTCGGCAGCACATGGACGAGGTTCGGCACCTTGGTGGCGTCCAGCGTCTCCAGCAGCCCGGCTTGCCCCACCTCGTGCGCCCGCACGGCCTGCAGACACACGACGTCCGCCGAGCCGCGCGGCAGGCGGCGCTGCGCATACATCTTCGCCACCCGCGGGTCCTCGTCGCCGATATCCTGCACCACCGTGATGCCGGCGGGCTTGAGGATCGGCTCCTCCACGTTGTTGCGCAGCAGGTTGGCATAGTCGCCGCCCCAGGTGGCGATCACCACCTGGTCCTCGGCATGGGCCGGGCGGATCAGGCCGAGCCCGGCCGCGGCGGTGGCCCCGGCCAGGACAACCCGGCGGGAAGGCGTGAAGGAACGGTCATGCATCGCTGGCGATCCTCGTCTGTGTGGAAGTGAAATCCGCAGTCATCGGCGTGTCCTGGGCATCGAACACCCGTTCGGCGCGGGTGTCCCAGCAAACCGTCACCGCCGTGCCGGGCCCGGGCAGGGTGCCAGCCGACCGGGCGCTCCCCTGCCCCGTGCCGTCATGCACGATGAGGTCGAGGTCCGGCGCGATCTGCACCAGATACTCGCGGGTGGCGCCCAGATAGCTGGCCAGGCGCACGGTGCCCTGCACGGTGCCGGGTCCATCGAGCCCCGGCCGCGCCACGCTCAGCCGTTCGGGCCGCAGCGCCAGCGTGGCCGGGCCCGCGGCACCCGGATAGGCGCCGGCGAGATGCAGCACGGCGCCGCCCGTGGCCAGCCGCCCGTCGCCGATGGTCCCGGTCAGCATGGTGCTGTGGCCGATGAAGCCCGCGACGAAAGCATTGACCGGACGCTCATAGAGGTCCTCCTGCGTGCCCACCTGCTGCACGCGGCCCTCCCGCATCACCACCAGGCGGTCGGCCATCGCCATCGCCTCGTCCTGGTCATGCGTCACCATCAGCGTGGTGAGCCCGCCGCTCCTCTGCATCAGCCGGATGTCGCGCCCCACCGCCCCGCGCAACGCCGCATCGAGGTTGGACAGCGGCTCGTCCAGCAGCAGCAGCCGCGGCTCGATCGCCAGCGCCCGGCCCAGCGCCACCCGCTGCTGCTGCCCGCCCGAAAGCTCGCGCGGGTAGCGCCCGGCCAGCGCCTCCAGCCGGGTCAGCTGCAGCATCGCCTCCACCCGGGCGGCGATGGCGGGCGGCTTCATGCCCCGCATCTCCAGCCCGAAGCCCAGGTTGCGCGCCACCGTCATGTGCGGGAACAGCGCATAGCTCTGGAACACCAGCCCCAGGTCGCGCCGATGCGGCGGCAGCGCGAGGATGGAGCGGCCATCCACCAGGACATCCCCACCGCTCGCCTCCACGAACCCGGCGATCATCCGCAGCGTCGTGGTCTTGCCGCAGCCTGAAGGGCCGAGCAGCACGATCATCTCCCCCTCCGCCACCTCCAGGCTGACATCCTCCACCGCGACCGCAGTGCCGTAGCGCTTCCCGAGCCGGCGCAGCGTCAAGGTGCTCATGCCCACGCCATCCTGGTCACGTGAGCGCCCGCGCCACCGGCACGTAGCGGTTCATCAGCATCAGCGCACCACCCACCAGCACCACCTGCGCCACCGCCACCGCCGCCACCAGCGGATCGATGTGGTATTGCAGATACGACAGCACCGCGATCGGCAGCGTCGTCATGCCCGGCGCGGTCAGGAACAGCGTCATCTCCAGGTTCTCGAACGACACGATGAACGCGAACAGCGCCCCGGCCACGATGCCGCCGCGCATCGCCGGCAGCGTCACGCGCCAGATCACCCGCAGGGGCCCGGCACCCAGGCTGGCCGCCGCCTCCTCCGCCGCGCGGTCGTTGTTGGCCAGCGCCGCCAGGCACAGCCGCACCACCCAGGGCAGCGTGATCAGCACGTGCGCCGCCACCAGCAGGCCGCGGCTGCCGCCCAGCGCCAGCTCCGTCCGCTCCTCGATCAGCACCGCCAGCACGAAGATGCCGAGGCCGATCGCCACCCCCGGAATGGTCAGCGGCGCCAGCAGCAGCGTGCTGATGGCGCCCCGGCCGCGGAAGCGGCGCCGGGTCAGCCCGATGGCGGCGGGCACGCCGACCGCGACGCTCACCGCGGTGGCGAGCAGCGCCGTGACCAGGCTGGTGCGCAGCGCGCCGCCGAAGGTGGGGATGATGCCGCCATACCAGGCCAGCGTGTAGCCGCGCGGCGGAAACGAGATCAGCGTCTCGTCGAACACGCTCAGATAGGTGGTGAGCACCAGCGGCAGAAAGATCGCGACGACGCCCAGCGCGACCAGCACACCGGTGGCCGCGCGTCCCAGCCATTCGCCTCGATCGGTGCGGCCCAACTCCATTGCGCCAGCGTCGCACAGGACGCCCACCTTGTGCAGCGCAAAAATAAGGCGAGACTATCGGACGCCGGAGGGGAACGAACATGGTGCAGGGTGTTGGCGGATCGGGCTTCGAGGCCGAACTGGCGCGGATGACGCCGATGACCGAGGCGGTGGTGCCCATCGGCATCCCGGAATACCAGGCGCGCATCGCCAAGGCGCAGGCGCTGATGCGGGCCCACGGCATCGACGCGCTGTATCTCGATACCTCCACCAACCTGCGCTACTTCACCGGCATCGAGCTGAAGCTGACCGAGCGCCTGCACGGCGCCGTCATCCCGGCGCATGGCGAGATCAGCTACCTGAGCCCCACCTTCGAGGAACCGAAAACCCGCGAGCTGATCCGCTTCGGCGCCGACGTCCGCTGCTGGGAGGAGCACGAGGACCCGACCGCCCTGGTCATCGAGACCGTGCGCAGCAAGGGCCTCGACAGCGGCACCATCGCGCTCGACCCGGCGGCCCCCTTCTTCACCGTGGACGGGCTGCGCCGGGCCGGCAACAGCTTCGGCTTCGTCTCCGCAACCTCCGTCACCGCCGCCTGCCGCCAGGTAAAGTCCGCGGCGGAAGTGGCGCTGATGCAGGTCGCCATGGACATCACCATGCGGGTCCACCAGGCCACCGCGCGCTGCCTGGCCCCCGGCATGGGCACCGCGGAGGTGCAGGGCTTCATCGACGCCGCGCACCGCAGGCTGGGCGGCACCCCGGCCAGCCGCGCCGTGCAGTTCGGCGAGGCCACGGCCTATCCGCACGGCGTGCCCTATGCGCAGACGCTGGTGGATGGCGACATGGTGCTGGTGGATATCGGCTGCCTCATCGAAGGCTACCGCTCCGACATCACCCGCACCTACATCTACGGCGAGCCCACCCCGCGGCAGCGCGAGATCTGGGACCTGGAGCTGCGGGCGCAGTGGGCCGGGTTCCGTGCGGCAAGGCTGGGCGCGCCGTGCGAGGCGGTGGATGCGGGTGCCCGGGGCGAGATCGTCGCAGCCGGGTTCGGCCCCGGCTACAAGGTGCCGGGCCTGCCGCACCGCACCGGCCACGGCATCGGCATGGACGTGCACGAGGAGTCGTTCATGGTGCGCGGCAACATGACGCCGCTCGCTCCCGGCATGTGCTTCTCCATCGAGCCGATGATCTGCATCTACGGCGAGTTCGGCGTCCGGCTGGAGGACATCGTGACCATGACGGCGGAAGGCCCGCGCTGGTTCACCGAGCCCTGCCGCTCCGTCGATGACCCGTTCGGCGTGGGGGCGTAGGGGCCTAGGGCGCCGGCTCAGCGGACGACAAACCCGTGCGCGAAGGGGTCGCGGTCGTCGATGAAGATCGTGTTGAAACCGGTCATGCGCGCCCAGCCCGCCACGGAGGGGATGATCGCCGCCCGCTCGCCCACCCGAGCCGCCGCCTCCACCCGGCCGTGGAACAGCGACCCGATGATCGATTCATGCACGAACGCGTCGCCCACGCGCAGCTTCCCCTTGGCCGCCAGCTGCGCCATGCGCGCCGAGGTGCCGGTGCCGCAGGGCGAGCGGTCGATCGCCTTCTCGCCGTAGAACACGGCGTTGCGGGCATGGGCGCCGGGCCGGGTGGGCGCACCGGTCCATAGGATATGGCTGAGGCCCCGGATCTCGGGGTGCTCGGGATGCACGAAGCTGTACCTGGCGTTCAGCGCCACACGCAGCCGGGGGCTCCAGCCGATCAGCTCCCCTGCGGAATGGTCGGCGATGTCGCGGAAACAGCCCTGCGGCTCCACGATGGCGTAGAAGTTGCCGCCATAGGCCACGTCCACCACCACCTCGCCCAGCCCCTCAACCTCCACCGTCAGCCCCTCCGCATGCAGGTAGCCTGGCACGTTGGTCAGCCGCACCTCCTCCACGAACCGCCCCTCCTGGCGATAGGTGATGTCCACCTTGCCCGCCGGCGCGTCGATCGACAGCCGCCCCGGCGCCCGCGGCGTGATCAGCCCATGCTCGATCCCCATCGTCACGGTCCCGATGGTGCCGTGCCCGCACATGGGCAGGCAGCCCGAGGTCTCGATGAACAGCACCGCCACGTCGCAATCCTCCCGCGTCGGCGGATACAGGATGGAGCCGGACATCATGTCGTGCCCCCGCGGCTCGAACATCAGCCCGGTGCGGATCCAGTCGAACTCGCGCAGGAAATGCGCCCGCCGCTCCAGCATGGTGGCGCCGCGCAGCACCGGGCCGCCGCCCGAGACCAGGCGCACCGGATTGCCGCAGGTATGGCCGTCGAGGCAGGAGAAGGTGTGGCTGGCCATGGCGGCTCCTCAGGAAAAGCGTTGCGGCGAGAACGGCACCAGGTCGATGGCCGGCGGCACCCCACGCACCAGCTCCGCCACCAGCCGCGCGGTGCCGGCGGATTGCGTGAGGCCGAGATGGCCATGCCCGAAGGCATAGACCACCCGCGGCGTGGCCCGCGCCCGGCCGATGGCGGGCAGGCTGTCGGGCAGCGAGGGCCGGAACCCCATCCACTGCACCCCACCCCCGGGCCGCAACCCCGGCAGGAACGCCCGCGCCTTCCGCAGCATCGCCTCGGCCCGGCGAAAGTTCGGCGGCCGCCTCAGCCCCGCCAGCTCCACCGCCCCACCCACGCGAATGCCGGTGGAGAGCCGGCTGACCACGAAGCCATGGCCGCCGAAGGTCAGCTGCGTCCGCAGGTCGAAGGCGTCGGGCGGCAGGGTGGTGTTGTAGCCGCGCTCGGTCTCCAGCGGGATGCGCTCGCCCAGCGTGGCCGCCACCTGGTGCGAGAAGGCGCCAGCTGCCAGCACCACGTGCCCGGCGCGCCGCGTGCCCGAAGCCGTCGCCACTTCGACCGCATCCTCCAGCGGCCGCAGGGCGGACACTGCCGCCCGCTCGATCACGCCGCCCCGGGCGCGGACGTGTTCGGCCAGAGCGAGCACGTAGAGCCCGGGGTCGGCGATTGAATACCAGCGGGGGGTGAAGGTGCCGTGGGTGAAGCGCGGCGACAGGCCGGGCTGGCGCTCGGCGATGCCGGCGGGGTCCAGATGCTCGAACGCGATCCCGTGCCGCTCCCGCGCCGCCCAGCCGGGCAGGCCGGCGCGGAACTGCGCCTCGCCCTCGTACAGCTCCAGGTTGCCCGCGCGTCGCAGCATGGCGGCGGTGCCGGTCTGCGCCAGGAACGGCTCCAGCTCGGCCCTGGACAGGTCCATCAGCGCGGTCTGCGCCGCCGTCGCACCCGCCACCCGGCCCGGCGCACAGGCCCGCCAGAAGTGGAACATCCAGGGCGTGATCCGCGCCGCATAGGCGGGCGGGATCGACAGCGGCCCCAGCGGGTCCAGCAGCCAGCGCGGCGCCTTCCGCAGCAGGCCCGGCGAGGCCAGCGGCAATACATCCGTGAACGCGAACGCCCCCGCATTGCCCGCCGAGGCCCCGGCCGCCGGACCTTCCCGGTCCAGCACCCGCACCGCAAAACCAAGGTCCTGCAAGGCAATCGCGGCGGACAGGCCGACGACGCCCGCGCCGACCACCACCACGTCCGTCATTGCCGCCATGCAGGGAGCGGCCAGGCGGTCAGGCCGCGCTCAGCCGGGCCGCCGGTGCGTTGGGGCGGTGGGCCTGCACGGCGCCCGGCAGCCTGGACCACTCGGCATACCAGGCGTTGAACAGGGTGAACTGCGTCTCGCAATAGCCGCGCTGGGCCGGGCTCAGCGCGTCGGTCTCGTTGAAATGCAGGGTGTATTCGGCGTCACCGTTCAGCACCATCATGTGCTTGAAGAACAATACCAGGTCCACGCCCTCGTCGAAGGAGGACAGCACGGCGAAGGCGGCCTCCATCTCGATGGCCCGCATCCGCGCCTCGGCATCGCCCCGGGCGGCGGCCTGCGCCAGCTTGACCAGGTGCAGCACCTCGGTGGGCAGCACGTTGCCGATGCCGGTGATGGCGCCGGTTGCGCCGCAATTGACGAAGCCGTGCACCACGGCGGTGTCGACCCCGATCATCAGCGACACGCCCTCCGCGCTGCCGGTGATGCTCTCCGCGGCATAGCGCAGGTCGGCCGGGCCGCCGAACTCCTTGAACCCCACCAGGTTCGGATGCTCGGCCCGCAACGCGAAGAACAGGTCGGCGCGGGTGGTGAAGCCATAGTACGGGCTGTTGTAGATCACCGCCGGCAGGTCGGGCGCCGCGGACAGGATGGCCTTGAAGTGCGCCCGCTGCGCCGCCGGGGAGGACCCGCGGGACAGCACGCGCGGGATCACCATCAGGCCACGCGCGCCCACCGCCTGCGCATGCGCGGCATGGGCCACGGCCGATGCGGTGTTGATGGCGCCGGTGCCGACGATCACGGGGATGCCGGCCTTCACCAGCGCCTCCACCCCGGCCATGCGCTGCGCATCGGTCAGCAGCGGCCAGTCTCCCATGGAGCCGCAGTACACCACGGCGGACATGCCGGCGGCGATCAACTGCCGGGCCTTGCGGACCAGCGCGGCGGTATCGGGCGAGCGCTCGGGCGTGCAGGGGGTCATCAGCGCGGGGATCACGCCGGAGAAGATCGATGCGGTCATACGAGCGTCCTTCATGCAGTGCCTGCCGAAGCTAAGCACTTCCGGAACCGTCCTGTCGAAGCGCTGCGGCGGCTGGTCCTGATGGGGCCTCGTCCACATGGCTGCCCGGGAAGGTCGCGTCGATCTTCGCCGTGCGGGCTGCTGGCGCCTCGTGCCATCTTGCCATCGTTCGCCCGTCTGTCACCCTGCCACGACAGCAGGAGGCTCCATGCCAACCCCACGGTCGTCGCTCTCATCATCCTGCCCACGCCCCCCGCCTTCGCGCGGGATGGCGGGGATGGCCTGCATCGCAAACGGGCCGACCCGGCACGCAGCTGCATCACCAGGCAACCCCCTCTTGATCCTCTCCCCCCGCTGGTGGACCGCGGCGATCGCGCTCGCAGTCCTTGCAGGTTGCGCACCAGCACCGTCACCGCCTCCGGCGCCACAGCAAGCGGCGAGCAAGCCCGACTGCGGCGTGGGAGGAAGCGGCCGGGGCATCACGGCGGGGTTCTTTGCGTTCCTCCAGGACAGGCCGGAATGTTTCTGACGCGCATGGCCGCAGACCTGGCGTGAACCGACCGCGAGGAGCCGGAGTCTAGAGCCCAGGAACGGCGCGGGTAGCTGGCGGAGAGGGTGGGATTCGAACCCACGGTAGGTTTAACCCTACAACGGTTTTCGAGACCGCCACCTTAAGCCGCTCGGCCACCTCTCCGTGCCGGCGAACCCAATAGGCCAGCCGGGTTTCGCGGGCAAGGGCCCTTTGCACCCGCAACCCGCCTGCCCTATCACCAAACCATCATCCAGCGACGAGGCCCCGACGATGCAACCGGCTGCCGACGCAGAAGCCCCCTTCCGCCCCCACACCGCCCATTGGGGCGTGTTCTCCGCCCGCTGGCAGGATGGCAAGCTCGACGTCCGCCCGCATCCCGCTGACCCGGACCCGAACCGCCTGATCGAGAACTTCCCGGGTGCGCTCCGCCACCAGGCCCGCATCGCGCAGCCCATGGTCCGCCGCGGCTGGCTCGAACGCGGGCCCGGCCCCGATGAACGCCGCGGCCGCGACGACTACGTGGCCCTCCCCTGGACAGACATGCTCGACCTGTTGGGCAACGAACTGGCCCGCGTGCGGGCGCAGCACGGCCCCGCGGCCGTGTACGGCGGCTCCTACGGCTGGTCCAGCGCCGGGCGCTTCCACCATGCGCAAAGCCAGGTGCACCGCTTCCTCAACACCGCGATGGGCGGCTACGTCCGCTCCGTCAACAGCTACAGCTCCGGCGCCTCCTCCGTGCTCGTGCCGCACATCATCGGCAGCTACGAGGACCTGGTGAAGCGCAACGTCTCCTGGGACCAGGTGGCGGACCACTCCGAGATCGTGCTGGCCTTCGGCGGCATGGCGCTCAAGAACAGCATGGTGGCCGGCGGCGGCATCAGCCAGCACGTCGAGCGCGGCTGCATGGAGCGCGCCCGGGCCCGCGGCTGCGAGTTCATCACCATCGGCCCGCTGCAGGACGACCTGCCGGCGGAGGCCGGGGCCGAGTGGATCAGCTGCATCCCCGGGTCCGACATCGCGCTGATGCTCGCCCTGCTCCACACCCTCGTCACCGGGAACCTGCACGACCGCGCCTTCCTCGACCGCTACACCGCAGGCTGGCCCGTGTTCCAGCGCTACCTGCTGGGCGAAACCGACGGCCAGCCGAAAAGCGCCGCCTGGGCCGCCCCCATCACCGGCATCCCCGCCGGCACCATCGCCGCCCTGGCCCGGCGCCTGCACGGCAGCCGCGCCCTCATCACCGTGGCGCACTCGCTGCAGCGCGCCCGCCATGGCGAGCAGCCGGTCTGGGCCGGCGCCGTGCTGGCCGCCGCCCTGGGCCAGGTGGGCCTGCCCGGCGGCGGCTTCGGCTATGGCCTGGGCGCCCTGGGCTATTACGGCCGCCGCTTCAACGCCGCCCCCCTCCCCACCCTGTCGCAGGGCAAGAACGCGGTGGCCGAGTTCATCCCGGTCGCCCGCGTGGCCGACATGCTGCTGAACCCCGGCACGCAATACCGCTACAACGGCCAGACCCGCACCTATCCGCACATCCGCCTGGCCTACTGGGCCGGCGGCAACCCGTTCCACCACCACCAGGACCTGAACCGCCTGCGCCGGGCCTTCGCGCGGCTGGACACGCTGGTGGTGCACGAACTCGCCTGGACCGCCACGGCGCGCCACGCCGACATCGTCCTGCCCTGCACCATGACGCTGGAGCGCGAGGACATCGGCGGCAGCTCCAACGACCCGCTGCTGGTCGCGATGCACCAGGTGGCCGAACCCTATGGCGAGGCGCGGGACGACTACGCCATCTTCGCCGGCCTAGCGGAGCGCCTGGGTGCCACCCAGGCCTTCACCGAGGGCCGCAGCGTGCGCCAGTGGCTGGAGCATCTCTACGCCCCCACCCAGGCCGCCCTCGCCGCTGCCGGGCACCCCGCGCCATCCTTCGATGCGTTCTGGGCGGCGGGCGGGCTCGACCTGCCGCAGCAGGAGGATGACGGCGGCAACCTCCGCGCCTTCCGCACGGACCCGGATGCGAAGCCCCTCCGCACCCCCAGCGGCAAGCTCGAGATCCATTCCGAGACCATCGCCGGGTTCAACGAGGCGGATTGCCCGGGCCATCCCACCTGGTTGCCCGCCGTGGATGCCCCCAGCCGTGCCGCCCCGCTGATCATGGTGTCGAACCAGCCCACCACGCGCCTGCACAGCCAGCTCGATTTCGGCGGCCACAGCCTGGCGGCCAAGCACCGCGGCCGCGAGGTGGCGCGCATGCACCCGGACGACGCCGGGCCCCGCGGCATCAGGGATGGCGACATCGTCCGCCTGTTCAACGAGCGCGGCGCCTGCCTGGCCGCCGTGCGCCTCACGGACGGCATCCGCCCCGGCGTCATCCAGTTGCCCACCGGCGCCTGGTATGACCCGGCGGACCCCGAGGAAGCGCAATCCCTCTGCGTCCACGGCAACCCCAACGTGCTCACCCGCGACGTCGGCACCTCCGGCCTCGCCCAGGGCTGCACGGGGCAGCTCACCACGGTGGAGGTGGAGGCGTTCCGCGGCAACCTGCCGCCCATCCGCGCCTACGACCCGCCCGTGGCCGCCGCCGTCTAGCGACGCCCCATCACACCGCCGCGCATCCCCCAAGGCCCAGCCATGCCCATCCGCCCCGAGTTCCGCCACCTCTATCCCAGCGACTGGCCCGCCATCAGCCGGCAGGTGCGCTTCGAGCGTGCGGGCGGCCGCTGCCAAAGCTGCCGCCGCCCGCACCTGACCGCGCTGCGCTGCCTGCCCGATGGCCGCTGGTTCGATGCCGAGGCCGCCACCTGGCGCGACCGCCGCGGCCGCCCCGCCGCCTGGCCGGACCTGGTGGAGGCCACCCGGCTCCGCACCACCCGCGTGGTGCTGGCCGCCGCCCACCTGGACAGCAACCCGGCCAACAACCGCCTGGGCAACCTGCGCGCCCTGTGCCAGCGCTGCCACCTGCTGCACGACCGCGCGCACCACCTGGTTCAGCGCCACATCACCTATCGCCGCCGCTGGGCCATGGGCGACCTGTTCCTCGGCCCCTACACCCGCACCGCGGACCCCGCCGCCCAATCCCCGCCAGCATCAATGCCGTAGCGCGGAACAGCGGAGCGCCCTCCGCCATCGTTCGGCAAACGCCGCCCCAGGAGGTGGAAGGCGCTTCGCTCTTCCACCCTGCGATCCGCTCGATCAAGGCCCCACGCCCGCGTCGATCGCGGCAGCGTCCGGCAGGCTCTGCTGGCTCCCGGCCACGGTGCAGGCCAGCGCCGCCGCGGTGCAGGCCCGGCGCATCGCATCCGGCAGGTCGAGCCCCCGTTCCAGCGCCGCCGCCAGCACGCCCACGAAGCAATCCCCCGCCGCCGTGGTATCCACCGCCCGCACCCGGGGCGCCGCCACATGCACCTGGCCATCCGCGGTCGCCGCCTCCGCCCCCTCCGCGCCCAGCGTGCGGATCACCCTCACCCCCAGCGCCGCGTGCAGCGCCCCGGCATCCCGCGTGCAGCCCAGCAGCGCCGCCAGGGTCTCCGCCTCGTCCTCGTTCACCACCAGCAGGTCGAGCAGCCGCAGCACGCCGGTCGGCAGCGGCACGGCGGGCGCCAGGTTCAGGATGATGCGGCACCCCGCCGCACGCCCGCGCCGGATCACGGTGGCGATCGCCTCGGGGTCGCCCTCCATCTGCAGCAGCAGCGTGGCGCCGGGCCGCAGCAGCGCCGGGTCGATCTGGTCGGCCGTGGCATGCTGGTTGGCCCCCAGCGCCACCACGATCTGGTTGCGTCCCGCCTGGTCCGTGCAGATCGAGGCGCAGCCGGTGGCGATGCCCGGCAGCCGCCGCACGTCCACCAGGTTCACCCCGGCCCGCTCCAGCCCATGCAGCGCGATCCCGGCCAGCCCGTCCTCGCCCACCGCCCCCACCAGGCGCACCGCGGCGCCGTCACGCGCCGCCGCCGCCGCCTGGTTGGCACCCTTGCCGCCCGGCTGCATCACCAGCGTCTCCGCCAGCAGCGTCTGACCCGGCTGCGGCGTCTGCTGCATATGAAAGATCAGGTCCGCGTTGATGGAGCCGAAGACGAGGATCACCGCTGCAAGCTTTAGGGCCGGGTCGGATCGAAGCGTTTCACCAGCGCCGCGCCATAGCCGGCATAGCTCGCCTGCAACAGCCCGGCGGCATAGGCCGTCACCTTCTGCGGAAACCGTGTCTCGAACATGAAGGCCATCGTGCCCTCCAGCTTGTGCGGCTTCAGCTCGGCGGTGCTGGCGCCCTCGAAGGCGCCGCGGTCCGGCCCGTGCGGCAGCATGGTGTTGTGCAGGCTGAACCCGCCGGGCACGAAGCCCTGCGCCTTCGCATCATAGGCGCCATAGATCAGCCCCATGAACTCGCTCATGACGTTCATGTGGTACCAGGGCGGGCGAAAGGTGTTCTCCGCCACCGCCCAGCGCTCCGGGAAGATCACGAAGTCGATGTTCGCGGTGCCCGGCGTCTCGCTGGCCGAGGTCAGCACCGTGAAGATGCTGGGGTCCGCATGGTCGAACAGCAGCGGCCCCACCGGGGAGAACCGGCGCAGGTCATACTTGTAGGGCGCGTAGTTGCCATGCCACGCCACCACGTCCAGCGGCGAGTGGTCCAGCTCCGTCTCCCACAGCGCCCCGCCCCACTTCACCACCAGGCGGGAGGGCGCGTCGCGGTCCTCATAGGCCGCCATCGGGGTCATGAAGTCGCGCGGGTTGGCCAGGCAGTTGGCCCCGATCGGCCCCCGCTCCGGCAGCGCCAGGCCGCCGCCGTAATTCTCGCACAGATAGCCGCGCGCCCCGCCCTGTGCCGCCCCGCCCTGTGCCGGCCCCCCGGGCAGCTCCACCCGCAGCTTCACCCCGCGCGGGATGACGGCCACCTCGCCCGGCGCCACGTCGATGATGCCGAACTCCGTCCACAGCCGCAGCGCCCCCTGCTGCGGCACGAACAGCATCTCGCCATCCGCATTGTAGAAATACTCATCCACCATCGAGCGGGTGATCACATAGACATGGCTCCCCATCCCCGCCATCGACCCGGCGTCGCCCGCCGTGGTGATGGTCCGCACCCCCTCCAGAAAGCTGGTGGGCGCCTCCGGCAGCGGGATCGGGTCCCACCGCATCGGCGCGGGCGGCAGCAGCGGCGCGGCATCCGGCGCCGTGCGCCACAGGCCGGGTGCCATCGGGCGGAACGCCCCCCAATGCGCCACGGTCGGGCGGATGCGATACAGCCAGCTCCGCTCGTTGGTGGCCCGCGGCGCGGTGAACGGCGAGCCGCTCAGCTGCTCCGCATACAGCCCATAGGCGCAGCGCTGCGGCGAGTTCCGCCCCACCGGCAGCGCGCCCGGCAGCGCCTCCGTCTCGAAGCCATTGCCGAACCCGGTCATGTAGCCGGTCGATGTCATGGTGCTGGACGACAGGGCGACGTTCATGCGGCAGCTCCCTCGGGTCTTGATGCCCCGGCGTATCGCCGGTCTTGTCAGCTCCGGCCTATCGTCTCCTTGGGGCCGGCACAAGCACATCGTGGCAGACGCGACCCAGACCCCGCCCGACTGTCATGCACCAGCGCCGCCCCGGTCTGCTACACCACGCGCCCACCATCTGGATTCCTGCCGTGGACGGCCCCCTCCGCCAGCCCCAAACCCTGCTCCGGCACGCCGCCGAAACCCTGGTCCTCGCCGCCCCGCTCGCCGTGGCGCAGCTGGCGCAGATGGCCATGGGCGTCACCGACACCGTGCTGCTGGGCGGCCTGGGCGGCGATGCGCTGGCGGCCGGCGGCCTGGGCAGCTCGTTGCTGATCTCCGTCCTGGTGGTGCTGCAGGGCATGCTCTCGGGCGTGAGCGTGCTGGTGGCGCAGGCGCTGGGTGCCGGCCGGGCGCACGAGGTGCCGGCGCTGTACTGGACCGGCATGCTGCTCACCGTGCTGCTGGTGGTGCCGAGCTTCGCGCTGTTCAGCGCCGCCGGGCCGCTGCTGCTGGCGGTGGGCGAGCCGCCGGCGCTGGTGGCCCGGGTGGATGCCTATGTCGGCGTGCTGCGCTGGGCCACGCCCGGAGCGCTGCTGGGCATGGGGATGCTGCGCGCCTTCCTGCCCGCGGTGGGCGCCGGCAAGCTGATCCTGTGGGTCACGCTGGGCGAGGTGATCGCCAACGGCCTCCTGTGCTACGGCCTGATCCACGGGCGCTGGGGCCTGCCCGCGATGGGGCTGCAGGGCGCGGCACTCGCCACCGTCATCGTGCTCAGCCTCGGCGCCGTCGTGCTGATGGCCCTGCTGCACGGCAGGCGGGCCGGGCGGCGTTTCGTGGTGTGGGCCTGGCCGCGGGCCGGCATGCTGCGGGCGCTGGTCTCGCTCGGCCTGCCGGTGGCCGGCAGCTTCGCCGTGGAAACCGGGCTGTTCGTCGCCGTCGCCCTGCTCATCGGCCTGCTCGGCCCGGCGGCGCTGGCGGCGCAGCAGGTGGCGCTCAGCGTCATCTCGGTCGCCTTTATGATCCCGCTCGGCATCGCCCAGGCCGCGAACATCCGGGTCGGCCGCTGCATCGGCGCGCTGGACAATGCCGGCGCGCGCCGGGCCGGGCTGGTGGCAATCGGGCTGGGGGCCGCGTTCGAGGTCGCGGCGGCGCTGCTGAACCTGGTCGCACCCGCCGCCGTCGTCGGCCTGTATCTCGACCCGGCACTCACCGAACCCACCGCCATCGCCATCGGCCTGCTGGGCGTCGCGACGGTGTTCCAGGTGGCGGACGGCGTGCAGAGCGTGGCGGGCGGCGCCCTGCGCGGCCTGGGGGACACGCGGGTACCCTTCGCGCTCGCCACGCTGGGCTACTGGGGCGTGGGCTTCCCGGCCGCCTGGTGGCTCACCATGCACATGGGCCTGGGGGCCGCCGGCGCCTGGTGGGGCCTGGCCGCCGGCCTGCTGATCGCCGCCACCCTGCTGACCCGGCGCTTCATGCGGCGCGCCTGGTCCGCCCAGCCCAGCCAGCCTTGACAAAATGCAGGCTCCGGGCCTAGACACCCCGCTTCCAAGGACCGGCGGTCAACGAACCGCCGGCACCCCATGTCCACAAAAAGGGCCGTCCGAACCCGGTTCGGAACCGCCGCACAGGATCCATCAGATGTACGCAGTCATCCGCACCGGCGGAAAGCAGTATCGCGTCTCACCGAACGACGTCATCAAGGTCGAGAAGCTCCCGGGCTCCGCCGGTGAGACCATCACCTTCAGCGATGTCCTCGCGGTCGGCAGCAGCGGCGGCGGCACCAGCGTCGGCGCTCCCCTGGTCGCCGGCGCCAGCGTGACGGCCACCGTCATCGCGCAGGATCGCCTGGACAAGGTGATCATCTTCAAGAAGCGCCGCCGCCAGAACAGCCGCCGCAAGAATGGCCACCGCCAGCACGTCACCGTGCTGCGCATCGCCGGCGTCATGGCCGATGGCCACCAGGACGAGCCGAAGGCCGACCCTGCCGCCAGCGAAGCCGCCATCCCGGCCGAGCACGCCGCCGCCGAACCCGTCAGCGCATAAGGAGACTCAGCCATGGCCCATAAGAAAGCAGGCGGCTCGTCCCGCAACGGCCGCGATACCGCCGGCCGCCGCCTCGGCGTCAAGAAGTTCGGCGGCGAGGCCGTCATCGCCGGCAACATCATCATCCGCCAGCGCGGCACCAAGGTGAAGCCGGGCCTGAACGTCGGTCTCGGCCGCGACCACACCATCTTCGCGCTCACCGACGGGCACGTGAAGTTCACCCACCGCGCCGAGGGCCGGGTGCACGTCTCCGTCGAGGCGCTGCCGAAGGCTGCAGAGTAACCCTCCCGCCCTCGAGAGTTCCCCGGGGGTCGGCGCAAGCCGGCCCCCTTTTCCGTTCTAGGCCCCCAAGTCCATGAAGTTTCTCGACCAGGCGAAAATCTACACCCGCTCCGGCGATGGCGGAAACGGCGTGATCGCCTTCCGCCGCGAGAAGCACATGGAGTTCGGCGGCCCCGATGGCGGCAATGGCGGCAAGGGCGGCGACGTGATCTTCGTCGCGGCCCAGAACCTCAACACCCTGATCGACTTCCGCTACACCCAGCATTTCCGTGCCCCCAAGGGCGGCAACGGCGCCGGCAGCGACCGCACCGGCGCCGGCGCGCCCGACGTGGTGATCCAGGTGCCGATCGGCACGCAGATCATCGCCGAGGACAAGGAGACGCTGCTCGCGGACCTCGACACGCCCGGCAAGCGCATCACCCTGTGCCAGGGCGGCGACGGCGGCCACGGCAACGCGCACTTCAAGACCAGCACCAACCGCGCCCCCCGCAAGTCCACCCCGGGCTACCCCGGCGAGGAGCGCTGGGTGTGGCTGCGGCTGAAGCTGATCGCCGATGTGGGCCTGGTCGGGTTGCCGAATGCCGGCAAAAGCACCTTCCTCTCCGTCGTCTCCGCGGCCCGGCCCAAGATCGCCGACTACCCCTTCACCACCCTGCACCCGCAGCTCGGCGTGGTGCGCCTGTCGCACAGCGAGGAATTCGTCATCGCCGACATCCCCGGGCTGATCGAGGGCGCGCATGAGGGCGCCGGGCTGGGTGACCGCTTCCTGGGCCATGTGGAGCGCTGCGCCGTGCTGCTGCACCTGGTGGACGGCACTGCCAGCAGCCCCACCAGGGCCTGGCGCACCATCCGCCGGGAGCTGGAATCCTATGGCGGCGGCCTGGCCGACAAGCCGGAGCTGCTGGTGCTGAACAAGATCGACGCCATGACCCCGCGTGAGGTCAGCGCCCGCCGGGCCGCGCTGGCGAAGGCCTCGGGCCAGCCGGTGATGCTGCTCTCCGGCGTCGCCGGCACCCACCTGCCGGAGACACTCCGCGCGCTGATGGACCGCGTGCACGCGCACAAGTCCGGCCTCGCCTCCGCCAGCCCCACGGCTGAAGCCGCCGGGTCCGCATGAGCCCGAACCCCTGCACCCTGCCGCGGGTGCAGGACGCCAGGCTGCTGGTTGTCAAGATCGGCAGCGCCCTGCTGGTGGACGGCGCCACGCCGCGCCTCGCCTGGCTGGACGGTGTAGCCGCCGATATCGCCGCCGCCCGCGCCCGCGGCACCCAGGTGATCGTCGTCTCCTCCGGTGCCATCGCCCTGGCCCGGCCCGTGCTCGGCCTGCTGCACCCCCGCCTCCGGCTCGAGGAGAAGCAGGCCGCCGCCGCCGTGGGGCAGATCCGCCTTGCCCAGGCCTGGTCCACCGCGCTGGCCGGCCAGGACCTCACCGCCGCCCAGCTGCTGCTGACCCTGGAGGACACCGAGGACCGCCGCCGCTACCTCAACGCCCGCGCCACCCTCACCACCCTGCTCGGCCTCGGCTGCATCCCGGTCATCAACGAGAATGACAGCGTCGCCACCGCCGAGATCCGCTTCGGCGACAATGACCGCCTGGCCGCCCGCGTCGCCGAGATGGTGCAGGCCGACCAGCTCCTGCTGCTGTCGGACATCGACGGCCTCTACACCGCCGACCCCAAGCGTGACCCGGCTGCCGCCCACCTCCCCGTCATCGAGGCCCTGACCCCCGAGATCGAAGCCATGGGAGGCGATCCCCCGCCGGGCTACTCGAGCGGCGGGATGCGCACGAAGCTGGTGGCGGCGCGTATCGCCACCCAGGCCGGCTGCGCCATGGCCATCGCCGTGGGCCTGGTGGACCGGCCGCTCCGCGCCTTGGAGCAGGGCGCCCGCTGCACCTGGTTCCTGCCGGCGCCCGAGGGCCGCACCGCGCGCAAGCGCTGGATCGCCGGGTCGTTGCAGCCCACGGGCCGCCTGGTGGTGGATGCCGGGGCCGCCCGCGCCCTGGCGGATGGACGCTCGCTGCTGCCGGCCGGCGTGCGCGCCGTTGAGGGCGGCTTCGAGCGCGGTGACTCCGTGCTGATCCAGGACCAGGCCGGCGCCACCCTGGCCCGGGGCCTCACCGCCTATGCCAGCGCCGATGCCAGCCGCATCGCCGGGCACCGCTCGGAGGAGATCGAGGCGATCCTGGGCTGGCGCGGCCGCGACGAGATCGTGCACCGGGACGACCTGGTGCTGGGGTAGCATAAGCCCGTGCATCGTACTGGCGGTTCGGCACCACGCTGCGGGATGTCCTGGCCGTGACGCAGCGCAGATTTTCATGGCCCGTGGCCGGAAACTGTTTTTGCAGTCCGATCCATGGGTTGCCCAGCCGTCCTAAAGTCTGATCCGAACACCACCACCCCAGGATGCAGGCGGCTGGGAAAGAATCCAGAAAATGCAACTTGCGCGTGCGCCGCAAACTCCGTTCACATGATCGCGAGGGTAAAACACCCGAACGGTGATCAATGCAGCAGCAGGCCACAACCGCCGCGTTTCCCACAGCCGCCGCCTTCCAGGGCACCGGGCCCCAGGGCCACCGCGGCCGCATGCGAACCCGCCTGCTGGCCAACGAGACCGCCCTGGCCGACTACGAGATCCTCGAGATGCTGCTCTTCCTCGGCATCCCGCGCCGCGACACCAAGCCGCTCGCCAAATCGCTCATCAACCGCTTCGGCACCCTCGCCGCCGCCCTCGCCGCCACGCCCGATGCGCTGGACCTGCCGCCCCGCGCCGCCGCCGCCCTGGCCCTGGTCACGGACTCCGCCACCCACCTGGCCCGCCCCGAGACCCGGCAGCGCCCCACGCTCGACAGCTGGGACGCGCTGATCCAGCACATCGACCCGGCCGCGCGCACCCAGCATCCGCCGGGCCTCACCGCGCTGCTGCTCAACAGCCGCAACCAGCTGCTCGCCGAACCCGCCTGGCCCGGTCCGCCCGACCCCGCCGCCTTCCCGCGGGACATGCTGCGCCACGCGCTGGACCACCACGCCAGCGCCGTCCTGCTGGTGCGGCACGGCGCCACCCGCCCGCGCCTGACCCCGGCGGACCGCGCGCTGTTCACCGACGTGCAACGCGCCGCCGGGCCACTGACGGTCGCGCTGCATGACTTGGTGGTGACGGGCTGCGGCACCTGGACCAGCCTGCGGAAGTCCGGCCTGTGCTGATGCGCCTGCCCTGGCGCAGCGCCGCTCCCGCAGCTCCGCCGCCGCCATCCTTCGATGCGCTGATCGACGTGGACCCGGCGCTCGGCTCCCCGGCGAACGCCCTGCCCGCCCTGCGCGCGCTGCCGGGCGCCGGCTGGATCAACGTCGAGAGCCACGCAAACCCCGCCGGCATCTCCGCCCGCCTGTTCCCCGCCGGCAGCAGCCAGGAGGCGGACTGGCCGGAACTGCGCCACCGGGTCGAGACGGTGGTCCGCGCCGCCCTGCCGGAGCAGCCGCGCCAGGGCTGGCACACGCCCGCAGCTCCCCGCGCGGCCACCGGGTTCGCCGAAGCGCTCTCCCCCACCCAGTTCGACGCGCTGGAGCAGCTCGCCGCCCTCGCCAGCACGGCCAGCGTTGCCCGCCCGCCGAAGCCGAAAGGGCCGGACGAGGCCGCCCTCACCGCCCGCCTGCTCGGCTTCATCCTGCCCACGGACCCGGCGCCCACCGCCGCCGCCGCCCTGCGCCGCTTCGGCAGCTATGCCGCGATCCTGGCGGCGCCGGAGCAGGAGCTGCGGCAGGTGCCGGGCCTGGGCACCCACAGCATCGCCGCCATCAAGCTGGTGCATGCCGCCGCCATCCGCCTGGCCCGCGCCGCCGTGGCCCAGGCGCCGGTGCTGGATAGCCCGGACCGCCTGGCCGAATACCTCGCCATCGCCCTGGCGCGGGAGCGGGTGGAGCAGTTCCGCATCCTGTTCCTGGACCAGGCCGGCATGCTGAAGGCCGACGAGATCCAGGCCACCGGCACCGTGAACCACACCCCGGTCTATCCGCGTGAGGTGGTGCGCCGCGCCCTGCAGCTGGGCGCCGCCGCGGTGGTGCTGGTGCACAACCACCCCAGCGGCGACCCCGAACCCTCCCGCGAGGACGTGGAGATGACCCGGCAGGTACAGCAGGCCGCGGAGACCATGGGCCTGGCCGTCCGCGACCACATCATCGTCGGCACCGGCCGCTGGACCAGCTTCCGGGACCTGGGCCTGCTCTGAGCGCTTAACGCCCGTGCTGCTTTCGCCAGGCGGCGAAGGCAACCAGGTTGCTCTCATCCGTCGGCGGATACAGCCCGAACGTCTGCTGCCCGCCGCGCACCCTCTCCGTCACGAAGTCCTCGAAGGCCGTCATCTCCACCGCTTCCACGGCGATCTCGTCCGCGATGCCGGCCGGGATCACGATCACCCCGTCCATGTCCCCCACGATGATGTCGCCCGGGAACACCGGCGCATCGCCACACCCGATCGGCACCTGCAGGTCGATGGCCTGGTGCAGCGTCAGGTTGGTGGGCGCCGAGGGACGGCAGTGGTAGGACGGCATCGCCAGCTGCCCGATCTCCGCCGAGTCGCGGAACCCGCCATCCGTCACCACGCCCGCCACGCCCCGCACCATCAGCCGCGTGCACAGGATGCCGCCGGCCGAGGCCGCGCGCGGGTCCTTGCGGCTGTCCATCACCAGCACCGAACCGGGCGGGCACTCCTCGATGGCCCGGCGCTGCGGATGCGAATGGTCGCGGAACACCGTCATCGGGTTCAGGTCCTCGCGCGCCGGCATGTAGCGCAGCGTATAGGCCGGGCCGACCATGCTGCCGCCCTTGGGGGGGCTCAGCGGCACCACGTCCTGGATCATCTGCTTGAACAGCCCCTTCTTGAACAGGGCACTGGCCAGGGTCGCGGTGCTGACGCCGCGGAGCTTCTCGATGGTGGCCGGGTTCGTCATCAGTAGATCACCGGTTCAGGGACGGGCGCGCCGAATTCGGTGCGCAGGAAGTCGAAGTCGCAGCCCTCGTTGGCCTGCTGGATATGCTTGGTGTACATGAACCCATAGCCCCGCTCGAAGCGCGGCTCGGGCTTCACCCAGGCGGCGCGGCGCCGGGCCAGCTCCGCCTCCGGCACGTCCATGCTGATGGTGCGGGCATCCACGTCCAGCGTCACGATATCCCCGGTCTGCAGCAGAGCCAGCGGCCCGCCGATGTAGCTCTCCGGGCTGATATGCAGGATGCAGGCGCCATAGGACGTGCCGGACATCCGCGCGTCGCTCATGCGCAGCATGTCGCGATGGCCCTCCTTCAGCAGCTTCTTCGGCATCGGCAGCATCCCCCATTCCGGCATCCCCGGCCCACCCTGCGGCCCGGCGTTGCGCAGCACCATCACGTGGTCCGCCGTGATGTCCCAGCCCTCGTCGTCCACCGCCCTCTTCATGGAGGGATAGTCGTCGAACACCACGGCCGGGCCGCTGTGCTTCAGGAAGCGCTGCTCCATGGCGGCGGGCTTGATGACGCAGCCATCGGGCGCCAGGTTGCCGGTCAGCACGGCCAGCGAGCCCTCGCCATAGATCGGGTTCGAGGTCGGGCGGATCACGTCGTCATTGTAGATCTTCGCCCCCTCGATGTTCTCCCCCAGCGTGCGTCCGGTCACGGTCATGCACGTCAGGTCGAGGTGCTCCCGGATGTTGTTCATCAGCCCGCGGATGCCGCCGGCATAGAAGAAGTCCTCCATCAGGTAGGCATTGCCGCTGGGCCGCACGTTGCCGATCACCGGCACCCGGCGGCTGTAGTACTCGAACTCCTTGAGCCCGATGTCCTGTCCGGCCCGCCTGGCCATGGCGATCAGGTGGATGATGGCGTTGGTCGAGCAGCCCATCGCCATCGCCACCGCGATCGCGTTGCCGAAGGCCGCGCGGGTCTGGATCTTCTGCGGCGTCAGGTCCTCCCACACCATGTCCACGATCCGCCGCCCGCTCTCGCTCGCCAGCCGGATGTGTCCGGCATCCGCCGCCAACATGGAGGAGCCGCCCGGCAGCACCATGCCCACCGCCTCGGCAATCGCCGTCATGGTGCTGGCGGTGCCCATGGTCATGCAGGTGCCGTAGGACCGCGCGATGCCGCCCTCCACGCCCAGCCAGTCCTGGTCCGTGATCTTGCCGGCGCGCAGCTCGTCCCAGTACTTCCAGCTGTCCGAGCCCGAGCCCAGCGTCTTGCCGCCCCAGTTGCCGCGCAGCATCGGCCCGGCGGGCAGGAACACGCAGGGGATGTTCATGCTGGTCGCCCCCAGCAGCAGCCCCGGCGTGGTCTTGTCGCAGCCGCCCATCAGCACGGCGCCGTCGATGGGGTGGGAGCGCAGCAGCTCCTCCGTCTCCATCGCCAGCATGTTGCGATACATCATGGTGGTGGGCTTCACGAAGCTCTCGGACACGCTGAGCGCCGGCAGCTCCACCGGAAACCCGCCCGCCATCAGGATGCCGCGCTTCACGTCCTCCACCCGCGTCTTGAAATGGGCGTGGCAGGGCTGCAGGTCGGACCAGGTATTGATGATCGCGATCACCGGCTTGCCGGTCCACTCCTCCGGCGCGTAACCCATCTGCATGGCCCGGCTCCGATGGCCGAAGCTGCGCAGGTCCGCGGGTCCGAACCAGCGGCGCGAACGAAGCTCCTCCGGCGGAACGCGGCGCGCCAGCGGTTCCGCCGGGATGGCGCCAGGCTCCAGCGCCGGGTTCGGAACGGGGAGATCAGGCATGGCGGTCCTCCAATCGAGCAGCTCGTATGCCGCCAACGCTAGGCCACTCGCATACAAGCGAACAGGGGCGGGCTACCGCGTCTGGCACCCCGGGCACCAGTACAGCTTGCGCCCCGCCATCACCTCCACCTTGATGGGAGTGCCACAAACCCGGCACGGCTCACCCCCGCGAAACGCCACATAGGACCGCGCATCGTAGCGCCGCCCACGCCCCACCACCGGCGCATCCTCCGGCCGGTGCTTCGGCCGGGTGGTGATGATCTCGCCATCGCGCACCCCATCCGCCAGCAGCCCCCGCGCATCCCGCCACAGCGCCGTCCACTGCGCGCGGGTGATGTCGCGGCCCGGGCGGTGCGGGTCGATGCGGGCGCGGAACAGCAGCTCCGCCCGGTAGATGTTGCCGATGCCGCCCACCACATCCTGCCGCATCAGCAGCAGCCCGATCGACTGGCCCGAGGCGGCGATCATGTCCCAGGCGCGCGACGGCCGCGCATCGGGGCGCAGCGGGTCCGGCCCGATGGCAGCGACGCTGGCCTCCTTTTCCGCCGGGCTCTGCAGGGCGCAGGCGGCGGGGCCGCTGAGGTCGCCCAGATGGGTGGCGGTGGCCAGGCGCAGGCGCACCTGGCCCCGGGGCAGCGGCCGCCCCTCCTCGTCCTGCTCCGCCGCCCCGCCCTTCGCCCGCCGCCCAAGCTCCGCCAGGCCCGGCCCGGCAAACCGCCACATGCCATACATGCCGAGATGCACCCGCAGCCAGACATCGCCCTCGAACCCCAGGAACATCTGCTTGCCCCAGGCCTCCGCCGCCCGCAGCACCCGGCCATCCAGCACCGCCGCCCCTTCGGCAAACCGCCCCTGCGGGCTGCTGGCCGCCACGGCATGGCCGACGAAATGCGCGGTGAAGGCGGTGGCAAGGCGATGGATCAGATGACCTTCAGGCAAGCGGCGCTCCTCGATAGCTACACGGGACGGATGGGGTTAAAGTGGTAGGCAGACGCACGAGGCTCGAGATGGTATTGCCGGCTCGAGTGCGCCATTGCCTCGCCGGAGAGCTGGAGCGACACCGCGTTCGATGAGCATCTTTACGAGCTTGCCCGAGACCTGGCGCCTTGGCACCCCTGTTGTCGGCCTCTTCCGCACGGCTCTGGGCCGCGACCCCGATGTTCATGAGCTGGCCGAGGGCGTGCAGCAGCTGCGCGACGGCGGCGGGACCAGGGACCTGGTTGCCAGCCTCCTGGCACACCCCGAGTTCCTGCGGCGTCATGCCGGAGAGGACACCCCCGCCTTCGTCGCCGCCCTGTGCCGCAACGCCTTCGGGTCCGAGGCCGCCGCACCGGGCGCCCATGCGATGGGCCTGGCGCTGGACGCCAGCCGGGCGGAGGTTCTGGGCATCGTGGCATCGATCGCACTCGAACAGGGACGGATCCCGCTGCTGCCCGCCCTGGCCCCCGGCGCCGCGCCGGACGACCCGGTGGCCTACCGCATGTGGGTCCAGGCCTATGGCCGAGAAACCGCCCCCACGGCGGAAGCGCCGGACGCCGCGCAGACCTGCGTCAGCCTCGCCATGATCGGCGGGGATACGCAGGCCGAGGCCATGCTCGCGACCATCGCCAGCCTGCAGCAGCAGGCCCATGCGGCATGGCGGCTGCACCTCTGCGCCCACACCGCCTCCCCCTGGTCCGCCGAGGCGATCCGCCGCATCTGCGCCGCGGAACCCCGCATCCTGGCCGTCACCCGCGACGCGCTCTGGCAATCCTGGCGGGCGGCGCCCTCCGCCCTGGCCTGCTGGCTGGCGCCCGGTGACCGCCTGCCGGCCTCGGCGCTGGGCGACGTGGTGGCGGCGTTCGCGGCGGCCCCGGACATCGACCTGGTGTTCACCGACGAGGACGTGGAGGACGCCGGCGGCCGGCACGCCCCCCGGTTCAAGCCCGCCTTCTCGCCCGGCAGCGGCGCGGCGCTGATCGGCCAGCTCGCGGTCTGTCGCACCAGCCTGCTCGCCAGGCTCGACCCGGCTGCAGCAGCGCAGCCCCAGGCCGAACTCGCCGCGCGCGCCGCCACGCTCGCGGGCCACCGGCGCATCCTGCACCTGCCGCGCATCCTCTGTCATCGCGCCGAACCGCCCGCGCCCTTCGTGCCGCCAGCGCGCTCCGCCGGGCCATGCCTGCCGGTGCCGGCCCCGCTGGTGACGGTCATCGTCCCCACGCGGGACCGGGCCGACCTGCTGCGCGCCTGCCTGGATGGCGTGCTGCGCCGCACCGACTATCCGCAGATCGAGGTGCTGGTCGTCGACAACGGCAGCACCGCGCCCGAGGCCACGGCCCTGCTTACCGAACTGGAGCAGGACCCGCGCGTCCGCATCCTGCGCCGCCCCGGTCCCTTCAACTTCGCCGCCATGAACAACGCCGCCGCCGCCCAGGCCCGCGGCAGCATCCTGCTGCTGCTGAACAACGACACCGAGGTGCTGGAGCCGGGCTGGCTGGCTGCGATGGTGGCGCAGATGTCCGACCCCGGCGTGGGCATCGTCGGCGCCCGCCTGCTCTACCCCTCCGGCACCGTGCAGCATGCCGGCATCCTGCTGGGGCCGCAGGGCCGCGCCACCCATGTCGGCCGCGGCGCCGCGCCGGACGAACCCGGCTATCTCGGCCAGCTCGCCTGCGTGCGCGACCTGTCGGCGGTCACCGCCGCCTGCCTGGCGATCCGCCAGTCGGTCTGGGCGCAGCTGGGCGGCATGGATGAACGCCTGGCCGTGACCTGGAACGACGTGGACCTGTGCCTGGCCGCCCGCCACGCCGGCTTCCGCGTGGTCTGGACGCCGCACGCCACCCTGATGCACCGCGAGGCCGTGACCCGCGGGCTCGAAGCCGCCGATCCCGCCCAGCTCGCCCGCTTCCGGTCCGAGCAGGCCCTGGTGCAGGAGAAATGGGGCGACGCGGTGGAGCATGACCCGTTCCTGAACCCGAACCTGGTGGCGACCGAGGCCGGGCCGCTCTGCCTCGCCCCGCCACGCGAGCCGCGGGCGGCGGGGTGTTTGCCTGCCCGGGCCAAAGCTGGCACTCCCTCCCCGCAAGTATAGGCAGACCTGGATTCCGCGATTGTCGAACCCCCCCGTCACCGCCATGAACGCGATCGCTCAGCCCGGGCTGGAGCCCCTGTTCCTGCGGCCGCGGCGGTTGGGGCTGGAGAGTGCGTGGTATGGCCATGTCCCCTTCGCGCACTGGCTGGTCGCCGCCGCCGCACCCCGCATCCTGGTCGAGCTTGGGACGCATAACGGCGTCTCCTACTCGGCGTTCTGCGAGGCCATGGCCACCTATGCGAAGGAAGGCCGCGCCTACGCGATCGACACCTGGGCCGGCGACGAGCATGCGGGCCATTACAGCCAGGACGTCTACTGGAACCTGGTGCAGTTCCACGACGCGCACTACGCCGGCTTCTCCACCCTGCTGCGCTCGACCTTCGACGAAGCCCTGCCCTACTTCGCCGACGGCTCGGTCGACCTGCTGCACATCGACGGCCTGCATACCTACCAGGCGGTCCGCGCCGACTGGGACGCATGGCGGCCCAAGCTCTCCGCCCGCGCGGTGGTGCTGTTCCACGACACCAACGTGCGCGAGCGCGGCTTCGGCGTCTGGCAGCTCTGGGACGAGCTGCGGCAGACCGCCCCGCATTTCGAGTTCCTGCACGAGCACGGTCTCGGGGTGCTGGCCTACGGGGCCGAAGCCCCGCCGCTGATCCAGGAGCTCTGCGCCCTCGCTGACCCGGCCGACATCGGCGCCGTGCGCCAGCGCTTCGGCCAGCTGGGCGAACGCTGGATCGAGGCCGGCGAGGCCCTGCGCGCCCGCACCGCCCGGCAAGCCGTCGAGGCCAGCCTGGCCGGCGCCACCCAGGAGATCGAGGCCGCCGCCGCAACCGTGACCCGGTTGAGCGGCAGCGAGCGGGCGCTGATGGACGCGCTGGCCAGGGCCGACGCTACCGTGCTGGAAACCCGCGCCGAGCGTGAACGGCTGGCCACCGCGGAGCAGGAGCTGGGGGCAGCCCTCAGCCGCACGGCCGCCGCCCTCGAAGCGGCACAGGCCGAAGCCGCCGCCCTGGCGACCCGCCTGGGCGAGCAGGAGGCCGAGGCCGACAGCCTGCGCGCGGAAGCCGCCCAGGCCGGGCCGGCGCGGGCCGAGCTGCTCCGGATGCGTGCCGAGACGGAGGCGCAGGCCCGCGACCTTGCCGTGCTGCGCGCCAACCATCACGCCATCATCAGCTCGTCCGCCTGGCGCGCCACCGCCCTGCCCCGGCAGTTCGGCGACCGCTTCCCCGCCGTGGCCCGGCAGGCCCGGCGCGTCGCGGCGGTCGGCTCGGCCACCCTCACCGGCCAGCTGCCGTCCAAGCTGCGGCAGCGGCGCCAGGTGCGGGAGGACGCGCAGCTGCTCTCCGCCTCCCTGCTGTTCGATGCCGCCGGCTACCTGGTGCGCTACCCCGAGGTGGCGGCCGCCGGCAGCGATCCGCTGTGGCACTATATCTGGACCGGCGCCGCCGCCGGATACGACCCGCATCCGCTGTTCGACAGCCGGTGGTATGCGGCGCAGCACCCCGGAATCACCGGCAACCCCCTGGCCCACTACCTGCGCACCGGTGCGGCGGCGGGCCATGACCCGAGCCCCGTGTTCGACGCCGCGTTCTACGTGGCGCAGGCCCCGGAAGCCAAGGGCAACGCCCTGCTGCACTTCCTCGAAACCGGTGCCGCCCAGGGCCTCGATCCCAACCCGCTGTTCGATACCGACGCCTACTGGGACGAGTACCTGTCCGGCCGCGACCTGTCGTTCGACCCGCTCTCCCACTACGTGCTGCAGGGGGCCGCGGCCGGCAACGACCCGCATGCCCTGTTCGACACCGACTGGTATCAGGCCACCTACAAGGACAGCGCCGGCTGGAACCCGCTCGGCCACTACCTGCGCAAGGGAAAGGCCGCGGGCCACCTTCCATGCCTGGTCATGCCGGACCCGTCCGCCCCGGTTCCCGAATTGCGCTTCGCCGGCCCGGTGCGCCCGCTGGTCACCATCATCATCCCCACCTATGGCCGCCTGTTCGACACCCTGCGCTGCCTCACCTCCATCATGCTGCACAGCGGTGACGCCACGCCCTATGAGGTCATCATCGCCGAGGACCGGCCGAACTCCGCCATGGCCCGGCGCCTGCGTGAGATCCCGGGCCTGCGCGTCGAGCAGAACATCCGCAACCTCGGTTTCCTGCGCAACTGCAACCGCGCCGCGGAGCTGGCCACCGGCCGCCACATCCTGCTGCTGAACAACGACACCACGGTGCATCCCGGCTGGCTGGCCCCGCTGGTCGCCTGTGCCGAGGCGGACCCCAGGGTCGGCATCGTCGGCGCCCGGCTGCTGAACGCGGACGGCACCATCCAGGAGGCGGGCGGGATCATCCACCGCAACGGCTGGGGCTTCCCCTATGGCCGCGGCCAGGACGCCGAGGCGCCGGAATACGGCTTCGTGCGCGAGGTGGACGTGGTGATAGGCGCCTGCATGCTGATCACCGCCGCATGCTGGAACGCCGTCGGCGGCTTCGACGAGCGTTACGCCCCCGCCTATTACGAGGAGTTCGACTTCGCCTTCGCCGCCCGCGACCGCGGCTGGAGGGTGATGTACCAGCCCGCCAGCCAGGTCACGCACTACGACTCCTCCAGCTACGGCGCGGCGGAGCGGGACCGGCAATCCTCCATCAACCACGCGCAGTTCTGCCGCAAATGGGCCGCCGCGCTGCGGCAGCAGCCGCCCCCGGACGCACCGCTGTTCCTGGCGCGGGAGCGGCCGATGCCGGGCCATGTCCTGGTGGTGGACGACCATGTGCCGGAGCCCGACAAGCACGCCGGCGCCATCGCCACCTTCGACTGGCTGCGCCTGCTACGCGGCCTGGGCCTGCGCGTCACCTACAAGCCGGACGACCAGGCACGCCCGGAGCCCTACACGGCCCGGCTGCAGCAGATGGGCGTCGAAGTCCTGTACGGCCCGATCGACATGCCCCGCTGGATCGAGCAGAACGGCCCGCACATCGAATGGGTGTGGCTGGCCCGCCCCGGCGTGGCCGAGCCGCTGCTCGACGCCGTGCGCCTGCACATGCCGGGCAAGCTGATCTACTTCACCCACGACCTGCATTCCCTGCGCGAACAGCGCCGCTTCGAGCTGGAGGGCGACCCCTACCACCGCGACGAGGCCCGGCGCCTGCGCCGGCTGGAGCGGGAGATCTTCCACCAGTCCCGCCTGGTGCTGACACCGAGCCCCGACGAGCTGCCGTTCATCCGCGAGATGGCGCCGGGCGTGCAGGCGCGCGCCATCCCGCTCTACTCCGTTCCCGGGCAGCCGGTCTGCCCCCCCACCGCCGCGGCCTTCGCCGAACGCCACGCGGTCCTGTTCGTGGGCGGCTACGACCATCCGCCGAACGTCGACGCCGCCCGCTGGCTGGTGCAGGAGATCATGCCGCTGGTCTGGCGGGACGTGCCGGATGCCGTGCTCATCCTGGGCGGCAGCAAGCCGCCGCAGGAGCTGCTGGCGCTGGCCGGGCCGAACATCGAGGTGCCGGGATGGGTCGCGGACCTGGCGCCGCTCTATGCCCGCGCCCGCATGTCGCTCAGCCCGCTGCGCTTCGGCGCCGGGGTGAAGGGCAAGATCGTCGAGAGCCTGCAGGCCGGCGTGCCCGTGGTGACCACCATGATCGGCAATGAGGGCCTGCGCCTCACGCCGGGCCAGCAGCTCCTGGTGGGCGACACCGCCGAGGCGCTGGCCCGGCATGCCGTCGATCTGCTGCAGCACCCCGACCGCTGCGCCGCCCTGGCCGAGGCGGGCAGCCAGGCGGTGCGCAGCCAGTTCAGCGAACAGGCCATGCGCCGCGCGCTGCTGCTGGCCCTGGACCTCGACGTGTGCCCGGTGTGCGGCATCCACGCCCCAGCCGCCCAGCCGGTCCAGACCTGCGGCGCCTGCGGTGCCGGCCCGGCGGAGCGTTCGATGGCCGCGGCGGCGGTCCAGCCCCATCGGTCGGACAACGTCTACAGCCTGAAGGCCGCCGCCCCGCTGCTGGGGCGCGTTCAGGTGCCGCAGGGGCCGCTGTTGCAGGCCCTGGGGCGCGACAACGACGCGGACCGGCTGAACCTGCTGGTCACGGCCGGACCGGCGGATGCGGGCCTGGTGGTGCCAGGCGGCCGCATTGTGGCCCCGGCCGCGGAAGCCGCTGCGCTGATGGCGCAGGATTGGAGCATCCTGATGCATGACGACGAGACCGGCGTGTTCGCCGCGATGCGGCCGGAGCCACCGGCATGACGGTCCATACCCCCGGCGGCCCTTCGCTGATGATGGATCTGCGCCCCTGCTACGAGGGCTTCGCCGGCATCCCGCAGGAGACCCGGCTGCTGTTCGCGATGTTCTCGGGCCTCAAGCTCTCCCGGTTCGCCGGGCTCGCCTCCGGCATCCACTACACCTCGCGCCGCATCAAGGCCGTGACGCCCTATGAGCGGGTGCTGGCGCAGACCCGGCTGCTGATCAGCCAGGACACCAAGCGCCAGCATTTCGGCCTCGCCCTGCGCATGCTGCCGGGCTTCCTGCGCCGCCGCCTGTTCAAGCCCTACCTGGTGGCGACCGAGGCCTGGCGGCGCGAACGGCTGGACCTCAAGCTCGACTCCGAGCTGTTCGAGGACTTCCTCTGGACCAAGCTGTTCGACCGCACCCTGGCGCCGCACGACCGCCCGCTGATCCATCGCGCCGAGTATTTCGCCACCGAGCTGGGCCATGAATACGCCCGCTCGCTCAGCCTGCTGCCCCGCTTCGCCCAGCGCCACATCGACAGCGCGGAGTGGGACGTGTTCTTCTGCTCCACTGTCTCGCCCTATCGCCTGGCGCCGGGCACCGCGATGATGGTGCGCTACTACGACGCCCTGCCGCTGCTGAGCCCGCACACCATCGGCGAGCCCTGGCCACATTCGCTGAGCCATGGCCGCATGCTCCAGCGCAACATGCAGGACGGCGCGAGCTTCTACTGCGACAGCGAGCCGGTGCGCGAGGACGTGCTGCGCCTGTTCCCCGGTGCCGAGAAGCGGGTGCACACCATCCCCGTCACCGTGGCGCCCGAGTATCATCCGGACGTGCGGCCGGAGCGGGAGCTGCGCAAGATCCTGACGCGCCGGGTCAGCGCCAGCACGGCCAAGCACCGCAAGGCGGCGGAACCGGCGGCCCTGCCCCGGCTGTTCATGGCGGTGGCGACGCTGGAGCCGCGCAAGAACTACCTGAAGCTGTTCCACGCCTTCGAGCTGGCGCAGCGCATGACGCAGAAGCCGATCCAGCTGCTGATCGTCGCCAACCCCGGCTGGCGCTCCGATGTCGAGCTGGCCGAGCTGAAGCGCCTGGTGGGCGAGGGCGCCTACCACGTCAGCGGCGTACCGCTGCCGGAGCTGCGGATCCTCTATTCCATGGCGCATTGCGTGGTGGCACCCAGCCGGGCCGAGGGGTTCGACTATTCAGGCGTGGAGGGCATGGCCTGCGGCACCCCGGTACTGGCCTCGGATATCCCGGTGCACCGCTGGGTGTATGGCGACGCCGCGGAATACGTGGATGGCTATGACGAGAACGCCATGGCGCGGGCCATCGCCGACCTGGCGGAGCTGCCGCGCGAGGAGGGCAAGCTCGCCGGGATGCGCGACCGCGGCCTGCGCCAGGCCGCGCTGTACCAGCCCGAGGCGCTGGCCCCCAAATGGGAGGCCGCCATCATCGCAGCCGCAAGGAAGACCGCATGACCGGCAATCCGGACCAGGATGATGCGAACCGCCCGCATCAGGATGATGCAAACCGGTCCGATCAGGATGATGCGAACCGCATCTGGGACCGCCGCTACGAGGGTAACGAGCATGTCGGCACCCAGCCGGTCATCATCGGCGACCCCGTCGACTACACCCAGCACAAGTTCCTGTACGAGCGCGCCATCGCCCGGCCGCAGACCGGCACGCTGGACGGCTACAACCTGGATCGCGTCGGCCGCGCCTTCCTGACCCCGCCGCCGGCCCGCATGCTGGCGCTGGGCTCCGGCATGGCCTTCACCGAGGAACACCTGCTGCGCAACGACTTCGCGCAGCACATCGTGGCCTACGAGATGTCCGCCACCGCCTGCGAACGGGCGACGGCGCGCTTCGCCGAGGCCGGGCTGGGCGACCGGATCGAGATGCGGGCGGCCGACGTGCTGGAGGACAACCTGCCGAGCGAGAGCTTCGACGTGGTGTTCGTCCAGGCGGCGATCCATCACTTCGACCGCATCGAGGACATGTTCGCGCTCATGCACCGCGTGCTGAAGCCCGGCGGCCTGCTGGTCTATGACGAATACGTCGGCCCGGACCTGCATGTCTGGCACGACGAGGTGGTGGCCGTCATGGACGAGATCAACGCCTGCCTCGCCCCGCAATACCGGGTGGACGCGAACAGCGCGGGCGGAACCGGCCTGCGCGACACCGGGCCCCGCCCCTCCCGCGAATGGATGCTGCAGCACGACCCTTCCGAAGGCGTGCACGCCTCCGAGATCCTGCCGCTCACCTATCAGTGGTTCGACGTGCTGGACCGTGCGGACTACGGCGGCACGCTGCTGCGGCCGTTCTTCAGCGGTCTGCTGCCGAACTTCGACTGGACCAAGCCGCAGGACCAGACCGTGGCCCAGCTCATCATCCTGATCGAGCAGCTGCTGACCCGGCACAGCGTCCTGCCGCACTACCAGACCAGCGTGGTCGCCCGCCGCCGGGACACGCCCCGCCCGCCGCTCACCGAAGCCGAGTGCGCCCGCATCGGCTACGCGGACTGGCCCGGTCTGCCGGAGCCCGTGGCGGCGGCAGCCCCGGCGCCTGCAGTCCGCAAGGGCTGGCTAGGCCGGCTTCTGGGCGGCTGAGCGGGTGCGCCACCGCAGCGCCGGGCGTTCCACCAGGTGCCATGACAGGAACGCCAGCGGCACCGTGAGCGCGACGCAGGTGAGCACCGGCCAGTGCAGCCCCGGCAGCTTTGCCAGCACCAGCTGCTGGACCGGAAAGGCATAGAGGTAGAGGCCATACGACAGGTCCCCAAAGCGCCCCACCCGGCGCAGCCCCGGCAGCGACATGCGGCCGAACGCGATCGCCATGTAGGGCAGCGAGAACCACTCCAGCGGCAGGTTCCCCCAGTCGAACCAGCTCGACACCATGAAGTTCGCCGCGAACAGCAGCAGGCAGAGATCGGCGCGCCACAGCCGCTC
This sequence comes from Acetobacteraceae bacterium, assembly GCA_965199595.1. Lineage (GTDB taxonomy): Bacteria > Pseudomonadota > Alphaproteobacteria > Acetobacterales > Acetobacteraceae > JBBROS01. Next base: position 3,859,872 of record OZ241182.1, read on the forward strand.
GCCCAGCCGCGCCTCCAGCAGCCGCAGCATGGAGCCGATGAAGAAGAACGGCACCTCCACAAAGGCGTATTTCAGGTCGAGCGCATACAGGGCGGGACCGGCACCGGTGTGGCCGTAGAACAGGTACACGCCATAGCCGCCGATCCCCGCTGCCAGGATCGCCAGCACCGCCGGCCGGCGCGGCAGCAGCGCCAGGATCGGCACCGTCAGGTAGCACAGCGCTTCCGGCAGCAGGCTCCACAGCGAGCCGTTGACCGCCCCGCCCTCCCGCAGCCCGGTGAACACGCCGGGCAGGTACAGCTCGTTGTAGAAGGCGATGTTCGCGAGGTAGCGCCAGGTGCCGCTGCTGCCCAGGTAGGCGCCGAGCGGTAGCAGGGTGGCCGCCGGGCCAAGCGCGGCGACGGTGAGCAGCACGCAGGCCGCCAGCCCCGGCATGATCCGCAGCGCCCGCTTGCCCAGGAACCGCCCCAGCCGCGGGCCGTTCTCCCAGCTGCCGGTGACCAGGTAGCCGCTCACGGAAAAGAACACGTCGAGCCCGGCCCGCGCGAACGGCACCCCCCACAGCCCCGGCCCGGCATCACCGGCCAGCACCCAGCCATGGCCGTGGATCACCATCAGCGCCGCCATCACCCGCAGCGCGTCGAAGTTGTTGCGCCGGCCGTCATCCAGCGTGGTCATGCCGCCTGCATCCAGCCGCGGGCCCGCAGCAGCGCGGTGCCGCGCGACAGCGCCGGGCGCTCCACCAGGTGCCAGGATGCCACCCCGGCCACGAAGGCGGCGGCCATGCAGATGAAGATCGGGGCCGGGCTGCCGGGAAGGCGCCCGACGATCAGCTGCTGGATGGGAAAGGCGAACAGGAACATGCCATAGGACGGGTTGCCCAGCGGCCGCAGCACCGCCAGGCCCGGCATCCGCATCCGGCCGAAGCAGGCCGCCATGTAAGGCAGCGTCAGCCACTCCAGCACGATGTTCCACTCACCCAGCCAGCTCGCCGCCGTCCAGTTGGCGGCGAAGCACAGCATCACCAGGTCCGCCCGCCAGAACGCCCGCCCGGCCCCGGCGCGCAACCGGCCCTCGAGCGCCGGCAGCGCGGCACCCACCAGGAAGAACGGCATCTCGGTCAGCATGTCGATCAGCCGGATGCGGAACAGCATCACCGGCGGCGCCCCCAGGGGCTCCGGCACGGCCAGGGCCGCCGCCGCGCAGAGCACCGCCGCGGCCAGCGGCAGCCAGAACCGAACCGACCAGGCCCGGCCCGCCAGCAGCGGCGGCACCAGCACCAGCCCGATCACCCCCGGCACCAGCGTCCACAGCATGGGGTTGACGGTGCCGACCCATTGCTGCCCCTCGAACACGCCGGGCAGCCACAGCTTCAGGATGAACACGCCGTTGGCGAGATAGCCCCGCGTGGCGCCACTCAGGAAATAGGAGCGCAGCGGCAGCGTGGTGGCGAGCGGCCCGATGATGAACACGGTGGCGAGCACGCAAGCCGCCAGCCCCGGCATCACCCGCAGGGCCCGGCGCGCCAGGTACGGCCGCAACCCCCCGGCACGCTCCCAGCCGCAGATCGACAGGTATCCGCTGATCGAGAACAGCAGATCCACCCCGATGCGCGCGAACGGCGCCCCCCACAGGCCAGAGGCCGGCACGCTCGTCAGCACCATGCCGTTGCCATAGATCACCAGCGCCACGGCAAACACGCGCAGCAGGTCGAAGTTTGTGCGCGCCATCGGCCCTCACTCCACCGGAACGGGAATGGCCGGCGGCTGGGCCCGGCGAAACCACGGGGGCGGCCAGCGCAGCCGATAGCCGATCTTCCACCGCGCCACCGGCTCCCGCCCCTCGAACGCCTGCGGCGCCCGCCCCGGCAGCCATGCCACCGGCCCCATGAAGTCCCGCCGCAGCCCGATCACGCGCACCCCGCCCGGATAGATGAAGGCGCGGATCGCGCTGTTGTCGAGCAGCACGCCCAGGCTGTCCCGCACGGCCATGCGCCCGCTGAAGAAGGTGTCGAAGAACGGCGGGTTCGGACCCTCGAAGTCAAGCGCCTTGGCCGGCTCGTCCGCCCGGGCCGGCAGCGGCACCACCCGCACGCACAGCACCAGCATGGACACGGCCAGCGACGCCACGGCGACCCGCCGCGGCCACCCGGCCCGCACCAGGTCGCGCAGCAGCAGCGCCGCCAGCAGGGCGTATCCCGGCAGCGCCCAGGTGAAGTAGTGGACGTTGAGGAACCGCCACAACCCCATCGGCAGCAGGTCCACATAGGAGACATACAGCACGCCATGCACCAGCAGCGTGCCGGCCAGCATCCGGTCCCTGGCGCGCCGCACAAGCGCCGGCACCACCCCGGCCAGCCCCAGGGCCAGCCACGGCGCGCGCTGCAGCAGGCCCTCGCCATCCCTGAACCACGGGAACGGATCGACCACGATCACGTACGCCTTCCACAGGATGTCGTGCAGCGTGAAGCCGATGTCGGCCGAGCTGCGCATGTAGCTGCTCTGCGCCAGCCCGTAGATCGACAGGTGCATGGCCAGGAACGGCAGCGCCACCAGCGCGCCCCCCAGGATCAGCAGCACCAGCTCCTTGCCCAACGCCTTGCCCGGTGCCCCGCCCCGCTGCCAGCGGCCCAGCTCCACGACGGCCAGGGTGGCCAGGCATGGCAGCGTCACCAGCGCGTCGCTGGGCCGGCAGACCACCACGGCACCGGTCAGCATCCCGATCACCAGCGGCCGCCGCACCCCGTCGAGCCACGCGCAGCACGCCGCCAGCAGCACCCACAGGAAGGCGCCGACCGGCGTGGTGTTCCACGGCACGATCCACTGGCGCAGCAGCCCGGCATCCGGCAGCACCGCCAGCGCGAACAGCACCGCGCCCAACATACCCGGCAGACCCAGCCGCACAGTCACGCGGATGAACGCCCAGTAGGCCGCCAGCAGCGACAGCAGATCGACGACGAAGAACGGGTGGCGGGGCATCAGCCAGTGGAACGGCAGCCCCAGCACGGCATAGCCCAGCGGATAGTGGTGCTCGGACGGGCGCAGGTCCAGCGCCGCCAGGGCCGCGGTGCTTCTGAGCGTGGCACCCTGATCGAACCAGCCCCACCAGCCCGCGGGCGTGGCGGCCTGGTTGCCGGGCAGGCTGCGGTCCTGCAGGTAGCGCCAGCAATACCAGGCGATGATGAGCAGCCCGATGCCGATCTGCACCCAAGTCACGGGCTGCACCAGCTTGCGCGCGGGCGCGGCCGTGGCGGTGGGGGATGCGTCGGTCAACAGGGGTCCTTGGGCAAAGGGGCAGTCCCGGCTTGCACCAGGGCCATGAAGCGCCACGCCTGAATGGCCGCGCCGGGCCCGGGTGTCCACCTCCTTTCACCGGCACCGCTCCCTGCGCCCCACACCCGGCCTTCTGCGGCGAGGCCCGCGGGCCGCGGCGTGGGGGGGGCGTGGCTGTGCGCAGGTCGGCTCGCCGGGCCTGCTTGCGCCATCGCGCCGGGCCGGTTAAGCGGCCGTTATGCGCCTCGGCGCGATACCGACAAGGACACATGATGCGCCGCCCGCCCCTGCTCGCCGCCCTGCTCCTGCTGCTGCCATCCATGGGCTGGGCACAGTCCACCGGTGTCCCCGCCTGCGAGGCGTTCCTGAAGGCCTATGCGCAGTGCGCCGCCACCGCCAAGGGCCCCGAAGTCATGCGCTCCAGCATCGCCCAGGCGGCGGAGACCATGCGGTCCAGCTATCTGGAGGATGCCAGGCGCGGCAACGCCGGCCTGCGCCGCCTGGCCGCCCGCTGCCCCAGCGAGCACGAGCTGGTGCGCACCAGCATCACCAGGAACGTCCAGTGCGACTTCCCCGCCGCAACCGCCGTCGCGGCACCCGTCCTGGACGCGCAGGAGCTGGTGTCCGAGAAGGTCAACGCCTGGGTCGAAGCACAGAACTTCATCGTCGAGTGGGAGAAGTTCGACGAGCAGCTGGCGGACTACCAGGGCGGCTATGTCCGCCTGCCCCGGCCCGGCGCCAAGGTCCGCGGCGACGCCAGCTACAGCTTCTCGCTCAGCGGCTATGACCAATTGATCGAGCGCCTGCAGAAGGCCGCGGCGATGCCGGCGACGGTGCCGGGCGTGGACGAGGCCGGCGAGCGCCTGCTGGCGGTGCTGCAGCCGCTCAACCCCATCATCATCCGCCTGAAGCGCTACCGGGACACGCGCGGCTTCCAGGAGGACGGCTTTGCCCTGGCCCGGGAGCAGCATCCCGCCATGCTCGCCGGCCTGCAACAGGCCGGCAAGGCCGCCGTCCTGTTCTCGACCGCCCTCTCGGACCGCGAGATGGTGCGCGACGAGCAGCTGGTGACCACCCTGCCGGAGGGCACGCTGCCGCGGCTGCTGCTGCAGGCGAGGCTGTCGGCACGCCGGGTCCTGCGGGCGCAGGACGCGCTGGAGCCGAAGGGTGACACGAAGCCGCTCGCCGCCGCGATCGCCACGCTGCAGGCCAGCAACACGGCCCTGCACGACAAGCTGGACGCCACGCGGCCGAAGCCGGACTCCGACTGCATGAGGACCGCCGAGGACATGGACGAGATGGTCGGCAAGGGCCGCGAGATCACGGGCGGCGGCAAGCGGGCCAGCACCGGCAACGAACTCATCCGGGCCTATAACAACCTGGTGGACCACACGGGCCGCTGCCGGAAATCCCTGGCCAGGGGCACCGACTAGCAGGCTCGGCAAGGCCCGGCGCCTGGAGCGTCCATCCGGACGAAGCGGTCCGGCAGCCCGCACGGCACGCCGTCTGCAATCAAGTCTGCGTCATTGATCCGCGGTTCTGCATCCGGATGCGCGCCGCCATCATCGTCCGGGCCCGCAAGCCCGGCGATGGCGACGCCGCCAAGGTGCGGAACCGACAGGGAAAAATCCGCAGCCCTCAACCTGGCTGATGCATGGCACCCGCTGGCCCGGTGCAGTATGGCAACCCTTGCAGCAGGCGGAGCCGCGTGATCACCGTATCCATCGCCCGCCCGATCACCTAGCAGCGTTCACACAGCTCCGCGCCGCCGATCCCCAACCCTGCACGTCGCAGACAACCTTCCCACAGGAGACCACGCATGTCCGGAACCATCTACCGCGAACCCAGCCTACCCGGCGCCTACGATGCCGATACATCCCTCGGCCTGCCGCAGACCCGCCGCCGGGTATCCTGGGGCGCCCTGCTGGGTGGCGTCGTCCTCGTCGTCGCGCTGCAGCTGCTGCTGAGCCTGCTCGGCGCCGGCATCGGCCTCGGCACTGTCGACGCCACCGCCGGCACCACCCCGAACGCCAGCAGCCTGGGCACCGGCGCCGGCATCTGGTGGATCGTCACCAGCATCATCGCGTTGGGCTTCGGCGGCTACGTGGCCGCCCGGCTCTCCGGCAGCGCCCTGCGGCTTGATGGCGTGCTGCACGGCCTCATCACCTGGGGCGTCGCCACCCTGCTGACCGTATGGCTGCTGACCTCCGCGGTGGGCGGCATCATCAGCGGCGGCGCCTCCGCCCTGGGCGGCCTGGCCTCGGCCGCCGGCAGCGGCATCAAGGCGGCGGCCCAGCCGGTGGCAGACGCGGCCGGCGTCTCGCCGGAGATGCTGCAGCAGCAGGCCCAGGCCTACCTGCAGCCCGCGAACCCCGACCCGGCAACCATGAGCCCGCAGGACGCCCAGAAGCAGATCGCCAGCAGCCTGGTGACCTACGCCAAGGGTGGTGCCGACGCCGCCCAGGCCAAGACCCGGATCGTCGCCATCATGGCGGCGCAGCAGAAGATCCCGGTCGATCAGGCGCAGAAGCAGTTCGACGACACCCAGGCCAAGCTGCAGCAGGCCAAGGCACAGGCCGTGCAGGAAGCCAAGCAGGCCGCCGACGCCAGCGCCGCTGCCGCATCCAAGACCTCGTTCGGCGCCTTCGCCACGCTGCTGATCGGAGCCATCGCGGCCGCGATCGGCGGCAGCCTGGCCGTCTCGCGCCGTGCCGACCCGATCCGTCGAGAGGTCCGCTAAGCCCTAGGCGGCAGCCCGGCTCCGGCCGGGCTGCCGCACTGGCACCCACCCCGCCGCCAAGCGCGAGCCTGAGCCCCGGGCCGCAGATCAAACGTCCAGGTTCGCCACCTTCAGCGCATTGCCCACAATGAAGTCCCGCCGCGGCTCCACCACGTCGCCCATCAGCGTGCTGAACACCTGGCCGGCATCCTCGGCATCGCCAACGCGGACCTGCAGCAGGGTGCGCACCTCGGGGTCCAGCGTGGTCTTCCACAGCTGATCCGGGTTCATCTCGCCCAGCCCCTTGAACCGCTGGATCGAGAGGCCCTTGCGGCCCTGCGCCAGGATACGGTCGAACGCGCTCGCCGGGCCGGCGACCTTGGCCTCGCTCCGATCCAGCATCAGCTGGGCGGGCTCGGCAAAGCGCCTGGACAGCGCCTCGGCCCGCTCCGCCAGCCACCGCGCCTCCGTGCTCCGGAGGGACCCGGCATCCAGGCTGTAACGCTCCGCCACGCCGCGCACGGTGCGGAACAGGTGCAGGCCGCGCTCATCGGCGGTCACCTTCCAGGTGCGCTCATTCGGCAAGGAGACGGCGTTGAGCCGGGTCACCAGCTCGTTGCTGACGCCCAGGGTGGTGTTGAAGTCCGGTGTCAGCGCGCCAACGATGGCGGCCTGTTCCAGCAACCAGGTCGGCATGGTCACGGCCAGGCGCTGCACGTTGCCGGCGGCCTCACGCAACCAGGCCAGCTCGGCCGCCATCTCATCGCCGGCCAGCGTGGTGCCGTCGGCGTAGATGATGCGGGCCTCGGCCAGCGCCTTGTCCAGCAGGAAGTCCTCCAGCGCGGCGTCGTTCTTGAGGTAGCGCTCGTCGTTGCCGCGCTTGGCCCGATACAGCGGCGGCTGCGCGATATACAGGTGGCCGCGCTCGATCAGCTCCGGCATCTGGCGGAAGAAGAACGTCAGCAGCAGGGTGCGGATGTGGCTGCCGTCCACGTCCGCGTCCGTCATGATGTTGATGCGGTGGTAGCGCAGCTTGCTCACGTCGAAGCCGCCCTGCTCCGGCTCGCCACGGCCGATGCCGGTGCCGAGTGCGGTGATGAGAGTGCCGATCTCGGCGGACCCCAGCATCCGGTCGAAGCGGGCGCGCTCCACGTTCAGGATCTTGCCCTTCAGCGGCAGGATCGCCTGGAACTTGCGGTCGCGGCCCTGCTTGGCGGAGCCGCCGGCGCTGTCACCCTCGACGATGAAGATCTCGGACTTGGCCGGGTCGCGCTCCTGGCAGTCCGCGAGCTTGCCGGGCAGGGTGCTGACGTCGAGCACGCCCTTGCGCCGGGTCAGCTCGCGGGCCTTGCGCGCCGCCTCGCGGGCGGAGGCTGCGTCCATCACCTTCTGGATGATCAGCTTGGCTTCCTTGGGGTGCGTCTCGAACCAGTGGCTCACCACGTCGGCCACCGCGGCCTGCACCACCGGCTGCACCTCGGAGCTGACCAGCTTGTCCTTGGTCTGGCTGCTGAACTTGGGGTCCGGCACCTTCACGGACAGCACGGCGGTCATGCCTTCCCGCATGTCGTCGCCCACCAGGGCCAGGCTGTCCTTCTTGCCCATGCCCTCGGCGTATTTCGTCACCACCCGGGTCAGCGCCTGGCGGAACCCGGCCAGGTGCGTGCCGCCATCCTTCTGCGGGATGTTGTTGGTGTAACACAGCATGGTCTCGTGGAAGCTGTCGTTCCAGGTGAGCGCGAACTCGACGCGGATGCCGACCTGGCTTTCCTCGGTAACGACGGAGATCGGCTCCGCCAGCACGGAGACCTTGCTGCGGTCCAAGTACTGGGCGAAGGCGATCAGCCCGCCATCGAAGCGGAACACCACCTCGGCCGGCGGCGCATGGCGCTCGTCCCGCAGCACGATGGTGAGGCCGGAATTGAGGAAGGCCAGCTCCCGCAGCCGTCGCTCCAGGATGGCGAAGTCGAACTCGGTCCTGGTGAAGGTGCCGGTGCTGGGCTTGAACGTCACCTGGGTGCCCGAATGGCGCTCACTGGGCCCCACCACCTCGAGCGGCAGCACGGTGTCTCCGTGCTCGAAACGGATGACGTGCTCCAGCCCGTTCTGCCAGATCCGGACCTCCATCCATTCGGACAGCGCGTTGACCACGGCGGCGCCCACGCCGTGCAGCCCGCCGGAGACCTTGTAGCTGCTCTGGTTGAACTTGCCGCCGGCGTGCAGCACGGTCAGCACCACCTGTGCGGCGGAAACCCCCTCCTCGTGCATCCCGGTCGGGATGCCCCGGCCGTCATCCCACACCGTGACGCTGCCATCGCCGTTCAGCGTCAGCTCGCAGCGCGTGGCATAGCCGGCCTGCGCCTCGTCCACCGCGTTGTCGATGATCTCGAACGCCATGTGGTGCAGGCCGGAGCCGTCATCGGTGTCGCCGATGTACATGCCCGGCCGCTTGCGCACGGCTTCCAGCCCCTTCAGCACCGTGATGGATGCAGCGTCATAGGCCTCGGGGCCCTGGGCCTCGGGCGGCTGCGGGACGGGGATGGGCTCGGGTGAGGGAACGGCCTCTGACATGCCGGTTGGGGTCTCTCTCTGCAGCGGTGTCGGTAGCCGTCGAATATAGGCGATGGCGGGCAGAAAGGACAGGGGCGGGTGCCGTACGGCAACCGGCGCCGCGTGAGGCAGCGCCCCATCCAACACCAGGATCCCCGGCGGCAGACACGGCCGGGCCGGGCGGCCAGAGCAGCCGCATGGGCGCCGCAGCCGGGGCATCATTCCAAAAGATCCCCTGGCGGCCCGCGAAAAAGATGATGCGTCTTCACCGAGTCTCGAGCAGGCTTCCGCGGCTGAAGCCACGAACGTCCGCTTAGGGGCCGCCGCATGTCGCACCACCTGACCAACTCCGCCGACACCGCACTGCGCGCGCGGGCGCGCCGGGTCATCCCCGGGGGGCAGTGGGGGCACCTGGATGCGAGCAGGCTGCCGGAGGGCTATCCGCAGTATTTCGCCAGCGCGCAGGGCTGCCACCTGGAGGACGTGGACGGGCGGCGCTTCGTGGACATGATGTGCTCCTGGGGGCCCATCGTGCTGGGCCACCACCACCAGGCGGTGGAGCAGGCCGTGGCCGCCCAGGCCGCCCGCGGTGACTGCATGAACGGCCCGGCCCCCGTGCTGGTGGACCTCGCCGAGCTTGTGGTGGAGCTGGTGCCGCACGCCGACTGGTGCATCTTCGGCAAGAACGGCACGGACGCGACCACCGCCTGCGTGACCATCGCCCGCGCCGGCACCGGGCGGCGCAAGGTGCTGGTGGCACGCGGCGCCTATCACGGCGCCGTCCCCTGGTGCTCGCCCAGCGTCGCCGGGGTCACGTCGGAAGACCGCGCGCACCTGGTGCCCTTCGAGTTCAACGATGTCGCCAGCCTGGAAGCCGCGGTCGAGAGCGCGGGCGCCGACCTGGCCGCCATCCTGGTCTCCGCCTTCCGCCACGACATGGGGCAGAGGCAGGTGCTGCCGACCCTGGAGTTTGCGCAAAGGGTCCGCGCGCTGTGCGACGAGCAGGGCGCGGCACTGATCCTCGACGACGTGCGCGCCGGCTTCCGCCTGCACCTCGGCGGCTCGTGGGAGCCGCTGGGCGTGCGGCCGGACCTCGCGGCCTGGAGCAAGGCGATCGCCAACGGGCACCCGCTCTCGGCCCTGACCGGCACCGGGCGCTTCCGCACCGCCGCGGCCCAGGTGTTCACCACCGGCTCGTTCTGGTGCGGCGCCGTGCCCATGGCCGCAGCGCTCGCGACCCTCACCGAGCTGCGCCGCCTCGATGGCCCGGCCCAGATGCGCCGCATGGGCGAACGGCTGCGCCACGGCCTCGCGGAACGCGCACGCCGCCACGGCCTCGCCATAGACCAGAGCGGCCCCGTGCAGATGCCGACGGTGCTGTTCGAGGATGACCCGGAGTGGAAGCGCGGCTTCGCCTTCTGCGCGGAGGCGCTGCGGCATGGCGCCTATCTGCACCCCAAGCACAACATGTTCCTCTCCTGCGCCCATACCGAAGCGGATATCGATGCCGTGCTGGAAGCCGCCGATGCCGGGTTCCGCCATGTCGCCCGCTGAGGCCCGGGGCGCACCGCCCGCTGAGGCCCAGGGCGCACCGCCCGCTGACGCCAGAGGCGCACCGCCCGCTGACGCCACAGGCGCGCTGACCGCCTGGGTCGCAGCCCTCGCCGCCGCCCTGGACGGCCCCGACCCCGCCGCGGCCGCCACGCTGTTCGCCGAGGAGTGCTACTGGCGCGACCTGCTGGCCTTCACCTGGACCATCCGCACGCTGGAGGGCCGCCCGGCCATCGCCGCCATGCTGGCCCGGCGCGCCGGGCCGGTGCAGGCGCGGGGCTGGGTGGTCGAGAGCGCCAAGCAGGTCAATGGCGACATCGAGGGCTGGATCGTGTTCGAGACCGCCACCGCGCGGTGCCGCGGCCACGTCCGGCTGAAGGAGGCGCGCTGCTTCACCCTGCTCACCGCCGCCCGCGCCCTGCATGGCCACGAGGAGGCGGAGGGCCCCACCCGCGAGCGCGGCGCCCCCCTGCCCGGCGCCGCCGACCGCCGCCCCTGGCTGGAGCGCCGCACCGCGGAGGCCGCAGCGCTGGGGCACCAGACGCAACCCTACGTGCTGATCGTCGGCGGCGGCCAGGGCGGCCTCGGGCTCGCGGCCCGGCTGAAGCGGCTGGGCGTCCCGGCCCTGGTCATCGACACCCACCCCCGCCCCGGCGACAACTGGCGCCGCCGCTACAAGTCGCTCTGCCTGCATGACCCGGTCTGGTACGACCACATGCCCTACATCCCCTTCCCCGCGCACTGGCCGGTGTTCACGCCGAAGGACAAGCTCGGCGACTGGCTGGAGATGTATGCCCGCGTCATGGAGCTGGACTGCTGGAACAGCACCACCTGCCGCCAAGCCGCCTATGACAAGGCCAGCAAGACCTGGACGGTCGAGGTGGAGCGTGACGGCGCGCGCATCACGCTGCACCCCGCCCAGCTGGTGCTGGCCACCGGCATGGCCGGCCTGCCGCAGCGGCCGGACTTCCCGGGCATGGACCGCTTCCTGGGGCAGCAGCACCACTCCAGCCGGCACGAGGGCGGCGCCGCCTATGCCGGCAAGCGCGTGGTCGTGGTCGGCTCCAACAACTCCGCCCACGACATCTGCGCCGACCTGGTGGAGCACGGGGCCGACGTGACCATGCTGCAGCGCTCCTCCACCCTGGTGGTGAAAACCGACACCATGCTGCGCCGCGGCTGGGGTGCCCTGTATTCCGAGGAGGCGGTGGCGGCGGGCATCGACACCGACACGGCGGACCTGCTGGCCGCCTCCATCCCCTACCGGGTGATGCCGCGGCTGCAACGCCCGGTCTGGGCCGGCATCGCCACCGAGGATGCGGCGTTCTATGACCGCCTGCGCGCCGCCGGGTTCCTGCTGGATTTCGGCGAGGACGAGTCCGGCCTGGCGCTCAAGTACCTGCGCCGCGGTTCCGGCTACTACATCGACGTCGGCGCCTCGGAGCTGATCGCCGACGGCGCCATCAGGCTGCGCAGCGACGCCGGGCTGAGGGCGATCGAACCGGAGGGGGTGCGGCTCGATGATGGCAGCCTGCTGCCGGCCGACGTGATCGTCTATGCCACCGGCTACGGCTCCATGAACGGCTGGGCCGAGCTGCTGATCTCGAAGGACGTCGCGGACCGGGTGGGGCCATGCTGGGGCCTGGGCTCCGGCACGGCGCGGGACCCGGGGCCGTGGCTCGGCGAACTCCGCAACATGTGGGTGCCGACGGCGCAGGAGGGGCTGTGGTTCCACGGCGGCAACCTGGCGCAGTCGCGGCACTATTCCCGCTACCTGGCGCTGCAGCTGCTCGCGCGCTTCGCCGGCATCCCGACCCCGGTTTACGCCTGACTCCCCGTCAGCGCCTGCTTGATGCACCTGATGATCTCGGCGGCCACATAGGGCTTGCGAACCAGGTACTGCCCCGCAGGCAGCCCCCTGTCGCTCACCAGCGCATCCGGCCGGCCGGTGGTGAAGATGACGGGAACGTCAGGCTGCCGCTCCTGCACATGAGCCGCGACGTGCAGGCCCGAGTGGGACCCGGGCATATGGATGTCAGTGACGACGGCCTTGATCCCGGCGGTCCGCTCAAGCAGCTCGATCGCATCGTCGCCGGTAACGGCTTCCACGACTTCGTAACCGGCCTCGACGAGTTCTTCGACCAGGATCATCCGTATCAGGAACTCGTCCTCAACCACCAGGATACACATCGCGCTCGGCTTGCATCTTCCGGGCCGCGCCACGGCGAACCCAGGTCTGCAAACAGCCCGGCACGCCGAATGTTGCCATGGCTCGATTCTGTCCCACGTAGATGTGAGCATTGAACGTGAGAGACTGGCCTGCGATGTCCACTGATCCCCAGGGGTCCGACCTGAACCCGGCGGACCTGCACCACCACACCGATGGCGGCCGCAACGTCATTGCCTCCGACGCCGGGCATGGCGGCCACGACATCTTCTTCGCGGCGGTCCAGATGAGCCGCATGCCGATGATCCTGACGGACCCGCACCGCCCGGACAATCCCATCGTGTTCTCGAATCGCGCCTTCGAGAAGCTGACGGGCTATAGCCAGGATGAGCTTCTCGGCCGCAACTGCCGCTTCCTCCAGGGCCCTGACACGGACCCGGACACCATCCAGCGCATCCGCGACGGCATCGCCCGGACCGAGGACGTGCACGAGGAGGTGTTCAACTACCGCAAGGATGGCAGCGGCTTCTGGAACGCGCTGTTCATCAGCCCGGTGTTCAACCCGAAGGGCGACCTGCTCTACTTCTTCGCCAGCCAGCTCGACGTCACGCGCCGCCACGAGGCGGAGGCGGTGCTGCAGCAGGCGCAACGGCTGGAGACGCTGGGCTCCATGGCCTCCGGCGTCGCGCACGAGTTCAACAACCTGATGACCATTGTGCTCGGCAGCCTGTCGCAGCTGGAGCGGGCCCTGCCGGACGGCACCCGCGAGCGGCAGCGGCTGGAGCGGGCGCAGTGGGCGGCGAACCAGGCCGGGCGGCTGACCCAGCAGATGCTGTCCTTCGCCCGCCGCCAGTTCCACGACAACCAGACCGTGGACCTGAATGAAGTGCTGAGCGGGTTCGACGGCATCATGCGGCAGATGGCCGGGCCGGGGGTGGAGCTGATCCTGGACCTGGTGCCGCAGCCCCTGATGGTGGAGCTGGATTCCGGGCAGATGGAAATGGCGCTGCTCAACCTGGTTCGCAACGCCGCCGACGCCATGCCGAATGGCGGACCGCTGATCATCCGCACCGCCCGGGCGCAGGCCGAGGACGCGGAGATCGCCTGCATCAGGGTCGAGGACCAGGGCACCGGCATGACGCCCGACGTGCTGCAGCGGGCGGTCGAGCCCTTCTACACCACGAAGCCCAGGGGGGCCGGCACGGGCCTCGGCCTCTCCATGGTGAACGGCTTTGCGGCGCAGTCGGGCGGGCGGATGCTCATCGAATCCGATGCCGGGCGAGGCACCGCGATCGCGCTGCACTTCCCGCTGCGCCAGCAGGAGCGCGCGGCCTGACCTCGCGGCCTGGGCTCGCGGCGGGGCCTGGCGGGCGGTGGCCGGCCCACTGGCCTTGCCACGCCCCATGACCGAGGCCGCCGCCGGGGCGGGCCGCCCGGTGCTGCTGGTGCTGGCCGGCGGCCGGGCCACGCGGATGGGCGGGGGCGACAAGGCGCTGCGGCCCTTCCGCGGCACCACGCTGCTGGACCATGTGCTGGCGCGCATGGCGGGGCAGCGGCCGCATCGCACCGTGCTGAGCGCCAACGGCAGCCCGGCCCGCTTCGCCCGCTTCGGCCTCCCGGTCCTGCCCGACACCGTCCCGGGCTTCCCGGGCCCGCTGGCCGGGGTGCTGGCCGGCCTGGAATGGACCCTCGCCCACACCCCCGGCGTCACCGACCTGGTGACGGTGCCGACCGACAGCCCGTTCCTGCCGCCGGACCTCATCGACCGCCTGCTGGCCGCCCGAACCGCGGCGGGCGCGGTGCTGGCCTGTGCCGTGTCATGCGGGCGGGTGCATCCGGTGGTGGGGCTGTGGCCGGTCAGCCTGGCGCCGCTGCTGCGTGCGGCGCTGGTGGAGGAGCGGTTCTACCGTATCGGCCGCTGGGCCGCCCGCTTCAACCTGGTGCAGGTCCCGTTCGACACCGGCCCCGTCGACCCCTTCCTCAACATCAACACCCCCGAAGACCTCGCCGCCGCCGAACCCATGCGCGCTTCACCCGAACCCTGACGGGGCCGCGTGGGTGTTCAGGTAGATGGCATACAGCGAGGTCTGCGCCGTGATGTACAGCCGGTTCCGCTTCGGGCCGCCAAAGCACAGGTTGGAGACGATCTCCGGCATCAGAACCCGGCCCAGCAGCGTGCCATCGGGCGCATAGACCCGCACGGAGTCGGCGCTGGAGGTCCAGAGGTTGCCGCGCCGGTCCAGCCGGAAGCCGTCGAACAGCCCGGCGCCGCAGGTGGCGAAACGCCGCCCCGGTCCCAACGTTCCGCCCGCCAGCACCGGATAGGCGCGAATGTCCGGCGCGCAGCCAGGCTCGTGCGTGGCGCCGGTATCCGCCACATACAGCGTGGTCTCGTCCAGGCTGAACGCCAGGCCGTTGGGCCGCACCATGTCGTGCACCACCGCCTGCAGCGCGCCGGTGGCCGGGTCCCAGCGATAGACGTGGCAATGGCCGATCTCGCTCTCGGCCTCGTGCCCCTCATAGTGGCTGTCGATCCCATAGGTCGGGTCGGTGAACCAGATGCTGCCGTCGCGCCGCACCACCACGTCGTTGGGCGAGTTCAGCCGCGCGCCCTCGAACCGGTCCACCAGGCATGACCAGGTGCCGTCATGCTCCAGCCGCGACACCCGGCGCCCGCCATGCTCGCAGGCGATGACCCGGCCCGCCGCATCCAGCGCATGCCCGTTGTGGAAACCGCACCCATGCTCGAACACCGAGACGCCGCCGCCGGGTTCATCGAGGCGCATGACACGGTCGTTCGGGATGTCGGACCACAGCAGGCTCTTGGCGGCGGGCACATAGACCGGCCCCTCGGTCCAGCGGCCGCCGGTCCATAGCCGCTCCAGCCGGGCATGCGGCACGATCAGCTGGCGGAAGCGGGGGTCCAGCACCTCATAGTCGCCGAAGCGATCGCCAGCCGGCGGCTCAGCGTCCATCAGGCCCCCAGATCGCCAACCAGGTGTCGACGTGCCGCCGCTCCCGGCTGAGGCGGATGAACAGGGCCACGAACACCCCCACGCTGAGCACCACGCCCCATTTCCACCACTCCTCCAGCCCCGCCAGCTCGATCCCGGTCCAGACGGCGCCCACCGCCAGGATCATCGCCACGTAGCCGCAATTCTTGTGCCAGGCCTCAAACAGGCGCCGGCGCAGGCTCATGTCGTAGTGGTCGCCGCGCCAGGTCAAGGGGTCCTCCGGGTCCGCGAACTCGTCCGTCGGCCCGCCCTTGGTGCCGCGGAACAGCGGGATGACGATCTGCGCCGCGCACAGCGCCAGGGCCGCCACGCCGAGCTGCACGTGCAGCAGCGGCCAGTCGATCACACCGTTCCGCGCATCATACACCCACCACGCCGCGAGCCCCGCCAGCCCGGCGCCCAGGCATTGCAGGATGCGGTGGGTGTGCCACCAGAACTGGTCATCGAGCTGCCGCGGGAAGTCCTGGCCGGGCCGCACCTTGAAGAACCGCGCGATCAGCACCCCAGCGGGCAGCAGCACCAGCCAGGCCACCGCCATCACCGCACCATGCCAGTAGAATACCGCCACCCGACATCCTCCCTACCGCGAGATCTTCGGCGCCCCGGCCACGGTGATGACGCCGACGATGATCAACCCCGTGAGCAGCAGCCGCAGCCCGGACCCGGCGCCCGACGCGTTCAGCATCGCCACCAGCAGGAACATGAACAGCCCGGCCCCACCCAGCCCCGCCACGCTGGCCCGCCCGCCCCCCACATCCGTGCCGCCGATCACCACCACCGCGATGGTCAGCAGCAGGTACTCCTCCCCCTGGTCCAGCGAGTTGCCGCCGGAGAACCCGGCCAGCAAGGCACCCGTCAGCCCTGCCAGCCCGCCGCACAACACATAGGCCAGCAGCCGCACCCGCCGCACCGGAAACCCCGCGAAGCCCGCCGCCCGCTCGTTCTGCCCCGCCGCGGAGAGCGTGCGCCCCGCCACCGTGCGCTGCAGCAGCAGGGCGGCCACCAGCATGATCCCGAGCGCCACCAGCGCCAGCAGCGGCACGCCCAGCACCCGCGCCGTCGTGAACCCGGCAAACCCCGGCGGCGGCTTCACCTTCAGCCCACGCCCGAAGCTGATGGCGGTGGACAGCACCACCAGGCCGCTGGACAGCGTGGCGATGATCGGCGGGATCCGCAGCAGCCGGATCAGCCCCACGTTGAACACCCCCACCCCCATGCCGGCCCCCACCGCGGCCAGCAGGCCCGGCACCACCATCGCGTCCTGCCCATCCATCACCAGCATCGCCAGCGCGCTGGACAGGGCGATGACGGACGGGATCGACAGGTCGATGTTGCCGGGCCCCAGGGTGATGACCAGCATCTGCCCCAGCGCGGCCAGCACGGCGAAGGCGGAGAAGGACAGCGCGGTGGCAAGCAGCGCCGAACCATCGGCGCCCAGGCCGACGGTGATGCCCCACACCACGGCGGCGGCCAGGTAGCTGTACAGCGCCGGCCAGGCCAGCACGCGCCTCACGCCGCCACCCGCCGCGCGGAGAGCAGCCCGATGCCCGCATGCAGCGCCAGCACCAGGATCAGGATCAGCCCCTGCACCCCGATCTGCCAGTCCGACGGCACATGCAGGAAGGTGAGCAGCGAGGCGGCGAGCGTGAGCGTCAGCGCCCCCAGCACCGCCCCGGTGGGCGAGACCCGGCCGCCGACGAACTCGCCGCCCCCCAGGATCACGGCGGCGATGGTGAGCAGCGTGTAGCGCCCGGCCAGGTTCGCATCGCCCGAGGTGGTGGTGCCGACCAGCGCCAGGCCGGAGAGCACGCCCAGCGCGCCGGCCGCCGCATACACCCCGGCGCGCAACGCCACCAGGTTCCAGCCGGAGCGCGCCACCGCCCGCGCATTGCCGCCCATGCCGCGCACCACGGTGCCGATGGCGGAGCGCATCACCGCCAGCTGCATCAGCCCGCCCACCAGCACCGCCCCCCACAACGACAGCGGCATCAGCGGCGGCCTCTCATGCATCAGCGTGGCAAGCCAGGCGGGCGCGGTGCCGCCCGGCGTGGGCAGCAGGATCACCGCCAGGCCCAGCCACACGAAGGAGAGCCCGAGCGTCACCACCACCGAAGGCAGCTCCCGCCACGCCACCAGCAGGCCCACCAGCCCATAGGCGCCCACCAGCCCCAGCAGGCACAGCACCCCAAGCACCGGCCGCTCCGGCAGGATCACGGCGGCGACGCAGGTGACCAGCGAGACGAAGGAGCCGATGGAGAGATCGAGATCCCCGATCGCCATCAGCAGCATCTGCGCCATGCTGGCCAGCAGCACCGGCAGCGCCAGGCTGAGCAGCAGGTTGATGCCGAAATACGACATGGTGCGCGGCTGCTGCCAGAAGATGCTGCCCAGCAGCAGCGCGAACACCACCGCCGGCAGCGCCGCCCGCATGGTGGCCGCCAGCCCCGCCCGACCCACCGCGCGGCTCAAGCCGCAGCCTCGAGGAACGACAGCCGCAGCACCTCCGCCTCCGACACCGCCGCCGCCTCCAGCAGCCCCGTGACCCGGCCGTCGCGGAACACCGCCACCCGGTCGCAGTGCAGCAGCTCCTCGAACTCCGTGCTGTACCACAGGAAGGTCCGCCCCCGCGCCGCCTCCGCCGCGATCAGCGCATACACGTCGCGCTTGGTGCCCACATCCACCCCGCGCATCGGGTCGTCCATCAGGATGATGGCGGCGTCGCTCGACAGGGCGCGGGCGAACAGCGCCTTCTGCTGGTTCCCGCCCGACAGCGACAGGATCGGGTTGTCCACGTCCGGCGTCTTGAGGTCGAGACGCTGCCGCCACTCCTCGGACAGCGCCCGCTCGCGGCCCGGGTCCAGCAGCGGGCCGCGGCGCAGGGCCGGCAGCGCGCGGGCCGTCATGTTGCGCCCGATGGACCACAGCGGAAAGATGCCGTCCGCCACCCGGTCGCCAGGCACCATGGCGCTGGTGCCGGACAGGCGAACCGCCGGGTCACGCCCCGCCAGCACCCGGCGCAGCAGCGCCGTCTGCCCATGCCCGGCCAGGCCGGCCAGCCCGATCACCTCGCCCCGCCGCGCCACCACCGCCGCACCGCCCGTGGCGCCCGCGCCGATCTCCACCGCCACCGGCCCCGTGGCGGCGGCCCGCTGCGCCCGTGCCCCGTGCCCCACCTCGTGCCCCATCGCCGCCACCAGGCCGTCGCGGGACAGCGAGGCGGCCGGGGCATCCGCCACCACGCTGCCGTCGCGCATCACCACGATGCGGTCCGCCACCGAAAGCACCTCGTTCAGCTTGTGCGAGATGAACACCACCGAACCGCCGGCAGCCACGAAGCGGCGCACATGCGCGAGCAGCGCCGCCGCCAGGTGCCCATCCAGCGAGGATGTGGGCTCGTCCAGCACCACCACGCGGGGCGGCACGCCGGTATGGCTGAAGGCGCGGGTGATCTCCACCGCCTGCCGCACGCCCAACGACAAATCCCCCACCAGCCGGCCCGGCGGCAATGACAGCCCCGGGAACACGGCCGCCGCCGCCGCCGCCATGACCGCGGCACAGCGCCGCCGCCAGCCGAAGCCGCCGATGTCGCGGTGCATGACGCGTGCGTTCTCGGCGACGCTCAGGTTCGGGCAGAGCGAGCCCTCCTGGAACACGAAGCGCAGCGCCGGGTCACGCGCACCGAAGGCAGCGGGCGCGCCGTTCACCCGCATCGAACCGCTGTCCGGCAGCACCGTGCCGGCCAGCACGTTCATCAGCGTGGACTTGCCGGCACCGTTATGCCCCACCACGGCCAGGCACTCGCCCGCGTGGAGCACCAGGTCCACGCCGCGCAGCGCCTGCACCGCGCCGTAACTCTTGGCGATGCCGCGGAGACCAATGGCCTCCGCGGCGGAAGGAATGCTCAACCCTTCTGCTTGGCGATGAAGTCCTTCACGTCCTGCAGCGAGTAGTCGATCGTGGTGACGCCGCCCTTGGGCGTGTGGGTCAGCGCCTCGTCCAGCGTCGCCTGCTCCACCACGGCGATCGGCAGGGTGAACGACTTGGGCACCTTCTCGCCCGACATGATCAGCTGCGCCACCCACAGCGCGAAGGTGGAGCAGCCCGGCGAGATGGCGGCGGACTTGGTCTGGTACCCGTTCGCCACGCTCTGCTGCTTCCACCAGGCCAGCTCGTCCTCGCGGTTGCCCATGAAGATCGGCGTCATCGGCCGCCCCGCCGCGGCCAGCGCCTGCGCCGTGCCATAGCCGTCACCACCCTGGGTCACGACGGCGGCGATGGCCGGCAGGGTCGGCAGCACGCTGGCCACCTCCTTCTGCGCCACGGACTGCGTCCAGTTGCCATGCACGCTGGCCACCACCTTGAACTCCGGATGCGCCTTCAGCCCGGCCAGCACGCCCTGGTGGATCTCCTCGTCCACGAACGAGCCCGGCAGGCCCCGCACCTCCAGCAGGTTCCCCGTCAGCCCGCGCCCGGCCATGTACTCCACCTGCATCTGCCCCATGCGGCGGAAATCGACGCCCACGATGGTGGCGCAGGGCTCGGTGACGGAGCTGTCGAACACCACCACCACGATGCCGGCGTCGCAGGCCTGCTTGATGGCGCCGTTCAGCGCGGTGGGGGAGGAGGCGTTGACCAGGATGGCGTCATAGCCCTCCAGGATGAGGTTCTGGATCTGCGCCGCCTGCTCGGTGGCCTGGTTCTCGGCCGTGGTGAAGCTGCGGGCCTCCTTCACCAGCTTGTCCGCCACCGCCGACTTGCCCGCCTTGTCGAAGCTGGCGAGCATCGCCTGGCGCCAGCTGTTGCCGGCATAGTTGTTGGACATCGCGATGCGCTTGCCGGAGGTATCGGCGGCCTGCGCGGCCGAAAGCCCGCCCCATGCCAGTGCGGCGCCAAGGGCAAGGCTGGTGATCCTGATCGTGCTGGTCATGGCGCTTCCTCATTCCTGTCGCCGTCTTATGCGGGCGTCGCCTATCAAATGGGCGAGAGCAGCCTTTCGTCAATCTGAACCCGACACGAACCCCCGCGGTAATGCGCCGGATCTTTGCAGAAAGGGCTTTGCAGCACCGCCCCGGCGCGTCCACCATTCACCAGACAGGCCGCGCCAAGGCGGCGATCCGGGGAGACGCAATGACCACCTTTCGCACCCGCCCGGGGGACGGCTTTCGGATCGGCACCGGGGCCGGCTACTCCGGCGACCGGATCGAACCGGCGCTGGAGCTGGCCGAGCACGGTGCGCTCGATGTCCTGGTGTTCGAGTGCCTGGCCGAGCGCACCATCGCCCTGGCGCAGGGCGAACGCCGGCGCGACCCGGCCGCCGGGTTCGACCCGCTGCTGCGTGAACGCATGGAGCGCGTGCTGCCCGCCTGCCACAGCCGCGGCACCCGCGTCATCACCAACATGGGCGCCGCCAACCCGCTGGCCGCGGCCCGGCTGGTGGCGGAGGTGGCCCGGACCGCCGGCCTCACCGGCCTGCGCATCGCCGCCGTGACGGGCGATGACGTGACGGACCTGATCCGGTCCAGCGACCTGAAGCTGACCGACCGCCCCGGCACCACGCAGGACCTGGGCGACAGCATCATCTCGGCCAACGCCTATCTCGGCGCCGGGCCGATCGTGGAGGCGCTGGCCGGTGGGGCGGACATGGTGGTCACCGGCCGCGTCGGGGATCCGGCGATGTTCCTGGCCCCGCTGATCCACCGCTTCGGCTGGGCGATGGACGACTGGGAGAAGCTGGGCCAGGGCACGCTGGTGGGGCACCTGATGGAATGTGCCGGGCAGATCACCGGCGGCTACTTCGCGGACCCCGGCCTGAAGGACGTGCCCGGGTTGGCCCGCCTCGGCTTCCCGATCGCGGAGGTGGCGGCGAACGGCGACACCGTCATCACCAAGGTGGCGGGCTCCGGCGGGATGGTCAGCCTGGCCACCTGCAAGGAGCAGCTGCTGTATGAGGTGCACGACCCGGTCCGCTACCTGCAGCCCGATGTGGTCGCCGACTTCTCGGGCGTCCACATGCGCCAGGAAGGCCCGGACCGCGTCGCCATGGGCGGCGCCACCGGCACCCCGGCGACCGGCACGCTCAAGGTCTCGATCGGCTATCGCGACAGCTTCGTGGGCGAGGGCCAGATCTCCTACGGCGGCCCCGGCGCCCGCGCCCGCGCCCAACTCGCCCTGGACATCGTGCGCGAGCGCCTGGCGCTGACCGGGGTGGAGACGGACGAGCTGAGCTTCAACATCATCGGCCTCGACGCCGTGCACCGCGGGCCCGGGGCCGGTCATGCGGAGCCGCAGGATGTCCGCATCCGCGTGGCCGGGCGCACCCGCTCGCTGCGCGAGGCCGTGCGCATCGGCAACGAGGTGGAAACGCTCTACACCAATGGCCCGGCCGGCGGCGGCGGCGCCTGGAAATCCGCCCGCGAGGTGATCGCCGTCGCCTCCACCCTCATCCCGGCCAGCGCGCCGCGGCCCGAACTGCACTGGATGGTTGTTGCATGAAGCTCCCCGCATGAAGCTCCGGTCCCTGGCCCACGCCCGCACCGGCGACAAGGGCGACACGTCGAGCATCAGCATCATCGCCTATGAGCCCGGCGACTACGCCTTCCTGGCCGAGCACGTCACGGCGGAGCGCGTGCGCCTGCACTTCGCCGGCACGGTGCATGGAGCCGTGACGCGCTATGATCTGCCGGGTCTGGGGGCGCTGAACTTCGTGCTGGAGCAGGCGCTGGGCGGGGGCGTCACCCGGTCCCTGTCGCTCGACACGCACGGCAAGTCGCTGTCGTCGTCGCTGTTGGAGCTGGAGCTGCCGGACCCGCAGGACCGGCGGTAACGCTGGAACCAACGCTGGCAGCCCCGCACGGGACCGCCAGCGGGAGCGGTCAGGAGCGGCGGCGGGCGGTGCGGCTCGTGCTGTGCCCGGCGGTGCGCGGCTCGGCGGCTCCGGCGCCGCAGGCGTTCATCGCGATCGGCTGCTGACCGGCACGGCCGGCGGCATATTCCGGCAGCTCCCCGCTGTTCTTCAGCGCCATCACCTCGTCAAAGGCGCCCAGGTTGCGGCCGCAGAACGAGGAGCCCTGCTTCAGCCCGTTCTGCGACTGCGAGTTCGCCAGGTTGGTCACGTAGTCGTCGCGCTGCTTCTGGGCGGAACGGCCATAGGAGCGGCTGAAGTAGCCGTTCAGGGACTTGTCCTCGCGCTGCAGGTCCGGCTGATACTTGCGCACGAAGGCGTTGTAGCGTTCATCCGCCTGGCAGGTCAGCGCCGTGACCATCAGCTGGGTCTTGAGCGCGATCACGTCCAGCGCGACATGGTCCGTCGGGCGAAGGCACTCGGCGGCGGCCAGCGGGCTGCTCAGCAGCGTGGCGGCAAGAAGGCTCGAAAGCACGAGGCGCATCAAAGTTTCTCCGAAAACGGGCATGGGTGGCTGATCCACCTGATCCTGGCAATGAGGTAAACTGCCTATGCCTCGGAAATGCAACATCAAATCAGGCCGGCACGCCCATGGCCCGGCGCGTGTTGCAACCATGCCGCGCCTTGCACCCAACAAGCCCCTGTGTTTTTTGGCATGATGAGTGCATGAACAAGTCGGAAACGCGAGCACCTCGATGGACCTGCCGGACCCCTTCGCCAGCTATGACGCCGGCCGCTACTTCTGCGAGATGACCGCCAGGGCCGTCGCCGATGGCGCCGCCGCCACCGTCCGCAGCCGCATCGGCGCCATCGGGCTGGAGGCGCTGCGCACCCGCGCCGTGGCGGCAGAAGGGGACCTGTTCAACCTCGGCATCACCTTCACCGTGTACTCCGAGGCCAACGCCATCGACCGCATCCTGCCGTTCGACTGCATCCCCCGCATCATCGCCGCCCGCGAATGGGCCGTGCTGGAGCGCGGCGTGAAGCAGCGGGTGCAGGCCATCAACCTGTTCCTGGCCGATATCTACAATGCCCGGCACATCGTGCGCGACGGCATCGTGCCCTCCGACCTCATCTACAGGAACAGCAATTACCGGCCCGAGATGGAGG
Organism: Acetobacteraceae bacterium; assembly: GCA_965199595.1. GTDB lineage: Bacteria > Pseudomonadota > Alphaproteobacteria > Acetobacterales > Acetobacteraceae > JBBROS01. The sequence goes on from OZ241182.1 coordinate 3,883,156, forward strand.
GCTTCCCGGTCCGCTTCGGCACCTACGTCCACATCTGCGGCATCGACCTGGTGCGCGACGAGCAGGGCGGCTTCTGCGTGCTGGAGGACAATGCCCGCACCCCCTCCGGCGTCTCCTACGTGGTCGAGAACCGGCACCTGATGCTGCGCACCTTCCCGGACCTGGTGGCCGGCATCAACCTGCGCCCGGTGGACGATTACGGCCGCCGCCTGCGCCACGCCATGGACGAGATCGCGCCCGAGGGCGTGGACGATCCGCAGGTGGTGCTGCTGTCGCCGGGCATCTACAACTCCGCCTATTTCGAGCACGTCTTCCTGGCGCGCGAGATGGGCGTGCCGCTGGTGGAGGGCCTGGACCTCACGGTGGAGGATGACCGCGTGTGGATGCGCACCACCGCCGGGCTGCGGCCGGTGCACACCATCTATCGCCGCATCGCCGACGACTTCCTGGACCCCAAGGTGTTCCGCCCGGAGAGCATGCTGGGCGTGCCGGGCCTGATCGGCGCCTGGCGCCGCGGCAACGTGACGCTGGCCAACGCGGTGGGCACCGGGGTGGCGGATGACAAGGCGATCTATGCCTACATGCCGCGCATCATCAGATACTACCTGAACGAGGACGCGATCCTGCCCAACGTCCACACCTATATATGTGGGGAGACGGAGGGACTCGGCTACACCCTGGCCAACATGGACAAGCTGGTGATCAAGCCCGTGGGCGAAAGCGGCGGCTACGGCATCACCGTGGGCCCCCGCGCCTCCGCGGCGGAGCTGGACGCAGCCCGCGCCGCCCTGCTGGCTGATCCCGCGAACTGGATCAGCCAGCCCATGATCGGCCTCTCCGTCGCCCCCACCCTCACGGATGCCGGGCTGCGGCCGCGCCACCTGGACCTGCGTCCCTTCGCCGTCACCGGCCGCGACACCTGGGTGCTGCCGGGCGGGCTGACCCGCGTCGCGCTGAAGGAGGGCAGCATCATCGTGAACTCCTCCCAGGGCGGCGGATCCAAGGACACCTGGGTGCTCGCCGAATGAACCTCCATCCGCAACCCCTGCTGACCCGCGACGCCGAAGGCCTGTTCTGGATGGCCCGCTACCTGGAGCGCGTCGAGAACCTGGCCCGGCTGATCGACGTCACCCAGACCTTCGAGAGCCCGGGCCGCGAGGCCGAATCCTGGGCCGCCCTGGTCGCCATCAACGGCGATGCCGAAGCGCTGACCCGGCGCGGCCTGCCCTCCGACGCCCCCGCGGTGAAGCGGTTCTATCTGCTGGACGCGGAGAACCCCACCGGCATCCCCGCCACGCTGGAAGCCGCCCGCACCAACGCCCGCAAGCTGCGCCCGCTCATCAGCACCGAGATGTGGATGCAGCTCAACGTGTTCCATCGCGACGTCATGTCCATCGACCCGGCGGAACTCGACGGCGACGCGCTCTCCCGCCTCTGCCGCCGCATCAAGGAAGGGGTGCAGGCGCATACCGGCGTGACGGAGGGCACCTTCTTCCGCGACCAGGGCTGGCACTTCTATGAGCTGGGCCGGGCCATCGAGCGGGCGGACCAGACCACGCGGCTGCTGGACATCAAGTACCACCTGCTGGTGCGCGGCACGCAGGAGGAGCGGCGCCTGGCCGAGATGACGCAGTGGAACGCCGTGCTGCGCGCCGCCGCCGGGTATCATGCGTTCCGCCGGGTGTCGCCGGCCGGGTTCCAGCCGGTGGACGTGGTGTCGTTCCTGCTGAGCGACACCGCCTTCGCCCGCAGCGTGGGGCTGTGCGTGAAGCAGATGGCCTGGCATCTCGGCTCGCTGCGCACGCGCTACAACCTGCGTGACACCGTGCCGGTGCTGGAGCAGCTGGACGAGCTGCAGGCGGTGCTCGGCAACCTCGCCGCCCTGCCGCTGCCGGAGGGGCTGCATGAGTTCCTGGACCGGCTGCAGACCGACCTCATCAACATCGGCGCGCTGATCGGCACCATGTTCTTCCGCGACTGGCGCCCGCTGCTGGAGCAGATGAGGATGACGGCGGACGGCATGAGCATGAGCATGGGCGGCATGACGATGAGCATGGGCAAGGACGGCTCGTCGCAATCGATGGGCTAAACCCCGGCCCGCCGCCCAGCCTGGTCACGTCCTCGGGGGCGGGTTGCCGAATCCGTGACTTGACCCAATTTCCCCTCTACATCTTCACACAGGATGCCGGCACCAGCCCCTCTCCGGGCGCCGCCGAACGACGGGAACGCACATGCACGTCAAGACACGCCGCGAATGGGACATCGCCGAACGGGATGTGACGCCCGAGCACCTCGTCATCGGCCGCCGCGCCCTGCTGGCCGGCACGGCGGGCGCCATCCTCGCCCCCGCCCTGCTGCCCGGCACCGCCCTGGCGCAAGGCGCCCCGCGCAACCCCGCCTATGAGGGCGGGCGCGAGATGACGCCCGAATCCGCCTCGACCACCTACAACAACTTCTACGAGTTCGGCACGGACAAGAGCATCAGCCGCGCCGCGCAGCGCCTGGTGACCAGCCCCTGGAGCATCAGGATCGAGGGTATGGTGGACAAGCCCCGCACCATCGACCTCGATGACCTGCTGAAGTCCGTGAAGCTGGAGGAGCGGGTGTACCGCCACCGCTGCGTCGAGGGCTGGGCCATGACCGTGCCCTGGACCGGCTTCCAGCTCAGCGACCTGGTGAAGCTGGCAGCCCCCACCTCGGCCGCGAAATATATCGCCTTCGAGACGCTCGCCGACCCCAAGACCATGCCCGGCCTGCGCCTCAGCGCCTTCGACTGGCCCTATGTCGAGGGCTGCACCATGGCCGAGGCCAACAACCAGCTCGCCTTCCTGGTCACCGGCATGTACGGCAAGACGGTGCCGAAGCAGGACGGCGCGCCGATCCGCCTGGTGCTGCCGTGGAAATACGGCTTCAAGTCGGCGAAGTCGATCGTCAAGATCACCTTCACCGACAAGCAGCCCACCACCTTCTGGGAAGGGCTGCAGCCCGCGGAATACGGCTTCTGGGCCAATGTGAACCCGCAAGTGCCGCACCCCCGCTGGAGCCAGGCCACCGAACGGCTGATCGGGAGCGACGAGCGGGTGCCGACCAGGCTGTACAACGGTTACGCCGACCAGGTCGCCTCCTTGTATTCCGGCCTCGGCAATGAGAAGCTGTTCATGTAATGACAGCACGCATCTTCGCGATCCTGGCGGCGGCGTTCCTGGTGATCGCGGTGGGCATCCTGGCACTCACCCCGCTCGGCCTCACGCTTGGCCTCGGGATCGTCAGTTACGACAAGGCGATCCTGCCCTGGGCACAGGCGCACAGCGCGCCCTGGCTCTGGACCTGGATCGAGCTGCCCTTCCTGCAGCGGCCGCTCTGGCTGCTGCCGGCCTGCCTCGGCGTGGTGTGCGCCGGCATCGCCACCTCGTTCAACTTGGGCAAGACATCCCCGTCCCGCCGTCGGCGGAGCTGAGTATCCGCCGGGCGATGGCGATGACGCGGTGCGCCTCGTCCCAGAGCGCATAGGGCTCCAAGCCATCCAGCGGCGCGAACACCGCGGCACTCACGTCATCGCCCGCCACCGGCTCCCCGCCCACCCATTCCGCCGCGAAATCCAGGATCGTGTAGTGGAACTGCACCCGGCCCTCGGCATCGCGGTGAATGCTGTCCACGTTCGCCGCCAGCTGCATCGGCCCGGCCTCCAGCCCCGCCTCCTCCCGCAGCTCCCGCCGCGCCGCCGCCTCCGCCGTCTCGCCCAGCTCCTGCGCGCCGCCCGGCAACGACCAGCTGCCCGCATTCGGCGCCTTGGCCCGGCGCACCAGCAGCACCGCACCCGGCTTCAGCAGCACCACGCCGATGCCCACCAGCGGACGTGCCGGGTATTCGCGGCTCATTCGATCACGTCCACAACCAGGTCCAGCCCGCGCATCCAGGCCAGGGCCTCGGCCACCGCACCGCGCGCGCCATAGGCCGCCAGCGCCATCAGCCCGAACGGCTCGCCCCCGATGGCGTCGATGCGCCCGGAGATGATGTTGAGGTCGATGCCATGCCGCCGCGACACCTCGCTGATCACCGCACGGGTCGAGGCCGGGCCGGCGAACAGCACCCGCACGATGGTCCGCACCTCCCCGGCCTCCGGGCCCGGCAGCCGGGCCAGGGTGCCGGGCGGGATGGCATCGCCGATCGCCTCGCCCACGAAGCGCCGGGCCAGCGCGGTCTGCGGCCGGGTGAACACGTCGAACACCCGCCCCTGCTCCACGATGCGCCCCGCCTCCAGCACCGCCACCTCGTCGCAGATGGCCTTCACCACCGCCATCTCATGCGTGATCAGCAGCACGGTGAGGCTGAGCCGGTCCCGCAGACCGAGGATCAGCGCCAGGATGTCGGCGGTGGTCTCCGGGTCCAGCGCGCTGGTGGCCTCGTCGCACAGCAGCAGGCCGGGGCCGCTGCCGAGCGCGCGGGCGATGCCGACCCGCTGCTTCTGCCCGCCCGAGAGGCGCGCCGGATAGGCGTCCGCCTTGTCCGCCAGACCCACGATGGGCAGCAGCTCCGCCACCCGCCGCGCCCGCTCCCCCCGGCCCACACCGGCGATCTCCAGCGGCAGGGCGACGTTCTCCGCCACGGTGCGGCTGCTGAGCAGGTTGAAGTGCTGGAACACCATGCCGATGCCGCGCCGGGCCGCGCGCAGGGCGGCGGGCGCCAGATCGGTCAGCGCCGAACCCGCCACCACCACGGACCCGGCATCCGGCCGCTCCAGCAGGTTCACGCACCGGATGAGCGTGGACTTGCCGGCGCCCGAAGGCCCGATCACCCCGAAGATGCGCCCCGGCGCCACCGTCAGCGACACGCCGTCCAGCGCCGCCAGGCGGGTGCCGGATGCCGTGGTGAACGACTTGCGCAGGTCAGTCAGCCGGACGAACGCATCCGCCATCAATCCAGCGCCAGGGCTTCCAGCACCTGGTGCACCTCGGCCGCCGCCGCCCCGCTCAGCGGCAGCACGGGGCGGGTGGGCGGGGCACCGCCGGCCAGGTGAACCACGCGGTAGCTGGTATATCTGGCGAACAGCGCCCAGAGCGGGTCGAGCGCCGCATGAAGCTGCTGCACCAGCGCCGCGTTCCCGGCCTGCGCCGCGGCTGCCAGGCGCAGGCAGGTGCGCGGATAGGTGCCGCCCAGCACGCTGTACCAGGCAGCGCCCCCGGCCAGCATCGCCTGCGCCGCATTGACGTCCGCGCTGAACCCCAGCGAGAAGGCGGCGGGCACCCGGGGCCGCAACTCCGCCAGCGCGGCCGCCGCGGCGACCGGGGCGGGCGCCGGGTTCTTGACCGCCTGCACGGTGGGCAGGGCCGCCAGCCGCCCGATCAGCGGTGGGGTGAAGGTGAAGTGCGTGGTGCCGGGGTTGTTGTAGATCACCAGCGGCAGGTCGCTCGCCCGGGTCACGGCGCGGAAATGCTCGAACACCTCGTCATCCAGCAGCGGAATGTAGGAGACCGGCGCCAGCAGCCCGGCCGAGGCCCCCGCCGCCTGCGCCTCCCGCGTCAGTTCGATGGTCTCGTCCGTCCGCAACGCGCCCACGCCGACCAGCAGCGGCACCCGCCCGGCCACGCACTCCACCCCGGCCCGGATGGCCCGCAGCCGCTCGGCCCGGCTGAAATACGGGTAGGATCCGGTGCTGCCCAGCAGCCCGATCGACTGCACCCCCGCCTCCACCAGCGGCAGCAGCCGGCGCTGCAGCGCCTCGGTGTCGATGCGCCCCGCATCATCCGACGGCGTGACGGGGAAGGCGGAAAGTCCCTTGAACATCGACATGCCATGCTCCTTTGAGCCGCGGATCATTCGGCAGCGGCGCCGCGCCCGCCATCCCACTTGCGTGCCAGCCTGGCTCGCCGTAATTGCAAAGGTAACAAGTCAATAACGAGGAGGATACCCATGCGCCTGACCCGCCGCGCAACGCTGGCCAGCCTGATGGCCGCGCCCGCCCTCGGTCTCCCCCTCGCGCCCGCACGCGCCGCCACCCGAACCCTCAAGATCAGCCACCAGTTCCCCGGCGGCACGATCGATTCCGGCGACTTCCGCGACCGCCTGGCCCGGCGCTTCGCGGCGGACGTGCAGAAGCGCACCAATGGCGAGCTGGGGTTCGAGATCTACCCGGGCTCCTCCCTGATGAAGACCGTCGCGCAGTTCTCCGCCCTGCGCCGCGGCGCGCTCGACCTCACGCTCTATCCGCTCGCCTATGCCGGCGGCGAGGTGCCGGAGGTCAATATCGGCCTGATGCCCTGCCTGGTCACCACCTATGAGCAGGGCATGGCCTGGAAGACCCAGCCGATCGGGCAGGAGCTGACGTCGCTGCTGGACAAGCGCGGCGTGAAGATCATCACCTGGGTCTGGCAGGCCGGCGGCGTCGCCAGCCGCAGCACGCCGGTGGTGCAGCCCGACGATACGAAGGGCCTGAAGATCCGCGGCGGCTCCCGCGAGATGGACCTGATGCTGAAGGCGGCCGGCGGCATCATCAGCTCCGTGCCCAGCAACGAGATCTATGCGGCGATGCAGACGGGCTCGCTGGATGCGGCGGTCACGTCGTCCACCAGCCTGATCTCGTTCCGGCTGGAGGAGATCAGCAAGGCCGTCACCTCCGGCAAGATCGGCAGCTTCTGGTTCATGTTCGAGCCGCTGCTGATGAGCAAGCAGGTGTTCGACAGCCTGCCTGCCCCGCAGCAGAAGGCGATCGAGGAGGCCGGGCTGGCGCAGGAGGCCTTCGGCCTCGAAGCCGCCAAGGCCGATGACGACGCGCTGGCGCAGGTCTATGCGAAGGTGGGCGTGACGGCGCGCGAGATGAACGCCGAGGCCATCGGCAAGTGGAAGGCCCTGGCGCAGCAGACCGCGTGGAAGGACTTCGCGGACCGCAACGCCGCCTGCGCCGCGCTGCTGAAGCTGGCCACCGCAGTCGCCTGAGCCGGCCAGCGCATGAGCACGCACGGGATCGACGCCGCATCCGGCGCCCTGCCGCCCGCCGACGTGCCCCGGCGGGGCGTGCTGGGTTCCGCGCAATCCGCGCTCAGCCTCGTCAACGGCATCATGGCGGTGCTGGCCGCGATTGCCATCGCCACGGCGGGCGTGGTGCTGACCTGGGAGGTCGCGGGCCGCTACTGGTTCAGCACCGCGAGCGACTGGCAGGATGAGCTGAGCGTGTTCCTGCTGGTCGGCGCCACCTTCCTCTCCGCCGCCTGGGTGCAGGCCCGGCGCGGGCACGTGGCGATCGACGCGCTGGGCGCCGTGCTGTCGCCGGGCCTGGACCGGATGCGGCGGTGGCTGGCGGACCTGCTGAGCTTCGCCTTCGTCGCCTTCTTCGCCTGGAAGAGCTGGACCCTGCTGGCCGAGGCCCTGGCGGATGGCCAGACCACGCCCTCCGCCTGGGGTCCGCCGCTCTGGATCCCGTATGGCTGCATGGCGGTCGGCATGTCCCTGCTGGGGCTGCAGCTCCTGCTGCAGCTGCTGCAGTCGCGCCATGCGCCGTCGCAGCCCGCCCATCTCGCCCTCCCACAGAAGTAGCGCCATGAGCACCTTGCAGACCGGGCTGCTGTATGGCGGCGCCACCATCCTTGCGCTGTTCTCCGGCATGCCCATCGCCTTCGCGCTCGGCGGCGTAGCCGTCGTGTTCATGCTGTTCTTCATGCCCGGCGCCTCGCTCGATACCGTGGCGCAGAACGTCTATGAGGAGCTGGCCAGCATCACCCTGCTGACCATCCCGCTGTTCATCCTGAAGGGTGCCGCGATCGGCAAGTCCCGCGCCGGCAAGGACCTGTACGACGCGCTGCACACCTGGTTGCACCGCGTGCCCGGCGGCCTCGGCGTCGCGGTGGTGATCGCCTGCGGCCTGTTCGCCGCCATGGCCGGCAGCTCGCCCGCCACCTGCTCCGCCATCGGCAGCTCCGGCATCCCGGAGATGCGGCGGCGCGGTTATTCGGCCGGCTTCGCGGCCGGGCTGGTGGCGGCGGGCGGCACGCTGGGCATCCTGCTGCCGCCCAGCATCGTGCTGATCCTGTATGCCGTCGCCGCCGAGCAGTCGCTGGGCCGGCTGTTCCTCGCCGGGATCGGGCCCGGCATCCTGCTGGTGCTGCTGTTCGCCGGCTATGCCATGCTGCACTGGCGCAAGGAGTTCCGCGCCGCCACCCTGGTGGCCGATGCCGGCGGGCCGCGCAGCGAGATCATGCGGCAGGACACCTATACCTTCCGTGACAAGCTGGCCGCCCTGCCCCGTGTGCTGCCGTTCCTGGTGCTGCTCAGCGGCGTCATGGTGGCGCTGTACGGCGGTATCGCCACCCCCAGCGAGACGGCCGGGCTGGGCGCTGTGCTGGCGCTGATCCTGATCGCTGTGGTGTATCACGCCTATCGCCTGGCGGACCTGAAGCCCATCTTCGCCGGCACGCTGGGCGAGAGCGGCATGCTGCTGCTGATCATCGGCATGAGCCTGCTGTACAGCTACGTGATGAGCTACCTGCAGATCAGCCAGGCCGCCGCCGGTTGGATCGTCGGGCTGCAACTGGGCAAGTGGCTGCTGCTGCTCTCCATCCTGCTGCTGGTGGTGGTGCTGGGCTTCTTCCTGCCGCCCATCTCCATCATCCTGATGACGGCGCCGATCATCCTGCCGCCCCTGCGCGCCGCGGGGTTCGACCTGGTGTGGTTCGGCGTGGTGATGGCGGTGGTGATGGAGATGGGGCTGATCCATCCGCCGGTGGGCCTCAACATCTTCGTCATCAACCGCATCGCTCCCGATATCGGCCTGGGCCCGATCATCAAGGGCACCCTGCCCTTCGTCGGGCTGATGGCGGTGGCGGTGCTGATCCTGTGCCTGGTGCCCGGCATCGCGATGCTGCTGCCGGACACCGTGTACGGGCGCTAAGCTCCAAGGTTAACTCGGGGGAGGCGTGCCGCCGCCACGGTGCCGCAGCACGAAGGCCCAGACGTCATCCTCCACTGGCGCCCGCCCCGCGAACAGCGGCGTGAAGGCGGTGAGGATGCCGATATGCCCGAGGTCCGGATACAGCTTGCTCTCCACGGGGCCGCCGCGCTCGGCGATGCGCCGGGCCAGGCTGGTGGTGTTGCGCGGCTGCACCGTGGTGTCCGCGGTGCCGGCCAGCAGCAGCATGGGCGGGTTGGTGCCGTCGGCGAAGGTGATGGGCTGGCTGAGCGGCCCGTCCTGCACCGGGGCAAAGATCGGCTTCAAATCCGGCTGCGTGATCGGCAGGAAGTCGAATGGCCCGGCCAGTGTGATCACCCCCGCCAGCGCCGACCGCTGCAGCCCGTCCTGCGCGAGATAGGCGGGGTCCAGCGCCAGCATCCCGGCATTGTACGCCCCGGCGGAATGTCCCATCACGAACACCGAGCGCGGGTCGCCGCCCAGCTCCTTCACGTGCCGCACCGTCCAGGCGACGGCGGCGGCGTTGTCCTCCACGAAGGCCGGGAACGCCACCTCCGGCGCCAGGCGATAATCCGGCACCACCACCACGGCGCCCCGCTGCGCCAGGGTGCGGCCCAGGAACTTGTAGATGTCCTTGTCCCCGGTGCGCCAGTTGCCGCCATACAGGAACACGATCACCGGCAACGCACCCGTGCCTGCCCCCCCGGGACGATACACATCCAGCGAATGGCGCGGCCCCGGCGCATAGGCGATCCCGGCGGTACGAACCACGCCGCCATCCCGCACCAGGTCGTTCAGCAGATAGGCCGGGTTGCAGGCGCCCAACGCCAAGGGCAGCAGCAGGGGCAGCAGGGCGAGCAGGCGGATCCGGTTGAGGCGCATGTACCACGAACGCGGGCAATGGCCGCGCGTTCACCGGTTTCTGCGTGGGGCAGGCCGAAATCACATTGACGTCAGTTGTCATGCCCTGCGACCATCGACCCTCGGTTGCATGGATCGCCCTGAATGATGGAGAACACCGGCCCTATTGCACCGCCCGATAGGCACGAAATCTCCGGCTTGATGCTACTGCAGCGGTCGGGCCTGTTCGATGGCGAATGGTTCGTCGAGCGCAACCCGGACCTGGTTGCAACCGGCTATGATCCCCTTACCCATTTCCATCGCTACGGATGGCGCGAAAATCGTTGGCCGAACGCCTATTTCGAGCCCACCTGGTATGTCGAGCACAACCCGGACGTGGCCAGCAGCGGCGAGGACCCGCTGCTGCACTACGCCGAACACGGCGAGATCGAGGGCCGGCAGCCCATCGCCCACTTCGACCCGGCCTGGTACCGCCAGCGCTATGCCGTGCCGCGCAGCACCCTGTGCCTCGCCCACTTCCTGCAGCACCGCCATAGCGGCACCGTCAGTCCCATCCCGGAGTTCGACGCCGCCCACTACCTGAGCCGCTATCCCGATGTCGCCGCCGCCGGCATGGACCCCTTCGAACACTACCTGATCCAGGGCGCCGCCGAGGACCGCGAGCCCTCCACCACCTTCGACTCCGCCTTCTACCGGGAGCGCTACCTGCGCCACCTGCCCGGGGCCGTGCCGCTGCTGCACTACCGCCAGAACCGCCACCGCCCCGGCATCTACGCGACCCGGCCCCAGCACGACACCGACATCCCGCGCGAGGTGCGGCGCAACACCCAGCCCGGCCCGCTGTTCGAGGAGGTGGCGCCGCTGCCGCCGGGGGCCTCGCGCCGGGCCAAGCTGCTGGCCTTCTACCTGCCGCAGTTCCACGCCGTGCCGGAGAACGACCTCTGGTGGGGCCGCGGCTTCACGGAATGGACCAACGTGGCGCGCGGCCTGCCCCGTTTCGCCGGCCACTACCAGCCCCGCACCCCGCGGGACCTCGGCCACTACACCCTGGACGGCACCGACGTGCTGCGGCGCCAGGCGGCGATGGCGCAGGCCGCCGGGGTGCATGGCTTCGTGTTCTACTTCTACTGGTTCAACGGCCGCCGCCTGCTGGAGTCGCCGCTGGAGGCGCTGCTGGCGGACCCCACGATCGACCTGCCCTTCTGCCTCATGTGGGCCAACGAGAACTGGACCCGGCGCTGGGACGGCTCCGAGCACGAGGTGCTGCTCTCCCAGGATTATCGCATCGAGGACGAGCCCGACCTGGTCGGCACCTTCCTCCGCCACTTCGCCGACCCCCGCTACATCCGCCTCGAAGGCCGCCCGGTGCTGATGGTGTATCGCATCGGCCTGGTGCCGGCCGGCGCCGTGGCCCGCTGGCGCCGCCTGTTCCTGGCCGGCGGCGAGGACCCGCTGTTCATCATGGCCCAGAGCTTCGACGACCGGGACCCCCGCAGCTTCGGCATGGACGCCGCGGTGGAGTTCCCGCCGCACAAGCTCACCAACACCCTGGCCCCGCTGAACCCCGGGCTGATGATGCTGGACCACGCCGCCACCGCCCGGGTCTATGCCTATGACGACGTGGCCGCCGCCAGCGACCTGGCGCCACAGCCCTATCCGCTGATCCGCACCGCGCTGCCGGGCTGGGACAACGATGCGCGGCGGCAGGGCGCGGGCATGACGCTGCACGGCGCCACCCCGGCGGCCTACCAGGCCTGGCTGGACCGCCTGATCGGCGCCGCCCAGCAGCAGCCGGTGGGCGGCGAGGCCATCGTCTGCATCAACGCCTGGAACGAGTGGGGCGAGGGCGCCTACCTGGAGCCCGACGTGCATTTCGGCTCCGCCTTCCTGAACGCCACCGCCCGCGCCGTCACGGGCGCCGGCACCGTGCGCCGCCGCCGGCTGCTGCTGGTGGGGCACGACGCCTTTCCGGCCGGCGCGCAGCTGCTGCTGCTGCATCTGGGCCGTGTCATGCAGGAGGCGCGGGGGTTCGAGGTGTCGTTCCTGCTGCTCGGCAGCGGCGCGCTGCTGGCAGACTACCAGCAGACCGCGCCCACCACGGTGCTCCAGGGCGCCCTGCAAGGCGGGCCCGACATGACCCGGCAGATCGACATCCTCGTCATGCAGGGCTTCGACACCGCCATCGTCAACACCTGCGCCGCCGCCGCCCTCGTTCCGGCCCTGACCGCCGCCGGCATCGGCTGCACCCTGCTGGTGCACGAGCTGCCGCGCCTGCTGCATGAGCGCAACCTGGTGGAGCCGGCGCGGGAGGCGGCAGCGGTGGCGCGGGACGTGGTGTTCGCCGCCGCGCACGTGCGCGACCGTTTCGCCGAGCTGGTGCGGCTCGACGCGGCCCGCACCGCGGTGCTGCCCCAGGGCCTGTATCGCCCGGTGCAGGGCAATGCCGCCGAACGCCGGGCCGCACTGACGCTGCCGGCAGGCGCCGCCCTCGCCATCGGCATCGGCTATGCCGACCTTCGCAAGGGCTTCGACCTGTTCCTGCAAGCCTGGCGCCAAGCCCGGCAGCACACCCGGCAGACCAAGGCCGCCCCCATCCACTTCCTCTGGGTCGGCGACATCGACCCCGGGGTGCACGCCTACCTGGGCGCCGAGATGGCCGCCGCCGCCGCCACCGGCACCTTCCACCATCGCCCCTTCACCGCGGATGGCGGTGACTGGATCGCCGCCGCCGACGTCCTGCTGCTCACCTCCCGCGAGGACCCGCTGCCGACCGTGGTGCTGGAGGCGATGTCCGTCGGCGTGCCCGTGCTGGCCTTCGAGGAGAGCGGCGGCATCCCGGACCTGCTGCGCGACTGCGGCGGCGGCCACGCCGTGCCGCTGGGCGATGTGGGCGCCATGGCCGCGGCGATCCGCCCTCTGCTCGCCCGCTTCCGCGCCCCCGCCCGCACCCGCCTGGCCAACCGCGCCCGCCGCCAGTTCGACTTCGACGACTATGCCGGCCACCTGGTGGCGCTGGCCTGCCCGGACCTGCCGGAGATCTCCGTCGTGGTGCCCAGCTACAACTACGCCCGCTTCCTGCCCGGCCGGCTCGACAGCATCTTCGCCCAGACCCACCCGGTGCGGGAGGTGATCGTGCTGGACGACGCCTCGACTGATGATAGCGTGGCCGTGGCGCACCAGGTGTTCCGCGATGCCGGGCGAAGGGTGCGGCTGGTGACGGCGGCGCGCAACAGCGGCTCCGTCTTCGCCCAGTGGCACCGGGCAGCGCGGATGGCGCAGGGCGAGTGGCTGTGGATCGCCGAGGCGGACGACCTCTCGGAACCCGGTTTCCTGGTCACGCTGTGCCAGGCGATCCAGGCGGCGCCGGATGTGATGATGGCCTTCTGCGACAGCCGGGCCATCGATGCCGCGGGCACCAGGATGTGGCCGGACCACCAGGCCTACTACGCCCGGAGCGGCGCCCCGCTGCTGGCCGCGGACGGCGTGTTCGACGCGGCCGAGGTGCTCCGGACCTGCCTGGGCGAACGCAACCTCATCCTGAACGTCAGCGGCGTGCTGTTCCGCCGCGCGGCATTGCTGGAGGCGCTGGACCGGTGCGCGCCCGAGCTTTCCACCTTCGAGATGGCCGGCGACTGGCGGCTGTATGCGGAGCTGCTGGCCGGGGGCGGGCGCGTCGCCTATGTGGCGCAACCGCTGAACGTGCACCGACGCCACCGCACCAGCGTCACCCACCGCCTGCCGATCGAGCGGCACCTGCACGAGGTGGAGCGCATGCACCGGCACATGCGCCAGGTGATCGGCCGCCACGCCGGGCTGGCCCGGCGGCAGCGCCAGGCCCTGGCCGCGGCGCGGGAGGCGCTGGAGGACAGCGTTGCACAACCGGCGGCCGGACGCAGCTCCTAAGCATCATCTCGCGGAATGTCCTTGCATCCCGCGAAAAAGATGATGGGTCTTCAAAGAGTCCAGAGTGTGTGGAAACACGTGTTTCTGGGTCTGTGCGGGACCTACTTCTGGCTTGGCCCACGTTTTTGTCGCAGGCCGCGGAGCTGAGCGAAGAGTTTGTCCCGCTGCCGTTTCTGGTGCCCGTTTCGGTGGATGGCGCTGGTGTAGAAGGGAAGCCAGCGCTCCTTGCAGCCCAGAGGGCGCCGGGTCGTCACACGCCCACGTACTTGCCTCATCTGGCTGCTGACCAACACCTCAGGCAAGGGACGGAGTTTGCCAGAAGCAACGTAGCGGTCCGCGCGTCGGTATTTGCGTGGATCGTAAGGCGGCACAAACAACACCTTGCTCCGGGTCACGGGAATGATTCTCAGACTTAGAACGGCAGGGTAACCTGATCCGGTGTTGGCTGGGAGGTACACGGTGAAGCGCTACGTCGAAGGCCAGAACCGTCACCAGAGCTTCCTGCTGCCAGAAAGCGTCGATGACTACGTAGGCGACGACAACCCGGTGCGGGTGGTCGAGGCGTTTGTGGACGAGCTGGACCTCGCCCAGCTGGGTTTCGGCCGCACAACGCCTGCCGACACCGGCCGCCCCTCCTACCACCCGGCGACCATGCTGAAGCTCTACCTTTACGGCTACCTGAACCGCATCCAGTCCAGCCGCAGGCTGGAGCGCGAAGCCGGGCGCAATCTCGAGCTGATGTGGCTGACCGGCCGGCTTGCGCCGGACTTCAAGACCATCGCCGACTTCCGTCGCGACAACGGCCCGGCCATCCAGGCGGTCTGTCGCCAGTTCGTCCTGCTGTGCTGCAAGCTCGACCTGTTCACGGACGCTGTGGTCGCGATCGACGGCAGCAAGTTTAAGGCGGTGAACAACCGCGACAAGAACTTCACCCCTGCCAAGCTTCAGCGCCGGATCGAGCAGGTCGAGGACAGCATCGCCCGCTACATCGCGGCCATGGACACCGCCGACCGGCAGGAGAACGAGGTCGCCCGGGCCAAGTCGGCCCGGCTCAAGGACAAGATCGCCGCCCTGCGCGAGCAGGTCCGGCAGTTCCGCGCCATGGAGCAGATGATCAAGGACGCGCCCGACGGGCAGGTCTCGCTGACCGACCCGGACGCGCGCTCCATGGCGACCAGCGGCAGGGGCAGCGGCATCGTCGGCTACAACGTGCAGGCCGCCGTGGACACCAAGCACCACCTGATCGTGGCACACGAGGTCACCAACAAGGGCTTCGACCGTGGCCAGCTGTCCGGCATGGCCCGCCAGGCGCGCGAGGCGATGAGCCATCCAACCCTGACGGCTATTGCCGACCGCGGCTACTACAAGGGCGAGGACCTCCTGTTGTGCGAGCAGAACGGCGTGGTGCCCATGGTGCCCAGGACGCTCACCTCGGGCGCCAAGGCCGACGGCCGGTTCGGCAAGCAGGATTTCATCTACACGCCCGACCAGGACGCCTACCGGTGCCCTGCCGGCCAGACCATGACGTGGCGGTTCAACCGCGTCGACGAGCACGGGATGACCCTGCGCTACTACGGCACGCCCCGGTGTTCGGACTGCCCGATCAAGGCCCAGTGCACGCCGGCCAAGATGCGGCGGGTGTTCCGCTGGGAGCACGAGGGCGTGCTGGACGCCATGCAGCACCGGCTCGACCAGGCGCCGGATACCATGCGCATCCGCAGGCAGACCGTCGAACACCCGTTTGGCACGCTGAAGGCCTGGATGGGATCAACCCACTTCCTGACCCGGACGCTGAAGCGGGTCGGCACGGAGATGAGCCTCCACGTGCTGGCCTACAACATGAAGCGGGTGATCGCGATCCTGGGTGCCGGACCGCTGATGCAGGCTATCCGGGCCTGAACACCCGGACTACCACGGTCAGTTCTCGGGCTCGGTGGGCGGGGCTCACTCCACCATAAGCAACCGCAAACACGTTTTCCCACGGCCTCAGTCCTAAGCAGGCTTCCGTGGCACAAGCCATGAAATCCTGCTTAGGCGAATGCGACAGCGCCGGGCCTTGCGCCCGCGCGGCATGCCGGGCCATCTTGTGCGCGCTTGGGGAAGGAACGACGTATGCGCCTAGCGGTGCTGAAGGAACGAGCCGCCGCGGAAACACGCGTCGCGGCCACGCCGGACACGGTCAAGAAACTGGTCGCGCTCGGGCTGAGCGTCGTCGTCGAGACCGGTGCCGGCCTGACCAGCGCCATCCGTGACGCCGATTACACCGCCGCCGGGGCCGAGATCGCGCCCGACGCCGCCGCCGCGCTGACCGGGGCTGGCGTGGTGTTCGCCGTGCAGATGCCCGACGAGACGACCCGGCACGCCATCGCGCGCGGCACCTTGCTGCTGTGCACCGCCGGCGCGGATGCCGCCATGGTGGGCAGCCTGGCGACCGCCGGCATCGATGCCGGCGCCATGGAGCTGCTGCCGCGCATCACCCGGGCGCAGAGCATGGACGTGCTGAGCAGCCAGGCGAACCTCGCCGGCTATCGCGCCGTGATCGAGGGCGCCGGCGCGTTCGAGCGTGGGTTCCCCATGATGATGACCGCCGCCGGCACCGTGCCGCCCGCCCGGGTGTTCGTCATCGGCGCCGGCGTGGCCGGGTTGCAGGCCATCGCCACCGCCCGCCGCCTGGGCGCCATCGTCTCCGCCACCGACGTGCGGCCCGCCGCCAAGGAGGAGATCCGCTCCCTGGGCGCCACCTATGTGGGCGTGGACGACGAGGAGAGCGCCAGGCAGACCGGCGCCTACGCCAAGGAGATGACCGACGCCTTCCGCCAGAAGCAGGCGGAGCTGATGGCCACCACCGTCGCCAGGAACGACCTGGTGATCTGCACCGCCCTGGTGCAGGGCCGCCGCGCCCCGGTGATCGTCAGCCAGGCGATGGTGGACAGCATGAAGCCCGGCAGCGTCGTCGTGGACCTCGCGGCCGATAACGGCGGCAACTGCGCCGCCACCGTGCCCGGCGAGCAGTTCATCACCCCCGGCGGCGTCAAGGTGCTCGGCTACCGGAACTGGCCCGGCCGCATCCCGGTCGCCGCCAGCAGCCTGTATGCCCGCAACCTGCTGACCTTCCTCACCACCTTCTGGGACAAGGACAGCAAAGCTCCGGCTTTGCCGCCCGAGGATGACATCGTGCGCGGCGTCATGCTCACCCGGGGCGGCCAGGTGGTGCACGCCCAGTTCCAGCCGGCAGTTCCAGCCAGCGCAAGCGGCTTAGTCGAGGACCGTCCATGAACCCGAACCTCTATGCGGACGAGGCGCTCCGCATCGCCGGCCGCGCCGCCGCCCTGGCCGACCAGCTTCGCGCCGCCACGGTCGGCTTCGAGCCGATCGCGCAGACCGTCGAGCCCTTCGTCTTCCTGCTCGCCATCTTCCTGATGGCCTGCTTCGTCGGCTATTACGTGGTGTGGAACGTGACGCCGGCGCTGCACTCGCCGCTGATGGGCGTCACCAACGCCATCTCCTCCGTCATCGTCGTCGGCGCCATGCTGGCGGCCGGGCTGTCGGACAACAACTGGGCGCGGCTGTTCGGCTTCATCGCCGTGCTGCTCGCCAGCGTCAACATCTTCGGCGGCTTCACCGTCACGCAGCGCATGCTGGCGATGTTCCAGGCCAACAAGAAGCCGGTCGTGAAGAAATGAGCGCCTCCCTCACGTCGCTCGCCTATCTCGTCTCGGCGGTCCTGTTCGTCCTGGCGCTGCGTGGGCTGAGCAGCCCCGTCACGGCGCGGCAGGGCAACATGTTCGGTATGGTCGGCATGGGCATCGCCGTGCTCGCCACGCTGTTGCAGCGCGGCATGTCCGGCACCGGCTTCCTGCTGATCGCCGTCGCCATCGTCATCGGCGGCGGCATCGGCGTGGTCGTGGCCCGGCGCATCCAGATGACCGCGCTGCCGCAGCTGGTCGCCGCCTTCCACTCCCTGGTCGGCCTCTCCGCCGTGTTCGTGGCGGCCGCCGCGCTGAACGCCCCGGCCGCCTTCGGCATCGGCGTGCCCGGACACATCCACGGCCAGTCCCTGGTCGAGATGTCGGTGGGCCTCGCCATCGGCGCCATCACCTTCTCCGGCTCGCTGATCGCCTTCGCCAAGCTGCAGGGCATCATGAAGGGCGCGCCGATCCTGTTTCCGCGCCAGCATCTTCTGAACCTCGGCCTCGCCATCCTGCTGCTGGTGCTGATCGTGCTGTTCGTCATGTCCGGCAGCCAGGCGCTGTTCTGGCTGATCGCCCTGCTCGCCCTGGTGCTCGGCTTCCTGATCATCGTGCCGATCGGCGGCGCGGACATGCCCGTCGTCGTCTCCATGCTGAACAGCTATTCCGGCTGGGCGGCCTGCGGCATCGGCTTCACCATCCAGAACCTGGCGCTGATCATCACCGGCGCGCTGGTGGGGGCCTCGGGCGCCATCCTGTCCTACATCATGTGCAAGGGCATGAACCGCAGCATCATCAACGTGTTACTGGGCGGCTGGGGCACGGACACGGGCGGCGCAGCCGCCGTGGGTGGGCCAGGCACCAATGACCGCACCGTGCGCAGCGGCAATGCCGAGGACGCCGCCTTCATCATGAAGAACGCTTCCAAGGTTATCATCGTGCCGGGCTACGGCATGGCGGTGGCGCAGGCGCAGCACTCGCTGCGGGAGATGGCGGACACGCTCAAGAAGGAAGGCGTCGAGGTGAAATACGCCATCCACCCCGTCGCCGGCCGCATGCCGGGCCACATGAACGTGCTGCTGGCCGAGGCCAACGTACCCTACGACGAGGTGTTCGAGCTGGACGAGATCAACAGCGAGTTCAGCAGCGCCGACGTGGTTTACGTGATCGGCGCCAACGACGTGACCAACCCCGCCGCCAAGACTGACAAGGCCTCGCCCATCTACGGCATGCCGATCCTGGACGTGGAAAAGGCCCGCACCGTGCTGTTCATCAAGCGCAGCATGGCATCGGGCTACGCCGGCGTGGAGAACGAGCTGTTCTTCCGCCCCAACACCATGATGCTGTTCGCCGACGCCAAGAAGATGACCGACGAGATCGTGCAGGCTCTCGGGCACTGAACCGACTGCCGGGCGCGGCCACTCCGATCGCGCCCGGCTTCTACGACGCTCCCGTGGTGGACGTCGCCCGGGCCTTGATCGGCACCACGCTCCTGATGGACGGAACCGGTGGCCTGGTCGTCGAGACCGAGGCCTATGACCGCACCGACCCGGCTTCCCACACGTTCCGCGGCCCCACCCCCCGCAACGCCGCCATGTTCGGGCCCCCCGGACACGCCTATGTCTATCGCTCCTATGGCCTGCACTGGTGCCTCAACCTGGTGTGCGAACCCGGCAGCGCCGTGCTGATCCGCGCCCTTGAACCCCAGCGCGGCGTGAACCTCATGCAACAGCGCCGCAACGGCCTGCCGCTGCTCGACCTCTGCCGCGGCCCCGGCCGGCTCTGCCAGGCCCTGGCCATCACCGGTGCCCATGACGGCCTGCCGCTCGATGCGCCGCCATTCACTGTCCTGGCCCGCACCATCAAACCCGAGATCACGGCCGGCCCACGTATCGGCATCACCCGCGGCACCGACACACCCTGGCGCTTCGGCCTCGCCAACTCCCGCTTTCTCAGCCGGCCGTTGCGCGGCTGATGTCATAGGCTCGCAACCGTGCGGATCCGCGCCCGCGGATGGATCTCCGCCTGCGCCAGCACCGGGGTCGCCGGCCGCAGCCGCTCCACGATGGCGCGCACATGGGCGCGGATCGGGCCCGAGCACAGCACCACCGCCCCTTCAGACCCCGCAGACTCGAACACAGCCCGGAACCGCTGCATGAAATCACCCAGGCGGGACGGCGCGATCGCGAGCTGCCGGTCCTCGGGTGGTCCCACCAGGCTTTCGGCAAACGCCGTCTCCCACTCCGGTGACAGCGTGACCAGCGGGATGAAGCCGCCGGGCCCGGTGTGGCTGTCGCTGAGCTGCCGGGCCAGCCGGGTACGGACATGCCCGGTCAGCGCCGGAACGGCACGCAGCCCGGCGCCGCACGCCTCATGGATCCCTTCCAGAATGGTCGGCAGGTCCCGCAGACTGACCCGCTCGGCCAGCAGCGCCTGCAGCACGCGCTGCACCCCGCCGGTCGAGATCTGCGACGGGATCAGCTCCGCCACCAGCTTCTGCTGCTCGCGCGGCAGCTCCTCCAGCAGCTTGGCGGTCTCGGCGTAGGAGAGCAGTTCCGCCATGGAATCGCGCACCACCTCGGTCAGATGCGTGGTCAGCACGCTGGCCGGGTCGACCACGGTGCAGCCGCGCAGGGTGGCCTCGTCGCGCCTGGTCTGATCGATCCACATGGCCGGCAGGCCGAAGGCGGGCTCCGTCGTGCGCTCGCCCACCAGCTCCGGCAGGCCGCCACCAGGGTCCATCGCCAGCAGCATGGCGGGGCGCAGCTCGCCGGTCGCGGCCTGGATCTCCTTCAGGCGGATGGCGTAGCAGTCGGCATCCAGCTGCAGGTTGTCCTGGATGCGGACCGGCGGCAGCACGAACCCCATCTCGGCGGCGATGCTGCGGCGCAGGCCCTTGATCTGCTCCGTCAGCCGCGGCGTATCCCCTCCGGCCAGCGTCAGCAGCCCATAGCCCAGCTCCAGCCGGATGGTATCGATCCGCAGCGAGTCGGTGATCGGCGCCTCCCCCGGCACGGCGGCGGCGGGCGCCCCGTCATCCACCACCTTCGGGTTCCTGTGCCGCATCCAGGCGCCGCCGCTCGCCAACCCGGCCAGCGCCAGGAACGGCAGCGTGGGCATCCCCGGCAACAGCGCCAGCACCAGCGCCGCGCCCCCCGCCAGCGCCAGCGGCTTCGGGCTGCCACCCAGCTGCCGCATCAACGCCGCATCGGCCGTGCCCTCCGTCCCGCCCTTGGTCACCACGATGCCGGCGGCGGTGGAGACCAGCAGCGCCGGGATCTGGCTCACCAGGCCGTCGCCGACCGTCAAGGTGGTGAACGTCGCCGCAGCATCCGCGAACGGCATGCCATGCCGCAGCAACCCGATCGCCAGCCCGCCGAAGATATTGATGACGGTGATCAGCAGCCCGGCAATCGCATCGCCGCGCACGAACTTCGCCGCACCGTCCATGGCGCCGAAGAACCCGCTCTCCTCCTCCAGCTCCCGGCGGCGGGTGCGCGCGGTCTTCTCGTCGATCATGCCGGAGGAAAGGTCCGCATCGATCGCCATCTGCTTGCCCGGCATCGCATCCAGGCTGAACCGCGCCGCCACCTCGGCGATGCGCCCGGAGCCCTTGGTGATGACCATGAAGTTCACCACCAGCAGGATGGCGAACAGGATCACGCCGATCACCACGTCCCCGCCCATCAGGAAACCGCCGAACGCCTGCACCACATGCCCGGCGGACGCCGGACCCTCATTGCCGTGGCTCAGGATCAGCCGCGTGGTCGCGACATTCAGCGAGAGCCGCAGCAGCGTGGTGATGAGCAGCAGGGTGGGGAAGCTGGTGAAGTCGAGCGGCCGGGTCAGGAACATCGCGACCATCAGCACCAGCACGGAGCACGTCACCGAAAGCGCCAGGCCGAGGTCCAGCAGCGCCGCGGGCAGCGGGATCACCAGCACGGCCAGCAGCATGATCATGCCCAGCGCCAGACCCACATCGGTGCCCGGCAGCATCGGCTTCGCGCGGCCGAACCACGCTGTCATCATGCCGCGAGCATCCCGCTGCTGGGCGCCGGAACCGTGACGCCGGACTGCGCGTAGTCCCGCAGCTTGTTGCGCAGGGCACGGATCGAGATGCCCAGGATGGTCGCCGCATGGGTGCGGTTGCCCAGCGTGTGGCCCAGCGTCTCGATGATCAGCTCGCGCTCCACGTCGTCCATCTTGCGGCCCACCAGGGCGTTGATCGGGCCCGTGGCATCATGCCGCGCCGGGGCAGACACGCCGCCGGGCGCCAGCTCGATGGCATCGCACCCGATCTCGCGCCCCGCGGCCAGCAGCACGGCGCGATGGATGGTGTTCTCCAGCTCCCGCACGTTGCCGCGCCAGCCGTGCACCACCAGGCGCTGCAGGGCATCCCGGCTCACGGGGCGATACGGCAGGCCGTTCACCTCGGCATAGCGCCTTGCATAGTGCTCGGCCAGGGCCGGGATATCGCCGGGCCGGTCCCGCAGGGCCGGCAGGCGCAGTCCCACCACGTTCAGGCGGAAATACAGATCCTCACGGAACCGCCCGGCCGTCACCTCCACCGGCAGGTCGCGGTTGCTGGTTGCCAGGATGCGCACGTCCACCCGCACCGGGGCGCTGCCGCCCACACGGTCGATCTCGCGTTCCTGGATGGCGCGCAGCAGCTTGGCCTGCAGCCGCACGTCCATCTCGCTGATCTCGTCCAGCAGCAGCGTGCCGCCGTTCGCCGCCTCGAACTTGCCCAGTCGCCGGGCCACGGCGCCGCTGAAGGCGCCTTTCTCGTGCCCGAACAGCTCGCTTTCCAGCAGGTTCTCCGGGATCGCGGCGCAGTTGAGCGCCACGAACGGCCCATCTCCCCGGCGGGAGCGGCGGTGGATGTGCCGGGCCAGCACCTCCTTGCCGGTGCCGCTCTCCCCGGTGATCAGGATGCTCGCCTCAGACCCCGCCACCTGCTCGGCCCGGCGGATCGTCGCCAGCATCGCCGGGTCGCGCGCCACCACGGCATGACTCTCGCCCGAGGCGGCTTCGAGGATCGCGGCGATCAGGTCCGGATCGGGCGGTAACGGCAGGAACTCGCGGGCGCCGGCTTCGATTGCCGCCGCCGCCTCCAGCGCCTCCACATTGCCGCAGGCGACCACGGGCACCGGGATACGCTCCGCCGCCAGGGACCGCACCAGGCCCGCCACGTCATGCGGCAGCTCCACCAGCACCAGGTCCACCCGGGCATCGGCGCGCAGCCGGGCGAGGGCGCTGCGGTCGTCGTCGGCCTGCTGCAGCTTGGCCCCGCGCGCGGTGGCGAGGCGCGCCGCCTGACCCAGCTCCCCGCCCAGGGAGCCGATGATGAGGACGTGCATGGCTCAGCCCGCCCGATCGCCCTTGACGATCTCCGTCATCGTCACGCCCAGCCGGGTCTCGTCCACCATCACCACCTCGCCGCGCGCGACCAGGCGGTTGTTCACGTAGATGTCGATCGCCTCGCCCAGCTTGCGGTCCAGCTCCACCACCGCGCCACGGCCCAGCTTCAGCAGCTGGCTCACCTGCATGGTGGCGTTGCCCAGCACCGCGCTCACGGTGACCGGGATGTCATACACGGCGTCCAGGTTGCGGGCGGTGCGGGGCGCCTCGCCAGTGGCACCGGCGGCGAGTTCGGCGAGGTCGATGCTATTGGACATGAGCGAGGCTCCTGGGTTCGGGGATGGGGTCGAGCAGACCGAGTTGCAGCAGGCAGTCCTGCACCGCATCGCGAATGCAGGCGGTGTCGCGGACCAGGCCGCCAGCCTCCCAGCTGAGGCGCACGTCCCCGGGCGGCAGGTTGGCGGCGCGCAGCTGGATGGTCTCGAGCAGCGTGTCATCGAGCCCGGCCAGGTCCGACGCCAAGGTCTCGATCATCCCGGCATGCACCCGCACGACGACGCCCCCGGCTTGCCCCACCACCGGGAGCAGCCGCAGCAGCAGCGCCCGCACCTCGGCATCACCATGGCTGCGGCACAGGTCCGGCAGAACGGCGGACACCAGACCGAGCACGGTGCGCGCCACCCCTTCCGCCAAGGCCTCGGTCTGCTGCGCCGCCGCCCCGGCCGCTTCGGACAGCAGGGCGCCGATGGTCTCCAGCGCGATGGTGCGGCGTTCGGCGGCCCCCTCGGTCCAGGCCCGCTCGGCTGCCTGAACGGCGCGGACGCAGGCGGCATCGATGTCCGCCTGGCACAGCGCGGGGGCTGGCGGCGCAGCGTGCGGGGCGGGAGGCGGCGCCGGCATGGGGCGCATGGCCGCCAGCGGCGAAGATGCCTGCGGCTCACCGAAATCTTCCGCATAGAGGATCCCGGCACCGGAGCCGCGGAGAAAGCCGTCCATGTTCAATCCACCATCTCGTCTGCACCGGCTTCACCGATCTCGATCTCGCCGCTGGCCGCCAGCTGCTTGGCCTGCACCACGATCGCCGCCTGCGCGTCATCCACGTCGCGCAGCTTCACGGGGCCCAGCCCGGCAATCTCGTCCTGCAACATGCGGGCGGCCCGCTCGCTCAGGTTGCCGAAGAACAGGTTGCGCACCGCCTCCGAACCGCCCTTCAGCGCCAATGGCAGCTTGTCCTTCGGCACCGTGCGCAGCAGCACCTGGATGTGCGGTGCGGAAAGCCGGCGCAGGTCCTCGAAGGTGAACATCAACGCCTTGATCCGCTCCGCCGCCTCGCGGTTGCGTTCCTCCAGTGCGGAAACGAACCGGGTCTCGGTCTGGCGGTCCAGCCCGTTGAAGATCTCGGCCATCATCTCATGGCTGTCGCGGCGGCTGGTGCGGGCCAGGTTGGACATGAACTCGGACCGCAGCGTGCGCTCCACCCCATCCAGCACCTCGCGCTGCACGCTCTCCATCCGCAGCATGCGCATCACCACCTCGATGGCGAAGTTGTCGGGCAGCAGGCTCAGCACCCGCCCGGCATGGTCCGGCTTCACCTTGGACAGCACGACCGCAACCGTCTGCGGATATTCGTTCTTGAGGTAGTTCGCGAGCACCGCCTCGTTCACGTTGCCCAGCTTGTCCCACATCGTGCGGCCGGCCGGGCCACGGATCTCGTCCATGATCTGCGCCGCACGGTCCTTCGGCAGCGCGGAGAGCAGCAGCCGCTCCGTCGTCTCGAAGCTGCCGATCAGGCCGCCCTGGCTGCCGATGGTGCGGATGAATTCGCTGCACAGGCCTTCCACCATGCTCGCCTGAACCGGGCCGAGCTGGGCGATGGCATAGGACACGTCCTTGATCTCGTCCTCGTGCATCATGCCGAACAGCTTGGCGCTCTGCTCGGGCCCGATGGCGAGCATCAGCACCGCGGCCTTCTCACGCCCGCTCATCCGGCCTGACTCGGATTTCACGGCCATCAGCGATCGCCTTCCGTTGCGATCCAGCCACGCAGCATGGCAAGGCTTGCCTCCGGGTGGCGCTCCACCAGTTCCGTCACCTGGAGGATGGAGGCGGCACGCAGCTCCCCCTCAACATTGGCGAGCTTCACCATGGCCTCCACGCCGTCCTCGGATGGCTGGCTGCCATCCCCGGCGACCTGGGCCATCGGCCTGCCATCGGGGCCAAGCACCGATGCGCCACCGGCATCACCAGCCAGCGTGCCCCCCGCCGCTCCCGCCAGGGCCGGCGGGGCGCCGAGCGCCAGGCGCAGCACCAACGGGCGGAACACCAGCGCCAGACAGGCGATAACCGCCACCGCCAGCATCGCCGCCTCGGCCAGCCGCACCAGGTCCGCCTTGTCCAGCCGCGCCCAGACCGGCACCGCCGCCGGCTCCGCCATGTCCTCGGGCGTGGTGAAGCGCATCGGCACGATCTCGACCCGGTCGCCGCGCTTCTCGTCGAAGCCCACGGCGCTCCGCACCAGGCTGGCGATCCGCGTCAGCTCCTCGTCGCTGCGCGCGGTCCAGACCGGCTTGCCGTCCGGCCCCACCGTCGTCACGCCATCCACCATCACCGCAACGCTCAGCCGCTTCAGCTGCGGCTGCTCGCGCACCACCGTGCGGACGGTCTTGCCGATCTCGTAGTTGGTGGTCTCCTCGGACTTCTGCTCCTGTGACCCGGCGCCGCTCGCGGCCGGCTCGGCGTTCGGCAGGTTGTTCTGCACCGACACGTTCTGCGGCGCCTCGGTGCTCTTGGTGTTGCCCGTCGTGCTCTGCTGGCTGCGGACCACCTGGCCCTCGGGGTCATACTTCTCCTGCGTCTCCTGCACGCGGTCGAAATCCAGGTCCACCGCGGCCTCGGCCCGCACCCGCCCCACGCCCAGGCTGCGCTCCAGCATCTCCTCGACAGCGCGGGAGATGCGCGTCTCGGCAGCGCGCTTCAGCTCCTCGCCGCTCTGCGCCGTGCCCCCGGCCGGCTGCCCGGCGCGGGCCAGAAGGGTGCCGCGGCTGTCCACGATCGAGATGTTCTGCGGCTTCAGGCCCGGCACCGCGGCGGCAATCAGGTTCAGCACCGCCTGCACGCCATCCCGGTCCAGCCGGGCCACGCCCGTCATGGTGAGCACGACGCTGGCCTGCGCCTCCTGCCGGTCCCGCGCGAAGGGCTCGCGCTTCGGCAGCACCAGGTGCACCCGCACGGCGCGCACGCCCTGCAGCGAGCGGATGGTGCGCGCCAGCTCCCCCTCCATGGCGCGGGTCTGGCTGATGCCCTGCTGGAAGGCGCTGGCGGTCAGCCCCTCCGTCCGGTCGAAAATCTCGTAGCCGATGGAGCCGCCGGAGGGCAGACCCTCCTTGGCCAGCAGCATCCGGGCGCGGGCCACCTGGTCCTCGGGCACCATGATGCGGGCGCCGCCGGCCTCTGTGCCGTGCCGGATATGGGCGCGGTCCAACTGCTCGATCACCTGCCCGGCCTCCCGCAAGTCGAGGTCCGCATACAGCAGCGACAGAGGAGCCGAACTGTCCCGCAGCGCCATGACGGCGATGAGACCCAGCGACATCAAGGCGACGAGAGCCAAAGCCCCGAGCTTCACGGGTCCAAGTCCCCGCAGCCCGGCAAGCAAGCCACCCATCAGCCGTTCCCGTTTTGCAAACGTGCCATGGGCGGAGTGTGGGCGACGGACCTTTCCAGAAGGTTAACGGCTGTAGAGCGCCACCCGCTTTGGGAACTATTTAGTTGAGGTTTGGCCCCGCTTCGGCACGGTTAATGGCTTCCAGAGTGTAGCCGAGATGCAGGATGTCCCCCACCGGGAGTTCAAAGCCGCCTAAGGACGGTACAACGGGCTCTGGGCTCGCGCCTTGGCCATGCCCCGTCGTCTCCCGGCAAGGATCATCCTGCCACACCCGGCGAAGCCGGGCAAAGCCAGGCGGCATAAAGCTTTTGGAGCAATTCGCCGATATGGCGACATGATCCTCGTGGCCGAAGATCAACCCCGTACTCCTGTCTGTCGTCTGCATCGTAGGTCGGGCTTTGAACCCCGCGCCGCGAGTCTATGCGGGAGCGCGCGGCGGGGTTAGGCGGCTTTCTGAACCCATTGCGTCGTCGCGACACCTGGAACGGACGGTGCGCCGGAGGGGCCTTCCAGGAACCCCACATCGCGGCCCCCAAGGCATGGACACCCGAGAGCCTACGGCAGGAAGATTGATCACCGTGTCGCGGCGCACCGGAGCAAGGTCTATTGCAGCAACGACCCGCCAGCAAGGAAAATAGTCAGCTGAACCTGACCGCTGCGAACCCCAAATCTACCGCCAGTGAGCATTACAGTTCCTCCAGTCCTATCCGACGCATTATCTACTACATGACATGATGGAATCCCGCTTATCCCGTTCGGCTCTCGGGTGTAGATTCATCGTTCGGAGTTACAACACTGTTATGACCGGGTTTATTTGCTTTTTTCGGTCGTGTCATCACTTGCAGGAAGGGTGAGCAGGCGGCACAATGACCTGCCAACGCTGGACTGATATTAGAGCAGTTTCAGAACCGCCAAGAGAACCGGAAAGCCTGAAAGGCAAATTCCCACATGGGTGCCGGTAAGCAGCTTCTCCGTTCAGATTTCCCGAATCGGGCGCAACTCACCCTGGGAACACGGAAGCCACTCTGAACGGCCAAACCACCCCGCCGCATCGATCAGCTCCGGTCCACCTTGTCCTGCAGCGCCGCATCGTCCCACGCCACCGTCCCGTCAGTCAGGCAGGGCCGCGCCCCATCCCCCCTGATCACCCACGCATCCAGCCGCTCGGCGACGCAGTTCAGCCGCTCGGGATAGTCGAACGGTGGCGCCAGCAGCAGGACGGTCCAGCTCTCCGCCAGCGGCAGGTTGTCGCGCGCGAACGTGTCGGCTCCCGCTCCCTGGTCCATGCACGCCCACGCCTCCGATGCGACAGCCTGCAACCCCGGGCAGGGTGCTTCAAGCCTGACCTATATCGATCTCGAGAACCCCCTCGATCGCCCGCCCGAAACTGCCGGCAAAACTCCGCCCGCACTGCACCTCGAAAACCTCGTCACCCATCCGCAGCACCAGCACGCTCAGATGCGCCATCACCGTCTGCGCACAGCCGCCCACCGCCAGCCCGTCCAGGTCCAGCGGCACCAGGTGCCCCATCCGCGCCCGCGTGCCCGGCCCGGCCAGCCGCACCCCCACCCGCGCATCCGACAGATCGATCAGCCCGGCCTCCCCCACCACCGGCGCCAGCTCCGCCACCAGGTCCACGCCCACCCCGGCCCGCATGGCAAACACCTGGTGCGGCGCCGCCCGCGCCAGCAGCAGCCCGTCCCGCTCCACGAACCGCCCCATGTCCGGCATCGCCAGCACCATCGGGCTGGCGCGCAGGGCAATCAGCGCCGTCGTCCGCTCCACCCATTCAACCACGCAGCCGCACTCCCTCTGAGTCCACGAAACAGGGCGCCACCACCTCCGCCATCGCCGCCGGGTCCCCGGCGCGGACGGGATCATAGACGCACAGCCGCTCCCCCAGCCGCGCCATGCCGCCGCGCACGAAGCCGAGCGCGATCCAGCCCCCCAGCAACGGCGAGTGCGCGCCCGACGTCACCCAGCCCTGGTCGTGCTCCACCGCCGGCACCACCCCCGCCGTCATCAGGTGCGAGCCCCCCCGCAGCCGCTGGCCCGGCGCCAAGGGCCGCAGCCCAACCAGCCCGGGCCGCTCCGCCGCCACCAGCGCCGCCCGACCGGCCATCGCTCGCCCGATATAGTCCTTCTTCGCCGACATCATCTTGCCCAGCCCCAGGTCCCGCCCGGTGGTGCGCCCATCCAGCTCCGCTCCCGCCGGATGCCCCTTCTCGATCCGCAGCACGTTCAGCGCCTCGATCCCGTACGGCACCATCCCCAGCGGCCGCCCCGCCGCCATCAACGCGTCCAGCAGCGCCACGCCACGCCGCGCCGGCACCGCGATCTCGAACGCCAGCTCACCGGAGAACGAGATGCGGAACACCCGCGCCACCCCGCCCACCGCGCGCAGCACGGCACACCCCATATACGGCAGCGCCGCATCCGAGACATCGCCCGCCACCACCGCCGCCAGCACGTCGCGCGCCCGCGGCCCGGCCAGGCTGAACTGCGCCCACTGGTCGCTCACCGTCGCGAACTGCACGTCCAGGCCGGGCCACAGCACCTGGTGGCAGAACTCCATGTGCGACAGCACCGGACCCGCCTGCGCCGTGGTGGTCGTCATCACCCAGCGCCCCGGCTCCAGCCGCGCCGTGGTGCCGTCATCCAGCACGAACCCGTCCTCCCGCAGCATCAGCCCATACCGCACGCGGCCGGGCTTCAGGGTGGAGAAGGTGTTGGTGTACAGCCGGTCCAGCAACGCCCCCGCATCCGGCCCGGTCAGCTCGATCTTGCCCAGGCTCGACACGTCGCACACCCCGGCCGCGGTGCGCACCGCGGTCGACTCCCGGTCCGCCGCCGCCAGCCAGTCCTCGCCGCCCTGCGGGAAATACGCCGGCCGCAACCAGGCCCCGGCCTCCATGAACACCGCCCCCTGCGCCGCCGCCCAGTCCCGCGCCGGCAGCTCCCGCGTGGGCCGGAAGTCCCGCCCGATGCTGTGCCCGGCCAGCGCCCCGATCGTCACCGGCGTGAACGGCGAGCGGAACATGGTGGTGCCCGTCTCCGCCATGCCCGCCCCGGTCAGCTCCGCCATCAGCGCCAGCCCCGCAACGTTGCTCAGCTTGCCCTGGTCCGTCGCCATGCCGAGCGTGGTGTAGCGCTTCAGGTGCTCGACGGACCGGAACCCCTCCCGGTGCGACAGCGCCACATCGCCCGCCGTCACGTCATGCTGGAAATCGACAAACGCCTTCTGCCGCCCCCGCGGCATCAGCCAAACCGGCGCCGCCGCCACCGCCGTGGCCTCCGCAACGGGCACGGCACCGGGGTGCCCGGAATGCCCGCACTCCGCCGCCGCCTCGGTCCCCAGCCGCGCGCCGTCCGCCAGACACGCCGCCAGCCCGAACCGCCCGGCCGCGCTGCCCGCCACCGCCATGCCCGGTGGCAGCGTATCCGCCACGAAGGCGTGCAGCGACGGCTCCCACCGCGGCCGGTCGTTCATCTGGCTGGCCAGCGCCACCGTCGGGCTCCACCCGCCCGCCATGGCCACCAGGTCCGCCCCGATCCGGTGCCGCCGCCCCCGCGCATCCACCACCCACACGGTATGCAGCCCCTGACGGCCATAGGTCGCCGCCACATGCCCGCCCGCGAACACCGGCACGTCCCGCGCCCCCGGCTGCCCCGCCCGCCGGTCCACCACGGCCGCCACCTCCACCCCGGCCGCGCGCAGGTCGGCCACCGTGCGCCACCCGTCCTCCCCCGCCGTCACCACCACGGCCCGGCGCCCGGGCCGCACCGCATAGCGGTTGACATAGGTCCGCACCGCCCCGGCCAGCATCACGCCCGGCCGGTCGTTGCCGGAGAACACCAGCGGCCGCTCGATGGCCCCGGCCGCCAGCACGCAGCGCCGGGCCACGATGCGCCAATAGGTCTGCCGCGGCTGGTGCGGGCCGGGCTCGGCCAGGTGGTCGGCATTCCGCTCCACCGCGCCATAGGTCCCGCCATCATGCACGCCGAACACCGTGGTGCGCGGCATCACCCGCACCCCCGGCATGGCGCGCAGCTCAGCCAGCGCCGCCGCCGCCCAGTCCACCCCCGCCTGCCCGTCCACGCTGTCCCGCTCGGCCAGCAGCCGCCCGCCCGGCCGTGCATCCGAATCCGCCAGCACCACCCGCGCCCCTGCCCGGCCCGCCGCCAGCGCCGCCGCCAGCCCCGCCGGCCCGGCGCCGACCACCAGCACGTCGCAATGGATGTGCCCGCGCGCATAATGATCCGGGTCCGCCGCCGAAGCCGCCCGCCCCAGCCCGGCGGCCCGGCGGATCAGCGGCTCGTACACCGTCTCCCAGAACGCCGCCGGCCACATGAACGTCTTGTAGTAGAACCCCGCGGCGAACACCGGGCCCGCCAGCCCGTTCACCGCCATCAGGTCCAGCCCCAGCGTCGGGAACCGGTTCTGGCTCACCGCCGCCAGGCCCTCGAACAGCTCCACCACCGTCGCCGGCAGGTTCGGCTCCCGCCGCCCCCCGGCCCGTAGCGTCACCAGCGCGTTCGGCTCCTCCACCCCCGCCGCCACCAGGCCGCGCGCCCGGTGATACTTGAACGACCGCCCCAGCAGCCGCACCCCATTGGCCATCAGCGCCGAGGCCAGCGTATCCCCCGCCAGCCCGGCATATCGCCGCCCATCGAAGCTGAAGCCCAACGGCGCCGCCCGGTCCACCAGCCCACCCGCCGAAAGCCGCAGCGAAGCCGTGGGGTTCGGCGCGCTCATGCCGCCACGTCCACGGTCCCGAGCACCGCATGCGTCCGCGTGTCCCGCGTCACCACCAGCCACCGCCGGCAGCCGGACACATGCTGCCACAACTCCCGATGCGTCCCGGCCGGGTTGGCGCGCAGATGCACATAGGCATGCCAGTCCTCCAGCGGCGCATCCGCCCCGGGCCGCACCAGCCCGGCCGCGCCGAACACGCTGAACTCCTCCAACCCGCGTTCACCGCAATGGGGGCATGGAATACGCATCGTAACCTTCCCTTAATCGAAGCGTGCTGAGATGCTGCCACGGCAAGGGCGGAGGCTGCATTGGGCAAAGGCAAGTCGAAACCGCTGGGCGTCTGGCTCCTGGGCTTCGTGCTGCTCGCGCTGCCTGCCCGGGCCGACCCGGCGCTCTGGGCCGCCCGCGGTCCGCACGTCACCATCGACCTGCTCGGCAGCATCAATGCCCTGCGCCCCGGGCAAACCTGGCTGACCGGCACCATCAAAGACGCCTTCGACGCCAGCAGCACCTGCTGGTTCGAGGTCGACCAGACCGGCATGCAGCCCCAGGCCGTCGAAGCCGCCCTGCGCGTCGGGCTCGACCCGGCCCACAAGCTGTCGAACCTGCTGACCCCCGCGGAACGCACCCGCCTCGTCGCCACCGTGAAGCGCGTGAAGATGCCCGGCGGCCTCGCCGCCATCGACCCGATGCGCCCCTGGCTCGCCGCCGCGATGCTGGCCGCCGCCGATGTCGCGAACAGCGGCTACTCGAGCGAGGACGGCGTCGACGCCGTCCTGCTGAAACACGCCCAGACCGCCAACAGACCGGTGCACGGCCTGGAAACCGCCCCGGACCAGCTCAAGGGGCTGAGCAGCATGCCCCCCGCCATCGGCCTCAGGATGCTGCGCAACGTGCTGAAGGGCGGTGACAGCGCCAGGACCACCGCCGACCGCGTGGCCAAGGCCTGGATCAACGGCGACCTTGCCGCGCTTGCGGCCCAGACCAATTCCGACGACCCCGCAACCGACGACGCCCTGGCCACCGCCGTGTTCAAGACCTGCAACGCCGCCTGGGCCAACAGGATCATGACCCTGGTCGCGGGCAATGAGAGCGCCTTCGTCACCGTCGGCGCCGGGCACCTGGTCGGCCCCGGCAACCTGCACGAACTGCTGGAAGCCCGCGGCATCCACCTGAACCGCATCATGCCCTAGCACCACCATCCTCAATGCCGGTTCGGAAAGGCGCCGGTGCCGATCTCGTCCAGCACATGCCCCGTCATGAACCGGTCCAGCCGCATGGCCGAGTTCAAATGATGCGGCTGCCCGGTCGCGATCGTGTGCGCGAAGCACCAGCCGCTGGCCGGCGTCGCCTTGAACCCGCCGATGCACCAGCCGCCATTCAGGAACAATCCATCGACCGGCGTGCGGTCGATGATCGGCGACCCGTCCATCGACATGTCCATCACCCCGCCCCAGGACCGCAGCAGCCGCAACCGGCTGCTCGACGGCACCATGCTGACGCAGCATTCCGCCACATCCTCCACCACCGGCAAACCGCCGCGCTGCGCATAGGAATTGTAGCCGTCGATATCCCCGCCGAACACCAGAGACCCCTTGTCCGACTGGCTGACATAGAAGTGCCCGGCCCCGAACGTCACCACATGGTCGATCATCGGCTTGATCGACTCGCTCACGAACGCCTGCAGCACATGGCTCTCGATCGGCAGCCAGAGGCCCGCCATGTCCGCCAGCCGCGTGGTGTTGCCCGCCACCGCCAGCCCCACCTTGTTCGCCCCGATAGTGCCGCGCGTCGTCTCCACCCCCAGCACGCGGCCGCCCACGATGCGCAGCCCCGTCACCTCGCAGTTCTGGATGATGTCCACGCCCCGCCGGTCCGCGGCCCGGGCATAGCCCCAGACCACCGCGTCATGCCGGGCCGTGCCGCCGCGGCGCTGCAGCAGCGCGCCCTTGATGGGGAAGCGGGCATTGTCGAAGTCCAGGAACGGACACATGCGCCGCACCTGGTCCCGGTCCAGCAGCTCGGCATCCGCGCCATGCAGGATCATGTTGTTGGCCCGGCGCGCCGCCGCATCCCGCGCCGCATCGGACTGGAACAGGTTCAGCACACCGCGCTGGCTGACCATCGCATTGTAGTTGAGGTCCTGCTCCAGCCCCTCCCATAGTTT
Source organism: Acetobacteraceae bacterium (assembly GCA_965199595.1). Lineage (GTDB taxonomy): Bacteria > Pseudomonadota > Alphaproteobacteria > Acetobacterales > Acetobacteraceae > JBBROS01. Next base: position 3,916,453 of record OZ241182.1, read on the forward strand.
CATCGAGTGTTCGTAGAACCGCTCATTGCCGGGGATCAGGTAGTTGGAGCGGATGATCGTGGTGTTCCGCCCGGCGTTGCCGCCGCCGATCCAGCCCTTTTCCAGCACCGCCACCCGCGTGATGCCGTGCTCCTGCGCCAGGTAGTGCGCCGTGGCCAGCCCATGCCCGCCGCCGCCGACGATCACCACGTCATACGCTGGCTTCGGCACCGGGTCCCGCCAGGCCGGCGCCCAGCCCCGGTTGCCGCGAACGGCCTCTTGAACCAGGCGGGGAAAGGAGTAGGTCATGCGGAACCAGTCATCCGGGTTGCTGGCGGCAGTATGGCACGGCCGCGGCCCTGTATACGAGACGGGACGCCGGGCAGTAGTGGGTCAGTTTGAAACCCATGGACAAAAGTCCTAGCTGTCCGCTGGTGCAAGCTAGCCTGCCACGTGCCATATTCGCCGCATGGAGACTTGGTCACCAGAGACAATCGAAGCCTACTACCTCAACCCTGAGGTCGCGTGGCTAGATGCCGGCTATAAGCCGGCTGGCGAACCCATAACCGAACCGGGCTACTATGTGATGCCTCACTGCGCCCCGGAATGCTGCCGTCCAGAGGGTCCGTTCCCCTCGGCGGAAGCCGCTCGGGTGTGGTCAGCGGAGAACCCAGACAGATGACCATGAAGCGCACGCCCCGCCCCCGCGATCCCGTCCAGCTCGGCAAGCTGATGGTGGACATCATAATGGGCGCCGTGCCGGATGCGGATGAGGAAAGCCCGAAAGCGGCGAACGCTCGGTGATCTGCTAGCCACGTCTCATGCCCAGCACCGGCCAAAGTATCCAGGCGGCAACCCTCGCGCTTGCCGTCCGCCTGCTGCGCCGCCTGGGCCCAGTCGCGGCCTCGAACCTGGGCGGCGCCATCGCCCGCACCATCGGCCCCCGCCTCGGCCCCTCCCGGGTCGCCGACGCGAACCTCCGCCGCGCCCTGCCGGGGCTGGACGCCGCCGCCCGCCAGCGCGTCATCCGCGCCGTGTGGGACAATGTCGGCCGCATCGTCGGCGAGTTGCCGCACCTGCCGGCGCTCCGCCGCACCGCAGCGGGCCCGGGCTGGGAGATCACCGGCGAGGAACACCTCCGGGCTGCCGGGCAAGCGGCCCTGTTCTTCTCCGGCCACTTCGGCAACTGGGAACTGCTGCTCCCCGCCGCCGGGCAGCTCGGCCTGCCGCTCTCCGGCGTGTATCGCGCACCCTCCAACCCCGCCGTCGACGCCTTGACCCGGCAGCTCCGCCTCGCCGCCATGCACCCCCGCGCCACCCTGTTCGCCAAGGGCGCCGCCGGGGCACGGCTGCTGCTGAAGCACCTGGGCGCCGGCCACCCGCTGGCCCTGCTCGCCGACCAGAAGATGAACGACGGCATCCCCGTCCCCTTCTTCGGCCGCCCCGCCATGACCGCCCCGGCGCTTGCCCAGTTCGCCCTGCGCTGCAACGCCCCCCTCCTGCCCGCACGCGTGGACCGCCTCGGCCCGGCCCGCTTCCGCATCGTCGTCGAACCCCCCATCCCCATAACCCCCACCACCGACCGCCAGGCCGACGTGCTCGCCATCATGACCGCCGTGAACGCCACGCTGGAGCGCTGGGTGCGCGCCGACCCCGGCGCCTGGCTGTGGTTGCATCGCCGCTGGCCCAGGGATAGCTGAACCATGGCCAGCTATCTCCTCCGCCGCCTCCTGCTGCTCATCCCCACCCTCATCGGCATCATCGCCATCAACTTCGCCGTGGTGCAGTTCGCCCCGGGCGGCCCGGTCGAGCAGGCCATGGCCGAGGCGCGTGGCCGCGGGGTGGAAGCCACCGCCCGCATCACCGGCGCCACCAGCGACAGCGGCACCTACCGCGGCGGCCGGGGCCTGGACCCGCGGCAGATCGAGGAGCTGAAGCGCACCTTCGGCTTCGACAAGCCGGCCCCGGAACGCTTCTGGCTGATGCTGAAGGGCTACCTGTCCTTCGACTTCGGCCAGAGCTTCTTCCGCGACAGCTCCGTGGTGAACCTCATCCTGCAGAAGATGCCAGTCAGCCTCTCGCTCGGCCTGTGGTCCACCCTGCTGGTCTATCTCATTAGCATCCCGCTCGGCATCCGCAAGGCGGTGCGGGACGGCACCGCCTTCGATGTCGGCAGCAGCGCGGTGGTGCTGGTGGCCTATGCGGTGCCGGGCTTCCTGTTCGCCATCATGCTGGTGGTGCTGTTCGCCGGCGGCAGCTTCGTGCAGTGGTTCCCGCTGCGCGGCCTGGTGAGTGCTGACAGCGCCAGCTGGGCCTGGCCCGCCCGGGTGGGGGACTATGCCTGGCACATGGTGCTGCCCACCGTGGCGCTGGTGGCGGGCGGGTTCGCCGGGCTCACCATCCTCACCAAGAACTGCTTCCTGGAGGAGATCCGCAAGCAGTACGTCCTCACCGCCCGGGCCAAGGGCGCCGGCGAGCAGCGCGTGCTGTATGGCCACGTGTTCCGCAACGCCATGCTGCTGATCGTCGCCGGCTTCCCCGCCGCCTTCATCGGCATCCTGTTCAGCTCCGCCCTGCTGGTGGAGATCGTGTTCTCGCTCGATGGCCTGGGCCTGCTGGGGTTCGAGAGCGCCATTCGCCGGGACTACCCGGTCATGTTCGGCACCCTCTACATCTTCACCCTGCTCGGCCTGGTGATGCAGATCGTCGGCGACCTGCTCTACACGGTGGTGGACCCCCGCATCGACTTCGAGTCCCGCGGATGACACCCGTCACCCGCCGCCGCCTCGCCGCGTTCCGCGCCCATCGCCGCGGTGCCTGGTCGCTCGGCATCTTCGCCGTACTGTTCATCGTCTGCCTGGGCGCCGAGCTGGTCGCCAATGATCGCCCGCTGCTGCTCTCCTACCAGGGCCACCTCTACGCCCCCGTCCTGCGCGACTACAGCGAGGACACCTTCGGCGACGACCTGCTCCCCACCGAGGCGGACTTCACCGACCCGGCGCTGCAGCAACGCATCGAGGCCCATGGCTGGATGCTCTGGCCGCCCATCCGCTTCCGCCACGACACCATCATCAAGAACCTGCCCGTTCCCGCGCCCGCGCCCCCCTCCCGCGACCACTGGCTCGGCACCGACGACCAGGCCCGCGACGTGCTGGCCCGCGTCATCTACGGGTTCCGCATCTCCGTGCTGTTCGGCTTCACCCTCACCCTCATCAGCTCCGTCATCGGCATCGCCGCGGGGGCGGTGCAGGGCTTCTACGGCGGCCTGACCGACCTGCTGTTCCAGCGCTTCATCGAGATCTGGTCCGGCATGCCGCAGCTCTATCTCCTCATCATCCTCGGCAGCATCCTCACGCCGGGCTTCTGGGTGCTGCTCGGCTTCCTGCTGCTGTTCTCCTGGATGGGCCTCACCGGCGTGGTCCGCGCCGAGTTCCTCCGCGGCCGCAACCTCGACTACGTCCGCGCCGCCCGCGCCCTCGGTGTCTCCAACCCCGCCATCATGGCCCGGCACATCCTGCCGAACGCCCTGGTCGCCGTCCTCTCCTTCCTCCCCTTCACCCTGTCGGGCTCCGTCACCATCCTCGCCACGCTGGACTTCCTGGGCTTCGGCCTCCCCCCGGGCTCCCCCTCGCTCGGCGAGCTGGTGGCCCAAGGCAAGAACAACCTCCAGGCGCCCTGGCTCGGCATCACGGCCTTCGTGGTGCTGGGCGGTCTGCTCACCCTGCTGATCTTCATCGGCGAAGCCGTCCGCGACGCCTTCGACCCCAGGAAGCAGGCCTGATGCCGCTGCTCGAGGTCCAGGACCTCACCATCGCCTTCGGCCCCACCCAGGTCGTGCGCCAGGTCTCCTTCACCCTCGACCCCGGCGAAACCCTCGCCATCGTCGGCGAAAGCGGCAGCGGCAAGTCCCTCACCGCCCTCTCCCTCCTGCAGCTCCTCCCCCCGGGCGCCACCGCCACCGGCAGCATCAGCCTGGACGGCCACGCCATGCTGAACGCCCCCCGGGCCACCCTGCAGCGCGCCCGCGGCGGCACGGCCGGCATGGTGTTCCAGGAGCCCATGACCAGCCTCAACCCCCTGCACCGCGTCGGCCGCCAGGTGGCCGAAGCCCTCGCCCTGCACGGCGCCCGCCCGGCCCGGGGCGCCGTCGCCGCCCTGTTGGCCCGCGTCGGCTTCGCCGATGCCGAGTCCCGCCTGGACGCCTTCCCGCACCAGCTCAGCGGCGGCCAGCGCCAGCGCGTGATGATCGCCATGGCGCTGTCCAACGACCCCAAGCTGCTGATCGCCGACGAGCCCACCACCGCGCTCGACGTCACCATCCAGGCCGGCATCCTCGCCCTCCTGGCCGCCGAACGGCAGCGCCGCGGCCTGGCCCTGCTGCTGATCAGCCACGACCTCAACGTGGTGCGCCGGGTCGCGGACCGCGTGGCGGTGATGAAGGACGGCGCCATCGTCGAGCAGGGCCCGGCCGCCGCCCTGTTCGCCAACCCCCGGCACCCCTACACCCGCATGCTCATCGACTCCGAGCCCAGCGGCGGCCCGGCCCTCATCCCGCCCAAAGCGTCCCTCGCCGCCGCGGTCACCGACCTGCGGGTGGTGTTCCCGGTGCGCCGCGGCCTGCTGCGCCGGGTCGTCGCCGAGGTGAAGGCCGTCGACGGCGTGACGCTCGAGGTCCGCCAGGGCGAGACCCTCGGCCTCGTGGGCGAAAGCGGCTCCGGCAAGAGCACCATCGGCCTGGCCCTGCTGAAGCTGCAGCCCGCCACCGGCCGCATCGTGGTGCTGGACCAGGACATCTCGGCCGCCGCCGAACACCAGGTGCGTCCGCTCCGCCGCCGCATGCAGGCGGTGTTCCAGGACCCCTTCGGCAGCCTCAGCCCCCGCATGAGCGTCGCCGAGATCATCGCCGAGGGCCTGCTGGTCCACGAACCCGGCCTCAACCGCGCCGCCCGCACCGCCCGCGTCCACGCCGCCCTCGCCGAGGTGGGCCTGCCGCCCGCCAGCGCCGACCGCTTTCCGCACGAGTTCAGCGGCGGCCAGCGCCAGCGCATCGCCATCGCCCGCGCCATGGTGCTGAAGCCCGAGCTGGTGGTGCTGGACGAACCCACCAGCGCGCTGGACCGCTCGGTGCAGGGCCAGATCGTCGACCTGCTCCGCGGCCTCCAGGCCCGCCACGGCCTCGCCTACCTGTTCATCAGCCACGACCTGGCCGTCATCCGCGCCATGGCCCACCGCGTGGCGGTGCTGCAGGCCGGGCGCGTGGTGGAGACCGGCACGGTGCAGGCGGTGTTCGCCGCGCCGCGAACGGCCTACGCCGCCGGGCTGATGGCCGCGGCATTCCCCGAGGGCGTCCCCGCCTTCTGATCCGCGGGCGCCGGGCCGGTGACCGGCATCACGAACAGCAGCACGATCGCCAGGGCCGGGAACACCCCCATGATGCCGAAGGTCGCGTAGTATCCGAGGTGCTGGGCCGCGAACCCGCCCGCGAAGCTGGCCAGCGCCGCACCGCCCGCCAGCATCATCCCCACCCCGCCCATCGCCGTCTGCGTGCGCCCGCTGCCATAGGTCAGGTCCGCCACCGTCACCGGCACCGCGACGCTGAAGATCCCGGCCCCCAGCCCATCGAGGATCTCGATCGGGATCAGCCAATAGTTGCTGCCCGCAAACATCGCCAGCATGCACCGCGCCGTCGCGATGCCGCAGGCCGTCACCAGCAGCAGCAGCCGCCCCGACTTGTCCGCCAGCCGCCCCGTCACCAGCGCCACCGGCACCATCGTCAGCTGCGCCACGATCACGCAGGCGGACATCCACGTCGTCCCGGTGCCCGCGCCCTGCGCCACCACCCGCTGCCCCAGCAGCGGCAGCATGGCGGAGCTGCCGAGCTGGAACAGCGCCACCATCCCCATCAGCGCCCAGAGCCGCCGGTCCTTCAGCACCGACCGCGTCAAGCCCCGCTTCTCGCCCTTCTGCCGCGGCTTGCGCCCCCGCATCCGCTCGCCGTCGATGTCGCTCGCCTTCATGGTGAACAGCGTGCCCAGCGTCGCCAGCGCCATCGCCACCAGCACCAGCACCGCCGCCACCGGCCCCACCATCCAGGCCAGCCCGGCAATCGCCAGGGCCGCCACCACGTTGCCCGCGTGGTTCGCCGCATCGTTGGTGCCCTGCTGGCGCGGGAACCTGTCCTTGCCCACCACCGCCAGCGTCAGCCCGCTCAGCGACGGCGCCCCCAGCGCCCCACCCGCCGCAACGATCAGCTGCGCCGCCACCACGACCCAGAACGCCTCGAACGGCAGCAGCAGCAACGTCCCCGCCACGATCATGCCGCAGGCCACCCCCAGCATCAGCCGCGGCCGCCCCAGCCGGTCCACCAGCGAACCCGCCGGCCCGGCACACACCGCCCCCACCAGCGACCCCACCGCGATCACCGTGCCGATCTGCCCCGGGCTCCAGTGCCGCACCTGCGCCAACCAGGTGGAGAGGAACGCCCCAAGCCCACCCCCCACATCCGCCATGAGGAAATTGACGGCCGGGAGCGCGAGTCGGGCATTCATGCTCAGCAAGCCTAAACGCAATGCGGGGGGTTCGCCAACCCGCCCCAACTCGGTTCGCGCTGCACCATGCCTGTGGGTCTGTGGGTCGGTGGGTCAGCGGTGGGTTCACCACAGAGACACGGAGGACACGGAGAAACCAGGCGCAGCAGGCCTTGGTCCACCAAGAAGAACTCAGCGCCGCAGGCTTCAGATAACCACGAAGACACGAAGAACACGAAGGAAGCCATCTCCCGTCTCCGTGTCCTCTGCGCCTCTGTGGTCAACCCCGATCCTGGATCGCCGGCAGGATCAGCCGTGGCGCCGCCAGCGTCCGGTCCCGCGCCGTGCCCAACGCGCAGCAGGCCTTGGTCCACCAAGAAGAACTCAGCGCCGCAGGCTTCAGATAACCACGAAGACACGAAGAACACGAAGGAAGCCATCTCCCGTCTCCGTGTCCTCTGCGCCTCTGTGGTCAACCCCGATCCTGGATCGCCGGCACGAAACAGAACCCCAGCTTCATCGTGTTCTTCGTGTTCTTCGTGGTAGAAACTCTAGACCCCCCGCACCGGCACCTTCAGATACCGCTGCCCATCCGCCTCGGCCGGCGGGAACTGCCCGGCCCGCATGTTCACCTGGATCGCCGGCAGGATCAGCCGCGGCGCCGCCAGGGTCCGGTCCCGCGCCGTGCGCAACGCGGCGAACTCATCCTCCGTCACCCCGTCCCGCACATGCACGTTGCCCGCCCGCTGAGCCGCCACCGTGGTCTCCCACTGGATGGCCCGGCCCCCGGGACCATAGTCATGGCACATGAACAGCCGCGTCTCCGCCGGCAGGGACAGCACCCGCTGGATCGAGCGGAACAGTTGCCGGGCATCACCGCCCGGGAAATCCGCCCGCGCCGTCCCGCCATCCGGCATGAACAGCGTGTCCCCGACAAACGCCGCATCGCCGATCACATGCGTCATGCACGCCGGCGTATGCCCCGGCGTATGCAGCGCCACCCCCCGCAGCCCGCCCACCGCATAGGTCTCCCCATCGGTGAACAGATGCTCGAACTGGCTGCCGTCCCGCTGGAACTCGGTGCCCTCGTTGAACACCTTGCCGAATGTCTGCTGCACCGAGGTGATCTCCGCCCCGATGCCGATCCGCCCGCCCAGCTGCGCCTGGATGTAGGGCGCCGCCGACAGGTGATCCGCATGCACGTGCGTCTCGATCAGCCAGTCCAGCCGCAGCCCGGCCGCCCGGATATGCGCGATGACCGCATCCGCCGCCCCATGGCCGATGGCCCCGGCCGCATAATCGAAATCCAGCACGGAGTCGATGACCGCGCAGGACAGCGAAGCCGGGTCCCGCACGACATAGCTGATGGTGTTGGTGGCCGCATCGAAGAACGGCGTCACCTCGGGTCTGCTTGGCTGCATGGACGTGCCTCCTTCGCCTGACATGGCCCGATCCTACAGCATCCAGCCGACGACCGCACGCGCCACAAAGCCTGTTCCAGACTGCGCTACGGTGAGTCAGAGGCGCCTCTGGGCGCCGCCCGGCGTGGATTTTCGAGCACCGGAGCGGAGCGACCGTGGGTCGTGAGCACCGGGGCGCAGAAGAATCGCGTCGGATGACCACCGTAGCAGCAGTCTCAGACGGGCTCTCAGCGGTTGCGCGCGTGGTACTCCCGGTTGGGCATCAGGTCCGTGGCGATCGCGAGCCGGTTGGACATGTTGTAGAACCCCACCGTCTCCGCGAGGTCGAACACATCCGCCGGGGACAACCCCAGCCCGGCCAGCGCCGTCCGGTCCGCCTCCTCCACCAGGTGCGGCGCCGTCGTCAGCTTCCAGGCGAAATCCAGCATCCCCCGCTGCCGCGCATCCAGCTTCGCCACCCGGTAGTTCATCACCAGCATCTCTCCCAGCTCCGGATCACCGGAGAGCTGCCGCACCGCCTGCCCATGCGCCACCAGGCAGTAATAGCAGCGGTTGGCGCTGGACACGACCACCGCCACCATCTCGCGCTCCAGCTTGCTGAGCCCCGAGGGCGCCAGCATCAGCTCGTTATACATCGCCATGAAGTTGCGGAGCTTCTTCTGGTTCTGGCTGTACCCCGCCAATACATTCGGCACGATCCCCAGCTTCTCCACGCACCGCGCAAAGATCGCCTGGATATCCGGGTCCAGCGTCGAGACATCGGGCACCGGGATGGCGGAGACATGGTCGGGCTGCGGCATGGGGTGCGTCCTTTCAGAGTGCGTTGCGGGCGATGTCGTATTCACGGGCAAGCCGGGCCACCAGCGCCGCGGCGGGAAGCACGGCCTCCACGGCGCCGATTCCCTGGCCGCTGCCCCAGATGTCCTTCCACGCCTTGGTCCGCCCGCTGCCGAAGTTCATCTGGCTGGGGTCGCTCGCCGGCAGGTTCTCCGGGTCCAGCCCGGCCCGCACCAGGCTGGGCTTCAGGTAGTTGCCATGCACCCCGGTGATCAGGTTGGTATAGACCACGTCCGAAGCGGCACACTCCACCAGCATCTGCTTGTAGGCCGGGTCCGCATTCGCCTCGGTGGTCGCGATGAACGCGGAGCCGATATAGGCCAGGTCCGCCCCCATCGCCCGCGCCGCCAGAATGGCCCCCCCGGTCGCGATCGACCCCGACAGCGCCAGTGGCCCGGCAAACCACCGCCTGATCTCCGCCACCAGTGCAAACGGCGACATGGTCCCCGCATGCCCCCCGGCCCCGGCCGCCACCGCGATCAGCCCATCCGCCCCCCGCTCGATCGCCTTGTGCGCGAACGCATCGCTGATCACGTCGTGCAGGACGATCCCGCCATAGGAATGGACCGCCTCGTTCACCTCCGGCCGCACCCCCAGCGAGGTGATGACGATCGGCACCCGGTACTTCACGCACAAGGCCACGTCCTGCATCAGCCGGTCGTTGGAACGGTGCACGATCTGGTTGATGGCGAACGGCGCATCCGCCTCGGTCAACGCCGAAGTGATCCGCTGCAGCCACTCCTCCAGCACCTCGGCCGGGCGCGCGTTCAACGCCGGCATCGACCCCACGATCCCGGCCCGGCACTGCGCGATCACCAGCTCCGGATTGGAGATGATGAACAGCGGCGAGCCGATCACCGGCAGGCGCAACCGGTCGAACACTGCAGGTAGCGACATGCCGGGCGTATCCTCAGACCTTTCGCCCCAGCAGACGCCAAACCCGCCCGCCGGTCAAAACCTTCGGCCACGATGCGCCGCAGGCATCATCTTCTAAACTTTCCGCACCACAGAGACACAGAGATCACGGAGAAGCACAGCCTGAAGATCAACCACGAAGACACGAAGCACACGACGACCAACCGCCGTCTCCGTGTCCTCTGCGTCTCCGTGGTCGATCATCCTCCAACCATGAAAACAGCCTGCGGCGCCGTTACCGCCAACATCAACGACGCGCCGCAGGCATCATCTTCTAAACTTTCCGCACCACAGAGACACAGAGGTCGCCTGCGGCAGCCTGCTCCTTCGTGCTCTTCGTGCTCTTCGTGGTGAACCGGGTCCTCTTCGTGGTGAACCGGATCTCACCCAGCTCAAACCCGGCGGTAATCCAGCCCCCGAGCCAGCCAGCACCCCACCGTCACCCCGGCCACCCGCCCCGCGGCATCCCGCCGGAACGCCAGCGTCCAATCACCCGGTGGCGTATGGTCCAGCGCCCGCGGGCACGGCAGCACCCATACATCCGGCCCCGCCGCCTCCAGCGTCTCCATCCGCCCCTGCCCCAGGAACCCCGAGAACCCGCCCGACAGCACGCCCCCGCACTCAACCACCGTCAGCTCCGCCGCCAGCTCGGCACACCGGTACTGCCCGGCAATGTCCCGCCCCGCCGTGCCGTCACACGGCACCAGCCGGGTTGAGTGGTTCTCGCCGGGCCGGTCCATCCACACGCCATCCGCCGCCTGCCGCAGCCGGGTGCCCACCCCGGCGCTCCCATCCGCCAGCACCGGCAACAGCTCGGCCGAGTGCCCGTAGCGCAGCCGCACCTGCCCCGCCGCCGGGTCGACCCGCACGGCGAGCCCGGTCTCCGGCTCCGTGTAAACGCCGCACCACGCCGGCGCCGCCCCCACGCCCGGCTGCGGCCGCTCCACCCCCAGCACCGCCGCCGCCACATCCACCGCAGCACTGTTGGCATCCGACAGATGGTTGAACAGCACCACCACCGAAAGCCGCTCCCCCGGCAGCACGAACCGATGGCTGCGCCACCCCCGCAGCGCCCCGCCATGCCCCGTCGCCGCATGCCCCAGCACCGGATGCCGCGCCAGCCCGAACCCATAGGCCGCCGCCGCCCCGTCCGCGAACGCAACCGGCGCCGAAAGCCGCTGATACACCGACCCGGCATCCCCCCGCGTCGCATCCACATGCCGCTCCCACGCGATCATGTCATCCAGGCTCGCCCCCAGCCCGGCATCCCCGGTCCACAGCACCCGGTTCTCCGCCGCGCGGAACCCGGTCGCGACACTCCCCTCATACCCCTCCGTCCCATCCGGCATCGCCCGCGTATCCGCCGCCAGCATCGCGCTGCCCATCCCGGCGGGCTCGAACACCAGGGTGCGCAGCAGCTCGGCGAAGCTCCGCCCGGTCCGCTCCTGCAACGCATCGGACAGCAGCCGGAAGTTCTGGTTCACATACGAGTACCGCGTGCCCGGCACGAACTGCAGCGTCCGTGCGCCGCCGATCACCCGCGCCGCCTCGCTGTCCCCGAACGTCGACTCCGCCGGCGCCCCGTGCAGCATCGCCACCGCCCAGTAGTCCCGCAGCCCGGACTGGTTGTGGCACAGGTGCAGCGCCCCCGGGGCCGGCGCCTCCAGCAACGGCAGCCGCGCCCGGATCGCCCCGTCCAGCACCGCCGGGTCCCCCAGCGCCTCCAGCACCGCGGCACAGGTGAACTGCTTGGTGACGGAGCACATCCGGAACAGCGTCCCGGGCGTGAACGCGATCCGCCGCTCCGCATTGGCCCAGCCCCAGGCGTGCCGGGCCAGCACCGCCCCGTCCTTCACCACCGCCACCGCCCCGCCCGGCCCGGGATAGCGCAGAGGCAAGGCGGCGATGGCCCGGTCGAGCGCACCAGAGACGGAAGCGGAGAAGCTGGTCATGAGCCGATGCTAGGCGGACCCGCCCGCCTGTGCCAGATGACGCCGCCATGGCACCCTCCGACCATTTCGACGGCACCCGCTACTTCAACCCCGGGCAACCCGGCACGGACCGCAGCCTGCGCGAGCTGCTCCGCTGGCGCTTCCTCGGGCACCACGCCAAATGGGCGCCAGCCCCGCCGATCATCCCCGCCCGCCCGGCCCCGCGCGTGCCCGGCCTCGCCATCACCATGGTCGGCCACGCCTCGCTGCTCATCCAGGCCGCCGGGCACAACATCCTCATCGACCCGGTCTGGTCCCGCCGCGCCAGCCCGCTCCCCTTCGCCGGGCCCCGGCGGTGGGACGCGCCGGGCATCGCCTTCGAGCACCTGCCGCCCATCGACACCGTGCTCATCACCCACAACCACTACGACCACCTGGACACTGCCACGCTCCGCCGCCTGGCCCGGTCCCACCAGCCCCGCACCATCGCGCCCCTGGGCAACGAGGCCGTCCTCGGCCGCGCCATGCCCGGCTGCCGGCTGGACACCGGCGATTGGGGCGCACGCTTCCCCCTCGCCCCCGGCCTCGATGCGACGCTCCACCCCGCCTATCACTGGTCCGCCCGCGGCCCGCGGGACCGCCGCCACGCGCTCTGGTGCGGCTTCGTGCTGCAAACCCCGTCCGGCCCCGTCTATGCGGCCGGAGACACCGCCTATGGCGACGGCGCCCCCTTCCACCTGGTCGGGCAGCGCTTCGGCCCGCCCACCGTCGCCATCCTGCCCATCGGCGCCTACGCCCCCCGCTGGTTCATGCGGGCCCAGCACGTGAACCCCGACGAATCCGTCCGGATCATGCAGGACTGCGGCGCCCACCAGGCCCTCGGCATGCACTGGGGCACCTTCCAGCTCACCGACGAGCCCCGCTTCGAACCCCCGGCCGCGCTCGAGGCCGCCTGCCTCCGCCAGGGCATCGACCCGGCCCGCTTCCGCGCCCTCCGCCCCGGCGACACCTGGTCAGCGGATCAGACCCCGTAATCCGCCAGCTCAGGCAGCATCGCCTCGATCACGAAGTCCACGAACGCATCCAGAGCGCCACCACCGTCTTGAACTGCGCGGGCATGAGCCGGTTGGCGACATGGTTGAGCTTCATGCCTAACCGTACACCAGCGGCGGGTTAACAGCTCCCCAACCCATCCTCACATGAGCCGCATGGCCTACCCCGACCCCAGCCCCACCGCCCCCACCCTCCGCGCAATCGTGGCCGAGCCACTGAAGGCCGCCATCGTCGGCGAGGTCCGCGCCCTGTTCAACGACAAGGCCCGCGGCGAAACCCCCGTGCAACGACAGGCGGGCGGCCTGTTCGGCCCCCGCTCCGTCGCCTGGCGCGTGCATGGCGACGTCGCTTCCATGATGGTCGGCGGCATCGCCGGCTTGCTGCTGCAGATGCTGCACCCCGCCGTGCTGGCCGGGGTCTGGGACCACTCGAAGTTCCGCAACGACATGCAGGGCCGCCTGCGCCGCACCGCCCGCTTCATCGCGCTGACCACCTATGGCTCCGAAGCCGAGGCCCGCGCCGTCATCACCCGCATCCGCGGCATCCACGGCCACGTGCACGGCACCCTGCCCGACGGCACGCCCTATGCCGCCAACGACCCGGCCCTCCTCGCCTGGGTCCACGTCACCGAAACCACCAGCTTCCTCGACGCCTGGATCCGCTACGCCGAGCCCCGCATGAGCCTTGCGGACCAGAACCGCTACTTCGCCGAGATGGCCGGGATCGGCACCGCCCTGGGCGCCGACCCGGCCCCCCGCACCCGCGCCGAGGCCCGCGCCCTCATCACCGCCATGCGCCCCCGGCTCCACGTCGACGACCGCACGCGCGAGGTCGCCCGCCTCGTGCTGCACCAGCCCACCAGCAACCGCCTGGCCGAACCCATGCTCGCCCTCACCATGCAGGCCGGCGTGGACCTGCTGCCGGACTGGGCCCGGCGCCAGCACGGCCTGCCGGGCTCCCTCATCCCCACGCCCCTGGTCCGCGCCGGAACCCTCGGCATCGCCCGCACCCTGCGCTGGGCATTCCGCTGACCCATCAACCCGGCCCGGGACCATACGGCATCCGGGGTGCGTCCAGCATCGGGCGCACCGCCATCAGCACCCGCGCCAGGTTCCGCCCCACCATCCCCAGCGCCGCGTCGAACCCGAACACCCCGAACCGGTCCAGCTCCGGCATGCTCCGCCCCCCCGGCAACGCCACCATGGACCCGCACCGCAGCGAACCCGGCTCCGGCAACGGCGCCGGAGCCCACGCGAACAGCGCCAGGTCCTTCCCCGGCAGATAGACATGCGTGCCCAGCGGCCGCAGCCCCGCGCCCGGCGCCACCAGCCCCGTCTCCTCGAACAACTCCCGCAGCGCCGCCGTCGCCGGGTCCTCCCCCGGTTCGGCCACGCCCTTGAAGATGTCCCACCGCACCGACCGCGTGGCATGGCCCAGCACCAGCCGCGCCCCATCCCCCACCACCACCCCGCAGGACAGCTTGCGAACCCCCGCCGGCTTACGAGTATCCGAGCGCCCGATCATCCCTGCCTCACCAATTCAGGGCAGGACCCCGGCATCGTGATGCGCCTGCGCCTCCGGCAGCGTCTCGAACACGTGCGGCGCCAGCGCCCGCTCCGCCAGGCTCGCCCCCAGCTTCAACCGCATGAACGCGCTCGTCGTATAGCGATGCGCCGTCGTGTAGTAGCGGTTCTGCAGATAGGTGATCATCGAGAAGAACGCATCCGTCACCGCCGGGTCCAGCGTGAAGCTGTCATAGTTCACGATCACCGCGATCCGGTGCCCGATGGCCCGGCACCGCGTCTCCACCTCCCGCCGCACCAGCTCCACGTCATCCGTGGTCCGCACCGCGAACCCCTCGTAGTTGATGAACAGCGTGTCCTGCGCCGGGTCGAAGCTGATGCGCTCCGCCATCGAGAACCCCAGCAGGATCTGCTCCATCCCCATCGGCTCCGGCAGGAACAGCCGCGCATCCATCAGCTTCGGCTCCCGCACGATCGGCCTGAAATCCATCTGCCCGAGGATGTCCCGCTCCAGGTCGATCCCCGGCGCCACCTCGATCAGCTCCACCCCCTCCGCCGTCCGCCGGAACACGCAGCGCTCCGTCACATACAGCACCGGCTGCCCGCTCTCGCCCGCGAAGCTGCCGCTGAAGGTGATCTGCTCCACCTTGCGGATGAACTTGCGCGACCGTCCCTCATGCACGATCCGCAACCGCCCATCCTCGATCGCCGTCACCAGCCCGCCCGCCGTGAACGCCCCGATGAACACGGCCTTGCGCGAGTTCTGGCTGATGTTGATGAACCCCCCCGCGCCTGCCAGCCGCCCGTTGAAGCGGCTGACGTTCACGTTGCCCTCGGCATCCGACTGCGCCATGCCCAGCACCGCCAGGTCCAGCCCGCCGCCATCGTAGAAATCGAACTGCTGGTTCTGCTGGATCACGGCCTCCGGGTTCAGCGCCGCGCCGAAATCCAGCCCCCCCTGCGGCATCCCGCCGATCACGCCGGGCTCCGCCGTCAGCGTCACGTAGCGCAGCACCTTCTCCTCGGCCGCCACCGCCGCCACGCCCTCGGGCATCCCGATCCCCAGGTTCACCACGCCGCCGGGCGGCAGCTCCAGCGCGGCCCGGCGGGCGATCACCTTGCGCTCATCCAGCGGCAGGGCCGCAATGCGGTCGAACGGCACCCTGATCTGCCCCGAGAACGCCCCGTTATGCGCCGTGGCATAGGTCTGCCGGTGGTTCTCCGGGTCCGCCAGCACCACGCAATCCACCAGCACGCCGGGCACCTGGACCCGGCGCGCATCCAGCGATCCCTCCTGCGCGATCCGCTCCACCTGCGCGATCACGAAGCCGCGCGAGTTCTTCGCCGCCATCGCTGCCGGCAGCGCATCCAGCGTCAGCGCCTCCCGCTCCATGGTGATGTTGCCCGCGGTATCCGCCGTGGTGCCGCGGATCAGCGCCACGTTGATGGGGAACGCCTTGTACAGCAGGTACTCCTGCCCCCCGATCACCAGCAGCTCAACCAGGTCCTCCGTGGTCCGCGCATTGATCCTGCCGCCATCCTGCCGGGGGTCCACGAAGGTCCGCAGCCCCACCCGCGACAGCAGCCCGGCCCGCCGCGCCGCGATGTCGCGGTACAGCTGCGCGATGCACCCCAGCGGCAGGTTGTAGGCCTCGATCTCGTTGTCCAGCGCCAGCTTCGCCAGCTTCGGCACCAACGCCCAATGCCCGCCGATCGCGCGGCGCACCAGCCCCGGATGCGCCAGCCGGTTCAGCCCCCGGTCCTTCGCATCCCCCGGTGCCGCGGCAAACACCAGCGTCAGCCCCGCCGGCTCCCGCGTCTGCCGGAACCGCTCGGCAATGGCGATCAGCAGCTCGTCCGGCGTCCCGATCCCCACGAACCCGGCAATGGAAACCGTGTCCCCCGCCCGGATGATCGCCGCCGCCTCGGCCGGGGAGACGATCTTGTTCTTCATGCCCCGCCCTGCTGCAAAACGCCCTGCCCCATCGCATCATGCCGCTTCAGGAACGCCACCACGGCCGGCGCGAACAAGGTCTGCGACTTGCCACCCACGAACACCCCCACATGCCCGCCCGGCAACGCCAGCTCGGTATAGTCCGTGGTCCCCAGCTTCGGCCCCAGCGCCCGGCTGGTGGCGGGCGGGATGATGTGGTCGTCCTTCGCATAGACGTTCAGCACCGGCATGGTGATCCGCCCCAGGTCCACCGGCCGCCCATCCAGCACCCACTCGTTCCGCACCAGCCTGTTCTGCTGATACAGGTCCTTCAGCCACTGCTTGGCAGCCTCGCCCGGGTGGTCCGGCCGGTCCGCGATCCACTTCTCCATCCGCAGCCAGTTCAGCAGCCGCTTCTCGTCATCGACGATGTCCAGCATGTCGAAATTGTATTTCAGCAGGCTCCGCATCGGCGACATCTGGTTGAACACCGCGCCCATGAACTCCCCGGGCAGGTTGCCGTTGGCGTCGATCAGCCGGTCCACGTCCTCGGGCGACAGCGCGCGCGACCAGATGTTGATGAAGCCGTGCCCCGGCCGGTTCTCCACCGTGTCCGCATGGAAGTCGATCGGCGTGATGGTCAGGGCCAGCGTGTTGACCCGCCCGGGCTCCAGGGCGGCAAAGGCGGTGGTGAACACGCCCCCCTCGCACACGCCCAGCAGGTTCACGCGCGGCACCCCGGCCCGCCGCGCCATCTCCGTCACGCAGCCATCGAGATAGCCGAGGATGTAGTCGTCGAGCGTCAGATACCGGTCGGCGCGCGACGGGTTGCCCCAATCCACCACATACAGGTCGACGCCCAGGTTCAGCAGGTTGCGGACCAGGGACCGGTCCTCCTGCAAATCCGTCATGGTCCAGCGCCCGATCAGCCCGTAGCAGATCAGCACCGGAACCCCGACCGTCTGCGGCACCAGCGGCCGGTAGCGGTACAGGCTCACCTTGTCCTGGCTCCACACCAGGTCCTTCGGCGTGGTGGCGATGGTCACGTCGGCGTCGCGCATCCCATGCAGCAGCTTGTGCCCGGCCGCCACCTTGGTCCCGATCCGCGCCGCCTCCGCCAGCAGGTCCGCGGGCGTGGGCCCCGTCATGCCCGCACCCGCTTGGCCCGGCGCGCCCCCGCAGCCGGTACCGCAGCCGGCACCGCCGCCGGCACAACCGCCGCCAGCCGAACCTCCCGCCGCAGCGCCCGCAGTTCCCGCCGCATCTCGGTCACCGTCCGGTGCACGTCATCCAGCTCGGTCCGCGTCGGGAAGCCGTACTGCTTGCCCAGATGCTCCACCAGCTCCTGCTGCGCCATCCGCAGCTCCGTGCTGCCGCGGATCATGGCGGTCTGCGTCACCAGGAACGCCTCGGACCGCTGGGTCTCCAGCAGCTGCTGGTTGGCCGTCTCGGTCCACAGCGTCATCGCCGCCCGGGCATCCGGCTTCGGGGCGGTCCGCGCAGCCATCTCCTCGGTGAACCGCTTGCCGGCCTGCACCCAGGCCTCCAGCACCACCGCGTTATGCTCGAGCCCGGTGCGGCGCACCGTGATCCAGGCCTGCATCACGCGCGCATACCGCCGCTCCAGGTCCCACAGGTCCGCCAGGCGCGGCCCCTCGGCCATGCGACCCAGCACATCGCCCATCTCGTCCACGCCGCCCATCCAGCTGCGCGGGTCCACCAGCCGGTTCACCGTCGCTGCGACCGTCGCATCACCGGCCTCACCCGCCCCCGGAACCGCCTGCGCCAGCACGCCAGACATCGCGGACGCCACGGACCACAGCTCGCCCAGCGCCTGCTGCGCCCGCGCCAGCTCCGCGCTGGCCGGACCCTCCGCCACGCCGGGCATCAGCGGCAGGCTGCCGGAGGCCATGGCGTGCAGCCCCTCCGCCATCATCTTCCCGGCCTGGTCCTGCGCCTCCAGCATCGCCTTGCCCTGCGCCGTCCAGAACGCGCTGAACGCCTCGCCGTAATCGAATGAACTCACGGCGCCGCCCCCCGCACCTCGGGCGTCATGCGAACTCGATCACCTGCCGCACCGCGCGACCCTCGTGCAGCCGGTCGAACCCCTCATTGATCTCCTCGAGCTTCAGCTTGCCGCTCATCAGCCGGTCGATCGGCAGCTTCCCGGCCCGGTACAGCGCGACATACCGCGGGATGTCCCGCACCGGCACGCAGGTGCCGATATAGCTGCCCTTCACCGTCCGCTCCTCCGCCACCAGCTGCACCAGCGGCAAGGCCAGCGCGGCCCCGGGCGGCGGCAACCCGGCCGTCACGGTGGTCCCGCCCCGCCTGGTGATCCTGTACGCCAGCTCCATCGCGCGCACGGCACCCGCCATCTCGAACGCGAAGTCCACGCCGCCGCCCGTGATCTCCCGCACCTGCTCCGCCGCATCCGCGTCGCGGGCGTTGACGGTGTGGCTCGCCCCCAACTGCCGGGCCAGGCCGAGCTTGTCGTCGGAGAGGTCGATGGCCACCACCTGCCGCGCACCCGAGGCCACCGCCCCCAGCACGGAGGCGAGGCCCACGCCGCCCAGCCCGATCACCGCCGCATTCTGCCCGGGCTGCAGCCGCGCCGTGTTCACCACGGCCCCCACCCCGGTCAGCACCGCGCAGCCGAACAGCGCCGCCTCGTCCAGCGGCAGCTCCCGGTCGATCTTCACCACGGACCGCCGCGACACCACGGCATAGTCGGCGAACCCGGAAACGCCGAGGTGGTGGTTCACCGCCGCCCCATCGCAATGCAGCCGCCGCTTGCCCGAGAGCAGCGTCCCGGCCCCGTTGGCCACAGCCCCCGGCTCGCACAACGCCGGACGCCCCTCGGCGCAAGGCAGGCACGAGCCGCAGCTCGGCATGAACACCATGATCACGTGGTCGCCCACCACCAGGTCCGGCACGTCCTCGCCCAGCTGCTCCACCACGCCCGCGGCCTCGTGCCCCAGCGCCATCGGCATCGGCCGCGGCCGGTCCCCGTTGATCACCGACAGATCGGAATGGCACAGCCCGGCCGCGGCGATCCGCACCAGGATCTCCCCCCGGCCCGGCGGATCCAGCTCCACCTCGACGATGTGCAGCGGCCTGCTCTTCGCATAGGGCGCCGCCGCCCCCATCGCCCGCAGCACGGCGGCGCGCGTCTTCATCACACCATCTCCACGGCGGCCGGGACCGCAGCCGCCGGGATCCGCGCCCGCAGCTCGTCCACCAGCACCCGCGTGTTCTCGCTGTAGTCGATCGGCACCGCCACCAGGTGCACGCCGCCGCCCCGGAACGCCGCCTCCAGCGCCGGGATCAGCCCCTCGGTGCTCTCCACCCGCGTGCCGCGGGCGCCATAGCTCTCGGCATAGCGCACGAAATCCGGGTTGCCGAAGGTCAGCCCGAAATCGGGGAAGCTGTCCACCGCCTGCTTCCAGCGGATCATCCCATAGGCGCCATCGTCCAGGATCAGCACCACCAGGTTCAGGCGAAGGCGCACCGCCGTCTCCATCTCCTGGCTGTTCATCATGAACCCGCCATCGCCGCACACCGCCATCACCCGCCGGTCCGGATACATCATCGCCGCCATCATCGCCGAGGGCAGCCCGGCCCCCATGGTCGCCAGCGCATTGTCCAGCAGCAGCGTGTTCGCCACATAGGTCCGGTAGTTCCGCGCGAACCAGATCTTGTACATGCCGTTGTCCAGCGCCACGATCCCGTCCGCCGGGATCACCTGGCGCACGTCATGCACGATCCGCTGCGGCGTCGGCGGCCAACGGTCCTCGGTCGCCCGGTCCATGATCCGCGACAGGATCGACTCCCGCAGCGACAGCAGCGACCCGGCATGCGGCAGCTTGCCCTCCACCCGGTCCGCCAGCAGCTCGAGGCTCGGCCCCACATCGCCCACCACCTCGGCATGCGGGAAATACACGCTGTCCACGTTGGCCGGCAGGTAGCCGACATGGATCACCTTCGGCCCGTTCGGCCCCATGATGAACGGCGGCTTCTCGATCGTGTCATGCCCGATGGCGATGATCAGGTCCGCCTGGTCCACCGCCTCGTGCACATAGTCCCGCTCGCTCAGCGCCGCGGTGCCCATGTACAGGTTGCCGCCGCCCGGCACCGTGCCCTTGCCCATCTGCGTCGTGAAGAACGGGATCTGCGTCCGCCGCACGAACCCCGAAAGCCCCGCCGTGCTGCGCGGGCGGGAGGCCGCGGCCCCCAGCATCACCAGCGGACGCTTCGCCGCCAGGATCATCTCCGCCGCCCGGTCCAGCGCCGCCCGGTGCGCCACCGGGATCTCGATCGGATGCACCGGGATCGGCCGCACGTCCGGCCCCTCCTCGCCCGCCACATCCTCCGGCAGCTCCAGCAGCACCGGGCCCGGCCGCTCCTCCATCGCGATCCGGAACGCGTCGCGCACCAGCGTCGGGATGCTGCCGGGGCTCATGATCTGCCGCGACATCTTGGTCAGCGGCTTGAACGCGGTGATCACGTCCACGATCTGGAACCGCGCCTGGCGGCTGCTCATGATCCCCTTCTGCCCCGTGATCATGATCATCGGCATCGCACCCAGCAGCGCATAGGCCGCCCCGGTGGTGAGGTTCAGCGCGCCCGGCCCGAGCGTCGTGATGCACACGCCGGGCTTGCCGGTCAGCCGGCCATAGGTCGCGGCCATGAAGGCGGCGCCCTGCTCGTGCCGGGTCAGGATCAGCTTGATGCCGGAGTTGCGCAGGCTCTCGACGACGTCGAGGTTCTCCTCCCCCGGCACGCCGAAGATCCGGTCGACGCCCTCGTTCTCCAGCGCCGCGACGAGTAGGTCAGAACCCTTGGGCATGTCGGTGTCTCCCATCCGGCGCGATGGTCCGGTCAATTCTTCTTGCCCAGATGACCCGCCGGGATAGGCGCGACCGTAGTGCAGCTTCGCGCCCGGGGGAATGTCGCCGCACGCGCTTTTGTAGCGCGATCCGGAACAAACATCGCCGCGGCGCCGCGGGAACTCACACGTTCGCCGCCAGGATCGTGCGCAGCCCGGCCAGGATCGCGCCCGGCGCCGGCGGACAGCCCGGCACCACCAGGTCCACCGCGACCGCGGCACCCACCCCGCCCGCCACCGCCCCGCTGCCCGCGAACACCCCGCCATCCCGCGCGCAGTCCCCCACCGCCACCACCCAGCACGGCGCCGCCATGCAGGCCAGCGCCCGCTGCACCGGCCCCACCAGCACCCGCGTCATGGCGCCGCTCACCAGCAGCACGTCCGCCTCCGCCGGGCTGCCCACCACCGAGAGGCCATACTGCGCCAGGTCGTAGGCCACCCCCCGCAGGGCCGCCATCTCCAGCGCGCACCCGCCGCAATCCCCGGTCTGCACCACGAACACCGCCAGGCTCCGCCCCAGCCTGGCCTGGGACGCCGCATCCAGCCGCGCCGCCAGCGCCCCGGCGCTCTCGTCATCCACCGGAAAGGTCAAAGCTCCATCCCGCCCAGGTGCAGCCCGAACGACGCCGCAAGCCCCGGCAGATCCCGCAGCCGCGCCCCCGCCGCCGCGGCCTCCAACGCCGGCAGCAGCAGCCAGCCCGGATCGGCGGCGAAGCTGGCGCTCACCACCCCACCCGCCAGCCGCACCCAGTGCCACACCGCCCCCTGCGGCCCCGCCGCCATCCCCATTCCCTCCGTCCCCTCATGCGACACCACCACCAGACACCCCCCGCCCGGCAACGCCGCCAGCCCGGCCCGCACCGCCGCCACATCCGCCGCCATCCCCGCCAGCCGCAAGCCCATCCGCGCCGCCACGTCCCCCCCGGTCGCCACCGGAGCCGCGGGATGCACCGGGTCCATCCGCCCCGAGGCCCGGCCCACCACTCCACCCGGCGCATAGGCCAAAGCCAAGGCAACCGGCAGCACCCCACCCCCGGGCCACCGCGCCAGCACCGCCGGAACCGCGGCCAGGGCAGCATCCAGCACCGCCACCCCCTCCGCGCCAACCTCCGTCTGCACGCCGCCCGGCCGCACCAGGTCCATCATCAGCCGATGGCCCAGCGCCGCGCCGCACGCGGCCAGCAGATCCTCCCGCGCCTGCTCCACCCCCGGCAGCACCAGCCCCCAGCCCGCCGCCGCCGCCTGCACGTCGTGCAACGCTACCGCCACCCGCTCCACCCCCAGCAGCACCGCCCGCAGCGCCAGGCCCCGCGGCGGCACCACCGTGCCCAGCGCCGCCTCCACCGCCCGCGCGAAGGCCACGGAATGCGCCACCGTCGCCGCGCCATCCAGCCGCGCCGCCAGCCGCGCCGCCCCCGCCACGGACTTGCCGCGCATCAACCCGAGCACCCCCCGGTGCCCATACCCCAGCCGGGCCTCCAGCCCCCGCACCACATCCCCCTTCAGGCCAACACGCCAATGCGCCACACCCCCCGGCGTCGGCGGCAAGGGCCCGAACCCCACCACGTCGCCCGCCGCCGCCAGCATCTCCGGCACCTCCGCCGCCCCTGCATTGGGCGCCGGCCGCTCCGCCAGCGGACGCAGCAGCGGCCAGGCCCCATGGTCCAGCCACGGCCGCACATCCCGCGCATCCGCCGCCTGGTGCCCCCACAGGTCCGTCACCATCCGCTCGAACAGCGCCGCCCCCGGCCGCACCGGCGACAGCGCGGCATACAACCCGGCCTCCACCGCCACCGAGGCCAGCAGCGGCTCCCCGCACCAGAACAGCGCATGCACCTGCGCCGGGTCAGCCCACAGCGCGACGAAGGCCAGCTCCGGCTGGCCCGGCAGCGCCTGCACCAGCCCCCACCACTGCTCGGTGCTCAACACATGCCGCGGCCACGGCCGGCACGGAACCGCCTCCCCCGCCCGGATCCAGCCAACGGCGCTCAAGCCGCACCCTGCAGGCCAGCCACCACCACCGCCAGCAGCGCCAGCAGCGCCGCCGCCGGCAGCACCACCCCCGCCGGCCACCGCGCCCCACCCGCTGCCGTCAGCACCAGGCCCAACCCGCCCAGCTTCAGCAGCCAGCACGCCACCCCGACTCCCCAGGCCTCCACCCCGCCGCCTGCGGACGCCATCCCGAACGGCGCCCCCACCGCCCCCGCCAATGACAGCACCGCCACCCGACGCACGAACCCGGCCCAGACCAGCAGCCCCAGCAACTGCCCCGACCACCCGCCGCCCACGCCACCCTCCCCCACCGCCAGCAGCAGCAGCGCCAACCCCGAAAGCGCCCCCACCAGCCGGGCCCCCGCCCCGCCATCCCGCACCGCCGCCACCGCCGCATCCAGGTTCGTCCCGCCCGACAGCAGCCCCAGCGCCATGGCCACCAGCAACACCACCGGCACCACCCCCAGCCGCGCCGCCACCCCGGCGCCGGACGCCTGCACCACCCCCGCCGACCCGGCATCCCGCCCCGCCACACCCGGCACCGCCCAGGACACCGCCAGCAGCCCGGCCACCACCACCATGTCCGCCAGCCCCGCCCCCGGCAACCCGGTGGCGAACCCCGGCACCAGCACCGCCGCCACCACCGCGGACCCCAGCGCCACCACCGGCGCCAGCCCGAACACGAACGAGGCCCCCGCCGGCACCACTACCGCCTTGCGCCACAGCCGCACCGTGTCGTGCCACGGCTGATCCAGCGCCGGGCCACCCACGCCGCGCCACCGCGCCGCCGCCTGGCCGCACAACCCGGCCAGCGCCGGCGCCACCGCCAGGATCATCGCCGCATGCAGCAGCCACCCGAGCCAGCCCATCACCGCGCCGCCCACCCCAGCACCGCCGCCAGCACCAGGCCCAGCACGCCCAGCACCCCGGCGCCCCAGACCCCGCCCAGCGCCGCCCGATCCGGCCACGCCATCCGCACCGCGACCGGCCCGGCATTGCCCCGCCCCACCCCATCCTCGGCAAACCCGCCCTGCCACGCCGGGCCCACCACCCGCGCCCCGCGCGCCACCCAGCCCACCCCCGCCAGAACCACCCCCGCCAACACCAGCAGACCCGGCGCCGCATACCCCGCCGCAGCCCCGGCCGTATCCACCACCCCCACGCCGAACCACCCCACCCCCTGCATGTCAGCCCCGGTCAGCAGCCGGACCCCGCCCTGCACCAGGCCCAGACCCAGCGCCGGCACCGCCCCCAGCACCAGGGCCGCCACCACCAGCCCCGCCATCCCCAGCCGCACCCCGCGGGACGACGCCGCCAGCGCCCCCGCCTTCGCCGAGCGTGGCCCGCCCAGCAGCACCACGCCCGCCAGCCGCGCCGCCGCCGCCGCCAGCAGAGCCAGCACCAGCCCCAGCGCCGCCACCACCCCGGCCACCAGCAGCAGCACGCCCAACCCGCCCGTGCGCCCCGCCCCCACCAGCGCCTGCACCACCAGCCAGACCCCGGCAAACCCCGGCAAACCCGGCACCGCCGCCAGCGCCGACAGCCCGATCAGCAACGCCAGCCCCACCGCCGGCACCCGCCGCAACACCCCGCCCAGCCGCTCCAGCCCGCCACCCGCCCCCGCCTGAACCACGCGCCCGCACAGCATCAGCAGCCCGCCCCACACCCCCCAGCCCAGCAACAGCAGCAGACAGGCCGCGACCGCCAGCGATGCCAGCGGCACCAGATCCGCCCCCCGCGCCAGCAACGCCGCCCCCAGCCCCAGCAGCGCCATCCCCTGCACCGCCGAGCCGCCGGCCCCGATCGCCCCCACCAGGTCATCCGCCGAAGCCGCCCGCCGCGCCGCCGGCACCGCAACCGCGACACCCAGCAGCAGCACCGGCACCCCCCACCACCCCGGCGTCACCGCGCCCGGCAGGTCCAGCATCAGCCGGCCCACCAGATACACCGCCAGCAGGCCACCCACCCCCGGCACCACCACGGCAAGGATCGCCGCCGCCGCGACCGCCGCCAGAGCCACGGCGACCCCCGCCAGCCCCGCCGAACCCAGATGCATCGCCGAGAACCGCGGGTCGATCCCACCCAGCCCCAGCACCGCCGCCGCCAGGCACACCGCCAGCGCCGCCGCCCACATCCAGCGGCGCCCCAGCGGCGGCGCCCCGCCCAGCAGCATCACACCCGCCAGCGCCACGGTCAGCCCCACCCCATCCCCCGCCAGCAAC
This sequence comes from Acetobacteraceae bacterium, assembly GCA_965199595.1. GTDB lineage: Bacteria > Pseudomonadota > Alphaproteobacteria > Acetobacterales > Acetobacteraceae > JBBROS01. The sequence continues at coordinate 3,941,674 of OZ241182.1, forward strand.
GCCAGCCCCAGCGCGCCCAGCAACCCCGGAGCCACCGCACCCACCGCACCCAGCAGGAACAGCACCACCAGCAGCACCGCCGAGAGCCCGTCCACGGCAAACACCAGCCCCAGATGCACCACCCCCGGCGCCGCCACCCCAGCCAGCCCGGCCAGCACGCCTGCCGCCGAAATCCCGCCGAACACCGAGGCTGGCACCCGGATCGCCGTAGCCGCCAGCAGCGCCAGGCACACCGCCAGCAGAACGATCAGCGCCGCCAAGATGGTCCCGCCAGCGGCCGGTCAGTCACCCTGCAGCGCCGCCGTCTCGGGAAAGAACATGTCCTCCACCTTGCCCGGCGCCTGCTTGATGCTCCCCACCAGCGCCATGAACTGCGCCGTCTTGAGCACCTTCGCCGGCCGCAGCGTGAAGGCGTAGTCCTTGTCCCCGATCACCTGAACGATGTCCGCGACACTGTTCCGCGTATCCTTCGCCATCTCCAGGTAAAGCTGGGCCGCCCGCGGCTTGTCGGCGTTGATCCACGCGATCGCCTCCGCCATCCCATCCGTGAACGCCTTGAACGCCTTGGGATTGCCGTCATGGAACTTCGCACTGGTCGACAGCACCAGCGCCGTCGCCGGACCGCCCAGTATCTCGTAGTTGGTGGTCACCAGGTGCATCCCCGGCAGCTTCATCTCCTGCTCGTAGAACGGGGAGGACGTGAAATGCGCATTCACCCCCGCCGTCCCGCTCAGCATCGCCTGCGCCGCATCCGGATGCGCGAGGCTCACCGTCCACTTGTCGAAATGCGTGTAGTCCTTCTCGCCATACAGCCCGGCCGCCAGCATCTGCAGCAAGATCGCCTGGGTCGAGATCTTCACCGAGGGCACCGCGATCTTGTCCGCGTCGGAGAAGTCCCTGGCCGTCTTCACCGCCGGGTTGCGGCTGATCAGGTACAGCGGATAGGTGGTGATCGCCGAAGCCGCCCGGATCGCCCCATGCGTCCGGTCCCACAGCGTGATCATCGACGGCGCCCCCTGTGCCGCGAACTGCAGCGCCCCCGAGATCAACCCGTCATTCATCACGCTCGGCCCCGCCACCGACCGGAACTGCACCGTCAGGCCCGGCAGGCCCAGTGCCGCCGCGTGCTTCTCCGCCAGCTTCTGCCGCTCCATCACCATCAGCGGCAGGAACGACACGCCATATTGCTGGGCCACGGCAATCTCCCTCACCTCCGCCCGCGCCGGCACCGGGGCCGCAAGGGGCGCCGCAACCAGCAGGGCCGACAGGATCAGATGGCGCATGGGATGTCCTCCTAAAGGATGTCGAGCGGTTGTTTCCGCTTCGGCTCGGGGTGCGCCGCGTCCAGCACGGCATGGTCCTCGGGCGTCAGGCGCAGCGCCGCAGCCGCCGCGTTCTCCCGCACATGCCCGGGGTCCGCGGCCTTGGGGATGCTCACCACGCCGGGCTGCAGCGTCCAGGCGATCGCCACCTGCGCCGGCGTCGCCCCATGCCGCTTGGCCACTACCCGCAACGCCGGGGACCGCAGCAGCGCGCCCGCCTGCCCCACCGGCGAATACGCCATCACCGGCATCCCCCGCGCCCGGCACCACGGCAGCAGGTCGAACTCGATCCCCCGGCTGCCGAGATTGTAGAGCACCTGGTTCACCGCACAGCCCGGCGGCAAGGCCTGCATCTCGTCCACATCGAAGTTGCTGACCCCCCAGGCCCCGATCTTGCCCGCCGCCACCAGCCGCTCGAACCTCCACCGTCTCCGCAAGCGGGGTCCCGCCGGGCCAGTGCAGCAGATAGAGATCGAGATGATCGGTCCCCAGCCGCTTCAGGCTGGCCTCGCAGGCGCGGGGCAGGCTGTGGCGCCCGGCATGGTGCGGATACGCCTTGCTCACCAGGAACACCCGCTCCCGCTGCCCGGCGATCGCCTGCGCCACCACCGCCTCGGCCCCGCCATCCGCATACATCTCCGCGGTGTCCAGCAGCGTCATGCCCAGGTCGATCCCCAGCCGCAGCGCCGCCGCCTCCGCCGCCAGGTCCGCCCCGCGCTCGCCGAGATGCCACGTTCCCTGCCCCAGCTGGGGCAGCTTCAAACGTCCCTGCCCAAGCTGCGGCAGATCAAGCACGCGCATGGTCCTCCGCCACCCGCAGCAGCCGCAGGAAGTTGCCGCCCCACAGCTGCGCGATCTCGCTGGCATCATAGCCCCGCGCCACCAGCTCCGCGGTCAGGTTCCCGCTCTCGCCGGCGTCCCGCCAGCCGCTGAACCCGCCGCCGCCGTCGAAGTCCGAGCTGATCCCCACATGCGCCAGCCCGATCCGCTTCACCGCGTAGTCCAGGTGATCCACATAGTCCTTCACCGTCACCTGGTCCGCCCGCGCGCCCGCCTTCAGGAAGAACGGCACCGCGGTCACGTTCACCATCCCCTCGCAATCCCGCAGCGCATCCAGCAGCAGGTCCGCCGCGTTGCGCGGCACGTCGCACAGCGCCTGCATGCAGGAATGCGTCGCCAGCACCGGCGTCCTCGACACCCGGGCCGCCTGCAGCGCGCCCTGCAGGCTCACATGACTCACATCCACCAGCATCCCCAGCCGGTTCAGCTCCGCCACCGCCTCCCGCCCCAGCCCGCTCAGCCCGTTGTGCAGCGCCTCGCCATCGCCCAGATCCTTGCGCGGGTTGCTGCTGTCGGACAGCGCGTTGTGCCCGTTATGCGTCAGCGTCAGATACCGCGCCCCCTTGGCCCGGAACTGCGCCAGCAGCCCCAGGTCCTCCCCCATCGCATAGCCGTTCTCCACCGCCGGGATGACCGCCAGCACGCCATCCCGCTTGGCCGCCTCGATCGCATCCGCCGTCTCGCACACCCGGGCGCCATCCCCGGCGATGCCCGAGATCGCATCCAGCATCGCCAGCGCCCGCTCCGCCGCCGCCGCATGCCCCTCCGCCGTCAGCGGCCCCTGCGGCACATAGGCGGCGAAACACACCGCCCCCAGCCCGCCCCGCCGCATCTTCGGCAGGTCCACCCGCCGCGGCCCATCCTCGAACACGCTGGGGCCCGGCGGCCAGGGAATGTCCACATGCGTGTCGATCGTCACCAGCCCGGCATGAAGTGCGGCGGCATCCATCATCGAAAACAATCCTGCATCAACAGCCCGCAACCGATCACGCCCGCCCCCCCGTGTCGAGATGCCGTGCTAGAACCCCACGCGGTCCCCGCCCTTGAGGTTCAGGATCGCCCGGGCCTCCGCCGGCGTCGCGATCTCGAGGCTCAGCTCCTCCAGGATCCGCCGGATCTTCGCCACCTGCTGCGCGTTCGACGTCGCCATCTGCCCCTTGCCGATGAACAGGCTGTCCTCCAGCCCCACCCGCACGTTGCCGCCCATGATCCCCGCCATGGTGGTGAACGCCATCTGGTGCCGCCCCGCCGCCAGCACGGACCACACGTAGTCCTTGCCGAACAGCCGGTCCGCCGTCTCGCGCATGAACATCAGGTTGCGCTGCTCGGACCCGATGCCGCCCAGGATGCCGAAGATGGTCTGCACGAACAGCGGCCCCTCCACCACCTTGCGGTCCATCATGTGCGCCAGGTTGTACAGGTGCCCCACGTCGTAGCACTCGAACTCGAACCGCGTGCCATGCCCCTTGCCCAGCCGCTCCACGATGTTCTCAACATCCTGGAAGGTGTTGCGGAAGATGTGGTTCACCGTGCCTTCGAGATACGGCTTCTCCCAGCCATGCTTCCACGTCTTGATCTTCTCCGCCGCGCGCGAGATGTTGAAGTTCATCGAGCCCATGTTCAGGCTGCACATCTCGGGCCTGGCCAGCATCGGCGCCTCCAGCCGCTCCTCCAATGACATGTTCAGCCCGCCGCCCGTGGTGATGTTCAGCACCGCGTCGGTCGCCTGCTTGATCACCGGCAGGAAGCGCATGAACATGGCCGGGTCGGGCGTCGGCTCCCCGGTTTCGGGGTTGCGCGCATGCAGGTGGATGATCGCCGCCCCGGCCTCCGCCGCCTCGATGCTCGCATTGGCGATCTGCTCCGGCGTGATCGGCAGCGCGTCCGACATGCTGGGCGTATGGATCGCCCCGGTAATGGCGCAGCTGATGATGACCTTCGCCGGCGTTGGTGCGGACATGACATTCCCTCCGTTTCGCCCGATCCTGCACCGCCCGCCCGCTTCCGACCAGAGGAGCAGACGGGGGTGGCGGACCGCTGCCGTGTCGGGTTATGCTGGCCGCGGTGTCTGTCCGCGTAGCTCAGCAGGATAGAGCACAGGATTCCTGAGTGAAATTGGGCGCCGCGCCCGGAAACGACGCGGCGGATCCGCTCAAATTCGGGGAACGCTCGATGCCCTCGCATCGTGCCGATCCCGAGCCAAGCCCGGGCCGAAAGGCCCGGGAAGGTGTAGAGACTGGAAGGGCGGCACCTAACGGCAGACCCGGGCAACCACCCGGCGGCCCATGGTGAAGGGACAGTCCAGACCACGAACGCCACCCACCCGGGCGGCGGCGGCGAAAGCCGAAGTGGGATGAATCCTGGGGCCGTGGGTTCGAATCCCGCCGCGGACACCAACCACCTAACTCATGGTTCATGCTTATGAAAGTTTCGACCGTTCCCGCCCTGCCACTGCGCCACGGTGGTGGCGTGCCACGGGCTGAGGTGATGGCAAGGTTCCTTGGGAAACCCGTCGAAGAGCTCACCATCGCTGGTGCGGCATCGGTGTGCGGCTTGAACGGCCAGGCCCATGTTGCCGGGGCACAGACATCACGGGGGCGAGGTGGTTCCCGGGTGTCCGACAAACGAAGCTTTGCGGACAGGTGGCCGCCCGCAGGCTTCGTGGCGGATTATAACAGGCGGTGTCCGACACAGGCTGGCTGCCGGGCTGCCAGCAAACCGTTGATGGTCTGAATTTCATCCTCGAAGCGGGAAAGAATGGCCTCGGACAGCCCCTGACGGGCCAGCCGCTTCGTAGCCGCGACGGCCTGGTGCGGCTTGGCCGCAATGGCGCGCGCCAGGTCAAGCGCCATGGCCAGCGGCGGCTGGTCGCGGCTGACTTGCGTGACCAGCCCCAGTCCAAGCGCCTCATCGGCGTGGACGCGCCGGCCGGTCAGCAGCAGGTCCATGGCCCTGGCATGGCCAAGCCGAAGCGGAAGCAGCAAGGAGCTGGCTCCCTCGGCCGTGATGCCCCGGTCCACGAAGGGGAACTGCATGAAGGCGCCCGGCGCAGCCACGACCAGGTCGCAATGCAGCAGCATCGTGGCGCCGATGCCTACCGCGGCCCCTTGCACCGCAGCGACCACGGGCACAGCAAGCCCGTGCAGGGCTTCGAGGAAGCGCACCACCGGACCGCCTGGCGGTTGCGGCCACTGGGTTGCGAACTCGGCCAAGTCGTTGCCGGCGCAGAAGGCCTCGCCCTGGCCAGACAGCACCACTGCCCGCGCATCCGGCATGGCGCCGATCTGGCGCAGCGCGTCAGCGAGCAGGGTGTAGGCTTGCACGCCGAGCGCATTGCGCTTTTCCGGCCGCTGCATCTGGACGTGCCACACGCCCCCGCCCACTGCTTCGGCCCGCATCATGGCGGTGCATCCTTGGGAGCGAACGTGTCGTCGTACGCGTGGAGGTCAGGCATCGGCAGGAGCGGCCGGTCGTCCAGGTCGCGCATGCAGGCGCGCAGCCCGTCCAGCATCCCGCGCCGCGCGGCTTCCTCCACGTAGGGCACGTGATGGGCGATGAAGGGCCGATGCACGGCAAGGCCGACGTAGCCGAGCGTGCCCTGGAAGAAGTGCCGCATCATGCCCGTCTCGAGTTCGCCGTGGATCGCGCCAGGACCAAACATGTGGGAGCGCCCGCCCAGGCCAATGGCGGCAAAGGCCCGCTTGCCCTGCAGCCCGCCGTGGCCGTACACGCGCCGGCCACCGTAGAACGGGCCGGCCAGGAAAACCCGCTCGACCCAGCCCTTGAGGATGGCGGGCGGGCCGAACCAGAATACCGGGAAGGTGAAGGCGAGCAGGTCTGCGGCGAGCACCTGCTCCACCTCCGCCTGGATCTCGGGCGCGAGCGTGCCGGCGCGATAGGCGTGCCGCTGCTCCAGCGAGTAGGCCAGATGGTCAGGCCGCTCACGCTCCTGGAAATCAGCGGCCGACAGCACGGGGTTGAACCCCATCGCATGAAGATCGGACACCGTGACCGTGTCGCCACGCGCTTCGCACGCCTCGCGCACCGTGTCGCGCATGGCCGCGGTGAACGAGCGTGGCTCCGGATGAGCATGGACGAGGTGAACGCGCACGGGTGCCGCCCGGCCCGCTCAGGCGTGCATCCGGGCACCCTTGGTGATCTTGTCCACCACCTTCTTGTCCTCGCGCAGTGCCAGGCCGACCACGTTCATGGCCTCGGGCGAGTACTGCTTCACCGCCGCCCGGTTCGCCGCATCGTGGCCGGTCGTGAACATGTCCTCGATGTAGAGCGACAGCCGGGCGCCCCGCTCCATGGCGCGGCGGTAGATCGTGCGGATGGCGTCCGCGTCCGCGCTCAGCACGATCATGGGCTGCACCACGAGCGGGTTGTAGGTGTTGCCGGCGGCGTCCTCGTAGCGCTCGCCCAGCAGGCCTTCGCTGGCGCCGACGATGCCGCTGGTCAGGAACGCGGTCACGTTCAGCTTCTGCCAGGTGGCCAGGTCCTCGCGCACGACGATGGCGATCTTGGTGTCGAACATGCTGTGTCTCCTTGGCTGCTACCGCTTGGGCTGCTGCTGCTTGGCTTCGCCCAACTGGCGCAGCGACGCCCAAACCGCCGGCGCCTGACCGCCCAGCTCGCGCGCGACCTCGCCGTTGAGCTGGTCCATGGCGACGTCCAGCGGCGCTTGCAGCGCCTTGCCCTGCCTGGTGAGGCACAGGCTGTGAACGCGCCGGTCCTCGCCATGGGGCCGGCGTTCAAGCAGCCCGGCCGCTTGCAGGCGGTCCACCACACCCGTGACCGTTGCACTGTCGATCAGCAGGCGTCCGGTCAACTCGGCGCCGCTCAGGCCATCCCGCTCCCAAAGCACCTTGAGTATGGCGTACTGCGTCGGCGTCACGCCATGGGCGGCCAGCTTCCCGCGTGCGCGCCGGGCGACCTGCTGGCCGGCCTTGCCGATCAGGAACGAGATGCAGTCCTCAACGCGGTCCATGCGGTTCCGGCCCCGGCGCGGGCATCGCGCCGCAGCAGTTTTAACAGGCAAGAATCTTGCCTGCAAGATACTTATATGCTCGTTTGCCCGATTGGCGCAGTCTGATCGTGAGGTACCCTCTGGGGCGGGAGATCTTCCGGCAGCAGGCTCCAGGCAATGCCGCCGCACAGGATGTAGAAGATGGCGTTGACGATCTCCCGCATCTCCCACTTGCGCGGGCAGCAGCAGCCATGCGGCGGCAGGAACGGCGAGGGGACCGGCCACTCCGCGTCGGTCACGTCACTTCCATGGCGTAGTCCCGCACAACTATGCTGCCTGCCGGTCGTCGGCGTCTGGATGAGGTCTCGGGCAAGGCTTCGAACACCGGCCTGGAATCACATCGGGCACGGCCAGCCGGCCCCTCGCCGAGAACGTTCCGCCCTGATCCCGAGATGCCTCTCAGGCGCGCAGCAACGGACAGCGGCTGTCCGCCACGGACCTGAACGCCTGGGAGCCGGGCACGGTTTGAAGCAGTTCCACGTAGTCCCACTCCGCCTTTGACTCGGCCGCCGTCTTGACCCGGCCGAGCCAGACGTCCTTGACGACCCGGCCGTCCGCGCGCAGCACGCCGTTGCGCACGAACGTGTCCTCGACGGGCAAGGCCCGCATCCGGTCCATGACGGCCGAGGTGTCGAACGTGCCGGCAGCTTGCACCGCCTTCAGGTAATGCAGCGTGCCGCTGTAGCTGCCGGTCTGCGCCATGGTCGGCATCGCCCCGATCCGCTGGAAGAAGCGCCGCGACCAGGCTCGCGTCCGATCGTCCGTGTCCCAGTACGACCACACGGCGGCATAGACGCCGCCTGCCGCCTGCAAGCCGATTGCGTGGATGTTGGTTTCGAACATCAGCAGCGCAGCAAGCTTCTGCCTTCCACTGGTCAGCCCGAACTCGGCTGCCTGCTTGATGCTGTTGACCGTGTCGCCGGCCGAGTTGGCGAAGGCAATCACGTCCGCCCCGGAGCTTTGAGCCTGCAACAGATAGGACGAGAAGTCGGTGGTCGCGATCGGGTGGCGAACCGAACCCAGCACGGTTCCGCCGCCTTTCTGGATGGCGGCCGTCGCGTCGGCCTGCAGCGCGGTCCCGAAGGCGAAATCGGCGGTGATGAAGAACCAGGACAATGCCCCGTCTGCTCGCAAGGCGGTGGCGAGCACGTTGCCCATCGCATAGGTGTCGAGGCCGAACTGCGCGGTGTTGGGCGAGCACAGCATGTTCGTGACGTCGCTGGAGAAGGTGCCGCCTAGCAGCGCGATGCGGTTCTTGTCCCGTGCCAGGTTATGCACGCCGATGCCGATGGCGGAGTTCGGCACGTCGATGATTGCGAGCACCCCGTCCTGGTCGAACCACTTGCGGGCAATCTCCGTGCCGACGTCCACCTTCTCCTGGTGGTCGGCAACCAGCACCTCGACTGGACGGCCCAGCACGGCGCCACCGAACTCCGCAACGGCCATGTGAACGGCCTGGACGCTGCCGGGACCGTTGGTGTCGCGAGCGAAGCCGCTCATGTCAGTCAAGACGCCCAGCCGCACCGGCTCCCCTGCCGCCCGCGCACCGCCCACCATTGTCGCCGATAAAGCGCCGCCCAATGCCGTACGGCGGGTCAGATCGAGTTGTCCAAACAGCATTGTCAGCCTCCAGTATTGATAACTACCGCATGGCTCGGCGTCGGTCTGTCCTTGATTCCAGGGACGCTGTACGTCCGCTCAGCGCAGGCGGCCCAGCCGTGTCAGCAATTCGATCCGGTTGCCGGCGCCGAGCTTCGCATACAGCCGCTTGCGGTAGGTTTCTGTCGTGCTGAGAGCCAGGCCGAGTTCCCGGGCGACCGCATCCACCGTCATGCCCGTGGCCAACCGGTCTGCCACCGCCTGCTCGCGCGGGCTCAGGCCGGTGGCGGGTGGCCGGGGCCGCACCAGGTCGGCATGGCGCGCCACGCACGCGGCAATGAACGGGGCGACGGCCGCGACCAGCTTCGCATCGGCAATCGAGAAGAACCCGGTGCGGCGGTGGCGGAATACGCTGACCAGCAGGCGCCCGCCATCACCCGTGTGCGACAGGATGGAAAGCCGGTCGATCACCGCGGGTACGACATAGCACTCGTTGCGGAACGCCGTGTCGGCAATGGCATCCCAGGCCTGATGCAGCACCGCTGGGCGGGTGGCTGGGCCTGCCGTGGTCACGGCGGGATCATGCCGCCAGTACTCGGTGGCGTAACGGGCGGAAGCATTGCGGGCGGAGGCAAGGCCGTGCCGGCTTTCAACCAGCAGGCATGTCATCGATCTTGCCTGCCCTTGCCCTTCGACCCGGAATGCAGCGCAATGATCTATGCGCACGATGCGGCCGACGACCGACAGCAACGTGATGGGGAAGGATGGCAGGCCCAGATGCCCGATCAACGGCGCCAAATGCTCGCAGGCAGTCGCCGCGGTTACGAGACCGTCCAGCATCGCCTTGTCCGACATCGTTCCTCCCGCATGGATCTCCGTCCCGATCTGCCGATGTCCCCGGTTCTCGCGATAGCGGCGGGGATCACGACGGCATAGCTTAGCAGGAGTGTGGAGGACGGTCCTACCTTTTGTGAGACCGGAGCCCTTCACCCAAAGGAGGCCGACATGTCAGCCGTTCCATCCATCCGCCGCTTGCACCACTTCGCCTGGCGCTGCCGCGACGCCGAAGAAACCCGCCGGTTCTACGAAGACCTGCTGGGCCTACCGCTGACTCATGTCATTCAGGCGGACAACGTTCCAAGCACTGGTGAATACTCACCGTATGTTCACCTGTTCTTCCGTATGGCTGACGGCTCGCATATCGCGTTCTTCGATCTTGGCGACGGCAACGCGGCGGCGCCTTCGCCGAATACCCCCGCCTGGGTCAACCACTTCGCGATGGAGCTGGACAATGCCGATGAGGTGGCGGCCGCCCGCACGCGCCTGGTGGATGCCGGCGTCGAAGTGGTCGGAGTCACCGATCACGGCTTCGTCCAGAGCATCTATTTCTTCGACCCGAACGGCCTTCGGCTGGAGCTGACGGCACGCACCTCGGACCCGGCCGACGACGCCAAGGCCGCATCGGAGGCCCATGCCGCCCTGCGCCAATGGACCGAGCGGCGGCACGCCCATGCCTGACCTCCCGACATCCTTCGCCGCCTCGCTGTTCCAGACCCGGATCGTATCCGGGCCCGGCAAGGCGGCGACCTTGCGCGGCGAGCTGGACCGGTTGGGTGTTGAGCGGGTTGCGGTCCTATGCACACCATCCGGCGGCACGCGGTATCGGGAACTCATCACCGACCTCGGGCCACGGTGCACGGCCGTGTTCGCGCAGGCGGCGCTGCACTCGCCGCTCGACGTGGCGGAGGCAGCTGCCCGCGTCGTGCGGGACAGCGGCGCCGCGGCGACGGTCTGCATCGGTGGCGGATCGACCATCGGACTCGGCAAGTTCATCGCGGTGACCGAGGGCAGGCCGCAGGTCGCCATCCCGACCACGTTGTCCGGTTCGGAGCTGACGCCCATCTATGGCTTTCGATCGGGCAGTGAGAAGCGGACCGGTGTGAACCCAGCCGCAGTGCCCCGTCTCGTCATCTACGATCCCCGGCTTTCCCTGTCGCTGCCGGGACACGAGACGGCGCTGTCAGGCATGAACTGTCTCGCACATTGCATGGAGGCGTTCTACGTCGCCGATGCCGGGCGGCTGTCGGACACGCTGGCTGGGGAGGGCATCCGGGTGCTGTTCGACGCACTACCGCGCTGCCTCGAACATCCGGACGACGAAACCGCCCGTGGTGACGCCCAGTATGGCGGACTGCTCGGCGGGCTGCTGGTCGCGATGGTCGGGATCGGGTTGCACCATAAGATCTGCCATCTCCTCGGGGGTCGGTTCGGACTGCCGCATGGTGCGTCGAACGCGATCATCCTGCCCCAGGTCATCGCGTTCAACGCACCCGCCATGCCCGACACCATCCGGAGAATGGCGGAGGCGATGAGTACCGACGACCCGGCACGGGCGTGCTTCGACCTGGCCCGGCGGCTCGGAGCACCCACCAGCCTGCGAGAGATGGGCGTTGACCCCGTGGCGCTCGGCGCGGTCGCAGCCGACATCGTGGCAACGCCGCCCGGCAACCCGCGCCCGCTCGACAAAGATGGCGTGCAGGCCCTGCTGCAGCACGCTTGGAATGGGGACGAGCCGAACATCAAGGCTCCTGTCCAGGTAAACTGAACCGCTGCCTTGAGGATGAGGTCGGCCGCCTGGCGCGGCTGGTCGATCATCATGTCGTGCCCGCAGGGCAGGCGGTGGGTCATTCAGGTGGTGTCGGCCTGAAGCCGCTCAAAGGCCGTGTCGAAGGTCGGTCCTGCGTAGCCTGCAGCGCGAACGTAGAGCTCGCGCGGCACGCGTTCCCGGGCGCCGGTCAGGCTTGGCCGGTCGAGGGAGGCTTGCAGCGGATGCGGTGTGCACTTCGCGTCGACCCGGGCCTGGTCACGCTCATTGCCGTTCGCCTCCATCTCGCGCATCTTGCCCTGGGCCGTCGGCGAAAGGTCGGCAGCTCTCACCCGACTGTGCCCAGGGCATTGCCGGGCCCGCCGACCCAGATGCCGCGCTCCAACTCGTAGTCGAGCCGCTCGCTGGGCCGAAGCTCGGTTCGGCCCTGTCCTGGGATTTGCGCTGCCCCTGCGGCCGGCGCACCCGGGCCCCCGAGGGCAGTATGGACGAGGCACGGCCATGATAGCCAATCGGCACCCGCCTGTAGTTGGGCAGCAACGGGTTGCCGGGCCGGAACAGCCGGCCCACGTTGGCCGCGTGGTGGATGCCGGCGTAGAGGTCGGTGTAGTCACCTACGTTCGCGGGCATGTGGAACATGCACTTGTCCGCCCCGTGCAGAAGGCGGGCCGCTCCTCCGCTCCCTCGGCCAGCAGCGCGCTGAGCGCCTCACGCAGCGCCCGGCGTGGCCCGGCGTCCAATGCCAGGAGGGCGTTGAGCGTCGGCCCCGTGCCGTGGCGGCTGAAGGTTGGGGGGTGGTGACGTTCATGCCGTGTCCTCATCGTCGAGGGGAGCTACGTCCGGGGCTCGGCCAGACGAACGCGTCATTCGGCGTCGGCCTGCCGATCAGGCGCAGCCCGGGTGAAGGCCGGCAGGGCATTGCAGGCGGCCTCGGCCGCGAGCAGCCGCGGGCGGTTTTGCAGATCGGCGCCGAAGCGGCGAGCGTTGTAGAGCTGCGGCACGAGGCAGATGTCGGCGAGGGTGGGGAGCTGGCCGAAGCAGAACGGTCCTGGTGTTCCGGCCACCAGGGCCTCGCAGGCGGCGAGGCCGTCCTCGATGATCCATCGCGCCCAAGCGGTCACGTCGGGCTCCGGCACCGACATCGCCTTGAGACGGGAAAGCACCTTCAGGTTCTGCACGGGATGGACATCGCAGGCGATGGCGAGCGCGAAGGCACGGATGCGCGCGCGCTCGGCCGCGCCGCCAGGAAGCAGAGGCGGCTCGGGATACGCCTCGTCCAGCCATTCGCAGATCGCGAGCGACTGTGTGAACACGGCGCCCTCGTCCGTTTCGAGCGCCGGCACCAGTCCCTGGGGGTTGAGACCCAGGTAGCCCGGCGCCCGCTGTCCGCCATGGCGCAGGTGATGGAATGCATGCTCCACCACGATGCCCTTCAGATTGAGGGCGATCCGGACGCGCCATGCGGCGGTGGACCGGAAGTAGCCGTGCAGCCGCATGGGGACCTCCTCACCCGTTCTTCATGGACGGCGGCACTGCAACGCCCGGCACCGAAGTCCCCGGTGCGGGAAAGACCCCAGCGCCGCGCTTCCGCGGATCGGACACCGACCGCTGCGGTTCGGAAACGGCTGCTCTCGCACAGGGCTCTCCTCCTTCATCTGGTCCCACACGGGATCGATCCGACGCCAGCAGCCCATCCTCCGGACGAAGGCCGCTCAAAGCGGCACCGTGTCCGCCTCGTAGCTGAACAGCCAGTCGTAGCGCTCCCGCACCCGCTCCTCGGCCCATTCGCGGTCCACGTAGGCCTGCGCGCCAACGGGGTCGGCCAGTTCCGGGTTGTGAAAGCGCCGCGCGTTCTCGGCGGAACCCAGCACCATGCGGGCGGTACGATCCCGCCGGGCGTTCTCGTAGCGCTGGAACCCCTCCTCCACGCCGCCGCTCTCCGCCAGCGCCCGGCCCAGCAGATAGCCGTCCTCGATGGCCTGCACCGCACCCTGGGCAAGCATCGGCAATGTCGGGTGGCAGGCGTCCCCGAGGAGCGTGATCCGTCCGCGGGTCCATTGCTGCAACGGGCTGCGCAGCATCAGCGCCCACTTATGGGGAGCATCGATGCCATGGATAAGGGTTTGGACATCCTCATGCCAGCCGCTGAAGTCGGTCGCGAGTTCCTCCGTGGTTCCGCGGGCGGTCCAACTCTCGACCTGCCAATCCGTACGTTCGACGATGCCGACGAAGTTCATCAGCTCGCCCCGGCGAAGCGGGTAATGGATGACGTGACGGCCCGGCCCCACCCAATTGGTCCCGACGAGCCGGGCGAGGTGCGATGGAAGCCGCTCCATCGGGATCACCCCGCGCCAGGCAACCATGCCGGTGAACTCCGCTGCCTCCTCCCCGAACAGACCATGCCGGATCCGGGAGTGGATGCCGTCCGCCCCGACCAGGGCGTCCCCGCTGACGGTCCGCCCGTCCTCCAGGCTCAGCGTTACACGCCCTTCCTCCTGCACGAAGCCGGCGACCTTCGCGCCGAGATGGATCGCATCCGGCTTCTCGCGCCGCACCCCGTCCAGCAGCGCCGCCAGCAGGTCGGGGCGGTACACCGTGAAGTAGGGGAAGCCGTAGCGCGCCACCGACTCCGCGCCGAGGTCGAACAACTTCCAGGTCTGCCCCGTGCTCCAGAGCCGGATCTCCTTGCCGCTCGCCTCGCAGGACGAAGCCGCCAAGGTTTCGCCCACACCCAACGCATGAAGCACGCGGGAGCCGTTCGGGCTCACCTGGACGCCCGCGCCGACCTCACGCAGCTCCTTCGCCTGCTCGAAGACGTCCACGTCGAAGCCCCGGCGCAGCAAGGCAAGCGCTGCGGTGAGGCCGCCGATGCCGCCGCCGGCGATCAGCACATGCGGGCGCTGCGTCATCACGAAGCCGCCGGGCCGGGCCACCGGGCACGCGGCGCTGGCCCGGGCGTCAGATGTTCCGTGAATGGGTGCATCGCTTCATAGCTCCTCTCGGCATCGCGGGCTTGATGGGTCGTTTTGTCATGCCTGACACCTGGGCAAACCTACGGCTTCCCTCAAGATGTCGGCTGCGCCATCGCCGTCGCTGCTGTCCGACGTCCAGGCGACGAACTGGTCGGGGCGGACAAGCACGAGGGCAGCCTCGTAACGCGCGCGGGCGCCCTCGCGGCTGTCTCGCACGATCTTCAGCGGTATGCGCAGCCTCTCAGCCGCCGCCGCGAAGCTGGCCGGTGCTGAGTCATCCGTGCCGAAGGCAAAGAGCGTGAAGCCCTCCCCCAACGCCTCGAACACGTTGCGGCCCGAGGAGAGCAGCTGCGGCGCGAAGTGGTGCCCGGCGCGCGCCGCGAACGTGTGTGACCCCACGGCGCCGGGGCCATGCGCCCCGAGCGGTCCACACACGATGGGCGAGCCCTCGTAGTTCGGCTCGAACGCGTTGACCTCGCCGGCCGCGCCGGAGCCCCGCCTTGCCCATTCCAGTTCGAATGCCGCGCGGTCATCCGCCGGGTCGAACGTGGCGAGGAATTCCTTGTCGGTCAGGATCGCCTTCTGGATGAAGTCCCGCGCCGTGGATTTGAACACCGGCCGGCGCTCCGAGTCGTAGGACTCAAGCAGATCGGGCCCGCCCCAGCCCTGGAGCACCGCGGCGAGTTTCCAGCCAAGATTGACCGCGTCCTCGAACCCGGTGTTGATGCCGTAGCCGCCGTAGGGCGGATGGCTGTGGGCCGCGTCGCCGGCGATGCAGACCCGCCCAGCACGATAACGGTCCGCGACCGCAAAGCGCAGGTCCCAGAATCCGATGTGTTCGAACTCCACGTCGAACTCCTCGCCCACGGCCTCGTGGAGGTAGCCGCGGAAGTCGAAGTTTTCCCGCGTCGTGCCGAGCGGGACCGGGGCGTGGAAAAACCATGTGGTGCCTAGGTCCACCCGGCCAAAGAACTTCCAGTATCCCAGAAGGTCGGGGTGAAGGACGTTGTAGTACGACTTGCCGGGATACCGCTCAAGCAGCTCGTGCAGCCGGCGCGACCTGAAGACGAGCAGCACCATGAGCCGTTCATGATCGGAGCGCGTCTGAGTAATGCCGGACGCTTCGCGCACGATCGAGCGGCTGCCGTCGCAGCCGATGACGTAGTCCGCCCGCAGCGTCTGCCTATCGGTCCCGCCCCGCTGGGCGATATTGACGCTCACGCCTGCTTCGTCCTGGCTCAATGCCTCGACCTGCCAGCCGTACAACGTCTGCACCGCAGGAATCTCGGCGGCCCGGCACCGGAGCACCGCCTCGGTCGCATACTGCGGGAGGCGTTCGTTGTCGGTGAAGTAAAAAGGGCGGACCAGATCGCGCTGCAACCAGTCATAGGTATAGCGGCCGAGGAGCGTTCCGTACGCGGTCAGCCCTCCAATTCCGTACTCTCGCGGAATCGTCCGCGCGGCCCGCAGCTCCCGCTCTGCGTTCCAGAAGTGGAAGTGCTCCATCGTCCGCTGGGTCAGGTTCTGCCCTTTCGGAATGGGCTGCGGCTGGAGATGGCGCTCGATGATGATGCACCGGATGCCGCGCTGCCCAAGCTCGATGGCCAACCCCAGGCCGACCGGCCCACCCCCGACCACGATCACTTGCGCGTCCCGGCCGCCCGGACGGTGCGTTTCGCCCGGCATCACCGGCCGCTCCGGGGGCAGGTGTGCGGCGGGCAGCACCGAAGCGCTTGCGGGTTCAATGGAACGATCCTGCCGGCACCCCGCCCCGCTCCGGCACGTGGGATGCGGCATCCGGCGCCCGCCGGACCAGCAGGACGCACGCGGCGGCGAACAGCGCGGGCAAGGCGAACAGGATGAACAGCATGGGCGTCGAAACCTCGAACCCGATCAGGACGCCCCCGATCAACGGGCCGAAGATGGAACCGAACCGCCCCATGCCGAGCGCCCAGCCCACGCCGGTGGCACGCATCGCGGCCGGATAGTAATTGCCCGCAAAGGCGTTCGCGGCGATCTGGCCGCCCACGACGCAGAAGCCCGCGCCGGCCGCGCTCGCGATCAACACGGGTGCAGTCGTGCCAGCCATGCCGATGAGGGCGGTGCACAGGGCGCCACCGAGGAAAGCGCAGGCCAGGACGGGCTGAGCGCGTCCCACACGGTCGCAGGTCCACGCCAGCACCAACGCACCGGCCGTGCCGCCGCCCTGATACGTTGCGGCGACGATGCTGGCCATTTCCACGGACAGTCCTGAGGCATGCACGACCGAGGGAAGCCAGTTTGCCAGGAAGTAGAGCACGATTAGGTTGCAGAAGAACGCCGCCCAGATCAGCAGGGTCGGTGCAGCGTAGCCTTTCGCAAACAACTGATGGAGCGGGGATGCCCGGCTGGCGCGCACCGTGAGGCCACCGCTGGCAGCCGACGGCGTCCAGCCTGGGGCGACCTGCGCCACCACGGCGTGCAGGCGCGCTTGCGGCGCCGGGTCGGCGAGCAGCCGGGGCAGGGACTCCGGCAGCCAACGAGCGAGAAACGGAAGGATGACGAGCGGCAGGATACCCCCGACGACGAACACGGACTGCCACCCGAAATGCGCCATGGTGGTTGCCGCGACCGCGCCGCCCAGCGCGCCCCCGAGCGAGAAGCCGCAGATGGTGACCGCGACCATCAGCGTGCGCACGCGGGTCGGCGAGTACTCGGAAACGAGCGCGATCACGATGGGCATCGCGCCGCCCAAGCCGAGCCCGGTCAGGAAACGCAGCACCAGCAGCGCCTCCCACGAGGATGCGAACGCCGTGGCCAGGGTCAGCGACGCATAGACGGCCGTGCAGGCCAGCAGCACCCGGCGGGAGCCATAGCGGTCGGCGATGGGCGTGAAGATCATCGCCCCCAGCATCAGGCCGGCCAGGCCGGCGCTGAACACGGGGCCGAAGGAGGATCGCGGAATCTTCCAGAGGCCTGTGAGGACGGGTGCGACGTAGCCGATGGCCTGCGTGTCGTAGCCGTCCGTGATCAGCAACAAGACGGCGAGCGCCAGCAGACGAAGCTGGAAGCGCGAGACGGGGCGTTCGTCCAAGGCGGCACGGAACTCAGGAATGCGCGAGTCCATGTTTCCTCCTGTGCGGCGGGCTCTGCGACCCGCTTGTGTCCTACTTGGTCGGTACACCCGATCGGACGTTGCCGATGCGAACCAGGATTCCCTCATACGAAAACGAATGTCATTCGTCAATGGCGAATCTTCCGCCGGGCTGCTCGTTCTCCTATGATGTGGTGTGTGACCCAAGCCCCGCCCCCCGAGCCGCGCTCGATCCAATCCGTCGTGATCGGCTTCGCGCTGGTCCGCGCATTGGAGCAGAACGGGGGACCGATGCCCTTGAAGGCGCTTGCGGCTCTCGCCGGCATGTCGCCGGGCCAGGCTCACGCCTACCTCGCCAGCTTCCGTATCGTGGGACTTGTACGGCAGGGAACGGATGGTCTTTACGAGCTTGGCCCCTACGCCTTGGCGCTCGGCCTCGCCGCGCTCGATCGTCTCGACGTGCGCGAGGCGGCGATGGAGCCGATGCGTCGATTCCGCGATGAGTGCGGGGAGTCGGTCCATCTCTCCGTCTGGTCGGGCCAGGGACCGGTGATCGTCGCCCGGCTGGATGGAAGGCGCGGCGTGTCGCTGTCCATCAGGATCGGCTTCGCGTTGCCGCTCGACAGCTCGGCTTCCGGGCGCATCTTCACCGCATTCCTGCCAGAAGCGGAGCAGCTTGCCGAGCGGTCGAAGAACCGGCAGGGCCGTGCGGCGTGGTGCCGGGCCCTCGAGGACATCCGCCAGTCGGGCCTGGCCACTTCGGAAAGCCTGGTGAACACGGGGTTCGCCGCCGTGTCGGTCCCGGTGTTCGACTGCGACGGTCATCTTGCCGCAGCACTCACCGCGCTCGGGCCGGCTGCGCACCTCGACACTCGATCAGACGGCACGACGGCAACGGCACTGCGCCAGGCCGGAGCCGCCGTCTCGGCCGCGATGGGACACCGGCCTCCGCCCCATTGCGCCGCGCCGTAGCGGACGCCGCTTCAGCAAACCCGAGGGGCTCCTGTTGGGGTTCAGGGTGCAGCAGGCACGTTATACCAGTCCGTGACTTTGTTGCACGAACCCACCCAGTGGCGTCCGGGACCGGCGTGGCTCACGAAGCTTTTCCCTGGCCACGTCCATGGCCCAGCGCTTCAGCATGCTGAACCTGGTTGCCCGTGTCAGCATGCAGAGATAGCCCGGCCGAGATGGCCGGAAGCGGATGGTCCGGTCTGGGAAGGCGGGCCAAGGGAAGCAGGCATCAGCTTGGTGGCCGGGTGACCGACCGGCGGCGACCCAAGCCAGTGCCACGCTCGGTCAAACGTCGTTCTCTGCCCGGCGATCCAGAACCGCGCATGCGGTGAACTGCCGGTGCCGCCGCCACAGGACCACCCAGAGGACGCTGGCGCCAAGGGCGACCAGGGTGGCCGGCGCTGCCACGAAGACCAGCAGCAGCCCGGTCCCCAGGGCGTCTCCGATGTCGTGCCCGGCCACGATGCAGGGATGCACCGCCGCTTCGTCGACCTGGCATCCCGTCGCAACCGCGGTGGCGGCCGTTGCAAGCACCGCCAGGATCGGCAGCCACGCCGCGGCGGCCACCGCACCCAGTAAAGCCAGAACGAACCGGCGTGCCGAAGCCTTGGACATGAGGGTTTGAGCCGGGTCGGCAGGCGGTTCGGGTGACGGATCGGCTTGGGGCCCGGTGCCGGAGTTGCGAATGGTCCCCATCCTCACGGCAGTCCGGCCGCGCGACGGACTGGCCAGAACAGCGGAATCGAAACCACGACCAGCAGACCGAGACCGATCACCAGCCTCGTCCGGACACCGAGCGCGCCGAACAGCCAGCAGGCGGTATACAGGCCCAGGGCGACGAGCGGGATGCATAGGGCATAAAAGACGATCAGGGGTAGTGCCGCAGCCCACTCCACCAGGCCGGACGCGATGAGCAAGGCCAGTACGGGAACCACGGGCAGCTGCATCAACACCGTGCTTTGTTTCGGATCGGTCAGGCTGTAGCCCCAGACCACGCTGCCGATGGCGAGCGCCGCATAGACGGCGGCAACTACCAGTCCGAACCTGCTCACACGCATTCCAGAATCCTTCCATCCAGTTGGCCGCCGGCCCCGATCAGGGCATGGCTGCCGGGTTCCGCCAGTCCCATCCGATCGCGCCCGTTCACGCCGCGGCGGCGGCGGCGGCCGGCTGCTGGTTCACCCGCCACAGCACGACCGCGAACCCCAGCATGGCCAGTCCGGCCAGCAGCACGGTCACGGGCGTGGCGCCCAGGTGCTCGAACCACTGCGTGTAGAAGTGGATGCCCGCGAACACGGTGACCAGGTTCAGCACCCAGCGCCGGTCCGTCCGTCCCGCCCACACGCCCGCGCCCGCCAGCGCCGCCGCCCAGGCCAGCGCGAACGCCACGTCCGGGATGCCCGGGCCAGCCGGGTGCAGCCAGTCCAGGGTGTCCCCCCATAGCGAGCCCACCCAGAAGCCCAGGTTCACCAGGAACAGCGACGTCCGCGCCACCACTGTCAGCAGCCGCCCCCATTCCCACGCCACCGTGCGGGATGCCGGGTGTGCCGCAAGCGCCAGCGCCGAGAACGCCGCTACGGTTGCCAGCGGCTGCCGTACCTGCAGCTCGTAGAAGGCATGGCCGTAGGAGGACGAGCTCCCCAGCGCCGCGAACAGCACGAGCACGGAAAGCGCCGCCAGCAGACCGCTGCGTGCCGGGACCGAGCAGACGGCGAACAAGGCTGCCACCAGCAGATATGCCGCATAGGATGGCATCAGGGGCCTCACCTCGTCCCCCAGCCCGGTCACGCCTTGGCTGAGCAGCATGATACCCGCTCCCAGCAGCAGCGCCGCAACCAAGATGCAGATGTTCGCCATCACCGTCCAACCAGCCGGGCCGCGCATCGACAGGCCCAGCCCGGCTGCCATCAGCACCCCGCCCAGCACCGTGCCCACGCCCGGGTCCGGCACCAGCAGCAGGCATCCGCCCGTGACAGCCACCACGCCGAACCCGAGCAGCACGTTGACCAGCAGCGTGGCCGTGTCCGCCCGGCCGAGCCGGGCCAGCCGGTCGCGCTCCGCCGCGGTGATGGCACCCGCATCCAGCAGCCTGGTCAGGTCCAACGTGACCTTCACGGCAGTTCTCCCTGTTTCGAAGCGGGTCCCCGGCCAAGGGGCCGGCAAGGTCCGCTCTCGTGTTGAACGTTGTTCGAGAAAACCCTACGGTGTGCCGGTGACAGATGCAAGCATTAAAATGAACATTGATCGGAATAACAGGCGACGCCCCCCGGAGCCCCAGCCGGCTCCCGCCAAGCTGCCGGCGGCAGCCGTGGTCGCCAAAGTCCCGCGCGGTCGCCCGCGCAAGGAAACGCTCGACCGCGAGGCCGACCAGCAGGCACTCGTCGTTGCAGCCTTCGGCATCGTGGGTGAGGCAGGCGTAGCGGCACTTACCGCTCGCGCCGTCGCTGCCCGGGCGGGCACGGCCGTAGGCTCGGTTTATGCGGCGTTCCCGAGCCTCGAGGCGTTGCGGCTCAGGGTGAACACAGCGACGATGAGCCTGCTGCGGGACGCCTTGGCCGCGGCGCTGGCGCAATCCGCGAACCGGCCGCTCGACGACCGGCTGCATGGCCTGGCCGACGCCTACATGGGCTTCGCGGACAGCCAACCGACCCTGTGGGCGGCCCTGTTCGAGCCGCGCACGATGCCGGCTCCGCCTGCCATGGCGGACCTGACCGCCAGCCTGTTTGCCCTGCTGGAAGGCGTGCTGCACGAAGCCGGGTGCGCCGCGCCCAACGTGCCGGCCCTCGGCCGCGCGCTCTGGGCCGCCGTCCACGGTACCGTGTTCCTGGCCAACCACGGCAGCCTCGGGCCAGTGGAACGCGAGGATGCCGCGGCGCTCGTCCACACGCTCGTCAACGCGATCGTGGGCGGCATCCCGCGGCAACCCCGGACGGCGCAGGCCGCCACCCACCTGACCGCGACGACAGGCGCAACTCCGCCGAAGCCATGACAGGCTGACACCGGGCCGCCGACGACCAGTTCGCACAGGTCAAAGAGCCTTGAACGTGGTGATGCTGCGCCAGCATGGTCTGGCCGGAACCTGCCGGTCCGCTTCGGAGAGGCGAACCTGAGGAAGCAGACATTCAGTTAGACAGGTGCTGGGGCGCACCCCGCAACCGCTCGGTGTTCAGTCCCGGGGTATGGCGTGACGGACCGGTAACATGGCTACCGCCGCCCTCGACACATAGCGGACCTTCACTTCCCGGCATCGGTGCTCTCGCCGTTCTCGAAAACGATGATGCAGCGGGAAAGGTCCGAGCCACCGTATGAATAGGTATCTGGAAACAGCGGTTCCATTTCGTTCGTCGCGCGTCCAAGATGCCTGCATGTCGAGCGCTGCACCCGCATCACCCCTTCGCATCGCCATTGTGGGAACCGGCAACATCGGCAGCACGTTCGCTTTCCAGCTGGCTCGCATCGGCGGCCACGACGTCACCGTTGTCGCGCGGCCTGGCTCAAGGCGCCTGGAACAGCTCCGGCGCGACGGCGCTATCGTCGACACGAAAGGGGTGCGAGCGAGCGTCCGCGTGACGGACGCGCTCGACGAGCAGGTGCCGTTCGACCTCGTGATCGTCACGCTCCTGGCGCATCAGGTCGATGCGGTTCTTCCGGCCCTGCGGCGCAGCGTGGCCGGGTGTATCCAGTTCATGTTCAACACCTTCAATCCGGAGCGCCTGCGCGAAGCCGTCGGTTCCGGGCGCTGCGCCTTCGGCATGAACTTCCTCCAAGCCACGCTGGATGGGGACGGCCGGCTCAAGGCCACCATCGGTGCCGGGGGGCAAAAAACGCTTATGGACCAGGCGCGCTGGGCCGACCTGTTCACCGCTTCAGGGCTGCCGGCTACGGTCGAACCCGACATGCCCCTGTGGCTTCGCTGCCACGTTCCGCTGTGCGTTGCGTTCGAGAGCGTCTCCGTGACCGGTGTGCGGCGCGGTGGCGGCGCGTCGTGGAAGGAAGCGCTTGCCCTGGCGCGGGGCATCCATGCGTGTTTCGGGCTCATCAAGGGCCTCGGATACACTGTCTATCCACGGAGTAAGTGGTTGATCGACCGCGCGCCGGCATCGGGTTTCGCGGCCGTGCTCTGGTCCATGTCGCGCGTGCGGTCGTTTCGCGAGCTGCTTGCGACCGGACAAGCCGAATGCGACGCGCTGGTCGACACGATGACCGCGACCGCGAAAGAGGCTGGAGCAGCGGTGCGTGTAGCCGACATCGCGGCCATGAAGCCGTCTTAAAGGTTCCCGCGGACGATCCTTTTCGGGAAATCAGGAGCGGGCCTGGGCCGGCATCGCCGCCTTCACCCGGGCCAACGGCCCGGCCCCGCCCGGCCTCCAGCTCGGCCATGCCGGCCGCAGGGGCGCCACCCGCCTGATATGGGACGGCATGGACCGCCCGCTGCCCGTCGGCGCCAGGGACATCCAGCCGATCTTCCATCTCGAGAAAGCCATCGCCACCGAACTCTCCGATCTCCGCCGCAGGGCCGCGCCGAAGCCGCCGAGCGTTTGAACACGACAATCCAGCGGCCGAAAAGAAACCCTGCCCCCGCCCCGGGCTTTGTCTCCCATCAGGAGAACCGACCCATGCCCCTTCCGCCCGAGACCCGCCCCGCCCGCCCCTCGCTGCTGGACCCCGTGTTCGCCGGGGCCGGCATCCTCGCCGCCGCCCTCGTGCTGCTGGACCTGGTGCGCGGCAACCCGGCCCAGGCCGAACCCAGGATGGGCAAGGCCCTGCACATCACCCTGGAAGCCAAGCCCGGCATGGAGCGCTTCGTGATCCGCCTGCTGGAGGACATCCGCGGCATCGTGGAGGACGAGCCCGGCACCCGACCCTGGTATGCCCTGCGCCACAGCCGCCGCCAGTTCGAGATCTTCGAGACGTTCGCCACCTCCGGCGCCCGTGCCCGCCACCTGTCCGGCCGCGGCGCCCGCCTGCTGATGGCCCGCGCGCCCATCCTGCTGGCGCGCCCGCCCACCATCAGGCAGCTCGACGTGATCCTCGACAAGGCGGCTTGAGCCGCCATGGATAAGGCGGCTTAGACAGCCGGGGTAAAGCAGGGCACCGGGGGGCCTGCGCCCTCGGCCCCCCCGCTCGCCTTCCACACCAGCCGCACCGCCTGCCCGATCCGCAGCGCATCCGGGTCGCAATCCACCAGGCTGGTCAGCATGGTCGGCCCCTCGGCCAGCGTCACATAGGCGATGGTGGTCACCGGCTTGGCCCGGCGCATCACGCTGTAGCTGTAGATCGTGCCGCTGCCGCTGGCCGGCTCCCACGCCACCCGGCCGAAACAGAAGGGGCACTGCCCCCGCGGATACCAGTGCGCCCGCCCGCACGCCGTGCAGCGCGGCACCAGGAACCGCCCCTCGGCCGCCGCCGCATAGAATGCCGCGGACTCCGGCCCCACCGGCGGCGCCGGAAAAGTCTGCCCGTCCATCGCCTCTACTCCCGATCCAGGATCAGCGTCGCCGAGCCGTGCCGGCTGCCCAGCAGCCCGCCCGTGCCATGCGCCAGCGCCAGCGTGCAGCCCGGCACCTGCACCGCCGGATGCGCCTCGCCCCGCAGCTGCCGCACCGCCTCGATCACCTTGGTGATGCCGCCGCGATTGGCCGGATGGTTGTTGCACAGCCCGCCGCCATCCGTGTTCCACGGCAGGCGGCCCACGCCCGAGATCAGGTTCCCATCCGCCACGAACCGCCCGCCCTCGCCCTTGGCGCAGAAGCCGAGATCCTCCAGTTGGATCAGCACCGTGATGGTGAAGCTGTCATAGACCGACGCATACTGGATGTCCGCCGGCGTCACCCCCGCCTCGGCAAAGGCCGGCGGCCCCGACCACACCGCGCCGGAATACGTGAGGTCCACGTCGCCGCCCATCTGGCCCTTCATCGACTCCCCGGCGCCGCGCACCCGCACCAGGGGGCGCTTCAGGGTGCGGGCGATCTCGGGCCGGGTCACGACCAGGGCGCCGCCGCCGTCGCTAACCACGCAGCAGTCCAGCCGGTGCAGCGGGTCCGCCACCATGGGCGAGGCCAGCACGTCCTCCACCGTCACCACGTCGCGCAGCATGGCGTTCGGGTTGTGCTGCGCATGGTGGCTGGCCGCGACCTTGATCCAGGCGAGTTGCTCGGCCGTGGTGCCGTACTGGTGCATGTGCCGCATGGCGCACATGGCGTACATGTTCACCGTCACCGGCCCGAACGGCGCCTCCCACGCCGCATCCGGCACATCGGGGTTCACCGGCCGGGGCGCCATGCCGCTATGCCCCGCACTCCTTGGCCGCCCCGCCAGCGTGATCAGCGCCACGTTGCACTTGCCCGCCGCGATCGCCTGGGCCGCATGGGCGACATGCGCGATGTAGGAACAGCCGCCCAGGTCCGTGCTGTCCAGGTGCCGCAGCCGCAGATTCAGGTAGTCCGCCATGTTGACGGGCCCCATGCCCGGCGCGTCCCCGGCGCAGAAATACCCGTCCACATCCTCGCGCCGCAGCCCGGCATCCGCCAGCGCCCCGATGGCGGATTGCGCATGCAGCTGCGCCACGGACGTGTCCGGCGCCTTGCGCGCCGGGTGCTCATAGGCTCCGACGATGAACGCCTTGTCCCGGATACTCATGCCGCCGTCTCCGTCCCGCCCGAACCATCCCGCCGCGCACCCGGGCCGTCAATGATCCAGCGTGAACCCGGCCACCACCCCTACCTGCAGCCGCTCCGCCAGCACGCCGATGGCCTGGTCCAGCGCCCCTAGCGCCACATGCGCGGCATCCTCCGCCTCCACAGGCGCCGCGGGCACCGGGAGCGCGTAGGTCCCGTCCGCCAGCGCCGCCAGCCGCGCCTCCACCGCCCCGGCCCGCGCCGCCAGCCCGGCATCCGCCCCGCGCCCCGTGCTCGCCGCCGCCAGCACCCGCATCCAGTGCACGCAGTCCAGCAGCGCCGGCACTGGCCGGTCCAGCGAGGTGCGCCGCAGGAACGACCGCCCGGCCGTCAGCGGCGCCATCGCCAGCCGCAGGTCCGCCACCTGCCGGTCCACCCGCCGCATCGCCTCCAGCGGCGCGGCCGCCGCGGCCTCCGCCCCCAGCGCCGCGCGCACGGATTGCATGGCGCCGACCAGGCTGGCCAGCACCCCCTGGCCAGACCGCAGCACCTGGTCCCGCGTCCGCGACGGCATCACGAACAGCGCCACCAGGATCGCCGCCGCCGCGCCCACCGCCGTCTCCTCCAGCCGCAGGACCAGCAGCGTCTCGGGCGATGCCCCCAGCATCCCGTACAGCAGCCCCAGCATCACGGTGACGAAGAAGATGCCGGTCGTGTAGGAGGCGAGGAAGAAGTAGTACATGCCGAAGATCGCCAGCAGCAGCGCCAGTATCTCCGGCAGCAGGTGCCCCGACAGCAGCGTCGCCAGCACCAGCCCGCTCATGATCCCCAGCAGCGTGCCCGTCACCCGCTGCACCCCGCGCAGCACGGTGTCCCCGCGTGAGCGCGCGTTCAGGAACACCACGTACACCGTCATCACCGCCCAGAACCACCGGTTGGGTGACAGCGCCATGCCGCCCGCCATCGCCAGCCCCGCCGCCAGCGTCACCCGGACCGCCATGCGCCACGCCAGCGGACCCGGCACCGCGGGCGGCCCGGCCGGCGCCGCCACCTCCGGCCCGATCTCCTGCACCGCCGCACCCAGCCGGTGCATCGCATGCCCCAGCTCCACCAGGCTGGCGCGCAACGAGCCGGCTTCCGGCAGCTCCGGCGCCATCGCATAGGCGCCGCCCCGCCGCATCCGCCGCTCATGCAGGCCCAGCCGGGTCGCGTGCCGCGGTCCCGGGCCATCGCCGGAGATGGCGAAGCTCTGGATCAGCCGGGCCGTCGCCAGCTCCAGGTCGATCAGCCCGGCCCGCACCGCCGCCCGCCCGCCCGAGTGCAGCAGCCCCAGCTGGTCATCCGCCGCCAGCGCCGCCTCGTTCAGCCCGGCAAGGTCCCGCCCCAGCCGGGCCAGCAGCCCCGGGGGCACCGGACCGGGAGCGGAAATATCCCGCGCCGTGCGCAGCACCCGCGCCGCCCGCCCCTGCACCGCCGCCACCATGCGCCGCAGCGTGGCGGCCGGACGCATCGGCAGCGCCACGAAGCAGGCGAAGGCGATGATCGGCACCGCCATCGCCAGCGAGAGGAACTGCCAGGGCAGCGTGGCCGGCGGCAGCTCCAGGTACAGGTCCACGTATGTGCCCACCACCGCCACCAGCCCCACGCCAATCATGCGCGGGTTGCGCGGATGCAGCAGGAAGCAGCCGAACACCAGCAGCAGGAACCAGCTGTCGGCCACCGCGCCATGCCCCTGCAGCAGCGTGGTGATCAGCGCCGCCGCGGCGACGGGCAGCGGCAGCACCAGCAGGGTCCGCTGCCGCTGCCGCAGCGTCGGCTCCCGCATCAGGAACGGCGCCATCATGCTCAGCGTGATGGCGCTGGCGAAATCCACGATCGACAGCCCGGCCAGCCGCACCACGCCGGTGGCCGCCAGCGTGGTCAGGAACACCGAGAGCGTGCCGCGCGCCGCCAGCGTCAGCCGCAGCAGCCCGGGGTCCGAGGCCGAAAGCCTGTCCCACGCCGCCCGGACCGCAACGCCCACCAAAGCCCAACCACGTGTTCGCATGTGCAGCATAGGCGGACCTTAACCCCAGTTCCGCAGCGGTCCCAGCCCACGCCGGCTCACCCCTCCGGCTCACCCCCGCGCCGGTCCCGGAAGGCGCTGGCCGGCAAGGGATAGGCCGTGGTCTGCTTCAGCCGCTCCATGGCGAAGCGCGACGTCACGTTCTTCAACGGCACCGCCGCGATCAGCCGCTTGTAGAAATCATCGAACGCCGCCATGTCCGGCACCGCCACCCGCAGCATGTAATCCACCTCGCCCGCCATCCGGTACGCGTCCATCACCTCCGGCATCTCCGCCATGGCCCGCGCGAACGCCGCCAGCCAGCCCGGCGTATGCTCGTGTGCCTCCACCGCCACGAACACGACGAGCCCGATCCCCACACGCTCCGGGTCGATCAGCACCACCCGCCCGCTGATCACGCCGGACTGCTCCAGCTTCTGGATCCGCTTCCAAACCGGCGTCGGCGACAGCCCGACCTTGTCCGCCAGCTCCGCGATCGCCGTGGTGGCGTCCGCCTGCATCAGGCCCAGCAGCTTGCGATCGACCTCATCCATCCCTGAACCCCGCGTCCTTCGACGCCCAACAAGCCTGCGGAGGCCGCCGCTGGCAACCGAAAGACGAATGCCCTGCCGCAGGCCCGCGCCGCAGCACATCCCGTCTCCCGGGCACCCGGCCTTTGCGAATGGTCTCTCTTGTTCGCCGGGGCCGCGCGCCGCCACCTTACAGGCTCCCGACGACACCAGCCCGGACGGTATCGCGCCCCATGCCGACAACCACCACGACGGCCCTGCCCGCCCTCGCCGCCGCCCCGCGCCGTCGCACCGGCCTCCTGCGCCCGCGCTTCGGCACCGGCCTGCGCCGCTATCTCTCGGCGCTGGGGCTGCTGCTGCTGTGGCAGGGCGCGTCCAGCGCCGGCCTGGTCTCGGACCACACCCTCGCCTCCCCGGTGCGGATCGCCACGACCTTCTGGGGCCTGCTGGTTTCGGGTGAGCTGCCGTGGCACCTGCTGGTGTCGCTGGGCCGGGTCTCCGCCGGGCTGGCCATCGGGCTTGCGGCCGGCACCGCCCTGGCGCTGACCGCCGGACTGTCCAGGCTTGGCGAGGACCTGGTGGACGCCCCGGTGCAGATGCTCCGTACCCTGCCGTTCCTGGCGCTGGTGCCGCTGTTCATCCTGTGGTTCGGCATCGGCGAGGCCCCCAAGATCGCCCTCGTCGCCCTCGGCACCGCCTTCCCGATCTACCTGAACCTGTTCGCCGGCATCCGCGGCGTGGAGCCCCGGCTGGCCGAGATGGGCCGCGTGTTCGGCCTGGGCCGCGCCGGGCTCATCCGCCACGTGGTGCTGCCCGGCGCGTTGCCCTCCGCCCTGGTCGGCCTGCGCTACAGCCTCGCCGTCGCCTGGCTGTCGCTGGTGGTGGCCGAGCAGGTCAACGCGCAATCCGGCATCGGCTACCTCATCAACGATGCGCGGGACTTCCTGCGCACCGACGTGATCCTGGTCGGCCTCGCCCTGTATGCCGCCCTCGGCCTGGGTGCGGACGGCATCGTCCGCCTGCTGGAGCGCCGGCTGCTCGCCTGGCGCCCGGTTCTGGTCCGGAGCTGATCCCATGTCCCAGGCCCGCATCCGCAACCTGACCCGGCGCTTCGGCGACAACGCCCCTGTCCTCGACCGCCTGGACCTCGACATCGCCCCGGGCGAGTTCGTCGCCCTGCTCGGCGCCAGCGGCTCCGGCAAGACCACGCTGCTCCGCACCCTCGCGGGCCTGGACCCGGTGCCGGACGACGCCGTGGTCGCCCTGCCGCAGCCGGTCGCCGTCGCGTTCCAGCAGCCGCTGCTGCTGCCGTGGCAGACCGTGTGGCAGAACGTCGTGCTCGGTCTGGCCGGGAGCACCCGCGCCCGCGCCGAGGCCGCGCTGGCCGAGGTCGGCCTGTCGCACCGGCTCGACGCCTGGCCCGCCACCCTCTCCGGCGGCGAGGCGCAGCGCGTCGCCCTGGCCCGCGCCCTGGTGCGTGCGCCGGGCCTGCTGCTGCTGGATGAGCCCTTCGCCGCCCTCGATGCGCTGACCCGGCTGCGCATGCACGCGCTGGTGCTCGACCTCTGGTCCCGCCACCGCCCCGCCGCCCTGCTGGTCACGCATGACGTGGACGAGGCCGTGGCGCTGGCCGACCGCGTGCTGGTGCTGGACCGCGGCCGCATCGTGCTGGACGTGGTGAACGACGCCCCCCGCCCGCGCAGCCGCGCCACCGCGCAGTTCGCCGCCCTGCGCAGCCGGCTGCTGGGCCGCCTGGGCGTCACGGAGGCCGCATGATGCCCACGCCTCCGATGATCCGCCGCCGTACCCTGCTCACTCAGGACGGCATGACCCTGCATAACCCCATCGCGCTTGAGGAGCCCCACCCCATGTCCCTCGAATTCATCGGCATGATCCAGCCGCGCGAGCAGTCCGAGATCCACCCCGCCCGCGGTCCCGCCATCGACCCCGGCTATCTCGTCGCCTCCGCCCAGGCGCACGAGGCCCATGCCGCGGCCGGCGGCGGCTTCGACCGCGTGCTGATCGGCTGGCACAGCAACGGCCCGGACGGCCTGCAGCTCGCCGCCCACGCCGCCGCGCACACCAGCAGCGTCGGCTTCCTGGTGGCGCACCGCCCGGGCTTCCAGGCCCCCAGCACCGCCGCCCGCGCCTTCAACACGCTGGACCAGCTGAGCAACGGCCGCGCCGCCATCCACGTCATCTCCGGCGGGGACGACCAGGACCAGGCCCGCGACGGCGACTGGCTGGACAAGGATGCCCGCTACGCCCGCACCGATGAGTACATGGACATCCTCAAGCGCATCTGGACCGCGGACGCCCCGGTCGATCACCAGGGCGAATACTACCGCATCAAGGGCGCCCTCCCGGCCGTGCGCTCCGTGCAGCGGCCACGCATCCCCGTCTATTTCGGCGGCGCCTCCGAGGCCGCCATCCGCGTCGCCGGCCGCCATGCCGACACCTATGCGCTGTGGGGCGAGACCCGGGCGCAGGTGGCGGAGATCACCGGCCGGGTGCGCGCCGAAGCCGCCACGCATGGGCGCCGGGTCGGGTTCAGCCTGTCGTTCCGCCCGATCCTGGGCGCCACGGAGGCCGATGCCTGGGTGCGCGCCGAGCGCATCCTGGGCGAGGTGCAGCGGGTGCGCGGCGAAGCGGCCCTCGGCCCGGCCGGCAGCGCCCCCGCCAACGCCGGGTCCCAGCGCCTGCTGGACGCCGCCGCCCTGGGCGACCGCCCGGAAGGCCGGCTGTACACCGCCATCGCCCGCGCCACCGGGGCCCGCGGCAACACCACCGCCCTGGTCGGCACCCCGCACCAGGTCGCCGAAGCCTTCCTCGACTACCACGACCTCGGCGTGGACACCTTCCTGATCCGCGGCTTCGACCCGCTGGAGGACGCGCTGGAATACGGCCGCTCCCTGCTCCCCCTCACCCGCCGGCTCCACGCCGAGCGCCAGGCGCGGGCCGCCTGAGCGGACACCAGGCACGCGCCGCCTGAGCGGACACACCTGGGCAGTGGACGGCGCCTGGCACGGCAGGCACGCTCGCTCCAACTCCTGGAGCCCGCCATGCCCGAACCCGTCATCCGCCCACTCCCCGCCGAGCACGCCGCGACCCGGCTGGACGAGCTGGCGGCCCTCCTGGCGGATGCGGTGGCGCACGGCGCCTCCGTCAACTTCATGGCCGGGGTGTCAGCGGCGGACACCCTCGCCTTCTGGCGCAACCAGCTTCCCGGCCTTGCCGCCAAGGATCGCGGCCTGCTGGCGGCGGAACAGGCGGACCGGCTGCTCGGCACCGTGCTGGTGTTCTTCGCCACCCAGCCCAACGGGTTGCACCGTGCCGAGATCGGCAAGATGCTGGTGCACTCCAGCGCCCGCCGCCTGGGCCTCGGCCGCCGCCTGCTGGGTGCCGCGGAGCAGACCGCCCGGGCCGCCGGCCGCACCCTGCTGCAACTGGACACCGAGACCGGCAGCGCCGGGGACCTGCTCTATCGCAGCTGCGGCTGGACCCCGCTGGCCACCGTGCCGAACCATGCCTATCGCCCGAACGGGGAGCTTGCGGACACCACGCTGTTCCTCAAGGTGCTGGGGCCGCATCGCCCGCCGGGCTGAGCGCCTCCACCTTCGTGCGCCGCGAAGGCCGGCTGCGGCAATCACGCATTTCGTTGCGGCGGGCACCCCGCCATTCTGCGCCCGACGCTTGGAAGGCCTCCTGATGGACGGATCGCTGCTGCTGCCCACGGTGCTCTGCATCGCCACCATCGGCCTGTGGGCCGCCGCACTGCTGCCGGAATACCTCACGGCGCTGCTGTTCTTCGCTGCCGCCATGATCCTGCGGCTGGCCCCGCCGGAGGTCGTGTTCGCCGGGCTGTATTCCGCGGCCTTCTG
Organism: Acetobacteraceae bacterium; assembly: GCA_965199595.1. Classification (GTDB taxonomy): domain Bacteria; phylum Pseudomonadota; class Alphaproteobacteria; order Acetobacterales; family Acetobacteraceae; genus JBBROS01. Next base: position 3,973,197 of record OZ241182.1, read on the forward strand.
GCTGATCCTCAGCGGCTTCGTGCTGGGCGCCGCCATCCGCAAGGTCGGGCTCGCCGAGCGGGTCGCGCGCCTGCTCGCGGCGCCCCTCACCAGGTCCTGGCCGCGCATGGTGGGCGGCATCGTGCTGCTGACCTATGCGCTGGCCTTCGTCATGCCCTCCAACATGGGGCGCATCGCGCTGCTGATGCCCATCGTGCTGGCCCTGGCGGACCGCGCGGGCCTCGCCGAGGGATCCCGCGGCCGCACCGGCCTGGCGCTGGCGGTGGGGTTCGGCACCTTCCAGCTCTCGGCCAGCATCCTGCCGGCCAACGTGCCGAACCTGGTCATGGCCGGTGCGGCGGACAGCACCTACGGCGTGCACCTCGCCTACCTGCCCTATCTCCTGCTGCATGCGCCCGTCCTCGGCGTGCTGAAGGGCATCCTGCTCAGCCTCTGCATCATCCGCCTGTTCCCCGCCCGGCTGCGGCCCGGGGCACAGCCGCCACGATCGGCGCCGCAGCCCTGGACGGCCGCCGAACGCCGCCTGACCGTGCTGCTGGGCCTGACGCTGCTGCTGTGGACGACCGACTCGCTGCATGGCGTGTCGCCGGCCTGGGTCGGCCTGGCCGCCGCCTGCCTCTGCCTGCTGCCCCGCATCGGCGTCCTTGGTTCCGATGAGTTCGCCGCTGCCGTCAACGTCCGCACCTGCCTCTATATCGCTGGGATCCTCGGCTTGGCGGCCGTGGTGGCGCGGTCCGGCCTGGGCGCCGTGCTCGGCCGGGCCATCCTCGCGCTGCTCCCGCTCGACCCGGCACAGCCCGCCCTCGGCTTCGCCTCCCTCATCGGCCTCACCGTGGCGCTCAACTTCGGCGTCACGGCCAATGGCGTGCCCGCCCTCTACACCCCGCTGGCCGGCACGCTGGCCCAGGCCACCGGCCTGCCGCTGCTCACCGTGCTGATGATCCAGGTGATCGGATACGCCACGCCGCTGCTGCCGTACCAGGCCTCGCCGATCGTGGTGGCCATGGGCATGGGCCGCGTCCCGGTGCGCGACGGGCTGCGCCTGTGCCTGGTGCTGGCGGCGCTCACGCTGCTGGGCCTGGCGCCGCTCGACTACCTGTGGTTCCGCTGGCTGGGCTGGCTCGGCTAACCCTCGAGCGTCATCTGCACCAGGCGGCGCAGCACCGGGGCGAAGCGGCGGTCGGTCCGCACCCGCTCGAACAGGTGGTCAGTCATCGCCCCCCGCGCCGCGCGGTTCAGCCGCTCGGCCAGGATGGTCAGCCGCGCCCGCTGGTCCACCAGCGGCCGGGTGGTCTGATCGTGCAACAGCCGCTCCCGCGCCGCCGCGGCGCTGTGCACCGGTCCAGGGGATTTCATCCCCCGGGTTTTACGGCCGTCCGGCACCATTTCCAAGCTTACCCCTGATCCGTGCTACTTCACGCCGCATGGAGACCAAAGCCCCCACCCCCCAGGCCGTCCTCGTCGGCATCCAGTTGCCCGAGGTCGATGACGTCGCGCACGAGGCGAGCCTCGAGGAACTCGGCCGCCTGGTCAAAACCCTGGGCTACGAGGTGGTCGGCACCGTCTCGCAGCGGCGGGACGGCACCGGCGCCGGGTCGTTGCTCGGCAGCGGCAAGCTGGCGGAGCTGGCGGCGCTGACCGGCGGCACCGGCCTGGTCACCACCATGGCCCCGCCGCCGAAGTCCAAGGCCCGCGAGCGCTTCGAGACCGCCGCGCCCGAACCCACCAGGCCGGAGGCGGAGGAGGGCGCGGCCCCCAGGCCGGGCTTCGTCATCGTCGACCACGAGCTTTCCCCCAGCCAGATCCGCAACCTGGAGCGCGCCACCGGCGCCCAGGTGCTGGACCGCACCGGCGTCATCGTCGAGATCTTCCACCGGCACGCCAACACCCGCGAAGCCAGGCTGCAGGTCGAGATGGCCCGGCTGAAATACGTCGCGCCCCGCATGCGCGAATCCGCCAGCGGCGGCGGCCGCCAGCAGGGCCCCGGCGCCGGCGAGAGCACGCTGGACCTCGACCGCCGCAAGATCCGCGACCGCCTCTCCGAACTCAAGGAGCAGCTGGAGGCCGTGCAGCGCGACAGCGACAACCGCCGGGCCGGCCGCAGCGAGCAGCTGCGCGTGGCCCTGGTCGGCTATACCAACGCCGGCAAGTCCTCGCTGATGCGCGCACTCACCGGCAGCCAGGTGCTGGTGGAGGACAAGCTGTTCGCGACGCTCGACACCACCGTCCGCACCCTGCAGCCCGAGACCCGGCCGCGCATCCTGGTCTCGGACACCGTCGGCTTCATCAAGCAGCTGCCGCACGACCTGGTCGCCTCCTTCCGCTCCACCCTGGCGGAGGCGTTGGAGGCCTCGCTGCTGCTGTTCGTGGTGGATGCGTCGGACCCCACCTACGAGGCCCAGCTGGAGGTGAGCCGCAGCGTGCTGCGCGAGATCGGGGCGGACAGCGTGCCGTCCCGCCTGGTGCTGAACAAGCTGGACCGCGTGGACGCCGAGGCCCGCGCCGCCCTGGCCGCCAGGCACCCCGAGGCCATCCTGCTCTCGGCCCATGCGCCCGGGGACGTGAGCGCGCTGCGCGACACGCTGATCGCGTTCTTCGAGGCCGCCATGGTGGATGACACGCTGGTGCTGCCCTATGCCGGCCAGGGCCTGCTCGGCGACATCTACGAGAGCGCGCGGGTGCTGTCGGAGGAGTACGACGAAACCGGCCGGGTGCTGAAGGTCCGTGGCCTGCCTGGCGCCATCGCCCGCCTGAAACGCAGCCTGGCCGGCCGCTGAGCCGGATCAGGCGCCGGGCAGCACCCCGTACATCTTCGCCAGCACCACCGCCGCGGCCACCACCGCCAGCAGCCGCCACCACCCCACCAGGGTGCGGACCACCATCGCCAGGATCAGCAGCCAGCCGCAGGTGAGCAGCGGCCCCTGCCAGCCCGCCGGCACCCCCGCCGCGTCCATCTGCACCCGCAGGCTCAGGCCCAGCTGCTGCAGCCCCTGCTCGATGGGTTGCAGCAGGTGCGACAGCCAGGCGGCGAACCGCTGCAGCGTGGTCTCGAACCCGTCCATCGCGGCCCCCTCCGTTCTCGTTGCACAATGGCACGATCCGGGCCGCCTGTGTGGCCGGATAGACCGGGCGCCGCCGTTGTTCTACCACTCCGCCCGCTCCATAGAACGCAGCCCAACAGATTGCGAACCGAGGCCCCGATGACCCACCCCCTGAAGGTCGCCGTCCAGATGGACCCGATCGAGACCGTGAACATCGAGGGCGACAGCACCTTCGCGCTGATGCTGGAAGCGCAGAAGCGCGGCCATTCCCTGTGGCACTACGAGGTGCGCCACATGTCGCTGCACGAGGGCAGGGAAAACCCGGATGGCGCCCGCACCGAACGCCTGATGGCCACCGCCCAGCCCGTTACGGTGCAGCGCCGCGCCGGTGACCACTACAGGTTCGGCCCGGTCGAGACGCTCGACCTCGGCACCATGGACGTGGTGCTGATGCGGCAGGACCCGCCGTTCGACATGGCCTACATCACCGCCAGCCACATGCTGGAGCACATCCACCCGAGAACCCTGGTGGTGAACGACCCCAAGCACGTGCGTGACGCGCCGGAGAAGCTGCTGGTCACCCACTTCCCCGACCTGATGCCCCCCACCCTCATCACCTGGGACCCGGCCGCCATCCGCGACTTCCGTGCCAAGTACAAGGACATCATCGTGAAGCCGCTGTTCGGCAATGGCGGCGCCGGCGTGTTCCGCATCAAGCCCGGCGACGAGAACCTCGCCTCCCTGCTCGAGATGCACTTCGCCCGCTCCCGCGAGCCGCTGATGATCCAGCGCTACGAAGCCGCCGTGCGCCGCGGCGACAAGCGCGTCATCCTCATCGACGGCGAGCCGCTGGGCGCCATCAACCGCGTGCCGGCCGAGGGCGAGGCGCGCAGCAACATGCACGTCGGCGGCCGCCCCGAGAAGGTGGCGCTGACCGCCCGCGACCGCGAGATCTGCGCCCGCATCGGCCCGCATCTGCGCGACCACGGCCTGATCTTCGTCGGCATCGACGTGATCGGCGACTACCTGACCGAGATCAACGTCACCTCCCCCACCGGCCTGCAGGAACTGGCCCGGTTCGACGGCACGGACCTGACGCTGCCGATCTGGGACAGCATCGAGCGCCGGGTCGCGGCACAGCGATTGACCGGCGGCCCTGGGGAATGACCGATGGCGGACCGGGACCCGCCCTGCTTCCGGGAAGGGTCGGATACTGGTCCATCCCGAAGGCCGTAGCGGGGTGACGCTCAGGCTCCGAAGGTGATCGGCTGCGCGCCTTCCAGCAGCGTCAGCCGCCCCAGCGCGTGCAGGTTCTCCAGCCCCTCGGTGATGGTCAGGAAGTGGTTGCCCGCGAGCTGCCCGGCCTTGGAGGCGAACCGGCACGGCCCATAGGCGACCAGGATCTCCGTCTCCGAGAACCCGCCGGGATAGAGGATCACCTGGCCCGGCGCCGGAAAGCTCGTCGGGTCCTCGAACCCCACCCCGAACTCCCGCCCGCCCAGCGGGATCCAGCACGCCTCGCCGCTCCAGCGCACATGGATGATCTTCTCGGCATAGGGCAGCAGACCGCGGAACATCGCGCAGGTCCTGGGCGACTGCGAATCCTCCCACCGCGCCCGGAACGCATAAGGCCCGGCCTTGATCTCGATATCCGACACGCGCAACTCCCCCGATCGACGCGGCTAGTGTGGCTGGGGGGCCCGCCGCCGTCCAGCCGCGTCCTGCCGCGGCCGGCGCTCATCCACCACCGGCTCCGGCGCCATCTTGCGCACCACCTGCAGCAGCGCCGCCCGGCTGGAGACATCGAGCCGCCGGTAGGCCAGCAGCAGCGCCTCCTCGTCCCCGGCCAGCAGTCCGAGATCGCCCTGGTCCTCCAGCAGGTACTCCTCCGGCACCGCCGTATCGGGGTCGAGCCCCACCAGGTACGCCACCGACGTCTCCAGCGCATCGGCCAGCCGCACCAGCCGCCTGCCCCGCAGCGGCGGGCCCTCGCCGGCCGCCAGCCGCGCCACCAGCGCCACCGGCAGCCCGGCCGCCACCGCCACCGCCCCGGCCGTCAGCTCCAGGCGCTCCAGCCTGGACTGCACCCGGGCCGCAAACCCCTCGCCATCCTCGTCCGTCATGCCAACCTCCCTACTCTTCCACCCAGCATCAAACTGCGGGACACTCCCCATAATGCCCCACAACGCCTCAGTGTGAGGCCCGGCCTCTCACTCGCCCGCATCCACGGACCCCACGCATGAACCCCGACGCGCCCGCCTTCACCCGAGACCAGACCGTTCCCACCTACGCCGCCGCCGTGGCCGGGATCGAGAGCGGCATGACCATCATGCTCGGCGGCTTCGGCGCCGCCGGCGTGCCGCTCGGGCTGATCGCCGCCGTGCGGGACCGCGGCGTGGGCAACCTCACGGTGATCAGCAACAACGCCGGGTTCTCGGGGCCGGACCTCACCGTGTGGTTCGAGGCCGGGATGGTGGCGAGGATGATCTGCTCCTATCCCCGCACCTCACCCGCCTGCATCGCCCTGTGGCGCGAGGGCAGGCTGGTGATCGAGGTGGTGCCGCAGGGCACGCTGGTGGAGCGGATGCGCACCGCGGGCGCCGGGCTGGGCGGCATCTACTCCCCGGTGGGCGTCGGCACGCTGCTGGCCGAGGGCAAGGAGGTGAAGACCATCGACGGCCGCGACTATGTGCTCGAACTGCCGCTGCGCGCCGACGTGGCGCTGCTCCGCGCCAACCAGGCCGACCGCTTCGGCAATCTCACCTACCGCAAGACCGCCCGCAACTTCAGCCCGGCCATGGCCACAGCCGCCACGCTGGTCATCGCCGAATGCGCCGAACTGGTGGAGGTGGGCCAGATCGACCCGGAGCTGGTGGTGACCCCCGGCATCTTCGTGGACCGCGTGGTTCCGATGGGCAGCCCATCCGGGATCCTGGCCGGAGCTTCGGCATGACGCCCCTTACCCGCCTGCAGATGGCCGAGCGCCTGGCCCGGGACATCCCGCCCGGCGGCTTCGTCAACCTCGGCATCGGCATGCCCTCCCTGGTCGCCCGCTTCATCAAGCCGGAGCAGGGCGTGATCCTGCACAGCGAGAACGGCCTGCTGCACTTCGGCGGCCCGCCCCCGGCCGACGAGATCGACCTGGACCTGGTCGATGCCGGCAAGAACCCCGTCACCCTCCAGCAGGGCGGCAGCTTCTTCGACAGCGCGCTCAGCTTCAGCATGATGCGCGGCGGCCACCTGGACCTGGCCGTGCTCGGCGGCTTCGAGGTCTCGGCCCAGGGCGACCTCGCCAACTGGTGGACCGGCGAGCACGGCGACCCCCAGGGGGTCGGCGGCGCCATGGACCTGGCCAGCGGCGCCAGGCAGATCTGGGTGCTGATGGAACACCGCACCAAGGACGGCCGCCCCCGCATCGTCGACCGCTGCGCCTATCCGCTCACCGCCCGCGGCGTGGTCACCCGCGTCTATACCGACCTCGCCGTCCTCGCCCTCGAACCCGGCGGCGTGCGCGTGCTCGAACTGGCGCCCGGCGTTGCGATGGCGGCGCTGCAGGCCGTGACGGGCACCACGCTGCTGCCCGCGGCCCCGGTGCCGGGTGCCTAGCAGGCGAGGCCCCCGCATCCTGGCCGGGCTCGCCGCCGGCGCGCTGTGCCTGTATCTCCTGGTCGTGCTGGCGCTCTACGCCGGGCAGCGCCGCCTGTTGTTCATGCCCGACCCGAGCCGCCCGGACCTCGGCCCCGCCCGGAGCCTCGGGGTTCGGGCCGAGACCTTGCGCACCACGGACGGCCTCGCGCTGCTGGCCTGGTACCTGCCGCCGCCGGCGGGCCGACCGGTCATCCTCTATCTCCATGGCAACGGCGGCAACCTGGCCAACCGCATCCCGCGCCTGCTGGCCTTCGCCAAGGCCGGCTGGGGCGTGCTGATGCCGGAATACCGCGGCTATGGCGGCAACTCCGGGGAGCCCTCCGCCGAGGGCTTCGACCTCGATGCCCGGGCCGCCGCCGCCTTCCTGGACACGGCCGGCATCCCGCCCGCGCGACGGGTCCTGTATGGCGAATCCATCGGCACCGGGGTCGCCGTCCGGCTGGCGGCCGAACGCCCGATCGGCGCCCTGATCCTCGAATCTCCCTACACCAGCATCACCGCCATTGCCCGGCGCCGCTTCCCGTTCGTCCCGGTGGGGCTGCTGTTGCGCGATCCCTTCGATGCCCTGTCGCGCATCGACCAGGTCCGGGCGCCGCTCCTGGTGCTGCAGGGCGCCCGCGACAGCATCGTGCCGCCGGATCTGGGCCGCGCCCTGTTCGACGCCGCGCCGGAGCCGAAGCAGCTATGGGTCGCACCCCAGGCCGGCCACAACGACCTGATGCAGCACGGCGCCTTTCCGGTGATCGCCGGGTTCGTCGGGCGGCTTGACCCTTAATTCACCACCGTGCCGTCATAATAGGCCCGCACCGCCGCCCAGGCCTCGGCGCGCAGGAACCGCGCCAGCTCCGGGTCCAGCCCCGCCGTGTAGGAGTCCTTTTCTGCCGAACGCCCCGTCACCGCCGAATACACTGTCGCCGCCGCCAGATAGGTGCCCGCCGGCGTGGGGTGCCGGTTGTCATGGATGTGCAGCACTAGGCCGGGCCGGTCCTTCAGCGCACGCGCCCAGGCCAGCCCGGCCGGGATCACCAGCGCCCCGTTCTCGTTGCCGGCGCGGGTATAGGCCTCCGCCAGCTGCGCCGTCATCTCCGGGTGGTCCGCATAGGCCCAGGACATGAACAGGATCGGCACCGCCCCGTGCCGCCGCACCGTGTCCGTGTGCAGCTTCGCGTATTTCACGAACACCGGGGACAGCGTCGGGTGGATCGGGCACTGGCTGCAATCCATCAGCACCGCCGCGTCGAACTTCTTCTCCGCCGTGTTGAACACGATGTTGTTCCGGGCGTCGAAGTTGTACGACCCCACCGCATTCGGCCGGAAGTACGACTCCACGTCGTGCCAATCGAAGCCGGAGCCGCCGATGGTGGCCATGGTCGCCCGATGCACCGGGCCGCCGCCATCGACGCCCCCGGCCAGGGCGCTCACCATGCTGGTGATGCCGTTGTTGAAGTAGAAGAAGCTGTTGCCGACATACAGGAAGCTCTGCGGCGGGTTCGGCCCCAGCGTGGTCACCATCGGCGCCGTCTGTCCCCAGGCCGAGCCCCAACCTGCCCCGCTGCACAGCATCGCCGCCAGCGCCAGCCGCATCAATCCGCGCATCACGTTCCCCGTCCGTTGGTTTGCGCGAAAGCCTGCCCCGCCCGCCCCTGCGGCACAAGCCTTGCCTGCATGGCGTTCCCGGCCCCGCACCGGGGCAAGCTGCACAGCATCAACCCGCTCGAACGCCTGAACGGCGAGACCAAGCGCCGCAGCGATGTCGTCGGCATCCTTCCAGACGAGGCTGCCGTCACCCGGCTGATCGGGCTGGGCCAGGTGCCGTTCGGGGAGGTGCCGGACCGGTCACTGATGCCGGCCCGGGCTCTGCCCGGATAGGCCGGTGCTGGAATCAGCCGGCGCTGCGCTGCTCGTCGATGACGATTGTCTCCTCGATAGACGAGCTCTCATACAGGATGCGCCCGAACAGCCCGGCCACTGCGGCACCGGCCAGGGGAGCGAGCCAGAACAGCCAGAGCTGGCCAATGTACTCGCCGCCTGCGAACAGGGCCGGGGCGGTACTGCGGGCCGGGTTCACAGAGGTGTTGGTGACCGGGATCGAGATCAGGTGGATGAGCGTGAGGGCGAGACCGATGGGTATGCCCGCAAAACCCGTGGCAGCACCCTTCGACGTGGTGCCGACGATGATCATGAGGAAGAAGAACGTCAGCAGGAACTCGGCCACGAAGCAGGCGCCCATACCGTACTTGCCCGGGCTTAGCTCGCCGTAGCCGTTGGAGGCGAACCCGGCCGGGACCCATCCGGCCTTGCCCGACGCTATGAACCAGAGGCAGGCCGAGGCGGCGACGGCGCCAACGACCTGGACGACCATGTAAGGGATGAGGTGCTTGTTGGCGCAGCGGCCCGCGCACCACAGGCCCAGGGTGACGGCCGGGTTGAAGTGCCCGCCGGAGATGTGCCCCACCGCGTAAGCCATGCTGAGCACGGTGAGCCCGAACGCGAAGGCGACACCGGTGAAGCCGATGCCGAGCTGCGGGAAGCCTGCAGCCAGCACGGCACTGCCGCAGCCGCCGAACACGAGCCAGAACGTGCCGAGAAACTCGGCTGCGAGTCGCCGCTGCATGTCATTTCGCATCGTTGGTATCTTCCGTTTTGAGCGGTTCTCGTAACAGGATTTTCCGCACTGTAAATGGCGTCACCTCACCGTTGGCTTAAACCGCCCGCTAGAGTAGGCCCAGATCATCCTGACCGTGCCTGGCCGCTCCGGGTCTGGCTTCAGTTGGTCCGGCGATGGCCGAACTGGAGTCATCGCTCATCAGCGAGCGCGTGACCGCCGGTATGCGGGCCGCCGAGGCGCGCGGACGGCACCTGGGACGGCCCAGCACGCCACAGCGCGTCGTGGCGAGATCGAGGCACTCGCCACCTCCACAGACCTCAGCGTCCGCGCGATCCAGAAGAAGATCACGGCCGGGTCAGCCGCAGTATCGTCTGCGGTCTGGGTCGCCACCTGCTGACAGACCATGCCACCCGGTCACGCCGCGGGCCGCGGCACCTGGAGCGTCACGAGGTCCACATGGTCTTCTCCATCGAATTGGACATGGAGATGATCGGCACCGAGCGGGAAGACGAGCCAGGGCGGGGTCACTCGCTTGAGCAGGAAGGGATAATCGCCGTAGCGCGCGTAGCCGTCATAACCTTCGGAATAGAGGTGGAAGGACGACACGAGAAGGGCAGTTGCCGTTCAGTCGCACCTTTTCGTCCGAACAGAAAAATGATGCCGTCCGGTATGATTGGCCATTTTCCACGTTCCAAGCCGCACAGACAAGCCACCGCAGGCAAGGTCGTGCAACCCGCCTAGAACCGAAGATTCACCCTCACCGCGCTGCTGGGGGCGGGCTCCTCCGGCAACGGTACAAGCCTGCTGATCAAGTCCGAAGAAGACGAAGCGAGCAGGGTCATGTTGCTGTAATCGGGAGTGGGATGGCCGTGACGGTCGACTTCACCCTCGTGATCCCAATGATAGACGCCAGAACGGCCGGCCGAGGCCAGACACAGGCACACCTGATTGTCGCCGCCAGCATCGTCGATGGCGACCACCCCCGTGCCGGGCGGCACCTTCATCGTGATCACCCCGATCGGCACCGTGTCCACCTCACCTTGCCGCCCCTCGCCGGAACCCGGCACGGCCCGCTCCCGCAGCTTCAGCACGAACTCGATCTCGTCCTCCACCCCAGCCGGCTGTGGACGCAGCACCCGTTCGCACAGGGTGGAACCGTCCCGCGTCAACCTGGCCTTCACGCCGCCCCTCGGATTTCCGGTGTTGACCAGGTCGATCGTCGCGGTCATCGGCTGCTTGCCCGTCGTCGCGGCCTGATAGAGCGCGGCATGCGGACGGAGCACACCGCGGCGGACCTGCGGCGGCTGGCGGGCGGGATCAGCGAACGTTCATGACCTGCTGTGGAGCCGGATAATTGTGTCGGGCTGCGAAGTCGGCGCTGCCGAGTGAGAGCAGGATCGCGATCCAGACCAGGCCGGTCATGGCAAAGATACGGCTGAGCGGCGATTCCTGCGCGACGTGCATGAATGTCAGCGCCACCACCGCGATCATGACCGGTGCCGCAGCCCAGGCCAGCCAGCCGACGTGCAGCAGCGCCGCGAGCACCTCCACCGCCAGCAGGAGCATGAGCAGGATCCAGGCCAGCACGGGACGGATCATGGCCGCGCCACCAGGTAGATCAGCGGGTACATCACCAGCCAGACAATATCCACGAAACTCCAGTACAGCCCGACCACCTCGACCGCCGTGACGTGCCGGCCGGCCATGGGACCGCGCCAGGCCAGGCGCGCGGCCCAGGCGAGCAGGCCGACGCCGATCACCATGTGCAGTCCGTGCAACGCGGTGGCCACCCAGTAGAAGCTCATGAACAGCCGGGCCCCGCCGACATCGTCGCCCCGGGGCGCGAAGCCGGCGCCGGGCCAAAGTCCCTCATGCAGGTCGAGACCCCATTCCAGGCCCTTCAGCGCCAGGAAACCGACCCCGAGCCCGGCGGTCAGCAGGCAGCACCAGGCGGCGGCGGTGCCCTGCCCGGCCCTGGCGCGCATCACGCCGAGCGTCAGCGTGAAACTGCTGGTCAGCAGCAGGGCGGTGTTGATGCTGCCCAGGGTGAGGTTGGTGTGCGACGTGCCCAGCACCACGCCCTGCGGATGGGTCATCCGCAGCACCATCCACACGTAGATGATGGCGCCGAAGAACAGCATCTCGCTGGCCAGGAACAGCCATATCCCGGCCCGGGCGGTATCCGTCTCATGCGCCGCAGAGGCATACTGAAAGCCGCGCGGCTCAGCCATGGCGCGGCGCCGCCGGCGAGTGCGGGGGTGGATAGTTGTAGGGGCCATCGACCACGGTGGGGATGTGCCGGAAGTTCTCCGTCTGCGGCGGGGAGCTGGTCTGCCATTCCAGCCCGGTGGCTTCCCACGGGTTCTCCGTCGCGCGGTCGCCGCGCAGCAGCGAGTAGCTGAGATAGAACAGCGGGGTCAGATACCCGATCGCGAGGATCACGGCGCCCGCGGAGGAGAGCACGTTCCACACCTGGTACTCCGGCGGGTAGCTCGCGTAGCGCCGGGGCATCCCGTAATAGCCGAGCACGAACTGCGGGAAGAAGGTGAGGTTGAAGCCGAAGAAGATGATGGCAGCCGCCACCCGGCCCCAGGCATCGGAATACATCCGGCCGGTGATCTTCGGCCACCAGTAGTGCAGCCCGGCGAAGAACGCCGAGACCATGCCGCCCACCATGATGTAGTGGAAATGCGCGACGATGAAGTAGGTCTGCGTCAGGTGCACGTCGGTGCCCAGGGCGGCGATGAACAGCCCGGTGAGCCCGCCGATGGTGAACAGCCCGACGAAGCCCAGCGCATAGAGCATCGGCGCCTCGAACCGGATATGCCCCTTGTGCAGCGTGCCCAGCCAGTTGAACACCTTGATCGCGGACGGCACGGCGACGAGGTAGCTGAGCAGCGAGAACACGATCGCGGAGTAGATGGACTGTCCGGCCACGAACATGTGGTGGCCCCAGACCAGGAAGGAGATGACCGCGATGGACATGCTGGCCCAGACCACGAACTTGTAGCCGAACAGCGCCTTGCGGCTGAACGCGGTGATCACCTCCGACACCACGCCGAAGCCCGGCAGGATCATGATGTACACGGCGGGGTGGCTGTAGAACCAGAACAGGTGCTGGAACAGCAGCGGATCCCCGCCGATCCGGCTGTCGAACACGCCGACGTGGAAGATCCGCTCGAACGCCAGCAGGATCAGGGTCATGGCCAGCACCGGCGTGCCCAGCACGTAGATGACGCTGGTGGCATACAGCGACCAGGCGAACACCGGCAGCCGGTACCACGTCAGCCCCGGTGCCCGCAGCCGGTGGATGGTGACGATGAAGTTCACCCCGGTGGCAATGGAGGAGAAGCCGGAGATGAAGATCCCGACCACCGCCAGCACCACGTGACCGTTGGTGTAGTTGGTGGAGAGCGGCGTGTAGAAGGTCCAGCCCGTGTTCAGCCCGCCCCAGAACAGCGCCCACAGCGTGATCAGCCCGCCGGTGACGAACAGATACCAGCTGAGCAGGTTGAGGCGTGGGAAGGCCAGGTCCCGGGCGCCCAGCATCAACGGCAGGATGAAGTTGCCCAGCGTGACGGGCACGGCGGGCACCAGGAAGAACCACACCATCACCACGCCGTGCAGGGTGAACAGCCGGTTATAGCTCTCATGGCTGACCAGGGCCCCCGCGGGTGAGAGCAGGTTCAGCCGCATCAGCGCCGCCGCCGCGCCGCCCAGGAAGAAGAACATGGTGATCGAGCCGAAATACAGCAGCGCGATCCGCTTGTGATCCGTGCTGCAGAGCCAGGAGAACAGCGTGTTCTCCTTGTTCAGGTAGGAGGGCGGCAGGTCCTCCACCGTGCTGGTGCGGCTCATCGGTTGGCTCCCAGCGACTTGATGTAGGCCAGCAGGCGAACCAGGTCGCCCTCGCTCACCACCCCGGCGAAGGGCGGCATCTGGTTGGCATAGCCGGCGACGATCTGGCGGGACGGCATCAGGATGCTGTCGCGGATATACTGGTCATCGGCGATCACCACCGTGCCGTCGTTCAGCGGCACCGGATGGCCGTACACCCCGTCCAGCGGCGGTGCCCGCACGCTGCTGAGGCTGCCGCGCGCCGCCGCCATGCCGGGCTGCCCGGCGGCGTGGCAGCCGGAGCAGCCATAGCGGGTGAACAGCACCTGGCCCTCCGCAACCAGGCCCACCGAGGTCCGGTTGGTCTCCAGCCAGTCCTGGAAGGCCGGGGCCTCCATCACCACCACCTTGCCGCCCATCTGCGAATGGTCGGTGCCGCAGAACTGGGTGCAGAACAGGTTGTAGGTGCCGGGCTCCACGGCCGTGAACCACAGCGCGGTGTAGCGGCCCGGCAGCACGTCGTGCTTGATGCGGAAGGCCGGGATCGAGAAGTCGTGGATCACGTCCTCGCTGGTCATCAGCAGCTCGATCGGCTGGTTGATCGGCACATGGAGCGCGTTGATCTCGCTCTGGCCGCCCGGGTGCTCCACCTTCCACATCCACTGCTTGCCGGTCACCGCGATGCGCAGCGCGTTGGCCGGGGGCTGGAACAGCCGCACGTAGAGGTCGGCGCCCCAGACGAACAGGCCGAAGAACACCACCAGCGTGGCCACGGTCCAGCTGATCTCGAACCGCCAGGACTTGGCGTCGCTGCCGTCGCGGCTCGCCTTCGTGCCGTGGCGGTAGCGGACGACGTAGTAGAACATCAGCCCGAACACGAGGCCGAGCACGAGGATGGTGCCGCCGATCAGCGCGAACAGCAGCGCATCCGTCTCCCGCGCGGAGGACGACGCCGGCCGCAGGTGCAAGCCGGTGACGGCGGAGATGGCGCCGGTGAGCAGGTCCTGGATCATGCGCGGCGGTTCAGTGCGTAGATGAACAGCCCGATCCCGAGCACGGTGACGATGGCGCCGAGCCGCACCGCCTCCATCACCGCCAGGCTGAGGCGGCCGGTCACGGGGTCGTAGCTGAAGCAGAACAGGTGCACGGGCTCGGCTGCCGCCATGCCGCCGGCATTGGCCAGGGCAAGGGCGGCGGACAGGGTATCCGGACCATAGCCAAGCCCAAGCGCGTAGCCGGACACCAGGCCGGCGGGGGTCGCGAACGCCACCCCGGCCGGGTGCAGGAACTCCTTGCCGGCGGCGTCGAACCGCGCGTTGAACCCGGCGGCGGCGGCGATGGCGGCCAGGCTGTCCGCGGGCCCGGTCAGTGCCCGCACCGGCAGGCCGGGATAGCGGTCCCGAATACCGCGCAGCGCCGCGCTGGCGTCTGCCGGTGTTTCCGCCGGGTCGATCGTGACCAGGGCCACAACGTACTCCTGCGGGCTGGCCATGGCGGAGAGCCCGGACAGCAGGTCTTCCCGCACCACCCCGCACAGGTTCGGGCAATGGAAATAGCCCGGCGCCAGGATCAGCGCGCGTCCGCCCGCCACCTGCCGCAGGCTGGTGGCCTGGCCGGTCGCGTCCCGCAGCGGCGCGTCGACCGGCAGCGGCGCGCCTTGCCGCTGCGTCCAGTCCAGCCCGCTCACATCCGCCGCGGCGGCGGGCGTCAGGAGCAGCAGAAGGAGAAGCAGCGTCCTCATCGGCCGGGCCAGTCGGGGATGCCCTGCCGGGCCACGTCCTCCATGGCCCGGCGCACCGGCATGTGCAGGCGGCCGGCGGCCTTGTCCGTCCAGTAGGCGGTGTTCAGCTGCCGGAGCTGCCGGGCGTGGAACGCCGCCATGTCCACGGGCGGGGCGGGCTGCAACTGCGGGGACGGGAAGGTGGGCAGCGGCTGCTGCAGCACCTGGTCCTGCACGGACTTCGGGTACATCCATAGCGCCAGGCCCATCATGCCCACCACGCCGAGCAGCAGCAGGATGCCGCTGATCAGCATGGGTCGGAACCCGACATCCGTGGTCTCATGGGCCGCTGACGGCAGAGGCGCCTCCACGGACGACCCAGCCGGCAGCAGGCGGGACAGTCCGGCAGCGAGGGCGCCCAGGACGATGAGCGGGAGGCCACGAAGGCTAGGCATGGTGCCTCCGCCTGATGACCCAGAGCGAACCGGCCGCGCCCACGAAGCCCATGCAGCACAGGTCGAGCAGGCCCGGCAGCCGGGGCGGCAGCACCGTCCACCAGCTCCGCACCAGCTCGGCTGCGAGCACGGTTCCGGCAACGGCGGTCAGCCCCCGCCGGGAACGGCGCACCGCCGGCAGCAGCAGCGCCCCGATGGGACCCACCCCGTGCGCCACCGCCACCGCCGCCATCACCCAGCCCCAGGGGCCCGCGGTGCGTGCGAGGTACCAGGGCGTCGCCGCCACCAGATCGTTCTGCCACACGATCAGCACCTGCATGAAGTCGAGGTAGGTCCAGAGCGCGCAGAAGGCGAGCAGCAGACGGCCGATGGCATCGCTGGTGTGCGCGTCCGGCGCCGGGCTGAGCGGAATCGCGAGGGCCAGCGCCGCCGTCACCGCGGCCGCGGCGGCGATCATGCCGTAGGCGGAGGATACGAAGCGGGGATCGAGCGACATGGTGAGGTCGATGGCCGCGAAGGTGGCGGTGAGCATCAGGGCCAGCAGGGCAAAGGGCGCGAGGCGCACCACGTTGCCGCCCCGCAGCACCCGGAGCGCCAGCCCCACCCAGACCAGCAGGTCGATCGTGCCGCGAACGGCGAAGAAGGTGGGATTGAGCCAGAAGCGGTTGGGCAGCGTCGCGCCTTCCGGCCGCGCCCATTCGTACAGTGTCGGCAGGGACAGCAGCACCGGAATGGCGAGCACGGGCAGCAGCAGCGTGGCGCTGGCGCCGAGCAGCAGGCCGGGCCGCAGCGCCTCGCCCCATCGTCCGCCGGTCAAGGCATGGGCGAACAGCAGCGCCAGGCTGCCGAGCGGCCACAGGCTGAAGCCCGTGTAGGCGGCCAGCCAGGCAAAGGGCAGACGCGCCGGGGCGAGAAGCCAGCCCGCCATGCACGCGGCCAGCAGGACGACGGCGGCGATCCAGGCATGGCGTTCGGGCCGGCTCATGGTGCCGCTTCGGCCACGGTGTCGCCGGGCGCGAGATCGGCCCGGGTGCCCGCCTCGCTGCGTTGCAGGGCGCGGATATAGGCGGCGATGGCCCAGCGGTCGCGCGGGGGCACGCGCACGGCGAAGGAATACATGGCGCCGTAGCCGTTGGTGATGACGTCGTAGAAATGCCGGGTGGGCGCCTCGCGCAGCCGGGTCTCGTGGTAGGAGGGCGGCGGCGAGAAGCCGCGCTGCACCACCATGCCGTGCCCGTCGCCGAGTTCGGAATGGCAGGCGACGCAGAAGTGGCGGAAGCGGTCCTGCCCGCGCTCGATCAGCGCGAGGCTCAGCGGCGGTGGCGGTTCCGGCCGCTCGCGGAACTCGGCGCGGCCCGCGGGCACCGGCCCTGGCCCGGCCTGCGCCGCGCGATAGGGCGGCACCTTGGGCTGCGTCGTCATGTCGTCGCAGCCCAGCAGCGCCAGGGGGAGCAGCAGGAGCAGAAGCCTCATGCCGGCACCTGGTCGATGCTGGTGGCGCCCAGCCCATGCAGCAGGCGGCGGGCATCCGGGTCCTCCGCGACCAGGAACCAGCCATCCCGCGTGGCGTCCCGCAGCGCGTCGTGCTCGTCCGAGGGCTCCCAGTAGCGCGGCAGCCGGTTGGACAGCAGAAAGGCGGCCACGCCGGTGGTGGTGGCCGCGAGCACGCCGCTCTCCACCGCATAGACCAGGAAGCTGGTCCAGAAGAAGTTGGGCCGCCCGCCGATCAGCTGCGGGTAGCTGACCATGGTGGCGTAGCACTGCATCCCGAATGCCCCGGCAAAGCCGGCGAGCGCCATGCCGAAGATCACGCGCGGGATGCGCGACGGGCCATGCTCGTCCTCCGGCAGCGCGATCGGCGTACGGGTTTCCACCTGCAGCCCGGCTCCCCGCAACGCGCGTGCGGCGCCTTGCAGCGCCTCGGCGTCGGGGAAGGCCGCCACGATCATCCGCGCGTCGCCAGCAGCTGCCGCATCTCCGCGATCGACACCACGGGCAGCAGCCGAACGAACAGCAGGAACCCGGCCCCGAACAGCCCCACCGTGCCAGCGAAGATCGCGTAGTCTGTCAGGCTGGGGGCGTAGCTGCCCCAGGCGCTGGGCAGGTCGGTCCGGTGCAGCACGGCGATGACGATGCTGAAGCGCTCGAACCACATGCCCACCACCACACCAAGCCCGACGGTGAACAGCGGAACGGCATGCGACCGCATCCAGCGCGACCACAGCGTGATCGGCAACAGGCAGTTCAGCAGCAGGGTGGACTGATAGACCCAGCCGTACTCGCCGCTGATCCGCTCGATGAACTGAATGCGCACCGCGTCCTCGCCGGAATAGAACACGTCGAAGGCGTCCATGACGTAGCAGTAGCCGACCGCCAGGCTGGCGAGCAGCAGCAGGCGGCCGAGCACGTCGAAATGCCGGGAGGTAATGTAGGGCTGCAGACGCAGGATGCGGCGCAGCGGCAGCAGCAGCATGATGACCAGGCCGAAGCCGGACAGCGCCGCGCCGCATACGAAAAACGGCGGATACTGGGTGGAATACCACCCCGGCGTCGCCGCCCCGGCGAAATCCAGCCCCACGATGCTGTGCACGGACACCACCAGCGGCGCCATCACCGCCGCCAGGATGCCGTAGGACCGATGGAACCGCCGCCATTGCGGCCCGGTGCCGCGGAAGCCCAGCGCCAGCACGCCGTAGAACACCTGCTGCCCGCGGCCCGTGGCCCGGTCGCGCAGGGCCGCAAGGTCCGGGATCAGGCCCAGGAGCCAGAACAGGATGGAGGACACGACATAGGCCAGCACCGCGATGAAGTCCCAGCCGAGCGGGCTGCGGAACTGCGGCCATAGGCCCATGGTGTTGGGATACGGGATCAGCCAGTAGAAGAACCAGGGCCGCCCCAGATGGATGATCGGATAGATGCCGGCGCAGGCCGCGGCGAACACCGTCATGCCCTCGGCGATACGGTTGATCGAGGTGCGCCATTCCGAGCCGGTGAGGAAGAACAGCGCGGAGATCAGCGTGCCGCCGGAGGCCATGCCGATCCACCAGACGTAGTTGATGATGGGAAAGCCCCACATCACCGGCCAGTCATTGCCGAAGGTCTGGATCCCGTGCAGGAACAGCCAGCCGACACCCAGCACGCCGGTGCCCAGCAGCAGCACCGAGAGCGCGAAGCAGGCGCCCCACCAGCGGCCGAACGGATTGAGCGTGATGCCGGCGATGTGGTCGGTCACGCTGGCCATGGTTTCGCCGGGCAGCACGACAGGCTGGCCGGGCGTCATCCCGGGGCACCCGGGCGGTCGCGGATGCGCCGCTCGTAGGTGACGCGCGGATGGGTCTGCTGTTCCGGCAGCAGGGCATAGTCCAGCGGGCTCTTCTTGCGCCGGGCCACTGGGCTGTCGGGGTCGTTCAGGTCGCCGAAGGTGAAGACCTGGGTGGGGCACGCGGCCTGGCAGGCGGTGACCGCCTGTTCAGGGGTGCCGTCCCTGTCATGGGCGATGCGGGTCGCGGCGATGCGCTGCACGCAGAAGGTGCACTTCTCCATCACGCCCCGGGCCCGTACCGAGACATCGGGGTTGCGCGCAATCGCCGGGCGCAGCTCCTCCTGCGCGTAAGGGCCGAAATTGAAGCGGCGCACCTTGTAGGGGCAGTTGTTGGAGCAGAAGCGCGTGCCGACGCAGCGGTTGTACACCTGAAGGTTCAGGCCTTCGCTGTCATGCACCGAGGCGCCGACAGGGCACACGGTCTCGCACGGCGCTTCCTCACAGTGCATGCACAGCATGGGCTGCAGCGCCGCCTGCGCGTCCTCCGGTGTGCCTTCCCAGTAGCGGTCAATCCGCAGCCAGTGCATTTCGCGCTGCTTCAGCACGTTCTCGCGCCCCACCACCGGCACGTTGTTCTCCGCCGTGCAGGCCACCACGCAGGCGTTGCAGCCGATGCAGGCGTTGAGGTCCACCGACATGCCCCAGGCGACCGGGCCCTTTGGGCGCACGCGATACAGGCTGTTCTCCGGCGGCTCCTCCCGCAGCCCGGCCGGGTCGGCACGGAACCGCGCCAGGGATGCAGTGCGCAGGATGGCGGCGTGCTCCGCCCAGCCGCCGCCTCGGTCCGTGCTGGACAGCGTGTGATGGGCGCCGGTGCGGGCCAGCTCATAAGGCCCGTCCCAGCTGCGCGCGGGATACAGGTCGTATCCCACCCCGGTGCCCACATGGCCCACGCTGGCCCGGCCATAGCCGAGCACCGCCACGGCACAGCCCCCGGCCAGGCCGGGCAGCAGCATCGCCGGCAGCTCGATGCTGCCGGCCGGGGCGGACAGGCGCACGATGTCGCCATCCTTGATACCATGCGCCCGCGCCAGGTCGGCGGACAGCAGCAGCGGGTTCTCCCAGGTCAGCTTCGTCAGCGGCCGCGGCAGCTCCTGCAGCCAGCCGTTGTTGGCGTTGCGGCCGTCCAGCAGGTAGGCGTCGGTGCGGAACAGCACCGTCAGCGGGGAGCCAGGCGAGACCGGGGGCCGCAGCCGGGCGGCGTCCGGCCGGAGCGGCACGTCGCGCACCGGGCTGGCGGTGCCGGGCACGATGCCGTCGGCCAGGGCGGCGAACCAGGCGTCGTCATCCGGCAGGCGCTCGCGCCAGGTGGCGCGCAGCAGATCCAGCGGCGGAGCCTGGTCGCCGTCCAGCAGCGTCAGCACCTCCAGCGGATTGCGGCCGCCATACAGCGGCAGGGCCTGCGGCTGCACGATCGAAACGGTGCCGTCATGCGCACGCAGGTCGCCCCATCCCTCGAAGGCGTGGACCAGCGGCAGGTGCCAGGTGGCTTTGCGGCCGGTCTCGTCCGGCGCTGGCCCGGCATGCAGGCTCAACGGCACGAATGACAGCAGTTCGAGAAAACCCGGGACGGTGTGCACGGGGTTGATGTCCAGCATCAGCAGCGTGTCGACCCGGCCGGCCCGCATGTCGTCCCGCAGGTCCGCAAGCCCTGCCGCCTGCGCCTCGGGCCGCAGCTCGGCGGGGTCCACCAGGTCGAAGGTGTGGCCACGGCCGCCCAGCGCCTCGTTGATGGCGTGGACCAGGGCCTGCGCTTCGGCGGATAGGTGCGGGCCCGCATGGACCAGCGCGCGGCCCGGTGCGGATCGGAGCGCCGCCGCCGCCTCGATGAGCCAGTCCGGCCCGGTTGGCGTCGCCTGCTCCAGCACCATGGCGGCCAGGGCGACAACGGCCTCGTGCAGCACGGCCGGGGTGGCGGGGATGCGGCGGTCGGCCAGGGTGCCGATCGCCGTGGGGATGGTTTCGGCCGCGATGATGCGGCTGGGCGGGCCCAGCACCGGGTTGCGCCGGGCGCCGAGGTCGCGGGCATGGCGCACCCAGCCCGGGGCACCGTCCGCCAGGTCGCTGTCCAGCGCCAGGATCACGTCCGCCGCGCCGGGGTGCGGCACCACGTCCAGCGCCTGCCCATAGGCCAGGAGCACGCCGGCGCGCACCGCGTCACGCGGTACGGCTTCCCACTGGTGCCAGCGGGCGCCGGGTGTATGGCCGAGCACGCGGGCGATGGCGCCGGCCAGGGTGGGGGACAGCACGGTGGGGGTCAGGATGCGCAGCCCGGCCCCGTTCGTCGCCAACCGGCCGCGTGCCGCCAGCAGATCCGCAGCCAGGCGGCCCTCGGTGGCGGCGGTGCCCTGCCGCAACAGGCCGATGGCACGGTCGGGGTCGTAGAAGTCCAGGATCAGCGCCTGGGCCAGCGCGTCCGTGGCCCCCAAGCTTGCGGGGTGCAGCGGGTTGCCTTCCACCTTGATCGGCCGGCCGCTGTCATGCGTCACCACCAGGCCCAGCGCCGTGCCGCCCGACAGGGTCGCGGTGCTGTAGCGGTTGGGCAGTCCCGGGATAATGCCGGGCGGGGCTTCCACCGCCGGCACCCAGGTGCTGCCGGGCGTCACCGGGTCGCAGCCGGCAAGGGCAAGGCTTGCTGCCATCAGACGCAGGATGTTGCGCCGCTCGGCCGGCTGGCCCAGGGCCCCGGCCAGAGACGGAAAGCGTTGCGCCAGCGCCGCCGGATCCTCCAACGCCGCGCGGCTCAGCGGTGGCATATGGAGCACTCGGTGAGATTGCGGCCGCCGATCTTGTACTGCGCCATCAGGGCCTCGACGGAGGGGGTGTCGGGGCCGCGCTGCCAGGCGGGGTCGTAGATCAGGTCCGCGGGGCGCAGGTTGGGACCGGGGTTCCGGTGGCAGGACAGGCACCATTCCATCGTCATCGGCGCGGCCTTGTACATCAGGGGCATCTCGGCGACGTTGCCGTGGCAGGAGGCGCAGCCCACGCCCTTGGCGACGTGGATGGAATGGTTGAAGTAGACATAGTCCGGCAGGTTGTTGACCCGGTTCCAGTGGATGGGGGTGCCGGTGGCCAGGCTTTCCCGCACCGGGGCCAGTACGTCCGCATTGGTCCAGATCTGCGAATGGCACGTCATGCAGGTGTGGGTCGGCGGCAGTGCCGCATTGGCCGCGACCTCGGCGTTCTGGTGGCACATCAGGCAGTTGATGCCGAGGCCGGCGACATGATGCTGGTGGCTGAACGGCACCGGTTGGGCTATGGTGGCATTGGTGCCGCGCGCCCAATCCGTCCTTTGACCAACAAGCCAGATCAGAAGGCCGGCGGTCACAAGCACCGACGCGGCGAGCATGGCAGCGCGTGCCCAGACATTTGCACTTGGACGGAAGATTGCAGCCATAATCTCCGTTCCGTGGGTTGGTTCCTGCCTCAGGCAGGCTACTCTGCTTCGCGCGCATCCGACAATGCGTTCAGCGATCCGCACCGCAATTTTATACTTGTGTGCAGCGGCAATCCCGCCTGACCGGTCGGTGCGGTGCTACGTGCCGCAGAAGGTCTGCAGCACCCGCTGGTCCGGCTCTGGAGGCAGGGCGAAGCCTTCCAGGCCGGCGCGCTCCTGGAAGGGGTGCGTCACCACGTCGAGCAGTGTCTCGAACGGCTGGTAATCCGCGTGCGACACCGCAGCCTGGATCGCCGCCTCGACCTGATGGTTGCGTGGTATGTAGGCAGGATTGACGGCACGCATCGCCGCAGCCCGTTGTTCAGCCGGGCCTGGTTCTTGCGCGAGGCGGGTCCGCCAGGCCGCCGCCCATCCGTCGTAGGCGGCGCCGTCCTGGAACAGCACGCGCACCGCAGCGTCCCCGTGCAAGCCCTCGCCAGCCCCGCACAAGGCGCGAAACGTCAGGGTGAAGTCGGCGCCGCCCTGCGCCATGCGTTTCAGCAGATCCTGCACGAGTGCGGCATCGCCATCCTGGTCAGTCAAGAGCCCGACCTTGCGGCGCAAGCCGGCCAGATAGGCCGCCTCGAAGTGCGGTCCGAAGCCGGCCAGAACCTCCTGTGCCGCGGCGATCGCGGCATCCTGGTCGTCGGCCAGCAGAGGCAGCAGGGCTTCCGCCAGCCGGGTCATGTTCCAGGCGGCGATGCGGGGCTGGTTGCCATAGGCGTAGCGGCCGGCATGATCGATGGAGCTGAAGACGGTCCCGGGGTCGTACGCGTCCATGAAGGCGCACGGGCCGTAATCGATCGTTTCACCCGACACGGCGGTGTTGTCCGTGTTCATGACGCCGTGGATGAAGCCGACCAGCAGCCAGCGCGCGATGAGATCAGCCTGCCGCCCGACCGCAGCCTGCAGGAACGCCAGGTAAGGCGCCGCCTGCCCTGCAAGCGCGGGGTAGTGGCGCGCGATCGCGTAATCGGCCAGGACCCGCACCCCGTCCACATCGCCCTGCGACGCGAAGAACTGGAACGTACCCACACGGATATGGCTTGCGGCGACCCGGGCCAGCACCGCGCCCGGCTGCGGCGTTTCACGATACACCAGATCACCGGTGGCTACCGCGGCCAGGGCGCGGCTTGTCGGGATGCCGAACGCCGCCATGGCCTCGCCGATCAGGTACTCGCGCAGAACCGGACCCACCGCCGCGCGGCCATCGCCGCGACGCGAGAACGGGGTGGGACCCGATCCTTTCAGCTGGATGTCGCAACGCTGCCCGTCCCGCGCCACGACCTCGCCCAGCAGCACTGCGCGGCCATCGCCCAGCTGCGCCGAGAAGTTGCCGAACTGGTGCCCGGCATAGGCGAGCGCGATCGGCTGTGCCCCGTCCGGCATCGCGTTGCCCGCGAGCATCTGCACGCCCGCCGGGCCAGCCAGCGCATCCGGATCAATGCCGAGCTGCTCCGCAAGGCGCCGGTTCACCTTGATGAGGCTTGGCATGCTCACCGCGGTTGGAGCGACCGGCGCGAAGAAGCGCGGAGGCAGATCGACATAGGTATTGTCGAACGGGATCTGCAGCCCGGCCGAAGAGAGGACATCTGGTTGAGGCATCATGGATGGTCCGTCCGATGGCAGATGATCTGGAGGGTCTCGAAGGATCGCCGGATGTCGCGGCTTCCAGCAGTGCCTACCGCGCGAGGCAGAGCTTCAATGAGTGTCCTTGACGTGCCGCGGTGTCGCCGCCGCTGCTGGAATACGCCGCCGGGTTATCATCAAGGAAACCGGCCATCACCTGAAAACGATGGCCAGCCGGTCATTCAGCCGGATGAGGTCATCCACTACAGTGTCGGCCTGCCCCCGGTCACTGGAATGTAGGCGCCGCTGATGTAGCTCGACTCGTCGGACGCCAGCATCACGTAGGGCGCCACCAATTCGACCGGCTGGGCTGGGCGGGCCAGCGGCACCTGGCTGCCGAACTCCTTCACCTTCTCCTCCGGCATGGTGGAAGGGATCAGCGGCGTCCACACCGGGCCCGGTCCGACGCAGTTGGCGCGAAGCCCTTTCTCCGCGACCAACTGCGCCAGGCCTGCGGTGAAGTTCGCGATCGCGCCTTTCGTGGTGGCGTAGGCGAGCAGCTGGGGCGATGGCGTCTTTGCATTGACCGACGAGGTGGCGATGATGCTTCCGCCGGGCTGCATCACGCCCACTGCCGCCTTTGCGAGATAGAAGTAGGCATAGATGTTGGTCCGGAACGTTTTGTCCCACTCCTCGGCGCTGATCTCCTCGATCGACTCGTGCGACGCCTGGAAGGCTGCGTTGTTGACCAGGATGTCGATCTTGCCGAACTCTCTGACGGTGCGCGCCACCAGCTCCTGGCAGTGTGCCTCGCCAGACACGTCGCCCGGCACCAGGACGGCGCGGCGACCGGCCTTCTCGACCCAGGATGCCGCTTCCGTGGCGTCCGCGTGCTCGTCCAGGTAGGACAGCACGACGTCCGCACCTTCTCGCGCGAAGGCCAGCGCGACGGCGCGGCCGATGCCGCTGTCCGCCCCGGTGATCAGCGCCGCCTTGCCGGCCAGGCGGCCGCTTCCCTTGTAGGAGGTCTCGCCGTGATCCGGTTTCGGGTCCATCTCCCGGTTCTCCCCGGGCATCGGGATCTTCGGCTGTGCGAAAGGCGGCTGCGGGTAGGCCGTGCGGGGGTCGAAGGACATGGTGCGCTCCGTTGGCTTTGAACAGGATCAGGAGGTCTCGGCGCTTGCTTGCACTCTAACCTTTTGACCTGCAACCTGATGGCCGGGATTTCAGGGCAGCGTTCAATAGGTGGCGCCGAGACGACCCGGCTGAGCCGGTGCAGTGGCTGTTCCCGGGCTGATCAGCGACGGCTTGGCGGACGTGACCGGTGCGGGAGCGGCGCCCGATGATGGACCGACCCGTGTGGTGCTCACCACCCCGACCGAGGTTGCAGCAAGATGGCTACTGCTTTCATGGTTCAATCTCCTGTGATCCAGAACGTTTCGTCATCCATGTCCGCCCGCCTCGGTCAACTCAAGCAAGGGTTGGCGAGTGCGGTTCAGGCTGTTGCAAGGCTTGGTGCGCGCGATCGGGAAGAGCCGGCCGCCATGCCTGGAGGATTATGCCGCTTTGCCCGCTCCCGCCGTTTGGTAGCAAACGGATCTGACCCGGAGGTCGCGCGGCCTGCGCTTGCATGCACCTGAGTGCCCTATGCCCGGCGCACCGAGGCATAGGGCACGCCGCCGTGATCCGGTGATCAATCGGACAGGGCGGCCTGGACGCACCAGGTCTTGCGTGCCGGTGGATGCCAGAACGACACGGTGCGGAGTTTACCGCCGCCAGAAGTGTCAGCCGTTCGCTATCTTACGGTCGCCCGGCGCGACGGACACCCGTCAATATGCTCCAGCTTGGCTCTACCTGGTCAGCCAGGCGAACCGCTGTTGCACCGTGTAATAGCACTCACAGGCAACCGCCTCGAGGCCGGGACGATCCAGCACATGAACCTCGCCCCGCCGATGCTGGATCAGCCCGGCCTTCTGCAGGGTGCCCACGGCCAGGGTCACACTGGGGCGCTGCACCCCCAGCATGCAGGAGATGAACTGCTGGGTCATGATGAAGACGTCGTTGTCCACCCGGTCATGCGTCATCAGGATCCAGCGCGCCAACCGCTGCTCGATCTGATGGTGGCCGTTGCAGACGGCGGTCTGCGACACCTGGAACAGGAAGGCGTCAACATAGCGCAACAATGGAACCATCATCGCCGGATGTTGCGCCATGGCTGCGCGGAACGCATGAGCCGTCATGCGGAGCGCCGATCCGTTCGCCTGGATGATCCCCTCGACCGCCGAGGTTGGTGCACCCAGCAACACCGGCAGGCCCGCCATTCCTTCCGGACCTACCAGGCCGACCTCGATCTCGTCGCCATTCTCCAGCATGGAGATCATCGAAACCGACCCGACCTCGACGAAGTGAACGTACTCGACGGGCTTGTTGGGCTTCAGGAGTACGGTCTTGGGGGTGAGTTCAACCCATTCGAACTGCGGCCACAGGTGGTCAACCACTTCGCCGGGCATCGCGTGCAACAATTGGTTCTTGAACGTAGCGCGCGTTGGCGCCGTGAGGCTGTCGGACATGCGGCTTCCCTGAAGCTGTCCGGGAGCGCGTGCTGCTCTCAGTCAACCAATGCAGAACTCGTGGCTAATAATCCGGACATCGCACCTGCCGCAGGCCATCTCGGCAAGGTTGCGGACAATCAATGGCCCAGCGGTGGCTTTCCACGGACCATGTCCATGGAACCTTGGCCACCTCCGCCCGCACGACAGAGGCATTTCGTCGCGCGGTCCAGCGCCCGCAAGACAGCGTGTGGTGCAGCGCAGACCGTTGGTGTCCCTGTCCCGCTTGCCGCTGCTGCAGGGTACTCGAGCCGTTGGTCACTCTCCAGTCACACGCCATCGACTTTCGGCGGCAACGGACGAAGCAGGACACGCACACCCCAGAGCCAGCCCATCATGCAGGCAGCGGCCAGGCCGCCGAACACGGCCGTGGACACCGGCTGCGGCCCGGGCCGCAGCACGGCCCGATACGGGTTGGCCGGGTCGTAGCGGACCGGCACGACTGCCCCGCGGGGGTAGCGTGCAACCACGCCTTCGGCGTCGGCGCCCCAGCCAGCTCCGATGATCGTCCATTCCGGGGTGTCCGCCGTGAAGCACCGCCCATCGACCACGTAGGCGAACACAATGCTGGCCACCTGCTCCGTCGAGTTCGAGGGGCCGTTGGAATGCCACAGCCGGAGCCGCGATTGCGTGACGGTGCCCGTGGCCACAGGCCAGTTCAGGCTCGCTACGGCGCCCCACGTCGTGCGGGCCAACGGAGGCACCCCGATGGCCAGCACCGGCAGGCCGACCACCATCAGCCCCGCAACGCCAAGCTTGCGCCTGGTCGCACGGCCCTGCGGCGCGGCGACCGGTGTGCGCGCGCGGCCGGGGCGTTCCGCAGCGGGCGGGACAGCCATGCCGGCAACCGCCTCGCCGCCGAACCAATCCAGCCACTGCTCCCACCCGGCGCGGCGCGCGGCCCACAGCCCGGCAAGCCCGCCGCCAACCCCCGCCACCATCGCCAGTATGCCGGGAAGCCGGCTGGGTCGGTCCGGTGCCGGCCGATCCAGCGCCGTTCGCGGCACCACCGCGGCGCCCGGCTGGCCCCGCAGCACGACCACGTCCAGCACCGACGCGACCGGCAAGGCCTGATCGGCTCCATCCTGTCCGGGTACGCCACCGCTGGCCAGCGCGGCACGCGCTTCATGGCCCTCCTCGTCGAGGAAGCGGACCAGCAGCCCCGCCGGGTCGGACCGGACCACCAAAGCCCGGGCGACCAGGGTGCGGGCGGGATCGCGGTAGGCTGCGACCGGATCGGCCTGCACGCCCAGGGGGGCCAGCCCGAGCAAGGTGCCCAGGATGATCGCGCATACGGCGAGGACCATTGCCAGGGAGCGGACCTGAGCGGCTTGCATGGCGGCTGTCATTGATCCCCGTCGATCGACCCGTGAACAACGAGAACCGCCCGGCCCGGCGGCCCGGCCAGGGATGCGGCATCGCTATGGCGCACCATCGGCAAGCGCGGGCCCTGCGTAAAGGGGACCGCGGCATAGGCTGCCCCCCGTTGCAGAAGGTTCGCCCCGTTCATAAGGTGACGGCAGGGCCGCACATTCGTGTCCCGGGCTGCCGCGGACGCTTCGCGTCACCAAGGGCAGGCAGCCGCCAACCTGACCCCAGCCCGGACCAGCGATGCCCGAAGCCGAGATCCTTGCAGCCTTTCCCCGCCGTCCCCTTGCTGTCCACGCGGGATGGCGCAGCACCCTGGGCAGCCTTGCCGCCGCCGCCGCCGTCCTGGCCTTCGTCGGCGGCGCGGCCTACTTCACCTGGTCCGACGGACGGGAACTGCTGCAGGAGGCCCGCATATGGGACACTGGCCGCCCCGTTCCCGCGCTGGGCTGGCGCTGGCGCTGCCGCACCCAACTGGTCCTGTCCCAGTGCGACGTGGACGTGTCGTACGAGGCCCGTCCTGGGCAGACGGTCACCCTGCCCGCGTCCGCCCTGGTCTTCATGGGCATGGACGAGAGCCCGCCGCCGTTGCAGGTGAAGGTTGACCCGGAGGACCCCGAGCGGTTCGCCGCGTCCATACTGGTCAACGAACGTCCGTCCCGCTGGCTGGCGCTCGGCCTGCTGTCCGGGGGCCTGTTGCTGCTCGCCGGAATCATCGGCAGCGGCGTCTGGGCCTTGCTGCGGCAGGGGCGGCTGTGGCGGGCGCTGGCACGCCAGCCCCGCCCCGTTGCTGCCGAGCTGCTCGGGACACGCCTGGTCAGCAATCCCGGCTGGGCACGCGAGTACAGCTTCCGCTACGCGCTGGACGGAACCACGCGCACTGGCCGCCAGCGCCTGCGCGTGCTGAAGGGGAGCCATGGCGTGCCGCCCGACCAGTGGCGCTACGAGGAGCCGATCCAGCTCGTCCCTGGCGGAACCCGGCTGCTCGCCCTTGCCGGGCCGCGTGGCGCGCTGCTGGTGCATGCCAGCTACACGCCGCTCGTGCTGACCGAGACAGAGAAGGCAGGGATTGCTGCGGCACAGGTCATCCGGCCGTCACCCTGAACGCGCCGCCTTCGCCCTGTTCCCATGGCCGGTTGCGGATTGTCGGCTATGGAGAGGGCGGACGCGAAGAGCGGACGTTTGCCGTGCTTCCCACCATCCACGCCCGCCTTTCCGGCGCGCGGCTGCCCACAGAACTCATCGGCATTCAACCGCCCCGGCGATCCGGTCGCCAGCAGTCATCCGGAAGGCGCACGTGCGGGCCGCGGCCGGCACTTCAACCTCCAGTTCCCGCGTGACCCGGTCATATCCACATACGAGATGGGCGCGGCGCCCGGCCTTCCCGATGCTGGCAACGTCCCAGGCGACCCGCCGCCCCTGCTGGTCCGGGACGAGGCTGGCCAGCTCGGCCGGTGGCCCGTCGAACAGCATCACCTTCTGCAGGCGCCGGCCATCCTGTAGCGCCGGGCAGAGAACCACGGCCCATGCGGTGGCAGGGAGCAGGGCGAGGGCAGCGAAGACGAGGAGGCGCATGCGGCCACCACATCACCCCGGCCTTGCCACGCACCACGGCACCGCTGGCCCACCGAAGCCATCTCACCCCCCATTGCGGGCAGCGACTGCCTCCTCGCGAGGATACTCCGGCTCCCAGCCGCCCCCGAGCGCCTTGTAGAGCTGAACCAGGTTGGTGCCGATCGTGGACGAGTTGGTCGCAAGCGATTGCTCAGCAGCCAGAAGGCTGCGCTCGGCAGTGAGCACATTCAGGAAGTCCGTTAAGCCCGAGCGGTACTGGCTCCGGGCTATGTTCACCGCGCGGCGGTCCGCGTCTGCTTGGCGCTGCAGACCATCATGCCGACGCTGCTCGGCATTATAGGCGATCAGCGCGTTATCCACGTCATGGAATGCCTGCAGAACGGCTTTTTGATAGGCGATCGCGGCTTCCTGTTGCGCTTGGCGGCGCAGGTCCAACGTCGCGCGAAGCGTGCCACCCTGAAATATGGGTAGGCTGATGCTGGGCCCGAGCGCGTATGTGCGCGACGCCCAGTTACCAAGATCCTTGAATTGCAGCGACTGCAGAGACAAGCTGCCTGCGAGAGTGATACGAGGAAAGAAGTCCGCCTCCGCCACGGCGATGTTGGCGACGGCGGTATGAAGCTGCGCCTCGGCCCGGCGCACATCCGGGCGTCGGCGCGTCAGCTCCGAAGGCAGGCCAAGCGGCACGCGCGGCGGGACTGGCGGTATCGGGCGCGCCTGCACAAGTTCGGCTCTCAGTGCGCCCGGTGGCTCACCGAGCAGCAGCGCAAGTGCGTTCATACCCTGCTCTTCCTGCTGCTCGAGTTGCGGCAGCGACGCGGCGACCTGCTCCGCCTGGGCGGTCGCGTTCTGAACATCGAGATCAGGGGCAAGGCCTACCCGTACTTGGCTCTGGGTGACCTGAAGGGAGTCCTGCGCGGTCCGCAGGTTGGCCCGCGTCACCCGGAGTTGCTCCTGTGTTCCGCGAAGCTGCAGATAGTCGCGCGCCACCTCCGATATGACCGAGACCAATGTATCGCGGCGGTCCTCGGCTGACGCTTCAAGCGTGGCGTCCGCGGCTTCGATGGAGCGGCGCACCCGGCCCCAGACGTCCAGCTCCCATGAGGCGTCGAAACCATACTGCCACAGGTCGAACGGGGCGCTGGCAGCACTGGAGCTGCTCCCACTGTTGCCGAGCGGAATACCGGACTGCCGTCCAGCGAGGCCGTTGGCGATGCTCCCGGGCGTGCCCGACACGGTGCTGCCGGTGGTGCCGCCGGCGAGCCCGCCGGTCGAGGCGCCCGTGCTTCCGGACTGGGATCCCGTGCTGCCGCCGACCAGGCCGATGACGCCGCGCGAACTTTGCTTCTCCCGCGTATAGGACCCGTTCCCATTCAACGTCGGAAATTGGCCCGCTGCCGTAACCCCTCGTTGCGCCCGGCTTTGTGCGAGCCGAAACCCGGCTGCGCGTACATCGAGGTTCTGCGTCGTGACCCGCCGAACCAGGCTGGTGAGAATGGGATCGTTGAACGATGCCCACCATTCCGCGTCGACCGGCGTGATTGTCGGCTCGCTCGGCACGGCAGGGCGCGGCGTTCCCGACTCGAACCAGGTGACCGGCGACCACGACTTCGGCACAGACCAGTCCGGACCCACGGCGCAGGCGGAGAGGGTCAGCACAGCGGTTCCGTGTACCGCAGCCCGGCACACGAACATTCGGGCGCGCCTCATCATGCTGCCTCTCCTTTGCCTTTGCCGCCCGAAAGCAGGAAGGCAAGCGGCACTGCGAGGAAGGCGAGGATGGCGCAGCCCAGGAAGACATCGGCATTCCCCAGGATGGCCGCCTGGGAGCGGAGCTGCTGGTAGACGAGCCCGCTTGCCGTCGAGCTGAGCTCAGCCTGCGCGACACCGAGCTGCACCAGCGACTCCGTGTAGCGGTTGAGCAGGTTGAGATATCCTTGGTCGAAGGGCGTCAGGTTGGAGCTGAGATGCGCCATGCGAACCTGGGTGCGTTCGGTGACCATGGCGGTGGAAAGCGAGATGCCGATCGAGCCTGCCACGTTGCGGAACATGACGAACAGCGCCGAGGCATCGCCGTTGTCCTCCTTGGGAATGGTCAGGAAAGCGGCCGCATTGATCGGGACGAACAGTAACGCAATCCCCACGCTCTGCGCGATGCGGATCTCGGCCAGGGCCCTGAACGAGATCTGCGGCGACAGATGGTAAGAGTAGATCAGCCCGGAGCCGAGCACGGCAAAGCCGAATGCGACCATGAACCGGGTCTCCACTTTGGTGCTGAGCAGGCCAACCACCGGGATGATGAACGCGATCACTACCGCACCCGGCGACAGCACGAACCCAGCCCACTCCGCGGTGTAGCCAAGCTGCTGTTGCGCGAGCTGCGGCACGATCACGGCCGATGCATACAGGGTGCTGAACATGCAGAAGATCAGCAAGACGCCGACCGCAAAATTGCGGTCGCCGAGGACCGAGAGTTTGACGACCGGCCGACGGGCCGACAGCAACCAGCAAACCGCTCCGATCAGGCAGCAATAGGCCAGCACGGCAAACGTCACGATGAAGCTGGAGGAAAACCAGTCGTCGTCCTCACCGCGGTCCAGCATGACCTGCAGGCAGCCGAGGCCAAGTGCGATCAGGGCAATGCCAATGTAATCGAACCGCAGGCTTCGCTGGGCTTTCTGCCAAGGCGGATCCTCGACCACGGAGAGCACGCCGAAGATTGTCGCGATGCCGAAAGGCACGTTGACGAGGAAAACCCAATGCCAGGAGTAGTTGACGGTCAGCCAGCCTCCGAGCGTAGGACCCAGCGCCGGAGCGATGATGGTCGCGACCGCGGTGATGGACAGCGCGGCACCACGCTTCGCCGGCGGAAAGGTGTCCAGAATGATCGCCTGCTGGTTGGTTTGCAGCCCGCCACCGCACAAGCCCTGCATCGCGCGGAAAACAATCAGCTCCGGCAGGGAGGTCGCGATGCCGCAAAGAAAGGAGCAGATGGTGAAGCCTGCGATCGAAGCGATGAAATACTTCTTGCGCCCGAACTTACGCGCGAGGAAGCCAGAGATCGCCAGCACGAAGGCATTGGCGACCAGATAGCTGGTCAGCGTCCAGGTCGCCTGGTCGTTGCTGGCCGCCATGCTGCCTGCGATGTAGGGCAGCGAAACGTTGACGATCGTCGTGTCGAGGATCTCCATGAACGCCGCCATGGTGACGACCAGCGCAATCACCCAGGGATTGGACTTCGGGGTCCACCCGGCGTTACTGCTCTGCGAGCCGCCGGATCCGCTCATTGATCCACCTGAACGGTCGGCACGACCGACAGCCCCAACGGCAGCGGGATGTTGGGGTCCAGACCGGAATCAATGAGGATTTTCACGGGCACGCGCTGCACGATCTTGATGAAATTGCCTGTCGCGTTCTCCGCGGGAAAAGCGCTGAACTTGCTGCCCGACCCCATCTGGATACTGTTTACGTGCCCCCTCAACTTGAGCTGCGGATAGGCATCTACAGCAATTCGCACGTGTTGACCGGGCCTCATGTCGGTCAACTGATTTTCCTTGAAGTTCGCCGTCACCCAGACGTCCGGCGACACCAGGGAGAACAGGCTCTGTCCAGACGTCACGTAGTTGCCCAGGTAAACGTTACGCTGCGTGACCCAGCCGTCCTGCGGCGCACGCAGTTCGGTGTAGCCCACGTTTAGCTCGGCTTGTTCCAGTTGCGCTTTCGCCTGCGCCACTGAAGCTTGTGCCTGCACCACCTGGGTCTGAACGAGCTTGATGTTCAGCGGCACCGGGCGGTTGATCGCCACGTTGGCCGTTTGCTGGCCAGTCGTCGCCGACGCAACCTTTGCGGCCGCAACCGCAGCATCGACGTCAGCCTGCGTGGTCCCGCGTGGGTCGACGGTGCGTTGCCGCCTGAGATCGGCCTGAGCCTTCTGCGCCTGCGCCTGCGCCTGTTCGCGCTGCGCTTCTGCCTGCTGCAGACGAGCCGGAAAGGTTTCCTTGGCAAGATCCAGGTTGGCCTGCGCGTTCGCAAGCTGCGCCTGCGCGACCTCCACCTGCGCCTGCGCCTGATCGCGCGAGGCGATGTAGTCACGCGGGTCGATCCGCAGAATCAGGTCTCCGGCATGCAGGAAGGTGTTGTCCGTCACCTGCAACGCCACGACGTAGCCGGCCACCTTGGGCGCGATCCTGACCGTCGTGCCATCAGTGTAGGCGTCGTCGGTGCTCACCGTGCCGCGCGTACTCAGCCAATACCACAAGCCGACCCCGATCAGGAGCAGCGCTGCCAGGATCCCGCCAGCGATGACAAAGGGACGGCGGCGGCGGCGTTTTCGCTCAGCCTCTTTTTCCTTCTTCTGATCATCAGCGCTCTTCTTTTTGTCCTCAGCGCTTTTCTTTTTGTCCTCGCCTCCCTCGTCGTCATCCTTCTCCTTGGCGTCTTCATCGTGGCGTGGAGGATTGGCCGGTTTGTCGGCCTTTACGGTCCGATCCCGGTCGTAGTCATCGAAGACTCGTTGGTCGGAACCGGAGTGCTCGCTCCCTTCGTGGCGCTCACGCGCGTCAACCGACATGAGTCATCATCCCTGTTCTCCACTGCATCGCCACGTACCTCAGATCCAATCCTTATCCCACAGAAAGACTCAGACAAAGCGATAGCGTCGCGTATCGCTGGATCCACTCGTATTTCTGGGTCCCACGGACGCTGACCTCTGAAGCCCACGCCGTGCCTTGCTGTCGTCGAACCCAAGCAGACCGGCCTGGGTCAGGCCGACTGCGCGAACTTCGCCGGCCTTGTCGTGCTGATAAGGATTGAGCACCGCGAGAGCGCCTTCCTTGCTTGCCCAATGCGCAGTGACCATGGCGCGGCCAGCATCGCTCACGTCCAGGAGGACCTCATGGGCGCGACAGCCAGCCATATACCTCACGGTCATGAGGAGCACCCTGTTTGGCTTTATTCATGACCTTCCCAGCTCCACCCTTGATCAACAATCCCGTGAACGTCGTGACTTTCGTTAATAGGAGAGAGGAATTGAGCGCCTGACCGCGATGCCGGGCTTCGCCAGAATGGTGGAGCGCGGGAGCGTCGCTGCGGCAGCGGCTGCCGCGAACATGTCGCAGGCGATGATTGGCAACCACATCCACGTCCTCGAGAACCGGCTCGGTGAGGCATCGGTGCACGGAGGCAAGTGCGAACAGCACAGCCCCTCAGCGCCGCCCATGAGCACCTGGTGCAGGATAGAGCGCTCTCGTCGCACGAGCGCAGCGGCGTGTCCGTGGCCGAACCCGGCCGCGTTTGGTCTTAAGGTTGTGTTCATCTCGTCGCCTTACCATCGGGGGCATTGAATGCCTGTTGCAGCGGTGTGTGAGGAGAACGCCATGGATGGATTTCAGTCTGGCGCTGACGTGCGCGAGGGTGCCGAGACCTTGCTTTCGGCCAACTACGCACAGCACATCGCCTTGACGCAAGCCGTGCTGGATCGCGCGGCAGCAGGCTTCATCGGGCTTGACGCTGACCTGAACGTCATATTGTGCAACCGTCCCGCGGCCGAGATACTCGGCCTTACGCCGCCGCAACTTTGGCAGCCGATTCCGCTCCCGCTTTGCCTCAGGGACAGCACCAGACTGGACGCCGAGGGACAGCTTGCCTTCACCGCGGCCCTGCATCGTGCGTCTGATCACTGGTGCCAGACCAGTCCCGGCATGAACGACCGGACGTTGCAGCTGATCCTGTTGGACGGGCAGTCACTGCATGTCGTCATCAGCCGGGTCGCGGCGGATCAATACTTTGTCACTCTCAGCGTCGGTGACACCGAGGGCCTGCCGCCGGAACGAACCGATGGGCTTACCGGCCTTTCCGATCGCCAGTGGTTTCGGAATCGCCTGACCGCTGAGCTTGCCTCCCCGGGAAAGGAGGATCAGGTCGCCATCCTGCTGATTGATCTGGACCGCTTCAAGGCGGTCAACGACAGTCAAGGGCATCCGATCGGCGATGCCCTCCTCCAGATGGTGGCGCAACGCCTGAGCTCGGTCGTGCGTGACGGGGACCTTGTGAGCCGGTTGGGAGGCGACGAGTTCGCGGTGACGATGCCCGGCATGTGCGCGCCTGAGCTCATGGGACAGCGCCTGGTCGACCTCCTGAGCCGACCATATCTGATCGAGGGCCACGTGTTGGTCATCGGTGCCAGCATCGGCATCGCAGTGGGACCGCGCGATGGCGCAGACACTGCCACCCTCGTGCGCGCTGCAGATCTCGCGCTCTATCAGGCCAAGGAGGATGGCCGTCAGTCAGTCAGGGTGTTCAACCAGGGCATGGATACCCGTGCCCGGGCACGGCATGCCTTGCTGGATGATCTGCGCCGCGCGCTCGCGCTGCAGCAGTTCGAGGTGCACTACCAGCCGCAGACCAATCTGCTGTCCCGGGAACTCGTGGGCTTCGAGGCGCTGGTGCGCTGGCGCCATCCGGAACAGGGGCTGATACCGCCAGACCGCTTTATTCCTCTGGCCGAGGAGATGGGCCTGATCGTCGGGATTGGCGAATGGGTGCTGCGGACAGCGTGTGTGGATGCAATGTCCTGGCCCGGCGAGCTCTCGGTCGCGGTGAACGTCTCGGCCAAGCAGCTGGAGGACCAGAACCGGTTGCCGCGTGTTGTTCAGGCGGCACTCACGGCGTCTGGCCTCTCAGCGCAGCGCCTGGAGGTCGAGATTACCGAGAGCGCTCTGGTGCGGTACGAGAAGCAGGCGCTGCACGTGCTTCATGCCCTGCGGGCCAAGGGCGTCAAGGTGAGCATGGATGATTTCGGCACCGGGTATTCCTCCCTCAGCCAGCTCCGCAGCTTTCCCTTCGACAAGCTGAAGATCGACCGCTCCTTCGTGCGCGATCTGTCGAGCAGCGAAGAGGCGGTCGCCGTCATCCGCGCCATTGCGGCCCTGGGTACCAGCCTGGGCATGACGACCACTGCCGAGGGGGTGGAGACAGATGCGCAGGAAGCGATGGTCCGCAACGACGGCTGCACCGACATGCAAGGCTATCTCGTGAGTCGTCCTGTGCCTGCGGGAGACGTTATCGAGCTGATCCGAAATCATGCTGCCGGTTCGCCAGCAATTCAGGAGAACATCCAATGAGCGCCAATCTGTTTCGCCTGGTCTATTGCAGCACCAACACGATCTCGGGTGATCAAAGCGATCCTGCTGCGGAAATTGCCCAGATCCTCGCCGTGTCGCGCGCGAACAATGCCCGCGATGGCGTGACAGGCGCGCTGCTCTACAGCGACGGCTGCTTTGCGCAGGTGCTCGAAGGCGAACTCGAAGTCGCGCAACGGACCTTCGAGCGCATCCAGCGTGACCCTCGGCACGGCAACGTCATCGTGCTGGAGGCTCGACGCGTCGAAGCGCGAATCTTCGGCACGTGGGACATGGCGCTGGCGGAACCGGCCGAGCCTGCCAATACCAAATCCGTGCTTGGCCAAATCCTGGCAGAACCCGGTGGCGACGCTGGAACAACCGTGGTGGCGCTGCTGGACGGCCTTGTGCGTCGTGAGGGTGACTGGGCGAGCGCCGCTTAGCGGTGAAGGATGGATAAGGTTGCAGCAGGTCAATCGTTCAGTGTGCCTTGGCGGCGCGCGCGATTGCTCCGTCGAGGCCCGCCCAGGGCGCCTCACCCGGAGCGAAGCGCGCGCGCAGGAAACGCGCAAGTTCCGCAACCTGCCGGTCCGAGAGGCTTCCACGGAAGCCCGGCATCGGGCCAAGAGCCGGGCGGGCCGGCTGCTCGATGCCCTGGAGGATGACGCGCAGCAGGTTGTCCGGCCGGGCTGCGTGGATGCCGCTGTTCAAGGCCAGTGCAACGTTGACGCCGAACACGGGCGGTCCGCTGCCGTCATGATGGCAGGAGGCGCAGGCGCCCCTGAAGATGCGGGCGCCCTCCGACGCATCCCCTCGCAGGCCAGCCTCGGCCCGGGCCTGCAGCGCGGCTGCCAGCCCTGCTTCGTCGACCGCAGCCGCCGGCGTCTTGTCCAGCGATGCCAGGTAGTGCGCCATGGCGGCCACGTCCGCGTCCGGCAGGTGGGACAGTTCGGACACCACGGCGGCCATCGGCCCCGCGGCAACGCCATGGAAGGCGGAATGACCGGTCCGCAGATAGTCGTACAGCGCCGCCTCCGTCCAGGGGATGGGCGCGCTGGATGTCCCGTTCAAGGCCGGGGCCTCCCATCCGTCCACCGCGGCACCGGCCATGTGGGCAGACCGGCGTTCCGCCCCCAGGGCGTTGCGCGGGGTGTGGCAGGCGCCGCAATGACCCAGGCCCTCGACCAGGTAGCGGCCCCGGTTCCACACCGCCGTCTGCGCCGGCTCGGGCTGCATGGCGCCGGGCCGGTGGAACAGCAGGTTCCACCCGGCCATGAGCGGGCGGAGGTTGAACGGGAAGGCCAGCCGGGTCTCCGGGGACCTGGCCTGCACCGGCTCCTGCACCATCAGATAGGCGTAGAGCGCCAGCAGGTCCTGGTCCGTCATCCGGGTGTACGAGGTGTATGGAAACGCGGGATAAAGGTTGCGTCCGTCGCGCCCGATCCCGTCGCGCATGGCCCGTGTGAAGGCGGCCAGGGAGTAGGCGCCGATCCCGGTCTCGACGTCCGGGGTAAGGTTGGTCGCGTAGACCGTTCCGAACGGGGTGTTCAGGGCATGGCCGCCGGCGTTGCGCACCCCGCCCGGGGCGGTGTGGCACACGGCGCAGTCCCCTACCGCCGCCAGCAGGCGCCCGCGCTCGATCAGTGTGGCGGAGAACACGTCCGGGCCCGGCGGCGTGGTGCCGGGCATGGCGGCATGGAGCCCGAGCAGGCCGGTGGCGGCGACCCCGAGGGCGGTGCCGAGCCCGGCCAGCGCTCCGAACCAGCGGCGCCGAACCTTGCCGCGGCCTCCGCCGTCCGGCTCGGGCGGGGTGTCCAGCCCCGCGAGGATCACGTCCGCCGTGAACGGGGCGCTGCGGAACCGCACGCCGGTCGCGTCGAAGATCGCGTTGGCAATCGCGGCCGCGCCGGGCACGGAGGCGGACTCGCCCGCACCCAGCGGCGGCTGGTCCGGCCGGTGCATGAGCATGACGTCGATCTCGGGCACCTCCTTGAAGGAGATGATGGGATAGCCGCCCCATTCCTTGGACGAGACCAGCGCGTTCTCCTCGAACGAGACCCGCTCCATCAGGGCCCGGCTGGTCGCCTGCACCACGTTGCCGTGCACCTGGTGGCGCACCCCGGCCGGGTTGATCATCAGCCCGGCGTCGTGGCCCACCGTCACCTTCGTCACCGCCACCTCGCCGGTGCGGCGGTTCACCTCCACCTCGGCCACCCAGGCCGCCCAGGCGGCGCCGAACCCCGGGAACCTGCTGTGCACATACAGCGCGTAGGCGAAGCCCTGGCCGCGCAGGATGTCGCCCTCGCCGCGCAGCCTCGGCCCGGTGCGCTCCTCCCACCCGGCCCGGGCCGCGACCGCGCGAACCAGCTCGGCCGCACGCTCCTCCTTGAGGTGGCGCAGGCGGTACTCCACCGGGTCCACCTTCGCCTCGGCCGCCAGCTCGTCG
This sequence comes from Acetobacteraceae bacterium, assembly GCA_965199595.1. GTDB lineage: Bacteria > Pseudomonadota > Alphaproteobacteria > Acetobacterales > Acetobacteraceae > JBBROS01. Next base: position 4,011,949 of record OZ241182.1, read on the forward strand.
ATGAAGCACTCGTGCGCGAAGGTGTTGGGCAGGGCGGACACGCCGCGCATCCAGGACGCGCGGACCAGCGGCGCCAGGTCATCCACGGCGATGCGGATGGCGGGATAGGCGTAGGGCGGGATGGCGGTGCGGTCCCCCATCTGCGTCACCGCCGCGACCGGGGGCTCCACCCCGGTCAGCAGCAGCGGCAGCATGGGGGCTAGGTTGGAGGGATAGCGCGTGGTGAAGTCGTAGCCGGTGGGGTTGCCCGCCGCATCCAGCCCGCCCCGCACGTCGCACAGCTGGGCGGCGCCCTTGGGCTCCCAGGCGTGCTCCTGCTCCCGGGTGAGCTGGACGCGCACCGGGCGGCCGACGGCGCGGGACAGCAGGGCGGCGTCCCCCGTCACGTCGTCGGCGCAGTTGCGTCCGTAGCAGCCGGCCGCCTCCATGCGCCGGATCTCGACGGCGGAGTCCGGCATGTCGAGCAGCCGGGCCAGGTCGCCGCGGAGCAGATGGGGGTTCTGGGTGCCGGACCAGGCGACGAGCCGCCCTTCCTCGAAGGCGGCCACCGCGCAGGAGGGGCCGATCGAGCCGTGCATCTGGTAGGGCCAGGTGTAGGTCCGCTCCAGGACGCGGGCCGAGCCGGCCAGGGCGGCATCCACATCGCCCTCCTCGAGCAGGGTGCGGCGGGTGGCATCCTGCCGCCGCAGCGCGCCCTCTACGTCCTGCAGCTCGAACCGCGACTCGAACGAGGCCCAGCGCACCTGCAACAGGCGCATGGCCCGCTCCGCCTCCTCCTCGCGGAGCGCCACCACGCCCACGAAGTCACCGATCACCACCACGGCCACCAGGCCCGGCACCCCCGCCACGCTCGCCTCGTCCACGCCGAGCAGCGAGCGGCCGACGAAGGGACCGCTGTCATGCCCCACATAGGGCGGCCGGACCACGCGGCCGTGCAGCATGCCGGGCAGGCGGAGGTCGTGGATGTACGAGAAGGCGCCGACCGCCTTGGACGGGATGTCCACCCGCGGCACCGCGTGGCCGACCAGCCGGTACTGGTCGGGCGTCTTCACCACGGCGTCGCCATCCAGCGTCGCGGCGAAGCGGCGTCCGCGCAGGAGTGCGGCATAGGCGATGCGGCGCGCCGGGTCGCCGGTCACGAAGACGGTGCCGTCCTCGACGTCGAGCATCGCGGGCGTCGTGCCGAGATGCGAGGCCGCCTCCGCCACCAGCATATGCCGCGCCTGTGCCGCGGCCCGGCGCAGCGGCACCGCGGTGATCTGGATGGTCTCGCTGGCGATCGTCGCTCCCTGGTCCGGCGCGCTCTCGGTGTCGCCGAGCACCATCGTCACCGTGTCGAGCGGGACGTCCAGCTCCTCGGCCACGATCTGCGCCAGCGCGGTGCGGATGCCGGTGCCGAGATCGACATGTCCGTTGAAGGCCAGCACCCGGCCGTCCTCGAGCACGGCCACGAAGATGTCCGGTCCGTTGTCCCGGTTGCTCGGCGCGCGTGCATGCAGCCCGGCGTGGGCCTCGGCGTCCGGCGCGCGTGTGATCAGCAGCGTGCCGTCGCGGTCCAGAAGGTCAAGGCGGGACGGTGGGGGTGCCATGACGGCTGTCCTTCAGATGTCCCGAGCCGCGCGCCGGGCGGCCTGCAGGATCTCGAGGTGGGTGCCGCAGCGGCAAAGGTTGTTGGCGAGGGCGCCGCGGATGGCGGCTTCCGCGGGTGCCGGGTCACGCCGGAGCAGCGACTCGACGGCGATGATCATGCCGTTCAGGCAATAGCCGCACTGGGCGGCCTGCTCGGCGATGAACGCCCGCTGCACTCGGCCGGGACACCCCCCGGGCGCGAGTCCCTCGAGGGTGGTGACCTCCATCCCCTGAACGGCCGCGGCCCGGATGCAGCAGGACCGCACCGCCCTTCCGTTCACGAGCACCGAGCAGGCCCCGCATTCACCCAGGCCGCAGCCGTATTTCGGCCCGTTCAGGCCCAGGTCGTTGCGCAGCACCGGCAGCAGGCGCGTGTCGCTGCGCAGGCAGAGCCGGTGCAGCGTCCCGTTGACGGCCAGCACGACGGTGGTGGAAGCCGGTTCTGCTTGCATGCCGCACACTCGGTCAACCGGCTGGAAATGGAAAGACGCGGCGTCCGATCCACGTCGATCATGATCAGGAATAGCTGGCCGCGCATGAACCCGAGGCCCTCACCGGCGATCCTGAAGCAGATGGTGCACACGACCAGGGAGATGAACCGGGCAGAGCGCCTGTCGATCATTACACCCTTCAGGAGATGCTCGCCGGCACGGGATACCGCTGAGCGGCTGGCCGTGCCCGCCGGGTTCACGGCTCTGGATCCAGGGGCGAGACGCCCTCTGCCGGTAGCGTCCGCGCTGGTGGTGGAATTTCGTTGATCGAAACGGTGTAGGCGGAGGTGGCCATTGGATTGGCTGGCTAAGGTGGAGTTGCGACGCTCTCACCCGAACCGACGAGGACCCGATGACCGAGGACAGACTACCGCTGGCCGAGCTGATGGCCAAAGCCGGAGATGGCGACTTTCTGCGTTCCGTGGCGGAGGCCGTGGTGCAGTTGTTGATGGAGACGGACGTGGACGGCCTGATCGGCGCCGGGCGGCACGAGCGCTCCGGCGAGCGCACGACCTACCGCAATGGGTACCGCGACCGCACGCTGGACACGCGGCTGGGCGGAGCTGCTCAAGGTTTCGCCTGCGAAGCAGGTGAAATAGCAGCGGAGGGAGCCTGCAGCTCCGGATCCCCAAGCTGCGCCAGGGCAGCTACTTTCCGCCGTTCCTGGAGCCGCGCAAAACGTCGGAGAAAGCCCTGGTGGCCGTCATCCCAGCGACAGCATCGCTGTCGCAGAGAGGCCTGGATTGGCGGCGTGTCGACCCGGCGTGTGGACGACCTGGTGCAGGCAATGGGCCTGGCCGGGATCAGCAAGAGCACGGTGAGCAAGCTGTGTAAGGACATCGACGACCGGGTGAGCGCCTTCCTGGAGCGCCCACTGGTCGGCGACTGGCCCTACCTGTGGCTGGACGCCACCTACCTCAAGCAGCGCGAGGGTGGGCGGATCACCAGTGTGGCCGCGATAATCGCCGTGGCGGTCAGCACGGACGGCAAGCGCGAGATCGTCGGGCTGCATATCGGGCCGTCGGAGGCGGAGACCTTCTGGGCTACGTTCCTGAAAAGCCTGGTGCGCCGGGGCCTGCGTGGCACCAAGCTGGTGATCTCCGACGCCCACGAGGGTCTCAAGGCGGCGATCCGCCGGGTCATGAACTCCACCTGGCAGCGCTGCCGGGTTCATTGGATGCGCAACGCTCAGTCCTACGTCCCGAAAGCCCAGCAGAACATGGTCTCGGCGGCACTGCGTCAGGCGTTCATCCAGGCCGACCGCGCGTCCGCCAGCCAGACACTGCGCCATGTCGCCGACCAGCTCCGGGGCAAGTGGCCGAAGCTCGGCGCGTTCATCGACGAGAGCGAGGCCGACGTGCTGGCCCACATGGACTTCCCCGCATCGCACCGGGCCAAGCTGCATTCCACCAATCCGCTGGAGCGGCTGAATAAGGAGGTGAAGCGCCGGGCCGACGTGGTCGGCATTTTCCCCAACGAGGGTGCCATCATCCGGCTGATCGGTGCGGTGCTGCTGGAAGCCAACGACGAGTGGCAGCTCCAGCACCGCTACATGCAGACCGAGGTCATGGCCGAACTCACACCGCCGCTGATCGATGCCATCCCACCACAGATTTCCACCGTGGCCGCTTGATCCCTGGCCACCTCAACTACACCGCAAATTCCACCACGTTGACGGACGTGACCAGGTCAAAACAGCAGCCTGACCCTGTCCACCCGCAGGGGCGCACTCCAGAACCTGAAAACTATTCAACGCTGATTGACATCTTGGCCGCCGGGAGCGGGCCGTCGGCCGCGCTCACTTGCACGGCATCGTGCCGTGTCGGCCGGATCCTGCCCATGAACGCGATTTTGTATCGCGATCGCCCGCCGTGCTGCCCGGCATCGATCTGCTCCGCCCCCTGGCTGAATACGAGCAGGCGGCGGGAGGTGGCTGGTGAGCGTCGAGGTGGATGCCCTGCCGGACATGCTGGCACGGCTCAAGCTGATGGCGATGCGTGACCGGCTCGACGGGCTGCTGGACGAGGCGGCACGGGGCGACCTCAGCTTGCGCGAGACGCTGGCGCTGCTGTGCCGGGCGGAGGTGTCGCACCGCGAGGAGCGGCGCATCCAGATGGGCACCGGGATCGCGAAGTTCCCGCACCAGCGCACGCTGGAGGGGTTCGACTTCGCTGCCCAGCCCTCGCTGGACGCCAAGCAGGTGCGCGACCTGGCCGCCTGCCGCTGGTCGCCAATGGCGACGCCCTGCTGATCCAGGGTCCGCCCGGCGTGGGCAAGACGCACCTCGCGATTGTCCTGGGGCGCGAGGCGATCCGGCACGGCTACTCGGTGCTGTTCACCCCGGCGACGTCCCTGGTGACGACGCTGGTCAGGGGGCATGCGGAGGGGAGGCTGGAACAGCGGCTTGCGCAATTGGCCAAGCCGAAGCTGCTGATCATGGACGAGTTCGGCTACCTGCCGTTCGAGCCCGCAGCGGCCCACCTACTGTTCCAGCTCATCAGCCGCCGCTACGAGAAGGGCAGCATCCTGATCACGTCCAACCGGGCCGTGGGCGACTGGGGCACGATGCTGGGCGACCAGGCGGTGGCGACCGCCATCCTGGACCGGCTGCTGCACCACAGCCATGTGCTCACCAGCCGCGGTGACAGCTACCGGCTGCGCGAGAAGCGCCGCTCGGGGCTGATCAAGGCAACACCCGCACCGGCATCCGCCGAGGCATCACAGCAGCGGAGGTGGCCGGGTTCTCGGTGTCGCCCCCGGATGGGTTCCTGATGTCGCTTGATAGGCGCCGGTCCTGGCTGTTCTACGGCTCGGATCGTGGCGGGCAGCGCGCCGCGGTGATCTACAGCTTGATCGTCACCGCCAAGGTGAACGACGTCGATCCGTAAGCCTCGCTTGCCGACGTGCTGGCCCGCATTGCCGAACACCAAGTCCAGCGCCTCGACGATCTGCTGCCTTGGAACTGGGCTGCAACCAGAGCCGCCGCCATCAACCAGGCTGCCTGAGACCCTCACCAACCAGGCCCAGCCAACACCGTAAGCGTCATGTGGTGACTACGGCGTTCTGCTGCTCGGCACCGGTTGTGACGTGAGAGTCAGTTTGCGCCGCAGCACTTCTTGTATTTTCGCCCTGATCCACACGGGCAAAGCTCGTTGCGGCCGACTTTGCTGCCGCCCGGCATGCTTGATCTGCCCGTAGCTGCATGGGGCTGCGCGACCCGCCAGGCGTGGAGGTCATCGACCCAGGTGGGGATCAGGTCGGGCGCCATCCTGGTCAGCTCGTCGATCTCCGTCTTGGCCTGGCTGCTGGTTCCGTCGGCGATCTCGATCAGCGCCTTCAAGCCCGCCAGGGCCGCACGGGTGCCTCGGTCGGCTGCGGCCATGCTGTCCCAGCTCGATGGCCGCAGCGCAATGGCCCGGGCGAACCCTTCGATCCAGATCTCCCACATCGTGTCGTCGTTCCGGGTGTCGACATCGTAGACCACCTCGTAGCGGCCGCGCCCGGCGTGCAACGCACGCGATACGGCATTGTAGTGCGCCATGATGAGCCTGGTGACGTCCTTGGCCTGCTGCTCGGTCTCGAACACCGGCTCCGGGTCGGTGGCCGCGTTGGCGCTCCAGACCTCCGGCAGCCATTCGCCGGGCAGGATCAGCGTGGGGCAGACGAGGAGCCCGGCCACGAACCCGTCCAGCGTGCTCGCCAACATGGGCTCGCCCGGGAGGGCGGAGAGACGCTCATCGAGGTCTTCGAGTCGCGTGACCGGGTCGATCGCCATCAAGCGTTCAACGCCCACGGCAGCAGCTCCGCAACCCGGTTCACCGGGTGGTCGGCGATGCGGGTCAGCACGGTGCGCAGATACGCCTCGGGATCGCGGCCGTTCAGCTTGGCCGTGGTGATCAGGCTGTAGATCGCGGCGGCCCGCTCGCCCCCGCTGTCCGATCCGGCGAACAGGTAGTTCTTGCGCCCCAGCGCCACCGGACGGATCGCGCGCTCGGCGCCATTGTTGTCCAGGCAGGCCCGCCCGTCCCGCAGCGGCAGGGTAAGCGCATCCCAGCGGGACAGGCTGTAGCGGATCGCCACTGCCAGAGCGCCCTTGCCGGGGATGCGGCGCAGCGTGGCTGTGAACCACTCGTGCAGCTCCCGCATCAGCGGAGTGGACCTGGTCTCGCGCGCCTGCTGCCGCTCGGCAGGCGGGCGGCCACGGATGTCGCGCTCGATGGCGTAAAGGGCGGCGATGCGGGTCAGCGCCTCATGGGCCAGCGGCGACTTCGCGGCCTCATACACCTCATGCAGCTTGCGCCGGGCGTGTGCCCAACAGGCCGCCTCCTGGACACCTCCCGCCTGGTAGAGCCCGGTGAACCCGGCATAGCCATCCGCCTGGAGAATGCCACGGAACCCGGCCAGATGCGCCCGAGGGTGTTCGCCGCGGCGGTCCGGCGTGTAGCGGTACAGCACCGCGGGCGGGGCGGTTCCGGCGAACGGTCGGTCGTCGCGCGCATAGACCCACAATCGGCCGGTCTTGGTCCGCCCGGCCCCGGG